>CAVZFZ010000005.1:0-1268065 GCA_963774655.1 Bryobacterales bacterium | reverse complement strand
ACCAACTTGAGGAGGAAAAAACACATGTCGCGGGTCATCCTGCATCACTACGCACTCTCGCCTCACTCAGAAAAATTTGCCTCGCCTTCGGTCTTGGAGGGTCAAAACGATGATAAAAATTCACCATTTGAATTTTTTCGTGCTTGACCCGGATCATTTGGCTGATGGAAGAAATGGGAGAGCCTTACGAATTTGTTCCCTATTCACGCAATCCCAACACGTTCCGCTCGCCGCAAACGCTCGAGGGGGTCCATCCGCTCGGCAAGGCTCCGGTGATCGAAGACGGCCCCCTGATGCTCGCAGAGTCCGGCGCCATCATCGAGTATTCATCTCCACTTATGGCCGCGGCAAGCTCGCGCCGGCGCCGGGAGGGTCTTCCTGGGCGCGGTATATCGAACTCCTGCACTTCGCGGAGGGATCAGCCATGTTTCCTCTGCTTGTCCACCTTCTCGGCATGTTCACCGGCGGACTCTCCGATGGTCTGAAGGGGTTCATCACACCGGACATTGCCAAGATACTGAAATACCTTGACGCCGAGGTTGCTAGAAACGGCTACCTCATGGCAGAGGGCTTCACCGGCGCGGACATCCAGATGTCCTACGTCATCGAAATAGCCCGCATGGGTAAGCTGCACGAACCGTATGCGTCCCTGGAAGCCTGGATGTCGCGACTCGAGCAACGTCCCGCCTACAAGCGTGCGATCGAACGGGGCGGACCGGTACGGCTCCCGATCTGATTGGATCTTGTGGTCGGGGAACGTCCGGTAGTGGCACGTCAGCGACCGGACAATGTTCGACACAAGTCTGCTATGCGGCAAGAAGCGACATGAGGCCGAGCCGCGTGATTTCGGTGACGAGCCAAGCTCGAATTCAATAACTTCGATTAATTAGGCGACGCGCGTTACGGGTGCGTAATTCTCGTAGAGAGCTCCACCCGCGCATCTGGCCGTGTGATTGCCGTGTGAAACACACGGAAAAACCAAAAATATGGCGCGCCCGAAAAGAGATTCGAACTCCTGACCCCCATGTGTGGACGGCTCCAGGTTGCCAAGGACTTTCTTCACGTTTGCAGGATTGGTCGGTGCGGCCATGTGTTCGGCCTCTTTGCGCGGTTCACGTGACCGCTGGCCATAATGCCTTCCGCGGTACCAGGTCCCAATCAGTTTCCCGCATTCGAGAATGCGCGGGGGTCAGCGGGTTGCCCTGTTCGCCAGATCGACCGGCTCTGCATTACGCGCTTTCACCCTCCCAACCTTCACATCACCCTGGGTGCCCAGTGTGATCTCTTTCAAGCCGCAAGCGCTGCGGGCTGTTTGTAGCGTTCACCCTTGGCCATCATCGCCCATGCCATCCTGGCAATCTTATTGGCGAGCGCGATCGCTGCGACCTTTGCGGGCCGTCGCGCTAGCAACGCCGTGAGCCAAGTCCGATGTTTCGCGCCATGGATTTTGGCATAGCGGATGACGGCGAGCGCTGTTGATTGGTGCGTTGATCGCAGCGGCCTGCGAGCGCAAAGCGCCGAACTCCTCCTGCAGGCGCTTGATCAGGTCACAGACAGGCCAGCGCTTTAGAAACCAAAGAGGCGAGTGTCCCCGGTCGTCAGCGCAACCGTTCTTGAATGCATCGATAGCGTACCAAACCGCGTAATCGAAGGGCCCCGCGCCATTTGATTGCCAAGTCATCGCTCCTGGGCTGGAGCAGCGGAATGATAATTCGGTTGCAGCCGTTTCATCGTATTCGGTTCTCTTCCAGTAAGTACAGAATTGTCTAAAGGATTTCGCTCTAATGCTCAGCCCTGTTCCGATCCGTACCGGCTCGTGCTGCCGAGTGGGGTACGGGTAGCAAGGAGTTCGAGCTTCGTTCTGGAGGCACGGAGCCTCACAGCCATCGATGGCGGCATGCGCTGTCGTATTCAGCAACTGTCCTACGATCAGTGTTCCATGATCAGGCTCGTTCGGAGCTCGCCCTAAGGCTGAATCATGGTTCGATTCCCGTAGGGAGCGCCAATGATTTCATTGAAAACTTGAACAAGTTGCAACGATTTCTGTCAACAACAGCAATCGGGGAGTTTTTTGGGGAATAAGCGCGGGCGTCAGCACGGGATAGGCGAGGCGCATTCAAGACAGACTGGCAAAGACGGTTTCGAGGACATTCGGGTGATTTCCCCGTTGAAAGAGAGCATAGGTGTTCCTGGCGGCTTGCAATTAAAACGAAGCAACGATGTAAAGCGCGCCGCGCTAATTGTTCGCCGCAGCGCATCATCGCCCCAAGTCGTCTGTCGTCCTACGGCCATTGATCGCCGTAAGGGCCTCGTTGCATAGGCGCTCAGGATCATGTTCACCCTTCTTGGCCAGATCGATGATGCGCCTAGCGATGACCTCGCGAACGACTTCCGGCTGCCCGCGATCATGAAGACTTCGTAGCGCTTTATCGTAAGCCGAGCCAAGAACAACAATCATTTCCGGGTCGAAGCAGGAGTTTTCGCGCCGAATGAATTCCAGAATTTGAGCCACGATGCACCTCGTTGGCGTCCGTTGCTTGAAAGACTGGTTTCCGGTTTCCATAAAGGCGGCCAGTGCAAAATGTTCCCTGCGCTTTGGCAAAATCTGCCGGAGTTGCGCCGACGCCGTGTGACTACTCCGAGCGACAACCCACAGTGTGCGCCTTCCCGTTCACCTCGGCCTACCGAATGGCGGATTCCGCTTGCTGGCGCGTTTTGGAACGATGCGCGGCGATCTCGTCTATGTCTTGTTCGTCCAGACCGGCTAACTCGGTTCTCGCCTCGCCGTGGGCGCGCAAAAGCTCATCAATCTTGGCATGGATGGCTTGGGTGTCGCGATGCTCCGTTCTGGTTATGAACAGTGTCATCATCCAGGTGGCTAACGTTGCAATAGCTCCCCATCCGAAACTTTCCGGAGAGAAGACCAGCCACGTTATTCCGTAAATCGCGACTATGCCGAAGGCTGCAGGGTGCGTTGTGAGTTCACCGACGCGAGTTAGCCAGCGCCGATTTGAATGGCCAAGCATGATCTTAGAACGGGGCCGAGAGTTGCTTGTTCCCGCCGCGACTGTATTGGGATCGGTGCAAGGCCGCTTGAGCGCGCGAAGCTCATCTTCCCGGCGACGAGAGCTGAGTTATTATTCAGCTGAGGCGCGCTCGATGTTTATAAGAATAAACGCGGTGATGGCTGATCCGACCGCCAGGAACCCTGACAAGCTACACAGTAGGACAACATCCGCGATGGATCGCGTATCGAGGCGAAAGCACCGAAGCCCCGGTCTGCGCAGGCCATTATGACAATCGATGCGATCACCCCCAATGCCGCGCCGAGTACGGCGTGACCTAGAATGAGTATACCTAGGGGTCTGCGTTGCTTCGTCATAACGCCGCAACGTCGATTCCCTTGCGTTGTTCCGATTGTTACGCGCTGCGTTTCTTGTACCTCGCATGGATAACCTCGGAGCTGATTCCCGGAGCCGCAGTATGGCTCCAACCCGGAATTACCCCATGCGCAAATCGCAGTATCGTCAAGTTCAACGGACGGCCCCCTATCTCGCCTCCTGCCCGGATGCGTGTCCTAAGGGGCGTTATGGACGCTACCGAGCCGACCGCTCGTTGCCATTCCGATAAGGATACCGACGCCCAATGCTACCGCGATAGCAATGAGCGGACGCTGTTCAGTTTCCTTAGAGATTTGGCTCAGGGCTGCGGTCCCGTACCGGGCCGCATCTTTGCCGAAAGCCGCAGATTGCTCGCTGAGCGAGTTGGTGCCTTGGCGGAAGCGATCCGCCCAGCTCGACAAAGCCGACGCAACGGCTTCGCCCAGACCGTCAGCGGTATCGCGAGCGTTCGATGAAGCGCGCGTCCCCAGTTTCTCGATGCCGTTCTGAAGGTTCCGCAGCCGGCGCTCGATGTCTCCGACTTCAGAGGAGATTGCTCGAGTGTAGCGTGACGAGGCAGTCATGGCCGATACCTCTTTGCCTTAACGTGTCTGCTCACAATGGCCGATGCATGCGACCGAGCAGCCATCCTATTCCGAGTGCGACTAAGGCGCTGGTATACGGTTGGGTTTCGATCGTGTGGCGCAGCGCTTTCTCGAAGCTGCTTGCCGTTTCACGCGCGGTGACTGCCGCCTGTCCATAGAGTTCCTGAGCTGCACCTGCGGCTTGATTCGCAAGGCCTTCAGCCTGCGCTCGCGCATTGCCGGTGACCTTGCCGAATCCCTCTTGGACCTTACCGCCAAGATTGCGAGCGGTACCTTCTACACGGTTTTCATCCATAGTCGCTTCCTCCGTTTAGCAGTCAAGCCGCCGCAGTCGACCATGGTTCCCCTGCTTTGCGATCGTTGGGAAAGTCGCCACCGGACAAATCCGTCCGCAGGTTTGGCAGTGCCGGCATTGAAGGACGGCAGCTTGCCAAGATTGCGGCTATCAGGCCGAGCTCGCCGCCGGCAAGGGCATCGCCGGATCGCGCGCGGTCTGGGCGCAGGCGTCGGCACGGTGCTATGGCGGCTTAATTGCCGATGGTAAAATGCGAGAAGCCGCCTGAGCGTCCCCTGGCGGCCTCCGTAGACCGACTGCAGTCTAGGCTGGGATGACCGCCACGATCTTCATGTCGCGTGGATTCACGACCACGACCTCGTCTTCATAGACGAAGTAGAGGAAGCCACGCCATTCCGGTTCGATCCGGACCAGCGTCTCCGGCACCGGGACGACGTGAATTCTGCCACGCGAATCACAGTGCCGACGGTCACATCAAAGTCGACGTTACTCACCCGCGGTGCGCCACGCCCATTGAGGACGGTGGTGCGGATCTCGTTGCGTTGCTGCTCGTTGAGCTGCACGTTCATCCCGGTAGCGTTGCCTTGCAGGCCTTCCGTACCTGTGCGCCCGCGCTGGGCGTTCATATTTGTTTCGCCGCCGGTACGATTTCCGCCTGTGCGCTCGCGTTCCTGGGTGGTGTTGCTGCGGTTCGGCCGCTCGCTTTCGGTCGCGCTCTTATTGCGCTCCTGCGTAGCCTTACCCGCCTGCGACTCGTTACTTCCGGCCGTCGTGCCCCTCTTCTCATTCGACTGCGCGGACCGGTTCTGCTCTTCCTTCTGAGACGGGTTCTCTCCGGTTGTGCCCTTTTGGCCGGTCGCACGGCCGTTCTCCTCCGCACGCTGGCCTTGCTTGGACATCGAGCCGCGCTCCTGAAACTGCGCGCCCTGGTTCTGGTGGCCGCTCGTCCCGCCTTGGTTCATCTGCTGCGCGGCATGTGGCGTTGCACCTTTGCCGGATTCGCCTTTCGAACTGTCCTGCGCTGAAGCAAGACCGCTTCCGGCGACAAGCGCCAGCGCGGCGATGCCGGCGAGTAAAGTTGTTCGTTTGTGTTTCATCTCGGTTCTCTCCTTTGTGACCGTCCTTACGCAGCATCTCTTCTGCTTGGAGCCTCTGGATGGCTCATCTTTCGCGAACGCTCGGACGAGACGAAAGTTTCTGTTCCAAACCGTTCGGTGTAATAATTAGTTGACGTTGCATGCAATCCGGGGATGGAATGCAATCGCGTTGATGCTGCGGCGCAGCACGTCGTCCGGTTGCTTCAGTATGCTCGGCGCGAATGACAATAGTGCGGGCGACACCGACGGAGGAAGGTCTTGAAGATCGGACCTTCGAGTGCCCCAAATACCATCACGTCCATACGCTCATTTTCAAGACCGCGTACACAGCTTGTCGTCGCTGAAAGCGTTCGTGATTAAGTGTCAAAGCGGAACACTACTTAAGTCCTGGTGTTATTCACCGACGATCACGGTTCACAGGAGTATTCGGTGGCCAACAACAAGGATCCAAACCAAAAGCGACCGGGCGAAAAGGAGCCTGGGAAGTATCATTACAATCCCGGCAACATGTCCGAGAAAGCCATCGACCGCGGCAAACCCGAATTGCAGCAACGGGCGAATGTTGACCGGATAAAGAGTTGCCGTAAGCAACCTCACAGCCGCGACAATTGATGAGTGATCGGTAGAGGGTCGCTCGTATCGAGATCGAGCAGACCGCCGAGCAATGGCTGCACAAGGTCTATACGGTTTCAGGATCGTTTCATGGGCTCCGTTTATTCGCTGCTCTGACATGGCCTTATTCAAGCGGCTGGGGCTATTATCCCGGCGGTGGCTCGGCATCATTCTGATCATCGTAGTCATTCTTGTCCTGATGGGACGAATATAACGACTGTCGAGGAGCAAACGCGCAGGGCAAAGCACCCCAGATGGAAGCGGTGAATTCTGGAGCGCCTTCCCAGCTTTTGCGCCGCGGGCACGTCCCGCAGCTACGCAAGCCACAAGAGATAATGCCACCGCATCAGCGTCGTTCCTGAAAGCAGCGCCATCCGGCCCAGCAGTTTTTGTTGACGCCACTCGGAACTAAAACTCCGGCGGTGGCATTTTCCCATTCCTCAGAACGTGAGACCGGTAGTGAGACGGGGAGCCCTATCCCCCAACGCCCGAAATACCCGTCTTCGAGAGAGACCCTGCGCTCCCAAGCACGCAGGGTTTCTTCTTTTTGCATGAGCACAGTTTAAAAAATATCGCGACGTGCCGCTCACTCGCGCATCCGGATTACCCGGACAATTTTGAGCCCGCGCCGAATTACATCCCAAGGCAACTGCCGCGATGATCAAACCCGGAGCCAAGAAGGGTATGGCTTTTCGCATCGTTTCTCCCGAACCGGGTCTGTGTAACCTGCGTCATCGACAACCTGATTTGAGATGAACACCAACTGAACAATAATGTTTCTCTGAGAGGTCTGTGCGCTCGGCGGTGTAACTGGATGTTCCGAAGGCAGAACTCTCTAGCGCGACAGCACGGGGTCCCGACGGCATCGGCCCAGAGAAGTTAGAGCACGGCAAGACTTGCGGCCGTTAATACGCAAACATGTACGGCCGCCCGAACTTTGCGAAACTGCCGGAGCTATTGCGTGTGACCGCAAAATAAAACCCCGCCGTGTGAAGCCGGCGGGGCTTTGATGAAGGCCGCTTTCACGGGGGGCAAGGGGGGCGACCTCCGTCATCCAAACAATTCCAATCGCCGCGATTTGGTTCCAGTCAGCGGAATGCGGGGCGTTCCCGCCATCCTCGGCGCTCGCCCCGCACTTCGCTTCCCCCGGTCCCCCACCGGTATGTTTGAACAGTCGTTTAGGAAGATGGTGAAGCCGTCTCAACCGCCAGAATGGGTACTGTTCTGCTGCAAACGGGAGCGGCTTGGTTTCATTGACGCGGCGCCCCACGGGCTAACTCAATTGCGCCAGTGAACCCGACGACGGGCAAGGTCCTAGGCGACAGGACCGGCTGGATACAAACGAGGTACAGGACCCTGTTTATCGGCCGAACCGGCCGAACAGGAAGCAACCAAACAAGAAGGCGCAACTCCCAGCCCGCCAAGGCGTTAACGGCCAGGACGGGACCCGCCTTTCACCTCCCCCGTGCAACCGGCCCGTCCGGAACGGCTCCGCTGTCGGCTTCGCCAAATCGCGCTCAAAGAGGTGATCTCTAACCTCGTATTGACGATATCGGGCCCGAAGCGCGGCTTTTAGGGCCTTCAGGTCCTACTCGGCTGAGCGTCAATGTTTTTCAGACCATCAGGCTTGCAAGAGCGGCATCGCTTTTCCTTCGATTTTCTTGCGACATCCGAGTTTCTGTGGCGCGGTTGGGGTATGTGCCGCGCCGCGTTTCCGGGGTGGCCTGCGTTTGGCGGCACTTGCACGCGTAGCAGACGGTAGCCGCTCCGCCGCAGGGCGACGTTTGGCTGTCCCGCGCTTAGTAGCGGTACGTCGCTTGGCCGTCGTGCGCCGTTTTGCAGTCGTCCGCTGTTTTGCAGTTGTCCGACGCTTCACTGGCGTCCGTTTTTTCCGGGACGAGCGCGAGGTCGCGGCACGTTTCTTACGCTTCGCAATCGCCAACGGACGGCTGCCAGCAAATCGTTGCCACAAACCTAGTAGGCGATACGGTACTAATCCTACGATGCAAAGACCAAACCACCGAAGCCGCGTTCTCCACAAGATACAATTATCTCGGCAGCAGGTCTGTTGACGTTACGCTGCGCATAAACGACGACAAGCCATTTAAGCAGGTGTGGAAAGCATCAATGGATGGTCGCGCCGCATTCGCCTCAGACGCTGTGGAACTTGTTCGTATGCTGCCGGACAACGCTAAACTGTTCGTAAGAACAATCCGCCCCGACGGGAAGATAAAGGAAGCGAATTTCAACCTCGGTGCGATATCTGAAATTAGAAGAAAAATAGCACATGCATGCGACTGGGATGATACATTGAATGATCCAGTAGGCTTGGTTGATCACTCGGGCTCTCCCCACTGAAATTGTTCATTTGCTGTTGTTTGGATACGGAAGGATTGACACATCGCCGTCTTTTGCGGTAAGCGGCTCGCGTTCACAGCTGGGACAGGTCATTATGAAAAATGGAAAACGACGGTCTTGGACGACAGCAGATGTGCGAACCTTGAAGTCACTCGCGCGGAAGAAAACCCGCGCTGGTAAAATCGCGAAGACACTTAAGCGCACCGAGGGAGCGACGCGCCAAAAGGCGTTTAGTTTGGGCGTATCGCTTGATGCTCGGGTCTAGCGCCTGAAAGAACTTGGGAACTGGTCGAAAGAGGAGCCGTGACGGCTCCTCTTTTCTTTTGGCGTTCTCAATGAAATATCGAAAGCTGCGGTAACATTTGACCTGATGCTGATCGCTCAAACGGCATTTTGGATCAAAAGCATGCGCCGTTCCAGTCTTTACGCGGCTTTGACGCTTGTTCTTTGGGATTCCAGCGACCGCAGCTTCGGAGCGCTTTGAACAATGGTCGCTTGAGCAACCAGGAGATTTCATTTTCGCGTTGTCCTCTAAGCGGTCCATTTTTTTAGCGTCGAAGGTGAGATTGAAATCGGTGGCGAGCACGGACGCAGCGGGAAATTCGAGACGAGCGCCGACCGACGTGATATCGCAAACGCGACCTCCAAACCATCGAACCTCTGTTGGGAAGCGTAGCAGTTTTGGTCGAGTGGCGTTGAAGAGCCTTTTTTCGGGTTTGGCTAGGCCCTCATCGCGGCCATGAGCGGCCGAATGTCCATGATGTTCATGACCCGGGTCAGATTGTAGGCCAGCACGTGTAGCGCCATCTCTGAGGCAACTCGTGGCAGCGTCTTCGTCAGGAAATGGGTTGCTCCCATCCGGGCCTTGATTGTGCCGAAGGGATGTTCGACCGTCTCGCGGCGCTGGCGCATCTTCTCCGGATGCTCGTCGAGCCGGCGCTGAACGGCTTCGACTACGGCCCGTCGTAAGCCGATTAATGCAATGTGTGGAGTGTCCACTCCGCCGCTGCTTGCTTCGTAACGTCGGCCTCTACGACCGCAAGGTTCGTCCACGCTTCAGACATCCCAAACAACAGCGCCCGCTCCTCCTCGTCCGTCGCCTCGGTGGCTCTTCGGGCACAATCGAGTGCTCGTCGCCAATAATGAATTGGATCCGCCATTGGGCTTGTCCCTTGGATTTCAAACCGCACTAAGCTTTCGCGAAATCAATGCCCTCACGGCGTCGCGGTTCCATCAGTAGGAACCGGTACGCGCATGCGCCATCGTCCTAAGCCGACCGGCGACCTCAACATGGTCCAGGGATGGACAGTTGGCGTTGACGATAGACAAGAACGGCGAGGTCAGCCGCAAGCACGGCAATACACTCGTAGGGACGCCACGGGACATGTGTGGACAGCCGGGAACCAATAATCGTCCGCAGACTCTTGACTCCAAACGGAAGGCACCCCCCAGCCCCTCACCCCGACGCCTTTTGTTTTAAAAGCCCCGTCCGACCAGCGGGGCTTTTTCTTTCTACGTCACCATCCGCGTCACTGGCGTGGACGCCGGGAACTGCAGCGAGGCTCAGACGTTGGCAAATCAATCTTTGTTAGGAGGAAGCCACGACAGTGGGTTCACGACGCGAAACAGTGTCCTTGATCGGCAGCGACTGGGCGATTTCGTCCAGGCTTCTATCAAGGCGGCTCAAGATTGTTTGGCACCCACGGTATCAGCCATGACCGCACCGCGCGCGCCGAGCGGTTTGTCCCCACCGATTGTCGAATCGCGCGCAGTCTGATGCTCGATCTCGGCATTAAGCTCCGCGCCGAGCAGCACGACGATGGTCGAAATCCACAGCCAGATCATTAGGCCCACGACGGCTCCGAGCGAACCGTACGTCGCGTTATAGTTGGCGAAGCTTGTGAGATACCAGGAGAAAAGAAACGAAGCGACAATCCAGGTCACCGCCGCAAATACGCTGCCCAGGCTGACCCATTGCCAGCGCGCCGCCCGTCGGTCTGGGCCGTAGCGGTAAAGCACAGCGAGACCAAGCAACAAAACCAGAAAAAGCACCGGCCACCGGGCGATTCGCGTCAGCGTTTCGGTCAAGCTGCCGAGCCCGATCGGCGAGAGGACCAACGGCAGAACGACGATCGCGCCGATCGCCAGCAGAAAAGCGGCGAAGCCCGCGAGCGTGAAAGCGAGCGCCACTAGGTTGAGCTTGATGAAACTGCGGCTTTCCTTCTGCTCGTAGATCACATTAAGCGCGTCAATGATGGCCTTCACGCCGCTCATGGCGCTCCACAGCGACACCAGTAAGCCGACGACCAACCCGGTCGAGAGCGTGCGTCCGCTGTTGGAGGCAATGCGCGCGGCCTGCTCGTGCACGATGCTCAGCACGTTTCCGGGCACGACATCGTTCAACATCGACAGGTTGTCGATGATCGTGGAAGCGTTAAAGAACAGGGCATAGGCCGAGACCAATGCAGTGATGGCGGGGAAGACCGCGAGCAGGACAAAAAAACGCGACGCCGCCGGCGATAGACAACAGGCGGTCCGACTGCATCTCGCGGTAGGTGCGCCAGAGGATGTCGTACCAGCCGTTCCAAGGGATTTGCAGCGGATGGGTGGCGTGGCGGCCGCGGCCGCGTTCATGCGCCCGGCGGAGCTCGAGGTCATATGGTTCCTCGGAGCTCTGCGGCCGCTATGTATCCCTAATGACAAACGGTCGAACTCATACCGCAGCTACCGTCGCGGTGCTCTCGGCCTTCCATCTGACTATAACCCAACTCCTCCGCTCCTTCATTGATGGTGACGACGCAATCCGTTGGCGCGCGCAAAGGAAATGGTGGAAGCCTTGCCCGATGATATCTTCCAGGCTGGCCACCGTGATGCGTTGCTCGATCCGCAAACAGATCACGCGCAAATTGCGTGCGATTATAAACCTCAACCGTATTGCGTTTTACGTCACGAACAAGAAGGGCGGTGATAACGTCAAGGCGGCGCTTCAGGATGTAGTGAGACGCGATCACCGCCTGGCCGGATTCGACATTCCGGGCGTCAAGACCGAGCTGATTACAGGGGCAATCGATGCTGGTCTGATCGGGGCAATAGTGACGGAAGCGGCGTCTATCCCGTCTGCTGGGTCGATCATTTTTACGGACATGAACGTCCCAATTGCGTTTTTTACAGGGGACGCGAGAGTGTAGGGCAATCACTTCTCGGAATCAATGAAAGCTAAATTTGGCTCATCGCAAATTTTTTATGGTTCGAATACTTCGCATCGTTTTCGTGTTAACTAACCAGTACGCTCCGATTCAGTCGGGGACCCGCGGGCCAGGACCAGCAGCAGACTGGAAAGCGACATGATCACGTGCCCGGGTCCCCGACTGAATCGGAGGCGTACTGGTTAGTTAACACGAAAACGATGCGAAGTATTCAAACCATGAAAACTGCAATGAGCCATTACCGATACCCTTCATTGATTCCGAAGTAGATTGCCCTACACTCTCGCGTCCCCTGCTGAAAAACGCAATTGGAAAGAAGGGACGTTCATGTCCGTAAAAATGATCGACCCCGCCCCTGCGGTTCACCGAGTTGAACGCGGCTACGAGTGCGTCGTGTCTGACGAGATCTCTTTGTACACGATGGAATACGAACGCCCGATAAAAGCCGCCGTTCGCAGTCGGGTTAAATTCGTCATCGAGAGAGATCAATTTATTCTTCTTGACACAGATGGAAAAGAGCGCCCAGCCCGTATCGCGAAACGTGACCCAGTACTTGTGGATTCGCCCGGACCGCGTCTCTAAATTCAAACTGACCACTACCCCCCGCTTCATTCTGTGGCAAAATTTACAACGGAGGAGCTTTTCAACGGCGGAACACATCGCTTTGGTAGGAACGCGAAGACCACGCGTAGTTGCTGCCCTTAATGTTCTCGCATGGGTAAATGTAGCAATCGGCGTTGTGGTCGCCGCTCTCGGTACTTACTTCGCTGTCATGGCTGGCGTCGCGTGGGTAACCACTGGTCACTTTGTGTGTATTGGGATCGGGGTAGGATTCATCGGCTCAGGGATAGTGGTTCTAGGCATAGCGGTTGCAATTGATAAATTGCATTTGATCGAACTGCACCTTCGTCCCAGAGGCGTTTCCAAAAGCTAGAATTCAAACTGAGCCACTACCGATTTTTCAGAACGGCGTATAATGCTCCGTAGAAAGGGAATCGCTATGTCTCGTTTCATTCTTGGCTTCGCTGCTGCGGTTCTGTTATCCATTCCTGCAAAGACAGAATGCCTTACGACCCTTCCGTCCAACTTCGCCCCGCCCGCTCCATATGATTCAGTCCATGTCCCGGATAACATGTTCTGGTACGGGACCGACGCCCTGTGGACGGCGCTTGTAGCAGATGGTACTTGGCACCTCGATAACAACGTAGACAAAGATCACGGCTATGTAACGAAATTGGTCTTCTGGCGAAAAGGCTTCAATTGGCGAAAGGAGTTGGAGCCAGCGTTGACCGTTATCGCCCGTCGAATAGACGGTGATTCCCCTTCGGTCGCCGTTACGGGTGCAAATGCCGTGTATGTCACGAGTAAAACTCCGGCCATGATGACTGGCCTCCGTATCCCAATCGCTGGATGTTGGGAAGTGACCGGGCACTACGGTGGCCATTTGCTGAGTTTCGTAGTCTCGGTGGAATAGTGACCCTGCCGCCCTCCGGTTATCTGCAATCGGCCTGTCACGCCGTCCGCAGCCTATCCGCCTGCCTCTGATTTGTCAACTATATTCTTACCCTAAATAGCGATCGCCCCAGCACGGTTTTTTCCAGCCGGAAAATTTTTTCCAAGCGAAAGGTACCCATTCGATTTCACACCAGCTAATAGCTAAAGGGCCAGAGTGTCTTGGGACTGAGGATTCCGGCGAAGCCGAACGCTGATTCCGAAGGGAAGCCGAACAGCATTCCGGGATGAACCCGAACACCATCGGAGCGTAGCGACGCTGGCTCTTCGATTGTGCAAGAAGTGTTCGGCTTCGTCAAGTGAAACCTATCTGGACAGTGAAACCTGTCCGGAGCGCAGCGGGGGAAGATTTGCTGCTAGCGGAGAAAGGGGTGCGGGGAAAGGGGCGGCAGCCCTTGTCCCCGCCTCAGTACACACTGGCCCCGGAGCGCGAACAGCGCTCCGGAATCGAATGTAACCTCTGGTTAGCGACCACACGTCCGGAACGAAAATCCGAGTCTCCCCATAGTCGGCGCGCTGGTGTATGATGAGCGGGAACTGAGAATCAAAAGGAAAATCCAGGCAGTTGAGAAAAGGCACCGGCAGAAGGAGTTGGATGTACGCTTGGTGGACCGCGCGGGTTCCAAAATGAAGGTGCGAACTTGGCGTTGGAACCGAGAGAACCGTGATTAGTACATCAAAATTCGCTGGTCTTAGGGTCGCAGTGTCATGGTTGGAAAATCTGGTACAGGATCTGCACTACGCGCTGCGCACGCTCTTCAGAGGCCCTGCGTTCAGCTTGGTGGCGTTACTCTCGCTCGCGCTGGGGATAGGCGCCAACACCGCCATTTTCAGCGTCATCAATGCCGTGATGCTGCGGGCGATGCCAGTCGATCGGCCAGGGCAGCTTGTCCAAATTCAACGCGGTGGCTTCCGAGCCGGGCCAGGCTTTTCGTATCCGCAGTTTGAGCGTCTTCGTGATCAGAACCGGGTTTTTGAAGGCGTCCTTGCCGCGTCCGATGTAAGGTTGCACGCCCGTATTGGTTCCGATCCCGAGGCCGCCAAGGGCCAGTATGTTTCGAGCAATTTTTATTCGCTGCTTGGGGTGCGCCCCTTCATCGGCCGAACGTTCGCGCCTGCCGGTTCGGAACCTGATGGATCGCCCGTCGCGGTGCTGCACTACGGTTTCTGGCAGCGCGTCTTCGGAGGCGACCCGTCGGTAATTGGCCGGACACTTCTGGTGAACGACAAGCAGTACTCCATCATCGGCGTAGCCTCTCCGGGCTTCGTCGGAATTGATACAGCCGATGCGTCCGACTTTGCGGTTCCCGTCGAAACGTCGGGCGAGTGGCTTACGTTTGAGGTCTATTGGATTCAAATCGTCGGCAGGCTTAAACCCGGCGCGTCCATTCGCCAAGCGACGGCGAATCTAAATACGATTTATGGACAGGACTTGGCAAAAGTCGAGTCGACCCGGCGAGAGGCCGAAAGAACATGGATTGAAGCCAACTCCGCCGCGAGCGGAATCGCGCGTGTTCGCGACCGATATTCGAAATCGCTGTTCATTCTGGTCGCGATCGCCGGAGCGGTTCTTCTAATCGCGTGCGCGAACGTCGCCAATCTCTTGCTTGCCCGAACTGCCGCGCGTCGAAAAGAGTTTGGAGTGCGCCTCAGCTTGGGGGCCACTCGCTCACGAATCATCTCGCAGATGATGACAGAATCGATGACACTTTGCGCGCTCGGCGGGCTTGCCGGGATTTTGTTCGCGCGCTGGGGCAGTACTCTTCTAGTTGCGTTGATTTCGAGCGGCCAGGACACGATCAATATCGATGCGCACTTGGACTGGCTAGTGCTCCTGTTCGCGGCCGCTGCCAGCGTCCTCGCAAGCTTGATGATCGGATTGCTACCGGCGATCCGCGCGACTCGCATGCATCCTGGAGTCGCGATCCGGGAAACGCGGGCGGGCCGTCTACGCGCGGTGTTTGTTGTTGCGCAGGTCGCCCTGTCTCTGGTTCTGGTAGCCGGCGCCGGATTGTTCCTAAACACTTTGCGAAACCTGGAAAACAATGGACGCTGGTTTCCGCCGCGAACATGTTGTACTAGCGGACGTTCGGGCCGCCGATGGCAGGATATCAGGATACGCGGTTGCTCGAGTTTTACCGGACATTGCTCGATCGGATCCGCCAATCCACCGGCGTTCGCGCGGCCAGCTTAGCACGCGTCACTCCGATTTCCGGCTCGGAACTCGTCAATCAGATCACTCAAATCGAGGGGTATGTTTTCAAACCTGGCGAGTTCGCGCTCCCCACCAGCAGCCAGGTTTCTTATGGTTATTTCGAAACCATGGGCACGCCGATTCTTGCCGGCCGCGATTTCAGTCCACACGACGTGTCAGGCGGCAAAGCCCAGAATTCGCTGCACGTTCTGATCAGCGAATCGTTGGCCCGGCGCTATTTCGCTAGTGTGAACCCGTTGGGGCGGCACCTCACCTTCCATGCTCACACCGCTGAAATTATCGGGATAGTTAAGGACGCAAAATATGCGAACCTACGCGACCCAGCCCCGCCCACGATGTACACCAACTGGATGCAATATCCGCAGGGCGGCGATCCGACGGTGGAGGTTTATGCGGCTGACGATGCACACGCGGTTGCGGCGCTTCGCGACGCGGTCCACACGCTGGACCAGGCTGTGGCGATCACCGGATTGACCACCTTCGATCGACAGGTGCAACAATCGCTGGTGTCGGAGCGGCTGATGGCCGCGCTCTCCGCCCTGTTCGGCGGTCTCGCGCTGCTGATAGCGTCGATCGGATTGTACGGAGTGCTGGCCTACGCGGTGGCGCAAAGAACCAAAGAAATCGGCATTCGCATGGCACTGGGTGCACAGCGCTCCCGAGTGATTTCGATGATGCTGCGCGAGATGTTGGCGATGGTTGTGGCAGGCGTCGTGATTGGATCTACGGCGGCACTCGCGCTCGGCCGATTCGTTGCAGCCATGCTGTACGGAGTGAAGCCGCGCGATCCATGGACGCTCAGCTTGGCGATCGCATTGCTCGTTGGCTCCGCGCTGGTCGCCACCTATTTGCCCGCACGCCGAGCATCGCGCGTCGACCCGATGATCGCGTTGAGGTACGAATGATGGTTCGGTTTAATCATAGATTTCGCCTAAGGCTGCGATTCGATGTTCTAGCGACTGCGCCGATCAGGGGCCGGTCTAAGCGCATCATTCCGAGTGCGGGCAGATTAACGATCTATCCGGAAGTTATTCTAGCCGATCGGTGTTCTTCTGGCGCACGATATCAGCGCTAAGCGTTCGGCTTTCCTCGGTTCTTCCGCATGGAATCGCCCCGCATCTCGATCCGGTGCGCGTTGTGCACGAGCCGGTCGAGGATGCCGTCAGCCAACGTCGGATCGCCGATCTGTTCGTGCCAGCGTGAGACCGGCAGTTGCGACGTTAGGATTGTTGAGCGCACTTGATAGCGATCCTCGCTGATCTCCCAGAAGTCGCGACGTTCCGGCTCTGCCAGCGGAGCCATTGCCCAATCGTCGATCACCAGGACATCGATGCGACTGAGCCGAGCCAATAGACCGCGTGGGCTGCCGTCGGCGCGCGCCATCGCCAGGTCTCGGAATAGTAATTGGGCGCGAGTGTAGAGGGACGAGTAACCATCACGGCAAGCCTTCTGCGCCAGAGCGCAAGCCACGAAGCTTTTACCCACGCCAGTTGGCCCCAACACGAAAATGTTCTCGTGTTGTCTTACCCAGGCCGATTCTTGCACTAGGGCGCGGATGACACTCTTGTCTAGGCCGCGTGCGCCACGATAATCGATCTCTTCGACACACGCATTGGTACGTAACTTGGCAGTCTTTAGCAGCCGCCCAAGAGCCTGATTCTCGCGCCAGTTCCACTGCTGATCTACCAACAGACCCAAGCGTTCCAGGAAACTCAGTTCGCGAGCCGCCGGGTCCTGTTCCTGCGTCTTCAGTGACTCGGCCATGCCGTGGAGCCGCATGGCAAGCAGTTTTTCGGCAGGTCTTGGCGGAGTCGGGCATGAACGTTAAGGTTCACCTAGCCACGGACGGACAGCAAGCACTCCAGATGCTGAAGGAACCGGGTTTCGAACCGAGTTTGATCGTCCTCGATCTGAACATCCCGAAGATATCTGGGCTGAGTTTACTTCAACGGTGGTTTTTCTCGACGCCAGTGGTGGTTTTCAGTTCTACTACCAACGAACACGAAAAACAACGTGCCTTGGCATTGGGAGCGCGTGATTTTGTTTCGAAGCCTTCGGACCTCGGCGCGTTTACGGAGTCCGTTTGCGGCATGGTACGGAAATGGGCTATGTCGTAGGCTATTGCACAGGCCTGTCATCACCCTTCTTTGATCGAAGAATCTCCTTCGCACCACACCGGTAACGGACTTTGGCCGCAAACACTCAGCTCTATATCTTCGCAAGAGATGATTCCGAGACGCAGATTCCGGCAACGTTCCACGATTAGCGGAAAACAGATTAGCTTTCGCATTGTGCGTTTTCACCCATCACTGTTGGGCGTAAGACCCAGGTTGGCTGTCCGAATCATAACCAAGTCGTTCAACCGGACGGGACAAAGGAACCTGCTACGGTTGCCATACTTTGCCACGAAGAATGAGTCCTGTTAACTACAGGGTGGGCCTGTTCGTCCGGGTCCCCGGACGGATCGCCAATTCGACGCGGCAGTTAACACACTGCAGTCCTCGACTACTCTGTTCTCGGCTCCGATTATGTGGACGCCAATGCTGAGCAACTCCTTTGTAATCAGCGCAGGGTGATCTTCCGACACGAATGCTACCGCTCCGCGCGTCTTGTCTCCCTGTTAACTCTTAGGCTGACCCAGCGATTCGTTCGGGGACCCGGACGAACGCGCCCACCCTGTAGTTAACAGACCTCGGGCAGCGGCACAGGGATTTGATCGCATCATCCATGCAGTTGCCCCCAGAGTTTCGAGCGCGGCGGAGGGCTTCAGCTCTATGAGCTTCCCGAACGGGCCGGCGCTGGTTCTTTCACGCTGGTTGTCACCAGCATCGCAGAGCAGGTCGCGCAGCTGGACAAGTTAAACATCGATACCGGCAATAGAACATCTGGCGACACAGTCAGGACCGTGATGATCACCGATCCTGACGGCAACCACATCGCCTTTGCCGAAGCGATCGATTCCGGTCTGGCTCACTAAAGAGGTTCAGCGCCAGAAATCCTTGGGATCGATCCGTCAGACCAGCCCGGTGTTGCGTTCGATCGTCTTGATCACCGAGTCCATCTTCCCGCTCAATACCTGTTTGGCGAGGCTGAGGGTGAAGCCTTTGACCGCGTGGAAGGGAACATGCGACGGCAACGACAGCGCGTAGGGATCGACCACCACATCCACCACCACCGGACCGCCCTTGTGCGCGAGCGCCTCCGCGAGCCCTTCTCTCACGTCGCCTGGTTCTTCGATGCGGATGCCCTTCGCGCCCATCGCCTCGGCGACTTTGGCGAAATTCGGGTTCTTGAAATCGACGCCGAACGGGACCACGCCGGCTTCCTGCATCTCGATATTGACGAAGTCGAGCGATTCATTGTTGAGGATGATCTGAACCACCGGCGTCTTCCGCTGCACCTGCGTCAGCAGATCGCCGAGGCCGAGCATCGTGAACCCTCCGTCGCCGCACAGCGCGATCGTCTGGCGGCCGGGATATGCGAGTTGCGCGCCGAAGGCGTTGGGCGCGGCGTTGGCCATCGAGGCCCATGAAAACGAGCCGAAGATCCGCCGGTTCGTCCCGCCCTTCACATGCCGCGCCGGCCAGATGCAGGCCGTGCCCGTATCCACGAAAAACATCGCGTCGTCGGAGGCAAGCTCGCTCAGCGTCGCGGCCAGGAATTCCGGACGGATCGGCTTGATCCCCGGTCCTTTCTCGACGTAGTGCTGCAGAAGTTCATGGAACGAAGTTGGTCTCGGCGACGTGCTTTTCGAGAAAACGGCTGTCGGTCTTGTCGCGGACCTTGGGGAGCAGCGCGGTGACGGTCGCCTTGATGTCGCCCACCAGCCCCAGATCAACGGCGGTTCGCCGTCCGATGTGTTTCGGGTTCCTGTCGATCTGGACTTTCTTTACGTCGTCGCCCGGAAGAAATTCCGAAAACGGAAAGTCGGTGCCGAGCAGCAGCAGCAGATCCGCGTCGTGAATGGCCTTGTAGGCTCCGCCGTAACCCAGCAGCCCGGTCATCCCGACGGCATTGGGATTGTCATGCTCCAGCCATTGCTTGCCCGCGAAAGGAGTATCCGACCGGCGCCTTCAGCTTGGCCGCGAGTTGCAGCACCTCATCGCGCGCATCGCGGCAGCCGTCGCCGCCGAAAATCGCCACCTTCTTGGCGGCCTCGATCATTTCGGCCAGCTTGTCGATATCCGCGTCGGCCGGGCGAAACACCGGCGGAGCGGGAATCGTGACCTCGTGAGCGGAATCATCCGGCGCGTTCGCCGACGCGATGTCGCCGGGCATCGAGATCACCGTCGGCCCCTTGTCGACGACGGCAGTCAGAATCGCGGTCGTGAAGACGGCCCGCGCCTGTTCAGGATTGACGACCCGCCCGACATAGAGGCACGCGGTATCGAAAAACTTGTAAGGGTTCAGTTCTTCGAGGGCGGCGGTGTCCATCAGCTTGGTCTCGACATCGCCGGCGATGGCGATGATCGCGGCCCCCTCCTTGCGCGCGTCCATCAGTCCGTTGAAAAGATGCGTCACGCCCGGACCGGCGGTTCCGCATACCACCACGGGATTGCCGGTCAGGTACGCATCGGCGACCGCGGCGAAGACGCCGTATTCTTCATGACGAACGTGGATGAACTCGATCTTCCCGTTGCGCCGCAGCGCGTCGATCACCGGATTCAACGCATCTCCGACGATGCCGTAGCAGCGTTTGACGCCGGCCTTCGCCAGCATCTCCCACATGACGTCCGCAACTTTTCGTGCCATGGACACTCCTTCTTATGAAGGCCGCTGATAACCCGCTCGCCAAGTTTCCGCTTAGGGTTGGTTCCCGGCTTCTGCGGTTAGTATAGACCCGCCCGCCATCTTCGAACCGCAAGCGGAACCCCGTGACCGGCTATCCAGGCAGGGTGCATTCTCGTTCCTTGCAAATCCGCGTCCGCGAACCTGTGGCAAGTCTTCAAAGAATCTGCTTCCCTGATAATGAAGACGGTAGCCGGTCGAGGATGCCGTCGGCCAGCGTGGGATCGCCTATCTGTTCGTGCCAGCGTGAAACCGGCAGTTGCGAGGTCAGGATCGTCGAGCGCACTTGATAGCGATCCTCACTTTGGTCAACAGATTAGAACCGAGCTTGGGGCTGGTAGTTCGATGCAGCTCCGTGACCAAGCCCGCCCGAACTCAGTTGACAGGTACAGGGTCCCAGCACTGTCAACCACTGCAATCGTTGAGCCGTTTGAGGCGATGCAACCTGTGTCGGTTTTACCATTCGTCCACGTCGGCAGGCCATCTTCGACGGCCGCTATGTTTCCATCCGGTCTGATCGGCCGACGATAAATTCTTCCTTGGGCCGCAAAGGGATCCGTCGATGCGGAGACAAGGATATCGCCGCCCGAGAACGCTACGGCAGAGCAGTGCGGTGCGTGGAGGCCCTCCTTTTCTATGGTCCACGTCGCTCCTGCGTCGCGGCTAATGCAAAGCCCGATGGCGGACGCTGCGGCGACGATGTCCGGATCTGCCGGGTGCGCGCACACCTCATGAACATCGCTGTTGATGTCTATGGTGGGCTGCCAGGTTCTTCCGCCATCCATGGAACGCGGAATGCCTCCCACGTGAACGTTGGCGTACAGCACGCTCCCGTTCGAGTTGGCTGCAACCGAGCGAATACCTAGCGGTGGCCCGAGACGCTGCCCATTCACGATTGCCGAACCAGCAAACCAAGCATCCCGCCCAGCGAGGTTATCGAACCCATCGATAGGATCGAGCACACCGCCCTCATGGCTCAGGCACAGCACGCGTGCATCGTCCGTTCCTACGTAGATGGCGTCTCGAACAGCCATACAGCACGAAAGCTCGAACTCGCTCGTAGCGACGGTTGCCCATGCGCCGCTCGGTGCACGCCTGCGCAACGAATGCCGGTCAACAATGACGAGCGCACCGCCGCGTCCATCCGGTGCCAGCCCTCGGGTGGGCTGGTTCGCAATCTCCTGTGTGCTCCCATCACCAGTGACTGCGAACAGACCATCGCCCCACGTTGCCACAAGTATCGTCGGTTTCGTCACGGATTGCCCTTCTCTCTCAGTATTATCATTCAGGAAGTCGCGTAGCGTTTATAGATCCGGCTGTTTTATGGCCTATGCGTTCGGCTTCCCGCGATTCTTGCGCATCGAGTCGCCATGCATCTCGATGCGGTGGGCGGCGTTGTGGACCAACCGGTCGAGGATGACGTCGGCAAGCGTGGGACCGCCGATCTGCTCGTGCCAGCGTAACAATGGTTGCGACCTCCGCCAGAAGTTTCCGTTCCAAGCTTTGGCCTTTGCCGCTAATCGACGGCGCCGGTCATCGTTGAGCGTGGTGGGTTCTCATTTTAGTGACGTACCTAACGGTGGCGTGCCATCGCTTCCGTTCCCGCCGAACATGTTCGTGCGGAACGAAATGATTTGGCCTGCGCCGATCGGGACGACACCCGTCGCATTGTCGGCGATCACACAGTCGGAAATTCGAAGCGTGCCCGGTCCACCACCACCATCAGACTCCAGGCCGACGCCGTTGAAGCTGATTTCGGATCGTTCAACCAGAAGCGACGAAGCGGTTGAGTATACTCCGGTGCTGGCGCTGGAAGCACCTGTTCCGTGGATCACAGAATCCCGGATGGTTCCGGAACCTCCCTTCATCGAGAATCCAATGCCAGTGGAACTGACGATGTGGAGATTGCTGCCGGAAAACGTTGCGTTGGAGGAGGCGGCGCGCCGTTAACGGTGACATGATCGGCGGTCAAATCCACGTTGGGCGAGATGATGTGCACGCCGTTTGTGAATGTGCCTGCGTCCCCCTGGATGGTTACGTTTTCAAGATGCACCTGCAACCCGCTGGCACCGATCTGGATTGCATCGCCTGACGTCACTTGGATAACGAGTCCGCGAATGGTGCAATTGGCAAGGATTTGGATCACGGGCGCTGTCGGCGCGAAGATGTTCTCCAGTACACCCATAGCGGAACCATCGATGGTGACAGCCCTGTTGATCACGATTCCTCCTGGCGCATAGGCGTTGGCGTCCATTATTTTGATGAGTCCACCGGTGTCGGTGTTGGTGTAAGCGGCTAGAAGGGAGAAACAGGGCGACCCGTTAATCCCGCAGAACGGTGTATCTGACCCATGCACCGGGACGTACGTGGTGCCGAATCCAAATGCCATTCCAGCTCCGCAAGTAAAAACTAGAAAACATAGTAAACCGTGTTTCATTGAATTTCCCTTCTTTGTGATTTGAGGAACACGAAAAGCAGTAGCGAGAAACCAGGCAGAATCAGGGCCGCAAGAGCAGGTTCCGGCACCGGGGTGTAAAGCAATGGCCATCTGTAGCAGCCGGGTACGACTCCACTCAAAATGATGTGTGCGTTGCATAAGCCGGGAGAGGGCGTGACAAAATGCAGGGGACCAAAACCCCGCAAGGAGGACACGCCCCCGGCAATAGTGAGACTGTAATGGGAGCGAATCGTATCCTCGGCAACTTTTGTCCTCGCTATGAGTCTCACGAATGCCGAGTGTGGTTGGGAATCTGGCGAATCGTCGGGGGACTTTGATCGACGCGGGGTACTCCTTGCGACCTACAGACCCAATCGCATTTCGGTGTAGTAGCCCGCAGCCGAGCAGGACGGCCAGGATCGCGCGATCGCGCAGTCCTTTTACTGTCGAGATGTCCGGCGCGCTGAGGAGCGACTGCGCTTGGCGCAGCGATAGCCAATTTCCAACCCGGATCCCGGTCGATTTCACGCTCTTTACGCGAGCGATGCCCGCCGCCAACTCCGGCGCGAGTAATCCGTTGTCGGCGGCCTCGCCGGCCAGCTTGCGAATGGCAGACATCCGGATGATGATCGACGACGAGCCAAGGCCGCGGGCTTCGAGTGATACTCGCCAGGCGCTTACCGTCGCCTTGGTGAAGCCGGGCCGCGGCTCCTGCCTGAACCAAGCCATAAACTCATCCAGCGCCATGTTGTACACGCGCTTCGTAATCGGCGAGGAGACGCTATCGAGCACGAGCGCCTTCAATCTCTGCCACTCCGCGATCTTTTCCACCACAATCAAATCGTTCATCTTAGGTCCTTTTATTGGGCATTAACGGTAGCCATCTGGACATTACCTCTCTGTTGCTTGGACATCAAGCGAAGCGGTTGTGTTGCAACTTCCGTAGGCCCCAGCTGACAACGTGAAAGAATCGTGAAATGGCTACGCGACCGACGATCTTCAAGTGGCGGCAAACAGAACCGGCGCTCATTCTCTGTGCAGTGCGCTGGTATCTTCGATATTCTCTGTCGCTGCGGGATGTTGAGGAGCTGCTGGAGGAACGCGGGCTGGAAGCCGATCATACGACGGTCTGGCGATGGGTGCAGCGTTACGGCCCCGAGTTAGAGCAACGACTGCGCCGGCACCTGAAGCCGACCAACAAGTCGTGGCGGGTCGATGAAACCTACGTTCGGGTAAAAGGCCGCTGGTGCTACCTGTACCGGGCAATCGATTCCGCAGGTGCCACCATCGATTTCCTATTGTCCGCATTGCGCGACGGCGATGCTGCCAAACGGCTGTTTCGCAATGCGTTGAGTGATCTATCTCATCCTCAACCCCGCGTCATCAATACGGATCTGGCGCCGATCTACAGCTCGGCCATCACAGACATAAAGAAGGAAGGAACACTCCGCAGCCGGTGCCGCCACCGACCGGTCCAGTATCTGAACAACATCATCGAGCAAGACCATCGTGCGATCAAACGGCGAGTGAACGCCAAGCAAGGGTTTCGCGAATTCCAGGCTGCGCGACGAACGATTCAGGGCTATGAGGCGATGCACATAATTCGGAAGGGCCAAGTGCGGTGGCTGAGCGGGAGTGGCGTCCGGCGTCAGAATCGGTTCATCAACGAACTCTTCGAAGTGGCCGCTTAAGGTTCCGGGGAACGCAGTTTCTCTCCGAACTCTTCGTTCCGGTTCGAAACTTGCAACACTGCCATCCGAAACACAAACCGGCTTCGGCGCTATCCGCCACACCACGTCGCCACCGACGGGGCTGCTGGGAGTCGGCCTTGAAGGCGACAATTCCCCAGGCATGATCGCCTTCCAAGCCTGCCTGGAATTTTAGGTCTGGACCTACCGCAACAGGCCGGCATGGCGGACAACGGCGGTAAATCGTGGGTCCGAGCGCACCGAATCGAAAGCGGGTTCGTTGCCAATCTCCGACATCGCGGTCCCGTGCGCCGCGTCGACTTTCTCCAGTAAGGCAAGGGCGGGCGCTTTTTCGCCCAACTGGGCGTAGAGGATGGCGATGCCAAAGTCGTTGACGTAAGCTTCCGGGGGATTCTCCTTAGTTCGGGATAATTCGAGCTGTTTCTCCCAATAGCCTCGCGATCCTCGAGCGGCGAACGCCTGCCGAAGCGCGTCCCCCTTCGCGACCGCAGCCTTGGGATCTTCGCCAGAAAGCACTCGCGCCTTGGTTTGCTCATCGATCGCGTCCTCGAACTTCCCGGTGCATTCATAGAAGTGAGCCAGCCGTTCGTGGTTGATGGCGAAGTTTGGATCCATTTGGTTGGCTTTCTGGAATTGCCCAAGCGCCTCCTCATAGCGGCGCGCCCAAATGTAAGTGCGGCCTGAAAAAGACCGTATAGGAACCGAAAGCGGGTCCAGTTCAATAGCCTTCTCCATCTCAGCGATGGCCTGGTCGTGCCGGCCGATGGGCGACAGATAGCTATTGGAATAGAAAAAGTGGCCGTTGGCGTAACTGGGATTGAGTTCGATCGCCCGGCGGAACTCGCGCTCCGCGCCTTGCCAATCGTACTCGTAGTGGGCCTTGACGAAAGCCAGAGTGGTGTGAGCATCGGCGAGCGAGTCGTCCAAGGCGAGAGCGCGCATCGCGGCTTCGCGGGCCTTCGGCATGCACTCCGCCGGCTCCAACACTTCGAAAACTGCGGCGAGACTGTAAGTGCGCGCGAGACCCGCGTGACCGAGGGCGTAGTTCGGGTCGATGGCGATGGCCTGCTTGAAATTGGCGATAGCCAACTCGAAACCTTTTTGTGTCCGCAGATTCCAGGCCTGCTGTCCCCGCAGGTATGCCTCATAAGCGTCTGTATTGACGCGCGCCGTCCCGGCCAGCTGGGCCTGCACTTGTTCGGAGATCGTAAGCTGGATCTTAGCGGCAATCGCACGAGCGACGTCGCTCTCCAGTTGAAGAATGTCGGCCAGATCGCGGTCGAAATTGCCGGCCCAGATGTGGGTCTGGTCGCTAGCCTGGATTAGCTGCGCCGTGACGCGGAGCTGCTCGCCCTCGCGGCGGATGCTACCTTCCAGCAGGTAGTTCACGCCCAGCTCACGCGCGATCTGCGCAGTGTCTTTGCTGGCGCCTTTGTACTGCATTGCAGACGTACGCGCGATGACACCAAGGTGTTGCGGATCCAGACTGCCGAGCTGGGTAATGATCTCCTCGGTCATCCCGTCGGCGAGATAGTCTCGCGAGGGATCGCTGCTGAGGTTTAGAAAAGGAAGCACGGCGAGCATGATCTTGCCGGAGTTGGGTTTGGTGGTTCGCAGCAGGTAAGGCCGGGCCACGAGTGCGGCGACAGCCAACGCAGCGGCGAGCGCGACCCATAGCGGCCAACCTCGTACTTTCCGAACTGAGCTGGGGGCTACCGCCGGTGTCGTCGACGGCATCGATGCGTCCGCCGGTACGACAACCCGTCCGGCTCCCGCCACAAACCGGTAACCGCGGCGAGTGATGGTCTGGATGTAATCCGGATCACCAAGAGCTTTCCGAAGCGCCGAAATATTCTGAGTGAGGTTGTTCTCCTCGACGAAGCTATCGGGCCAGACTGCCGCGAGCAGCGCAGATTTCTCCACCATCTTGCCCTGGTTTTTCACCAAGACGGCGAGAGTGTCGAGCGCCTTCGGCGGCAGTGCCAGGACTTCGCCACCCTTGAATAACATCCGATCCGCGATATCGAAACGGAACGGCCCGAATTCGTAAATGTCTGATTCGGAGGGGCTCATCAAGGTCCTCAGAGTTTCTTCACACGTTTTCAGCGTTTCCTAAGGACTTGTCGATAGTCCCGCGCGCATAGTTTAGGATACCAGCGGCCGTAGTTAAACCAATTCGCAGCCGGCCGTCGCAAGACCTTAAAAAGGAGGATTTCGTTTCAATGCTCGAAACACGCCAAAGATTGTTCGGGACCGTTCTGCCCTTGCTGGCAATGGCTCTGTGCCCCGTGGCACACGCTCAAGTGGCGGTCTGCTCCAATTCGATTCTGAGAGGCGACTTCGCGGTTCTCATCTCAGGACAAACAGGTGTTGGCACAGCGACTCCGGTACCGCGCGCCGGGGTGTCCATGACCCATTTTGATGGAGAAGGCAATGTGACCGACACAGACCACATTGTTGCGAACGGTGTTCAGCCTGCAACCGCTTGGCGAACGGGAGGCACGGGCACCTACACTGTCAACCCCGATTGTACGGGGATGTTCGAAGTGAATTTCCCAGGCGCGCCACCGCTGGTCTTGTTCTTTGTAGTGGGAAGGTCCGGCAATGCCTTCCGCGGAGTGGTAGGAGCTCCAGGCGCGAGCGTAACCGCGGACGGTATTAAGCTCGAGGCGTTTTTCTAAAAAAACTCCGGAAACCGCTTGCTGACGCGCGCGGCTCAGTAACATGCTGCAAAATTGAGTGATCATAGCCGAGCTGCGACCGTTAGCACCTACGTGGTTTGTTTTTGCCGAAAATGGCAGAATTCCAATCAACGAGAAGCGGCAGGAGCAACAAGTTCGGGAATGATGACGAGTTCCTTAAGTTTGAGGCCCAGGGCGATGACTTGCCTTGTGCGTAGCCAAAATCTCGCTGGAACAAAGAATCACGTTGTTACCAGCGTTACCGAAACGTGCCCTGCCATACGTTTTGAGTTTTCGGATACTACGGGATCGTCTGTCACACCCTTACCATCGAATAGCTGCGGCGGTTTCGGAAACATTCCTTTGGCGACAGCGCTTGCGGGCTCTCCGCTCAGACCGTGGCATTCGGAGCAATACCGGCCATAGATCTTTGCGCCTGCCAGCAAATTCGGTTCGGTGGCCGAAACCGGAGACTCGGACGGAGCTTCTTTCGCGACGCGCGCGTTTAGCGCCATTCCAGTGATGGTCTTCTCAAGTGGAAGGGGAGGGGCCGCAGTCGCGACCGGCGCGTATCCCATCCGGAGATAAAGGTAAGCGAAAGCCGGTAAGACCAACAGGCCGACCACGACTCCGATCAGAAATTTCATCGTTTACTCCGATCCTGTATCAGCACGGCTAGGACCGCAAGGCGCCGGCGCCTGGGCGGCTTGCGGGAATGCTCGGACGATGCGAATGCCGCGCTTGTGCAAGTACTAGCAACTCTCAAATTGTCATCGACATGCGTTAGGTGAGTGGCTCCTAGCCCTGAAGCGGGCTAACCTTGCTAGTCTACCCAGTCGGCTTGCCGTTTACGCTGAAAGCCGACGCGGTGCCTGTCTCCGCAAACCAGCTGCCGCTGGCGAAACTCCGAGTAGTATCCGGCTTGAGGTCTGGAACTGTTGCTTTGCTGGCGCGGGAATGGGGCAACGGTCGTGGCAAACACTCCAGAATCGCAGGCTAGGGTGGCCTGTTGTCTCCGGCAGTGACCACGACTTCGCGGTGCGAAGATACCGAAATGGGTCTTCACCGTCGATACCAAGCAAGGTTCCGTCGTCTTATTGCGTTATACGCAACCAGCAGGAGCACTGCCCCAACCACTGCCACTAACAGACTGTAAAGATTCAAGCCCGTCACTCCGGAAGCTCCAAATCGGTTGAAGAGGAAGCCACCGACTACAGCGCCCACGATACCCAAGACAATGTCGAGAATAACGCCTTCGCCGGTTTTGTTGACGAGCTTGCTGCCAATAAAGCCGGCCAGCAGGCCCAGGACCATCCACGCGAGAATTGACATATCATGTTTTCCCTTCGTTCTTAAGTCGGCCCTGACAACGCCCGGCATCTACACCAAGCAATGAAAGGCAGTCCGGGATCAGAACTCTTTGATCTGATCTCTTCGTGCCCGGCTTCATCTGCTCGCTACATCGGCCTAGAAGCCGGAGCAGTTCCGAAGGCAGGCAACAGGTTTTGTGCCAAACCCTATTGTCATCAAGCTCCTGCATCGCCTGCACGTCTTGCGATGCGATATAAATCCCGAGACGACGAAGCTGGCCCTTCGATTGCAAAAATTCAGGCGATGGTATCGGTAGCGCGCTTGGTTTCGCTGTCTTTGGGATTTGATGAACGATGGAAGGTGAGCTATGAGCGTGGAAGAAATTCTTGAATTCCTGGAGTCTACAAGTAAAGAGTACCGGGAACTGTCCGAGTCACTCGTTCCACAACAGCGGACCATCTCGGTGAGCAATCGGGTCTCGTCAGAGGTAGCGCTAGCGGTTGCGACAGCGCTTGATGGAGTGATTGCGAAAATTCGATCTGCGCGATGATTGGCTGAATACAGCGAAATAGGTGCGCGCTTACGATTCGGTCACCAGCACGGCCGAACGCTTCCGCGCGCTGGCCGAAGTGAGTATTTAATTTATTGTCGTTGCATTTGTGTCCGAAAAGACGGTTGAATTCGAACCTGCCTTGAGCAGCACCTTTTGGTTCCATAGGAGCAGGCGATTTTTGTAGATAGCCGAAATCATCAGGTAGTAATTTCCGGGCGGCACGCCCGGAAACGTTCCTTTGCCGGTAACGTCCGGGTAGATTTTCGCTGCTCCGTTGGCATCCATTGCCAGCGTAATCTTTTGACATGCCGGTTCGCTTTTCTCACAGGCGGCGCGCATGACCTCAAGCGACGTCCTCCTGGCGGGCACCCGAATTCCTCCCTTGTTCAACGCGGTCTCGGGATCGTCTCGCAGAAGCCAATAATGGCCGACCGTAAGGGATTCCGCAAATTTGCCGACCACCGTGAGGACGGCGTCGGCGCTGTTCGTGGATAGGATCGGCGCAACCTCTGCCCTATCTTTTATGTCGGCGGATAAAAGAATATAGCGGCGTTGATACTCCTGGATGGAAATGGGGATCATTTTCCGGGTGTCGTTCAAGTACACATCCATTCGTAGTTTCGGCCCATCCCAATCCTTTGTGCCGGATTGCCAATACGTCAAAAGGTCAAGGGAAATCAGAAACCCTGGCGGTTGGTTGCCCTCCGGCTCGGGCCGCCAAACTCCGGTGGCGTCGCAATCCTTGTACTTACCTTGCCTGTACCGAAGAAGCTGCGGAATACCATCCTGATCCATGGCAGCGGCGAACTCAGTTGCCGGGATGGATGAGCAGAGCTGAACGATACCGGCAACCGTTTTGATGGCCTCCCCGTACTGGGACGGGTCAACTCCGAATTCAGGGCTTCGTTTCTTGAGTGTCTCGGAGAGCAAGCCGGCGAATTGGGTGGGTGTAACGGCCGTCGTTCCAAGCTTCTTTTTTGGTGGCTCGGCCGTCTCTGCCAGTTTCTGTGCCCATCGATCCAAACTCCCTGCGGCTCGAAGGCCATGGGCGAGCGTAATGTTTGAAAAAAGCCCAGGCTTTCGGGGCTGGTAATCAGGACAACTATCTTGGATCGCGCTCATTGGGACAAAATACGGGCCAGCAGGTATGCCGGCGGGGAAAGGCAGCGGCCAGCGCGGATCATTAACCGGCGCCACTCTCAACTCATTCCAGAGGACTCCGCCGTTTTCGTTTGCCCCAACCACCTTAACCAGGATGGTTTCCTCCGATGTTCTTCCGGCGGCAGGGAAAAAACCGGCCGATCGTGTAGAAAGCAGCGTGCCTTTGCAGAGAAGCGCATCGCCTAGATCCCGGTCGACTTCGAAGTCAGCCGTGGCGGGAGTGGTCTTTTGCCGCTTCATTTGCTCCGCGGCTGCGCTAGAATCCCGTACCTGCTTTTCTGTTCGTGCGCGATCGGTTTCGCGCTTTATTCGATCTTCTTCGGCAGCCAAGAGATTCGACGCGGCGGACGAATCACAGGACATCCTTGCGGACCAAAAGGCGTTCGAATTAAGTGATTCTCTGTTGATCTCAACAAGTCCGCTTGATGCGATAGAAACCGACCACTGATTGCGCTTCTTCTCCAGGAAAGCGATCAGTCGCCCTCCCGGCGTCTCACCCCCAGCGGAAGATTTGAGGATCGCCGTCGAATCGATGCCATTGCCATCCATCCCCTTCCATTCCGACCATCTCCCGTCACGACGCGTCCAGCTTCGATATGCTGCGGCTGTCCAAAGTGCAGTCCCGCGCCATTGAACGCCATTTAGCTTGTCGGCGGTTGAAAGCTGATCAGGGATGATTCTTGGATGTGGCTCACGATATTCGTACAGGGTTCGATCTCTGTTGGACAGCCCGGCGTAGAAATAAGAATACGTAGCGGGCATCGATCCTTTCACTGGGCACCTACTGAGAATGGTCTCCCACAAATGCGCCACCACGGTCTTCTCTGGGGTTTCTGGCGTCACAGTACTCCAAGGGGACGGCTTGGGCTGAGCTATGCATCCCTCCGGGAGGGCAAGGAAGCCGAGAAATATGCAAGTCCTGAAGGCGCGCATCTCGCGGAGTTGAAAATCACGGCTCGACGTCATTCGTGTTTCCTTTCGTTCCACGACACGGTTGTCTGCCAACAGTATATTCACTAAACTACGGTCAAACATTACGTCCTTGCCTTCTGCTTCTACTGCACTCTCCTGCCCGGACACATGCAGGCGCTCTCAGGTCATGGAAGCCGCTAGAAGAACGCGAGCCATTGCTGGTGGCCACGACAATCGTGGAAATTCGAGTTGCCGCTACGGCAACCTTGGAACCCTTACTATTTTTCTCTTGGGAGGAGAGGTGCGATGTCTTTGACTCTTTAAACGAGTCCCACCAGTTGGCGGCCGAGGAGTGGCGTTCCCCTCAACTTGGGGCCCCGCAGCGCTGTGTGTGTTTTCAACTCCCTTCGATAACGCTGAGCTTGCATTCGAGGGTTCAAACCCGGTGGAAAGTGCTTGCAGGGCAGGCGCGACACTTGCCATGTCGGAATTGACATCCGCCGGGGATGAATGCGAGGCAGTCTCAACCGTTGAAGGGTCCAGCTTCGATCTCAGACTCGCCGAATCCGTCTTCGCATTCCCAAATTCATCCATCACATCCATCCGGACCCTGACTGTGTCATTGATGATGGTGAAGTACGCGCTTCCAGACCGGAGTTCTGTCAGAGTCAAAGGTCTGTAGGCAGGCTGACTCGGCCCATTCCAAATGAGTAAATTCGATTCTTTTGCATTAGCGATTTGAGGGGCTGATCGATCCCACGTAACAAGGACACGCAAGCCGTTTCGCTGTACTCGCAGCCCTAGCGTGTGAGAGGAATCTTGGGAAGAAACTGGGTTTTTCAAGCCGCTTTCGAAACGGGCCCGCGTTCGGCCGATTGCAATAACCAGAAGCAGCGCCGCCAGGCCGCAAGTCAGCAACCAGTTTCTGCTGGAACGCATCCGCAGCACAACCTCACGGACGCGCTCCTGGAAGAGTCTAAACCATTCAGCGTGTTTTGAGCCGCCGATCAGGCTACTCCAGGATCGCGACTTGAGCTCCGCTTCCGACAAAGGGAACGTCAAGGCGAAGTCGCCAAACACGGAGCCGTTCTGCCAGTAAAAGAATCCGGCCGATGCACGGCCATCGTGTGGCCGGATGACAAGAAAGACATCCGAAGGATCCGTGAACCACTGCTCGATGAGCACGAGATCCTCAGTGCGGAGACAAATCCGCTTGCCAGAATGGGAACGGTAGAATCCAATCACCCTGCGTTCACCCAACGAGTACTGATCGATGATCTTTCTTAGAGCATCAGTGCGAATGACGAAATTACCGGCTGGCTCATCGCTGTCGGCTGGCAAGGCGACAGCGTCCATAATCTCAATATCGGAATTCTGTGACGCGCGTTTGCCGATCAGCACACCACCAATTTCACCAACCGGCAGAGCAGCACGCAATACTTCGTCTCGCAGCCGCTCGATTAGTTCAAAGCTGATTTGGATGCGCAGGGAGAATTCAGGGAATTCCCAGAGGAACACCGGGGAGTTCGATGTACGCAAAAACGGCCGGGAAAACACAACTACACCAAACGACTGGATTGTACCATTCGTCTGATTCTGCCGGGTGCGGTGGTAAGGGGCAGCTTGATCCCGCCGGCGTGCCGGACACTTGTGCGAACGTGATCTGCTCAATCTTTGAAAATCGCCAGCAAGGGGTAAGAAAGGGGCCAATTCTCAAAATGCCTCTACCGGGGTGGCCGGAATTCGTTTCCGGGCTCGGTCGAGCTTCAGGTCGCTGGGAGCGAAGCGGGGCTGTGGCACTCGACGACGCGGTGCCAGTCCGTATAATCCAAGGCGTATGGCATATGGTCCGGAAACTGGATCAGCTTGAATCCGCACGGAAGCCTGCGCAGGGCATGCGTGTAGCGATAATGAGCTAACGAATTGACAACAACTACATGGGTGGATTCCTCCTCCACAAGTCATCTACGCCGTTTCGGCGCGCTGTTAAGAACACCCTGTAGTAAACAGGATTTTTTTCGTGACGAAGTCGAAATGTCTGCCAGCGCTGCGCATCGCGGGAGGAAGGTTCGTAGCCGGTTGGCGAAACTGCGACATGCTCGGGCTGATGCAGCAGATCTAAGGATGAACCGATGGGTCCGACGTACATTGCGGCGGCGCTTTAAAGCAGCCTGCCGCTAACGCCCCACGGGCATCGGTACCCATAGTACTGTTTCCGGCGAGGCGCTACCGAGAATTTTGATCACAATCGTGGCGCTTGGCTGTATACTACGTTGGAAATGGAAATCGGGTTTCAGGAAGGCTTTTGTGTTGGCTGGGTTGTTAGGGGTTGATGCTCGCGTTGCGAAAGCGTAAGGGTCAGGATCAAGCCATTTGAAAGAAGTGCATTCCTGCATCACTTTTTCCTCGGAGAAAAAATATGATTCGCAAAGTCTTGTTCGGTATATTCGCTGCCGGATTGCTGTCGGCTGACACGATCAACTCTTCAACTGCCGTCTTCGATCTGACTACCGGCAGCGGCAGTTCCCCCACTGGGATCGCCGACGGTACGGTGTCGCAATTCAACCCCACACTTGGAACCTTGACCGGAATAACCGCTTTCATCAGCGCGGATATCAACATAAACGCAATGGTTGACCTCTTGGGCGGCAACGCGGGAGATGCATTTAGCGGTGTATTCTCCGAAATCCCAACTTTGGCGAATCTGCCTGGAGTCTCTCTCTTCGATACCTCAATCGAATATGACGTTAACCTTGGCTGCGTGACCGACATGTTTGGCCAATGCCTCAACTCCGCAGATTCCGATTCTGGAACCCTTCCCGGCACGCCGATGCCGTTATCGCCGGTCCCCAACATGAACGGCTACATCGGCATGGGCACCGTTCCCTTTGAGGTGGGTGATGTTGCTTCATTCACTTCGTTTTCGTCAAACCCTGGTGACGGCGAGTTCAACAGCACCGAAATCTCCGGAAGCTTCTATCTCCAGTACAGCTACACTGCTGCGGGTGCGTCAGTTCCCGAGCCGAGTTCGCTCGCGTTCCTGGGAATCGCGCTGCTGGGGCTAATTTGCTACCGCAGGGCCGTCCAAAGCGGAACCTCTGCGCCCGCCGGTCCTCGAGCCTACCGGGATTCACGGCGGCGCCATTGCGGGAGATGACATAGGAATGGGACGCATCCTTGACGTGGGCCGAAGCGTTCGACTGGCCCCAAAGTCGCTGAGCGTTGCTCTCATTTCCCGTGAATAACAACTTCGGGTTCCCTTCGCAATACAGCTAGTACTCGCCTAAGTCTGGATGGGATGCGCGGATTAAACCCGGTGCCGCTTCGTTCAGCGAGGGCCTTCTATTGTCATCACCCCATGACCACGTGTTCCGAAACCATAGCGTCGGCAACAAATGAAGGCGCGCAGCCTCCGGCCCGCGGTTGTAAACGGTTATCCGAATGAGCAAATCGTCGGGACCATTCTTGGCATAGTCCGCGAACACGTCAAGATAGCGGTTATCATCGAATACTCCCGTGTCCAAGAGTTCATATTCGAACTCGTCACGCGAACGCCGGCGGTTGGTCTCCACGAGGTCACGGTAGGGAAACTCACCCTGAGGGTACTTGTAAAGGTACTTCATGTAGGAGTGTGGGAGTGCTATCCATGTAGAAGTAGTATTCCTTAACATCCTCCCCGTGGTTTCCTTCGCTGTTGGTGAGACCGAACAGTCGTTCCTTTAGGATGGGGTCCCGCTCGTTCCAAAGCGCTAGAGCCAAGCACAGACGCTGCTTGTCGTCGGAAATGCCTCCTAGCCCGTCTTCACCCCAGCGGTATGCCCGAGATCGCGATTGATCGTGGGAGAAATAGTCCCATGCATTGCCATCGTTGCTGTAATCCTCACGGACAGTACCCCACTGTCTCTCGCTGAGATAGGGCCCCCATTTTTTCCATGGGACGCTCGCTTCCCGCGCCTCGTTTAATCGCTTCTGTTCCGCAACATCGGTAATGTCTTTGATTGGCACGAACTTCCCCCATTCCTCCACGTGCTGGATGGTGGCAGCAATGGCCATGATGTACTTTTTGTGCGATTGTCCATCCAAAAAATCCCGATTGATCTGCAATCATAGAAGTTGATCGACCTTCCCTTGCTCTTCTGGTACGTGCAACAACATCTGTTCACGGCGATCGGGGCCTTTACCTCGATGTTTAAGACAGCGGCCCGGTTGCGCCTTGAAAACCTCGCCTTGCGGCAACAACTCGGCGTTTTACGCCGGTCGGCTCCAAAACGGCTCAAGCTGACGCCAACAGATCGAATGTTCTGGGTCTGGTTGCGACGGGTTTGGGGCGACTGGAAATCCGCCCTGATGATTGTCCAGGCTGAAACAGTGGTCGCTTGGCATCGTAGAGGCTTTCGCTTGTTCTGGACCTGGAGAATCCGTCGGGGCAAGCCAGGTCGGCCTAGCGTACCGCAACAGGTCCGGGACCTGATCCGGATGATGAGCCGCAACAACCCGCGCTGGGGTGCGCCACGTATTCACGGCGAGTTGCTCAAACTGGGTATTGCGATCACCGAACCCACGGTCGCCAAATACATGGTGCGACATAGACGACCACCTTCACAGACTTGGCGGACGTTCCTCGATAACCATGTGAAGAGCATGGTGTCGGTCGACTTCTTCACGGTGCCGACGATCCGCTTTGAGATCCTCTACGTTTTTCTGGTTTTGGCGCACGATCGGCGGCGCATTCTGCACTTCGGCGTAACGGCTCATCCAACCGCGGAGTGGACAACCCAGCAACTTCGTGAGGCCTTTCCTTGGGACAGTGCGCCTCGCTATCTGCTACGTGATCGTGACCAGATTTTCGGCAACGAGTTCGTCGATCAGTTGAAGGCGATGGGGATCCGACAAGTCTTATCGGCACCACGCTCTCCGTGGCAAAGAGCCTACATCGAACGGCTCATCGGGTCCATTCGCCGCGAGTGTCTGGATCATGTAATCGTCTTTGGCGAACGCTCGCTGCATCGCACACTCACGGCGTATTGTGCTTATTACCATGAGTGGCGAACTCACTTGTCGCTCGGCAAAGACGCCCCGCAATCCCGACGCATACAGCCTTCCGCCGAAGGCGAGGTGGTCGAGATTCGCGAGGTGGGTGGCCTGCACCATCATTACGAACGCCGGGCCGCTTAACAACCGATTACACACCACCACAAGACCGAGTGAGTCGAGACGAAAGGCGAGGGCTGGCCAGCTCACGCCGGCGCTCCGATTACACCTTTACTGGAGGTTGGGAAACCCGTTTAAAAACAAAGGCTACTACGGCCTCTCGGCGCGTGTTTCAGTTTCTTTGTAGGCACAGTCAATTGCGGGACTGGTCAACAGTTACATTGTGAACCCGTGAAGAAACTGATTGAGCCGTTCCTCACATGGACTGTGGAACTGAAGCAAGCGCGCCTGTAGGTCGGTACGCTGACTCGACGCTTGCACCGGTCGGTCGACTGCGGTGGCCCTGGTGTTCGGATGGTTCATGGCACCGCGAGCGGACCGATCCCGTGACGGGGCGAAGTAGAGCCCGATCACTGCCCGGCGCGGAACGTATCGCACGCCGATATCTCACCCACCGAAAGCCCTTTCTGAAACCAATGCATTCGCTGTTGAGACGACCCATGCGTAAAGGTCTCAGGACTCACGCGGCCAGTTGCCATTTTCTGCAAGCGATCATCGCCCACCGACGCTGCCGCACGCAGGCCCTCTTGAACATCGCTTTCATCAATGATCTTGCGCTGCTCCGTGGATTTACCCCAGACCCCCGCGAAGCAGTCGGCCTGGAGCTCTAGGTCCACAGAAAGCGGGTTCGCTTGCGCTGGGTCATTCTCCCGCAAACGCTGAACCTTTTGCTCAATGCCCAAGAGCTTCTGAACATGATGCCCGACCTCGTGGGCGATCACATAGGCTTGCGCGAACTCGCCCGGTGCACCAAAGCGCGTTCGTAACTCGTCGAAGAAGCCCAGATCCAGGTAAACCTTTTCATCACCTGGACAATAGAATGGTCCGATCGCGGTTTGCGCCATTCCGCAGGCGGATTCCGTGGCATCGCGGAACAGCACTAACTTCGCGTGGCGATACTGCCGATTCGATTGCGCTGGAAGCAACGTTTGCCATGTATGCTGCACATCGTCCAGCACGAACGAGACGAAACGAACTTCCCGATCCTCCTCCGGCCCCGAAGCCGGGTTGGATCTCGCGGCTGGTGCGGTTGTGGTAGGAGCACCACCGCCCGAAAAGAAAGCAAAGAAATTGCGATGGAAGACCACGCTGAGGATGAGCAGGAGTAGGATGCCGCCGATCCCGAGATGGGGCGCTCCGAAATTCATTCCTCCGCCGCCCCCACCGCCCTCGCTTCTACGATCTTCGATATCTCCGCTTACGTCACCCGGCTGCCATTCCATCTGAAAGACAATACCTCCCCAAGAAACCTGTTCAATTTTATCGATGATGGGCCGGAGAAAACGGCGTCTTCAGATCGAACCGGCTCGTCTGTAAGACGCGCTATTTACTTTTTAGTAGCATCGCTGGCGGCTTTTTTACCCGACGCTGATGGCTTTGCCGCTCGATAACCTTCCTTCTGCGCGTCGGCCTCCGTCATGAACTTACCCTTCTTGGTGGTTCCATAAAACTGCCCATCCTTGTGATAAACCTTCGTGCTTGTGTTCACCCAGACCAAGCCTTTGGCTTTTGCGTCGGAAATCTCCTGAGTCGTCGGTGCCGTTGTCGCGGCCGTTGCGGTCTTCTTGTCAGCGGCAGCGGGTTTGCTGGCCTGTGCGGCGATGGCGTTGCCGCTCAACGCGAGGCATGCGCCCATCACCACAGTCAAGATCGTTTTCGTTGTGAACAATGTCATGGCATCAGCATCGCAGAAGGCGTAGGGGAACGCAATGAAGGTTAACCACGTTCGCACTTTCGTGCGCGCTCTTGAAGCCTAGCGAATCGGCAGCAAAGCCGAGTTGCTCTTGGAGCCTCCCAGCGTGATAACGACCGGCTGATTGCCGCTCGCAAGGCCCGACGGCACCACCGCGTTTATCTGATAGAGCCCGACAAATCCGGGAGCTAGGCCGCTAAAGCTGACCGGCGCGTTTACGCCACCGATCGTAACAGACGCCGCGACCACCGTGGATTGTCCACTGCCCGGTGCACCATCCGCGGGTGGAAGTAAGACCGCGCCGAGACCCGTGCAATAGATGAGCACTGTCTCTCCCAGCTTTGCCGGACTGCCTGTGTTGGCGAGTTGAAAGTTGGCGTGTAGGATGGCTCCGAAGGTGTTGCCGCCCACTGTGTAGTTGAAGATGGCGGGTTGAGCACTCACGACGGGAGCTTCGAAAACTGCGCCCAACGCGCCATTGTTCGAGGCGATAATGAAGGCGACGGAACCAGGCGCGACTTCCCACGGAACCTGAAAATTGATTTGCTGCTGGCCGTTCACGTTATCGACTGCGAACAAAGGCACTCGTGAGCCGTTAATGATTACAGAGTCATTCAAGACGGTCGTTGGAAGCGGCAGCGATGAGGTGAGATTGATTCCGGTACTAGCCGTGAGATCGGACCCGAAAATCGTAGCGATCTCGCCGGGAACGATTGCGCCTTGAATGAAATTTGCGCCGTTGTCCACAGCACCCAGTGTGGGTAGCTGCCCCGCCTGGGGTCCGTTGAAGGCGATGGCAACTTGTTGTGACCACTGTCGCCCGCCCGCATCCATGCCAGTGAAGCCTAATGCCAATTCAGTTGGAACTGTCAAACCATTCCCGCCAAGATTCACCGAGATGGTTTCATGGGCGGGTATCGTAGAAGTACCAAAGTAGCTAATGATCTTAGAGGTATAGTCGACGCCATTGGCAGTGAATCCAGTGAGACTCGTCCCGACGCCCGCTGTCTCGGTCAGAGTGATGGAGTAAAGCCAGGAGTTACCTTGCGAATCCGGCTGCTGTTGATACACAGGGTTGGGAGTGCAGGACGCAATAATGGTGGACTGTGGAGTCGCCGCGTCCCATTCGGCTACTAGATTGTATGCATCAACGGAGCCCAGTCCTGTCACAAGATCATATCCAGGTCCGGCACTGTACCCAAAGAAGCCTGTTGTGCAATTGCGGAGTACCGACTGCGCATGGAACGACATTGCTTCCGATCGTTATGTCATGGAAGAGTTTCGTTTGGGCGAGCCGATAGAGATTAGGATTGATGTTGCCAAGACCATGGCCACCCTCCTGCTCATTAAGTAGCGCAACGATTCCGGCTAGAACAGGTGTTGCCGCTGATGTCCCGCTGTCGACGAATGGCTGGCCACCCGAAATTACCGAATACCCGTCGTGGCTAGCGGCGGCAGCAGCCATATCCGGAACAGCACGGGCATTCACGCTCTGGATGCCAGGGCCTATCTGCCAAGAAGGATTTGGGTAGACCCCACTGAGGCCACCTCCGCTTGCTGCGATACCGTTGGTGGGGCGAGACTCATTCCAGCCGGCTTCAGGGATGTAGGATAGCGCCGATGCACCCGTTGGAGAATTGGTTGTGCCCCAATAATTACCGCCCTGATCAACGAATTCCGTACCGGCCACAGCGGTCACCTCCGGAATGCTTGCCGGAAAGGAGACCGCGAACCCGTGCGCTGCCTGAGGACTGGCAAACGCCTTATCGCAGCCTGCCGCTCCTGAGTCGCCCGACGCGGCGAGCCATGTGATACCCTGCGCATTCCCTTGTTGGGCCAGGGATCGTCCTGAGCTTAACAACGCGGGGGCCTGTGCAGCTTCACAACCGCCGAAGCTATAGCTGATGATTCGTGCGAGGTCCTGGTCGATTGCATATTGTGCGGATGCGAGAGCGTTTGTCGAATAGACATAAATGATCGTGGCTTTTCGCGCTACGGCACCCACCCATTCAATATCGAGATCTGCTTCCCCCTGATCATGGGTTATTCCAGGATCTTGGCTGCCGGGTACTAACAGCACCTTCGGAACGTTTGAGGGTAGGTTAAAAAGGGTTCGAAAGCCTGCGATGTCCGCTGGGTTAATGTTGCTTTGTCCTGCGACTACAATACTTTGCCCCGTCCCATCAATGCCGTTCGCATAAAGCCGTGCGATGTCGTAAATCGTGGCGACGTCACTCGGCCCTAACAGGTGAATGCCATTTGGTAACGTTAAATCGGGTCTTTCGATAAGCTGCCTTGTGGGTCGTTTCGGGTGAAAATCATCCAGACCGAGCAAACCAATCACCAGCGATTCAAGCGCGGCTGGTATCAGCGGTTCCGTCGCATTCGCGAAATGCTTCTCGGCGTCCACCGAGTAGTAGTGCATCTCCGTTCGAAACGCCGTGCTGACTTGTGCCGCTGTTCCATTGAACGCCAACCAGTTCCTACTCCGGGCCACATGATCTATCGTGAATCCTTGCCCTTCCAGCCACGCCCGTATCTTGCCAATGTCTGCCGGACTAAGAGCGAACCGATCCGCATATTGCTCCGGCGTGAGCCACTTGTGATATTGGGGCGACTTGCGATCCTGCTGCTCCGTTAGCAATTGCTCCAGATCCGCTTGCTGGCTGCCCGACGGCTTCAGCATGAGCGTCATGTAGCTCAGCTTCATTGAAGGGTCAACAGCCCCAGCATCAAACTCGTGCCGTGCATGCGGATTAACATTTCCATGCAGTGCCGTCCGGTGCAGGTTGTCAATTGGACCACGGAGACGATCTTCCTGCGCCAGCGCAGTCGATGCCAAGAACAGAATGCAAACGAAATATCTAGTTGGGGAGGTCATTTCGGGCTTAATACGCATGGTTTCGGGCACAATCCAATCTCATGCTCTGGGGGAGCAGGCCATTCATTGTTACTCATTTTCTGTAGACCAATAGTCTACATCAAACAATCATGGGAGTTTGACCACAGAGGATAAGATTGTGCGGAACCTGGCCGTTCGCATCCGGCAGTTGCGCGCCACTAAAGGTTGGTCACAGGAACGTCTGGCAGAGGAAGCAGGCATTCACCGAACGTATCTCGGCGTTATTGAAACGGCGCGACGCAATCCATCCCTTCGGAATCTTATCCGGATCGCATCGGCGCTCGGCGTCGGGCCGGGGAGTTGTTTGACACCAGGCGGTAATGTTCTAGAGAGCCAAGGTTGCGATCTTATTGGCCGTTTTTTGCCAGTTGCTTGGCAAGAGAGAGTCCTGGACGGGCCGAGGCCCTCCCGGCCCTGACCCAGTTCCTTATTGATCGCAGCACGAAGAATGGCGCTCGGACTGGACTAGCCTCCCAGCTTCGCAGCGGACGAAATTCGTTCATCTGTTGCTGAAGTCAGTCGGATGGTTCGTCTCGGCATCGGCTGTCCCTCCACCCTCAAAGGGCATGAAACGAGGCCTTTGGGACACCACTTGCACAAAAAAGGAGGGCGTCCGACGAGTGGCGGACGAAGACGTGGAGGTGGCTGACGAGCGAAGTGTCTGTGAATCAGAAGCGTACAAACCAAAAACAACCAACTCGTCAGCCTTTATGTTCCACTACCCGTGTTTATTGATGGAAAGTCGTCGCTGGCGGTGGAGAGGGTGCCGCAATTCGCCACCTTTTGCCACCAAACGCTTCACAAGTGCCACCTGCCACCGAAAATGCCACATAGTGCCACAATCTGCCGCCTTTCGCCGTTTTGCCGCCGTGGAGTGACCCCATGAAGTGAGACAGAGGAAATTGCGGCACTCTGCAATCGCTGCAACTCTCGTCGCAACGCGCGCGGCCGGCTTGGAGCTCTCGATCGCGGTTCTGAGGAAGAGAATCGGGTTTATAGCCCCGTACCTTTTTGAAGTCGTGCAAGGGCATCTGCGCTCAACCGGATCGTTCGTCTCGGCATGATTCCCCCTCACTTTGAAAGAGAATGGCGGAGGCATCTTGGGACGCAATTTCGAAGACAAATGCATAGAGTCGGACGAGCGGCAGACGATTTCGACAATTGTCGGACGCATCCAAGTGACTTGGCATGAACCCAGTAAGAGCCAACACCAAACAACTCGTCAGACAATCCTTTATGTTCCACTACCCATGTTTGTTGTCTTCGCTGCGGTTGAAATACGTCGAAGAATGTCGAACGGCCCGTTGCGTTGTCGAAATCCGTTGAATTATGTCGAAAGGCAGCGCAAACTATTGGTGCGATGGCGAAAGGCGAGGAATACACCAAAGCTGAGCAACAGTGGATCACTGAGACCAAAGACCGCCTCGCACAACGGCGCGGGAAAAAACCCGCCGCCAAAGCCGGCCAGTTGCGCGCCCTGAGATCCGAGCTGCCACAGCCGAAGGGCAAAGTCTGGCGACGATCCGCCAGTCGCTCGAAGAGGATGCCGGGATCATTCTCACTGTCCAAAGCCTAGGCTCCTACCTCACCCGCATCCGGCGTAAAGAACGCGTTGCCCCGACCGCACCGACTCCGCCGCCGGTGCGAGTCAATTCGAAAACGCCTGTTTCGACCATGGGAGCGAAGATTCCCGTTAGCGCCAAGAAAACGCGTGGGTTCGAGTACCCTCCGGGACCTCCAGGCGAAAGCAAGCTCATCCTGAGTTCGGACTGATCGAAAAATTTTACCGTCCCGCACTCCCTCCGCCATTTCCTTTATAAGCAGACAGGACGGTTTTATGGTGAGACCTCCAGGAGCACCCGGAGCTCACGCGCTACACGCTCAAAAAACTATTTGCGGTTTCGTATCCCAAACAGGCCTCGCCATTGCCTTAGAAGTAGAAGGAGTCGAATTCAAGGAGGGAACTATGTCCAGGAACATTGAACATCTTGACGAACGACTCGCAGGCGTGTTGAAGCCAGGATCAGCAGCGTCAACGACTCATCTCACATTGCAAGGCAAGGGGGGCGTCGGAAAGAGCTCGGTCGCCAGCATTCTTGCCCAGTACTGCCGGCATCATGGCCGGGAGATCCACTGCATCGAAAGCGATCCGGTAAACCAGACCTTCTCGCAATATGCCGAGTTGGGCGCCGAGCACTTAGCGCTCATGCGCGAGGGCAGGATTGATTCGGGTGGCTTTGGCATTTTCTTCCATCGCCTGATTAACGAAGAGGTTTGGTGCATAGTCGGGCTAGCTGACGCCCGAAGGGACTCGCCCATGGCGCAAACCTCTCCCACTGGTCCCATCTTGTCGGCGAGAACGCCCGCTTTCTCGCTCCGCGCAGGTGCGGACGTCGACCCTGGGGGTGACACTTGAAGCGTCACCAAAACCTTTCCGTCGCCGTAGACGAGTCGACATCATCCGCCCCCATGCAGCGTACTCCCGAATCTCGGACGCCCGAATTGCCCGCAGCCGCCTTTGAGCGGGTCCTAAATACTGAAGACGCTGCAGCACTGCTCCAAATCCACCCAAAGACACTCCAGCGGATGGCGCGGCAAGGTGCCGTTCCGGCTTTCCGGATTGGCGACCTCTGGCGGTTCCGCGCGTCAGCTCTGGACGAGTGGCTTCGTTTCGGATTATCCTCAAAGAGCCACTCGTGCCGTAACCAAGGAAAGGAAGCAAGATCTTGTTTACGAGAACACGATATCAACAGGGAAGTTTGCAGTTGAAGGACAGAGCAGATGGCGATCGAATGTGGGAGTTTCGCTGGTACGAACCCGGAGACGGGGGAGAGCGCCGGCGTCGAACCATGATCGTTGGCACAGCGAATCAGTACTCGAGCGAATCGGCTGCGCGGAAGGCGCCCGCGGTGCAAGCGGTCTTGTTTCGTATAAACCGCAAGCACCCTAAAGCCGAGGTAGCAGTCCCCACAGTAGGTACTGTTGTCTCACGGTACGAGCAGGAGGAGTTGCCAGAGCGCTACTGCACTCGTGCGATGTATCAATCGCTGATCCGAAACCATGTGGTCCCAAGGTGGGGGGAGGTTTTGGTTGACGCCATCGAACCGCTCGCAGTGGAGAAATGGTTGCGGGACCTAGCCCTCGCACCAAAAACGAAAGCACATATCCGAGGGGTGATGCATCTCCTTTTCCAGTGCGCGTATCGCTGGCAATGGGTTGATGCTAATCCCATAGCTCTGGTTCGGGTGAAAGGAGGCAGCAAGCGAGTACGACGACGGCGTGTGTTCACCGCAATGGAGTTTCAAACGATCCTGTCGCAGATGAAAGAACCCTTCCGCACCATGGTTCTGATCGCAGGTTCTCTCGGTCTGAGGGTATGTGAGATTTCCGGTCTGCAATGGGGTGATTTCAACTTCGCTGATTCGACGGTGCTGGTGCAGCGGAGTATTGTTCATGGACACGTGGGTGATGTGAAGACTGAGTACTCGCGTGAAAATGTTCCACTAGATCCTCGGCTAGTAGGAGTAATTCGAAGGCATGGCGAACGCTGCTATCCGACGCCCGAAGGTTGGCTCTTTGCCAATCCGAAGACGGGCAAGCCGTATCGTTCAGATCAAATCCAAAAGAAACATATTCGAAAAGCCGGCATCCGGGCAGGGCTCGGAGAGGGCGTCGGGTGGCATAATTTCCGCCACACGTACGCCTCCTGGCTGGATGACACCGGCGCCCCCTTGAGAGTACAGCAAGAACTGATGCGCCATGCGGACGTGACTACGACCATGAACGTTTACGGCAGGGCGATGGGGGAGACCAAGCGCGAGGCCAACAGCAAAGTTGTTGATCTGGCAATTCCGGCCACAAACACTCAAGCAGCTTCAATGGGAGCGTCTGGGAGTTTGAATCAAGGCAACGAAACCGCGTAAGTAGTTTATTTTGTGGCGCGCCCGGAGGGACTCGAACCCCCGGCCTATTGGTTCGAAGCCAATCGCTCTATCCAGCTGAGCTACGGGCGCGTGGTGTCATGCCCATCGTAACATGTGAGTCTTCGTTGTGAACCCGCCGCGAATGTCGTTATCATAATCAGGCGTGAGCGAAAAGCGTGCAGCGAAGAAACGTAAAGGACCAGCGGGCAAGACGGCGGCCGTCAGCGCCGCGCCGCCCGAGATCGACAAATCCGCATTGACGGTGCAGCAAGCCGCCGTGATTCTGATCATCGGTCTCGTCTTCGGGATCGGCCTTGCTGAACGAATGGGGACCGCTCAACGGCTTCTTCAACTTCACCAAGTGGGAGTGGCCGTGGCAGGATCTCTCGCCCATCCAGATGGGCCTCGCGTTGCTTGCGCCGTTCCTGCTCATCGCCGGCGTCCTATGGAGCGCGGATCGCTCCGCGTCGCGCGTGCCGATGTGGTTCTGGCTGGCCGCGCTCGTGGTCGCAAATTTCTGCCTGCAACTGTTCAGCGTGCTGGCCGACCCGCGCGGCCCGGAGCGAATCCTGCAAATCGTCTCGTCTCCGAACGCAACTTCCTACTTCACCAACGCGCTCAGCATTCAACATCTTTCGCAATGGCTCGGTCACTTCGATCGAGCCGCCCTGCAAGGGCACGCCGGCACGCACCCGGCCGGTCCCATTGTCTTCTACTACGTGTTCGCCCGAATGTTCGGGCCGGATGTCGGCGCCTTGCTCGGTGGATGCGCGGTCGGACTGCTGGCAAGTTTCGGCGTCGTTGTCATGTATCACTTTGCCGGACTTTGGACAGACGACCGGCGCGCGCGCCTGCTGGCCAGCGCCTTCTATGCGCTGCTGCCCGGCTTAACGGTTTTCTTCCCGGAGTTGGATCAGGTCTATCCTCTCTTCTCAATGCTCCTGATTCTCACGTTCGTGAAGGCCTTGAACGCGACAGGCAAATGGTATGTGGATGCGCTGATTTTCGGCGCGATCTTGTTCCTCGCGAGCTTCTTCGCCTACAACCTTTTGACCATCGGCGCGTTTCTTCTCTATTACAGCTTGTGGTGGCTGTGGAACAAGGGTAAAACGCTGACACTACTACGGACCGCCGCCGTTTCGATTTCACTGGCTGCCGCGCTTTACCTACTACTTTGGGCAACTAGTGGATACAATCCACCCGCCGCTCTTCGTCATGCCATGGCGCTGCAGCGCGGCAACGCGAAGTGGCTGGCGCGTCCTTATCACGTTTTCGTACTGACTGATTTGTACGATTTCGCGCTGGCCGCCGGCATCATTGCGATCCCGATTCTGGTGTTTCGGCTGACCAAGCTGCGCGTGGACTTCAAAACCAATCCAACCGGAACCGCGCTCCTGCTGATTGGGTTGGCAACCGTGCTGACCGTGGATTTCTCCGGCCTTTTGCGCGGCGAGACCGCTCGAGTCTGGTTGTTCCTGCAACCGTTGTTAGTTGTGCCGGTGGCGCTCGAACTCGCGCGCGTCCGCTGGCCCTGGCGAATTTCGATCCTGACCATGCAGTGGTGGCTGCTGGTATTGATTAAATCGAAGATGTCGTTTATCGAGCCTTAGAAGCCTGTGGTGGTGAAGCCGGAACGTTACCGAACCGCGACCGTGAGGGAGTCGGTGCCTTTGCCGAGTTTTTGGCTGTCAGGAGATTCCGGGATAATACGGATTGCGCCGTTTCATTATCATCGCGTCGTTCTTTGCCCTTGCATTCCAAGCTGCGCGCCCTAAGCGTCCACACTTCAAGAATATCGCGCCGCAATCGAAGTTTTCCTACGTCACCAACAACGATCTGTCGCCTCGCAAGTATTTCGTCCAACCGATCGCGGGCGGCGTCGCCATCTTCGATTTTGACAACGACGGCAAGATGGATATTTTCTTCACCAATGGCGCCAAGCTGCCGGAGCTGAAGAAAACCACCCCTGCCTTCTACAACTGCCTGCTCCGGAATCGTGGCGACGGCACGTTTGAAGATGTCACGAAAAAAGCGGGCCTCGCGGGCGAAGCTCTGGGCTATAGCACCGGCGTCGCGGTCGGCGATTACGACAATGACGGTCATGCGGATCTCTTCATCGCGAGCGCCGGCCGGAACACGCTCTATCACAACAACGGGAACGGAACTTTCACCGATGTCACCCAGCAATCCGGGATCGGCGCGAAGCCCGCCGGAACACTGAGCATCGGCGCCGCGTGGTTCGACTACGATAACGATGGCTTGCTCGATCTACTTGTATCGAATTACACGCTCTGGACTCCGCAAACCGACAAGCGCTGCAGCGCCGCCGGTGTGGAATATTACTGCGATCCACGCCTCTTCTACCAGCCCGTGCCGCATCGGCTCTATCACAATCTGGGAAACGGCAAGTTTGAAGACGTGACGGAAAAGTCGGGCTTCGGCGCCGCGCCCGGGAAAGGCATGGGCATTTCCATCGCCGATTTCAACGACGATGGCTGGCAGGATGTTTTCATTGCGAACGACACCGAAGCGAATTCGCTTTTCATCAACAAGGGCAACGGCACGTTTGAAGATCAGGGACTTCAATTGGGGGTTGCTTACGACGAGACGGCGAAAGCTGTTTCCTCGATGGGCAGCGATGCGAAAGACTACAACAACGACGGCAAAGTGGACATCTTTTACAACAACCTGATGGGACAGATTTGGGCGCTGTTTCAGAATAGCGGCGATTTCTTCCGCTATGTCTCGCCGCAAACTAAAATCAAACAATTCAGCGGACCGTTCTCCGGCTGGAGCGCCGCTTTCATCGACTACGACAACGACGGATGGAAGGATTTATATTCGGCCAACGGCGACGTGGATAACAACAAACCCGGTTCGCGCCAGCACGACACGCTGTTCCGCAACCTCGATGGCAAACAGTTCGACGATGTATCGGATGAAATGGAGAAAGACTTTCTGCGTCCCGGTTACCAGCGTGGCGCGGCTTTCGGCGACTTGAACAACGATGGCTTCGAAGACATCGTTGTAACCTCGCTGAACCAAACACCGCGGATTCTCATGAATTCAGCCGGCAATGGAAATCATTGGCTGGCGCTGGAGTTGATCGGGCGTCAGAGCAACCGCGATGCGATCGGAGCGAAGGTGAAACTAACAACCGCGTCAGGCCGCGTGTTATACAACCACGTATCGGTGAGCGTAGGTTTTATTTCTTCCAGTGACAAGCGCGTCTTCTTCGGCCTGGGTGCGGAGAAGCAAGTGAGTTCCATCGAAATCCGCTGGCCGCGCGGGACAGTGCAGCAGCTAACGAATGTGGCAGCCGACCACTTTATGAAAGTAGAAGAGCCGTAGCTGCACGCACTCGTGCGGCCGTGTTCGAGCCTCAGTAACCGAACCGCGACCGCAAGGGAGCGCTACCACGATCACCGCTGTATCGCGTTACGCTCCTTTGCGGTCGCGCCACGCCCCGAGATTACCGAGCCCCGATCGTCAGGGAGCGGGTGCTTGTTCTCGTTTTAAAACGGTTTCCACCAAATCACCCAACTGCACAGCCGTGTACTGATTCCCCTCCAGATTGGCAATCAATTTCCCCTCGCGATCCAGCACCACCGTGCGCAAGGAATGGGTCATCAACCCCTCGTCCGCCCAGAAATTCATCCCAAACATCCCGCACACCTGCTTCACCGCCGCGAGAGACCCAGTGAGAAAATGCCAGTCGTCCGCCTTCGCCTTCCACTGCTCCGCATATTTCTTGAGCACCTCCGGCTGGTCGTGTTCAGGATCGAACGTAATGCTGAGCAACACCAGATCGCGGTTGAGACGATCATGAAAGCGCTTTTGAAGCTGCGCGAAGTTATTCGACAAACGAATGCAATAATCCGGCAGCGGGCAGCGCGTGTATATGAAAGTGATCGCCACCACTTTGCCACGAAATTCCGAGAGCGTAATGGAACGGTTGGACTGATCGATCAGCGAAAAATCCGGAACAGTCTCGCCGGCCTTCAATGTTGCAGAGGGACCAGCCTTCGCCCGCATCGCTTCGTCCAGAATTGTGAGACGCCTCGCCTGCGCTGGATCTCGCTCCATGCTGTCGTATTCCAGCACGTGCACATTGGAAATGTAGGACGAACTCTTCCCCACTACCAGCGTGAACCCGATTCTCTCGCCGGGTTTCAGATTGGCGAGGACGTGCGGATCCTCCACGCGATACGGCATCGTCATCGCGTCCATGTAGTTCGGGATCGGATCGTGCGAAACCAAAACAGTTGAATGTGCTTCGTCCACCCTGAGAACCAATCCGGTCACTGGATAACGTTGCACCGGCCGTGCCACAAGCGACGCAGCTATCAGCCAAGTCAGGACCAGCGCCCGAAGTATCATCGAGCCGGTCCGCCCAGCCGGAATGAGCGCCGTGTCAACGGTGTGAAACTCTTTTCAAACTCTTTGATCTCGATAAACTGGTCCACGCCGACGTTTTCGAAACTCTGCTGCGTCTTCGAAGCCGGCCACCAAACCTCGATTTTCTCAATCTTCGCTGCCTTGCCTAATCCGACATGTTGCTGCAGCGGCGAAGCGCCGAATGATCCGCCGCTGCCCACGGTCCGCCAGATGCTGCGGCGCTCCCCGCCCTGATTCACCACCGTTACCGCGATCCGCGCTCCAATGGCCCCGCGATTGGATTTCACTCCCACCAGCCGCAGCGTGATCCAATCGTTCCCATGCTTGCCCGGATTCTCGAACAGGCGGCTAGGATAGCGGTCGCCAGGCTGTGGACCGCCCATCACCACAAATAAATCTTCATCCCCATCGTTGTTCAGATCGCCGAATGCCACGCCGTGCCCCTTCGCCAGCGCGCCCGTTCCGGAAGAAGCGGAGATATCGACAAATCGTTTACCGCCGTCATTGTGAAACAGGACATTCGGAATCAGCGAAGCATACGATGGATTCCCGTTGCCCAGGTAGATATCCAGAAATCCGTCATTATCGATGTCTCCGAAATTTGAGCCCATCGGAAGAAATATGCGATCCAACTTCACGTCGGCCGTGACGTCCTGAAACGCTCCGCCGCCCAGGTTCCGATAAAGCCGCATGGTTTCTCCCTTGCGCGGCAGACCCATCGTACTGCGGGCGGCCTCTTCCACCGACATCCAAAAGGATGTCACGAAAAGATCCGGCTTGCCGTCGTTGTCGTAGTCGAAAAACCACGCGCCGAAACTCATCAACGGCTGGCTGACTCCCGCTTGCCGGGCAACATCGGTGAAGGTGCCATTGCCGTTGTTGTGATACAGGAAATTCAGGCCATTGAAATTCGAAACATAAAAATCGGGATAACCGTCGTTGTCGTAATCGGCCGAGACCACGGATTTGCTGTTGGCCGTCCGGTCAATCCCTGCCTGCTGTGAAATGTCGGTGAAAGTTCCGTTGCCGTTGTTGCGGAACAACTGGCTGGGCGCGTTCTCATTGGCGATAAACAGATCCAGGTTGCCGTCGTTATCAATATCCGCCCAAACCGCCGATTGCGACGGGCTGAGAGGCCCGGCCAGCAATCCGCTCTCAGCCGTGACATCGGTGAAAGTTCCATCGCAGTTGTTGCGCAAGAGCGAGTGACGCCGGGCGAATTCCCATCCGCCGCGCAGCACCAGGATGTCCATGCAGCCATCGTTGTTGTAGTCGGCCTGGATGATGTTGAGGCCGCCGGTTTGCTCGCCCAGGCCGGCCGCCCGCGCGCGATCGGTGAAGGTTCCGTCCCCGTTGTTATGGTAGTAGCGCAGCGGAGCGCAATCGTCCACCTGCGAGGTCACTACATCCAGAAACCCGTCATTGTCGAAATCGTCGATAATCGCTCCGCCCGCTGTTCCATAAGTTGCTACACCAGCCGCGGGCGCTACATCGAGGAACCGGCCCACGTTTTCTTTCGACTCAAAAACTGCCGGCGAAATCAGAAACTCCTTGGGGACCATGGAAGGATAATGATCGATGGTCATGTACGCCAGGTTCAACAGCCACTGGATTTCGGTGTTGCTGGGGTCGCGCTTCATGCATTTGGTCAGGAACCCGATGGCTTTCTCCACGTCGGCGCGTTTTACATTCCGCGCGCCGGGGTGCGAGGGGAAGAGGTAGGCGGCATTCACTTGTGGGTCGAGCGCCGCATCCGCGAAAGCGCCCCGATGCAGATAATTGATGCCCAAAACTTCTTCCATATGCCACGCCAGCGGATTGTTAGCGGAAGCCAGCGCCACTTGATACGACGCCTCCAGTTCCTTGATCGCTTGATCAAAGTCCCTTTGAGACGACCAAAGCTGTCCCAGCGCATAGCGGCTATATGCCAGCCGCATCGGCTCCATGGTCGCCCCCTCTTTCGCGATGAGGTTCTGCATGGCCTGTATGCCGTCCTTCGTCGACTGCAGGCGCGTCGCACAAACGCCTTTCAAGTCGATCTGCCATTCGCGGAGTTTGGCGACCGCCGGCAGGCTGTTCTTGAAAGCTTCAAAGGACTCGCCGTAACCGGATTCATCCGGCGCCAATCGAACGCCCTTCAAGCCGGCGGCGATTCGCGTTCGCTCCGTTTGGTCGGCATCGCCCGGATCGATTTCCTTCCGAATTTTCAGAATTGCGTAGCCATTGGGGATTTGGACAATGCTGGTTACCTGTCCAGGCTTCAGCCCGCGCAGCGCATCTCGAAGCTCCGCCCTAAGATTTTCAATATCCACTTTTCCGAGATATCCGCCGCTGTTGGCGGTCGGATCGATGGAATGTTGACGCGCGAGTGTTGCAAAATCCTCCCCGGTTTGAATCCGGGTGAGCATCTTATTGGCTTCGTCGAGAGTGGGCGTGACGATTAGTTCCACGCCAACCGGATGCGAACCTTCCTCGCCGCCGCAAAGCGCAACAAGCAGCTGAGCAACGAGGAGCCAACGCATTGCGGAAAACCCCATCTGTTCCGCCAGAATAACATGCCATCTCCTTCGAGGATCCCGTACCGAACCGCGACCGCAAGGGAGCGCTACCACGACAGTTCAGTTTTGGTCACACCTCAAAAAATAAGGGCCGCCTCTCTTGACTAAGAAGCGGCCCCATGGGGGTTTGAAAAACTCGAACCCGACTAGAACGTGTACTTCAAAGCAAACTGCAAATTGCGCGCGCCCTGCGACGTGTTCACGATGCCCGTAGAAGCGCTCGGACTATACGCGCCGTTCTGAATGTTGCCGCTCGAGAAAACGTCGATCGAATAGCCTTGCACGGCAAAAATCGGCGAATTGAACGCGTTGATCGCTTCCGCCCGGAACTCGATGTTCTGGCGTTCCGTGAGCAGGAACTTCTTCGACAACCCAATATCCACCTGTTTAATTCCGGGCCCACGTTCGGTACTGACCGCGCAGTTACCGAAGTGTCCCGGCGCCGGATCCGCCATCGTCAACGGGTTGAACCAGATGTATCCGCCTTGCGCGGCATTCTTGTACGGCGTTTCTTGCGATGGTGAGATGCAGTCCGGCCGCGGCTGGAACGAACCCGTGCCGGGATCGCCTGCCCAATCCAGCATCGAGATCGGGAATCCGCCGTGTACGGTGAACACCGTGTTCACTTGCCAATCGCCCAACACTGCGTTGACGAATTTGTTCGCGTCTTTTCCATACGCGCGATTCTTTCCGAACGGCAACTCGTAAGTGAGGTAGCCGTTGAAGACGTTAGTCACGTCGTGATCGCACAGTCCGTAGTCCTGATTGATGTTGTACGCATACTGCTGGAAAGACACATCGGCGCTCGCCTGGCTGGCTGACGCATCGCCGTAACGTCCGTAGTAACCCTGATTGTTGGTCAGGCATTTCGACCACGTATAGTTGGCCTGGAACGCAAGACCGGTGGCGAGCCGCCGTTGGAACGCAAGCTGCAACGCGTGGTAATTCTGCACGCCTTCAGTCGCATTCAACCGGATCTGCCCGGGCCCGGCGCTTAAGAGCGTCTGATTTCCCGATAGGTAAATGCCGGGCGAAGTGGTTCCATCCGGATTCAGGATCTTCTGGCCGGCACTGACAATCGATGCAAGATGATCCGAATGTTGTCCGATGTAAGCCGCCTGGAACGTCATTGAGTTCCCAAACTGCCTTTGGACTGAGAAGTTCCACTGATTGGAGACTGCCGGACGGTAATTCGGATCCTGAATATGGATGCGAATTCCGGCAAAGCACGAAGCCGGTGCCGATGTTACATTCTGCACCGTGCAAGGCGCGCCGCCTGCTCCGAGCGCGGCGAATCCTTGATCGAGTGTGATCTGGTTGGAAGGAATCGCGCCATTGGTCCCAGCCACGAACTGGCCCACCAAATCGGTATTCCACGGCGCGTTGGTCGCCAGTCGATTGTATTCGCCGGTGCCTTCCTGGAAGCTGGACCTGCTGAAAGCCGACCGAAACACCAGGCCTCTCGCAATGCCTGTAGTCGGCGCCCACGCCACGCCGATGCGCGGCAGGAAGTTCGCGATCCCGTTGTATTGGTTATACAGCGCGCGGCTATTTCCATCCTGGCCGGCCAGTTGGATAGCGCCCGTGATCTCGCTGAAGTTTGTCATGCGATTGTGCACTTCATAGATCGGAGTGAAGAGCTGCCAGCGCAATCCCATGTTGATGGTCACTGTGGGGCTGAGCTTCCAGTCATCCTGAACGAACGCGCCGAAAGCGCTGTTGCGCTGTCCCACTGTTCCGTTGAAGCCCTGGCCGTACGCGATATACGACGGCAGGCCCAGGAAAAAGTCCGCCTCTGCGTTCCCGGTGTAGGACCCGCCGAACATGATCTGCCCGGCAGCTCCGTCGCCCGTGGTTGCCGGAACATAGTCGTTCCGATAGCGAATGGCTTGGAAACCGAACTTCATGGTGTGCGTTCCGCGCGTGTAGATGAATGTGTCGTCTGCCTGGATCGCTGTTTGATGGAAAATCTCGGGAGCGTCCACGGTTCCGAAGTTACTGAGCGATGTTCCCGAGAATGATAACAGCGGCAGGTAGGGCGTCGGCTGGCCGGCGATTAATCCCGGGACGCTGGCGCCGCTCGTGGTGTTTGCTTCGGCCGGGAAGTAGTTCACTCCAAACCGAGCCTCGTTCACCATGGTCGGGCTGATGGTCCGCGTGTAGTCGATCACGCCGCTCCAAAGCGGAAACTTATTGACCGTGTCATAGACCAGAGGCTGTGTGTTCGTGGTCGGATTCACCACATACTGCTGCGAGTAGCGCACGAAAAGGTGGTCCTTATCGGAAAGGTTGTAATCCACTTTTGCGTCGCCCTGATCGCCATTTACATAGGTACCCTGCGCGTTTGGCGCATTCCTCAGCAGCCCGGAAAGCGTGGGCTGGGGCAGGGCAGCCGCGATCTTCAACGCAGTGGCGCTGATTCCGTTGATGCAGGGCGAAGAGCCCATCTTCTCTCCGGCGCCGCAGATTGCCGCTTGGCTCAGATTGGCTGGCAGGGGAACGTTCGTTCCCGGATAGTGCAAACTGATTCCTGAAATATCCGACAAGTCGCCATTGCGCTCTTGCGACGTAAACGTGTTGACTGAGCCGGCCGTCGGCGGCGTATCGAACCTGCGACCCCTGGTAATCCACGAAGAAAAATAGCTTGTTCTTCTTGATTGGACCGCCGAACGTCCCGCCGAATTCATTCCAGCGCAGATTGGGTGGCGCGCTGTTCACCGATGCCAGCCCGCTGAAGTTGCGCGACCATTCATTGGCGTTGAAAAAGTCATTGCGCAGAAATTCAAAGGCGCCGCCGTGGTACGAATTACTGCCGGATTTCAGGCTGACGCTGATCACACCGCCCAGAAATTGCCCGTACTCGGCGCTCGGGTTATTGGTGACCACGTCGAATTCCTGGATCGCGTCCACGCTAGGCGAATAAGCCACGTTGTTATCGACGAACTCGATGTTCTCCATGCCGTCCAACAAATAGTAAGTGGCCTGCTCGCGATTGCCGTTGATGTATGGCCGCCCCGCGTTGAAGGTCTGTTGGCCGGTGTTGAATGACGCAGGACTGGTAGTAATCGCACCCGGCATCAGCAATGCCAACTGGTTGTAGTTCCGCGTTTCGAGCGGCAGGCTCTCAATCGCCTGCGCTTCCATGATGGTGCTGACCTGAGTGCTCTCCGTCTGTAGCAGCGGCGCGGCGGATGTCACCTCCAGTGTCTGGCTGATTTGGCCCACTTGTAGCTGAAAGTCGAGCTTGGCCACTTGATCGAGAACCAGCTCCACGGAATTTCGCACCGCGGATTGGAAGCCGTTGGCCTGTGCACGGAGTTCGTACTTTCCGATCGGCAACCGCGGCAGGTTGTAGAATCCGCGCTCATCGGCAGTGGCCGGCCAAATCGTTCCGTGATCCAAGTCCCTTGCGGTAACGCTCGCATTCGGAATCGCCGCGCCGGACGAATCGGTGATTTGCCCGTTAATCGCGGCGGTTGACCCTTGGCTCCATCCAATCCCCAGGATGGTCAGCAGAGCAAAACAAACCAGGAAAAATCGTGTGAAATTGATTTTCATCGCTACTCCTTGAGGCGGTGTTTAGGCGATGTTGCGCCCGATCCCGCGGGTTGTCTAGTTAGGAACGGTTGTGCTTCTTGTTACGCGAGCGTTCATTACGTACCGAACGTTCACGCTTTCAATCATTTGTGGGGCAAATCTCCCACTTGCCTGGACAAGCCGGAGGCTTGTGTGACCAAAATTCTTACCGATCGCACAGCGGCCAGCACCACTTCCGCCTGCGGCTTCTCCAGCCGGTTCAACTCCAACGTCTGCTCGGTTACCCATTGTGCCGGCGCGCGTTCCCCGGATTCCAAAAACTGGAGCGCCCGCAATCCAATAACTCCTGTTTTCGAGAGGCTCTCCGACAGCGGCGCAACTTCGGTCAGCAGAAAATTGTTCTCAATAAGCGGCTTCAGCAGATCGCTGTTCTCCCGCCATTCTTCCAATCGAACCCGGATGGCCTCCAAATCCTGCCGATGCTCTGCTGCTCTTGATACCAATCGCTCCACAGTCTCCGTCAAATCGCGAACGCTCTCGCTCTCGGGGCGTGCCGCGTCCGCCAGCCGATTCAGCGGGATCCAGCTCGAATAATGGCGCGCCTCCTGCCGAATGTCGATCCCCAGCGCTTCCACAGAATCCGCCAACACTCGCAACGCCGGCGCCGGAGTTTCGCCGGACAAACGATCCAGCATCCGCGCATACTCCGAACGATGCCTCACGCCGGACCATTCTAACCACCGGCTGACGGTTTCCAGCCGCCGGTACATCGAGTCGGGATCAGTGACGTCCGCCCGCGACCACAACCTTTCGGCGATCGCCGCCGCGCGCGGCCAGAGGCGCGAATCCACCGTCTCTTCGCTCGCGTATTCCGTCCACATGCACGCTTCGCCACCCAGGATTAATGCGGCTTGCTCCGGATTCAACTCCTTCGCCTCGGCTGCCAGCGGATCCGTCTGGTAATGAAAAGCCGCCGTGTTCATGTGATCCAGGTAGTAACCGAACGAAAGAATCCCGCGATACCCCTTTTGCGCCGCGTCGCGCAGCGACTTCTGCCCGCGCCAGGATTGAATCACCACGTCGTTCGTGAGACCCGGCGCCAGCACCTCATCCCAGCCGATCATTTTCTTGCCGTGTTTCGTAAGGATCTGCTGAACTCTTCGATTGAAATAAGCGTGCAGTTCCAGGCTGTTCTTGAGGCCGTTTTTCGCGCCGAACGCTTGGATCGCCGGATTCTCGCGCCACTCCCGATCCAGCACTTCATCGCCGCCGATGTGGAAATATGGGTCCGGGAAAAGGCCTGCCATCTCTTCCAACAACCCGTCCAGGAACGTGTAGACCTTTTCACTCGTCACATCGAGCGTCGGCTCGAAAATTCCAAACCGGCGCTCGATGTGAAAAGGCCCCGGTGCGCTGGCAAGCTCCGGATATCCTACGAACCAACACGTAGTGTGGCCGGGGATGTCGAATTCCGGCACCACGCGGATGCCAAGATTTCGCGCGTAGGCGATCACGCTGCGAATTTCATCCTGCGTATAGAACTTCCCATCGGACCCCAGTTCGTGGAGTTTGGGAAACAATTTGCTCTCCACTCGGAAGCCTTGATCGTCCGACAAATGCCAATGAAAAACGTTGAACTTTACCGCCGCCATCGCGTCCAAATTCCGCAGCACCACGGGCAATGGCATCCAGTGGCGCGAAACATCCAGCATCAGGCCCCGCCACGGAAATCGCGGACGATCTTCGATGTGCACAGCCGGAACAACGAAAGACTGTCCATCTTGCGTGATCAACTGCGAAAAAGTTTGGAATCCGCGAAGCACGCCGGTGACCGTCGGAGCGGTGAGACGCGCACCCTCAGGCGCGATATCCAGTTGGTACCACTCATCTTCGCCCAGAGTGGGAGAATCCGGACCCGCGGCTCGGCACTCGATCGTGAGCACAGCATGTTCGCCGCCCACAATCGGTATCCCGGTTTGCCGTGAAATTCGTGCGGTAAATTCGGATACCTGGCGCTCCAGCCGGACGCTGTTGTATCCCGTGAGGCGCACCGCGAAGTCGGCGTCGATGACCAGCTTTCCCTGACCCTGCGTTATCGAAGCAGGCATCGGCATCAGCGCCGGTGCGTCTTTGCCCAGCGCGCACACGGCGAGCAGGAACGGCGCCAATCTTTTCAGCACGGTTCTCATGGTGCGCTCAATTCTGGTAGGTTGTCCAGGTTCAAAACGGTTGCGCGACTGTTCGATACACCACCGAACGTGCTGTATTCTCAACCCTTTAATACTCATCAGTCCTGCGCAAACCGTAACCGAACCGCGACCGCAAGGGAGCGCTACCACGACAGCACTGTCTTGGGCACGCTCCCTCGCTTAGTTACGGAACCCGACTTTCGCCGGTGATAGAATTGGACGACTCAGTTTTCCGAAAGCGGGCATTCAATGGGTGAAGGCCAGACGCCGGAGACAGCCCATGGCGTCCACCAAACTGCGCACGATTCTACTCGGGAAATCCCCGAGGCGATGGTTCGCGCCGCGCTCAATCAGATTCTGCAAAGCCAAGGCTTCCGTTCCAGTCGCCGCTCGCAGGAGTTTCTGCGCTACGTAGTGGAGCGAACGCTCGAAGGCCAAGCCGACGCACTAAAAGAGCGCACCATCGGGGTCGACGTGTTTGGACGCTCCTCGTCCTACGATCCGAGCGACGATGCCACCGTACGCGTGAAGGCGGGCGAAGTTCGCAAGCGCTTGGGCCTTTACTATGCGAGCGAAGGCCGCCTCGACGAAATCCGAATCGAACTGCCGCACGGCGCCTATGTCCCGGAGTTCCATCGCGTTGAGGCTCCGGCGGCGCTCGAAATCAAGCATCCGGATGTAACCGAGGCCCGTGACGGTGCGCGGCAATGGACAATCGGCCTCGCCATGCTGCTGGTATTGGCGGCAGCCGCAGCCATCGCTTGGTTCGAGACGCGCCCCGCAACCACCGTTGTGGACCAGTTCTGGGCGCCGGTACTGCACGGCTCGGCCCCCGTATTGCTTTCCACCGCATACGTCCCGGTCTACGGTGTGGATCCCAAGATGGCGCCCGAACGTCCCACCAAGCTCGAGGACTTTGTCCTGCTCACGGACCAGTTCGTCGGCGGCGGCGACCTGCTGGCGGTGACGCGCATTTCAGCCATGTTGAATCGGATGCACCGCCCGTTTCGCGTGAAAATCGGCAGCGATGTATCGTTCCAGGACCTCCGCGCCGCCCCGGCCGTGCTAATCGGTTACTCATACACGCGTTGGCGCGATATCAGCAAGGAGCTGCGCTTCTTCATCGACGCCGAGAGCCGGCCCCGCATCGTGACCGACAACGGCAAGCCCACCGAATGGTCCCTGCCAAATCTTCCAGCGGATCGCCGCACCAGCGAAGACTACGCCATTGTCACCCGCGTTTTCCATCCCGATACGCAAGCGATGCTGGTGGAAGTAGCGGGCATCACGCAATACGGCACCGAGGCCGGCGCAGACCTGATCAGCAATCCGGAACTCCTGGCCGAAGCCCTGCACGACGCCCCGAAAGGCTGGCAGAACAAAAATCTTCAGCTAGTCTTACACGTGAAAGTGATTTCCGGAACCCCAGCCTCCCCCAAGGTAGTGAAAACGTATTTTTGGTAAATTTCGGTTTCTCGTTCCTCGTTTCTCGTTGAATGCCCGGTATCGCGAACGAGAAACGAGAAACGAGAAACGGTTTTCAAATCTTCAACGACAACAACTCGGCCAACTTCCCAAACTCCACCGTCCACTCCGTCTCCCCCTTCTCCACCATCTCCGGATACACTTTTTCGAGCACGTTGTAGCAAAGATTCTGGAGTGACCAGAGAACCACGTCTAAGGGAAGCGACTTCGCCGCGGCCACCTGTGCGCGAAGCTCCCGCAGGTGCTGCAGCTCGAGCGGGTTTTCGAAGAATTGCTTGGCATCGCGCTCTAGCTGCCGCCTCAAGGTGATCTCAAGTGTAGTTTCGTCCAACGCGCCATCTGCCATGCGCAAATCTTCCACCAGGCTCTGAATCAGTTCCAGATTCAGTTCCCCGGATTCGAAAGCCCGCCGCAACATGCCGTTCAACGCGATCTCCGCCGTGATCTTCATCGAGTGTGGAATCGGAATGTGGCAATCGTGCATGAAACGTAACAGCGGGGCCTGATTATCGTAAAGCTGCCGGTACGCGGATTCGATCGCCCACTTGGCGGGTTTTAGTATCTCGCTCAAAAGCTTACGCTGTTCATCGCGAAACAGATTCTTGAGCGAGTAGGTGTGTCCACCGAATCCCTGGTCAATGCGGTGAATAGTGTCCGCAACATCGGAGCTGGTAAAGGCATCCCGCACTGACTTCACCAACTCCCGGTAGGCGTCATCGTTAGCAAACACAGAAACGCCGCCGTGCAGGTTGTGATCTCCGAAGTGCACCACGCCAAACATCAGCGTCTCGGATTCCTGTACGATTCGCGAAGTAAAGCGCGCCTTGCCGAAAGCCAGGCGCATTTTTCCGGATCGCGTCAGGCGGTAATCTTTCCCGTCCACTTCGTAGGAATAAATTCGCTCATCCTCCGGTTGATGCTCGAACACGGAGCTGATCGCATAGTGGGCGCCTACCTTCAACATATCCACCATGGCCGGTTTGACGAACTTCGCGTAAATGTTTGCGCCGTCCTGGTGCTCGGGCACGTTGCTTTTCGCCAGCCGCAGCTTTGCCAGAAATCGTTCCTCAATGGAATCGTCGAACAACTCCCGCGCCAGTTGCACCACTCTTCCGGCGTACTGGATCACCTGCACTGTTTCAATTCCCGAAATCTCGTCGAAGAACCAGCCGCAACTCGAATACATGAGCATGGCGTGGCGCTGCAGCTCCAGCAGCTTCCATACGTGCACCCGTTCGTTGCGCTGCATGTTTTTGCGACGGAAGTGCCGGGCCCCGAAACGTTCCCGGCTTTCCGGCGACCGGTCGAGGATCACGTCGATGTAATCGTTGCGCGCCGCCCAGGGATCTTTGAAATAACGCGCGGACGCTTTTTCATAAGCGGGCGCCACTTCATCGCGCAGCCAATCCAACGCGGCGCGCAGCGGCTCACGCCACTCCTGATTCCATTCGCCGTGCCCGCCGGAATTGCAGCCGCAGTTCGCGCTCCAACGGCCCACGCCGTGTACGCAGCTCCATGCGGTGCTCTCGAGAATTTCTACGCTATGCTCAGGCGGATTCAGTGCGAGAAATTCCGCGTAGTTGGTGATGCGTGCCAGATCGTTTCGCTCGATATAGCGCAGCGCGTACGCCAGCGCCATGTCGCCATAGCGGTGATGGTGGCCGTATGTTTCTCCATCCGTCGCGATATGCGCCAGTTGCGCCCACTCCCGCTGATCGGAAAACGACGTCAGCAGCCGTCGCGCGAAACTCTCACCATTGTTGAGCAGGCCTTCGAATGCCACCGCGCGCGAGATCGGGCCATCGTAAAAGAACAAATTGATCGAACGGCCAGTGGCAAGGTCGATCTTGTAAGCGCGCGTGGGGTCGATCCGGCCGTCGCTGACATCCTCTCCGTCCATGGACTTTGCCTGCGAAGGCGCCAGCACCGTATAGCGGATGCCATGCTGCGCCAGAATGTCCAGAGTTTCCAGATCCACCGCGGTCTCTGGCAGCCACATGCCTTCGGGGTCCCGGCCAAAACGAAAACGGAAATCCTGGATGCCCCAATACACCTGAGTGAACTTGTCGCGCGCGTTCGCGAGCGGCATGATCATGTGGCTATGGCACTGCGCCATCGCGGATCCGTGGCCAGAGAAGCGCTGGACGCTGGCGCGATCGGCGGCCAGAATATCGCGATACGTTTCCGGGACTTTCTCCGCTAGCCACGACAGCAGCGTAGGTCCGAAATTGAAATTAATCGAAGCGTAGTTATTGACGATCTTGATGATCCGGTCCCGCTCGTCCAAAATGCGCGATGCGCCATTGGGTGCGTAACACTCCGCGGTGATCCGCTCATTCCAATCGTGGTAAGGATAAGCGGAATCCTGCTGCTCAATCGCCTCCAGCCAGGCATTCTCGCGCGGCGGTTGATAAAAATGTCCGTGGATACATAAATAGCGCATAAAACGTTTCTGGTTTCTGGTTTCTCGTTTCTGGTCTTCCCGCTCAAGGCCACTCACGGTGGTCAAGAACGAGAAACGAGAAACGAGGAACGAGAAACGAGGAAACTATGTCTTTTTCGCTACCACAGCGGTTCCGTAACAGAGCACTTCGGTAACGCCTTGCATGACTTCGGTGGCGTCGTAGCGGACTCCGATGATTGCGTTCGCGCCCATCTGTGCCGCGTGTTCCGACATGCGCTGGTAGGCATGCGAGCGCGTCTCTTCACAAAGCTTGGTGAACAGAGTGATGTCGCCGCCCACCAGCGTTTGCAGGCTGGCGCCCACCGTTCCAAAAATGGACCGCGAGCGAACGATGATGCCTCGCACCACGCCCAGGTTGCTCTCTATTTTGTAGCCATCCAAAGTGAACGCGGTGGTCACCATGTGTGAGTCGACTAAAGGCAGTTGTTGTTCCATTTATCCTCTCAATCCCGCCTTGACGCCGCGCATGAACGCGAGGCTCTTCTGCATCCCGAACAGCGGGTCGTTCTCGTGGATCTCGTATTCTAGCATCACTCCGCCGGTGTAATGCATCTTTCGAAGCTGTTGGAAAATTCCCACGATGGGCAGCACGCCTTCACCCACATCGCATTGGCTGTCGCGCACTTTCGCATCGGCCAGATCCTTGATGTGCATGCTGATCAGCCGCGGCCCGGCCTCGCGAATGGACTCCACCACGTCGACGCCGGTTCTCGCGGTATGTCCGCAGTCGATGCACAGGCCGCAGCGCGCGTCCATGTTCTTCACTATTTCCAGAACACTCCGGGGAGTGGGAAATTGCTTGTCTTCAGGACCGTGATTATGCACCGCGATCTTAATGTCGTATTCCTTGGCGAACTTCTCCATCTTCGGCAACGTGGTGTGCGTCGGCGCACAGACGATGATCGGCATGCCGGCGAGTTTTGCGTATTCGAATTTCCGCCGGATGTCCTGATCGTCATCCTTGTCGAACGAAATGTTCCCGCCGCCTTCGATGCTGAAACCGGCATCCTCGAATTCCTTCCGCCCAGCCTTGATTTCCTCCGGAGTGGAATCGATCGGGAGATGGAATTCCTTGATGTTGATGTAACTCACGTTCATGCGCTTCAACATCTGGATGGCTTGTTGTCGCGAGAACTTACGCAGCGAATAGGTGGCGACACCTAGCTCGAAGTCGTTCATCCCCCGAGTGTACCGTGGGGCGGGGCTGCTTGTTACCGAGCCGCGACCGTGAGGGAGTCGGTGCCGTTGTCTTTCAATCAACGGAGCGGGATCGTCTACAATTCTTGCGACCGGCTTTCCAGCCGGCCTGGCCCCTACATATGCAACTCGTGCATCAAAAACGCAAACCGGTCCGCCGCTTCATCGATGCGTTTCGTAGTAGGCTTCCCCGCGCCATGTCCCGCGCGCGTTTCGATCCGAATCAGAATCGGCGCCGGACCGCCCTGCGCCGCCTGTAACGTCGCTGCGTATTTAAAGCTATGCCCAGGCACCACGCGATCGTCATGATCCGAAGTGGTAATCAACGTCGGCGGATAGTGCGTTCCCGGCTTGATATTGTGCAGCGGCGAGTAAGCGTAAAGCGCCTTAAATTCCGCCGGATTCTGCGGCGATCCGTAGTCGCCCTCCCACGCCGCGCCAATCGTGAATTTGTTGAATCGCAGCATGTCCATCACGCCGACTGCGGGCATCGCGGCGCCAAACAAATCGGGACGCTGGTTCAACACCGCGCCGATCAGCAATCCGCCGTTACTCCCGCCAAAGATCCCGAGCTTCGGCGTCGAAGTGTATTTGCTCGCGATCAAATATTCCGCGGCGGCGATGAAATCGTCAAAAACATTTTGCTTGTGCAGCTTGGTACCCGCCACGTGCCAGGCTTCTCCGTATTCCGATCCGCCGCGCAGGTTCGCCACCGCCAGCACTCCGCCCATTTCCACCCACCCCAGAAACGTCGCGCTGAAGTTCGGCGTCAGCGCTACGTTGAAACCGCCATAGGCGTACAACAGAGTCGGATTTTGCCCGTTCCGTTGCAGACCCTTCTTGTGCACCAGAAACATCGGCACGCGCGTTCCGTCCTTGCTCTTGTAAAACACCTGCTCGGTTTCATACAGCGACGGATCGAAGCTCAACTTGCTTTCGCGCAGCAGCGTGCTTTTGTTCGATTTCAAATCGTAGCGATAGAACGTGAGCGGCGCGGTGTAGCTGTCGAATGAGTAGATCAATTCTGTATCGGTGGAATGGGCCGCTGAGAACGCCGACGTTCCTAATCCCGGCAGCGCCAGCTCGCGCTCCATCTTTCCATTCAGGGACGCGATCTTCGCCACCGAGTGCGCGTCCTTCAAATAACTCAGGATCAACTTTCCGCCCACGTACTGCGCGGCGCTCAGCGTTTCCGCCTGCTCCGGAACAGCCACCTTCCAGTTCGCGCGCTCCGGCCGATTTACGTCGATCGCGATCACGCGTCCCTTCGGCGCGCCGTCTGTCGAGAACAAATAAAATGTGCTGCCCTGGTTGCCCAGAAAGCGGAACTGCGCCGTGAGTTCGGGGATCAACTCAACCACTTTCGATCCTGCGGTCTGCAGATCCTGGTAGAACAGCAGATTTTTCCCGGCATCGCCAGTTTCGACATGATTCACCAGATAGCGGCCATCCTCGGAGACCGTGGCGCCGAACAGCCAGTTCGGATGATCCGGGCGCTGGTAAATCAACTTGTCCGAAGACTGCGGCTCGCCCAGGGTATGCAGATAGAGCTGGGCATTCTTGTTCGATTCCGTGAGCGCCGCTTTGCTATCCGGCGTCGGAAAGCGCTGGTAGTAGAACGCGCGGCCATCCGCCGTCCATTCCGCGCCGGTGAACTTGGTCCATTGCACCAAATCCGCCCGATCTTTTCCGGTGGCGATATCGCGCACGTGCCACTCGGACCAATCCGAACCGGCTTGAGCGATCGCGTAAGCCAGCAGCTTGGCGTTCCTATCCACCGACAGGCCGGACAGCGCGGCGGTTCCGTCCGCCCGCAGCGTGTTCGGATCCAGCAGCGCTCGCTCGCCGCCGTCCGGCTTATCCGCGACGTAAAGCACGTCCTGATTCTGAAGCCCGTCGTTCCGGAAGAAGAAATACTTGCCCGCGACTTCAAAAGCGCTGTTGTAGCGCGCGTAATTGAAGAGCTCAGTAAGCCGCGCGTGAATTTTCGCCCGCTGCGGAATCTGAGCGAAGTATTGCGCGGTCACTTTGTTCTCCGCTTCCACCCACGCCTTGGTCTCGGGAGAATTGGTGTCCTCCAGCCACCGGTACGGATCGGCAACTTTCGTTCCGTGATAATCGTCGACCACATCGACTTTCTTGGCAGGGGGATAAACGTATTTTTTCACGTCAAGATCGGCGGACGGTGCGACGATAGCACCCGTCAGCGCCAGACAAATGAAAGCTCTCATACTCACAGTTTAGTTTTACCGAACCGCGACCGTAAGGGAGTCGGTGCCGTTGGCAGACGGTGGCGCAGGCGCTTTCGCCTGCGAACCCATTTATTCTAGGCAGCCAATCGCTGGACCGGCCCCTCAACTGAGCGGCATATCGAACTTACAGCTTATTCAGATCGATCCGCGGATCCAACTGCTCTTTCGACCGCAGCAGCTCGTCCCACGTCAACTCCCGGCCTTCGTAAGCGGCCTGCCGGCCGAGCATCGCCGTCAACACGGATTCCACTCCAAGCGCCGCCTGATTGTGGAACTTGCCGCTCGATATGCTGCCGATGAACGCCTTCTGCTTCTCGCTGTCCGCCTGCGCCAGGTTGTCCGAGAACGATCCGCTGGCCGAGAAATTTCCACCGTCCGCGGCCGGCTTTTCGCCGTCGCCCCAAATCCACTTTTCGTCGCCCCAGATTCCGAGCGGTCCTGCGTAGGGCGATGAAGAAGAACCCTTGGTGCCGAAAAACCGCTCGTTCACATCGAATTGCCCTTTGCCGAATTGCGTGGAGCTGAACGATACGTCTACGTTATTCGGATATTGAAACACCACATCGAAATGCGAGGAGCACGTGTCGTTCGGGAACATGTTGCGGCCGTTCCTTCCGTTCCGCCCGCTTGCCTTCAGCGGATGCCCTTGCAACACCCAGTTGCAAATGTCGATGGCGTGGATATTCTGCTCCACGATGATGTCGCCCGAAAGCACCTTGTCCTGAATCCAGTTGCGCAGACGTGACAAAGGCGTCGCTTCGTCCGGATAATTCAATCCAATGCGCGGGCAGTAATAGTACGCCGCGCCTGAAGCGATGTCGCCCAGCGCGCCCTCGTGAATGCGCTTCACCAGCTCGATATACGGCGGCGCCATGCGAATCTGGAAGCCCACATCCAGGCTCACTTTCCCTTCCGCCTTCTTGCCGATTTCGAGAACGTGCTTGGTACCCGGGACATCGATCGCCACCGGCTTCTCGCAATAGACATGCTTGCCCGCCTCAACCGCCGCCGCCAGATGCTGCACGTGGAAGTAAGGCGGCGTAGCGATCACCACCGCGTCAATTTCTTTTGATTCCAGGATCTCCAGGTAGGAGTGCGGACCCACGAATGTCTTCTGCACGCCGGGTTGGCCTTTGGCCGACGACAGTTGATCCACAAACTGCTTGGCTTTGTCCAAGCGATCCGGAAACATGTCTGCCAGCGCCGTGACGCGCGCATCCGTGTTTTTCAAGATAGTCTCAAGATGCGTGCTGCCGCGTCCTCCGCAACCCAGCAATCCCACGCGCACGGCCGAGTTGGCCTGCATGCCGCGCACCACCTGCGGCTTCAAAATCGTGAATGCAGCCGCGCCTGTGGCGGCCGTCAGAAATCCGCGGCGGCCCATGTCTTCGCTCTTCATTTACCCGTCTCCTTTGGTCAATCGGTTTCAGCCAATCAGTTTTTCTAAGAATGCCTTCGATGCGAGGATGTCCTCGGATTGCTTCGCTCCGCTAATCTCGCGCTCAATCGTAACCGGGCCGCGATACCCAGCCTTCTTCAACAGCGGGATGACCACCGGAAAATTCACCTTCCCCTGGCCGATCGCAACCTCGCGCCCGAGCTGCTTGGGCTCGGTTGGAAACAGCCCATCCTTCGCGTGAATACCCATGATATACGGTGCCAGTAGATCCACAGCATCGGCCGGGTTCGCTTTTCCGTAAAGAATCAGATTGGCCAAATCGAAATTGACTCCAACATTGTCCAGGCCCACATCTTTGATGGCGCGCACCAGCGTGATGGGCGTCTCCTGCCCGGTTTCGCAGCGGAACGTCTGTCCGTTCGCTTTGCAATATTGCGCGACGGTGCGGATGGCTTCCACGCCTTCCGTATAAAGCGCCTCATTGGGATTCTCCGGCAGAAATCCGCAATGCGTCTGGACGCCCGGAATCCCGGCCTTCTTGGCGAAATCCGACACCTGCTTGATGCGGGCGATGCGCGCCTCGCGCGATTGCCTCGGCACCAGTCCAATCGTCTCCGGCCCTTTGTAGAAATCGTAAATTTCCGGGCCCGGGCCGCCCGCGATCGCCGACGTCACCTCGATGTTGTATTTCGTGATGGCCGCGCGCAGTTCCGCCAGCGTCCCGTCATCGAAAATCCCGATCGACAATTGACAAGTCGGAAATCCCAGATCGTGCACGCGTTTCAATACCGCGTCGGGATTCTTCGTGAGTCCAGTCACCACGCCCAGGCGCATGGGCTTCTTCTCTTGCGCTTGCGCCACAGCCCCAAGTGCCGTGACGGCGGTCGCGGCTTGCAACACTTGCCGCCGATTGAATAATGTCTGCATTAGCGTTAGTGTATCTCTGAACACGACGGATCGGATCACTCGCGGCTCGGCGCGTAGTGTCCGCATGTTACCGCGTCCGCATGTTACCGCGTCCGCCACTTACCGAGTCCGCGTCTTACCGAGTCCGCGTCCGCCACTTACCGTGTCCGCGTCTTACCGCGTCAGCGTCCTACCGTGTCCGCGTCTTACCGAACCGCGACCGCAAGGGAGCGCTACCACGAGACCTGTCGGAACGCTTCCTCGCGGTCGCGGCTCGGCAGGCGATCTGTACCGCGCCCTAGCCCCCGCGCTTGAAACCATCCACCAACCGAGCGATCATTGATACGGCTATGCGCATACTCCGTGTCACGTTATTCATGCTGTCTGTAGCGGCCGCCGCGCTCGCGCAGACCACCAGCGGCTGGAAGCTCATCTGGAGCGACGAGTTCAATGGCGCCGCCGGATCTCCTCCCAATCCGAAAAACTGGAACTACGATCTCGGTAACAACGGAGGTTGGGGCAATGGCGAAGCCGAGACCTACACCAACTCGCCAAACAACGTGTTTCAGGACGGCAAGGGCAATCTCGTCATCCGCGCTCTTCGCGATAGCTCGGGCAACTACACATCCGCGCGTCTGCAAACCGGCGCTCCCGGTGCGTCCACGCAAACCGCCGATCTGAGCTGGAAATATGGCCGCGTGGAAGCCCGCATCCGGCTTCCCTTCGGCCAGGGCGTGTGGCCGGCGTTCTGGACGCTGGGCGAAAACATCGGCACGGTGAGCTGGCCCCAGTGCGGCGAACTGGACATCATGGAGAATTTCGGACCCTTCAACAACAACGTCTCCATCAACAACGGAACCGCCCACGGGCCCGGATACTCGGGCGGAAATGGTCTCACCGCAGCCTACACGCTGCCCATGGGCGAAAAGGTCGCCGACGATTTTCACATCTACGCCATCCAGTGGTCCGAGAATTCCATCGACTGGTTTGTAGACGGCGCATCCTATCACCACATCACGCCCGCGTCCCTTCCCTCAGGCACGCAATGGGTTTTCAACAATCCGTTCTTCATTCTGTTGAACCTCGCAATCGGCGGACCCAACACCTTTCTCGGAACGCCCGATCCGAAAGCGCCGTTTCCCGCGCAGCAAATGCTGGTGGATTACGTACGCGTCTATCAGCCGGATGTCATCACCACCGCGACTCCCGTCATCACGCCCGGCGCCATCGTAAATGCCGCATCCTATCTGGGCGCGGTCGCGCCAGGAAGTCTCGCCAGCGTGTATGGGAACAATTTCACCGATCCCAATCAAACGTTTCAGCCTCCGGCGGATCCAAATTTCCCCACCACTTTTTCGAACGTCTCCGTGAGCGTCGACGGCGTGAATGCCGCGTTGGTGTATGTCTCGGCGACGCAGATCAATTTTCAAGTGCCCTGGGAAACCAAGCCCGGCCCGGCAGTCAATGTAAAAGTGACGCGCAACAATGTGGATAGCAACCTGGAGGCGATCACCGTCGGCGCCGCTTCACCCTCCATGTTCCTGAACGATCCCGCGAACAATATCGCCTGGGTCACCGGAGCCGGATGCTCCAACGAATGCGCCGTCACCGCGGGCACGCAATACCAGCTCTGGGCCAACGGATTGGGTCCGAAAAATTCCCCGGAGAGCGACGGAGTGCCCGTAGTCTTCACCGGATCGCTAACACCGCTCGAAGTTCCCGGCAGCCCGGCCAGTTGCCAGTTAGACATCGGCGGCAAAACGGCCGTGGTGAATTATTGCGGCGCGGCGCCCGGATTGATTATCGACCAGGTCAATTTCACGTATCCCTCCGGAGTCTCCGCCACCGCTCCCTACGTGGATGCCTCGCTCACCATCGACGGCGTCACAGGAAGGTTCCGCGTGCCCGCTCCCACGGCAGCGGCAGCCGATCAACGCGCCGACCAACTTCTGGCCCAAATGACGCTGGATGAAAAAGTGAACCTGGTGGCCGGCGACGGCGGTCCGGTAACAAACATCAAAGCTTTGCCTCGCGGCGCAGGCGGCTGGATCGCAGGCCAGTCCCGGTTGGGGATTCCGGATCTCTACTATTCCGACGGAAGCACCGGAGTTGCCGATGGCCAGTCGCCCGCCACAGCGCTCCCTTCCTCCATCGCGAGCGCGGCAACTTGGGATTTGGATCTCGCCTATCAATACGGAACGGTGATCGGCTCTGAGATGCGAGCCTATGGCCTGAACGTAAATCTCGGCGGCAACGTGAACCTCATCGGGCGCGAGCCGCGCGACGGACGTACCTTCGAAACCAAGGGCGAAGATCCAATCCTAGCCGGCAGCATCGCCGCGGCGCACATTCGCGGCACCCAGGACCAACACATCATCGGCGGCATGAAACACTTCGCTTTCAACGACCAGGAAACCGGTCGCACATTGGCCGATGTCGCCATTGACGAACGCGCCGGACGCGAAACCGATCTGCTGGCCTTTGAGATCGCGCTGAAAGAATCGAATGTGCAGTCGGTCATGTGTTCTTACAACCTGCTGAACAGCGTTTGGGCGTGCGAGAATCCGCACTTGCTCAACGATATTCTCAAGGGCGATTGGGGCTTCCAAGGTTTCGTGATGTCGGATTGGTGGGCCACCCACAGCACCGCCGCCGCCGCGCTGGCCGGCCTCGATCAGGAACAACCCGACAATCAGTTCTTCTCCCAGCTCCCGCAAGCCATCGCGAGCGGCCAGGTTCCGCAATCGCGTTTGGATGATATGGTGCATCGTATCCTGCGCGCCATGTTCGAAGCGGGCTTGTTCGATCATCCCGCGTCGATCAGCCCCGTCGATACCGTAACGGATCAAGCCATCGCGCAGACCGTGGAAGAGCAGGGCGCCGTGCTGCTGAAAAATGCCGGTGGACAGCTTCCGCTCAATGCCTCGTCCGTCGCCTCAATCGCGGTGATCGGATCGCACGCCGATATCGGAGTGCTTTCGGGCGGCGGCTCGGCGCAGGTTCATCCCACTGGCGGCCCCGCCCTCACAGAAGGCTATCCCTGCCAGCCGTGCTGGTCGCAAGTGATTTGGGATCCGTCGTCGCCTCTAAAAGCAATCCAGGCCAAAGCCCCTCACGCGGCGGTGAAATTCGACCCCGGCTTGGATTTCGGCCAGGCAGCTGCCCTCGCCGCCGCATCTTCGGTTGCAATTGTATTCGTGAGCCAATGGGCCAGCGAGGGCATGGACCTTCCCAGCCTGAATTTCACCGACGTGATTCACAATTCGCCCATCAATCAGGACGCGCTGGTGGCCGCGGTCGCCGCCGCCAATCCGCACACCATCGTGGTGATGGAAAACGGCGGCGCTCAAGTGTTGCCCTGGCTCGGCGCCGTCAGCGCAGTGTTGGAGGCGTGGTATCCAGGCCAGCGCGGCGGCGAAGCCATCGCGAATATTTTGTTTGGAACAGTGAATCCTTCGGGCAAGCTACCTATCACGTTCCCCGCCAGCGTTTCCGATCTGCCGCATCCCGTGATCGCCGGTTCACCCAACGCCACCAATCCGTTCCCTGTGGATTACTCAGAAGGTTTGCTGGTCGGCTACAAATGGTACGACGCCAAGCACCTCACTCCCGCATTCCCCTTTGGATTCGGCTTGTCGTACACCACATTTTCATTTACGAATTTGAAAGTGTCGAGCGGCTTCCAAGTGTCGTTCGATTTGACAAACACGGGCTCAGTAGCCGGCGCCGAAGTCGCGCAGGTGTACATCGCACTGCCCGCGAGCACAGGTGAGCCGCCCAAGCGCCTGGTAGCATGGCAAAAGGTTTTTCTACAGCCGGGCGAACAGAAGCATTTGATTGTTTTCGTGGATTCGAATGCCGCGTCGCATCCGCTGTCGTGGTGGGACGTCAATTCCACCAGTTGGCAAATCGCCGCAGGCGATTACCCGGTGTACATCGGCAATTCATCCAGCAACCTAACCCAAGCCGGAACCTATCACGTCGGCTCGTAACGTGTGACACGCTCCTAAGCGTGCCGCGTTCACACTCGTGTGAACGCCTCTTTCTGGCAGCTTTGTGTTCGCACGAATGCGTGCACGACGTTAGAAAACAAAATCACCGGTCGCTTACGCTCGCGGCTCGGAATGAGGTTCCCCGTTACCGAACCGCGACCGTAAGGGAGTCGGTGCCTTTCTTGCAGCCATGTGCCCAACGTCTTCAACGGAGCGTAAAGACACCCCGTGAACTCAATAAATCTTGCCACCAGCCAGCGTCGACGTCACCACACCATCCTCCACCGAGAGCCGATACCCAACCCCGCCGCTCCCAACCCAAGCCTTGACATCGAACCTGCCAACTCCCGCCACTAATCGATACACCTCAATGCCCCCGTAACTCAGCGCCACGTTCAGCATGCACTTCTCCGGCGGCCCGGGCGTCCGCAAAAAATAAGCCGCACCCGCTCCAGTCACGCGAGCGTTTCCATCCGCATCCATCAGCACCGCCGTCTTTTCATCGATCCCGATCCCATACGGCGTCCGCGTCCAGCCATCCGTCGCGATACGAGCCAGGAAAGCGATCAGCCTCCCCATCCGGTCGCGCGCGACGAAGTGGCTGTCCGTGATCTTGCCTTCCAAAAACGGCACATGTAGAAAATCCCGCGTGATGGTCACCCGCTCATGAAACGGATTCCCCAGCGCCTCGTTCGATTTCACCGTATCCTTGAGCGCCGCGAAACTGTACTCGCCCAGCACCGCCAAGCCCGCGCTCGTTCCACCAACCGGAACGCCCCTCTTGATAGCCGTATTGATCCCATCTTCCACCGGCGTGCCCTTCCAGAAATTGATGTAGTTGTCCTGGCTGCCTCCCGCGATGAAAACAGCCGACGCCTTGCGGATGGTCTCCGCCACAAACGGCTGGCCAGCCCCTTCCCGCGAAGTAATAATCAGCGTCTGCACCGAACTCAAAGCGGGACAAAGCTTTCGGATATACGGATTGTAGGCGTCGGTCCCCGAAGCCCGTAGCACCACGAAATTCCCGCCGTCCCCAGCATGCCCGCACATCCATTGGAACGCGGCGTCCTGATCCTCGCCGCCTCCCATCAACGCAAATCCAGGTGTTGTCTTCTGCACCACCCCGCTCGGTTCGCCCGACACAAAATACTTGTAGCCTGGCCCGTCGGCTGCGAAACTGAGCCAACCGGCGCAGAGCAAGCTCAGGATGCTTCGGAGAGGTCGGTTGATTTGGTCCATGGGAGATTGTACTGAAGTACTATTTTCCGGTCACATCTGCTGTGGCGTATGCCATAATATAGCCTACCGAGCGTTTCTTGGGACCGGTAGGGGGACCTGGTTTTCTCGGGTAGCCCTACTTTTGCCCTCATTTTCTTGGGAAGTGCATGCTACTCGAATGTGCCGTCTGTCACACCAGTAATCCGCCCGGGTCATTGGCATGCGTGAACTGCAGCAATCCCATGCATGCGCCCCTGCCTGCAGAGGATCGATTCGATCAGTCTACCGCTGCCGACGCTCCTGTCAGTCACGATCACTCCTCCAGCGGCGCTCTGGTGCCAGGTTCGATTCTAGCCGACCGCTACGAAATCCTCAAAATGCTCGGCGAAGGCGGCATGGGCGCGGTCTACAAGGCCATGGACCGCGAGCTCGACCGCATCGTCGCCCTGAAAGTCATCCGCGGCGAACTAGCCGACAATCCCGACATTCTCCAGCGCTTCAAGCAGGAATTGATCCTGGCTCGTCTCGTCACCCACCGCAACGTAATTCGCATCTTCGACATCGGTGCGGCGGGCGACATCAAGTTCATCACCATGGACTACGTGGAAGGCCGCGATTTGAAGGCCGTCCTCACGGAGCAGCGTAAACTACAAGCCGGCAAAGCCTGCGACATCATCCGACAGGTTTGCCTCGGCCTCGAAGCCGCCCACAGCGAAGGCGTGGTCCATCGCGATCTGAAACCGCAGAACATCATGCTCGATTCGCAAGGCCGCGTCTATCTGATGGACTTCGGCCTCGCGCGATCCATGGAACTGGTCGGCATGACCAGAACCGGAGCTCTCCTCGGCACCCCCGCCTACATGTCCCCCGAGCAGGCCAAGGGCGAAAAAGTAGACGCCCGCACTGATCTGTTCTCGCTCGGCGTAATCTTCTACGAGTTGGTAACCGGTGTTCTGCCGTATCAGGCGGAATCCATGATGGCCACGCTCATCAAGCGCGCGAAGGAGCCCCCAACCCCACCCAACCAGGTGGAACCCTCGCTGCCTCCCGCCATCAACGAAGCCATCATGAAGTGCCTCCAGATCAAGCTGGATCGCCGCTATCAGAACGCCGGCGAACTCCTCGCGGATCTCGGATTCGCTTCCGGCTTGCACCCCTCGCCCGCGCAAGCGTCGGTGATCTCGTCGAAATCCGTCTTCGAAGTCGCTTCCAGCCTTGCGCCCGGCAGCCAGTTCGGACCCCGCTATCGCATCGAATCGCTGCTCGGCGAAGGCGGCATGGGCAAGGTTTACAAGGCCTACGACAGCGAAGTGGGCCGCAACGTGGCGCTGAAACTGGTGAAGCCGGAACTGGCCAGAAACCCCGCTTCCATGGAACGCCTGAAGCAGGAACTGCTGCTCGCCAGCCAGATATCGCACAAGAACATCCTGCGTATCCATGATCTCGGCGATGTCGGCGGTCTCAAGTTCATCTCCATGGCGTATGTGGATGGCAAGGATCTCCACAACCTCATCGCCGCGGAAGGAAAGCTTCCCATCGCCCGCGCCGTAGCCATCACGCGCCTGCTGTGCCTGGCTCTCGAAGCTGCCCACAATGAAGGCGTCGTCCATCGCGATCTGAAACCGCAAAACGTGCTGATGGATTCGAACGGCCAGGTGTTCGTCTCGGATTTCGGATTGGCCAAATCGCTCGAAGGCCCTTCCACCATGATGACCACGGCCGGCGAAGTTCTAGGCACGCCCCGCTACATGTCGCCCGAACAGGCCGAGTCGAAATCCGCCGACAATCGCAGCGATCTTTATTCCCTGGGCCTGATTCTGTACGAAATGGTCACCGGAGACCTGCCCTTCGGCAGCGACTCCATCATGCAGACCATGTACCAGCGGGTCACGCAGGATCCCAAGAGCCCGCAGCTCCTGAATCCCGAGGTTCCGGATTACTTGTCCGAGATCATCCTGCGCTGCCTGAAGCGCGATCCCGGCCGAGCGCTACCAGCACGCGCGCGAGATTGTAGTAGATCTGGATCGCGGCGCGGGACCCCCGGCGGATAGCGGCTCTTCCATCGTGGTGCAAGCCGGCAGCCTGCCACCCGACGCTTCTTTCGCGACGGTGATGATACAGCCCACGCCCAAGCGCAAGCCGGTTGCCCTGTACTCGGCTGTGGGGGTCTTGGCGCTGTTGGCGCTGATCTTCGCCATTCCGCAATCGCGGCGCATGGTGCTCGGATGGATTCCAGGAGCTTCGAAGTCCACCACTGCCGTATCCCGCAATGCGAAGTTCGTCGCCATCCTGCCCTTCCGCACGCTCGGAGGCGATGCCTCGCTCGACGACGCCGCCAATGGAATCGTGGAAGCTCTTTCCGCCAAGCTGTTTCAACTGAAAGATATCCATCTGGCATCTGCGTCGGCCGCTGCCAAGGTAAACCCCAAAGATCCAATAGCCCAGATTGGCCAATCGCTGGGCGCAAAGCTCTTGGTACAAGGCAGCGTGCAAGGCAGTGGCGACCGCATGGCCGTCGTCGTGAGCCTGGATGAAGCCGCCACCGGCCGCCGCATCTGGAGCCAGCAGTTCTCCGGCTTGAAGCAGGATCTTCTCACCATGCAGGATCAGATCTATGCCGGCCTCTTGACCGCCTTCGATCTGAAACTCAGCAACGAAGAGATGGCCAAGAGCACCGGTCACTTCACCGAGAACGTCGGCGCCTACGCGTTGTATCTGAAAGGGCGCAGTCTCTTGCGATCCGGCCAGCGCGACGAAAAGACTCTGCAGCAGGCTCTCGATCTCTTTAACGGCGCCACTTTGAAAGACCCCGGCTTCACGCTCGCTTATACCGGAATCGCCGATACCTGCCGCTATCTTTACACCCTGAAAAAAGACGGATCCTGGGCGCAGAAAGCGCTGGGTGCGGCGAACCGCGCGCAAGAGTTGAACGATAATCTCCCTGAAGTTCATTTCGCCCTGGGTAGCTTGTACACGGCCACCGGCAAAAGCGCCGAAGCGGTCTCCGAATTGAAGCGCGCGCTGGAACTGGCCCCCAACTCCGACGACGGTTATCTGCGCCTGGGCCGCGCCTATCTCAACATGGGTCAAAAGCCGGAAGCCGTGGCGGCTTTCCAACGCGCCATCGATGCCAACCCGTATTACTGGTCCAACTACAACATGCTGGGCATCGCGTATTCTCAATTTGGAGATAATGCCCAAGCCTCTAAGGCGTTCGAGCACGTGACGGAACTTGACCCCAAGAATCCCAACGGCTGGATTAATCTGGGTGCGCTCGAGCTGCACGAAGGCAACTGGAACCTGGCAATTCCCGCGTTTCGCAAAGCTTTAGAATTGAAGCCCTCGGTGGAAAGCTATTCCAACCTGGGCACATCTTACTTCTTCCTGGGACAGTATGAAGAAGCCCGGGCGAATTTTGAGAAAGCTCTGGCGATCAGTCCCAAGGAAGCGGATCTAGTCGGATTCCTGGCGGATTCTTACCGCCGATTGGGCCAAGCCCCGAAAGCGCGGGCAACTTACGAACAAGCAATTTCTCTCTCCTACGACTCTTTGAAGACGAATCCACGCGACGCAAAAGCGCTAGCCGGCCTGGGTCTCTACTACGCCAAAGAGGGCGACACCACAAAGGGGTTGGAATTCATCCGGCGGGCGCGGGGCATTGATCCGGAAGATGTCGATTTCCTCTATGCCGAGGCGGCCATCAACACGCTAGCCAACCGCATGCCGGAAGCCTTGCGGAGTTTGGAACAAGCCCTGACAAAAGGATACTCCCCGAAGGCAGTGCTGAGCGATCCGGAATTAACCCCGCTACGCCAGCAGCCCGAGTTCCAGACGATGATGCAGAAGTTCCAACCGAAGCAGTAGGGCCGCTCGGTTGCCCTGGTGTTGTGTTGGTGTTTGTGTTCTTACCGAACCGCGACCGCAAGGGAGCGCTACCACGAAACCAGTAGCAACGCTTTAATCTTACGCGCGAGCGTATCGCCTACGCTTCAAGAAAATCGCAACCGCGAAGATACCAGCCAGCAACCCCGCATACTGCCGTGGCTCCGGAGTCGCGAAAACCGGCGTTACCTCTCCCACAGCCCCCTGCGACCATTCCCCAATCCGGTTCACGGAATTATCGGTGTCGCCAGTGCAATTCGGCAGGCCCGACGCTGCACAACCCGCAGGCGTGTAATTCCCGTTCGCCACCAGTTCGTCCACACCCCCATACACGGGCGGCGGACCTTGTAGCTGCGGCGTATCGAAGTCGATGATAAACGTTCCGCCGATTGGGACGATAGGACCCGGAGATGCCGAGAATCCCAACTCTACGCAGAAAGACGCTGCCGGCTGCGACGGGTCGCACGGGCCCGACGGATCAACACCCGTCGTGATGGTAGTTCCCCCGGGGACGTTACTGATGATCGTGCCCGTGAAGATGAATATGCCAAAGGAATCCGGCAACGTAATGTCCACATCAATCGCGGTTAGATCCCTGCCCGTGGTGTTTTGGAACACGAAAATACCCCCGCCCGTCTTGGAGGTGCTTCCCACGGTGCCGGGAGACGAAAGAACGATCTGCGCACCACCATCGCCGAGAGGATCCGCGTCACCGCCCGATGCAAACAAAGCGTGGGGATCAATCGGACTGATATCAGCCATCGCCGATGATGCAAGGCCGAACAAAACCAGCGAACTGGCGGACATCAATCGTGCGAACAACTTACAGGAGGGCATTTTTTCGCAGAAGTTGCCTTTCTTATAGAGATACAAATGCAAGTCTAACAACGGAAACTAGGTTTGCCAAGGTCTATATTAAGAATACGTTGCACCTGCATAAAATTAGCAATATCCAGTTAACTTGATTGCCATCAGTCTTCTACCTGCCTATTGTTGAAGCTGCCCTTGAGCGGTACGGTAGTACCATTTCGATCTAACCGACCCGCGTTCGGCAACTTCTTTCCGAACCGCGACCGCAAGGAAGCGTGTCGACAGGACCGATTTCCTCACATCCGGGTTGTTGAGAGTGTTTAATGCTACCGAATCTTTAACGTGCCGAGGAACGCGCTGACTCCGTTCCAAACAATCTGCACCCCGATGCACAACAACAAAAACGACGTGAGCCGCATGATCACCGTCATCGCCGTCGCTCCCAGCATTCGCGCCAACCGGTCCGCGAATCCGTAACACAGAAAAATCGTCAGCGCGATCACCGCCGATCCCACGATCGCGGCCAGAATCGCGAAAAAATTAATCCCGGCATGCGACGCATTGGCGCCCAGCGTGACAGCCACGGAAATGGATCCCGGTCCTACCGTAAGCGGCAGAGTCAGCGGATAAAACGCCTGGTGAAATATTTCAGGGTGGGTTCGTTGATGCACCCGGTCGCGTTCGTCCTCGTCCCGGCGCTTCAGCAAAGCCCATCCAGTGGAGATCACCACCAACCCTCCGCCCACCTGCACCGCCGGCAGCGAAATTCCGAAGAACGCAAGAATGTGCGTTCCAATCAAGTACGATCCCAGCATCAGGAAGAAACTGTTGATCGCGATCTGCCGCGAGAGCGCCCGCCGAGCCGCCGCCGGGTATTCCCTGGTCAACGAGAGAAAGATCGGGCTCCCGCCGAGCGGATCCACAATAGGGAAACAGCGCGCTCACAATCAGCAAAATGTTCCGGGCAGTTCCCATGGCAGTCTCTCTCTGGTGAGTTTCGCATGTTCCGGAGAGTTGCACATGTTAGGATAGGTACGCGCGTGGGAGACCCGAGAAATTCGCCGCCCGGACCGTTCGTCCTGCTTCGAGCCAGGATGAAAAAATAATGCCGGAACCCGAGCGCTACACCCTGGACTCCACTCTCGAGAGCGTAGAAAGAATCGAGCATCTGGTTCTGGAATACGCACAGCGCGCGGGCTTCAAAGGCATCAGCCTGGAGCAGATCAGCCTGGCCGTGCATGAAACCGCCGCAAACGCCGTGTTTCACGGCAATCAGGAGAGCCCCGAGAAGAACGTCTTCCTCGAAATCAGCGCAACCGATCACCAACTCAAGATCGTGATCACAGACCAGGGCTGCGGATTCGATCCCGCTAAGATCCCGGACCCGCTCGGCCCGGAAGAAATGTTCCGCGAGCGCGGCCGTGGAATCTACCTGACCCGTGCCTTAATGGATGAATACCAAGCCAACTGCAGCCCCACCGGCAGCCAAATCACCATGGTGAAATACCGGACGCCGCCCAAACCTCACCCAAACTGAGCCGCGACCGTAAGGGAGTCGGTGCCTTTTTCTTGCGGCGTGCGCCCGCTGCCATTTAAGAAGCCGGCGGATGCTTCACCACAGTAACCGTCACCTGCGATGGATACTGCTTGGAATGGTGCACCACATTGTGCGCCACCACGCCCGCGGTCTCATCGTAATTCTTGCCACCGGTATTCATGTTCCGATCGAAACGAGGGAAATTGCTGCTCGATACCTCGACGCGGATCCGATGCCCAGCCGGGAAAAAGTTGCTCGTAGTCATCGGCTGCAGCGCTACTTTGTACACCTTGCCCGGCTCCATCCAAACCGGCGGCTTTTCGTATCCATCGCGATATCGCAGACGTTGAATCGTCTCGTCCAGGTTGTACGCCGTTCCGTCCGGATAAACATCCAGCACCTTCACGGTGAAGTCCGTATCTTTCGCGTCCGATGAAACGTAGAGCGTAACATCGATAGGCCCGCTCACTTCCGTCCCCTCTTTTAACGCATCGGAAGTGTAGACCAGAATATCGGCGCGCGCCTCCATCTTCCGCTGATCGAACGCGCCCGCCGTAATTGCGTTGCCGGTGCAGCAGACGTTGCCGCCATAAGACGGAACCGGATTCATCGGATCGTAGACAAAGCCATCGCTGTTATCCACGCCCGGCTCGCTCGTTGTAAGCGCCCCGTCTCCATACAAGCTGTTCGCTTTCCCACCGCTCGCAAGATAAAACGTAACAGGCTGCGCGCCCTCGGGCGGCCAGGTGTCCGAAGTCTGCCACTTGTTCGATCCCATGGTGAAGTAACGGACCCTCGGCATCGTCTCCAGCACGTGGTTGTTCTCGCCCTTCAGAAAGAAATCGAACCAGCCATAAGTAAGCGCATCATAGTCCAGACGCGCGTCGCCCATGCTGCGCTCGCCCACGATGGTATCTTCAGTGGCGCGTTTGTAGCCGCAGTGTCCCACCGGCGCGATGATCGCGTATTGCTGTTTCCCGATCTCCGGCTTCGCCGTCTTGCGCACGTAGTTATACGCCGCGAGATTCGGACCGATGGATACGTCGTACCACGACATGAACCAGAATCCCGGCACGTTAATCGGATGATCGTCGTGCCACAATCCGCCGCGATACCAGTCCGGATCGTTCGGAGTGCGCTTGATCATCGCCCCTCCGGTAGCCACTTCCATGCGATCCGCGAAAATTCCATGCGGCGCGTCCACCGCCTTCAGAATGTCCATTTCCGGAAGATGCGTCAAAGCCTTCGCCCAATCCACCGGCGGCAACTGCTGCGACAGATCGAATGCCTTCGAGGCCCGGATCAAATCCTCCTCGGAAGTATTCGGCGGAAACATCGGCCGGACTTGGTTCTGCTCGCCATAGAGCCAGGTGATGAACAGCATCTGCACTGCGCCGCCGCGATACCAGTTGCCTTGCTCGTAATACGGACCCACTCGTCCCACGCCCGCGCCGAATCCTTGCGGGATCATCGCCGCGAACGCCGGATTCCCCTGCGCTGCCACGCCCAGTTGCCATTCCGCGGTGGACGAACATCCGATAGTGCCCACCTTCCCGTTCGACCACGGCTGTGACGACATCCAGGTGATAGCATCGGTTCCGTCCGTCAGCGGCGGTCCCAGAATGTCATAGGCGCCTTCCGAGAAAAAGTGGCCGCGCTCGTTCATCTCGACGAACGCATACCCGTGCTTAATCGCTTGCAGCTCACTCGTCAGATCGCGCGGCACCCCGCTCCGTACGTCCCAATAGTTGAAGTTGTAAGGCGTCCGCACGAAGATAATCGGGTACTTCTTGGACGCATCCTTGGGACGGTATACATCGGCCGCCATCTTCTTGCCGTCCCGCATCGGCACCATCACTTTGCGCTCGACAACGGCTAGCGATTCCAGCTCTTTCTCAGTAGCGGAGCGTGCCGTGGCAACCTGCGGGTCAAGCGCCGGACGCGGCTGCGCCACGATGCATGTGGCAACTACAAAAATTGTTAAGAATCTCATCGCAGTTCAAATCAGTGTACTCCTTTCTTGACGTGGCGCACGCACTCGTGTGAACACACAATGGGCCTGCAGGCCCAACCGCCTGAAAACAAAATCACCGGTCGCTTACGCTCGCGGTTCGGAAAGAGGGTGTTACCGAACCGCGACCGTAAGGGAGTCGGTGCCTTTCTGGTTTTTCACAGCCTACCCGAACAAAAATTTCTCAGTCCCCATCCAAATTTCATCCAGCACATTCAGCAACTGATGATCCGATTCCATCAACCGCAAAATCGCCTGCGGATGCTGCTCAGCGAACGTAACCGAACCGCTAGCGGGCACCGTAGTGTCATGCTTTCCATGAAAAATAAGCACCGGCTGCGAGACATTGGGAAAGCCCTCATATTGCTGCGCGTCTTCAATCAACTGATACCCAATGGGCACATTGCGCTTCTCCACGTAATCGAACACCTGCATCGCGCCCGTGCGTTTCCACTCGTCCATCTTCGATTCCCCCAGCCCCTCCGGCCAACGCGTGAGGAACGAAAACGCCGGCGCCAGCAACACTAGCTTCTCCACTTCCGGATGTCTTGCCGCGTAGAGCGCCGCCAGATACCCGCCCATGCTCGATCCGATCAGCGATACCGGATCGCCATTCGCCGTTCGCTCGATCACAGCAAGCTGCCCGCTAAGCGTAAGCTGCTCGAATTTTCCCTCCGCCAGATCCGGAACATCCAAGCCCATCCCCAACTCCGCGAATCGCTCCCGGAAGAAACGCGCCTTCTGCGACGAGGGCCCGCTGGCAAAACCATGCAAATAAACGAATCTACTCATGTGGGGCAGGATGCCATCCTGCAGCGGGTTGCCAACCCGCGCGTTTCGTCGCCAGCAGGTCGACAACCTGCCCCATCTGCCGAAGCTGGCCCGCCACCCCATCCCCTGCTAAGATTAAGAATCCTGGCCGCACCATCTGATTCTAACCAGTAGCTAGGTCAAGAATTGGTAGGCCGATTCGGGCTTGAATTGGTAGGCCAATTCGGGCTTAACCGATGGTATAGTTGCGGTCAATCGTCATCATCGCTAGAATCAATGAGTTTGCAGACAGTTTGGGAGGATTCATGTCGGTTGAACAAAGAGTGAAGCAGATCATCGTCGAGCAGTTGGGCGTGGACGAGAGCCAAGTGGACAATACGGCCTCGTTCGTGGATGATCTTGGCGCGGACTCGCTGGATATCGTGGAGCTGGTGATGGCGTTTGAAGAAGCTTTCGATATCGACATCCCCGACGAAGACGCCGAAAAAATCGCCACCGTAAAAGACGCCATCGATTACATCGAGAACAAGAAGAAAAAGTAGGCGGGCTTGGAACCAGCGTTGTCGCGCAGAGTAGTAGTGACGGGAGTCGGTCTGGTGAGCCCGCTCGGCATTGGCACCGAGGAGAGCTGGAAGGCGCATCCAGGAGGGACGTCCCGGCATTTCCCGCATCGAGCAATTTCGACGCTACGGCCTTCAATTGCCGCATCGCCGGCGAGGTGAAGAACTTCGATCCCGCCCTTTACATCGAGAAAAAAGAGATCAAGAAGATGGGCCGCTTCATTCAGTTCGGCATCGCGGCCAGCGAATTCGCTCTGGCTCAATCCGGTCTGAAAGTGGATGCGCAGAATGCCGAGCGCGTAGGCGTCTACATCGGCAGCGGCATCGGCGGATTCGAAGTGATCGAGCGCGAGCACAAGATCCTGCTCGAAAAAGGCCCCAGCCGCATTTCGCCCTTCTTCATTCCCGCCACCATCATCAATCTGGCCTCGGGCTACGTTTCCATCCGCACCGGCGCCAAGGGCCCGAATTCCGCCACCGCCACGGCCTGCACGACCAGCGCGCACTCCATCGGCGATTCCTTCAAGATCATCCAGCGCGACGACGCGGACGCCATGATCTGCGGCGGCGCCGAAGCCGCTATCACGCCCATGAGCGTCGGTGGATTTGCCGCCATGCGCGCGCTTTCTCAGCGCAACGATGAGCCGGAAAAAGCCTCGCGTCCCTGGGATGCGCAGCGCGACGGTTTTGTGGTGGGCGAAGGCGCGGGCATGTTGATCCTCGAAGAGTTGGAATTGGCCAAGCGCCGTGGCGCAACCATCCTGGCCGAGATCGTGGGATATGGCATGAGCGGCGACGCTCATCACATCACCAGCCCATCGGAAGACGGCGACGGAGCCTTCCGCGTGATGCGAAACGCCTTGAAGGACGCGGGCATTGAGCCGAACCAGATCGATTACGTCAACGCGCACGGCACTTCCACGGATCTGGGCGACAAGATCGAGACCCTGGCTCTCAAGCGCGCGTTTTGCGAGCATGCCTATAAGCTGGCCGTGAGTTCCACCAAATCCATGACCGGCCATTTGCTGGGCGGCGCCGGCGGTCTGGAAGCCGGCATCACCGTGCTCGCGCTGCGCGATCAGATCGCTCCGCCCACCATCAATTACGAATTTCCGGATCCGGGGTGCGATCTCGACTATGTTCCGAATCAGGCGCGGCCCATGAAAATCGACTACGCGCTCTCGAATTCGTTCGGATTCGGCGGCACCAATGGGTGTCTCATCTTCAAGAGATTTCGAATGAAAATAATCGTCTCCATCAAGCAGGTTCCGGTGCGCGATTCCCAGCTCCGCATTGACTCCAGCGGCCGCTGGATTCAAGAGAACGATCTGAGTTTCGAGATCAACGAACCGGATGCCTACGCGCTGGAAGAAGCCCTGCAGTTGAAGGAAAAGCATGGCGGCGAAGTGGTCGCGCTGTGCGCTGGACCGGCGCGCGCTTCGCAAACCATCCGCGAAGCATTGGCCAAGGGCGCCGACCGCGCCATCCACATCGAAGAAGAAAACCTGAATGCGTTCGACACCCTCGGCATCGCCAAACTGCTGGCCGCTGCCGCGAAACCGGAACAGCCGGATCTGATCCTCACCGGTTTGCAATCCGACGACTTGGGATACGGGCAAACCGGCGTGGTTCTGGCCGAGTTGCTCGGACTTCCGCACGGAACCATCATCATGGCTGTGGAGAAAACCGACGCAGGCATCCGCGTGAAGCGCGAGCTCGAAGACGGCTGGTTCCAGAACGTGGAGATGCCGCTCCCGGCAGTGCTCACCATTCAATCCGGCATCAACAAACTGCGCTACGCGACGCTGATGGGCATCAAGAAAGCCAAGACCAAAGAGGTCAAGCGCCAAACTGCGGCGGAACTCGGTGTTTCGGCCACGCCCACCGCGGTGATCGAACGCGTCTATCCGCCGCAGCGCACCAAGCAGACGCAAATCCTGGAAGGCAACGCGAAAGAAGCTGCGGCAAAGCTAGTAGAAAAGCTCAAGTTCGAGGTGCGCGTCATATGAGCGGCGTTCTGGTGATCACGGAGCAACGCGGCGGCGCGTGGAATCGCATGTCGTGGGAGACGCTCGCGGCCGGCCAGCAACTCGCCGCGCAATTGGGAGCCACCGCATCCGCGGTAGTTATCGGCGGCGACCTCCTTCCGAACCGCGACCGCGAGGGAGCGCTACCACGAACGGTTCTGGCCGATGAACTCGCCTCCAAGAAACTAGAGCGCGTCTACGCCGTTCAGCATGATCTGCTCGCAGCCTACACCGCCGATGGATACACCGCGGCGCTCGAGCAACTCATTCGCAAACTCAATCCTGCGCTCGTTCTGTTCCCTCACACTTATCAAGTGCGCGACTTCGCGCCCAAGCTGGCCACGCGCTTCGGCCAAGTCCTCATCAGCGACGCCATCGGGTTTCGCGTGGAATCCGGCGCGCCGATTTTCGTCCGGCAGCTTTTTCAAGGAAAACTGAATGCGGATGTAAAACCAGGCGGAGCAGCGCCGCATTTCGCGTCCATGCAAGCCGGTGCGTTCCGTGCCGATCAGCTGGAAGCCGGTTCCGCTCCGGTGGAAAACTTCGCGCCGTCGCTGAGCGCCGACACAATCCGCGCCAAGCCTCTGGAACCGTTCCGCGAATCCGCGCGCGCCGTGGATTTAACGGCGGCCGACATCATCGTCTCGGTAGGCCGCGGCATCAAGGAAAAAGAAAACATCCCGATCGTCGAAGAGCTGGCCAAAGCTCTGGGCGCCGAACTGGCCGCTTCGCGCCCCATCTGCGACAGCGGCTGGCTTCCGATGGAGCGCCAGGTCGGCAGCTCCGGCCAAACCGTTTCGCCCAAAGTTTATATGGCCATCGGAATTTCCGGCGCCATCCAGCACTTAGTGGGAATGAAAGGCGCCAAGACCATCGTCGCCATCAACAAAGACGCCAACGCGCCCATCTTCGAAGTGGCGGATTACGGAATCGTCGGTGACCTGTTCGAAATCGTTCCGGCATTGGTCGAAGAAGTCAAGAAAGCCAAGGGCTGAAATTTCCTCTCGGACGATGCTCGCCGACGCCATGCGCCGCTTTCGAGCGCGCCGCATGCGGGAGTTCGTCGCAAGTTTCGGAGTCACTCACCATACCCGAATTCTCGATGTTGGCGGTACGCCGGCCAATTGGCTTCTCGCGGAAGTGCACCCGCAAGTGACGTTGCTCAACATGCCGCGCGGCCAGGAGCGCGACGAACCCGGATTCACATTCGTCTCCGGCGATGGCTGCCAGTTGCCCTTCGCGGATCAATCCTTCGAAATCGTTTTCAGCAATTCCGTAATCGAGCACGTCGGCGCGCCCGCACAGCAGCGCCGTTTCGCCGACGAAGTCCGCCGCGTCGGAAAACACTATTGGGTGCAAACACCGAACCGCTGGTTTCCGTTAGAGCCGCATCTGCTGACGCCGATCGTCCACTGGCTTCCGCGAAATATCCAGCGAGCCTGGGTGACAAACTGGACAGTATGGGATTGGGTAGAACGCCCCAGTCCCGACCGCCGCGAATTTTACATCCGACACTTTCTCGAAGACATCCGGCTACTCTCCGCCTCCGAGCTAGCCGCGCTCTTCCCCGACGCCGAAATCCACCGCGAGCACAGTTTTGGCTTGACCAAGTCACTGATCGCGGTCAATCGCCCTCAACCTTAAGCCACTTTGCATATGTTGCTCGGATCTCATTGCGTGACACGGTGAACCATCGGACCCATTGTTTCGCCGCAATGGGTACTCCGTCGCAGACCTCGTTCATACAGTTGTTGATTGCCAGCCGGGCGGGTGAGTCTTCAGTTGTGTCATTCAGCAGCGGCCATGCCGCGATGAGATCTCGCAATTCGTCGCGGTCGATACCCAAGCGGGTCTGAAACTCCCAATCCCCAATGTAGGGCCCTTCCGTTATGGCAACTAAGCAAGTGCGCACAATCTCCCGTTCACTCTCGCTTAACGCCTACAATTTCATCTCTAGCTTCCCTGCCTAACTATCAGAGCAGTAACGGCGGACAGAACATTTCGGATCGTGAGGCTGAGCACGCAACTATTGTCGGCGATTGCCGTACACCACGTACAATGTAACCGAGTGAGCTGGCAACCCGAAATCGACGAAATTCGCAGGCGCGAATCGATCGCGCGTGAAATGGGCGGTGCGGCGAACGTCGAGCGGCAGCACAAGGCCGGCCGGCTGACGGTTCGAGAGCGAATCACGAGGCTGCTGGATCCCGACTCTTTCCATGAAATCGGAGCGCTCGCCGGAAAAGCTGTCTATGACGACGCCGGCCAACTCAGCTCGTTCACTCCTTCGAACTTTGTTACGGGCACTGGCAAAATCGACGACCGGCCCGTAGTAGTTGGCGGCGACGACTTCACCGTCCGCGGCGGCGCGCACGACGGCGCCATCGGCGACAAAATGGGGCACGGCGAAAAACTGGCGCGCGGCTTGCGCATCCCGATGGTCCGGCTGGTGGACGGAACCGGTGGCGGCGGCAGCGTCAAAACCATCGAACAGATCGGACGCACCTACGTGCCGGCGAATCCGGCGTGGGACACCATCACTGCGATGCTCGGCGAAGTGCCGGTGGTTGGCGCGTGTCTCGGCCCAGTGGCAGGACTCGGCGCGGTGCGAGTGGTCACATCGCACTTCTCGCTGATGGTGCGGGGATCGAGCCAACTCTTTGTCGCCGGTCCGCCGGTGGTGGAGCGCGGTGTCGGCGAAAAAGTCTCCAAAGAAGAACTTGGCGGTTTTGAAATCCACGCACGCGGCAGCGGCGCGGTGGATAACGAAGTCGCGAATGAAGAAGAAGCCTTTCACGCCATACGAAAATTCCTTTCGTATCTGCCTTCGAGTGTCTGGCAAGCTCCGCCGCGTGCGGTTTCCGACAGACGATCCGCAACGGCGCGAAGAAGATCTGATCTCCATCATCCCGCGCGACCGGCGACGCGCTTACGATGTCCGAAACATTCTCACGGCGGTTTTCGACCGCGAGTCGTTCTTCGAAATCGGCCATTACTATGGACGGCCGCTGGTATCCGGCCTTGCGCGATTGAACGGCTATCCGGTGGGCGTGATCGCGAATGATCCACGTCACGGCGGCGGCGCGCCGAACGCTCCCGCGTGCGACAAAATGATTCGCCTGGTAGATATCTGCGACACGTTCCACATTCCGATCGTGAACTTCGTGGACAATCCGGGATTCCTGATTGGTAGCGCCGCGGAACGCGCGGGAACAGTCCGTGCCGGCGCCCGCGCGCTGGTCGCCGTCTATCAGGCCAGCATGCCGTGGGTATCGATCCTGATTCGCCGCTGCTACGGAGTAGCCGGCGCAGGCCACGGCAACGCACAGGCTCTCAACTTGCGCTACGCCTGGCCTTCCGGCGATTGGGGATCGCTGCCGATTGAAGGCGGCGTGCAAGCGGCGTACAAACGTGAAATCGAAGCAGCGGCCGATCCCGCGGCGCACCGCCTTCAAATTGAAGAAAGGCTGCATCGCTTCCGTTCTCCTCTCCGGACCGCGGAGGCGTTCGGCATTGAAGAAATTATCGATCCGCGCGACACGCGTCCGCTGCTGTGCGATTGGGTGGAAGGCGCGTACCGGATGTTGCCCGCGGAGTTAGGACCGAAAGCGAGGACCTGCAGACCATGAAAGCCTGGCGCGTGCATGCTTGGGGTGAACCGGAAACGATGTCGTTTGAGGAAATCGCAATGCCCGAGCCAGGCGCGGGCGATGTGCGCATCCGGAATCATGCGGCCGGTCTTAACTTCTTCGACATTCTGCAAGTCCAGGGCAAGTATCAGATCAAGCCTCCGTTTCCTTTCACCCCAGGCGCGGAGGTGGCCGGCGTTGTGGATGCCGTGGGCGCGGACGTGTCCGATTTCAAAGCCGGCGATCGCGTGCTTTCCGTAACGCAGGGTGGCGCGCTGGCGGAATATTCGCTGGGCCGGGCGGGGATGACCTTTGCGATTCCCAAAGGAATGGATTTTCCGGAGGCGGCGGCTTTTCCAATCGTCTATCACACGTCTTATTTCGCGCTGCAAAAACGCGCCGTGCTTCGCGCCGGTGAATGGTTGCTGGTCCATGCCGGTGCGAGCGGCGTTGGAATGTCGGCCATCCAGCTCGGCCGGGCGTGGGGCGCGCGCGTGATCGCGACCGCCGGAAGCCACGAGAAACTGGAGTTCGCGCGATCGCTGGGCGCGGAGCACGCGATCGATTACAGCGACGGCACTTGGGTGGATCAAGTGAAGCAGCTCACCGGCGGCCGCGGCGCCGATGTGATTTACGATCCCGTGGGCGGCGACATTTTCGATCTGTCCACCAAATGCATTGCGCCGGGCGGGCGATTGCTGGTGATCGGATTCGCGAGCGGCAGAATTCCGAGTATTGCGGCGAATCGAATTCTGATCAAGGACATCGCGGTGGTCGGCGCGCTGTGGGGACCCTATGCCGCCGCGCATCCCGGCTATATGGCAGAGGCGCAACGCGCGATGGCCGAGCTGATTCAAAAAAGCCTGGTGCATCCGCCGAAACCCAGAATCTATCCGCTGGACCAAGCTCCGGCTGCGCTGCGCGATCTGGCGAATCGCAAAGTTCTCGGCAAAGCCGCGCTTACCATATCTTGATCCGCGTGTATCGGCGTCCATCCGCGGCCAAATGTGTTCGAATAAAAAGATATGGAAATCATCAAAGTCATTGGCCGCGAGATCCTCGATTCGCGCGGCAACCCGACGGTCGAGGCCGATGTGCACCTCGCCGACGGCACCGTTGGACGAGCCGCCGTACCGTCCGGAGCATCCACCGGCGAGCATGAAGCGGTAGAGCTGCGCGACAACGATCCCAAACGGTATCTGGGCAAGGGAACTCGCAAAGCGGTTCAGAATATCAACAAGAAAATCGCACCGGCCGTGACCGGCATGGAAGCGGAGCAGCAATCCGCCATCGATCACAAGATGATCGAGCTGGATGGAACGCCGAACAAAGCCAAGCTGGGCGCGAATGCCATTCTGGCCGTCTCCATGGCTGCAGCGCGCGCCGCTGCGCAATCGCAGATGACGCCGCTCTATCGCTATCTCGGCGGCGTCGGGGCGAATTTGCTGCCAGTTCCGCTGATGAACATTTTGAATGGCGGAGCGCATGCCGACAACTCGGTGGACCCGCAGGAATTCATGATCACGCCGTACGGCGCTTCGTCGTTCGCAGAAGCGCTGCGCATGGGCGCGGAAGTGTTTCACACTTTGAAGGGCGTGCTGAAGAAGCGCGGCTACTCCACGTCGGTGGGCGATGAAGGCGGCTTTGCTCCGAACCTGAAATCCAATGAAGAGGCGCTCGAAGCGGTGATGGAAGCCATCACCAAGGCCGGCTACAAGCCCGGCGCGCAGATCGGCATCGCGCTCGATCCGGCGGCCAGCGAATTCTATGACGCCGCAAAGAAGAAGTACGTGTTCAAGAAATCCGATAAGAGCGAACGGACCAGCGAGCAGATGGTGAAGTTCTGGGCCAAGTGGGTGGATCAGTATCCCATCATTTCCATCGAAGACGGCATGGCGGAAAACGATTGGGATGGTTGGAAACTCCTTACCGATGTCCTGGGCGCGAAGATCCAACTGGTCGGCGACGACATTTTTGTGACCAACACCGAGATCTTCGCGACAGGAATCGAGAAGGGAATCGGCAATTCTATTCTGATCAAAGTGAACCAGATCGGAACGTTGACCGAGACGCTGGAAGCTATGCAGATGGGCGCCAACGCAAACTACACCACGATTGTGTCCCACAGGTCGGGCGAGACAGAGGACGCGTTTATCGCCGACCTGGTTGTTGCCACTCGCGCCGGCCAAATCAAAACCGGTTCGGCCAGCCGCACGGATCGCATCGCGAAGTACAACCAGCTTCTGCGTATTGAGGAGGAACTCGGCGAGTCCGCGAAGTTCGCCGGCAGGAAGGCCTTCCATCAATAATGCAGGGCAAAAAGAAACCGCTGCTGTTGACGATTTTGGACGGCTGGGGATACGGCCCAGCCGGTCCTGGCAACGCCATCGCCATGGCCAGAAAACCGACTTACGATTCGCTGCTGCGCGATTATCCGAACACATTAGTGCATACCTCCGGGCCCTTCGTGGGCTTGCCCGAAGGACAGATGGGCAACAGCGAAGTGGGCCATCTGAACATCGGCGCTGGACGGGTTGTCTACATGGACGTGACGCGCATCGATCTGATGATTTCCTCGGGGGAGTTTTTCCGCAACCCGGTTTTGCTGGATTCCATGCGTCACGCCAAGCCTCATCGCCTGCACTTGATGGGGCTTTGTAGCGACGGCGGAGTCCATTCGCTGCTGACTCATTTGTACGCGCTGCTCAAGATGGCGAAGCTTGAAGGCGTGGAGCAGGTATTCGTGCATTGCTTCATGGATGGGCGTGACACCGGGCCAGAAACCGGAGCTGGCTACATCGAGCAAGTGCAGAAACAGATGCGTGAGACGCGGGTTGGGAAAATCGCGTCGATCTCCGGACGCTATTATGCGATGGATCGCGACAAACGCTGGGACCGGGTAGAGCGCGCTTACGGCGCGATGGTTTTTGGCAACGGCGAGAAGTCCACCGATCCTGTGGGAGCCGCCAAGCGATCTTACGAGCGCGGCGTTACGGACGAATTCATCGCTCCGGTGACGATCGTGGACGATAGCAACCAGCCCGTTGGCCTGATCCGCGATGACGACGCTTGCATCTTTTTCAACTATCGCGCGGATCGCGGCCGCGAAATGACTGTGGCGCTCATGCAAACCGATCCCAGCCTGACCCAGTTCAGTCATGGACCGAAAAACCTGCATTACACGACGATGACCGCAGTACGACAAGAGCTTCAAGGTCCCGTTCATGCTGCCCCGTGAGCATCCCAACAACATTCTGGCCGACGTGATGGCGCAGTTGAACTGGAAGAATCTGCGCGTGGCCGAGACCGAGAAGTATGCGCACGTAACGTACTTTTTCAACGGCGGAAACGAAAAGCCGTATGCCGGCGAAAGCCGCGAAATGGTGCAATCCCCGAAAGTGGCGACATACGATCTGAAACCGGAGATGAGCGCGCCGGGAGTCACGGAAGTGGTGGTGAAGGCGATCGAAAAGGGCGGCTTCGACGTGATCGTGATGAATTACGCCAACGCCGATATGGTGGGTCATTCGGGAAAAATGGCGCCCACGGTGCAAGCGGTGGAAGCCGTGGACGCTGGTCTGGGCCAGATTTACGCGGCGTTGAAGCGCTCGGGAGGATCCTGGATGATCACTGCGGATCATGGCAACGCGGAGATGATGATCGATCCGGTGACCGGGGGTCCGCATACGTATCACACCACCAATCCAGTGCCGTTCATTTTGGTGGATGAAGATCGCAGGCCCTTGCGAAAGGGCGGAGCGCTGCAGGACATCACGCCCACGGTGCTGGGATACCTGGGCGAGAAACAACCCAAGGAAATGACCGGGAAAGATCTTGCGCTCATGAAATCTATCGCGGCTCTGATTCTGTTTACCTTCCGCTGGCAGTTTCGATGCTGGCGCAGCCGAAGCGAGCTCGCGATCTGGGCGTACCGTTCGATGGAACGCCTGGCGCTTTGAACGCGATCACCGATATCGCCGGCGTTGAGGTGGGCCACACTACGCTGATTGAGGGCGAATCGGTCCGCACTGGCGTCACCGTGGTCTGGCCGCGCGGAAAACAATCGGACGATCCCACGTTTGGCGGATGGTTTGCGCAAAACGGCAACGGCGAGATGACGGGGACCACGTGGCTCGAGGAATCCGGCTTCCTGGAAGGCGCGGTGTTCATCACGAATACGCACAGCGTGGGGGTGGTGCGTGACGCGTCCATTCACTGGCAAGTGGACCACAAGCGCAAACTGGCGATAAATAGTTTCGGCGACGATTTCTGGTCTCTTCCAGTTGTTGCGGAAACGTGGGACGGCCGGCTCAACGACATCAACGGATTTCACGTAAAGCCGGAACACGTGTATCACGCCATGGATTCGGCCGCATCCGGACGTGTTGCGGAAGGCAATGTCGGCGGCGGCACTGGAATGGTTTGCTTTGGATTTAAGGGCGGCATCGGAACGTCTTCTCGCGTGGCTGGTTCGTATCATGTAGCAGCGCTGGTGCAGTGCAATTGCGGAGCGAAGAAACAGTTGCGGATCGCGGGCGCGCCGGTGGGGCAGGAGCTGGCCGGTGCGGCGACGGCTTCGGCGGTGAAACCGACGGACGATGTTGGGTCCATCATTATCGTGGTGGCGACGGACGCTCCGCTGCTGCCCACGCAGTTGAAAAGGCTGGCGCGGCGCGCGACCATGGGCTTGGCGCGAATGGGCGCGACTTCGGGCAACGGGTCGGGCGACATCTTCATTGCTTTTTCCACGGCGAATGCGAATGCTGCGAAGCCATCCGGACCTGCAGCCAACATTTCGATGTTGCCGAACGACACGCTGAATCCGATTTTTGAAGCTACCGTGCAGGCTACCGAAGAGGCGATCGTGAATGCGCTGGTCGCGGCCGAGGATATGACTGGAGTCAACGGGCATAAGATCACGGCGCTGCCGCATGATGGGTTGCAGCAGGTGCTGAAAAAGTACAATCGGTTGGTGAACTAGCTGTCCGGTAGCGCTCCCTCGCGGTCGCGGTTCGGTTACAAGCTTTATTCGTAGCGGAGCGCCACTAGCGGGTCCACTCTCGCGGCGCGGCGGGCTGGGATGTAGCAGGCCAGCAGAGACGACGAACGCAAAGACTCCCGCAGCGGCTAAGTACGTCAGCGGATCGGTCGGTTTCACATCGAACAATAAACTTTGCAGGGCGTGTGACAGGGCCAGCGATGCCGCGACACCGAGAACGATTCCGGCTCCGGCCAGAGCCATTCCTTGTTTGGCGACCGCGCGGAAGATGCTGGCGGAATCGGCGCCCAGCGCCACGCGCACGCCGATTTCCTGGGTGCGCTGCGTCACCACGTATGCCAGAACGCCGTAGATCCCGATACAAGCCAGGATTAGCGCCAACGCGGCGAAACCTCCGAGCAACGTGGTCTGGACGTGGCGGCTGGCCACTTCTTCATCCAGCCACTGGTCCATGGTTTTGATGTCGGAGACGGGCTGGTCGCGATCGATGAATGCGATGGTCCGCTTCACGGCGGCCACCAGGGCCATCGGATCGCCGGCCGTGCGAATGGTGAGATCGCGCGGGACCATCCAATTCTTTTCGGCCTGCCAATAAGCAAAATACATCTCCTGGCGCGGCGGCTCATTCAAACCCATTTGACGGACATCGCCCACAATCCCGACAATTTGAAACCACGGGCCGTTGTGGTGGAGTTGCATCCGCATACCGAGCGCATCCTGATCGCGCCAAAATTTCCTGGCCATGGTTTCGTTTATGATTACCACCGGTGCAGCCTCGGGACCATCGCGCTCGTCAAAAAACCGGCCTCGTACCATCGGGATTCGCAGGGCTTCGAAATAACCTGGCGTAACCACACGATTGTTGGCGTCGTTTGAGAGTCCGGGAGGAAGCACAATGTGTTCCGGAGTAAAACCGCTAGTGCCACCTTTCCAGGTCAAGGGTAACGCGCTAGTGATGCCGGCTACTTTTACGCCAGGCAGCGTCCGCACCCGTTCGAGGACGGTTTGGAAAAACTGTGTTCGCCTGACGAAATTACCGTACTTGGTGTCCGGGACCTCAAGCCGCATGGTGAGAACGTGGTCCGCGTGGAAGCCTGGATTCAGCCCACGCAAATTCGCGAAGCTTTCGATCATCAATGCGGAGCCAACCAACAAAACCAGCGAGAGCGCCACCTCGCTCACCACCAACAAACTGCGAAACATATTGCGCGAGGCTCCCACGTTACCGCGGCCGCCCTGCTTGAGAACGTCATTGAGATCGATTCTGGATATTTGAAGCGCCGGCGCCAAGCCGAACAACAGGCTACAAGCCAGCGAAATCGCCACCGTGAATGCCAAAACCCGGAGATCCAGCGAGAGAGCCACGGTACGCGATAGCTCCGTTGGGATCAAGTTCTTGAGAAAGATAAAGCACCAGTCCGCCAGGATAATTCCAAGCGCTCCTCCTCCGATGGCCATCAACCCGCTTTCGGTCAATAACTGACGCACCAGGCGAGCCCGGTTGGCGCCCAGCGCCGTGCGCACAGCCAGTTCGCGCTGCCGGCCCGCGGCACGGGACAGAAGCAGATTGGCGATGTTGGCGCAGGCGATCAGCAGAATAAATCCAACGGCCGCCATCAGCACTACCAACCCTCGGCGTACTTCGTAGGTGTAACTCACTTGCAACGGCACGGCGTAAAACCGGTCCATGACGCGAAGGTCGTCCGGATATTGTTGCTTCCGAGCGTTCAATAACACCTGGAGCGCGGCATTTGCTTTTGCGACGGTCACGCCGGGCTGGAGCCGCCCGATCACAGCCAAATAGTGTCCGCCGCGATCTGCCAGGCGTTCGGGCGTGAAGGCAATGGGGGTCCAAATGTCGGCATTTTTGGCCTGGATGTGGAAGCCTGCAGGAAGCACGCCGATCACCGCATATTTTTCGTTGTTGAGCAGAATCTCGCGCCCAATGATTTTGCGATCCGCGCCGAAGCGCCGGGTCCACAGCTCATGCGAGATGAGAGCGGCATGCTCAAATCCTGGACGGTCCTCGTCGGCGGTGAACACTCTACCCAGTTCGGCATTCACGCCGAGAACGGAAAAGAGATTGTGCGTCACGCGCTCGCCGGCCAGTTTCTCCGGATCCTCACCTTTGCCGCTGAGGTTGTATACGTTCTCGGCGCTGGCCGCCACATCCTGAAAAACTTGGGTCTGCGCTTTCCAATCCGCATAGTTGCCGGGCGCCGGCGTGTTGCGCGGAAAACCCCAGCGGCCTACGTCCTCGTACACCGCTACTAATTGACGGGGATCGCGGAACGGCAGTGCGCGCAGGAGCACGGCATCCACCACGCTGAAGATCGCAGCGGTTGCACCGATTCCGAGAGTCAGCGTCAGTAGCGCGGCGGCGGTGAAGCCCGGACTTTTGGCCAGCATTCGGAGGCCGTAGCGGAGATCCTGGAGAAATGTGCGCATGTTTGGGAATGGGGTGCAGCCGCAGGGCCGTTTTTATCTGTTGTTAAATCAGGTGGTTGGGTTGGGGCTGGTGTCCGCAAGTGGGATGGACTGGCCGGGGCTGGGGATTGGGGATTGGGGCGGGTACGGGCCGGTAGGGCAAATTGAAGTGGCAATAGGCGATGTGGCGCGACTGGTTTTCGCGGATCAGGCGCTGGGCGTGACGCTCGACTTGCTCTTTTGAAAAAACGAAGCCAAGATCGGAGGGCTCCCACGGAACGCCTTCGTACTTATTGAGTTCGTGAATGCCTGCGGCGGCTTTGAGGTCACGCTGCTCCTGCTCGCGGCGATCTAGTTGGACCTCGCGAAGTTGTTCGAGCGTCTTTTGGAACTGGCGCGAGAGGCGGGTGCTGTTCAGCGTGAGGTTGGCGAGGAGGCGATGGGCGTCGACAATGTCAAAAGCGGGGGGCTCGGGACTGGGGGTTGGGGACTCGGGGCGTTCGACGCGCGCGAGGATATCGGCCTCCAACATTGGGATGCGATTGATGCGCCAGGATGTGTCGGCTAGCTGCTGGACGATCTGGGTTTCGGTGGCGGTGGCGGGTTGGTATTCATCCATGAACTGGCGGAGGTGGCGCTGGTAGGCGGCCTGGTCCTCTGAGGGCGTGACGGCGGAGCGGGCGGTCAGTCCGTGGCGGAGAGCGTTTTGCGACGAACGCAGTTTACCGGCTTCGGTGCGGGGTCCGGTGGAATGTTGGGCGTTGGCGCGGTTGATTTCGGCGCGATCGATCTCGAGTGCTGCTGCGGTAGCGGGCATATTTGGCTCCTTGTAGGTGGGATAACACGGGCAGCGGGGACCTGGTGGGGCGGGAGATGCAGGTTGTTGATGGGAACGGAAATCGGGAATTGAGTATCCTGTCACCGGTTTTCGTATTTTTCGGGGATTGGGTTGTCGGGGCGCTCTGCTTCCCAAAAAATGGTCATGACTTTCCACGCTCCGTTGACTTTCACCAGCTGAAAGCTGTTGATGCCGCGCGCGAAGGGCTTTTCGCCGGGCGCGTGGCGCGATTCGTAGGTGCTGAAGGCGTGGGCGATGTTGCCGAATTGCTCCTGGCGCCGCGAGAGCTCCGTTTCGTAGAAGGCGGTCTTCTCGAAGATGGCTGTGCCGCGCAGCGCGTATTCCTCCGGCGTCATCACAGCCGGTGCCGTGCCTTCCTTGGTGGTGCGGACCGGAATCAATCGGGCGCCATCCGCGAACAGGGCTTTGAAGCGTACCCAATCGCGAGGGGCGCCGGCGGGTCCGGAGATTACTTCGTAGACCGCTTTCATGACGGAGTCGATGGAATCGGTGTCGGCTGCGCGGACGGCTGGGGAGAGGATGATGATGCCTGCGGTTAGGGCTAGGAAACGCATCTGCTGATGGTAGCAAGTCCTGACCTTAGGTCCGCTGCCCAGTAGTAGCGTTGAAGTATGTGCACATCACTCATCCGTCTGCTTGATCTTCGGCTCTCCAAAAGACATCCTGTTAATATGAGTGGTCATGGATCTAAAGCTTGATCGCACTTGGGACAGTAGCCGCTCGAAGTTCGAGGACGAAGGCCCACGTCGGGAGAGCAAAGTGGATGCGTATTTTTCAGCAGATGTTGAGACGGACGGACCGATTCCTGGTCCTTTCTCAATGCTTTCATTTGCGGTTGTTTACGCCGGGTCGTTTGACGGCACACGGTTTGAGCGGCCCAAGCGATATGACCACACCCTCTACAAAGAACTGCGGCCTATCTCTGATACCTTCGAGCCTGAAGCATTGCGCGTAAATGGGCTGGACCGATCGAGGCTATGTCTCACCGGAGAGTCTCCCGAGCTCGCGATGATGGAGGCCCATGCGTGGATCACAAGCGTTGCGGGGGAAAGTCGGCCGGTCCTGGTCGCCTATCCGCTGAGTTTTGACTGGACGTGGTTGTACTGGTACTTTGTTCGATTCTGCCCAGCGGGTTCACCGTTCGCCTATTCTCACTGCTTCGACATCAAGACGGCGCTTGCCGTCAAGGCCAACATTCCCATCTCAGAAGCAGGCCGTTCAAGACTCCTTCCTTCGTTGCGCTCTGGTCATCCGCATACGCATCATGCTTTAGATGATGCCATTGAACAAGCCGAGATATTCGCCAACATCTTCGAATGGGAAGGTAACAATGGGCGAGCTCGCCAATCGTCGAAAAGAGACTAAAGCCCGCATTCAAGAGCTCCGCGAGCGATTGAAACACGCTGGCGCCCTCGCCCAGGGTAAAGCTTGTGCCTACGCGACGGGCTCTTTTGGGCGATGTGAGGCAAGCCAATATAGCGATTTGGACCTGTTTATCGTTGGCAAGAACGATGGGGTCGAAGGACGGGATGGCAAAGAGAGTAGTTTGCTCAAACGACTTGACGAAATCTGCATCAAAGCCGATCTGATAGATGCGACACGTGAGCTAAAGATCCCGGAGTTTTCCGGTGATGGTCGCTACCTCGTGCACTACTCCGTTCATGCGTTCACGAAAACCCTCGGTACGCCAGAGGACGATGTCGCGAACACGTTTACAGCACGACTCCTTCTTCTACTCGAAAGTTGTCCGATTCTGGAATCAGAGGTATACACCGAGGTTACGGACGACGTCATAGCTGCCTATTGGCGAGATTATGAGGATCACAAGAACGATTTCATGCCTGCGTTCCTCGCCAACGACATTCTCCGCTTATGGCGGACGTTTTGTGTTAATTACGAAGCCAGAACTGAGAGGGTACCAGATGCGGAAAAAGCAAAAGGAAAGCTCAAGAATTATAAGTTGAAGCACAGTCGTCTGCTAACGTGCTACTCCGGTCTTCTTTACCTACTTGCTGTCTACAGCGTTCATCAAACGGTCAGTCCGACCGATGCCACTTCGATGATCAGATTGACTCCGACGGAACGACTGGAGTGGCTTCTTGGCCAGCCGGACTTGGCTCGCGCCCATGACCAAATCGGCAAGCTTCTAGAAAAGTACGAACATTTCCTGCACGTAACGAACGCCCCGGAGAAGGAGCTAATTGATCGATTTCTCGACAAGGCAACAGCTCATTCCTACATGCATGCCGCTCACGAATTCGGTGATGGTGTTTTCGACGTGCTGAACAGCATCGGGAATGGGAATCGTTTTCACCGACTCCTGGTCGTCTAAGCCAGCAGAAGGTATTCACCGCTGCCGACGCCCACTTTAAATTGGGCCTTCTCCCCGACCAAAACCGAAGGACAATGCTGCAAGCCCCTAGCCGCTACACTGGAATTATGTCCAAACAATACTCAGCACCGCCGGCCATGTCGATCGATCCGGCGGGCAAATATACTGTTACCTTCGAGACCACCAAGGGGAACGTCGTTTGCGAGCTTTTTGCGAAGGAAGCGCCCAAGACCGTCAACAATTTTGTGTTCCTGGCCAAAGAGGGTTTTTACGACGGCACTGTTTTTCATCGCGTCATCGCGGATTTTATGGTGCAGGGCGGCGATCCCACCGGCACCGGCTCGGGCGGCCCCGGCTACCGTTTTGAAGATGAAACCAAGAACAATCCGAAGCGCCACAAGGTGGGCACGCTTTCCATGGCGAATGCCGGTCCGAACACCAATGGCAGCCAGTTTTTCATCACGCACGTCGTTACAGATTGGTTAGACGGGAAACACACCGTGTTTGGCCAGGTGCAGAGCGGGCAGGATGTGGTGAACAAAATCCAGAAAGGCGATCAGTTGAAATCGGTGAAGGTGCAAGAAGGCTAGTCAGCCATGGCCTTTCCGATTCATAGAATGCGGAGGCTGCGCGCGAGTGAGGCGCTGCGCAGCCTGGTCCGCGAAACGCGGCTGACGCCCACGCAGTTTATTTTGCCGCTGTTCGCTGTTCCGGGCGAAGGCGTGAGGCGCGAGATCAGTTCGATGCCGGGGAATTTCCAGCTTTCGATTGACGAGCTGGTGAAGGAATGCGCGGACGCGGCGAAGCTTGGAATCGGCGGCGTGATTCTTTTCGGGATTCCGGCTGCCAAGGACGAACTGGCATCCGGCGCTTATGCCGATAACGGCATCGTGCAGCAAGCGGTGCGAGCCGTGAAGCGCGAGTTGCCGCACTTGTTGGTGATGACGGATGTCTGCAATTGCGAGTACACCAGCCACGGGCATTGCGGATTGGTGGTGGATGGCGAGGTGCAGAACGATCCGACGCTGGAGTGGCTGGCGAAGGCCGCGGTTTCGCACGCTCACGCGGGCGCCGATATCGTTGCGCCGAGCGACATGATGGACGGGCGGGTGGCGGCAATCCGAGCGGCGCTGGATGCCGCGGACTTTTCGAACATGCCGATCTTGAGCTACGCCGCGAAGTTTGCCTCGGTATTCTACGGACCGTTTCGGGAAGCGGCGGAATCGGCGCCGCAGTTTGGCGACCGGCGCAGCTATCAGATGGACCCCGCGAATGGCCGCGAAGCGATGCGCGAAATCGAACTCGATCTGGCAGAGGGCGCCGATATGATCATGATCAAGCCGGCCATGCCGTATCTGGATCTGATCCGGCAGGCGCGCGACCGGTTTGGAGTACCGCTGGGCGCTTATCAGGTGAGCGGCGAGTTCAGCATGCTGATGGCGGCGATCCAAAAAGGTTGGCTGGATCGCGATCGGGCGATTCTGGAATCGCTCACGTCGATTCATCGCGCCGGGGCGGATTTTATTCTGACTTATTTTGCGAAGGACGCTGCGCGCCTGCTGTAACGGTGCGATGCCGCGAAATCAGCTAGTTCGTGGTAGCGCTCCCTTGCGGTCGCGGTTCGGTAACGCGTGAGTCGGCGGAGGGTCCGTAAATCGCTGGGACTTTGCCACCCATCGGGCGCAGGTATGCGGAAAGCTGACCACGGTGATGAATGGCGTCGAACAAGATGAACCAGAGAAACTGGCCGACGGGTTGTTCCGACACGACTTTGCCGTTGTAGTAGAACTGGGCGGTCCGGTTCCAGGCTGCCTCATCCATTTTGGAGACGCAATCGATCAGTTCGTTGGACCGTTCTTCAAACAAGCGCACGATCTCGGGCAACGGTGGGGGCGGCAAAGAAATCCATTCCGCCCTGTTTTGAGTTGCCGCATCGATGCAGGACTGCAACTCGTTGGTGAGGGTCCAAGCGATTTGTTGGGCGGTGGGAGAGCGTTCGTGCGGTTTGTAGCCGGCGGCTTCGGGTGGAAGCGCCTGCATCACGCGCAAGAATGCGGGCAATTCGGCGCGCCGGCGCTCGACAAAGAATTCACGGAGTGTCATGTCATTCATGAGTATAGGGAATTTCCGGAATCACTTCCTTAACGGCTGCGAACATCATTGATCAGGCACCGACTCCCTTACGGTCGCGGTTCGGTAACACTCTGTTATTGGCGGACGGAAAAGCCGCGAACTTGTTCTACGGCGGCTTCGGATTCGTCTACGCCGCGGACTTCTGACCAGCGCGGGCCTTTCCAGAGCAGGCTGGCTAGCTCGGAAAGTTGCTCCAGGGTCCCGAGCGCGTAGACTTCGACGCTGCCATCGTCGCGATTGCGCACCCAGCCGGCTAATCCCAGCGAAGTTGCCGAATGCTCGACGAAATAACGGAATCCAACGCCTTGCACGCGTCCGCGCACACGGTAGAGCTTGGCTAGTCTAACGGAACTCAATGCTGTTTGATCAGCGGATAGACAACCAGTTTGCGGAATTCCACCTGGCCGCGATCGCCTTGCAGCAGGATGGGACCTGGGTCGGATTCGTTGGCATCCAGCGCGATTCCTGTGGGGCCATCAATGCTGAGCCGGTCCATGACGCGAATGCCGTTGAAGATTTCCGTGACCTGGCGGCCGATCAGACGCACCGAGATGGTCTGCCACTCGCCCGCCGGATAAGCGGCGTTTAGCGAGGGCGCAAGGCGTCCGAGAATGGAGCCGCTTCCGTGATTGGAGGCGGGCTTGTCGGAATCGTCGAGCAGTTGCAGCTCATAACGGCCGCGCAGGGCGATGCCGCTATTGCTGTGCGGAAGAAGTCTGAATTCGGCATCCACGCTGAAGTTGAAGAATTTTTTTTCGGACACCAGGTTGATGGCGTTGGCGGTGTTGGTGAGCACGCCGTCCTTGACGATCCAGCCGGAAGGATGACCGGGCGCCGCGGCCTGCCAGCCGTTCAGATCGTGTCCGTCGAAGAGTACCACCGGATCGCCCTTTTTCCAGGTGCCGTCATCTTTATCCGGGATCGCGGGGGCGCGGATGCCGGTCCATTCGAGGTAGGAAGACGGATCGCCTTCGATCTCGAAGGTGCCTTTCAGTTTGCCGTCTTCCAGGCGCGCCCAGTACAGGCCTTTTTCCGCGGTGCGCTGCTGGTGAAAGCGGCCTTCCAGGGCGAAGCGCAGTTCGCCATCGGAAATGGAAAGCTTCGGGATATCATCCAGTTGGCCGATGGGTGCACCAACGAATTTTCCCTTCAATGTGTTGGTGCCCGCGCCTGACACTTCCAACCACCACGCCCGGGGGGATGGCAAGCCATTGACGTTGATATCCCAGCGGCCGTTGAATTGTTGGTCGTCGATGGAAGCGGCGCAGCAACCGAGTGCCCAAGCTGCTACGAAAACTACTCTCACTTGGCCTACTTTACCAAAATTTACAGAGTGCGGACAGGTCGGGTAAGTTGACCGATCGTGGTGGCGCTCCCTTGCGGTCGCGGCTCGGTAACACCTATCTGGATAGTTCGGCGCGGGTGTGCAGGAACTGGATGACGTTGGCGCGGGTGACGATGCCGTCCAGATGATTTCCGGTGACCACCGGCAATTGATTCACATCGTCGCGGCCCATGGTTTCGAGCGCTTCCATGACCGGTGTGGACGGAGTGACGGTGTGGACTTGATCGATGGGGCGCATGATGTCGTAGAGCGTGGTGAAGGGCCAGCGCGCACGCTCTAGGCTGGTGACCTCGTTGGGTGTTACCAGGCCCAGCATCTCACCATTCTGTTCCACCACGAAACAGCGGCGGCCGGAGCGAAGCAGATGCTCTTCCACGAAGTTCTGGACGTTGAGGTTGCCGTCAATGGAGAGGCAGTCGTGCGTCATGACATCGCTCACACGGACATTTTTCAAGTTTGCCCCGAGCGTGACGGAGTTGTAGCTGGCGCTGGCGGCTTGCATGAGGAACCAGCCGATGAACGCGATCCACAATCCTCCGAATCCGGCGCCTCCGAAGAAGCGAAAGATCCCGAGGGCGATGAACGCTAGTGCAACCAGTTGTCCGATGCGCGCGGCTAATTGCGTGGAGCGCGTGCTGTTGCCGGTGGACATCCAGATGATGGCGCGCAGAATGCGTCCGCCATCCAGGGGAAAGCCTGGGATCAGGTTGAAGGCGGCCAGCATGAGATTGATGTAGCCGAGCCAAACCAGCATCGCGAGGATGGGGGTCTGCGGCTCGTGGTTGAATCGCCAGCCTGCCGCCATGGCCAGGCCGAGCGCGATCACTCCGATGACTGCGCTCGAAAATGGTCCGACGCTTCCCACCAAGAACTCTGTTTTTGCGTCCTCTGGTTCCTTTTCGATCTGGGCGACGCCGCCGAGAGCGAACAGCGTGATACTGCGCGTGGTGAGACCGCGGCTTCTGGCTACCAGGGCGTGCGACAATTCATGCGCCAGCAGGGTGGCGAAAAAAAGGAGCGCGGTCATCAGGGCGGTGGTCCAAATTACGGCTGGACCCCAGGCTGCGTGGCTGGCCTGGAACTGGCCCGAAAGGGACATGGTGATCAGCAACGCGATCAGGAACCAACTGTAATGCAGGCCCACTTCGATGCCGAACACGCGGCCGAGTGGAATGCTGGATTTCATGAGCCCCCTCCGATGATTAGAGTACACCGGATAGGATTCGGTTGCGGAAGATCACCGGTCGCCTGCTGGTCTGTGAAAAACCAAAAAGGCACCGACTCCCTTACGGTCGCGGTTCGGTATCAGCTGACCGGTGATAACAGGCCGGAACGTTCGAGCAGCGCATTGGGGTCCGGATCGCGTCCCATAAATGTGCGATAGAGTTCGGCGGGATCCTGGCTGTCGCCGCGCGAGAGGATATTCTCGCGGAACCGAGCGCCGACGTCGCGGCTGAAGATGCCGCTGGTTTGGAACATGGTGAATGCATCGGCATCCAGCACTTCTGCCCATTTATAAGAATAGTAGCCGGCGCCATAGCCTACCGGGCTTGCGAATAGATGCGTGAAGCTGGCGATCATGCCGTAGTGCTGCGGCAATTTGGCGGGCGTGAAGGCTTGCAAGATGTCGCGCGCATAGGCCAGAACGTCGCCATTCGATTGCGGCGCGTATTCGCGATGTAGCGCAAGATCTACAAATCCGAAGCCAAGCTGGCGCATTTGGGCGTTGGCCGCGCGGAAATTGCGGGCGCGCTGCATTTTTTCGAACAAATCTTGCGGCACGGGCTGGCCGGTCTGGTAGTGGCGCGCAAAAAGATCCAGCGCTTCGCGCTCCCAGCACCAGTTCTCCATGATTTGCGAAGGCAGCTCCACGAAATCCCAGGCCACGTTCGCTCCCGCGAGGCTCCGCACTTCCACCTGGCTGAGGCAGTGATGCAAGAGGTGCCCGAACTCGTGGAAGATGGTCTGGACTTCGCGGTGCGTGAGGATGGAAGGACGGCCGGCTACCGGAGGAGTTAGATTGCCGCAGATCAAGCCGGCGTGCGGTTCGAAGCGGTTTCCGAAAGCAACGCCGGTGATGAACGCGTCCATCCAGGCGCCGCCGCGTTTGTTCTCGCGCGGGAACCAATCCGCGTAGAACGCGCCGATCATGGTGTGATTCGCCGGACGCGACTCGTCGTGAATCTGGTAGTACTTCACTTGCGGATCCCACACCGGAACTCCGGGCTTTTCCACCACTCGAATGCCGTATAAACGCTGCACAATTTCGAACATCCCCGCGACCACGCTTTCGAGCGGGAAATAGGGGCGCAGAGCCTCTTCGTCGAAATCGTATAGCGCGGTGCGCTGCTTTTCCGAGTAGTAGGCGATGTCCCAGGGTTCGAGTTCGGCTCGGCCGGCGAAAGCCGCTAAGTCGCGATTCTCATGCTGAAAGTGAACATCCGTTTTGGCTTTCAGGTCGGCCAGGAATGCCTGGGCGCGGTCGCCTTTGTGCGCCATACGGTCTTCCAGGACCAAGTCCGCGAAATCGTGATAACCGAGAAGATTGGCCTTGGCGCGCCGCAGTTCGAGAATGCGCTGGATCACCGGCAGGTTGTTGCGCTCCCCATCCCGGGCGCGGTTTACATAGGCTTCATAGACGCGGCGGCGGATTTCGGCATCGTCCAGGTAGGTCATCAAAGCGACGTAACTGGGCGCTTGCAAGGTGAAGCGCCAGGCAGGCGTTTCCATGCCCTTGGATCGGGCGCTTTCCCTAGCCATGGCGACGGCGCTCTCCGGCAGCCCGGCCAGCTTGCTTTCATCCCGAACCACCAACTCGAATTCGTTGGTGGAATCGAGCACATTTTCGGAGAAGCGGATGGTCAGTTTGGAGAGCTCGACGTCGATCTCGGCGATGTGGGCTTTCCCGGATGCGTCGAGTTCGGCGCCGTGGCGGCGGAAATTATCTATGGTCTTATTCAGAAAGCGCCGGCGCGCTCCGGACAGGCTCTTCGCTTCCTCGGTTGCCGCGTAGGCCTGCACCGCTTTCCAAAGCGATTCGTTCAGCGGTAAAGAGGAATAGAACGCGCTTACCAGCGGTTGCACGGCGTTATATGCGGCGCGCAGTTCCGGGGTAGTGGCAACGGCTTCCAAATGCCTGGCGATTCCCACGGCATAATCCAGGCGTTCCGTCAGGGCATCCAGCGGCTCCATGGTGTTGCTGAAGGTGCGCGGATTGGGATCGGATGTCAACCGGTTGAGCTGAGCCTGGGCATCGCCGAGGAGCTCGGCCACGGCCGGCTCCACGTGTTCGGCCCGAATTTGATCGAAAGGAATTTGAAATTGTACCTGCAGCAGAGGATTTCTGAGGTCGACAGAAGACATTTTGGTTGGGGTCTTTATAATTCTATGACAATTCCCGGTGGGTTTCAAACTGTGAAAAAACTTAAGGCACCGACTCCCTTACGGTCGCGGCTCGGTAACGAGGGAAAACTTAAGGCACCGACTCCCTCACCCGGCGTGACCTGAACCAAAACCGAACCGCGACCGCAAGGAAGCGTAACGCAGTACAGCGGCGTTCGTGGTAGCGCTCCGTTGAAGACGCCAAGTGGGGCGGACCCCCTGGTCCGCGGCCGACGCCCTCGTCGGCCTGCTGAGGAAATACGAAATCCTGAAGAGCGGGTCCAGGGGGACCCGCGCGGACCAGGGGGTCCGCCCCACTTGGCGTCTTCATGCACCTTTGGTGGGCCGCAGGCCCATGGTCACTCCCTTGCGGTCGCGGTTCGGTTACGCATACGGGTTGGGAGTAAGCGATCGGTGATTTGGGAACAAACTGGCCCCGATCCCGCGTATCCTAGGGTTGAGTGGCATCTGAATACGCTATCGAGACTTCCGACCTTGCGAAAGTGTATCGTTCGCGCTGGAAACGGCGGGAAGTACGGGCGGTGGATGGAATTTCGCTCCAGGTTCCGCGCGGGACCATTTTCGGGCTGCTGGGGCCGAACGGGGCGGGGAAGACTACATTTGTAAAGATGCTTTTGTCGGCGGTGCATCCGACGCGAGGCAGCGCGCTGATCTTTGGGCGCAATGCGCGGGAGCCGGAAGCTCGCCGTCCGATCGGCTACTTGCCGGAAAACCATCGCTTTCCGACTTATTTCACGGGCGCGGGAATGCTGGATTTCTACGCGGCTCTGTCCGGGATGGAATCGGCGGACCGGCGCAAGCGGATTCCGGAAATGCTGGAAGTGGTGGGGCTGGAGCAATGGGGCAGCATGCGGATCGGCAAGTATTCCAAAGGCATGTTGCAGCGGCTGGGATTGGCGCAGGCGCTGATTCATTCGCCTTCCATGCTGATTTTGGACGAGCCCACGGACGGCGTGGATCCGGTGGGGCGCAGGCAGATCCGGGATGTTCTGACGCGATTTGAAGAGCAAGGCGTGACCATTTTTATCAACTCCCATCTTTTGGTGGAGGTTGAGACGTTTTGCCGCGAGGTGGCCATTCTGGATAAGGGCAAGGTCGCGCTCAGCGGCAAAATGCACGATCTTACGGCGGGCAAGGGTTACAAGTTGACGGTAGCGGAAGCGCCCGAATCGCTAGTGGATGCGTTGCGCGGGAAGGCTACATCGTTTGAATCCAGAAACGGCTTTGCCGATTTTCAATTTCCTACTAGGCAACTGGTCAACGAAGCGGTGGATCTATTGCGCGAGCAGCACTGCGAGATAGAATCCCTGGCGCCCACCACCAGCACGCTGGAAGACGTGTTCGTCCGGACGGTGGCGAAATGAAAGACTCGATGACGGCCACCGTCGCCTTGATCCGGGACACGTTCCGGGAGGCGTTCGCGCGGAAAATCTTCTGGGGCTTGTTCGGGCTTTCCACCGCGATGATTCTCTTCTTTCTGTTCCTGCTGCGGATCGATCTGGTAGAAGGCGGATTGGCCGCGGTTTCCGCGATTCGGTCAGCTCAATGCCACGCGGGATGTGGACAAAGTGGTGCGCGGAGTTTATGGAGGCATCGCGGCGTTTCTGTACACCTGGGGAATGTTTCTCGCGGTGTTTGCTTCCGCCGGATTGATTCCGAGCGTGCTGGAGCCGGGACGCATCGAGCTATTGTTGTCGAAACCTGTGTCGCGGACCCATATTCTGTTGGGACGCTACGTGGGCAATGTGCTGGTGGTGTCGTGCAACATCATTTATCTGGTGCTGGGGGTGTGGATCATCCTGGGCGTCAAGACCGGAATCTGGTCGCCGCTATTTTTGATCTCGATCGCCACGTCCATCTTCGCTTTCGCGGTGCTGCTGTCGGTGGTGATTTTGATTGGCGTGTTGTTTGAGAGCGCCGCGCTGGCCACCATGGTGGCGGCGGCGTTGATGGTGATGAGTCTGATCCTGGCGCAGACCACCATCATGTTGAAGCTGCTTTCCTCGGAGTGGTCGCGACAGATCTGGCGGACGCTGTATTATGTCCTGCCCAAGATCTACGATCTGGGGGCAATGACGCTGCAGCGCGATCCAGAGCCGGACGTTCGACGGATTCATGCCCATCTGGACGTCCGCCGTTTTCGCCGTGGTGGTGCTGGGATGTTCGCTGCTGGTCTTTGCGAGGCGGGATTTTTGATGCGTCCCATTTGGACCGCTGTAGTTTGTATCGCTTTGGCGGGATGCCAGGCGAAGAAAACCGGCTCGATTCGCATTGATCCGGCGCTCGAAGCGCTGATCCCCGCCGATACTGTGTTCATTGTGGGCGGCAACATCGACGCGGTGCGCGAAACGCCGGTTTATCAGAAGCTGCTCAGCCGGGTGCCTTTGACCCAGTTGGATGAGTTCACGCGGCAAACCGGGCTCGATCCGCGCAAGGACCTGGCGCAGGTGCTTTCCTGCTCCAACGGCAAGAACGGCGTGCTGATGGCGCGGGGGAAATTTAATGTTCCGGATCTTGAGAAGCGGCTGGCTGCGCGCGGCGCTACGCGCTCCAGTTACAAGAACCACGATCTGTTCGAATCGCAGCGGCTGTCGTTTCTTTTCCTGAACTCTTCCACGGCGCTGGTGGGGCCGTCCGCCGATCTGCATTCGATCTTGGATCGAGGATCGGCCGGAGGACTGCCTCCCGCGCTTCGCGACGTGGTTCGGACCATTCCGGGAAACGATCAGGTTTGGGCGGCGCTGACGGGCGGTGTTCAAAGCTTGAACGTGGCTGTGCCGCGGGACAGCAATCTCGCGAACATCGTGAGCGCGCTCAAATCCATCGACACCGCGACGATCGGGATGGACCTCAGCAGCGGCATCGGGCTGAATGTTTTCGTAGTTTGTAAAACGGAACGCGATGCCAAGTTTGTCCACGACATGTTGAAAGGCGTGGTGGGGATCGGCCGGCTGAATACGCCGGACAATCATCCGGAGCTGTTGCAGCTTTACGACGCCATTCAGATCACGGCGCAGCAGAACCATGCGCAGGTGACGGCGCAGATCCCGGCGGATTTGGCGGATCGGTTTTTGGATTTGTGGCTGAAAAAGTAAAACGTTTCTCGTTTCTCGTTCTGCGTTTCTCGTTAAGAGATCGTGCCTAACGAGAAACGAGCAACGAGAAACGGATTCTAGTCTAGCGGGCGATACCAGATGTTGCGGAAGCGCATGAACGTTTGCTTCACGTCGGGATGCTGGTGATCCTGCAAGCGGAGTGGGCCTGTTTCGCAAACATGGGCTTCGCCGGAACCGTCGGTCGCGCCTTTAATGGTTACGTGATCCTGGACCAGAATGCCGTTTTGCAGTACGGTTAGCGTGCCGGGATTGGCCACCTTGCCATCCGGGCCGCATTTGGGAGCGTGGAAGATGATGTCGTAGCTCTGCCACTGCTCGGGCGGGCGGCAGGCGTTCACCAGTGGCGCGTATTGACCGTACAGGGCGCCGCAAGATCCGTTGGCGTAAGTCGGATTCTGGTACGAATCCAGAATCTGCACCTCATAGCGGCCCTGGAGGTAGACCCCGCTGTTGCCGCGCGCCTGGCTCTTGGCTTGTGGCATGTTCGGCGTGGAAAACTCCACGTGGATCTGGGCGCTTCCGAATTTGCGTTTACTCAAGATGTCGCCGCTGCCGCTCCTGCAGGTCATGACGCCGAGCTCGACCGGCCACTGCGCAGGGCGGCCATCCTCATGCACCCATTCCGAGAGATCCTTGCCGGAGAACAAGCACCACGGCGTCCGAGGGCGCTTGCCCGGGTTGGCCTGGATCGACGTAACGGGGTTGTGGTCCGTCTTGCGCGGAACAGAGCGCGGCCGCGAGGCAGAAGCTCGAGATGAAACGGGTCATTTATTTTTTGCCGGCGGGGATGGCGTCGCCGAGGTTCATGGAACCTCCGCCTTCGCTGACGTAGTTGATATTCCAGGAGGGGATCACGACATCCACGTCGCCCAAGACCACGCACTGGCAGCCAAGCCTGGATCGGAGCGTTAGTCCCGCCGCCATCTGCACGCGATCGGCTTCGTCGTCATCCATTTCCGAAAGGTTTTCCATTCCGCTGTTCACGATGACGTGGCAAGTGGTGCAAGCGCAGTTGCCGCCGCAGGCATGTTCCAGATGGATGCCCTTACTCAGGAAGATGTCGAGCAGCGACTCGGGCTTCCCATGCTCATGGTAAGGAAGCTGGCCATGTTCAAACTCGATCGTCTTTCCGTCTACGGTTACCTTCGGCACCCTTTAATTATACGGGTTCCACGACACTCCTAACCGAACCGCGACCGCGAGGGAGCGCTGAGAGATCGTTGCTCGTGGTCGCACTATACCTCTAGTGACCTACTTCGTGACGTTTGTTTGTTACGGTGCTTGGCTGCATGGCGATGAGTCGGGGTCTATGGATCCGCAACACAACGTCCCTGGTCATCGGTTGATTGAACCTAATGCTGCGCGGGTATATTCCGAGCTGGACCGAATGATCCAAGAGCCCTACGAAATGGATGCACCTCGCCGTCAGCACGTGCTCGATGCGATCCTACAGCACTGCGAATACAGAAACTGGCGATTGCTCGCTGCGCACGTTCGGGCTAATCATGCGCACGTTGTCGTTGATGCACCCGTGCTCCTGAGAAAGTGTTGAATGAACTCAAGGCTTATGCTAGCCGGAGATTGAACGAGACTGGATTGGATGCGCCCGAACGGCGGCGCTGGGCTCGGCACGGGAGTACGAGGTATTTGTGGGATCGGGATGATGTGGCCGCTGCTGTTAAATACGTCGCCGACCAGCAGGGTGATCCAATGGCGGTGTACGTGAATCAGGGTTCGTGGTAGCGCTCCCTTGCGGTCGCGGTTCGGTTTGGTGTCTCTGACAACAGAAATTCGCAGCCTGTCGTATGCCAAACTGAATACTAGTGTTTCATTCCATTGAAAAGCAGATTTCCGCTCGCGTTGCCGAGTTGGTTCGGGCGCGATTTGGCGCTGAAACTTCGGTCGCGCTGGAGCAGCCTAAGCAGCCGTCGTTCGGTGAACTCGCTATTCCGGTTGCGTTTCATCTGGCTCGGCAGTTGAAGCAGGCGCCCAAAGTGATCGCCGCGCAAATTGTGGATGCCCTTGGGCCCATCGAGGGTGTCTCGGCGCTCGAAGTGGCCGGCAACGGATATATCAACGTCCGGCTGGATCGCGGCGCTTATGGGTTGGGCGCGCTGCGCGGGGTGCGTGAGTCCGTTGAAAAAGATTCCCGCAAGATCATTGTCGAGCACACCAACATTAATCCCAACAAGGCCGCCCACATCGGACATTTGCGCAATGCGATTCTGGGCGACACGTTTGTGCGCATGCTGAAAGCCAACGGCAGCACGGTGGAGGTGCAGAACTATATCGACAACACCGGCGTCCAAGTGGCCGACGTGGTGGCGGCGTTTCATTATCTCGAGAAGAAATCCGCCGCGGATGTTCAAAAGCTGCTGGACGATCCGGCAGTGCGCTTTGACTATTACTGCTGGGATCTCTACGCGCGTGTTTCCGCTTATTTCCAGGAGCATCCCGAAGCGCTTGGCTGGCGGCATGAGACGCTGCACGCGATTGAGAGCGGCGCGGGCGAAGTGGCGCAGCTTGCCGCAACTGTCGCAGATTCGATTGTCGGTTATCACCTGAATACCATGGCACGCCTGGGCATCCGTTACGACGTGCTGCCGCGCGAGAGTGAAATTCTGCATCTCAAGTTTTGGGAGACGGCCTTTGCACAACTCAAGGAACGGAAGGCCATTTATTTTGAGACGGAAGGCAAGAACCAGGGCTGTTGGGTGATGCCGGCCAGCGCGTTCAAGGAACAGACCAACGAGAATACCGACGACAGCAAAGTGATTGTCCGATCGAACGGAACCGTCACGTACGTGGGCAAGGACATTGCCTATCAACTCTGGAAGTTCGGATTGCTGGGCAAGGATTTCTTTTATCGTCCCTGGAAGACGGTTTACATCACCAGCGCGGAACCGCAGCCGGGCGCCAGTCCGCATTTCGGCGGAGGCGAATCCGTTTATAACGTGATCGATTCGCGCCAATCGTATCTTCAAGACGTGGTGGTGGCGGGATTGCGCGCGCTCGGGTACAACCAGCAAGCCGATCGATCCATTCATTTTTCATACGAAATGGTGGTGCTCACGCCACGCACTTGTGTGGAGCTTGGCATCGAGCTTTCCGAGGAAGATCTGAAGAAACCGCACGTCGAAGTCTCCGGCCGCAAGGGCTTGGGCGTGAAAGCCGACGATCTTGATCGACAAGTTGATCGAGAAGGCGCTGGAAGAAGTGGACTCGCGGCATCCGGAAGCTCCGGCAGAGGAGCGCAGGCAAGTTGCCACCCAGATCGCGGTTGGCGCGCTGCGCTACTTCATGCTGAAGTTCACGCGAAATTCGGTGATCGCTTTCGATTTTCAGGAGGCGCTCAGCTTTGAGGGTGAAACGGGACCGTACGTGCAATACGCCGCGGTGCGGTCGCGCAATATTCTTCGGAAGCTCGCGGAGCGCGGCGAGGCGCTGCCGGACTTCGCGCAAACGCTCGACCAAGCCGCCTTCGCCCGCCAGCTCGCTTCGGAAGATTTTTGGCAGTTACTATTGATGGCGTCCAAAGTGGAATCGGCGATTGATCGCGCGGTCAGTTCCGGAGAGCCGTCGCATGTGGCTCGGTACGCGTTCCAGTTGGCGCAGGCTTATAACAACTTCTATCACGGTTATCCGGTGTTGTCCGAGGAGAGCGCCGAGAAGCGGAATTTCCTGCTTTGGATGACTGGATATTTCGGCGTTCAACTGGAACGGACCCTGGCTGTCCTGGGGATCGCAGTGCCTGAGTACATGTAAGCAAAAGTGGTCGAAATCAACCACCGCTGGCCTTCTCCAGCCAATGCTTTTTGATGTTAAGTATTTTATTTTCATAACGTTGGCTCTTGGCAACTGGGATGCAACAGGTCTACCCAGTGAAGGACCGTGCAATTATGAAATCGCAACAAAAATGGCTTTTCAGTTTGATCCTGGCAGGCTCGCTGAGCGGGGCGCTGCCGGTTTTCGCTCAGGATCCGAACCCGACAACTCCGCCGCCACCCTCCGGGGGATGGCGTCGATTCGATCAGAATAATCCGCCCGCAAATAATGGAGACGCGCCGCAACCGGGAGATCCCGATCAGGCTCCTCCGCCTCCGCCGCAACGTCAGCTTCGCACCCGGTATCAAGGGCCACCCATGTCGAATGCTCCGGTGAAGCTTACGCTACCGGCCGGAACCTGGATCACGGTTCACGTCAACGAACCGATTTCGAGCGACCATAACCAGCAGGGAGATTCGTTCACCGCGACTCTGGCGCGTCCCATAATTGCGGATGGACACGTGATCGCGCATCCGGGGCAAATGCTGAGCGGCGTAGTTTCCGAAGCGCAAGAAAGCCGGGCGTGTGAAAGGTGTTTCGCGGCTCGGGTTGCAACTCACCGAAATAGGGCTGGCGGATGGCCGGCAGATTCCGGTGAAAACGAAGTTGAATGAACGCCGCGGCGATACTTCGGTGGGACGCGACGCTGCCGCGATCGGGACAACCACCGCGGCCGGCGCTGCGATTGGCGCTGCTGTAAATGGCGGAGTTGGCGCGGGAGTGGGGGCTGGCGCAGGATTAGTGGTGTCGACCATTGGCGTGCTTTTCACGCGTGGACACCAGACCGTAGTTTATCCGGAGCAGGCACTGACCTTCCGTCTGGAAACGCCCATCACGATTGAGGGTACGGAAGCCGCGTTCCATCCGGCGACCGAGCAGGATTATGAGCAGCGACCCGTCCGGCAGCCGGGCCCGGGCCCGTCTCTGCGTCCAGGATATCCGGCGGCTCCTTATGGTTACGGATATGCGTATGCGCCGCCTTATTATTACGGCGGATACTTTAGCCCTTACTACGGGTATGGGTTTGGGCCGAATTTTTACTTCCGGTACGGGCGGGGTTACGGTAGGCGCTGGTAAAAAAAAGCCTTTTTTTGGCCGCAGATGAACGCTGATAAACGCGGATAAGAAAAATCTGCGTTTATCCGCGTTCATCTGCGGCTAAATGCTTTTTGGCAGTTTCGGGGCTGGCGGGATGGCTTTCGGCATCGGGATTCGCGGTATCATCTGGTCCCGTACAGCGGTTTCATAGACGAACGCGGCCATGATGGCCGCGCCTTGCATTAGATCTCCTGGTTGCACTCGATCGTAGACATCCATGTTTGAATGGTGCGTGCGCGTGCCGTATTCCATGGGGTCCTGCATGAATCCGAATCCGGGTAATCCGACGTAATCGAACGAGGTGTGATCGGTGCCTCCGGGTTTGCGCGCTGTGAATCCGGTGGTTCCAATTACCGCGGTCGCGCCCAGATCGTGGAACGGCTTTAGCCATTCCTCAAAGATCGGGGTCACCTGATCGTTCCCCATTACGCCGATTCCGCGAAATTTTCCGGTGCCGGTGTCGTCGTTGAAGTAGGCATCCAGCTTGTAGTATTCCGGCTTGGGCTGCATGGTTTCGCGATCCGCGAAATGTTCTTTCACGTAGGCTTGTGATCCGAGTAATCCCTCTTCTTCGCCGCTCCAGAGCGCGATTCTGACTGTGCGATCCATTTTCAGATCCAGAGCTTTCAGAATGCGCACCGCTTCAATCGCGACCGATGAGCCGGTGGCGTTGTCGGTGGCGCCGGTGCCGCCGTGCCAGGAATCCAGGTGCGCGCCCAGCATGACGATTTCATCCTTCTTGCGTCCGCCTTCGATTTCGCCGATGACGTTGAAGGATTCGGTGGGTGAATCGATGAACTGGGCTTTGATGTTGAACTCCAGCTTGACCGGGATGTCGTGCTGCAGCAGGCGCACGATGCGGTTGTAATGTTCGGGAGTGACCGCGACCATCGGGGGCGGCACCGGATCCTTCATCTCGCGCGATCCGCCGGCTGCGGCGAAGACCGTTCCACCGTCGCCGTTGTAGCCGTATTGCAGAACCACGAGCGCGCCTTCATCCTTCAAATACTGATTCACTTTCTTGCGGAACGCTGTAGCTTTCTCGCGCTCTTCGGGAGTGGGCGGCGCGGGACCGTTGGGAGGCGCGAAAGGATTGGCAAGCCTGGAGGGATCGATGGCATGCGAACGGCTCTCAAGATCCGCATCGGTGAGGCGCTTGCCCAAAGGTTCCATCACCATGGCCACGGGTTTTGGATGCCATGGTCAGCACCACTTTTCCCTTGAGCTTGCCCTTGAACTTGTCGAGATCCGCGTCGGTGACGAGCGGCGCGTAGATGGCATCGCCCTGGACGGCGCCTTCGGTTCCCGGAGTCCAGGCCAGGGGGAAACCGATCAGCGGCTGATACTGCGGGGCAATCATGTGGCCGGCGTAGTAGGTGTAGTTCCAGCTTCGCCCGAAGGGTCCCCAGGGTTCTTCGCGCACGTTGGTGAGCCCGTACTCCTTCAACCGCTTCACCACCCAGTCCCCGGCGGCCTTGTGTCCGGGCGAATTGGTGAGGCGGGGACCGTAGACGTCGGAAAGGTAGAACTCGTGGTCCATCACCTTGGAGTTTTCGAATGCTTCTGCCTTGATGCGGTGGATCACTGCGAGGTCTACGGGCTCTTCGGAGTAGACGTAGATCGCTGAAATGAGCAAAGCAGCCAAAATCCGCAATTTCATATCTCTACAGGATTAAACCACAGCGGTACTTTAAGTACTCCACCTTAGTTAGGTCTAGGGCTTTGGTACCCTTGCCGCTCAGGGTACCAGGCGTTAGATTTGCTTGAGGCAATAAATGACTCACGCGAAAGTATCCCTAAAACCGTGGCAGCCAGTCCGGGTCTGGCGCAACCGCACCAAGAGCGAGCAGCGGCGCACCATTACCGTGTATCCTTGCGTGGAAACGTTCCCGCCGGGTTCAGCGAGATCACGCTGTTCGAGGCGCCGGATGAGGATGGGGTTTCTCCGACGGACGGGCGAGTGGCGGTTGGAACGCGAGGCGATTCGGTGGCGCTGGTGATTCAGCCGGGGAATGCCGTGTTCGTGCATATTGATCTGGCGAAATCGGCGGCGACTTCGGTGATCGCCGATATTACGCAGGAGCCTTAGAGCCGCCTGATGACAAGAATCTCAAAAGGCACCGACTCCCTTACGGTCGCGGCTCGGTAATACTCCACGAGAGTATTAATGGTTGTGGATGAAGTCGCCTATGCGGCGCATCCAGGCTTGTTCTTCGTCGTTCAGGGGACCGAGATCGAGGGCGCGCAAAGCGTCGTCCGCCTGCGCTTCATTGGCAGGACCGGTCATGCACACATCCACTGCGGAGTTCGAAAGCACGAAGCGGTAGCAATCGGTGGCTGTGGGAACTCGTTCGCCCGGCGGAATGCGTTTGGGATTCAGCAGCTGGCGCCAACTGGTGGCGGTGAACGCTACGATGCCAGGGCCGCCGTTCGACGGAAGCAGCGGGAAAACTTCGCTCTCCGCGCCCTTGTGCACGGCGTTGTAGCGGACATGCACGATGCCAACGCCGGGATCGGCATTGAGTTCGGCCACGAGCGGCCGCTGGTGCGTGGAAATGGCAATGTGCCGAACCAATCCGCGCTCGCGCAGTTTCTGCGAAGCTTCCAGAATGCGCGGCGGCGGCTTGTTGTTCCAGAGTCCGAGCAACAGAACGTCGGCATACTCGAAGTTCAGCTTGCGCAGCGCGATTTCGACGCTGGGCCGCAATAGCGCTGCGATTCTGGAATACGATTGCAGAACCAGGACCATGCGGTCGCGCTGGGGCTTGAGATTGCGCAGAGCCTGTCCGAAAGGTCCGCGGCGGAAAGTCCCCCAATACAGGTAGTTCACGCCGCGTTCAAAAGCGCGTTCCACCGCGGCTGCGGGCACTCCGAAACTGGCCGCCATTCCCAGCCGGCCAACCTCGAGCCCGGTCCGCCCCAGCGTACGCCGCTGCATGAGATTCGCGTTAGCCCGCGATCCCAAGATACTTGTATCCGAACCGGGTCAACCGTCCGCGGTCCAGCGCATTGCGACCGTCCAACACGATTTTCGATCGCATCCGTTGGGCCAGCGCTTCCCAATCCAGCTCGAGATATTGATGCCATTCGGTGACCAGGACCAGCGCGTCCGCATCATCCGCCACATCTTCGGCGGATTCACAGCCCAATCCCGCCAGATCCGGATACTCATGCCGGAAACGCTCCATGGCCACCGGATCGTGCACCTTTACCTTGCAGCCGCGTTCCACCAGCTTGCGCGCGATATCGATGGCCGGCGCTTCGCGAAGATCGTCGGTGTTGGGTTTGAAAGCGAGGCCCAGGAGTCCGACGGTCCGGCCTTTGAGAATCTTCAACTCGCCGAGTAGCTTGTCCACCACGCGTTCGCGCTGGCGGCGATTGATCTCGCGCGCAGCTTCCACGATGGGCATGGTCAAGTTGTACTCGTGCGCGGTTGAAACCAGAGCCGAGGTATCTTTGCCGAAGCAGGATCCGCCCCAACCGATGCCGGATTGCAGAAAGCGCATTCCGATGCGAGCATCCAGGCCGATGCCTTTGGCGACCTGCTGGATGTCCGCGCCCACTTTTTCGGACAACTGGCCGATTTCATTGATGTAGCTGATCTTCAGGGCCAGGAAAGCGTTGGCGGCATATTTGATCAATTCGGCGGAGGCCAAATCGGCCGAGATGAGCGGTACGGCGCCCATGTTTTCGGGCCGCGGAAGGTACGGCGGAGGAGCGAAGGTCTGATCGAGAATCGGCCGGTAGAGCGAGTACAGCACTTCGAGACAGCGCGGGTCGTCAGAACCGATGACTACGCGATCCGGATAAAGGCTGTCGTGCAGGCCGGTGCCTTCGCGTAAGAACTCGGGATTGGAAGCCACCGAGAAATGCCCGTTGGCCTTTTTGCCATGATGTTTTTCATAGGATTCGCGAACAATGGAATCCACCCAGTTTCCGCTGCCGATAGGTACCGTGGATTTGTTCACGACGACGGTAAAATCGCCGGCGTAGTGCTGGCCAATGCTTTGCGCCGCCGATGAGAGGTACTTCAAATCGGGGCTGCCGTTCGCCGAAGGGGGCGTTCCAACCGCGATGAAGATCACGTCGGCATTTGGGACAGCCGAAGCATAATCGGAGCAAAATCGCAGGTTCGGAGCCGCTTCCGCCAGCAGTTCCGTCAACCAGGGTTCGTAAATAGGAGTCTTGCCAGCCCGCAGGAGGGCGATCTTCTTTTCATCAGAGTCGATGCAGGTAACTTTGTGTCCCAAAAAAGCCAGAACTGTTCCTGTCGTCAACCCCACATAGCCAGTGCCAATAATCGATACATTCATGAGTTAGTTATGTCCCTTCACTACCGTAACAAAGCGCGGTTGATGATTCAAAAGACAAAGAGTACCTATTTCGAAGGACCTAAGTACCGGAGCTATTTGCCTAAGGTCTCGGGGGGAAATCAGCTACTTTCTGACCAGGAATACTGCCACTTCGGCAAGCAGGTTTGGCCGCAGCTTCACGGTTCGGGCGCCTGCCAGAAAGATACGGCGCTCGACGGTCCATTTTTCGGCGAGAGCCATGGCCTCGAAGTCGTGGACGGTGAGAAAGTGAATGTTCGGCGAATCGTACCAGTCATAGGGGAACAGCTTGGTCTGGGGGGCGCGGCCGGTCAGCAGGTGAGCCACTCGCACGCGCCAATGGCCGAAATTCGGAAACGCCACGATGGCGCGCCGGCCCACGCGCAGCATGTCCTGCAAGACTTTGAGCGGGGCGCGGGTTTCCTGAAGAGTCTGGCTGAGAATGACGTAATCGAAGGCTTGATCCGGCAGGTCGGCCAGGGCTTCTTCCAGATCGCTGTGGAATACCGAGACGCCGCGGGCGATGGCCAGTTGGGCCTTGGGACCTGAGATCTCAACGCCTCGCGCGTCGACGTGTTTGTTCGTAGCGAGCCAGGCTAGCAGCTCGCCTTCGCCGCAGCCAAGATCGAGGACCCGGGTGTTCGGCTCGATTAATTCGCCGATGATGGCGTAGTCGCTGCGGCCCAGCAGCTCGCGCACGAAGGTTTGGGCCACGCTAGTGGTCCCTCGGCACGGCACCGACTCCCTCACGGTCGCGGCTCGGTAAGAATAAGGGTGTTGGTGAGTGGCTGCTCAAGCGTGCTCCCGGAAGGTGCTGGCCAGGAATCCGCGCACCAGTTCGGCTTGCTCGGTGACATTCACTAAAAAAGCATCGTGGCCGTAGCTCGAGGGCAGTTCGCAATAGGCGACGTCGCAATTGCGGCCGCGCAGGGCGCGCACTACTTCGAGCGATTGATAACTCGGGTACAGCCAATCCGAAGTAAAACTGATCACCAGAAATCGCGCCTTCACCTTTTCCACCGCTGCGCCCAAGGAGCGGCCTCCGGTGAGATCGAAATAGTCCATGGCCTTGGTGATGTAAATGTAGGAATTGGCGTCGAAGCGGTCCACGAACTGGCCGCCGCGATAGCGCAGGTAGCTCTCTACTTCAAACTGGTTTTCATCGCGCAGCCGGCGGCCGAACTTCTCGCGCATGGATGCATCGCTCATGTACGTGATGTGACCCACCATGCGCGCCACCGAGAGACCGCGCGCCGGCGGATGATGGCCGTAGTAATCACCATCCTTCCAATCCGGATCCGCCATGATGGCTTGCCTGCCCACTTCGTTGAAGGCGATCTGCTGCGGGCTGTGCCGCGCGGTGCCGGCGATCGGGATCGCGGAAGCTACCGCATCCGGATAAGCCACCGCCCATTCGAGCGCTTGCATGGCTCCCATGGAACCGCCCGACACCGCGAGCAGCTTCTGAATCCCCAGGTGATCGATCAGCATTTTCTGCAGCCGCACCATGTCGGGAATCGTGACCGCTGGGAAGGACATCCCGTAGGGGCAACCAGTGGCGGGATTGATGGAGCCAGGCCCGGACGTCCCGCGGCAGCCGCCTAAAATATTCGAGCAGATTACGAAATACTTGTCGGTGTCGAAGCCTTTGCCCGGGCCGATCATCTTCTCCCACCAACCGCCTTCGCCCGCGGCGTGCGCATCGCCGGAGAAAGCATGCAGGACGAGAATCGCGTTGTTTTTGGCTGGGTTCAGTTCGCCGTAAGTCTCGTAGGCGACGTCTACCGGCGCGAGCGTGGCTCCGCAGTCGAGCGGGATGGAATCGAACTGGACGATTTGAGACTCAGTGATCATTCAATATCGAACTGCACCGACTCCCTTACGGTCGCGGCTCGGTAACGAAATCAAAATTCATTACCGGAAGTCTTCCTGAAAGCGATCCAACGCCTCGACGCCAGGGCATAGTTTCTCGTACGGGATATTGGTGAGCGCCATATCCGCGGTTGCATTCATTTCATGCAGGTCCGGAACGGTTTCGTCCACGAACAACAGACCGGTCACTACCTCGCCTTTGCCTTGATGCTCTTCCAGATAGCTGTGGACCTTGGCGCGATCCGTGGGGTCATAATTTTCAGGAACGCCCTTGAAGCGCACCACGCTTCCGTCGTGCATTGTTACGCTGACCGCGCCGTTCTGCCCGATGTGCGCCAGAATCTCGCTCGCGGGCGCGACGAAATCGGTTTCCGTGGCCTTCAGTTCATGCTGACGGGTATATAAGTAGCTCTTGGTGGATCCTTCGTGATCGTTGAACGTCACGCACGGAGAAATTACGTCGATGAGCGCGAAGCCGCGATGCGCGATGGCAGCTTTTAGGATGGGAACCAGTTGTTCCTTGTCGCCCGAGAAACTGCGCGCGATAAAAGTGGCCCCGATGCTGAGAGCCAGCATCACCGGATCGATGGGGGCCATGCGGTTGGCTTCGCCCTTCTTGCTTTTGGAACCGACATCGGCGGAGGCGGAGAATTGGCCCTTGGTCAGTCCATAGACGCCGTTGTTTTCGATGATGTAGACCATCCGAAGATTGCGCCGGATGGCGTGGCACATGTGGCCGAGGCCGATGGAAAGCGAATCGCCGTCGCCGGAGATGCCGATATAAGTCAGCTCGCGATTGGCCGCGTTCGCGCCGGTGGCGATGGGAGGCATGCGTCCATGCGCCGAATTGAATCCATGCGCGCCGTTCACGAAATAGGCGGGCGTTTTGGAAGAGCAGCCGATTCCACTGAGCTTGGCGATCCGGTGCGGCTGGGTGGATAATTCCCAGAATGCGCGTACGATGGCCGCGGTGATGGAATCGTGCCCACATCCGGCGCACAGGGTGGACATGGTGCCTTCGTAGTCGCGAATGGTCAGCCCGAGTTCGTTGCGCTGCAGACTGGGATGGGTGGCGATTGGTTTAACGATGGATGGCATCTTATTCCTCGATTTGCATTTCCGGCCGGCGCGAGACGGCAGCCAATTCCGGCGCGGGCGATTCCGGGATGCCGAGCGAGCCGAGAACTCCGTTGATGACGTGCTTGGCGCTTAACGGGAACCCACCGTAGACCAGTATGGATCGCAGCTTTTCCTTGGGCACGCTGGTTTCGAGGGTGAGCAGGGAACGAAGCTGCGCGTCACGATTCTGTTCTACAACGAAGCAGAAATCGTGTTCTTCTAGAAACGCTTCCACGCTGGAATCGAAAGGAAATCCGCGCACCCGCAGGTAATCCGCCACGACGCCGCGCGCGGCCAGTTTATCCAGCGCCTCGCGCACCGCCAAATCGCAGCCGCCCATGGTGATGACGCCGAACTGCGCGTCCGGATGTTTGATGATGATCGGTTCCGGCACGAACTTCGCCGCCGATTTGTGTTTGAGCAGCAGCCGGTCCATCACTTCCTTGTATTCATCCGGCGTCTCTGTATAGTTGCCGAATTTATTGTGACCGGAGCCGCGCGTGAAAAATGCGCCTTTCGGATCCACGCCGGGAAGGGTGCGGGCGGCAACGTGATTTTCGTCGAGGTTCAGGTAGCGCTGGAACTTTGTGATCTTTTCGAGCTGCTCGGGGCCGAGCACCTGGCCGCGATCCGGCCGATAGGAAGCATCCCACTGGAAGCGCGGCACCACCCAGTCATTCATTCCGATATCCAGATCGGTCAACATGAACACCGGCGTCTGGAAGCGTTCCGCGAGGTCAAATGCTTTTGGACCGAACTCAAAACACTCGGCCGGATTCGCCGGGAACAATAAGATGTGGCGGGTGTCGCCGTGCGACGCGTAGGCGCACTCCATCACGTCGCCCTGCTGCGTACGAGTGGGCATTCCGGTGGATGGCCCCACGCGCTGGACATCAATAATTACCGCCGGAATTTCGGCATAATAGGCCAGGCCGAGCAGTTCGTTCATGAGCGAGATGCCTGGCCCGGCGGTGGAAGTGAAGGAGCGCGCGCCGTTCCAAGCCGCGCCGATCACCATTCCGATGGCTGCCAATTCATCCTCGGCCTGGATGATGATGTAGTTGTTCTTGCCGGTTTCCGGATCGCGGCGATATTTTTCGCAGAGTCCTTTGAAGGCGTCCAGCACCGAGGTGGATGGCGTAATGGGATACCACGCAGCTACTGTCGCGCCGGCATACAGGCAACCGAGCGCAGTCGCCATGTTGCCTTCGATCAAGATTTTGTCTTTGTTGCCGTCCATGGTTTCGAGATGAAACGGCAGCGGGCATTGGAAATGATCCTTGGCGTAGTCGTAGCCCAGACGCAACGCGCGATGATTGGATTCCTTCAGCTTCTTCTTGGCCGCATACTTCTCATCCAGCAATGCGACCACGATGTCCATATCCACATCGAGCACCGCGACAAGCGATCCCGCGTAGGCGATGTTCTTCATCAGGATTCGCTCGCGCGGATCGCGGAAGTTTTCGTTGCAAAGATGGGCGAAGGGAACACCGAGGAAATTGACGTCGTCGCGCAGCAGCGCGGGATCCAGCGGCCAGGTGGAATCGTAGAGCACGAAGCCGCCTTCGCGAACCTCGCGAATGTCCTTGCCGTAGGTTTGCGAATTCATCGCGACCATGAGGTCGTAATCCAGCGCGCGCGCCGTGTAACCCTGGTGATTCACACGGATCTCGTACCAGGTGGGCAGGCCTTGGATATTCGAAGGGAAAAGATTCTTTCCGGAAACCGGAATGCCCATGCGAAAGATGGCCTGCATGAGCAGACCGTTGGCGCTGGCAGATCCGGTTCCGTTGACGTTGGCTAGTTTAATTGCGAAGTCGTTTACGCTGGCACGCATGAATCGATGTTGACTGGCCTCCCGGCGTAGGGAATAAGAAGTTCAAACTTTTGCATGTCCCAAGCAGCGGTGGGACATCGCTCGGCGCAGAGGCCGCAGTGTACGCAAAGGTCTTCATCCTTAGCCATAATGCGTGCGGTCTGCGGCAACGGAGCCGAGACATAAAGATCCTGAGTGAGATTGATCGCGGGAGCGGAAAGGCGCTTGCGCAGATCGTCTTCTTCGCCGCCACGCGCGATGGTGAGGCATTGGACCGGACAAACATCGATGCAGGCGTCGCATTCGATGCAGCGGGCGGCGGTGAAATCGGTCTGGATATCGCAATTGAGGCAGCGCTGAACTTCCCGCGCGGTTTGCTCCGCGGAGAATCCCAGCTCCACCTCGATGTTCATCCGCTTGAAGCGCTCTTCCAGATCCACGTGGCGCATCTTCTGGCGCAACGCGGGATTGTAATCGTTGTGATAGCTCCACTCGCTTAATCCCATCTTCTGGCTGATGAGATTCAGGCCTTGCGGCAGGCGCTCGGTCACCGGAGTTCCCTGGCAGTAATTGTGAATCGAGATTGCGGCTTGATGCCCGTGTTCGGCCGCCCATATGATATTTTTCGGTCCCCAAGCTGCGTCGCCACCGAAGAAAATGCCTTCGCGCGTGCACTGCATGGTTTTTTCGTCGACTGTGGGCATGTCCCACTTGTCGAACTCGATGCCGATGTCGCGCTCGATCCAGGGGAATGCATTTTCCTGACCGATGGCGAGGATCACGTCGTCGGCGGGCAGGAACACGGTGTCGATGGTGGTGGATTTCTTCGCGCCTTTGTCCCATTCCAGGCGTTCGAAATCCATGCCGATGAGTTTGCCGTTTTCGATTACGAATCGCAGGGGAGCGTGGTTGATCAGGATTTCGACGTGCTCTTCTTCGGCATCCTCCAACTCCCACGGCGAGGCTTTGAAATATCCGCGCGGGCGGCGCGCCATCACCTTGATATCTTTACCGCCGAGCCTGCGCGAGGATCGGCAGCAATCCATCGCGGTGTTGCCCACGCCGATGATCAGAACATTTTCGCCTACGGAATCCGTGTGTCCGAATGCGATGGATTCCAGCCAGTCGATGCCGATGTGGATGCGAGTCAGTATCGTGGCGGCCGGGCAGGTCGAGCTCTTTACCGCGCGGCGCGCCGGTGCCGACGAAGATTGCGTCGAAATTCCCGGCGAGCAGCGCCCGCATGCTCTCAATGGGCGTGTTGTAGCGGATATCTACGCCCATGTTGAGAATCTGGTTGACCTCGTCCATCAGAACGGCGTCCGGCAGGCGAAAGGCCGGGATGTTGGTGCGCATCAGGCCGCCGGGCTTGGCGTATTTCTCGAAGATCACCACTTCGTAGCCCAGCGGCATCAAATCGTTGGCGACGGTGAGCGAAGCCGGCCCTGCGCCGATCAAGGCGACGCGCTTGCCGTTTTTCTTGCTGGGAATCTTTGGGAGACGGTCCGAGATGTCATCCCGCAAGTCGGCTGCGACGCGCTTCAGGCGGCAGATGGCAACTGGTTTGCCATCCAGGCGGCCACGCCGGCAGGCAGGCTCACAGGGACGATCGCAGGTGCGTCCGAGAATCGCCGGGAACACGTTCGATTCCCGGTTCAGCATGTAGGCGTCGGTGTAGCGGCCCTGCGCAATCAGGCGGATGTACTCGGGAACGTTGGTGTGTGCCGGGCAAGCCCATTGGCAATCCACCACCTTGTGGTAATAGTTCGGATTGTGAACGTCCGTGGGTTTCACACGTACATCCTCTCGATCAGTGTTGGCGATCGACGGGCCATGCTCTGAAATGAGACCAGTCTTGTTTGATTGTATCCCCTTGCGGCAGGAATGTGGGAGTTGGTAGTGCGCTAAAAGGTGAGCGTTCGGAAACTCCTGGAGGCTGGATAAAACGATCTACCATGAAATTTGATGCGAATCGTGCTAGCTGCATTCGCCGCCCTCGCAGCTGGGGCCGTCAGTCTGATTTTTTTCTTCTTCTTGGGGGCTCTCCTCCCCATGGCGCTCATGATGGCCATCCATGGCAGGCAGCTCCTGGATGCCCCAGGGCACGGCGGCGCACTTCTGCTTGGGACATTGCCAGTCGCGGGTTTGATTTCTATTCCAGTTTTTGTGTTTCTGGCGCTCAAGCTGTATCGCGTGGCAGCTTCCCGCTATGGCCTAGACCGCCGTCAAACGGGATCATCCAAATTTTAGCGCTCTACCTGGAAGTTGCTGGCCGCGTGAGGAGGCTCGGTCATAACGCCAGGGTAACGCGCAGCGCTTCGTCGAGGTCGTTCATCCGTGGGAACCGTCCGATGACCCTGTCAATCTCCGACTCGTGGACGGTGGCCAAGTTGTCGGTCATGATCACAGAATCCATTAATAGCCCGGAACCGCTTCCACCTGTCGGATTTACCAGGACCGCAATCCGGCTGGGGTGTCCGGCACGGGCCATGTTGCTCGTGATCATCGCTATGATCGTCTGCGGAAGAGTTGTGCCGAGTTGGTCTGCTTGAACAACCAGCGCCGGACGCCGCTTCGCAGTGCGCTGGTTCGAGTCGGGGTACAACACCAATACGATGTCACCGCGGCGGAAGGTCATCGTAGGCAGCCATTTCTGGCCGATCCCAATCTTCGGCGAACTGGGCTAATCGGCGGCGCAGATCGGCAGCCTGAGACTCGTCAATCCCTCGCTCGCGAAGGTCAACAGGCCCTGTGGCCCGCGCCAACGTTACGATGACGCGCGAACCCTCGGCTTCCTCGAGCGGCTGGAGCAATTCCACTTTGCCGTTGCGGTAAATTCCTTCGACTGACTTCGGCATCTATTGTCAGTATCCCGCGAGCCTAGAACCGAGAGCAAGATTGTTCGACTATGCTAACTTGTGAAAAGGATGCAACTCACCGCCGTTCTGAGAACCGGCATCTTAATCGCCGACGTATTCATTGCCGCAACCGTTGTGCGCGCGCAGCAACCGGATGCTTCAAGCGACGCGCAGACTAAGGAAGCTCAAGCCAAGGAAGCGCTGGGCATGCCACCGCGAACGGCGGCCAGCGAATATTTGGCGCATACGCAAATTGGGCCCATTTCCATTGGCGCTGAGTTCGTGGGGCACTCTGTTCCGACGCCGCAAGCCAACTACACTACCGAAGACTACGTGATCGTCGAAGTCGGGATCTTCGGCCCACCGGATGCCCGTCTCCGAATGTCTGTCAACGATTTTTCGCTGCGCATCAACGGAAAGAAATCGCCGATGGCAAGCCAACATTATGAGCTGTCGTTCCATTCTTTAAAAGATCCTGAATGGGAACCGCCCAACGTGGAGAAATCGAAAACGAGTTTAAACACTGGAGGCGGCGGGGGCCAAAACGACCAGCCACCGGCGCCGCCGAAAATGCCGATCGAACTGCGCCGTGCGATGGAGCAACGAGTGCAAAAAGCCGCGCTGCCGGAAGGGGATCGCGTGCTTCCGCAGGCTGGGTTCGTTTTCTTCGAATATCGCGGCAAGGCGCAGAGCGTGAAATCGGTCGAGCTGATTTATGAAGGCGCGGCCGGCAAAGCCACACTCGCACTTCAGCCTTAACTGCAGGTTGGTAACAATCTGCGCAAAACTGCGCGGGTTAACAACCCGCTGCAGGATGGCATCCTGCCCCACGATGCGGTACGATCTGAGGACGATTATGCGACTGCCCTTCCTGTCCGCGGCGTTTTCGATTTGTGTCAGCCTCCATGCGGCAACCAATTGCGCCGATCTGGCGAAGCTCTCGCTTTCCAACACCAGCATCAGCTCCGCTGAAGCGATCGCGGCCGGGTCTTACACGCCGCCCGGCAGCCAGACCATCGGCGAGGTGCCGGCCTTTTGCCGCGTGGCGGGCGTCATCAAGCCGGTGGAGGATTCCAATATCCAATTCGAAGTGTGGATGCCGGCGTCCGGATGGAACGGCAAGTTTCAAGGCGTGGGCAACGGTGGTTTTGCCGGTGTCATTAGCTACAGTGGCCTCGCGGATGCGGTGAAGCACGGTTACGCCGGCGCTTCCACCGATACCGGCCATCGTGCCGGCGGCACCGATGCGAGCTGGGCGCTGGGACATCCGGAAAAGATCACCGATTTTGGATATCGCGCCATCCACGAGACCACGGAAAAGGCCAAGGCAATCCTCCACGCGTTCTACGGCGAAGCTCCGCGCCGATCTTATTTCAGCTCCTGCTCGAACGGTGGACGTCAGGCTCTCATGGAAGCGCAGCGCTTCCCGGCGGATTACGACGGCATCATCGCCGGCGCGCCGGCCAATTACTGGACTCATCTGCTCACCACCGCGATCACGGATTCCGAGGCCTTGCTCTCCGATCCGGCAAGCTATATTCCGCCCGCAAAAATTCCCGCGATCGAAGCCGCCACGCTCGCTGCGTGCGATGCGCTGGACGGCGTGAAGGATGGAGTGATCGACAATCCGCCGGCGTGCCACTTCGATGCTGCGAAGCTTTTGTGCAACGGCGAGGAAACGAATAGCTGCCTCACTGCGCCGCAAGTAGCGGCCTTGAAAGCCTTGTATGACGGCCCGCGGACATCGAAGGGCGAGCAGCTCTTTCCCGGCTATTCGGTGGGCGGTGAAGGCGGAGCACCAGGCTGGTCGGCCTGGATTACCGGACCTGCGCCCACCAAGAGTTTGATGTACGCTTTCGGGACCAACTTTTTCAAGAATATGGTATTCGACGATCCGGCCTGGGACTTCCGGACTTTCAAAGTGGATCGCGACGTCAAGATCGCAGATGACAAGATGAGCCAGAGATTGAACGCGACGAATCCGGATCTGAGCGCGTTTAAGAAGCGCGGTGGAAAGCTGATTATGTATCACGGCTGGAGCGACGCCGCCATCGCGCCGGTGAACGCCATCAACTATTACGAAAGCGTGGTTTCGAAGATGGGCTCGAAGGATAGCAAGACTTTCGTTCGGCTGTTCATGGCGCCAGGGGTGCAGCATTGCGCCGGCGGACCTGGTCCCAGCAGCTTTGGCCAAAATGGCGCGGCGCAAGGCGATCCGCAGCATGACATGGCGGCGGCACTGGAACAGTGGGTGGACAAGGGCGTGGCGCCGGAGCAGGTGATCGCCACTAAATACAAAGTGGGGATGAATCCGGCCAGCGGGGTTGAAAGGACGCGCCCGTTGTGCGCGTATCCGAAAGTCGCGCGCTGGAGCGGCCAGGGCAGCACGGACGACGCGGCCAACTTTGTGTGCGCGGAGCCCGCGAAGTAGCTCTTACGACCCCAGTTCCCCTGCCCATCGGTCCTTGCCCGCCCAGAATGGGCATTGCGGGCAGGTTCCTCCCTCGGGATAATCCACGCCCTCTTCATGTGGACAACCGACGATGGTCTCTGTGACGACAACGGACTTCGCTCCGTGACTCCGGATGAATTGCTGGATTTCGGCGCCGACCACTCGATCCTGCCGAATGATCGCCGTCGTTGGAAAACCAGCGCTCCAAGGCTTGTGGATCGCCGTCCCATTCAAGGATGATCCCCACGGCAACTTTGGACGCGTGTTGGTCATCCGGCCCGTACCACGCAATGGTGGCCAGCGGGAAGCCTTGAAAACCGCGCCGGGCTTTTTTCTTGAGTGGGGAACGGGAACGCCGTTTGAATCTCATGCCTCCTCCGCTTTTTCTTCCAGACTACGAATTATTTTACCGAACGCCTCCACCGTCCGCCGATCGTTTGCGCGCAGCACTTCGGCTTCGAGCGATTCCAACTGCCGGTGGATGCGCGCGGCTTTTTTCTTGCCGGCCGCAGTCAGCCGGATGACGAACGACCGCCGGTCCGTTTGACTGGATTCGCGCGTGATCAGCCCTCGTGCATCCAGCCGGTCCAGCACGCTGGTCAGAGTGGAACGCTTGTGCGCGAAGGCGCGATGCAGGGCCGACAGCGCGGAGTCTCCGAATTCGTGCAGATGGCACAGGATATGGGCCTCCGCCTGTGTGAGATCGGGCGCGTGGCGCTGAATGTACAGCCCGATCCGGTGGGTAGTGCGGTGGATGCTGAAGATCAGTTCGAGGCGCATCAAGCTTAAGCATACGTCAACGGGCTTGACTCAATCTATTACGATTTCGTATATTACGATAATGAATAAAAGCTCAGAGCGCTGCGCGATCTATGTGAAAAACCTAAGGCACCGACTCCCTCACGGTCGCGGTTCGGAAAGAGGTTACCGAGCCGCGATCGTCAGGGAGCCGGTGCCTTGAACGCGATCATTGGCAGCAGGAAGGAGCGTTAAGTGGAGAATCCGCTTGACTTCATGACACTGCGCCATCACGCGGTACGCAACTTCGTGGTGCTGGAATTACCGCGCAATCAGGGCCGTCCTTTGAGTCCGGCGCGGATTGCCACCGCCTTGCACATGGATCTGGACACCGTGATTGCACTGCTCGACGATCTGGAAAGACACCTGTTTTTCCTGGTGCGCGATCCACGCGGCAACGTGAGCTGGGCTTTCCCGGTTACGAGCGATCCCACCCCGCACCGGCTGCGCTTTAGCACCGGTGAGCGGATCTATGCCGCATGCGGAGAGGATTCTATCGCCGCGCCCTTCGTGCAATCGCGCCTCAGAAAGCAGGACATCGAAGCGGAAATTGAAACATCCTGCGCGCATTGCGGGCGCGCTATGCACATCCTGGTGGACGATCGGCTCCATTGGCGAGTGCGGGAACGAGAGGCTGACCCGCGCGTGTTCCTGCCAAAAATCGACTGGTCAACATTTCGGGGCGCGAACATCATCAACGATTATTGAAGGAACTCCGTCTTCTTCTGGTCAGAAGAACACGTCCTACCGATGCGAGTAGCCGGCCGCGCGGTGGACTTGAACGAGGCCGCGCAGATCACCGCTGAAGCCCAAATTCATTTATTCGGGTTTTGAATTACCACTTGTCGATATAAATCGGATTGGCCGGCGCTTTTCCTTCGCACCAGTAGTGATCGAAATTGGAGATGCCGGCGAGTTCGGTGAGCGCTTCTTCATCGATCCACTGCCGTCCGGTTGAGGTGCGGGGCTCCTGCGCGAAAATGGCGAGCGACGCGTCGCACACAATTTCGGGCGTGCGCCATTGCGAGCGATCCGCCATTTTCAAATTGATGGACGCCTGGCTTTCGATGATGGTGCGCGGCCAGAGCGCGTTGCCTGCGATGTTATCTTTCTGATGTTCCGCAGCCAGCCCGATGGCCACGCGCGCCATCCCCAGCTTCGAAATCATGTAGGCAACTTTGCCCGGCGACGGGTCGAGCGAAAGCCGCGGGCACATGTTCAGCACGTGTCCCCATTGTTGCTTCACCATGTGCGGCAGCGCGTAGTAACAAGCGATGTAAGCGGCGCGAACATTCACGCTCATCATCAAGTCGAAGCGTTTGGGCGGTGTTTCGAGGATCGGCCGGGGCCAAATAGCTCCTGCATTGTTCACCAGAATATCGATCCGGCCGAGTTCGGCAACGGTGCGCTCAATCATATTGCGGATGGCATCTTCATCGCGCACGTCGGTAGGAATCGCCAGCGCGCGGCGGCCGAATGCTCGGATCGCATCCGCGGTTTCGTGGATACTGCCGGGCAGCTTTTCGGTAGACTCCTCGCTCTTCGATGCCACCACTACGTCCGCCCCTTCTTCAGCCAAGCGAATCGCCAGTGCTTTTCCGATACCGCGGCTGGCTCCGGTAACAATGGCGACGCGGCCGTGCAGATCGGGATGCAGCGCTTTGTTGGAATCCATGACTCCATCAAGGCTATCAGGGAATTGGCCGGGACGCAGGGTTTCCAAGAGGTATCATCGATAAAAGGTGCTGATAACGGAGGTTAGCTCGTGGCTGTCACGATAGGAGTGCCCCGGGAAACGTTTCCCGGGGAGCGGCGTGTGGCCCTGATTCCTCGCGCTTGCGACGCATTGGGAAAACTGGGGGCCAGCATTGTCGTGGAGCAGTCCGCCGGCGTCGAGGCTGGATTCCCGGACGAACAATATGCGCTGCGCGGCGCCCGATGCGCCAGCCGGCGCGATGTATTCCAGTGTGAAGTGATTTTGCAGGTCCGGTCGCTGGGCGCGAATCCGGAAGCCGGACGCGCGGACCTGCCGCTGTTGCGCGCGGGCCAGACCGTAATTGGATTCGGTGAGCCACTGACCGCTCTGGAGCAGGATTCCGAACTTGCGCGCGCCGGAGTAACTTTCTTTGCGATGGAACTGATGCCGCGAATCACACGGGCTCAGAGCATGGACGCGCTTTCGTCCATGGCGACCATCGCCGGATACCGAGCGGTGTTGCTGGCAGCCACCGCGCTTCCCAAAATCTTTCCGATGCTAATGACTGCGGCCGGAACTGTGACGCCCGCGCGCGTACTGATTTTGGGCGCCGGAGTTGCAGGCTTGCAGGCCATCGCCACCGCGCGGCGGCTGGGCGCGGTTGTGTCCGCCTACGATGTGCGCAGCGCCGTGAAGGAGCAGATCGAAAGCTTGGGCGCGAAGTTCGTCGTTCTGGACATGGATGCCGGCGCGAGCGAAGACAAGGGCGGCTACGCCAAAGCCATGGGCGAAGAGTTCTATCGCCGCCAACGAGAGTTGCTCACCAACGTCATCCGCGAGCAGGATGTGGTGATCAGCACAGCGGCCGTTCCCGGAAAGAAAGCGCCCATCCTGATCACCACCGAAATGGCCAGCGCTTTGGCGCCAGGCTCCGTGATCGTGGATGTCGCCGCCGAGCGGGGAGGCAACTGCGAACTCACGCGCCCGGGCGAAACCGTGCTCCATCAAGGCATCACAATTCTGGGGCCGCTTAATCTTGCATCGTCCGCGCCGTTTCATGCGAGCCAAATGTATTCGTCCAACATTGTTTCGTTCCTGAAGCTGATGTTGACGAAGGATGGTTCCCTGCAACTGAATCGCGAGGACGAAATCATTCGCGAGACGTTGGTAACACATGGAAGGGAAGTGGTGCACGAACGCGTGAACGAACTGCTCGGCCTGATTCAAGCCGAGGGAAGCGGAGGAGCAAGATAGCGATATGGGAGCTTACGAATTCGATCTGTGGGTGTTCATGCTGGCGGCTTTTCTGGGCTTCCAGTTGATCCGCGGAGTGTCGCCGCTCTTGCACACGCCGCTGATGTCGCTGACCAACGCGATCTCCGCCATTGCAGTGGTGGGCGCTATTTTGATTACCGGCGCGAAGGACGCCAGCACTCTTTCGCGCATCCTTGGATTCTCCGCCGTTCTGCTGGCCACTTTAAACGTGGTGAGCGGCTACCTCATCACCGATCGGATGCTCAAGATGTTCAAGCGCCGGGAGCCCGGTAAGAAATGACCGGCGACACGCTCAACAACGTCATCCTTCCGATTCTGTACATGCTGGCGGCCGCGGGCTTCATCCTGGCCATCAAGTGGCTGAACTCGCCGGCCACCGCGCGGCGTGGAGTGGTGGTGGGTGAGATCGGAATGCTGCTGGCCGTAGTGGGAACGCTGCTGCGGTTCGACGTGGTCAACTATCAGTGGATTTTCGTGGCGTTCTTCCTGGGCGCGGCCATCGGCGTCCCGGTTGCTTACATGATGCCGATGACTGCGGTTCCGCAGCGAACCGCATTTTCACACGCTTGCGGCGCGCTGGCATCCGCGCTTATCGGCACCGCGGAATATTACAAAGGAATCAATCAGGGCCCGAAAGTCACCACCGTGGAGATGACGGCGCTGATTATCGAGACCCTGCTTGGATTCCTGACGTTCACCGCCAGCCTCATGGCGTTCGGAAAGCTACAGGAAGTTCTGCCGCAGCGGCCCATGACCTACAAAGGTCAAAACATCGTGAATCTACTAGTCTTCGCGGCGGCGGCGGGAACCGGTGTTGCGTTGATCCTGTCACCGGAGCAAACCTTTCTGTTTCCCATCTTCATCGTGCTCGCACTGCTGTTCGGAGTTCTGTTGATCTTCCCGATTGGCGGCGCTGACATGCCAACGGTGATCGCCTTGCTGAATTCCTACGCGGGACTTTCCGCCAGCGCGATGGGCTTTGTGCTGAACAATAAGATGCTGATCGTTGCTGGCGCGCTGGATGGCTCGTCCGGGTTTATTTTGGCAGTCATTATGTGCCGGGCCATGAACCGATCGTTCAGTAATGTGTTGTTCGGGGCATTCGGGCAATTGCAAACTACGGCTGCCAAGGCCGGCGAGCGCCCGGTCCGTTCGGCGAGTCCGGAAGAAGCGGCCCAGATTCTGGAATCCGCTCGCAAAGTTGTGGTGATCCCCGGCTATGGCATGGCGGTGGCGCAAGCCCAGCACAAGCTGCGCGAAATGGCCGATATGCTGGGCAAACGCGGTGTCGACGTGGAGTTCGCCATCCATCCGGTGGCCGGCCGCATGCCCGGTCACATGAATGTGCTGTTGGCCGAGGCCGACGTTCCTTACGACAAGCTGCGAGAGATGGACGACATCAATCCGGAGATGCCGACGGTGGACGTGGCGCTGATCATCGGCGCAAACGATGTTGTGAATCCGGGAGCTGAGACGGATCCGAAGAGTCCCATCGCCGGCATGCCCATTATTCAGGCGTACAAGGCTCACACCGTAATGGTGATCAAGCGCAGCATGAATCCAGGCTTCGCCGGCATCGACAATGAGCTGTACTATATGCCCAACACCATCATGTTGTTTGGCGATGCCAAGGCATTCGTATCCAGCATCGTGAAAGAGCTAGGCGCGCTGGCTCGCGCTTGAGGTGTTGTGGGGCAGGTTGTCAACCTGCGGCCGATTGTCAATCGGCCTGGCGCTGGACCACCAAAATTCCTCAGGTGCGCTCACCAATCCTGCCTTCACTGGATTCATCTCTATATAACGCGCAATCCGCCGAAATTCAGTCTCGTCTCGAACCAATCGATCATAGCTCTCGTCTTGCCAGAAAGGTTGGCCAGAAATTCCCAACATACGATTACCCAGCAGGCCCGTGAATCTCTTGAGCGATTGCATTGCCCTAGAAACTGCGACACAAGGAGTGATCAATAAATGGACATGGTTCGCCATGACCACGTAGCAATGTAGATCATAATGGCGGAGCGAGGTTTCATGATAACGAATAGCTCCGACGACCATGTCAGCCATCTCCGCCCGGCGCAGGTGCAACGGACCGGTACGCGCGTTATCGAGAAGCCGATCCATTGCAAGGAAGGCTTGACCGGAAGTAGTGCCCGGTGGAAAGTGACGACCTATTGGAAGACTTCCGTGGAGGCGCCACGTGAGGAAGATTGGCCGGCCTACTGGATGATAATGCGGTAAGCGCCGGGTGTGAGAGGTCATCGTCAAGAAATAAGGTGGCTTCGCGATGCGGAATTTCTCAAGGCCGATTGACAATCGGCCGCAGGTTGGCAACCTGCCCCACACTGGCTACACTGAAGCTTGTCACAGCAATACATCATCGGAATCGATCTCGGCACCACCAACTGCGCTCTGGCCTGCGCGCCGCGCGCGGGAGATCCGCGGGAAACTCCGCCCGTCACTGTGATCGAGCTTCCCCAACTGGTGAATCCCGGTGAAATTCGCGACCAGCCGCTGCTGCCGTCCTTTCTCTACATTCCGGGATCTGCCGATTTTCCATCCGGATCCACGGCGCTGCCTTGGGACGAATCGCCGCGATATGTGGTGGGAGCACTTGCGCAGAAGCGCGGCGCAGAAGTTTCGAGCCGCTTAGTGGCGTCGGCGAAATCGTGGCTGTCGCACGCCGGCGTGGATCGCACGGCGCCGATTCTCCCGCTGAACGCGCCGCAAGGTCTCGACAAAATTTCACCCGTGGCAGCGTCGCGCCAATACCTGGAACACCTGCGCAAGGCCTGGGATGCGAAGATGCCGGATGCGCCGTTCGCCAAGCAACAAGTCCTGGTGACGGTACCGGCTTCCTTCGACGCTGTGGCGCGCGAGCTAACGTTGCAAGCCGCGCAAGAGGCGGGCTATCAAAACCCGCTGTTGCTGGAAGAACCGCAAGCCGCGTTCTACGCCTGGATTGAGCGGCATCCGGACTGGCGGGAACGCGTGCAGGTGGGCGACCTGATTCTGGTGGTGGATATCGGCGGCGGCACCACCGATTTCACGCTGATCGCTGTGACGGAGCAGGCAGGCGAACTGCAACTGGAGCGCGTCGCAGTGGGCGAGCACATCCTGCTGGGAGGCGATAACGTCGACCTCGCGCTGGCGCGCCATCTGGAACAGCAACTGGCCGCGCAAGGAACGAAGCTGGATGCCGTGCAGCTGCACGCACTCTGGCAACAGTGCCGTCTGGCCAAAGAAAAACTGCTGGAAGAAGACAACAAAAAGCGCGAACACCCCATCACGATTCTCGGTCGCGGCACTGGCCTGGTAGGCGGCACCATCAAAACGAAACTGCTGCGCGAAGACATCGACCGCATCCTGGGCGAAGGGTTTCTCCCGAGCGTATCCAGTCAAGATATGCCGCAACGCCGGAAAATGGGCTTGGCGGAAATCGGACTCCCGTATGCGGCCGATGCGGCGGTGACCCGTCATCTCGCGCGCTTCTTGCGGCAACAGGCCGCGCAATCGGAACATGGATCGGTGCGGCGCGGTCCCAGTGGTCTGGCCGCTCCCACGCATGTGCTCTTCAATGGCGGCGTATTGCGCGCTGGATTGGTGCGCAGCCGGATTCTCGAAGTTTTGAACAAATGGTTGGCCGAGGAAGGGCTCGCTGCCATCATCCCGTTGGTGGGCGAAGATCTGATGCACGCTGTCGCGCGCGGCGCTGCTTATTATGGGCTCGCACGCGAAGGCCGCGGGGTTCGTATTCGCGGTGGTGTTCCGCGTACTTATTATGTGGGTATCGAAAGCGCCATGCCCGCCGTGCCCGGCATGTCAATTCCATTCAAAGCGCTGGCGGTAGCGCCTTTCGGAATGGAAGAGGGCAGTTCGCTGCAGTTGAAGGATCGGGAGTTTGGTTTAACCGTGGGCGAGCCGGCCGAGTTCCGCTTTTTTCAATCCGCTGTTCGCAAGAACGATGCGGCTGGCGCCATGCTGGACGACATTGCCGGCGATCTGGAAGAACTGTCGCCCATCGAAGTCTCGTTGCCCGCAGCGGGGAACGCGGGTGAGTTTGTGCCGGTCACTCTGGAAACGGTGGTGACGGAAACCGGCATGCTGCAACTCTGGTCTGTGGCCAGAGATGGACGGCGCTGGAAGCTGGAATTCAACGTCCGAAATTCCGTAGGTGATAAAACCAAGGCACCGACTCCCTGACGGTCGCGGTTCGGTAACGCATGGACGCCGCCTTCCGAACCGCGGCCGCGAGGGAGCGCTACCACTACAGCGGCAGTGCGTTACGCTCCCTTGCGGTCGCGGTTCGGTTAGCAGGGTCCCAATAAACGCGCTTCTGCTCCCGATACGCCACGGCGGTTCCACATCAGAACTCGACATTTTCCAGGGGCTGCTTGCGCGTTCGCATGCAGTCGAAAAGATTCCGCATGTGTTCCAGCGTGCCCTCGCGCGTTTCCTTGAACGATTCCTCTTTCCGCTGAGGCTGCTGCCTGGCTGTTCCGATATCGGCCAGCGGATCGCTCTTGTGTTCGGCAACAAATTTGTCTTTGGTAATCGGCGCGTCTCATTCATGAATACTCTCTCCGATCATGAACACCCTCTCCGATCATAGATACCTCACCAGTTCATTCACGACGTTCTGGACGCCCGTATACGCGTCGCCCGGCCCTTCGTACTCGATCGAGTAGACGCCTTTAAAACCAGCATGCTTCGATGCCAGCATAGCGCGCGGAAAATCGAATGCTGTTTCCACGCCATGCTCATCAAACTCCAGGCCCTTGGCGTGAGACACGGTCGGCGCATAAGGATAAAGCAGCGGCAAACCGCGCTGCCGGGTGGCTTCGTCCGGGAAATTCCCCATGTCCGGAAGCGCGCCGCAATGCGCGCCCACCGCTTGAAACAGTTTCACCAGATCTTCCGGATGCTCCGATCCCACGCCGCCATGGTTTTCGATAATCACATACAGGCTCTTCGAGCCGGCGTAATCGGCCAGCTTCTGGTACGACGAAATCGTATTCGAAAGATCCGATCGATTGATCTCGCCTGGATCGCAGCGTACGGATTTCGCGCCCAGCTCCTGCGCCACGTCCATCCATTTCATGCAGGCTGCGATCGCGGTGTCGCGAATTTTCGGATCGGGATCCGAGAGCCCGCCTTTCACGCCCAGCTCCCGGATGTCCACCGGAATATTCACCAGATGCGAGTGGGCGCGCTCCAGTTTGCTCTTGACTTCGCGCACGTACGAAGGTTTGGTGGATTCGAAATGGGGCGCCACCATCTCCAGTTGATGCACGTGGTAGCGGTCGGCGATCATCTCCGGAAAATCGCGGAGGTCCCACCATTTAGCCGGTTTCGGCAGCTTGTCGTCGAGCGTGGTGGAAAAATAATTGTGGAAGCTCCAGCTCGAGATCCCGATGCGATCCGATACGCCAGCCGGCGCTTGCGCTCTTAAACCGGCGGCCAGGCCAAAGGAGGTGTGGAACAGAAACGTGCGACGCTGCATTTGAGATCCACTATAGTACGTTGGCGTGTCACCTTTCCTCCACAGGTAGTTGAGGATCGCGATACTTGTCGCCGCTAATTTGGCGCTCCAGCTTTCCTGCTGTTTCACTCTGTAACCGGCGCACGGCTGCGAACTCCGTCTGTGCTTCGGTTTTGCGCCCCAGTTGCGTGAGAATCTGCGCGCGCAGATAGTGGACGCTGGCACTTTTTGGATCGATGGCGCCGGCTGAATCCAGCGCCTTCAGCGCTGCTGCGTAACGCTTCTCTGCTTTGTCGATTTTCGCGAGCCCGAACCACGACGTTCCGATCTGCGAATTGCGCTTTAGAGCTTGTTCGAAATAGCGCCGAGCCTCATCGTTCTGTGCTTGAGCCAGGCTCATGGTGCCCAGTTCATCGTAGTTGTAAGCCACCTCGGGTTCCACGGCGATGTCTTTCAAGAATTCGTCACGGGCCTTCTCGTATTCCCGCTTGTTCTTGTAAGCCATGCCAAGGTTGTAGTGGACCATCGGCAGCATCGGATCGGCTTGCACGGCTTGTTCCAGCTCTGCGAGCGCTTTGTCTTCCTCGCCGCGATTCAGATAGGCTTTCCCCACCAGCAAATGCAGCGTAGGCGAATTCTGGCCCACTTCCAGTAAGCGCGCCAACGACTTCTCTTCCAGGTCGTGACGATTAGAATTGCCCGCCGCCACGGCCAGCACATACAGATAGCTCAGGTCGCTATTGGAGGATGCCCACAATGGTTCAAGCGCGGCGGTGGCGTCGGCATAGCGTTCGTCGACCATATAGCACAGACCCACTAAATGCCGCGCCTGGATGGAATCCGGCTGATCGCGCAGCACCGACTCAAATGGCGCGATCGCCTTGTGATAGTCGCCCTCACGAAAATAAACCAAGCCGATGTTGAGCCGGATCCCCGGAATCTGCGGGGCCAGTTTCTCGGCGGCGTGGAACTCTTCGAGCGCGCGCTTCCACTTTTTCTGGCGCATGTAGATTACGCCCAGGTTCCCGTGCGCGCCCACGTCCGCGGGATTGGTGGCCACGATTTCCAGGAAACTCTTCTCTGCCTCGGCCCACTGGCCGCGATGCATGGCTGCCTCTCCAGCCTCGAAAACACGCCGGCGCAGAGCTTCAGGGTCGCTCGACTGCGCGGCCAAAACGGCCATGCTCCAGATCGCCGCCGGAATGATTCGGATTCTGCGCGAAAGGTTCAACCTATGATGTTAGCGCCACGGCGAGCTACTTGATAGAATCCTCCCTATGAAGATAATTGCTCGGACCGCAAGCGCGGTTTTGCTGCTGCTGGCCCTTTCGCCCTCCCGGACCGTTGTCGCTCAGGAGGCGAAGAAGGCGAAGGCGGCCGACAGCGGCGCCGTGGAGCGCGGCAAATACATTGTGGAATCGGTGGCGATGTGCGGCCGCTGCCACACGCCCTGGAATCAGAACGGCGAAGGAAAACGCGAAAACTGGCTGCTGGGCGGCCCCACGCAGATTCAAGCCTCCTATCCGGTGCCGAATTGGGCCGTGGTGGAACCCCGGCTGGCCGGCCGTCCGCCAGGCACGGATGAAGAATTCGTCCGCTTGCTGACCACCGGAATTTCCCGCACCGGCGCTCGCCTGAATCCTCCGATGCCACAGTTCCGGATGACGCGTCCGGATGCGGAAGCGGTTTTGGCTTATTTGAAATCGCTGAAGCAGTGAAAGGGTGGCGCAGGCGCTTTTGGCCTGCGAATAGTTTCTAATGGGCGGCCCGAATGTCCTTGAGCAACCGGAACAGATGATAAGGATCGCTCGGTAGCGGACTGAATCCGAAATGCTCGTAAAATGATTTCGCGGCTTCATCCTTTGCGTGAACCGCGAACGCACGGATGCCTGCAATATCCGCCGCCTGGAGCGTGCGTTGCATTGCATCCTTGAGCAATCCGGCACCGAGGCCCTTCGACTGCCAGGAGATTGCGATGGCGAGCCGCGCCAGCAGCATGATAGGAACAGGATGCTGCGCCAACCCTTTCTTGAGTCGTTCCGTCGCGGCGGCGTATTCCACTTGGCCGACCACGAGCGTGTAGTAGCCAGCGACAACCTCACCGGCGAGTGCGACGTACGTACGGGAAGCTCCCGCCTGCTGGTTTTGCAACGCATAGCGTGCAAGGAATCGGTTGAGCGCTTCGCTACCGCAATCGAAGTCATCCAACGCGTGGGAGCGATCTAGCCCTTCAATCCGAAGCGGAGTCACTAGACACCGCCGTGCTCGAAGACGCTAGGCTCTTTCAAAAGTCTTGCCAAGCGCCGCGACGGGCGGGGAGATGCGGCGAGCGCCGCTTGAAAGGCTTTCCATTGCTCCGCGGTCAAACCAAAACGTTGCCGGTCCGGCAAAGTTTCCTCGGCTCGATCGAGTGCGCTTTCCAAGACAAACTCGCTCACGGACCGATGTGCGGCCGACGCCGCGATTTGCAGCGTCCGTTTGGCCGAGGGGGTCAGCCGGAGGTCGAGTTTTTGGTTGCGGGTTTCGGTCCGCGGCATGATCTTTACCATATCCATGTTAGCATTGACTGCCAGACAATGTCATGACATGGAATTGACGATATGTACCAAAACTGGTACGGTGGCGTATGGATCGGAGTCTCAAGCGCCTGCCCGCACGCTTCTACCGCTCCGATCGTGGCCGTGAGCCTGTACGCGAGTGGCTGAATAGCCTTGAGCGGGAAGACCGGAAGGTGATTGGCGAAGATATCAAGGATGTCGAGTTTTCGTGGCCGATCGGGATGCGTCTGGTTCGCTCGCTTGGAAATGAAATGTGGGAAGTGCGGAGTAGTTTGCCGCACGGCCGGATTGCGCGGGTCATTTTCTGTATCGAGCGTGCGAGCATGGTGCTGCTTCACGGCTTCATGAAAAAGAGCCAAAAGACGCCGCAACAGGACATCGATCTGGCACTGAAGCGGAAGAAAGGAACACGTACATGAAAAAGAAAAATATTGGATCATCCGTCGATAGCTGGCTCCGCGAGGAGGGCATCTACGAGGAAGTCACCGCGAGTGCCATCAAGCGAGTCCTGGCCCGGCAGGTGGAAGCCGCCATGAAGGAGAAGCATTTTTCCAAGGCAGAAATGGCGCGACGCATGCACACCAGCCGCGCCGCGCTTGATCGCCTGCTCGATCCGGAATATGAGGCCGTTACGCTGAGTACGTTACGCAAAGCCGCGACGGCTGTAGGCCGGGAGCTTCGGCTGGAGCTTGTTTGAAAGTTTCTTGGTGCTGGAGGAGAGGGTCGAACTCTCATGACCGTGAAGGCCGCGGGATTTTGAGTCCCGTGCGTCTGCCAGTTCCGCCACTCCAGCGAGTGCGTTTCAGGGTGCGACGACTTCGAGTATACCAGCCTCAGCTTAGCTCGCGCACCAGTTCGCAGGCGCGCTCGTAGATCATTCCGGTCTCGTTGCTGCAGCCCAGGAACCGCATGCCGCGCTCGCGCCAGAATTTGGCTTGCGGCACCGATCGCGTCTGCGTCCCCGGCGCCACGCCATGCGCGATGCAGCTATCGCGGATCTTCTCCATCGCCTCCACCATCAGCGGATGCTGGAACTCGCCGCCCACGCCGAGCGAAACGGAAAGATCCGCCGGGCCCACCATCACTGCATCGATTCCCGGCACGGCGAGAAGCTCATCGCGGACTTCCACGGCGCGCTTGGTCTCGATTTGCAGCACCACCATGATGTTGGCATTCATGTGCTCGATGATTTGCGGGATGGTGACCTTCTCGTGATCCACCTGCAGCGCGGTCAATCCGAATCCGCGGATGCCGAGCGGCGGGTACTTGATCCAACTGATGGCCTTGGCCAACAGCTCCGGCGATTCCACGCGCGGAAAGATGATTCCCTGCGCGCCGGCGTCCAGAGCGCGCGTCACCAGCGAATACTGCAGCTCCGCCACGCGCACGATCGGACACAAGCCCACCAATACCGAGATGCGGCAGATGTCCTGCACGGTCTCAAGGTCGAAGCCGCCATGTTCGGTGTCGATGAACGCCCACTGAAATCCCGCGTCCGCCAGAATCCGCGCCACATCCTGCGAGCGTAGCTGGCCGAATCCGGTGCCGAGCTGCAGCTTGCCCTCGGCCAGCGCTTTCTTCACACTGTTGATTCTCATGAGTTGAATTTCGAGCGTAGCACGAGCGACGCTCTCAGTTCACTACGAGTATCGTGTGATCCGGGCAATCCAGGCGGATGTTCGCGTACAAAGTATCCATCAATCCCAAACCGTGCTGCGCGGCGAAAGGCAGTATGGAATAGAAACGCTCTTGCAGATGCTTCTCCGGGAAAATCAACCCGGACATGCAGCGGGCGTCGTCGGATGCGCGCTGGTCCCGATTCAGCGTTTCGCGCGCCGTCTTGCTTTGCAATTTCGAAAGCTGATACAGGATCTTGGCGCGGCTCTTGGTGGTTGCCGCTGCCAGCGTTGGATCAAAAGACTGCAGCGCAGCAGTGAGTTCGTCCAACGATCGGGCGGTTGCCGTCTTAATTTTTTCGAACTCCTGCGTCACCGCGGGCGGAATCAGCTTGGCTGCGATCTGTTCCCGCAGCCCGTCCTCGCCGTGGAACATATTCGGCAGCGTCGAGCCCGTACTTACCCATCAGTTTCGCTGTTCGCGCATCCAGCAAAGTGAACCCGCTGCGCGCCAGCATCACCGGCATCCGGTGCAGCAAATCTTCGTACAGCGTCTGGGACTGCGCCATGTAGGCCAATTCCGCCGGACCGCCCACGTACGCCACGGTCGGCAGCATGTAATCCTGAACCACGGGACGCAGCAGGGCGTTGGGCGAAAGGTGTTCCGCTAGGTCCATCAATTCTTCAGTAGAGTAGCTGCGATCCTTGGATGCGTAGCCGCCATTCTGCCGACGCAGCGTGATGCGCCGGTCGCCTTCGAGCAGAAACACCAGCGAAGTTTTCGCCTCCACGTGAACCTGGGCATGATAACCGGCTGCATCGAGTTCGCGATTTCGGTCCTGAAGTTTGGCGTGAAGGTTTGCGCCGTCGCGCAGCGCCTCCCGTAACAAGGGCGCAGCCATCCGTCGCACGCCTTGATCCAAAGGATCGATGAACAATAAACCGCGCTTCGCCAACAAGCGTTGCAACAATGCCTGGAACGCCGCACCGAATGTGACTCCGGTTTTATAAGACTCAGCCACCAGTCCCGCAACCTCTTCGCCGTATGGAAAGGCCGCTAGTGTCTCGCGCAGCCGGTCCAAGGGAGGCTCAACAACGGGAATGGCGCCGACCGGACGCTCCGTTCCGTGCTGGCCATCCACGCTAAGCTTCACCGGCCGATGATCCGGTCCAAAGATGTAGGTGTGGTTGACTTCGGCGAAGTCGTGGTCTTCCGTGGCGAGCCAGAAAATCGGTACCGCGGGGATTCCCTGAGCGTTCAACTGCTCGGCTAGCCGCGCTGCCGTTAACGCCTTATAGATGCTGTAGGCGGGACCGGAAAATAGCCCAACCTGCTGCCCGGTGACCACCGCCACGGTTTCCGGACGAGCGAGAAGATCGAGTGAAGGACTATCCCCGTTTCGAGCGCGAAGTACGGCAACCAGTTCCGCCCGCCGTTCCGCCGGATACTCCAGCTTCTTCGCCGCCGCGGCGTAAGCGGTTGGATCGCCTGGAGCGTAGGCGTAAAATCGGGAAACTCGATCGAAATGGTACTGGAAGTCTGAAAACAGCCGCGTGGTGTGCGGGATGTCGGTGTGGCGTAAACAAGCTGCTTCCATCATCAGTGCCGGTCCAAGATTAGCAGATGCATCAGGCCCCGCCAAAGTCGCTAAATCCTTCATAACCAGTCATCAGCGCGGTTTTTCGCTAGAATTGAGGTTCGAGCCGCCAATCTATGGACGACCAGGAGTTCAAAAAGCTAGCAGATGAATCGCTGACCGCGCTCTACAAAAAGCTGGCTGCCGTTTCCGACGACGGCGAATTCGAGGTGGATTTCAACGCCGGCGCTCTGGCCATTGAATTTGAGGATCCGCCGGGAAAGTTCGTCATCAGCCCCAATGCTCCCGTTTACCAGATCTGGGTTTCGGCGCATTCCAAGAGTTACAAATTGGATTGGGATGCCGCGAGGAACGCGTTTGTTTTGGGGAGCAGCGGCCAGTCGCTCACCGAGCTGATCCAGGAAGCCATCGTCAAGCAGTTGGGCGAAGAAGTCTCTTTGTAGATGCCTGGCGTTTACATCTCGTATCCGTTTTGCGCCCAGAAGTGTACTTACTGTAACTTTGCTTCGGGCGTGTTTCCGGTCAAGTTAGAGCAGGATTATCTGGATGCGCTTTCGGCGGAAATAGCAGCTTTTGATTGGCCCTGGCGGCCCGAGACCGTTTATCTGGGCGGAGGCACGCCCAGCCGCCTGCAGCCTGCCGGCCTGCGGAGAATTTTGGACGCGATCCCCGGACGGCCTTGGCGCGAGGCGACTATGGAAGTTGCGCCAGGCGGACTGACAGCGGAACTGGCGGCCGCTTGGGTGGAAGCGGGTTTGAATCGAGTGAGCCTCGGCGTGCAGTCTTTTATTCCACGGGAGCTGGCGCGCACCGGCCGTAAGCATACGGCGGAAATCGTCGCCGGCGAGATTGCCATGCTTCGCAGCGCCGGTCTCACGAACATCAATGTCGATCTCATTGCCGGCCTGCCCGGCCAAACCGCGGCGAGCTGGCGCGAATCGCTCGATTGGATCGAAAAGCTTGACCCTCCGCACGTTTCCGTTTACATGCTCGAGGTGGATGAAGACAGCCGCCTCGGCAACGAAGTACTGCTCAACGGCAAACGTTACGGTGCGCCCGATGTTCCGACGCGACGATTTGACCGCGGAACTTTACGAAACAGCCGTCACCGAATTGGCGCGCCTGGGAATCCATCGATACGAGATCTCGAACTTCGCTCGCGCGGCGTTTGAATCGCTACACAATTTGAAATACTGGCGGCTGGAACCTTACATCGGTTTCGGCGCCGACGCACATTCGTTCCACGGCGCGCAGCGTTTTCAAAACGTGGAATCTGCCGCCGAATACGTTGCTGCGAAGTCGCCCAGGCTCAGCTCCGAGCCGGCGAATTCGGCGGAAGAGCGCTTCTTCGTCGGTCTGCGACTCACGAACGGCATTCAGCCCGAGCCCGCCGAATGGACGCGCTACCAGGCGCCGATCCAGCGTTTTCTGAGCGAAGGGCTACTGGAAAAAGCAGGCGAAAAATTGCGCCTCACCAATCGTGGCGTACTTCTCTCGAACGAAGTCTTCGCCGAATTCATCACCTCATGATCGATCTCCGCAGCGACACAGTCACGCATCCCACCCCAGCCATGCGCCGCGCCATGGCGGAAGCCGAAGTCGGCGACGATGTTTACGGCGAGGACCCCACGGTCAATCGCCTGGAGCAGCGAGCCGCCGAAATTCTCGGCAAGGAAGCCGGACTCTTCGTACCCACCGGCACTATGGGCAACGTGATCGCCATCAAGATCCACACCGAGCACGGCCAGGAAGTGGTATGCGAATCGCGCGCGCACATTCTGGATTGGGAGCTCGCGATGGTCGCTTGGTTTGCCGGCTGTTTAATCCGGCCGGTTTATGCCGACGACGGTATCCTGACCTGGAGCAAGCTAAAAGACGCGCTCCGATTCCGAAACCCGAGCTGCGCGCCCACCGGGCTAATTGAAATTGAAAACACGCACAACATGGCGGGCGGTACGGTTTACCCCATGCATACGCTGCGCGAAATTTGTGCGAATGCGCACGACGCCGGCATTCCGGTTCACATGGATGGCGCGCGGATCTTCAACGCGGCTTGTCATCTGAATCTGCCGGTGCGCGAACTGGCGGCGCCCGCCGATACCGTGATGTTTTGCCTTTCGAAAGGGCTGGGCGCTCCGGTAGGTTCCATGCTGGTTGGATCCGAAGAAGCGATCCAGCGCGGACGGCTTTATCGCAAAAGATTGGGCGGCGCAATGCGCCAGGTGGGGGTGCTAGCCGCAGCGGGATTAATTGCGCTGGAGGAAATGCCTCATCGTCTGGGCCAGGATCACGCCAACGCGCGATTCCTGGCCGGCGAGTTGGCCAAGCTGCCTGGCTTAAAACTTCACCTGGATCGAGTCCAAACCAACATCGTGGTGTTCGATGTCAGCGCCCTCGGTCTGGATGCCAACGAATTCAACGCACGGCTCAAGACTCACGGCGTCCTGATGAATGATGCGTCCACGCCGCGCGAAGTCCGTGCACTCACGCATTATGACGTCACTCGCGAAGATTGCGCAAAAGCCGCCGAAGCAGTCGCCGAGCTAGTTAAGCAAGTGGGCCGGGAGCTTCCGCCCAAAGTCACTTAGTTTCCCCAGAAAGTAGGGCGGACCCCCTGGTCCGCGCGGGTCCCCCTGGACCCGCTCTTTCTCTTACGAAATCAAGCTAATGCGAAAGGGGAAGCCGACGAGGGCGTCGGCTGCGGACCAGGGGGTCCGCCCCACATCAGCCACCAGTTCCGGGAAAACTAAAGTGGTACTCTTAAGCAAATTTCGGAACCACAAAAGGCTTCCGGTAATCGCGCGTGAACATGGCGTTCGCTTCCGCGTCGCCCGTGCAGCTATAGCTCTCCGCGTCGAAATTCAGCGTCCGGCCCAAGCGATACGAAATGTTCGCCAGGTGGATCAACGTCGTGGAAACGGCGCCCACTTCGATTTCGGCATTCAAATCCGAGCGCTTCCGGCTGCGCACCGCATTGATGAAATTCTCGAAGTGATGCTCGTCGGAATTGCGCGTGGGTCCGGGCTCCTGTTCCTTGCCGAGCCAGGTCCGATAGGTGCCGTAGCCGTCGATCGCAAGGTAGCCTTTGGATCCGTAGAACAAATTGCCGATGGTATTCGGATCGAACTTGCCGCCCTTGTTATGTTCGCCGATTCCGCCTTCGTGATTGCTCATCCAATGACGGACTTCGAACTCCATCATCTTTTTCTTGCCGCCATCGTTAAATTCGTAGAGAGCCGTGATGGTGTTGGGCGTTTCCTGATCGTCGTCGAACATGAAGTGGCCGCCCATCGCGGTCACTCTCGTCGGATAGGTCACACCGAGACCCCAGCGAGCGATGTCCAACTCATGGATTCCCTGGTTCCCGAGATCGCCATTGCCGTAATCCCACATCCAGTGCCAGTTGTAGTGAAAGCGATTCTTGCTGAACGCATGCTCAGGCGCCGGACCCAGCCACAAATCGTAATGCACGCCCTCGGGCACCGGTTCCACGGGAGTGCGTCCAATGGTATTGCGCCACTTGAAGCACAAGCCGCGCGCCATGTAGACATCGCCGACCAAGCCATCGCGCATGCTTTGCACGGCCTCTTGGATGGCCGGCGACGAACGGCTTTGGCTGCCCTGCTGCACCAGCCGGTCGTACTTCCGCGCGGCGGCCACAATTTGTTTCGCCTCGAACATATTATGCGCGCATGGCTTCTCGACGTAGACATCCTTGCCCGCCTGAACGCCCCAGATGGTCTGCAGCGTGTGCTGATGATTCGGCGTGGCGATGGAGATCGCGTCGATGGATTTGTCTTCCAGAAGTTTGCGCAGGTCCGTGTAAGTAGCCGGCCGCTTTTTCATTTGGCCGGCAGCTTTGTTCAAGACCGATTCGTCGACATCGCAGAGCGCGGCCACATCCACGTTCGCGATGCGCGCGTACTCCTGCAGGTGATCTTTGCCGCGTCCATGCAATCCGACCACGGCTACTCGAACGGTATCGTTGGGGCTGGGAGTGGCGCGCCGTGCGGCGGCCAGTACGCCGGCCGAGCTCATCAAGAAATGTCTGCGATTCATAGGCTTTAGTCCTGACCGACAGTATAGCGCCAAGAATGTCGGGCTAGGATGCCCTTCCTCCATCAGATGAGAACAATTAAGAAATCTTGATGGCCAAATTAAGGACTTTCGCGGCGGTTTTGGCGTTTCATATCCAAAGCGGGAGTTCGTCAGAAAGGAGAAAAGTGACGATGACCCTTAGTACAAACATGACATTACTTGCCGTAGCGGCTTTGGTGAGTTTAGCCTCCCCGCCGATAGCCTTGGCGGATGAAATTTTCTCAGTGTCGGGATCTTTCAGTAATATCGACGGAGATAACGGCAGCGCGGCATTTCAGCCAGGGAGCACTGTCACCATCGATCCGTCGACCGGCTTTGCGACCAACTCGGACCTTACTCTGGCGCTCACCGGCGGACTCTACGGCGGCGACACCGTAACCTTGGACAATTTCGACCTCGGCGGCATTTTCGACAAACCCAGCCCGAACGTACCAGTCGAGTACTATTGGGAGGGCGTGGATCCAGGGCCTGGGCCACAATGCCCTGCAGACCCCGCCAGCGTTTGCGTCCTGGTTCTGGACTATTCCACCGGAAACGGCTTCGTGGGGTTCACAGGCGGTGTCATGACATCCGGCTTCTTTGAGATTACGCCCGGCGCTATTTCCCAGGTAACGAATATCGCCAGCCCAGTGACTCTTACTCCAATTACTACCCCAGAGCCCTCAATTGTCCCTACGCTGGCATGCTTCCTGACAATCATGGGCGCGGTCTTGGTAAGGCGGCGGTGCGAAACGCGAAACTGCTAATCTGAACTTCGCTGTGAAAAGATCAAAATCACCGGTCGCTCACGGGTCTGTGAAAAAACCAAAAAGGCACCGACTCCCTCACGGTCGCGGCTCGGTAACATCCTCAAAATACGAATCCTCTTTTCGAGCCGCGACCGTGACTGAGCTGGTGCCGTAAGCGAACGGTGATTTTGCGTCGCCGGTTGTTGCCACCGCGCTTTTCAGGCACCACCAGCCTGCCCCACATCTTTTTGTGCATACTGGTGCGAGATGCCGAAGTGTCCCGGATGCGCCACCGAGATTTCCGAAAGCAGCGGTTTCTGCGTAACGTGCGGTTCCGCCACCCGAACTTCCGCTTCTTCCATCGCCGTTGCCGAGTTTGACGAAGGCCGCTTTGTACCGGGAACTTTGTTGGCCGAACGCTACCGCATTCTCGGACGCCTCGGGAAAGGCGGAATGGGTGAAGTCTACCGCGCCAACGATCTTCGCCTGGGACAGACGGTGGCGCTGAAGTTTCTTCCCGAAGACTACCGCCAAGGATCCGGGCATGCTGGCGCGCTTCTACAACGAAGTCCGGATCGCGCGCCAGGTGACGCATCCCAACGTGTGCCGCGTGTTCGACATTGGCGATGTAGAAGGCCAGCCTTTCATTTCCATGCAATTCGTGGACGGCGAGAATCTGGCGTCGCTGCTGTTACGGATCGGCCGGCTTCCGGCGGACAAAGCAGTGGAAATATCGCGGCGTCTTTGCGCAGGTCTCGCGGCCGCCCACTCGCAAGGCGTCCTGCATCGCGATCTGAAACCGGCCAACATCATGATCGATGGGCGCGGCCAGGTGCTGATCACCGATTTTGGTTTAGCCGGCCTGGAGGAAGAAATCCGCGGCGCGGACATCCATAGTGGAACGCCCGCCTACATGGCGCCCGAGCAATTGGCGGGCAAAGAGGTTACCAGCAAAAGCGACATCTACGCGCTGGGCCTGGTGATGTACGAAATCTTCACGGGCAAGCGCGCCTTCGAAGCCGACACGCTGGCGGACCTCATCCGCATGCGGGGAGAAAGCCGGCCCAGCGAAATGTCCAGCAGCGTGCGCGACGTGGATCCGGCGGTTGAGCGGATCATTCTCAAATGCCTGGATCCGGATCCCGCCAAGCGGCCATCCGGCGCTCTGGCAGTTTCCGCCGCGCTTCCCGGAGGCGATCCACTGGCTGCGGCGCTCGCAGCTGGGGAAACACCTTCGCCCGAAATGGTGGCGGCGGCTGGCGCGCAGGAAGGTTTGAAGCCGGCCATCGCGATCGCTTGTCTGGCCGCGATTCTGATCGCACTCGCAGCTATCGTATATTTCGATTGCCGGCAGGAACTCGCCGGCATGGTGAACTTCGAGCTGCCTCCGGAAGCGCTGGCCGTGCAAGCTCGCAAGACCATCCAGCAGTTCGGTTACACGGGAGCGGTTGCCGATCGACGCATTCACCTTCGACTATTCCGGCGCCTATCTCTACTACCTCAAGCAGAACTCCAAACAGCCGCTGGATTGGACGAAAGTGGCTTTGAGCCAGCCGCCCGTGATCTATTTTTCCTATCGCGAAAGTCCGCTGCCGATCGAGCCGCACAACTTCGACATCCTGGGCCGCGTCTCTGCGGACGATCCGCCGCCGGCGATTTCCGGCATGGCGCGCATCACGCTCGACCTCACCGGCCAAATGCGCAGTTTCTCCGCCGTTCCTCCTCAAGTGGATCCATCGCCCGCGCTCGCGCAGCAACCTGACGCAACACCGCTTTTCACAGCCGCCGGCCTGGATCTAAAATCGTTCCAGCCGACCGATCCACATTGGACGCCGCTCGCACCTGTGGATGCTCGCGCGGCATGGACCGGCACTTTTCCTAACCTTCCCGCACAACCGATCCGTGTGGAAGCGGCCTGGTGGCGTGGCAAGCCGGTGTACTTTCAAATCGTCGGACCCTGGACGCAGCCGGACCGCATGCCGTCATCCGCACGCCGGAGCTCAGACTATACGTGGATCGCTGTGTTAGGCGGCGGAAGCATACTGGCCGCATTCATGGCGTGGCGGAACTTGCGTCTCGGACGCGGCGACCGGCAAGGCGCCATCCGTTTGGCGGCCTTCGCCTTTTGCATTGTGTTTGCCGAGATTCTGCTCCGCGCGCACTTCGCAACTGCCTTGTTCAGTTTCCATCTGATGGGCGAGGCCGTTTCCCAAGCCCTCTGGACCGGTGGCATGTTGTGGTTGGCTTATATCGCGTTGGAGCCCGCGGTGCGGCGTCTCTGGCCGCGCAGTCTGATCACTTGGACGCGGCTCCTGGCCGGCCGCTGGCAGGACGCCTTGGTGGGTCGCGATGTATTGATCGGTCTTCTTGTCGGCATGGGTTACGATCTCGTATTTGCCGCCGACAACGAGTACACAATCCGGATGGGCGGCATACCCAGCACGGCGCCCAAGCTGGATGCGTTGCTTGGGATTCACCGCGCGCTGAGCGTAGTTCTGGATCGCGCGCAGGACGGGATACTGGGTTCTTTCTTCTTTTTCCTGCTCTTCTTCCTCTTCCGTGCGATGCTGCGCAAGGAATGGCTGGCTGGTGGCGCCTTCGTTGCGTTGTTCATAGGGCTGCGCTTGTTCAGTTCCAACAATAATTACTTGTTGGTGGACGTTCCAGCCATGATCATTGTCTACAGCGTGGTGGTTGTGATGCTCTTGCGCTGCGGCCTGCTGGCGCTGGTTGTTGCGATCTTTGTCACCGATCTGGTAGCCGAACTCGTTTTTACTACCAATTTCTCGGCGTGGTACGGCAACGGATCGCTGCTTCTGATTCTATTGGTGACAGCCCTTGCGATCTTCGCCTTCCGCAAATCGCTGGGCGGCCATCGGATTTCTGCTGCTCTGCTCGATCAATAAGCGTTATTCGATGCGCAGGGATCGCATGGGATCCACCCGCACCGCCCGGCGCGCAGGCACGTAGCTGGCAGCGAGCGCGATGGCCACCAACAACGCGGAAACTGCCGAGAACGTAATCGGATCGGTGGGGCTCACGCCGAAGATCAAGCTTTCCATCCATCGGGTCAGCGCGAATGCCGCACCACCGCCCACCACTACGCCAGCCAATGAAAGAAACAGCCCCTGCCGCAGCACTAGACCCGCGACATTCCGCGCGGAGGCGCCCAGCGCGATTCGAATCCCGATCTCGCGCATTCTCTGCGTCACGGTGTACGCGAGCACGCCGTAGATGCCGACGCTCGCGAGCAACAAAGCCAGCGCGGCGAAAATTCCGAATAGCAGCATGTTGAACCGGCGCTGCGCCAGCCCTTCCCCCATGCGCTGATCCATGCTGTACACATCCGCCACCGGCTGATTCGGATCGATGGCCCAAACCTGGCTTTGGACGGCATTCGTGAGCCGCAGAGGGTCGTCCGCGGTGCGCACTACCAGAGCTATCGAGTGGAAGATTCGCGAGGGCAAAAACAGCTCCGGACGCACTTCCGTATCCAGGCCCATCTGGTGCGTGTCGGCTTTCACGCCCACCACAGTTGTACGTTGGGGATTTGCGCCTCCACCCAGTAACAGCACTTTCCCAACAGCATCGCCGTGCGGCGAGATCCGCCGCGCCAGCGCCTCATTCACCACCACAACGGGGATTTTGGTTTGCTCTGTATCCTGGCGCGTGAAGGACCTTCCGCGCAGGATGGGCATTCCCAGCGTCTCGAAATATCCATCGCCCACCGGCGTGTTATCCGCCAGCGACCCGGTTCCATTCGCGGGCGCCGGTTCCCCTTCCACCTGGAACGGCAGTGCCGCAATCCGATCCAGCATAGGGAATCCCGACCCAATGGCCACGGACTTTACGCCCGGAAGGCGCGCCACCCGCTCCTGCAGTTCATCCCCGAAGGCCTTCACCCGCTTGTCGTCGTCATATTTCGGCGCAGTGAGATTCACGTGCATGGTCAGCAGGTGATCGGTCCGGAATCCGGGCGAGATCGAGAGCAGGGAAGTCATGCTGCGGATCATCAGCCCGGCCCCGGCTAGCAGCACCAGCGCCAGCGCGACTTCGGAAACCACCAGAATGTTGCGCATCCGTCCGGAAACGCCGCTGCCTCCGCCCCGGCCGCCTTTTACCAGTGATTCATTGACGTTTTGCCGCGCGGTCTGAATGGCGGGCGCCAAACCGAAAATCAACCCGGTGAGCAGCGCCGCTCCGAGCGTAAACATCAGCACCTTGGCATCCAGCGTCAACTGATGCAAGTGGTAGTTGTCCACTGGCGCGAACTTCCGGATGGCCTGAATTCCCGCGAAGGCCAGCGCCACTCCGGCAGCTCCGGCCACCACGCTCAGAAGCAAACTTTCGGCCAGCATCTGGCGCGCCAGCCGCCAGCGTCCCGCGCCCAGCGCAATACGAATGGCAATCTCTTTTTCGCGGCCCGCCGCGCGCGCCAGCAGAAGATTCGCCACGTTCGCGCACGCGATCAGCAGCACGAAGGCCACCGCAAACTGCAGCACCACGATGGTGCGCCGCATCACCGCGCCCACATCTTCCACGAACAGCGGAAATACATTGACGCCGAACGTGGTGTTCAGCTTCGGATAAAGCTGAATCAGGCCGCTGATCGATGGAAGCCATCTCGGCCCGAAACTGCTCCAGCGTGACATGGTCTTTCAAACGCCCAAATACGAAATTCTGCCGGGAGTCGAGTTCGTCTTCTGACATTCCAGCCGCGCTCATGGGCAGCCATACATCCGGCTTCTTCTGATCGAAGCCTTCCCACATGGCCGGAAGATGAAACTCCGCCGGCAGCACGCCGATGATGGTGTAGGGCGCTTCGTCCACATGGATGGTCTTGCCGATCGCGCCCGGATCCTTGGCGAATTTCCGCTCGAATAGCGCGTAGCTGATGACGGCCACCGATCCGCGCTTGCCCGGAGAATCGGACGAAACGAACCCACGGCCAAGCGCGGTCTGGACACCCAGCAGGTTCAAGAAATTGGTGGACGCCGTGACGCTTTCCACCTGTTCCGGCTTGTCCAAACCGGTGAGGTTGACGTTCGCCTGCTGCAGATAGCCCAGATCGTCCAGCAACCGGCTTTGACGCTTCCACTCCAGCGCATCTTTGAGAGCGGCAGGCAATCGCTGGGCGAGGAATCCGCCGACCATGGGGTTCGATTCCCAAATCATCACCAAACGCGATGGATCGCGATAAGGAAGCTGCCGCAGAAGGACGGCGTCCAGCGCGCTGAACATGGCGGTATTGGCGCCAATCCCAAGCGCCAGCGCAAGCACAGCCACCACCACAAACCCAGGAGTTTTCAGATAGGACCGAAACGCAAACCGAACGTCATGAAGCATGTACCAGTGTACGCACGAGAGCAGGGTTTGGTTCCCAGCCCGAGCCCCGAGTCCCCAGCCCCTAACCCCGCCGCAGCGGCGCAGCGCCGACGCAAGGCAGCGAGAATTGAGCCGCGCGCGCGTCGTCGTAGAACATCCGGACCGTGTCGAGAGAATAATCGTCCAGATCGCGGCCCAGAAGCGGCAGCTTCTTCAGCAGATCGTGCGTCACCGTAATGATGTGGCACCCGATATTGTTCGCCTGGACAATATTCAGCAGCTCGCGCGGACTGGCCCAGATCAGCTCTATTTGCGGATGGTTGCGCATCCGCAGCAGCGCGCCGCACAGCATGGGCAGCGGATCGATTCCGGCATCCGCCACACGCCCGGCGAAGATCGAAATACAAGCCGGCGCGCCATGCCGCAGGCTGGGAATCACCGCATCCACCTGATCCAGCGTCATGATGGCGGTCACGTTCACCTTCACGCCCTGGCGCGACAGCCGATCGATCAAGGGCGCGGAACTCATCCGCCGCGTGTTGGTGATGGGGATTTTCACGTACACGTTCTCGCCCCAGTTCGCAATCTGCAGCGCTTGTTGTTCCATCTCTTCGAAATCGTCCGACAGAACCTCGAAGGAAAAGGGACGGTCCGGAATCGCGTGCGTCAGTTCACGTCCGAATGCTTCGTAATCCCGCACTCCCGCCTTGCGCATCAGCGTGGGATTGGTGGTGAAGCCCGCGATCAGCGGATTCTTCGCCAGTTCCAGAATGGAGGGCAAATCGGCGCCGTCCGCGAAAATCTTTACCTGCAGCCCAGCAGTGCGCGGCTCGGAAACGCTTTGGGCAAGATTCAGCAGCGAATCAGGCATGGCGCCGCCACTCCCGAAGAGCGGATTCGGTAATCCAGTTGGCCGCCTCGCGCAGGGAACGCACTTTCAGGAAGGGACCGTCCGGCCTGCCGCTCGCGATACCCATGGTCTACAAAAACCGCCTGGCAGCCCGCCCGGTGTCCTGCTTCCACATCGCGCCAACGATCGCCCACCATGTAGCTCGACCGCAGATCGATATTCCACCGCTGGGCGGCATCCAGCAGCAGCCCCGGCCGCGGTTTACGGCAGGGCAGCGCGCGGCGTCGTCGTGCGGGCAAACCCGGATGTCATCCAGATTTAGATAGCGCTGCAGCCGCGAATTGATATCTTCTACCTGCGCCGCGCTCACGGCGCCGCGTGCGATGTCCGGTTGGTTGGTGATCAGGATCAACGCAAAACCGGCGTCACGTAGCTTGCGGCATGCATCCCGCACGCCGGCCAGTACTCGTAACTCGGCCAGCGTCGACGGAGCATATGGTTTTCCTTCCCGCAGGACAGCCCGGTTCAATACGCCGTCGCGATCCAGAAACACCGCCCGCCGCATCGCGTCACATCCTCCCGGCGCGGACGTCTTCGAGCATAGAGTGCATGGAAACGCACAGCGCCTGCTCGCGAAGTTCTGCCGCACTTCCAGCCCAGGCCGCGGATGCGATCGGTGTTCAGGCGCACCACCGGGACATCGCCCTTCCAGCCACGATCTCCCCCGGTGTATTCCAGCCGGACTTCTTCGTCCGAGAGTCCGGAAACCGACATCGCGAGCCGGGCAATTTGATTTACCGTGATGTAATCGCCGGTGGCGACGTTGAACACCTCGAAGTTTTTCGAAGTCTTCTCATGTGCCAGCAGGACCGCTTCGACAACATCTTCCACATAGATATAAGATTTGCTCTGCCGCCCGTCGCCCAGCACTTGCAAGCGATCCGGCTGCTGCCGCAGACGCCGCACAAAATCGAAGCCCACGCCGTGCGTCTGACGCCGTCCCACCACGTTGCCGAAGCGAAAAGCGCAAGCCGTGATGCCGAACATCGAGCAGTAGGATGCAATCAGCCCTTCACCGGCCAACTTGCTCGCGCCGTAGGTGGAGACGGGCACCAAAGGGCCGAAATCCTCGTTGGCTTCGCGCTCACCCAGGTCGCCGTAGACTCCGCTGCCGGATGCGTAGAGCAGGCGCGGCGTGCCGCTGCGCCGCATAGCTTCCAGGATCTGCTGGGTGAGAAAGGTTCCTTCGCGAAAATCGATATCCGGTTCCGTGACCGCGCGCGCAATGTCAGGGTTCGAAGCCAGATGGATCACTACATCATGACCCGCCATGTTGCGCTCGAGCGCGGGGAGATCCTTCACATCGCCATGCACCACCCGCAGCCGGGCATCGCCCTGGTGGTGGCCGTAATGCCATTCTCTGCCGGAGGAGAAATTGTCGTACAGCGTAACCGCTTCCACGTCGCGGCCGCCCAGCAGCCGGTCAGTAAAATGGCTGCCGATGAAGCCCGCCCCACCGGCCAAGAAGAAGCGGCGACCCTTCATTTAATGGACTCCCACTTGGTTCCTTTGCGCTGCAGCACCGGATGGCTGACCAACAAATGCCAGATCACCGCGCAAAGCCCTTCGGTGTGCGGCGTGATGCGATCCGTGGAAACTGTCGGGATCACCACGCAGCTCTCCGAAACCTGGTGCGTGAAGCCTCCGTCGCGGCCCACAATGCCGAACACGTGAGCGCCCGCCGAGACGGCTGTTTCAAGCGCCTTCACGATGTTTACCGAGACATTTTTCTCAACGCTGCCGCCGCCCACGGAAAACACCAACACGGCGTCTTTGGAGTTGATCCGCGAACCCTCCAGCCAACCGGAGAAGCAGCTCTCCCAGCCTTCGTCGTTCGCGCGCGCTGTTAGTTCGGAGACGTTATCGGTGGGGGCGTACGCTTCGAAGCCGCACAGCTTCCGAAAGTCGTTCACCGCATGCCCGGCGTGTCCAGCCGAACCGCCCACGCCCAGAATGAACAAACGTCCGCCGCTTTGGCGCACTTGAGCCAGACCCCAAGCCATGTGCTCAATTTCGCCTGTATCCACTTGTTCGAGAATGGCGATGGTTTCGGCCAAAAACGTTGCCGAGAAACTGCTTACAGCAACCTCCGCGGGCGCTGGGACGGACTCCGCAATCACGCCCTGCAAGAGGTCATTCAAACTTGTCACGCAATTCTCCTGCTATTAATTCGGACAACCTGAGCGTTTTCAATAGGTGGCTAAGGTAAAGAACCGCGTGGAATAGAGACCGAACCGCGACCGCAAGGGAGCGCTACCACGAAACCTGCTGGAACGCTCTCTTGAAAAACAACGGCACCGACTCCCTCACGGTCGCGGCTCGGTAACACTCTTTCCGTTCCGAGCCGCGAGCGTAAGCGACCCGTGATTTGGTTTTTCTAGCGTCTTCATGACCTTCGGCGGTTCGGTAAACGGCATCAGTGCTGCGCGGTTTGGAAAAATGCCAGACGGAAGATCCGCCGGAACGTCCATACCGTGGAATCCCAACGTTGCAGCGTGGTCTCGCCGATCCGCTCGCCGTAGGGAATAAAGATTTCCTCCATCCGGAAACCCAGTAGGGCCGGTTTTAGCAGCAGTTCCACCGGTAACGCGGGACCATTTGGATCCACTTTCACGCGCTCGATCACCTGCCGGCTATAGGCCCGCATTCCCGAGTGCAGGTCGGTGGACTTTACACCAACTAGCACGCGGCCGGTGACGGCAAACAACCAGTTGGCCAGATAGTTCGGCCAGGGCATGGTAGCAGGCCGGCGTTCCAGCCGGGATGCGTTTACCAGATCGCAATCGCCGGAAAGCACCATGTCGGCCATGCGCGGAATCTCGCCGGCGGGATACGTGCCGTCGCAGTCCAAAGTCACTGCTACATCGCCGCGGCACTCCCGCAGCACCCGCGCCATGGCGTTTCCGTAGCCCCGCGGCGGAAACTGCCGGATCACCCGGGCGCCCAACTGCTCGGCGATTACAGCCGTGGCATCCCGGCTGCTATCCACAATCACGATCTCATGCTCCCGATGGTGAAGCGCCGCGCGGATGTCGGCGATTACACTGCCCACGGCTTTTTCTTCGTTCATGGTGATCATGGCTACGGAGATCATTTGACTGCGCTGGCTTCCACTGGAGTTTGGGGGAGCGGGGCTTCCTGATTCAAGCGATCCGCCAGCTTGCGCGCCCGCTCCAGGCACACATCCATGTTGATGTATTCGAACTCGGCTACCCGGCCGCACAGCGGGATCCCGATGCTTTCGAAATATTCCTTGGCCTGCTTGAGGTTGCGCCGGTAATTGTCGTCCTGCACTACGTAACCGTATTTCGTCCGGATCACGCGGCCGTAGCAAACTTCGCTGGGATGCGCGAGCTCCATACCTTCGAGATCGCTGATGACATCCAAGAGAATCTCGCTATCCGACATCTCATGCGTGCCGTCCCCTGGATTGGTGGTAATTTCCGCTTCCACAATGGACTTGCCTTGCGGTGCATTGTGCGGACTGAACTGAGCCGGAAACGACAAGCGATGAAATCGGACTTCGGGGTCTGGCACGTAGATCGCGGTGTAATCCGGAAGTCTCGCGTGATCGAATCCCACCGCCACCGTGACCAGCGAGTTATAGCGGAGTGAATCCACCGCGGCGACAATTTCCCCCGGCACGCCTTCGAGAGCGTGTGCCAACTCCTGGATGGGAATGGTGGAAACCAGACTTTGGTAACTCCGCGTCTCTCGTCCATTCGACACGCACCAGCGGCCGCGCTCTTTCCAGACGCGCTCCACCGTGAAGTCCGAGATGACGTTCGGCACCTGCCGTTCCAATGCTCGCGGCAGCGATTCAATGCCTCCGCGCAATGGGTAGTTGAAATAAAGCTGGTGGGTGTAGCCTTCCGTTTCCACGCCAACCGCGGACTTGATCACATCCTCCAACGGGGGCTTGGGTACGCGGCCTTCCACCCATTCCAGGCCCAACTCCTCAGCCGGAACGTTCCAAATCTTCTCGTTGTAAGGGATCAGGTACTTCTCCGCCAGGCCTTTTCCGAAATGGTGATAGAGCCACTCTTTGAAATTGGTTTTCGGCGGCGGATAGTCGTTCTTGATGTAGTGGAGCAGGCACTCGAAGCGGTCTTGCGGCTCCAAATCGAACAGGCCATTTTCGAAGGGATATTTTACGTAGCGGCCCTTGTAGAAGATCTTATTATTGCGGCGTGCCTGGTGGACGTTCGAGCCCAGCAGCGAGACCATGTAGTCCACCATCTGCTGGTTGCGCGAAAAGATGATGTGCGGACCGCCGGCGTCGTAGGTGAATCCCTGCTCTTCCACCGTTTGGCAGTGACCGCCACCGCGCGATTCCTTCTCCAGCACCTCGCACTCATGCCGCAGATGCGCGGCAATCCCGATGCCTGCCAAGCCTCCGCCTAATATGCCGACTGTCACTTTTGGTCAATCTCCGTTAACGTGTGGCTTCGATCGCCATCGCCTCAAAAGCATTGACGTCTTTCCACTCGCCGCGCGGCCGCAGCTCAACCAGGGTGAAGGCCGGGTCCGACGATTCCCCCGCGAGATATTGGCGGATGTCGGTGAATCCCGCCTGCCGGTAGCTCTCTCGCAGCAGGGCCGGCGTGTACAGGAACATATGGCCGAATGCATGCATCTCGTTATTGAGAATCAGGCACGCCGGGTCGATGGTCTTGTCCCAGTTCGTCTGGGAGGCAAGCTTGCGCGCGACGTAGTGCGATGTCTTGGCCGAGCGCTCCACATCCGGTTCATTGAATAGCGCAACGAACTGATTCAGATTCGGCGTCACCATCCGGATCTTTCCGCCGGGCGCGAGAACCCGATGCGCTTCCTTGAAGAACCCGAGCGCGTCGTCGTAATCCAGGTGCTCAATCACATGCTCGCCGAAAATGTAATACACGGACCCGTCCGGAAACGGCATCGGCTTGGTGGCATCCAGGTAGGCTTGCCCATAGGTTGGTTCGATGTCGGTGTTCAACCAGCCGGCTGCGTTGCTCGGGCCCGCGCCAATCTGAATCTTCGGCTGCGGCGTGGCGCGCAAATACTCGGCGATGATCTTCGGGGTGAGGACCTTCTGCTGATAGTTGGCTTCCACGGTATCGCGTGCGTGAGCGTAGATATCGGGGCGGATGAGCAGAAAAAACGCGACGGCTGCAAGAGTAATCCCGGCCTGGGCGGCGCGGTTCGCCCATTTGGATTCAAAACGGCGTTTCACAAGTGATTATCGGCCGTAGATCGCCGGAACCTTAGCCGCTGTTACAATCCCTCCATGGACAATCTAAGGGATTTTGCGCAGCGTTACACCGAGGCGTGGTGCTGCCACGATCCAGCACGGGTCGCGGCCTTTTTTTCACCCCAGGGATGGTTGAGCGTCAACGGCGCAGATCCCGCGGTGGGACGCGCCGCCATCGCCGAAACCGCACAGGGATTTATGACAACATTTCCGGATTTGCAGGTTTTAATGAATGACCTAAAGGTTACCGAGGGCGGAGTCGAGTATCATTGGACGCTGATCGGCGCCAACACCGGCCCCGGCGGGACCGGGCGAAAAGTACGGGTTCGCGGAGTGGAAGTTTGGACGATCGGCGCTGACGGCTTGGTCGCCGAGTCGCGCGGGAGTTTCGACAGTGCGGAATATCAGCGGCAACTGAACGGGTAAGGGAGACATGGCAATCCGGACGCGTGCTTTGGCGCTGCTTCTTCTGGCAGGGTTCGCGAGCGCACAACGATTACCGCTGAAGAGCTTCACGGTTGCGGACGGATTGGCTCACGACGCAGTCAATAAGATCTATCGCGATTCGCGCGGCCTCCTCTGGTTCTGCACCGCCGAAGGGCTCTCCCGATTCGATGGCTACAGTTTTGTCACATTCGGCGTGAACCAGGGCCTTCCCCATCCGAGTGTCAACGATATTTTGGAAACGGCAGACGGCGACTATTGGGTAGCCACCGATGGCGGATTGGCGCGTCTCAATCGAAACGGGAGCCCGGCGTCGCCGATATTCAGCGTGATTCCACTCGACAATCAGGATCGGCGCGCCAAGGCAGCCTCGGTGCTGTTGGACGCTGGGCATGGCGCCGTTTGGGTGGGCACCTGGAACGGTTTATATCGCCTGGAACAGAAGGATGGCCGTTGGCAAATGCGTCCCATCGAGATTGGCCTTCCAAACGAATACTCTGAGCAGCGACTCATTGCCGACTTGGTGGAAGACCAGTGGCACTCACTGTGGATCGCCACTCCGGCCGGATTGTACCGCCGCTGGCCGGATGGCAGTTCGGCGCGCTATACCAAGCGGGATGGCCTGCCCAACGACTTCCTGCACTGTTTGTTGCGAGATCATCAGGGACAGTTGTGGGCCGGCACGCGATACGCGGGATTTTTCCGGTTCCACGCCGATCCGTCGCATCGGCCGCCTTCTTTCGATTCGTATGCGAGCCGCGCCGGCATGCCGCAGTGGGTCTTCCAGCTTTTTGAAACTTCCGACGGCCATCTCTGGGCGGCGGGAAACAAAGGGTTCTATGAGTATTTCCCGGATTGGGTGGAACATCCCGGAAATTACCGCGCCTACACCGCTCGGGAAGGCGTGGCCTTTCGCAATGTTAGTACGCTCTCGCAGGACGCAGCCGGAAACGTTTGGCTGGGGATGCTGGGCGAAGGCGCGGCCCGATTGGCGCGCGGAGGTTTCGTTACATATGACAAGCAGGACGGCATGGCGTCTGCCAGCGCGATTTTCGAAGATCGCAGCGGTGGAATCTGTGTCCGAGGCTATACGCCGGATTCCGATCGCCCGGGCGAAGTGAAGCAAACCTTCGCGCGCTTCGACGGAAAGCGATTCCGATATTTTCAGCCTGCGGCATTTCGAACCCACGACCTTGGTTGGGTCTCCACAGGAGTGACGCTGCAGACACGCAACGGCGAGTGGTGGGTGGGCACCGCCGAAGGAATCTATCGATTTTCCGCCGCGAGCGACTTCACCGCGCTCGAGAAAGCCCGGCCGCTGGCTGTTTACTCGGTCCGCGAAGGCTTAACCAACCCGCAAGTGTTCCGCCTGTTCGAAGACTCGAAGGGTAGCATTTGGGCGTCTACAATCTCATCCCAACTGAATGGGCTGGCGCGTTGGGATCCCGATCGCAACGCGTTTCAAAACTTGGCGGGTGCGCCTGGATTGCCTGCGCTGGGCCACGATATCGCATATTCGTTCGCCCAAGATCGTAGCGGCGATGTGTGGATCGGTTTTGGCTTCGCCCTGGTGCGCTATCGAAACGGGCAGTTCCGTTCCTTCACTGCCCAGCAGGGGCTGCCGCCCGGATCGATCAACCAAACCCATTTCGACCGCGCCGGACGTCTCTGGCTGGCCTCCTCCCGCAGCGGCCTGATTCGCGTGGATCAAGCAACATCGGAGCGGCCGGTCTTCACGGCCTATTCCACCGCTCAGGGACTTTCCAGCAACTCCATCGACATCATCAACGAAGATGCCTTCGGAGGTATTTACGCCGGTTCCGGCCGCGGTTTAGACCGGCTGGATCCTGTGAGCGGGCACATCAAACACTTCACCATCGCCAATGGGTTGCCTTCCACCGGGTTTCTGAGCGCATATCGGGACCGGAGCGGCGCACTCTGGTACGGGACCTTAAAGGGTCTCTCGCGCTTGGTGCCGACGCTCGAAAAATCGCCCGCGCCTCCCATCCTGCTTACCGGTTTGCGGATTGAGGGCTCCGCGCGATCGGTTCCCGCGCTCGGCAGCGCCGAGCTTTCGCTGCCCGTTCTGAATCCGAACGAGAACCGCGTGCAAATCGATTTCGCGGGAGTGAGTTTTGTGGCGAGCGAAACCTTGCACTATAGCTATAAATTGGAAGGCGCCGACGGTACCTGGAGCCCTGCGGCGGATCTGCGAACCGTGAATTACGCCCGCCTGGCGCCAGGCAAGTACCGGTTTTTAGTGCGCGCGGAAAACAGCGATGGGGCGTTGAGTCCGGTTCCGGCCAGCGTCAGCTTTGAGATCCTGCCGCCGGTCTGGAGACGCTGGTGGTTTCTCGCGGCGGCCAGCCTCTTCGCGCTGGCTCTGGCCCACGCTCTGCACCGCTATCGTGTCCGGCAATTGTTGCAACTCGAACGCGTGCGAGTCCGAATCGCCGCCGACCTGCACGACGACATCGGATCGAACCTCACCCAGATCGCGATCCTAAGCGAAGTAGCCCAACAGCGGTTAGACCACGCGCATCCAGATGTGATCATCCCGATTTCCTCTATCGCCCGCATTTCCCGCGAGTCGGTGGCTTCCATGAGCGACATCGTGTGGGCGATTAATCCCAAGCGCGATCGCTTGATGGATCTGGTCCGGCGCATGCGGCGGCTGGCGAACGACCTGCCGGCCGGCCGCGGAATCCAGGTTCAATTCCATGCTCCGGACGGCACCCAGGATCCCAGACTGGGAGCGGAATTGCGGCACGACCTGTTTTTGATTTTCAAAGAAGCCGTGCACAATGCCGTGCGGCATTCCTCGTGCGGTAAGCTGGACGTCGAGTTGCGGCTGGAAAAGTCCTCTATCGAGATGAAGGTGGCCGATGATGGGCTTGGGTTCGATCCGGAGAGCTGCGGCGAAGGCCACGGACTGGGAAACATGCGGCGAAGAGCCCGGAATCTGGGCAGCGAACTGCATTTGAAATCGGCCCCAGAATCCGGGACCCAGATCCTGCTGCGAATTCCGTTGGGAGGCCGCTGAAAAAACCAAAAAGGCACCGACTCCCTTACGGCCGCGGTTCGGTTACAGGAAACCTCTTTCCGAACCGCGACCGTGAGGGAGTCGGTGCCTGTGTGAATTCCTAGGAGACGCGAGCCGCGGCAAAAGGATAAGCTCAGGACCCGAGATGATCAATGTCGTGCTGATAGAGGACCAGCGTGAGGTGCGAGAAGGGCTGGCCGTACTGATCAATGGTTCCCCGGGATTTTGCTGCACCGCCAGCTTTCGCAGCATGGAAGACGCCCTGCGCGCTCTAGAGAGCCACCCTCCGGACGTAGTCCTTACCGACATCGGGTTGCCAGGAATGAGCGGAATCGAAGGCATCCGGATTCTGAAAGAACGCTACCCGAACATGCCCGTGGTTGCGCTGACGGTATACGACGACGATGAGGATGTTTTCGACGCACTTTGCGCCGGAGCCTGTGGATACCTGCTGAAGAACGTTCCTCCAGCGCGTTTATTAGAGAGCCTGAAGGAAGTGGCGGCAGGTGGGGCGCCCATGTCGCCCGAGATTGCTCGTAGAGTGGTCAACCTGTTCCGCGAGTTCAAGGCGCCAGAACGCGCATCGCATAATTTGACGCAGCAGGAAGCGGAACTGCTGCGATTGATGGTGGAAGGCCACAGCTACAAAACTGCTGCGGCAAGCCTCGGAATCAGTGTCAGTACGGTTTCGTTTCATCTGCAGAATATTTACGGCAAGCTGCAAGTTCATTCCAAATCGGAAGCCGTGGCCAAGGCGCTGCGCAACCGCCTGGTCTAAACCGCGCAAAACTTACCTGCGTAAACGTACAGTTACGCCTCGAACGAACCAAATCTAGAATTGGTTTGGATCTCAAGTTCGATTCGGAGGAATCATGAAAGCATTATCTTTGACATTACTGGCCGCTCTGGCGTTCTTCCCGGCGGCCAAGCCGATGTTCGGCGAAGTCATCGTGTCGGACTCGGCGGGCGGCACCAGCGGCTCAACCACCGGCTTCTTCGCCGTTTCCTGGACGCAAACGGGAACTTTCAACAACGTCTCCATTGAGGCGCAACTGGAATCGAGCCAAGCCGGTGCGTCCACCGGGACCGCTTACCTCTCTAACAAATTAGGAACTGGGGCAGGCAGTGGAAACCTGCTCGACACGTTCGCCGTCTCGACGAATAACAATTCGCCGGGTGTACTGATTCCGTTGTTCTCGGGGTTAACGTTGGGACCCGGAACATACTACTTATCAATTCAGGATAACTTTGGGCTCTATTGGGACCTAGCCGGCACACCGGTGCAGACGTTGGCCAGCGGCGTCACGCAAGGACTCGATTTGGTATCGAGCGGCGCCATCGGCACTCCCGCAATCAGCACCAGCTTTATCGACACCACCGAGATCAACCACCCTTTGTTCCAGGTCACCGGGGACCTAGTGACCACCACCACAGCCACACCGGAGCCTTCCATGATCGGATTCCTGTCGGCAGGTCTGGGCCTTTTGTTTTTCGCTCGCAGACTGCGCAATCGGCAGGTCTAGCGCAACGCGGGAACGGGTTCGCGGTCGGCCAGGTACCTGTCTAAATCCTGCAAGCCGGATGCGGACCCCACTTCGTAGAAGCGCTCGTTCACTTCGTAGCCCGCCAGTTGCCGGTCGCGACTGAGTTGCGTCAGAAGAGCAGCCAGATCGAAAACCTCGGTGTTCGCTTCTGCGAAGACCCCGCGCGAAAAAGCCAGCAAGCCGTAGTCGATGAACCGCATCTCCGACGATTGCTTCTTGTCGTATAACACCACCCGGCCATCCTGATAAACCGCGTTGCTTTTGTCCCAACGGCCTTCGTTGCGCAGCACCGTCATCAGGGCCGGTTGGCGGCTGGCTTCAAACGCCTGCCAGACCGGCGCGAATCGCACCGGCAGGAAGGAATCGCCGTAGATCACCAGGAAAGATTCGTCGAGCACGCCCTGTTCGAAAGCGAACCGCAAAGCGCCGCCCGTGCCTCGGAGCTTCTCGCCTTCATCCACCCAGCGAACGGATCGGATCGGACACGGTTCCATGGCCCAGTAGCGCCGAATCAGATCGCCGCGATGGCCGACGCAATAAACCACTTCGCTGACGCCCTGGGCCGCCAGCCAATGAAGTTGATGATAGGCGAACGGACGGCCGCGCACCGGCAGAAGAGTTTTGGGACAGATGTCGGTCAGTGGACGCATGCGCGTCCCCAATCCGCCGGCTAATATCACACATTGCATATGAAAAGTACAGACTCCCTAACCCGGCAGAGCCGGAACCAAAACCGAACCGCGACCGCAAGGAAGCGTAACGCAATACAGCGGCGCTCGTGGTAGCGCTCCCTCGCGGTCGCGGTTCGGTAACGCAGCTTCAATCCCGCGCCAGGAGCTTGGAGCCTTCATGATCGAAGGCGAAGCGGACCTCGCGGAGCCCTTCCACCTGCATCGCACGCCGCAGCGCATCCCGGTCTTCCGCGTAAAACAACAGGAAACCGCCGCCGCCCGCTCCTACCAGCTTTCCGCCCACCGCGCCGTTCTCGCGGCCCACGTCGTACCAGCGATTGATTTTCGGATTGCTGGTCCCGGGCGACCGCTCCCGTTTGTGCATCCAATGTTCGTGCATCAGCTCCCCGAAGCGCCGCGCATTGCCGCCTTCGAGCGCGAGCTTGATGCATTGGCCAAGCTGCTTGGTGAAATGCAAGTTATCCAGCATGGCCGAATCGCCCATTTCCGAGCGCGTCTTCTGATCGTCCAGCACCGCGGATGCATTGCGCGAATAGCCCGTGAAGAACATGAGCAGATGCTCTTCGAGATCGTACAGCGTTCCATTGCTGATGTTCAGCGGGCTGACCTTCACTTCGCCATCCTCGCGGAACTCGAAGCAAGCGAGACCCCCATAAGCTGCGATGTACTGATCCTGCTTGCCCACTGCTTCTTGCAGCGTCTCGATCTCGATCTTGCAGGCTTCTTCGGCCACCACCGCCGGGTCCACATACTTGCGCTTCAGCGCGTGCACTGCCCTCAGCAGCCCCACCGTGAACGCCCCGCTCGATCCAAGGCCGGTCCCGGCTGGGATATCGGCCATGCTGACGATCTCGATAGGCGCCGGCACTTCGTGCAGCTTCAAAACTTCGCGAATCAAAGAGTGCCGGATTTCATCGATGGAAAGCGCATGTTCCAGCGAAGAATATTTCAGAAAATATCCGCCGCCGAATGTTTCGTTGATCCCCACATAGATGTGTTTGTTGATGGCGGCCGCGATGACGAATCCCCCATAGTTGCGGTAGTAGGACGGCAGGTCGGTACCACCGCCTCCGATGGAGATTCTCAAAGGGGTGCGCGAGATGATCACGAGGGTGTCTATGTGGTAGATCGGCAAGTCAGCAGCGTTAGATTAGGCCGCAGATGAACGCAGATGAACGCTGATAAGAAAACGTTTTATCCGCGTTTATCTGCGTTCATCCGCGGCCTAAGAATTGCCTTGGCTAGGATGCCTAGCTTTTCGTGAGTTGGCACCCGGACCCGTCCGTCCAGCACTTGGAAATTGGACTTCTCGATCTTCACCAATAGCCGGCGATAGATTTCGATCATCGCCCATAACGACCTGCGGCTCCGCTGGTCCACCATCCCGATTAGCGGCCGCGACTCAGCGTAGTACCGGTGCGCTCGTGCGGCTTCGAAACGCATCAGGTTTATGAACTTTTCGTCGTAGTACGCCAGGTCCGCATCAAAGCGCCGGATATCTTCGGCTGGAATATAGATGCGTGCATTTTCGCGATCCTCGCGCACGTCGCGCAGGATGTTGGTGAGCTGGAACGCTATGCCGCACTTCTCGGCCAGCAGCAACGCTTCCTGGGATCCGAAGCCGAAGATGTGGATGATGGTCAGCCCCACCACGCTCGCCACCTGGTAGCAGTAGCGGTACAGTTCGTCGAAGGTTTGGATCTCGCGCGGCTCCAGATCTCCGCTCACGCCGTCAATCATCTCGTGGAAATATTTGTGCGGAATCCGGTAGCGCTTCACCGTATCGTCAAATGCCGGCCAGAGCGGATTGTCCGGGTAATCGCCGGCCAGCGCGCGATCCAGATCCGCGCGCCATTGATCGATTGCCTCGCGCGACGCGCCTTCGCCTTCGCTGATGTCGTCGCAATAGCGCATGAAGGCGTAGATGGCGCACATGGCGCTCTTCTGTTCGCTCGAAAGCAGCAGGAACGAGTAATAGAAGTTGCGGGCGCGCGTGCGGGCGATTCGGCGGCAGAAGGCGAAGGACGCTTGGAGATCAGTCATGCGCCGTGGGGCGGACCCCCTGGTCCGCGGCTGACGCCCTCGTCAGCCTGCTTGTTTCTTCGGAATTTGTCTAGGGCGTTCACACGAGTGTGAACGCGGCACGCAGGAGTGCGTGCGCTACGAGGCTGATTCTATCGGTCTTGGAGACGGAGGGTCTCGCGGCTAGCACGTTGTAATTTACATGTTCGATTTTTTCAAGTACCCGCATGCCGCCGCGGCTGAATAGCTCCAGGTCGAGCGCTAAGCGCCGGTTGACGGTTTTGACCAGCGGCAGCCCTTCCAGGAAAAGTTTGCGGGCTTCATCCACCGCTTCACGCATCACCGCTTGAAAGGCTGGATTGAACCGATGCGCGGCTAGATCCTCAATAGTGTAGCCGTGTTTCGCAAACAGATGGAGCGGCAGATACACGCGGTCCTTTTCAAAATCCACCGTAACGTCCTGCCAGAAATTGGCTAACTGCAGGGCCGTGCAAGTGGCGTCTGACAAGCGGTCGCGTTCGGCGTCATCGTAGCCGCAGAGCCGCAATACCAGGCGTCCCACCGGATTCGCAGAACACCGGCAATAGTCGAACACCTCATCCCAATTCTGATAGCGTGTGATCCGCTGATCCTGCTCGAAGGCGCTGATCAGGTCGGAGAAAAGCTGGGTCGGCAAGTTGTATTTCTTCGCCGTGCCTTCTAACGCGACGAATACCGGATGCCGGACTTGGCCCTGGTACATCGCTTCCAGCTCCTGACGCCACCAGGCCAGCAGGCGCAGGCTCTCGGCGGGATCGCCAATCTCGTCGCCCAAGTCGTCCGCCCAGCGGCAGAACGCGTAGACGTTATAAAAGTCTTGGTGCAGGCGTTTCGGAAGCAGGAAGCTGACTACGTGGAAATTCTCGTAATGATGCGTGGCCAGCCAGCGCGTGTACTCTTCGGCTGCCGGTACTGTGTACTTATCGCCCAGCGCCTCCGGGGAATAAACGAACTCTTTTGGCGCAAGAGGCACTACGGTATGATGGCGGTCTTCATGTGACCGTTATGGCTCATCAGATGACGCATCACTTCGAGCAGATTGGTGAGCGGCTCCACGCGGTTCACAAAATCGCGCGCGGTAATCACCTGGCGGCTCACGAACTCCAGCGCTTTTCGAATGTGGGCCGGAGTGTGATGGAAACTCGCCTTGCAAGTGATTTCGGAGTAATGCAGCAGCGAAGTATCCAGGCTGATGTGGCTGTCGTTGGGGCAGCCTCCGAAGAAGTTCACCGTTCCGCCACGCCGAAGTAGCCGCACAGCCGTCTGCCATGCGTCCGGATGCCCTACCGCTTCAATCGCGATATCGGCGCCGCGGCCATCGCTCAGTTCCTTGACCTGGCGGACCGTTTCTTCCATTTCACCCGAGATCAGCAGTTCATCGGCGCCCATCTCGGCTGCCCGGTTGAGCTGCGTCTTGCGTCGTCCGATGGCGATCACTCGCGCGCCGTAGGCTTTGGCCAGCCGGACAAACATCAGCCCGATGGGACCGAGTCCTATTACGGCTACGTTGTCGCCCTTGGCGATGGATGTTTCATCCAAACCGCGCAGCACGCAGGCCAGCGGCTCTATCAAAGCAGCGTCCTGGTAGCTGACATGGCTGGGGATTTCGTACATATTGCGCTGGACAATGCGGGCGGGGATGCGGATATACTCCGCGTAAGCGCCGTTATTGAAGAGCAGATCGTCGCAGAGATTTTCGTTGCCGCGCTTGCAGTAGAAGCATTCCAGGCACGGCGCCGAATTGGCCGCCACCACACGCTGGCCAATCTTGAAGCCCTTTACATCAGAGCCCATGGCGACGATATCCCCGGCCAATTCGTGACCGAACAGCGCCGGTGGGACGATCATCCGGGCATGGTAGCCGCGACGGAACACCTTCACGTCGGTACCGCACGTGAGGGCTGCCTGCACACGGACTAGTACATCGCCCTTCTCAATCGTTGGTACTGATACCTCCTCTATCTGCAAGTTTTCCTTGCCGTAGAGGACGGCGGCAATCATCTGTGTGTTCACTAAGACCACCTCTGAGGCTGAACTATAATTTTCAACGATTTAGGCTCCGGATGCAACGCGAGGTCGATCCCAGCCCGTATCTCGTTCAAAGCAAAGCGGTGCGAAATCAGCTCTTCCACCGGTAACAGACCGCTAAATACCAGATCGGCGGATTCTTGCTGCAGGTCTACCGAGGCGCTATAGGATCCGAAGATCAGGCGCTCACCCACGCAGATGTCGGCTCCGGAAACTTCAACCCTCTCATGGTGAGACGTTTGCGCGAACAAAAGAATACGGCTTCCGGGACGGGAATAACGTACGGCCTGCTCCACAATTCCGGGAGCGGAGGCCGCGATGATCACGCTGTCGGCGCCACGGCCGCCCGTCATCTCCATAATACGTTCCAGTACAGCCGGTTCACGCGGGTCGAAGGCGGCCGCCGCACCCAGGCGAAGCGAAAGCTCGCGGCGGAACGGCATGGTGTCGGTGGCCAGCAGCGTGGATCCGTAGCGCTTCACGAGCATGGTAAAGAGCAAGCCAATGGGACCTTGTCCCAGTACTACCACGACATCTTCTGGCTTAGGATCCAGTTGCACCATCCCTTTGAGACAGGTATTCACCGGCTCGACGAAACACGCGCGGTCGAATGAGACGCCGTCGGGAATCTTTTCCACGCCGCGCCGGACAATCCAATCCATGATGCGGACGTACTGCGAGAATCCGCCGCCGGCGGGTTCATAGCCGGCCGTCACGCCAACTTTTTTGTAGACCAGACACTGCGCGTACAGTTTGTGGCGGCAGTAGAAGCATTCCAGGCACGGAATGTGATGGAAAACGATCACGCGATCGCCCACTTTGTAATTGCGGACACCGTCGCCGGCTGCGGCCACCACGCCCGCCGTCTCATGCCCAAAAATGCGCGGCGGGGCGAGCAAATTATGTTCAATTTTCTTGAGATCGGTGTGGCAGATGCCACAACTTTCCACGCGGACCAGCAGTTCTCCGGGCCCGATGGCGGGCGTGGGGATAGATTCCACCGTGATTTTGCTGTCGCCGGTGTAAACGGCTGCCTGCATGGTAGTGGGGGCTGCGATGAGTTCAGAATCGAGTATCGGCAATGAAATCCCCTAGCGCCTCGGCGGCGAGCTTACATCTCTTGTTCAGTTCTATCAGCTTCGGAAATATGCTGGGCCGGCGGAGCGCGGCGGCTACGATTTTTGTTCGGCTGAATCGCCCACTGTCGTCGCGCATGCGGTTGAAATCCAGCGGGAAGCTTTCGGTCGCGGTGTCGGTGACCACGCGGATGCAGTAAAAGGGCAGGTTGTACTTTTTGGCTTTTTCCGCTACTCCGGCGGCTTCCATTTCGATCGCTGCGGCGCCGGTCTTGCGCAGTTCGCCTTTTTCTGTCGCCGTCGATGCGACGCGATCAATCGAGAGTAGCGCTCCACTCCTAACCGAACCGCGCGCGCAAGCAAGCGAGTGGAGTATCGCTCCCTCGCGGTCGCGGCTCTGTAAGGCGGAGTCGTGGTGCGGCAAGGCGCGGTCGTGGTGCGGCAAGGCGCGGTCGTGGTGCGGCAAGGCGGAGTCGTGGTGCGGCAAGGCGGAGTCGTGGTGCGGCAAGGCGGAGTCGTGGTGCGGCAAGGCGCAGTCGTGGTGCGATGGCAAAATCTCTGCTGCGACGAAGATATCCAGCGGCTGCAAAGCCGGATCCAACGCGCCGCAAAATCCCGTGCTCACCAATCCCGTCAACTCCTCGTGTCCTTTCGCAATCTCCACTGCTTCTCCGGCCAGCTTCGGGCCTGGACCATTCGCCACCAGCACTACAGCTTTCCCATTCAGCCAGACCCGCCGCGCGAAATCCACGGGCCAATCCAGCTTGCTCACTCTTTCCGCCTTACGCAGGAGTCCGGAAAATTCCCGTGCCTCCGCCGCTACGAACGCCAACAATTAGACGTAACCATTCGCCCGGAACCAGTCGACTGCGCGTTTCAGCGCGCCATCCACTGGGCCGGGATTGAATCCCAATTCGCGCTTCGCTTTATCCGACGAAACGAACATTTTCACCTTCGCCATCTTCACTGCATCCAAAGGCGCTCGAGGCTCCTGGCCGGTCAGGTTGGCCCAACCGGTACTCGCCAGCCCCGCAGCATACGCCACCGAATACGGAATGCGCCAGCGCGGGACCTTTCCCTCACTGATGCGCGCCAGCCGTCCCAGGATCTGTTCCAATGTCAGATTTTCGCAACCGAGGATGTAGCGCTGCCCCGGTTGGCCGCGCTCGGCGGCTAAGATATGGCCCTCGGCGGTATCGTCTACGTCGACCAGATTCAAGCCGGTGTCGACGAAGGCAGGCATGTCACCTTTCAGATAATCCACTACGATCTTGCCGGTGGGAGTAGGTTTAAAGTCGTGATCGCCCATCGGCGCGGTCGGATTTACGATGACCACCGGAAATCCCGATCCGGCGAACTCGATGGCTACCTGCTCCGCTTGAAACTTAGACCGCTTATAGGCGCCGGTCATTTGTTCGAGACGCACCTCCACGTCCTCGCTGCCGGGACTATCCTTGCGGATTCCGATGCAGCCCACGGTACTGGTATATACAACGCGCTCCACGCCGGCTTGTTGCGCGGCGGTCAACAGATTCCGGGTACCTTCGACATTCGAACGGTACAACTCGGCCGGATCCTTGGCCCACAGCCGGTAGTCGGCTGCGACGTGAAACACCAGCCCGCATCCCCTTACAGCGCGCTCGAGCGAAACAGAGTCGCGCAAATCACCGCTAACGACTTCTACGTCCAACTCGCGGACCTTGCTCGTGGGCCGGACCAAAGCCCGCACGGCGTGGCCTCGCGTGAGCAACCTCTTTGCAACATGCCAGCCGATGAAACCGGTCGCGCCGGTAACCAAAGTTGGCTTCAATGTTCTATCGAAACGCCCAAGTCATCAACTTGAACGTGTCGCCGAGTTTCGAATTGATTCCCAGGGCGGCAGAAGGCTCAAATCCGCAATGCACCATGCAATGGTCGCAGCGCGGATCGTTGCCCTCTCCGTAGTTTTCCCACTGAGTTTTCGTCATCAGCTCTTCAAAAGTCTTGTAATGACCATCCGTGATCAGGTAGCACGGGCCTTTCCAGCCCTTCACGTTGTAAGTGGGATTACCCCACGCGGTGCACGGATAATCGCGCTTGCCTTGCAGGAATTCCAGATAAGTGGGTGTGCTGAACAACGGGAACTTCTCCGCCATCTTGTCGATCGTCTTGAACTTCTCGTGAATGTCGTCGCGCGTCATGAAAATTTCGCGATCGTTCACGGACGAGTAGCCATAAGCCGGCGAGATAGTATGGCCGTCCACTTTGAACTGCGCCAGATACTCGAACATCTCTTCGATCTCGTTCATGTCCGTCTCTTTGTAGACGGTGGTGTTGGTACAAACCCGGAAACCGGCCGCTTTGGCGGCTTTGATTCCCTGGATGGCTTCCCGGAACACACCCTCGCGCTCCACCGCGATGTCGTGGTTCTTTTCCATTCCATCCAAATGGACGTTGAAGTAGAATTTGTCCGCCGGCTTGAACTCTTTCAGCCGCTTCTGGATGAACATGCCATTGGTGCACAGGTAAATGGTCTTGTTCTCTTCGATCAGCTTGGCGGTTAAAGGCCCGAGCTCGGGATAGAGCATCGGCTCGCCGCCGCAGATGGAAACAATCGGCGCGCCGCACTCATGCACCGCATCCAGGCACTGTTGCAGCGAGAGTTTCTGGGTTATGGTGGATTCGTATTCCCGGATGCGCCCGCATCCCGTGCAAGTCAGGTTGCAAGTGTGCAGAGGCTCCAGCATCAGCACCAGCGGAAACCGCTTGTTGATCATGGGATGCGGCTTGCGCTCGCCGGTCGCGTGAGTGTACACGATCCGGAAAGGATTGGACGCGTCCGGCGCCGCCACAACGGTCTTCTGCCACTCCGGCTTCGGGCTGAACTTGTTGCGGGCGATATAGCTCGCCATACCCGCCGTAATCGAAAGGGGAAATCGCATTTAATATTTTCCTCTGGAGCCAGATTTTATTAATACGCCGGATTCTTTTGTTCTAATAAACGTGTTCAACGCCAATAAGGGGAAGGAATTGCGGTACAAGTGGTAACACAAGTAGAAAACCTGCGGAAAGCCGGTGCCGGTGGCCAGATGTTCATCCCAGGTTCCATCGCTCTTCTGCGTCCGGACCAGATACTCCATGCCGTCATTCAAACTTGTGCTGGTGGTGTCGCCGCCCGCAAGCAATGCCAGGACGGCCCATGCGGTTTGCGAAGGCGTGCTCGCCGCTGCCACGTAAGTTCCTTGCTTGTAGCTCTCGCAGCTTTCGCCCCAACCGCCATCGAAATTCTGGATGGCCCGCACCCATTCGAGGGCGCGTTGCACATAGGCCTCGCGATCGCTCACGCCGGCTGCCTGTAATCCGCGCAGGGCTAGGAAAGTTCCGTACACGTAATCCACACCCCAGCGGCCGTACCAGCTTCCATCCTCTTCCTGGTTGCGCACCAGGTATTCGATGCCTCGCCGCACCGCGGGATGCGACTGGTTGAGGCCATACGCGCACAATGCTTCGAGCACGCGCCCGGTGATATCGGGGCAGGTTGGATCGAGCATCGCGTTATGGTCGGCGAACGGCACGAAGCTCAGAGGACGCCAGTTATTGTCGACATCGAACGCGGCCCAGCCGCCGTCCTTGGATTGCATGTCGAGCAACCATTGGATGGCGCGGGCTTCGCAGGCCTGCTGCTCTTTCGGACGCGACGCCTGAGAATGGCTCAGGCCCAGCAAAACCTGCGCGGTGTCGTCGATGTCCGGATAAAACTCGTTGGCAAATTCAAAATACCAGCCGGAGGGTTGCGTGTTCGGCCGCTTCACCGACCAATCGCCTTTGAGCCGCACTTCCTTGGTGAGCAGCCAGTCCGCGCATTTGCGCAGGGCTTCCTTGGGCGGCTCGGGCGATTCGCCCAACGCGTAGGCCGCGATGCCGGAATCCCAAACCACGGAAAAGCAGGGTTGGAAGAAGAACCGCTTGCCGTCTTCCACCATCAGCCCGTCAAAATGCTTCTGCGCTTCCACGCGTTCCGGATGATCGGGCGGATATCCCAGAAGATCGAGCGCCATGATGACGTACATCATCGGCGGATAAATAGCCGCCAGACCCTCGGTGTGGCGGGTTCGCTCCAAAATCCATTTCTCGGCTTTGCGAATTGCGTGCTGCCGCACGGCTTTGGATCCGTGATTCTCCAAGAGCTTCAGCATCTTGTCGATCCGCAAAAACACGTTGCGCCAGGTAAAGCTTTCTCTGCTGCGCGGAAATTCCGGATGGCCGCCGGCCAGGAACAGTTCTTTGAGATTGAATCCAGCCGGGACCGGCCGCCTGGGATTCATGGAATGCACGATGGAGAGTGGGATCACGATCGCGCGAGTCCAGGAAGACATCTGATAGATGAACTTGCCGAGCAGCATGATCTCGGGCGGGATAGATGGGCAATCCTCCCTCGGATAGAGATCGAAAAGGCTCAGGTTCACCTTGACGTAGCTGTTCGCCGACTGAATGCCGCCGAGCGCCAGGATTCGTTCTCGCGCGCTAGTCAGATGCGGGTCGTCATAAGGCACTCCGGCGAGTTTCAACGAGAAATAAGCTTTAATGGTGGCGTTCAGATCCGCTGGACCCTGCGGGTAGATGTTGAAGCCGCCATCCGTCAATTGCCGCGAAAGTATCGACGCTACCGCGCGTTTGATTCTCGGCCGTGTGGGCGGGTTCCAGTCGCCATCCACCGGGGGATGCAACCAGAGTTGTAACAGAATGTAATCCGCTTCGAGCGTGGTATCGGCGGTGAGCTCGCCCATCCAGTAACCCGGTTTGTGCTGGGTCCGGAGGAAGTAATCCACCGTCCGCTCAGCGGCTTTGCCGGTTGCCGCCAGCAATGAATCTGCAACCTGGAGTTGCGGAGTCATACGTGGGCGATGGTGGTCAACTTCAGGGCGGAGCGTTCCAGGTCAGAAGGCAGATGGAAGCGCACGTCTTCTTCTTTGAGCTCCATCTCTTCCATAAAATCGAAGCCAAACTGCGTTTCGAGCGACTGGATGAGTTCTTGGACCAGGTTTTCCGGAGCCGAAGCCCCGGCAGTAACCGCTACCGTCCGAATGCCTTCCAGCCATTCCGGTTTCACTTCCCGGCTATCATCCACCAGATAAGCGGGAACGCCTTCGTTCTCGCAAACCTCCACGAGCCGGCGCGAATTCGAACTGTTTTGCGACCCTACCACCAGTAGTACTTCCGTGAGAGGTACTACGGCTTTTACCCCGAGTTGCCGATTCTCGGTTGCGTAGCAAATGTCCTGCGTCTTGGGTCCCTTGATTGCCGGAAAACGCTCGTGCAGCCGGGCAACGATGTCTCGGGTCTCATCCAGGCTCAGGGTGGTTTGGGTGAGGTAAGACATCTTCTGAGGGTCTTTCACTTGCAGCCGGTCGACATCCGCGACGGACGACACCAACATGGTAGATTCGGGAGCTTCCCCTAGAGTTCCGATTACTTCATCGTGGCCGGCGTGGCCGATCAGGATGATCGTATAGTCTTGACGGGCAAAGCGAACCGCTTCCAGATGGACCTTTGTAACCAGCGGGCAAGTGGCGTCGATCACTTGCAGGTTTCGTTCCTTCGCTTCTTTGCGGACGGCGGGCGAAACCCCGTGAGCGCTGAAAATCACCCTGGCGCCCTCCGGAACCTCGCTCAATTCGTCGACGAAGATCGCTCCCGCTTGGCGCAACTCATCCACGACGTGGCGGTTGTGCACGATCTCTTTGCGCACGTAAACTGGCGCTCCGTAGAGGTTTAGGACGATCTTGACAACATCGATCGCCCGTACTACCCCTGCGCAAAAACCGCGCGGCCGGAGCAGGATGATCTTCTTGCCTGGACTGCCGTTCTCGACCTGAGCCATCGCCCATTATTATAGCAGCCTGTAACACATGCCAATAGCTGGAGATCCCGCTAGGGGAAAGGTCTGAGCCTGTATCCTCCTGTAACCTATTTTTGAATGCATTCAAAAATCTCCTTGACCGAGAGGAACAACCGGCCTTAGTCTATTATTGAACATGTTCAAAATTTAAACAGATTCAAGATTCAGAGGAGACTTCCAATGTTTATCGTCTACAGCTACTTCGTTTATTTGGCCATCAGCTTAACCGTCACCGTCTGGGTGGCCAAGACCCTTCACAAGCGCGGCCGGATCTTCCTGGTGGATGCCTTTCATGGCCAGCAGGAACTGGCCGACTCCATAAATCACTTGCTGGTGGTAGGCTTCTACCTCATTAACGTCGGCTATGTGGCCTTCGCCTTGAAGAGCACTCGAGAACCCAAGCAACCTGCGCCAGGCCATCGAACTGGTGAGCGACAAGTTAGGTTTGGTACTGCTAGTTCTGGGCGGAATGCACTTCTTTAACCTGTTAGTATTCTCCAGCGTCCGTAAGCGGGCGCGGGAAGGCCAGGTTGCGCCGCCATTTCCTCCCGATGCTTTGTTAACCCCAGGGAGCTGATTTCATGCAATATCTCACGGTGGTCTATGACCAGCGGTGCGGACTCTGCAAACGGCTGGGCGGCTGGTTAGCCGCCCAAAAGAAATGGATCGGGATTCGCCTGCTTCCTTCCGATGCTGCTTTTCGCGTATATCCAACGTTGGCGGATCGCATCGCTCGCGACGAATTGGTGGTGGTGAGCGATGACGGGCGAGTCTATCTGGGCGACCACGCGTGGCTCATCTGTCTTTATGCGCTGAAGGATTACCGGAGCTGGGCCAAGCGCCTGTCGAAGCCAGCGCTCTTACCGTTAGCCCGCTCGGCTTTCGCGATTCTGTCGGTGAATCGCCGGCGAATATCCAGTTGGCTGCAATTGAAAAGCGATGACGAACTGGCTGTGGAACTCAGCGCCGTGAATCCCCCGAGGTGCCAGTGATGAAACGAATCCAAGAATACAAGGGAGCCGAGGGAGTCGAGGAAGAAACGATGGCGTGGCCGGCAGGCCGCGCCGACCTCCTTCCTCGACTTCGTGGATTCCCGGAATTCCTGGATTCCTTTTAGAGGACAATGAAAACCAAAGCCGAAGAAACCCGCTCCCGCATTCTTTCCGCCGCACTCGGACTCTTTCGCGAGCGCGGTTTCGATGAGACCACCATGCGCGATATCGCGAACGCGGCGGACGTAGCCATCGGCGCCGCGTACTATTACTTCCAATCCAAGGAAGCGCTCGTCATGGCGTTCTATGGCGATGCCAGCCAAACCATGCACGAGCAGATTGAAGCGGCTCTCGGCAGAAAAATCGATTTGAAAGCCCGCTTGCGCGCGGTGATCGACGTGAAGTTCGAATACTTCGGTCCCAACCGTAAATTCCTAGGCGCACTGCTGCGTCACGCGGCGGACCCCGAGCATCCGCTCTCGCCCTTCAGCATCCAGACGCGCGATATCCGCGAGCGCGACATGCGGCATTTCTCAAGTGCGCTGGTAGGTAGCAATCTCAACGTCCCCGACGATTTAAAACCACACCTGCCCAATCTGCTATGGCTCTACCAAATGAGCCTGATCCTGTTCTGGATCTACGATCGCTCGCCAGGCCAGCAGCGAACCGAAAAACTAGTAGACAAAAGTATCGGCATCGTCGCTGGGGTATTGAAACTATCCAAATCCCCTTTTCTAAGACCGGTACGGAGAATGGCAATCGAGCTTTTAGAGGCAGTGTCGGATAACGCCGCTCCAGCGGTCTAAGACCGTTTCTCGTTTCTCGTTTCTCGTTCGCGTCACCGGACAAACGAGAAACGCAGAACGAGAAACCAGAAACGGTTTTTTTCACATCCCCAACTTCTTCATCTTCGATTGCAGCGTGGTCCGTTTCATCCCCAGCTTGGCGGCTGCCCCATTAGGACCGCCCACCACTCCGTTCGAGCGCTCCAGGACGCGGCGGATATGGTCGCGCTCGGCGTCTTCGAGAGTGAGTGCCGAGGTGGTATCTGTTGCTGCCGCGCGTAGTTCCGCCAGCGGAATTTGAAGCGTTGCCCCACGCGACAGAATGACTGCGCGTTCGATTAAATTCTCCAGCTCTCGCACGTTGCCCGGCCACGGATAGCGCACCAGGGCGTCCATGGTCTCCTGCGAAATTGTTTCCACGCGCTTGTTCATGCGGCGGGCGAATTTTTGCGTGAAGTAGCGAACCAGTTTGGGGATGTCGTCGGCCCGTCCACGCAGCGGTGGCACCGAAATAGGAAACACATTCAACCGGTAATAGAGATCGGTCCGGAACTGGCGCTCGGCGATCATCTGCGCGAGATCGCGATTGGTTGCCGCTACCAGCCGCACATCCACCTTGATCGTGCGCGTGCCACCCAGCCGCTCGAACTCGTGCTCCTGCAGAGCGCGCAGCAGCTTCGGCTGCAATTCCAGAGGAATGTCCCCGATTTCATCCAGAAACAACGTTCCTTTGTTGGCCAATTCGAAGCGCCCGGCTTTTTGCATGATGGCGCCGGTGAACGCGCCTTTTTCGTGACCGAACAGTTCGCTTTCGAGCAGTCCCGTGGGGATGGCCGCGCAGTTGAGCTTGACGAACGTCCGCTCGCGGCGTCCGCTGAGATCGTGAATGGCGCGCGCGATCAACTCTTTGCCCGTGCCGGTTTCGCCCAGGATCAAAACCGACGCATCCGTTGGCGCCACTGTCGCCACCTGCTCCAGAACGCTGCGAAAGCTCGGGCTGTCGCCCACGATCTCGCCGAAATTGCGGTCGGCCAGGATTTCACCTTGCAGATACAACTTCTCCTCGGCAAGCTGATCCTTCAACAGTGCGATTTCCTGGTACGCGGTGGCGTTCTCAATCGCGATGGCGGCCTGTCCCGCCACTTGGCTCAAAAAATCGACGTCCGCCTCTCGAAACGCATTTTCCCGCGTGCTGCCCACATTCAACGTTCCGAGAACATGCAGGCGGGTGATCAAGGGAACCGCGCAAATGGATTTCAATCCAGCCGCGCTAAGCCGTTGGACCACCGGAGACGAAAATCGCGATAACGATTCCGTGTTGAGAACTACCGGACGCCGGGTCTCCACGGCCTCGCCCGCCGGAGTTTCGCTCAAAGCGGCGGTAGCGCCTTCCTGCAGCACTTCGCCCGATCCCTCAAACACCAGTGCGTGGATGCGGAGTTGATCGGTACCCGGAACACGCAGCGCCAGGCTCGCGTATTCATGCGGCACCGCCCGGCGCACGCAGGCCGTGATGCTGGGAAAGAGATCGCGGATGTCCAGCTCCGATACCAATGTATTGGTGATCTCGATCAGCACCTGCAGACGGTCGCGCTCCAGCGCCAACTGCCGCTGATATTTCTCAACCTTTTCAAAGTTGAGCGTGTTGTCCACCGCAACCGCCACTTGCGCGGCCACCTGTTGCATGAAGTCGAGCTTCTTTTCAGCCGCTGGCGTGGGTCCGAAGCCGAATACCAGCGCTCCCAGCCGATGTTGCGCCGTGGTGAGCGGCAACCAGCAGGATGTGACGATGTTGTTGCGGCGCAGCAGATCCATCACCGCCGGCCAGCGCGTTTCCGTCCGCACATCGGGAATCACCAGCGGTTCCTGATGCAGGAACACCCATCCGGAAGGCGACTCCTCGGGCGCCAGTTCAAAATTCGGCGGCGCTTGGGTCGCAGAGCCGACGGTGGATTCCAGGATGTGCAAACGCATGGTGTTGGTGCGCGGGTCATGCAGCACCAGATTCAGGAAATCGAAGCGCAGTACGGAACTCAGACGGGCTGAGAGGTCGCGAAAAAGCCCCGCCAGATCGCGATGCTGCAGGATGGTCTTCGAGACATCCAGGAGGGATTGATAAGCAACGGTTTCCAACTCAAGACCAGTATAGGGTGCGCGGCGTGCGCCTGACCTCGCCGGATGTTCTGGTCCGCCAAACCGAACCGCGACCGCAAGGAAGCGTAACGTCTGCCCCTGTCGTGGAAGCGCTCCCTCGCAGACGCTGGTCCTTGATTGAAAAACAATGGCACCGACTCCCTCACGGTCGCGGCTCGGCAACGGGGAATCTCATTCCGAGCCGCGAGCGTAAGCGACCGGTGATTTTGGTTTTTCAAGCGTCTTCATGACCTTGGGTGGCCGCCGGCCATGGTCAACTCGGTCGCGGTTCGGTTGGCAGCAGGCGATAATGGATGAAAGTCCCTAAAAGGAGCGTGACGGGTATGCTTCGAAGTCTATTTTGTATCGTGGGTGTATTGCTGTTCGGCGCTATGACCGCAAGCGCTCAAGACCCAAGCGACGGCTTCTATCAAGCCATCCGCAATAACGATCTGCCAACTCTTCGCACGCTGGTGAAGAGTTCCGGCGTCAATGTCAAAGGCCGGCACGAATCCACTCCACTGATGTACGCAGCCGCCTACGGCAGCCTGGACGCTTTGAAATTGCTGCTCGCCGCGGGGGCGGATGTCAACGCGAAGAACACATTTGATGTTACGGCTCTCTTGTGGTGCGCGAACGACTTGGCCAAGGTTCGCCTGCTGGTGGAAAAAGGCGCGAACGTAAATGCGCAATCGAAGCAAGGGCGCACGCCGTTGATTGTTGCCGCAGCGCACGATGGCAATTCTCAAACCGTAAAGTTTCTACTCGACAAAGGCGCGGACGTTTCGGCGTCTGACAGCGCCAAGAACACGGCTCTCTCCGATGCCGCGGATGCGAACGACACAGAGAGCGTGCGGCTCTTGGTCGCAAAAGGCGCCGACATCAACGCCAAGAACGGCTTCGGCGATACGGCGTTGATGAATGCCGCCGCGAACGGCAACGTCGAAGTGATGAAACTGTTGCTGGCCAAGGGTGCCGATGTAAGCCTGGTGGACTCCAACGAGGGAGTACGCGTCAAGAACGGACCCATCGCGCTGGGCGGCTTTACCGCGTTGCATTACGCGGCCCCTACGGGAGGCGCGGCCGCGGTGAAGTTGCTGCTGGACGCTGGCGCGAAGGTGAACGTGCAGGACGTGCGCGGGATGACGCCGCTGATCCTGGCGATTGGAACCGATCGGCCGGATGTCGATGTAATCCGGTTGCTGCTCGCCAAAGGCGCGGACAAAAATATCAAGTCGAAAGACGGCGAGTCTGCCGTGGACTGGGCCAAGAAGTTCAACTATCCTCCGGTGTTGGATGCGCTTGGAATCGAACATCAGGAAGTTGCGTGCGGTTGTAGTTCCGGCCAGCGATAGTAAACTTGCCACTCCCAAAGAGGCAGCCGCGAAAAGCATCGCTCTTATACAACACAGCAGCGGAGCCTTCTTTCAGGAAGGCGGTTGCGTGTCGTGCCACGCGCAAAACCTCACCGGACTTGCAATCGCGGTGGCTCGCTCCCACGGAATCAAAGTGGACGAAGCGACGTCGGCCTCGCAGTTGAAGGCGGTGAAGTTGCAGTGGGGCGCATTCGAACAGGTTTTGATGCAGCGGATGGATCCGCCCGGCGCCGTGGACACCACCATGTACTCGCTGCTTCATCTCGAGGTGGAAGGCGCGCCGCCGGATCATGTCATCGATGCCTTGATCCATAACATGGCGGGTCAGCAGCGGAAGGATGGAAGCTGGCATATGGGGGGCAATGCCCGGCCGCCCATTGAGGATGGCGATTTTTCGCGCACGGCGTTTTCCATTCGCGCACTAAGTTTCTACGGCCCTCCTGGGCGGAAGCCGGAGTTCGACGGGCGAATCCAGAAAGCAGCGACATGGCTCAAGACGGCGCAGCCCCGTACAACCGAAGATCGGAACATGCAATTGCTCGGGATGAAATGGGGGCATCTGGATCGCGACTCGCTGGAGCAGCCGCTCAAGAGTCTGATGGCATTGCAACGCGCGGATGGTGGATGGCCGCAAACGCCAGAACTCGCGAGCGACGCGTACGGAACCGCCACGGTGCTTTACACGCTGCATGAATTGGGCATTCCCGCGAACGACGCGGCTTACCGGCGCGGCGTAAATTATCTGCTGCGGACGCAGCTCGCCGATGGGTCCTGGCACGTGACGAGCCGCGCGCCCAAGTTCCAGCCGTATTTCCAGAGCGGCTTCCCGCACGATCACGATCAGTGGATTTCCTCGGCGGCGACGGCGTGGGGTGCGATTGCGTTGAGTTATGCGAGTGCGGATGGCGCGCAGACGGCGGAGCTGAAGTAAGAGAATTCAAGAAGTCAGAATCCAAGAAGTCAAGGAAGGAGGAAACCGGCGCCTGGCGCCGGCACCTTTATTCTGACTTCCTGAATTCTGAATTCTTGGATTCGCCTTTTTAAAGCACGTCTGCGAATCCGCGCTTCAGGTGTCGAAAGAACAGGCCGCCCAGGACGAACACCGTCACCGCATACAAAGTAACAATCGCCAACTCGTGCAAGCTCGGGATCCGGTAAGAAAGTAACCGGTCCCGATAGGCTCGCACCAGTATGGCCAACGGGTTGGCTCGCACCACAAAGCGGAACTTCTCCGGAATCTGTTGCTCGTTGATGAAAATCGGCGTCATCCAGAACCAGAACGTCAGGATCACCGAAATCACCTGCGCGGTGTCGCGAAGATAAACCTGAAGACTCGAAACAAACCAGCCGACGCCGATGGAAAACAGACCGATCAGCACCATGTAGATGGGCAGCGAAAGCATCCAAAGGCTGAAATGCCCGTTGTAAATGCCAACAACCGCTATGACCAGCGCCAGCGCCATGAGATGGCTGATGAGCGACGAAAGGAAAATAGAAACCGGAACAATTTCCGCCGGAAAAACTGTTTTGGTGATGAGGTTGGTGTTATCCAGCAGCGAAGAAGCCGAGCGGATCACGGTCTCCTGAAACAGCAGCCACGGAAGAAAACCACAAAAGAGAAAGAGCGAATAGTTGTGCGTGACCTCGTTGGGAGGCAATGTGGCGTGCATGCATACCTGGAATACAAAAACCCAGCTCACCAGCAGCACCACGGGATGAATCAGTCCCCACAACCAACCCGCCGCCGAGCCGATGAAGCGCGTCTCGAAATCTCGGCGCACAAGTTGAAATAGAAGCGTTCGGCGCAGAACAAGGTTATGCGCAAAATGGCGGCCAGGAATTGTCATCCGACCTCAGGGTACTATGTTGAACAAGCCTGCGGCTTGTTCAAGGTGGTGGGTGGTAGGAGGTAGGTGGTGGGAAAGGCGCGGTCCCTCAGGTTGTTGGTTTTTCCCACCACCCACTTCCCACCCCCCACCACCTGGGACAAGCCGGAGGCTTGTCCCACATGAAAGCCTGCATCCTTCAATCACCGGCGCCCATTGAAACCAACCCGCTCCGGTTCACCGACGTTCCAAAGCCGGAGCCCGGTGCAGGGCAGGTATTGGTTCGCGTGAGTGCCTGTGGAATCTGCCGCACCGATCTGCACGTAATCGAGGGAGAGCTCGCGCCACGCAAGTTTCCGATCACGCCCGGCCATCAAGTGGTCGGGATGATTGAAGCTGTGGGCCAGGGCGCGAAACTTTATCCGATCGGAACGCGCGTGGGCATCGCGTGGCTGCACTCCACCGATGGAACTTGCGAATATTGCAGGCGCGGCGAAGAGAATCTTTGCGACCATCCGAGTTTCACCGGATACACCGTCGATGGCGGGTACGCCGAGTATGCATTGGCCGAAGAAAGCTTCGTCTATCCCATCCCAGATGGTTTCGCCGATCTCGCCGCCGCGCCGTTGCTCTGCGCCGGAATCATTGGATTCCGTTGTCTGCGCATCGCGAACGCGGAGCGCGGCGGACGCATCGGGCTCTACGGATTTGGCGCGGCGGCGCACGTTGCAATCCAGGTGGCGCGCCATTGGGGCGCTGAGGTCTATGCGTGCACCCGCGATCAGCGGCACCAGAAGCTCGCGCTGGAATTGGGAGCGGTCTGGGCCGGCGGTACCATCGACCCGCCGCCGGTTCCGTTGGACAGCGCCATCGTCTTCGCGCCTGCCGGTGAAATTGTTCCGGCTGGATTGAAAGCGCTACGAAAAGGCGGGACGCTGGTGCTGGGCGGCATCCACATGAGCACCATCCCGCCACTCGATTACGAACTGCTCTATCAAGAGCGCGTGATTCGCAGCGTGGCCAACAATACACGCCAGGATGGGCACGATTTCCTGCGTCTTGCGGCGCAGATTCCAATTCACGCAGAGACCGAAGTCTTTCCGCTCGCCGATGCGAATCGCGCACTCAACTCCTTGAAGAACGACGCCATTCGCGGGGCAGCCGTGCTGCAGGTGAGCTAGAATCCTGGGTGAAATCACCCACCTCCGCGCGCAAATGCTGGCGAATCCGTGCTTTCTTCATTTGGCACACTGCGTGCACTCCTTCAAGCAGGAGGTTTCGCAATGCAGACTTTCCAAAAGATCCTTTTCCCCATCGATATGTCGGCTAGCTGCACCGCGGCAGCGCCCTTTGTCGCGACTATGGCCAGGAAATTTCAGGCCGAAGTCACGTTGCTGCACGTTCTGCAGATGCCTCAGGGTTATGTGACGGATTGGTACGGATACACGGCGTTGGTGGACATGGACGCCATTCGCGAGGCGCGTCACAACGAATTCGATTCGTATTTGAAGAATGACTTTTCCGGAATCCCTCTCCGACGCCAGATGCTGGAAGGCGACCCAGCGGACGTGATCGATACTTATGCCAAGGAGCATGGGGCCGACCTGATCATGCTGCCCACGCACGGTTACGGCGTTTTTCGCAGCATGCTGCTCGGTTCCGTCACCGCGAAGATACTGCACGACGCAGCCTGCCCGGTGTGGACCGGAGTTCATATGGAGGAAACGCCTCCCAATTCCGCCAACTTCGAGCGGATCCTGTGCGCCGTGGACCTCACCGAGAAAAGCATTCCCACCATGCAGTTCGCCTCAAAGCTGGCGCACGATTTCGACGCCCAGCTGTGGCTGGTACATGCCGTTCCTGGGGCCGAGACACGTCCGCAAAAATATTTTGAGGCGGACCTGCAGGCGTTCCTCGAAGACGAAGCTAGAAAGGCCATCGGCAAGATGCAGGCAAGCGCCGGCGTAGTGGCGCAACTCTGTTTGGGTGCGGGCGAGGTTCCCCATATCGTGCGGGAAGCGGCTCTGCATCATGGCGCGGATCTGGTGGTAATCGGACGCGGCCATGCGACGCGCACACTGGGACGGTTGCGGACCAACGTGTATTCCATTATTCGCGAGTCCCCGTGTCCGGTGATCAGCGTCTAGCGATTACTTGCTGTATAAGCGGCGATAAACTTCTGCGTTCCGCAACACGCTCTCCACGTACACGCGCGTTTCGCTGAAGGGGATGCTTTCGACAAATTCGGCCGGCTCGCGATAAGTTCCCGCCGCCAGCCAACCCGTGACGCGCGATTTGCCCGCATTGTAGGAAGCGAGCGTCGCTTCCCACTTGCCTTGCAGTTGATCCGAGAGCGCCTTCAGATAGAAGGTGCCGATCTTCACGTTGGTGTCCGGCGTGAATAGCATGGCGGTTTTGTAACGGGGAATTTTCAGTTTCCTGCTCAGCTCGCGCCCGGTACCGGGTAGAACCTGCGTCAGTCCGCGTGCGTTCGATCGGGATATCGCCTTCGGATTAAATTCCGATTCCTGGCGGATCAGCGCGGCAACGAGATACGGATCGATGGATTGCGCGCGCGAATAGGCTTCGATGGAACCGCGGTAGGGCATCGGAAACGCCAGGCGCCAGAATTTATCCGGAGCCGTATCCATGGGCATCGACAGGTAGGTGGGGGCATAGCGCTTGATGAACCGAATCCCCTGATCCGGTGCATCGCGCCGGTTCGCAAGTTCGGCCAGCTCCACTGCCATCAGTTGCGGCTGCCCATCCGCTTTTGCGCCGCAGCGCAGTTCACCCTCAGCCAGATCGTCCAATCCAGCGCTCAGCAGTAAACGCGCGCGCTCCATGCGCTCTTTGGTAATGACACTCGGTACAAAAATTTCGGAACGGCCAGCCGTCCGCGCGCTCAGCGCAACTCCCATCTGGGAAAGCCGTCCGCGCGCCAGCATCGCGTAGTAATAATTCGGATACAAGCTGGCGAGCCGTTCGTAAGAAACGCGCGCCTCGCTCGAATCGTGCTTCAACTCCGCGATGCGTCCCAAGAAATATAGCGCCGGACTGGATTGTTCGGAATCCGGATACAGTTTCAAATGCTCCCGCAGCAGAGTCTCGGCCCCGGCGGGATCGCGCAGATACTGCGCCCACACGTACTTCCAGTGGCACTGCGCGGAGCGCGGATCGTTCGGGAACGCCTGGTAACAGGTGCGGTACAACGGTTCGCTCGCATCTTTTTGGTTGTGCGCCGAATAGTAGTTTGCCTCGGCAATCAACGCTTGTAAGCGCCAGGGAGATTGCGGATAAGCGGATCCGAGGCGATCCACGCTCCCAGCCATCTCATCCATCCGGTCCATCTTTCGCGCGCATTGCGAAACATAGTACAGCCGCTCGGCCTCCGATTCGCCCGCGGCGGCCTGGAACGAAACGAGGTGCTGATAGGCGGGCTTGTACTCTCCCGCCAGATATTGCGCGGCGCCCATCCGAACCCGCGCCAAGTCAAGATCCGCGCCGCTCAGCCGTGGCAGCAGCGCATTCAGTTGCTTGTGCGCGCGCGTGTAATCGCCGCCATCGATCATCTTGAACGCACGCGCCAGCAGAGCCGCCGGCGGCAGGGCAGGGTAGCGAGCCAGGGCCGTTTCTGCGTCGGATGCTTCCGCCGTCAGCGGATGATCTACGTAAATTTTCTGATACCGCGCAGCCGCTTCTGTTGCGTTGCCTTGCGCTTCATAAGCTTTCGCGAGTAACAAGTCTGCCTGCTGCTCGGAAAGATCCGCGAGATGTTCTTGCACGAGCGGCGCAATTTTTTGGGCTTGGTTCAACTGCAGCCACGAATTTGCTTCCGTTAGCACTGACTGCACAATCCAGGGCGACTTCGGTGTCGATTGCCAAACCGGTCGCAAAGCTGGTTCTACCGCGGCAAAATCGCGCAGCTCGGATTGCGAGAAAGCTTCTAAGTATCCGATGGTGTCCGCCAGCTTCGGAAGCCGCTTGCGCGCGGCGCCCAGATGCCGCAGAGCATCGCCGAACTGCCGCTGATCGATCTCGGTGGACCCGAGGACCAATAGCGCGAGCGCACCTTGCTGGTCATTGGAATGCGCGTTCGCAAACTGCAGCAGTGCGGAGCGCGTTCGCGGATTGGGAGTTTTCCGGTAGGTTCCGGATAGTGTCGCAAGCGAAGAAGCAGGCGCGGCAAAGCACGCCAAGGAGGCGAAGGCCAGAATCAGCGAAAGTTTAGACGAGCGGGCCCGGATAATCGGGGCCAAGCAGCTCAGCGTCATCGTTAGCAAGAGTCCGCACCAATTCCGGATGGAGATAATCCACCATCGTATCGGATGCCGCCAGATAGTCGTTCCGGTATGTTTCCCGCGCCGCATCGATCTCTGTCTTTAGAGACGTATACAAGCTGCGCCCGGCACGTCCCTTTTTGACATTTTCGGATTTATACAGCCGGATCTCTGCAACTTGCACGCGGGCAAAGCGTTGCGCGCGCTGGTGCAGGTCCTGCTGCTCGCGCGATAGCGAGGTCCAGGCCACTGTGACTGGTTTTTGTCCGGACGGGGCGATGCTTACAAGTTCAACCGGTTTCTGCACTACCACTGGGGCGTGTTCGGCGGCAAAGGCGCCGGCCGCCATGGCGAGCAACTCCAGGGCGCTCGATTCCACCGGCCGCTGATCGGCGTCCGCGTACAGCAAACCTAGTACGTTTCCGCGAGAGGCAACCGGAAAAATATAGCTTCTCCAGGAATCGGCTTCGCCTGTCCAGGCTGCGATCCGCGGCGATAGCTCGCCCTTGGTCCGCATGGCGATGACAGTGTCTTTGGATTCCACGGCGCTGGCAAAAGCCGGCGCAGCTTCGAGCGGGGTATCTTCAATGGGCCTGGCGGGTACGCCGCCACGCGCAGCTTCCAGATGCAGGCTGCCGTCCTGAAGCGTGAAAACGGCCGCGCGATCGCAAAATCCTTGCGTCGCTTGGACCAATTCCGTGCTCCAGTCCCCATTTTCAGATCCACGCAAGCAGCGGATGGATTGATTCAACTTCTTGGCGAGATCCCGTTCGGCCGTGGCGCGCGATTCAGCAGCCGCTTCGTTGACACGGGCTTGCAGCGTATTGTGATGCTGTTCTTCGGCCCGGACAGCTTCCATCTGCTGCAGTTCCAGCGCGTTCCGGTGCTGTTCTTCCAGGCAGTTGGCCAGACCCGCCAGCCGCTCTTCGAAGATCTGTTCAATCTCTTCCGGTCCCCGTTCGCTGAGGACCTCTTGAATGCGGTCAGTATGAATCTGCCAGGCTGCGGCGACCTGTTCCTTGGCCAAGTTTCGAGTATCTGTGAGAAGCGACTTCGTCCGATCGTTCATAGGGCGGATCTACCTGGTATTGTATCGGACGAAGCCGCGACAAACTTCAGTAAGTTTGCAAGTCGGGCAGGCGCTTCCACCTGCCAAAGCAGCTTTCTACACCGCGAATTGTATACTCTCCTACGGAGTATGCGTGACAAACCCGTTGTTCTAGGCGGCTGCTCACAGTCCGGTGCTCTAAACATTTCGAATGGCGGACCGGTGGGACGGCCTGACCTCCGTGCCGTAGTTTGTGGGGCAGGGCATGGCCCTGCCAACTACTAGCCAAGCACAGGCCCTTCGCCGCCTCGTTGATCAGAAAGAGAAGTCAGGTAGTCGAGTTTGAATCCGCGTCACAAAAATGCCGCCTGGCACGAGCGCGCTCGGCACCTCCACGGCGTCTGAGATTGCGGTGGCGACAAGCCCGTTCTGAACGATAGCTCCAGTGATGATAAAGTCGTCCACCTGGATCGCCGTGGTGCCAGTGCTGCTGGTGAGAACGCGGAAGAATTTGCCGGTGCCATTGCAATTTACGGTGTAAGTTCCTGCCTGCGTGCCCGTGCTTATCGTTCTTTCTCCAGTTGTCGATCCGGCTGTGGGTGCGTTAAGGAGAAACGTTCCCGTGAGGTTTCCGTTTCCATCGTAAGACCTTGTCCCAAAGGACATCGCAACGTTCGCACCATAGGTGGCCACAACGGAATATGCCCCGCGCAGGCTGGAAAGGCTATAGCATCTGGGCGTCTGGGCGCTTGCGGCAGACACGCCGGCGAAGCTGGTGAAAATCACCAGTGCCGGAACAAAAAAGCTTTTCTTAGTGAACATGTGGTTTCCTCTCCCGAGTTTTCTATTCTTGCGGTACATGTACCGCGAAGGACGTATCAGTCCCTTAGAGAACGCGCAAGAACTTAGAAATAGGGGCGAACAGTTGGCTCGACAAAAGTTGCATCTCGTGTTTTATCCGAGGCGAATTTGCCGGTGCGCGCGCCACACAACTGCTAATGCAGGTCTGGCCATCAAAAGCGCGGCGGGTTCGCGGAAGTAGACGGAATTGGCTGAGTGTCATGGAAGCCCGATGTGGATGTAAGCGAGACTCCAAACAATAGATTTGTATTAGTGGGGCTGTAGAACCGCACGATCTCTGGATCGTCACTGTCGCTGAACAGTATGGCCGGATTGTACGCTCGCCCGGCAAAGACACCCAACCGCTGTTAGCGCGATTCATCGACACATCCGTCGAATTGCTGGCGTTCCCGTCGCTGAATCAGCAGACCCCCGCGAGGTTTTTCAGGAAAATCAGACCTTTATTTGATAAGGAAGATTTCGGACATACCAAGAACTGAACGCGCACGAACTTGGATATAGGGGCAAGGGTGCGGCATAATCGAAAGCACTAACCGCGTAGCGAGGCAGATTTTTGTCAGGAATAGAGAACAATCGGGGAGAGGTGACCAAGCTTTTAGCCGAGGCTGCGCTTGACGCCGGCGATTCCCAGGACCGGCTCATGGCGCTGGTTTACGGTGAACTGCGCCGCATTGCGCGAAACCAGATGCGAGGCGAGCGCACAGGGCACACATTACAGCCTACGGCCCTGGTCCACGAAGCCTTCCTCCGGCTGGTAGGCCAGGACCGCGCCGGGTTGCGCAACCGGGCGCAATTTTTTGGTGTCGCCGCCCAACTCATGCGCCGCTTGTTGGTCGACCATGCCCGGCGGCGACATGCCGGCAAGCGTGGCGTTCCGGTGACGCTGAATGAGTCGATCTGTCAAGCAGCGGCGGACGTCGATCAGAGCGAAGAAATACTCGCGGTGCACCAGGCCTTGACGCGCCTCGCGGTGCTGGATCCGCGACAGGCCCGCGTGGTGGAGTTAAGGTATTTTGCCGGGTTCTCAGTGGAAGAGACCGCGGAAGCTATCGGCGTCGCGACCCGTACCGTCAAGCTGGATTGGGCAATGGCGAAGGGTTGGCTCAGATCGCAGTTACGCGCAAAGGCCGGCGCGTGACGCCGGAACGATGGTCCCGGATGCGCGAAGTATTCGGAGAGGCGCTTGAGACGCCGGAACCGGACCGGCCTCGATTCCTGGAGTCGGCCTGCGAGGGCGATGCAGAGCTCCGCGTTGAAGTTGAGCGGTTGCTGGCGGGCAATCCGGAGTCCACTTGGCAAAGTCCAGCGACCCTGCTCTTCCCCCGCGACGCTGAACTAGCTTGCGGAGACAGCCTCGGGCACTATCGCATCCAGGCCAGGTTAGGCGAAGGCGGCATGGGCGTGGTCTACCGGGCCTTTGATACGCGGCTGCAGCGAGAAGTGGCTTTGAAGCTGCTGCCGTCGCAGCAGGCGGCCGAGCCTGAACGCGTACACCAGCTGATGCGCGAGGCGCGCGCCGCCTCGGCTCTGAACCACTTGAATATCGTGACGGTCTACGAGGTCGGATCGGATCACGGCCAGGTTTTCATGGCGATGGAATATATCGTGGGCCAATCTCTAGCCCACGCCATTTCGGGTAGTGGGTTGCCCCTGACGAACACTCTGCACTACGCTTGCCAGATCGCAGCGGCGCTTGACAAAGCGCACGCGTCGGGCATTGTCCATCGCGACCTGAAGCCGGCGAACATCATGGTTACCCCAGAGGGGCATATTAAGTTGCTGGATTTCGGTCTGGCCCGGCAAGCGCCCGCTGCCCCTGGCGTGACCGCGGAAGGTGCGATTGCGGGCACCATCGGGTATATGTCGCCTGAGCAGGTGCGGGGAATTCCACTCGATCACCGCACGGATATTTTCTCCTTCGGCGTTGTCCTCTACGAAATGGCTACGGGAAAGCGTCCGTTCACGGGAAGCTCTGCGATGAGCGTCTGCGACGCGATCCTGCATGCGCCACCGCGCGAATACGGGGACCGCCAGGTACCCGGAAAGCTGAAAGCCATTATTCGCAGGTTGATGGAGAAAGACCCTGCCCAGCGTTATGCAAGCGCCGATCAGGTCCGGCAAGAATTGAAAGGATTGGAAACCTCGCTCGCGTCGGCGAGATTGAAAAAGCGCGCCTGGGTGGCTATCGGAGCGGTGGCCGCTCTCGTCAGCGTCTTTACGGGCTGGTTGTGGAGCAAGTCGTCGCGGCAGCAATGGGCTTTCCAAACGGCCCCGGAGATCACGCGCCTGGTGGACTCCGGAGAGTATGTCGAAGCCGCGACGCTGACCCGGAAGGCGCGTTCGGTTCTTCCGCTCGACCCCACGCTGGCGAAGCTCTGGATGCGCTCGACCGGAGAAGTCTCGATCGCCACTGTTCCAGCGGGGGCCGATATTTCGATGCGGCCGTATCGCGCCGATTCGAATGCATGGCGCGCCCTGGGAAAGACGCCGCTGCAAAAACTTCGCGTGCCCCTCGACATCTACGTTTGGCGTGTGGTCAAGCCTGGATTTGCGCCCGCGTTCTTCATTGCGAAGCCTGCGGTTTCAGCTCCGCCTGGGGCGATCAACAGCTTCGATGTGACTTGGACGCTGCGTCCGGAAGCCAGCGTTCCGCCCGAAATGGTTTCTGTCTCCGGTGACTGGGTCGAACTCGGATATCCTCTCGGGCACGCACCCGCTGTCCAGGTGGGTGATTTTCTTATCGATAGGCACGAGGTCACGAACCAGGAATTTAAGATGTTTGTCGACGCGGGAGGGTATCAGAAGCGCGAGTACTGGAGGCTGCCTTTTGTGAAGGACGGCCGCCCCGTTCCCTGGGAGAAGGCGCTGGCTTTTTTTTGCGATTCCACTTCGCGTCCAGGTCCTGCCGCGTGGAAGATGGGCGGATTCCCCAAGGGTGGAGAGAAATATCCGGTTGCCGGAGTGAGTTGGTACGAGGCGGCGGCCTACGCGGAGTTCGTAGGCAAGAGCCTTCCTACCGCGTACCATTGGACGTTAGCGTCGCAAGCGAATGACTTCACGCAACTGATTGCCTCGCGAAGCAACTTCCACAGTCCCGGCACCCAGCCGGTCGGCAGCCCGGGCTCCCTAAGCGGATTCGGCACAACCGACATGGCAGGCAACGTCAAGGAGTGGTGCTGGAACGAGGTTCCGGGCGCGAAGAGATTGGTCCTTGGCGGCGGCTTCGGCGAACAAGATTACATGTTCAACTACGCGGACCAGCAATCGCCCTGGGAGCGTAAGCCGAACTTCGGTTTTCGTTGCGTGAAACTGGATTCACCTCCCAACCCTAGGGCGGCCGCACGCATTGAAGTAACCAGCCGCGACTATTCGAAAGAGAGGCCGGTCTCGGATCAGGTATTCCAAGCTTACTCCGCACTCTATGTCTACGACAAAGGGAATCTGAACACGGTTGTGGAAGAAACGCCCATGGAAGGTTGGACGCGGATGAAGGTCAGTTTCGATGCCGCCTACGGCCACGAGCGCGTCACCGCCTACCTCTTTCTTCCGAGAAATGTCTCTCCGCCGGTCCAAGTGGTGGTTTTCTTTCCGGGCGGGATGGCCTTTTCCGAGGACAGGCTGGATCTCGCGGCAGTGGAGGATGCCTATGACTTTCTTTTGAAAAGCGGCCGCGCGCTGATGTTCCCCATTTACAAGGGCATGTATGAGCGGCGGGATGGGTTTATCGGCGGAGGGAACAATCCGCCGGCCTTTCGGCGTGACCACGAGATTGCATGGGCCAAAGACTTGGGACGGTCGCTCGATTATCTCGAAACACGAAATGACATCGACATTAACAAAGTGGCTTACTTCGGCTTCAGTGCCGGAGTGCCTGAAGGGGCGCACTTGCCGGCGGTTGAGAGGCGAATCAAGGCGGCGATTCTGTCAGCGGGCGGGTTTCAGCTTACCATCAAATATCTACCAGAGGCCGATCCTTTCAATTTTGCGCCGCGCGTGACCATACCGGTGCTAATGCTGGGTGGGCGGTACGACTCTTACTTTCCCTTGGAGTCCTCTCAACTCCCGCTATTTCGTAACCTCGGAACAGCAGCGAGGGACAAGAAGCTTATCGTCTACGAGAGCGGGCACGACGCTGTTCTCAAGCCAGACTTGGCTCGCGAGACTTCAGCTTGGCTCGACAAATATCTGGGACAAGTCCGCCGGTAGCTAATGCCAAGTGTTGGCGCAGGCACTTTTGCCTGCGATTCTTAATGCGCGATCAACTGCGCAGTGGCCTTCGGATACCCCGGATTTGCTTCCACTTCCAAAATCTGCAGCGTATGCCTTCCAGCATGGGCAGCCATCAACAATAAAAGCTGGTAAGCATCCATCGGGCCGACGGGACCTTTGGTGACATGCACGCGCAGCGCATCGGTAGTGGTGCGTGCATACTCCAGGCTCTTGTCGCGGGCGGCGGTGAATGCGGCTGCCGCATCCGCGGGCGTCGCGAATTTCGTGCCGCCGGGCGTGATCTGTTCCGGCGCCTTCGCTTTGTGGCTGCGATCGCCGATCATGCCGACAATCTCGTGGTCATGTTCCTCGGTAGATGTCGCGGGCCGCTCCACCACGGGGCTATTCAATAGCATCCGCGCGCCGCCGCCGATGAATCCTTCCGCCAGAACGATATGTTCGGAGCACTCGGCCACAGACCAAACTTCCGGCGCAGGCTTGAACTTCCATTGCGCGTCGGTGAGTCCATTGATGCTTGCGAGAAAATCCTTCTTCGATTTTTCGAGCTGTTCGATTAGAAACGCCCGCTCGGAATCGTTCATCGCGCCGGTTTCGGCCGCCAAAATTGGAGCGACCGCGAGAATGCAGAGAGCCAATGTTTTTCTCATAGTTCTCACGAGTTTAACATGCGGTATTGATCTATTCTCTAATATGAGATAATATCTCCATATGGAGACACAAGGCAGCGAGCAAATCGAGGGCCGCATCGCTCAGCGGCTGTGCCAACTGCGCGCCGAGCAAGGCTGGTCGCTCGAAGCGCTGTCGGACCGCACCGGCATCAGCCGCGCCACTTTATCCCGCCTGGAGCGATCCGAACTCAGCCCCACCGCCGCCATGCTGGGGCGGCTCTGCACCGCCTACGGCTGGACGTTATCCCGTCTCATGGCGGATGCAGAATCCAAGCCCGTGAGCTTAATCGCGGCCGCCACGCAATCGGAATGGACGGATCCGGAAAGCGGATATCGCCGCAAAGTTGTCTCACCTCCAGCGCCTGGACTTCGCGGCGAATTGGTGGAAGTCCACATGCCCGCCGGAGCGTCGGTTTCGTTCGAGACCGCGCCGGTTCCCGGATTGGAGCATCACCTCTGGATGCTGGAAGGCGCGCTCAGCCTGGAAATAGACGGCTCGCTGTTCAAGTTGAACGCGGGCGATTGTCTGCGTTACGTGCTGAACGGTCCAACGCATTTCAAAGGATTGGGCCGGCGCGGCGCGCGCTATCTGATCGCGATGGTGCATCCATGAGCACAGACCAATTTCAAATCGCGGAATGGCGGCCCGATGTTTCAATGCCGGACGAAATCGACATGTTGGCCGAAGTGCTGCGCGCCGTGGTGAACGGAGGCGCCGGCGTAAGTTTCTTCGTGCCATATTCTCTCGATGACGCGCGGTTATTCTGGATGGAAAAAGTGCTGCCTCCGATGCGCGAGTCCACACGCCGCGTCTTGGTGGCACGGCGTGCAGGACGAATCGTCGGAACGGTGCAACTGGATCTCGCGATGCCGCCGAATCAGGCGCATCGAGCAGCGGTGGCGAAATTGTTGGTGCATCCATCAGCCCGGCGGCTAGGAATCGCCCGCGCGCTGATGCTGGAAATCGAAAAACTCGCCCGCGCCGAGCAGCGCACACTGCTCACGCTAGACACTGTAACCGCGAGCCCCGCCGAAACGTTATACCGATCGCTGAACTACATCGTGGCCGGCATAATCCCCCGCTTCGCCCGCGGCTCGCTGACCCCGGATCTGGAAGACGCCACCATCATGTACAAGGAACTGAGCACCGACTCCCTCACGGTCGCGCCTCGGTAACGCGCGAACACCACATTCCGAGCCGCGACCGTAAGGGAGTCGGTGCCTTACACACCCAGCGCCAACTTGGTATAGCCTAAATAACTTGGCCACAGTAAACACGGTTCGCGGCGACGTTGCGAATTCCGCCCTCGGCGTCACCCTCATGCACGAGCACATCTTCGTGCTTTCCCCCGAGATCATGCAGAATTATCCGGAGGCCTGGGGCTCGGAAGACCGGCGCATTCAGGAAGCCACCGCGCGCATGAACGAACTGGCCTCGCGCGGCGTCCAGATCGTGGTGGATCTCACAGTAATCGGCCTGGGCCGCTACATCCCACGCATCCAGCGCATCGCGGCAGGAACCTCGCTGAACATCATCGTTGCCACCGGAATTTACACCTATAACGACATCCCGTTCTACTTCCATTACCGCGGACCGGGCACCATACTCGACGGTCCGGAGCTGATGGTGGAAATGTTCGTCCGCGACATCCGGCAAGGCATCGCGGACACCGGCGTCAAGGCCGGGATTCTGAAGTGCGCCACGGATTCACCGGGGATGACACCAGGCGTCGAGCGAATCCTACGCGCCGTAGCGCAGGCGCATCGCGAAACCGGCGTTCCAATTTCCACCCACACCCATGCTGGAACCAAACGCGGACTGGAGCAGCAGCGCGTGTTCCGCGAAGAGGGCGTGGATCTTTCACGCGTAGTGATCGGCCACTCGGGCGACACCACCGACATCGAATATCTCGAAGAGCTGATTGCGAGCGGCAGCTACCTGGGCATGGATCGCTTCGGCATCGATACCATTCTCCCGTTCGAAGATCGCGTGGAAACAGTGGCCAAGTTGTGCGCCCGCGGCCACGCCAGCAAAATGGTTCTCTCGCACGACGCGGCCTGCTTCAACGATTGGCTGCCGGAACGCGATCTCCCAGCCGTGCTGCCAAACTGGCACTACCTGCACATCCACAACGACGTGATCCCGGCTCTAAAAAAGCGCGGCGTAACGGACGACCAGATCCGTCAGATGCTGGTAAACAATCCGCGCGCCATATTCGACCGCCAAAATGCATACTGAATGTGGGGCGGACCCCCCTGGTTCCCGCGGGTCCCGCTGGACCCGCTCTTCGGTCTTAACCAAAGCAAGAACAAGCCGACGGGGGCGTCGGCTGCGGACCAGGGGGTCCGCCCTACATCACTGGCGCTATCTTAAATAGGATGATCCAGCCCTTCGATCAATCCGGCATCACGCGCGGCGCGGATCACATCGCGCGCTATGACGGACGCCCCCGCTCGTTACTCGAAATGCTGCGCCACACCGTAGACCAGCGCCCTACGGCTGAAGCGATCGTCGAAATTGGCGGCGAACGCATCCACTACCGCGAACTGTGGGACCGCTCGGCGCGCCTGGCCGGCGGCTTGAAAAATCTTGGCGTCGCGCGCGGCGATCGCGTAGCCATCCGGTTGGGCAACGGCCTCGATTGGTGCGTTGCCTTTTGGGGTACGCTGATGGCCGGCGCGGTGGTTGTGCCGGTGAACACCCGTTTCGCCGAACCGGAAGTGGAGTACGTCATCAACGATTCCGGATCGCGCTTCGTGTTTCTGCCGGGCCAGCCTTTGCCTTCGGGCGATCCCTTCGCCGTGGAAGATTTGACCCCCACTGATTTGGCAGCGATTTTTTACACCAGCGGAACAACCGGCTTCCCAAAAGGCGCCATGACCACGCACGAGAATTTTCTCTCGAACACCGAAACGTGCCGGCGCATCGCTCCATTGCCCTCCGACGGCAGCGTGCGGACTCTGGTCAGCGTGCCGCTGTTCCACGTAACGGGTTGCAACAGCCAACTGCTTTCGAGCTGCGAAGGCGGCGGAACCACGGTGATCATGCGCACGTTCGACGTGCAGGCATTCCTGCGTGCCATCGGGGAGGAGCGCATCAACTCGTTGACCTCCGTCCCCGCCATTCATTGGATGGCCATCAACCAGCCGAATTTCCACGAGATCGATGCCAGCGGCGTTCGCTGGGTGATGTACGGCGGCGCACCCATCGCGCCGGAATTGGTGGGCCGCATCGCCGCGGCTTTTCCCAACGCTCGCGTCGGCAACGGATTCGGCTTGACCGAGACCTCCTCGGTCGCAACATTCTTGCCGCACGAGTTCGCGCACATCCGTCCGGATTCCGTGGGCTTCGCCGCGCCCGTTGTGGATTTGCAACTTTTCGAGCCGGATTCGGGCGGCGTCGGCGAACTGCTGGTGCGCGCTCCCAACGTGGTTCCCGGCTACTGGAACAAGCCGGAAGCCAGCGCTCAAGCCTTCGTCAACGGCTGGCTGCACACCGGCGACCTCGCGCGCATCGACCAAGATGGATTCGTCCAAATCGTGGACCGGAAGAAAGACATGGTCAACCGAGGCGGCGAGAACGTCTATTGCGTGGAAGTGGAGAACGCATTGTGCGCGTATCCGGCGGTGTTCGAGTGTGCCGTGATGGGCGTGCCCGACGTGATGATGGGCGAAAAGGTGGGCGCCATAATCGTGCTCAAACCAGGCGCGAAAGCGGATCCGCTCGAAATCTGCGAATTCCTCAAAGGACACCTGGCCGACTTCAAGATCCCGCAATTCATGCTGATCCGCTCGGAAGCCCTACCGCGCAACCCGGGTGGAAAAATTCTGAAACCCCGCCTGCGCAAAGAAGCCGAATGGGGCAAACCACTCCGTTAGGGTTGATGTGGCGCACGCGCTTCCGCCCAATGTCAATCTGCTCAGCAAGCCGACGAGGGCGTCGGCTGCGGACCAGGGGGTCCGCCCTACCAACATTCCGATGTTTGGAAAACTATATGGCATTGGGTGCTTCCGCCTGCGAACCAAAATGGAACTAACAGCCTCTTAGTCCGTAGAGCCCACCGGGTATATAACTGTTACTGCGGGATCTCTAGTACTAAGTTGCATTCTGCTGAAAATGAACCCGTATGCCGTCTAGTAACTTGACCGCCCATCGACTACTCTTGATCTTGACGACATGCTTACCCGCTCCAAACAGTCGCGTGGGACACTGGTCCCGCTGTACGCGCTGGGGGCGATCTTCTTTGTTCCGTTGGTAATTGGCGTTGTCTTAGTAAGTAACAGCGCCAGCCGGAACGATCACGCCAATCAAGTAAGCCGCGACGTGGCCAGCATGTATTCGCAAGGTTTAGACTTCGGCAACACGGCCAATCAGGACATCGCTCTGAAGGTCGCCGAAGGTCTGGGGATGGATATCCGGGGCGGGCGCGGCGTCCTGATCCTCACTAAGATTCGCGTCGTGCACGCCTCGGATTGCGCCGGGCACTGCGCCAACGAAGGGTTCGCTGTCATCACGCAGCGCTACGTGATCGGTAACGCCACCCTGCGCGCCAGCTCCTTTGGCACGCCGGCTCACGTGGATGCGGGCACGGGCAATGTCAAGGATTGGGCCAACGACGTCGCGGCTCGCGCCGAGGATTTCCCGGCGAACTTGAAAGCGGGCGAATCCACTTACGCCGCGGAATGCTACCTGGCATCGCAAGAGCCGCTAGGCGGCGTCTACTCCCGCGCAATGTTCTAGCCGAACCGCGACCGCGAGGGAGTGACCCTGGGCGTGCGGACGCTTAGAAAAAAGGCACCGGTCGCTTACGCTCGCGGCTCGGAACGAACCTGTTACCGAACCGCGACCGCAAGGGAGTGACCATGGGCCTGCGGCCCACCAAATTTGATGAAGACGCCAAGTGGGGCGGACCCCCTGGTCCGCGCGGGTCCCCCTGGACCCGCTCTTCAGGATTTCGTATTTCCTCAGCAGGCCGACGAGGGCGTCGGCCGCGGACCAGGGGGTCCGCCCTACTTGGCGTCTTCAACGGAGCGCTACCACGAGCGCTGCTGTATTGCGTTACGCTTCCTTGCGGTCGCGGTTCGGTTTTGGTTCCGGCTATACCGGGTTAGGGAGTCGGTGCAGTTGGAAGCGCTACCACGAAACCCGTCGGAACACTCGGGTCGTTATTTCTTAAACGTGGTAAAACATTTCTGTATGGCATTCGTGAAAGTGGGCTCCATCGCCGCGCTGCCGCCCGGCTCGGTGACCGAAGTAATCCTCGGCGACGACACCTTTGCAATTTGCAACCAGAACGGCGAACTGCACGCGCTATGGGGGATTTGCCCGCACGCCGGCGGACCCATCGGGCAAGGAACTTTCGACGGAACCCTGGTCACTTGTCCCTGGCACGAGTGGGCGTACGACTGCCGCACCGGCGAAAACGATTACGATCCGGCCGTCAAGCTCGATCGTTACGCGGTCAAAGTGGAAGGCGACGATATTCTGCTGGACCCGGCCTCGCGTGCCTGAATTACCCGAAGTTGAAACGGTAGTCCGCACGCTCGCGCCCAAACTCACCGGCCGCCGCATTGTCGATGCCAAATTTTCCTCGCATCATGTAGTACGCCAGAAATTCCCAGTGCTGCGGCGTCGCGTGCAGAATCAGCTCGTAAAATCCGTGCACCGGCATGGCAAGTTCATCGTGCTGCACCTCGACACCGGTGTCCTGACCATTCACTTAGGCATGACCGGCAAGCTGCTCATGAATACCGAACCAGGACCCTACGCGCGTGCCGTCTTTCAACTTGACCAAGGCTTGCTGGTTTACGACGACATCCGGCATTTTGGACGCATCGAGTGGAGTCCGGGCTTGCTCGATCGCGCCGAAGCCTTGGGCCCCGATGCGCTCGACATCCCGCTCGACGATTTCGCCGCGCGCCTGAAAAAACGACACTCGAGCATCAAATCGGTGCTGCTGAATCAATCCGTCTTGCGCGGCATGGGCAACATCTATACTGACGAGGCTCTTTTCGAAGCGCGCATTCACCCGAAAACCATCGCATCGAAATTGACCAAAGCGCGCGTGGCGCGTCTGCATCAAGCCATGCTGGATATTCTCGCTACAGCGATTCGCCTGAAAGGCTCCTCGATTTCCGACTACGTGGATGCCGACGGCCAAAAGGGCAGCTTCCAGCAACAGCACCAGGTTTACGGGCGCGCGGGCGACCCGTGCCCTACCTGCGGAACGGCGATCCGCCGGATCGTGGTGGGCCAACGTGGGACTCACTACTGTCCGAAGTGCCAGCGGAGTTGAGGATCATGTCCGCCACCTGCGCCACCAGTTTCATCGCAGCCACATCGTGGACCCGAACGATATGCGCGCCGCCGAGGATTGCCGCGGTCACCGCAGCCGCTGTCGCGTAATCGAGCGGCGTCTCCGGCGACTTGTTCAGCTCCGCTAAAAAAGACTTGCGCGACGGTCCCACCAGGATCGGAAGATCGAGCGAGGCCAGCCCTCCCAGCTGCGACAGAATCTCCGCGTTCTGTTCTTTGCGTTTTCCGAAGCCGAGCCCGGGATCGATCGCGATGCGCGCGCGGTCCATTCCCGCATGCACCGCGCGATGCACCGATGCATCCAGGTCGTGCCGGATCGATCCGATGACATCTTTCAACGGAGGCAATTTAGCCCAGGTCTCGGGCGTCCCGCGCATATGATTCAGGATCAGGGCGGCGTCATGATTCGCCGTCACGCGCGCCAGTTGCGCATCGAACGTCAGTCCGGAAGGATCGTTGATGATCTCCGCGCCGTGCTCCAGCGCTTTTTCCGCCACCGCGGCTTTGTAAGTGTCGGCGGAAATCGGGATGCTCAACTTTCCGTGCAAGCGCTTCAGCACCGGAATCAGCCGGCGCAGCTCTTCCGCTTCGGAAACACGAGTCGAACCCGGACGGGTAGATTCCGCGCCGATGTCCAGAATATCCGCGCCCTGCTCTTCCAGTTCAATGGCGCGTGCGAAAGCGCGATCCGGATCCATATAATTTCCGCCATCGGAAAAAGAATCGGGCGTGACGTTCAGCACGCCCATGATGAGCGTGCGCTCGCCCGCCAGTAGTTCCCGATTTTTCAGCTTCCAAACAAAGTGGCGTCTATTCATTCATCAACAAGTTTTCCCAAGACCAAGTTCTTGTGCCTTTTGAGTGGGGCGGACCCCCTGGTCCGCGCGGGTCCCCCCGGACCCGCTCTTCACCCGGCCAAGCCGACGCGGGCGTCGGCTGCGGACCAGGGGTCCGCCCCACCAGGAACCAGCGCGTCTATTCATAACGGAGAGCCACAATCGGATCCAAATTCGCCGCGCGATTCGCCGGATAGTAACCGAAGAAAACCCCCACCGCCACTGAAATCCCGACCCCCAACCCCACCCACAGCAGCGAAAGCGTTGCGGGAATCGAAGGGATCAGAGTTCGTACCAGGAACGCGATAATCGCCCCCAGCGTGATTCCGATGGCGCCGCCGGTACACGAAAGCACGGTCGCTTCCATCAAAAACTGCAGCCGGATATCCGATTTGCGCGCCCCGATGGCCTTGCGCACGCCGATTTCGCTCGTCCGCTCGGTCACGGAGATCAGCATGATGTTCATCACTCCGATGCCGCCCACCAGCAATCCCACCGAGCTGATGATGCCGGTCAGGATCACCAGCGCGCCGGTCAGATTGTTCCACAGCGCCGTGATGAAATCCGGGCGAAATAATTTCGAAATCGTTCTCGGCCTTGAACGGCACATGACGCCGGCGGCGCAGCGCTTCCGTCACTTCGTCTTTGGCTTTCTGCACGTCGCCGTCGCGCGGCGCGGTGAACGCGATGGCCCATTCCTTGGTGTCCGGATAATCCTTGTGAAACTTGTTCAACGGAATCATGGCGAATTGGTTAATCCCACCGGCGCCGAAAAAGCCCGAGTCCTTTTCAAAAACGCCGATCACTTCGAAGAGCTGGCCGTTCAAGCGCACCTGTTTACCCATCGGATCGGAATGCGGGAACAAAGAATCGGCGATGTCGATGCCCAACACCACGACGGCGCGCGCGTGATCCTCATCGTAGCGCGAAATGAAGCGGCCCTGTCCTACCGTGTACGCGGGGATGGCCTCCGCCAGCTCCGGTTCCGCGCCGCGCAGGAACACCCGTTCCACGCGCTGGCCTTCGTAGCTGATGACATTGGTCTGGCCGAAAAAGAACGCCCGCGTGCCGAAAGTAGTCGCCGTTGCGATGTCCGGGCACGTTTCGCGCAAGTAGGCGGCATCCGAAAAATCCAAATATTTGCGGATGCGAATTTTGAGCGGCAGACGATTCGGATCCGTGCCCGCCGGCAGGCGGCTGACGAAATAGGTACGCGAACCAAGCGAGTCCACTTTGTTCTGGACGAATCGATTGAGCCCTTCGATGATGGATGCCACCGTGATCACCGAGGTAACGCCAATCACGATGCCGAGGATGGTTAATCCGGATCGCACCTTGTGCGATCGCAGCGTGTCCATCGCGACGAACAGATTTTCTATAGCTTCGTGCCGGGTCATAGAATGTGGGGCAGGCGCTTCCGCCTGCCAACGTCTTCTTTCATTCGGCCCTCAACGCAACCACCGGATCCAGCTTAGCCGCCCGCGTCGCCGGATAAATTCCAAAAAACAATCCAATAACGGAGCTGAGCACCAGTCCGAGAATCGCCACCCAGGTCTGCACCGACGCCGGAAAAGACGTGAACGTTCTGAGGCCCAGCGCACACAGGAATCCAAACAAAATCCCGACAGCGCCGCCCGCCAGGCACTGCAGGACGCTCTCCGAAAGGAACTGCCGCATGATGTCCTGCTGGGTAGCGCCCATTGCGCGACGGATTCCGATCTCCTTGGTCCGCTCGGTCACGCTCACCAGCATCACATTCATGATGACAATCCCACCCACAATCGCGGAAATGGAACTGACCATGATGAACACCGCGAAAAAGGCCGAGCTGATGCTCTGCCAGAGCGAAATATAGCTGTCCTTGGTGCCGATAAAAAAATCTTCGGACGCTCCCAATAAGATATGCCGCCGGGCTCGAAGCACCAATCGCGCTTCGTCCTGCGCATTGCTGAATGCCGGGTCGGCCGGGGCTTTCACCTGGATGGTGATGCTCGATCGCGTCCCGCGCATGCGCAGATAAGTATTCATCGGAACGATCACGAAGTTGTCCTGATCCTGCCCCAGCACGGACCCAATGCGCTCCATCGTACCCACCACCGTGAACTCCTGGTTATCCAGCCGGATGATCTGGCCCAGCACGCTTGCGCCGCCGAAAAGCTGCTGCGCCAAATCGTCCCCGATCAGGCACACATAGGCGGATCGTTGATCTTCACTGTCGGTGAAATAGCGCCCCTGCAGAACGGTGCGCGAATCGATGTCCGACATGGTGGGCGTGTGGCCGATGAAATTGATATCGTTCATCTCCTTGTCGCGATACTGCGCACGCGCGGTGCCGCTCACCGACGCGCCCACCAGCGAGCAATCCGGACATCCCTCGGCAATCGCGTGCGCGTCTTCCAGATGCAGATCTTTGTACTTCAGCGCTTTGATCACTGCATTGAAATCCGTGACGACGAAGGGCGTTTTCGCGATTTGGAAAACGTCCGTCCCGAGCCGCGCGATTTTCTGCTCCACGTAAACGTTCGCGCCTTGCACGATGGTCATCACGGTGATCAACGTCGCGACACCCATGGTGAGCCCGATGGTAGTCAACACCGCGCGCAGCTTGTGCTGGCGCAATGCGTCGATGCTCTGGCTCAGGTTGTCGGCGAGGTTGAGCATCATTATTAAGTGACGGGGGTACGATCCGCTTCCACTTTTTCCCCAGGCGGATCACGACTGGTTCTTTCACTGTATAAGATAAGCTCGTAATTTTCTCGCCGTTGATCTCCACTGCGCCGGCCTTGATCTTGCGTTCCGCATCTGTTCTTGACTCCGCCAAGTCCAGCGGCGAGCAAAATCTTCGCGCAGATTCGCTCCGGCATCGGGAGGCAGCGAGATCGTTTCGATATCATCCGGCTCCTGCCCGCCCCGAACTTCCCGGTCAAACTCCCCTTGTGCCTGCGCCGCCGCTTCGGCGGAATGGAAGTCCGCCGACGATCTGCCGCGCCAACCGCATCTTCACCTGCATCGGCTCTTCCGCTTTCATCGCCGCAATATCAGTCAGGCTCTTATCGCTCAGCAGCTCCCAGTAACGCCACATCAGCTCGTCCGAGATCCCCATTACTTTACGAAACATAACCTTGGGAGGTTCCGTGATGCCGATATAATTCCCCTTCGACTTCGACATTTTTTCGACGCCGTCGAGGCCCTCCAGCACCGGAACGGTGGCAACAATCTGCGCCGCCTGTCCAAAGTCACGCTGGATCTCGCGCGCTACCAGCAAGTTAAATTTCTGGTCCGTGCCGCCCATCTCCACATCGCTGTGCAGCGCCACGGAATCGTACGCCTGGCCGAACGGATACAGCAGCTCATGCACAGAAATCGGTACGCCTTCCTTCAGCCGGTTCGCGAAATAGTCGCGCTCCAGCAATCGCGCCACGGTGTATTTGGAACACAGCTTGATGATGTCTTCGAACTTGAGCGGCTCCAGCCATTCGCTATTGAAGCGGATCTCGGTTTTCTGCGGATCCAGAATCTTGAACACCTGCTGTTTGTAGGTCTCGGCGTTGCGATTGATTTCCTCGCGTGTCATGGGAGGCCGAGTGGTGTTGCGCCCGGTTGGATCGCCGATGAGTCCTGTCATGTCGCCGATCAAAAAAATCACGGTGTGCCCGAGATCCTGGAAATGCTTCATTTTCCGCAGCAAAACGGTATGGCCCAGATGCAGATCGGGCGCCGTAGGATCGAACCCTGCTTTCACGCGCAGCGGACGGCCGGTTTTTTCGGATTGAATCAACCGTTCGCGCAACTCGTCCTCACGGATCAGTTCGGCCAAGCCCTTCTTCAGGTAGTTCAACTGTTCGTCGATTGTCACTGTATTTATGGTAAAGCAGGGCGCGGACACACCGGTCGCTCACGCTCGCGGTTCGGAATGATGCACTCCGTTACCGAGCCGCGACCGTAAGGGAGTCGGTGCCTTTATTTCACGAAAATGGTCGCTCCGTATTGGCTGCCGAGGCCGTTGTAGAGAACAAATACAGGAACCTGGCCGCTGACACCGGAAGGCAATTGAATATTGATCTGCATGAGCGCCACGGTTGAGCCCGGCGATGGACCCGCGTACAGCACCTCCGCGAACGGGACGAATCCGGTGCTCACCACCACCATCGGCGCCGGCGAGACATTCGACGCCTCGGCGGCAAGCGCTCCATCAGCCTGACCGGTTGCGCCCGCTCCAAGCATGAATAAGGAAACAATCGAGCCAGCAGGCGCCGGCGACGCAGGCGAATTCCGTGTACCGTCCGGATTGATAGCGGCGCAAGGACCGGCGCCAGACGGGTCCACTGTAAGCAAAGCCGGAGCAGCCACATCGACCACAACTCTGGCGGACGCCGTGGTGATCCCGCTGCGTTCCACCGTGATCTGAGAGTGAGATTTTCCCGCAACAGCCTCCGGAACAATCGCCGTGATCTGGTCTGAGTCAACACGGATCAGCGGGGACGCCACGCCGTCGAACAGGACCCTCGTATTCGAAAGCACGGTGGCGATCCGATTCGAGGAATCCAGTTGCAGCAGCGCGGGCGAATCGGGGCCGATGGCTTTGCCGAACAGCGTGACAATCTCCGATGGCGCCACGGGAGTTTCCAGCAGGCTGCCAAAGTTCACCACCCGCAACGCGGGCGGAGTGGACGTGCCGGAGAAATTGATCCGGGCCACGAAGCCGTCCGCGCACGGGTCGCTCTGGCTGGAAGACGGCGAACCAGCGTCCACGCAGGTGGCCGGGTAGCGCGTATCGGCAACCGGCGTCCCTGCGATGGGGAAGTTATTCGATTGTGTCCATCCGGCCACGTACATCGCTCCATTCGAGTCAATGGCTGCCGCGGCTGCCGATTCGGCGTTGCTTCCGCTCAAGTAAGTTGAATACACGAGCGTGCTTCCCGCTGCATCCAGTTTCGCCGCGAACGCGTCCCCGCAAGGCTCAATCAACGGATTCTCTCCGAAAGGCGAACCGGAGGTGAATAAACACGGGCTGCCTGCAAACCGCTTCGGCAGCGCATCCGGCGTCACCGGGAAGTCAGTGGAATACGTCATACCGGAGATGAACGCACTGCCGCTGGAATCAATGGCAAGGCCGGATACCAGGTCGTTGCCGCTGCCTCCCAGGAACGTTCCGTAGACCAGAGCGGAGCCTGCCGGATTTAACTTCACGACAAACACATGTGAGTAGTCCGTGGATTTTAGAACGGCGCCTGAAGTCACGGGAAAATCCGGTGCGTTGGTGCCGCCCGCGAAGTACGCGTCACCCAGCGAATCCACCGCAACCGGGCCGCCCCCGGAACTTCCCGCACCCGCTAGAACGGCAGAATAGACTGCGGCGGATCCGGCTGGGTTCAGTTTCACCAGGAACGCCGCGGAATTCTCAGCGGTCAGCACGCCGTGAATCGCTCCTGGCGTGGTGGGGAAATTGAGCGCGGATGTAGTGCCTCCTGCATAAGCATTTCCACCGGAATCGATGGCGATGCCGGTGACGCCGCCCTGGCCATCGTCGCCGAGGAACGTAGCGTAGACCAGCGCCGTGGCGGTCGCGTTCAGTTTTGCGGCAAACGCACCCAAGCCTTTCGTTAAATATGCTCCGGGCGTGGTTGGAAAATCGCTACTGAAGCTTGCGCCTCCGAGGTATACGTTGTCGGAACCATCGATCGCAATCGCGCTGATGGCATCCACGTCCGAGCCGCCCAAGTAAGTCGAGTAGATCAATTTGGAACCATCCGGACTGAGCTTCGCCACGAAGCTATCGATATCGCCGCCGAACTTGGGTTGAACCACGCCCGCCGTCACGGGAAAATTCTGAGAGAGGGTCGTACCCACCACGTAAGCGCTGCCGGTGGAGTCGACTGCGATCCCCAAACCAATTTCGCCGCCCGAGCCACCCAGGTATGTTGCGTAGACGATCTGGCCGGCTGGATTCAGTTTGACGACGAAAGCATTCGGTGTCGCGGGCGGCCCGAGCAGTCCTGTCATGGTGCCAGGATTGGCGGCGGATTTCTGCTGGAAGGCCCCCGGCGTAACCGGGAAATTGGAAGAGCGCGTTTCTCCGGTCAAGTAAATATTGTTGGAAGCATCGATGGCCATCGCGTGGATGACATCGGCTCCGTCGCCGCCGAGGAAAGTGGAGTAATCCAACGCGCCGGAAGCTCCCGGCAGCGCGCGAGCCGCCAGTGCGAGACACCAGATTACCGGGATTCGCATTTGGTGTACCTGATCGATGGTAACTTAGCGAGCCGCCGCGATCAGTTTCGCAACCAGCCCTGGCGCTTCCATGGGAATGAAATGCGAATGCTCCGCCAAACAAAGATCCGTGCCGCGCTGGAAACTGGCAGCCAAATCCGGCGCGGTCGGCGACCGTCCCATCACGTCTCCCGGATCGGGAATCTTTCCAGCGCGCACCACCTGCACCGGAATCCGAATGGTTTCAATCTCGACGTAGATGTCGGACGCCGGCGCCGGACTGTTCTCATAAATGGACGCCTCAATCAGCGGCGGACACGCCAGCACAAAGTCATCGCCATCCGGCAGCAATCCGTATTCGCAATAATCGCGCAGCACCGCGCGATCCCAATGGACGAACGGCGCACGGTCCTGAAATCGTTCAAACATCTCCTGCGCCGATTTCCAACGATTGCGCCGCTTCGACACAAAATGAGCTTCCGTCCAAGGTCCAACGTATCCGTCGCGCGCCCGGATCACCGGATCAATCAACAACAGAGAGGAGAACGACTCGGGCCGCAGCGCCGCACCCAACGTCACCGCGTGCCCGCCCATCGAATGCCCCACGCCAACCGCCCCAGACAAACTCAGCGACTCAGCCACTGCCGCGACATCGGCGCCGAAATTCCTCCACTGATAAGGCGGCTCCGGCTTGCTGCTGCGGCCATGCCCGCGCGTATCCATCGCAAAGCAGTGCCGTCCGGGAAGATGCGCAATGATCTGATTCCAACACCGGGCATGGAATCCCGTGGCATGGCAAAAGAAAATCGGCGGACCCTCGCCAGGCCACTCAAACAGCGCGATCTCGACACCGTTGACGGCGACTCTGCTCTCGATGGGCATTCCAATTCAGTCTAGCCGCGAATGAACGCGAATGAACGCGAATGCGAAGCGCCTCGGCTCTTATCCACATTCGTTCGCCGCCAGCCTATCGATTTTACTGTTGATATTTGGTCTCGAAAAAAATAATGACGCTGCCTGGTACGCACACTTCCTTGAACCCAACGGCAAGCATCGCTCGACGACCCGACTTGGCTAGCCCGCAAATCAGATTCGCCTCGGGAAGGTTGTCAATTCGCATCGGTTGAGAGGAATATCCGGAAGCGGGGCAGCGCCTCTCACTCGACTGCTCTTGCGGTTGGCCGAGTGCCAGGAAGGTAGTCCACGGCTGGACCGACTTCCAGGACGACGGGCGGCACAACTTTCTCTTTGTCATCGGCCTCGAAAATGAGAGACCGCGTTTTTGAAGCCAGAGATCTCGTGAGGCCGGAAGCGCCAGGTGAACGATAGGTCATAGGTTCCGGGAGTAAGTCCGCCAAAAGCGAATTCGCCTTTACCATCGGTGAGCATTGCGGTTTTATCTGCGGATCCGGCACTTTTCAATGTGACGCACGCCTTGTGTAGGACCGCACCGCTGGGATCCGTCACGCGGCCTGAGATTCGGACCTCTTGCGTTTGCGCCGAAGCGGTCGCACAAAGTAACAAGCCCAGAGGCAAAAGCCGCAAGGACAATGTCACGGTCATGGCTTCATCCTCTCACCAAGGCAGGGGTCCGACTGGCTAAAGATCGGTGGGTTCCAGTCCAGTATGTTTTGCAATGCGCGCGAGCATGCGCGGCCCAATCTCGTCCTGATCGTGAAAGGAAAACTCATAACCCGACCAACCGGGTCGTACTAACAATCGATGCGAGCCACGCTGGCGTTTCACCCGCCATCCGATCCGCTCCAAGGCAGCGAGAACTCGCTTTGCTTTACTGGCCGGCCAATTGCTCATCAGGAATGGTGAACGATAAACGCAAGGCCGAGGATGGCAACTCGCCTTGTGTGATTCGATCCGCGATCACTTCGATCGCCAGCCGCTCAGCATTGCTAATCGCTTCTTCGCGCGTCTTTCCGTAGCACATGACTCCCGGCAGTTCCAGCGCTTCCGCAATCCAGCGGCCGTCTTCTTCCCGATCCAAGTCGATCGTGAGGTTCACGTCTCCATCATACTCAGGAATGTCTTATCCGCGTTCATTTGCGTTCATTCGCGGCCAAAAAATCAGAACCCGCCCACCCCTCCAGCACCTGTGATAACATCGATTGTGCCGAAGAGATTACTGGGCGTAATTCCTGCCCGGTTCGCCTCCTCTCGATTTCCTGGAAAATCCCTCACCCTCATCGCCGGTAAACCCATGCTGCAGCACGTTTATGAGCGGGCGAGCCAGGCGCGCTATCTTACCAAGGTGATTATCGCCACCGATGACGAGCGCATCTACAACGCGGCGCGCTCTTTCGGAGCTCAAGTGCAGATGACCCGAAGCGATCATCGATCCGGAACCGACCGCGTGGCCGAAGTCGCTTCAGCCGACACAGCCGAGGTGATCGTCAACATCCAGGGCGACGAGCCGCTGATCGATCCCACGGCCATTGACGCCGCCACGCTGGCTCTGACGTCGGATCCGGAAGTCCCCATGGCGACGCTCAGCAAACGAATCGAAGATCCGAGCGAAATCGAAAATCCGAATGTGGTGAAAGTGGTCAGCGATCTGCTCGGCAACGCGATTTATTTTTCGCGAAGCCCGATTCCTCACGGAGGGAGCTCGAATTACAAACACATTGGTCTTTATGTATACCGCCGCGAATTCCTGCTTGCCTATTCCGGGCTTCCGGTGGGTCCCCTTGAGCAGGCTGAACGGCTGGAGCAATTGCGGGCGCTGGAGAATGGTTATCGCGTCCGCGTGATTGAAACCGAATATGAGTCGCTCGGCGTGGATACGCCCGAGGATCTCGAACGAGTAACAGCTCTCTTTGAACCTTCTTTGTTGAAATCATAAGGGGTGATGATGCCAGCAACCAAGTACATATTCGTAACGGGGGGCGTGGTTTCGTCTCTTGGTAAAGGCATTGCGGCCGCGTCCATTGGGTGTTTGCTCGAAAGCCGCGGACTGCGCGTGACGCTGCAAAAATTCGATCCCTATCTGAACGTCGATCCGGGCACCATGAGCCCGTTCCAGCACGGCGAAGTTTATGTCACCGATGACGGCGCGGAAACGGATCTGGATCTCGGCCACTATGAGCGCTTCACGCATGCCGAGCTGAGCCAAAGCAATAATCTGACGTCCGGAAGAATCTACGAACAGATCATTCATCGCGAACGCCGCGGGGATTATCTGGGCAAAACCGTGCAAGTGATTCCGCACGTCACCAACGAAATTAAAGCCGCCGCGCGTAAAGTTGCCGCCGACGTGGATGTGGTGATCGTCGAAATCGGCGGCACCGTGGGCGACATCGAATCGCTGCCGTTTCTCGAAGCTATCCGCCAGCTCCGCCATGAGCTGGGCCGCGATAGCACCGCTTTCGTGCACGTCACGCTGGTCCCCTGGATCGCCGCCGCGCAAGAGCTGAAAACCAAGCCCACCCAGCACAGCGTGAAGGAACTGCGCGCCATCGGTATTCAGCCCGACATGCTGCTATGCCGCTCGGAACGCCCGCTGCCGGACGACATGAAGGAAAAGATCGCGCTGTTCTGCGACGTGGATGTGCAAGCTGTCATCACCGCCACAGACGTGACTTCGGTCTACGAAGTCCCGCTCGTCTTCGCCGAACAGGGCGTGGATGAAATTCTGCTGCGCCTGCTGCGCATGGACGACGCCCAGCCGCGCGATTTGAGCCGTTGGACCGGCATGCTGGAGCGCATGCAAAATCCGGAAGATGAAGTCGACATCGGCCTGGTTGGGAAATACGTCGAGTATGAGGATTCCTACAAGAGTCTCAAGGAAGCGCTCTTGCATGGCGGCCTGGCGCACCGCCTCAAAGTAAACATCCACTGGATTGAATCCGAGAACATGCATTGGCCGGAGTGCGCGCCGGATCTCGACAAGTTCGACGGCATTCTGGTTCCCGGCGGATTCGGAAAGCGCGGCGTGGAAGGCATGATCACCACCATCCGCTACGCGCGCGAAAAGAAGGTGCCGTATTTCGGAATTTGCCTCGGCATGCAGACCGCGGTCATCGAATTCGCGCGCAACGTCTGCGGCCTGGAGCACGCCAATACCACCGAAGTGCGATCCCGCTACGCCCGATCGCGTCATCTACAAATTGCGCGAGTTGAAAGGCGTGGACGAACTGGGCGGCACCATGCGTCTGGGCGCTTATCCGTGCTTGCTGGCCGAAGGAAGCCTGGCGCGGGAAGCCTATGGAGCGGCCGAGATCAGCGAACGTCATCGGCACCGCTACGAATTCAATCGCGAATACGAGAAAGTTCTGACCGAGGGCGGATTGCGGATCGCCGGACAAACCCCCGACGCCGTGTACGTCGAGATCTGCGAAATCCCGGACCACCCCTGGTTCCTCGGCTGCCAGTTCCATCCTGAATTCAAATCGAAACCGATGGAGCCGCATCCACTCTTCGCCGCCTTCATCAGCGCTGCGCACAAACATCGCGTCAGCCGCGCGAAACCGGCCTTGCGCGCGCGGCCCAAGCAGTTCTCGCACGCAGATTGAGCGGGATTCCCAGCTTCGGCAAGGGCCAGCCGCTCGGGCTGATCGCCGGACCCTGCGTCATCGAGAGCGAGGAGCATGTTCACTTCCTCGCCGCCGAGATCCGCAAGATCGCCGGACCGTTCGTCTTCAAAGCCTCGTTCGATAAAGCGAACCGCAGCAGTCTGGCGTCCTATCGCGGGCCGGGCTTGCGCGAAGGTGTCCGGATTCTCGCAGGTCTCCGCCGCGAAGGTTTCCCTGTACTGACCGACATCCACGAGCCATCGCAAGCGGAAACCGCGGCCGAAGCGGCGGACATTCTGCAGATCCCGGCGTTCCTCTGCCGCCAAACGGATCTGCTGCTCGCCGCCGGCCGCACTGGACGAATCGTAAACATCAAAAAGGGCCAGTTCGTGTCGCCCTACGAGATCCGCAACGCAGCCGAAAAAGTCGCCTCCACCGGCAACGACAAAATCCTGCTGACCGAGCGCGGCTCTTCATTCGGATATAACAACCTCGTAGTGGACATGCGCGGTCTCGCGATCATGCGCGAATCCGGCTGGCCGGTTATTTTCGACGCCACGCACAGCGTCCAGATTCCAGGCGGCCTGGGCCACGCCTCCGGAGGCGAAGCCAAGTTCATCCCAACACTCTCGCGCGCCGCCGTCGCCGCTGGCGTGGATGGAGTGTTCCTGGAAGTTCACGAAGCCCCCGAGCGCGCCCTCTCCGATGGTCCAAACGCACTTCGGCTAGACTTGCTGGGTGCCTTATGGCAAAAACTCCAAGCCATCCATCAATTGGTCTGCTGACACTCAAAAGGCACCTACTCCCTTACGGTCGGGGCTCGGTACCCTCGTTCCGAACCGCGACCGTAAGGGAGTCGGTGCTTTTCAAAATGAGCGATAGAATAAGAACTTGGCCAAACTAACCATACTCTTATTCGTCTTAGTCGCCTCTTCCTCAGCCCAGATAAACGTACTAACCGGCAGCTACGACAACCAGCGCACCAACTCGAACCTGCAGGAAACCATCCTCAACCAAAGCAACGTCAACACCGCGAACTTTGGCAAGATCGGTTACTTCCCGGTGGACGGCGAGATCTACGCCCAGCCGCTCTACGCGTCCGGCATCCAGATCGCAGGCCAGGGCCTGCACAACGTCGTTTACGTCGCCACCATGCACGACAGCGTCTATGCGATCGACGCCGACCAGCCGACGTCCCCAACGCCCTTGTGGAAGGTGAACCTCGGACCTTCGGTTCCCTCCTGGGTTCTCAGCTTCAATGACATCCTGCCGGAAGTCGGCATTCTCAGCACACCGGTAATCGATTTAACGCGCCAGGTGATCTACGTCGTGTCTGACACGCTGCAAGATGGAATCCCGGCGTTCAACCTGCACGCGTTGTCTCTTGCAGATGGCCAGGAAATGCTGGGCGGTCCGGTGACCATCTCCGCGGCGCTGCCCGGCCACGGCGCCGGAAACAGCGGCGGCACGCTAACTTTCAACCCGTCCATCGAACTGCAGCGGCCCGGCATCGCCCTCTCAAACGGAAAGCTCTATCTCGGGTTCGGCTCTCGTGCCGATATGGGCTCCTGGCACGGATGGCTGATGAGCTACGATGCCGCCACGCTGAAACAGATCGCTTTTGTCACCACGTCGGCCAACGGTTACGGCGCATCCATCTGGCATTCCGGACTCGCGCCCGCCATCGACGCGAGCGGCAACATTTATGTCGCAACCGGCAATGGCGACTTCGACGGCTCCGTCAACTTCGGCCAATCCGTATTGAAGTTTTCCGGCGCCGACCTTACGCTCGCGGACTGGTACACCCCGGATACCTGGGACGCGTTGAACAGCACCGATTCCGATCTGGGATCGTCCGGCGTGATTCTGCTTCCCGCTACCAATCAACTGGTCACCGCCGGCAAGTCCGGCGATTTATTTCTGATCAAGAGCGACTCCATGGGTCATCTCGGACCCAAGAACACTAGCACCGTCCAAAACATCCAGGCCGATCAATCTGGCACGCACACGCTCGCGTTGTGGAATAGTCCGAGCAATCCTGTTTTATACATCCACGAATCCGGCCACGCGCTCAGCGCATTTAACATCGTGAACGGCAGAATCAACGCCACGGCGTCTTCCGTATTCACGCCCAACCCATCCACAGTCTTCGCGAATGTGGCAATTTCCGCCGATTCCACGAACCCCGGAACCGCGATCGTGTGGTACTCGGTTGCCAATTACAACGTGACCCAGCAGCCCGGAATCCTGCATGCTCTGGACGCTTCCGATCTCACGCATGAATTGTGGAATAGCGATATGGTCGCAACCGACGCCATGGGACGCTTCGCAAAGTACGTGGTGCCCACCATTGCGAACGGCCGTGTCTACGTGCCCACCTTTTCCAATGAGCTGGTGATTTATGGATTGTTGACGACGGGCTCGTTCCCAGGCGACGAAGGCGCGCCGCAAGTCACCGCCATCGCCAATTCGGCAAACTTCCTGAGCGGGACTATCGCGCCCGGCGAACTCGTCACCATCTTCGGCGCCAATCTTGGACCCACCGTGCCGGTCGGCTCCCAGGTGGACAACACCGGTCGCCTGACCAACAAGCTCTCGCATACAAAAGTATTTTTCAACGGCGTTTCAGGGCCGCTGCTCTATGCGTCCGCCAATCAGGTGAGCGCCATCGTTCCGTTCGGAATCACGCCGGCCAAAATTCAAGTGCAGGTGCAAAACGGAAGCCAGTTCTCGCCGAATATGCCGGCAACTGTAACTCCAGCCGCTCCCGGCGCTTTTCTCCAAGGACGGTACCGGCGGCAAAATCGGCGCCATTATCAACCAGAACGGCAGCACCAATTCGTACGGCAGCCCAGCCCCGCGCGGATCAGTCATCACGATGTACGCCACCGGCGCCGGGCAAACTAACCCAGGCGGAATCGATGGCCAGATCACTCCCGTTGGAGCGTACCCAGTGCCCCAGCTTCCGGTGAAACTCTTCATCGACGGTCAATCCGCCGACGTTCTCTACGCGGGAGCCGCCCCCGGACAAGTGCAAGGCGTAATCCAAATCAATGCCCGCGTTCCAGCATCGGCATCCACCGGACAAGTGCAACTCGTGCTGCAAGTAGGAACCTACACCAGCCCGAACACCACCAGCGTAATCCTGCAATAAGCCGTGGGGCGGACCCCCTGGTCCGCGCGGGTCCCCCCGGACCCGCTCTTCGGGTTTCCTTTTATTTCTTCAACAAGCCGACGAGGGCGTCGGCTGCGGACCAGGGGGTCCGCCCCACTTACGGCTCAGCCCAACCCGACATCACCTGATATGATTGTGAACCGATGACCGAACAACCCCGGTTTCGCCCATTCGTTCCCGAGAACATGCAGATGAAGGAGTTGACACTGCGAGCGCTCCTGCTCGGCTTGGTGTTGACTGTGATCCTGGGAGCGGCCAACGCATATCTCGGCCTGCGCGCCGGGATCACTATCGCAGCCACCTATCCCGCCGCCGTCATCGGCATGGCGGTATTGCGGCTCTTCAAAGGATCGCTGCTCGAAGAAAACATCACGCGCACCGCGGGCTCCATCGGCGAATCCGTGGCGGCCGGCGCCATCTTCACCTTGCCGGCATTCCTGATCGCCGGAGCCTGGCCCTCCTTCGCGCCCAAAGACGCGTACTGGAAATCCACCTCGTTGATGATCGTCGGTAGCATCCTCGGCGTCTTGTTCGTATCGCTGGTGCGGCGAGTCATGGTGGAAGATCCCGAACTGCCGTTCCCCGAATCGGTGGCGGCTTCGGAAATCCACAAAGCCGGACGGCGCGGCTCGGAAGCGGCGAAATTTCTCTTCTACAACATCGGCCTCGGTGCGGTGATCCAATTCCTCGGCGAAATCCAGCTCTTCGCTCCCGACAAAGATTTTTTCATTCGCGTCGGGCAACTCGGAAAGAGCGTCGTGAAATTGGGCAACCCGCAAAAAGCGTTGGCAGCCGGCGGAGTCACCATTGCGTCCGGACCCACCGTGAGCCCCGCCTACATCGGCGTTGGATATATCATCGGACCCGAACTTGCCGCTCTGAATTTCGCCGGCGGCGTACTCGCTTGGGGACTCATGGTCCCGCTTCTGATTTTCTTCCTCGGACCGCGCCTGCATGACTTCCTTCCCGGCGTCTCCACCGACGAATCCTGGCTTGGAATCGCGAACGCGGTGTGGCGCTATGTCGTCCGTCCCATCGCGGTGGGCGGAATGATGGTCGGCGCCGCGTACACACTGTTCAAAATGCGCAAGGGCCTCTTCGACGGCTTGCGCCGCGCCATTTCGGATTTGAAAGTGAGCGCCGCCCAAGCCCGCGAAACCAGCCGGACCGAGCAGTACATGAGTTCGAAAACCGTTTTCGGCCTCATCGGTCTCATGTTTCTCGTGATGGTCGCGCTTTATATTTACCTGGCTCACGCCGCCGTGCCCGGCATCGTAGCCGCCGTTGTGATGCTGATCATCGCGTTCTTCTTCGCCACCGTATCCGGTTATCTCGTGGGAATGATCGGGTCCACCAACAACCCGGTTTCAGGACTCACGCTGACCACCTTGATCATCGCCGCGCTGCTGATGGTGTCGCTCGGCGTGTCCGGACCCGGAGGCGTTGCGGTGGTGCTCGGCGTCGCGGCCGTGGCCTGCGTCTCATCCGCCGTCGCCGGCGAACTCCTGCAGGATTTCAAAGTCGGCTACATCCTCGGCGGAACTCCGCGCAAGATTCAGATCGCCGAATTGATTGCCGTGGTCGTAGCCAGCGCCGCCATGTACTGGCCGCTCTATATCCTGCAAGCCGCGAATATAAAGGGCGGGGGAACTGGCTTTGGCGATCCCAAACTATCCGCTCCCCAAGCCGGACTCATGGCCACGCTCGCGCAGGGCATCGTCGGCGGCGATATGCCCTGGCCGCTCGTTGTTGTGGGAGTGATGTTCGGCATCGTGATGATCATGGTGAAAGTCCGGAGCCCCATGCTGGTTGCCGTCGGAATGTATCTTCCCATCAACACCACTTTCGCCATTTTCCTGGGCGGCATGTTCCGTTGGGTAACGGATTCCATGCGGAAAAAAGCCGGACTCAACGACGCACAAAAAGCCCGTGTGGAAAATGTCGGCATCCTCACGGCATCCGGCTTGATCGCCGGAGAATCACTAATGGGCCTAGTGATCGCCGCCTTCCGATTCTTCGAATGGCCGCTGCCGAAAATATTCCCCGACCCGTCGTACCTATTCGGAACCGCCGTCATCGTACTGCTCGGCGTCCTCCTAGTGCGTCTCCCTCTAGCCAACGCAGGCCATCCCGACGAACCCGCCCCCCCAGCCGCAATGATGTAGCGCACGCACTCCTCGGTGCTATGTTCCTTGTTTTTCCGAACCGCGACCGCAAGGGAGCGCTACCACGACACTTCTCGGCACGCTCCCTCGCGGTCGCGGTTCGGTAACGGCATGCAACGCAACTTGAGCTGTTGAGCTAAACGTAGCAACCACCACCACCGCTCCCCCGTCTCAGCCTTATAGGGAAGAAGAACCGGTCGCCGGATGTCTCGTTTTGCTCCGGCGGCCGGATGTGTCCGAGCTTCAGCACGGGATGTGCGAACTTCAGCACGATCCTCTAACATAAGGAATTGCCCCGCATTAGTTCATCCTCCGACTCGAGTAAGACCAAGTGGTCACAAGTCTACATGGGCGTGGCCTTTACCACGCTCGCCACGCTAATTCTGGAATTGTCCCTCACCCGCATCTTCTCCGTCGTTTTCTTTTATCATTTCGCTTTTCTTGCCATCTCCATTGCCCTGTTCGGACTCGGCGCAGGCGGCGTTTTCTCGTACCTAGTCGCTGGCTGGCGTGGCAATATTTATCAAAAGCTCGGAACCCTCGCCGTAATCAACAGCTTCGTGGTGCTCGCCTGCCTCAGGTTCATGCTCTCCTCCCTCGTGATGGACAAGCGTGCTTTAGTCGCCGTCTTTTTCGCCAGCGCGTTGCCCTTCTTCTTTTCCGGAGCGGTGGTATCGTTGGCGGTCGCAGAAGCCATTGAGCGTGTGGACCGTGTCTATTTCTTCGATCTGCTCGGAGCCGCCGGCGGATGTCTGCTGCTGGTTCCTTTGCTGAACCAATTCGGCGGTCCGAATACGGTGCTCGTCACCTCCGTGCTCTTCGCCGTCTCGGCAGCCATCTGGTACAACCTTGCCGGTGTTATCCGGGGACGCGTCGCCGCCGTGGCCGTCGCTCTCGGTTTTGTCGCCCTGATTATTTACAACCTGAAACAGCATCCCATCGATGTGCACTATGCCAAAGGCGTCTCCCTTCCCAAGGAGCGCTTCGTTCAGTGGAATAGTTTTTCCCGGATCGCATTGGTCACCGGATCCGATTGGGCGTCCATTCTGATTGATGCGGATGCTTCCACGTTTATTCCGCACTTCGATCTCGATCGCCTCTACGGATGCGGACAAGCAGAAGTTGCTGAGTCAGGGGCCGGGCTTTCCCTATGTTCTGCGCCCTGGCGCCAAGACCCTGATCATCGGACCCGGTGGCGGCTGGGACGTCTCCCGCGCAATTGCGTCGGGTAGCAAGGATGTCACTGGCGTAGAGATCAATCCCATCACAGCCACCACCATCATGCGCGAGCGCTTTCCCGAACTGAGCCGCCGTCTCTATTTCCGGCCTGAAGTGCATATGTTTGTGGAAGACGGCCGCAGCTTCGTGCGCCGGAGCGCTGAAAAATATCAGGTTCTGCAAGCTACCTTGGTGGATACCTGGGCCTCCACCGCCGCCGGCGCCTTCGCGCTTTCCGAAAATAATTTGTACACCACGGATGCCTTTCGCGATTATCTCGACCATCTTACGGACGACGGATTGATGGTCTTCACCCGCTGGGGTTTCGATCCCCCGCGCGAATCCCTCCGTCTGCTTTCGCTCGCCCGCGCGGCGCTCGCGCAGTTGGGCGAGACCGACGTTGCTAAGCACGTGATCGTGGTGCGCGCGGATGCTGAAAAACTGAATGGCTGGGGCGCGCAGGACACCGTCGTGATCTTCCGCAAACCAGCCACCGCCACCGATATCGCGCGTACCCTGGCTGCCACTGGAAGCGGCGAATTGCAGCGTTTGTACGTGCCGGGCGAAAAACAGCAAAACGCATTCGCGCAGTTCCTGCAGAGTCCGGATCCGGACAAATTCCTCGCCGATTATCCCTTTGACCTTTCCCCCGTCGACGATGACCGTCCGTTCTTCTTCTACACCATGCAGACCCGCGATATCTTGAAATACTTTTCCAAAGATGCAGCGGATGCCAAACTCAACCACGCCGTGCCGATGCTGTTCGAACTGCTGGGCGTAAGTGTGCTCGCCACCATCGTGGTGCTGGCGCTCCCTCCGCTGCTGCTTCGCACGCGCCTTCCCGTGGAAAAAGGTCTGCGCGGATTCTTGCTGTATTTCGTATGCCTGGGAGCCGGCTACATCATGATTCAGGTGGCTCTCATTCAAAAATTCATCCTCTTCCTCGGACACCCGACCTACGCCCTCACCGTGATTGTGTTCTCCATGCTGGTGTGGAGCGGCCTCGGCAGCTTCTACAGCCGCCGCCTGGTTCCGAGCGCAAATCGCGGCCGTCTGATGATCGCGCTGCTTGGAGTATTTGCCGCTGTTGCCGTGGTCGCCTTCATCGCGACGCCGATCAGCGAATTCGGCGTGGGCTGGCCGCTCCAGGCAAAAATTGTGGTAACCGTGTTCTTGATCGCGCCGGCTGCCTTCCTGATGGGCATTCCTTTCCCCACCGGCCTCTCTTGGCTCGAATGCCGATTCCCGCAAGCGGTGCGTTGGGCCTGGGCATTGAATGCCGCTGCCAGCGTGTTGGGTTCGGCCTCCGCCATCTTCCTCGCAATCCACATTGGCCTCCGAGGTACAGTGCTGGTAGGCGCCGGACTCTACCTATGCGCCCTATCCGTGGTGTGGCTGCAGAAAAACCCCGTTGCCGTCGCCCCTGCCCCACTCGAGGTGAGAGTTTGAAATGATCAATTCGGCAATTGCGGTGACAGGAACCTGTGAAAAAATCGGCAAAGGCACCGGCTCCCTCACGGTCGCGGCTCGGAATGAGACACCCCGTTACCGAGCCGCGACCGTAAGGGAGTCGGTGATTTGGATTTATTCACAGGTTCCAGGCTCGAATTTTCGCGCCAGCAAATTTCTCAAAAGCGAGCGATCGGCAATCGCGAAATTTCGTGCCTGCCACCGTTTTTGCCAGGCGGCGTTCTTAATCTTTCTCACGGTGTCCCTCACCTTCGCCGCTCCGAATCTGGAACCACCTAAGCTGCGCCTCCCCGACACTGTCCAACCCATCCGCTATGCCCTGGACCTCACCATCATTCCGGATCGCGACACGTTCCAAGGCGCGGTCGACATCGCCATCGACATTCGTTCCGCGATGCCCATCATCTGGCTGAACGCGTCGGACCTGCAAATCCAGGACGCCAGCTTCCGCCCAGCCTCCGGCGCCGAGTCAAGAGCGCAGGTGTTAAGCGGCGGCAATGACTTTGCCGGATTCTCCTTCGACCATCCAGTTTCCGGAAAAGGTATTCTCCACGTTTCCTACCAAGGCAAAATCAGCCGCAACAGCAGCGCAGGATTGTTCCAGCTAAAGCAAGCGGATCAGTGGTACGTTTACAGCCAGTTCGAACCCACCGATGCACGCCGCGCTTTTCCGTGCTTCGATGAGCCCAACTTAAAAGTTCCCTGGCAATTGACCCTGCACGTACCCAAGGACAATCTTGCAGTTTCGAATGCGCCGGAAATCTCGCACACCGATGAGCCCGACGGCATGAAAGCGGTGAAATTCAAGGAATCGAAACCCCTGCCCAGCTACCTGGTCGCTCTCGCGGTGGGCCGTTTCGACATTGTCGACGCCGGCAAAGTCGGCAAAACGCCGCTCCGCATCATCACGCCACGTGGCAAGACCGCCAATGCGAAATTTGCGGCCGAGTCCATCCCGCAGCTTTTAAAACTTCTCGAAAATTATTTCGGAATTCCTTACCCCTACGAGAAGCTGGATTCCATCGCCATGCCGATCAGCAACTTCGCGATGGAAAACGCCGGACTCATTACCTATGGCGAGACCCTGCTGCTCTCGAAACCGGAAGACGACAGTATCGAGCGCCAGCGGCAATGCGCCATCGTCACCGCTCACGAGATGGCCCACCAATGGTTCGGCGATCTGGTAACCACCGCCTGGTGGGACGATATCTGGCTCAACGAAGCCTTCGCTTCCTGGATGGAGAATAAGATTGTCGCCGAGTGGAAGCCGGAATGGCACATGGACGTGACCGGCGTGAACGACCGGCTCTACGCCATGAAAAAGGACAGCCTGGTTTCCACCCGGAAAATCCGGCAGCCCATCGAATCGAACGACGACATTGCGAACGCGTTCGACGGCATCACCTACCAGAAAGGCGAAGCCGTGATCCAGATGTTTGAGACCTGGATCGGCGAGCAGAAATTCCGCAAAGGCATCCAGCTCTATATCAAACAGCACGCCTGGGGCGCGGCCACCGCCAAAGAGTTCGAAGCCGCCATCAGTTCCGCCTCCGGTCACGATATTGCGCCGGCTTTCGACACGTTCCTCAACCAGGCAGGTGTTCCGGAAGTCTCCGTGTCGCTCGATTGCGGAGCGAAACCCGCGCTGGAGCTGTCGCAAAAGCGCCTGCTGCCCATCGGCTCTCAAGGCACTGCCAAACAATCCTGGCAGATTCCGATCTGCGTCGCGTATGAATCCGATGGCGCCCTGCATCGCCAGTGCGAGCTGCTTTCCGATCCCCGCTCGCGCATGGTTTTGTCGTCCGCGAAAACTTGCCCGGACTGGCTGGAACCGAACGCCGGCGAGAACGGCTACTACCAGATTGATTACAAGAACGGCCTGCTCGACAAAGTGCTGGCAAATCAGGGATCGCATCTCAGCGTGGCGGAACGCGTGGGAGTTCTTGGCAACGTGGAATCGCTCATGAAAAGCGGCGATCTTTCACCGCGAACGGCGTTGGCGCTGGTTCCCGAATTCAGCCGCGATCCCAGCCGCGAAATTGTGGCTGCCATATTGGACATCGCGGGAATTGTGAAGGACAATGCCACGCCCGATGACTTGCGCCCAAAAGGCGCAAAGTTCATCCGCGAAGTCTTCGGCAGCCGCGCCAGCGAGCTGGGTTGGATCGCAAAAGCAACTGACGGCCGGGACACGCGCTTGCTGCGCGCGCAGTTGGTGCCTTTCGTGGCCCGGATTGGAGAGCAGCCGGACCTGGCCAGCGTCGCGGATCGGTTAGCCAGAAAATGGTTGACCGACCGTAGCACAGTTGATCCGGACATGATCGGCTCCTTGCTCCAAGTCGCCGCGCAATTCGGAAATAACGATCTGTTCGATCGTCTCCACGAAGCGGCATTAAAAGAAACAGACCAACACCTGCGCCAGCAGATCATCGCCGCTCTAGGCTCTTTCCGGGATCCCGAAATCGCCCGTCGCGCCCTGGCGCTTACTCTCACCAAGGAATTCGACGCACGCGAATCATTCTTCCCCCTGATGTTCGACCCCCTGGCCTACCCCGAAACGCGCGAGCTCCCGTTCCAATTCATCCAACAGAACATCGACAAACTCCTGACCCTGGTTCCACGCGAAGTTGGCGAGGACTTTGCCGCAATATTCCCGTTCGCGGGCGGCGCGTTCTGCGACGCCACCCACCGCGATCAGGTCCAAACATTCTTCGCCGATCGCGTAAAGAGCTACACCGGCGGCCCCAGAAATCTGGCGCAAGTCCTGGAAGAAATCGATCTCTGCATAGCCAAGCGCGAAGCCCTAGCCCCAGAGCTGGCAGCTTTTCTCGACCACTACTGAGTGGGGCAGGCGCTTTCGCCTGCGAACTTTGATAAATTCGGCGTCAGCGGGTAGATTGTTACTCCCTTGCCATTACGAACATGCGACCGCGAGGGATTAATCATGGGGTGGATAAAGATGCCGACGTAGCGCACGCACTCCTCGTGCGTGCTGTGTTCGCACTCCTGCGAACACCAAAGCTGGCAGAAAGAGGCGTTCACACGAGTGTGAACGCGGCACGCTTGGGAGCGTGCGCCACGAGGCGTTATTTTCAGATACTACCCGTGATGCCGGATCGCATGGCAGTGGTCAGTTTCAGAATGTGGGGCAGGATGTCATCCTGCAGCGGGTTGTTAACCCGCTGCAGTTTACGTCGATTGGCAATCGGCGGCAGGTTACCAACCTGCCCCACGTGCTGAAACTGACCCACTGCCGGATCGCATCTCCCCTGCTATACTTCTCTATAAATCCGGAGGCTCCACGATGAGACTGATCCCTGCCCTCTTGGCCTGCGCCATCCTCTGCGCGGCCGCGCCCAACGGCGATCCCAAAGTCGAGATCGGCGAAATCAATGGCGCCCAATTCCGCATCGACATCCCAGCCAACTGGAACGGCGGACTGGTGATGTATTGCCACGGCTACAGTCCCATCGCCGTCACCTACAAGGAAGGCGCGCTGCCGCCCGTGCTCGCGGTCTTTACCGATCAGGGCTACGCGGTCGCAGAGTCCGGATACGCCGCTGGCGGATGGGCCATCCAGGAAGCCGTGCAAGACACCGAGGCCCTGCGCCGGCACTTCATTGCAAAGTACGGCCAGCCCAAAGAAACGTTCATCACGGGACATTCCATGGGCGGATTCCTCACCATGCTTTTCATGGAACGCTTCCCCACCAGCTACGATGCAGGACTCGCGCTCTGCGGACCTCTCGCCGCGTCCTCCTATTTCATGGCGCGCGGCGCGTTCGACCTGCGAGTTGTTTTCGATTATTATTATCCGGGCGTGCTGCCCCCGCCCGATAAAATTCCGGCGGATTATCAAAACTCCCCCGACGCCGCCAAAGATTTACAAGCTGTGATCGACGCCGCTCCGCAAAAGGCCGCCGCGTTGCTCCGCTATTCCGGCGGCCACAACACCAAGGATCTGGCAGGTGTTCTGACGTTCATCAACTTCATGCTGCTCGATCTCCAGAAACGCGCCGGAGGCAACCCGTTTGATAACCGCGACATGATCTACGAAACTCCGGATGACTATAATGCGCTGAACGACGGCGTGAAGCGCTACCGGGCGAATGCGCACGCCGCCGAATACGTCCGCACCTGGTACACGCCCACCGGCCGCCTCGCCCATCCCATGCTTGCCATCCACACCAGCTACGATCCGCTGGTCCCGGTCCGCATTCCGGATCGTTATCCGGAACTTACCGAGCAAGCTGGTTCCCAAGCCATGTTCGTCCAGCAATACGTGAAGCACGATGGACACTGTGCAATTCTCCCGGCCGAAATCGCCGCCGGCTTCTCCGAACTGCGCGCCTGGAAGGACACCGGCGTGAAACCTCACTCCGGGCTCCACCCGGAACCGTCGGAAGCGGCATCAACGAGCCGTTAAGCGCCTCTGGCGGAAATGGCCGGTTCGGCAAATGTGGTGACAGGCTCGAATTTTCGCGTACGCGAGTGCAACAAACAGCGAGACGGGCCGTCGCGAAAACTTCGTGCCTGTCACCATTTTTGACAGCCCGCCCCAGTGCTTCCGCGCGACATCAAAACTCCGCCAGCGACCGATGCACCAGAGAAATGCTGATGGCGCCCTCGCCCACGGCCGACGCCACACGCTTCACGTTGTTCGCCCGCACGTCCCCCACCGCGAAAATCGCCGGCAAACTGGTCTCCAGCATCTGCGGCGGACGCCCCAGCGGCCATCCCGGAGTCTGATCCAAATCGCGCCCCGTTAGAATAAATCCCTTATCGTCCAGCGCCACGCATCCACGCAGCCACTCCGTCCCCGGCGATGCGCCCGCCATAATGAACACGTGCCCGATCGGATGCGTGCACACTTCGCCCGTCTTCTTGTCCTGCCAGCTCACGCGCTCCAGCCGTTCCTCGCCATCCAGTCCGACAATCTCGGTATTCAGATGCAAATCAATCTTTGGATTCTCCGTCAGCCGCTGGATCAGGTAGCGCGACATGGTGCTCGACAATTCCGCTGACCGCACCAGCATGTGCACCTTGCGCGCCGTTTGCGATAGAAACGTCGCGGCCTGCCCGGCAGAATTTCCTCCGCCCACCACAATCACGTCTTCGCCCTCGCACAGTTGCGATTCAATGTACGTCGCGCCGTAGTAAATCCCCTCGCCTTCGAATTTCGCCAGATTCGCGAGCTGCGGCTTGTTGTATTGCGCTCCTGTAGCGATCACAATCGCCCGCGCCGGCGGCGCTTCTCCCGAATCCAGCACCACTTGATACGGACGCCGCTCGCATTCCAGCCGCACCACGCTACGCGCGATCATCATATCGGCGCCGAACTTCTGCGCTTGCGTGGTCGCGCGCGAAGCCAACTCCTGCCCCGAAACCCCGGTGGGAAATCCCAAATAGTTCTCGATCTTTGAGCTCGACCCAGCCTGTCCACCGGGCGCCCGGGTTTCGATCACCAGAACATCCAAGCCCTCGGACGCCGCATATACCGCCGCCGCCAAACCCGCCGGACCCGCGCCCACGATAATCAGATCGCGCACGTGCAAATCGCCAGCCGTGGCATTGAATCCCAGACAATTCGCCAATTCCTGAATCGACGGACTTCGCATCACTTTCTTGCTGACGCTGCAAATCACCACCGGAATTTCGGACGCTTTCACTTCGAACCGGTCGAGCAGCGCCTGTGAAGATCTGTCGGTATCCAGATCCACGTAGGTGTAAGGATAAGCATTGCGAGTGAGAAATTCGCGCAGCTCCAAAGTTTGCGCCGAATGCCTCGACCCCAGCAGGATCACGTTTCCGTAGCCTTGGCTGATCAGCGCCAGCCGCCGCAGAATAAACGCGCGCAGTAGAGTTTCGCTTAGTTCCGCGTCTTTTGCGATCAACGTCCGGAACGCTTCGCCGTCCACTTCGATAAATTCGCCAGGTTCGGTAACGCGCCCGCGCACCAGGCTGCGCTGCCCGGAGATCATGGAAATTTCGCCCGTGAACTCGCCCGGACCATGCGTGGCGACCATCCGCTCGCCTTCCAAACTGGGCTGCACAATCTCCATGCTTCCCGAAAGCAGCACGAAAAATGGAACAGCCGCATCGTTGGGCTCAAACAAAATCTCGCCGCGCTCGACACGGCGCACGCGGCCGGAAGCGCGAACCCGCTCAATCAGCGTGTCGCTGAGAACAGGAAAAGCCTGAGTCCGTGCATCCAGAACGCTAGAGAGGGGCGGGGAAGAAGCCATGCCCCCATTTTCCCACCCGCTCAGGAAGAGATTGTGGGCAGGTTGATAACAGTTGGTAACCTGCCGCCGATTGCCAATCGGCGCAAACTGCGCGGGTTAACAACCCGCTGCAGGATGACATCCTGCCCCACTTCTGAAACTGACCCACTAGTCAGGAAGAGTGCGCTAACCGAACCGCGACCGCAAGGAAGCGTGTCGAGAGGTCGGTTTTCACAGACACGTCCGCCTTCAACGCCGCTTCAACCGGTAATCCTCAACATCCGGCATCTTAATCAACCGGCACATCTCAAACAATCGCGACCGCGCCCGCATCCCGATTCGCTCTTCCAAAAAGAATTTGCTGTGAATGTCTGACTCCAACCCGGATCCGCGCTGATTCCCAGCCTCCGGATCCCGCAGGTTCGTAGTCACGATCGTAGCCTTCTTGTTGTTGCAGCGATGCGTCACGATCGACGTTACCGTGTCCTCCACCCAATCCGTCACCCGATGTGCCCCCACGTCATCCAGCAACAGAATCTCGGTGTCCAACGCCGCTTTATAAGCCTCGCGATCCATGGTCCCGGAAGCCTGGTCGTACCCCGAGCGAATCCGATTCAGCAACGCTTGGAAATCGAAGAACATGCCTTCAAATCCGCGCTCGATCAACCCATGCAGCGCCGCCGTAGCCAGATGTGTTTTGCCGCAGCCCGGCGCTCCGATGAACATGAGCCCCGGTTTCGGAACACTGGGAAAATCGCGCACGTAACCCCGCACCGTCAGCGCCACAGTGGCCAGCGCAGTCCGTGCCACCGGATTGTCCTGCGGAAGCACAAAATTATCAACCGACGCCTTCTCATAGAGCGGCGGAATATTCGCCCGATCCTCGCAGCCGTCCCACTCGTCCCGCCATCACGCACGCGCACTTCTCCGCTCCCGAAATCCCCTCCCGCTCGACAATCTTCCAGCCCGACCCGCCGCAAATTGCGCAAGTCTCTTCGGCTAGGTTTGATCCGTGTGTATCCGTGTGCATCCGTGGCTAAAATGGTAGCGCGTTACCACCCCACCGGCTTCCCCCGGTTCTGCTCATCCAACCATCGCTGCAGCGGCGCGAAATAATCCAGGATCGCCGTCGCATCCATCTCCTTCTGCCCCGTCAACGCCTCCAGCGCCTTCGGCCACGGCTCGCTCGCTCCCATCGCAAGCATCGCATTCAACCGGTCCCCCGCCGCCTTGCTCCCATAAATGGAACACCGATTCAGCGGACCCCTGCAGCCCGCCTCCTTCGCCAGCGCCCGATGAAATTGGAACTGCAGAATGTCCGCCAGAAAATATCGCGCGTACGGCTCGTTCGCCGGAACGTGATATTTCGCGCCCGGATCGAAATCCGCCTCCGTCCGCTCCACCGGCGGCGCCACGCCCTGATATTTCAACTTGAGCTGCCACCACGCTCTCGTTATATTTCTCCGGCGGAACCTCGCCCGAAAAAACCTGCCAGCGCCACTTGTCGATCATCAACCCGAACGGCAGAAACGCAATCTTCTCCAGCGCCTTGTAAAGCAGCAGCCCAATGTCTTTCGATTCATCCGGAACATTCGCCAGCAGCCCGATCTTCTTCAAATACTCAGGCGTCACCGACAGCGCGATGGTATCGCCGATGGCCTCGTGAAATCCGTCATTGGCGCTGTCGCGAAACAGAAACGGCTGCTGGTCGTAAGCGCGCTGGTAAAAATTGTGCCCCAGCTCGTGATGAATCGTCGAAAAATCCTCGGCGTTGATCTCGATGCACATCTTGAACCGAAGATCGTCCACCTGGTCCACATCCCACGCGCTGGCGTGGCACACCACTTCCCGATCCCGCGGCTTCACGAACAGGGACCGCTCCCAAAACGTCTTCGGCAGCGGCGCAAACCCGAGCGATGTAAAGAAGCGCTCGCCGTACCGCACCATATCCAGCGGCTGTTTGCCCTTTGCCTTGCAGAATCGCCGTGAGATCGTAGCCCGGATCCGCATCCTTGGGCGCTACCAATGGATAAATGTTCTCCCACTCCTGCGCCCACATGTTGCCCAGCAGATGCGCCGGAATCGGGCCGTTCGCCGGAACCACGTCGCCATATTTCTCCCGCAGCTTCCCGCGCACATAAGCGTGCAGAGAAAGATACAGCGGCTTCACCTGCTCCCACAATCGGTCCATCTCGGCCGGGAACGCGTCCGGCGGCATGTCGTATTTTGACCGCCACATCGCGCCCATGTCGGCGAATCCCAACTCGCGCGCGCCTTTGTTCCCCAGCTCTACATACCTCCGGAACAACGGCCGCATGGGCGGCGCAATCGCATGCCATCCGCGCCACGCATCCAGCAACTCCTTGGGATCGGTGCTGGTCTTGCAGAATATTGTCTCAGTTGATCCAGGTCCAGGCATTTCCCGGAACCCGTGCAATACTTGCCTTCCCCATACATCCCCTCCATCCGGGATGCAATCTGAGTCAGCTCTTGCGATTCTTTTGGATCGGACGGCGCAGCCAGCGTCAACGAAAGCCGCAGCAACTTGATTTGCCGCGCCATCGCCTCCGGCATCTTCAGCCGAGCTGAAGCGCGTGGACTCCTTGGCCAACCGCATGGTAGCCGCAATCGCCTGCTCGTCAGCCTTCGCCGCCAGAATTTCAGTATCGTAAGTGATGAAGGTAGACTTCGAACCCAGTCGGCCCGCGAAGCCTGTACAGCCAGCTTCAGCAGCGTATCGTTAGCCCGGTCAAGAAACGCCCGCGCATCGTCAGCCCAGCAAGACCCACAGAGGAAAAGGAAACCGGCAAAGGTCCGCACCCAACAATGTTACCGAACCGCGACCGCAAGGAAGCGAGCAGACAGGAGAACTTTTAGCAGACCTCACAAGCGAAATCAGGATACTCCTACGCTCGTACCCAAATCAGAAGCTCCAACCTTCTCCCTCGACTTCTGAATTCCCAGAATGTCGTGAATTCGGAGTTATTACTGAACCACCGTGGCCCTCGGCGTCGCCTGCGTCCGGAACTCATACTGATGAATCTCGATCGCCGCCCGTCCCTCTTCGGACCGCACCACGCGCCCGCGCGCCACCAGCTTCAACGACACTTTGCTGTCTAATTGAGCCGGCCAGCTGATGGAAATCTCCAATCGCTTGCCCGGCAGCAGGTGCTGTTCGGTGCTGAACAGAACGCCATTGCTGCTCATGTTGATGGTCTTGCCGAAGCCGACCTCGTCTACGCTCTTCCGGTTGAGAATCTTGTAGCGGACTTCCCGCTCGATGGGAAAGCGATCCGCGCCTCTGCGATCGTTTCTGTCTCGTTCCAGTTTCACTTGAGCACCCGAATCCATTCCTGTGAAGTTCATGTGTTTTTGCTTTCAGCCCACACACAGATTGCGCTCTCGGGCAGTTCGCAACAATAGCAGAGTCTTACTAATTTGGGATGGTACTGGCTTGAAAAGAACTGGTACTACCGACCCAGTCCTATCGACGTTACTCTTTGACAGGATTGGACTTACGTTTCCGAATGCCTTCTAGCCGTTCTGCGATCTTTTGCTCCATTCCGCGATTCGTTGGCTCGTAAAAACGCGTGCCCGCCAAAGATTCCGGCAAGCATTCCATCTCCGGCAGTGCATCTTCGAACTTATGCGCATGCTGGTAGCCGGCGCCATAACCCCATTGCTTCATGGCATCCGTCGGAGCATTTCGCAGATGAAACGGAACCGGCTCATCCCGATGGCTCTGCACCGCCTCAATCACCCGGCCCAGCGCTTTGTACGACGCGTCCGACTTCGGCGCCACCGCCAGGTAAATCGCCACTTGGGCCAGCGCCAAGTCCCCTTCCGGAATCCCCAAAAAGTGGACCGCCTGCTGCGCCGCAATCGATTGCTCCAGCGCCCGCGGATCCGCCAGCCCAATATCTTCAATCGCCATCCGCACCAGCCGCCGCGCGATATACATCCGGTCCTCGCCCGATTCCAGCATCCGCCCCAGCCAGTAAAGCGCCGCGTCCACATCGCTCGACCGCACGGATTTGTGCAGCGCCGAAATCAGGTTGAAATGTTCTTCGCCGGATTTATCGTAGAGCAGCATCTTGCGCTCCATCGCATCCGCGACCGCCTCGGCGCCTAAGGTCCCATCGGTCGACGATGCCGCCGCCAGATCCAGAATGTTGTAGGCGGTCCGCGCGTCACCGTTGGCATACACCGCGATCTGCCGCAGCAAATCTTCCGGCAGCCGTCACTTTCACCACCGGCAGCGCCCGCTGGAGCAACCGAACAATCTCGTCCTCCGTGAGCGCCTTCAGCATGTAAACCTTGGTGCGCGAAAGCAGCGCCGAGATCACTTCAAATGATGGATTCTCAGTGGTGGCCCCGATCAGAATAATGTCGCCGCGCTCCACATACGGAAGAAACGCATCCTGCTGCGCTTTGTTGAAGCGATGGATTTCGTCGATGAAGATCAGCGTCCGCCGCCCCGCCCGCCGGTTGCGCTCCGCGTCCGCCATCACCGCCTTGATTTCCTTGATCCCGCTGAGTACCGCGCTGAATGGGATGAAATCGGCGTGGGTCATGCGCGCGATGATCCTCGCCAGCGTGGTCTTGCCCACTCCCGGCGGTCCCCACAAAATAATCGAACCCAGCTGATCGCGGTCGATTTGCGATCGCAGCGGTTTCCCCGGCGCGAGAATATGCTCCTGCCCTACGAACTCTTCAAGCGAGGCCGGCCGCATCCGCTCCGCCAGCGGCCTCTCAGCATCTTCCTGACTGCCCGCCAACGGGTCCGGTTCGAACAGGCTCACGGCGCAATCATCCGCTGCTTCCGCGCGGCATACAGCGCAATTCCCGCCGCCAGCGCCGCGTTCAAAGACTCCACGCCCACCGTCGGAATCCGCACGTCCATCGCCTTCGCCCGCAGCCGTTCGCTCACGCCCGCGCCCCTCGCTGCCCACGATAATCGCGCATTTTTCCGTGAAATTGCACTCGGCGACTTCGATCGCGCCCTTGGGCATCAGCGCGAACATCCCGAGCTTTCGTCTGCTCCACCGCCGCCAACAGCAGCCGCTCATCCAGCGCCGCCACCAACGGAACCCGGAAAATCGATCCCGCCGAAGCCCGCAGGCACTTCGGATTGTAAGGACTCACCGCCCCTTTGAGAAAAACCACGCCCGTTGCCCCAAAAGCCTCCGCCGCCCGCACAATCGTTCCCGCATTCCCCGGATCCTGCAGCCCATCCAAAATCACCGCCAGTGACCGCCCCCGAAATAACTGCTCCAGCGTCCACGCCGGCGGTTTCACCAGCGCGATTACACCTTGGCTAGCCTGCGTAGCGGAAATGCTCCCGAACAGTTCGTCCGGCAGCACCACCACGCGGATTTTCTTCAATCCCCCAACATGCCTCTCCACCGCGGATTTCACAGACTCCGCCGCGAACACCGTCCCAATCTCGCAATCGCTGCGCAGCGCCTCTTCCAGCAAATGGAAACTCTCCGCCACCGCGAAGCCGTCTTCTGTGAGGGTCCCGCGCAGAATCGCCTTGCGGACCTCCTTCAACATCGGGTTCCGCGCGCTTGTCAGGGTTTGCATAAAGTAGACTGTGATTTACCGCCTTGCCGCCAGCCAAATCTATCATGATATGGATCGCCGCGATAGCGCTACTAGGCGCCGCCGTTGGCACATGCGTCAAGATCAATCGTGTAGCCGATGAGATCCAGCGCCAATCGTTGATCGATGAAGCCCGCCCCTCGGACGCCATCATCGTCCTAGGCGCGGCCGAATACCGCGGCAAGCCTTCACCGGTGCTCGAAGCGCGCTTGAACCATGCCCTGTATCTTTATCTCAAAGGGATGGCCCCGCGCATCATCACCACCGGAGGCGCCGGCGGCGATCCGGTGTTCACCGAAGGCTCCGTGGGACGCGCCTATCTCACCGAGCGCGGCGTGCCTCCCGAAGCCGTCGTAGTGGAGCGCGAAGCCGAAAGCACCGCCCAAAGCGTAGCCGCCGTCGCCGAAATCATGCGCCGCATGAACCTGCAATCCGCCATCGTAGTAAGCGACGGTTATCACATCTTCCGCGTAAAACGAATGCTGGAATCGAGCGGCCTGCAAGTCTACGGATCCCCCCGCCCCTCCGTCCCATCCGGCAACTGGCGCGAGCACTGGCTCTACTATCGCCAAGCCGTAGGCTACCTGCTCTGGCGCATCGGCATCTCCGTCTAGTCAAAAAAGGGGACACTTCGGGCTAGCAGACTTGTCGCCTTTTCCCCAGCCACTGTCAAAAAAGGGGACACTTCGGGCTAGCCTTGATGCACGCCCACCGTAGTAACTACAGACGTGTCCCCTTTTTTCAACGAGGCCACAACCACCCAAACACCCCGCCAGTCAACAGCGCATAAATCAACCCATCCACCGTCGCCTTGATCGTCGTGCTCCAAGCCCGCCGATACCAGATCGACATCTGCCAGAGCGCCACCGAATAAGCGATGAACGCCGTCGTTCCCACAAACCGAAACACTTGCAAATAAGGCGCACCTACCGCCAGCGCTCGACCCGTCACGTAAGCCGCCAAAATCCCCACCACGATCAAATAAAGAAACCAGAGCCCCAAATTCCTCCCCATCGACCACGGACCATTCGGCAGCACCGTCAGAATCATCACCGGCCCGGCCTTCATCTTCTCGGCGAACTCCGGCGTCTTCCATTCATCTCTGCTCCCCGCCCGCGGGACCATATAATCTCCCGGCGGAATCCCCAACGGCCGAACCGCATCACGCAGCTTGTCCTCATTCGGCGCCTGCGGATAATCGCTCTTATGCCACGGCAAAACCATATGGACAATGGAACTCACCACGAAGACAATCACCGCCGAAAACAAAACCGGAAGCCACAGCGCGCTCAGTTCGGTCATAAAAACCTCCCGCCCATAGTACACAAAAGCCACGAGCACCGATGGTTACCGAACCCCGACCGTGAGGGAGGGGGTGCCTTACCAAACGGTTTGTACGTTGGAAGCGCGTATGCGGCCATCGCGACTGATAGCAGGCACGCCAAAATAAAAGGCAGTCGCCGCAACAATGCGATCTGGCATATCCGGGATGTCAGCACGCGATACGTCCAGCATGGCATCGACGATCTCGGCCGTGACCGGAGCTTCTTGCAGAACGTGATCGGGATCGCGCAGCGCCTTTTTCAAGTCAGCGTAAGCCGACGCGAGAAGGCGATTCTTCTCGACCAGGTACACTACTTCTGCCAGACTGATAACCGACAACAGGATTTTGCGCCTGGAACTCGCCGCTGCATCAAAAGCGGCCTTGGCCGGTACGGACAAGCGGGGATCGGCAAAAAGATACCAGAGAGCGGCGTGTGTGTCGGCCACGCCGTCGATCATCACTAGTCTTCGGCAAAGCCGCCGAACATCTCTCTGCGGTTCTCGTCCATTTCCTCAGCCGAGGGCGCCGGCCCGTACTTCGCCAGCGTCCCGTACCCCGATTTGAACGGTTGGACAGGTTGAGCGGGTTCGGCTTCCTCACCGGCGAGCTTCTTCAGCCAGTCTTGAAGCGTAAGACCCTGTGCCGCAGCCTTCGCCTTAAGCGCGGCAAGCTGCTCATTCGAAACTTCAATGCTTACGGCCATACATCCCTATTTGAGCTTAACCCGAAACTTGCACCCGAATTGGGTACCATCTTCTGTTTCACGTATCCGCGATGCCGACAACTACGGCCGAGTGAAGCCGGACGAGCAACTTGAACTAGGGTAGGAACACGCGACGGCACGAACCAGTGCTATTATGCGCCGTAGCTATGACTATTTTTCCGCTCTAACCCTGAGGGAAAGCCCATCAATGAAAATACGTTTCGCGAATATTTTTCCATCCGACCGCATTATCAGATCGAGAAACGGCAGCTTGCTGCTCAAACGAAGATACAGGCGTGTATTTCGCGTTTGAACTCTCGGACCCAGCCGAAGAACAGGACGGCGAGCCTCGTGATGCGAGTTTCAACCTGAACTATTACAGACCACACATCTTTGGCATGGAGGCCGAGCCAGAGGTTTTCGGCTTCGTTGCGACCTTTGAACCTGTCATCACGGACCCACAGATGGGAGGCGATGGCTGACGGCGAATACTCGCGGGACGGGTTCTTGAGGGGCTGGAATACCGGAAACGAATTCGGCTATCGCACGATCGGAAAGGCCCCACACCCGCCTCACCCTCTTTCATCAGTGTGCCTTTGAGCGATTCTGGAAATGGAATTTATGAGCGAGGTAAGTAAACAGCCTGAGACGCCGGAGAGGGGATCTTTGTCCAGCACGTCATATTCTTCAGTCTGCCAGAAGGCGTGGCGTCCTGCGTACTATGGGGAGATGCAATTCCGATTCTCCTGCCTGAGGTCGACTTTGTAGTTATCGATGCGCGATGAATTAGCTCCGCGCAAGTTCTTCAAGCGCAAGCCGGATCGGGTTTTAATGTCTTGGGCGCAGATGCTACCGGCAATCTCGTCCTATAGCACGTCAGTGAAGCACTTCCCTATCATCGGCTTGACTTCAGGTCGCCACCCAGCGAGATCCTATCGTGGATCCGAGGCCTTTCCCCGCATGTCGGCGAGCTAAGCCGGATAGCAGCTGCCGATGTCCTAGATAGGGAGCTTTGGGCAAGGTGAGGCTCCTCGTTGCAGCGAACCTGGTCGTGTAACGCGCAAGCTGTAGAAGTGGTCGCCGCGCGTGAAGAATTTCCGCCAGTCCCGACACTCACCAACCCCGATCTCTCTCATTTCCCCCCACTACCCATCCCCACCGCCTACCACCCACCTCCCACCCCAAACTGAAACCGGTACCTCCATGTCTTCCCAACAAAAAATCGATTCCGCCCGCACCAACGGCGCAAAATCTCACGGACCCAAAACCGAGGCCGGCCGCAAAATATCCTCCCAGAACGCCGTCACTCATGGACTCTACGCCAAAGGGGTCGTCATCGCCATGGAATCCCGCGAGCAGTATCCGGAAATGCTCGACGCCTATCTCCAGCAGTTCCAACCCGAAGGCCCAATCGAGAACGATCTCGTCGAGGAAATGGTAGCGGCCAAATGGCGTCAGCGCCGCCTGTGGGCCGTCGAGGCCGATCTCTTGGAAGACCAAATGATCCTGCAAAAAGCCAAGCTGGACGACGACGATACGGATTACGACGCCATCACTCCCCTAAGCTTCGCCTATGATGCCCTAGCCAACTCCACGCTCTCTTTCCTAACCCGCAACGAATCCCGCCTGGAACGCGCTTACACCCGCTCCCTAAAAATGCTCCTGGACCTCCAGCGCCTCCGCCAATCCACACCCAAATCAAAATATGCAGAAACGAACCCACCCAAAGCACCACGACCCCGCACCAACGAGAAACGAGAAACGAGCAACCCACCACCCACCACCGCGAGCCGCCGCCGAGCCGCGCCTCGCTTGACGTAACCAGCCCCAATCCGCTAGCCTGACGATTCAATGTCTTCCATCGATGTCCCCCTGGATCGCGGACGCTTTGGCCAAACCTCCCGCCGCGATTTTTGGTGGGTCCAGCCTCTGCTCACCTTTCTCGGTCTCGCAATCTACATCGTCTACGCCACCTGGGCCGCGTTCCAAGGCGATCATTACCACTTCGGCCCCTACCTTTCGCCTTTCTACTCCCCGGAACTTTTCAGCCCCACCGGCGCCGATTCCTGGTTCGGTAAATTTCCCACTTGGCTGCCCGTCTCCGTCACCGGAGCCATGCTCATCCTCTGGGCGCCCGGCGGATTCCGCTTCACTTGCTACTACTATCGCGGCGCATATTACAAAGCTTTCTGGGCCGATCCGCCCGCTTGCACCGTCGGCGAGCCGCGCAAGAAATATCTCGGCGAGCGCTCCTTCCCGCTGATCTTCCAGAACATTCACCGCTATTTTCTTTACCTCGCAATATTTTTCCTGGTCCTGCTCGCGCACGACGTCTGGAAAGCTCTCTGGTTTGAAAACGGCTTCGGCATCGGACTCGGAACGCTGGTCCTACTGGTAAACGTTGTTCTTCTGAGCTGCTACACATTCGGATGCCATTCGCTCCGCCACTTAGTCGGCGGAATGTTCGATCGCCTGGCCCAGCGCCCGGCGCGCAAAACCGCCTACGATTGCGTCAGTTGCCTCAACCGCCGCCACATGATGTGGGCCTGGCTCAGCCTCTTCTCCGTCGGATTCTCCGATCTGTATATAAGGATGTGCTCCATGGGCATCTGGACGGATTGGAGAATTCTCTAAGAATGCCCGAGTACCAGACCATTGAACATGATGTCTTGATCATCGGCGCGGGCGGCGCCGGATTGCGCGCCGCCATCGAAGCCTCCGCCGCCGGAGTAAAGGTCGGCGTCATCACCAAATCTCTGCTCGGCAAAGCCCACACCGTGATGGCGGAAGGCGGCATCGCGGCCGCCATGGGCAACGTCGACGATCGCGACAACTGGCGCGTCCATTTTTCCGACACCATGCGCGGCGGCCAATATCTGAACAATCCGCGCATGGCGGAGCTGCACGCCAAGGAAGCGCCGGATCGCGTGCGCGAGCTCGAAGCCTGGGGCGCGCGTGTTCGATCGCACCAAGGACGGCCGCATCCTGCAGCGCAATTTCGGCGGCCACAAATATCCGCGCCTGGCTCACGTGGGCGATCGCACCGGTCTTGAAATGATCCGCACGCTGCAGGATCACGGCATCCATCAGGGCATCGACGTCCACATGGAATGCACCGTCATCACGCTGCTCAAAAGCGGCGGGCCGCATCGCCGGAGCATTCTGTTATGAGCGCGAGCGGGGACGTTACAAGTTGTTCCGCGCCAAAGCAATCGTCCTGGCCACCGGCGGAATCGGCCGCGCTTTCAAAATCACCAGCAACAGTTGGGAGTACACTGGCGACGGTCACTCGCTCGCCTATCACGCCGGCGCGACGCTGATGGACATGGAGTTCGTGCAATTCCATCCCACAGGAATGATCTGGCCGCCTAGCGTTCGTGGATTATTGGTTACCGAAGGCGTGCGCGGCGAAGGCGGCATCCTGCTCAACAATCTGGGCAAGCGCTTCATGTTCGACGATATCCCCGCGAACTACAAAAACCAGACCGCCGACAATCCGGAAGAAGGCTGGCGCTACACGCAGGGCGATAAATCCGCGCGCCGGCCGCCCGAGCTTTTGACGCGCGATCACGTGGCCCGCTGCATCATGCGCGAAGTTCGCGAAGGACGCGGCAGCCCGCACGGCGGCGTTTTTCTCGACATCGCCTGGATCAAAGAAAAGCTTCCCAACGCAGCCGAGCACATCAAGAAAAAGCTGCCCAGCATGTATCACCAGTTTAAGCAGCTGGGCGACATCGACATCACCGCCGAGCCCATGGAAATCGGCCCCACCACGCACTACATGATGGGCGGCGTCCGCGTGGATGGCGACACTCAAATGTCGGATGTTCCCGGCCTCTTCGCCGCCGGCGAATGCGGTGCCGGTTTGCACGGAGCCAATCGCTTAGGCGGAAACTCCCTCTCCGATCTTCTGGTCTTCGGCCAGCGAGCCGGAGATTACGCCGCGCAGTTCGCCAAGAAAAACGCGGCCGCCGAAATCGACATGGCGCAAGTGGAAATCACCGCCCGCGAGGCGCTGGAACCATTCGGACGCACCGGCGAAAGCCCGTATCAGGTCCAGCATGATCTGGAAGACATGATGCAGGACAAAGTCGGCATCGTTCGCCTGGAAAAAGAAATGGAGCAAGCTCTCGACGGCATCCTGAAACTGCGCGAGCGCGCCAAACACGTAGCAGTAAGCGGCAATCGCGAATACAATCCCGGTTGGCACACAGCTCTGGATTTGAATAATCTCCTGACGGTATCCGAAGCCGTAACCCGCGCCGCTCTCCTGCGCAAAGAAAGCCGCGGCGCACACTTCCGCGACGACTTTCCAGCCAAAGACGAAACCTACGGCAGCTTCAACCTGATCGTCCGCCAAGGCAAAGATGGCGAGATGAATGTAACCCGCGAACCGCTGCCGCCCATGAGCGACGATCTGAAAAAAATCATTGAGGAAATGAAGTGACCGCAACCTTCAAAATCTGGCGCGGTGACAAATCCGGTGGCCAATTCACCGACTACTCCACCGAGATCACCGACGGTATGGTGGTGCTCGACGCCATCCACCACATCCAGGCAAACCAGGCCAACGATCTCGCCGTTCGCTGGAACTGCAAGGCCGGCAAATGCGGATCGTGCTCAGCCGAAATCAACGGCATGCCCAAACTGATGTGCATGACGCGTCTCAATACCCTGCCGCTCGATCAGCCCATCACCGTCCAGCCCATGAAGACCTTCCCGTTGATCAAAGACCTGGTCACGGACGTGTCATGGAACTTCGAAGTCAAGAAAAAGATCAAGAAGTTCAAGCCGCGCAAGCCCGATGCGCCGGACGGTACCTGGCGCATGGATCAGTCCGATGTCGATCGCGTGCAGGAGTTCCGCAAGTGCATCGAATGTTTCCTCTGCCAGGATGTTTGCCACGTCCTGCGCGATCATCACATGCACGCCGAGTTCATCGGCCCCCGTTTCCTGGTCTATGCCGCCGCTCTCGAAATGCATCCGCTGGATACCGAAGATCGCCTGGAAGATTTGCGGAAAACCGACGGCATCGGCCTGTGCAACATCACCAAGTGCTGCACCAAAGTCTGCCCGGAAAGCATCACCATCACCGACAATGCGATCATTCCATTAAAGGAGCGGGTGGTGGACCGGTTTTTCGATCCGCTCGGCAGATTGTTCCGAATGTTCAGCTCGAAGTAGATCGCAATGCAATTCGATCTCAAGCCGATTTCAGCCGCCGGTATCGGCGAAGCCCTGGAAAAAGCCGAGAGATACCGGCTGTTGAATGAGCCGTCCCTCGCCGAAAGTATCTGCCTGGATGTCCTGCATGTGGATCCCGAAAATCAGCAGGCCTTGGTGATGCTCCTGCTCTCTCTGACGGATCAGTTCGGCCACGGCGCCGCAGCCGGCAAGGCCCGCGAGATTCTGCCCAAGTTACAGAGCGAATACGATCAGCACTATTACGCCGGCATAATCTGGGAGCGGTTAGCCCACGCCCAGCTCCGCAAAGGCTCGCCCAACGCGGTCTTTGCCGCCTACGACGCATTCCGTCAAGCCATGCAAAGCTATGAAACCGCCGGGGCACTTCGTAATCCGGGTAACGATGACGCCCTTCTCCGCTGGAACACCTGCGCCCGAATCCTCATGCGAAACCCAAATCTCCGCCCCAGGCCGGACGAATCCTACGAACCCGTCCTAGGCGAGTGAAATCAAGAAACATTCCGCGCCCGACAACCATCTAGATAGAGTGGAGCGTCGTTTAAAAGTGCGATACCCGGTCCGGCTTCAGGCGCGTTATCGTTCGCTGAACCCGAAGGATGAAATCTCAGGCGTCGGACTGACGGTAAACATGAGCAGCAGCGGCCTGCTGGTGACATGCCAGCATGAGGTCCCCTCTGGCGCGCAAATGGAGGTCCTGATGGACTGGCCTTCTCTGCTGAATTCCACTGTTCCGCTCCAACTCGTCACCACGGGCCGCGTGATCCGGTCCGAGCCCTCCAGCTTCGTAATCGAATTCGCCCGCTACCAATTCCGCACCCTGCGAAGCAAACCGCTTGAAGCAGTCACGCTCTTTCAAACCGCCTAATAATCCGGGGACATGACGGGCTAGCGTTACGGCCAGCTTCAAACTTCGAAGGCAGCAGTCGTGTCCCCGGATGATTTACCGAATCGCACTGGATCCGCAGACTCCGAATCCCGCCCAGCATTTGCTACCCTCATGGGTAGTCTCATGGCGGTCGCAGGTATCAAGGATTCGCTAAAACTGCAGGGAGTCAGACTGACGCGCCAGCGTCAGATTCTGCTGGATCTGATCGATCAGTCCGGCCAGCATCTGGACGCCGAGCGTCTCTTCGAGCTCGCGCGCGAGAAAGATCCGAAAATCAATCGCGTGACCGTCTACCGGACTCTCAAGCTGCTCAAAGCCGGCGGATTGGTAGACGAGCTGGACCTCATGCATCACGAGGGCGACCAGCATTACTACGAAACCCGCCTGAAGCAGGAACACGCGCACGTCATTTGCCTGCGCTGCGGGAAAATCGAAGAATTTTTCGGTGATTTGTTGCGCGAGATGCGCGAACAGATTGAAAGCCACTTCGGTTTCAAGATTGTTCTGGCGCGCACCGAAGTCGGCGGCTACTGTTCCCACTGCCAGGTTTTGCGTGCGAAAGAACTGGCCGCCCATACCGAACAATCGCGGCGGAGTCATGCATGACATCGCCCAGTGAGCCTCTTCGCGCCACCGGTCGGCTCCCGGCGCTGGCGGTAATCAATCCGTCGGGAAATCGCACCCGGATGCCTCTCGAACCTCTTCCTTTTACCATCGGGCGTCAAGGCGACAACAACCTGGTGCTGCGCGACAACCGGGCTTCGCGGGCGCACGCGCGCATCGTCGCCGAGAATGGCGACTATTTCGTCGAGGATCTGGAGAGCCGCCACGGCGTGTTCGTCAACGGGCACCGCGTCAAGCGGCACAAGCTCATCGACGCGGACCGAATCGATTTCGGTTTCCAGGATTCCTACCGCCTGGTCTTCACTCTGGAAGACGACGAGATCCGCCGCTTCATGGAGCAAATGTCCACGCAAGCCGCGGCCGGCGCCACCAATCTTTCAAAGCTCCGGTCTCTAGTCGAAGTCGCCCGCGCGCTGCAAAGCTCGCTCTCCACTCAGGATGTCCTGGCGGCGGTGGTGGACGCAGCGCTTTCCGTGACCGGAGCCGAACGCGGCTTTCTGCTGCTCAAGAACGAAGAGGAACTGGACGTCAGCGTGGCTCGCGACCGCCGCGGCGCGGCCCTTGGGCCGTCCGATCTCGGCGTGCCGCGCACCCTGATCCATCGCGCTCTTCGCACCCGGCGCGACATGCTTTCCATGACGTTCGATCCGCTGGGCGAAGGCGGCATCCGTCCCGAAATGTCCGTCGCGGATCTCGAACTGCGCTCCGTGGTGTGCGTGCCGCTGATTCACGTCCGCACGGGATCCGGATCCATGCAGGACACTATCGCGCACTCGCTGAACGATACCGTGGGAGTGCTGTACATGGATTCGCGTGGTTCGGCCGCCGATCTGTCGGTGGGGAATCGCGAGATTTTGCAAACGTTGGCGCTCGAAGCCTCAACCATTCTCGAAAACGCGAGGCTCCTCGAAGAAGAACGCACCAAACGGCATCTCGAAGAAGAGCTGGATCTCGCGCGCACCATTCAGCAGGGATTGTTACCCAACGCTTTGCCTTCCGATGGCTGGTTTCGCGCCGCCGGGTGCAGCATTACGTCGCGACAGGTGGGCGGCGACTATTACGACGTACATCCCGCCGGACCTCACGCCTACGCGTGCGTGATCGCCGACGTTTCCGGCAAGGGCGTGAGCGCGGCTCTTCTCGCAGCTCTACTGCAGGGCGCGTTCCTGCTTGCTTCCGAGGGTCCGGCGCAGATTGAAGACGTGATGTCCAGCATCAATCGCTTTCTCACCGAGCGCGCCAAGGGTGAAAAGTACGCCACCGTGTTCTATTGCACAGTGGATCTTTCCGGATTGCTGCGCTGGTCCAATGCCGGGCACCCAAAGCCGATTCTGGTGCGCGCGGGTTCCGAGCTGATTTCCCTCGAAAGCACCGGTCTCCCTCTCGGAATGCTGGAGGTTGCTTCTTATGAGGTAAAGAGCATGCAGCTTCAGCCGGGCGACAAGCTGGTCCTCTACAGCGACGGATTGTCGGAGGCTGAAAGCGAGGACGGCGAGTTCTTCGATCGGAAAGCGTTCCGGGAAACCCTGCTCGCCAATGTGGCGCTGGGCTGCATGGAGTTTCACTCGAAGCTGGTCGAAGCCGTGGAGGATTTCAGCGAGGGCGCGGAGTTGAGCGACGATATTACGACGCTGGTGCTGGAGTATCAGCCTTAGCAGGATCTAACTTGGACGATCGCCTGCGCCGATGCGCGGCCACCGCAAACATCGTTCCTGCCGCAGCCGCCACTCCTAGTGCGACTGCCACGCCCGCCACTGGATCGGCAGGCGCGGGCGGCAGCGACGCGATACCGGATTCGTCCATGCGCGCCGGCTCCCGAACGTAACGTCCGTGCGCTGGTATTGGAAAATCGACGGCGAGTTCCGCCAGTTGCATCACCGCATCGCCGCCGCTCATCGGGATGCCGTGGCCGCAAGCGATGGTGAGCGGGCGAAGCTCGGCCAGCAGCTCCACGGATTCGCGGGCGCGCTGCCAGTCACAGGTGGATGGTTTGGGAGGGCCGCAGACTTGCTGAAGCTCAAGAAAGGCTGCGAAGGGAGAATCCAGATTCACCGTGCTGAGCGCATCGCCGGCCAGCAAGGTTCCATCCTCGCACCGGTAAAACGAGACATGTCCGGGCGAATGCCCAGGAGTAGGATGCCATTCCCAACCCCGCAATCCGGGAACTTCGCGCCCCGCTTCAAACGCAAGCACGCGCTCCCCGAGATTCATCAGCGGCGGAGAGACAAAGCGGGCCATGGTCGCGAGAAAACCACCCACCGTTGGGTCCGTGGGTGGATATTTCGAGCGTCCAGTCAGGTAGGGCATTTCCAGCGGATGTGCGAATACCAAAACGTCCCAGAGATTGGCAAGATCCAGCGCGCTTCCCGCGTGGTCCATGTGGCCGTGCGTCAGAAGAATCGCTTCCGGTGCCGTCGCGCCATAGATCGACTCCGCTGCTTCCCGGATCTGGTCCGCGTGCTTCGGAGTTCCCGTGTCCACCAGCGCCCACGGCCCCTCCGGTGGACCGACGAAGTAAACGTTCGCGATACTGACCTTCAGGCGGAAGACGTCGCGTGCGATCTGCTTCAGCGGCACAATTCCATTCTATGAAAATTTGTGACGACCTGGCGGATCTCCTGAGGATCGTCGCGGGCGATGGTATCTACGTGTGGGTTCTGTGAAAAACTTAAGGCACCGACTCCCTGACGGTCGCGGTTCAGAAAGAATACCGATGTTTGGAGAGCGGTTCCGAACCGCGACCGTAAGGAAGCCGGTGCCTTTTTCGGTTTATTCACAGACACTTATGGCGCATTTGATGAGACCTGCAGCGATGTTGACCTGGTTGCTATCACGGAACCAGACCTCGACCCCCGCGAGTTTCCACCAGGCATGGATCAGACGGGAATCCATTCATCTGGCTCAACGTCGCGAAGTCCGGCATCACGCTGTGGGGCAAAGATGCGAAGTTGATCGCGCCGGAAGTTTCCGATCAAGTTCTAAGTGATGCACTGCGGCTGGAGTTGAACTACTTGCAGGAAGACCTGGCATCGAATGCCGGAGATCGATCGGACCAGGCATTCATCCACAACGCGTACGCCGTGCTCACCGCTTGCCGCATCTATTACACCGCGCGCCACCGGACGCTTGTATCCAAAGGCGAAGCCTTGCGCTGGGCGCTAGAAACGCTCCCGTCGCAGTGGCGGCCCGTGATTCAAACTGCCGCCGGCAATCGCCTGAAGAACGGGGGTTCCACCACGCCGCAACTGGAAAACGATGCGATGCGCTTTGTCGAGTTCGTAACCGGCGAAGTGGATCGCTAAAAATGGAACCCGATGGTCGCCGTTATGGCGCGCGGCGTCACATAGTGTGTTCCGCTGAAGGTGGACAGGAAATTGTAGAGGGCGTATTTGTCCGTGAGATTTACTACCGACACCCGCGCGCTCCACTTGTATTTATCGCCGTGGAAAATGTTATCGTGCCCCACTGCGATGTCGAAGAGATTGCGGGATGCGATGCGCTGCGGATTGTGGTCGTCATTCTCGGTTCCGGGCTTCGGGATCTTTACCAGATTCGAGCCGTACTGCGACGCGGCGCAGAGGCCGTTGGGGCTGATTCCGGTGGTGGGCGTCGCATGCACGCTGCCGCAGAAAAGCCCGGCCTGGAACTGCTGATCGGGCGTTAGAGGATTCACGTCGACGATGGAATCCGTTCCGTTGGGACCGTTGGGGCAGTCGCCTCCCGCGCAGGGCACGGGTCCGGCGACCAGGCCGCTGTCGTATCGCCAGTTAAAGCTGAGCCAGGGAGTTCGCGGCGAAGGCTGGTATTGCATGTGAACGGTGGAGTTGAAAAGCTCGTCGTGATCGATTCGAAATACCCCATTGCCGCCCTGGCCGGCCGGCGTGGCTCCGATTCCGCTTATCTGCGGCTCGAAGAAGCGCGCTGCGACACTCGAGAAAACGGCGAATGCCGATAAGCCGTGGAAATTCGGCATACTGGCGCGTACGGCGTATCCGGGAATCTTTGAGCTCGCCCATTCGATAGGAAATGTAATTGGCGTGCGAGCCGAGCACGCTGAAGTCGTAGGCCAGGTGCGTGTACTTCCAGATGTATTCGGCATCGATTACGAAGAACTTGCCGAAGGCCTGCTGAAGGCCCGACGTGGAATTCGTTTCGCCAGCCCGGACGCAGCGGTTCCGTGAGACAGGGATAACCCTGAATGGTGGCATTTAGATCGTTGACCACCGGGTCCAGGCAGCCGTTGCTGGCCAGCACCAGGTTTTCATTGAACGGTGTTTCCATGGTGCGGGCATAAGAAATTCGGATCACGCTATTCGCTCGGTTTGATGTGATACGCGATCCCCAGGCGAGGTTGGGCTTGATTGGCGGTGATGATCCCGTCGTAATGGTCGAAGCGCAGACCCAAGTTGAAGGTCCAATTCTTCACAGTCATGGTGTCCTGGAAAAAGAGCGCCAATTGGCGAATGTTGGCGTGTCCACGGAACCCGTATAACGCGCTAGTGGAAGTCGGACAACCATCAGACGCTGGAAGCGGCGCCGTTCTGGTCAAGTCGATGCAGCCCAGCAGAGGAACAAAAGCCGGGTTGGGTTGCAGCGTCCCGGTACAGTTGGCGGGATTCGTAATTGACGGATCGGTGTTGGGACTTCCATCCGCGTTGAAACAAACCGGATTAAAAGTCGGATCCACGATGCCGAAGTTGTCTTTCTCGGTAAGGATGGTGTCCTCATAGGTTATCCCGGCTTTGATATTGTGGATGCCTTTCACATAGGATACATTGGCGCGCGCTCCGAGATTGGTCAGCGTGCGGCTCTGCCCGATGGTTTCGAGATTGTAGATCCGGAGTTAAATCCGCGAAGGGATTGTCGCTGGGATAATAGTTGTACTGATCCTGCCGCGCGAAAGCGCCGAAAGTCAAAACGGCGCTCGGGTTAAGCAAATGCGTCCAGGTGGGAGCAATGTTGAACGATCGAATTTTGGAGCGTTGATCTTGCGAGCCAACCGGGGACTCCATTGGGGCCCAGCCCGCCGTTGTCTACAACCAGCCCGGACCATGCGTCCGCGGTTTGCGCGTCGAAGGAATTCGGCGTCTGGAACCAGGAGCGCGTAAATCCGAAATTGAAATTGATGGTGTCGGCCAGGGACGGCTTGAAATCGAAGCGGTCGAAGAGATTCTGCTTCGTTGCCGTGATCATGGTAGACCTGGAACTCGGGACCGTCCAGAAATCTGCCTGTGTTCAATCCACTCACGGAAATAAAATTGCCCCATTTCTCTCTGTCCGTACGCAAGGTTGAAGCCGGCATTGGCGGTGCCGAAGGTGCCGTAGGAGGTTGTGAAATCGCCGTGAGGCTTGGTGAAGCCCAAGCCTGAACGCGTGGTGACATTGATTACCACACTGGTTTTGTCGCCGTATTCGGCCGGCGGCGCACCCTCGATTACTTCCATGGATTGCACTGCATCGAGCGGTATCTGGTTCGAGAACACTTTGCTCTGCTGATCTGTGATGGGTTGGCCATCCAAGGAGAACGAATTCGAGGCATGATCTCCGAGGCCGTGGAAAAGGCCGTTCGAATCGGCAGAGATGCCGGGCGATGCCAGCGTCACCAGCGAACTCAACGACGAAGATTGGCTCTCGAGGGGCATTTTGTCGAACAAGGCACGATCGATGTCGGTATGAGTGACCGGGTTTGTTTCGAGCAGATCCCCGGCCTCGACGACGGTGACGCTGGAACTTTCGGTGCCGATTTTCAGGGTGATCTTCACATCGAACGGGATCGGCGAACGCACGTCGACGTCAACAGTTCCGCGTTGAAATCCGGCAACATTGGCAGTGACGTGGTAGTTATTGAACGGAACGTTGTTCAGCGCGAAGTTTCCCTGGCTATCGGATGTCGTGGATTGGGTATAGTGCGAAACCGGGTTCTCAATCTCCACGCGCGCGCCCGCGATGGCCGCACCTGACGGATCAAGCACCGTACCTCGAACCGTGCCTGCGTTTCCGCTGCTGGATTGAGCGTAGTTTAAGGTGGGAAGGCTGATAGCAAAGGCAAGGCAAAATGCGAGCTTCTTCATCCTTCGATTGTGTGGGCTGATTCCGTTTCAACCTAGAAAAGTCTGACAGACGGACCTGGATTTTGCGTGAACGAGCCAGTTCTGGCGGTGAGCGGACTAGCGTTCCAGGAGGCGGCGGATATTATGGGCCTGGCGCTTGCTCACCACAAACTCTAAACCGTTGCTAAGGGTGAGCATCCAGCGGTGACTGGTCAGCGCAGCCACCTTGCGGACGTGATCGATATTCACGATGGCGTTCCGGTGCACGCGTTGGAACGAGAAAGACGCCAGGCTGGTCTCTAATGCCCGAAGAGTCTGGCTCGCCAGAAAGCGGCGTTTTGACGTAACGATCCAAACCAATTCGCCTTCGGCCTGAAGCGCCAGCACTTCGTCGGCATCCAGTAGATGATATTCCCGTCCAGCGCGGCCCACTACTTTGCGGCGCGCCGGATTGATCTCGGCCAGTTTTTGCGCGATTTCAAGCGGCTTGCCCAACAGGTTTCTGACCCGATCCATCGCCTTCCGGAGCCGGGCTTCGCTGACAGGCTTCAGAAGATAGTCAACCGCTCCGGCTTCGAAAGCTTCAATGGCATGCTGGTGAAACGCTGTGACGATCACAACGACGGGTAGGCGCGGCCCACTGAGATTGCGGACAACCTCGAAACCATCCATTCCCGGCATCTGGAGATCGAGGAACACCAGGTCCGGCCGCAACTCGACAATCTGGCGCAGGACCTCGCGGCCATCCTCGGCCTCTCCGACGATCATTACTTCGGGTAGGAGCTCCAACTCTTCGCGTAAGACCCGCCGCGCGATTTGCTCATCGTCGGCGATTATGGTCTTGATAAAGCGATCCATCTCTGTTTGTTTACTACTGGCGCCTGCGAAATCCGAAAGAAAACTCACCAGCGGGATAAGACGGCTGGTAGGTGGCCGATTAATTCCGGTGAGCGGAAGCTGTGAGCACCGACTCCCTGACGGTTGCGGCTCGGTAACGGAGCCGCGAGCGTAAGCGATCGGTCTTACTGATGCAGCTTGTGGGAGCGCAGGTAGTCCACGAGTTCCGCCGGGTGATCGGTTTGAATGCCGGTTGCTCCACGGTCGATAGCGTCCTGCCAGTGGGAGACGTTGTCGGCTGGGCCGAGGCGATCCACGTAGATGCCGATGCCCGCGCGCTTGGCCACTTGAATCACGTCGTCGGTGAAATCATGTGCGTCGAATGCGGCTACGCGGAGGTGTAGGACGGCGAGTAACTTTTCGAGCGTTGTGGCGTTGATGGCCTCCGGCATTACTTTTAGACTCGGGTGGATCGCCTGGACATTCTTCAAGAACTCCGCGCCGCCGTAGATCACCACTTTGTCGAGCATATCCGCTTTTTCGAGCGCCGTAACTAAATCGGCGGGCGCGATGTCTTTCGAATCCACGTAAACGCCGATGTGGCCGTGGGCCAGTTTCAGTGCTTCTTCAAGAGCCGGGGGTTGGGCGCCGCCGGCACGCAATGCGCGGATTTGATCGAATGTCATTTCGCGGACCGCGCCTTTGCCGTTGGTGGTGCGATCCACTGTGCGATCGTGCATCAAGACCAGGCGTCCGTCGGAAGTGGTGCGAACGTCCAGCTCGAAATAGTCAGCGCCCGAGTCAATCGCCGCTTGGAACGCGGGCAGCGTATTTTCCGGATGCTTCAAATGTTCGCCGCGATGGGAGATGACCGCGATCTGCGCGGCGAGTAATAAGGAATGGAGGAGAGGCGAAGCCATCTGAACAATTATTCCGCACGCAACGCTGCCTGTGGGTCGGTCGAAGCCGAGCGGTCAGCCGGCGTTCGATACAGTTCAGGAATTCGATTGATTCAAGGAAGTCGAGGAAGAAGGTAGAAGAACTTCCTGATTTAGTCAGGCGCGATCAGCGATAGACGGTCGGCCCCGCCGGCTGGCCGCCCAGCGCACGGAACATACCCGGTAGTTCGAAGGAGTGGACCAGCGCCGCCAGCGCCAGCAGCATCGGGATGTGGCCCACATGCAGCCCAAAATAGCGTGGGAGGCGGAAACAATGACCTGTGCTCTCGGCCAAACGGTAAGCGTAGAGCAGCGGCGCCGAGATCGGGCCGAGCAGCCTCACAACTCTTGCCCCTGGAATGTTTTCGTCGAGTTGCCGGATGCGAATCGAAGTCCATCCCACCTGCCGGCGCAAGTCCCGCTCCATGGGCCAGCCCTCGAAATCATGCACGGCTCGCATCTTCGGCTCGAAGTAGAGCTTCCCGCCCTGACGCAGCAGGCGCTCGGTCAACAGGCGATACGCGAAAGGGCCGGCGTCGTCGGGCAGCGGGTCCAAGCAAAACACGCTCCGCCGGACGATCATGTTGTTGGTGGAGAGCAAACGAACCGGGCCTGCCGTGCCGCGGTCCACGTAGCATCGCGACAGCAGTCCGAGCGACCGTTCCAGAGTGGAACGTCCCGGGTAGGTGGTCCGGCCGCTGATTGCAACCGCGTCCGGCCGCTGGCGCATGGCCTCCACCCCGGCGCGCACCCAGCCTGGGTCCGGAACGCAGTCAGCGTCGAGAACCATCACCAGATCGGCGGTTGCCGCCTGCACTCCCGCGTTCTTCAAAGGGTAGGAGCCGCGGGCGTCGGAGGCGATCACGCGGATCCCCGGTATCGTGCGCGCGACATCGAAGGGCATCTTCTCGAGATCGCAGGAATTCTCCAGGAGAATGTACTCAATCGATTCCTCGAAGTCCTGGCGACCCAACGCAGCGAGGGTTCCGCGAAGATCGTCCCATGATTTTTTTTCTCCGGGCCGGTAGTCTGAAACCACCATCACGGTCACGGCCGGCTGTTTCGTGGAGGACATTTCCAATTAGGCTAACATCTCGGTGATCGCCGGGAGGTTTGTCTATGATTAGAAACTAGCGCGCCGACTCCCTAACCCGGCAGAGCCGGAACCAAAACCGAATCGCGACCGCAAGGAAGCGTAACGCAATGCAGCGGCGCTCGTGGTAGCGCTCCCTCGCGGTCGCGGTTCGGTAACAAAATCCCGTCCGAAGGACTGTAACCTCCATGACATGATCAGTGAGCCAACCATCGTGCGGCGCGTTCGTGAGCCACCGAGAGCGGCACAGTCGCCAATGTCCACGGATGCAGAATCGCGAGTCTCAACAGGCCCGGTAGCATCCTCCGCAACGCATGCTTGCGCCGTTTGGCGCGGACAGCCGCCGCGATGCCGTCCAGAAGATGCCGGTGAGGAGCGGCAAAGAACTCGCCGATTCGCCGCGCCAGCGATGGCCTTGCTTCGAAGCCTGCCCCATGAGCGCTGCGGCGGAGTGCGGCCCGGTAGGCGAGAACCTCTTGGCGCGGATGATCGCAGAACGTATGCCAAGGCTTGGTTCCCGAGCAGAAATGAATGATTGCCGGGTGGCTGCGTGCCTCCAGAAAGTCCTTCTCCTCGTAGGGACTGCACTGCCAGTCCGGGAACAGGTCGAGCGAAAACTGCTTGTTCCAGATCGGCCTTAACCGTCCCCAGCGGCCGGCCAGGCATGCATTGAGTGCGTCTTGATCAAGCCATTTGGTTCGATGCGCCAGCCGCATAGCAGCTTCCATGCAGCGCTGCTCAATCTCCGCCAACCGCCACGCTTCCAGATCGATCACCATCACACCCGAGTTGAAGTAAGGCCGCTCGGCCTCCGCCTTCGCCGTAAGACAGCGAGACGGGAGTTTCTGGATATAGCTATCCTGCACCGCGAGCACGATCTTGCCTTGCATGTCTTGTTCCCAAAGCTCAAAAATGTCTCTCTGGATTAAGAGATCCGCGTCGAGGTAAATCACCTTCGAGACGTCGCTTGTGAGACTCGATCCAACCACCAGGCGAAAGTTGGCCGCGGGTGACGACGAACGTGCATAGCCTTGCACCGATTCGAGCTTCGAGTTATTCAGGGGCGCCCAGTGCAGCCGGACGCGGCCATCCCAGCCGCCCTCGAGTCTGCTGCGAGTCCCAGGCTGAAGTCCGCTACCCATCACGTATAGGTCCAAGCCCACGCCTGGCCGGAGACTTTCCAGAAGCGATGCGACGGTTACCAGCAACGGCGCCGCGTACTGCTCGTCAACGGCCATCAGGACGGAGATCCGTTGCTCCATGCGAAGGCCAATAGTATCAGGCAGGCGGGCTATACCGAGTTTTCAGTCAGTGCATCGTGGATGGGCCCGGCGTCCCATCGGACCATTTGGCGGCGAAAACCATGAAGATGGTCACCCGTTCTTCCGGATCGTTCGCCGCTATTACCGGAGAACCAGGGAGATTCCCTCCCCAGCTTTTCACTGCATCCCCTGAAACAAAAACCATGACATGGGGATGCCAGTTCATGCCGTCGTCGCCCAAGTACTGCTGCTTCGACATCATGTAGCACATCGCTCCCGGAGCCAGCGCGGGTAGTTCCTTCTTTTCCAATGCGGACGTTGTAGCCGCGAGGATCTGCGCTTTCGATTTTCCCGCCAGCACCAGTTTGGTTTTCTTCAGAAAGATGGGCAGAAACGTCCTTGAGGCTGCCGGATTAAAGCAATTCGGGGCGCGGACTTTCGGGTTCCAGAATTCCGGGTCATCGGTGGGCTTCGCCCAGGATCGCTGGACGATGCAGACGAATCCATTCGAGCCCTGCACGGCAGTTGCGTAGCCATCCCGTCGCAGCACCATCACGTCGGCTGCATCCGAAATCGATCCTGGAGCGGAACTTCGGGCCAGCGCGATCTCAGCCTTTTCGTCCGGAATCAAATACTGATCGAGAGGAGCCATGACCGGATAGGGAGCCTTCGCATCTTGCGCTCGCGCATAGGCCGGCGCGAGGAAAAGAATCGGGATAAGGAATTCTAACGCTGTGATCCGGATATTGTTCTTCGGCATTTGATTCTCCGATGAATGTACCAGTGATGATGATATCCGATTCGTCCTGACTGAGCAGCAGCTGACAGAACGAACGAAATATCATAACAAGATGACTTGCGTGAATCTGTTGGTTCCGCGCGGGTTCCGCGCGCGTGTGACGTGACGATGGCATCCGCAGAGGCGAATGCGCAGTACTCGGCGATGGTGCTGGGCGCGACGGGGAACGTGGGCGGACGCATCGTGCAGCTTCTGATCACGAACCCGCTGTGCAAGAAGGTTGTGGTGGTGACTCGCCGCAAGACGGACGCCTTCGCCGACCCCAAGGTCTCCGAGGTGGTGGTTAACATGGACCGGCTCGAGGAGGAGGTTGCGCCACACGCCCAAGGAGTGGACGTCGCGCTCGCCGCGTTCGGCGTGGGCAAGGGCAGCGCGAAGATGCCCGAGGAGGAGTTGCGTAAGATCGAGATCGCCTACCCACTGGCCTTTTGCCGCGCCGCCAAGGCTGGAGGCGCCCGTGTGTGCGGGGTCATGACAGCAATGGGCGCGGACCCCGAGGCCGGGATGAAGTACGCGAAGATCATCGGCGAGAAGGAGAAAGCTGTGGAGTCCGTCAAGTTCGACTTCCTGGGGCTGTACCGCCCCGCCGTTATTCTCGGCAACTCCAACACGCCGGGCGTCCTTGGCTACGTCATGCCACTGCTGCACTGGGCCATGCCGGCCAAGTACCACTCGATCCACAAGAACGACCTTGCGCGCGCGATGGTGGCGCGGTCGGAGCAAGCGTTCCTCGCGATCGTGCAGGGCGCCGCTCCCAAAGAGGCGACCGTGAAGATTCTGGAGTACAGGGAGATGGAGCTCTTCTTCGTCAAGGGCGAGAGCGCCGAGCCTTGAGCGCCTAGGATGCTGGCTTACGCCGCAAGTCGTCGAAGGAGCCGGTCCGCAAAGGCCGGCTGGGCCTGTAGGTGCTGATGACGACGCCCGAGGACGCAGCCTTCGTGGCAACGAGCGCGAGTTCGCGTGGCGGGGCTCCATCCGAAAAGAAACGTTTGCCTGCGCCTAATAGGACCGGATAGACGAGGAGCAAGACCTCATCAGCAAGCCCGTGTTCGAGCAGCACCGGTGTGAGCGTTGAGCTGCCCCAGACGATCAGGTCCGGCCCGTCCTTCGCCTTGATGCGGCGAACGCCCGCGACGATGTCCGGTCCGAGGTCTTCGACCGGTCCCCATGCGAGACTGTCCGGCCTGTGGGTCGCAACATATTTCGTCGCCGCGTTAAAGCTGTCCGCCAGCGGGCTCTTCCCGGCTTTCGGCCAGTAGCCGCCCCAGATATCGTAGGTTCGGCGGCCCAGCAGCAGATCGAAAGGCTCGCGGTGCGCCGCGATGATGACCTCTCCCACGGCCGGGTCGGAATGCGGCACCGTCCATCCGCCGTAGGGGTAGTCGCCGTCTTCCTTCGGCCCGCCGGGAGCCTGGATCACGCCGTCCAGCGAGATATGTTCGATGATCCTGATCTTTCTCATGGCGTCTCCAGGCCAAACTAGCAAAAGGAGTGGTTCGACACAACTATGGTTTGCAAAGGAGGACAGCGCGCGTGCTCGTAAACGCGTTTCTCGGAAACCACGATGAGTGAGAAGCTTCCGCACGGGGCCGTCGCTTCCGCAAGTTCACGGTTTCCCGCCGAGCAGTTTCCGCAGCCCCTGATCGAAGCGATCACGCTGCGCACGGATCCGGCCGTGGCCGAACACCTCGGCCAGCCTTGGAAAAGCTCCGGTGCGTAGTTGGGCGGCTGCGAACTCGGCGTCGATTGTGGAATCATCCGCCGCTTCGCGCAACGCGTAACCGAACACGAAGTCATCGACCAGGGAGAGTAGCGTGATCTTCTGGCCACCGGTCATTGACGTTTCAGCTAAGGCTTCCAGACATTGCTCCATGTGGCGCATCGCCTTGAGCGCGGGCGGAATGCGGCATTTGCGGCGAACAGCTCTGGAGCAATCCCGACATACGCACGAACACCAATGTCGGAGACAGCCGGGAACTTGTGCTTGAATTTCGCAGCGTCAGGGCATCGGCGCGCGAGTGACCGGGCCGCGCGCCGAGCGTCTCAGCTACTATTCGTATATTTCTTTTAGCGATCCGGATGGGAATGGCTGGTTGTCACGGGAAGTGACGAAGCGGCGGGCTGGGCGCGTCGCAGCCGAGCTCCGAGTGGCGCTTCATCCGGAAAATTGAAAAATCGAAACAGCACCGACTCCCTCATGCGCCACGCTCGAAAAACCAAAAAGGCACCGACTCCCTGACGGTCGCGGTTCGGTTGCGGCGATCATCCCCGCTCCACAAGAAACGCCAAGTAGGACGGCGTTCCCACAGGCGTGTACTGGCCCGTATGGATGAGCGCACCAGTCTTTCGGTTTACCCGGAACGACACGATTGCATCCGCGCGCTGGTTACAGGAGTACACGAAACGCCCGGAAGGATCGAAGGTGAAAAAGCGCGGATAGTCGCCGCCCGTGGGCTCTTCCCCGACGAATCGCAGGGTGCCGTCGGCTGCGATGGAAAACCAGGCAATGGTATCGTGCAACCGGTTTGCGGCGTAGACGAAGCGCGCATCCGGAGAGATCGCGATTTCGGAAGTGTAGTTGGTGCCGGCAAAGCCCGGCGGAAGCGAAGAAATCGTCTGCTTCGCCTTCAGATGTCCGGTAGCAGCGTCGTAATCGAACGTCACCAGCGTAGAACCTTCTTCCTGGAGCGAGTAGAGCACTCGACCGTTGGGATGAAAGGCGAAGTGCCGAGGACCATCGCCCGGCGCCACCGCAATTGACGCGGGATCGTTGGGGATGAGCTTCCCGGCGGCGGCATCAAACTTCCAGATCAGGATCCGGTCGAGACCCAGATCCGCGGCCAGCACGAAGCGGCCCGAGGGATCGGGCAGGATCATGTGCGAGTGCGAGCGGTCGTGCCCGCTCCAAGCGAAGCTGCCCGGCGGCGCGCTGGCGGCACGACCAGGACCGAGGACTCCGTCGTGGCGCTTTACATCGCTCGCCGCACTGAGCTCGCCGTTCGCGCCGATCGGCAATACCGCCGAAGTCCCGCCATGGTAATTCGCTACGAACAACCACTTGCCGGATTGGTGCAAGCTCAAGTGGCATGGGCCCGCGCCTTCCGACGCTACCGTGTTGATCAGCTTTAACCGCCCGCCGGGACGCTCGATCTGGTACGCGCTAACTGAGCCAGTGGGAGCGCCCTGGTATGTCGCGATCTCGTTAGCCGCATAGAGTCGCGTACCGGAAGTGTTCAGCGCCAGGCAGGACGGGTTGTCCGGGTTGGGGAATACCGCGCGCTCCACCAGTGCACCTGTGGCGAGGTTCATCTCGAACAGGTAGATGCCTTGGCCGCGGCCAGGAGCGCCCTCGGCTCCCGCTGGAGCACTGTATGTGCCAGCGTAGGCCAACACCCTTCCGGGCTCGACGGCCATCGCAGTCGCCACCGTTACTGTAGCCGCACTCGCAAGAAACTCGCGGCGGGAGCTGCGCACTCGCATTTCCGTTATTTTCTCCTTACCCGATTTTGGCAGGTTGCAGGTTCTTGTCAACTCCGCGCTACTCAAAGCGGTAGCGGAGAATTTCCGACACGGCTCTATAGCCTATTCGGCGATAAATGGAATTCGACGTGGGATTTCCCAGGTCCGTGTAGAGGCTGCAGCGATATCCAGCGTCGCGCAGTTGTTTCGAAAGAACCGGTTCGCGGTCCTCCCATAGCCACAATTGTCCGGCGGCCAATCCGCTCTCGACACGAAGTTCGATATCGTTCGCAGGCTTACCGATTTCCGTCTGAAACGCACGGGTCCAGTGAAGCATCAAGCCGCGGTCGCTCGGAAGGGCCTGCCGGCCGCCTTACATCGCTCAGCCCACTGCCCAGCGAAGCTGGCCGCGGTTGCCGCATCCCCGTTTACTCCCGGCAAAGAAACGCCAGCCTTCGCGATGGCATGCACCATTGCGGCGACGACGCGCGATTCCATGGACGTGAGAGTCGCTGGAAAAGTGAGAGGAGACTGAAGGACTACGCCGACGACCTGGTCGCGATCCAGCGCCACCCAGTATCGACCTGGTTCGGGATGTGTGACGCGGGCACTGAGAAGCGAGAGGATCAAATTGTGGCGAACTGGATCGGAAGCAAGGAACTCTCCGGCTCTACTCAAGACCAGCGTGGGATCTTCGCTGAAGGCGATCTTGATGTCCATCCTGAAAGCCTACCTGAATAGCGCCGCATTCCACATCGCGTTCATCGAGAGTTTCAGCCAGGATGGTAAAGTTTGTGTATCGTATGGGCTCGATCTTTCTTAGCTACCGGCGGGAGGATGCTGAGGGCCAGGCTGGCCGTTTGTACGATGACCTGGTTGCCGTGTTCGGCTCTGGTTCCGTGTTCATGGATGTTGCGGCCATTCAACCCGGGCGCGATTTCCGAAAGGCAATCGATCTAAGCTTAGACTCGTGCGCCGTGTTTCTGTGTTTGATCGGGAAGAATTGGCTGAGTGCGGCCGACGCCTCAGGCAAACGCCGGCTCGACGATCCTGCCGACTTCGTCCGCATCGAAACTGTGGCCGCTTTGAAGCGCGATATTCCGGTTATTCCGATTCAGGTGCAAGGCGCGGCGACTCTCAAACCCGATCAATTGCCAGAGGCCTTGAAGGATCTCGCTTACCGCAACGCAATGGAGCTAACTCACCCGCGCTGGGACTCAGATGTCCAGCTTCTGGTCAATGCGGTGCGCCCTTATGTCTCGGGACCGAATGCGGGGCCTGCGCCAGAAATTATTCAGACCGGCAAAAAAACAAGCAACGTTAAGTACCTGGCAGTGGCTCTAGTTGTCCTTTTTGTGCTGGCCGCGGTGTTCTACCTTTGGTCCGGAAAGAACGCGGCCGGCACTCCAGGGCAGCGACCGGCAGAGAGGGCCACGACGCCTACAGACTCGGTGATCCCGGAGACGACGAAGGGTACTCCAAAAGACGTTGCGTCTCACGAGTTGAACGCGGCTGCTGCAAAACCTGGCAGAGTTGAAGATTTTTCCTTGGCCGCTGAACAGGAGCCTTTCAAGGACAACCCCAAGCGCTATACGTTCACTTTATCCCTCAAGGCGCCAAGCGCGATTATTGGCGAAATCTCTCGCGTCCATTACGATCTTGTCTACGAAACCAATCCTCTGTCTCTGGAAGGTGGCCCGGCACCGAGATTCAGCGCTGTTTACGAGGGCTGGGGTTGTTATGAAAGAGTTGTGGTGACCGTATACTTCCAATCAAGTACCTCGAAGCCGCTAACTAAGACCTTCGATATGTGTAAGGCTCTGAATCCGTAAGGCTGAGACCCGACTTACTCAAAATTCCAGGCGCATGCGCAGCGCGATCATGCGCGGGGAGTTGTCGCCGCCCAGGCCAACGCCAAGCAGTCCGGTGGGCGGCGATGTGGTGTGGCTGATGGCTCCGAAACCGGTTTGGGTTTCGGGGCGGCCGGGGATTCCCGCCACCACGGATGGCAATGCGAAATTCGGGTGGTTGCACACGTTGAAGAATTGGCCTTCGATCCGCAGGGACACGCGCTCGGTCAGCGCCACTTTCTTGGTGAGATAAAGATCGCTCCAGGTGAACCAGGGACCGCGCAATGTGTTGCGTCCCAGATCGCCGAACTGGCAGTGGACCGGAGTGTCGCCGCCGGCGCATGCGCCCGTGCTGGGATCGACTGTGGATACGAACGCGTTCGGATTGAGCCACTGCACGGTGCCGGGTTGGGTGACTCCAGTCACCGGCTGCGCGGTGTAAAGAGGGACGCCCGTCACGACGCTCGCGAACTGCGGACCGCCGCCCTGCAGAATTCCATTGCCGTTTGCGGTGTATGGTGCGCTGAGCACGGTGAAGGGGACGCCAGTGTGCCAGAATGCCGTTCCTGAAATTTGCCATCCGCCCACTATGCGATTCAACCAGCGCGTGCCTGAGCGGAACGGAAGTTCGTAAACGTACGACGCGTTGAAATTATGCCGGATGTCGTAATCGCAATCGCCATATTGTCGGCGCAAGTCGTTCGGCAAGGGAGACAGAATGCCGGCCGAGGAGAATGACAAGAATCCGCCATTCGAGATGGTGTCAAGACAATGGCTCCAGGTGTAATTGGCATTCAGTTGCAAGCCATGTCCCACGCGTTTCACGCCTGTCAACTGCAGGCCGTTGTAGTGACTATTCGCGCCCGTTTGAAGCTGCGTCACCGCTCCGAAGCGCGGATCTTCGGGCTGCGCGTATGGGAAAGGGGCGAAGCATCCGTTGCAGACCGTCTGGTATCCGTTGGCCTGCACCTGATAGGGCAGATCCACTGCGCGGGTTCCGACATACTGCACGCGCAGGCTGCCGGTGTTTCCGAGTTGCTGTTCGAGCGCCAGACTCCATTGCAGGAAATAGGGCATGCGCAGAGTGCCATCCGGGACCGCGGTGAGGCCCACGCGCGGGAGACAATTCGATGCATTCGCTTGTGCCGCCGCGCAGGAAAGCTGGCCGTGCTCGAAGCCCGCCAGGAACGCCCGGTTCGCGGCTGCAGTGGCGTCGATGGCGCTGTCGGGAACTCCAGGCGCGATGGCGAGCCCTCCCGCTTGGCCTTGCAGTCCGCCCTGAAACGTATTCACGTTGGGTGGATTCGCAGCTACCAGATCCGCCACGCTGCCGGGCAGGATATCGCTGAAGACGCCGAAGCCCCCGCGGATTACGCTCTTCGGTTTGACTTGCCAGGCCAGCGCAGTGCGGGGCTGCCACTGGATTCGGGGAGTGGCGGGAAACAGTTGCTCGAGCCCGGTATGAATGATCGTGTCGAGCGGCTGATTGACGTCGTGCGAGGTGCTTTCAAACGAGCCGTCCAGCCGCGCGATCAGATGGTGTGGGCTTTCCGGATTGGAATTGTGGGCGGCGCGAACTCCGAGGGTCCAGGTAAGAGTGGAGCCAAGCCGGATGGTGTCGAGCGCGAATACGTCGAAGTTCAAATACCTGAATGGTTGGGACTCGGCAATCGGGTAGGACGCAGTGGCTGTGGATGCGACCCCGTAAGTGAACTGGGCCAGCGTGGAATATGTGACGAGCGGCGTGACGTTGGCGCTGAAGTCGTAATCGTTCAGGCGCAGGAGCCGTCCGCTCAAGCCGAACTTGAAATCGTGCCGGCCTCTTACCCAACTCAGGGTGTCGTTGATCTGGAAACGCGCGGCGCGGCGGCCTTGCACCCAGTTGTTATCCAGGCCGCCGATGGTGGTGAACGGAGCGCCGGGTCCAACGCCTTCCAGCACAATTGGAAATGCAGCCAACGTTTTGGCTTGATCTACAGGTCCGAAAAGACTGGCGTACCACGAGAAGGCGGGGTTGAAATAATTCACCAGCGTTGGGCTGAACAGATGCGTGTAGCCGGATGCGAATGAATAAAGCGGCTGCGAGGACGTGGCGTTGAACAACGGATTGATGGGATCCGTGTACGCGGCCTGAACGCCGGTGTCCGCCTGGAACCGGTACCACACGAAATTGTTCGAACTGAGGTTGTGATCCAGGCGAGCTGTGAATACCTGCTCATGGTCCGCGCTCGACTGCGAGACGTCCCGGCGATTGGCGCAGCCTGCGCCGGCGTTCAGCGGACAGCCCAGCACCGGCAATGGCGTGCCGGAAGTGTTCCGGTAGAGCGCGAACATATTCCGATAGAACGGGACCAACTGAGGCGCGGCCGGATATCTTGCGCCAGTTACCGGGTCCACCCCGCCCTGCGGCAGTTGAGAGAGCACGTAACTTTGGAATTGCGGCGAGGGGACGGTGACCGGCGTGACAAGAGGCAGCGCGATGCGCAGCCATTCCGCATCCGCGAAGAAGAAGAGCTTGTCGTGCACCATGGGTCCGCCGAGGCTGCCTCCGAAATGATTCACGTTGGAGCGCGGTTTTTGATTGCCGCGTGTCGAGTTGGTGAAGAAATTGGCGGCGTTTAGATGCGATCCGTTCCACAGCTCGTACAGATTGCCGTGGAAACTATTGCCGCCGCTTTTGGTGATGTAGTTGACCTGCGCCGCGCCATAGCGCCCTTGATCGACGGCGTAGGACGTGGTGTTCACGGTCACTTCAGCGATGGAGTTGAGGCCCAGCACCAGGTTGGTGGAAAGTCCGCTGTTCAGATTGGTCAGTGGGATCGTTGGTTTCCAGTCCGTCCACGATGTAGGCGTTGGAAAGCGCGGGCAAGCCGTTGAACTGCACGTTGCCATAGCCGTTCTGGCCGCCGACGAAATCGTTTGAGCTGCCTGCAGTATTGATCAACGCGCCGGGGGCGAACTGCGCGGGATAGGTGAGATCCGAGCCGGGGTTGGGGAGGTTTTCGATGGCCTTGGCGTTGAGGGTGGTGGCGGTGTTGGGATTTTCGACATTGATAAGCGGAGCGTCGGTGGTGACAACCACGTTCTCCCGGGCCGCTTTTATGTTTAAGACAAAATTGACTGTTTGTGTTTGGCCCAATCCTGCGGGAATTTGCTGGCGGGTTTGATCTTCGAAGCCGGAGGCGGTGGCGCGGATGTTATAGGCGCCTGGTTTCAGTTGGGGAAAACTGAAGCGTCCGGTTTGATCGGATTGCGCGGTTCGTTTGGATCCATCGGCGGCGCTGGTCAGAGTGATTGCCGCGCCTGCCATGCCGGCGCCGGTGGCGTCGTTGACTTGGCCGGCGATGGCGCTGGTGGTTTCGCCTTGGGGGAAGGCTGGTGTCGCGGTGGTTATGGCTAGTAAGGCGATGAGGAGTGTGGGATTCCGGGACACTGGTTTAGTTTACATCGATTTTGTTTTGGATGTAAACTATGATTAATTGTATACAGTAAACTTATGTTATTACAGGGGTTTTGCGTACGCTCCGTTGAAGACGCTAAGTAGGGCGGACCCCCTGGTCCGCGGCCGACGCCCTCGTCGGCCTGCTGAGGAAATACGAAATCCTGAAGAGCGGGTCCAGGGGGACCCGTGCGGACCAGGGGGTCCGCCCCACTTGGCGTCTTCATCACCTTTGGTGGGCCGCAGGCCCATGGTCACTCCCTTGAAGACGCCAATCCGTGATTGAAAAACAACGGCACCGACTCCCTCACGGTCGCGGCTCGGTAACGCACCGATGCCGCATTCCGAGCCGCGAGCGTAAGCGACCGGTGATTTTGGTTTTTCAAGCGTCTTCATCACCTTTGGTGGGCCGCAGGCCCATGGTCACTCCCTTGCGGTCGCGGTTCGGAAACCACACTCCGTAACCCGAAGACGGGGGACGGTGAGTTAAAATCGACTAGCACGCGCTGCGAATGCACAACCGACTCACAGTTCTATTGCTCGCCGCGCTGCTGGCTTCCTGCGGAAAGTCTGCGCGCGAGCCGGTGACGTTGACGTACCCTCACGGATGGTATTCGGAGCCGGATGAGGTGAAGAAAACGGCGGCGTTATCGCAACAATTCACTTCGGAAACGGGCGTTCACATCCGGGACATTCCCACTCCGGAAAACACTCTGGATGGTTTGGGTCTCCTGGTGAAACTGCTGCGCATGGGCAGCTCCGGAGCGGACCTGGTGCATGTCGATTTGATCTGGTCGGCAGTTCTCGAGCCCGACTTGATCGACCTGCAGCCGGATTTGGCGGGTGAGGTCTCGTCGGTAGAGCCGCAATTGCTACCGAGCTACACGGTAAATGGAAAGGTGGTTGCGATCCCCTACCAAGTGAACGTGGGAGCGCTGGAGTATCGATCGGACCTGCTGCGTGAATATGGCTACGACCACCCTCCGAAGACGTGGAGCGAACTCGAGAGCATGTCGGAGCGGATCCAGGCGGGCGAGCGCGCCAAAGGCGACAAAGAATTCTGGGGTTACGTGTGGCAAGGCGCGGCGGCTGAAGGTTTGACTTGCAACGCCTTAGAGTGGCAGACCGCCGAGGGAGGCGGTCGCATTATCGAACAAGACCGAAGCATCAGCGTAAACAATCCGGCGGCGATTCGAGCCTGGCAACGGGCCAAGCGCTGGATCGGGCGGATATCGCCACCGAGCGTGGTTGCCTACCGGGAGGGCGATTCCATCAACATGTTCGACTCGGGACACGCCGCATTCGACCGTATCTGGTTGGGGAGAACCATTGCGCGAGGCCAGGGATCTCACCAGGTCTATTGGAGGCCCACGCGTCCGGTGGTGACCACTGGCTTCGCGGCCATACCGGGCGGCCCTGGGGGGTCAGGCGCTACGCTGGGAGGTTATGGGCTGGCGGTTTCAGGACACACCATTCATCGTCAGGAAGCTGTCAAGTACGTCGGCTTCCTGACGCGCGCGCAAATCCAGTCCTTCGAAAAAGGAACAAGCTTTGTGAACCAGCCTGGCGGATCGTCCGCATCGGACGCATACAACCAGTTTGATGAATCGATTCGAGAGGGGAGCCCTGTGGTCCACAGACCTTCGGTTGAGACCGGCGCTCTCTATAAGCAGGTAAGCGCAGCCTACGTGGGCGCGGTTCATTCGGTTCTGACTGGGAAGAAAGACGCGGCGAAAGCTGCCGTTGAGCTTGAAAAGCAGTTGATCCAGATCACCGGATTCCGAACCGGCGCGCCGAAGACGGGGAAGTAGATTGCCGGCTGGTATGAGATCGTCCCATGGAATAACATCCGCGGAGACGAACTATTTTCACATCGGCCGGCGCGTGATGCTGATTTTCGCCATCCTGATAGCGCTCATTTTAGGCGGGAACGGGCTGGTCATTTGGCAATTTTATCTAGCCCGCTCTCGAGCGAATCGTCTTACCGGAGCGAATCAGCAAATGACACTGGTTCTCAAGCTTCAGGTGAGCCTTCTGGGGTTCCATCAGCGACTGGAGGACCTGGCGCGGTCCAGGGACGCGCAACGAATGGTGCTGGAGGCGGGACCATTGCTGAGGGCTCTGGATGAGCAGACGCAACGAACCAGGGCGGCGCTGCTTGGATTACCTCCCGAGGCCCCCGCGGATCCGGCTTTTTGGCCTACCCTGGAGGCGATCCAAGCCACGCTGCCTGCACAGCTCATGGCGATCACGGAATTGGTTAAATCGGGCGACTGGGCAGCGGTGGAGCTTCGGTTGGGAAGCGCCTTGAAACCGATTGAAACGCAGACCGCGATCCTGGTGGAGAGCATTGGCAAACAAGCGGGCGATGAGTTGTCACAAGCCGTGGCGGAGACGAAGAGGGTGCAGCGCCGGATCCTGATTGTGGTTCCGGCAACGGCGGTATGTACGTTTTGCATCGCCGCGTTCTTCGGCTGGTCGATCGCGCGAAGGATCATTGAACTTCGGCTGGAAGAACGGGTCACGGAGCGCGTGCGGATCGCCGGCGAGCTGCACGATACGCTGATTCAAACCATTCATGCCAGTCAATACCTGGCGGGCACGGCTTTGATGAAGCCCGACGATCCGATGGGGCGGCAACGAGCTCTGGAAACGCTGTCGAAATGGCTGCTGCAGGCGGTGCAAGAAGGCCGGGCAGCTTTGAATTCGTTGCGCGAGTCTGCCAGTGAGAGGAACGACCTGAAGGAAGCATTTGAGCGGGCGATCCTTGACTCGCGGGGCCAAGGGGATGCGGAAGTCTCGCTTTCGGTTTCCGGCAAGGTCAAGGAGATGCATCCGGTGGTGCGGGAGGAAGTTTACCGAATCGGATATGAGGCGATCCGCAACGCCTGCGCGCATGCCCGAGCGAGCCAGGTGCAGGTGGAACTGCGGTATGCTCACGACCTGGATTTACGCATTCGGGATAACGGCGTAGGGATTGATCCGGGGGTTATCGAACGGGGGAAGGAAGGACACTTCGGATTGCCGGGAATGCGAGAGAGAGCGGCGCGCGTGGGCGGGAAGTTGACCGTGGCGAGCAATCCAATTTCCGGGAACCGAGATTAAGCTGGTGGTTCCGGGTGCAATTGTGTTCAAGACGATTCGCTCGGAGCGGGCCGGCGTGCTCGCGAGGTTTCGCAAAATGATGGGGAGAGCAGATATCGAGGTCTAAATGCATCCCGGCATGGGTGCTGCATCCCGGTGATTGGTATGTGGGTTAAAATCGACTAGCACGCGATGCGGCAACCGCGCGGCTGGAGAACTTAGCGCGAATGCACAACCAAGTAGCGATTCTTTTGCTCGCCGCGCTGCTTACTTCCTGCGGAAAGTCTGCGCGCGAGCCGGTGACCTTGACTTACCCACATGGCTGGTTTTCCGAACCGGATGAGTTAAGGAAGACCGCGGCATTATCGCAGCAATTCACTTCGGAAACGGGTATCCACATCCGAGACATTCCAACTCCGCAAAGCACTCTGGATAGCCTGGATCTCTCGGTGAAACTGCTGCGGATGGGTAGTTCCGGCGCAGACATCGTGCATGTGGATGTAATTTGGCCAGCGGTTCTGGATCCCGATCTGATCGATCTCAAACCGTCGCTGGCGGGTGAGATCTCATCGGTGGAGCAGCAATTGCTACCGAGCTACACGGTAAAGGGAAAGGTGGTTGCGATCCCCTACCAAGTGAACGTGGGTGCACTGGAGTATCGATCGGACCTGCTGCGTAAATATGGCTACGACCACCCTCCGAAGACCTGGAGCGAGCTCGAGAGCATGTCGGAGCGGATCCAGGCGGGCGAGCGCGCGAAAGGCAAGAAAGATTTCTGGGGCTACGTGTGGCAAGGCGGAGCCGCGGAAGGCTTGACTTGCAATGCGTTGGAATGGCAAGTGGCCGAAGGAGGCGGGCGCATCATCGAGAGTGACCGAACCATCAGCGTGAACAATCCGGCTGCGATTCGGGCATGGCTGCGGGCCAAGCATTGGATCGGCCGCATATCGCCACCCGGCGTGGTTGCGTATCGGGAAGGCGATTCGATGAACGTCTTCGACTCAGGAGGCGCCGCATTCAACCGTGTCTGGCTGGGGAGAACGATGGATCGCTCCGAGCGATCTCACCCGGTCTACTGGCGGCCTTTGCCTTCGGTGGTGAAGACTGGATTCACAGCTATTCCCGGTGGACCCGCCGGGTCGGGCGCCACGTTGGGAGGTTTTGGCCTGGCGGTTTCCTTGCATTCGGCCCATCGCGAAGAAGCTGTCAAATATGTCAGCTTTCTAACGCGCGCAAAAATCCAGGAGGGCGAGCAAGGGAAGATCTCAAACAATCAGTCCGGCGCCGCATCGGCCCCGGGCGCTTACGATCAGTTTCAAGAATCGATTCAACAGGGAAGCCCGGTGGTGGATAGGCCCTCGGTTGAGACCGGCTCTCGCTATAAGCAAGTGAGTGAAGCTTACATGAATGCGGTTCATTCGGTGCTGACCAGCGAGAGAGGGGCGCCGGAAGCCGCCGCCGATCTGGAAAAGCAATTGATGAAGATTACCGGATTTCCCACCGGCTCGCCCAAGACCGGGAAGTAGATTGCCCACTGGAATGACATTGTCCCCTGGAATAAGATCCTCGGAGACGAACTATTTTCACATCGGCCGGCGCGTGATGCTGATTTTCGCCATCTTGATCGCGCTGATTTTAGGCGGGAACGGGCTGGTCATTTGGCAATTTTATATAGCCCAATCTCGAACCAATCGTCTCACCGGAGCGAATCAGCAAATGAGTCTGGTTCTCCAGCTTCAGGTTAGCCTTCTCTCCTTCCATCAGCGGCTCGAAGACCTGGCGCGGTCCAGGGACGCGCAACGAATGATGGCCGAGGCAGAACCATTGCTGAGCGCGCTCGATGCGCAGGCTCAGCGAACCAGGGCGGCGCTGCAGAGTTTGCCGTCTGAGGCTCATGTAGATCCAGCCTTTTGGCCCACCTTGGAAACCATGCAGTCCGGTCCCAGGGAACAGATCAGAGCCATTACCGACCTGGCCAAATCGGGCGATTGGGCCGTGGTGCAACTGCGGCTAGCTACCGCCTTGAAACCGATCGAAACTCAGACCGCGATCCTGGTGGAGAGCATTGGCAAACAAGCGGGCGACGAGTTGTCGCAAGCCGTGGCGGAAACGAAGAGGGTGCAGCGCCGGATCCTGATTGTGGTTCCGGCAACGGCGGTATGTACGTTTTGCATCGCCGCGTTCTTCGGCTGGTCGATCGCGCGCAGGATCATTGAACTTCGGCTGGAAGAACGGGTCACCGAGCGCGTGCGGATCGCCGGCGAGCTGCACGATACGCTGATTCAAACCATTCATGCCAGTCAATACCTGGCGGGCACTGCTTTGATGAAGCCGGACGATGCGATGGGGCAGCAACGAGCGCTGGAAACGTTGTCGAAATGGCTGCAGCAGGCGGTGCAAGAAGGCCGGGCAGCTTTGAATTCGTTGCATGAGTCTACGACCGAGAGGAACGACCTGAAGGAAGCATTTGAGCGGGCGATCCTTGACTCGCGGGGTCAAGGGGATGCGGAAGTCTCGCTTTCGGTTTCCGGCAAGGTCAAGGAGATGCATCCGGTGGTGCGGGAGGAAGTTTACCGAATCGGATATGAGGCGATCCGCAACGCCTGCGCGCATGCCCGAGCGAGCCAAGTGCAGGTGGAACTGCGGTATGCTCACGACCTGGATTTACGCATTCGGGATAACGGCGTAGGGATTGATCCGGGGGTTATCGAACGGGGGAAGGAAGGACACTTCGGATTGCCGGGAATGCGAGAGAGAGCGGCGCGCGTGGGCGGGAAGTTGACCGTGGCGAGCAATCCAGTTTCGGGAACCGAGATTAAGCTGGTGGTTCCGGGTGCTATTGTGTTCAAGACGATTCGCTCGGAGCGGGCTTGAGCGCTTGCGAGGTTCCGTAAACTACCGTGGCGCACGCACTCGTGCGTGCGCTACGGTATTTCAAGCTCTGAATCCAGCTTGCGCCCCGGCACGTAACATCCGAGCCGCATCAATGAGAGACAGGGAAGGCATACTGGCTGTAACTCAAATCGAAAACCCCTGAATTAAAAACTCCGCAGGCAACACCGGCTAAAACGCGTAGCCGAGGCTGGCTTGATACGTCCGTGGCGCTACGAAGTGGGTGCCGCTGAAGGTGGACAGAAAATTGTAGAGAGCAACTTTGTTGGTCAGGTTTTCTACCGTGAAGCGGAGGGTCCAGCGGGGGCCGGATTCTTTGTGGAACAGGTTGTCCGTGCCAATGCCGGCGTTGAATAGATTGCGGGGCTTCACGCGATCCGGATTGTGATCGTCGTTCTCGGTTCCGGTTTGCGGCAGAGTGAGCTGAGTTGATTTGCCGATGCCACCGCAGGCGGTGATGGGGCTGCTATAGGTTGCGAACATGCCGTTGCAGGAGAAGCCGATGGCGACTTGCTCGGCAGCGGTCAGTGCTAGGGCGGCTTCCACGTCCGGCACGCCGCTTACTACCAGGCCGCTGTCATAGCGCCAGGTGAATTCGATCCATTCGCGATTGTGCGGGCGCTGGTAGCGTGTGACCACAGTTTGCTGATAGGCCTGATCGTGATCGATCCGGAAAACGCTGGTGGGAAGTCCGCCGAGCGGAATCAAGCCGCCGACCTCGGGCGGGAAGAAGCGAGCGCGCGTGTGGCCTAGAGTCAGGTAAGCCTGGAAGCCATGCAGGTCGATGGTGCTCAGCCGGCCCGTCACGCCGTCGAGTTTGGAGTTGTGCCAGGCAATGGGAAATGTGATGGGCGTGTTGAAGAACACGCTGAAGTCGTAAGCGTTGTCGGTGAACTTCCAGAAGTAATCGCCGTCGATGATCAGCCACTTTCCGATGCCTTGCTGGAATCCGGTGTTGAACTGATTGCGGTTGCCGGGCTTGAGGGATTCCGAGACCGAGCCGAAGACGTTCTCGGCCAATCCACCGCCGCCGGTGCCGCTGGATAGTATCAGGTTCTCGTTATACGGTGTTTCAAAACTCCGGGAGTAGGCCGCGCGCAGAACCGTGTTGGTGCCGGATATCAGGTACGAGACGCCGACACGCGGTTGAACGCTATTGGCCGAAGCCAAGCCGTTGTACTGATCGTCACGCAGTCCGGCGTTGATGGTAAATTTGCCGAGTTTGATGGTGTCGGTGATGTAAACCGCGTATTCGTTGACGTTGTGTTTGCCCTGGAAGTAGAACAGCGATCCGCCGCGCGTCAAGTCGTAAGGCAGGATTCCCGGCTGCAGGTTTGGATTCGGTACGTAAGTGGGGTTGATGGTGGAGCAGTTGTCGGGATTGGTGACTCCAGGCAACAGCAGCGCCGTTCCATCCGCCGAAAGGCAAACTGGATTATAGGAAGGATCGGTGATGCCGAATTGGAATTTCTCATCCAGGCGAGTTTGCTGAATCTGGAATCCGGTTTTGATTTCCTGGCGGCCGTGCGTCCAGGCGATGTCGGCTTTGATGCCGTAGTTGGTGAGGAAACGATTCTGCGACGCGGTGACTGGAGTGTCGTCGAAGGGATCGCGGCTGGCGTAGTAATCCAATTGATCGCGCCGCACATAGGGATTCACGGTGAGCAGGGTGTGGGCGTTGAAAGTGTGCTGATATCCGGGCGCGATGCTCCAGCTCAGGACACGCTGTTTCTGGTCTTGCGCCAGTTGATCATAGTCGTTGGGGACTTGAAACCAGTTTCGCGCGGTGAAGAGATCCAGATGGAAGACATCTTGCGGACCGGGCTGCCAGTCAAACCGGTCAAAGATGCTGCTATTGTTCCCAATGTCGTGGATGGGCAGAAATTCAGGGGTGTCCAAAAAATGGCCCGAGCGCGCGGCATTCAACGCGATAAAGTTTCCGAACTTCGGCGTGCCGAAACCGACCGACGCGTTCTCGGTGAAGGTTCCGAACGATCCCCAGCCGGATTCGACGCTGCCGAACGGTTTGGTTGCGCCCAGGCCCGATCGAGTGGTGGCATTCACCACTAGACTTGTCTTGTCGCCGTATTGGGCGTCCTGCGACCCGGTGATCAGTTCCATGCTTTGCAAGGCGTTCAAGGGAATTTGCGTCGAGAAGGTCTTGCTTTGCTGGTCCGTGATTGGGAATCCGTCGAGGACGTAGCCCACCTGGGCGTGATCGCCGACGGGATGGAAAAATCCGTTCGCGTCGGCAGCGACTGCGCCGGTGCTGTAGGTAATGGCTTGATTCAGAGCGCCGCCGGGATCGAAACTCGGGAGCTTTAAGAATGAATTCCGGTCGACGTCCTGATGCGTGGAAGGATCGGTTTCCACCTGCGCGCCTTCCGCTTGGACGACTACCGTGGTGCTTTCTACCGCCACTTTCAGTACAAAGTTCACTGTGGTGGGTAGGGTGCTGTGAACGTCCGCGTCTTGGGCGGCGGGCGCGAATCCGGCCACACTTACTGTCATTCGGTAGTTGTTGAGTGGGACGCTGTTGAAGCGGTAGGCGCCGCTGGTATCGGTGGTGGTGGTTTGATTGAATCCAGTGACCGCGTTGCTGAGGTGAACCTCGGCGCCGGCGATGACCGCGCCCGAGGGGTCCGAAACGGTTCCGCTGACGGTGCCGCTGTTTATGGATTGTCCAAATCCAGGCAGGGCCAGCGCAAAGAGAACGGACGCGAGTTTCCTCATTGATTCGATCATGCGGCTGGACGGCGCGGGAGCCGCTGCAAAAACTCGCTACCGGGCGGGTTTCGGCGATGAGCGGGCTAAATTTGGCGGTGGGTGGACTGCGGATGGAGTGAAAAATCGAAAGGCACCGGCTCCCTTACGGTCGCGGCTCGGAAACGTATCACCGAACAACGACATTTTTCCGAATGCGACTACCAGTGCAGCAGTCTTCTGACGCTGGCGGCTTGTCGCTTACTTACCGTGAGCTGCTGCTGGTTACTCAAAGTTAGGAGCCAGCGCTGGCTACTGAGCGCGCTCATTTTTCGGACGTGATTCACATTGACGATGGCGTTGCGGTGCACGCGGTGGAAGGGCGTGGGGCCCAGACGAGTTTCGAGCGCACGCAGGGAATGCGAGGCGAGCAAGCGGCGCTTGGCGGTGATGATCCAGACCAATTCGCCCTCGGCTTGGAAGGCGAGGACTTCGTCGGCATCCAGGAGGAAATACTCTTCGCCGGCGCGTCCCACGATTTTGCGGCCGGGCGATCGCTAGAGGTGATGTTGGCCAGGTGCTCGGCTACCTGGAGCGGTTTGCCCTGCAGTGCCGCGGCTCGCTCCACGGCTTTGCGCAGACGGGCTTCATTTACGGGTTTCAGAAGATAATCCACGGCGCCGGCCTCGAAGGCTTCCATGGCGTGTTGATCGAACGCAGTTACGATGACGATCACGGGCAGGCGGCCGCCTTTGAGATTGCGGACCACTTCGAAGCCGCCCATGAGGGGCATCTGGAGGTCGAGGAAGACGAGATCCGGTTGGAGGTTGGTGATTTGTTGCAGGGCTTGGTGGCCATCTTCGGCTTCGCCGATTATTTGGATTTCGGGGAACTGTTCCAGTTCTTCGCGGAGGACTCGGCGGGCGATGGGTTCGTCGTCCACGATTAGGGTTTTCATGACGATCGGGGACTCGTGGTATCGCTCCCTCGCGGTCGCGGTTCGGTTAGGCTAAGCATGGACTGGTTTGGCTAGTGGGATTGCGAATTGGACTTTGGTTCCGCCGGAACTTGAGTCAATCAGGATATCGGCGTCCGGACCGAAGCAGAGTTGGAGGCGGCGTTTTACGTTGGCCAGTCCGACGCCTGCGCCTGAATTGTTACTGGGCGACGCGTGCAGGCCCAGGCCGTCGTCTTCGACGATGATCCAAAGCTCGTCGTTTGAAATTGTGGCGCGCAGGACCAGGAGTCCGGCGCCCGGCTTGGCGGAGAGACCGTGCTTGATGGCGTTTTCTACCAGTGGCTGAATGGAGAGAATCGGAATCAGCACAGGGAGCGCCGCGGGGTCTACATCGATTTGAACTTCCAGGCGCGGGCCTAAACGTAGGCGCTCGATTTCGAGATAGGCCTTCACGATTTCCAATTCTTCCGAGAGCGGAATAAAACTCCTTTCCGATTGCAGGAAGTAGCGAAAAATTTCAGCCAGGTTGAGCACCGTTTTTCGCGCGCCGGTAGCGTCGCGGGGAATTATGCCGTATAAGGTGTTCAGCGCGTTGAACAGGAAATGCGGATTGATCTGCGATTGCAGCGCTCGCAATTCGGCCTGGGAGACCAGCCGCTGCATTTCGAGATTGCGGAAGCGTTCCACCTGTTCCAGGATCATGGTGGTGAGGCGGCCGAGCGATTGAAGATCTTCGCTGAGATAACGGCGTCCGCCGTGGCGGCGGCCGAGCAGCAGATAGCGGACATCGCCGTGCGCGAGACGCAGGGGCACCACCGCTTCCACCCAGGCGAACTCCGGCGATTGCCGCAGCGCGGGCAGATCGGAGGCAGGGACGGGGAAAAGCAGATCTGGCCCACGCAGCAGGTGGCGGCAGCGAGCTTCGGGTACGATCTCCACGCGTTCGGTGTGCATGAATCGAGCCAATTCGCCGGCGGCCCAATCCAGAAAACTGGACTCATCAGTAAAGAGCACCGAGCGCGATTGCATTTCGTGCAGCGCCTTGTTGAGATCGGGCCGACGGAAAACCACGCGAGTGAGCCATTGTTGGATCTGGCTGCGGAGGAGCGCGAACGCGATGAGCAGCAGGCAGACGCCGACCAATAAAAGCGCCGAGTACAGCGGATTGCCGGAAACCCGCTGGTCGATGGAGATCCATTGGAAAGTGATGCGGATGACCGCGAAGGTCAACAGTGCGGCCAGCAGCACATTGGCCAGGAAGCGGACGAACGCGTCCAAGAGAACGAAGCGGTAATCGCCGAGCAGAACGAACAGAGCCAGCGGGATGCCGGCATGATGCAGCAGCAGTTCGCTCGACCAGGCGTGGAGCGGCTGATTCGATCCGAGATGGACGAAGGACATGGCCACCAGAGCGGCGCACATGGCGCCGAAAATCCGGGAGGCTTTGGCGCGGCGATCGCTGTCGTTTCGCTGCAGCGCCACGGCTGCCACCGATATTCCAGTGAGGATGGCGAATCCGATGGTGATCAGGAGGAGGGCGCGCCGTTGATAGTCGAGTCCGGGATGGAGCAACTCCCAGAAATGGATTCCGATAGCAATGGCGCTGAGTGCATACCCGGAGGCGATGACGGGCGCGAAGTTTCCATCGAGCGAAAGGTGAAGCAGCACCGCAGGGAGGAGGCTTAGAACGGCGAAGCAGAAGAATACGATGACTTCGGCTACCTGGGCATTGCGGGTGGAAGCGATCAGTGCGGCCAGTGCGCCGATGTTCCAGAGAAACGCGAGTCCGGCGGCGGCGAAGGACAGCCAGCTTCCGCGCAGGCGCGTACCGGAACGGTCCTTGAGAAGCAGGTACAGGAATATGCCGAAAATGATGGCGCCGGCCGAGTGGCCGATGGTGTTGACGAGCTGAGTTTCGTGGAACGTGGACAATTCGCCGGCTTTCGCCTCCTCAGTTCTTCGGTTGTTCGGTTATTCGGTTCTTCGCTTAGTAACTTTGATTTTATCAATGGAGTGTCTCGTAGCGCTCCCTTGCGGTCGCGGTTCGGTTAGCGGAGTTTTGATTTTATTAGCGATACTAGGGCGGCTTCGTCGTCTACTTGGATTCCGATTTTTAGCCAGTAGAGTTCCACCGATGCGTTCATCAGGATTTCGCCGGCGCGCTCGGGGAGGTTGGCGGCGTCTTTTTCCGTGGTCAACAGAGTTGTCGAGGAGTGTACGCGGGCTTGTTGTGCAAGACGTTGTAGTTCCGCCCATTGATAGCCGTGATGATCGCCGAAGGTCCAAGTGAATGCGGGCTGGATGCGGAGGGTTTTGAGCGACTCCCAAAAGCTGGCCGGATTGGCAAGTCCGCAAAAGGCTGCGAGCGGACCTTCGGGCGGATGCGCGGGCTGCTGCGTTCTTTCGTTCACCCAGTACAGGGGCTCAACGATGGCGCGGAAGATGGGAGCGTGCGTGTTCAGCGCATGCAGTTGGTTGCGCAGGCCGCGATACTCGCGCTCTTCCACGGTGCGCGTGATCACAAAGGCATCGGCGCGGCGGAGGGCGCTCAAGGGTTCGCGCAAGCCGCCTAAAGGAAAGACAGCGCCGCCGGAGAATGGGTTCAGCGCGTCGATCAATACGATATCCAGATCGCGGGCGAGGCGCCAGTGCTGGAATCCGTCATCGAGAAAAAACACGTCCGGCTGGTACATCTCTTCCAATAAGCGACCGGTCCAGGCGCGGTCGGCGCCGATTCCAAGATGGGCGTGCCCGGCGCGAAGGAAGGTCTGGGCTTCGTCGCCGGTCAAACTCACCGGAACTTTTTCGCCGGCCTTCACTACGACGCGCCGCGCGATGGATCTGCGCCGGTAGCCGCGAGTCAGGATGGCGGGCTGGAATCCGGCGGCCTTGATCTGATCGGCCAGATATTCCACCATGGGCGTTTTTCCCGCGCCACCCATGCCGATGCCGCCTACGCTGATGACGGGCGTGTTGAGACGGCGCGCCCGCAACGTGTCCTTGAGACGCGTTCCTTCGGTAGCGGCGATCCAGATTCTGGAGAGCGTCCAGAGCAGGGGCCGCGTCCATGCGCCGGGGATGGCGCGGGGGACGGCCAGATCCTGCCATTTGAGAATTTCGGTAACCGCTTTCTTTGTGGCTCCGCGATGCTTTTCGATGAGCTCGGTGGCGCCTGCGATGAGATCTTCGCGCAGTCCCCGGTCGTGGATCAGCTTTTCAATCGCCGGGGCCAACTCGCTTGCGTCTTGGATCTCGAGCATGGCGTAGTGCTCGCGGAACTCCTGAGCGATTGCGGAAAAATTTTCGAGATGAGGGCCGGTGATAATGGGGCGGCCGCAGGCGGCGGGTTCCAGCAGATTGTGGCCACCGCGGCGAGCCAGCGATCCGCCCATGAATACCACGTCAGCTAACGGAAAAAGGCCGGCCAGCTCGCCGATGGTATCGAGCAGCATCACGCAGGGGAGAGCCAGGTCGGGATCGATGGTACTGCGCGACCGGACCTGGAAGCGAACGCCGGAATCGCGCAACAACTGCTCGGCGACTTCGAACCGCTCGGGCTTGCGAGGCGCGAGGATGAGGAACAATCCGGGATGCGACGGCGCGAGTTGTTGAAAAGCGTCGATGACCGCTTGATCCTCGTCGACATCCTCGCTGTCGCGCCCCGGCATGGTGCTGGCGGCGATCCAGATTGTGGTGGGTTTTAGTTTCTCCATCACCTGGCGCACCGGCTGCGGCGGATCGCTACACGGCGGCACCGCATCGTACTTCAGATTTCCGAGCACCTTCACGCTATCCGGCGATGCGCCGATTTGGATGTAGCGCTCGCGATCCGGCTCGCTCTGGGCGAAGATGGCATCCGGCCATTGCAGGACTTGCTTGAATAAGACACGCCAGCGGTAATATCGTGGAAAAGCGCGGGGTGAGATGCGGCCGTTCACGATTACGAGGCTCGCTCCAGCGCGTTTGGCTTCGCGATACAGCACCGGCCAGATTTCGGTTTCGAGAATCACAACTACGCTGGGACGGATTCTGCGCAGCACCCGGCGGACGGCGAAAGCATAATCGATGGGTGCGTAGAATACGCGATCCGCGAGCCCATGGAGCTTATCTTTGGCCACGTCGCGGCTGGCCAGCGTGGTCATGGAGACGTAGAGGGGAAGCCCGGGGAATCGATCGCGCAATTCCCGGAGCACCGCCGCGCTCGATATCACTTCACCGACCGAAACGGCATGCAACCAGATGCCCCCGGAAGGCGTCGCAGGAGAAGATATAGGCTGGCCGCCCAGCCGTTCGGGGAAGTGGCGCAAGTAGCGCAGGTCGCGCACGCTGCGATAAACGAAATAGAATACAAGCAGTGGGAAAGCGATTACCCGGCAGGCCCAATAAAGGAAATAAATGAGAGCGCTTTCGATTTGCCTGATTCTGTTCATAGCCGCGTTGGTCGCGTCCGCGGATAAGAAGGATAGCGCGAAGTTTTCCCCGGAGCCTGCGTCGTCTTATCCGAACCACCAGACCAACGACAAAGTGACCCTGGCGGCGGTTGCTTACGATTCCGAAGAACTGGCTCACACGGCATTTGGGAAGTTGGACCCGAATAAATATGGCGTTCTGCCCGTTCTGGTCATCATCCAGAATGACACGGACCAGGCTCTGAAGTTAGAGCATGTGGATGTGGAGTACACGCGTTCGGACAATCGCCAGGTGGAAGCAACGCCGGCGGACGAAATCCAGACGCTGGGGGGTCCGCCGAAGCAGCCTTCCATGGGAAATGGCAGCCCGCTGCCGAAGTTGATCAAGCACAAGAATCCGCTGAGCGCTTGGGAGATTGAAGGGCGCGCTTTTGCGGCAAAAATGATACCGCCGCATGAATCAGCCAACGGGTTTTTCTATTTCCAGACTGAGCATCGGCCGGGGGCGAAGTTTTTTCTCACGGGAGTCAAGGTGCCGGCTACCGGCAAAGACGTCATGTTCTTCGAAGTTGGATTGGATAAGAAATAGCCGCGAATGAATGCACATGAACGCGAATCCGATTTGCGTTGATTCGCGTGCATTCGCGGCCTGATCTCTATGGAACGATTTTGGCGGTCTTGATCTTATCTAGCTGCGTGAAATTTTTGTCGAGATAGGCGTTGCCTTCGGTTTCGATCTTGCCCGGCGATGGGCCGTGGCCGCCCATTTCCTGCATGTCGCCGTAGCCGCTGTAGAGCTTGTCGACGACATCCATCCCTTCCGTCACTTCGCCGAAGGATGCGAAGCCCTGGCTATCCAGATTGCTGTTGTCCCTGAAGTTGATGAACACCTGCGTGGTGCGTGTATTGGGTCCGGCCATGGCATAGGTGATTCTGCCACGTTTGTTGCCGCTTATCACCTTATCGTCCCGGAGGTTGGCGTGCGCCCAGGCCGCGGCGATTTTCGGGTTACCTGAAATTCCAAACTGCACCATAAAATTGGGGACCACGCGGAAAAATTCGCAGCCGTCGTAGAAGCCGTTCTTCACCAGATTATAGAAGCGATCCGCGCCGTTGGGCGACCAGTCGCGGTGCACTTCCACCGTGAAATCGCCTTTCGTCGTGCTGAACAGCGCCTTGAAGACTGGCGGAGCTGGGGCTTTGAGAGAGGCAGGGTTCATGAGTCCCGGATGGCCGGCAGGACCGCGCGGAGGCTCTTTGCCTACTCCACCTTTGGACTGCGCGTTGAGCAGCAAGGCGGTGCAGAGGAGGAGACTGAGTTGAATCGTTTTCATAAAGCATGATTATACTGAAACTCCGCGTCGCTGAGCCAGTTCGGGGTTGGAACGCCGTTCGTGGTAGCGCTTCCTTGCGGTCGCGGTTCGGTCTGTAACGTCTCGGTAAGGGGACGGGCTGCGATGTTCGCAAAAGATGGAACCTTGGCGGGGCGGGCCGCGTATCCCGATGCATGAGAAGAATTGTGTGTTGTCTGCTGCTTTCCGTAGTGAGCCTGTTGGCCGATGTATCCGGCAAATGGTCCGGTAGTTTCGATGTAACCGGGCCCGATGGTGAAACCAAAGCCGACACGGCTTTCCTGAACCTCAAACAAGACGGCGGCAAGATTACGGGCACCGCTGGTCCGAATGAAGAACATCAGATGACCATCAAGACCGGCACGATTGATGGCGATAAGATCGCACTTGAGGTGGAGTTGGAGGATGGCAATCTGCTGACTTTCGATCTGGTTCTAGCCGACGAGCATATTAAAGGCAACGCCAAGGGCGACATGGGTGGGGAAAAAATGACCGCTAAGATAGACGTGACGCGGGTAAAATAGCAAAAAACACATTTTGTCACGAATGTTTTTTCCACAAGTCACCGGATTGTAACGTGATCCGGGCTACAAAGGGGCATGCGGTGCGATTTGCATGTTCACACGCGGCATTCGGGCATGTGCACCATCCCCCTGCTAAGCCGAATTTGCCGCGAGAGTTATAGCGATCCGGAGGCGGTTTACCAGACCCTGAAGCGGCGCGGGATGGATCTGGTGACGGTGACGGATCACGATTCCATTGATGCGGCGGAGGAACTGCGCCGCTATCCCGATTTCTTCCTGAGCGAAGAAGTTACCTGCATCACCCCCAGCGGCACCGAGATCCACGTCGGCGTGTATGGCATTGAGGAGCGCGACCACGTGGAACTGCAGCGGCGGCGCAAAGATGTGCCCGCGCTGGCCGCTTATCTCGACGAACGCAGAATTTTCTTCAGCATCAACCACGTATTTTCCAGCCTGACCGGCCGGCGCACGGATTCCGACTTTTTACTTTTTCAAGAACTCTTTCCCGCCCTGGAGACGTTGAATGGACAAATACCCGGAATCAACAATTCGACCGCGGCCCTGCTGGCGCGCGATTGGCGAAAAGCCGTGGTGGGGGGCAGCGATGCCCATACGCTGGCCTCGCTTGGGGAAACCTATACGGACGTTCCTTCCGCCTGCGGCGTGGGGGACTTCCTCCGCGGTTTACGGCACGGCCACGCGCAAACGCACGGAGTATCCGGGAACGTGGTTAAGTTGACTAGCGCTGTGGCGCGGATCGGGTTCGCGTTGGTTGGGGAACATCCCTGGATGGGGCTGCTGGCGCCCGTTTTGCTGCCTGTGGTGCCGGTTGTGACGATGGGCAATTATGTTTGTGAGATTTTGTTTTGGCGGAAGTGGTCGAGAAGGCTGGCGGTGCAGGGGAAGACTAACGGCACCGACTCCCTTACGGTCGCGGTTCGGTAACGGGGAACCTCATTCTGAGCCGCGAGCGTGAGCGACCGGTGAATTGCGTGCGCTACGGCGTCAGTTTATCGGGATCCCAGGTGCATACTCGCTTTTCGAAGTAACTGACGTTTGTCAGTAGGGCGGGGCCGGCGGCGCGCAGGCCGAAGACGGCATCCTCCACACTTGGCTTGCGGGCGCGGACCGCTTCGTAGAAGACGCGGTGATGTTCCAGGTGCGCGTCGAAACCTTCGGGCGGCGAGTAGACATCTTCTTTGTTGGGACGCAGGCCATCGGCTGTAGCGTGGGTGACTGGATATTGCTTGTGATAGCCTTCCAGGAATTTCTTCTGCGTGGCTTCCGGGAAGGTCTCGATGGTGTAGCCGGGTTCGGACGGGCGTGGAGTGCGCGAGAGCTTGAGTTCGTCGAACCCCGTTGTCATGGTGCCTTCGCTGCCGATGAACTTCACGCCGAAGGATTCGTTGGGTGTGCCGCTCTCGAAGTTCACTTTTAACTGGACGGTGAAGCCGGGATAATCGAGCAGCGCCAGCATTACATCCGGCACATCGCGGCCGTCGTTCCAGAAGCGCAGTCCGCCGGTGGCGTAGACGCGCGTGGGACCTTTGACGCCCGTTGCGAAGTGTAGGCCGGTGAGCAGGTGCACGAAAAGATCGCCCGCGACGCCGGTTCCATAGTCGCGATAATTGCGCCAACGGAACATCCGGATTGGCTCGAAGGGCCGCTTGGGCGCGCTGCCGAGGAAACGGTCCCAATCGATGGTCGCCGGAGACGCGTCAGGCGGGATGGAATATTGCCAGGCGCCGATGGCGGTGTTGCGATCGAGCCAGGCTTCCACCATGTTCAGTTCGCCGATGGCGCCCGCTGCCAGAAGCTCCTTGGCTTTTTGATACATGAGCGAACTGACGTACTGGCTGCCGATCTGCAAAGTGCGGCCGGTGCGTTGTTGCGCCTCGATCATGGCCGCGCCTTCGTCGATGGAATGGACCATGGGCTTCTCGCAGTAGACGTCCTTGCCTGCGTTCAGCGCGTCCACGGTGATGCGCTGGTGCCAATGGTCGGGCGTCGCGATGATCACCGCGTCCACATCCTTGCGAGCCAGCACTTCGCGATAGTCGCGCGTGGTGAAGAGATCGCGGCCCCATTTTTCTTTGGCGCGCTCCAGGCGTCCGTCGTAAACGTCGCACACCGCGACCAATTTCACGCCGGGCAGCGATACGGCGTAGGTGGTGTCGCCCATGCCCATGCCGCCCGCGCCGATCAACGCAATCTGAATCGAATCCATAAAATCGTTTCTCGTTTCTCGTTTCTCGTTCGTTGTGCGTCAGGATTTTAGCGTCAAGGTTTCCGGGTCCCATTCGCAGATGCGCTTTTCGAAGTAGCTGACGATTGGAGAGTAAAGCTGGGCCGGCGGCGCGGAATCCGAAGGTCGAGTTTTCGATTACTGGCTTTCGGGTGCGGACTGAGGCCAGGAAGTTTTTGTGATGATCCAGATGGTCGCTGTAGCCGGGCGGGGCGTGGAATTTGTCTTCGACCTGCGGGCGGATGGCGTCGGCGGTTGGGACACTGCGCGGGTATTGTTCAAAATACTTCTTCAGGAATTGATCCTGGGTGGCTTTTGCGAATGTGTCGATGGTGTAGCCGGGTTCGGTTTCGCGGGGCGTTTTGGAAACCGTGACGCCGTCGCCGATGGTGAGGATGCCTTCCGTGCCGATGAAACGGAAGCCGGAACTCTCGCTGCCGCCATCCACAAAATTCACGCGTAGCGCGAGGTTGAACGCTTGATGATGCGCGGTCTCGGGATAATCGTACATGCCTAGCAAAACGTCGGGGACATCGCGGCCATCTTTCCAGAAGCGCAAGCCGCCGGTGGCGTAGACGCGCGTGGGTCCGATGGCGCCCATGACGAAGTGCATGCCGGAGAAGAGATGAACGAAGAGGTCGCCGGCGACTCCGGTTCCGTAATCGCGATAGCAGCGCCAGCGGAACAGCCGCTGCGGCTCGAAGGGCACTTTGGGGGCGCGGCCGAGGAAGCGGTCCCAATCGATATTTTCGGGCGTGGCGTCGGGCGGTATGGAATATTCCCAAGCCCCGATAGCGTCATTGCGATCCCACCAGGCTTCCACCATGTTGGGCTTGCCGATGGCGCCGGCCTGCATCAGCTCCTGGGCTTTCTTGTAGACGATGGAGCTGACGCGCTGGCTGCCGATTTGGATGATGCGTCCGGTTTTCTTTTCCGTTTCGATGAGCGGCTTGCCGTCCTCGACATGCTGGACCATGGGCTTTTCGCAGTACACATCCTTGCCCGCGTTCATGGCGTCGATGGCGATTTTCTGGTGCCAATGATCGGGTGTGGCTACGATGACTGCGTCGATATCCGGACGCGCCAGGACTTCGCGGTAATCGCGCGTGACGAAGATATCCTTGCCGTGGACTTCCTGCATCCGCGTGAGGCGGCCCTGATAGATATCGCTGGCGGCTACCAATTTGGAACCGGCAGCGATGGAAGATCTGACGTCTTCCGAGCCCATGCCGCCCGCGCCGATGATGGCGATCTGGATGGTGTCGTTGGCGGAGCGAGGTTTGATTTGAGCCAGTAAAGGCGCGGCGGCGGACGCGGCTAGGAAATGACGTCTCGTGGTCATGGCTTCATGGTACCGCTAAGCAGGGGATAAGTTGGCCGCGAATGCACGCGAATGAACGCAAATTCTTATTCGCGTTTATCCGCGTTCATTTGCGGCTAATTCGTTTTTGAGCTGTCGCTGGATGCGGGGGCTGGCTTCGATTCGGTGGCTTTCGCATCGGTTTTGGCGGGTGCGTCTGTCGCCGGCTTGGAATCGCCTTCGGTTTTCTTTGTGCCGCCGTTGCCGGAGTTGCTGCCGCCTTTGGCGTAGTCGTTTACGTAGAAGCCGGAACCTTTGAATTGTAGAGCGGGGACCGAAATCAGACGCTCCACATGGCCGCCGCACTTGTCGTGTACGGTGAGTGGCTCATCGGCGAATTTTTGGGACAGCTCAAAATGTTCGCCGCAGCCTTCGCATTTGTACTCGTAGCGCGGCATGGAACGGTCCTAGCGCTGCCCCGGCACTTTAGCCGATGCGATATCGCTCTTGCCTTTGGTGACCACTTCGATGGCTTTCTTGAGAACCGTGTCGTCGCCGGGCTTCTGCTCGGGCTCTGTGGTGATCGGATTCCCATCGTCATCCACAGCGGTGGTATCGGTTTCGACCATGGGGACCGAAGGCGTGACGCCGGTATCCTGGATGGCTTTGCCGCTGGGCGAATAATATTTCGCGACCGAGAGAATCACCGCGGAGCCGTCGTCCATGGTGACGGCTTTGCGCACGGCGGCATCGCCGTAAGTACGCTCTCCCACCACTTCGGCGCGCTTGTCATCCAGCAGCGCGGCGGCGGCAACTTCGGCTCCATCGGCCGTTCCGCGATTGACCATCAGGGCCAGCGGAAGATGGGTAATAGCAGAGGCGGCATCTGCGTTGACATCCTGGCGTTGCACCTTCTGACCTTCGATGTAGGTGATCAGACCTTTGTCGAGGAACATGTTCGCTAGTTTGGTTCCATCTTCGGGGCCGCCGGTGGCGCAATGACGCAGGTCGAGAACCAGTTTCTTCGCGCCCTGCTTTTCCAGCTCCTGAACCTTCGCGGCGACATCCTTCAAGTTATGGCTTTCCAGGCTCGGGATGGTGATGAGGCCCACTTGATCCGGCAGCATCTTTGCGGTGACCGCCGGAATCGCGATGACAGCGCGAGTCAGGGTGATTTTTTGCGGCTCCGGCTTGCGGAAGCGCAGCACGCCCACTTCGACGGTGGTACCGGGATCGCCTTCCAGAAGGATCTGGGCGAAGGCCAGCGGCATGTCGCGCGTGGCGACTCCGTTGATGGTTTCGAGAACGTCGGTGGTGGTGAGGCCGGCTTTATTGGCGGGCGATCCGGGGATGGCATCCACGACGCCGACATATCCGTATTTCTTCGAGAGCACCAGGCCGACGCCGGCTTTATGTTGATCCTTACTCTTGAGCCACTGCTTGTACTGATCGGCGTTGAGATAGCTGGCGTACGGGTCGATGGATTCGAGCAATCCGTTGACAGCGCCCAGCGTGACGCTCTTCATGTCGGGTTCTTCCACGTAGTCGCTCTTGATGCGCGAGAGGACTTCCGTGTAAACGGCGAGGTGCTTGTAAGTATCCTCGGGTGATGCACTCTTGCCGCGCATGGCTCCGAAGAGGAGCACGAAAACGAGGCAGGTGGAACTGGAGGCGACGAATAGTTTGATACGGCTGGTCATATGATGAGCCTGGAGCTTCTAGGACTAGTATAGCGTGGGTTTTGCTGGGGGCTCGGGACTGGGGGCTTGGGGCTGGGGACGCGTAGGAGCTTGACGCTCGCTTCCTTGCGGTCGCGGTTCGGTTGGCCGTGGTTGGGCGTCGATGGAACTGGCGGGCATCGGCGCGAGTGCCTTGCGCTATGTATCTAGTGACGCGCGGATGCGGGCGTAGCTTTCGTAGCGGGGTTTTGGGATTGCGCCCGCCTCTACGGCCGCTTTCACGCCGCAGTCTGGTTCGTGGGTGTGGGTGCAATCAGAGAAGGCGCACTTGTGGCCGGCGAATTCCTGGTAATAGTTGCGCAGGTCGTCCTTGGTCACATCCCATAAGCCGAATTCGCGGATGCCGGGGGTGTCGATTACGGTCGCTCCGTTTGGGAGGCGGTACAGTGCCGACGAAGTGGTGGTGTGGCGGCCCTTTGCGTTCGCTGAGCTGACGGATCCGGTGGCGATTTCAAGCTGGGGGTCCAGCGCGTTCAGTAACGATGATTTTCCTACTCCGCTGTGTCCGGCGAATACGCACAGCTTTCCGGCCAGGGCTTCGGATAATTCGGCGAGTCCGATACCGGTTGCCGCGGAACAGAAGATCACTGGAATTCCCACGTCCTGGTAGGGGCGCATGGGGTCGAGTTCTTCCGGGCGCGCTTGCAAGTCGACTTTGTTGACGCAGATCAGCGGGGCTGCGCCCGATTTCCCGATTGCGATCAAGTAGCGATCGATCAGGCCGGGATGCAGAGGCGGGGTCTTGAGCGAGACCACGTTCACCACGATGTCCACGTTAGCTGCTATGACTCGCTGGACGCGTGGATTGTGCGGATCCGTTCGCGAGAGTGTGGTGCGGCGCGGTTGAATTTCTTCGATGCGCCGGCGTTCCGGGGAGAACAGGACTTGATCGCCGATGGCTACTTCGTCAGTGAAGCGGCATCGGACTCGATTGCCGGCTGCAAGGACGTCGCAGAAACCGGGGCCAGTTTCGATTACGAATCCGTGGCCGATGGGAGCGGCAACCGACTCCCTCACGGTCGCGGTTCGGTTGGTTTTCGGTGGCGGAGGAGCATTGTCGTCTTCGAACTCGGCCGAGCGGACATCCATTCGCTCGCGCGGGGGTTTGGAAACTTTTGCACGCGCCTTGGATAAAGCTTTTCGCAATTCGCGGTTGGCATGGGCTTCTATGTGCTTCCGCATTTTTCTCTCTTCTTTAGACATGGGGAATCCTTTTAGTTTTTTGGGACTACGGATTGAAGAGAGGCTCTCGAGAAAACTGCTTCTCGAGAGTCTTTAGCGGGCAGTCATAGGCAGAAACGACCATTCTATCCCAAAACCGGACACCAGCGCTGGAGTATCCCGAACTGTTCGAAAGAGAACGGAATGGCCTCTGCCGTGCGAGAGTAACCACATGCTGAACGATCTGCGGTTCGCCGTCCGGTTGCTGTGGAAGAGCCCGGGATTCACCACGGTTGCCATTTTGGCGCTGGCGCTCGGGATCGGGGCGAACACGGCGATTTTCAGCCTGGTGAATTCGGTGCTGTTGCGTCCGCTGCCGTTTCGCGATAGCGGGCGACTGGCGATTTTCTGGGAGACGGATCCGGCGCAGGGCTTCAACCGGCAGGGACCGTCGGGTCCGAATTATCTGGAGTTTCGCGACCGGAGCAAATCCTTCGAAGACATGGCGCTGCTGGAGCAGGGGACGGGCACCGTTACCGGATTCGGCGAGCCGCAGCAGATCCCGGCGCTGCGGGTTACCAGGAGCTTTTTGCCGGTGCTCGGTTTCACGCCGATTCTGGGGCGGAATTTTGCGCCGTCGGAAGACTGGAATCAGCGGGTGTTGATCTTGAGCTACGGTGCGTGGGAGCGCTATTACGGAAAAGATCCGAACGTGGTGGGGAAGAAAATGTTGATGGATGATATTCCCTACCAGGTGATCGGCGTTCTGCCGCGGAATTATTGGTTCCCCGATCCGGGCGAGGTGCTGGCGCCCTGGGGAGATTTGGATCTTCTGCATCGCAGTCTCTACTCGCATAGTTTCGGTGTATTCGGCCATTTGAAGCCCGGGGTATCGGTGCAGCAGGCCAACGCGGAGTTGAATGCGATCGAGCATCGAATTGGCGAAGGGGCGATTGGGCTGAAAGGCTGGCAGACCACCGTATCTCTGCTCTCGGATGTGCTGGCTGAGAATGCGCGCAGCGGTCTGCTGGCTGCTGCTGGCCGCAGTGGCCTTGGTGCTGTTGATCGCATGCGCGAATCTGGCGAATCTGATGCTGTCCCGCGCGGTGGGACGAACCCGCGAGACGGCCATTCGTATGGCGCTAGGCGCGGGACGCTGGAGGCTGGCGCGGCAATTTCTGACCGAGAGCGCGCTGCTCGGCGCGATCGGCGGCGCGGTGGGATTATTGCTGGCGCTGTGGGGCGTGGATCTGCTGGACCGGATTGTTCCGCAAACCATGGCTCTTTCGGGAGGCGCGGGAGTGGTGGTCCGTCCGGCGATCCATGCGGATGCGCTGGCGCTTCTTTTCACGGTGGCAATATCGCTCGCTACTAGTTTGTTTTTCGGATTGGCGCCGGCCTTTGCGGCATCGAAAGCCAAGGTGAACGATGCGCTGAAGGAAGGCGGGCGCGGATTCTCGGGCGGTGGGAACCAGTTGCGGAACGCGTTCGCAATCGCCGAAGTGGCGCTGGCGTTGGTGATGCTGATCGGGACTGGCCTGGTGATGAAAAGCTTCTGGCGGCTGCAGCAAGTGAATCCGGGATTTACCGCCGATCATGTGCTGACGATGGAAATGGAGCTGCCCACGGATTCAAGGTATCGCAACCGGGAGGAACAATCTGAATTTTTCCGGCGGGTACTCGAAAAAGTGAAATCGCTGCCTCTGGTGCGCTCGGCTGGTGTCGTCAACCAACTTCCGCTGGACACCAGCGATGAGCCGCGCAATGAGTTCCGAGTGGTGGGACGCGCTCCTCTGCCTTCCGGCGAGTGGTATTTGGCGGATTGGCGGGCAGTAAGCGCCGACTATTTCCGCAGCATGGGGATCCCATTGCTGCACGGGCGGTTTTTCACAGAAGAAGACAAGATCGACCGTCCTCATGTGGTGATTATCAACGAGACCCTGGCGCGGCGTTATTTCTCCGACGGAACGAACCCGATCGGCCAACGGCTGCGATTCAACGTGCAAAGCTTCGCGCCGCAGATCATCGGGGTGGTGAGCGACGTGAAGAGTGCCGCTTTAAACAAGCAGGCAGTGCCGACTATTTATTCTAGCTATCTGGCGATCGGTGAAAAGAAGATGAGCCTGGTGGTTCGAACGGCTGGCGAGCCCGTTGGCATGATCCGCGCAGTGAAGGCGCAGGTGTGGGCGGTGGATAAAGACCAGCCGATGTACAAAATCCGCACGATGGAGCAGGTGCTGGGGGAATCGCAATCGTCGTCGAAGTTCACTCTCGCGCTGCTTGCGATTTTTGCGGCGGTCGCGATGGGGCTGGCGGCGGTTGGGATTTACGGCGTCATTTCTTATGCCGTCACGCAGCGGACGCGGGAGATCGGGATTCGAATCGCGCTGGGGGCGGCACGGCGCGACGTTTTGAGGCTAGTGGTGGGACAGGGGACGGCGTTGGCTCTGACGGGCGTTGCGGCGGGTTTAGCCTGTGCGTTTGCGCTGACGCGCGTGATGCGGAGCTTGTTGTTCGGAGTGAGCGCTACTGATCCGATGATTTTTGCGGGGGCGTCGCTATTCCTGGCTGCGGTTGCGCTTGCTGCGAGTTACATTCCGGCGCGCCGGGCAATGAGCGTGGATCCGACTGTGTCGCTGCGGTACGAGTAGCGCACGCGTCACCCGCCGCGTACTGTTTTAGAACACGATTCACATATTGGATGGTCTCGCGGTACGGCGGGATGCCTTTGTATTTATCTACTGCACCGGGACCTGCGTTGTAAGCTGCCAGCGCTTTTGAAACCTGGTGCGGATCGTTTTGGTATTTGACGAGAAGATCGCGCAGGTATCTGGCGCCGGCTTCCACGTTTTGCTCCGGATCATGCGGATCGGCGTTCAGAGCTGCGGCGGTACCGGGCATAAGCTGCATCAATCCGATCGCGCCTTTTGGGGAGACGGCGTCCACGTGGTAGCCGGACTCTGCTTTCGCGACGCTGCGTACGATTGCGGGGGGCAGTCCATTGTGAATTGCTGCTTGCGTTAGGAGCTCTTGGGTCGTTAGGCTTCGCTGCGGCTCGGGTGCTGGTGCGGCCGGTGGAGGGGGCGGCGGTGTGTAGTCCTCAGCTTCGATGCTGGTGACGGAATTGGCTGGGATTTCGATTGCGCCTTCACTAATTTGAAGCCGCATTATGGTGCCATCTACTATGTGGCTGGTGGCGTGGATGCGGAAGCCATTGGAGAGAACTACGTACTCGCCGGCTTGGGCTGTGAGCATGACGGCGAGTAGGGACAGGAATAGCTTCACTTATCTAGTTTGACGCATCCGGGGGCCGGAGTGTTTACTGCTGAGTGGAAGGCGGGTTGGAAACCCGCCGCAGGATGGCATCCTGCCCCACGGCTAGATGGTCGAAGTTCAGGATCGCGTTGAAAAGCAAGAAGTAACTGCCTTGCGTCGCGTTCCTCCAGATGGGGTTGTTGGCGAACAACAGCACGTGGCCCTTGCCGCGTGGGACGTCCACAACGACGGGCCGGTTCGCTAACTCGCGGCCGCCTGCCAGCATGCCCGAGATCAGGAGATCCTTTTCTTCGGAGAAGCGGAGCACCACCCGTGGGCGGGATTCCGGGCTGGGCAGGAACGGGCGCAGGTACTCGAGAGCGTCTTCATCCAGCGGCTGCTCTTCTCCTGGTTTCACTTGCGGACGCTCGATGGGAGCAGTGAATGGGCGGGCTTGCGGGATGTCGGGGTCGGTTGGGGTGCCGCGGCCGGTGGGGCGTCCGGCGGGGGCGTCTCCGCCAAATCCGCCGAAGCCTCCACTCATGCTGACCTGCAGAACTGGGGCTTGGCTGAAGTAGACCGGAAGGTTGTCGCCGTAGCCGTAGGTGATGGGGCTTTTCTTATCCGAAATGATGGCGTTTAAAACGCTGCCGCGGACTTGCAACTCGCGCGTGGTGGAAATCGACACGCCGTCGATCAAGCCGTAATCGATGGGGATGGAAGCGTTGCCGGTGACGGTGACGAAGAGGCCGCCTTCATCGATGAACTTGGCGATCTTCATCAGGCCGTCCAGGCCCATGCCGCCGCGCATGTCGTCGGTGGTGTCGGGCGAGGAGCCCAGATTGGGCGTGAGCGCGGAAGCTTTCCACGGAATCGGATCGCCGCGCATTGGCATCCCGTTTACCACGCGCTGCGCGCTACCGGGCGTGGAACCGAGAATGATGACGTCGTACTTCGCGCGGAGATCCGGGATCAGGCGGAGCTTTTGATCTGAGATGTATTCGTAGGGAATTTTGAGATTGTCGAAAGCGATGCGATACCAGCCTTCATTCTGTGTGTTGAGCCAGCTGTGTACGAAAGCGATTCGCGGAGCGGCTAGCGGATGCATTGCGACGGTGGGCACCACATCGACAGCGCGCACTTGGAGACCGAGCTCGCGAGCGGCCTGCTCGATGACGCCTCGATCGGCCTCCTGCGCGCGGATGATGAAAGATCCGGCGCGGAAATCCTGTCCGGCGGCTTTGAAAGGTTCTTCGGCCGCGTTCATCTTTACGTCATGCAGCCGGAAGCGGAAGGTCGCGAGCGTGTTGTCGGCGTTGTGATTGATGATGTAAGCGCCAGTGGACGTAGTGCCGTTGATTTTTCCTTCGACGACAGATGCTCCAGTCAACTGCGTCATGGGAGTTTTGAGGAACGCCGGCGTCCGTGACGCGGATGGTCTTCACGTTGCGCAGGGCGCCGAGCGTCCAGCCTGTGTCGTCGTAGGGGCGCGGATCGCTGATGTTGTAATACTGCGTGTCGAGCAGCATGTCCGCCATGCGGCTGTAGGGTTGATCCATGCGGATGATGTAGCTGGCCGCTGGAATTTTCACTTTTTTGTCTTCCTTACCTTGCTTTACGGTCACTTCGGAATCCTGCGTGGAGCGGTGAATTTCGATGCCTTGCTGCTCCAGCAGATTCACCAAATCGGCGCACTCTACGGGGCGTGGATCGTCGGCGGGAATTACCCACGCGGCCGGGCCTTCCTGGGCGGCTTTCTCGACCGAGCGCTTGCTTTTCAAATAGAAATTTTCGAGGAAGGTTTTACCGTTGGTGGCGGTGTTGTTCATCGCGAACAGGATGCCGCTCTGCTGCATGTTGATGTTGTTGCGGATTGACCAATTTACTTTCGCGAGCGGCGGATTGGGACGGAACCAGGTGCGCGCGGTATCGGCAGGTCCAACCGTGCGGGGGCCGCTGTCGGCGCCGCGTCCGCCGAAGGTCTCATAAAAGCGTCCGATGGAATTGTGGCCGTTGGCGACGTAGAACATGTAGTTGGGCGCCCAGCCGTCGTAGAATCCGTGGGTCCAGACGCCGGGGACGCCGCGCTTGGTCATCTCTTCGATTTCGACGTACGCCATCTTCTGCCACTCGTCGACCACCAGCGGATCGAGCCACGCGTTGTAGGGGCCCATGCCGGTGGAGACGTAGAGGAAAGGCACGGATTCGTGCAGATCGTGCAGCACTTGCGGATGCCAATCCAGGAACGTCTTCATCATGATCTTGCTCAACTGCAGGGCCATGCCCAGGCCGTCGCGATTGTTATCGTGCGCCACGTATTTGCCCCAGTAGACCAGCGGCGGCTGCGCCTTGGTCGGATTCGCGACGTGATAGTTGTAGACGTCCACTTCGCGGTCGCGGCCGTCGACTTCGGTGCAGGGCGTGATCAGAACGATGAGATTCTTGCGGATGTTCTGGATCAGCGGCGTGTCTTCCACGGCCAGCCGGTAGGCCAGTTCCATCAACATTTCGGGCGATCCGGTTTCGGGCGAATGGATGCTGCCTGAGGCCCAGTACATTGGGACATCTTCGGCGATCAACTGTTTGGCTTCGGACTCGGAAGTTTTGCGAGGATCGGCCAGGCGGGCGTTGATTTCACGATAACGGTCGAGCTTTTGGATGTTGGCTTCGTCTGAGACCGCCACCAGCAGAGTCTCGCGACCTTCTTCGGATCGTCCGATGCTAAAGACCTTCACGCGCGGCGTGGCTTTTTCAAGCTCGCGCATGTAGCGGTAGATGTCTTTGGTGTAGGTGAGCTTTTGCGGCGTGCCGATGGCGTAGCCGAGCACTTTCTCGGGAGTGGGAACGGTGTCGGAGGCGGGGAGATGATCCACCAGTTCGGTCGTGAAGAATTTTTCGGTGGTGTATTGGCGGATCTTCGCGGTGTATCCGGCGTCGAGCGGTTGGGCTTGCGCGGCGGCGCAGGCCAGGAGGGCGGTGCATGCGAGTGTGGTGCGCATAAGTGGTTATGATATCGTTTCTCGTTTCTCGTTTCTCGTTGCGATAGTATTTACCTATACGGAGGTTCCGATGACTTGCTTGAGGTTCTTCCTTCCTGCCGTTTTCGTGCTGAGCGCGTTCGGCCAGTCGCCTCAGAACGCGGTTGATCCAACGCGGATTACCAAAGAAGCGGTCCAGGCGATTCTTGGTAACAATTTGGGCCAAGGCAAGCTGCCGGTAGTCCATCTTGAACGTTTTACCGGGGCCGTGAAAGAAAGTGCCTGCTCGGTGCCTTTGATCGAAATGAAGGTTCCTAAGGACGTCAATTTCACGATGATGCAGGTGCCTCCGTCGGAGGGATTCCGCGACAACATGCGGGCGGCGCGGGGGCTTCCTGCTTGTTCTGCTGGAACCGACCGCTAACCAAAAAAGCACCGACTCCCTCACGGTCGCGGCTCGGTAACACATTCTTTCCGAACCGCGACCGTGAGGGAGTCGGTGCTTTTTTGCCAACGAAGCGGTGATCGGCGTCGTCTAGAATTTAACTATGTTGCGATACACCGTCCGCGCTTTGCTGAAGAGTCCTAGTTTTACCGTGGTGGCGATTCTTTCGCTGGCTTTTGGGATCGGGGCCAATACGGCGATCTTCACGCTGTTGGACCAGGTGCTGCTGCGGTCCTTGCCCGTGCAGGCGCCCGAGCAATTGAGGGTGCTGCACTTTACCGGCGCGGATGAGGGTTCGCTGCATTCGCGGGACGAGAGCGGCCTTTATTTTTCGTATCCCATGTATCGCGATCTGCGCGACCGGAATACGGTGCTGAGCGGGATGCTCGCGACATTGCATTGCGAAGTCGCCGCCAACTGGCATGGGCAGACCGAGCGCGCCATCGGAGAGTTGGTTTCCGGCAATTATTTCGATGTGCTGGGCGTGCGGCCGGCGCTGGGCCGGGTATTCCAGCAATCCGACGATGTCGCGCCGGAAGCGAATCCGATCGTTGTGCTGAGCTACGGATATTGGCAGCGGCACTTTGGAGGCGATCCTTCGGTCCTGAATCAGACCATCCGGTTGAACGATCATCCGTTCACCGTAGTTGGCGTTGCCGCCAGCGGCTTTCGCAGCGTGGTGGTGGGCGACGCACCGGATGTGTATGCGCCGATGATGATGATGGCGCAAATCACGCCCGGTTGGAACGATTTGGACGAGCGGCGTTCGCGTTGGTTGAACATTGTCGCGCGGCTCAAGCCGGGCGTGAGCGCGAATCAGGCGGAGGCGGCGCTGAATCCGCTGTGGTACTCGCTGCGCAATATGGAATTGGGGCTGATGCACAATCCGTCGCAGCGGTTGCGGACGGAATTCATGAAGACGCACCTCTCGCTGCTGGATGGCGCCAAGGGATTGTCGCCGCTGCGTAACGACTTTTCAAAACCGCTGGTGGCGTTGATGGCGATGGTGGGGCTGGTGCTGCTGATCGCCTGCGCGAATGTGGCCAACCTGCTGCTGGCGCGCGGAGCATCCAGACAGAAGGAGATGGCCATCCGATTCGCGCTGGGCGCGAGCCGCTTGCAGGTGATGCGGCAACTGGTGGTGGAAAGCCTGCTGCTGGCGGGCGCGGGCGGAGCGTTGGGAATCTTGCTGGCATCCTGGGGGACGGCGGTCTTGCTGCAGGCGATGCCGGAAGAGAACGGACTGAAGCTGGCATTTTCGAGCAGTCCCGATCTGCGGACGCTCGCGTTTACCATCGCGATTTCGTTCGTGACGGGAATTATTTTCGGGCTGGCTCCGGCGTTTCAGACCACGCATTCGGGCATCGCGGGGGCGCTCAAGGATCAGGCCGGAAGCTTGGCGGGCGGAGGCGGACAGGCGCGTTTCCGCAAGGTTTTGGTGGCGGCGCAGACGGGGCTCAGCTTGTTGCTGATGGTGGGCGCCGGGCTTTTTGCACGAAGTTTGTACAACATCAAGAGCCAGGATCTGGGTTTTCGCACCGACCATCTCCTCGGTTTCGAAATCAATCCGAAGCTGAACGGATACAATCCGGCGCAGATCTTTTCTCTCTACGACCGATTGTTTAGCGCGCTTCGAGCAGAGCCGGGCGTTCGCGCGGTGGGTTATTCGCGCCTGGGACTGATGGCCGGCAACAGCGCCGGAAGCAACATCACGGTGGCGGGCTATCACCAGAAGGAGGGCGAGGACATGAATCCGAACAATGACACTGTCAACGCCGGATACTTCTCGGCGCTCGGAATTCCGCTGCTGGCAGGACGCGAGTTCACAGCCGCGGATGGGCAAGGCGCTCCCAAGGTGGCGATTGTGAACGAGAAGTTCCAGCGATATTTCTTCGGGAATGAGAGCGCGGTGGGGCGCTGGTTCGGATTCGGCGGCGGAAACGTAAAGCTCGACATCCAGATTGTGGGCGTGGCGAAAGACGGCAAGTATTCGGACGCGCGGCAGGTGACGCCGCGTTTTATCTATTTGCCATACCTGCAGGACAAAGCGCCGGGCGGCGGGGCCATCTACGTGCGGACCTCGCAAGATCCAGCGCTGGCGGCTGGAGTTGCCCGGCGGGAAGTGCAGCGGCTGGATCCGAATATGCCGGTGACGAATCTGGCCACTATGGATCAATTGATTGACAACAACATCTGGCTGGATCGCGTGGTAGCGGCGCTTTCGATAGGCTTCGGGCTGCTGGCGACGGTGCTGGCGGCGATTGGTCTGTACGGGGTGCTGGCGTTTATGGTGGCCAGGAGAACACGGGAAATCGGCATCCGGCTGGCCGTGGGCGCATCGCAAGCGACGATTCTGCGGCTAGTGATGACAGAAGTTGCTTTCGTGGCGGGAACCGGCATCCTGGTGGCAATTCCGGTCTCTCTTGGCTTGACGCGGTATGTGAAGAGCCAACTATTCGGCTTGTCGAGCACCGATCCGTGGACCCTGACCGGGGCCGCGCTGTTTCTCGCACTGGTCGCGATCGTCGCGGCTTACTTTCCGGCTCGGCGGGCGATGCGGGTGGATCCGGTGAGGGCGTTGCGGTGGGAGTGAGAAAAACGGTTTCTGGTTTCTCGTTTCTGGTTTCTGGTTCGCAGGGCAGAGACTGTTCGGTAAAGGTAACCAGAAACCGTTAATCGGAAATCGCCAACTCGCCCGCGACAATCGGCCGCGTGCGGGGGAGAACTCCGCGATAGGCTAACATTCCGACGAAGAATAATAGACCGGTAAAGACGGCCAGCTTCAACGCATCCGCAGTTCGGGTGTGGGGCAGGAGCTTCCAGAGAATGCCCAGGATCGGTTGGGCGATGCAGCAGGCCCAGACTGCGCCGTAGAAATAGCGGCGCTCGGTGCCTTCGCCTTGCGTGGAGGGTTTCACTCTGGGCAAACGTCCCAGTGCGCCTAGGATCCAGATGGTGGCTGCGATGGGCGGGTAGCCGTAGAAATAGATTTGTTTTAAGCGCCAGGCGCCGGTGGCTACCGCCACGGCCAATCCTAGAAAATTCAGAATCGCGAATGCGATCACTACGCTCCAGGCGAAGGTGTAGCAGACGCGGCGGTAGAGCGGATTGGGCCGGTCCTCGACGAAGCGGATGATGTACGGCCGCGGTTCCACTCCAGGCAGTCGACCGCGCAGGGCCGCAATGCCCGTGCCGAGAATCACGGCTGCGAGCCAGGCTAGCTTTGGATAGTCGAAGCCGTGCTCGAAGAGGCTAAAGGTAGAAGGTCCGGGAGCGATGAAGAAGACGAAAATCCAGATGGGCCAGTGCGCCAGGCGGTAGAGCGGCTTGTTGCGGTCGCGCAGTTTGCGGGGCACAAAGCAGGTGGTAGGAGGTGGGTGGTGGGAGGTTGCTACCACCTACCTCCTACCACCCACCTCCTGCGATTAATTCGATCCGGGCGGCTTAGTGGCTGGCGGCTTGGCCGGTGTCGCTGGCTTCGGAGCGGCCAGGTTTGAGGTGGGCTTCGCCGGGGCTGGATTGCTCATGGCGGAGGAGCTTTGGTCGTACAGTTCGATGATCTCCTTGGTGATATCCACGGTCGGCGATGCGTAGAGGACCGGGCTTTGCGGGGAGCTGACGTCCACTACCAGCGAGAAGCCATGATCGCGCGAATATTTTTCGATGACCGCGACAACTTTTTGGGAGAGCTGCTGCAGGATCTTATCTTGCTCCTGCTTGACGTCTTCCTGAGCATCCTCGTAATCCCGCTGCAGAGCTTTCTTCTTGATTTCGATGTTTTTGTACAGCTCGTTCTTGGCGGCATCGCTCAAGGTATTCTGTCCCTTATTGAGCTGATCCTGCAGGGAAGTAAGCTCACCCTGCTTCTGTTCCAGCTCCTTGCGTTTCGGGTTCGCTTTGGCTTCCAATTCCGCAGCGGCTTTCTGCCCGTCCTTGGTGCCCACAATGGCGCCTTGAAAATAGATCACCGCGATTTTATTCGGCGGGGTAGCCGTCTGGGCGTTCAGGGACGCGGCGAGCGCCAAGCCAAGGCATGCAGATACAATACTTTTCACAGTGAAACTCCTAACCTTTGAATTCATTCTATTCTATCCAAAATTCCGATTCCAGGTTTGTCCAAGCTGGTTTATTAGAAGGTCCGGCCGATGGAGAAACGAACCGTGGTGTTTCTCTCAAACAGAGGCAGCGGCTGGCCGATCGCAGAGAGAGCGTTTATGAAGGTGGCGGCGTTGGGGAAATCGTCGCGATTGGCCGCGATAGGCGGCTGGATGTAGCCCCGGAACACGCTCGGATTATAAGCGAAGTAGAGCCGGAACGGCGCATTGACCACAGGCATGAGCACCTGCAGTTCGAGTCCCGTGGACGCGCGCATTTTCTGAGTGCCCGGCGCGATGTAGGCGCGTCCGCTGAAGTTCGCCTGCGGAAATTCGGCATTCAACTGATCCACGCGGCCGGGATTCAAAGCCAACTGGCTGGGCAGGCTGAGCTTGTCAACGCCGGCGTCGGCGAAATATGCAAGCACCACCGGTCCAAAAATGGGAATGCGGTATTCAAAGTTCCCAACCAAACTGGTATCGCCGCCGGGATATGCGAATTGATATGTCGGGATGGTCATGGTGACCGGCTGATACGATACCTGGCCGCCGGAAATTACTTTCTGTACGCGCTGGGTTCCGTCGTTGTTGTAGACGTTGACCGTGGCGTCGCTTGGCAGGAACGCGATGGGGCTGATGCCCCAGATATCGAATCCGCGGATGTCGTTTTCGCCGCCCATATAGTAGCGGGCAAAGGGAGGCGCCACTTTGCCGCCATAGCCGGTGAGGAAGCGACCGCTGAAGTGCATGCCGATCACGTGGCCCTTCTTGAAGCCGGAGCGGAAATACTTGGCATCGATGGTGGGCGAGAGAGTGTTGACGTTGCCGCCCACGCCCGCGTAGGAGAAGGAGAAGAACAGCGATTTGCCGCCGGTGGGCGTGATGGGATGGTTGACGGTGTTATAGGTAAAGGACGGCGTGATTTTGCTGGTACGGATTCCATCCAACGTATTGGGTCCGCCGACGCCTTGAAAATCCAGGTACTGGAAATAACTCGAGGCCGAAGTGCTCAGCGTTTTGATGCTGGATATGTCGTAGCCGTACGCCAAGCCGACGCGCGCGAACGTACGCTTGAGCGCGTAGGAAACGAATACTGTTCCACCGTAGCCGTCCTGCACGTAGTTGAGCAGGTTTTGCTGGCCTAGTTGGTTGAAGAGCGGGATCAGGTTCTGTCCGGCCAGGATGGAAGCTTCGCGGCCCTGATTGTAGTCGAAGCGATTGACATACAGGGTGAAGCCGGATTGGATGGGCTTATCGAACAAATAGGGCTCGGTGAATCCGAACTGAACTTGACGCAGACGCGTGCCGAGCTGCGAGCTGAGGCTCAGCGTTTCGCCCAATCCGAGAAAGTTGTTCGTAGAGTAGGAGAGGCCGATGAAGCTGCCGGAGATTTCCGAAACACCGCCGTTCAATTGAATGGAATTCTTGCCGCGCTCTTTTACTTTGAGCGTCAGATCGACGGTATCGGTCTTGGTGTCGCGCTTGATATCGGCGGCCTCTTCCGCCTTCAAGGGTTCGAAGTAGCCGAGCTGATTGAGCCTGAGGATGCTGAGTTCCCACAGGTGATTGTTGAAGATCTGGCCTTCATCCACCAGCATTTCGCGCCGGATCACTTTGTCGCGCGTGGTGGTGTTGCCGGAGAAATCGATACGGCGTACAAAGAACTGCTTGCCCTCGTCGACAGAGAGCGACAGATCCACCTGATCGGAGTTCGGAACCGCCTGCGGCTCCGGTTCCACGACGAAATCGATGAAGCCGAATTGACCATACAGCTTGCGCATGGTCTCGATGCCTTTTTTCAGCTTGGCGGTGGAAAAAACTTCACCCTTGGACATGCCGAACAAGGGTGTCATCAGCGCTTCGGGCGTTTTAAAGAATTTAACGCCGGTGAACGTGATGTTGTTGAGGTGATACTTACGGCCCTCTTCGATATCCACTTTGATGTCGGCCCGGGTTCCCAGCTTGTTGGGATGGATCAGCCAGATATGCACGCCGGCGCCGCCCACCTGGCGCATGGTTACAGCGGCGTCGGCCACGTGGGCCATGAAATATCCATGCTCCTGATAGAAGACCTGAATGCGCTGCTTGTCTTCATCCAGCTTGGTGGAATCGAAGGTCTTGGCGAAGAGATTTTCAAACAGGATGGAGTACGGAATCCCGATCGGGTGCAGGTTCTTCATCGCCCGGATTACGTCTTTGCTGGAGAATGCGTGGTTGCCTTCGATGTCGATGACGCCGACCTTTACCTTGGGACCCTCATCCACTTTGAACGTCAGTTCGAGCGAAGAGGGCGGAACGCGCTTGAGTTCGGGGTCCACTTTGGCGTATTGATGGCCGCGTTCGGCGAGCATTTCAAGCAGCACGTTCTTGGCATGCTGCACTTTGTTGGGATCGTATTGCGATTCCACTACCAGGCCCACTTTGCGTTCTTTGTAACGATCCAGGATTTCCGAGATTGTAACGGATTTGTTGCCTTCGTATTTGATAGATCGGACCACTGGCCTTTCCACCACGACGTAGCGGACGATCCAACCTTCTTTGCCTGCCTCGCGCTCGACGCGAATGTCGTCGAAGCGGCCGCTGTTCCATAGCAGAATGAAGTCGCGATGCAGCGCGTCCTCATCGAACTTGTCGCCCTTCTTGCTTTGAATCAGGGCTTGCAGAGTATCCTGACGGACGCGGCGGGCGCCGCGAAATTCGATGGCTTCGATAATATCCTGCGAAGGCTGGCCGGGCGGGGTGGCTTGCGGCGCTTCTGGTTTGGGTTCCGGCGCATTTTGGATGGTTGGTTTTGGAGCTTCCGCCGGGGGCTTCGGCGGCTGTGCCGGAGCTGTTGGAACGGTCTCAAAGGGATTGGGAGGACGGTTGGGCGTCGGTTGTTGCGGCGGCGGTTGCTGCGGCGTTGGTTGCTGAGCGGCAGGTTGCTGGGCCTGCAGGAATAGAGCCGGGGTGGAAAAGATGGTTGCGCACAACAAGACCACTCGCAGGCAGCCAGGCCTGTGAAACATCATCTAAGAAAAATTCCTTTCCACTCTGCGACTAACCTCTCCAGACGTCCCTTGCCGGAGCTCGGTTTCAGCGTAAGCTCGGGATGCGAGAGTCGGAGGTTTCATTTTAGCTTGAATGCGGGCGGTTGCGGAAGTCTGTATCCGGCAGACTACACACCGGGCCATTTAGGCACGGTCAGATCCCACGCCGCAAACCGAACCGCGACCGCAAGGGAGCGTCGGAGTGGTAGGGGTAACACGCTGCCTCGCGGTCGCGGTTCGGTCGGACTCATGGATCGAGGGGTTCAGGCTCTTTTTCCGGCGAATGGTAATAGTTGTAGCGGCTATATAGCTCACCGCGGCGCGCGCCGTTGACGACAATGCCAAGGACATTATTCTGGCATAGCGACTGCATGGCGCGGGTAACGGAGTCGACCGTGGTAGCTCCAATGCGTACTACTAAAATCGTGCCGTGACAGAGGGTGGATAGCAGGTTCGCGTCCGCGGCGAACAGCAGCGGCGGGCTGTCGAGAATCACCCATTGGAAGAGGCTTGGCAAACGATCGAGCATTTGTTTGACCTCCTTCAGATTGAGCAACTCCAACGGATTAATTACAGGTTCTCCTGCTGGCATGATGTAGAGATTGGTATCGCCGAGCCGACGCATGGCCTGATGCAGCGCGACTTTACCTTGCAGATAATCGGTGACCCCGGGACCGCGATCCATTTGCAGCAGGCTGTGCACAATAGGCCGGCGGAGATCAAAATCGCACAACAGCGTTAGATTGCCGGAAAGCTGTGCTTCGGCGAGCGCGAGATTCATAGCGGCAAACGATTTTCCTTCGCCAGGCGACGGGCTGCTAACAACGGCAGTGTGAATTGGTTGCAGGCTCTGCATGTGATTCAGCCTGGTGCGAAGCGTTCGGAACTCCTCCGTGGGCGCCTCTTGCGGGTGCAACGGATCCACCACCAGCGCCTCGGGCGAAGGGTTGTAAGGAATGGTCTCGACCAATTCCAGCAGCCCTTCGAGCGAGGCTGGTGCGGTACTTGCGGCCACGGCGACGCGGGCATCCTGCCGCGTACCGTCCGGGCCTGGAACCAAGGTTCCGGCCAGCTCGGAGCGCCGCAGTGCGTCATGAACTCGGCTCATTATGCTGTAGTCCTCAGTTGGAAATATGGCTGGACCAGTTCTCCGGAAACTGGTGAGTGATGGTGGGGTGGACCCCCTGGTCCGCAGCTGACGCCCACGTCGGCTTGCTCATGAATTCGATAGAACCCGAAGAGCGGGTCCAGGGGGACCCGCGCGGACCAGGGGGTCCGCCCCACGAGCATACTGAATGGATTCAGAGGTATTTGAATGCGAAGTCCTTTCATAGTTTCGTGGCGAAATAATAAACCACTGAGCTGGACATGATAATCACTCCCACGAGACAGGCAGTGGACCATGCCAGCCACGCCAAACGTTTTCGCCGCCGCACGATCAGATCGTTCTCAAGTAGAGGAACGCTGCCGAGAACGGGGAGCTGGGTATAGGCCCGAACATCCTTCAAACTCTTGAGCGCTGTGTCCTTCACTTCCCAGGCGCCGGCTAAACAAAAGCCGGCAATCAGGCCGATGCCGGCGCCGATGGCGATGATCAAGGGCCGCTTGGGCTGGCTGGGCGTTTGCGGAATGGATGGCGGATCCAGTTGCTCCAGCCGCTCGCCCTGCTGCCGGTTTTCGAGCGCGGTGGACATGGCTGAAGCATTTAACCTGCGATCCAGATCCTCGTAATCTTTCCGCGCCAGATCGCGCTCGCGGATGAGTTGATCGTACTCCTTGATCCCCACCGGCACGCTTTCAATGCGCGATTGATAGAGCCGGATGGTCCGCTCCAGCTCAGTGGCCTGCTTCTTGTAATCATCCATCTCGAGGTCTTTGGCCTGAATCAATCCCTGAATATGCTGGATGGCGGCGTTCAGGTCCCGTTGTTCTCTCGCGATCAGCGGATTCGGGATTCGCGCCGCCGGGACGTCCGGCTTCCTGGTCTCCTCTTGCCTTAGGATCGCCTCGCGCTGTTTCCTGGCGGCGGCCAGCGTGGCGGCCAGGCGCTGAACATCCGGATGATTTTCCTTGTAGCGCTCGCGCGCGGCGGCCAGGGAGTTCTCAGTTTGCTCGATTTCACGGTCCTTGTCGGCCAGTTTCTCGTTCTTCTGCTGCTGGGCCGCGTCGGCGGAATTCGGATCTTTTAAAGCGGAGAGCTGCTCGCGAAATATGCGGAGCTGGTTTTCATGCAGCAACTTTTCCTGGTTGACGCGGTTCATGGACGTATTCAGCGTGAGCATCTGCGCCTGCATGGCGTTCAAGCCCTGATAGTTGGATTGCTGCTCTTCGGGCAGGCGGCCTATGTTCCGGGTTCGAAAAACGCTCAGCTTTTGCTCGATGCCATCCAGCTTTTTCTTGGCGGAATCCCACTGATCGCGCAGGAACTGGGTGGTGGAGATGGTTTGCTGCGACACTTCCCGGACGTTTTCTTCGAGAAAGCGCGCCACCAGATCGGTGGCGACCTTTTGCGCGATGAACCGATTGCTGTAGGCGAAGCCGATCTGAAAAGCGGGATACTGGGGCCGCTCGCTGCGTTGCGTGTTGGCGGTCTGCAGCAGCGGACAGCACTTGATGTCGTACAGGCGCATGTTTTCGATGACATCATCCAGCGGCAGGCGTTCGCGATCCCGCTTGTACAAATTGTGAGTGTTGATGATGTTGGTGAGAGTCGCGCGGCTGAGTATCCCTTGAATCAGGGAATTTACGCGGCCCTGGACGTCGGAGTTGGTGTTGGCGGGCACGAAGTTTTCTGGCACCTGCGGCGGCACCACGCGAATGGTGGCGACTGAGATGTAAGTGTCGGGCCACAGAAAAGCCGTCACCACCGATAGCACGAGTGCGGCAAATAGGGGACCGAGAATCCAGCCCTTGTGGCGGCGAAGGATGTCGATATAATCCTCAACGTCGAGAGGACGGCGTACGATGGGGTTGGATTCGGGAAGTTGCATACGTGACTCGAAACTCAATGCACAATGATCTTGTCTCCGTTTTCCAGATAGATGTTTTGTTCCATCCGCTTGGCCTTGGTGACTTCGTTGTAGTTAAAGTTAAGAACCTTGTCGCCGCGCAGGATCTTAATCTTCTTGGTGTTGGCGAATTCGCGGAAGCCTCCGGCGTTGCTTAGCGCTTCCAACACCGTGGTGGGAGTCACCAGCGCAAACGAGCCCTGGCGGCCGACTTCGCCGATAATGTAATATTTTTTGCTGCGGACTTCGGTGACGAACACCGCCACTTCCGGATTGTTGATGAATTTCGTCAACAGTTCGGTCAGGGCTTTGGTCAACTGCATGCGGGGTTTCGCCGGCGGCCTGCACCTCGCCTACCAGCGGCATGGTGATTTTGCCATCGGGACGAACCGCCACGGGAAAAGTAAAATCGTTCTCGCGCCAAACCTTGATGAAGAGCAGGTCTTCGGGACCAATTAGATACTTGTTCGGATCCACGGCGGCGGCCACGCTTCCAGCCTCGCCCTGCGTCTTCGAAGGTTCCGGCTTGCTCTGACCACATACCGGCAGGCACGCGAGGGCGACGATGGCTGCGGCTAGGGCCGGCCAAAAAAAGTCAGACTCCACCTTAGGCACGCTGTAGACGATTTCTCCGCAGAAAGGATCGGGCGATCCGGGAAGGGGATTCCTGCCAGCGCCGAGCCTAGCAGAAGCATTTATTGTACAACGAACCCAAGGCACCGACCCCCTCGCGGTCGCGGCTACCGAACCGCGACCGCAAGGGAGCGCTTCCACGATTACCTGTCGGAACGCTCCGTTGAAGAAGTCTGGCTCACGTGATTGAAAAACAACGGCACCGACTCCCTCGTCCGGTCGCGGCTCGGTAACACTCTTTCCGTTCCGAGCCAACGGCGCTGAGCGCCTGAAACCCGTTATGCTTATTTCGATGCGCTACTTTCTTGCGAAAACCGATCCGGAAACCTATACCGTGGATCAACTCGAGAAGGATAAGAAAACTGTTTGGGACGGAGTGACCAACCCGCAAGCCGTGCGCGCCATTCGCGAGATGCGGCCGGGCGATCGGGTCCTGATTTATCACAGCGGCGGGCAGGCGGCGATTGTCGGATTGGCGAAAGTGATCTCTGAGCCGCGGCCGGACCCGAAGAATCCGAAATCGACGGTAGTGGAGCTGGAGTTTGTGCGCCGGATCGGGGAGCCTGTTTCGTTGGCCGCGATCAAGCAATCGCACGAGTTTGACGACTGGGCGCTGGTCCGGCAGGGGCGGTTGTCGACCATGGCCGTGCCGGATGAGTTTATCGATTGGTTGCGGAAACAGACGAAGACTAAGATTGATTAGCCGCGAATGCACGCAAATGAACGCAAATCTGATTAGGGCCCTCCTACTGGTTCCGTTTCTCGTTTCTCGTTTCTCGTTCTGTGGACAGGCAACTCTCGCGAACGAGAAACGAGAAACGAGAAACGAGAAAACATCATCGGATGACCATCGCAATATGCTGGAGCAGCTCGGCATCAAAGCGCTGCGGCCAGGTCCGAACGGGAACGAGAATGCGCCCAATCATGCGAACTACGACGAATCCAAGGCCAATCCTTATCCGGATTTGCCGGATGTCTTGAAATTGAAGAATGGCAAACGGGTAAAGAACGCGAAGATGTGGTGGAAGCAGCGGCGTCCGGAGATTGTGGAGGATTTTGAACGGGAAGTGGTGGGCCGGGTTCCGAAGAACGTGCCCAAAGTTGCGTGGACCGAAACAGAAAACACGACCACCGGGTCGCCCGCGGTTCATTCCAGAAAGCTTACGGGGCATGTGGATAATGCGTCGGACCCGGCAATCACGGTCAATATTCAAATGACGCTGGTGTTGCCGGCTGCCGCGGCCGGAAAAGTTCCAGTGATGATGATGTTCGGCCGAGGCCCTTTTCCGCAGCGCCCGGGAAGCACCGAGGTTCCAGCCACCGAGCAGTTGATCGCCGACGGCTGGGGTTATGCGTATATCGATCCCACCAGCGTTCAGGCGGACAACGGCGCAGGCTTAACCAAGGGCATTATTGGATTGGTGAACCAGGGCAAGCCGCGCAAACCGGACGATTGGGGCGCGCTGCGGGCGTGGGCCTGGGGCGCTTCGCGCGGATTGGACTATTTGGAATCGGATCCGGCGGTGGATTCGAAGCACGTTGGAATTGAGGGCGTATCGCGCTATGGCAAAGCCGCACTGGTGACCATGGCGTTCGATACCCGCTTCGCGCTGGTGCTGGTGGGCTCGTCCGGCGAAGGCGGCGCGAAACTGCATCGGCGGAATTTTGGAGAGGCGGTGGAGAATCTAACCGGCTCCGGCGAATACCACTGGATGGCCGGAAATTTTCTGAAGTACGGCGCGGCGGAAGCCACATTCGGCAGCAAGACCGCGAATGATCTTCCGGTGGACGCGCATGAGCTGATCGCGCTCTGTGCGCCCGCGGCTGACGTTCATCAGTTATGGCATCCCGGAAAAGGGCGACGCGAAATGGCTGGATCAACAGGGCAGTTACATGGCGACGGTTGCGGCGCAGCCGGTGTTCCGGCTGCTGGGCGCGAAGGATCTGGGCGTTTCGGCCGACTACAAAACGGCGAAGATGCCGCCGGTGAATGAAGGTTTGTTGGACGGCGATCTGGCCTGGCGCCAGCATGACGGCGGACACACGGATGGTCCGAACTGGAAATATTTTATTGCCTGGGCCGATCAGCGCATCCACCACACGCCGCCGGCGCAAGAGACGGCATCCACGCCTGCTGAGCGCACCGATGAGAAGTCTCTCGACGCTCACCGGCGGTTGTTGGAGAAGGCCCACGATGGGCACGTCGATGTTTATTTCGAAGGGGACTCCATCACGCGGCGCTGGGGAGCTACCGATTATCCGGAGCTGCTGGCCAACTGGAACCAGAATTTCGCAGGATGGAATGTCGCCGATTTCGGCTGGGGCGCAGACAAGATTCAGAACATCCTGTGGCGCTTGAATAACGGCGAGATGGACGGGGTGAATCCGAAAATCATTGTTCTGTTGGCAGGCACCAACAACGTGGGTGAAAGTTCCGCGCTGAGCGACGCTGCGAGAGTAACCGATATCACGCACGGCCTGGAAGCTGTGCTGCGCGTGATGCGAAGCAAAGCGCCGGATGCGACCATCCTTGTGACTGGGATTTTTCCGCGGAACGACAATATGGCGTTCATGCCCATCATTGATCGGGTCAATGCCAATCTTTCCAAGCTGTCAGATGGCGGCAAAATTCGATATTTGAATATCAACAGCAACCTTGCGGATAACATGCTGAATGCGGACAAGCTGCATCCTACGATACAGGGCTATCAGGTTTGGGCGGATGCGTTGAAGCCAATCTTTACTGAATTGCTGGGGCCTCCCGGGAAAGCGAGTAATGGACGACCAACATCCTGATGGTGCCTCGCTCGATCCCGCGGATTGGCCCGCTTTCCGCGAGCAGGCGCATCGGATGCTCGACGACATTCTGGACTATCTCGAAAATATTCGGGACCGTCCCGTCTGGCAGCCGATCCCGCAAGAAGTCCGCGAGCGCTTTCGCGGAGAACTTCCGGATGGGCCGTCGGAACTGAGCGCGGTCCACGAAGAATTCACCCGCTATATTCTGCCGTTTGCCGCAGGCAACGTGCATCCCGGATTTATGGGATGGGTTCACGGAGCCGGGACGCCCGTCGGCGTGGTGGCGGAGATGCTGGCTGCCGGGTTGAACGCGAATCTGGGCGGACGCGATCACATCCCGATCGAAGTGGAGCGGCAGGTGGCTGGCTGGATGCGCAAGCTGTTCGGATTTCCGGACAGCGCCAGTGGGCTGTTCGTGACCGGTGCGTCCATGGCGAATCTTATCGCCGTGTTGGTGGCGCGTGATACCGAGTTGGGATTTGAGACGCGCTGCTCCGGCGTGGGAGCCGGCGACAAGCGTCTGACCGCGTATGCATCGGCGGCGGTTCACGGATGCGTTGCGCGGGCGTTGGATATCGCCGGCATCGGGAGCGATTCGCTGCGCCGGATCGCGATGGATTCGCGGTATCGAATGGATCTTGCGGCACTGCGCGCGGCGATTCAAGCGGATCGTCGCGCCGGTTTCACGCCATTCCTTGTCGTAGGCACTGCTGGAACGGTGGACACGGGCGCGATCGACGATCTGGATGCGCTCGCGAGTGTGGCGCGCGCGGAAAATCTATGGTTCCATGTGGATGGCGCTTGCGGCGCGCTGGCGATGCTCGCGCCGGAGTTGGCGCCACGCTTGAAGGGCATGGAGCGCGCGGATTCGCTGGCCTTCGATTTTCACAAATGGGGACAAGTTCCCTACGATGCGGGATTCGTGCTGGTGCGCGACGGGTTGTTGCATCGGCAGACCTTCGCGACGTCGGAACCTTACTTGCGCCGGGAAGCACAGGGATTGGCTGCGGGACCCGCGTGGCCGTGCGATTTTGGTCCGGATCTTTCGCGCGGTTTTCGCGCCCTGAAAACCTGGTTCACGTTCAAGGTTTACGGAGCGGATGCGTTGGGAGCTTCGATCGCACGCACTTGTGAGCTGGCGCGTTATCTCGAGAAGAAGATCGCGGAAACGCCTGAGTTGGAACTCGCCGCGCCGGTGGAACTGAACATCGTCTGTTTTCGTTATCGCGCGGAAGAAGCGCATAGGGTGAATGCGCGAATCGCGGTGGAACTGCAGGAATCCGGAGTGGCTGCGCCTTCGACCACTGTCGTCGGAGGAAAGCTTGCGATTCGCGCGGCGATCGTGAATCATCGCACGCAGACGGTCGATTTGGACGTACTGGTGGAACGGACGGTGGAGTTGGGCCGCTCGTTGCAACGTCGCGCGGCATCGAGCGTAGCCCCGGTGAATCTCGAGGACAGGGATTGGCCTCCACGCGCGGCTCGTGAAATCGCTCTGCGAGATGCGGAAGCGCGCATTTCGGCCGAGCCGGAAGCGATTGCCCCGAGGCTGGAGCGCGCCCATCTGCTCACTGAGTTAGATCGGACCTTGGAAGCTCGCAACGCCTATCTCGAAATATTGGCGCGCGCGCCGTCCGATCGCGCTGCGCTCAACGACTTGGGCGCGCTGCTCTATGCAACAGGCTACCGGAGCGCAGCTTGCACCGCGTATCGCGAAGCTGCTGCGCGACATCCGGAAGATGCCGTAAGCCACTGCAATCTCGCGAACGTGCTTTACCAGAGCGGCGAGTTTGAAGCGGCGCGCGAACAGTACGAAACAGCGCTGAGGCTTGCGCCGGATTATCCCGAGGCGCACCAAGGCATCGCATACGTGCTGGCCGAGCTGGGTGACGCGGAACGGGCGGCCACCCATAGGCGCAAAGGCTTCGAGCGTCGCGCGGTACAACGCCTGCCGTATCGGGGCGAGGGTCCGCCAGTACCCTTGTTGCTGTTGGTTTCCTCGCTCGGAGGAAACATTCCCACGCGCAGTTTTCTGGACGATCGAGTTTTCGATACCAGCGTGGTCGTCCCGGAATTCTACGATTTTACGCAGCCTCTGCCGCGCCATCAATTGGTGTTCAATGCCATCGGCGATGCGGATCTCAGCGGGGAGGCGTTGAGTGCCGCGCAATCCCTGGTGGCGCTCAGTGGCGCGCCGGTTTTGAATGCGCCGGCGGCGGTGATGGCCACCGGGCGATCCGACAATGCGCGCCGCCTGGCCCGGCTCACCGGCGTGATTGCGCCGGCTACCGTAACTTTGTCACGCGAGATCTTGCAATCGGCCGATGCGGCTACGGTTCTGGCGCGCCACGGCCTGCAATTTCCAATGTTGTTGCGCACGCCAGGATTTCACACCGGCCGGCACTTTGTTTTGGTGGATCGCGCCGCTGCGTTGGCCGAAGCCGCGGCTGGATTGCCGGGAGCGGATTTGACCGCGATTCAGTATCTCGATTCGCGAGGGGCCGACGGCAAAGTTCGCAAGTATCGCGTGATGCTGATCGCCGGCCGGCTTTATCCGCTGCATGTCGCGATTTCAAGCCACTGGAAGATCCACTATTTCACGGCTGAAATGGCCGAGCGATCCGAACACCGCGCCGAGGACGCGGAGTTCCTCGAGAACATGCCTGGAGTGCTCGGTCCGCGCGCGATGGCCGCGCTAGAGCAGATTCAAGGCGCGCTTGGATTGGATTATGCGGGCATCGATTTCGGCTTGAGTCCGTCCGGCGATCTGTTGCTGTTTGAGGCGAACGCCACGATGGTTGTGAATCCGCCGGAGCCGGATGAACGATGGGCCTACCGGCGTCCGGCGGTGGAGCGCATCTTCGGGGCTGTCCGGCGTATGTTGATTGAAAAAAGCAATTGGCCGCGGATGAACGCTGATAAACGCGGATAAGAAATTATTTATCTTGTTCCTGGATTAGGCGAGTGGCTAAAGCTAGTTTCTCGCTGGTGTCTCGCACTACGATGGCGCGCGGGGTGTTGTACGTGAACAATCTTCGGATATTGGCCTTTGTGCGGACTTGGGTTGCTGTTTCCTGCAAGCGCTCCGCTGTGGTGGCGTGAGTCAGGTAAATGACTCGAACGATGTCGTCGGTAGTGGGCGAAAGGCGACACTCGTTGACGCCGGAATGCGAGGCCGTGGCCGAGGCAGCGTCTAGATTTTCGAAGAGCCATTTGGTTACCACCATCTGGTCTTCGGTTCCACGTGCTGCGATGGCCCGAGCGGCGTTGTACGTGAAGAGGCGTCGCACATCCATGATGCTTCGGACCAGCGTCGCGACTTCCTGGAAATCCCGAATCGTTTTGGTATTTGGAAGATAGAACACGCGTACAAAATTCTCCGGCTGCTGGTTCATGCGGAACTCCGGCGAAGTTGAGCTTTGTAACTTTTGGCCGGGCGGGATGGCCGGCTTATCCATCTCGTCGAATAGAAATTCCACGGTCCGGATCTCCTCCTCGGTTCCGCGAACGGCAACGGCGCGCAGATCCTCGTAGACGAACAGCTGACGTACGTTCACGAGCGACCGGACGGCGGTGGCCATTTCCTGCACACCTCCGGGAATTTCCGGATTCGTCAGAAAAAACAGACGGACCACATCATCCGCGCTATCCGATACCCGATATTCGTGTTTGACGGCGCTCGCGGGAGCGTTGGGTTTATCCAGATTGGTAAACAACCACTCGCATAGCGCAACCTGGCCGGCAGTGCCGTGGAGCGATATCGATTGTTCCGAAGTGTCGATGGCAATCTGCGGAATATTCGAGATGGCTCGAATCACCGTTGCAATCTGCTGGAGATTGTAAGGCGGTTGCGTGGCAGTGAAGTGGAGCACTCGATCAGCCTCTTGAGCCGGTGTGGCAGCGGCAAACAAGGTCGCGATAGTCAGCAAAGTAACAATTGTCCGCATGGCGTGAATCCTTCCCCTCGAAGAACTGACGCGTTCCCGTGGGAAGGCGTGCAGACCACGCCTGAAACCAAATCACCGGTCGCTTACGGGTCTGTGAAAAACCACAAAGGCACCGACTCCCTTACGGTCGCGGTTCGGTAACGTCCTCAAAATACGAATCCTCTTTCCGAGCCGCGACCGTGAGGGAGTCGGTGCCTGAGCTTTTTTCACAGACCACTTAGAGAGCGTTACGGCCTTCGGAATCGAAGGAAAACATATGCCAGAGCTTGCCGCCTTTTTCGAGGCGCGTTGGCGATACTGGTTTGCCGGTGAATCCGGAGACGGCGCGCTCCCAGAACGGCAGAGCGGCTTGGTTCGCTTCCATCACCCGCACTTCCCAGGGGCCCGGAAATCGTTTCCATACTTCATGTGCGACGGCGGTCCCGACGCCGTGCCTGCGGCATCCGCGAACGACAAAGAATTCCGCCATGTCCCATACTCGCGCTTCCCGCTTCACTAGAACAAATCCTGCCGGCTTATCATCCAACTTCACCAGGAACGGATGCCGGTTGGGGTCAGTCCAATAGAGCGGCAGAGGTGCATATTCGAACCTGCCGTTCGAGTCCAGTTCGATATTTTGAAATTCGCTGAAATCGTGCGCGTAGAGTTGGATCAGGTTGCCGATTACCGGCATCTCGTCCACGGAGGCAGGAGTAACTTCGATGCTGTTTCCTCCACGCCTGTGCATTCGGATTGTTCGACTAAGAAGCTAAGGCCGGTTCACTATCTTCGCCGGCTGTGAAGTACGCGCAATCCGGATGATGGAACACCAGGGCGCTGACGCTGGCTTCCGGGTCCATCATCATGCCTTCGGTGAGATGCACGCCGATTTCGTCCGGGTTGATCAGCTTCCAGATGCCCTGCTGGTCGTCCAGATTCGGGCATGCAGGATATCCGAAGCTGTAGCGTTTGCCTCGATAGCGCGACGTGAAGCGCTCCTGCATGGTCATGGTCGGCGAATCGGGGAAGCCCCAATCCTCGCGCAGGCGGCGATGTAGCCATTCGGCGCAGCCCTCGGCGGTTTCAATGGCGAGAGCTTGCAGCGCGTGCGCTTTGAAGAATTCTCCGGCTTGCTTCGCTGCTTCGGATTTCTCGCGGACGCCGGAGCCCGCCGTGACCACGAAGAGCGCCAGGTGATCGCGGCGACCCTCATCGGCTTCCAGAATGTAATCGCTGAGGCACAGCCCATCCGGGCGCGGCTGACGTCCGAACCGGAATGTGTGGATGGGGCTCGATCCACCGTGTGCAAACAGGTGAATGGAGTTGCCATCGCGCTCGGCTTCGAAGAACTGCCAGACCGCTCTGGCCTTCAGGAATTGCGCGGCTTCGGCTTTCACTTCTTCCACCTCGTGGAAAAGCTTCAGTGCTTTCGGATCGCGCTCGGCGAGAAGTTTGTCGAAGTTGCCCTTGAATCCGAGGTGGCGTCCGTAGAGCATGAACGGATTGATGTAGCTCCAGACCTCGGCCAGATTCGGGACTTCACGAACACGGCGGTCAAGATACGGCGCGGCTGGGATGGGGAGATCGGCTCGCACCTTCGGGCTGCGCCGATCGGGGCTGGGGGCTTGGGGCTGGGGACTCGGGGCGGTGACCGGTTCGCCTTCCCCGAAGATATGCGACGCCAGGACCTGCTCGCGCGTTGCGGGGTCCATGATTTCGTTTAGCAGGCGCAGGCCTGTCATGGCGTCTTTGGCGTAAAACGTGGGCGAGGCGTAGCTGGGGCCGATTTTCGTTTTGGTGAACTTTTCGGATAATGCTGCGCCGCCCACCAGAAGCGGAACATTGACGCCGTTGTCTTTCAGATCGCCGCCCGTAATCACCATTTGGTGCGCGCTTTTGACCAGAAGTCCCGAGAGTCCGATGGCGTCCGGATGATGCTCGCGGAAGGCTTTGATCAGATCTTCGGGCGGAACTTTGATTCCCAGGTTGATCACGGTGTAGCCGTTATTGCTGAGGATGATCTCCACCAGATTTTTTCCGATGTCGTGAACGTCGCCCTTCACCGTCGCTAGAATAATCTTGCCGCGGGCGGACGTGTCGCTCTTTTCCATGAACTGCTCGAGATGTCCCACGCCGGTTTTCATCGCTTCCGCGGATTGCAGCACTTCCGCCACAATCAGCTCGTTGTTGTTGAACAGCCGGCCCACTTCGGACATTCCGGCCATCAGCGGTCCGTTGATGATATCGAGCGGAGCGGCGCCTTCCGCGCGTTTGCGGTCGAGATCGGAAACCAGGCCGTCTTTGGTGCCTTCGATGATGTAGTTGGCCAGGCGCTCGTCTAAAGGAAGATCGGCCGCCTTTTTCTTTTCCTTCTTGCCCGCTCTGCGGAAATATTCGGCGATGGCGGCGATGTGGAACTGATTGACGGCCATCTTCTGCTCGCGCGATTGCAGGCGCCAGTCTTCGGGCGCCGTCTTCAACTCCACGGCGTTGGGATGATCGGCAGGAACCTCGGCTGGCGGCGTGCTGAACAACAGGCTTTCGGCCAGGCGGCGCTCCTCGGTTGGGATAGATGCGAACCGCTCCAGCTTTTCTGCGTTGACGATCGCGAGATCGAGGCCGGCTTTGGTCGCGTAGTACAGGAAAACCGAGTTCACCACTTCGCGCGCGTTAGCCGGAAGTCCGAACGAGATGTTGGAGACGCCCAGAACCGTCTTGACGAATGGGATCTTCTCTTTGATTAGTCGAATGGCTTCGATGGTCTCCACCGCGCCGCCGATGTAATTTTCGTCGCCCGTGGCGCAGGGAAACACCAGCGGATCGATGATGATGTCCTCGGGCGGGATGCCGTATTTCTCCGACAGCAGCTTCACCGATCGCTCGGCCACTGCCAGTTTTCTCTCGCGCGTGAAGGCCTGGGCTTGCAGCTTGTCTTCGTCGATGGTTCCGCAGATTACCGAAGCGCCATAGGCTTTGACCAGCGGACAGATCAGCTCAAATTTCTCCTCGCCGTCTTCCAGATTGATGGAATTGATGATCGACTTTCCCTGGCAGTACGTGAGCGCCAGCTCGATGCCCTTCGGATCGGTGGTGTCGATCATGATGGGCGCTTTGATCTTGCGAATCAGCTTTTCGTAGAAGGGCGGAATATCCTTCATCTCGTCCCGATCGCTGGATTGCAGGCAAACATCCACGATATGCGCGCCGTTCTTGATCTGCCAGCGCGCAATTTCCGTCGCCTCTTCCCACTTCTCTTCGGCGATCATGTTTTTGAAGAGCCGCGAGCCGATGACGTTGGTCCGCTCGCCAACGATCAGCGGGCGATTGCTGTCCTCGGCTTCCACCAATTCCTTGTTCGAATAGTAGGCGCGGTGCGATGGAGCCTGGTGCGCGCGCGGCCGTTTCCCCGCAGCCATTTGTGCAATGGCTTGGATATGCGCCGGCGTAGTCCCGCAGCATCCGCCCACCAGGTTGAGCCAGCCATGATCGATGAATTTTTCAAGCTGCGCTGCCAGCGAATCCGGCGTCTCGCCAAACTTGCCGTCCGCATTCGGAAGCCCGGCATTGGGATAGCAGGAGACGCGGAACCGGGACATCTCGTGTAGGGAGCGGATGTGATCCGTCATCAAATCCGGCCCAGTGGCGCAATTCATCCCAATGGCGAGCAGATCGTTGTTGGCGATGGAGGCATACAGCGCGTCGATCGGTTGGCCGCCCAGCATGGTTCCATTGCGTTCAATGGTCACAGAGGCGATCACCGGAATCGGAATCCCCAACTCCCGCCGGAGCTTCTGCACGGCCAGCGAGCGCGGCCTTGAGGCTTCCCGTGTCGAAGCAGGTTTCGATCAGCAGGAAATCTGAGCCGCCCTCCACCAGTCCCTTGGCCTGTTCGTAATAAGCGTCGTGCAGCTTCGGGAACGTGACGGTGCAGGTGATGTTGAGGTCCTTATTGGTGGGGCCGATGGACCCTGCCACAAATCGGGGCTTGCCAGGCGTGGAGAACTGATCCGCAGCCTGACGGGCGATCTTCGCCGCTGCGAAGTTGAGCTCATAGGCCCGATCCTCGAGTTTATTGTCGGCCAGCGCGATGCTGGTGCCGCCGAATGAGTTCGTTTCCACGATATCGGCGCCGGCTTCGAGATAGGCGCGATGGATGTCGCTGATGACGTCCGGCCGCGTGACATTCAGAATTTCCGGACAATTCTCGCGCCCCTCGTAATCCTTCTCGATGGAAAGCGGCACCTGGTGGATCATGGTGCCCATGGCGCCATCCAGCACTAGAATGCGGGTGTCGAGGGCGTCAGTTAGGGTTTGGGCTCGGTCGGACATTCGTTTCTCGTTTCTCGTTCCTCGTTTCTCGTTGGCTGGCACCACGGCTCAATAGCCAGAACGAGAAACGAGAAACGAGAAACGTCTTTACTTACTAGTTTAACCCGAGCAGGCCTAAGCGTTTACAGTGGCGCTGGAAACCGGTTCTACCGCATTTTCGTTGAAGCTGTAGCCGAAGCCTCGAACGGCCCGGATCAGGCCTGGATTGGTGGGATCTGGCTCGATTTTCTGGCGGAGTCGAAGGATGTAAACGTCCACGGTACGGTCGGTTACCGCGCGGTCGTGCCCCCAAACGGCGTCCAGCAGCTGCTCGCGGCTATAGACCACGCCGGGGCGGCTCATTAGAAAATCCAAGAGGCGGAATTCGGTAGCGGTGAGGGCAATTTCCGCGCCGTGGCGCAAAACCCGGCAACTGGCGCGGTCTAATTCCAAAGCTCCGGCGCGAACGGTCCGCACCGGGACGGTCTGGCTGCGGAACTGATTCTTGATCCGGGCGATCAGCTCACGGATAAAGAACGGCTTCACGATATAGTCGTTGGCGCCGAGTTCCAGCCCCAGGATACGGTCGGTCTCAGAAACTTTGGCGGTCAGGAAGAGGATGGGAACGTGGGCCAGCTCGGAGTGGTTGCGCAAGCCTTTGCAGATATCCAGGCCGTCGGAATCCGGCAGCATGATATCCAGGATCACCAGATCCGGCCGCTCGCGGCGGCACAGCTCAATGGCGCCTTTTCCGGTCTGCGATCCGGCGAACCCGAACCCTTCTTTTTCCAGGTTGTACTTCAAAAGACCAAAGAGGTCGGAATCATCTTCGATCAGGACGATCTTCTTCATATGCCCTCACTTGAAGGTAACCCGATTTCGGTTACAAGTGCATTACAGGAGCATTACGGATGGCTGACGGAACGGCCCGCAGTGCACGGAAGGTGGTACAAACCCTTTTCGGCTATGTATTGGCCCACTTCGAGCGGCAGTTCTGGGGGTATTTCGCCCACTGCGAGCTGGCGCCGGATCTCAGAGGAAGAAACGGGGAGGGCGACAGTATCCAGGCGATGGACCCGCGCTCCAGGGGGAGCGCTGTAATGGTGGCCGGGACGGGTGACGACGATAAACTCCGTTATCCGGACCAGATCCTGCCAGCGATGCCAGCTTGCGATCTCAGCGTATGCGTCCGCGCCGATGATGAAATACGGCTCTTCGCCCGAAGCGCGCACGCGTTCGATGGTATCGATGGAATAGCTTTTCTTGGCGCCGGATTCCAGCCGCGACATTACCAGCCGCGGGTCGCCGTCGCAGGCGAGTTCCACCATTTTGCAGCGATCCTCGTAGGAGGCGCCGGTTTGATCCGATTTATGCGGCGGATGGGCCGCGGGAACGAACCAAACCTGATCCAGGTGAAATTTGTCGGCAGCTTCGCGCGCCACCGTGAGGTGGGCGTTATGAATCGGGTCGAAAGTTCCTCCGAATAAAGCGAGTCGCATTAAGTGGGGCGGACCCCCAGGTCCGCAGCCGACGCCCTCGTCGGCCTTTTCGAATGCTCAGGCGGGTCCTGGGGGACCCGCGCGGACCAGGGGGTCCGCCCCACGGCTAATGCAGAGCTGACAGCCATTCGGTGGACTGAGCTCAGGCTTTCACCGCTTTCGTGGACGCCTTCCAGTTCTTCTCGTCCCAGAACAGCATGCGGTTTTCGCGGTAACTCTGCACCGCCAGGTTGATCACGGCTTGAGCGCGCGCGCCTGTTTCCACATCCAGGTGCGGCTTCTCACGGCTGCGCACGCAACTGAGGAAATTCTCCACGTGTGCCGTCATCATATCTTTCTCGTCCACGGGAATCTTGATCGGATCCTTGCCGAATTTGGCCTGGTACTCGGGCTTCATCGTAGTCCGCTCTTTCGTCTCGTTGTTGTACTCCAGCTCCGGAATCACCGTGATATTGTCGGCGCGGCTCTCGAACTGTCCGTTCTCCACCATGATGATGGTGCCTTCGTGGCCGCGGATCAAGCCGGGAATGTGATGCGAGTTCGCCATCGAGGAACTGAGCACCAGCGAATGGCCGGCCGGATAATCGGCAATCAGCATGAACGTGTCCGGAACTTCGCGCTCGTCTTTGAATACGTACTTGCCACCCGTGCCGGTGACGCGGGAAGGGAATTGCGGTTCGCCCCAGCAGATTTGGAGCGGCGCCACCACGTGATAGAAAAGATCGGTTGCGATGCCGCCGGAATAATCCCAGTACTTGCGGAAGCGGAAGAATCGGTCAGCGTCGTAAGGCCGCTTGGGCGCGGGACCCAGCCACTGTTTCCAATCAATATAATTTTCGCCCTTGCCGTCCGGGCCGGCGTCCTTATCGATGGGCCAGTTCCACTCGCCCTCGTTGGAATTGCGGTGATAGGATCCCTGGCTCATGATCATCTGGCCGATCATGCCATCGGCGATGGCTTTGCGCGCCTTCCACCATTGGTCGCCGGAGGTGGTTTGCGAACCCACTTGGAGAACGCGCTTGGTCTCGCGGACCGTGTTTACCAACAGCTTGATCTCCTCGTTGGTATGGCACATGGGCTTCTCGAGGTAAACATCTTTGCCATGATCCATCGCATCGAGTGCGATCTTGGCATGCCAATGGTCGGGCGTGGCCACGATGACCGCATCGATATCGGAGCGATTCAGCACTTCCCGATAATCCAGGTAGCCGTCGCACTTGAAGCGGTCCGCTTGCGCCTTCTTGCGTTTTTCATAGACGTCGCAGACGGCGACCACGGCGCACGCATTGTTATTCTTCTCGCCGTAGTGATGGAACACGCCGCCGACGTAGGAGCCGCGCCCGCCGACGCCGATGACGCCGATGTTGATGCGGTCGTTCGCGCCGATGACACGCCCGCTCATTCGAGCGCTGCGGGCGGCGAATGCCGCGTTGGCGATGCCCAGCGATAGCCCAGCGGCGCCGGCAGTCTTCAAGAAATCTCTGCGATCCGGTTCAGACATGGAAACCCTCCCCAGTGGGATTTGTATTGGATTTCAGTGTATCTCGGGCGGGGGGCCGGGGGCTAGGGGCCGAGGACAGGGACTGGGGATTAGGGGCTCGGGGCTAGGCGACCGGTGTAACCGAACCGCGACCGCGAGGGAGCGCTACCACGACAGCAGCAAGTGAGCACTTTACGCCGGAATCGCAGTAACGGCAACCGCGACTGACCGTCTTGCTAATGGTATGGCGTTGAGACTTCTCGTGCTTCTTGCGGTGGCTGGGTTGTTGCTGGCGCAGAAAATACCGCCCGCCACGTTCCATGGAACGGTGCACGATGTGTCGAAGAAAAAGATGACCATCGAAAATGAGGACGGCAATCTCTTGGACTTTGACATCAATCGCAAGACACAGTTGATGCGCGGCAAGACCGAGATTTCGACCGAGGATTTCGAAACGGGAGAACCGGTAACCATCGAAGCAAAGCAAGTGATGGGAAAGTTTTTGGTCGCCGTCAGTATTACCGCTGAGCCGAAGACGAAGAATTAGTCGTACTTCTCAAATTCAAGTTGATCGCCCGCCACAGTCCGCGTTTCGGCGGCTCGTCCGCTGGGCAGCTCCAACACCGAATGCCCGAACAGGCTCATCGCCATGCGCCAGCGGCCCATCGCAGGTCGCACCTTAAGAACCTTTTTCTTCTTGTCTAGAAACAACACATCGATCGGAAACTTCATGCCGATGGTGTGCACGGCCTCACAGGGTGAGATCCATAAGCCTTCGCCCGGTTCCAGCCCGGTATGTTTCAAAAGACCGGTCCGGCGCTTGGCGCTGGTATCGGCGATATCCGCGCGATCTGCTACGAGGGTGTCCCTGGATTGATTGCGAATGCGCAGCTTGGCCAAATTGCTTCTATCATAACGGATGATGAAACGCTGCCAGTGGGCTACCAATGAACTTTCCATCGCCTATCACGACAAGGAGTGGGGCGTTCCGGTTCACGACGATCGGACGTTCTTTGAATTTTTGATTCTGGAAGGCGCTCAAGCCGGGCTCAGTTGGGACACCATCCTGCGCAAACGCGAGAACTACCGGAAGGCTTTCGACGGATTCGATCCGGCGAAAGTGGCTCGCTATGGCGCGGCAAAATCCAAGCAATTGATGAACGACGCAGGCATCGTACGCAATCGCTTGAAGATCGCGGCGGCGATCCAGAATGCCAAGGCGTTCCTGGCGATCCAAAAGGAGTTCGGGAGTTTCGACACTTACATCTGGCAGTTTGTCGGGGGCAAGCCGAAGAAGAACCAATGGAAGGTTTCGAAGCAGTTACCCAGCAGTACGCCGCAGTCCGATGCAATGAGCAAAGATCTCCAGCGCCGCGGATTCAAATTCGTTGGCACCACCATCTGCTACGCATTCATGCAGGCGGTGGGGCTGGTTAACGATCATGCACCAGGATGCTTTCGGCGATCGCAAGTTTAGAAAACCAAAAGGCACCGGATCCCTAACCCGGCGTTGACTATTCAACCGAACCGCGACCGCAAGGGAGCGTGAGCAAAACTGGTGCGTTCGTGGTAGCGCTCCCTCGCGGTCGCGGTTCGGTAACAGGCGGCCCGGCGTTTACCGAAGCGCGAGCGTGAGGGAGTCAGTGATCGGCTGCTCCGTATCCGCCAAAAATGCTGGAAAGGACGGCGGATCTTTCTGGAAGTACACGTTGTAGCGGCGTACGAATGCGGGCGGCGGCGTCTGCGACCCATTCAACAAAACGGGCAGGATGCCGTTAGCAAAGTACATGTCGTGTTCCCGCTTTTCCTTGGTCAGCACTTTGCCGCGATGCTCGCAGGCGAAGAAATCCTTCACGCGCGAGTAGGTCCGCTCCGATAGGTTAATCCGGTTGGCTTCGCCGCTGGATTCCATTCGGGAGCTATAGTTCACGGTATCGCCCCAGATGTCGAAAGCAAATTTGTTGATTCCCACCACGCCCGCGATCACTGGTCCCGTATGAATGCCGATGCGCACCTTCCATTGGGCTAACCGATCCGGACGCTGCCGCTCGCGCACCGCTTCCAGCATCTCGAACGCGGCCATCACCATGTCCACCGGATGCGCGGGATTCCGGTTAGGCAGCCCGCTGAGACACATATAGCTATCGCCGATGGTCTTCATCTTCTCCAGTTTGTAGCGCGCCATAATCCGGTCGAAGGCAGTGAAATAGTCGTGCAGCAACTCCACCAGCTCCTCAGCGGCCAGTTTTTCGGTGGAAAGCGTGAAGCCCACGAAATCCGTAAACAGGATGGTGACGTCTTCGAAGTACTTGGGAGAGACCAGACCTTTGGCGCGCAGTTCGTCGGCCACTTCGCCGGGCAGAATATTCAACAACAACGATTCCGACACGCGCTTCTCGATCAGCAATTTTTCTCCGGCCCTTACGCGATGCAGTACCGTAGCCATTAAACTCGCAATGGATTTTAAAACAGTCTCCGACAAGGCCGGACCGGCGAATCCCAGGCTTCCGATACAATCTTCGCCGACGCAAATCGGAACAATCGAAGTGCCGTTCCGCCCGATGATTGCGGAGCCACTCGCGGCGCGGAGAGCGGCGTCGGGAATGCTTTCGCTTACGCCTGCGCGATGAATTTCGTCTCCGGCTCGGAGATAGAACGCAGCGCCGGGAACGCCAAAAATCGGAATGGCTTGATTAATGGTGACCCAAGCGGTGGTTTCGAGACTATCGCTTGCGAGCAGGGCCTGCCCCAATTCATAGAGCTGCTCTGTTTCGCGTTTTCTTTCGAGCGCCTCCGCGGCACGCTTCCGGGCAGTCAGCGCAGTCTGGCTGACCACAACGGCAGTGATCAGGAATCCGGCGACGGCGACGTAAGATTCCGGGTCGTTCGCCTTCAGAGTATAGGCAGGCTCCTGAAAGAAGTAGAGGAATCCCAGCGAGGCCACGATGGACGCTGCGATGGTTTCGGCGCGATCCCAACGCAAGGCGAAGACCAGGATTGCTAAAAGCAGAGAGTAAGTTACGGTGGTGTTGCGCAGCCTGAGGTGGTAATGAAACTCGACCAGGAGCACAACGCACACGATCCCTATCGCCGCAAGTATTCGCAGCGCCCTCCGGACATAGGCGTTCGCCAGAAGCATCCTATACGGGTTATCGGAGGTTTTGAGCGGTTCCGTTAGACGCTACTGAAATGAGAGGGTTAAGCGCGCTGCTGCGGCATGGCTGGCGTGGGCGCCCGGTTGAACATGGCCTCGGTTTCGGGATTCAGCAGCACCCAAAAGCCATAAATCCCAAGGGCAGTCCCGATCGGAATGTGGATAAGGTCCAAGGCGGAAAGCACGATCAAGGTGATGCGCGCCCAGGGACGAAACTGCAGCAGTCCGATGCCGCCGATCAGGCCCGGCAGTCCCACCACCAGACATAGGATACACACGAAAGCGCCGATCGCCGCCAGGATGGGGACCGCAACCGCTGCGTCCTGCGTTTGGTCCGATGCGCCTACGATACCGGCGATGCCTCCCATGACGGCCAAGCAAATCAACCCGCCCAGAACGCACAGCGCGCCAAACACGATGTGCAGAATCCCCAGTATCTTTACCTGTTGCGCCATATTGGCCTCCCCTTGGCTTGGACCCTTCCGACATTACTATACGGATTCGGCACGCGCAAGTTCCAGTTCATGGAAGACGTTGGTCCGCGATTGAAAAACAACGGCACCGGCTCCGTCACGGGTCGCGGCTCGGAATGAGGGGTTCGTATTTTGATGACGTTACCGAGCCGCGACCGTAAGGGAGTCGGTGCCTTTTTGGGTTTTTTCACAGACCCGCAAGTAAAGCGTAACGCAAATACAGCGGCGCTCGTGGTAGCGCTCCCTCGCGGTCGCGGCTCGGAATGAGGAACTGCGGTGCCATCGGCAGATTGCGCTCCAAGTCTTACTTTTCGAATGTAATCTTCGAGTCTGCTTCGAACTTTTTGTACTGGCTGTACCGGATAACCATCCGAATCCGCTGCGCCCCGTTGCGAAAGTACAGCGTATCGTCGCCGTACGTGGTCACCGGAAACCGGAAGTTGCCGTCCACCTTTTCGCGCAAAGTGGTGAAGTGCGGGAACAGGTTCTCGGTGGTGGTGGTGCGGATCTGAGGAACGGCCTGACCCTCGCTGCGAACGATGGAGAAGTCTTTCTTATCCACCCACAGCATGCCCTCGAACAACCGCTGGCCCTGCAGGATCTGGCGCGGCTGAATGAAGAGCAGATAGCAATCCACGCCGTCCATGCTCTCTTCGCCCTTGAAACGCGTCTCGTACAAGAACAATTGATCCTTGGTGAGCAAGAACGGCTGGACATCGCGGATATCTCGAAAATCCTCATCGGTCAGCTTGATGCGATGCAGATTGTCGACAGGGCGCGCCACCATTTGCTCGGTGCGTTCCTGTTTCGGCGAGAAGATAACGTCGCGCTGCTCCCAATAGCTGCCGACTATGATGTTGGTCTTGTCGAATTCATCAATCGTCAGACTCTGGCGGTAGGTGTAATTGGCTTGCGCCTGCGCGGTTTCAGTTTCGCGCTGGGCTACTCGTTTGGCGAGATTCGCCGGTGGATCGTCCGCCCACCCGGCCATGCAGACCGCCGATGCTAAGATGAAGCGAATGCGCCAGTTCCTGACGACGCTTGTCGTGGTTTGGACGGCCGCATCGATCGCCACTTTCTTCTACTCCCAACAACAGAATATACCCTCCTCGCTCGCGCTCGCCGTCCTGCCGGCATTTTTGATCGAAGCTGTCTTCTATCTGATGCCGGGATTCGAAGCTGTGCGAAAAGTGTTTGACAGGCTGGGAGGAAAGCCGTTCCGTGCCGCGCTTCTCTGCGTTTTTGCGTTGATCCCGTACCTGGTGGAGGCTCCTCGGACTGGCACGTTTCGGCTGGCTTCCTTCGTCGCACTGCTGGCGGTCGTGGCAGTGGCGGCATTCTGGTACGCGTGGATCCGGCCCAGTATTGCGGCCGATTTGCTGTTCCTGGCCTTCCTCGCCGCGGTCTATTTGAGCAAGCTCTTCGATCAGATTTACGGCCAGCCGGCGCCACACGTCCAACTCGCAATTTTGGGCCGACTGATGTGGATCCGTCTCGGCATCCTGGCGGTGTTGTCGCTGCGCTCGCTGCCCAACGCGCGCTTCGGTTTCGTGCCAACGCGATCGGAATGGCGGATCGGGATTCTGTTCTACTTGGTTTTCCTGCCCGTGGGCGGCGTGATCGCCTACTGGTTGAACTTCGCGAAGTTTCACACGCCTACGCTCGAATGGTGGAAGCTGGCGCTGCTGGCCCCCGGAATGTTCCTGGCGTTTCTGTGGGTGGTGGCGCTATTCGAGGAGTTCTTTTTCCGGGCCTTTTTGCAGCGCATTCTTGCGGGATCACTTGGAAGCGAGATGGCGGGGCTGGCGCTTGCCTCTGTACTGTTCGGGCTGGCCCATCTGACCTTTCGCCATAGTTTTCCCAATTGGCGATTCGCCATCCTCGGCGCCGTCAGCGGGATCTTCTACGGCTTGGCGTTTCTGAAGGCGGGCAGCGTCCGCGCCGGCATGGTGACGCATGCGCTGGTGGTTACAACGTGGCGCTTGTTCTTCTCTAGCTAGCGATGGCGCGCTGGGAAATCCAATGGCAGTATCGAACCGGAGAGTGATCCGCCAACGGTTCTGGCAGCGGATCGATAATTCTGCCCTTTAGAAAATCGAGCGCCAGGTCTTCCAAATCCTCGGAATCATCCGGCATTTTCGCCGGATTCTGGATCACCTGGCGACTGCCGTCGATCCAAAAGATCGTGCAGACCGGATGAACATATCCCAGGCCGTCGGGAATGTGAGTGACCACGTCCTCGTCATCCACGATGCGATACATCCCGTGCGTCTGGGCGGGTAATGTCAGATCGTTGCAAAATGCGCGATTGCCCACGCGAGGGCATCCGAAAGTGTATAGGGAAGAGTGCGGATCCTGCAGCTGGTGAAATGCGAGCGTGGCGAGGGCCGCCCCGAGACTATGTCCAGTTATGCAGATCTCCTGGTTCTGGTGAGTCCTGCGATATTCAAGGACAAGTCCAGCCACCGCACTCCAAACCGAGGCGAGATATTCCTGAAATCCCAGATGAACTAAGCCCGCGGATCGGCCGCCGAGGGGCTTTTCCTCCACTGGGATGAGGTTCAAGTCCGCGGCAATATCGTGTTCGTTATCTTTTTCCGTCCCCCGAAAGGCAAGAATCGCGAAAGTATCGTTTCCAGCGAAGAACCCGCGCGCCGTGGGGGCATTGTCGACGAAGCAATCCCCGATGGTCTCGGTAACTGTGAAACCCGCGTTACGCAGGATGCCCTTTAGTTCCCGGTCATTCGAGCGGTTTTTCACGTAGCGGGCATACGCGAGCATGGAGGCGTCCGCCGCCCAGGAAGCGTTGGCATAATGGAATCCCGCGGAGGGTTGAAACGCCGGCCCTTCAAAATAGGTGTAATCCAGGCGCGCCGGCGGGTAATAGAGATTGTCCGGTTTCGGGTCAAGGCAGGCGATGTTTTTCAACATACGCCAACTTTACTCCTTCTTTGCGCGTTCTATCGGGTAATTCCCACCTGGCTCATCAGCCAGGCATATTCGAAGGCCTGTTCCTTCAGGCGATCGTAGCGTCCGGATGCGCCACCGTGTCCCGCGCCCATGTTGACTTTCAGCAACAGCGGATTATTGTCGGTCTTGAGCGTCCGTAAACGCGCGACGTATTTCGCCGGCTCCCAATAACCGACCTGGCTGTCGTTCAGGCTGGTGGTCACCAGCATGGCCGGGTACGCCCGCTTTTCCAGATTGTCGTACGGGCTGTAGCTCTTCATGTAATCGTAAGCGGCCTGTTCGTTCGGATTCCCCCACTCCAGATATTCGCCCACCGTAAGCGGCAGAGTGGCGTCCAGCATGGTGTTCATTACATCCACGAATGGCACGGCCGCATGCACCGCGCGAAATAGATCCGGCCGCAGATTCACCACAGCGCCCATCAGCAATCCGCCGGCGCTGCCGCCTTGGATCAGCAGGCGGTCCTTGGAAGTCCATTTTTCGTGGATTAGATACTCGGCGCTATCCACGAAATCGTAGAAGGTGTTTTTCTTCTTCATGAGCATGCCGTCATCGTGCCAGGCCTCGCCCATTTCGTCGCCGCCCCGGATGTGCGCGATCACGTAAACCATGCCGCGGTCTAACAAACTGAGCCGCTGGCTGGAGAATGTGGCGGGTGTACCGGCGCCGTAGGATCCGTAGGCGTACAAAAACAACGGTGCACTGCCATCGCGCTTGAAGCCCTTTTTATAAACGATGGACAGCGGAACTTTTGTGCCATCCCGAACCGTGGCCCAGGCGCGCTCGGAAACATACTGCGTTGGATCGTAACCGCCCAACACCTCCTGCTGTTTCAGCAGCGTCGCTTTGTGCGTCTCCATGTCGTAATCGAAAACGCTCGAAGGCGTGATCAGGCTGGTGTAGCTATAGCGAAAGACGTGCGTGTCGTATTCGGGATTCCCCGCACCGAATGCCGAATAGACCGGCTCCGGGAAACTGATGCTATGCCACTTGCCGGTCCGGAAATCCAGCATGCGGATGCCGTTCAACGCTTTCGATTTCTCCAGCACCACCGCGAAGTTCTTGAACAGATTCACGCCCTGCACCAGAACATCGGTCTGGTGAGGAACGAAGATCTTCCAATTGGCCGGGCTGATGTCCGATTCCGGCGTGGTCAGGATCTGGTAATTCTTGGCGTTCTTGTTGGAACGGATGTAGAACAACCCCTCGCGATGATCGATGTCGTACTTGTGTTTCTTTTCCCGCGTGAGAAACACTTTGAAATCGCCGCGCGGCTGATCCGACGCCAGGTAGCGCGCCTCGGTGGTATCGGTGCTGCCGATGTGCAAGATCAGGTACTTCTTGTCGCGCGTGCGGCCGGTGTAAATGGTGTAGAGCTCGTCTTTCTCTTCGTAAATCGGCTCGATCTTAAGGCCAAGCGGATAGCGCCAAAGATGGTCGGAGCGCTTCGTCACCGCGTCTTCGGTGGTGAGGAACAACGTCTTGTTGTCGGAGGCCCATTCCAGCGATGTGACGCGCTCGGCGGTATCGGGAAGTGTCTGGCCGGTACGCAGATCCTTCACATGCAAGGTGTACTGGCGGTATCCCGTTACGTCGGTCGCGTACGCCAGCAGATGCGAATCGTCACTCACCTCGAATGCGCCCAAGCCGAAGTACGTGTGCCCTTTGGCGAGTTCATTGCCGTCCAGCAACACCTCTTCCGGCGCTTCCATACTTCCTTTGCGCCGGCACTGAATGGGATACTGCTTGCCTTCTTCGGTGCGCGAATAATAGAAGTAGCCATCGTGGCGCGACGGCACCGAGAGGTCGGTCTGCTTGATGCGCCCCAGCATTTCCTGATAGAGCGAGTCTTCGAACGGCTTCAGATTTTTGGTCAGCGCGTCGGTGTAGGCGTTCTCGGCCTTCAGATATTCGATGACCGCCGGATTCGATTTATCCCGCAGCCAAAAGTAGTTGTCGATCACGGTAGCTCCATGTCTCTGTTCGCGGTGGTCAACACGATTGGCCACCGGTGGTGTATCCGGAGGGCCTGCCTGAATGCCGCAGCCTAAGCTGAGCGTAAGTATGGCGATGGAATTTCTTTTCATATTTTTGGCCGCTGATAAACGCTGATGAACGCCGATTTTCTATCAGCGTTTATCCGCGTTCATCTGCGGCCAATTTTACCACTGCTGACGAGCGAGGAGTCTTCGGACGGCGCCGGCGTCACATGGAATCGCGCAGTGAAGTGGACCGTGGTGCCGTGTCCCGGTTCGCTATCGATCCAGATCGTGCCGCCCATCAGCTCCACCAGGCGCGCCGAGATGGTGAGCCCGAGTCCGCTGCCGCCGTAGCGCCGCGTCAGGGATCCATCGGCCTGAGAAAAAGCCTGGAAAATAACTTTCTGCTGCTCCTTGGCGATGCCGATCCCGGTATCCTTCACTGCGAACTGCAGAGAGAGGGCTCCCGAACTGATGGTTTCCACGCCCACCCGAACTTCCACCGCGCCGGCGTGAGTGAATTTGATGGCGTTTCCCAGAAGATTGCTGAGAACCTGCCGCAGCCGCGCCGGATCTCCCGTCATCCGATCCGGCACCCGGGCCGCGATGGAGTGGGTGAGCGCCAGTCCCTTTTGTGCCGCTGGCGGCGCAAATTTCTTCACGGTTTCGCGCAGCAGCTTGTGCACATCGAAGGGAACCTGCTGTAGGTCCAGCCGCTCCGCTTCCAATTTGGAAAGATCCAAAACATCGTCCAGCAAATGCAGCAGCGAATCGGCGGAGTTTCGCGTGGTCTCCAGCAACTCGCGCTGTTCGGAAGAAAGTTCGGTATCCAACGCCAGGTCCGTGGTGCCGATGATGCCGTTCATCGGAGTCCGCAGCTCGTGGCTCATGTTCGCGAGGAAAGTGCTCTTCGCGCGATTGGCGGCCTCCGCCATCTGCATGGCTAGAACAAGGTGCTTCCTGTCATGGATCGCTTTCCAATATTCGCGATTCAGATGCCGGCCCTGGACCAGGAAAAATGTCGTATGCACCGTCATGATCAGCGCCAACAGATAGCCTTGTGCACCGCCGATGTACAGGTCGGCCGCGATGCAAGGCAGCAGCATCGGAACGACGTGGAAGTGCAGATAGAGCAGCCTCGGAGTGAACGAAACCAGTCCGCCGGCGCTAATTCCCAGCACGCAGAAGGTCAGCAGCACTGAGTTCCAATTGGAGAAACCGTACGTCACGTAACTCATCCCGGTCATCACGCCCCAGGAGGCTGCAAAGATTAAGAGACAAATGCTAAAAGCAACCCGCCACTTTCCAGGATGGTGGGGATAGATATCGCCCTTGCGCAACACCAGAAACAATCGTGTCAGGCACGCGGTCATGCTGAGAACGGCGAAAATTGAAGTGCCGAGCGGGTGCTGCACGAAGGACGTTCCCGCCAGCAGGACGAATTGCACCATGCCCAAACTGGCCCAAATGCCGGGAAAGGCCCGCCGGGCGATGTCGGAATCCCGCTGGATCGCTAAGTCTGCAACTTCGCCGAGTTGCTGCTCTTTGGATGGCACCGGTCAATCTATCGGCAAGTGGCCAGAAAAGCTTGAGTTAACGAGCGGTTAGTTGTATGCTCTCTAACGCTTCTTCCGATACGGCGAGCTTCACGCCCTGGGCCCGGCAGGCCGCCAAATCTTCGGGATTGTTGACTTCGCAGGGCGGCTGATCGAACCACGCCAGAGCGATATAGTTACCCGGCGCCACGCCATGGACCAGAAAATTCCCGTACTGGTCGGCATAGGTCAGCCGGTACCCGCTCACGCGGCCCGACGGCGGATCGGGAATCAGCAGGACGCTGGCGCCGGTCGCTACAACACCGGAATCGGTTGCTGTCACCGCTCGTCCCAACACTTTGCCACCTCGCGTGCTCAACACCACTTCCATCTCGGGTGGATCGCCACCCGGTTCCGCTTCGAGGCCGATCGCGAGCCGGTCGTTCTTGCCCACGCGGACCGCTTCCAAATAGACATCCTCCGGAAGCTTGAGAACCATCAGATCGTAGGTCTCCTGCGGCAGGAAGGGAAGCGCGAATTCCAGATGTTCGTCCACATTGGCGCGCACGGGAACGGCTGTCGCGCGGCGAGGCTCGAGTTCGACAACCAAGCCGGGAAGCTTTATGGAGTCATCGCCATCCACCACGATTTTGCCCTTCCAGTTCTGCTCCGGCCCAATGACAATGGATACAGTTTCCACGTCGGAATCCCCCACGGAGATCGCGGTGCGCGCAGTCAACGTTTTTCCGTTGTCCGTTCCGGTGGTCACGATCAGATAAGGACCCGGCGTGACGCCTTTGATCTCGAACTCATGTTTTTTGTCGAGCGTCACATCGACAGGCGCGGAAACCGAAGCCGTATTGTCCGCATCGTTCCAGCGCAGAGTAATGCCTGGGCTCTCCACCACGCTTCCGCTCAACGCGCTGATCACGCGCCCGTGAATCCGGACGGTGTGTACCAACGTGAGGAAAATATCGATGCTAGCGAGTTCTTGCCCCGGCGACACCCGCAACGCCACCGCGTCAGCCAGCTTTTGCACTTCCGGATAAAACGTAACCGCGTAGCTCAGTTCCTCGCGCGATTTTCCGGAAATGTCCGTGCGCCGTTGTTCCTCGGCGTTGGGCGGACGTTGCGGCGCCTGATACAACGCCGCGACGTAATATGATCCGGGTTCGAGGCCATGCACGCGATACTCGCCCAGATCGTTGGTTCGGGTACTGGCAGCCACTTCCCAGCCATGCCGTCCGCGCCTGTAATATTCGCGGTACATCTCGACGGTGACGCCAATCGCGGGTTCCGCGTCATCGAATTTCACTTTGCCGCTCACCACCCCCCACGGGACCATCCGGAAATCGAACGAGCCGATGTCCTGACCTGGCTGGATCAAAAAGATCGGCGGCATTTTGTAAGCGCCGATCCTCCCGGCAGTTTGCTTCAAATATCCGTCGCGCTGCACTGTGATGGAGTAGGTTCCCGGCACAACTTTGGGGAATGAGAATTTTCCCCTTTCATCGGTGGTCTGGACCAGTGAACTTCCGGCAGTCTCCGCCGGACTGAGCAAAACCTGGGCGCGCCGCAGCGGCTGCCCGTTGGAATCGCTACGGACCACTCCCGCAATACTTCCAGGCTCTATCTTCTCAACCGAAGGAGGCGTGGGAGCGCTTTGCGGAAGCACCCATGCCTGGGTATACAAGATGACGAGGCAGAGCTTTAGCCAGGATGGCATGCAGTCCACTGGAGGGTATGACGTAATATTTGGTCTGGGCGTTGGATGAAAGTCACCCGTCGCTTACGGGTCTGTGAAAAAACGAAAAAAGCACCGACTCCCTTACGGTCGCGGTTCGGTAACAGGCTCTTTCCGAACCGCGACCGTGAGGGAGTCGGTGCCTTTATCAGGGACTACCAATCGGCAAGCAGGCGCAGGCTCGCGCGATCGAAAAAAGCGGGATCCGCGGCGCGGAAATAGCGGCGGATCTCTTCGCTCCCAATATTCACCGTTGTATGGTCCCACTCGCACTGAGTACAGTACGGCGGATGGTCTGAGGCGGGCGCCGCTCCGGCGAAATGGGCCCGCGCCCGGCGATATGTCTCGGAGTTAAACACATCATTTCCATTGCCATTGAACTTGGCGAATACCAGGTTGGTGTCCGGCCGCGGACCGCCGCAGCAAGGCATGATCCGCCCCGTCGCGTCCATCACCATATTCTTATAGAGCCAATGGCACGTGTGGCCGGAACTTGCCGCGGAATTCGCCCTCATCCGCGCATCCCATGGTTCTTCGAACGCGCGCGTGATGGAGTCCGCATCCAAGCTGTCCGGGAATGGATTCCAATTGTCCGCTTCGCTGGCGAACGAGAGCGAGTCCAAGCGCCGCACGCCGCCTTTCACGGCTGCCGGGCGGATATCCGGATCGTCCCAGCCTACATCGAAAGGATTCACGATCCGGAATTGATTCACGCCAAGTTTTCTCGCCGTTCGTTCCGCCAAAGCAAGCTCGTGGACATTGTGCTGGAAGGCCAGGAAGTTCCAGGAAAGAACCGGCGTGCTGCTACCCAGCTTGCGCTTGGCTTCCACCAGTTTCCGAATATTGCTGAATACCAGTTCCAGATCGCCATTGCGGCGGAACTGCTGATACACCGGCTGCGTCGCGCCATCGATGGACATCACCATGAAATCGAGGCCGGACTTCACGTAAGCCTCAGCGTCGAGCTTGCGCACGGAGAGGCTGGTGGAGAGCGCCGTTCCCATCAGATAGGTTTTCGCGAGGCGGATGAGTTCAGGCGTCCGCAAATTCAGTAGCGGCTCGCCGTAGTTGCAGAAGTACGCACCGATTGCGTAGGGTCCGTAAAGCTTCAAGAGTTCCGCCAGCCGGGCTTCAGAAAGGGTTCCTTTCGGCCAGTCAAAAATCTTGAGCGCCTCATTCCGCTCGGAGTGGACACAGCCCGGGCACGCGAGCTCACAGACGTTCGAGGGATCAATCACAAGTCCGAAAGGTCGCGAAAGCACGGAAGAGCTGCGCATCCGCATATGATGCCGGGCCAGGAAAAGGTTGAGAATCTTGACCGTGAAAGCCTGAGCCACCAGGGGCTCGAAGCGTTCACTCAATCCCGTATATAGAGCGGCCTTGGATTTGTCGGACAATTCCTGGTCGATACGGGAGATCAAAGGAAACGCGGTATGTCCTCGGCCCAGTGATTCGGGAAGAAAATGGTGAACGAGCGCGTTCAACCGGGCCCGGCTTACGCGGCTTCGTTGTATCACTCCCCGATTGTAGATGATGAAGGCCCAGGAAAATCAAAATCTCGCGGCTCGGAAAGAGGATTCGTATTTTGAGGACGTTACCGAGCCGCGACCGTAAGGGAGTCGGTGCCTTTTGGTTTTTTCACAGACCCTGGAAAGAGCCCGTAACCGAACCGCGACCGCAAGGGAGCGATACCACGAGCACCGGGTATCGCGTTACGCTCCCTTGCGGTCGCGGTTCGGTTACAGAATTAATGATATGCTCAACTAATCCAGTAATGCCGAGCCGTTCCTGTCTTTTCGCAACAATTCTCGTCGTTTTCCCCCTCTCGGCAGCCGATCAATGGGTAAAACTAACCACCCCGAACTTCGAACTTTATACCATGGCGGGCGAAAAGAAGGGCCGCGAAGCCATCCTTTATTTCGAACAAGTCCGCAGCTTCTTCCTGCAGGCCAGTGCATCCAAACGCGCTTCGGAATTCCCCGTTCGCATCGTGGCTTTTCGCGGAGAGAAACAGTATCACCCTTACCGGCTGAACGAATTCGCCATCGCCTACTTCGCGCGCGGCCGGAATCGGGACTATATCGTGATGCAGGATATCTCAGGCGAGCATTATCCAGTTGCGATTCACGAATATACGCATCTGATCCTGGAACATTCGGGCCTGAAACCTCCTCCCTGGCTCAATGAAGGCATGGCGGAGCTCTACTCCACGCTTACGCCGGTTGGAAAGAAGACAGCGATTGGCGATATCATTCCCGGCCGCGCTCGAACGCTTCAAACCACGCAATGGATCCCGCTCGAAGCACTCACTTCCGCCGACCATAAGTCTCCGCTCTACAACGAGCGCGACCGTGCCGGTATATTTTATGCCGAGAGTTGGCTGCTGACCCACATGCTGTTCTTCTCGCCCGCCTACCGCCCGAACTTCGCCAAGTTTCTGGTGGAAGCCGGCTCGGGGAAGTCGATGGACGAAGCCTGCCAAGCCACTTTCGGCAAGCGACTGGCGGAAGTCCAGGTAGATCTGCATCAATACGTCGCAGGCGGGCACTTTTTACGCGCCGTGTTTGATGTAAAGCTGGAAAAATCCGCCGAAGACCCCGATGTTTCCCAGGCGACAGACTTCGAATCCGGGATGGTTCTGGCGGACTTGCTGGCCCTTACGCATAGAAAAGACGAAGCGCTCAGCGCGTACCAACAATTGGCAAAAAACTACGCGGACAAGCCGGATGTCGAAGAGTCGTTGGGATATCTCGCCTGGCAGGCGGGCGATAGGGACGCCGCGCGTGCTCATTTCGCCCGAGCCTTGGCGGCGGGAACCAAGAATGCCCGGATGTGTTTCGACTACGCGATGCTCTCGCGCAACGGAGGCGATGCTGTGAAAGAATCGCTGCCGGCTTTCCAAAAAGCGTTGGAGCTGAAGCCGGACTATGCCGAAGCGCGCGTCCAGTTTGGGCTCATGCTGGTGAACACGCGCAATTATCCGGAAGCGATTGTCCAGTTGAACCAGGTGAAGAAAATCGATCCCGAGCAGGCCCAATGGTACTTTCCGGCGTTGGCCTTTGCGTACCTGCAGACAGGCGACAAAGAGAAAGCTCGCGAGAAAGCTGAAGCTGCTAAGAAATGGGCCAAGACCCGCAACAACAGTTGGAACACGCCGATGCGTTGTTGCGGTCGCTCGAGGCGAGAAGCACCACCGCCCGATCCCTGCCTCCAGCGGAGCAGGCTCCGGTAATTCGACATGTCGAGCGCAATGAATTTGCCGTGGTGGAGGAGGCGGCGGCCAATCCGTTCGTCGCCAAGGACGACAAGATGAAGCATGTGCAAGGAATTGCCCAGAAGCTGGATTGCAGCGGCAACGAGGCGCGGTTCCACGTCCTGGTGGACCAAGCGCCGATGATTTTCCTGATCCCGGATCCCGACCGCGTGCTGATCAAGCACTCTGACGAATTGAAGCACGACTTCTCATGCGGCCCACAAAAACCGTACAAAGTCTCAGTCGATTACGCCATCCTGCCGGATGCGAAAACGGGCACTGCCGGCATTGTCCGCGGCCTCGAATTCTTTCAAATTCGGGGACATGACGGGCTAGTTTTACGATCGTTGCAACCTTCGAAGCAGCAGTCGTGTCCCCGAGTTTCCCCATCCCATTTCTCTGATACATTTGCTTGCATGCGCGCCGACCGTTTGGTTTCCATCCTGCTCCTACTTCAGGTAAACCGCCGGACCACAGCGCGCGAGTTGGCCAAGCGCTTAGAGGTCTCCGAGCGCACCATCCATCGCGACATGGATGCTCTATGCAGCGCGGGAGTTCCGGTGGTGGCGGATCGCGGAAACGGCGGCGGATGGGGCTTGATGGAAGCCTACAAAACGAATCTCACTGGCCTCAATCACAGTGAAATTTTGAGCTTGTTTCTCACCAAGCCCTCTCAGTTGATGAACGATCTGGGACTGCACCAGGCATCCGAAGGCGCGCTCATCAAACTCCTGGCCGCTCTGCCCTCCATGTCGCGGCGCGATGCCGAGTACGCGCGCCAGCGGATTCACATTGACACTGCCGGGTGGCGCAATTCTCCCGAGAATGTCGCCTCGCTGCCGGTTCTGCAGGAAGCCATCTGGCAAGAACGTCAACTGAAGTTTATGTATGAGCGCGCGGGCTGCGAGCCGTCCGAGCGCCTGGCGGATCCACTGGGACTGGTGGCCAAAGGCAGCGTCTGGTACCTTGTGGCGGCGGTGGAAGGCGCGCCACGCACCTATCGCGTTTCGCGAATCAGCGACGCGCGAATCGCCGATCAAGCTTGCGCGGCGCGGCCACCCGATTTCGACCTGGCGACATATTGGAACCAATCCGCCGCGGAGTTTCAAGCCGGCCTGCCGCGCTTCTACGCAAAGATCCGCATCGGCCCGAGCGTCACTCGCTGGATGGATTATCGGGCGAGAGCTTCGCGCGTGGAACACAGCGAAGCGCCGGACGCGCAGGGTTGGTGCACCGTGAAAATCCGCTTTGATGCGGAACACGAAGCCTGCCAGTTCGCTCTCAGCTTCGGCGGCGAAGCGGAAGTGCTGGAGCCGGAATCGCTGCGTCAGACAGTGATCGCCGCCGCGCGCGCCACCCTGGCCCTCTACGCTAGCGCGGTGTAACCACTTTCGGAATCCGTTGCGCTGCGGCGGGAAGCGTCGGAAAATCCGTGTACGGCTCGGCTTGATACCAATAACACGCGGAGAAGAAATTATCGCCGCGGTCATTGCCGTGGCCGTGTTCGATAGTGTGCTTCAAGTAGCGCTGGAAGGTGACCGGATTGTCGCCATGCCAGCGATACAGGCAGTAGCGCCCGCCGGTTCGCTCGGCCGCCGCAATAAAAGGTGCGCCATACTGCCGGTGTGCAAACGGGACCGACGTATCCTGGCCGCCGAAGTCCCAGCTTCCCAGGATGTAATCTTCCGATCCGGTGCCGTTGATCAAAGGCTTGGTCTCATCGTCGACGAAGATCATGTCGTCGCCTTCGCCCCACCAGCCGTCCGCATTCTGCAGCACGCCGAGTCGTGATGCCCATCAAGTGGCCGCGTCCCGCGCGTTTCGGCGAATACGTAATTGTGCTCGCCATTCGGATTCAGCTTGGCGGCCGCGCCCGTCACTGGAACGCAGGGCGCGGCTTGTCTGTACTGCGCATGAAAGTAGAGCGCGTCCGAGGGCAGCGCCGGAACGGTTTGATAATCGATGTTCGAATAGAACGCGCCGATGGATTCCTTGCTTTCGTTTGTGACCGTGAAGCGCGCCGATTTTTTGTACGGCATCACGAAGTAACAGTTCAGCGACTTGCCGGGCGAGCACGCCAGGTAAGCGGATTCGTAGATGAAATACTGGCCCAGATTCAATCCAAAGAAATCGCCGATGGGGACTTCGACGCTCGGCTTCTCGTTGCCGTCCCAATATCCGCGCAGCACGATCTCCTTCAAATGAAGGTCGCTGCGCGCCGCGATGGTGAACCAGATGTGCGTGATCACGCCGGGTCCGGTGGCGTTAAACACCTCGCGCACGCCGCCGCCAGCGATGGGCCAGTAATCGCGATTCCCGCCGGTGGTGTCGAAACTCGACTGCTTCAGCGACTTATATTGTTGGGTGCGTGCATAGGCGGGCAGCCAGCCATGCTGCTCGCGATCGGTGCCGGTTTGGGCTTGCCCCGGCGCCGCTGCCGCCATCGCTAGTCCGGATGCGGCAGTTAAGCCGCGAAGAAATCCACGCCGATCGTCTGATCCATTTGCCATGAGGTACAGCCTATCATCATTCGGCGGTACGAAAAACCTTCGCGAGTTGAGCCGTGTTCCGCTGCAGATCGTAATCTTCGACAACACGTTGCCTGGCGGCTCGTCCGATCCGCTGGCGCAGTTCGGGATCGTCCATCAGCCGCGCGATCGCCGCAGCCAGCTCTTCGTCATTCGCAGGCGTCACCAGCAGACCATCCACCTGATCGCGGATCAACTCCGGAATTCCAGTGATGCGAGTGGTGACGCAGGGGATCTCCATCGCCATAGCTTCCATCAGGACTACCGGAATGCCCTCGGCGAAACTGGGGAGCACAAAAATATCCGCCTGTTGGTACAAAGCTCGGACGCGATCGGCATTTTGCCAGCCTTCGAAGATGACATGCGGATTGAGACGGCGCTCCAATGCCGCGCGTTCCGGACCATCGCCCACGAACCGTAAGCGCACTTGGCGGCCTTGCCGGACCAGCCGATCCATCGCAGCAACCAGTACGCTCGGGCCCTTCACCGGAGCCAGCCTCCCCACGAAAAGAATCTCGAAAGGCGACGGATTCTCACGCAGCGGGCGTGGCGCGTAGAGAGCTGGATCCACGCCCAGCCGCGCAACGTGAAACTTGGTCCACTCCACGGGCTCCGAGAATTTCATCAACTGGCTGCGCCCATATTCGCTGATGGCGCACAGCAAGTGGAACGCGCGGATCTTCTCAGCCAGATAGAAGCCGGTGGGATCGTCGAATTCGGCAGGGCCATGAATGGTAGCGGAAAGCCGTAGCGGAGCGAGACGCCCAGCCAGCAGTCCCACAGTAGAAGTGAAATGCATGTGCAGGCGGGTGAGCTTCTGGCGGCGCATCCAATCCACCACCACAGCCGCTTCCGCCAGATACGCGAGATTGAAAAACGCGATGCGTGCATTCCAGCCAGCCAGCCGCAAGGCATAAAACAGCGCACGAATATATCGCAATGGCTGCCGGAAAAATGCCAGGACATTCGCGCCGAGGATCCCGAAGACGCCGCGAGGCTTCACATAAAATGTTGCTCGCTGTTCTTGCTGCTCTTCAGCCGACAACCGATCGAGAGGCCGGTCCGCCGCGCGGATGGAAGCCACTTGAATGTCGAACCCCAACCGCCGCAGCTCAAGAATCTCCCGCAGGATAAAGGTGTGGTTCACCGCCGGGTATTGGCTTACCAGGTACGCAATCCGGATGTGGGGGCTCGGAGACAAGTGAACTATGATCGTAACCCGGCCAACAGGATGCGAAGATCCCCCTTGCGTACCAAGCGCGTGTAAATACATAATGTAAAGATGGATTAAGACTTTGGCATGGACATGGGATTCGCAGAAGAATCGCCGAAACATTGCCCGCCATGGCATTGCGTTCGAAGACGCAGTCAGAATTTTCGATGGTCCGACCCTAGAAAAAGTGGACGATCGCTTTGATTATGGAGAGACTCGCGTGTACGCAATCGGCGTTGTGAATGAGATCGAGATTACGGTGATTTACAGCGATTCCTCAACTGACAGAAGAATAATTTCAGCGTGGAAGGCGGAGCGACATGAAAGAGAAGCGTACCGGCGGACTTTTGGCTAAGCAGGGCAGCGACTGGAAGAGGGTTCGTTCCATGAGCGATCGTCAGATCCGGATGGGGCTTGCGAGCGATCCCGAGGCGCGCCCCACGGATGCGAAGTTCTGGAAAAACGCGCAGGTGGTACTGCCGGAAGCCAAGAAGCCGATTACGATCCGGCTGGATGCGGATCTCTTGGAATGGCTGCGAAAGCAGAAGGGGTATCAAACACGGATCAATGCCGTTCTGCGAACTTACATGGAGGCGAATTTGCCATCACGGCGCGCTAGGTAAGCGTTCTCTCCCCAAAGAGCTCTCGCATTCACTTCTCTGCACGCAGCGCATCAATCTCTTTCAAAATCCCTTCCACCGTGGCATGCACCATGATCTCGCCCTTTTTCCGAGTTGCGAGCGTGGCATCGCCGAAAATGCCGGATGCTGAATACGCGCCCTTCGCCGTTTGGATTGCGTGTCAGGCCGCCCTTTGGCGACGGATGGTAATCCTTCACGGCTTTCTTCATATCCACAGTGTCCGGCGCGATGAAAAGCATCATGGACGTTTCAATTTCGTCTGCATGCGTTCCGCCTTCTTCCTGTTTCACCTGCTTCTCCGCGGATTCGGCAACTTTCAGGATGTCGGTATACCGGAACAGAATGCCCTCCTGCGCCAGCACATCCTGCGAGAGACGCAGCGCCCGAATGGTTGAGACCCCGGTATTTAGCGCGTAAAAGCGCTTGGGACCATAGCGGGCCAAGCTTCGGCAAATATCCACCAATAGATCGCGCGCCGTTTCGATCCGCAACGTCGTGGATCCCGGATACTCGCCGAAGGCCGGATAGTAATGATAGTTCACCGTAGGCGCCACCACCACGTTTGCATTCTTCAACACCTCGCGCGTGAGATACCCGGCGATGAGGAAATCGTTTTTCAGCTTGAGGTGCGGCCCGTGCTCTTTGGATTCGGCGCCTATCGGAACAACGACAATCGTATCCGGCGTCAGGACTTTTTCAGCTTCCTGCCACGTGAGATCTTCCAGCAGGATGCCTTTGTTCTGCGCCCAGGCGCACGTTGCAAGAACCAGGAGCGTAGTCAGCGGGAGCGTTCGCATCCCATAAACATAGCAGGAGAATCCTGTCCAAATTTCATTTATGACGCCCATCAAAATTTTAGATGCATCACGGACCCGGTTTGCGGTAACGTAGAGGGTTCCCCGGTTATCATTTTCCAATCCCAGGAGGTTAGATGAGTCCCAAAGAAGTGTTGGAGTTTGGCAAGAAGAACCACGCCCGGCAGCTCGATCTGCGATTTTCAGATATCCCAGGTCTGCAGCACCACGTGTCGTATCCCATCTCGGAACTGAGCGAGGAATCGTTCCAGGATGGTTTTGGAATGGACGGCTCCAGCATACGCGGTTGGGCTGCCATCAATGAGAGCGACATGCTCCTGATTCCGGATCCGGCCACGGCGATCATGGATCCGTTTTTCGAAATTCCGACCGTCGTCATGGTGTGCGATGTGGTGGACCCCATCACGCGCCAGAATTACAATCGCGATCCGCGCTGGATCGCCCGTAAAGCTGAGCTGTACTTGAAGAACAGCGGTATCGGCGACACTGCCTACTTCGGCGCCGAAGCGGAATTCTTCATTTTCGATAACGTGCGGTTCGATCAGAATCAGCACTCCGGCTTTTATTTCATCGATGCCGAAGAGGGCCGCTGGAACTCCGGACGCGAGGGCGACAACCTTGGCTACCGTCCGCGCTACAAGGAAGGCTATTTCCCGGTGCCTCCCACGGATCACTACCAGGCACTGCGCGGCGCGATGGTGGAAACCATGATCCGCTGCGGGCTGCACATTGAATGCCATCACCACGAAGTTGCCACCGGCGGACAGTGCGAAATCGATCAGCGCTTTGATACGCTGCTGAAATCCGCGGACAACATGATGCTGTATAAATACGTGGTCCGCAATGTCGCGCAGGCCCACGGCAAGACTGTGACCTTTATGCCGAAGCCTCTGTTCGCAGACAACGGCAGTGGCATGCACACGCACCAGAGCATCTGGAAAGGCGGCAAGCCGCTTTTCGCCGGCGACGGCTATGCCGGATTGAGCGGCATGGCGCTGAATTATATCGGCGGCTTGCTGAAGCACGCACGGGCGCTGTCGGCGATCATCGCGCCCACCACCAATAGCTACAAGCGCCTGGTGCCGGGCTACGAAGCTCCGGTCAATCTGGCTTATTCGCGGCGCAATCGCTCTGCCGCTTGCCGCATTCCCATGTACTCCGCCAGCCCGAAGGCGAAGCGCGTGGAATTCCGTCCGCCGGATCCGGCCGCCAACCCCTATCTCGCTTTCGCGGCGATGATGATGGCGGGTCTCGACGGCGTGCTCAACAAAATTGAACCGGGCGAACCGCTGGATAAGGACATCTACGATCTGTCGCCGGAAGAAATGAAGAGCGTGCCCTCGATGCCCGCTTCGCTCGAAGAAGCTCTGACCTGCCTCGAAGAAGATCACGACTTCATGTTGAAGGGCGATGTCTTCAGCGAAGACCTGATCGAGACCTTTATCGAATACAAGCGCAAGAATGAGGCGGATGCCGTGCGGCTACGTCCTCACCCGTACGAGTTCGCGCTGTATTACGACATCTAGAGTCGTGGGGCGGCCAATCTTGGCCGCAGCCGCGTTTCCACGCGGCGTCAAGCCGGCTGGAAAGCCGGCTGCAGGCTGAAAGCCTGCCCCACAAAGCACTAGCACGCGGCAAGGAGCTTCTTCTCCAGCAACTTTTCCAGTTCTGGGTTGAGCTTCTTGCCATCCGCCGCTACATAAAAAACATCGATCGCTTTGTGTCCCTCGGTATCGATCAAGACCACGTCAATATTGCACGCTGCCGCTGAGAACGTCGACGCCAGGTCGTAAAGTAATCCCGGACGATCTTCCGCGATAATTTCCACCAGCGTGGCGGTGTCGCAGGCTTCCGAATCGAAGTGCACGCTCGGCTCCGTCCGCCGCTTCGGTTTCGCCGGAGCCGGCCGCGCTTTGAGAAGCTGCTCCACATTCAGCTTTCCTTGCGCCGCGCGCTCCAGGCTCTGCTGCAGGCGCTCGATCTCCTGTGAATTCAGATCCAGCGTGCGCTTCGGGTCGGCGAATACAAACGTATCCAGCACCAAGCCCTGCGTATTCGCAAACGCTTCCGCCTTCAAAATGTCCATTCCGAAACTGGAAAGCGCCCCCGCCAGCGAACTGAAAAGCGCCGGACGGTCGCGCGCCACAATGGTTGCGCGGTAGACGCTGCCCTGCCGTTCCACTTCGACGGCTGCGCCGGTAGGCCGGCTTAATTCCTTCAATTCGATATGCGCCTGGATCTCCGCGGGAGTGTGCGTGCGCAGGTAGCGTGTGGGAAAGCCCTTGATGAATGCCGCCATTTCCGGTAGTTCCTTGGGCAGTTCCTGAATCCGCACTGTTTCCAACTCACGCACCAGTTCCTGATGTGTCACTCGATAAGTTTGCCAAAGCTGCTCTAGCCGCCACGGCGTCATCGCTGCCGGATTTACCGCGGAAATGTCGGCAAAGGTGAGAACGGCCAGCAGCTTGAGCTGTTCAATGGTTCCGATGCGCTCCGCCAGTAGAGTGGCCGTGGCCGGATCGTGCAGGTCGCGGGAATTCATCACAGCCGACAAATCCAGGTGGTGTTCAATCAGGAACTCCACGCGGGCCTGATCCTCCTTCGGCATCTGAATGCGTTCCATGGCCTGCCGCGCAAGCTCTACCGATCGGCGCGAATGGTCGCCGCTGTTGTCCCCCTTCCCGGAATCGTGGAACAGAAGCGCGAAGCGCAGCAGAGCCTGATCGGCGATCTCAGAAAGAATTTCAGCGAAGCGTAGCCGTGTGTGGTCCTTGGTGTGCGCCAGTTCCGCCAGTCTCTCGATGGCCACTAGAGTATGTTCGTCCACGGTGTAGCGGTGATAATAATCGGGAACTACCAGGCACGTGATGTTTTCCCACTCCGGAAACAGCGCCTGCACCAGGCTGGTGTAATGCATCGCGCGCAAAGCCATTGCCGCGTGCGGCTGCGCCAACATCGCGCGCAATGCGGGCCATAATGGTTGGCCCGATTGGCAGTACCGGGCCAAGTTCGCGCGATTCTCCTCCAGGCGTCTCTCCGTTTCGGCAGCCAATGGGATGCCGTGCCGCGCCACAAATTCGAAAAGCCGCAGGGCCAGGCCCGGATCTTTTTCCAGTTGCGCCGGCGTGCGCAGGAACACGCGCTCCTGCGAGACGGTAAAATCGCCATTGGATAAGCGCGACCGCCAGTCGCGGAATTGGTGGATCAGCGAGCTTTCGCTCTTCTCCGTGGAATCCAGCGTGCGGCGCGCTTCACTGTCGATGACGCGGGCGTTTCGAAAATATTCCCGCATGAACTCCGGGGGGGACTGGTAGGCAGGTTGGGAACGGAGCGCCAGTTCTTCCTGCGCTTCAAAGCTCAACAGATTCTGGTCGCGCCCGTCGCGATAGTGAAGAAAACAGCGCACCGAACTCAAGAATCGCGCCGGCGCGGCCGACAGCCCGGACGGCATGGAATCCGATTTACGCAGCTTCGCGAGCCAACCCACCAGATGCAGGTCGCGCAACCCGCCGGGCGTTTCCTTGATGTCCGGCTCCAGATGATAAAAGGTGTCTTGAAATCTCCGATGCCGCGCACGGGCTAAGCGCGCCAGATGTTGCGCCAGTGTCCGCGAGTGGCGCTCGAAAAACGGCGTGAGCTTCGCCTCCAGCTTGGTATTAAGATCGCTCGATCCGCCCAGCATTCGGCGATCCAGCAGGCTGATGTTTAGTTCGATGTTCTGTTCGTGCAACTCGACGCATTCGGCAATGCTGCGGACCGAATGGCTCAGCCGCAGGCCCGCGTCCCACAATATGCGGACAAAATCAGAGAGCGCGTCTTTCAGCCCGGCGGCTTGTGACTCGCGCTCGATCAAAATCAAAATATCGATGTCGGAGTACGGAAACAGCTCCCGTCTTCCATAGCCGCCCACGGCCAACATAGCAAGCGACGCACCAGACGCAGGCTCGAGCGCTGCCTGATACGCCCGCAGCGCCAAATCATCGATCAAGCTCGTGAGCCCGGCCAAGACAGGCGCAGCTTCGCCGGTCTCTAAAAACTTCCGCTGGATTGCCTCCCAGGCAGGATCTGAATGCAGCTTCTCCACGTTCGATTGTATCGCTTGCAGCGCGTTCAATTGAATTTCCGGCTCGGGACTGGCCTCTCCCGGAATGCTATCTTTGGTTACGAACACTAACCGCGATTCCAAATGACCGTTACTGTCAAAAGCAAAACTCCCCTAATTGTTCCACAGGCGATCCAACGCTTGGCGGGAATCAAGACCGGAGACCGTTTGGAAGTCCGAGCCTTGGCGCGGGCCATCACAATTACCGCGGTAGAAAAAACCTACAGCCCATCGAAAACCGAGTGGGCCGCGATACGCCGCGGCGAGGCGGCGCTGGGGCGAGGCGAATCCGTATCGTTAGCCGAGTTTGCGCATGAGATGGACAGTCACCACCGGCCCAAAAAGCTGTCGCAAGGTTTCCCGTTAAGGATCAAATCAAGATCTTAGCTGCCATCGAAGCAATGGCGGATAATCCACTCATTGGCGACGTCATTAAGTTGGAAGGTGAAAACAGCCGTTGGCGGCGCCGTGTAGGTAACTACCGGATCTTCTTCTACGCCAACACTGGCCGAAAAACGGCCGAAATCAGTGCCATCGTGCGGCGCACCTCGACGACGTACTAGGGCTCTCTTCCGCCAAAGGTGTTCTCCTTGACAACTTAGGAGAGTTCCGCTACGCTTCTCCTTAGTAGTTTAGGAGAGTGAAACATGGACAAGCAGCCCGCCGGCCTGCTTCCCGGTACGTTAGATCTGCTGATCCTGAAAGCGGTCTCGCTCGGCCCGCGTCACGGCTACGGCGTCCTGCTGCGTATCGAGCAGATTTCCGGCGGCTCATTCCACATCGAGCAGGGCGCGCTGTATCCCGCGCTATTCCGCCTGGAGCACCAGGGATTGCTCAAGAGCGAGTGGGGAACGTCGGACAACAACCGGCGCGCAAAGTTCTACCAGCTCACCGCGGCAGGCCGCAAGCGGCTGCGCGTGGAAACCGAAAGCTGGAACCGGCTCACCGCTGCCATGGCATCCGTGCTGAATACTTCGCGCGAGGAGGTGTAGCGTGTGGGCGCGGCTCCGTTCCTATTGGCGAGGAATGATGCGCCGGTCCGCGCTAGAGCGCGACCTCGCGGAAGAATTACAGGCGCATCTCACGGAACGCGCAGATAGTCTGGAACGAAGCGGTCTCACACGCCAGCAAGCCGAAAGGCAAGCGAGTATCGAATTCGGAACGGTGGAAAGCTACAAAGAGCGCTGCCGTGAAGCCCGCGGCCTGCGTTGGCCTGATGAATTGAAGCAGGACCTGCGGTATGCGCTGCGCATGGCGCGCAAAAGTCCCGGCGTAACGTCGGTGGCAATTCTCTCGCTCGCGCTCGGAATCGGCGCTAACACCGGCATCTTCAGTATCTTGAATTCGCTGTTGTTAACTGCACTGCCCGTGCGCGATCCTTCCCGCCTGGTGGTTTTGCAAATGTGGAGATCGCAGGTCCGCGGCGCAACATCATACCCCCTGTATGTACGTCTGCGTGATGGACTGCGCGGCAATGTATTGCAAGACCTTTGCGCCACCGGCAGCTCTGACGCGGTGGCCGTTTCATCGCCAGGCGCGGATCCGGTCAAAGCGGTTTCAGCGGCGGTCAGTGCGAACTACTTCGACGTCTTAGGTGTCCCTTTGATTGCGGGGCGTGCCTTCGGCGCGAATGAGGAAAAGATCGGCAGCGCGCTCCAGACCGTTCTCAGCGAGCGGTTCTGGAAGAATCGGCTGGCGTCCGACCCTTCGATCATCGGCAAGACCCTGCTCATCGAGGAACGGCCGGCCACCGTGATCGGAATTGCCGGTGGAGAATTCGCCGGAATCGAAGTAGGAAACGCCGTGGATCTTTGGACCAACGCCACGGCCGGCGATCCGAAGCTGTTGACCGGCACAGGCTGGAATTACCTCAGCCTGCTGGGGCGGTTGAACGCCGGTGTAACCGTCAGTCAGACGCAAGCGGCGTTGAACACGGCATACTTTGCATTTCGCAACGGGCAGTTGGCCGCGCTTCCCGAGTACAAGCGGAAGCGCCAGGTTTCTGACGAGTCGCACCTATCCGTCGAGAATGGCGCTAGTGGCATCTCCGGGTTGAGGGAGCGTTTCGCCCTTCCCCTCCGGATCGTTATGGGCGTGGTTGCGCTGGTCTTGCTGATCGCATGCGCCAACATCACGAATCTCTTGCTGGCGCGTGCGGCGGCCAGGCAGCGCGAAGTAGCAACCCGCATCTCGTTGGGTGCCGGAGCCGTCCGGCTCTTTCGACAGTTTCTGACCGAAAGCCTTCTCATCGCGTTGTGCGGGGGATTACTGGGACTCGCCGTCGCCGCGTGGACCAGCCGGCATCTACTGGACTTGATTCCGCAAGGCAGCGTTCCGCTAGTGCTGGACGTTCACCTCAGCTTGCGCGTGCTGCTGTTCACTTCCGCCATTGCCATCGGATCCGGTTTACTCTCGGGGATCGTCCCGGCCATGCGCGTGGGGCGGACTCAACTGGTGAACGCGCTCAAATTCACCGCAGCTTCGGATTTCGGCGGCGCCCGCGGCAGCATCCGCCCAGGCAAATTGCTCTCCGTAGCGCAAGTGGCGCTCTCCACGGTGCTGGTGTTTGGCGCGGGATTGTTTGTTCGCACGCTGCTCAATCTGAAGAATGTGGATTCCGGTTTCCGCCCGGAACACCGGCTCACTTTCGAACTTGAGCTGCCTCGCCAGTATTCTCCTGAGCAGAGGCAAGAGGCGCAGCGCCGCGTGGTAGATCGTCTCCGGAGCCTGCCCGGAGTGACGAACGCGTCGGTCTCGTGGCCGGGTCCATTCAACGGCGGTAGATTCAGCGGTGACTTTCAGATCCCTGCGAATCCGATCCCAGACGACGCAAAACACGAAGCGGATTACATCCTGATCGACACCAATTTCTTTTCCGTCATGGGCATTCCTTTACTCGCTGGACGGACCTTTGATGCGCGCGATCCAGTGAGGAAGTCCAAGAGCGACCCGAACATTGTGAGTGCGGGCGAAGTACGGGTGGCGATCATTAACGAAAGCTTGGCCCGGACCTATTACGCCGGAAAGAATCCGGTAGGAATGAAAATCCAGCCGCTGCCACGCTCCCCCACCAAGGTGATCGCGGAGATCGTCGGCGTGGTTCGCGACGTCCGCCATTATGGCCTGCGCGAGCCAGCCGGTCCCACCATTTATTTTCCGATCACCGAAATGGACCCGCCTTGGGCTCCGACCGTGGAGCTTCGCTACTCGAAAGATCTCGCCTCGGCCTCGAAAGAAATCGATCGCGCCGTCGCGCAGACCGATCCCGGTGCACGGACCATCGACATCCGCACCTTGGACGAACAGATTAACGCCTACCTCGATAAAGAGCGTATGCTGGCTGCCGTCGCGAGCCTGTTCGGTTTCGTCGCGCTGCTGCTGGCCGCCGTTGGGCTGTACGGCGTGATGGCGTATGCAGTGACACGGCGGACGAAAGAAATTGGATTGCGCATGGCGCTGGGTGCGCGGCGGCGTCAGGTGCTGGATATGATCCTGCTGGACGGCGTCTGGGTGGCGCTTGCGGGTGTCGCGCTGGGTGTTCCAGCGGCGCTGGCGCTATCTCGCTTTCTTTCCAGCCTGCTCTTCGACGTGAAAGTGGCCGAGGCCGGTTCGTTGGTTGCACCCACGGCGATCATGCTGGCAGTGTCGGCGCTGGCGGTGTCGTTGCCCGCGTGGCGCGCCTCCCGCGTGGATCCGATGGTGGCTCTCCGCGACGAGTAGCTTTGACGGTCGCGGCTCGGTGACGGGGTGCCTCATTCCGAGCCGCGACCGTGAGGGAGTCGGTGCTCTTTCCTCTTCACTCCCCGCGATGCTCCGCCAAAAACTCAGCATCAATCGCCTTCCGCCCGCGAAATCCTTCATGAACCCCATGCCAAAACTCGATCCCGGATTCGCCCAGCTTCCAACACAGGTAAACTTCCTCGCCATGAAACAGCGTCGGAAAATCGATCAGCCCGATGTCCAGGTCCTTCACTACACACCCGCAATCCTGGATTTTCTCCAGCGCGGCTTTTAACCTCTCTGCAGATGACTCCCTGCGCCGCTTTATGTCCAGCACTTCCGAATGGTCCACCCGCACCCCGCCCAGCATAGTGACGCGGCTCGCAAAACCTTGCCACTCCTCTTCAGCTTGTTGGTAAACGGATTTCTGGTGGATCGCGTCCCGAATCGCAGATTCCACTTCGGGAAGCAGCTTTTCAGCCTGCTGGAGCGTGAAGTACCGCGGCATCCGTCTTTTAGACGCCCGAAATCTGAACTGCCAGGGACCGGCTGCGCGGCCCGTCGAACTCGGCGAAAATGATGCTCTGCCAGGTGCCCAGAAGCACCGACGCGTTCCGTACCTGCAAGCACAGCGTTTGGCCCATCAACATGCCTTGCATGTGCGAATCGGCATTCTTACGTTCGCAGTCCGAAAATTCCGGATCGTTGTGGCGGTAGTATTGCTCCCGATCCGCCACCTGTTCGAGGAACCGCTTCACGTCGTGAATGAGCGCATCCTGCCACTCGTTCAGGAACACTCCGGAAGTGGTGTGCAGCGATTGCAGATGCACCAGCCCATCGCGGATCCCGCTTTTCCGCACAATCTCGTTGATGCGCTCCGTGATATTCAACAACTGCATACGGTCGCTGGTGATCCAATCCACTATCCGATTGAACACTTTGTACCCGCCGCTTGAAGCATTCATTTCCGCAGGTGCGGACTCTACTTCTAGTACTTGAATTTTAGATGGATGCATGAAATCCCCTAAGTCTTAATACGCGAGCCGGCCGCAAAAAGCTTCAACAATTTAACTATAGCAGCGGCGGCGGAAGCGCCTCAGAAGTGGAACCGGTACCGCACCTGCATGTAAATCTGCCTGGGATCGGCGTAGTGTGTTCCCCCGAAAGTCTCGCTGTTATCCAGCAGAAACCGCCGGTTCCCCACATTCAATCCCGTCACGCCGATCGACAAACTCTCCGAGAAGCTCTTGCCGATCGAAAAGTCGAACGTGGTGTGCGGATCCAGATGCGCCGGAGTTTCGCTGGACCCATCGGTGAAGCCGGAGCCGTAATAAACGCCGCCCGCGGCCCAAGCTCGAAACGGCAGAATCACGTTGAAATTCCCGTGCAAAGTATGCCGCTGGTCGTGATCCAGCAGGAAGTAGCCATTGTCGGGCGGCGAAAAATCCGTCAGTCCGCCGCTGACGGCGCCTTCCGCTTCGGCATGCTGATAGGAGTACGCGATCGAAATCTCACCGCGCCGCTTGATGCGTGGCGAGCGCGCCGTAAACTCCCATCCGTAGATGCGCGCGCCGGCGATGGAAAGCGGAAAGAACACGTTGGAGTTGCCAATTGCATCGTGGTCGAAGAAGTTTCTCGCGCGCTGCCGGAAACTGTTGGTATCGAAGCTCCAACCGCGCCACGGAATGGTGAGACCCACCTGATTCTCTTGATCGCGCTCTCCTTTGAGCGGAATGAATCCCAGCCCTTGCGTCACCGCGAACTCGGCCAACGGTCCGGACACAGTGGAGAGCGGCGGAGCTTGATAGTACGTTCCAAAGAATCCGCGCAACACCCAGTTCAGGCGCGGGATGCGGATGGCCAGCCCCACGCGCGGGTTGGCGGCGTTCTCCGAAACTGCGCCTGAAAAATGCGTCAGCCGCACGCCGCCTGTCAGCGTGATCCACGGCGTTACTTTGAACTGGTCTTCCGCGAACGCCGCTTCCAAATTCCCATACGAGGCTTTGCTATCCACCACGTTCGCGCCGGAGCCGTCATTCGCGGCCAAGTGAACGAACTCGTCATCGTGCTGGCTGAAGCCGTAGACTCCAAATCCGGCATTGTGCCGTGCGCTCACCGCATTCAGTGTGATCTGCGCCCCGGCGTAAGTGGAATCCAGGTGCTGCGTCGTGCTCACGGGAATGTCGTTCGGATCCCCGTCGTAATTGGCCCGGTTGAAGTGCATAAACGGCGAGGTTGTCAGCAGCCAGCCCGGTGACAAAGTGTGAACCCAGGTGAAATCGGCCAGCACGTCGCGCTCGCGCTCCACATCGCGAATTCCAACGTCGACGCTCGACGGATCGTTGGGGATCTGGTAATCGTCCCCGCGCACGCTGGTCACGAAACGGAACTGGTTGGCCGCGTCCTTGTTGAAAATCAGCGAAGCGAATCCGCCCGCGCCCCACACCCGGTCATGCAGCACCTCGGGGCCTGGCGTTCCCAGCCCATAATCGCTGCGATTCCCGTTCACACTCGCGAAGTAAGCGAAGCGCTGCGTGTGATCGCCGAGATTGATCTGATCGTTCGTCTGATGGAAGGTGCCATAAGTAGTGTTTACTTCCATCTCTCGATTCCGTTCCCACCCCGTTCGCGGGACCACGTTGAATGTCCCGTAAGTGCGGTCCCCATAATCGGCCGAGTAACCGCCGCGCTGCACTTCCAGATAATCGATATCTTTGGGATCGATTTGCGGACCCACGTTGCTTGCGATATTCGTGTTCGGAATCGGAATTCCGTCGATGGCCCAGGTCACCTGGTGGCCTCCGCGCACATGCAGTTGGTCGTGCGTGATGTAGGCTCCCGGGACAAAGCTGGTAATCATAGTGAGGCTGTTGCTGAGATCCGCGCCTGGAGTTAGCTGGATGTCTTGGCGCGTCACCAGTGTAGTGGGAGTGGACGTTTGCGGATTCACCGCCTCGGGCGTTGCGGAGACTTCGACGGACTCCCGCTGTTCCGCCAGCTTCAATTGGAAATGCAGCACCGGCACGCTGCCGGATTCCACCACAAGCGGCTGCTCGGCTTCCGCGAAGCCGGCGTGAGATACGTGAACGTTATACTTGCCGGCCGGAACGGCCCGAAACTCGAACGCTCCGTCGGCAGCCGTTTCGGCCTGCTGAACATATTCGGAATTCAGCGCGTGCAGCGATACTGCTACGCCTGAGACAGGCCGATGGCTGGGATCGTGAACCACACCTTGAACCGTTCCAAAAATCGTCGCAAAAGCGTGCGCCGCAATCAAGCAGGGCACAGCGAAACGAAATCCTCGCATAGCACAACCTTCCTTATTAAAAGAAAATGTCTAGTAATTGGTTTGGAGCTAAACCAAGGAAGGCGGACCGCGTTTTTGCCGGGTCCGGCTATGCGAAATGTGGAAGAGAACTTCGGTTTGGGCTTTTATGACAGAACCTCCGGAAAGCAATCCGGCAAAACCAGCGGCGGGGGGTGGAGCGGAATGGTCGGAGAAGGACGCCACCGTGCCGCGTGGAAACAAGGGACATTTCTTAGCCACTGTTTGCCAAGTTGGCCCCGCGTCTTGCTGCTGCTTCTCCAGCATCTCCAGCATGGCGCAGTGATGCTTTCCGTCGCGCCTGCAGCATGCAGGCAAATTGGCTTCCGGACCCGCCACCAGCGCAGGCAAAGTGGTATCGCAGGCGAGAATCAGCAGCAGCGCACTGGCGATGAACTTGGCCACGACTGTTTTCAGTATAGTGGACCTCAAAACTGAATCCAATGCGGCCGCGGACCACCTACGCCATAATTGGGGATCGGAACAAACGCACCGTCGGACACCCTGTACACCCAGATACAGCCATAGGGCACATGGGATCCTTGGCCCTCATAAATGAGGAGGTACCTGCCGTCCGGGGACCATTCAATAGGAGTGCTCATCTTCTTTCCTGGATCAATGTGCTTCGATTCGCCGCTCGAAACATTCAGAAGGGCAGCCTCCCAATCCCCAGTAACATACGATATCCAGTCTCCTGACGGCGACCATAGCGGGGCGCTGCCATCCGCTAGTTTTCTAGATCTACCGGTAAGCGGGTCCACCAACAGCACGGCGCCTTCGACTGCGCAGATTAGGCTCTTGCCGTCCGCCGACCAGTCCACGGTGGTTTGAGCTTGAGGCCTATCGTGATGGTGTGTTGTAGGAGTGACGCTCAATAGCTTACGCACTTGTTCTTTTCCGAATCCACCCACGTAGAGGCCTAAATCCCTTTGTTGGCCGCCCTTTGGAACCCCGATAAATGCGAAGAGTCGCTCATCGGGGGATAACGAAACTTCGGCGGGCCAGATCCGTAGCTCCGAACGCGCCAGGACCGTGTTGTTTATGTCTGTTACAACCACAGGCCCACCGTAATTTGGAATGGCTGCGAGAAGTCCGGCTGGTCCCCGACGGAGATCGAGAACCGAGGAAGAAGTTAGGTCAACTGCGACCAACCGATTCCGCGAAATCGTGGAGCTCCCCGGATGCGAGCAACAGTTCGCCTTGAGCACTCTGCTGTTGCCGTCAAAGAATCGGACGTCGATATTCATCGACTGCGTTCGATACTGTGCCAACGCCAAGCCATGTTTCGACCGCTCGACGAGTTCGCGTTCAAAGTCCGCATTCGTTCGATGATCGAGCCAGGTGCAGGAAATTTGACCCGAAAGTACGAAACACAAGAATAGAATCGGTGATTTCACAAATCTGTGTTAGCGTGAAGGTAGAAGGTGCACCATGAGCCAAGTCGCCTCACGCCCGCAAATTAACCTGTCGAAAATCCCCGTCGGCGGAGGCATCGCCGGCGCAATTTTCGCCCTCGGCAGCATGTTGATATTTCTCCTCGGGATTCCCGTGCTGCGCTACGTCTTTCCCGCCGCTGTTGTCTTAGGGATCGCCGTCGCCCTGATTCTGCACTTCGCGCGACATAAGACTATCGGCGCGGCGTGGATTCTGCCCCCGAATCCTCCTCGCTAGAGTCACTACTCAATTACAATCGGCCGGTCAAACACCACGTCCAGCGTCGATCCCTGCCGCAGCTCCACTTCTTTGCCTCTTGTCATCAGCACTGTCGCCAGCCCCACCGCGCTTCCGGCTGCTGCGCCAATGCCCGCACCCGACCAGCTCCGTGCTGCGATTCCTCCAATGGATGCGCCGCTACCCGCGAGAATCGCAATGCGCGCCGCATCCTGACCTTTGGTCGGCGCCTGCTCCACTCGATTTTCGGTTCCGGTAACCGTCTGGCCGCTATTCCCGGAATCCACCGAACTCAAATGCGGCGCGAACTTCACCACTTTCCCCTGCGCGAGCGTCAGCGTCTCCAACCGGATCGCCAGCCCCGCTCTCCCAGTCACGCGCCCACTGCGCTTGGTTTGGGCGACAACGCCTTGCACATAACTGCCCACCGGTACGATGATCAGCCCATCCACGCTGATTGGGCTGGCCGATCGCAGGTAAACGTAATCGCCTTCCTTCGCCGTCCGCGTGCTAAGTGAATTCTCCATGCGGAGCAGAAGGTGCGAACCTTGCGGAATTTCCGCTGCCGTGATGCAGGTGAAAGTCAACGAAAAAAGGAACATTGTTCTAAATCGCATGCATTGCTCCTCCTGTAAATGGTAACGCCGAATTGGCTACTCCAGCCCGGCCTTACTCAGCAAATGTCGGAGTGACCGCTCGCCGCCCGCGCCTTTTTGCGTCCCTGCTACGTTTCCATCCCGGTCAATCACGATATAAAGCGGAAAAGAACGGGACGGGTACATCGCAGCAAGATTCGTATCTTCCGTGAGGACAACTTTGGAAGTGCGAGGCATTTCGGCCAGGTATTTCTTGACGGTCTTCTTGGGTTCCATGAAGTCCACGGCAAGAACCACCAAGCCGCGATCGGCAAATTCCCGCGCCAACTCGTCCACGGCGGATTGATCGCCACGGCAATACTTGCACCAGGTGGCCCAGAACTGGATCAGAACAACCTTCCCTTTCAGCGATTCATTCGTAAAACTCTCGCCGTCGATGGATTTGGCATGAAAGCTTGGCGCCGTTCCAGCCGCAACAGTCACCGCCAGAAGAAGCGTCAGCGCAATAACACGATTGAAACCCGCGGGCCGAGTCATATGGATCATAGTAGCGTAAAGAATTGTTAAGCTCGGCGCGCAGTACAACGACATAATTGTGGACGCAGCCGCTTAAACCCCTCAGGTCAAGCAACATCCTTCCACAAAATTGAATCTCGCCGTCTAGTAGTTTTAACCGTGAGCCCGACCTAAGAACCCTGAGGCACGCAACGCGCCATCGCCAACCGGCGTCATAATAGCCATAGAGAAGGAAAGCTTTGCCCCTTAGCCGCGCCAGGGCGAAGCCATATGCACAAGACCTTCTCGATTCCCGGTTAAAGAGGTTGAATGATGATTCAGAAATCCCTCAGCTCCGGTTTTGCAACGCGCTCGGCGCTAGTAATTGGTGCGCTCGGTTTGCTGTCCCTCGCCGCTGAGGCGCAGCCGAGCCGCATCTCCAAGGCAGTGGATAACCAAGAGCGCTTTGTCCTGCGCGGAAACGTCCATCCCAAGGCGCGGCCCGAAGACGATCAGGGACGCGTGGCTCCTTCCTTCTCCCTGTCGTATGTCACGCTCGTCCTGGCGCAATCGGACCGCCAGCGCGCTGACCTCGCGCAACTGCTGCTTGATCAGCAGAACCCAAACTCCCCGAATTACCACCGCTGGCTGACCCCGGAACAGTACGCGGATCGTTTCGGCGTCAGCACGGACGACTTAACCAAAATGACCGCTTGGCTCGAAAGCCAGGGGCTGACAATCGCGTCCGTAGCGCGCGCACGGAACTGGATTGCGGTAGACGGCGATGCCTCCCGAATTGAAAGCGCTTTTCAAACGGAAATCCATGAGTATTTGACGGATGGGCAAAAACATTTCGCTGCAGCGCAGGAACCCTCCGTACCCGCCGCCTTCGCCGGAGTGATTCTGCGAATCCGCGGGCTGAACGATTTCCGGATGAAGGCCAAACGCATCCTGCGTAATCCAGCCGCGCACCCATCGCTCACGCCCCATTACACTGCGAGCGACGGAGAAAATTTTCTAACGCCGGATGATGTGGCCAAAATATACGATATTTCCCCGCTCTACACAGCCGGCTTCACGGGCAAAGGTCAATCCATGGTGATCGTGGGTCAGACTCGCGTCAATCTCTCCGACATTGAACAATTCCGCTCCAGCTACGGCCTGTCCGTCAACGATCCTCAGCCCGTCCTGGTCGCAAATTCCCCGGACCCCGGAGTCAAATCCGACGACTTGGACGAAGCCGACCTCGATCTGGAATTGTCAGGCGCCGTGGCCCGGAATGCCACCATCCTGTATGTGTATTCCACAGACGTGATTGAATCCGTGCAATACGCCATCGATCAGAACCTCGCACCCGTCATCAGCCAGAGTTATGGCTCTTGTGAGCCGGAGACCCCGCAGTCAGATGCCACCGCGTTTCAACAAATGGCGCAACAGGCCAATTCGCAGGGAATAACCTGGCTCGCGGCTTCCGGCGATAGTGGCGGCGCCGATTGCGACGATAGTCAGAATCCTGGGCTGTCCGTCGATCTGCCTGGGTCGGTTCCCGAAGTAACCAGCATGGGGGGTACCGAGTTTGTCGAAGGCGGCGCCCAATACTGGAGGTCCACGAACTCCTCTTCAGGAGAATCCGCGATCTCGTATATTCCCGAGACAACGTGGAACGACAGTGTCGCCGATGGAGAGCCCTCCGCCGGTGGGGGCGGCGCCAGCATCTACTTCTCGAAACCCTCCTGGCAGACCGGTACCGGTGTCCCGGCTGACAACGCCCGAGACGTTCCTGATGTTTCCCTCAGCGCTTCGGCGGATCACGACGGATATTTTGTTTATACCGGCGGCAGCCTGCAGGTTTATGGCGGAACATCCGTCGCCGCTCCTACATTTGCGGGAGTCATCACTCTGCTGAATCAATATCTGGTTTCCACTGGCGCACAATCCTCGTCCGGAGTAGGCAACATCAACCCGAAGCTTTATTCTCTTGCCAAGACAGAGCCCGCGGCTTTTCACGATGTCACCACCGGCAACAATATCGTGACCGTTTCATGCGGCCGCCGTTCCATCGGATGCGCAGCCACTCCGGTTGGCTATAGCGCCGGCAAAGGCTACGATCAAGCCACCGGGCTTGGCTCCGTGGATGTCTACAGGTTGATCACGGCGTGGAGAAGCGGGACCAGCAGCGCTGCTCCGTCCGACGCCAGCATTACGCTCATGAGCAATCTGCGGACCGTCGCCGTCACCGATTCTATATTTCTCATTGCAACCGTTTCCGGCGCGAGCGGGATTACACCCACCGGTACCGTACTCTTTTCGGTTGCTGGTGTATCGCTCGGCTCGGCAGCCCTCGTCGGATCGGGTGGAACGGCCACCGCGACACTAACAGTGAGCGGGAACCAATTACCTGCGGGAGCGGGAACCATCACCGCCGCCTACAGTGAAGGCTCCTCTAGCAAAGTAACTGCCTCCGTGACAGTGAGCGTCAGCGGCACCGGAGCCTCGAACCAGACGCCGGTGGTGCTGGGAGTCGCAAATGGAGCTTCTTTCCAACACGTCTATTCGCCTGGGATGACGCTTTCGGTTTTCGGATCCCAACTCGCTCCGTCTGTCTCCACCGCGAGCAGCGTGCCGTTGCCCGTCTCCACTGTCGGAGTGGCCGCAACGGTGAACAACGTCGCCGCGCCGCTGTACTACGTGTCGCCGGGTCAGTTAAACATCCAGATCCCGTATGAGACGGCGGCGAACCAGCCGGCTACGCTGCGCGTCAACAACAACGGCATGATCGCGACCTATCAATTGAATATGGTGCCGGCTTCGCCCGGCATCTTCACCGATTCGAGCGGCGGCATCGTACCCGTTGCGGCGGGCAACCGGGGCGCCATCGTTTCTCTTTATTTGACCGGCGCTGGAGCTGTCAATCCCGAAGTCGCCACTGGCGCGGCGCCCGGCGCCGGCACGCCCGTAGCGGATCTGCCAAAGCCAGCTCTGAACGTGGTAGTTACTGTGGGCGGTGTTCCCGCAGCCCTCGAATTCATCGGGATCCCAGCAGGATTGGTGGGAGTGACGCAGATCAATTTCTACGTTCCCAGCAGCATCAATGATGGAACTCAACCAGTGATGGTCACAGTAAATGGCCAACCCAGCGGCGCCGCATACCTAACGGTCGCCAACTAATAGGCGCTAACCGAACCGCGACCGCAAGGAAGCGCTACCACGACACCTGTCGGAACGTTAAAGCCGATTGATCAACGCCGCCACATACCCGGCGCCAAATCCGTTATCGATATTCACCACGGTCACGTTGCTCGCGCAACTATTCAACATTCCCAACAGCGCCGCCACGCCCTGGAAACTCGCGCCGTAACCGACGCTAGTGGGAACCGCGATCACCGGCACGGAGACAAGCCCGCCCACCACGCTCGGCAGCGCGCCTTCCATCCCGGCCGCCACCACCACCACGCGCGCTTCCGCCAGTCGCTCGCTGTGGGCCAGCAACCGATGGATCCCCGCCACACCCACGTCGTAAATCGAGTCCACTTCGTTGCCCATCACTTCGGCCGTTACTCGCGCTTCCTCAGCCACCGGGATGTCGCTAGTCCCCGCGGAAATCACCGCCAGCTTGCCCTTGCCGTGCATGGTGCGGTCTCGCCAGATCCGCACGGCGCCGGAAAGCGCGAAGTATTCCGCCTCCGGATAGCGCGCCTTCAAACCTTGCGCAATGGATTCATTTGCGCGAGTGATCAGCAGGTTCGCCGACTTATCCAGCAGCCGCGCCGCGATCCCCGCCACCTGTTCCGGAGTCTTGCCCTTGCCGAAAATCACCTCAGTCAAGCCGTGCCGCAGCGCCCGATGATGATCCAGCTTGGCGTAGCCCAGATCCTCAAACGGCAAATGGCGCATCCGATCCACCGCCGAATCGACATCCACTCTCCCCGAACGAACACCCTCCAGCAGCAAACGCAATTGCTCTTGATCCATGTCACCCTGAGCGTAGCAGGTATAGGCGACCCATCCGAACGAGAAACGAGAAACGAGAAACGGCGGCTACCACTCCACCATCTGCCCCACCTTAAGCCCGTACTTCCTGCTATCCCCCCCGTTCAACTCCAAAACAAACCGCGCCGTCTGATTTCCGCCGAAATGCGCGCACTTGCTGGCTGCAGTTTTGCACGGCGGGGCGCTCTCCACAATTTCTACGATCCTGTGGTTTTCATCCATCCAGATTATGTCGAGCGGAATATAGGTTTGATACATCCAGTAGCTGTAGTGGCCGGAAACCGGATGCACGAAAAGCATTCCATGATCGGGCGCCAACGAATTGCGGAACATCAAGCCCCGCATCATGTCCCGCGTGTCCACCGCGCTTTCGGCCTTAATCACGTGGCCGCCCGGCAGTATCACTTCGCGCGTCCGTAGATCCTCCATAGGCGAACTCGTTGAGCCGCAGCCCACCAGTGAAATCCCCAGGCAGAAGAGCAACAATGCGCGCATGAATTAGAATGGTATCGAAAATGCCCTTCTGGAAGCGGCTCAGGCTTACGCTTGACATGATCAAGTTTGAGCACTCGGTGTTCGCGCTGCCGTTTGCTCTCACCGGAGCGTTACTCGCATTCCGCGAAAATCACTTGCCGCCCCGCGTATTTGGCGAGAAGCTTCTCTGGATCATCGTCGCTATGGTAGGTGCGCGCTCAGCGGCCATGGCGTTCAATCGCATTCTGGACGCCGCCATCGACGCCCGCAATCCCCGCACCCGTATGCGGCACATCCCAGCGGGAACTTTGAGCGTGGGATTCGCCTGGGGTTTCGTCGCCGTTTCGGTTCTCGTATTTCTGTTCGCCGCCCGCGCCCTGAATCCCCTCTGTTTCAAACTGGCGCCTCTGGCCCTCGCGCTCGTCTTCTTTTACTCCTACACCAAGCGATTTACCGCGTTTTCTCATCTCGTCCTCGGATTGTCCCTTGGCGTGGCGCCGGCGGCCGCTTGGATCGGCGTCACCGGATCGCTCGATCCGCGCATCCTCTGGCTCACCGCCGCGGTGACTTTTTGGACAGCCGGTTTCGATGTCATCTACTCCTGCCAGGATTTCGAATTCGATCGCTCAGCTGGCCTCTTCAGCCTCCCCAGGCGATATGGCATTCGAAGAGCGCTTTGGATCGCGCGCCTGTTTCACCTGGCCATGATCGCGTGCCTCATCGCGCTTTCCGCCAGCTTCCAGCTCGGATGGCTCAGCCTGGCCGGAATCGGCGCCGTGGTGCTGCTGCTTTTGTACGAGCACAGCCTGGTCAAAGCGGATGACCTATCGCGCGTCAACGCTGCCTTCTTTACCGTCAACGGGTACGTTAGCGTGCTATTCTTCTTGTTTTGGGCCGCTGATATTTACTTCCTGGGTGTTCGAACTTAGATGCAAATTCACATTGAAGATAAACGTTTGCTGCCGATCCTGGAGAAAGTGCGTGCCGGCGCGCGCCTTTCTTTTGAAGACGGCGTAGCGCTGTATCGCACCTCCGACATCCTGGCCGCCGGTTATATGGCGAACCTGGTCCGTGAGCGGATGCACGGCAATGTCACCTGGTTCAATGTGAATCGCCATATCAATCCGACCGATGTCTGCGTAGCAAGCTGCAAACTGTGCGCCTTCGGCAAGCGCGCCAAAGATCCCAAAGCCTACACCTGGTCGCTCGAAGAAGTCTGGCATCGCGCGGGCGAAGGCTGGTCGGAAGCAGTCACCGAATTTCACATCGTCGGCGGCCTGCATCCGGAACTCACCTTGGATTGGTATTGCGAGATGCTGCGCGGCTTAAAGCAGCGTTTTCCCGAAGTCCACCTGAAAGCTTTCACCATGGTGGAAGTCGCGTATCTCGCGCAGCGCGCGAAGCTGCCCATCCGGGAAACTCTCAAACGATTGATGGATGCCGGCGTCGATTCACTCCCGGGCGGCGGCGCGGAAATCTTCAACGAGCGCGTTCGGCGCATCATCTGCGATCACAAGATCGACGGTTCGCAGTGGCTGGAAGTAGCTCGCGCGGCGCATCAGTTGGGATTGAAATCCAACTGCACCATGCTCTACGGTCACATCGAAAACGAAGAAGATCGCGTGGATCACCTGGTGAAACTACGCGCCCTGCAGGACGATACGCACGGCTTCCAAACGTTCATCCCGCTGGCGTTTCATCCCGCCAACACCGCGCTGGAACACGTAGCCACGACGACCGGATTTCTGGATCTGAAAATGATCGCGGTGTCGCGCCTGATGTTGGATAACATCGAGCACATCAAAGCCTACTGGATCATGATGACCCCGCGCATCGCCCAAATCGCCCAACGCTTCGGCGCGGACGATTTGGACGGAACCGTGGTGGAAGAAAAAATCTATCACGACGCCGGCGCCACCACCAGCCAGGGTCTCCGCCGGGGCGAACTGCTGCGGCTTATCAAGGAAGCCGGCCGCGAGCCTATGGAGCGCGACACGCTGTACCGTCCGGTGACCAGAACCGAATCCGCTTTCACCGTCCTTGTTTAGATTCCGACACGGCTAAGCGCAAACCAACCGAACCGCGACCGTGAGGGAGTCGGTGCCGTTGGCACATTGCCGGACGGCATGTTCAACGGAGTGATCATGGGCCCGCGGCCCACCAAAGACGATGAAGACGCATTATGGACTTCAACGGAGCGTGTGGATCGGTGTCAATGGCTATCCGCCGCAGGTCCAGAAACATTCCTGCGAAGCGTTTTTGTGTTTTCGTTAAGTTTTTGGGAGGTACTCTTCTGCAGCGCAAACTCCCGCGCAGCGTCCTCTTTACGCCCCAGCCGCTGATAAGCAGTCGCCAGACTGAAATGCATCGTGGGATCCTCCGGTGCCAGCTTCACAGCGGTTTCAAGCGGCTGCACCGCGTCTTTGGTTTTGCCCGAATCCAGCAAACAACGGCCCAGCCCAAAATGCGCTTCTGCAAACGAAGGATAAAGCTCAGCGGAACGCGTGAAATGTTGGATGGCTTCTGGAAGCTTGTCCTTCTGTCGCGCCAGCTCGCCCAGATAGTACTCGGCGCCGGCATTCCCCGGGAATATCTTCAGCTCCGCTTCGAACTCTTTGCGCGCCTCTTCCGAACTGGCCGCGCTAGCCGGCTGCGCCAGGATCAAGCCGGCGATCCGGAAATGAATCCCGGGCTTATCCGGCGCGCGCGCCAGCAGCACCCGATACTCCGCAATCGCTTTTTTCAACTCGTGCTGCTTCTCGAAATTCTCGGCGTTGAGTTGGATCACCTCCAGCGACTCCGGCGCTTCCTTCAGCAACGCCTGCGAATTCAACTGGGCCAAATCCGAATAAACGTGCACGGCCAGAAACAAAATGTCCGGATCGCGCGGAAACTCCCGCTGCAGCCAATCGAGAAATAGCGTCGCGGTGTTCTCTTGATTCATGAGCATCGCGCAGCGCACGCCGCCCTTGCCCACTTTTCGCTTCAGATCGTTGTCGCCGACCACTCCCATGGCCTCTTTGAGCAAAGGCATGGCATCGGCGCAACGCCCATCCAGCGCCAGTTGCACGGCTTTGTCCGCATCGGATTGCCCAAACGCAAGAATAGAGGCGCCGATCAGGAACAATGCAGCTACGCGAGACATGTACAAACCATTATCACGCGCAAAGTGTCGAGTTTACACCCGCATCACTCATACCGCAGAGCCACCGTCGGATCAATCCCCGCCGCCCGCCGCGCCGGAATGTAGCACGCCGCGAACGCCACCGCACCCAGGATCGCCGCCACCGAGAACAAAGTCACCGGATCGCGCGGTGAAATCCCGAACAGCAACGTGCTCAGGAGCCGGGTGAGCGCCAGCGACCCTGCGATCCCCACCGCCAGTCCCGCTAACGTCAGCGTCATGCCATGCCGGATCACTAAGCCCAGCAGCTCCCATTGGCTTGCACCCAACGCTGCGCGGATGCCCAGCTCTTGCGTTCGTTGCGTAACCGAGTAGCTGATGACGCCGTAGATCCCCACCGCCGAAAGCAACAGCGCCAGCGTAGCGAATGTCGCCAGCAGCATGGTCTGCAACCGGTCGCTCGCCACAGTTCCGGATTTAATTTCGTCCAAGCTTCGCAGATCCGCCAGCGCCTGGTTCTTGTCTACGGCATGTACTGCCGCAGTGATCGCGGAGGTGAGCAGCGCCGGATCCGCCGAGGCGCTCAGAACCATATTCACATCGTTAGTCGGGCTCTGCGCGTAGCTCACGTAAACGCCTGGACTTTTCGTGTCTCCCAGGTCGCCGGTCTGCTCGTCGCCCACGATCCCCACCACTTCCCAGGCGATTTCCGGACCCAGGCCAGGTTGCCCATACAGCAGTTCCTGGATCAGAATCCGCTTGCCAATCGGATCCTCTCCCTTGAAATATCTCTTGGACATGCTTTCGTTGATCACCAACGCCGGCGGCGCTCCGGGACGATCCTGATCCGTCAACATGCGGCCGCGCAGCAGATGAATCTGCAGCGTCTGGAAATAGGGAACAGTCACTCGTTTGTAAAAACACGCCGTGCGATGCGCCATATCCACGGCTTCGCGGCCTGCGATAAGAAACGGCATGCCATCGCCCCAGCCTTGCATCGGCAGCGCATTGGTGAATGCGACGTTTCGTACGCCCGGAACCGCGCCCACGCGCTCGCTCAGTTCACGCAAGTACCCCACCAGTTGAGAGGGCTGCGAAAATTTGGTTTTCGCGATTGGTATTCCCGCGGTCATCACGTTATTGCTGCTAAAACCGGTGTCCACCTGCTGCAGCCGGTAGAAGCTGCCGATCAACAACCCCGCTCCGCTGAGCAGAATAAACGCGAGCGCCACTTCGCTCACAATCAACGCGCTTCGCAGCCGCGCCCGCCCGCTTCCACTGGTTGCGGATCGCCCGCCTTCCCGCATGGAACCAGCCAGATCTACACGTGTTGCCTGTAACGCCGGCGCCAGACCGAACAGGATCGCGGTAAGAATGGAAACCACCAGCGTGAACAGCAGAATGTTCAGGTCGATGCCGATGTCGGCTTCGCTCGGAAGATAACCAACCGGGATCAACAGTTTCAAGCCCCGCATCATTCCGTAACCCAATGCCAATCCGAGCGAGCCACCAGCCAGCGCGACAAGAACATTCTCCTCGAGCAACTGCTGTATCAGCCGCCAGCGCCCGGCGCCCAGTGCGGCGCGCACAGCAAGCTCACGCTCGCGTGCTGTTCCCCGTGCCAGCGTCAGGTTTGCAAGATTGGCGCAGCCGATCAGCAGAATCGCGCCTACTGCCGCCAGCAAAACGTAGAGGGAGCGGCGCAATTGCCGCCCCACCAACTGATCCTCGAATCGCTCAACTGTCACTCCCCAGCCTTTATTCGACTGTGGATATGCATCCGCAATGCGTGCGCCGATGGTGTTCATTTCCGCTTGCGCCTTCTCCAGCGTGACACCTGGCTTCAGGCGCGCGTAAGACATAAACCAGTGATAGTCGCGCGTCATGTCGTGCGGCTCAAACGCCAGCGGCATCCAAAGCTGCGCGTACGAACGATCAAACGGTCCATGCGCCGGAAGCACCCCGATCACGGTGCAGGGCTTCCCATTCAACGTGAGCTTCCGCCCTAAAATCCCAGGATCCGCGCCGAACCGCGATTGCCACAATCGATGGCTCAGGATTACCACTTGGGATTTCCCCGGCTGGTCCTCATCCGAGGCGAAGGTGCGGCCCAGCGCCGCGCGGACCCCGAAGATATCGAAGTAAGGCGCCGAAACGCTGGAAGCCGCCAGTTCGGCTGGTTCCCCCGTGCCAGTCAACGTAACCGAGCCTCCAAATCGGACCGCCGCCATGGCCTCGAAAACAGTGTTCTGGGTCTTCCAATCCAGAAAATTAAGCGTGGAGATGCCGTTGCGATAGCCGCCGGGTGGTTTTTCCCACACCAGCACAATACTGTGAGGGTCTTGATAAGGCAGTGGTTTCAGTAAGACACCGTTCACGAAGCTGAATATGGCGGTGTTGGCGCCAATACCGAGAGCCAGTGTAAGTAGGGCAACAACTGTGAAGCCTGGGGCCCGGAGTAGGGTGCGAAGGGCATGACGCATATGTTTGTAGCCTTTAGACTTGCAGGGGCAAGCGTGGTTAGGCTTGCATAAGTCCAATACCTCTTCGCCTTGGTTAAGTTACCGTCCCCCACTAAACCCTACGGGCTACGAGGCCGATACCTAGTACGGAGGGTATATGCAGTGCCTCTATTGTGATCGCCGCCTAGGGCTTTTCAGTAGCGCCAAAGGTGCGTTTTGTTCAGACGAGCACGAACAGCTTTATCGCAGCGCCGCACAAAAACGGCTCGAGGCGCCTTACGTGTCTTCCGCCGGAGCGCTGGATAACTCCCACGCCCAGGATCTCACGCAGTTACTTCAAGCCACGCAGATTGAGAGCGGTGCAACTGTCCAGGCTCCCGCGGAAGTAGCTAGGGCCACTGAGGTGAATGAAGCAGTGGCAGTTTCGGTAGTGAATTCGAGTGCATCCAGTGACGCTCACGCCGTTCCGGAAATCGGTCAGGCAGCCTTTGGAACGCCTGTCGCCCCCGCAGCCAGCGGCTCGGAACAAACTCAACCACTTCCCAATCTCTCGGATAAGCCTGACCCGCAATGGTCTCTGATTTCCGATCCGCCCGCTGTGGAGCCGGAAATTCCCACTGACCGGCGCACCGAGCCTCGAATCAAGGACATCAAGATCCTGAAGGTGGCAGCCTTGCGAGATCCCGAAAAGCAGGTGAATTGCGCATTAGTAGACACCTCCGATACGGGAATCCAGTTCACATCGGATAGCGAGTTTAGGACGGGCGAAATTTTGATCGTGGAACTGCCGGATCAATTGGCCTTGGCCGAAGTTCGGTATTCGCAAATGAAGGACGGCCGCTACGCCGTCGGCGCCGAGCGCGCCCAAACCATTTCCTCGGATGCCGCATCTTCAGCGGGCACCGGACAAGAGCGTGCGGAACTGCTCATCAAAGCACTCTGCGATCGGGTGAAAACTGGATTTGCTGACGAACCAGGGCAGGGAATGGATCGGACCAGTGCACTGGAGCGAGTGGCAAGAATACTCGAGATCTGGCAGAGCACACAATCCGCGCCAGCTCCATCCACAAGTGAAACGCACATCGAAGCGAAACCATCCACTGGCGTCGGCAGAGCGTTCGGCGCTGTCGCCGTCGCCTTGGTGATGGCCGGACTCTTGACGGTTTGCGTTCTCCAATTTCAGAAGGACAGAACGCCTCTGCCACCGCCGCCCCGGGTGGCGGCGCCGCCGCCTCTGGCCAAAATCGAGCCCAAGGTGGAAGCCAAAGTCGAACCCAAACCCGAAATCAAAACCGAGGTCAAGGTCGAGCCCAAAGTCCAGCCCAAAGTCGCGCCGAAGGTTGAGGCAAAAGCGGAGCCCAAAGTTGCGCCGCCACCGGTTCCCGCTGCCAGCGGTCGCCATCGCGCGCAGATTCGAGCGGTCCAGCCCACCTGGGTCGGCATCAGCACCGACGGAAAAAAGGTCTTCGCTGGAATGCTCGCAAAAGGCGAGACTCACGATCTGGAGTATTCCAAATTCGCGTTCCTTCACACGGGTAACGCGGTTGGCGTGGAAATCATCGTCGATGGCCAATCGGTTCCCATGGGCAAACCCGGTTTACGTCTGGTGGAGCTGAACACTACCGGCTACCAATTCCTACGCTGGAGCAACGACGATCCGGCGCATCCGTAGAGACCCTCGGCAGTCTTACCGAACCGCGACCGCAAGGGAGCGTTACCACGATTACAGGCCCCGAAGTATTCACACGCTCCGTTGAAGACGCCAAGTAGGGCGGACCCCCTGGTCCGCGGCCGACGCCCTCGTCGGCCTGCTGAGGAAATACGAAATCCTGAAGAGCGGGTCCAGGGGGACCCGCGCGGACCAGGGGGTCCGCCCCACTTGGCGTCTTCATCACCTTTGGTGGGCCGCAGGCCCATGCTCACTCCCTTGAAGACGCCAGTCCGTGATTGAAAAACAACGGCACCGACTCCCTCACGGTCGCGGCTCGGAATGAGGCACACCGCTACCGAGCCGCGACCGTGAGGGAGTCGGTGCCTTTTCTATAAGCCTCTTCAACGGTGCCTGCTAAGCCATCTTCAAAACACGATTCACCGCCGACGTCACCACCTGCCAGCGTGACTCCTCAGTAGCCAATTGCTTCTTTCCCGCGGCCGTCAACTCGTAGATGCGCGCCCGCCGTCCCGTATCCTTGGTGATCCACTGCGCCTGAATCCAACCCGCTTCTTCCATCCGGTGCAGGGCCGGATACAAGGATCCTTCTTCCGCCCGCAACACTTCGCCCGAAATATCCTGGATGGCCGACATCAGCGCGTATCCGTGAAGCCCCGGCCGGCGCGAAAGTATCTTCAGCACCAGCAGATCCATCGATCCTTGCAGCGAATCCGGTTTTGGCATACTCTGACTTCTTAGTATAGAGACGTCTGAGCATCAGAAGCGTTAGCAAAGCCCCGGCGGGGCTTTTAACAGAGCCCCAGCGGACGAATGGGCGACCCGGTGCCGCCCCGGATCTTCAGCGGCGCGGCCACAAACACGAATTCGTAGATGCCATCCCGCGCCAGCTCTTCCAGGTTCAGCGCCTCAATGATGTGGATGCCGCTCTCCACCAGTAAATGCACGTGTACCGGCATGCTGGCAGCCGGAACTTTCTCAAATGCCACGGTATCGGAACCCGCGGCGAATACGCCCCGGCTGCTCAGCCAGCGCGCGCCTTCCAGTTGCGGCCCTGGACCCGCGGGCACAGCTCCCGAACCACCCGTGATGTACCGGGCCGCATCGTTCCAATAGCGCGCCCAGCCGGTCCTGAGCAGCACCACATCGCCTTTCTGAATCTCTACGCGAGCCGCCGCTTCCAAATGTTCCGGCGTAATCGCGAAATCGGTGGGCAACGCGTCCAGCTTCAAATACCCGGCGATATCCAACAGCACTCCTCTACGCAGAATCGGCGCGATGGTATCCACCGAATGCTCGCGCACGCCGCCGGCATCGCTTTGCACCGCCCGCGCTTCCATACCGCCATAGAGCTTCCCGCCGCACGAAAAATGGCAGAGCGCGTCAATGTGGGTGCCCACGTGGCTGCCGAGCGCGATGGAATCCGCTGCCGAACTGACGCCGCCCTCCGCCACCAGGTCGCCGTGTTTCTTAGTGAGTCCGAAGAGAAACGGAGGATGCGTGGGAAAGTGCGGCATGCCCACGAAGTAAGGCTGGGCAAGATCGTAAACTTTGGACTGCCGAATCCGGTCGGCTAGATCGTTCATCAGCGGCTAGTCTTGGCGCGTAGCGCGGCCGGCTTGTAGGCCCGATGGCGAATTCGTGCCTTGGACGGCGTGGAATCCGGAGATGCCCAACGGCCCAACCGGTATTGCCGCGTGTATCCGGCGGTGAGATTCGTGATCGTAACCGTCACAGCTCCGCTGGAATCCGTGGAATATCTCTCCTCGATTCGATGCGATGTCACCGCCTGCGAGTGCTCCACCGGCACGTTCTCGGAATCCTGCAGCGCCGGATCGAACGGGAATGTGATGGTGTCCCAAACCGTAACGTCGCCGCCCGGTTGTCCATCCTCAATCAGGTACGTGCATTCGATAAACCGGAAATGCCCGATGTTGTGCACCGGCGTGTATTCTCGCCGGATCTCGAGCGGTTTTTCGCTCGCACGAGGCAGCACCGTGCCCTTGGTGAAGAGCGGATCAAACACCACATTCCGGCCGCTGTCGGTCTCGCGCCAGACACCGAAATAACGCGAGAATTTTTCGCTCAATCGGTAACCGGACTGCTGGTCCGCTTGAATCGCAAGCCCAATGGCGGTGGCCGAGCGCGCATGCACGGACCGCTTGACGCGTTTGCCGAAGCGATCCTTCAGCATTCGATTCACAATGGGCAGTTCGCTGCCGCCGCCGGTGACATACATCGCCTCCAGATCGCTGGTGCCGTTCTTGGCCAGCAGATCATCCACGACGTTTAACGTTTCCTCCACCAAATGCCGGCAGCGCTCGTAATAATCGGCGGCTTGGATGGTGACGGTACCCCATCCTTCGCGCACATGATCCAGATCCAGAACGATCTTGCGCGTGTTCGGATGCAGCGCTTCCTTCTTCATCCGGCATTCCACCAGCAACCGGAACTGCTCGGCTTGCGAGAGTTCGTTGCGATCCTCTTCGCTCACCGCCAGATCCGCCAGCGCCTCGTCGAAATCGTCCCCGCCCAGCGTTTGGATACCTTCGGTGGCCAGCACCTCGTGAGTCTTTTCGCCCAGCTTCACCAGCGATGCGTCGAAGGTTCCGCCGCCCAGATCGTAAACCAGGATCTCGCCGGTCACTTTGGTTTTGTGGCCGTACTCGATACAAGCGGCCGACGGCTCATTCAGCAGCCCGATTACATCGCAGCCCGCCGCGCGGAAAGCTTCTACTGTCAGAAACCGTTGATTGCTGTTGGCGTTGGCCGGAACACCCAACACCGCCTCCAGACGTTCCTGCGGCAGCGCGGCACAGAGCGCCGCAGCCATTTCATTCAACACCTGGAGTACGGGAACGGACTGATCGCCCAATTGCAGAATGGTGGACGGGCCGGCGTCCTGGAGTACGCGCTTTAACGATCGGACGATGGTCCAGTTTGAATATTGTTGGCAGGCCCAGGCTTGCCAGCCATAGAGGCGTTGGCCTGCTCGCACGGCCACCAGCGACGGGAACCAGTCAACTTTTGCGCCGTCCGGGTCTTCAAACGCCAGGATGGGATAATTTCCACGATCCACCGCGGCCACAACGGTGCGAGTCGTACCAAAATCAATTCCCAGCCTCATGCCATGAAATTCGATTGTATCTCAGGCTGTTGTGAGCTGCCTACCGAACCGCGACCGCAAGGGAGCGTAACGGATGCGCCTGTCGTGGTGGCGCTCCCTCGCGGTCGCGGCTCAGTAACGTCCCTCAAAATACGAATCCTCTTTCCGAACCGCGACCGTAAGGGAGTCGGTGCCTTTTTGGTTTTTTTTCACAAACCCTTGCGGTCGCGGTTCGGCAACGGTGTCCGCAACACTACTCGCGACTCGCCGTCGACTGCGTCCCCGCATTCAAGAATTTCAGCAACGCCGCGTTGAACGGGGCCGCGCATTCAAACTGCGGGATATGGCCGCAATGATCCAACATCACCAGCTCCGACCCTGCGATTTCCTGCGCCAGCATTTTGCCTCCGGCCGGCAGCGTGAGAGCGTCTTCGCGTCCCCACACGATCAGCGTCGGAACGTGGATGGCGCCCAGCTTTCCGTCCACCACATCCTGGCCGCGTTGGATGGAATCGATGAATCGCTCGACGGTGTAGCCATCCCCCTTCCTCATATGCTCTGCAAACAGATGCTCCGCCGCCTGATCGGTTGCCAGCGACTTGTTGGCGAGAATCAAAGCCAGCACCGCTTTCGAGGCCGCCACTGTAGACGGATTTAAACCGTCCAGTGTCTCAATGGCCGGCTTTGCGGTGCCGAGTTTCTCGAAGGAATAACCGGCCGAATCCACCAACACCATGCGCTCCACTTTATCCGGATGCGCCAGCGTGAACGCCATCGCCGCCCATCCGCCCAACGAGTTTCCAACCAGGGTAGCTTTGCTGATTCCAACTTTGTTGTAAAACCCGTCGAGGAAATCCACCAGCGTGCCGACACGATAATTGATCAACGGCTTGTCGGATTCGCCGAATCCGATCTGGTCCGGGACAAAAACGTGAAAACTCTTGGCCAGCACCGACGTGTTCATGGCCCAATTTGTGGCGTCCGCGCCCAAACCGTGCAGCAGAATCACGTTTGGACCGCTGCCTGCTTCCAGATAATGAATCTTCTGGCCGAATACTTCCACCTGCTTGGATGCCGGCGCCTGCGCCCAAATCACCGACGCCATCGCAAAGCTGAGCGCAACAAGTTTCGTCATGTCCCGCCTCCTTACAAGTAAGCTACCATGGGCCTTCATGTTCGAAAATTTCCACGGGAACGCCGCCATCGCGCAAGTGCTCTCCGGCATGGCGCGCGCGGGCCGCATCCCGCAAACCATCCTGCTGGACGGAGCGCAGGGCGTTGGAAAAGCCACGCTCGCCCGCCGTTTCGCCAGTTCGCTGCTGGGCGACGCGCCCAAAATTGAGCAAGACGATCTGAGCCTGGAACACAACAGCGAAATCATCGCCGACCGCGAGAAGTGGCCGTCCGACAAACGCAATGACGATCCGCTGCTGTTCGCCTCGCACCCGGATTTCATCACGTTCGCCCCCGATGGTCCGCTGCGCCAGATCACCATCGAACAGATGCGGCTGCTGAAAGAGCTGGCGCAGTTTAAGCCGTTGCACGGGGCGCGGCGCGTCTTCCTGATCGATCACATTGACCGCGCCAATGAACAAGCCGCAAATTCTCTATTGAAGACGCTGGAAGAACCGCCCGAGCATTTGATTATTGTGCTGACGGCCGAGAATCCTTACGACTTACTGCCCACCATTCGGTCGCGCGCCGTGTTCTTCCATTTGGGTCCGCTATCGCTCAGCGAGATGCAAGCCTTTGCGCGGGATCGCGGTCTGGCGGATGCCGAACGCCGCATCGCCTTGTCCGCGGGTAGCCCGGGACTTGCGATCGCCATGGATCTGGAAGTGTATGAGGAGCGCCGCACCGCGATGCTGAAACTGTTGCAAGCCGCCGCCGGACGCGCGCCCTTCTCCGATTGGGTGAAACACGCGGAAGCCATGTCCAATCGCAAGCAGGAGAAGCTCGATTTCTTTCTCAATATTCTGTACGTGCTTTTGGAAGACGTGCTGCTGGCGGCCGAAGATACGGGTGAGATTCGGAATGTCGACATCCAGCAGGAGATAAGAACGCTGGCGTCTCAAGTGTCGTTCGATTGGATCCGCGCCGCTGTCAAAAAAGTGGACGAACTCGGCGAGCTGCTGCGCCGGAACATCCAGAAAAATATTGCTCTGGATGCACTGGTGGTGGAACTGCGCCGCCTTGCAACGTAACCTCTAACCGAACCGCGACCGCAAGGGAGCGCTACCACGATCGTACGGGCCCCAAAGTAGTCGTGTACCACCGGGACTTCTTCGAGGGAGCGTGTGAATATCGCTGGACCCGGACAATCGTGGTAGCGCTCCCTCGCGGTCGCGGTTCGGTGAAACCCCTTCCGTAGTAAGCGACCAGTCGACAAGTTGCGGCGAACGCCGCATTCATGGTTCAATAATGCTTAGCTGAGCATCTAAGCAATCCTTCAAAAGGCCCCAAGTAGTTTCCAAGCGTGCGGGACCTGAGCGGATCATCTGGAATGAGGGAGTCTTGCCGTGGAGTCTGTCAACCGTAAACTAATCCGTCCTTCGTTGAACGAGATCAAGGATCAAAGAGAGCGCCGTACCAATCATCAAAAGAAGTCCGCTCCCCCGGATCAGACCAACGCCGAGAATTTTTATTACATGAAGCAGATGCAAGCCAAGACCCCGATGGTCTTCGTGCTGAAGGATGGCGAGAAGCTGGAAGGCATCATCGAGTGGTACGACAAAACCTGCTTGAAGATTAATCGCGAAGGCGCTCCCAATCTGCTCATCTTCAAACCCAACATCAAGTACATGTACAAAGCGTCAGACGGCCACTAGCGCCGTTTGTGTAGCGCTTTTTCCCGCAGCATCAATCGATACTCGCGCCGTTCCCCGGCTTCTTCGTACCGCCGTTTCTCCTCCTCGGTCTCTGGAATTACGCACGGAATGGCGATCCGTTGGCCGCTTTTATCCAGCGCGACGAACGTCAGGTAAGCAGACGATGTATGCTTGATTTCGCCCGAAATCAGATTCTCCACTTCCACGCGCACACCCACTTCCATGGAGGTCCGGAACACACGATTCACGCTGGATCGCAACACGATAAGATGCCCAATGTGGATGGGATGCAGGAAATTCATGTGATCCACCGACGCCGTAACCACCGGGCAGCGTGAGTGGCGCACAGCAGCCAGCGCCGCCGCGATATCCACCAGGTGCATCACTTTCCCGCCTAGAACATTGCCCAGCGTGTTCGCGTCGTTCGGTAGCGCGAATTCGGAATATTCCGAGACGGATTCGCGTACGAATCGGCCGGGTGCGGTGGAGTCCACGGGAAGGTCAGCCTTTTCTTCGAAGGTAGCTTTCGATGAACGCGGCCGCCTGTCTGCGCAGGATCTGATCGCCCGGTCCTCCGGTGAGACTCGCTGTGGAGCCGTCACACTCAAAGACGCCGTGCTCTTTCGGCCAGCAGTCCTTCTCGAAAACGAATTGGATGCGGATCAGCTCGCCGGATTCCGGAGTTAAGTGGAAGCGCACGGCATCGGTCGCGGACGTTTCCGGAAAGCGGTCACAACGGCTGCGGCCATAGCCCAGATTGCAGATGTGCCGGAGCCGGTTCTCGTCCGGTTGAAACGACGCATCCGCGGCGCGGCACTCGCCGGAATAGGGATCGCCCAAAGGCAGCCGCGGCGGCACCGCCCAGGGGTCGGTCTCAAACCGCGCCACCGGATAAAAAAACGGACACGCCATCGCTCGGTATAGTAGCACGTAGAGACATGTCCGCCAATCGAATGGAAGTCCTCAAGAGTATGCTGGCTCAAAATCCGCGCGACAGCTTCGCGCGCTACGGCCTTGCAATGGAACACTCGAACCAAGGAGAACTGGAACAGGCCGTTACAGAATACCGCGCTTTGCTGGAATACAATCCGGATTACGCGGCGGCATACTTCCACGGCGGTCAGGCGCTGGAGAAGTTGGGACGCGTGGAAGACGCTCGCGATATGTATCAGAAAGGAATCGAGACCACCTCACGCACGGGCGATCAACACACCAAGAGCGAGCTCGAAGCCGCGCTCGAGATGCTGCCGATTTGAGCTACTTGCTCCCAGCCACATCCAGGACGGCGTACCACAGGAATTGCACCAGCCCGTAGAGCGAATCCTCACTTAGGCGTTCGACATCGCTGTGCCAGCCGTGTTCGGCGAATTCGGCTTCCTCGAACCGCGGACCGATGCCGTATGCCTGCACGCCCTTCGCGCGTAACTGCGCGAGATCGGTGGCGCCCGTCACCATACCGGGAATGGTGATTGCCTCCGGATAGAGACGGCGCTGTGCGGCTTCAAGCGCTCTGAACATTTCCGTGTCCAGACGGCTCGGGGGAGCGTTGGGTCTTCCGGGCGCGCCGGGCACGATCTTCACAGCCGCGTCGCCAATCACGCGATTCATCTCGGCATAGAATTTGGTCATATCCTCGTCCGGCAACGCACGGATGTCGAGCGTCGCTTCCGCCTCCGAAGGAATCACATTCTGGCGGAACCCGCCGTTGATCATCGTCGGAGAGATCGACGTTCGCAATACGGAGTACTTGCCGAGATCGTGTTCGGCGAAATAATTCTGAATCGCGGCGGTCTTTTGAGGATCCACCAATCCGTTATAGCGCGCGGCTTCCTCCGGCGGACTGATGGTGGAGAGACGTTCGAAAAAAGTGCGAGTGACATCGTTGAGACGCATCGGCGGCTCCCAGTTGCCGATCTTACTGACGGCCGCGGAGAGATGCACGATCGCGTTATCCCGCCGGGGCCGCGAGCCGTGGCCTGAAGTTCCGGTAGCGATGAGCTTGGCCCGGCGCGGGACTTTTTCCGTGGCGGCAATCTCCACGAAACGCACGCGGCCGTTTTCGGAGTGCACGGCGCCTCCTTCGGCCAGCGCAAATTCCGCGTCGATGTCCGGCCAATGCTGCTGAACCAGGTAATCAATACCAACCGGTACAGGGCCGCTGGAGCTTTCCTCGCTGGCTTCGGCAACAAAAATCACATCGCGATCCAGCGCGACGTGAAGGCGCTTGAGTTCAAGCATCAGCATCAGGCCTGCTGCAACGCAATCCTTGTTGTCGGTGGTGCCTCGGCCCCAAATGAAGCCGTCTTTGAGCAGGGCACCGAACGGATCCACAGGCCATTTTTCAAGCTGCACGCCCACCGTGTCGGTGTGCCCGAGGATCAGAATGGGTTTCTTGCTTCCGTTCCCTTTCAATCGCGCGACCAGGTTGGCCCGGTTTGGTTCGAGCGCGAAAACCTGAGAGGGGATGCCCTCGCGGTCCAGGACTTCCTTGAGGTAATTCACCACGGAGGTCTCATTGCCCGGCGGATTGCTGGTATTCATCCGGACAACAGATTGGTAGTGGCGCAGAATTTCAGGCTTCGCCTTGTCCCAATCCACAATCGGCTCGGCAGCACTGGCCAAGAGTGAAAGGAGAAAAAAGCTAAGTAAGAAGTTGCCGAGGCAACGGTTGGGCATTGGAGACATGGTATCAGGCGGTCTCGTTACGGCTGGCGGCTGGGAAGGCGCGGTGGTTAGGGCGTTCCTTTTTACCACCGCGCTATCTTTCAAATGGCTCGGCCCGGAAACAGCTTCTTCGCGACGCAGGCGATTGCCCGAAGAGCGGGTCCAGGGGGTCCGCTCCACTTACCTCATCATCACCTTTGGTGAGCCGCAGGCCCATGGTCACTCCCTTGAAGACGCGAGCCAACGGCACCGACTCCCTGACGGTCGCGGTTCGGTAAGGTCCTCTTTCCGAGCCGCGAGCGTAAGCGACCGGTGATTTTGTTCCTTTCGATTGTATTCACCACCTTCGCTGGGCTCCAATCGCCCGCCAGCATGGCATAAATATTGGTATCCAGATACTTGCCGCTCACCAGCTGCGCCTTCCGAAGAACGCCCTCCAGTTCGAAACCCAGGCGCTTCGGGATGGCGCAGCTTTTCTTGTTGCCGGGCGCGCAATGGATCTCCACGCGATTCAGGTCCCACTCGTTGAAAGCGTGATCCGTCAACAGGCGGCAGGCTTCGGTGACGATTCCTTGCCCTTGAAATTTCGAACCAAGCCAGTAGCCTATTTCCACTTTCCGGTTCAGCCAGTCGATCTTATGCGTACCGATGGTACCCGCATACTCGGTTCCGTGCCAGATGCCGGCGGTGAGACCTTCGTTGTTCGCGAATTGGGCGAGACTGATTTTGACAAACTTCAGCGTGTCGTCAACCTGCTTCGTCAGATCCACCCACGGCAGCCATTTTCGAAGATACGCCCGGTCACGATTCACCAATGCGAAGATCGCTGTTGCATGACGTTCTTCGAGTAGCTTCAGGCAAATGCCGTCACGGATATCAAGGCGGAACATGTGTAACCGAGCCGCGACCGTAAGGGAGCCGGTACCTTACCCCTCTTCTTCCTCACCTTTGTGCAACTGCTGCGCCAGATAATTCTCGAGGCCGATTTCTGTAATTGCATGAAGCTGGCCTTCGAGATAATCCACGTGCTCTTCTTCGTCCTTGAGGATCTCCTCGAAGAGCGCGCGCGACGCATTGTCGCCCACTTCGGTGGCTAGCTTGATGGCGGAATTCAGGTGATGCACGGCGGCCACCTCCAGAGCCATGTCGTTATCCAATTGGGCTTTTACGTTCTTTCCAATCTTGATGGGACCGATGTCGGTCATGTTCGGAATTGCATCCAAGAACAGGATCCGGTTCATCAGTTTTTCAGCATGAACCATCTCCTCGATCGATTCTTTCCGGTAATGAGCGGCGAGCCGGAAGTAGCCCCAGTTTTCGTTCATCTTGGCATGCAAGAAATACTGGTTGATGGCCGTAAGCTCGGCCTTCAGGGCCTGTCCCAAATGTTCGATGACCTGATCGTTTCCACGCATAAATCAGATTCTAGCGCGAAACCGCGTGCTAGCATGGCTTCTAGAAATGAAAAAGTTGGCTTATGCCTTAGCCATGTTGAGTTTCGCCGCATCCAATACTCCCGATCTCGCACAGCTCGACATGATGACCGCGCGCTTCGCGCCTACGGAGCTGCGTGCCGGCACTTCGAAACTTTCGGCCGGAGATCGCGCCGCGCTCGCCAAATTGATAGAGGCGTCGCGGCTCCTGAACGACATATTTCTGAAGCAGATGTGGAGCGGGAACGAGGAGATGTACCAGAAGTTGAAGCGCGATCAAACACCGCTCGGCAAGGCCCGCCTGCATTATTTCTGGATCAACAAAGGGCCTTGGGGCGACATCGACGATCACGCGGCGTTTCTGCCGGACGTCCCGCCGAAGAAGCTGCCCGGTGCGAATTTTTATCCGGAAGACATGACCCGCGCTGAGTTCGAAGCTTGGGTGAAAACCCTTTCGAAAGCCGATCGCGAGCAAGCCGAGAGCTTTTTCACCGTCATCCGCCGCGACGCCGCGGGACACTTGAAGTCGATTCCCTACAGTGTGGAATACAAAAACGATTTGGCGAAGGCCGCCCGCTTGATGGAAGAGGCCGCCGGACTCACCGCGAACGCCACATTGAAGAAGTTTCTGCTATCGCGCGGCGCCGCGTTTCTTTCGAATGATTATTACGAGAGCGACCTGGCGTGGATGGATCTGGATGCGCCGATCGATATCACGATCGGTCCCTATGAAACATATAACGACAAAGTTTTCGGATACAAAGCCGGCTTCGAAGCCTATGTGAACCTGCGGGACGATGTGGAAAGCCAGAAGCTCAACTTCTTCGGAGGCCATTTGCAGGAGATCGAAAACAACCTGCCCATCGATCCGCAATACCGCAATCCGAAGCTCGGCAGCCAGGCGCCCATTCGCGTGGTGAACCAGGTTCTCTCGGCGGGCGACGGCGATCATGGCGTGCAAACAGCGGCTTACAATTTGCCGAACGATGAGCGCGTGGTGGCGCAAAAAGGCAGCAAGCGCGTGATGCTGAAGAACGTCCAGGAGGCGAAATTCCGTAGCACGCTGGAGCCGATTTCAAAGCGCGTTCTCACGCCCGCCGGCCAGCCGGATCTGAGTTTCGATTCGTTCTTCACGCATATTCTGGCGCATGAGCTGAGTCACGGAATCGGGCCGCATCAGATTACCGTGAGTGGCCGCCAGACCACTCCGCGCCAGGAGTTGAAGGAACTGGGCGGTGCTATCGAAGAAGCCAAAGCCGATGTGACCGGCCTGTTCATGCTGCAGTATCTCTACGATCACAAGCTGATTGAAGGCGGCCCAGGCGCGGTGCGCAAACTGTACACGACATATCTGGCGTCCACATTCCGGACGCTTCGCTTCGGATTAAACGATGCGCATGGAAAAGGAATGGCGATGCAGGTGAATTATCTAACGGACAAAGGCGGATTCATCGCGCGACCGGATGGGCGTTTTGAGGTGAATTTCGAAAAGATCAAAAGCGCGGTAGAGAGCCTGGATCACGACCTGTTGACGTTAGAAGCCACCGGCGATTACGCAGGCGCTAAAAGAATGCTGGACGAACTCGGCGTGATCCGCCCGGAGATGCAGAAGGCGTTGGCAGGTCTCACCGATATCCCGGTGGATATTGAGCCGATTTTCGTGACGGCGAATGAGTTGGGGAAATAGTTTCTGGTTCGCACGGGTGGCCACAACGAGAAACCAGAAACGAGAAACCAGAAACGGCTTTTATCCGGCTAACTTGGATATGTCGTTATAGAGAACGAAGGCTACAACCGCCATCAGAAACACAAATCCGAGTTTGAACACTGCTTCCTTGACGCGCAGGCTCAGATCGCGGCGCATGAACATTTCTACCAGCAGCAGCAGGATCACTCCGCCGTCTAGAATCGGAATCGGTAGCAGGTTGAAGATCGCGAGATTCAGGCTAACCATGGCGGTCAGGGCGAAGTAGGCCGTTGGACCTTCGCGAGCCGCCTGGCCGGATAGCCGCGCGATTCCGATGGGCCCTTCGAGCGACTTCGGCGACATGCGGCGCTCCACAATACCTCTCAGGAATTGATAGATCAGAGTCGCGTTCTTGGTGTTGTAGCGCACCGATTCCACCAGCGCCTGCGGGAATGACAAGCTGACGAATTCCACTTTCGGCCCAAGATTCACACCGATCATCCATCGGGGGTCGCCGCCATCCATGCTGGTCATGACGGGCGTGACGGTCAGGCTGCCTTGCTTCCCGTTTCTGGAATACACCACTACAACCGGCTTACCGCCGGTATTGTTAATCACATCGTGGAGCTTCGGCGTGGAACGGATCGGTTGGCCGTTGACGCTTACCATAATGTCGCCAGGTTCCAAGCCCGCTTTGGCTGCGGGTTTGTCCGGAGGCGCGCTGATGACTTCGATCTCATTCTCCTCGCCCCAACCTGCGAACCCGGTGCCGCTTTTCGGATCCAGAATCGGCGTTACGGTTACGTGCTGCCGTTCGCCATTGCGTGAGATCCAAACCGACAGATCGTGGCCGGCGCTGGCCACTTCCTTCATCCCGATATCTTCCCAAGTGGGATTCACCGTGCTGTCAATCTGTACGATGCGATCGCCTTCGCGAATGCCGGCCTTGGCAGCCGCGCTGTCGGGCATCACGTAGCTCACCTCCGGCGACGGAGAGGAAGGCAGCTTGGGAAAGCGAACCATGAACAGACCGGTGAGAATACCCACCGCGAGAATCAGATTCATGGCAGGACCCGCGAACGAAATGATCAGGCGCTGCCAGCGGGGTTTCGCGAGAAAGCCACGAGGGTCGTCGGCATTCTCATCGCCCGGCTCCTGGCCGGCCATTTTCACATAGCCGCCGAAGAAGATCGCCGCCACGCGGAAATCGGTCTCGCCTTTTTTGAAACCGAACAGCCGCGGTCCAAACCCGAAACTGAAAGTGTCCACCTTGACGTCAAAGAACCGCGCTGCCCAGTAATGGCCCAATTCGTGGATCAAAATCATGACCCCGATCAGCACCAGCGCCCACCAGATATTTTGCAGAACTACTAAAGGCATTTTCTATGCTCTGACGGACACCTGTCCGCGCTCCTCGTATGTGTTTTGTGATCTCTCTTGAACAATCCGCCGCGCCATGGAGCGAGACAACTGATCGATCTCCAATACTTCCTCGACGGACGCTGCTTCGCGCGCAGGAACCCGCGCCAGCGTCTCCTCAACTACGGCGGGAATGTCCGTGAAAGCAATTTGTTCCGCGAGAAAGGCTTCCACCGCGATTTCATCCGCGGCATTCAATGTACAGGTGGCCGATCCACCCTCCCTCTGGGCCTGATAAGCGAGGCGCAGGGCGGGGAATTTCTCAAAATCGGGGGCGCTGAAGCTCCAGGAACGGGCCTCGGTCCAATCGAGCCGAGGTACCGGCGCGGATTCCCGGGCCGGATAGGTGAGCGCGTATTGGATCGGCATGCGCATGTCCGTCGCTGAGATCTGAGCAATCACGCTGCCATCGGAATATTCCACCATGGCGTGAACGGTAGATTGCGGATGCACCACCACGTCCACTTCATCGGCGGAAAAGTCAAATAACCAACAGGCCTCAATCACCTCAAAGCCTTTGTTCATGAGCGTCGCCGAATCGATGGTAATTCGCTGGCCCATCTTCCAGGTCGGATGATTCAGCGCCTCGGCTGGGGTTACCCGCGCCAGTTTCTCGCTCGGAGTCTCTCGGAATGGCCCGCCGGAGGCCGTGAGGATGAGTCGTGTCACCTCGCCGCGTTTACCAGCCCTGAGACATTGATGGGCGCCGTTATGTTCGCTATCCACCGGGATCAGTTCGGTACCGGATTTTCGGGCGGCTTCGATCACCAGCTTACCGCTAGCAACGAGAACCTCCTTATTTGCCAGCCCCACGCGCTTGCCGTGCAGAATGGCTTCGTAGGTGGCTTCCAGACCCGCCACGCCGACAATCGCGGACATCACGAAATCCACCTCGGGCTCCGTCGCCACCTCAACCTTGGCCTTCGGGCCCCACTTCAACTCCGGCCACTCTTGGTGAGGCAGCAAACTATCTTTAAGCCTGGCTATTAGACTCTCGCGATCGGCATCCGTCGCTATTACAACTACTTTGGGCCGAAAACGGAGGATCTGTTGAGCCAGCAGGTCCACGTTGCGGCCTGCCACCAAGGCGTGAACGCGATATTGTTCCGGATGCCGCCCGACTACATCCAAAGTGCTGACGCCAATGGATCCGGTTGAGCCCAGGATTGTGAGAGTCTTCAACTGCCTCATTATAACGTCAACCGCTGGAAACTTGAGCTGCGAAAAGGGGGCTTGATGCTACTGAACTTTCTTGTTGATCCCTGATCCTCTAGCGAGTTGGACCCTTGCGGGCGCCGGGGAGGATTGCTTCAGGGGTCTTTTTTATGAGGTTAGTCTCGCTTTGGTGGGAGTTGCCTCCCCGGCTTACTTCCAATACTAATATATGATTTCCTGGAACGCAACAGTTTTTTGTATTTTTTATTTTTTCTTCACCTCGACACCTGCCCAATGCTCCAAAACTTGTATGGTAGAACACATGTCCAGTTCGCCGTAACCCTCTGAAATTGCAGCTTGAAACATTTGGCGAGTGATACTGGTTAGCGGGAGCGGGACCCCTCGCTCCTGAGCGGAGTCGAGGGCGAGGCCGACGTCCTTGTGCATCCATTTTGTGGAAAAGTTGGTGGTGAAGTCCCTTTTGAAGACGTAAGGTGCCTTATATGAGATCAGTCCGGACTTGGCAGCGCTGTTGTTTAGGATCTCCAGCATCAGCTCTGGGTCGATCCCGGCCTTGGTGCTCAGGACGATCCCCTCGTTGAACGCCTGTAGGATATTGGAAAGAATCAGGTTCTGCGTGAGCTTCGCCTCCAGACCCGGCTCCCGATTCTCCACAGTAGTAGAACTGCTTCCCCATGATTTCGAGAAATGGCTTCGTTTTGTCGTAGACCGCACGATCCCCGCCGATCATGAAGGTTAAGGTGCCGCCGATGGCGCCCGGCGTGGACCCGGTGCAGGGCACATCCAAATAATGGATGTTCTTCGAGGCCAGCTTCTCGCCGATCGCCCGGCTGGCTGAGGGAGCGATCGTGCTGGCGTCTGCCACCACCGATTCCGGCTTGGCTCCGTGGATTACACCGTTCTCCCCGGTCAGGACGTCTTCGGACATTTTGGTGTCGCCCACACATAAGAAGATGAAGTCGGACTCTTCGGCCACCTGCTTCGGTGAATCACAGACTACGCCTTTTTCTTCGTCCGCGAGCTGCTTCGCTTTGCTTGATGTGTTGGACCACAACGCCACTCGATGACCGGCACGCAGAAGATTGCGAGCCATGGGATAGCCCATGAGGCCGAGACCAAGAAATCCGAGCTTTGCCATAAGAGAGAATGGTAGCAATGAAACCAAGCGTTCTGGTCACCAAACGGATTTTTCCGGAGGCAATCGAGTATCTGAAGCAACACTGCGAAGTGGATTATGAGGAGAATGACGATGGGCTCCCGTCCGATCAACTGCTGCCTCGGCTGCGCGGCAAGCAGGCCATTCTTGCGAACCTCACCAACAAGTTCACGCCCGAGTTTATCGATTCGCTCGACGGATTGAAGATTATCGCCAATGTGGCAGTGGGATACGACAACATCGACATTCCAGCCGCCACGCGCAAAGGCATTCTGGTGAGCAACACGCCCGACGTGCTGACTGATACAACGGCTGATTTCGCCTTCGCGCTTTTGTTAGCCGCGGCTCGGCGCGTGGTGGAAGGGCATCAGTTTTTGCACGCTGGCCTGTGGAAGAAATGGGCCATCGATCTACTCGTCGGACACGACGTGCATCATCGGACCTTGGGAATTTTCGGAATGGGCCGCATCGGACAGGCAGTGGCGCGGCGGGCGCGCGGATTCTCCATGCGAATTCTTTATTACGATCCTGTGCAGGCGCCGGAAGCGATTTCGAAAGAACTTAACCTCGAGTTGGTTTCGAAAGAACAGCTCTTGGGGGAATCCGATTTTGTGAGTTTGCATGTTCCGCTTTCGGATGCAACGCGCAAGTTGATCGGCGAGCCGGAGCTCATGCTTATGAAGAAGAGCGCGATTTTGGTGAATACTTCGCGGGGTCCCGTAGCGGACGAAGCCGCAGTGGTAAAAGCGCTGGAGGAAGGCTGGATCGCCGGCGCCGGTATCGATGTATTCGAGAACGAACCCAAGGTGCACCCGGGTTTGCTGAAGCTAACAAATGTAACGTTGGCTCCTCACATCGCCAGCGCGTCCATCGATACAAGGCGCGAGATGTCGATGCTGGCGGCTCGCAATGCCGTAGCGGCGCTCGAAGGGCGGCGTCCGCCTACGCTGCTCAATCCTCAGTTGTGGGAGACGCTTTCGAGCTCAAAAGGAGCTTGAGGACCAACAGATCCGACGGATGAAAGCTCGCCATGGGCACGTTGTTCAAATCGTCATCCGTTTCAACGATATGGCTCCGGATCAGGGTACGCAGCTCATCCAGTGAAACTCCCAGCTCCTGGGCCGCCTCGTGCTCGGAGTACTGGGTCTTGAACGGTTTGATGGTGACAGATCCCTGATTCATGGCTGCTTACTTGAATACTAGGCGGTAACCGGGTTTTCACCAATACGGCAAAACTCTGTTCTTGGGGTACTTGCTTCCTTAGTTCGGAGTAGTTCTTCGGTTCTTCCGTGATTCGGTTCCTCGGTTCTTGTAAGGGTACACTGGCAACATGCGGAGCCTTAGGAAAAACCTCGGGTTTTCTCTTGTTGTGATCTCGGTTTTGGCGCTCGGGATGGGCGCCAACACGGCGTTATTCAGCATTGTGGATCGGGTTTTGCTGCATCCCTTCCCATTTCGCGGCTTGGACCGGCTAGTGGAGATCCACGCGTTGGATGCGAAGGGCGAGGAAACAAACGTTGTCCCGGACGACGTGAACTTCTTCGGGGAGCGCGTTCGATCCATGGAACAGCCGGTGGTTTGGAGATGGCAAAACTTCGTGCTTAGCGGAGTGGACAATACCGATTCCATTTTTGCTTTGGAAGTGAGTCCGCATCTGTTCGAGACACTGGGTGTGCGGCCGGCGCGGGGACGGACATTTCTGCCAGGTGAGTTCGAAACATCCGCGCCGCCGGTCGCGGTGATCAGCGACAGTTTGTGGCGCAAGCATTTTCGCGCCGACCCGGGTATCTTGGGGAAACAAATTCTGCTGGATTCCAAAGGCTACACGGTGGTGGGAGTGATGGGGCCGGATTTTGTTTTCACCAATGCAGCGCATCAGGCCTGGATTCCCTTCAAGGCCGCGGAGGTGGTGCCGGGAGAACTGCGCCATTTCTTCGGCACCCTGGCCCGGTTGCGGCCGGGAGTTTCCCTCGAGCAAGCCCAGCATGAGTTGGATGCGATAAATCCTGGACTGCCCGCGAATCCGGACCGTGAGAAAGGCTGGCATCCACGCATTCGCCCATTCACCGAGGAATTCACCGGCCCCTATCGGCGCGCGCTGTTGATGCTTTGGAGCGCAGTGGGTTTGGTGCTGCTGATCGCGTGCGCCAATGCTGCGAATTTATTATTGGCGCGCGCATCCGAGCGGCGCCGGGAGTTCGCGATTCGTGCATCCCTTGGTGCGGACCGGATGCGGTTGGCCGGTCAAATAGTACGCGAGACGCTGATTTTGGGAATCGCGGCGGGCGTTGCAGGCACGGCGCTAGCGTTCGCATTCCTTCGACTGTTGGGAAAATTATTCGCCGGAAAACTTCCGGTTCCGGGGCTGGACACCGTATCCATTAACGGCATTGCTCTTGCAGCGACCGCCGGTCTGGTTCTGCTAACAACGTTGCTTTGCGCGATTCCCTCTTGCGTCAGTCTGTGGCGATCCGATCTTACGGCGGGCATTCACGCCACTGGTCGAAGTGTCTCTGCTGGACGTGGAGCCAATCGCACCCGGTCCGCTCTGCTCGCTTTTGAAGTGGCGCTTTCCTTGCTATTGCTAGTTGGCGCCGGGATGATGCTGCATACGTTGGACCGGCTGATGCGCGTCCATCTCGGATTCGAGCCGGAGCACGTGCTGGTGGCTCAAGTCTCGGTGCCTGCCGGTCTCAAGACAATGGAGGCCAAAGCAAACCACTATTCGCGATTGCTGGAACAAGCCAGATCGATACCAGGCGTTATGAAATCGGGCGTCTCCACGGTGCTGCCTTTTGGCGGGCTGTCCATCACCTCTTCCTTGACCGTGGAAGGCGTCGCGGACGCTAACTGGCATAACTATGGCATTTACTTGCGTGAGGTCAGCCCCGGCTATTTTCCGGCGCTGGGAATCCGGCTGTTGCGCGGGCGTGATTTCAACGAGAAAGACGCCACGAAGTCGGAACCGGTAGTGATGATCAACGACGAACTGGCGCGCCATTATTGGCCGGGTCAAGATCCGTTGGGAAAGCGCGTCTCGCGATCCGATCATCCGAAACCTGACGAATGGTTCACGGTGGTTGGGGTGGTGGAAAGCATCAAGCATCGCTCGCTGCGCACCGGCGCTGACGCGGAGTTGTATGTCCCCTATACACAGTCGATGATGGGGGCGAAATACACGTATCTGGTTTTGCGCACGCAAGGCGACCCGCTTTCCATCGCCGCTGCGCTGCGCAAGCGGATTCATGAGATCGATCCCGGCCAACCTGTAACATCGGTAGAAACCATGCGGAGGGTGGTGGCGAACTCCGCATCCGAGGAGCGCTTCCGCGCGTTGCTGCTTGAAATTTTTGCGGGATTGGCATTGGGTATGGCGGTGGCTGGAATCTTCGCGGTGGTTTCCTACGCGGTATCGCGGCGTGCGCGGGAGATCGGAATTCGAGGAGCGCTGGGAGCTACGCCTGCTACCGTGGTTCGATTTGTGCTCGGGATCGCCTTGCGGCCGGTTCTACTCGGCGCCGCAGTTGGAACCGCGGCAGCTCTAGCAGGCACGCGAGTGCTGGAATCGGAACTGTTCGAAACGGCCGCTGCCGATCCCCTGGTGTTCGCGGCGGTGATTGCGATTTTGATTTCGACGGCTTTGGCGGCGGCGTCGATCCCGGCGTGGCGTGCGACGCGGATTGATCCGGCGGATGTTTTGCGGGCTGAATAAAGCGAGTCCTGTGCGTCGTAGACGGTAACTCCGTTGAAGACGTTGGTCCGTGATGCAAAAACGGCACCGACTCCCTCACGGTCGCGGTTCGGAAAGAGGATTCGTATTTTTGAGGACGTTACCGAGCCGCGACCGTAAGGGAGTCGGTGCCTTTTTGGTTTTTTCACAAACCCGTAAGCGACCGACGTCAACGCACTTTTCAGACATACAGAACTAGTCGTCCAAGAAATAGACGTAAACTCGGAAGTAGGGAGTTCCATCATGGCGGATAAGCACACTTCGGTACTTCGTCCGGATACGCAGGTGATGACGCGCGGCTTCGATCCCAGTCTTTCGGTGGGATCGGCCAGGCCCGCCGTTTTCCGGAGTTCCACCTACGTATTTTCCAGTCCGGAAGCGGCCGAACGCGCTTTCGACCTGATGGCCGGCCGCGCGCAGCCGACTGAGGATGAACAGCCCGATCTGGTATATTCGCGCTTCAATCATCCGAATGCGGAAATGCTGGAGGACAAGATTCTCCCGCTCGAAACTGGAGCGCAAGCGGCGCTAGTCTTCAATTCCGGTATGGCCGCAATCATGACGGCTCTTTTCACTTTTGTACATCCAGGGGAAAGCATCGTCTACACGGTTCCGATATACGGAGGAACGCAGCACTTAATCCAGGATTTTCTTTCAACGCTCGGGATAATTGGGATTCCCGTGGCTGCGGGCGCTTCGCGGGAGATCGATGAAGCCATTTGCAGCGCTAAGAATTTAGCCGTGGTTCTGATCGAGACGCCGGCGAATCCCACCATTATCATGACCGGCATCAAGCAGGCGGCCGATACAGCGGCGAGATTGCCTAGGAAACCTCTGGTGATGGTAGACAATACCCTGATGGGTCCGGCATTCCAACATCCGCTGGCGCTGGGCGCGGATATCTGCCTGTATTCGGCGACCAAGTATCTCTCCGGATTCAGCGACATGCTGGGCGGAGCGGCCATCGCCGCGGATCCGGACCTGATCCGTCAGATGCGGTCCAAACGCAGCCTGTTTGGAAATATTTTGCAGCCAGATGAATGCTGGATGCTGGATGGACGCTTGCCGACGGTGACGCTGCGGATGAATCGGTCAAGCAAGAATGCGGAGCGGATCGCTGAGCGGCTGTCGCGCAATTCGAAAGTGGCGCGCGTTTTGTATCCGACGCTGTTCAAAGATCCCGAACAGATTCGCATTGTGAATGAGCAGTGCGATTTTCCGGGCGGAATGCTTTCGCTCGATCTGCAAAGGCGGAAAGAAAGCGGCCTTCGAGTTTCTGCGCAATTTGCGCATCGCGCGCAATGCGGTATCGCTAGGCAGCGTGGAGACGCTGGTGTGCCATCCGAAGACTACTACTCATTCCGGATTCACGGATGCGGAGTTCGAGCAAGCCGGCGTTACGGATGGGCTGGTGCGGATTTCCATTGGTATTGAAGATTGGCGCGATTTGCTCGCGGATTTTGAGCAGGCGTTGGAATTGGTTTAAGGCACCGACTCCCTTACGGTCGCGGTTCGGAATGCGGCATCCGTGCGTCTACCGAGCCGCGACCGTAAGGGAGTCGGTGCTTTTTTATTTCAGTTGGAATTTCAGGATGGCTTTGCCCAGGTGGATTTCATCGCCGGGTAATAGCCGGGTTCCGCGCGTGTCGCGATGCACTTCCTGGCCCATGCCGTCGCGGACGATCCATAGACCGCAGTTCGATTCTTTCTTGTCGCCGCGTTTGTACCAGCGATCGTTGAATAGCCGATACTCGCCGGACTTCTTCTCGAACAGAATGTGAGCGTGCTCGCGCGATACGGTTCGATTGATGGGATTGTCTTCGGCGAACGCCAGGTCATTGCGGCGCGAGAGGCCTTCCGATTTGTACACATCCACCAGGCGGCCGATGTTGGTGCGGGCTTTTTGCAGTGGGACTTCGGATTTGTTGGCGGTTCCGGCTACCACCACTAAACGCGCAGTGCGGCGCACGCGTGCGGGTTCGGCGGCAACCGGAATGTCTTCAGCCAACGTCTCGACCACCACCCAGTTTTCCTGACCGTTGTCGGAGACTCGGATTTCGACGCGCAGGTCATCGGGATACCGGCAGGACTCCTTCGAGATGCCCTTGCGCACTTCCTCCTCGAAAAACTTGCGAAAGAAATCGCGCTCGAACACGGCAGCGTCCGGGCCGGCGGCGCGAATCACGATCCGGACCAGGTTGTAAGGAAACAAAGCCTTGCCGCCGGCGCGCTGGATTTTCTTCCGCACCTCATCCAGCACCGCGATGCGAATTTCGGCCACCTCGGGGGAATCGCCAATGGTTTCGGCGAGAGCTCCGAAGGGAGCCTCGAAAACCGCGCGTCCGAAGCGCTCGATGATTTCGGAAATCCTCATTGGTTGCCTCCCACTAAGCCCAACCCGGCAGCCGCATCGACGATGGCGCGGGCGATTGGCGCAGCCGTTGCGCCGCCATAACCGCCATGCTCCACCACTACCGCGAAGGCGATGCTTTTCGAGCGGTCGCCATCGTAAGGCGCGAATCCCGCGAACCAGGAGTGCGGCATGCCTTCATCGAGCTGCGCGGTACCTGTTTTCCCTGCGACGCTCACTGCTTCGCCTTTCATCGCGCGCCGGGCCGTTCCTTCCAGAACCACCGAACGCATGGCGCGCGCCAGAAAATCCGCCAGATTGGGCGCGAGGATGGGACGCGGCGCCGAGTTCCGAGAATTGCTGCTATCAATCACCCAGCGGCCCTGCGGCATATTGCCTGACGCAGCGATGGTGGCCGCCACGCGAGCCATTTTGAACGGAGTCACCAGCACCGGGCCTTGTCCGTACGCGGCAAACGGCATGGTGGCTTGCAAATCCGCGATGCTGCCCGCCGGGATTTCGAGCTGGCTCGCAGTTTCGCTCAACGCTTTCGGACCCACGGAGAAAACTCCCAACTGCGCAAAATATGCGTTGCAGGAAACTACGATGGCTCGTTCCATCGAGAGCGTGCCGTGCGCGGAATCGCCCACATCGTCGCGAATTGGTTTGTGCACGCCTGGAATGCGTGTGCCGGCGCGGCCATCGGGAAGACGTTGGCAGGCGAATGTCTGATCGGCCAGCTTTGGATCCAGGCGAAGCGCAGCCATGGCGGTGACCAGTTTGAACGTGGATCCTGGCGGATATTGCGCATAACGGGCGCGATCTAACAGCTGATCCGGAGTGGTTGCGCCCGCGATTGGTTCCGGCTCGCTGACCAGCGCCAGGACGTCGCCCGATTTCGGATCCATCACAACGGCCGCGCCATGATCTTTGTGCGCTGTCGCGAGATGCTCGCGCAGCAGCTTGTCCACTTGGATTTGAAGCCGAATGTCGAGCGACGTTTTGAGATTGCGATCCCGAGCCATCAGGCGAACGATTTCCGGATTGCCCGGATGATGCCGGTAACGAACCAGCGGAACCAACTCGCTGTAATCGGTGAATCCCTGCAGCTTGACGTTTGAATCATGTTCGATCAGAGACGCATTGGTGGCGTGGAAATTATCGCCTGTCCGCCAATCGCCTAAGACGTGCGCCGTGGCCGGACCGAAGGGATAATGGCGGTTATCCAGGCGCGAACAAGCGGCATCGATGTTGACGCCGAGTTTGGCATAATCCGCACGATGCTGTTCCAGCTCATTCCAATCGCTGGTGGCGAGCAGAATCCCATTGCGGTCGAAGATGTCCCCGCGATGGATTTCGTGCGCCAGCGAATTCAGCCGCGGATTGTGCTGCGGGCGCTTTACGCCGTCGTCTTCGAAGACCTTGGTGTCGCGCGCCAAAAATTCGCGATCATGCCCGATTTGGTAATAAGCGGCCATGCAAAGCAACGCCACTGTACAGACGGCAAGCGCTCTTTCCAGCGAACGGATTGGCCGGCGGAAAGGTTCGTGATCCACGCTGCCGCGCGCGTGATTCGAGATTGCCAAGAGAATTCCGAAGATCAGGAAATTGGCGAGCATGGCGGTGTTGCCTGAGCTCAAGAATGGCGACACAACACCGGAAAGCGGGATAGCGCCGAGTACGCCGCCCGAGATGAGAAGCATCTCGAAGGCGATCAGCGCTCCCAGGCCAAGCGCGAGAAACAGGCCATATTCATTGGGCGCGCGCAATCCGATCCGAAACGCCCGGTGCACCAGAAAGCCGAGTAATAAGAGGACAGCCGCTACACCCGCGAATCCCCACTCCTCGCCGATGGCTGGCAGCACCAGATCGGTGTTGCCGGCGGGGATCATGGCGGGATCGCCCCAGCCGGGTCCCGATCCCCACGTGCCCCCGGTAGAAAAAGCCCACAAGGAATGGGCTAGCTGATTACCGCCATGGATGTCGTTATCCCAAGGCGAGAGCCACATATCGATGCGCTCCACAACCGTGGTCGGTTTTCCCAGCTTGTATCCGATGGTCACGCCACCCACCAACAAAGCAATGCCGAGCAGCGCCAATCCGGCGCGACCCCGCGCAGCCCAGAACATCGCGAGAAACAGGAACCCGGTGACTAGCGCCGGGCCGAGATCTTTTAATAAGAAGAACAATCCGAGCGCGCAGACTACTGCGCACATCACCGGCAGCACATGCGAAAAACGCGGAAGATTGATCCAGCGCAGGGTACGAGGGACCAGGCGTTTCTCGCGCAGATCGCGCAGGCGCTCCCAGTTTTGCGCGAAGTATCCGGCGAGAAAGAATACCAGCAGGATCTTGATGGCTTCCACCGGCTGGAACGGCCCGAGATTTACTTTTGCGTCGTTGCCGCCGGGTCCGGAGCCGAAACGAAGCAAGCCGAGGAACAACAGGAAGGCGGCGAATAGAGGCGTGTAGCACCACTTGGCGAAGCGCTGATAGTTGACGATGCGCAAGCGCCGGCAGCAGCAGGACCACGCATCCGAGTGCGACGCCCCAGGCAAATTTGCTGAACTCCAGCGTGTCGCGCAAAGGATCGCGCAGACTCACGGCGAGGATCAATCCGAATCCCGTAAGCAGGTGCAGTGCGGGAAGAATGCTGAAATCGCCACGAAAGGCGCTCCATCGCCAGACCAGGAACACTATGTAGAATCCGGCGAGGTAGGCGGCGATCCAGATCAGGAACTGGGTTTGGAATTCGCGCGGCGTGCGAACTAATAGTGCTGGTTTCACTCTTGCCAGCGGCAGTAAGGGGATTTGTAGTTCCGTCCGGCGCGGTTTTCCCGGTGGCCGCGCTACTTGTTCCTGCAGTTGTTTTGTGAGGACGGTCCATTCCGGATGGCTCTCAATTTCCGATTTGCTCGCGTGCAACCGTGCCAGCGCGCCGACATTCCGGATGGGCCGATGCACGGTCAAGAAATCGCTGATCTTGTTCGCAACGGCATCGCGTTCGGTTTCGTTCGGGAAAATCTGAAGAAACGGCAGCAACTGGTCCGGTTTGGTGACGGTGTTGAGATCCAGCAATTCGCCGCGCTCCAACCGGGCGGAAAGCTCACCGAAGTTGTGCGTTTTGGCTGAGTACACAAGCGCGAGCCCGATGGATACCAGCAACGATGCGCCCGCCAGCCAGGCAAATTCGCGCAACCCGATGCGCCGCGACGCCCCGGGCTCGGTTCCGACCGCGAGCACTTTCGCTTCCCAGCTTTTGGTTACTGCCACCGGCTGGACCTCCGAACGGCCGCGCGATGTTGCCGCTTGGGCGGTTTCGCCGGCTGATTCAACGTATCGGACAAATGCTGCCGGGCCTGATCGTCATCGTCCACTTCGCGCAATGCGACGCTCACATTCGAGTAACCCGAGATAGGTTCATAAAGGCGGCGAGCCCGATCGTAATCGCGCTGCGCGAGCCGAAGATACCGCTGTTCGGCATCGCGGGATTTCCCTCGAAACGCGCGCGCAGCAATTAATTCCGAGTTCGCCCGGAAACGATAGCCGTCCGCCTCCTGCTCCATCTCGCGGGGTCCGGGCTTGAACCCCAGCCGTTCCGCCTCGTGCAATTCCGCGATCGCTTTGCCGACATTCTTCAGCGAGTATATGTAGATTCGCGCCAGGCCCAGATGCGGATCCGCGGCGCGCGGGATCAACGACACGCTTTCCTGAAACCTGGCTTGGGCGGCCTCGACCAACGTCTTGCGCGATTCCGGCTGGGCGGAATTCGCTCGTACCAGTTTCAAATATCCGTCCACCAGAGCCAGACGGCCCTGCGCTTCATGGTCGTTCGGATCCATTTCGAGAACGTGCCGCAAACACGTTGCGGCTTTCTGCCAGTCAAAATCTTCTATGGCAGGATCGGAGTTGTTGCGATACCGTTCCACTACGTCATCGGCCGCGTGCAGCAGGCTGGTCCGGACGCTGGTAGAAAGCCGTTTAGCGGGAGAGATCTCGCCAAGAAACGAATTGCGATGGTCGATCCGCTGGAACAGGCTCCACTGCGCGTTAATACCGGCAACACTGAGGCGCGTATAATCCGCGGTGGTGCGCAGCGGCGTGCTCTCGCGCCAAAACCGGTAATAATAGCCGGCCGGAACGCAGACCACCAATCCGGCCAACAAACCCCAGCACAGCGCCACCAGGATGCTCATTACGGAGGCGAGACGTTTGGGTTTTTCCGGCTTCAACTTCATCACGCCTTGTATCAGCGTGTCCGCCATGCTCGCGACGTTGCGGGGAAGTGCGTCGAGTATCCGCATGCGCTGTTTTTCCACGGTGGGATTAGTGTTCCAGGAAGTGCGCCGCTCGGTTTGCGCCACGGTGGGACGGCTCTGCCAGAACAGCCGCAGGTCGCTTTCAAACGCTGCCGCGGAGACGTAACGCTGGTGCAGATCGCCGGCCAGCGCTTTCTTCAAAATCGCCTGCATCGGTGCGGGGCAATCGGCCGGCAGCGCGCGCGGAGGACGGCGCGACTGAATCAACTCCTCCAGCTTGCGCGTGTCCCGGGCCTGGTAGGGCGGCGATCCGGCCAACATTTCGTAAAGCGTGACGCCGACGGCCCAGAGATCCACATGACGATCCACCTGGCCGCGGCTCAAGCGCTCCGGCGAACAGTAGCCGGGGCTGCCGAGATTCAAATGCGTCCGGCTGTGCGTGAACGTAAGAACCTTGGCGATTCCGAAATCCAAGAGGCGAACTTCATCGTCGGCGCCGATCTGAATGTTGGATGGTTTGATGTCGCCGTGAACCACTGATCGACGCTCGCCATCGATTTCAGCCTGGAAGGAGTGCAGGCGGTCAAGCTGACTCAAAATCTCCATCGCGAACTTGGTGGCGCGTCCCAACTCGATGCGCTTTTCTTCTTTCAGGATCTCCGCGATGGTCCGCCCTTCGATGTATTGCATGGCGATGAAGAAATATCCATCCATTTCGCCGGATTCGTACAGCTCGATGACGCGCGAATCGGCATCGTGCAATTGCCTCTGGATGGCTGCGCCGCGGCGCTCGGCTTCGAGAATCAACTGCGTGAGCGGGTCGGAAGATTCCTCAACAATTTTTAATACCGCGTGGCGCTTGGCGTTGCTGTCAAATGCCAAGTACACGTCGGTCATACCGCGCGCGATCTTGCGGATAATCTGATAATTACCGAATTGCTTGGAGCTGAGCACAAATTGCCTAAGGAGGTTGACGCAGGCGCGGGCGGGCGGTTTCGCTTACCGCCATGCTAACGCCAGAGCCACCCCAATTGCAAATCCGTAGATTAAAAACGCTACACGGCTGGTGAGGGCTCTTCGCCATCGGGAGATGGCTGGTTGGGCTGGTTCTGGAGCGACGATTTCGCGCGCTCTGGTGATGGCGTGCCGCGCGCGTGCTTCCGCCATCTGAGGCGATGCATTGCCCAGGAACTCGCTGCCTGCCACGAACACTACCGAGACGTTGTCTTTGCCACCGGCGCGATTGGCGGCGTCTACCAAATCGCGAGCAACCTGATCCGGATCGCCAGCATAGCGGTCTATGATCTGGTTAATTTCGGCGGAAGTGAGGAGATCGCTGAGACCATCGCTGCATAGCAGCATGGCGGCATCGGGCTTAAACAAAAACTCCTTCATTTCCACGAATTCTTCATCGCCGGATTCGCGGCGCCTGGTTCCAACGTCGCGGAACACTTCATGACGGCGTGGGTGCGACATGGCATCGGCTTCCGTGAGCTCGCCCCGATCCTCACGCTCGCCCACCGGGGAATGATCGGAGGTGAGCTTACGGATGGCACCGTTCCAAATCAGATAGAGGCGTGAATCACCGACGTGACCGACCACCACACGGTTGCCCTGCATTACTGCGAGCGTGAGAACGCAGGCCATACCGCGCCAGTCCTCGTTTTCGCTGGCAAGTTCGTAGATGCGATTGTTGGCGGCGGCGATTGCGGATGGTACGCTCTGCTTCGGGTCACAGGTGGAAGGTTCCAATTCGGCGCGGATTACTTCCACCGCCGTTTCCGCGGCTTTCTCGCCCGCTGCATGGCCGCCGAGCCCGTCGACTACGAGGAAAATGCCGAGGTTGTCGTCAACGTAGCTACGATCCTGGTTCTCGATGCGCACCAGGCCGGGGTGGGACAGCGCGGCGGATCTCCATTTTTCGTTGATGCTCATGATTCAGGCTGATGTGGGGCGGACCCCCTGGTCCGCAGCCGACGCCCTCGTCGGCCTGCTGATGAAAAAGAAGCGGGTCCAGGGGGACCCGCGCGGACCAGGGGGTCCGCCCCACCTGGTCCGCTGATGTCAGGCTTCATTGCTTCGCCTCGAAGTGGAGCGTAATCACCTCAGCCACACCGATGGTTGCCGGGCTCGGCAGCTTCTCTTCTTGCCCGCGCGTCAGGCGCTTTCCGTTCAGCCAGGTGCCGTTCATGCTGTTGTCCACGATCAGGAATCCGCCGCGCGCCGCATCGCGACGCACGCGCAAATGCTCGCGCGACACTTCGTCATTGGTGTAGAGAGCCAGATTCACCAGGACGTCGTCGCCGCCCCGACCGATGCTGATTTCGTCCTGCAGCATGTGATAGACCTGCGGGCCCGAGTCGTCTTCATAGCGGATTTCGGCCAGCGGACGCTCTCCGGATCGCCGCGTTCCCGTGACCGATCCCACGGCCGGCTCGCGATCGAGCAGTGTGGTTTTGGTTCCGTGGTAGCCGGGCTGCGGAACTTCATTCAACTCGGAGTGGATCTCGACATCGCCCAAGGGGACCACGCCTTCGGAATCCGGAAAGAATTCGAAGGCCCAATCCTTGCAGGCGATCTTATAGGGTTTTCGATCTTTGCCAGTACGGATCACGCCCAATCCCAGAGGCTTCGCGTTCAACTGCTCCAGACGCGCGGCCAGCGCACGTTTGGCATCCTCTTTAATCAGGTCGAAGACACCGGTAAGGCGCGCGTAATCATCCGGGTGCAAGTAGAGGCTGAAGATGCACGGCAGCAGAGTGCTGTATGCCATCTCGAACTGCCCCAATTCCATGTTCCGGATCAGTTGTTCGATGACCGTCCGGCCGTTGATTCTTCCTTCGGCCGGACCTTTCACCTTCGGCATTCCACAAACCTCCACTTGGATTTCGACGCGGCCGGAGTGGCCGCCGGTTTCGCTACTCGTCTCGTAATACTATCGCGGGATCCACTCGTAGCGCGCCGCTCACCGCCACAATGGTGGCCGCCAGCGCGATCAGCAGAACGGCGGCCACCGCGGAGACAACCGTAATCGGATCGGTTGAGGAAACTTCATACAGCACGCTACGAAAGCCTGGGGTGGCCGCGTAGAATCCCGTGATTCCGAGCAAAACACCGATGCCGGCAAAGCGCATGGGGCGTGCGGAGAAGAGCCGCAGCACATCGGCGGCGCGAGCGCCCAATGCCACGCGGATACCGATTTCCCGCCGGCTCTGCGCGATGGCGTATGCGAGTGTCGCGTAGACGCCCAACGTTGCAAGCACAGCGGCGACCATCGCAAAGATCGCCGACAACCACGCCAGCAAGCGTTCGGCCCATAGCGTTGCGTCCACTTCTTCCGCCAGCGTCCGGATTTCGAAGAAGGGCAGGCGTGGGTCGATTTGGTTGAGCGCGCGCCGCACGGATTGGATGATGGTCTCCGGACGACCCTTGGTACGTAAGTGCAGAATGAAGCCCGACACGTACTTCGGGTCGGAATAGTGGAAGTTGTAAATGGTGGGAGGAACCACTTCGCGCAAGGATCGGTATTTCGCATTGCCGACCACGCCGATGATCTCGAATTCGGGTGGAACAATCCTGTCGGTTCCGATTCCGAACTTTCGCCCGAGGGGATCCGCGTTGGGAAAGAAGCGGCGCACAAAAGCGCGGTTCACAATCACGTGGAGAGGCTTGGATTCGGGCTCATCCGGGCGGAAAAGCCGGCCCGCGAGCAGCGGGATGCGCATGGTGTCGAAATATTCGGGCGAGACATAATTCAAGCTGCTGTTGAGAAAATCCCGGTGGGGTGTGATTTGGCCTTCCAGCGCAACAGTGGTTTTGATTCCAGTTCCGTGCATCAGGCCTATGCTGGCGGTACCGGCTGATTGCACCTGCGGCAAGGTTCGCACCTCGTTCAGAAGACGGCTGCGCAGCGATTCCGCTTGCTCCACGGTGTAATGCGCCATTTCAGGGTCGAGTGAAAACGTGACGATGTGGTCGCGATCGAAGCCGGGGTCGAGCGCGCGGAGATTCCGGAAGGTGGAGACTAACAGGCCGGCTCCGGCCAGCAGAAACGTACACAAGCCGATTTGAAGCGACACCAGCATCCAACGGAACGGCTGGCGTGCGGTGCCGCGCGACGATTTCAGCGACGTCTGCAAATTCGCGCGGCTTGCTTCAAATGCGGCTGGGAGCCCCGCAAAAAGCGCGCACACAACACAAAGGGCGGCTGCGAAGGCTAACATACGGCCATCGGGGCGTAAATCCAGCGAGAGCGTCAGCACTGCGGCGCTGAAATCGCGGATGGGCGGCAGGGCGCGGATCAGAAGCGGCGCCGCCGCGAATGCTAGAGCAAGCCCGGCTAACCCACCGATCGAAGTCAGAATCAAGCTCTCGGTCAACCACTGGCGCACCAGACGGCCGCGCGTTGCGCCAATTGCAAGCCGCACCGCCGTCTCTTCGCGTCTCCCGGAAGCGCGCGCCAGCAGAAGTCCGCCTACGTTGGCGCAGATCATCAGGAGCAGCAGCCCGACGCCGCTCATCAGAAGAATCAAGCCGGATGCGAACTTGGGCCGGATCAGCGAAACTCCCTTGCCGATGGGCTGCAGCTCGAGATGTTCATCGCGAATACCGCCCCCTGGCGGATTTTCCCCCGGCGGATTTTCCATTGTCGCGTAAACGATGCTCGCGGTTTCGGCTTGCGCGCGTTCCAGATTTACTCCCGGCCGCAGACGGGCAGCGAGCGAATATTCAAACTTGCGAAACGAATTGGCGTCGGGATTGGTGTGCGAAACCATGCTTCCGGCGATCAACGGAACGTAGAGGTCTGGCGATGTCTCCGCTTCCAGTCCGTTGAACGGCCGCGGCATTACTCCCACCACCGTGAAGGCGCGATCTTCCAGCGTGATGGTTTTGCCAACGATCGCCGAATCACGCTGCAGCTGCCGGCTCCAGTATGCGTAACTCGCAACAACGGGCGGCGACGCTACCGAAGCTAACGCGTCGGAGGAAGTTAGAATGCGGCCCAACAACGGCTGTACTCCGAGAGCCGCGAAGAAGTTGCCGGTAACGATCTGGCAGCGGATCCGGCTCACGCCAGTGGAGTCGCGCACGGCGGTGTTCGCGTCCACGTAACCGATGATCTGGGTAAGCGTGGTGGATTTGCGCTCCAGCGCTTCCAGGGCATTGTAGTTGTAGTCGCTGCGCGGTCCGAGATTCTGGATCACTTCCACCAGCCGCACCAGTTCATCCGGATTCCTTACCGGAAGCGGCCGCAGTAACAGCGCATCCAACAAGAGGAAGATGGCGCCGTTCAATCCGATGCCGAGCGCCAGCGGGGCGATCACGTAAAGAGAAAACAGCGGCGCTTTGCGAATCAGCCGGAACGCATAACGGATGTCCTGGAGAAAGGCGGCCACTATGTCACCATTATGTATCGGTGATCTTCTTTGAGCTAGTCGGCGCGGCTTCGCTCGTGGTTTGGTTGTATTTACTTTTTGGGCGCGGCGGTTTCTGGCGCGTGCGTGCGGCTCCTATCGTGAAGTTGGATGCGCCGGCGAAATCCGTGGTGGCGGTGATTCCGGCGCGCAATGAGGAAGCAGTGGTGGGCCGCGCCATTCAGTCGCTTCTTCGGCAGAATTATCCAGGTCCGCTGCGCATCGTCCTGGTCGACGACCACAGCACGGACCGGACCGTGGCGGCCGCTGGCGCGGATGAACGTCTGAGCATCGTTGAAGCGGAACCGCTGCCTAAGGGTTGGACGGGTAAGCTGTGGGCCGTTTCCGAAGGGCTGAAGCGCGCCGAATCTCTGAAACCTGATTACATCCTGCTGACCGATGCCGATATCGTCCATGCGCCGGACAATGTGTCGGGCTTGGTGGCACGGGCAGAAGCCGGCGGCCTGGATCTGGTTTCCTACCTGGTGAAGCTGCAATGCAGAACAGTACCCGAGCGCGCGTTGATTCCGGCGTTCGTGTTTTTCTTTCTCAAGTTATATCCGCCCGCATGGATTGCACGGAGAGAATCCATGACGGCCGGCGCGGCGGGTGGCTGCATGTTGGTGCGGCGCTCGGCGCTAGCACGGATCGGCGGAATCGCGGCCATCCGCGGGGAGTTGATAGACGATTGCGCACTCGCCCGCGCGGTGAAGCCGGGAGGCGATATCTGGATGGGGCTTACCGAGCAAGCGCACAGTATCCGCGAATACGCGACGTTCGGAGAAATTCACGGCATGATTTCGCGGACGGCGTTTACACAGCTTCGTCATTCGATTCTGTTGCTGGCGGGAACAATAGCCGGGATGGTAGTTATTTATCTCGCGCCGCCGCTTTTGCTTCTGACTGGGGATCGTGTGGCGGTTTTCTGTGGTTTGGTGGCGTGGGTTCTCATGATGATCTCGTATTCGCCAACGTTGCGGTTCTATCGGCGTTCGTTGGCGTGGGCGCCGCTGTTGCCGATCATTGCGCTGTTCTATATGATTGCCACCCTGGATTCGGCGATCCGCTACTGGAGCGGGCGCGGTGGGGTTTGGAAGGGCAGAGTGCAGGATCAGTAGCTGTCAGACGCTTGCCTGCGCGCGCGGCTCGGAAAGAGGTACCCGTTATCGAACCGCCACCGCGAGGGAGCGTGACGGAGTGCCGCAGGGCTAGCGTTCCAGCTTGTGGATGGTCAGCCCACTGAGCAGCTTCGGGTAAAAATCAGTGGACTTCTGCGGCATCACTCCGCCTGAGAAGGCCACGTCCGCCACTTGCTCCATAGTGGTTGGCTCCAGCAGGAACGCTGCATCCGCGGCGTCCTCGCGAACCTTGGCGTAAGCTGCATCCAAACCGCGTACATACTGGATGTGCTTCTCATCCCGCACCGCTTCTTCGCTAATGCCGAGCAACGAACCGAGCAGGTATTGGTGTAAAACGTTGACGTCCAATTCGCCGGGTTTGCGATCACGCTCGTACAGGGTGATTTCGCCGGATTGTAGCGCAATTCCGATTCGGATCTTGGCTGGCGCAGGAACGCGAAATAGGCTGCGTAGTTCATCGAGAGATTGCAACCGGCGGCCTGGCACTTTCCCCAGGAACGCAGCAGCATCGAAACCAACCAGACCGCGCACCACGCGATGCGTGGCCAGGATCTCGAGTCCCGGCGAATGCATGTTGACGAACGTCATCGGGACGCTGGCGGCATCCTTCAATCCCGGATTGTCGTTGCGGAAAGCCAGCGCTGTTTCGTAGCGATGGTGCCCGTCGGCGATCAATAGTTTCTTGTCCGCCATGGACTCCTGAATGGCGCGTACGGCGGACGGCTCCGAAATCCTCCACACGCGATGTACCGCGCCGTATTCGTCGGTGATGACAATACCCTGCGCGCCCTCAATCGCGGAATCCATTATCTTATCGATAGTCAGATCCGGATCCGGATACAGCAGGAAGAGCAGCTCGAACTGCGCGCGGGTGTGCCGCACCAGTTCCATGCGATCCTTCTTTGGACCCGAGAGTGTCTGTTCATGCCGATGCACCACGCCGGCTGAATACTCCTCCAGCGCGCCGAGTCCGATGAAACCTTTGCGTTCCAGAGTCTGCCCGGTGTCGGGGACAGTGAATCGCTGGTAGTAAGCGTAGAGGCTGGGCGCGTTTTCCCGTTCCAGGATTCCGTTCGCCGATCCAAGCATGCAAGGTGGCGGCCGCACGCGTGTATACATTTTCCTGATCCGAATCGGTGGCGAAGCGTTCGCCCAGGATGAGGCGAACCAGGTTGTAGGGGCTCAGCGAAAGGTAGCGCGCCTGCATAGCGGGAGAAATCTTGTCGTAGGGCTGGGTGACGAGATTTTCGATGGGTCCGGCTTTTTCGCTGTAGCGATATGGTTGGAAGGGGTAGATGCGTGCCAACCGATCAGGATAGCAAGCCAGCCAAGTCAAGCGGAGTGGTAGTGCCTGAAAAGGGCCTTGAAAAATCGGAACATCACCGACTCCCTCACGGTCGCGGTTCGGTAACAGTAACCTCTCCAAACAGAGGACCTTCATTCCGAGCCGCGAGCGTAAGCGACCGGTGATTTTGGTTTTTCAAGTTACTTATGGTGGAAAAGCTTCTGCTTCATGTCCGGCCAGAATTCCGGCAGGATGTTGGACAAGGCCGAGGCAACCAGGCTGGTCCCGAATCGTGCCGCCACTTCGTGTCCGTTCACGCTGCGATCCGGGTAGTAGGCGTTGGAGAGACCAATCCCCAGCGCCATTCCGCCGACATTCGCGAAGTTGAACGTGGACTTGCCAGCATCTGTCTTGGTCACCACCATGCGGCTCAAAGAATAGCCCAGCCGATACCAGAATCGATATTGGGGACCGCGCCGGAAATAGCGGGGATCTTCATGCAAGAGGGAGGAGAGCACGGCGTCGCTGAAAAAATTCTGGGTGGTGATGTCCGCGACTGCCGCTCCGAACCGCTCGGCATACGGTCCACTGCCTTGTCCGTATTTCGGGTCGTCGTTGTCAGCTTGGGAAAGCGCGGCGCCCGCGGCGCCCGACAGGATGGTGAATGGATCCACTGTTTCTCTCAGGAACAGCCCGAACTTCTGCTTCACGGTCAGAGGGACAATGTTTTGGTTGGGATCGTTTACCGTTTGATAGTTCGGGATGAGACCCAGGATCCTGTCATTCGCGGCCGGAGGTGTTGCTGTAGTAGGATTGGCGTCGCTCGGTGGGGGGGCCTGCGCGAAGGAGACCGCGGCGGCAAGAAGAAGAAATGCGGATGCTTGCGCCGTTCTGCCGATTGAGTACAGGTTCGCTCCCAACTTCATACTAGGACGCCTCGCGTAGTATAACGAGTTACAGATTAGTGTAAAGAATTGTCGATGTCTGGGCTGTTAGAATAAAGATCCTATGCTACGCATCAACGATGAAGCTCCGAACTTTACTGCCGAGACTACGCAAGGCGCCATCAATTTCCACGAATGGATCGGCGACGGTTGGGCGATTCTGTTTTCGCACCCCAAAGACTTCACACCGGTCTGCACCACCGAGCTTGGCTACATGGCAGGCCTGCAGCCGGATTTCGCAAAGCGAAATTGCAAGGTGATCGGACTCAGCGTAGATCCGGTATCGAGCCACGGAAAGTGGGCCGCCGATATCGAAGAAACCCAAGGTCACAAAGTGAACTACCCGATGATCGGCGATCCGGAATTGAAAATCGCGAAGCTCTACGACATGCTGCCCGCGGATTCCGGAACCACGTCCGATGGCCGGACGGCTGCGAACAACGCCACGGTCCGAACGGTGTTCATCGTCGGTCCCGACAAGAAGGTTAAGCTGATGCTCAGCTATCCGATGAGCACCGGACGCAACTTCGATGAAGTGCTGCGCGTGCTGGATTCCATGCAACTTACGGCAAAGCACAAAGTGGCCACGCCGGTGAACTGGAAACAGGGTGAGGACGTCATCATCCTTCCGTCGGTACCGGAAGAGGAAGCCAAGCAAAAATATCCGAACGGCTGGAAGGCGCCGAAGCCGTACCTTCGGATCGTGCCACAGCCTAAATAAGGGCTAGGCGACCGCGGCGGCGTTCACTCTTGCACCGGATTCTTCCGCATACAGATAGAATCCGAACATCGGTGTAACGTCCTGCCGGCTCCAGCGGCTCATTTTCCATTGCACGCGCAAGAATCTCACGTCCTGGTTCGACACCAGGTTGAGCAGAATGGAATAGATACCGCAGTAGAATTTGGGCGGGAAGGTGGCGAGTGGCCGTGATCCCCAGGTTGCGCCATCGCTGGAACCCCACACAGAGACTTCCAGGCTCTCTTGTTCCAAGATCCTGGTTACACCGAGGGTGAGGACTAGAAGTTTCCCTTGTTTGGGGCCGAGATCAATCTCAGGTCCCTTGCCATCGGATCGAGCGATACTTTCAGGCAACAGAAAGTTTGGCAGCATATTTATCCTCCAGCCGGGACACGTGCCGGAACTGCTGTCTTGCCACCTGGCAATTTACTTACAGGGTAAACGTTTAGGCTAAATTTTTGTCAGCCGTTCTTTAGCCTCTTCTAGCGTCTCATATTTCTTACAAAAACAAAAGCGAATTAATTTGGAACCGTCATTACTATCGGCGAAAAAGCTGGACCCAGGCACGGCGGCTACCCCAGCCGTTTCGATCATGTGACGAACGAAGGCGTAGTCGTTCGGAAAACCGAAATCGCTTACATCGGTCATGATGTAATACGCTCCGTCCGGACGGAAGCAGCGGAACCCCGCCCCCTCCAAAATGCCTAGAAGCATATCCCGCTTGCCTTGGTAATCCTTCGCCAGTTTTTGATAGTAAGAATCCGGCATGTTGAGCGCCAGCACGCCCGCCTGTTGCAGCGGAGCGGCCGCGCCGACGGTCAAAAAATCGTGAACCTTTCGAATGGATTCCGAAAGGTCCGGCGCCGCCAAAACCCAGCCAACACGCCATCCGGTCACCGAGTAAGTCTTGCTCATGCTGTTTACTAAGACGCTGCGTTCCCGCATTCCCGGCAATGTCGCTATCGGGATGTGAGATGCCGAATCGTAGAGAATGTGTTCATAAATTTCGTCAGTAATTGCAAGGGCATCGAACTCCTGGCAGAGCTCGGCGATTACCATCAGCTCAGCCCGGGTAAACACGCGTCCGGTGGGGTTGTTGGGGGAGTTCAGGATGATCGCTTTGGTCTTCGGTGAGAAAGCCCGGCGAAGTTCGTCCGGGTCGAAGGTCCAATCCGGAGCGCGGAGCGAAACCAATTTCCGCTTGGCATCGCACAAGAATGTATCCGGACCGTAATTTTCATAGTAGGGCTCGAATACGATCACCTCGTCGCCGGGATTGGTGGTGGCGAGCATGGAGGCGATCATTCCTTCCGTTGAGCCGCAGCAGACTGTAATTTCTCTTTCCGGATCGTAATCCAGGCCGTACCACTTCCGGTATTTGGCGGCGATAGCATCGCGGAACGGCTTCGCGCCCCAAGTAATGGCGTACTGGTTGAAGTCCTCCGAGATGGCCTGCCGGGCGGCCTGCTTGATGTCTTCGGGAGCGCTGAAATCCGGGAAACCTTGCGCGAGATTAATGGCGCCTTTCTCCATGGCCAATCGGGTCATTTCACGAATGACGGATTCGGTGAAGCCGGAAGTTCGATTGCTGATAAAACGCGGGCGGCGGTTCCGGATTTCGGCTGGCCGGACGGAGGTCTTTTCGGCGGAAGGCGTCATAAGATGAGGCTACCACCTCCCCCAGTCCGGAATCGGCGAAAGAACGCAAAAGGCACCGTCTCCCTTACGGTCGCGGCTCGGTAACGCTCTCCAAATATGGGCCGTTCTTTCCGAGCCTGATTTTTTCACAGGCTCGTAAACAGCAAGTGTGTGTTCATCGCGCTAAAATGGCCGGTATGCGGACCGAATGGATTACCCCACGCTTGAAGGATCCGATCCGGACTCAGATGCATTACGCGCGGAAGGGCGTGGTGACCGAAGAGATGCGGTTTATCGCGCGGCGCGAACGCCTGGAACCGGAGCTGATCCGGGATGAGGTTGCGCGCGGGCGCATGATCATCCCCGCCAACATCAACCACCCCAACCTGGAGCCCATGTGCATCGGCGTGGCTTCGATGTGCAAGATCAACGCCAACATCGGCAACTCGGCCACCACGTCGAACATTGAGGAAGAGGTGGCGAAACTCCACTACGCGGTGAAATATGGCGCCGATACCCTGATGGACCTTTCCACGGGCGGCGACATCCCGCGTATCCGCAAAGCCATCATCGGCGAATCTCCCATCCCGATCGGTACCGTGCCGATCTATGAAGCGCTCACGCGCGTCCGCCGCGTGGAAGATCTAAACATCGACGTGATGCTGGAGGTGATTGAAGAGCAGGCCGAGCAGGGCGTGGATTATATGACCATCCATGCCGGAGTGCTGGTGCAGTATGTGCCGCTCACAACCAAGCGCATCACCGGAATCGTGAGCCGCGGCGGCGCGATCTTAGCCGAGTGGATGGTGAAGAATCACAAACAGAATCTGCTTTACGAAAACTTCGACCGCGATCTGCAAGATCTTCCAAAAGCACGACGTCAGCTTCTCGCTGGGCGATGGTCTGCGGCCGGGATGTCTCGCGGATGCGAGCGATCAGGCGCAATTTGCCGAGCTCAAGACATTGGGTGAGCTGACGAAGAAGGCCTGGGAATACGATGTGCAGGTGATGATCGAGGGTCCCGGACACATTCCGATGGATCAGATCCAGCTTCAGGTGGAGAAGGAATTGGAGCTGTGCTACGAAGCGCCGTTCTACACCTTGGGTCCGCTGGTGACCGATTTTGCGCCCGGCTACGATCACATTACATCCGCGATCGGGGCTGCGATGATCGGATGGTACGGAGCATCCATGCTCTGTTACGTCACGCCCAAAGAGCACTTGGGGCTTCCGAATCGCGAAGACGTGAAACAGGGAATTATTGCTTACAAGATCGCCGCGCATGCCGCCGATGTAGCGCGGCATCGTCCGGGAGCGCGCGATCGCGATGACGAGCTTTCCCGTGCACGTTACCGTTTCGATTGGCGGAAGCAGTTCGAGCTGTCGCTGGATCCGGAAACCGCCGAGGCAATGCACGACGAAACGCTGCCGGAAGAAGGTTTCAAGGATGCAGCCTTCTGTTCCATGTGCGGCCCGAAGTTTTGCTCCATGAATCATTCGGCGAAAACCGAGCAGTTCACCGCGGAGGATGCGGAGGCGGTGCTGGCCGCGCAGCCGTTGGTGAAGCTGGCGGAGTAGTGGGTGCGAGCCGGGTCATGCAGGTTACCGCTTCCAAACTTCGGCAGAACATCTACAGCATCCTGGATCAGGCGCTGGAGGGCATTCCTGTAGAGGTGGTCCGGAAAGGGAAGATCTTGAAGATCGTTCCGGAAGTGAAGCCGGACAAGCTCAGCCGGTTGAAGAAGCGGAATTGTATCGTCGGCGATCCTGACGACATCGTTCACATGGATTGGATCTCAGAGTGGGCCGAACTCAAAAAATGACCGACGTGGATCTCATTGGTTTGGCAAACTCACCAGAACTGCGTCGGACCGATTCCATGACTGACCGGGTTGTCCGAGCACATCGGCTCGCAAGTTTGTCAGTTGGACTTCCCATCCGTAGTCGCCAGTGCTCTGGAGCAGAGTTGGATACGAGACCCTTTTGACCGGCTCATCGTGGCTCACGCCGCAGCGAACGATGCACCGCTGATAACAAAAGGCAATAAGATTCGGCGCCACTACGAGCGCGCTGTTTGGTGAGATTCGTTAAATCGTTTCTCGTTTCTCGTTCTGCGTTTCTCGTTCCGGAAGCAGGCACAGGGCGCCGCGGTAGAAGCCTTCGGCTTCGATGCCGAATGCGTGGTCGAAGCGGGCGCGATAGTTTTCCCAGGCGATTGCGGATGTAAGTTCCACGAGTTGGCGCTCGTCGAAGTGCTTGCGCAGGTCGTCGAATAGAGTCTTCGGAAACATCTACCGGAGTGCGGGTCATTGCTTCCGCATAACGCAGCACCAGTTTCTCGACATCGTTGAAGGCCGGCGAGCCCTCAAAATCAGGCAATGCCACCAACTGCGCTTCGCTGATGCCGGCTGTTCTGCCCACGGCAGATCCGATGTCGATTCAGAACGGGCATCCCACCAGCGTTGCGGTTTTGATACTGGCGAGCGCTTTGAGTTTGGTGTCGACGGTGCGCAATGCCTGCTGGCCCATCTCCATGCCGCCCATGGCAAACAACAAGCGAGGCTGGTGCGCGGTGATTTTGAACGGCAGGATCACGCCGCCTACTTTGCGTTTGGTCATCCAATAGAGGAACCGGGTGACGATTCCCGCCTGCTGGGCCTCCACTCCGGAAATGCGCGCCATGGGGATCTCCTGGCTTCATTTTAGTCGACGAGGTCAGGCACTCAGGATGAGAGCATCGGATTCCCTAAAGCGGGAACAACCCGCGCGTTACTCATTGAAGCCAAGGCTTAAAGGCACCGACTCCCTGACGGTCGCGGTTCGGAAAGGATGTCCGATGTTTGGAGAGCGTTACCGAGCTGCGACCGTTCCGCCGGCGGGTTAGGTAATCAAGTCCTCGATCTCGGCATTCGTGAGGTTGACGTGCGCCACGCGGGCATCTGCAAACTGACCCACTACCGAGCATTTCACCATAAAGTCGTATTGGAGAACCGCAGTATCGGGTGCTACGATAGACACCACCATGCTTACTCGCCGCACTCTTTTGAATGCCAGCGCAGTTCTTGCCGCCACTAAAGTTGCTTCCGCGCAAGCTCCCATTGCCGCGCTGAAGAGCCGCAAATCGGAAGCGCACCCCATCACGATGGAAGAGCGCTTGGCGCGTGTGGAACGGGCGCAGCAATTGATGCAGCAGAACAAATTAAACGCCATCGCGATAGCCGGCGGGACCTCGCTTTTGTATTTCAGCGGCGTGAATTGGGGCAACAGCGAACGGCTGTTCGTGATGGTTCTGCCAGTGCGCGGTGAGCCGTTTTTTGTGGCGCCGGCGTTTGAAAAAGACCGGTCGCTGGAGCAGATCGCGCTGGGGCCGTTCGGCAAATCGCCGCACGTCTTCACCTGGGAAGAGAACGAGAGTCCTTATCAAGTGGTGGCCTTCGCGCTGAAGGAGCGCGGCTTGGCCACCGGACGGATCGGCATCGAAGAGCGCGTCCAGTACGTGTTCGCGGAAGGAATCGCGCACGCGATTCCAGCGGCCACCATCGCAAGCGCGACCGAGGTGACGTCCGGATGCAGGATGATAAAAAGCCCCGCCGAAATCGCGCTCATGCGGCTGGCGAACAGCGTGACGTTGCAGGCCTACGAGGCGGCCTGGAAATCCATCCGCGAGGGCATGACGCAGCACGAGTTTGCGGCGCTGGTATCCAGCGCTCATCAAAAGTTGGGATTCCAAGGCGGCGCCGGCGTGCAGGTGGGCGAGAATTCAGCGCTGCCTCACGGATCGGTGAAACCGCAAGTGATTCGCGAAGGAACTATTCTGCTGATCGACGGCGGATGCTCGGTGGAGCATTACGAATCCGACATCAGCCGCACATTTGTTCTAGGCAAGCCGACGGACAAGATGAAGCGGGTTTTCGACATCGTGCATCAGGCGCAAAGCGCGGCGCTCGCAGCAGCCAAGCCCGGGGTGCTTTGCGATGCCGTGGACGCGGCCGCGCGTAAAGTTGTGGTCGACGCCGGCTACGGGCCGGGATTCAAGTACTTCACGCATCGGGTGGGGCATGGCATCGGAATGGATGGCCATGAGTGGCCCTATCTCATCGCAACCAATACGCTGCAGTCCGACGGCAAAAGCATCCCGCTGGCTGCGCAGATGACTTTCAGCGATGAGCCAGGAATCTATATTCCTGGCGAATTTGGAGTGCGGTTGGAAGACGACATGCACATCCTGAATGACGGCGCGGAACTGTTTACTCCGCAAAGCCCGTCTCTCGAAGATCCTTTCGGGCAAGAGCTAAGGCGTCGAGATTAGCGGCAGCTCGATAAAACTCGCGTGGCCCGGCGCGTGATAGATCCGCTGCACGGCTTTCTTGAAATCCGAAGGCTTCGCCAGGAAAATATTCTGCACGAACGTCTGCGGATTGCGGTCGTAGAGCGGGAACCAGCTCGATTGCACCTGCACCATCATTCGATGTCCAGGCAGGAAAACGTGATTCGCGGTGGGCAATGTAACGCGATAAAGCAGCGGTTGATCCGGCGCGATCGGTTTCGGATTTTCCAGGCTCTCGCGATACCGGCCGCGAAAGATATCCGCCGAAACCATGAGCTGATATCCGCCCATCGCGGGCTGGTTGGCCACTTCATCCGGATAGACGTCGATCAACTTGATCACCCAATCGGAATCCGTGCCGCTGGTGGACGCGATCAAGTTCGCCACCGGCTGTCCGCTGATCTTCACGGGCGCGGTTAAGACGTCGGAGACGAAGGTGACGACGTCGGTCCGGCCGGATTGCTCGCGCTGATCGTCCACCAGCCAGCGATTCCAGGAACTTCGATCGATGGGGCGGGCGCGATACGGGACGGGCTTCGCCGGATCGGATACATATTCGTCAAAGGCCTCGTCGCCGGACTTCGGCGCGTCAAAGCTGAGCTTTTGACCGGCTGTAACGTAGAGCGGGGTGGGCTTTGGCGCGCAACCGCTGGCGCAACCGGCCGGCCATGCGGGCAAGCGACGCCAGGTGTTGGTGCCGGTCTCGTAGGCGGAAACCGGCGGCACATCGGCCGGTGGCGCAGTGTCTTTGAGGTAATGATCCAGAAACGGGCGTAGAATTTCACGGCGAAATTGAAGTCCCGTATCGCTTGGGAATTTCAGAGCGCCGAGCGAGCTGCCATCGCCGATTTCCTGGCCGTGAAACCAGGGTCCCAAAGTTAGAAATACCTTGTCGTTCGCCGTGTCCTTCGGCTTGATGGCTTTATACACCGCGACTGCTCCGTAGATGTCTTCCTGATCCCACAGACTGCCGACCAGCATCACCGGCACTTTCAGCGGCTCGGCCGCCAGCACCCGATCCATGGCCTGATCGCGCCAGAACGCATCGTAGCCGGGATGCTCAATCAGCTTCACCCAGAAACCAAGCTGTTCCAGGCCGCGGCGGCGTCCCAACTCGCCCGCCGATCCAGCCGCCAGGAACTCATCGTAATCGTCGTAGTAACTGTTCCACCACTTGGTTTCGGAAGTGCGGGTGGCTTCCTGGTCGTAGATATACGGCATCATGGTTTCGCGAAACGCACCGTTGTGGAACCAGTCGTCGCCCATCCATCCGTCCACCATGGGATTCATCGGCACCGAAACTTTCAGCGCCGGATGCGGATTCACCAGCGCCATCAGCGGAAGAAATCCGTCGTAGGAAATGCCAAGGATCCCGACCTTGCCGTTGCTCTCCGGGATATTCTTCACCAGCCAATCGATAGTGTCATAAGTATCGGTGGCGTGATCCACCGGCGTTGGATTGTGCGGACCATGCAACGGCCGGTTCATCACGTAATCGCCCTCCGAGCCATGCTTGCCGCGGACATCCTGAACCACCCGGATGTAACCGCCTTCCATGATCACGTCGGTGGCGTTGTCGTAGCCCTGCAGCATCGGGCCAAGGTGTGAGCTTTGCGAATGGCTGGTGAGTGCGCTGGCATCGTACGGGGTGCGCGTCAACAGAATCGGCGCGCCCTTCGCGCCCCTCGGCAACAGGATCACGGTGTGCAGTTTTACACCATCCCGCATCGGAATCATCACATCGCGCTTGACGTAATCGAAACTGCTAGTGACGGGCTTAAAGTCGGCCGGTGTCTCGCTGGGGAAGGCTGGGTATTGGGGACTCTGCGCCAGCAACGATACTGCGCACAATGAGAAAAATCCCAAAGCACCGACGTCCCGTTACCGGTCGCGGCTCGGAAAGATGCGGTTGACCGAGCCGCGACCGCGTAAGGGAGTCGGTGCATTTGACGTCTTTTCGCAGATCCGCAAGCGATTATGCAGTTTGAGACAGCCAGTCCGATTGTAACGGCGTACATCGGTTTCCGAGACAGGGCATTCTGCGAGACAATCTAAATGATAGGAGATCTATGAGCATATCCGAAGGCAAATTGCGTCACATGACGGCGCTCTCGAATAAGAACGGAATCATCGCGGCAGCCGCGATGGACCAGCGGGGCAGCCTGCAAAAGTCCATCGCCGCCGGCAAAGGAATCCCGATGGAACAGGTGACTCCGGCGATGATGGAGGAATTCAAAGTCGCGGTCTCGAAGATCCTGACCCCCCACGCCAGCGCGATTCTGTTGGATCCCGAATTTGGACTTCCCGCCGCCAAGGCGCGTTCCAAGAATGCCGGCCTGCTGCTGGCTTACGAAGAGACCGGCTACGATAACACCAAACCCGGCCGCCTACCCGATCTGCTGCCGCATGTCTCGGCCAAGCGCATCCTGGATTGGGGCGCCAACGCCGTCAAGATTCTTATTTACTATTCGCCGTTTGAAGAGGCCCAGTTGAACGACATCAAGCATGCCTTCATAGAACGCGTCGGCGCCGAGTGCGAGACACTTCAAATCCCGTTCTTCCTGGAATTCGTCGGCTACGATCCCAAGGGCGGCGACGAGAAAGGTCTGGAATTCGCCAAGCAAAAACCGGTGAGTGTCACCAAGAGCATGGAAGAGTTCTCGAAGCCGCAATACCGTGTGGACGTTCTGAAGGTGGAAGTTCCCATCAATGCGCACTTCGTGGAAGGCAGCAGCGTCTACAAAGGCCAGAAAGCTTACACGCGCCAAGAGGCGTTGGATTATTTCCGCAAGGCCGCCGACACCGCGAAGAAGCCCTTCATTTATTTAAGCGCCGGTGTGGGCAACGCCCAGTTTGTGGAAGAACTCACCATGGCGGCAGAGGCCGGAACTGATTATTCCGGAGTGCTCTGTGGACGGGCAACATGGAAAGACGGCATGCCGATTTACGCCAAACAGGGCGTCAAGGCGCTGGAAGACTGGCTTTCCACCGAAGGCGTGAAGAATATTGAGGCCGTAAACGCGGCCACCAAGACCGCCAAGCCCTGGTATCTGAAGGCTGGCGTGCCTCAACCGGCTCACGCTTAATCTTTCTTACAAAATTTGAACATTCGTCCGGGGGTGTGCGTCGTAGTAGGAAGATATGCGCACACTCTGGAACGATATTCGCTACGGCATCCGGATGTTGGCCGCCAACCCCGGCTTCACTCTCGTTGCCGTTCTTTCGCTCGCCATCGGGATCGGCGCGAACACGTCGATGTTCAGCCTGGCCGACGCCATGCTTCTGCGGCCGCTCCCGGTGCAACATCCGGACGATGTGGTTCGGGTGGTGAGCACGTCGCAAACGTCGCGTTACGACAGAATCTCTATTCCCGACTACCTCGACTTTCGCGATCACGCCAAATCGTTCTCGGGATTGGTGGGATTGAAGAATATCCCTGTTGGATTCAACCCCAATCCCGACGCGCCAGCGAAGCTTACACTCGGTTTGGCGGTCACGCCGAATTTCTTCGACGTCCTGGGTCTTCGGCCGGCGCTCGGGCGCGGATTTCGCGCGGACGAAGATCGTGAGCCGGTGGTGGTCATCAGCGATTCGCTCTGGGATTCCCAATATGGCCGCGATCCCTCGGTGATCGGCCGTTCGGTGAAGCTGAGCAAGGTGGATTTCACCATCATCGGCGTCGCCCCCAAGAATTTTCCTGGATTGGATCGCTACGCGCACGAGTCAATGTACGTGCCTCTCGGCATCACGCCGCGATTTGCGCCGGATGAAAAAGACTTGCTGGGTCACCGTGAACGGCTCAACTTATCCGTGTATGGCCGCCTTCAGGCGGGACGCACGCCGGCACAAGCGCAAGCCGAACTGCAGACCATCGCGAGGAATTTGGAGCGTGCGTATCCAGAAACCAACCGGGGACGCAGCGCGCTGGCCATGCCCGAGCTCGAAGCCCGCATGCGCGTGGATCCGGATGATGCGCTTCAGACTGCTATCTTCCTCGCCATCGCCGGATTGGTGTTGCTGATCGCGTGCGCGAATGTCGCCAGTTTGTTGTTGTCGCGAGCGCGCGCTCGGTCGCGCGAAATTGCCATTCGGCTGGCCATCGGCGCCAGCCGGGCTCGTTTGTTGAGGCAGTTGCTCACCGAGAGCCTGGTGCTGGCATTTGCCGGCGGAGTTGCCGGTTTGGGCCTGGCGCTGCTCGGTATTCAGTTCTTCTCCACCATCCGCCTGCCTACTGCGCTGCCGGTGTGGCTGGTGGCCCATTTGGATCTGCGCGTCCTGCTCTTCTGCCTGGGCGCGTCGGTGGTCAGCGGCGTTGTCTTTGGAATTGCACCGGCGCTGCATACGCTGCGGACCGATCTGAGCGGAACGCTCAAAGCGGGCGATGCCGCGCTCTCCGGCAAGCGGCGGCGATTCCAAATGCGGAACGTCCTGGTGATCGGTCAAGTCGCGGTTTCGATGCTGCTCCTGGTGATATCCGGGCTTTTGGTAAAGGATTTCGCAAATGCCACTGGATTCACCGCCGGATTTCGCACCGATCACGTTCTGCTTCTGACTCTCGATCCGTCTCTGGTGGGCTACCAGGAGACGCAGGGCCGAGCCTTTTATCGCCAGATCGAGGAACGTGTCAGCGGCCTTCCCGGTGTGCGTGCGGTGGCGCTCGGCGAGCACGTCCCGCTGGGTGTGACTTCATCGTCCAAAAACATCGTGGTGGAAGGCTACGAGATGCAGCGCGACCAGCAGAACCTTTCTGTGCTGGTGAATCCGGTGGATGAGCGTTATTTCAACGTAATGCAAATCCCAATCCTCAGTGGACGGAAGTTCGAGAGCACTGACACGCAGTCCTCCGTTCCAGTGGCGATCGTCAATGAGGCGATGGCCCAGGCCTACTGGCCGAAGCGAAGCGCGATCGGCGGACGGATTCAAATAGGCAAGCAGGCGCTTCAAGTGGTCGGCATTGCGAAAAACATCAAGTACCGGGATATGTCGGAGCGTCCGCAGCCATTTCTCTATTTACCGTTCTCGCAGCAATATGAATCGCTGATGACCCTGCATGTGGAGACGTCCGTCGATCCTGCGACGCTGGCGGGCCCGGTTTTGGCCGAGATCCGTAAGCTGGACGCTGGTACGCCGGTGCAGGACATCCAGACGCTGCAGCACTTTTTCCGCGAAGAAGCGCTTTTTGGAAATCGTCTGATCACGCAAGTGGTAACGGCGATCGGTCTGTTCGGATTGCTGCTCGCGATCACCGGACTCTACGGCGTGATCGCTTATTCGGTGAGCCGGCGCACGCGCGAGATCGGGATTCGAATGGCCGTCGGCGCGGATCCGGGTTCGGTGGCGCGGCTGGTTTTGCGGCAAGGCATGAAGCTGACCGGGATCGGCGCGGTCATCGGACTGGCGTTGTCTCTGCTTGCGTCGCAACTGCTTGGGAGCATGCTGGTCGGCGTCAGCGCGCGCGATCCCGAGGTGTACGTGGCCGTTCCGTTACTGTTGACTGCAATTGCGCTGCTGGCGTGTTACGTTCCAGCTCGCCGTGCAGCGCGGATCGATCCGTTGCTGGCGCTCCGCCAGGATTGAAAAGAACCAAAAAGGCACCGACTCCCTTACGGTCGCGGCTCGGTATGAGGCACACCGCTACCGAACCGCGACCGTGAGGGAGACGGTGCCGTTCGTCTTGCACCGAGCATTCCGTCAGGTTTCGTGGTAGCGCTCCCTCGCGGTCGCGGTTCGGTTACGTCAAATCCACGCCTTCCCAGCGCGCCACCACCACCGTCGCCATGCAGTTGCCCAACAGATTGACGGAAGTTCGCGCCATGTCCATCAAGGCGTCGGCGCCCAGGATTAGCGCGACGCCCGCTACCGGCAATCCGAACGTGGCTAACGTTCCGGCCAGGATCACCAGCGATGCGCGTGGCACCGCAGCCACGCCCTTGCTGGTCAGCATCAACGTCAACATCATCAGGAGCTGCTGGCTGAACGCCATGTGGATGCCCGCCGCTTGCGCTACGAACACGGAAGCCAGCGAAAGATAGAGCGTGCTGCCGTCCAGGTTGAAACTGTAACCGGTGGGTAGTACGAACGCCACGATATGTTTCGGGATGCCCATCGTCTCCAAGTTTTCCAAAGCCAACGGAAGCGCGGCCTCGCTGGACGCCGTGGAAAACGCCAAAATGAACGGCTCCCGCACCGCTCGGATAAACCGTTGTAGCGGAATTCGGGCGATGACGGCGACTGTTCCCAGCACGACGAAAATGAAGATCAGCAGCGCCCCATACAACGTCAGCACGAGCTTTCCTAGCCCTAACAATACGCCAATGCCTTTGCTGCCAATGGTGTGAGCCATGGCCGCGCCAACGCCAATGGGCGCGAGATACATCACGTACTTGGTGTACCGGAACATTACTTCCGAGAGCGATTTGCAGAACTCCACCACCGGTCCAGCCTTCAATCCGATTGCGGCGCATGCGGCGCCAAACAGGAACGAAAACACCACAATCTGCAACACGTCGCCCCGCGCCATGGCATCGATCACGCTGGCTGGAAACGTATGCTCCAACGTTCCGGACAGGGTGGGGCCCGCCTGCGGCAATCCCGTTTCTGTCGCGCTGGCCTGCAGCTTCATTCCGTCGCCGGGTCGAATCAAGTTAACCGCTGCCGAGTCCAAGAAAGAGCGCGATGGTGGTGAGCGCCTCGAAATAAATAATGGCTTTCACGCCGATACGACCCATGGTCTTTACGCTGCCGGTGCCGGCTATTCCGGCCACCAGGGTTCCGAAAATCAGCGGCGCGATGATGGACTTGATCAGGCGCAGGAAGACGTTGGCCAGCGCTGCCATCCAGTCCGCTTTGCCGACCTCGGGATACACGGCGCCCAGCGCGACACCCAGCACCATTGCGATGAAGATCCAGGCTGTAAGCGACAGCCGCTTCACCGCTCGCCCCACTTTAGTTTTTGGCGCAGTACATCGAAGAAAAACATCTTCGGCGGACGAATCAGGTGCACGCTGTGCTCGGAGCTGCGGCAGACTACGCGATCGTCACGCAGCATTGGTTCGCCCACTTGTCCGTCAACCGTGAGAAACGCCTGGCCATCTTCCGCCTGGCAAACGACATGGATCACCATGTTGTCAGGCACCAGCACGGGACGATTGGTGAGCATGTGTGGACACACCGGCGTGATGCAAATAGCGGCCACCAGCGGGTAAACAATCGGACCGCCCGCGGAGAGCGAATAGGCGGTGGAACCGGTGGGCGTTGCGATGATCAATCCGTCCGCTTTGAAGGTGCTGATGTACTGCTGGTCGACGTGAGTCTCCAGATCGATCATGCGCGCGATCTGGGTTTTGGCGATGACGATGTCGTTGAGCGCTTCGAAGGATCTAAGGGTGTGCCCATCGCGAACCAGTTCGCCGTGCAGCATTTTCCGCGGCACCACGCGCTGCTCCCCACTGAACGCCCGCTCCAGTTGCGGATAGAGTTGATCCAACGTAATCGCCGTCAGAAATCCCAGACCGCCGAGATTTACCGGAAAGATCGGGATCACGCGGCCGGCTACGGCGCGCGCTGCAGCCAGCAATGTCCCGTCGCCGCCCAGGACAATCACGAGCTGCGTGCCTTCCGGCACTTTTTCCCGGGGAAGGCCGTCGCCGTGGCCCAGGTAGCAAGCTGTTTCCGGATCCAGCCGCGCTTCCACGCCGCGCGCGTGCAACCATCCCACCAGTTCCGTCACGATGGCCGAGGCGTGCGGGATCCCCGGCTTGGCCATAATTCCGACCACTCTAATGTCGGGCATATAAGAGGAACTCCTGATTCCCTTCGGCTCCGAGCACCGGTGACGGGATGATATCAGTTTGAAAGCCCGACCGCTGGACCACTTCTTCCACGCGGCGGCAGGCCCGTTGGTGCAGCAGAGGGTCGCGCACGATCCCTCCTTTGCCCACCTGCTCGCGCTCCAATTCGAACTGCGGTTTTACCAGAATAACCATTTCTCCAGTTCCGGCCAGAAGATTTTCGACGGCCGGTAGAATCATTGTGATGGAGATGAAGCTGACATCGCAAACTGCCAGTGCGATCGGCTCCGGAACCTCCGTTCGCGTAATATAACGCGCGTTCACTTGCTCCTGCACAATCACCCGCGGATCGTTGCGCAACCTCCAGTCCAACTGGCCCGTTCCGACGTCGATGGCGTACACTCGCGCCGCTCCCCGCTGCAACAGGCAATCGGTAAAACCTCCGGTGGACGATCCGACATCGAGACAGATTTTGCCCGTGACAGGGATGCCGAAATGCTCCAGCGCCGCTTCCAGCTTCAGCCCGCCGCGTCCCACATAGCGCGGCGACGCCAACAGTTCAATCTGCGAATCAGGCGCTACGGTGTGCCCGGCTTTGTCCAGTTTCTGCCCGTCAACGAAAACCTGTCCGGCCAGGATCAACGCCCGAGCCTTTTCGCGCGACTCCGCCAGCCCGCGCTCCACCAGCAGCACATCCAGCCTCTGCTTCGTTTTCATCCGCGTTTATCCGCGTTCATCAGCGGCCAATTAAGCTTTTCGCCGGACAATAAAATCCGCCAATTCCCGCAGCCGTTCCGCGCGCTCATCGAAAGGACGGAGCGCCAAGTGTGCCGCGATGCGCTCGGCTTCCGCCATTTCGCGCGAACGATCCAGGCCATACACCGCGGGGAAGGTGATCTTCTTCTGCTGCGCGTCTTTTCCGGCGGTCTTGCCCAATGCTTCAGACGACTCTTCAACGTCCAAAACATCATCCACGATTTGAAACGCAAGCCCAGCGTGTTCGCCGAAGCTCGACAAAGCGCGTTCAACTGATCGCTGTCCGCGCCCGCATAAATACCGCCCATTTTCACGCTGGCCCGCAGCAGCGCACCGGTTTTGGCGCGATGGATAGCATCCAACAGAGCAGCAGTCGGATGCTTGCGCTCGCCCTCGATGTCATGCACCTGTCCGCCGATCATACCGCCCACCGTTCCCGCCGCTACAGCCAGCTCCTCAATGAGCCGGGTCTTCCGCGCCGGCTCGCAAGGCATTTGGGCCAACACCTGGAACGCGAGCGTCAATAATGCGTCGCCCGCCAGAATCGCCATCGCTTCTCCGAATACTTTGTGGCAGGTGGGCATGCCACGCCGTAAATCGTCGTTGTCGAGCGCCGGAAGATCATCGTGGATCAGCGAATAGGTGTGGATCAGCTCCAGCGTGCAGGCCGCCGACTCAATTCCGGCTGGAACATCCGAGACCGCTTCCGCCGCCGCGATGCACAGCAGCGGGCGAATGCGCTTGCCGCCCGCGAACAGGCTATAGCGCATTGCTTTGTGAATGGATTCGGGTGGCGTGGATTCCGGCTGGCACCCAACGCCGCAGCGCGTCATCGATCCGGATTTGCTGGTGCGAGACATATTCCGCGAGCGTCATGCTTTGTCGGGCCGGAACGGTTCCGGCTGCACTCTGTCGCCTTTCCGGACCAGCATCTCAATCCGCGTCTCGGCGGCTTCCAATTGTTTGCGGCAGCTCTCGCTCAACAGCATCCCCTTCTCATACAGCTCCAGCGCGCGCTCCAGCGGCAGATCGGTGCTCTCCATTTCCTTGACGATCTGTTCCAGCTCCATCAGGCCGCTTTCGAAACTTGCGGCTGGCTTCTCTTCCGGCATCTCTACATTCTAACCGGGCACTGCTACGCCCAGCTTCTGCGCGGCCTGCACCAGATTCTGCCAGGCACCATCCGACACCGGGACTCCAGCGCGGCGCCGCTGTTCTTCCACGCGCCATTCGGGCTCTCCAGCCACCAGCACTTCGTCGAACCCCTGGGCCGTGCGCGACGATTTCACGATGCCTAACAGGGACTGCATGCGCTTTTCAAATTCATCCAGCGGCATGAAGCGCGCCACATCGATCGCCAGAAACATCTGGCTGGTGCGCATCGGCTGGCCTTTCACCCGAATGCCGCCGAGCTCTGTAGACATGGCGCCGCCGCCCAACACCGCGCAAAGAATTTCGGCCATCATCGCCAGCCCGCTGCCTTTGTAGCCGCCGAGCGGCATCAAAAGTCCACCGAGCGCGGATTGCGTGTCGGTTGTCGGAACGCCTTCCGAGTCCATGGCCCATCCCGCCGGAATTGTGGTGCGTCCATGGAACTGCGCGTTCAATATCTTGCCCAGCGCGACGGTGGTGGTGGCCATGTCGAGCAGCCACGAATCCGCGCCCGGCACGGACATGCAAATGGGATTAGTGCCAAATCGCTGATCTTTACCTTGCCACGGAGCCACCAGCGGCGAAGCGTTGCACATCACGATCCCGATCATCCCCGCCGCGGACATTCGCTGCGCCCAGTAAGCAGCGGCTCCAAAATGATTCGATTCCCGCGCTACAACCATACTGACGCCGTGAGCCCGCCCTAACCGGATTGCATGGTCGCAGCAGATCTGAGAGATCCACTGGCCGATGCCATTTTGCGCATCGTACACCAGCGAAGATCCGTTTTCAGAAACGATGCGGCCGTCAGTTTGGATGTCGATATTGCCCATCAAAATGATCTCGATGTAAAACGGCAACAACTGCAATCCATGCGAATCCACGCCGCGCAGATTCGCGGCCACCAGCGATTTCGCCACTAATTCCGCTTTGGGACGTGGCACCTGAATAGCGATCAAGAGCTCATATGCAAAGCGAATAAGAACTTCTGAAGAGAGTGTCATGCGGTCTAACCGATTGTAATATCTTAAATCCGCGTTCATTCGCGTTCATCCGCGGCCAATGACTTTCGTATACTTAACGCCAATGGTTGCTTTGGTGACAGGTGGTGGACGCGGCATCGGACGAGCTATCGCGCTCGGCCTCGCGAAACAAGGATGGGAGGTTGCGATCACTGCGCGCTCGGCGGATCAGCTTTCGGAAACCGTTAAATTGGCTCAGGGCAAAGTAATCGCCGTTCCGGGCGATGTTTCCGATCGAGCATCGGTAAAAGCCGTGGCGCGCTCGGTGGGATATATGTTGGGAGCCGTCAGCCTGCTGGTGAACAACGCAGGCACAGCAGGTCCGCTGGGGCCTTTCTGGGAAAGCAACCCGGAGGATTGGTGGCGCTGCCAGGAAGTGAACCTCCGTGGTCCGATGTTGCTCTGCCGCGAACTGCTGCCGGGAATGATCGCGCGCCAGGCCGGACGAATTATCAATGTCGCCAGCGGGGCCGGCGTCCGTGCCTATTCGGATATGTCCGCGTACGTGGCCAGCAAGACGGCGCTGATCCGGTTAAGCGAGCAACTTGCGCTCGAGCTGAAACCGCACGGCATCAGCGTGTTTCCCATTCGGCCCGGAATGGTGCGGACTGCCATGCTGGAGGAGGCTCGCCAACATCTTCCGTTCCTCCAAAAGTCTCTCGATGAGGGGCTGGATGTTACGCCCGAGGTGGTAGCGGACCTGGTTGCCACTCTCGCGTCCGGCCTAGCGGATTCGCTCAGCGGGCACTTGTTTTCGGTGGGCGACGATGTGGAAGATATCGTGCGTCGAGCAGAGGCAGTGCGCGAGAACGAACTGTATTTGTTACGGGTCAGAAGCGCCTGACCTCAGCGCGGTAAGATGGGCTGTCATGAAACGCATTTTGCTTGGCTTCACGTGGATGGCTCTCGCGGCTATGGCGCAGCCGCCGCAGCCTCCTCCGCCGATCGTCTCTCCGGAAGTTCACGCGGATAAGACCGTTACGTTCCGCTTCCGCGATCCGAATGCGAAAGAAGTCCTTCTTGGCCGCGAAGGCGCCGCGCGCGTGCCGATGCAGAAGGACGAGCAGGGCGTGTGGAGCGTGACCACAGATCCACTCGATCCGGATTTTTATGGCTATTCGTTCATTGCGGACGGCGTTGGATTGATCGATCCCTCGAACTCGCTGATGAAGCCGAATCTGCTGGGCGTGCAGAGTGAAGTGCATGTTCCTGGACCAAGTTCGCTTTCGTGGGAGATTAACGATGTGCCGCACGGCGAGCTGCATCATCACTTCTACCGCTCGGCTGTGGTGGGGGATGATCGCGACTATTTTGTCTACACGCCGCCCGGCTACGATCCGAACGCTAAGAAACAATATCCGGTGTTGTACCTGTTGCACGGTTATAGCGATGATGCGAGCGGATGGACAGCGGTGGGCCGGGCGAATATCATCCTGGACAACCTGATTGCTCAAGGCAAAGCGAAGCCGATGATCATTGTGATGACGCTCGGTTACGGCGCGCCGGAAATTGTCTCTCGTACGCTAAGCGTAGGGCTGCGCGACCCGGGCTTGCGCGAGCGCAATTACACTCGATTCCGCGATGCTCTCTTTACTGAAGTGATTCCGCAAGTTGAGAAGGAGTACCGCGCGGCGAGCGATCGCAGTGCGCGCGCCATTGCCGGTTTATCGATGGGTGGCGCCGAATCGCTGTTCGTGGGTCTCAACGCGCTGGATCGTTTCGGTTGGGTCGGAGCGTTTAGCGCCGGGGGACTGTCTGAGGATTTCGACAAAACCTTTCCGAAGCTGGATTCCAAGGCGAATTCCGAACTGCGCCTGCTGTGGGTCGCGTGCGGTACCGACGATCGGCTCATCGCAGTCAATCGCAAGTTCCGCGAATGGCTCAAGTCGAAGGATATCCGGGTAACCGAAATCGAAACACCGGGCGCTCACACCTGGATGGTGTGGCGGCGGAATCTCACGACATTGGCATCGCTCTTATTCCAGGAAGGCTCGGCTCGACCGACGAACTGATAAAACCCAAGGCGCCGACTCCCTTACGGTCGCGGTTCGGTAACTGGTTCTTTCCGAACCGCGACCGTCAGGGAGTCGGTGCCTTGAGTGTTTCCACTTGTTCGTTGGAAGTGGCGGAAGAATGACTGGGCACGGCCCACGTCGTGAAAGATTTGGGCTTTGAGCGCCTCCGGACTGGGGAACTTCCGCTCTTCGCGCACCCAATGCAAAAACTCCACCGAAATCTCCTTGGGCGTTTCGGCTTCGAGCGGCGCCAGCAGGAAGGTCTCGATGGTCAGTCCGTGTCCGTTGAAAGTGGGACGATAGCCGACGTTCGTGATGGATGGCCATTCGCGAGAACTGCCCAACTCCTTGGTTCGCGTGACGTAAACCCCGGTCTTTGGCAGCACCTCAGCTTTGGTATCCAGGTTCAGCGTGGGAACGGTCTGCTTCGACCCGATACCGGCTCCCGGCACTACCATCCCCTCCAGCGCGTACGGACGGCCGAGCATCCGGCATGCGCGGGACGGTTCGCCGGACTCGATCGATTGGCGGATTTCGCTGGATGAGACAATCCGGCCTCGCCACGCAATGGGATGGATGATCTGCTCCGAGAAATCGAATTTCTTTCCAAGCTCGCGTAGCGTGTTGGCGTCGCCCGCGGCTCGATGCCCGAAGCGGAAATTATCGCCTACTAAAACCGCCCGTGCGTTTAACTTGCCGCTCAGGATGTCGCGCACAAACTCCTCGGGCGTAAGCGCGGCGATTTCCTGGGTGAATGGAAGGATCAAAACTTCGTCGAGGCCCTGATCCAGCATCAATCGTGCGCGCTGTGCCGGCGTGGTGAGCAAACGCGGCGCTCGCGCGGGAGCCACCAAACGCGTGGGATGCGGATCGAACGTTAGCGCGGCAGCTTTCCAGCCGTGCTCACGGGCGCTTGCGACCACGCGCCGCAGGATCTGCTGGTGGCCGATGTGGACGCCATCGAAATTGCCGATCGTGATCGCGCAAGGGCCGAAGTCGCTCGGCAAATCAACCAGGCTTCGAAAGATCGCCATCAAGCGGCCTCTAAAAGAATTTCGAGGCCGTCATAGGCCAGGCGAACATGCGGCGGCAAACTCTGCTCGGTGAGCGCATGCGAGAGATCGTGACAGATGTGCGTGAAGAAAGCGCGCTTGGGCGCGAGTTTCTCAACGGATTGCAAGGAATGCTCCACCGTGGAATGGGTGGGATGCGGACGGTGCCGTAGCGCATCCAGAAACAACACGTCCAGCCCCGCTAGCAGCTCCATGGATTCAGGAGGAATGTCGCTGTGATCGGTGAGATACGCGGCGTTCCCGAAGCGAAATCCATACACCGTGCCTTTGCCATGACACAGCCGGATGGGCAGGAAGTGGAGTCCGAAAAGATCGATGGGGCTGCCGTTAAACGCATTCGGAACCAAGCGCGGCACGGCGGATTCCGCAAAACGAGTGTCGAAAATGTAGCGGAAGCAGTGCTGGATGTTCGCGATGGTTTCAGGCGCGGCATAAAACGGAATCTCGCCGCCCTGGCGGAAATTAAAAGGACGGACATCGTCCAGGCCCATGATATGGTCGGCGTGCGAATGCGTGAAGAGGATCGCATCCACTCGTTCGATTCTTGCGCGCAGTGCCTGCTGGCGTAGGTCGGGCGTGGTATCGATCAGGATGCCGTGCCCGGCGTAATTCACCAGGATGGACGGACGCAGCCGGTTATCGCGCGGGTCGGCGGAGGTGCAAACCGCGCAATGACAGCCGATGGTCGGAACTCCGACGCTGGTGCCTGAACCGAGCACCGTAATGCGAATCGGCTCACCCGCCATTTACGAACCGGCCTGTCCTTCGGTCGTTTCCCCGGACGGCGTTGTTTTGGCGGCGGCTTTCCTCTCTTGCTCCTCGGAAGCCTGGACAAACCGGAAACGCAGCTCGGTAACCGCGTTGTCCAGTAAGCGTTGTTCTTCGATGGTGCAATTCCCGCGCGTCTTCTCCTGCAGCATGACTAACAGGTCAATGCTGTGTCGCGCGATGCGCAGCTCGGGCTCGGGGCGCTCCGCTTCGTCACCAGTATGCAGCAGCCCGAGTTGCATTTCGATCTGCGTTTTCAGTGAAAGAATCAGAAACTCGAGAGTAGCTGGAAAAAATGGGAAACCCTGTTCGCTCATTGCATCCACTATTTTAGCTGTTGGAGGCGTGCCGCACAGGGTATCCCCCTTCTCAGTGGTCTCGACGGCTAGAGGGAGTGACTTCTCAACTCGCGGCATACAAAATGTAGGACAATTCCAAATCTTTGGCCGCAGTCCGCCGGCCCTCGGCGCTGGGGGCCGCGGTTGACTCACTACCGATGGTAGTGTCTCAGTTTGAATTTTAGTGCACTGAGACGCTACCCGCAGCTAGTTGAGGGCTTTCTTCTTTTCCGCGTCGCGCTTTTCCTTCTCTGGATCGGGCGCGTTAGCCGCCATTACGCTGAAGACGCCTTCCGTTATCTTGTCCCCATACTGGCTCAAAGAGATCGTGGCAGTCTTGCCAGTCCAACTCATTTGCTCACGCTCGAACTTCGCTCCCATTCTGTTTTGCACTGCATCCGCCCACCTGAGGTGCGGATTGCCGTACTTTTCAACAAAAATGTCGCGCACGTCCCCGTAATTCGCCGGTGGAAAGCTTCCGACGCATCCAGTGAACCTGTCATCAACGAAAAGGAAGAATGCGCTCATATCGAAGCCGCCAGCGCTGACCATTAGGCGGCATGTTGTCCTGTGTTCGTTTGGCTTTACGCACGTCGAGAAGCTTAGGAGGGAGCGGGCATCCGCCACACTGCTTCCAAATTTAACGCCCTTGAAACCGTCAGGTTCCTGCGTTCACAACTTCGGTTTGGCATCCTGGCCGGGCACAATGGCCGCGATAAAGGTCATAATCAACAGCAGTTTCATCGTGTTTCTACGGTCTTCTTTTGTTCTGGAAGCCGAACGGTAGTGTATCAGTTTGCGACCGATGCTGGTAAACTGAAGTCGGGAAAATGAAGCTGGATCGACTCAATAGGATAACGACCGAAGCGGGCAAATGCGGGGGACGCCCCTGCATTCGTGGATTCCGAATCCGGGTGAGCGACGTCCTGGAGTTGCTTGGCGCTGGTGCATCGATTGATGAAATCTTAATCGACTACCCCTTCCTGGAGCGGGAGGACATTCTTGCTGCTATCGAATACGCCGCTCATCAAGTTGATCATCCCGTGCTACAGGTCACTTGAAGTTTCTGGTTGATAATCAGCTCCCAGGCGCGCTGGTGACTTTCTTTCGCTTGCGAGGCGTCGAATGTCAACATGTGCTTGACGTGGACCTCGCAAAATCGAAGGACTCCGAGATTTGGGAATTTGCACAGCGGCACGGTATGGTACTCATCAGCAAGGACGCAGACTTCTTTCATCTCGCCACAAATCCAAGAAGCACAGGCCAGCTCATTTGGATTCGCCTCGGCAATTGCCGAACGCCGGAGTTGCTCGCCGCGATCGACAAGGTATGGGCACATATTCAGGCTTGCGTGACTTCAGCCGACCGAGTGATTGAAGTGCGCTGAGTTCTCGAGGCATGCCGACCCAGCGAGAGAATCGCTTGTGCCACAATGGGGATTCCCCCGCGCGATCGAATGGCAGCAGATCCAAAAACCACAGGCGAACGATTCGAGCGTTTGGTCGGCATTATGGCGCGTCTGCGCGCGCCGGGTGGATGTCCCTGGGATCGTGAACAGAGCTTCGACACCATCAAGCCGTATCTGTTGGAAGAGACCTACGAAGTGATGGATGCCATCGATCGGCGCGATTGGCGCGGTCTTTCCGAAGAATTGGGAGACCTTCTGCTGCAGCCCGTCTTCTTCGCCCAGATGGCCGCGGAAGAGAATAAGTTCCGCATCGACGACTCGCTAGACGCCATCGCTGAGAAGCTGATCCGCCGGCATCCGCATGTGTTCGGCGAGGGCGAAGCCAAAACCGCGGACGACGTGAAGCGCCGCTGGGACGAGATCAAAGCCGACGAGAAAAAAGATCGGGGGGAGACGCCGCACGGGATTCTCGATTCCGTTCCGCGCAATCTGCCGGCGCTAGTGGAGGCACAGCAAATCAATTCCAAAGCCGCCGCAACGGGCTTCGATTGGGAGACTCCGGAAGAGGTGCTCGAAAAGCTGGACGAAGAGCTAAAGGAATTGGCAGGTGCGCGGGCCAGCGGATCCCAGAGCGAGATGGAGAACGAAATCGGCGACCTGTTCTTCGTCCTGGTCAATCTGGCGCGTTTTCTGAAAGTGGATCCCGAGCAGGCTTTGCGCCGGACCAACGCCAAGTTCCGCAAACGCTTCGCGCACGTCGAAAGTCATGCGAAATTGCCCGGCGCGAGCTTAGCGGAAATGGAAGCGCTGTGGCAGGAGGCCAAGTCCCACGATGATTGAGATCCGCGGACTCACCGCCCATTCCGAACTTCAGGATGCGGTGCGGCTGCAGCAGCAGATATGGGGTTTCGAAGAGATTGAGCTGCTGCCGGTAAGGCTATTTGTGGTAGCGCTCAAAGTGGGCGGCCAGGTGTTCGGTGCGTTCGACGGCCAGCGGATGATCGGGTTTTGTCTCGCGATTCCCGGACTCAAGGCGGGCGGCAAGAGTTATCTGCATAGCCACATGCTGGGAGTTCTGCCGGAATATCGGGACGCGAAAGTCGGCAAGCGGCTCAAATTAGCTCAACGCGATGAGGCGCTCAGCCGCGGCATTGATCTGATCGAATGGACTTTCGATCCGCTCGAAATCAAGAACGCCTTTTTCAATATGGAGCGGCTGGGCGCTATTGTTCGACGATACGTCTACAACCAGTACGGAACCACCACCAGCCATCTGCACGGCGGATTGCCGACGGATCGCTGCATCGCGGAGTGGTGGATCGGGAGTCCGCGGGTGGAGGCCATCGTCGCCGGCCAGCCTTTCGCACGCAATCCTGTGGAAGTCCGCATCGCGATCCCCGCTGAGATCGCATGCGTTGCGCAAGGCGGATCCCAAACAGGCGCGCGAGATTCAGCAACAGGCGAGCGATCAGTTTCAGGCGGCGTTCGGCGCAGGTCTGGCAGTGATTGGATTTGAAAAGTCCAAGGAAGCGGGGACATATCTACTAGGAAAATGGGAATCAAGCTAGAGCGAATCACATTACGGCAAATCCGCATGCCGCTGATCAGCTTTTTTGAGACCAGCTTCGGCCGCACTACTGAACGCCACATTGTTTTGGTCGAGGCAGTCGGGGCCGGCATTTCCGGATGGGGCGAATGCACCGCCGGCGAGAATCCGTTTTACAACGAAGAATGGACTGATTCCGCGTGGCTGATCCTGAAGGATTATGTTGCGCCGCGCGTACTGAATTTCGAATTCGAAAGCGCCGAGGGCGTGGACGCCCGGACATCGCACATCCGTGGTCACAACATGGCGCGCGGCGGTCTGGAAGCCGCAGTTTGGGATTTGGAAGCTCGTATAGCGGGCAAGCCGCTCTATCAGCACATCGGGGGTGGCGCGCGGCGCGAGATTCCGTGCGGCGTGTCGATCGGGATTCAGAACTCGGTTCCCGAGTTGCTCCAGAAGATCGAAACGGAAATCGCAGCGGGCTACCAGCGCATCAAGATGAAGATCAAGCCCGGCTGGGACGTGGATGTGATTCGCGAAGTTCGCGCGCGGTTTCCGAAGATTCTGCTGATGGCCGATGCCAACTCCGCCTACACACTAGCCGACACACCGCGCCTGAAGGCTCTCGACGAATTCGGATTGATGATGATCGAGCAGCCGCTGGCTCACGACGAGATTATCGATCACGCCCAGTTGCAAGCCCAGCTTAAAACGCCTATCTGCCTGGACGAGTGCATCCGTTCCGCGCATCAAGCTGCGCAGGCGATCGCCATGAAGGCCGGCCGGATCATCAATATCAAATTGGGCCGCGTGGGCGGATTCGGGGAAGCGAAGCGCGTGCACGATGTCGCGCAGGCTGCTGGAATTCCCGTGTGGTGCGGAGGCATGCTCGAAGCAGGCATCGGACGCGCGCACAACATCGCGCTCGCTACACTGCCGAACTTCGTCCTTCCCGGCGACGTGTCCGCCAGCAAGCGCTACTGGGCTCGCGATATTATCCAGCCGCCGGTGGAAGTGACTCCGCGCGGGACCATCACAGTGCGCGACGCGCCGGGTTTCGGCTACGATTTGGATCGCGAGTTTCTGGATTCCATTACGGTGCGCCAGGAAAGTATCGCTTAGCAAGCCGGAGACTTGCGCCACGTTGATGTCCGACTTTCTACGTCTGCTCAAAAATAACCGGAACTATCGCTACACCTGGAGCGGGCAGGTGGTGTCTGAGGTGGGCGATCATTTCAACAACATCGCCGTATTCAGCCTGGCGCTGGCCACCACGCATTCGGGGATGGTGGTGACAGGCGTCATGTTATCGCGAGCGATTCCGGCAGTGATGGCGGGTCCGCTGGCGGGCGTGGTTTTAGATCGGCTGGATCGAAAACGCATCATGATCGTGAGCGATCTGGTCCGGGCCGTGGTGGCGCTTGGCTTCATCCTTGCAATTTCGACCCATAGCACTGTATTGCTTTACGTCCTGAGCGCGCTGCTGATGTTCGCCTCGCCTTTTTTTACCAGCGGACGATCCGCGATTCTCCCGACAATCGCGAGCAAAGAAGAGCTGCACACGGCGAACTCGCTGACGCAGACCACCGGATGGTCCACGCTCACGTTGGGAGCATTTCTGGGCGGCGCGAGCGTGGCGCAATTCGGCTACGAGTGGGCGTTCGCGTTCAACGCACTGTCATTCCTGTTTTCCGCAGCGTGTATTTCGCGCTTGAAACTCACCAGTGGCAGCTTCCGGGCGCGCGATACGGAACTCAACGAGAACAAAGTGGTGCGTCCGTGGCACGAATACACCCAGGGGCTGCGCTACATGCGTGCGTCTCCGCTGATTCTCGGAATCGCGCTGCTGGCCGTGGGATGGGCGTCCGGCGGAGGTGCGGCGCAAATTTTATTCAGCCTGTTCGGCGAGATGGTATTTCACCGCGGACCGGCGGGCATCGGCTATCTCTGGGCTTCGGCCGGCGTGGGGTTGCTCATCGGCGGCGGTTTTGCCCACTGGCTGGGCAAGCGAATTTCGTTCGAAGGCTACAAACGCGCCATCAGCATCTGTTACCTGATCCATGGAGGAGCGTACGTGGTATTCAGCCAGATGCCCAGCTTTGTGTTGGCGATGGTGTTTTTGGCCGTTTCGCGCGCGGCCATTGCAGTGAGCTCGGTAATGAACACCTCGCAGTTACTGCGCCACGTCTCGAACGAATACCGTGGCCGTGTGTTTGCGACGATCGAGACGTTTTCCTGGTCCACCATGATGCTTTCGATGCTAGGCGCCGGGCTGGCCTCGCAAAAGTGGCCGGACGGCTCGCGCATGATCGGCGCGGTGTCGGGCCTGGTGAGTTCCAGCACGGCGATTTTCTGGTTGTGGGCCAACTGGACCGGCCGCCTGCCGGAGCCCGCAGTGGAGGGCATAGAGCCGCGCGAAGTAGAAGTGCATGGAGATCCGGTAGTATAGCGAGGGAAGAATTTAGCCGCAGATGAACGCGGATAAACGCGGATGAGCAAGACCTGTTTTATCCGCGTTTATCTGCGTTCATCTGCGGCCAAAAAAAAATTATGGCTGACTCTAAAACAGTACTCGTGACAGGCGGCGCGAAACGCATCGGGCGGGGAATTGCCTTGCGGCTGTTTCGCGAGGGGTACCGGGTGGCCATCCATTATCAGACTTCGGAGAAGGAGGCGCGCGCTACTGCCGAAGAGTGCGGTAATGCTCCATTGTTTCAAGCGGACCTGGAAAAAGTGGACGATATCCAGCGCATGTTCCGCGAACTGGAAGATCGGCTCGGCTCCCTGTATGGATTGGTCAACAATGCCGCGCGATTCCGGCGGCGGAATCCACTGGAGATTACCGAAGCCGACTGGGACTTCATTCACAGCGTGAACTTGAAGGCGACGTTCTTTTGCTGCCAGCAAGGGGCATTGCTGATGAAGAAATCCGGCGCCGGAAGGATTGTGAACCTCAGCTCGCTCGGCGGCATTCTGGCGTGGGCGGAATACGCGCACTATTGTTCCTCGAAGGCGGGTGTGATCATGCTGACGCGGGTATTGGCCAAAGCGCTGGCGCCGGAGATTACGGTGAACTCGGTGGCTCCCGGCGTGATTCTCAATTCCGGTGAGGAGCCTGGAGTTCAACAGATGATCGCGGCCACTCCTGCGGGGCGCATGGGGACTGTGGAAGAAGTTGCGGACGCCGTGCTGTACTTTTTGAAAGCGACCAACTTCATCACCGGCCAGGTCTTGGCCGTGGACGGCGGGCTGAGCCAGCGTTAGCGGTAGAAAAATAGATTCAAACTCCCCCACCCCGTTCCGATAAGGGATTTGTGAGCAGGTTCGTCGACAACGCCGTTCAGATCCTCGATGCGGCGGAAAATTCTCTGCGATCTGGCCATACTCCTTCGGAAATGACCATCCTGATCGGCGCTGAGGGCGGGATTCGTATGGTGGCCGATTCGGATTGGCCACTGGATTCTCTCCAGGCCCATCATGGGGCCAGGATGGCTTACCGCGTGAGTCAACGTGCATCTGCAGTGCGCGTCGAGGGGCGGGCAGGTTCTCGAACTTGTTTGTTCGAAACCGAAAAGCCTGAACGGGCCGCCCGGCTTCTCTTGAATCCATCTCCGAACTACAATCTGCAGATCGTATCCGCTGTGCCGCTCCTGCCTTCCGCCGCGTAACCCCTTACCGAACCGCGACCGCAAGGAAGCGTAATGTCTGTTCCTGAGGCAGTCAAGCCGCCGGAGGCCCGAAAACATCCCGAAAGTGTGTGACCAACGGTGGCTTGGAAAACACCACGTTTACCACGTCGAACCGCACATTTTCCCAGGGTACTTCGGCGTGCCTGGCATATTCGCGCGCCGCACGGATCAGGCTGGATTCTTTTTGGCGCCCGATGGCGCGGTCTGGCGCGCCGTACTCGTCGGTCTGCCTGGATTTCACCTCGACGAAAACCAGCGTATCGCCTTCCCACCCAATAAGATCCACTTCCCCGTGGCCCGACGCCATGCGAAAGTTTCGGGCGACGATGACAATCCCTGCGCGTTGCAGATGGCGATGTGCGATATCTTCGCCGCGGCGTCCCGTTGCCAGGTTCGGGGACAAGTGCCGCTTCCGGCCGTGATGCCGGAGCACGTCGGCGAACTCGTAAAGGCGTCCCAACATCGCCAAAACCTCGCTTGGCTTAATAGATCGGTAGCAGTGCCAATTACTTTATGGCGCCGGAACCGAAGCGTGCAGTATAAGTGGCGACGGGGGCCGAAAATTCTCAGGGAAGTTATCCGGACTCACGTGAGCCAGTTTGGCTCTTGGAAGTCCGCGGCGAAAGGATTGATAAACCTCACGCCACCCAAAATTGAACCAGCCTGAAAGTCCTCGCTGAGGATGGTGTCCACTTGGTTTAGTTTCGCCGCCGCCCAAAGCTGGGCCTCCCAGAAGCTCAGCTGGTGGTCCCGAACGCCGCGAGCCGCAGCAACTATAACAGGGGCAGTGACGGAAAGGATGTTCCAGACTCGCGTATGACGCTCCAGTTCGGCCAGTGCCAGGTCAAGCGGAAGTCGGGGACGTTAGGCGACGAGTTGTGACACTGAGGGATTTTGAAAGAGCTTGGATGCTCACCGAGCCGACACCGGCGCCGGCGATTCTGCAGAGGGCCAACCGGGCTTGGAGCTGCGTCTTGGGTTCCGGCGAGTCGCAGGGATCTACTAGGGTACTAGTGTCGATGCAGACGCGACGCGATCATCCCGGTCGTAAAGGTCTTCCCTTTTCCAGGTTCGGCCTGGGCTGATTTCGAGTGGCCTACTTCTTAGATCCACAGTGGCTTCAATCTCCCGCCATGCGGTCATCCGGTCCTCCTTCTCCTTCACGTATCGGGCGATTTCCTTTGCATCGCTCATTTGATAGCTTCAAAACAAAACTCCATCACCTTGCCCCGCACCACGTAGCAAAGATAGTGTTCCCAAAACCGCCGGAAGCGCGGGAAATGATTCACCAGGAATTCGAACCCGAGGTATCGCCACAGCGCCAGCAGGCGGACATGCACCGAAACCTCGCGGAAGCGCGCGGATGAGTAGTAGCCGAATCCGGCGTTGTCCGCGCCGAAATAGCGGAATGAGAAGCTGTTCAGGTGCCACTTATGCGTGGGATCGCAGAACGAGCTGAAGTCGGTGTAGTGCGGCGTGACAATGAGAACCCGGCCGCCCGGCCTGACCAGCCGATGAAACTCCTCCATGGCGCGGATGACGTCGGATACGTGCTCGATCACATGCACGGCGCGCAGGGATTGGAAGGAGTTGTCGCGCAGCGGATAGGGGAAGTGGTCGAGATCGCACAGAACGTCGGCGCGGGTGCGGGGATTGCGATCGATCCCGATCGCGCCCGGAAATTTGTTGATGCCGCAGCCGACGTCCAGGGTTCGTACCGCGGTTACATCAACTTCAGGCATTCCTCCAGTGTATCCACAGCGAAGTCCGCTTGATCGCGAGTGATGACCAACGGCGGACAAAGCCGCAGCACATTGCGTCCGGCGCCCAATACCAACAGACCGCGCTCGAACGCCATCGACACCAGCTTGTCCCGCAGCTCGGGTGCGCGTTCCTTGGTCTTCTGATCGTGAACCAGTTCGATGCCAATCATCAGGCCCAGGCCGCGTACATCGCCCACATTTTTAAACTTGGCCGGCCAACTGCGCAACCGATCCAGGATGTGGCCCCCGATGCGTGCGGCATTTGCCACCAGCTCGCGCTCCAGAAGTTGGATGGTCGCGAGCGACGCCGCCACGGCCACCGGATTTCCGCCGTAGGTAGAGGCGTGCGCTCCGGGTCCCCAATTCATTACTTCGGCGCGCGTCACAATGGCGCTCAGCGGCAGACCGCTCGCGATGCCTTTGGCTACTGTGACGATATCCGGCGTCACTCCAAAGTGATCCGCGGCCCACATTTTGCCGGTACGGCCCATGCCGGACTGGATTTCGTCGAACACCAGCAGGATTCCGTGCTTCTTAGCCAGGCCGGCCAGCTCTTCGAGGAAAATCTTGGGCGGGACAACGTAACCGCCTTCGCCCTGGATGGGTTCCACCACAATCGCCGCTACTTCCTCCGCCGGCAGAGTGGTCCGGAAGAGCTGTTCTTCAATGGCTCGCACGCAGCTCACCGCGTGATCGTCCGGAGTGATGCCTTCGGGACGCCGGTAGGAATCGGGAAACTGTGCGTGAAACACGCCCGGCACCAGCGGCCCAAATTTCTTGCGCTGAACCACTTTGCTGGCGGTCAGCGACAACGCGCCGAGAGTGCGGCCGTGAAATCCGCCGCGAAACGCGATGAACTTATCGCGCCCGGTGTGGTAACGCGCCAGCTTCATGGCGGCTTCGATGGCCTCGGTTCCGGAATTGCCAAAGTATACGCGGCGCGAATTGTCGCCGAGCGGTGCGATTGCCGCCAGCTTTTCCGCGAGCTGCACCATATTCTCGTAGTAGAAATCCGTGCCCGACATGTGGATCAAACGCTCTGACTGGCGTTGGATCGCTTCCACCACGCGAGGGTGGCAGTGGCCTGTGGCCGCCACCGCGATTCCGGCATTGAAGTCGAGAAAACGGTTGCCATCCACGTCTTCGATCATCGAGCCTTGGCCATGATCCACCACCAGCGGATAATCGCGGGTATAGGACGGCGAGAGCACCTTGTGATCGCGCTCCACGATGGCTTGGGCACGGGGGCCGGGCAGCGACGTCAGGATTTGCGGGAGGTCCAGACGGACCGTTTCACTGGTAAGCATCTTCAGTCTCCTCTATCGACAGTTTTCAGTTGGGACAGTAAAACAGCGAAGGAGACGGCTTAGTCGGAGCCGAACAGGGAAGGTCGAGCTGAGGAGGGCAGATTCATACAAATGCTCTGTAACCAGTATAGCCGCGAATGAAAGCGAATGCACGCAAATTCAGAGACCTCCGCACCGTGCGAACCAGAAACGAGAAACGAGAAACGGTTTTTATCCTCTATCATTGATAAAGTGTCGCGTCGTACCCGTAGCCCTCAAACCACATTGCAAGTTGCACCAGAGCCGGTCGCAGAAGCCCGTCAGACCGGAACCATCCTGGATTCGACCGACGCTATTGGCCTTGGCGGCGCTTTGCCTGATCGGCATGTTTTCTACCGAGATGGCGGGGTATGACACCTGGTGGCACCTCAAAACCGGCGATTATATCCTTCACTCCCACGCGCTGCCGGTTCCCGATCCGTTTTCTTTCACTACTTACCTCGGCAAGCCCGCATATCCCGGCGAGGAGCAGGTTCGGCATTTCAACCTCACGCATGAGTGGCTGACGCAGATCATGATGTACGTCATCTACGCTGCCGCGGGCGCACCTGGATTGGTGCTGTTCAAAGCGTTATTGTTGACCGCGCTCTGTTGGCTTACCGGACTCATCGCAGTGCGGCGCACCGGCAATTTCTACGCGGGCCTGGCTGCCGCATTCGGTACAGCGATGGTGGCGGTGGAGTTCGCGTCCGACCGCCCGGCGCTCATCAGTTTTCTGATGGTCGCGATCTTCGTGGCAATTTTCGAGTTGAGTTGGCCGTTATGGTTGCTCCCTCCCCTCGCGCTCATCTGGGCAAACTCGCACGGCGGATTCTTTCTGGGATGGGTGGTGGTGGTAGCGTATTCCGCCGAAGCTGCGATCCTCGCCTTTCGCAAACAGCCGGTGGAAAACGCAGCGCGCATCTGGAAAGCATCCGCACTAGCCATTGCCGTCACGTTTCTCAATCCCAACGGCTTTCATGTTCTGGATACGCTTTTCCGCTACCAGAAGAGTTTCCTCACCTCGACCTTGATCGAGTGGCACTCGCCCTATCTGTGGGGTCCGCCGTACGCATTCGATATTCTGCTTTACGGCGCAGCGGCCGTGCTTCTGATTTCCTGGCGCAAGATTCGCATTTCGGATTGGCTGCTGTTCGCCGCTTTTGGCGTGGCCTCGCTCATGGCTTTTCGGAATATCCTGCTCATCGGATTTCTCGCGCCCATCCTGATCGTCGCCTGGTTTCCGCGCAGCTTCCGAGTTCCGCGATGGATTGGATTCGCGGCAATCGTACTGCTGCTCACGCTACTCATCGGAGGCGTGGTGCGCGGGAGATTTTTCCAATTCCGCGCGGCGGCGTGGGAGTTTCCCTCGGGCGCTTCTGATTTCCTGCGTGACCATGCCATCCGCAAGCCCATGTTCAATACGTATGAATATGGCGGTTACCTGATCTGGCGATTGTGGCCGCAGCAACGCACTTTCGTAGACGGCCGCGCGCTCAATGAATCTGTCTATCAGGATTACCGCGGCATTCTTTATAACAACGGCGAAAAGCCCAATGTCTTGGGAACTGAATGCCGGAAGCTGCTGGACCGGTATGACGTCCGCGTGATCGTGATGAATGCTTTCGAATATGTCACCGGCGAATTTTACCCATTGGCACTGGCGTTGAGCAATCCACTGACCTCGGATTGGCAGTTGGTTTATCAAGACCCGCAAAGCCTGATCTTCATGCGCGATCCGCCGAAGGATTTGCCGGTGTTCGACAAAGCGCGCTTGGGCATCGAGCATATGGAGGCGGAGTGCACGCTGCATATCGAGCACGAGCCCGAGTATCCGTTATGCGCCCGCTCCCTGGGAGACTTGTCGCTGCGCGCCGGCGACAACGAGCGGGCCAAACGGATGCTCGGCTTATACCTCGCAAACAGCACGGAAAAGGATCCTTCGGCGGTTCGAGCGCTGCGGCGGCTAATGCAGCAGTAACGAGAAATTACCGCAGGCCGCCGGAGGCAACGATGGTTTCGCCGGTGAGCCAACCGGAATCCGTCGAAGCCAGGAACACTGCGATCTTTGCGATGTCTTCCGGCTGCCCGATGCCGCCGAGCGGAGTCTGCTCTTCCAGCTTCTTTTGGAAATCGCTCCCGATGAATCCCTGGGCATGCGTCCCTTCGGTCTCTACCATTCCAGGATTGATGGAATTCACCCGGATCTTTTTCGGCCCCAGTTCCTTGGCCAGGACATGCGTCACGGCGTCGACTGCGCCCTTCGTTGCGGTATAGACCGCAGCTGGCGGGCGGCGTGAGAGTACTCACCGTGGAGCCGATGTTTATGACATTTCCGCCCTCAGAGCCAAACAACTTTTCAGCTTCCTGCGTGGCCAGGATAAGACCGAGAACGTTGGTGTTGAATTGCCGATGGAACTGCTCTTCTGTGATCTCGCTCAGCGGCGCGAATTGATACACGCCCGCGTTGTTTACCAGCACATCCAAACGTCCGTACGCTTTCTTGGTTTCCTGAAATAGCCGCTGCACGTCCGAGGGTTTCGAAACATCCCCTTGCACGGCGATCGCTTTGCCGCCCTTCTTGACGATGTCGGCAACCACCTGATCTGCTCCCTTTTTGCTCGAAGCGTAATTCACCACCACTGAGGCGCCCTCTTCGGCCAGACCCTTGGCGATTCCGGCGCCAATCCCTTTCGATGCGCCTGTGACGACGGCGACTTTGTTGCGTAGTTTGCTCACTTGTTCCTCCCGGCTTTCATTTGATAATTAGACAACCGTCTAACTGATGAGAGACCGGCGCGAATGGATGCAACTTCCCGTTTCAGATTGATCCCAGGTGGTTTAGGTAGGCTTTGAGGACATCGCGCTGCACCTGCAGGTGAGCAAATTTTCCTTCCCGAGTAATCCGGATCAGCCCCGCGGTCTCCAGCTCCTTCAGGTGATGGGAAAGGGTGGCTGCGGTGACGGACTGGCATTCGCGCACATCCGAGCAGGCCACGCCTTTTGTCTCGGCGCCAATCTGCCTGAGGATTTCATGGCGGCGCGGATCCGCCAAGGCTTTGGCAATGCGTTGTAGCTGGGGTTCCGAGAGCGCAGTGGATTTCGGCAAACTGTAGTGTCGCAAATTTCGTGCGTCGTGAAAAAGTACCCACTCCCTCACGGTCAGGGTTCGGTAATCTCCATCCGAACCGCGACCGTAAGGGAGTCGGTGCTTTTTGACGTGTTTTTTGCATGCGCCACATGCTATCGCCAGGCTCTCGCGCCGTCTTCCCCCACTGATGTGGCTGTGAATCAAATTGGTCGCAATCGGGCGGGATCGATTTCCACCGATACGGAACGCTGCAGGATGGTGATGGAAGCGATCACCCGATATTCGCTTCGAACCGCAACCAGCAAGCCTTCCACGCCGTCCAGCGCGCCTCCTTGGATTCTGACTCGATGTCCGGCCTTTAAATAAGGGTGAGGAACCACGGGCGCGTGCGAGCACAGCAGACTACGGATGGTTTCGATCTCCTGGCCATCCACCGGTAGCAGTGTTTTGCCTGAGCGCACGATCGAAATCACGCCGGGCGCCATGAGCACGGGCAAGCGGTTTTGAGGATCGAAGCGGCAGAAAAGATATCCAGGGAACAGCGGCTGCTGGATTACTTTGATTCGATCCGACCACTGCCTGCGGATGGTTCGCGCCGGGAGAAACTGTTCGTATCCCAGCCGCTCCAGCGCTTGCGAGGCGAGATTCGCCTGGCTGGAACGAACCGCCACGGCAAACCAGGGAAAGTTCTCACTGGCTCCGTCCGCCGTTTGCCAGACTTTGACCGACGGATTCATTACTCAAGGAAGTGCCGGCACACCGGAGATGCTCTCGAAATTTCTGCGCACCCTAGCAGCCTGTGTCAAAAGTCCGGCAACGCCGGGTTCGCAGGCGAAAGCGCCTGCGCCACATCTACGGATCAACAATTTGTGGCACCAGGTGGGGCGGGCTTCAGCCTGCCAGGATTTTTGACACGGGCTGCTAGGACAAACAGTCGGACAAGCTGCTGATGCCGCGCGGGATTGCCTGGGTGAAGCTCATACGGATTCCGTGCCGGGGCCGCAGAATAACCATCGGACGGGCTTCGATCGTCTGGCCGGGAGTTAGCCGGAGATCGTATTTCTTGAGAAGAACGCTCAGAATCATGAGGATTTGCAGCATGGCGTAGTTACCACCGATGCAGCCCCGGGGTCCGGCGCCGAAAGGCAGATACGCGAACGGCGTGTGCAGTTTCTCGTTGGCTTTGCTGAAACGCTCGGGATCGAAACTCTCCGGATTCTCCCAGTACCTTGCCGAATGGTGCGCGCCGTAAACAAACACTACGACGGTTGACCCTCGCGGGATGACGAGATCTCCAGCACGGTCGTCCGAGAGGGCCATTCGATCCACCATCCAAAAAGGCGGGTAAAGGCGCAGCCCTTCCTGGATTACCTGCGTGGCAAACGTGAACTTCGGAACGTCGGCATAGCCGAGAGGCGCGTCGCCCAGCACGGAATCAAACTCCTGGCGCAATCTTTCCAGGCAATCCGGACGCGAGCTGAGCAAATAGAGCAGCCACGACAAAGCGTTCGACGATGTTTCGTGGCCGGCCACCAGCAGTTGCATGCTCTCGCTCAGCACCAGCTCATCGCTCATGCCTTCGCCGTCGCTATAGCGGGCATCCATGAGGATCTGCAGCAAATCGTGGCCTGGGGCCTCCTGACGCCGCCGACGGATGTAGTCCATCAGAATGCCAAAGGCGCGGGACCGCATTTCTTCGTGCCTGCGCAGTTCGCCTGAGACGCTAAACCAGGGATTCAGATAAGGCTGAATGGTTTGCCGAACCATAAATTCCTGGATAGTCGAGATAGTCCGGCTGATGAGATGGATGTCTTCGCCCTTCAACTGGGCGCCAAACAGAGACTTGGCGACCATCCCGAAGGTCATTCTCATCAAGTGCGGATAGATATCCACGGGACCGGTGCGGGCATCGGCGTCGAAATCTTCCAGCGACTCAGCCAGCGCATCCTGCATGATCGACCCCAGAACGTCCAGTTGTTTTCGATCGAAACCTTTCTGGATCAGCCGCCGTTGCGTGCGCCAGACTTCCCCTTCACTGGTAAGAAGACCCTTGCCCAGGAAGTGGCCCATCCGCTTCACCTGGATTTCGGATTTGTGGTAATTTTCCGCATTGGTCTTCAGCACGTGCTGGATCACCGTGGGATCGGTGGTAACGATCGCCTCTTTGACGCCGCCGAAATAAAATCGGAACGTCCCGCCCACGGTTTCGGTGTATTTCGTAAGAACCCGGACGGGATTGTCGGCCATCGCGCGCGAATCCGCAAACGATCGGAGGCGGGAAACGATGGGCGCGGTTTGGGGCACGGATTAAGCCTCGCTGCCCAGGCGCTTCAAAAGTATCAGATGCTGGACGATTGCCCGGGTCATGGTGTCGTTTTGGCGATAAGGAATCCCATACTCATTCGCAGTCTGCTTCACAATACGAGTGAGCGAACCGTAATGGGTGTGGCACACAAACGGACACAGGTGATGGACGATGTGATGGTTGAGCCCACCCGTCAGCCAAGCTACCAGCGGATTACCAGTGGCGTAGTCGGCCGTCGTCGCGAAGATGTGATAGACGCCGTTGTCGAAATCGCCCCGGCTTGACGGAAAGTAAGTGCTGTCCACCGTGTGCGTGGTCTGGAATACCAGCGCCACGGCCAATCCGATAAAGATATGAGTCAGCACGAACGCCAGCGCTACCAGCAGCAGTGATTTTCCCAGCAACAGCACCGGCAAAACGATCATGTAGGTAAAGTAGAGTCCTTTACCGGCAAAGAGGATGGCGTATTCGCGCGCGGGATGTTTGGTGCGTTTCAGATATCCGTGGGTGGGAAAGAAGAAGCACTCAAAGTCTCTCAGGAAAACATAATCGAGGGAAAAGAGAGCGTAGATGAAGAGCCCATAGATGTGCTGGAACCGATGCCACGGTGCACGCGGTTCGTGTGGCGTAAAGCGGAAGATGCGGCGTCCGGTAAGTGCGTCATCCTCACCATGGAGATTGATGCAGGAGTGGTGGCCGCGATGATGCAGGATGCGCCACATGTATGAATTGATCCCGCAGACATCGAAAACATAGTTCAGAGATTTGTTTATCCACCCGAGCGGCGAAATCGCATTGTGGTTGCTGTCGTGGGCGATGTTCAGCATCAGGAACGCCTGGGCCAGGCCGCCCGCGAGATAGAGCGCAACAAATTTCCATGAATCCGGGTGGAATGCATAGATGGCAATCCAGCTCCCCGCCAGCACGGCAAGCCCGACGGCTATTTTGATCCACATCGCGCGGCCGGCTTTAGGAGAAATGTGCCCGTCGGAAAAGAAATTTTCCAGGCGGCTTCTCAAAACCTTCGGAAATGAAGAAGCATTCGCAGGATCGCCGGCCGAGTGCCGCGCCGTCGCTTCAGAAGGCACGAGATCTTCGATGTCCGGCTTCAGACTGATAACCGTCTCTGTCTCGGACTTCACTGGCACTAACGCCTCCAATTTGATGGCCAGCAGCGGGTGGTGTTGCCGGGAGTGCGCTACCGGTAGGTTTCCGGAGACCATGTTAGCGTGAATGCTAAAGAAGATCAAGGAACTGGGTAGTGCCTAAAAGGTGTGTCGTTAGCGCTCGAGAAACCAAAATCACCGGTCGCTTACGCTCGCGGCTCGGAAAAAAGGCGTTACCGGACCGCGACCGTGAGGGAGTCGGTGCTGTTCCGATTTTTCAAGCACAACCAGGAAATGTGAGTTTCGCGACGCTCGCAGAACCTGCTAACATGCATCGATGGATGGTGTGGAACGAAGCGGAATCAAGTCGAGCGGCCAAGTGAAAGACTTTTTGCGTCCGGTATGGACCATACGAGGAGAAACGCGCTGAAATCGGCTTCACGCGTGGCGGTTCAGGGTGTATCAAAATCGGCGAACAAGTTGTCGTGGATAACGAGCGTCAACTTCAGCTACCCTAGTGATTTGCCCAGTATATGTGCGGCGGTCGCCGTTTGCCTGACCCGTGCGTCCACTCGCGGTTCCAAATCTGATCTATGACAGCGTCGATTTTACATGAGCTCGACAGGATAGGGGAGCAGCATCCGCACAAACTTCTCTATTCCTACATTGACCTGAACGGCAATCCGATCGAAAGCTACTCCTACCAGGAGTTTCTCCACCGGACGAAGGTGATTGCCGGGCATTTGCGGAAAGAGCATCGCTTCGCGGCGCATGACCGGCTGCTGTTGGCGTACCCGCCCGGGCTCGAGATGATTTGCGCGTTTTATGGTTGCGTGCGCGCGGGATTAATCCCTGTCCCCGTCTATCCCCCAAGCTCACACGGCTTCCAGGGCGCGCTCTACAAAATGGTCCACATCGCGAAGGATTGCCAGGCTGCGGGAATCTTAACCAGCCGGGACTATCACGGGTCGCTCAAAACAAATCTCGCCCGGAGCGGGGTCTCGGCATCCGGAGTGGACGTCGACTATGTATCTTCTCTTCGGTGGATTGTAACGGAAGACTTTGTCGATCTGATTTCGAGCGAAACATTTAACGGCGCCTCGCACAATGGCGACTCGAAGCTTCTGTTTCTCCAGTACACGTCGGGCTCCACGCGAGATCCAAAAGGCGTGATGGTGACGCACGAAAATATCCTGCATAACTGTCCTCTGGTGATCGATCATGACGCGCCTGTGGTTGTATCCTGGCTGCCGCAGTATCACGATATGGGGCTGATCGGCTGCTACCTTTATCCGGCGCTAAAAGGCGGCACCACGTACGGCTTCGCTCCCACGGATTTCATCCAGCGCCCGGCGCTGTGGTTCGACACCATCAAAACTTACGGCGCCAGCGCCTCGGCCGCGCCCAACTTCGCGTACGACTATTGCCTGCGCGCCGGCCGGCTTTCGAAAGAAAGCCTGGAGAATTGCGATCTCAGCACGCTGCGGCTTTTGTTGGCCGCCGCGGAACCGGTCAAACCCGGCACCTACACCCGGTTTCTCGAAGCGTTCCAACCCTACGGATTGAAGTCGGAGAGCTTTTTTGTTGCCTACGGACTAGCCGAGAATACGCTGGCGGTTTCGCACGGCGGCCGTAATATCATTTCCGTCAACAAGAACGCCATCACGCTGGGGAAGGCCCGCATGACTACCGAGACTTCCGAAATCGGAGCGTCCACTCAAATTGTCAGTTGCGGAACTCCGTTGCCGGGCCTCACTGTAAAGATCGTGGACCCTGAGAGGCACGTGGCCTTGAAGCCAGGCCACATCGGCGAGATTTGGGTTTCCGGCGACAGCAAATGCCAAGGCTATTGGAACAATCCTGAACTGGGGCTGAAGATGTTCCATGCTCGCCTCGTGGATGACAGCCCGTATGACGACGGCTATCTTCGAACCGGCGACATGGGTTTCCTGCAGGATGGCGAACTCTTTGTTTGCGGCCGGATCAAGGACATGATCATCGTCCGCGGGCAAAATTATTATCCGCAGGATATCGAGGAAGTGGTGGAGAAGGCGTCCGGACTGATCCGGAACAATTGTGTCGCCGCGTTCCAGATTCACGAGGACACAGAACCGGCGCTGGCGGTGGTGGCCGAAGTAAAAAACCCGAAAGCGCTTCCCGACGCACTGAAGATCGCCGCAGCGGTGCGGAATTACCTCAATGTGGAAGTGGCGCTGATTTCCTTCATCGCGCCGCGCGCCATACCCAGAACCAGCTCGGGCAAAATCATGCGCCACAAAACCAAGCAGATGTGGCTGGAGGGTAAGTTCACCGTCCTCTCGGAATTTTCTCGGGAAAAAGACGCATCCGCGGTATCCGGTTCCGAAGGCCAATCGTCTTTCGACGTATTGAAAGCCCGTTATAACCTGACCGGCAACGAATCGTACAACCTGGTGGAAGCAGGGCTCGATTCGTTGGATCTTGTCGTGTTCATGCACGAGATCAAGGAGCTCCTGAAAGACAAAGGGGCGGATATGCTCGCCCGGCAGGTGGATATCGGCCTGATACAGCGCGTCAGCGTAGCCGAACTGTTCCGGCTGGCCGAACAGTTGGAGCGCGCTCCTGAAGAAGCACTGGTTCTGCTTCGGAATTCGCTCACTGCTTTCCGGGAAGAACAGCGCGCGGCGGAAAAACAGATGATGACCGACGACAGCAAGCTCATCTTTGTGCCTCCGACGCCGGCGTTGTTGCCCGACACACCGATCCTGGATCAAGTGCTGCTCACAGGCGGCACCGGCTTCATTGGACCGTTCCTGGTGAAGAGCCTCCTGGAACAAACCCGCGCGAAGATCCATGTCCTTGTCAGGGCTTCCGACGACCATCAGGGCATGCAAAGATTGAGGGCGGCAATGGAATCCATGGGGCCATGCGCGGCCTCTTTGATGCAGATGTTCGAGGCCCGCGTGATTCCAGTTTGCGGAGATCTCGGCCAGCCAAACCTCGGCCTGTCGGCGGATGCCTGGGATTTCCTCGCAAAAGAAATCGACACCGTGTTCCACAACGGCGCGACCGTCAACTATCTGTTCAATTACGACCGGATGCGCGACGCGAACGTGCTCGGAACGAACGAGGTCCTAAGACTCGCGTTTGAAGGACGTTCCAAGAGCTTCAACTACGTCTCCACTACTTTCGTTTTCGGCTGGGCGGTTAAAAAAGTCCTGTACGAAACCGACATGAACCGGGACATGGAGCTTCTGGATTTTGGATACAGCCAATCCAAATGGGTAGCGGAACAGGTGGTGATGGATGCACGCCGCCACGGACTTGCTACGCGGATTTTCAGGCCGGCTCTGGTGAGTCCTTCGGTTTCGGGCGGCGGCAACAACTTCGATATCGCCGTGCGACTAGTTGCGTTCATGGTGAACCACGGCATCGGAGTGGATGCCATGAACCAGGTAAGTTTCGTGCCCGCCGATATTGTGGCGAATAATATCGTGGCCATTTCCACCACGCCCGGAACGGTGAATCAGACGTACCATGTGACGCGCGACGATTACGCGAACATGCTGGACATCACCGGACTCATCACGCAGTCCACCGGGCGCCAGTTCGAAGTGTTTAGCCTGCCCGACTTCGTGCCCGAACTGATCAAGCGCTGCCGGAAAGAGGATCTGCTCTTTCCGCTGCTCGATTTTCTAGTGGGCTCGGTAGACAACATCTCCGCGATGGAGTTCAAGCGCTACGACAGCTCCACCTACCAAGCAGCGCGCGACGCCTCCGCGTGGGGCCAGCCGGATCCGTCTCTCGAAGATACCGTCAACGGGATCCTGAAATTCATGAAGCGCAAGGGAATTATTTCAGTGTCGCCGCGTGAGTGCAAGGTTGTGCAACTGTGAGCAGCGTCTAGGTCGACGCTGTTGGCCGTCGCACCATTGTTCGGGAACCCGTAGAATAGAAGAAAAAGGAGGGTGGAAGTGTCAGAACTCATGGAGAAGGAGCAACTACTAACAAAGGCCGGATACTCGTATGAACCCAACCGCGAGGTCTACGTCAATCGAAAGGCCCGCAAGGCGTTCAGTGTCGACTACCTCGAGGAGCACGACACCAAGGAGATTGCGCGCAAGATTCAGGAAGCCACACGGGGCGCTAAATGGACGTTCATCTTTAATAAGGAGCCCTCCGACTGGGTAAAACGTGAGCTAGCGAAAATGCTCCGTGGCTGAACGTACGCCGAAGGATCGGCTGCGGGAGCAGTACTTCGATCTTCTCCCGGAAATTCGCAGAGTAGCCGAGCATCTGGAAACCGAGGTGAAGTACCATATATTGCCTATCTCGCGGCAGCTTCATCGGTTCGAACAAATCGTCGTTAAATCCCGAATTAAAGAATGCGACAGTGCAGTTGACTCCCTTTTGCGAAGACAAGAAGGTAAGATTTTTGAACCTGGTCGGCCTCAATCACATACCCTGCTTGACCTGAAGGACTTGGCGGGAGTCCGCGTCTTGGTGTTCCCGCGCGCCCGCCGGATCGAAGTTGACGAAGTACTCCGTGGCAAATTTGCAAATGGATGAGTGTCCCCTTCCGCGATGATCCTCGGGAAGCGCTGGGACAGAAATATTCGGGTTTCCTTGAAAAGGTGAGCGACAGGGTGCGTGGTGAATACCAAATCGTATCGATGTTGGTTGGCTTGTTCTGGGAGGTTGAACATTCAACTCTTTACAAGCCAACGTTAGAGTTGAGAGGCGTGGCACGATCACTTTCGATGTTGGAACGGAATCGTCAAGTCTTAAGTTCCTTGGCGGCCTTCGAGGAGGAATTTGAGAGGTCACGCGACGGAGCTAGAAAAAAGAAAAAAAGGAAGAAAAAGTAGAGCCGGCTTCCAATCAACGCAGCTTGCCCGGTAGGCATTCGCCGCGCCCGCTCAGATCGATAAGGAGCCGAGGAGGCTTCCCCCGCGGCCGATTTCGGCGATAGAACCACACTCTGACAAGCCGCCCGTCCCTTATGGCTTCGAGCGAACGGCGAAACGCGTCGATTCATTCGATATATATCAATGAGTTACAGGGATCTCTCGAAGATCGTGTTTTCGGCCGATCCATAAATGACGACGGAAATTCCACGTGTGATTCCGAAAGGGCGATGGACGTCTAGCCGGGATAATGGATGGCTGTGCTGGTATGTTGGCTCACACGCAAGGATGAGCCGCCGGAGCACCGACTTGTTGAGAAAAATCACGCGCCGTAAAATGGTGGACCCGCTCGGTCGGCGATTCAGATCGACACTGGTTCTTTGTCTACTGGCGGCATGTTTGCCGATCGAAAGTGAACCTGCGCCTCCCAAGGCTCACATTCAGGGTGACGCTGAACACTATGGTCAGTCCAACACTATTCCCCTGGTGGTTTGGTCCTTAGGCCCGCTCGGAGTATTGGTTGGCCTGGCTTCGGGCTGGATTTTGAGCTTGCGCCGTCGCTTGCGCGCACAGAGCACGGCACTGTTCCTTAAGAATAAAGAACTACATCCAAGCGAGGAGCACCACCAGTTGCTTTTCGAAAGAAATCCGGTACCGATGTGGGTTCTTGACCGGGACACAAGCGCTTTTCTGAGGGTGAATCAGGCCGCGGTTAAACAATACGGTTACTCACGCCAGGAGTTCCTCGGGATGACGCTAGATGGAATTTGTCCCGCCGGGGATCCGCCTCGCTTTCCGGAGGCCCTAAAAAACGCGGCCGGCCGAAAAGAACCGTGCAATGCGGGCGTCTGGAAGCACCGCCGGAAAGATGGAACCGCTATCGATGCGGAGATCATCATCGCGCATCCGGTTCAGTTCAATCAAAACCACGCCTGCCTCCTCATGGCCCGCGACACAACGAAACAACACGAGGCGCGAGACACGGAAGAAAGGCTAGGCCTCGCAGCTGTCGACGTTGAAGTCGGGAATGCGCTGGGACAAAGCAGCGGCCTGCAAGAGATTCTGAGCAGATCCGCGCAGGCTTTGGTTCGCCATGTGCGCGCGGACCAGGCGCGGATCTGGACCCTCAATTCGGACACGGATGCGCTCGAGCTACAGTCGAGTGCCGGGAGTTCCAGCAGTCTCGACGGCGTCTTTTGCTCGATCCCCGTCGGAAAATCGCGGCTCGGTTGGATCGCTTCTGAGCGTCGGCCGTACGTAAGCGAGAACATCTCGGGCGATCCACTGGTAACCGATCCTGAATGGGCAAAACCAGAAGGAATGGTAGCGTTCGCCGGTTATCCTCTTATCGTCGGAGAGCAACTGGTGGGTGTAGTTGCCTTGTTCGCCCGGCAGCCCTTCAGCGGCAATGTCGCCAGGGGTCTCATGCACATTGCGAATTGCATAGCGGCGGGAATTGAGCGCAAGCGGATAGAGGAGTCGCTATCGAAAGAGCGAATCCTGTTGCAGACCTTAATAAACAACGTCCCGGATTATATATACGTCAAGGACGCCCAGCATCGGTTTCTAGTGGCGAACGCAGCCTTGGCACATCGCATGGGCATCGCCACCCCGGACGAGGTCTTGGGGAAGGATGACTTTGACTTCTTTCCTCGGGAAGTTGCCGAAAAGTATGCGCGCGATGAGGACGACGTGATGCGATCCGAACATGGAGTGGTCAATCGAGAAGAAGTAACAGAAGACCGGGCTGGCAATACCATCTGGCATTTAACTACGGAAGTGCCGTTTCGGGATGCCGCTGGCAACGTCCTGGGATTGGTCGGAATCGGGCGCAATATAACAGAGCGAAGAGCGGCAGAGGCAGCGCTGGTGGAGGCGAAGGAGGCTGCGGAGGCGGCCAACCGTGCCAAGAGCGACTTCTTAGCCAACATGAGTCACGAAATCCGAACCCCGTTGAATGGCGTGATCGGAATGACCGGTGTACTGCTGGATATCGAGTTGACTAGTGAACAGCGAGATTGTGTGGAAACAATCCGCCAATCCGGGGATGCACTCCTTACCGTTATCAATGACATTCTTGACTTCTCCAAGATTGAAGCGGGTAGAATTGCGCTGGAGTCTTCTACTTTCGATCTCCGCCAGGTGATTGAAGAAGTAGGCGAAATGCTTGCTTCCAAGGCGGCGGGAAACGGAATTGATTTGGTGGTCCACTACCCACCCAGCGCTCCGCGGCATTTCATAGGGGACGCCGGTCGAATCCGCCAGATCATCACGAATCTAGCTGGTAACGCCGTCAAGTTCACCGCCAGCGGGTACGTGCTTATCGCAGTGGAGTGCGATTGCAAGGACGTACTCAACCCTCAGGTGCGGGTTTCGGTGCATGATACCGGCATTGGGATTCCTCCCGAGAGGATTGCATCCCTGTTTGACAAATTTACCCAGGTAGACTCGTCGACTACACGAAAATATGGAGGCACTGGACTGGGGTTGGCCATCTCCAAGCAACTTGTGGAACTTATGGGCGGCTCAATTCATGGCGAGAGCCGGTTATCGGAAGGGTCCACGTTCTGGTTTAGGCTGCCTTTGCCGATTGACATGCACCCGGCGCCAGATACGGCGCCGTCGGTTGATTTGGCAGGCTTGCGGGTTCTTATCGTCGATGACAACGAGGTGAACCGCCGCGTAGTTCACGAGCAGATCTCCAGTTGGGGAATGCGGAACGGAAGCTATGCTTCGGGCAGAGAGGCGCTCGAAGCCGTTCGCGTGGCAAATGCGAGCGGCGATCCTTTCCAAATTGTGATCACCGATTACCAGATGCCGGAAATTGATGGGACCATGCTGGCGGCGCGTATCAAGGCGGATGCAGCGATGAAGGATACCGTGATCATCATGTTGACCTCAGTGGGTCACTGGCAGGAGGTGAGCGGTCTGAATAGGGAGAGCATTGACGCGTTCCTGGTCAAACCGGTTCGGCATTCGCAATTGCTGAACACAATTTCCAATACCTGGTCAAGGAAACTGAAGTCTGCGCCCGCGGCTCTGGCGGGATCGGAATACCCGAGCTCCCTTGCGGCGCTGCAATCCAAGGTGGCCAAGCTTGCGGATTGTCCCGTGCGCGTTTTGGTGGCCGAAGATAACGCGGTCAATCAAAAGGTTGCGCTCAGGATGTTGGAACGGTTTGGAATCCGCGCGGATGTTGCTGCTAACGGCCGAGAGGCGCTCCGAATGGCGACGGACCTGTCCTATGACGTGATTTTTATGGACTGCCAGATGCCGGAAATGAACGGTTATGAAGCAGCCCTCGAGATTCGACGGCGCACGGGACCCAGCCAGAAAGCGGCAATTGTCGCCATGACCGCTGATGCGAGCGTATCCTGCCGGGAACGGTGCGTGGCCGCGGGCATGGGTGGGTTTATTTCTAAGCCGGTTAAGCTGGAACACCTGAAGACAACGCTGGCGGAAATCGTGCCGAGCGCCGTACCGAGCGGGAATCCTGTCTGAGCGAGGATTCAAGGTGCCGAGCCCACACCGCTACTGTTTCCGAAATACCAAATTCTCCTTCACCTGCTGGCCCGTCTCCAACGTACCTGTCGTGGTCATCGTCATCTGTTTTCCATCGGCGGAAACCACCCATCGATCCTTCTGAGTAACTTTATCGCCTCGCTTGTAAATAGAATCCACCGTGTGGGCATCGATCAGCGCCAACGTGACCGTATCGTTGTTGGAATTTCTTAGATCGTATTCCTTGCCGTCGAAACGCGCGGTGTAGCTGAACTCGCCTGAGAAACGCACTCCGTCGTTCCCATCCGCATCGATTTTGAGTACAGACGCCTGCCGCAAACGAGTCTTACTGAGGTCTTGAGTCCACTCCCCTGAGAATAGATCGGTCGCGGATTTCACGCCTCCGCTTCGCCTCCATAAAGTGATCCGGTCGGGATGGCCTTGCTGGGAAGTGGTACTCGTTAACTCATTGCCATCGCTGGAGAGTTTATCGCGGATCAGCGCCACCACTGCTCCGTCCTTTTTCTCCTTGATCTCCACCTGCCGCTTGTCGATCTTGCGCACCTCAATTTGGTTGAATCCCGGATTGCCTTGCACGGCCGCTTCGTGTCCATCCAACTTCGCCGTAAAATCGGCGTGACTCTCGCCCGAAATCACCACGTGGACGGAGCGCTTGATCGGTGTGATGGAGATCTTGTTGGGAGGCTCCAAAGAAGATTCCGCCGAGCTAAGGATCCAGGAGCCAACGCGCGGGTCGGCCGCTCCAAGGTGAATGGCGGCAAGCAGCCCGAGCAAAGCGAATTTATGCATCTCTTCCAATCTTATCTGAGCCGCGACCGCCAGGAAGCGCTACTGCAAAATTCGGTTGTGCATCGGATTTTCCTAGCGCTCCGTTGAAGACGCCAAGTAGGGCGGACCCCCTGGTCCGCGGCCGACGCCCTCGTCGGCCTGCTGAGGAAATACGAAATCCTGAAGAGCGGGTCCAGGGGGACCCGTGCGGACCAGGGGGTCCGCCCCACTTGGCGTCTTCATCACCTTTGGTGGGCCGCCGGCCCATGGTCACTCCCTTGAAGACGTTGGTCCGTGATTGAAAGACAACGGCACCGACTCCCTCACGGTCGCGGCTCGGTAGCGCCCTCTTTCCGAGCCGCGAGCGTAAGCGACCGGTGATTTGGTTTTTCTAGCGTCTTCACCACCTTTGCTGGGCCGCGGGCTCGCGGCCGCGGCTCGGTTTGAATGCATGAGATCATGAATCTCGTGCATCGCCATTTCTGGCTGGCCGGAGCAGTGCTCGTCGCTGTCCTCGTCCTCCTTCCATTTTCCTTTCACGCCGAGCGCCATCTGGAGACTGCAACGCGCGTCGAAGGTAGCCAGGCTGAAACCGTCACGCACGAATTAGCCGAGCGTTTTCGCTCGCCATTCGTAGACCGCGTGGTGCTGGTGATTCAGGGATTGCCGCCCGCGGATTCCGACGAGGGCGCGAAAGCGCTAGCAACAATCGTTGAGGCCCTGCGAGCGGAACCGGGCGTTTCCGGAGTGGTTTCCCATCTTGATTTACGGGATCCCATTTTCCTGGGGAAGGGAGGAGGAACCTTCGTTCTAGTGGGACTCGCGTCCACCGACGGCCCCGTCGAGTCTTTGGTACCGATGCTTCACGCGCGGGCAAACGCGCTGCAAAATCAATTGCGCGGCCGTTATCCGGAGGTGAAGCTCGAACTGACAGGTGAACTGCCGCTCAATTCCGACATTCGGAAAGCCAGCGCCGAGGATGTGCGCGAGGGCGAGACACTGGTGATTCCCGCCACTCTCGGGCTTCTGCTGCTGGCGTTCGGAAGCTTCGCGGCCGCCCTGATTCCAATAGCCGTCGGCCAGCTTGCCATCGCTACTACTCTCGCCATCGCCGGATTCCTGGCCCTGCGTTTGCACTTGTCCATTCTGATTCAGAATTTGGCAACGATGCTCGGCCTAGGCTTGGGGATCGACTACGCGCTTCTCATGGTGAGCCGTTTTCGGGAGGCCTTTTCCGCCGGGCACGACGGACTAAGGGCGTCGGCTATTGCGGCACGCCAGGCAGGCCCGACGCTGGTGATTTCAGCCTCCACGGTAGGCATCGGATTTCTAGCGCTCTTGACCGTTCCCATCAGCGAAGTCCGTTCCATCGGTCTGGCGGGAGTCCTGGTGGCCGGATTGAGTGTCTTGTTCACGAATACGCTCGTCCCTGCGTTGCTGGCCCTTCTCGGTCCGCGGATTAACGCCGGCCGCTTGCCCTTTACGGCGAAGTTGGATGCGGACCGGGCGGCGCAAACTGGAATCCGCTGGAGGCAGTGGGGCAGGGTAATCGTCGCGCATCCCTGGCTTGCCATCTTGCTGGCGGGCGCCCCTTTGGTTCTGCTCGCCTCCCAGGCCGCGCACCTCAACACCAGTGTCCCTGGAGGGGATTGGCTTCCGCCAACAGCGGAGTCGGTTCACGCCCTTCACACCATGCAAAAGATGGACCGGGCCGGCATTGTCCAATCGCTGCGTGTAATTCTCGAACTCCCAACGGATTCCTTCGCGGATACCGACGCGGGCTGGGACACTCTCGATCGTGTCAGCAAGCGGTTTGCGAGCGACCCGCGTACCGATCGCGTAATCTCCATCACGACGCTTGCCGAGAGCAAGCGGTCTTCCCTGGGCGACCTCTCGCGGGAAACGCGTCGATCGTTCCTGAGCCGCGATGGACGGGCGGCGTTGCTCGAGGTTTTACCCAAGGCGTCCGTTTCTCTAAACGGTCAGGTCAAGTGGGTGCGGGAACTACGGAAAATCGGCGCGCCGGCACTCACGGGAGTACCCGGCGCCACGCTCCTCGTTGGAGGCATCCCGGCGCTGAATGCCGATTACGAGACCATTGTCAGGGACCGGTTTCTCTCAGTGACGGCGCTGGTGGTGCTCGGGACGCTTTTGGCGTTGATTGTGGGATTCCGGTCGATTTTCGTCGCCGTGAAGGCGATCGCACTCAACTTGGTCTCGGTTGCGGCCTCGTTCGGTGCCTTGGTGCTGGTCTTTCAGGATGGGCACGGAAGTAGGTTCCTGGGAGTCCCCGCGGGAACGGGAAGCATTTTCCCCCTGGTGCCGATCGTGGCCTTCGCCATCGTCTTCGGATTGAGCATGGATTACGAGGTATTTTTAGTCGCGCGAGTTCTCGAAGCGAGGCGAAGCGGGTTGAGCGAAACGGAGGCAATCCCGGAGGGCATGGCGAGAACCGCGGGCCTGATTACCAGCGCTGCCGCGATTATGATCGTGGTATTCGCGGCGTTCACGTTCGGGAGTTTTCTGGTGGTGAAGATGATCGGATTCACGCTGGCCGTAGCCGTGTTCATTGATGCGACACTGGTGCGCATCGTCATCGGTCCGGCGCTGCTTCGCATCGCGGGCGATTGGAACTGGTGGCCTGGGGGGCTCGCCGCGAGACGCCAGTCGCCGGCCCCGGAGTAGCCGATTCGAGTCTAGATTGCGAAACTCGTCATAACTCCGCTACAGTGAAAAGAAGTGAGCCACCCTAGCTCAGCTGGTAGAGCATCTCATTCGTAATGAGAGGGTCGCCGGTTCGATCCCGGCGGGTGGCTCCATCATTCTAATCATTTCCTCCTCAGGTCACCTTCGGATCTGGCGTTTTGACAGCCAGATTGACAGCCACCTGGTCCAGAATGGCGTCCATCTTGGTGGCGGCGTCCTTCCGCATCTCGTCGACAAAATGAGCGTAACGATCATCCATCGATACCTGATCCCGGCCTAGGACTGATTGAATCGCCTTGGGATGGACGCCCTGATTGGCTAAGACTGTTGCCGGGGTGTGCCTCATGTCGTGGAAGCGATGTGCAGGGATGTTGGCGTCCCTCAGGATGCACTGAAATCGTTTGGAGTTCTGCGCAACGGCTTGCGATCGCGTCAGATTGAGCCGTTCAACCACCCTCCATCAGCGCCGCAGCGCGCTTTCCGATTTTCTTCAGCGCCGCTTCCAGGCCATGCAGCTCCTCTGGACTTAATTCAGAGAACACTCTCCTCATCTGCCCGGCATGCTTGCGGAAGGCTGGAACAATGAGGTCCTTGCCGAGCGGGGTGAGCGCGACCATACGAACGCGCCGGTCCTGGGCGCTCTCCACTCGGCTGACCAAGCCCTTCGCGAAGAGACGGTCTACTGCAATGCTGATCGAGCCTGGGGTGAGATCGACGATCGGCCCTATAGTATTGACGGGCAAAGGCCCCTTGTGTAGCAGGACTTCCAATACGCGGAAATCTGAGTCGCCAAGCCCCGTATCGTGAATACCCGCCGCCGCATAGCGCGTCAGCGCGCGCGTAGCCTTCAACATCACCAGCCAAACGTGCGACGTCTCCTGAATACCGTGAGCCATAAAGATTCCCGAATCCTCTTGAAGTATACATCATCAATTCTATTGGCATCAATATGATTGGCGCCATACAAAGGCTGCCAATCCAAAAGGAGAACACGTTATGAAAATCGCTTCCACCATCGCCCGATATCTGGCGGGCGTGATCTTTCTTGTCTTCGGTCTGAACGGCTTCCTGAACTTCATTCCCATGCCCCCGCCGGGTGGCATCGCGGGACAGTTCATGGGTGCCCTCTATGCCTCGCATTACCTGTGGGTGATCTTCGCGTTTCAGCTCATCGCAGCGGTACTTCTGCTGGTCAACCGTTACGTGCCGCTGGCCGTGGCCTTGCTAGCGCCGGTGCTGGTCAACATTCTTTCTTTCCACGTTTTGATGGCCCCGAGCGGGCTTCCACTGGCCCTCTTCGTAGCTGTACTGTGGGTCCTGATCTTCGTCGATGTGCGAGCGGCTTTTGCCGGTTTGTTCCAGTCGCGCTTCGAGGCACAGGCCTGAAGAAAAAACCGGGCACAAGAAATGAGGTTTCAACCATGACAAGCAATCGAACGATTCTCATCACCGGAGTGACAGGCCAGCAGGGCGGCGCGGTGGCGCAGGCGTTGCAAGGCGCCGGGTTCAATCTGCGCGGCCTGACGCGCAAGCCGGACAGCGATCGGGCGGCGGCGCTGGCGCGCCAAGGCGTCGACATCGTCAAGGGGGATTTCGATGACGAGGCGACGCTGCGCCGCGCGTTGGCCGGCGCGTGGGGGGTCTTCGGCGTGCAGAACGCGGGGGAGGCGGGCGTCGAGCGGGAAGAAGCGCAGGGCAAGCGTCTTGCGACGTTGGCGCGCGAGGCCGGCGTCGAACACTTCGTTTACACATCCGTGGGATCGGCGCACAAGCAGACCGGCATCCCGCACTTCGACAACAAGTGGCGCATTGAGGAAGCCGTGCGCGGCCTCCGCTTTCCCTCGCATGTGATCCTGCGTCCAGTGTTCTTCATGGAGAACCTGCTGGCGCCTTTCAGTCTCCAGGGCTCCACGCTGGCCTGGGCGCTCGGGCCACGAACGAAGCTACAGATGATTGCGGTGGACGACATTGGCTGGTTCGGCGCGCGCGCGTTCACCCATGCCGCTGCCTTGAACCGCCGCGAGATCGATCTTGCCGGTGACCTACGAACGATGCCGGAGGCGGCGGAGATTCTGACAGAGGCGCTGGGCCGGCCGATTGCGTTCGCGCAGACGCCCCTCGAACAGGTTCGCCAGTACAGCAAGGATATGGCGGTGATGCTGGAATGGTTCGAGCGCGTCGGCTACAGCTCCGACATCGCTGGCCTGGAACGCGAGTTCGGCCGCGCGCTCACGAAGCTGCCCGGCTGGGCAAGCCGCCAGGCGCGGCCAAAGGGGTAGGGAGAGCTCTTTATCACCGGACAAGCCATTGTCGTGGACGGCGGTCAGTATCGGATCGGCTGAGGAATCTTGCGCTTGGTGGGCACGCGGCCGAAAACTGCGCCAAAAAACTGTTATGCTACTCTGCCTGTGCCGGAACGTATGGGCGTGAAGGCCGGAATAGATTGTGGATGAAAGGTCGGTCCGCGGATGAACTTCAAGGTGACGGTTATCGGCGCCGGACGCATGGGCTCCGCTCTTGCGACGGCGCTGTTCCATAAGGGATTTGCCACCACGGTGTGGAACCGTACTGGCGCGAAAACGGAGGTCTTGTCCAGGCTCGGCCTCCGCGTGGCCCAGAGCCTCGAGGAATCGGTTCGAGCAGCGGATATCGTTGTTGTTAGTGTCAGCGATTATAGTTCAACGCAAGAGTTGTTGCGGCAACCTGACATTGAAACCGCCCTCCGCGGCAAGATCGTCGTGCAACTGAGCAGCGGCACGCCCAAAGAGGCCAGGGAGATGGACTCTTGGGCCCGCCGATGCGGAATATCGTATCTTGACGGCGCCATCCTGGGCAGTCCGGTGGGGGTTGGAACACCAGCCTGCACGATCTTTTATTCCGGGCCGCCGGAAGTCTTCAACCGTGCGAAGCCGGTTCTGATGGCCTTTGGCGATCGGACGGCGTTCGTAGGCCATGAAATCGGGCATGCCTCTGCATTCGATGTTGCTGTTCTCACCTTCGGCGTAAGTGCGATGTTGGGCTTTCTCCAAGGGCAGGTTGTTTGGGAGAGTGAAAACCTGCCCAGTGGAGGATTTCTGGAAACGATCCAGGGGATGCTGCCGGTCATGGAATCAATCTTCAGCGACATGTCGAGGAGAGTTTCGTCCAAAGATTACAGCGGCGATCAAGCCTCGCTCGAAGCGTATTCCGCGGTCACCAAGCAGCTTGTAAGCTGGTGCCAGGATCGAGGTTCGGATCACACCATCCCCGATGCGCAAGTTCACCTCATGCAGCGAGCTATCCAGGCGGGCGACAGTCAATCAGATTTCGCATGCCTGTTCGAGATTCTGTCCCACGCCCCGAGCAAGCCGATCTGATACATGGACAGTGCGGTATTTGGCTAGCCGAAAAACCGGATTCAGAATCAGATACAGCGGCCGCTCTATTTCAAGTTCTTCTCAAAGAACGCCCCTACCTTCGCGAGATATGCTCGCGGGACCTTGCTGTAAGCGCCCGTATGCATTGCGTCCGGAACCACCCATAGCTCCGCGTCCGGCAGCGCTGCCTTGAGTTGCGGACGCCTGTCGCTGTCGGCCGGCAATTCCAGAAGGCCATAGATCAGCAGCACCGGCCGAGGGGGAATTCGTTTCATTGCGTCCACCGGCCGCAGCGTTTTGAGATCGTACCCATAAAGCACGCGCTCCATCAACCGCGCCGCTGGAAAGAAGAACTGAGGCGTGCCGGACGAACTTTTCCAACCCCTCTGCAGGCTTGCGAATTCATCCACGCCGGCGCCATCGGTGACCAGTGCGCTGATATCCGGATCGTCGGCCGTAGCGTAGACGCATGACGTCGCGCCGAGTGAGGCACCCAAGGCTCCGATGCTGCCTGCCTGAAATCCTTGGCTCTTGATCCAGTCCACCGCGCCTTCCACATCGTGACGTTCGCCCACGCCCCACTCGGAGACCCCGCCGACGCTCAGGCCGTGGGCTCGCAGGTCGATCATCAGGATATTGAAGCCGCGTCCTTCAAAAGTATTGAGCGCGGCGCCCAGATCCAGGAAGTGGTCATAGAACTCGGTGGTGCGATTCTCGCCTCTTCCATGCACCATCACGATGGCTTTGCTACTACCGGATCGTGGAATCCACCATCCGGAGATCTCGATGCCTGCATCGCGCGAGGCCAAGTGGACGTCCTGATATTTCAGATCGAATGAGGCTGGTGTCGAGGAGAAATACGTATTGCGATTTGGATGCGCCCACGTATTGGCCGCACGCACCCCCACGCCCAGGTAGACCGCGATCGCTAACACCACCACCACGCCGATCCAAATCGTTAGTTTGTTCATTGATTCACGCGGCCGCCGAGGATCGTAATGCCGGGCTTGGCTCTGCGCAGCGCCTCGACGCCTTTCTCCGTCACTTTCGTTTCCTGAAGGTCCACGTACTTGAGACTCTTCCAGTTGGCTAGCTCGGCCGCGGCCTCATCCCCGATCCTCGGACACGCTTCCAGTCCCAAACGTTCCACTTGCTGCAAGCCGCTCAGGATTCGCAGACCATCCCCTGTGATGTTTGAGTAACCGAGTTTGAGTACCCGCAGATCCTTCAGTTCCGCAATCGCGCGCACCAGATCGGCGCGCATCGGCCCGGCGTCGCCAGCCTTCCGGTAGTTGGAGTCCGGCCGTTCACCATCGCTTGGCCCACTTAGATTGAGGTAAGTGAGAGTGGGCAGCAGCCGCAGCACCTCAACTTCGTTGTCGCTTTCCCTCCGGTGCCCGAGCGAAAGCTCTTTCAGATTGATCAGCGTCATCAGCGAATCGAGACCATTGTCGGTGATGGGAGCGTTGGCGATATCCAGCGCTTCCAGTTGCGGGAGATGGCTGACGATTTCGAGTGTGCCGTCGGAAATACGGGTCCCCCGCAGGTTCAACCGCTTCAGGTGCTTCCACTCCTTGATCGCACTCATACCCTGATCGGTGATCTGCTCGGCGTAGTACAGGTTCAGATCCGTGATTTCGGGCGCGGATCGCAAATAGACCATGCCTTCATCCGAGATGCGCGTGTGAGACAGATCGAGTTTTTCAAGATGCGGTAATTTTGCGAGATCGATCAGTTGGGAATCGTAGACCCAGCTGCCGCGCAGGTCCACCGCGACAATGTTGCCCGCCCGATCTTCGCTGACCTTAGCGCCCAGGGCGGAAATCCAATCCGGCAAATCAGCAGCGGATAACGCGGCGACGGCGAGCCAGAGTCCCAGGAAAAGTCTCACGGCCCTTTGACCCCGCGGCGTTCCGGCAATCCCGAATCCTCATCGAAGAAGATCCGACACCGTGGAATCGCGGCCCGCAACGCGTCGTACGCCTTCTTCGAGACCATCGTGTGGTACAAATCGAGCGATTGCAAAGTTCCGATGGATCCCAAGCTTGAAATTCCGCGATCGGTGACCATGGTGTGATCCAGGCTCAGTTCCTTCAGATTGGGAAGTTGCTTCAAGAGCTCCAGGCCCTTGTCGCTGACGGGCGTATAGTCGAGATTCAACGCCTGCAGGGTCTTGATTGTCGAGAGCGGCGCCATTGCCGCGTCGGTAACGTGTGCGCCTAACATCTCCAGCCGTTCCAAGTTCGGCAGCGCAGTCAGCAGCTTGACACCTACGTCCGTGAAACGGCCGTAGTCGATGTTTAAGTCCCGAATGCTTTTGATCGCCGCAAGTTTCGCCATTCCCGCATTCGTCACATCCACGCCGCGGAGATCGAGCGAATGGAGATTCGTTAACTTGGCCAAGTAATCCAGCCCCTTATCGGTGATGTCCGAATTGCTCAGATCCAGCCGGTCCAGGGCGGTGAATCGCGCAATCTGACTTACGCCCTCATCGGTGACGGGAGTGCTGGTTAGATCCAGCGATTCCAGTGCAGTCAGTCCACTCAATTGCGAGAAGCCTGACCCGCTCAACTGAAGCCCAGCCAACATCAGGCGGCGCAGATTCGTCAGGCGCGCCAGATGCACAAGTCCGCGATCCGACACCGAAGTAAAACTTAAATTGAGGTCGCGCAGATTGATCAGCTTCGCGAGCGACTCCATGCCCAGGTCACTCACATCCGTGGCTTCCAGGTTTAGCTTCTCAAGACCCGTCAAACGCGCGAGGTATTTCATTTGCCCATCGCTGAAGGAAAGGCGGGCCAGCGAAATCGACTGGATGTGGCCGGCGGCGACACGCGCTTCGCCTCCCATGGACTTGATCCATCGGGCCACCGATGACTCGGTGCTATCCGCCGGCTTACTCTCGGCGCGCTGACCGGCGGATGACGGCGCTGTGTTGACGAAGCTGACCTGGCACTTGGGAAGCTCTGCGCGGATGGCGTCCACGCCGGCGTTGGTGACAGCGCTGTAGCGTAAATCAAGCACCTGCAGATGGGTTAACTGACGCAACTTGTCCAACCCCGCGTTGGTGATCCGGCTGCGATACAGGTTCAGCTCGCGAAGTTCCCGAAATTGCGCCAGAATGTCCGCACTGGCATCCGTGATCTGCGCGCCCAACAGGTTCAGCTTTCTCAGAGCCGTCAGCTTCCGCAGATGTTCCACGCCGTCATCTGTAATCTTGACGCCGTAAAGATCCAGCTCCTCAAGTTTCGTCAAATCCCGGATATATTTCAGGCTGCCGTCGGTAACCAGCGTTCCCACTAGCGTCAGGCGCCGAAGGTTCTTCATGCCGGCCAGAGGGGCGAGGGAGGAGTCACGAACGTAAGTGTCGTTGAGATCCAGCGACTCCAGATTCGCCAGCGCCTCGAAGCACTTCGGATCTTTGATGGTGGTGAGGGCCACGCGCAGATCCTTGAGCTGAGTCAACGGAGCCATCCGCTTGACGCCTTCGTCCCCAATGTCCAGCCACGCGAGCGTGGTCAGACCCGCCTGGAATTTCTCCAGCTTTTTCATTCCGGTGTAGTACTGGAAAGATTCGTCGGAGAACGGCGCCTTGACATCGCTCACCGGGCTCCAGACCCGCGCTGGAATATAGAGTTCGCGAACCTGGCTCAACTTGCTCAGCCGCTCCAGGTCCTTGGGCTCGGTGATGGTGCCGTGCATGTCCACAACCACGATGCGGAAATCGCGCGCGGGCAAGTCAAATGGATCGGCAATGGGATGATCGATGCCATCCACCATTACGCTGCCGCCCAGCCGGATGATCCACAGCGCGATGTCGCGCTCCTCGCGCGGGGTAATCTCCGCCGCGAGAGCGAGCGTGAGCAGCAAGGTGAGGGCGACACCACGCCCGATTTTGCGAGTCATTGCTATCCCGGAGGCCATCGCGGGATCTTAGGCTAATATCTGGGTCAGACGACGGCTGGCGGCCGGGAACCCGCCGAGTCCGGCATTCAATACGTCGTCGGCCAGGGTCAGGTAGAGATCTCCGATGGTCCCGGCAGTTCGCGTGTGACGCCCGTGCGCCAGCTTTTCCTTGTTGCCGGCGATCAGCGCGATGACCCCGCTGTTTTTGTGTACGCCCGCTTCGGCGTGCTCGTGGACGTACAACAGCACTGTATTATCCAGCAGCGTGCCCGCGCCTTCGGGAATCGACTTTAGCTTCGCTACCAGATAAGCGAACTCTTCGACGTGCCAGCGGCATATATCGCGGAGAATGCGTTGCCCCTGAGCGCCCTCCTCACCGGGAGCTTTGCCGTCGGCATGCGTATAGTCGTGATGCCGCGCGGCAGTGTGGCCGAGCCAGGGGAAACGCGCCAATCCCTGGCACTTGGTAAGCATGTAGCTGGCAACCCGCGTCTGCCTGGTGGCCAGCGCGTATGCCAGAAGATCGCTTTGGATCTTCGCGATGCGCGGCCAGTCTTTCATGTCGAAGTCTTCGTCGGGTTTTGCCACTTCCCGATACTCCGGAGGCAGCGAAGCGATGGAGCGCTCCAGATCGCGGATCGACGACAAGTGCTCGTCCAGCCGCAGCTCGTCTTCTTTGGGAAGTCCCTTGCGCAGCTCGGCCGCATCTCCTTGCACCGCATCCAAAATGCTTCGCTGACGCTTGACCCAACCTTCATCCTTGGCGCCAAAAAGACGATCGAACAACCGGTGCGGAACTTCTTCCGGCGGCAGCGGCCGGTCGGGACCGGTCCAACTCATGTTTTTCTGGATCGATCCGCCGAACGACTCTTGGGAAACACCGATCTGCAAAGAGCGAAAGCGCATGTTGTCGGCCATGCGGCGCGCCAGAATCTGGTCGAACGAAGGACCGCCGGGCCCGCGCCCCGTATAGCGCGTGCACGTCATCAGCGCGCTCATGGATCCGGAATGCCCATCGCCCGCCGTGCCTCCGACGGCGGAGTTATCCAGGCCGCTCAACACGTGCACCTCGTCGTGCAGGCGAGCCAATGGCGCCAGGCATGGAGTCACATCGTAGTTGGCGCCCGTGCGGTTCGGAATCCAATAGCGTTCCGGAATCCCGTTGCCGTTGAACCAAAACACGAAGCGCTTGTCGATCGGACTGCCTGGCGGCGCAGTCTTTGGCGTTGTGGTTTCGGCGGCGTAAGCTGTGCCCGCGGAGTTAAACATCGAAATCAGCGGCGGGTAGCCCGATCAAAACCGGCGCGTGCGACAACGACAGACCTTTCAATAAGGTCCGGCGCGATAACCTACTGCGTTTGGTTATTACGTGCGACATGCAGATCCTTGTTGGCGGGAGGAAACTCCCGCCCCTTAGCTAGGGATACTAACAGTTCTTGAAATTCGAAGTGTGAATTCCGGAAATCCTCGAGTGCCCGGTTGAGCACGGGCCGGTCCGCAGGCGTTTCCAGGCGGCCATTCATGTAGCGGAACACCTGCTTTACGATGCACTCCTGGCATTCCGTGGTTCGCGCCAGCAACGCGCCAATCTCGCGCGGATTGCTAAATTTTGCGTTCTGCAAGCCGGTGATTGTTCCCGTGGTGTCCACGTCCAGATAAACTTCCTTCGGTTTCGCCGAGCGCGCCTTGACCGCATCTTCCACCACCGGCATGAACAGCAATCGGGCTTTGTCATGGTACATGCCGATCGCGTCGAACTTCTCGAATCCGAATCCAATCGGATCGATCAGCGTGTGACAGCCGGCGCACATCTTATTGGTGGCGTGCATAGCCATCCGTTCGCGATTAGTGACAGGTTTCGATTCTTGCACTGGCGGCAGGTTTGTGTCGACGCCCGGCGGAGGCGGCGGTACGTGCTGGCAGAGAAACTGCTCTCGGATAAACAAGCCCCGCGCCGTCGGCGCCGTACCCTCCGGCTTGCTGGTCAGAGTGAGAAACAGAGCCTGGCCCATAAGGCCTGACCGTTCGTCCGTGACCGGAAATTCCACGCGATCAAAATCGTGAGCAGGCGGGCTGACTTTATAGATCGCGGCAAGATTGGAATTGACGAAGCTGTAGTTGGCGGTGAACGCCTCCATGAAATTCTTGTTGTTCCACACCAGGTCTCCGAGGAACCGCTTGGCTTCTTCCGTCATCGAGGCCACCAGCTCACGGCTGAATAGCGGATACATGCGCCGCTCGCGCGCGGCAGTAAGCACACGGTCAAAACGCAACCACTCGGATACAAACTCGTCGAACCCCTGCTTGGCCTTGGGATCAGCGAGCATGCGCCGCGTGACGCGCTCCAGGCCGCCGGGCGTGCTCAGTTCGCCGCTGGCCGCGCTATCCAACAGGGCGTCGTCCGGCATGCTGTTCCACAGAAAATAGGCAAGCCGTGAGGCCGTGGCATAAGCCTTCCACTGAGGATTGGGTGTTTCGTCCAGCCAGAAAAGAAAATTTGGAGATTGCAGCATGGCCTGCACCACCACCTGTGCGCCCGCTGAGACGATCCTTCTGAGCCTGGAACAGCGCATCGTAGCGGGCCATTTCCTTTTCGGTCAGCGGCCTCCGGAAAGCGTGCCGGCCAAAGCTTTGGATAAACTTGACCCGGCATGCGGAGTCGTCCGAGGCTGCCTCGCACGGTAACAGGCCGCGCGAGTCGCCGCGGCGAAATGCATTGGCCGCCAGCCGCTCTGCCGCTAGAGCGTAGGCTTCGGTTTGAATCGGCGAAACCGAGAGTGCTTCGTATTGATCTTTAAAACCGTCGACGAAATCCTCTGGCGGGAACTGGCTGGCCGGGCTGCTTGCTTCTCGTAAAAGGTCATGGACCGTGTTATTGTACTGGCCGTGCGTAAGGCGGCGCAGCACCGCCGTGGGAACAACGCCGTGGCCTGCCATTTCCTCCTGCTTGTATTTGAGCGCTTTGACTACTTCGGGCGCCGACAGCGTAGCCAGATAGGAGATCCACGCTTTCAACTGCGCCTCTTCAGGACTGTTCTTGACGATCCGAACTCCGCCGCCATGGGGTACGCGATTGGTGGGCTTGAGCAGAAGGAGCGAGTTGTCCGGATTCTCCCGGTCCACCAGATCGACTAGGGACTTCCCGAACGCCTCGATGCGCGATTTCGCGGCATCTTCATCGGGAAAGTGAAGCCGGGTGGCCGATGCCACACCATTCGCATTGTGGCAGCCGTGGCATCCGGCCTTTTCAAATATCGGATAGACGTCGTCGGAAAAAGAGACAGCCCGCGCCGGTCCTGCAAGAACCACAGCGGCGAGAACCCATGCGAGCCTCATATTCCGTGACGTATCAAAATTATAGCGGAGCTGCGGTCCAAAACGCAAGAAAACGCAACACAATCGCCAACACACGAAAGAACTCCTATTCAAACGAAGCGCTTCGAGTTAAAATTCGGGGACATGACGGGCTAGCGTTACGACAGATTCAAACTCACACGAAAGCAGTCGTGTCCCCGAATTTTCGGCTACTGCACGTTCACAGTAATCGGCTGCAGCTTGGTGCTGTTGCTTCCGACCGTCACAACCACTGTCTGATTCTGCGAACCAATGTTGTCCGGGATCACGGCGTTGATTTGCATGACGCCGGATACCAGAGTGGGCGCTTCGCCCGCATAAGAGACGGATGCCGGTTGGCGATGGGCTTCGGCAAAGGTAACGACGGGCCGGACATGGACCCAGTCGCGACCGCCGGGTTCAGCGCGCCTTCCCCAGTGACGAAGATCGACACTGTGCTGCCTTTCGGTGCTGGATTGTTTTTGTTCGGACTCAGATTCGCATTCAAGATAGCTCCCTGGCCGGTTCCGCTCTGATCGGCCGAGAAGATGCCCGGAGCGGCGACGCCGCTAATCTCAAACGAAGCGCTTCGAGTTAAAATTCGGGGACATGACGGGCTAGCGTTACGACAGATTCAAACTCACACGAAAGCAGTCGTGTCCCCGAATTTTCGGCTACTGCACGTTTACAGTAATCGGCTGCAGCTTGGTGCTGTTGCTTCCGACCGTCACAACCACTGTCTGATTCTGCGAACCAATGTTGTCCGGGATCACGGCGTTGATTTGCATGACGCCGGATACCAGAGTGGGCGCTTCACCCGCATAAGAGACGGATGCCGGTTGGCGATGGGCTTCGGCAAAGGTAACGACGGGCCGGACATGGACCCAGTCGCGACCGCCGGGTTCAGCGCGCCTTCCCCAGTGACGAAGATCGACACTGTGCTGCCTTTCGGTGCTGGAGTGTTTTTGTTCGGACTCAGATTCGCATTCAAGATAGCTCCCTGGCCGGTTCCGCTCTGATCGGCCGAGAAGATGCCCGGAGCGGCGACGCCGCTAATCTCAAACGAAGCGCTTCGAGTTCAAATTCGGGGACATGACGGGCTAGCGTTACGACAGATTCAAACTCACACGAAAGCAGTCGTGTCCCCGAATTTTCGGCTACTGCACGTTCACAGTAATGGGCTGCAGCTTAGTGCTGTTGCTTCCGACCGTCACAACCACTGTCTGATTCTGCGAACCGATATTGTCCGGGATCACGGCGTTGATTTGCATGACGCCGGATACCAGAGTGGGCGCTTCGCCCGCATAAGAGACGGATGCCGGTTGTCCGCCAATTGTCACCGAGACGTTGGCGATGGGCTTCGGCAAAGGTAACGACGGGCCGGACATGGACCCAGTCGCGACCGCCGGGTTCAGCGCGCCTTCCCCAGTGACGAAGATCGACACTGTGCTGCCTTTCGGTGCTGGATTGTTTTTGTTCGGACTCAGATTCGCATTCAAGATAGCTCCCTGGCCGGTTCCGCTTTGATCGGCCGAGAAGATGCCCGGAGCGGTATCGGTCACCGCGACCATGAAGGCCGCGGAGATGATGCCGTTATGAGTGACGACAACATTGATGGAGCTTCCCAGGGGGGAGTTTCCAACTTCATAGGGCACGATGGCATTGATTTGAAGCGGTCCCACATAGATGAGTGGCGCAGCGACACCGGCAAAAGTCACGGTGGTGTCGCCCAATGTGGTATCGACGTGGCCATTATCCGGCGTGAAGTTGATGCCCGGCGTTGGGCCGAGATTATTCCCGAAGATGGTGATCAGTTCACCGGGCGAAACAGCTCCCGGCAGGAAGCTTGCTCCATTGACGACGGCGCCAACGGCTGGGGCCGACGGTCCGGAGACGGCGAGATTCACCGTAATGGTCTGATTTCCGCCCGGAAGAGTAGTGGAGGAGACGACGACGTTTCCACTATAAGTTCCGGCGCCGAGCGTGGATAGCACGGAAGTATTCAGAGCCACGCTAAGTGTTAAGGGCGTATTTCCGGACGTGGGCGTGACCGTCACAAAGTTGCCGCCGGTAATGGGAGTGAATGTGGCGGTGATGGGAACGCTCGGTCCGGTAGTAGTGACTTGTACGGTTTGTGGACCTTCGAGCGCATTGGATCCGATTTGATAGCTGAAGTTCACCGTGCTAGCTGACAGCGTTATCGTATTCGGCGCGTTGACGGTGAAACTGACCGGAACATAAAGCGGACTGTTGGTCGCGCCAGGCACGATGACGGACACCACGCCGGTATAAGTTGTGTTGGTGGACAGCTTGCTGCCGTCAGCGGTGACAGTAACAGTGTTACCCGACGCAGTGGCGGTAAGCCATCCTGAACCATTGAACACCGAGACCAACGCGCCGATGGTGGTTCCCGCAGGCACGCCGGTAATTTGGACGTTTTGACTTACAGGAACCCCGCCGGACGCCTCGTTGAGCGTTAAACTCGCGGGAGTAGCGGTAACTGTGGCGGCCCCGACTACTAAGTGGACGTGAATTATCTGAGATGGCAGACCAGTAGACGTGACCGTAATGGTTCCATCGTAAGTCCCGACGCCGAGGTTCGCGGGGTTGATGGTAACTAACAGGTTGAGGGGTGTATTGCCGGCATTGGGCGCGACCGAGAGCCACGTCAATCCGGCTGGATTCGTGGCCGCCGTGGCTTCGAAATTCAGCACCGTGGAATCGGTGCTGGTCAACGCGATGTTCTGAGTAGAGGCCGCGGCGCCCGGCAATAACGTGATGTTAATGGTGTTTGTGCTGACGTCCAGCAGAGCCTTATCGCTGACATTCAAAGTGACCGGAATGGAAAGCGCAGGCGTGGTTGAATTGGGAACGCTGAGCGTGATGGTTCCGTTGCAAACCTTGGGCGTAGCGAGCCCAGTGATGTTCACGGAAGCCACCACCTGGTTCTGACCGAGGTAGGTGACGCCGTTCGCGCCGCTATTCGCCGTGGCGCTCAGAAATCCGGAGCAGTTGGTAGTGCTCACGGACACAACAAAGTTCAAGGGCGAAGCCGTACTCGATACCGCAAAGGTCTGGTTGGGCGGAGCCGTCTTGCCAATTTGGTAATTGAACACGAGAGAGTCCACGCTGGCGGTAAGAAGCGGATTGCTACTTACAGTCAGAGTTACGGTAAATGTCTGCGGCGAGTTCCCCGCGCCGGCGGAAGTAAGCGTAACCGTATCGCTGTAAGTGCCAGGGCCGAGAGTCGAAAGAATGAGTGGATTCACCGTGAGCGCCAAGGCCTGCGGAGTGGTGCCGGTAATCGGAGCAACAGTGATGAAATTCGGTCCACCGGCGGTAGTGGCTGCTGTCGAAACCGTGAACGTCAACGGCGTTCCGGAACTTGTAATCTGAACGTTCTGTGTTGCTGGAACGCTAGTCCCGATCTGGTAAGTGAACGTTGGCCCGGTGGAGGGAACTAACAACAGCGGATTGGTGCTAACCAGCAGACTCACCGGCACCACAACACTCGGGTTCGAAGCGCCGGGCGCGGAGATGTCAATCTCTCCGTTGCAAGTTTGGGCGGTGTTTAGACCGGATGTGTTCACCTGCGCGGTAATATTGCTTGGTGTTGCCCCGCTTTGCGGCGAAATCACCAGCCAGTTCCCGCAGGTAGATGTCTTAGCCGAAGCCGTGAATGTAACGTTGACCCCGGTGCTACTGGTGATGGCGAGCGGTTGCACCGCAGGCGCGGCTGTGCCGATTTCCCACGCGAAACTTAGCTGGCTGGATCCAACTTGGATGGCGGGGGTCCCTGCCAACGTGACCAAAACGGGCAAGCTGATGCCTGCGGTTCCAGGAGCATTGATCGCGATTGCGCCAGTGAAGGGTCCTGGCGTGGCAGGTAACGCTGTCGGATTCACCGTAACTTGCAGGCCGCCGGCGAGTGTTCCGGATTGCGGATTTACAGTAAGCCAGCCGCCTCCATCGCTGGTCCGGGGCGTTGCGGTAAAAGTGGTGACACTGCCGCTCGAAAGCGTGACCGATTGAGTGGCGGGAAGCGTAGTGTTAACAGCAAAGGGAAAACTCAGCGAGTTGGGATTCGCCGAAATAGAACTTGTCCCCGGCAAGGTGTTGAGCTCCGCCCGCACGGAAAGGGAAGCGCCCGTGGCGTTGATGTTGATGAAACCGTCGTCGGTGGACAAATTGGAAAGCGCCGGATTCACCGACACCGTCAGTTGCAGAGGCGTGGTTCCACTGGTGGGGGTGACACTGAGCCAGCCATTGCTCGAAATGGCTGACACGGCAACGTTGACAGATCCGCTGGAGGACGTAATGATTACGGTCTGCGGTGAAATGGTGCCGCTTTGCGCGCTGAAGCTCAGTTGCAGCGGGTTGGCAGTGAGAGTCCCACTTTGGGCTAGCGCCGTATCCGAAATACACACCAAGGCAAGCAACAAGCTGCCGAGACAGACCAGAGACTTTTGATGATTTTGCACGTGTTCCTCCACGAATGAACGAGGTTTAGTAGGCTAGAATCCGGACGCGGCTGGGCAGGTAGATGCAATCTGCCTGCCACGAACCGTTAGACCAACTAAGGTCGCAGGTGGTTTCATGAACCTCGCTGTAACTTAAGACAATTGAAGCATCCCGCGACGTGGGATTCTGCTCACAATTGCTCACCTAAGGCTAAAATGGCTTTCAATGAGGACGTTACCGAACCGCGACCGCAAGGGAGCGCTACCACGACAGCAGCAACCGTCACGCTCCCTCGCAGTCGCGGCTCTGTTCACGGCAGTTTCCTTCGCGCAACCAATCGTACTTGAGACCAGCACGCTGCTAGATGGCAAAGGCGGGACACTCAAGAACCAGCAAATTGTAATCGAAGGCTCCCGCATCCGAAGCATCGCACCAGGAAAAGCCGCAGCCACATACGATCTCCGCGGGCTCACCGTGATGCCGGGTTGGATCGACACACACGTTCACCTGAGCTGGCATTTCGATTCGAACCACAAACTGGTGAATCAGAGTGAACCGCCGCAAACATCCGCACTCTACACTGCGGAAAACGCATGGCTAACTCTGCAGGGCGGCTTCACCACCGTGCAAAGCGTCGGAGCGGCCATCGACGCGGATGTTCGCGACAGAATCGCACAAGGATCGCTACCGGGGCCTCGCATTCTCACGTCAATCCGGCAGATTACCGATAAGAGCGGCACGCCGGATGAGATACGCGCGCTAGTTCGCAAGACCCAGGCGGAAGGCGCGGACGTGATCAAGCTTTTCGCCACGTCGGGACTCGGTGCAGGCGGTGCGCAAAGCATGACGGATGCGCAGATTGAAGCCGCATGCGGCCAAGCGAAAGCGGTGGGATTGCGCGCAGTGGTGCACGCCATCGGCGCTGACGGCGCGAAGGCGGCAGTGCTGGCGGGCTGCACATCCATCGAGCATGGGGATTTTCTGGATGATGCAACTCTCAAGTTGATGGCCGAGCGCGGCACGTACTTCGATCCGAATTTTCTGGTGCTCCACAACTATCTGGACAATCGCGCGAGCTTCAGTTTTCCGGAGACCACTTTTGTCGCGCTGCAGAAAGCACTGGATCCGACGGCCGATGTTTTACGCCGCGCTCGTCTGCATCACGTGAAATTGGTTTTGGGGACGGATGCCGTAGCGGGGGCGCATGGGCGGAATGCGGAGGAGTTCGTGTATCGCGTACGAGACGGACATGACTCGCCCATGGATGCGCTGCAAAGTGCGACTTCTGTTGCGGCGGAATCGTTGGGTATGGGGGATCGGATTGGAACGATTGCTCCCGGATTTGAGGCGGACCTGGTGGCCACCGACGGAAATCCCATGGAGGACATAACCGCGGTGCGGCGCGTTGTTTTTGTGATGAAGGGTGGCAGGGTCTATAAGAACAGTCATTGATCATTTGACCGGACTCGGAATCTGCGCCGGCTTTTTGTAATTGAGGATGTAGCGGCGCAGGCCGATTTCCATCGTGCTTAAACCGCGCTGGCGCGCTTCGCGGTATGCCTTTTGATTGTCCCAACCATCGTGCGTGATTCGATAGCACGCGATGACCGTGCCGGTGCGATCCTTGCCGCCCTCGCAGTGAACAAACACCGGCCAATCTTCACTCGTGTTCAACAGGTGAAGCACGTGATCCATTTCGCCGTCGGTGGGCGCGTGCATGTCCATGGGCACTCCCACGAAATGCATGCCGAGCGATTCCACCATGTGCTTCTCCCAACGCGATTGCGCGTCTTTATAGCGGAGATCGATCACGGTCCGGACGCCCATTTTCGCCAGCGCTTGAAAGCCCGCTTCCGCAGGTTGGCCGCCGCGATACAGATGTTCGTTGATCTGTTCGAAGCGTTGTACTCCAGGCGGCGATGCGACTGGCAAAAAAAGCAAGAGGATGAGCGGAATCATATGCTGTAAGTGAGACGCGCGGATGTGACGAAATCGGACAGCCCGTCACGAAATCGGACAGTGAAGCGGGTTTCAAGGCTGCGCAGGCCGCAAATGCTTGGAAACAACGTTGAAAAACGTCGGTCTCCCCTCGGTGTCTGAGTGGAAGGCGAATTGCACTTGGATGGAGTTCTGGGAAAATCAATCGGCCGGTTCCACGGCTGCTAGGATTCTATTCAATGGGTTATTTTCGAAGACTGTCTACTGTTCTGTGCGTCGGGTTGACGTGTTTCGCGCAATCGTCGGAGGTATCAATTCAGGAGCCGAAGCCGTACCCGGTTGTGGGGCCATTGCTGAAGCCGTTTCACATTCAACCTCGGATTGTTGGTCCGGCGTTGCTGTCGAATACGCCTCGGTTGGAAGGCCTGGTTCGCTCGGGGAATTTGTATTTGTCGGTGCAGGATGTGATCGCCGTAGCGCTCGAAAACAACCTCGACATCGCGATTCAGCGTTACGCGCCGGTACTCGCCAGCGAAGTGATGCGGCGAGCCGAAAGTGGCCAGGTCCTGCGCACCGTAGGACTGCCGATTAGCGCGGGTCCACAAAGCGTAAGCCTGGCGGGCGTCACCTCCGGCGTGGTTGGATTGCCCGATACCGGATCAGGTGTCACCTCCGGCGGTGGATTGGTGCTGAACATCGGGACGACTGTTCCCCTTCTCGATCCGTTCATTTTCTCGAATGCGAGCTTTCAACACAATACATCTCCCGAAAGCAATGTGTTATTGGTCGGCGTCCCCGCCTTCATCGCGAGCACGCAGCAATATAACGCGGGATATGGACAATACTTCACCACCGGAACGTATGTACAGATCGCATACGGCGCCACGCGGGAAAAAGTGAATAGCCCCTATTACTCCATCAATCCATTCACCAATGGTTTCCTCGATCTGTTCATCCAGCAGCCGCTGCTGCAGGGGTTCGGGATCGCGGTAAACAATCGCTACATTCGAGTTGCAAAAAACAACGCCAAAGTGAGCGACCTGCAATTGAAACGTCAAGTGGTAACTACTACTTCGGCGATTCTCAATTTGTATTGGGATCTGGTGAGCTTCAACGACGCCATTCGAATCCGTGAACAAGCTTTGGAAACAGCGCAAAAACTTTTGGAAGGAAACCAGCACCAGGCTGAGCTGGGAACACTGCCGAAAATTGAAGTAACGCGCGCCGCGGCCGAAGTCTCGTCCGCGAAAGAAAATCTGCTGATCGCGCAAACCAACGTCGCGCAGCAGGAAACGGTGCTAAAGAACGCCTTGAGCAGGAACGGGGTGGCCAGCCCGTGGCTGGATGACGTTCACGTCATCCCATTGGACAAAATCAAAGTTCCGGAAAGAGAAGATCTGAAGCCAACTAAGGATCTGATCACGCAGGCGCTTCAGACACGTCCCGAGCTGGAGCAGGCGCGCATCAATCTGGATAGCTCCAAGATCAGCGCCGCCGGCACGCGAAGCGCCCTGTTGCCCACCTTAAACGCGTTCGTGGATCTCACCAATAACGGACTGACGGGCGTCGCGAATCCGTTGAACAGCGACCCTACCAACATCCCGGCGCCATACGTGCTGGGCGGATACGGCAATTTGCTGAGCCAGATTGTCCAACGTCATTTTCCGAGTTACTCCGTCGGATTCTCGCTCAACATCCAGATCCGCAATCGCGTCGCGCAAGCCGATTACGTAGTGGATCAACTCGGCGTGCGCCAAAACGAGCTGCAACTTCAGAAGGAGGTCAATCAGGTTCGCGTGGACGTGAAGAATGCGGTAATCGGCCTGCAGCAGGCTCGGGCGCGGTATGAAACGGCGGTAGCTACTCGATCGCTGGCACAGCAGACGCTGGATTCGGAAGCAAACCGGTTCAAATTCGGCGAGTCCACCATCGCGCAAGTGGTCCAAACCCAGCGCGACATGGCCACTGCTCAGGATGCCGAAGTGCAAGCCATGGCGAACTACACGCACGCGAGGGTCGCGTTCGACGAAGCGGTGGGACAAACCTTGGACGCGAACAGCATCTCCATGCAGGAAGCCGCGGCGGGACACGTCGCGCGCCTATCTTCGATCCCGGATACGCTTCCGCAAGGTAAGCAATGAGGACCAGCGCGATGAGAATCCAAAAGACATTCGCCATCCTAGTTGCCTGGGCCTTGCTGGCCGCTCAATTGAATGCACAGCAGTCGACGCAGAGCGTGCAAAAAGCGTCTGTTCCGGTGGTCCTCCGGCCGTACCTTCCCCCTTCGGTACCGCCCGTCCGTTTGACTAATTCGGGTCGAATTAACGACCTGATTCGAGGCGGCAAGCTTTATCTCACCGTGCAAGATGCCATCGCGCTAGCCATCGAAAACGATCTCGATCTGGAAGTGGATCGCTACGGCCCACTCACTGCGGAATGGAACTTGAAGCGGCAGCAAGCTGGCGGGCCATTGCGTGGCGTGACGGCGGGAAACTCACTCGCCAATCAAGTAGTCAGCGGCCAGGGCGTGCTGGGAAGCGAAGTGTCCGCGGGATTGGCCACCGCTGGGAATAGCAACAGTGGCGGCGGCGTCGGCGGGACGGTTCAGCAGCTCGGACCGGTCACTCCAAATCTGGATGCGGCTTTTCAAAACACCACCGCTTACGAACACCTCACATTTCCCCAATTCAATACTACTGCGAGCCAAGTCGCCCAACTGGTGGATGTATACCACATCTACAACAATGCCCTGACTCAGGGGTTGATCACGGGCGGCAACATCCAGATCGCTGCCAATGAATCTTATTTGAAGGAAAATGCGCCGACGGACATCCTGAACCCGGTGGTCTCGCCGGTGGCGCAGATCTTCATTCAACACTCCCTGTTGCAAGGGTTCGGCGTGGCCGTGAATCGGCGGTTCATCACCATCGCGGAAATGAACATCGGCGGCGCTCGAGAGACTTTCCGCTCGCAGTTGCTCAATACCGTCGCGAATGTATTGAACCTCTATTGGGCCTTGGTTGCCGCCGACGATGAGTTGCGTGTGCGCCAACGGGCAGTGGATTCCGCTCAGAAGTTCTTGGACGACACGAAGAAACAGATTTCGCTCGGCGCGGTTGCCCGGTCGGACGTGTATCGGCCCGAGTCCGACCTTTCCACCCGGAGGCAGGAGCTGGCGATTTCCAGCGTGAACGTCCAACAACAAGAGAGTGCGCTGAAGAATGTGATCAGCCGCAACGGGACGGAAGATCCGTTGGTGGATGCCATGGAAATTGTCCCGCTGGATCACGTGGAAGTTCCGGCCGAGGAGGAGTTGCCGGGCTTGCGCGACCTGTTGGCGAGGGCGCTCCAGAAGCGGCCGGACGTTGCGCTCGCGAAGCTCAGTGACCAGACGGGAGAGATCAACGCGCTGGGAACGCGCAATACATTGTTGCCTTCGCTGCGAGGCACATACCAGACCTGGAATATCGGCCAGGCGGGCACTCCCACTCCCGGCCAGGGCGCGGACCCCTATTACTACGGGGGCTTGAAGAACGCTCTAGGTCAGATTTTCCGCCGGAATTTCTACAATCAGCGGGCGGCTTTGAATTTCAGCATTCCGTTTAACAACCGCACGGCGCAAGCGGATGACGCGATCGACCAATTGTCGTTACGCCAAGGCGACCTGGTGGAGCGCAGAAATATGAATGCGATTGTGGTGGCGATCTCGAACCAGATGATTGCCCTGCGGCAGGCCCGATCCCGATATCGACAGGCCGTGGACAGCCGGACGCTGCAGGAGCAACTTCTGGAGAAAGAGCAGCAGATGTTTTCCTTCGGGACCGCGCAACCGAGCGATGTGGTGGCGGCGCGCGCCAGTTTGCTGGCTGCGCAGTTGACTGAACTCCAGGCAATCGCGGCCTATGGGAATGCGAAGGTCGCCCTCGATCAGGTGCTGGGCGAGACGCTGGAGACAAATCGTGTTTCGCTCGATGAAGCACTCGATGGGCACGTGAAGCGCGAATCGAAGCCACCCGCCCAGTAGATTCACCGGCCACATTTTGTGGATGCTACCAGCCGAACCGCGACCGCAAGGGAGCGCTACCACGAAACCCGTCGGATCACTGCACTGTGGAAGCGACGGCGATTAACTTCTCGATCGAAGGCACAATAGCGATCTCCACCTCAGCATGCAGCTTCTTCGCCTCCGCCAGAAACGCGCTTTGATCGGACACCCGGCCATCCAGCGCATCCAACCCGATCGCAGCCAGCCGGCTCAGCAACTTCGACACCGGAATATCTTCCTTGAGCAAGAATGATTTTTCCGAACAGCGGCTCAAGCTTTGCATCGTTGTCGCGCCACAACATCAGCCAGGCACGAATCTGCGGACGATCCATCTTTTCCACCAGCCCTCTGAAGTCTCGGGCGGTTTTACTTTTGGACCGCGCGGCGTCCACCAGCCGATTGAGCGGCGTCTGCTGCGTATTGTTGGCTTCGTCGCGTGCGTCCTGATTGGCCGGCTGCACCACGTCGGCCAGCACTTTCAGCGCATCAATCGGCTGGTCTCCCGCCATGCGGCGCAGCATCGGCAGATAGCTGGAAAGATGTGTGACACCCACCCATTCCAACTTGGGGCTCACGGCATCCACGCGCCGATACATGGACGCGACGTCTCTAATCTCCTGCGGCGACCAAAATCGTTCCGCGATGACGGCAGTGCGCGGCCAGATGCGCGAATCCACATTCTCAGCGCTGACGTATTCCGACCACATGCAAACCTCGCCTCCTAAGATGCGCGATTTTTCTTCCGGCGTGAGACTTGCCGTTTCGTTATCCAGAGGATCCACCAGGTAGACGGTCGAGCCGGGCTCCATATGATCGAGATAGTAACCGGCGGAAAGAATCCCCGAGTAGCCTTGACGGGCAGCCTCGGCCAACGGCTTCTGCCCCTGCCAGGATTGAATCAGGACATCTTTGGGCAGATCCGCGCCCAGCACTTCGTCCCAGCCCTCGGCGTGCTTGCCGTGCTTGGCCACGATACGCTGCACTTGCTTGGTGAAGTAGGCCTGCAGATCGCGATTGTCCTTGATTCGATGGTCATTCAGGAATGCCTGAATGTGCTCGCTCTTTTTCCACTGCTCGCCGTTCACTTCGTCGCCGCCGATGTGGAAGTACGCGTCCGGAAACAACGCGGTCATTTCGCCGATGAAGCCGTCCAGAAATTCGTAAGTGGCTTCGCGCGAAGGATCCATCGCGGGATCGAAGATTCCAAACTTTCGCTCGATCTGATAGGGGCCGGCACCGCTCGCAAGCTGCGGATATCCAACGAACCAACTGGTGGCATGGCCGGGCATGTCGAACTCGGGCACCACGCGGATGCCACGATCGCGCGCGTAGGCGATCACCTCGCGGACCTGGTCCTGCGTGTAGTAGTGGCCATCGGAACCCAGCTCCTGCAGCTTCGGAAAACGCTTGCTCTCGATGCGGAATCCCTGATCGTCCGAAAGATGCCAGTGGAAGACGTTGAGCTTAACGGCGGCCATGCCGTCGAGATTGCGCTTCACCACTTCGAGAGGCATCCAGTGGCGTGAGACGTCCAGATGCAGGCCCCGCCAGGGGAATCGGGGTTTGTCTTCGATGACCAGAACGGGAACTTCGAAGCCGCCCGCGCCGGGCTCCACCAATTGCAAGAAAGTCGCCAGGCCGCGTAGGATACCGAGAGGATTCGCCGCGCTCAATACGGCTTTCTGAGTTGTGACTTCCAGGCGATAGCTTTCGTCTTCGCCGAGTTTCTGGATGGCTTCGCCCGCAGTAGAGCACTCGATCTGGAGTCTCGCGTCAGATGAACTTTCAGTGAACGGAATTCCCGTTTGACGGGCCAGGGTTTGTAACAACCTCACGGCGCCTAAACGTACGCGCGCATCTGGATTGCCCGTGATCGCGATTCCGAAGGATCCGTCGATCGCCAGGCTGCCGCTGCCCATTGTGATTTTCGCCGGCCACGGCATCAGATTTGGCTGCGCGGGCAGCAGCGCGGCCAGCGCCCAGAAGCACGATCCAGAAGTTTTTCATTTGTCGAGTTTGGCGGGCGCGAAGAAATCCATCGGCGTGAGGGAGACAATCTTCCAATGCTTGCCCTGCTTGCGCAGCTCACAGTGGATGATCTGGCGGCGATTCACGATCGGCCCATCGGGAAGTTGGCTGCGGACTTGCAGCAGCCAGTCAAGATCCATGCTGTGCGTCGCATCACCGCCTTCGTCCTTGATGGGCTCGACCGAGGAAGAAATGTCGGCCTGCGTGAGCAACGCGGTGATGTCGATCTTTAGTTTGCCGTAGCCGGCAAGATCTTTGTCGAAGGCGTTCATGAATACGGAAACATTGCTATCGCTGAGCGCAGCCGCCATGGAGGTGAAGACCTCGACAATTTCGGAATGGGTATCTCCGGCAAGCAGACATCCGGCAACCATCACCGCCGCAACCGCCAGCCTACGTGCGATAACTCGCATTAATCTCAATGTACTTTTCCGTGAGGTCGCACGTCCAGAAGCGGGCCGACGCCGAGCCCCGGCCATGGATCACGAAGCTGATGAGGCATTCTTTTTCATCCAGCTTTTTCTTCAGCTCGGACTCCGAGAAATCCGCCGCAACTCCGCCCTGGCAGACCAGCACGCCCTGCAAATGGATGTCGACTTTCGCAGGATCGAATGCCACGCCGGCGTTTCCGGCCGCCGAAAGAATCCGTCCCCAGTTCGGATCCGATCCGGCGATAGCGGTTTTAACCAGCGGCGAGTTGGCGATGGCGCGCGCGATGCGATCGGCCGAATCTTCGCTCGGAGCCCCACTGATTTCGATGGTGACCAGCTTACGAGCCCCTTCGCCATCGCGGACGATCTGTTTGGCGAGATCCTCCAGAACTTCCCCGAGCGCCTCCTCAAACTTCGCGAGCTCCTTATCGGTTGGCTCCACGCCCGAAGCGCCGTTCGCAAGGACGAGCAGCGTATCGTTCGTGGAGGTGTCGCCATCCACGCTGATCCGGTTGTAGCTGCGTTTCACGGCTGCGGCCAGCATGGGCGCGAGCATGGAGGGCGCAAGTGCGGCGTCGGTCATGACGAATCCGAGAGTTGTTGCCATGCGGGGATGGATCATGCCTGAGCCCTTGGTCATCCCGGCGATCCGCACCGGACGGCGGCGCAATGTCATTTTCCGGTGCGCGGTTTTCATCACGAGATCGGTGGTGAGGATGGCACGCGCGGCGTCGTCGAAACGGCCGGGTGCCAGCCCACGGATCAGCTTGGGTAGCGCGCTGGTGATGAGGCCGGCTTCCAGCTCCACGCCGATTACGCCGGTGGATGCGGGAAAAACCTGGTCGGCCGGGATGCGCAGTTGTTTCCCTACGGCATCGCAGCAAGCCAATGCCACGCGGTCGCCCGTGCGAGTCGCGCAATTCGCATTGCCAGCGTTGATCAGGACTGCACTCACCAATCCGCGCGATTGCTCCAGATGGAAGCGCGCAATTCTCACCGGCGCTGCCTGCACGCGGTTTTCGGTGAATACGGCGGCGGCGGATGCGGGCGGATCGGAAACGATCAGAGCGAGATCGTCCTTGCGCTGTTTGCGAATTCCAGCGTAGAGCGACGAATATTTGTAACCCAAGGGAAAAGTCATGCGCGGCCGGCTCCCAAAATCTCATTCTCATCCAGACGATGACCGTTCAAAAACGCTTCGGCCGGCATTCGTTTGCGGCCCTCTACTTGAACTTCCAGCAACTCCAACGCCGTGCCCTCGCCGCTGGATACCAGCAGTCGTCGCTTGAGCGGCATCAGGCGGCCGGGACCGCCGTCGCTATTTTCCCCGGCCACGCGGGCTTTCCAGATGTGAAAGAGTTGCCCCCGAAAGTAGCTGTACGCGCCAGGCCACGGCAAAAATCCACGCGCACGGTTGAAGATTCTTCCGCGCCGGCCAGTTCCAATCCACCTCGCCATCTTCTTTCTTAAGGATGGGAGCGAGTGAAGCTTGCGCGTTGTCTTGCGGCTCCGCACGCAGAGTCCCCGCCTCGATTTCCGCCAGAGTTTGGACCAGAAGATCCGCGCCCGCTTGCGCCATGCGCTGGCCCAGCTCAAGCGCATTCTCTTCCGGTCCGATGGCCGTCTCCCATTTCAGCAGCATGTCGCCGGTGTCCAGCCCCGCATCGATCCGCATAGTCGTCACGCCTGTAGTTGATTCGCCGTTCGCAATGGCCCACTGAATCGGCGCAGCGCCCCGATACTTCGGCAGCAGTGATCCGTGTACATTAATGATGCCGTAGCGCGGAATATCGATGATGGATTGCGGAATGATCTGGCCGTAGCCGACCACCACCATCGCGTCCGGCTGCATCTGCTTCAACTGCTCCACTGGATCCGGACGGCGAATTCGTTCCGGTTGATAGACAGGTAATCCAAGCTGGAGCGCGGTTTCTTTCACCGGCGACGCTGACATTTGCCCGCCCCTGCCTTTCGGACGGTCCGGTTGAGTGAACACAGCGAGCACCCGATGTCCGGCTTCGATGCTGCGTTCGAGCGTGGGAACGGCGAAGGAGGGAGTACCGAGGAAGACGAGGTTCATCTTGAGCGCGCAATGTCACTTCGTTTTCCCGAGTGGGGCGGACCCCCTGGTCCGCAGCCGACGCCCCCGTCGGCTTGCTCAAATTGTGTTGAGTCTAATTTCATTGGCCGGGGGTTCGCCCCACTTAAAAAAGCTAACCCCATTCCCCCGCTTTCACCAGCTTGCGCACTTTGCGGCGGATCAGATCCCGCTTGAGCGCGCTCACATGCGTGATGTACAAGCGCCCGTTCAGATGATCGATCTCGTGCGCGAACGCGCGGGCCAGCAGATCCTCGCCGGTCATTTCAAAAGGCTCGCCTTTCACGTTCTGGGCGCGCACGGTTACCGATTTGGCGCGGCGTACTTGCTCGCGAAATCCGGGGATACTCAGGCACCCTTCTTCCTGCGTCTGTGTCCCTTCGCGGCGAATTATCTCCGGATTGATGAGGACCAGTTTCTGCTGCGGGTCTTCGGCCACCGACAAATCGATGACAGCGATGCGTTTCGAAAGCCCGATTTGAGGCGCCGCCAATCCCACGCCTTTGGCCGCGTACATGGATTCGAACATATCCTCGATCAGCTTGTGCAGTTCGGGAGTGTCGAATTCCGTAATCTTTTCGGCCTGCGTTTCGAGAACCGGTTCGCCGTATAACACGATCGGGTGCGTCATCAGAAGTTCCGTACCTGCTCCATATAACTGTTAAAATTCCGCCGGGTCTCCTCCAGCGAGTCGCCTCCAAATTTCTCCAAAAAAGCTTGCGCCAGCACAATGGCCACCATGGCCTCGCCGATCACGCCCGCCGCCGGAACCACACACACGTCACTGCGTTCATAGGCGGCCAGCGCCGGCTCCCGCGTCGCAAGATCCACCGACTCTAAAGGACGCCGCAGCGTCGAAATAGGTTTTAGAAAACCTCGCACCACCACATCCTGACCGTTGGTGATGCCGCCCTCCAGGCCTCCGGCGCGATTGGCCCCCCGAGTGAATTGCCGCTGTTCCCGATTGTACTGGATTGTGTCCTGCACTTTGGATCCGAAAGAGGCCGCGCCCTCGGCCGCGTGTCCCACCTCGGCGCCCTTCACCGCCTGGATGGAAACTATCGCCTGAGCCAGCTTGCCGTCCAGCCGTGAATCCCAAGTGATGTGCGAGCCGAGGCCCGGCGGAACATTGTGCGCCACCACTTCGAAGACGCCGCCCGCGGTGTCGCCGGTCTTATAAGCCTGGTCGACGAACATTTTCATGCGATGCTCGATAGCCGCGTCGACACAGCCCAGGGTTACTTCCTGCTTTTGGCTGAGATCCACCAATTCCTGCCAGAAGACTTCGCGATCCAAACTGGTGTCGCCGATGGTAATCACGTGGCTCAAGATGCCGATGTCGAATTGCGCCAGAAAGATTTTCGCTAACGCCCCCACTGCGACACGCGCCGTAGTTTCACGCGCGCTGGCTCGCTCCAGAATATAGCGGGCGTCGTGAAAATTGTATTTCAGCGCCCCGGCCAGATCGGCATGACCCGGCCGCGGGCGGGTTACCGGCTTGCGCTTGTCTTCTGCGCCGTCGATATCTTCCACCGGGAGCGCTTCGGTCCAGTTCTTCCAATCGTTGTTGCGCAGGATGATGGCGATGGGCGATCCGATGGTCTGCGAGTGGCGGACCCCGGCGACAATCTCCACCTGATCCTTTTCGATTTTCATGCGCCCGCCGCGGCCGTAGCCCTGCTGGCGGCGCCAAAGTTCACGGTTGATGGTATCGAGCGAAATAGGAATGCCGGCCGGAAGTCCGGTCAAAGTCGCGACCAGGCACTCTCCATGAGATTCACCGGCTGTTTCGAAGCGAAGCATGGTTGGGTTTTGGGGAAAACTTCATGTTAGCGGAAAGAGCGGGGCTGGGGGCTAGCGGCTGGTTGTGGGGCAGGCGCCTGCCAACTCCGCGGGCAAGGGCCGCGTCCCCAACAGAGTGACCATGGGCCAGTGGCCCACCAAAGGTGAGCTCGCGGCTCGAAATGAGGTTCCGGTTGCCCAGCCGCGACCGTGAGGGAGTTCCCATGGGCCTGCGGCCCACCAAAAGGTGATGAAGACGCCAAGTGGGGCGGACCCCCCGGTCCGCGCGGGTCCCCCTGGACCCGCTCTTTCACCAACGAAATCCTCTTGCGACGGACAAGCCGACGGGGGCGTCGGCTGCGGACCAGGAGGTCTTCAACGGAGTCGGTGCCGTTGCCAGATTGCGGACCAGCAGCCGGGGGGCGCTTGGTACAATCGGCACGCGGTGAGACTATAATCTGGCGTAATTATCACGACGCGACCAAGCACACCCCCGAGTCCCTGCGTCGGAGCCGGCATTTCCTGGATTGGGCGAACATGCCCGATCCTTTCCGGCATTATGCAGGAGCGCCTTTAGTCGATCTGCCGGCGGATCCGACCCCATCGGAGGATTGGCTCGATTTTTTGTCCAGCCTGCTTTTCTACTCAGCATCCATTAGCGCAACCAAGAAGACTGTCTCCGGAGATCGCTACGCGTTGCGCGTGAACCCATCCTCGGGAAATCTGCATCCCACCGAATTTCATCTGGCCTGCCCGAACGGACTCTATCACTACCGGGTCTCGTCGCACATGTTGGAACAGCGCGCTACGGGCGACTATGGCGCTTTGCATTTTCTATTGACCACCATCGCCTGGCGCGAGGCATGGAAGTATCAGAGCCGGGCTTATCGATATTGCCTGCACGATATCGGCCATGCCTGGCAGTCGCTCGCAATGGCGGCTCGGGATATAGGATGCGAGACCCAAGCGGAAGGAAATTTCGACGACGATCAGGTCGCGCGGCTTTTTGGATTGGCGGATGACGAATGGCCGATGTTGCTGGTCGAGATTCGCGGGGCGCCTGCGTTTCCGAGCGCGGGGAATCGTGAATGGTTTGGAGGAATGCCCAACCAATTGTCCTCGGAAGTGATTCGTTATCCGTTGATTGAGGCGATGCATGCGGCTACGAAAAAGCTTGTGGGTTGGGAAGCGGGAACGCTTGCCCCACAGGCTTCGGGAGTTGCGAACTACAAGGAGATTGCACGGCGCAGGCGGTCCGCTCTCGATTTTCGTGGTGGAGACGAAACCATTGGGTACGAACAGCTACTTACGCTGCTCGGCTTCGCCTCCGAGCCATACATTCAGCTCTATCTCTACGTGCATCGCGTCCGCGATCTTGCTCCAGGACTGTATCGATATTGGGCGGATGAGGCGCGGCTGGAACTGCTGAAATCCGGCGATCAGCGCGTCATCGCGGCCGGTCTCAGTCTGGGGCAGGATCTCGCTGGAAATTCCTGCGTCACGTTTTCGATGGTTGGGGATTTGGAGCGGGCGGCCGAATCACATGGCGATCGCGGCTATAGATACGTCCACTTTCAAGCCGGCGCCATCGGACAACGGTTTTACCTGGCAGCCGAGTCGCTAGGATTTCAATCCACCGGGATCGGCGCATTCTTCGATGATTCCGTGCACGATTATTTGGGGATCGCGCGCGACTCCGGCCGCCAGGTTGTGTATCACTTCGCGTGCGGATACGCTGTCCCGGACGCACGGCTGGTGGTGAGCGAGGACGAACTACTCGATCTGGATTGATTCCACCTGGATCACGTCTTCCTTGACGGTTCCAGTGACTTTGGCCTTCAGATCCTTTTCTTTGCTGGTGGCCTTGATCGCCGCCAGCGCCTTCACATTGCCGCGCTCATCGAACTTGATGAACTTGCCGTCGGCCAGCACAATGCCAAAGCCGCTCTTGGCGCAACTAATGGCGCAATCCTTGGTGTGACTGGCCAGATCGTTCTTCTTGCACATCACATCCACCACCGTGCCCGACCAGGTTTCGGCCAAGGCCAGAGCGGACGTTACAAGCAACCCACCGATCAGTTTCTTCATGGCAAAGAACTCCTTCGACCAGTGTGCCACAGTTGAAAGAATTCCTCATGCTTGGAGAGCGTTACCGAGCCGCGACCGTAAGGGAGCCGGTGCCGTTCCTGGTTTTTTCACAGACCCCATAAGCGACCGGCGGTTTTGTTCCTTCAAACGCCTTCATCACCTGTGTGGCTCAGGAATCGTTTCCGAACCGCGACCGCAACGAAGCGTGGACATCAACGCACTTTTCAGGCACTGGCAAATTTGGAGGGGTCTGGTAAAATGTCGGTTTAGAGTACGAATGCCTCTTGATTCAAACAGCCGTCCTGATTATACTGGCTCTTTTCACGGCGAAATGCTCGGCTTGCAAACGCGGGAAGATTTCGATCCGCTAGCCCCACAACGTGAGGCCGCGATGTTCTACGGTCTCTTCCTGCGGGGGCATTCCGCCGAGACCTTGCGGCGCGATATCGATGTACCCAAGCCACTCCTGCAGAAGTGGTTGAACGCGCGCAGGTATGAGACCGGGTTCCGCAATTCACTCAAGCGCGTGTATCAGTACCGCAAACAGGTGCTTGCGATTTTTGACGAACTGGTGCTCAACGAAAAAAATCGTCCACGGCTACAATAGCGTTACAAATACTTCCTCCCGATCCCCCTTACACTAGGATAAAGATGAAACATACTCATTCGACGTCCGTCCCCGTTGCTGACGCAGCCGAAACTTCGAAGTCCCATATTCTGTCGAATCCTACCCGGCCCTTCGATCCCGTAGGCGCCACCAGCGCTTCCGAAATCCTTACCCGGATGCAAGGCACGGCGTTCCAGGGCAAGCAGCTAGGCCTGGCGTTCGAGGTCTGGAAAAAAATGCTGGGGGACCGCTGCACCATCATGATGGGCATGTCGGGCGCCATGGTACCCGCGGGATGCGGCGGCTGGTGGTGCGGATGATCGAGAACCGTCTCATCGACTGTCTGGTTTCCACCGGCGCCAACTTCTTCCACGATCTGCACGAGACTCTTGGCCATTTCCACTATCAGGGATCCGCCGCAACGGACGATGTGCTGTTGGCGGAAAATCTGATCGATCGCATGTACGATGTGCTGGCCGACGAAGAAAAATTTCGCGAGCACGATCAGTGGATCGGGCGCTTCGCGGCCTCGCTCGATCAGACGCGGCCGTACACCACGCGCGAGTTTTTGAATCTGCTCGGCAAAGAATTAGGCAAGCATTGCAAAGAGGACGGCATCGTTTCGGCCGCGGCCAAAGCCGGCATCCCGCTCTATTGCCCCGCCATCGCCGACAGCTCCATCGGGATTGGCATCGCGGCGAATCGCTACGAGGGCGGCAATCGATTCACGTTCGACGTGATCGGCGATGTGGTGGAGACCGCGCGCATTGTGGCCGAGTCCAAGGCCACGGGCGTGATTTATTTCGGCGGCGGTACGCCCAAGAATTTCGTGCAACAAACGGAAGTGACCGCCATCATCATGAACACTGGCGTCACCGGGCACAAGTACGCAGTGCAATGCGTTACCGACGCAGCGCATTGGGGCGGCCTATCCGGATGTACCTTTGAAGAAGCGCAGAGCTGGGGCAAGATCGCCAAGGATGCATCCATGGTGACTTGCCATTCCGATTCCACCATCGCCATGCCGATTTTGGTTTCGGCGCTGCTGGAACATGGCGAGCTGATCTCGAAGCGCCATCGCCCCAGTTTCAAGATGGGCCGTGAACTGGAAGTTACCGCATGAGCGGTCTGAAGATTCCCGTTTACCAGGTGGATGCATTTGCCAGCCGGGTTTTTTCCGGGAATCCCGCTGCGGTTTGCCCGCTGAAAAAGTGGCTTCCGGATGAGCAGATGCAGGCCATCGCGGCTGAGAACAATCTGCCCATGACGGCCTTCTTCGTGCCGAATCCCGATGGCTACGATCTACGCTGGTTCACACCGGAGGTGGAAGTGCCTCTGTGCGGCCATGCGACTTTAGCATCGGCGTTCATCATCTTCCACGATCTGGCGCCGGCGGCGAAGTCCGTTCGATTCGAAACCAAGGGCGGCGCGTTGATCGTCACGCGCGACGGCGATCTGCTCTCACTGGACTTCCCATCTCGTCCGCCGGCCGCTTGCGAGTTGTCTCCCGAGCTTGCGGCCATGCTGGGCAGCCAACCGGAAGCGATGCTGAAGGCGCGCGATTACATGGCTGTCTTTGCGTCCGAAGAGGAAGTGAAGAAAGTCGCGCCCAATCTGGATCAGTTGAAACAGATGACGGACACCTTCGGCCTGATCGTAACCGCGCCGGGCAAGCAAGTGGACTTTGTATCGCGCTTTTTCGCGCCCGCTCAGGGCATTCCCGAAGACCCGGTCACAGGCTCAGCGCACTGCACGCTAATCCCTTATTGGTCGAAGCGGCTGGGCAAGAAAAAACTGCACGCGCAGCAGGTTTCGGCGCGCGGAGGCGAGCTATGGTGCGAAGATCGCGGCGAACGCGTGAGCATCAGCGGCAAAGCGGTACGGTTTCTGGAAGGTTCTATCTACTTATAGCCAGCGCTCGCTCGCGAACGTTCGCAAGAACCATGTCGTGCACGCGGTGGATGGTGTAATCCGACCACGCGCGCCAATACGCCGCAGGCCACATGTGGTGCTGATACCAAGTAGTGGCAAACAGCCGCGTACCTCCGTTCGGAAGGCGTTCCAACCGGAACTCTCCTTGCCGCGACGCGAGAAATCCTTCCAGATGCGGCGGATGGATCCGGGCGTAGGGAGTCCACTCCTGCATCGGCAGCGGATTCGATCGAACCGTGAACCGAAGCTGCGTCCCTTCCTTCCAGATCAGCACCGGCTCGACGAGTTTGCCGGTCGAAAAATCGCAATAACGCGTAGCGGTGGCTCCCGCGCCTTCGATGTGCGACGCCAGCGGATACGCGATACCCGAGCGGAAGAGCGGGTGCGAGGGCGCGGCCAATTTCGCAGGCTGTAGGACGGTTTGCCAAACGCGTTCCGGCGCGGCGGGAATATCGAGCGATGTGGTTACGGTAAAAAGTTCGGCGGGTGGCTGGAAAGTGTGTTCCAGAGTTCCGCCGAACGGGTGCCAATCCGATGAGCAGCAGGAACGTAGCTGGATGATGAGCAGCGGGCTTGCGTTGCACGAGATAGGCCAACATGCCTCCACAGATGGAGAGCGGAACGGCGATCGGAAGAGCCATCACCAGGCACACCGCGCCTTCCATCGCGAATGCCATCAGAAGGCCAGCCGAGCACCAGTACCGATAGCAGTGAGGTGGTGAAGGCCTGATGGGCGGTCACTCGATCGTCAATTCCTCTCACCAACACCGCGACGAAGCCAACCAGAAACGGCACGGCGATGAAGAGAGCCATGCCATAGGAACGGTCGGCCACCGTGCTGACGTAAGTCGCAAGCAATCCGAGAGCGGCGCCCGCCGCGGCGCCGCAGAGCAGACTGGACAACATCCGGCTTGCGATATCCGACTTTCGCCACAAAGATACGGCCATCGACTGCAGCGAAGATCACGATGACTGCCTAAGCCCGCCAGCGATGCAATCACCTCCGCGCTGAGAGCGCGTGGTGGAAATGGCGAGAGGTAATTGAAAACTCCCTAGGGCGCGCCCAAGATAGCTGCAGCCGCGCGCAACACGTTATGCAGAACGCCCGCGAGCGCGATCACAATCAACCAGCGCCGGCTGTTCATGTCGCCTTACCTCCCTGCATCACCAGCAGCTTCTTCACCTTGCGGCGCAGCCGGTTTACGCCAATCAGCGCGCCCTTCGGCAGGCGCTGCATGTCGGAATAGAACCCGGTCATGGTTTCGAAGAAATCGAGCATCGCAGCGATGCGATCGGTAGTGTAGCTGTCGGATTTACCCTGCTGCTGTTCCAGGCACGTGCGCAGCATTTCGAGCGTCGGATCCACTTCGCGGCGCTTGCGCTCGGCGATGATGATCTCGAACATCTGCCAGACGTCCTTGAGGGACTCGAAATGATCGCGCCGGTCGCCCAAAACATGAGCCACGCGGACGATCCCCCAGCCCTGCAGCTCACGCAAGCTATTGCTCACGTTGGAACGGGCCACGCTAAGCGCCGCGGCGATCTCCTCGGCGTGCATGGGGCGCGGCGATAGATAAAGCAAGGCATGGATCTGCGCCACGGTCCGGTTAATGCCCCAGCGCGCGCCCATCTCGCCCCAGTGGAGAATGAATTGCGTCTGGACTGTTGTGAGCGTCGTGTCTGTCATTTCTGTTATAACAGAAATAACAGAATCGGTCGCCGCTGTCAATAGTACGCTTCCGGGAATACAATGAAGAAGTGAACCGCAGGCTTTTCCTACTGATGGCCAGCCTTCTTGCCCGCGCCGCGAGCGTGCCGGGACTCTCCATTCGCGGGAAACTAACCCGGTCGTCCGATCAAAAATCCGCTCTGGAGGTTAGCCCGAACAAGCTGGTGCTTCTCGAAGGCGATCCAGCAACGGTGGGCGTTCTCAACGACAAGCGGCTCTGGGGAACGGATTTCGAGGCGATAGGCCACTTCAACTCCCCGGATCATTTCGAGATCGATCCAATTCACACGCGATCCATGTTCGTCCACAAAGACGGCAAGCGCTTGATGATCACCTATTGGTGCGACGTTTGTTATATTCGGACCTACACGCCCGGCACATGCGTCTGCTGCCAGAAATACACCGATCTCGATCTGCGCGAATCCGACGAGCCGTAACGCTGTTCTTTTGCCCCGCCTTGCTTATGACCCAAGCTGCCAACTACTCCGCTCAGCGAGCGACTCAGGATTCCGTCGATGTCGTGCGTCTGACTGACACCGAACATCACATCGAAGTCTCCATCGCGCCTTCCATCGGCAACATCGCTTACGACATGAAAGTGAACGGCAAGCCGATCCTGCTGCAGCCGCCAGGCACGCTATCGGAATGGAAAGCTAAGCCGAGCCAGGCCGGGATTCCGTTCCTGGCCCCTTGGGCGAACCGGTTGGATGTCGATTCCTATTGGGCCAACGGCAAGAATTATCGTCTGAACCCCGACGTTGTTAATTTGCGGCGCGATGGGAATGGCCTGGCGATCCACGGGCTGCTTTTGTTCGCTTCGGACTGGCAAGTCACGGTCCTCAAAGCGGACGAACAAGGCGCGGAAGTAACCAGCCGTCTCGATTTTTGGAAACATCCCGAATGGATGGCGCAATTTCCGTTTGCGCATTCCATCGAGATGACCTACCGGCTGTCTGGCGGCGTGCTTGAAGTGCGGACCTCGATCGAAAATCACTCGCGCGAGCCAATGCCGCTCTGCATCGGTTTCCATCCCTGGTATCAGATCCCGGACTGCCCGCGCGATGCCTGGAAGGTCCACGTTCCGGTGCGCGAGCATTACACGCTTTCGGACAAACTGACGCCGACCGGCGAGACAACCCCTGCCAATCTGCCCGACCCGGTTCCACTGGCGGAATACCAACTAGATGATGTTTTTGGCGGAATTTCGGCAGGCCAGGAATTCTGGGTGGAAGGCAAGGGCGCTAGAATTTCCGTGCGCTACGGCCCGAAATATCCCATCGCGGTAGTTTACGCGCCACCCACGAAAAACGTGATTTGCTTCGAACCCATGACGGCAGTCACCAACGCATTCAATCTAGCCCACGCCGGCCTTTATCCCCAACTCCAGAGCATTCCAGCGGGCGAGCGTTGGGTAGAAAGCTTTTGGGTTCATCCAACCGGCTTCTAACCGAACCGCGACCGCAAGGGAGCGCTACCACGAAACCCCTCGGAGCGCTTACTCCGCCCTTTCCAAAATCACCGGTCAAGAGAATGTAACCGAGCCGCGACCGTAAGGGAGTCGGTTGTAAAATGAGGCGATCTTCGCACTCTTTGCGCGATACTACTGTAGCGCTTTCCGATGCCCTCCATCCACCAGGTCGAACCGATTTTCCACGAAGCTATTTCGCTTCCGGACTCAACCGATCGCGCTGCCTGGCTCGCCCGCCGCTGCGGAAATGACCCACAACTCATAGCCGAGGTTTCCTCTCTCCTTGCGGCCCATTTCGCCATGGCCGCACAACCGGAACCCGTCCGAACCAGCACGGAACCCATCATTCCAGCCGAGCACTTCGGCGTCTATCGATTGGTGCGTCTGGTGGGCCGCGGTGGCATGAGCGCCGTGTATCTGGCGGAACGTGTGGACGGGCGGTTTGAAAAGCGCGTCGCCGTGAAGGTAATGGCGGCGCATCTGGCGGGCGATGATTTCCTCAAGCGGTTTCAAACGGAAGCGCAGTTCCTGGCCTCGCTGGAACACCCCAATATTCCCGCGCTGCTGGATGGCGGAGTTTCACCGTCCGGCCATCCTTACCTGGTGGTGGAGTATGTGGAAGGCGAGACGTTGGATCGCTACTCGGACCACCGCAAGCTGGGAATTGAGGCGCGCCTCCGCCTGTTCCTGCAGGTTTGCCAGGCCGTGGAACACGCGCATCGGCATCTGATTCTGCATCGCGATCTGAAACCGGGCAATGTTTTGGTAACTACCGATGGCGTGGTGAAGCTGCTGGATTTCGGCACAGCCTCGCTCCTGGAGGATGGGCCGAGTGTCACGGTCACGCGAGCGCGGATGTTGACGCCGCGCTACGCCAGTCCGGAACAGTTGCGCGGCGAACGGCCGGGCGTCACGGGCGACGTTTTCTCGCTCGGCGTGATCCTCTATGAGCTGCTCACCGGAGCCTGGCCGTTTGGAGATCCGGATTCGTTAATGAGCGGGCTGCGGCGCGCGGCTGGGCATGCAACTCCAACGTCGCCGCAGGCTGCCGTCACCACCGAAGCACCCGGATTGCGCTCACTCTCGCCGGAGAAGCTGCGTTCCTCGCTAGCCGGCGATCTCTCCGCCATCCTGCTGAAGGCCCTGGAAAACGATCCCGCCCGACGCTATTCCACCGTGTCCAATTTGGCCGACGACGTCCTGCGTTTCGTGGAAGGCCGCCCTGTGGAAGCGCACCCGCAGACTTTCCTCTACCGAGCGGGAAAATTCGTAGCGCGCCATTGGCTAGCAGTCAGTGCGGCCGCGGTTTTCGTTCTGGGTCTCTCGGCGGCCACGGCGCTGGCGATGCGTCAGGCGCAGGTGGCGAAAGCGGAAGCCGCGAAGGCGCGGGACGAGGCGCAGAAATCCGCACGCGTCACCAAGTTCCTGCGGGGCATGCTCACTTCCGGCTTCAAAGCGGGTGGCGCGGATGTCACCGTGATCCAGATGCTAAACGCGGCCGAGCCCAGCATTGAAGCGAGTTGGAAAAACGATCCACTGGCGGAAGCCACGCTCCGCGCCAGCTTGGGCGCGAGTTATGTAACCCTCGACATGCCGGATCGCGCCAGGACGCAATTAGAAACGGCGCTCGCGCTTTTCCAAAAACTTGGGAGGCACGCGGACGCCGCCGACACATTATTTGTTCTGGGTATTAATGCCCAGCGAGTGGAAGGGAACTCGGCCGTCGACTTTTACCAAAGGTCGCTCGAAGAACTGCAGCTGGCAGGCAAGGACGCTCCGCCCATACTGGTGTTTCGCGTGAAGGTCTACCTGGCGGGCGTTTTGTCCGCCGGATTCTACCGCTTTCCCGAAGCTGCCGCCCTTCTGGATCAAGCCGTAACCCTGGCCGCGCGCGAGCCAACCATTCCGCGCGACCAGTTGCCGCCGGCCTGGACGCATCAGGGCGAGATCCTTTTGGAGGAAGGGCATTTTGACCAGGCGGAAGCGGTGTTTCGCCAGGCCATCGCGGCCGACCGCAATACGGCTGACGCCTGGATTGGACTGGCGCGCTCCAGCTTCCTGAAACAGAACTTCGCCGCCGCCGCCGATTTTGCGCACCGGAATTACGAACTAACGGCGGCCTTCAACCGGGACAACCTGGCGGATACCGCGGAAGCTGCCATGGACTGGGCCAGATTCCGTGCCGAGGCCGGAGAAGCCGCCGAGGCGGTGAAGCAGGTGCGCGCGGCTATGCCTGAAATACGCAAGATGTACGGGGACGGCTCCATGCGGGCGCGCTACTTGCAAGCCGCCGCGCAGGTGTACAATCGGGCCGGCCTGTTCCAACCGGCGGAGCAAAATGCCCGCGAAGCATTGGATGCATTCCACCACAGCCATCTTCCGGAAGTGCATCCCATGGCTGCCGCGGCCCAGGAAGATTTGGGCGAGGCGCTGGCCGGTTTGAAACGCTATCGGGAAGCCATCCCCGCCCTCGAAAGGGCGCTGGAAATCGATCGCAAGCTGGGAACCGCCTATGCCAGGACCGCCGACCGCGTCCAGCTGGATCTGAACCAGGCCCGCGCCCACTTTTGAGGACGCGTTACCGAACCGCTCGCCGCAAGGGAGCGTAACGTCAACGCACTGTTCTTTCGGGACACTCCCAGAAGCCAAATGCTAAACTAGAACCACACGGCGGCTGTAGCTCAGTTGGTAGTAGCGCCAGATTGTGGTTCTGGATGTCGTGGGTTCAAATCCCACCAGCCGCCCCAGCATTTTTTCAATCCCTTGCTCCACAGCAACGGCCTGGGTGACATTCAGACTCTCTCTTCCTGAAGAGCCAAATAGCTCTTTGCGGCTGTGACCCGGACAATTGCTAGAGCCCATGCAATTGATTTGCTTTACCCATCCGCGTTCGTGCCGAGGATAGCCAGGCAGCGGTTCGCTCTTGTTGTCAGGCGCTTGGCCAGACTTCCTAGAATAGGATGATTCAGCCCCGTGGCTTCGACCTCCTTCCGAATGGCGGCGATCAGGTCCGGGAGTCTGACGGCCGTTGCCCGTACGCGGGTAATCATTGCTTCCTCGTCGATGCGGAGATCCTTGGCAAGGCGGCGCCACTGCCGGAGACCGATGTTGGGCAGGCGGTATTCACCCCCGATTTTCATTGCGAGTTTCGCCTTGGCGAGATTGGCATTCCGGTAAGGAAGAATGCTCGCCACATCGTAGAACGGAGCCAGACGTACATTCCCCTGCCCACCCAGAAGCAGAGCGTAGTTTTTCGCATGACCGTCGGTTCCGGCGATCAGCCAGTTGAGCGCAATCGCATCCAGGAACGCCTGAACATCTTCGTCCACCGCGCTTGAATTCTGCCGCAACAATTCGACGATCCGGCGAACGCCCGGCCCGCCCTCATTTTCATATTTGCGCGTCGGATGAAGACCGACCGCCTGGCACATGTCTTCCTGGTGGACCCGAAGCCGTTGCCTCGCGATGCTTACACGGTCGTAGCGTTCGATGACGATCGCGATCTGATTCTGAAATCGCTCAACGCTGGAATTGGGCACCACAAGCCCGCAAGCGCGCGCGAGCTTCAAGCAAAAGTGCTCATTCTCGGCGTGGCCATCCCACTCCCCGGTTGGAGGCTTGAGGATGTGGGTGGTCGGCGTCCGGCCGGACGGAACGCCCCATCTTCCCCGCTGAAAAAGCAGCGCCGTTTTTGGCTGTGCGCCGGCCAGGCTGAATTGGCCGGTATCGGTGGCGGTTCGCCATGCGGCATGATCTGCCCGCAAGGTACGGAGGCGTTCGGCGAGATCGTCTTCCGTGAGCCACTCAACTTCGCGCGCGGCGGGCTCGGTACGGAGCGGTTCCAATCGCTCGGGGCGGACAAACTGGACAGCGCCGGCGCAATCTTCTCCGACATTGGCAATCAGACGAAACGGGTTGCGCGGCGAGACCTGGAATCGCCTTCCCCAGGTTTCGAGCACCCGGTCATTGTCAGGCAGCAAACCCCAAAGAAATGGCTCGATTCGCGCATGGCCGTGCTGAGCGGACGCGAGTGGCATAGAGAGCGAAAGCGGATATGAATTCGGATCTTGACGCCACAATTCGTCATAGACGAACGAAACGCGCGCGTTGCGGTAGGTGATGACGCCCATCTCGCGTCCATTTGCGAGGGCGATAAGCTGAGTTGTCATCGCCGTTTCTTTAGGGAGTCTATGACCTGATTGATGTCAACGGAGGGAGTATCTGTCTTGGTACGCCCCGACGCTACATCACTGGTAGTGTCGGCTACCGACAGCGTGACGCCCAAAGCCTTGAGCGTCCGCAGGATGAGCCCAATCTCTGCGCGCGGCTTACCATTTTCCACTTCGACCAGCCATTTGCGGCTGGTGCCAGCTTTGCGAGCAAGGGCGAGTTGGTCGAGGCCGCGCTTCAATCGCCTCTCCCGAATCAAAGCCCCTAACTCCGCTGCGGTTCGAATAAACATCCTTAACCCCAACTGTTCTCAAGCCTGAGAGTAACCGTTCGATTACATTCCATAATGTACCCGATCGGTGACTTATTGTCAAGGGAACGAACGGTGACAAGATTGTCTCCTCACCCCTATCTGTACGGCCAAAAGCTCATTCGGCCCGAGGAGTCCCGGCAACCCTGGCATTCCTGGGTGCCATGGTAACGTGGTATCTACAACTTGAAGATTGCGTTTCGGCGGCGCGGGAACACCCACCAGCCGCCCCACCCGAAGAGCCTGATGGCTTCCGACACCGAGATCCCCGGCGATATCACTAGCCTTCTGCAGCGTTGGAGCGGGGGCGATACCGCCGCGCTCGACGATCTGGTGGAAATCGCCTACCAAGAGCTGCGCGGAATTGCGGCTTCCTATCTCCGCCAAGGCTCCCTCCAAAACACGTTACAAGCCACGGAATTGGTCAACGAGCTTTATATGCGCCTGGCGCGGCAGCGGACCGCTCAACTTTCCAACCGCTGCCACTTCTACTCATTCTCCGCCATGTTCATGCGCCGGATCCTCAGCGATTTTAGCCGCCGCTCCCATGCGCAAAAACGTCCGGGCTGGGCCGGAGGGCGAATTCCCCTGCACCCGGATCTGGCCTGGATCGACGCGGCAGGTGAAGAGATGCTGTCGCTCGACCAGGCGCTCGGCTGAGTTGGAGTTCCTGGACGAACGCAAGGTTCGCATCATCGAGCTGCGCTACTTCCTGGGTTGCACGAACGAAGAGACGGCCGAGCTTCTGGGCGTCACTCGCTCCACCGTGGACCGCGACTTGCAATTTGCCAAGACCTGGCTCTACCGCCGCTTGCATTCCGAGTCTTAACGAAAGCCCCCGGCATCCCGCGAATTTCTCTGGTGCATTTTTCTGCGCGTTAGCGCGGTGTATTGTGTGCCAAAAAAGTACTAGCAGTAACGGAACAAAACTCAGCTTTAAAAAGAAAACGCATGATGTGTCCCGTGCACCGAATGCGCGAACTGAGCGAAAGGAAGATCTTGTGACTAAACTTAATATCACTCCGAGCAACAGATGGCTGCTGCCGATCCTGTTCGCTTTATTCACGCTCAACGCTGCCGCCGACACGTTGAGCTTCGCCGCCGTAAGCCTCCCTAGCTACAACCCCACGTTTCCGCCGCCCCCGGGCACTACGTCGGCGTCGCACACGGAGACGGACAATGGCGCAACCAATTCCGCGGCCGCGAACTTGGCCACCGGAATGTTGGGCGTTCTGAATGCCGGCAATAACGTAACCACTCCCGGCGTCTACGCAACCTTCGCCCAATTGGGCGATACCATCACGGCCACCAGCACTGCATCCGGACTCTCTGGATTAGACCTGGGAGTTAGCATCAGCCTAAACAGCACCACGTCGTTCTCGGACTCCAGCGGGAATTTCAGTTTTCTGTGGGTGTACATGTTCACACCGGGGACTTTCGATCAGACCCAGTTCACGCTTTTGCCCAACATTCTGGTTTCGAGAGGGTATATCCTGGGCAACGGTACCGATACCGGCGTTGCGGATGCGTTATTTGCCGCCAACAACGTGGCCGTGGACGGTGTCTTCGGCGACGGGCAGAACACCATTCCTTTGCAAATTCCGTTCGACACCATCGGGTCGAATTTTCAGATCGAGCTGGTGTTGGGTTCCGAAGAGCTTGTGAACGGCATAGGATCGCCAACCTGGTCGGCGGACTTCCTGGACCCGATCAACTTGTCCTTATCGGCGCCAGCCGGAGTTACGCTGACTTCGGCCTCGGGTCTTTTGCCGGGCACCGTGCCTGAGCCGTCCAGTCTGCCGCTGGCCGCGGCTCTGATCGTGTTCGCCGTCGCAGTGGCGGCGAAGCGCGGCCGGAAGACCACCTAAGCGGGGTAATAAGTGATATAAGGTGGGGCGGACCCCCTGGTCCGCAGCCGACGCCCCCGTCGGCTCGGGGGTCCAAGGATTCCGCCCACCCTTTGGAGGCTACAGCCCGGCCTTTTTCCAAAGAGCATCCACCCGCTGTTTCACGTCGTCCGGCATGCGGATGACGTCCGGCCAGGGGCGCGTAAACCCCTCTTCCTTCCACTTCTTCGTCGCGTCGATCCCCATCTTCGATCCGTAATTCGGCATGCGGCTGGAGTGGTCGAGCGAATCCACCGGGCCCAGCACGAACTGAATGTCCCGCTCCGGATCGATGTTGTTGAGCGCCTTCCACGTCACCTCGCTCGCATTCTGGACATCCACGTCTTCGTCCACAACCACGATGCATTTGCTGAACATCGCCTGCCCCAGGCCCCAGATCGCGTGCATCACTTTGCGCGCATGCAGCGGGTACGACTTGCGGATGGAAACCAAAATCAGATTGTGGAAGATGCCCTCCGCCGGCATCGAGATGTCGCGGATCTCTGGCAACTGCAGCCGCATCAGCGGCAGAAAGATGCGCTCGATGGCTTTGCCCATGTAGAAATCTTCCATCGGTGGCGGGCCGACAATGGTAGTGGCGTAAATGGGGTGCTTCCGCTGCGTGACGCAGGTGACGTGAAAAACCGGGTATTCATCTTCCAGCGAATAGAAGCCGGTGTGATCGCCGAACGGTCCCTCGGTACGCAGCTCGCCCAGTTCGACGTACCCTTCCAACACGATTTCGGAATTCGCTGGAACCTCTAAATCGGACGTCTCGCACTTCACCATTTCCACCGGCTTGCCGCGCAGGAAGCCCGCGATCATCATCTCATCGAGATCCGGCGGCAGCGGAAGAATGGCCGAATACATCGTGGCTGGGTCCGATCCAAGAGCCACCGCCACATCCATGCGCTTCTGTTTGCCTTCCTTCAGCAGGCGGCGATAATGTTCCGCGCCTTGCTTGTGCGTCTGCCAGTGCATTCCGGTAGTTCGCTCGTCGTACACTTGCAGCCGGTAGCAGCCGCAATTGCGTTTGCCCGTGTCCGGATTTTTCGAGAACACCATGGGAAGCGTGATAAAGCGCCCGCCATCCTGCGGCCAGCAGTGCAGGATAGGATATTCGTTCAGCGAAAAGTTTTCGCGGCGAATCACTTCCTTGCAAGCTCCGTTCGACACGATCTTGGGAAAGAATGCGCCCATCTCGGCGAGCTTGGGCAGCATCTTCAATTTCCCCAGCAGCCCCTCGGGCATGCGCATCTCCAGGTACTCCGAAATGCGGCGGGCAATTTCATCCACCGAATCCACTTCGAGCGCGATCTCCATCTTGCGCGCGCTCGCAAAGCTATTGATGAGTACCGGAATATTGCTGCCCTTTGGCTTCTCGAACAGCAGCGCGGGACCCCCGTTCTTCACCGCGCGATCGGCGAACTCGGTAATCTCCAGGTACGGATCCACTTCGAATGAAATGCGCCGCAGCTCGTGTTTCTTTTCGAGAGCGGCAATAAACTCGCGGAGATCGCTATATGCCATAAGAAATTTTGAACGCCATGCTTTAGTATCAGGTTTTACTATGATGGAAACTCAGGCCGCATGACAAATCGAACCGCATTCATCACCGGCGCAAGCCGCGGCATTGGACGCGCATGTGCACTCTCGCTGGCGCAAGCCGGAGCACGGGTCGCCATCGCCGCCCGCAACATGGACCAGCTTGAAACGCTGGCCGGCGAGATACGCTCGCAGGGCCACGAAGCCTTTCCCGTTTCCATCGACTTGGCAAGTACGGAATCCATCAAAGAAGCGATCTCAAAAACCGCAAAGGATTTTGGACCGATCGCAATTCTGGTCAACAATGCCGGCATCACCAAGGATGGCTTGGCGCTCCGTATGAAGAAAGAAGATTGGGACACGGTGATTTCCACCAACTTGACTGGCGCGTTCCTGGCGATCCAGCAAGTGCTGCAAGGCATGATGCGCGAGCGTTGGGGCCGGATCATCAACATTTCTTCCGTGGTAGGCGAGATGGGCAATCCCGGTCAGGCCAATTACGTCGCGTCCAAAGCGGGTCTAATCGGTCTCACGAAATCGATCGCGCAGGAGATGGGCAGCCGCAATATCACAGTAAATGCCGTCGCGCCGGGATTTGTCGAAACCGGCATGACGCACGGACTGACGCAGGAACTCAAGGATAAAATGCTGGCCAACATTCCACTGAAACGAATCGGGCGACCGGAAGATGTAGCCGCCGCGGTGCGATTCCTGGCCAGCGAAGAAGCGGGCTACATCACCGGGCACGTGTTGGATGTGAACGGCGGAATTTATATGTGAGCCTAATGCTCCTCGGCCTCGAGCAGGCTCTCCAGTTCAGGCAGAGTGCGCAAGTCCTTATCCCGGCCAGCAGCACGTTTCGCCTGGACGAGGCTCTTCAGGTCGAGCGTGCGGACTTTGCGCCCGAAGGCTTCCACCGTAACCGCCAAAGCCTGAACTTTATCGAAGGGGTCCAGTCCGCTTACCTCTGCCAGCAGATCGATATCTCCAACGTCGGTGGCCAACGTAAACACCGTACCGTTCCGAAGAGTCGCCTCATCAAAGATGAATGGCAGATCGGCTGGCAAACCTCGCAAGCGTGGACGGAATGGCTTTAACGCTGCGACTAGTCGACGAACGTTATCCGCACCCCGCGGGAAAAAAATGTCCAAGTCATTCGTGAGAGTGGAACTGCCATGCAAAACGGCACACCAGCCTCCGATGATAATGAACTCAACTCCAGAATCCACCAGCGCTTGAACCGCGGTGTCGAACTTCATCTCTTGCCGCGTGCTGCTCCGCGAACCTGCTCGGCAGACTGCGACGCCGCGAGCATCTTGCGGACCCGTTCGTCCGGCGTCAACCGCAGTTGCTCAATCAGCAACGTCAAATCGATCCCGTACTTCCGTGCGGCCTCGATCCGTGAGCCCGGCGCTGGATTCCGCAGTTTTTCGGCGGCCCGTTCGAACTCTTCCGGCGTCAATGCCCGCAGTTCCCTCACAACTCCAGTTTACCTCTTGCGGACAAACCAAACAGAATTCCGCCCTTCCACAAAGAGTACGTTCGCGTTGGAGGTTGCAAAGACCGGCCTGATGACAGGCAAGAAACACGTTCTGCTCCTCCACGCGCCTTGCGTGGGCAGTAAAGTCCAACGCGTAATTGCGAACCGCCCTCCGGCCCAGCACAATAGAACTATGCAATCCGCGAGCAACGGAAAGTTCCGTGTCGGCCTGGTCCAGATGAGCTGTGCGCCAGACCCGAACCAGAATCTCGAGAAAGCCAAGTGGAAGATTCGCGAAGCGGCCGCCGGAGGCGCGCAGATTATCTGCCTGCAGGAACTGTTCCGATCGCAGTACTTCTGCCGCGAAGAGAATGCCGAACTGTTCGCGTTGGCCGAATCCATCCCCGGGCCTACGACGGAGACGCTTGGGGCTCTGGCGCGGGAACTCGAGATCGTCATCATTGCCTCGCTGTTTGAGCGCCGAGGCTCCGGGCTTTATCACAACACGGCGGCAGTGATCGGAACGGATGGCGAGATCGTTGGAATCTATCGCAAGATGCATATTCCCGATGATCCGCTGTACTTCGAGAAGTTTTACTTCACTCCCGGCGACCTGGGTTTCGTCAATTTCGAAACCAGCTTCGCCCGCGTCGGAGTTCTGGTTTGCTGGGACCAATGGTATCCGGAAGCGGCGCGCGTTTCGAGCATCGGCGGCGCCAACGTGCTTTTCTATCCCACTGCAATCGGCTGGCATCCCGCGGAAAAGCAGCAATATGGCCCCGCCCAGTTGGATGCCTGGCGAACCATCCAACGCGCCCACGCCATCGCGAACGGAATCTATGTGGCTGCCGTGAATCGTGTGGGTTTTGAGGGACCACGCGAGCGAGGTCTCGAATTTTGGGGATCTTCCTTTGTGGCCGATCCCTTTGGACAGGTGATCGCCGAGGCGCCCACCTCGGAGGAAGCCATCCTGATCGCCGAATGCGATCCACATCGAGTGGAAGAAGTACGCCGCAACTGGCCATTCCTGCGCGACCGCCGCATCGATGCATACGCGCCCATCTTAAAACGGTGGTTGGATTGAAGGACGCCGGATTGAAGGCGGCCGGATTGAATCCGAAGCCGCGCGGATTCCGAATGCCCGCCGAGTGGGAGCCGCACGAAGCCACCTGGTTGGCGTGGCCGCACGAGCGCTCGGACTGGCCAGGAAAATTCGCGCCCATCCCCTGGGTCTATGGCGACATCGTGCGTCGTCTGGCTCGCGTCGAAAAGGTACGGATCCTCGTGGAGGACGCCGCAACCGAGAAGAACGCCCGGCGCATTTTCGCGAAGTGCGCGGTTGATATGCACTCCGTCGAGTTCTACCGCCATCGCACAAATCGAAGCTGGACGCGCGACTTCTGCCCGATTTTTGTGCGCAATCCGCAAGGCGATGTTGCCATCACCAACTGGATTTTCAACGGTTGGGCCAAGTACGACAACTGGCGCACCGACAATAAAATGCCCGGGTACGTCGCCAAGCGCCTGAAGCTGCCGCAATATGAACCGGGGATTGTGCTGGAAGGCGGCAGTATCGACGTGAACGGCGCGGGGATGCTCCTGAGCACGGAAGAATGCCTGCTGAGCGAGACGGTGCAGGTTCGCAATCCCGGTCTCAGCCGGAAAGCTCTGGAACAATATTTCGCCGGCTATCTCGGAATCACCCGAACCATCTGGCTGAAGCGCGGCATCGCTGGCGACGATACGCATGGGCACGTGGACGACCTGGCTCGCTTTGTGGATGAGAACACCATCGTCACAGTCACTGAGCTGGATAAAACCGAAGCGAACTACGAACCGTTGCAGGAAAATCTCCACCTGCTGCAGCAAACCGGCCTGCGTATCGCGACCCTCCCCATGCCTGCTCCGGTATATTTCGATGGCCAAAGGCTTCCGGCCAGTTACGCAAATTTCTACATCGCCAACAAGTTGGTGCTGGTTCCCACGTTCAACGATCCCATGGACCGCGTGGCCCTCACCAAGCTGGCAGCGCTTTTTCCGAATCGCGAAGTGGTCGGCATCCATTGCCTGGATTTGGTTCTCGGCCTCGGTACGCTCCACTGCATGACGATGCAGCAGCCGGCCTAACAGCGTGGAAATCACCGGTCGCTTACGCTCGCGGTTCGGAACGGAAAGGGCGTAACCGAACCGCGACCGTGAGGGAGTCGGTGCCTTTGCCGATTTTTTAACAGGCTCCTGTCACCATTTTTGCCAGCCTGTTAGCAACTACAAACCTACCGTTCTCGCCACTTCGTACCAAGCCGTTCCATCCGAGACAAACTGAATGGTGGCGGATTTTCCGACGACTCCGGCCAGCGGACCCGCATTCAGAAGATTGGCGCCGAAGGTGATGGTCTTCGCAGTGGTATTGTCGTTCGCGATGATGATCCACATGTGCTGGCCAGGCAGCCCGCCGGTGGCGGCATTGAGCGTGGCATTCCCCGCGTTCGGAATGGTGCGGATCTTGTGAACGTCTCCGGCGGTCACATCCAGGGTCATGGCGGCCTGATACGCCAGGCTGTCCATGGATGAGATCAGTCTCCGAGCGCGGACGTCACCGCGTTGGTCAGCCGCACTCCCTCCGCCCGCGCTTGCGCCGCTCATGAGTCGGAAAACGGTGCCGTCATAGAAAACCCATTGGGGCTGCCGGGCCACCAGCGTGCCGCCCGGATCGGTTGTACCGTCGGGCTTCTTAATATTCAGGAGTCCTACATGGTCGATATTCAGCGAGCAGTCGCGTAAGCAGTCCGTGTCCACATTCAGCAGAACGGCCATCCCTGCGCGGTAGGATGTCAGCGCGCTATTTGGCAGGCTACACGTGTATTGCGTGGTTCCATTGGCGGAAAGACAGTAGTTTTCATTCCAGTGAACCGTGTCATGCGTCGCGATCAGGGCGGTATTGAAGGACGGTGTGCAGTCGATACTCTGCTGGATCTTATTATCCAGGCAAACCTGTACGACTCCCGTGCCGGGCAGGAAGTTCAGCGTCTTTTCAATGCCCACCAGATTGCCACCCACTTGAACCGCGATATTTTGCGCGTGCGCCCCAACCACTGAAAGGCTGAGCAGAATATATTTCAGTCGCATCGAACTTACTTTCTCACGTTTCGAGTTATGCTTTAGGTTGCCGCCGCCGCCCGAACCCGTTCACAAAATCGTGATCGATGAGCCGCCTCCGTTTCTCCAAACCTGGCCGCGAGTCTATATTTTTGTCCTTTGTTATCTGGTTGTCGTCATCGCGCTGCTGTTCGGTTTCTCCCTCGCCTACGCCCCATGAGACCGCTGGACTGGGTGGTTATGTTCGGCTGGCTGGCGTTCATCGTCAGCTACGGGCTTTATCGCGGACGCGGCAGCACCACCGTCAACAAATATTTGCTGGCCGGCAAGAGCATGCCGTGGTACGCCATGGGTCTCTCCATCATGGCCACGCAGGCCAGCGCCATCACATTTATTTCCACTACCGGCCAAAGTTACACCGACGGCATGCGCTTCGTGCAGTTCTACTTCGGACTGCCGATCGCGATGGTGATTCTGTGCGCCACGGCCGTTCCCATATTCCATCGCGCCAATGTTTACACAGCGTATGAGTATCTGGAAAAGCGTTTCGACGCAAAAACGCGCGCGCTGGTCAGCGGAATTTTTCTGATCCAACGCGGATTAGCCGCCGGATTGTCGCTCTATGCGCCTGCAGTGGTTCTATCGGTAATTCTCGGATGGCCGGATCGCCTCACCACGGTGATGATGGGTGCATTAGTGGTGACCTACACATCGCTGGGCGGCATCAAAGCCGTCACGTGGGCGGACGTGCAACAAATGATGCTCATCCTATGCGGGCTGATCATTTCGCTCGTAATGGCCGTTCATCTGCTTCCCGGCCATATTTCATTCGGAAACGCGGTTTCCCTGGCCGGCGCCGCGGGAAGGCTGAATGCGGTCAACTTCCATTTCGATTGGAACGACCGCTACAACGTCTGGAGCGGTTTGATCGGCGGAATGTTCCTCATGCTGGCCTATTTCGGGTGCGATCAATCCCAGGTGCAACGCTACCTCACGGGAAAATCCATCGAGCAGAGCCGGCTCAGCCTGATTTTCAATGCCATGGCGAAGATCCCCATGCAGTTCTTCATCCTCTTTATCGGCGCCATGGTCTTTGTGTTTTTTATCTTCGAACGTCCGCCGGTTTTATTCCAGCCGGTGGAACTGGCGAGGGTGAAGAGCGATCCCCGTTTTTCGGCAGTCGAAAAACGTTATGAACAGGCCTTTGCGAATCGAAAGGATGCGGCCGAGCAGTATCTACAGGGGAAGACGTCGGCTGATCCGGCGCTGAAACAAGCCACCTTAGAGCGCTACCAGAACGCGCAACGCGAAATGAACGATGCCCACCTTGCGAGCGAGCGCCTGGTAGGAAAAGATTTTCACGACACCAACTATATTTTTCTCTCGTTCGTGACGCGCTACTTGCCCGCCGGACTGGTAGGGCTCATCATCGCCGTGATCTTTTCGGCGGCCATGTCCTCTACATCCGGTGAAATCAATTCCCTCGCTACCGTGACAGTAATCGACATCTACCGCAGGCACGTCAGGAAAAATGCGCCGGATCGTCATTATCTGATGGCATCGCGCTGGGCAACGGTCTTTTGGGGACTTTACGCGGTGGCCTTCGCGCAGTATGGCAGGAATTTTGGAGCGCTCATCGAGGCAGTGAACATTGTCGGCTCCCTCTTTTATGGTGGGCTGCTGGGGGTCTTCGTGCTGGCGTTCTTCTTCAAAAGCGTGGGTGCGAACGGCGCGTTTTTCGGAGTGGTGGCGGGCGAAGCAGCCATCTTCGCCGCCAACATACTCACGAAGATCTCTTTCCTTTGGTACAACGTGATCGGCTGCATCGTTGTGGTCCTGGTGGGAGTGCTGGTTTCCCGGACGTTCGACCGGAGGCAACCCCCACCCGCAGCGATCCCTACTTAATACGGATAAGGCGCGCAACCCGCGTAGGGAATCCAATTACCCCAGCGATCATAGTATCCGGCGGGGCTGCAATAACCCGGAGCATAACCATAACCATAGCTGTACGGGGCGCCGTAATATCCGAAGCCTAGTCCGATGCCGCCCCGGCCGTAATACCCACCGTAACCGCGCCCACCGTAATAGCCTCTTCCACCGCCGCCATAGTAGCTTCTTCCACTACCGCCGTAGCTGCGTCCGGAGTACGCTCCACCACCTGAGTAACCGCGCCCGCCCGAATAGCTTCGACCCGAATACGCGTGGCCCGCTCCGCCCGAATACGCGTGTCCTCCGCCGCCAGAGAACCCATGTCCGCCGCCACTCCTGCCTCCTCCGCCGCCGTGACCTTGCGCCAACGCGGCCACTGGACTAAACAACGTAAGTACTGATCCTAGAACCAGCGCCGGCAATCCAAGTTTTTTGAACATATCGTGCTCCTACCCATTGGACGTGGGCTGCAACGGTAAGGATGCGTACGTAGGTGATTGTGAAGGACAAATAATAGAGGTCTGCGGGAAGGCGGTAGTGGGCCGCTTTGACCCACTACCGAATAGCTGCGTTATCGCTTGCTTGGTTCGTTTTCTTTACGGGGCTGATTCTGCTGCTCCTGCCGCCCCTTATTCGGATCCTGGCTCTGGTGGCCCTGCTGCCCGCCCTGATGGCCGGGTTGATTGCCTTGCTGCTGCTGGTTCCCTTGATCTTTCTTCTGGGTGTCCATCTATAATTACCTCCGCTGGGTTAGAATCCAGCGTGAAAATTCCGTTGCGCGCATGTCACCCATTGTCACGGTTTCCTAAGGTGACGTTCCGGTCTTTTTCGTTACCGAACCGCGACCGTCAGGGAGTCGGTGATTTTCCGGTCGGAACCGAACCGCGACCGCAAGGGAGCGTGCCTACCGCTTCTTTCGAAGCAACAACGCCCAATCATCGGAACCAGCCGGCGATTGCGAAGTCCAAGAGCCTGTGACGCGAAGCGGCGCCACCTCGATCCGCCGCCCACTCCCAGCATCCCACCAAGCAGCGTCATACGAACCCGGCTCAATCCGCACCGTGACATTCCCCCCATGCGGCAAATAAACCGCATAAATCTCTCCCGCCTTAGCCAGACAATATCCCTTGTTCACCAATTCATCATGCGGCGCCGCCGTCCACCAATCGAAGCTAGTAAAAAAATCCACCATGTGTGCGTAGCCTTCAAACATAATCATGCTGTCATCCCCGCGTCCATTCATCCAACCGCCGCCCGAATCCGGCCAGACGTTGGTTCCACGCCGCGCGGTTTCGCCGGATGTCTGATATCCCCCCGCCATCACGATCTCCCACGCAGTCCGTCGCAATGTGTCGGCGGACTCTGATCCCAGCCCCTTCGCCCACATCGGATAGTGATCCTCATATCCGTATTCTTCATTCGTCTGCGGAATGATCCGCCCCAGGCTCTGCTGCCGCTTCCGCTCTCCCAACATAAACGCGTGCTGCGTTCGAGACCATTCCTGAAACGAAGTGAAATCGAACCAGGGTGACGTCCGATCCTGATGCACGTTGTCCACCGGATGGCTCGTCGCGAGATGTTGATACGGATCCCACTGCTTGATCAAAGTACCGGTAGCATGCGTCCACGCGTCATCGCGATACTGATCCAGATCGTCGCCCAAGTCCCAGGTGATATTCGAAAACGCGCCCAACCGCGCGATCGCGTAGCGGATGAAGCGGTGTTCGTCGTCGCTCCCAGCCGCGGGATGCGCGCGGCTGTCGTTCATATCCAGCACCAGCGAAAAAATCATGTCCCGATCCCGGGCGAAGCGCAGCGCGCGCTCGAACTTCTGCCAATACGCCACTCGAAAACGGCTGTAATCGAATCCCGGATAGTAAATGTCATCCGGACGCCCGGTATGCCCCGGCGCGCTCGGCCAGGGCGTGATGAACGGCGTCCAACTGGTTCCCGCCATCACTGGTTCGCCATAAAACAGGCTGGTTCTGCCGGCGATGGTCACGCGTAGCCGGTTGATCTTCAACCGATGCAATCTCTCCAGGCTCGCTCGGATCACGTTGTCGTCTTTCCAGCCGATCAACCAATACGCGGTGGTGCCGTTGAAGAAATAATGCTCGCCCGTGCCTTCCCAAATAAAATGCCAGCCATCTACTCGAATCGGACCCCGCCGTCCGCCGCCGCGCGCATGAAATTTCCCGGCAAAAGTTCTCCGCGACAACCCTTGCCGGTAAGTGAGTGAATAAGTATAGTCACCGGGACGCGGAGGCATGAATCGAATCCGGTAAACGCTTCCATCCTCGGCATCGGAAAATCCGTCGACACTCCACCGCTGGCCGCCTTGCTCAAAAGTTCCCGCCAAACGAGCATCGGTGAACGGATTCCGCGCCCGCCGTCCCGCCACGTTGAGCGGACACCTCCACGAAATCGTAAGCGTCCAGATCCGTAGCGGACTGCGAGAAGCTGACGCTGGCCCGGCGGCAGACCACCAGGCAAGAACAAGTACGCCGACCACTCCAACAACGATGACGACCAGCGACAGAACGCGAATTCCGCTCCCGAGCAATGGCTTGTTATTGTTCACTGCACCACCAATCCTAACCGAACCGCGACCGTGAGGGAGTCGGTGCCTTTTCAATTTTTGGTCGAATCCCCTGCTAACCTGAAACTTCCGGATGGACCCTTCCCCTCTCTCCTTAACCCTCACTCCGCACGGCCGCCTGATGCTGGCGCCCGATCCCGGCGCGCCGCAGCTCAACCCCGGCCTTCTCGAAAAACTGCAGCCAGCCTTCGAGCGCGGAACGGGACACGGCCTTCTGCTGCTGGGCGCGGAAGAAACCGCAACCAGCTCTGCCGCCCGCCTATGCCTATTGGCGCGACTACGGCGCCCGCTACGTCACCGCACTTTGCACCCAGCAGGCGAGTGACGGCGCAGCAAAACATCGCCCGATTGCGCCTCCGCCGGATGATGACCTGGAGCGCATCTCCTTCGCAGCCCCGCCCATGCTCGGCGCGGAATATCTCACCGCCGCAGTGCTAAAAAGTCTTTGGCAGGAACTCGACGAAGCCTTCGCCGTCGAGCTATCCGAATCCAAATCCGGCGTGCAGGATTTTCTTAAAGAGAGGAACCCAGCCTGGAACCTGGTCGGCCGCGTCCATTTCAATGTCGCCGAGAACCGCAAGGATCCCGACGCGCCATTCGCGTTCATCGCCACCTATACCGGAAGGCTCTCGGCCCAAGCCAAAGCGCAACACCTGCCGCTCGGCCAGGCCCTGCGCGAATATGCCGGCGCGGAGAACAAGCAGCGCCTTTTGTCGTTGCTGGTTCCCGTGCAGCGAGCGTCGGAAACCTGTCCGTGGCTGAAGGCCATGGTGGATGCGGGTGAAATTTTTCATCCATTGCGCTGGACTCCAAAAGAAGCCCTGGAGCTCCTAAAGGATGTCCCGCAACTGGAAACCGCCGGTGTCATAGTCCGGATGCCCGCAGCCTGGCGCGGACAACGTCCGCCTCGTCCGAAAGTGACCGGAACCGTCGGAACCAAAGCGCCTTCTGATCTGGGACATAACGCGCTGCTCGACTTCCGCATGGAAGTGACGCTCGACGGCGAAGCGCTTACCTCCGAAGAAATCAAAGATCTGTTAAAGAAATCGGAAGGCCTCGCCTTCGTGCGCGGACGCTGGATCGAACTCGACCGCGAGCACCTGGAAAGCCTGATCGAACGCTTCCGCCAAGTGGAGCAAACCGCGAAAGACAACGGGCTGGCATTCGGCGAAGCCATGCGGTTGCTCGCAGGCGCCAACGTAGCTTCCGAAGATATTTCCGCCGAAGATGCCGACTGGGCGCAAGTCAGCGCCGGCCCCTGGCTGGCTGAAATGTTGAAGGGCCTGCGCAGCCCGCAAGGATTGGCGCAAGTAGACCCCGGCGAAGACCTCGAGGGTGTCCTCCGTCCCTATCAACAAGTCGGTGTGCGCTGGCTCTATCTCCTCACCAAACTCGGACTCGGAGCGTGCCTTGCCGACGACATGGGACTCGGCAAAACCATCCAGGTTCTCTCGCTTCTTCTCATTCTCAAGCGCCAAGAAAACGCGCAGCCGAAGCCCAGCGTACTGGTGGCCCCCGCATCCCTGCTCGCGAATTGGGCGGCGGAAATCCAGCGCTTCGCCCCCGGATTAAAATCGCTGATCGCTCACCCCTCAGCGCTGCCCGCTGCCGAATTGAAAGCCCTGAATCCCGAAAAATTGCAGGGTACTGACGTCGTCATCACCAGCTACGGCTCCCTGCTCCGCGTCCCTTGGATGACCGAAATTCCGTGGCGCTTGGCCGTGCTCGACGAAGCGCAAGCCATCAAGAATCCCAACTCCCAACAAACCCGCGCCGTCAAAAAGCTAAACGCCCGATCGAGATTAGCGCTCACCGGAACACCTGTCGAGAATCGGTTGGGCGATCTATGGTCCATCTTCGACTTCGTAAACCCCGGCCTGCTGGGAACCGCGAAACAGTTCACCGGATTCGCCAAACGTCTCGCCGCGCAGCCGCACAGTTCCTATCAGCCGCTGCGTGAACTGGTTCGTCCCTATATTTTGCGGCGCCTCAAAACGGACAAGACCGTGATCGCCGATCTTCCGGACAAAACCGAAATCAAAGCCTTCTGCCCGCTCAGCCGCCATCAAGCAGCGCTTTATCAGCAAGCAGTAAAGGATCTCGCCGAACAACTAGAGGATTCAAGCGGCATCCAGCGCAGAGGATTGGTGCTCTCGTTCCTGATGCGCTTCAAACAAATCTGCAACCATCCATCGCAATGGCTCGCGGACGGCGCGTGGAGCGAAGCCGACAGCGGAAAATTCGCGCGGCTGCGCGAGATCGCCGAAGTGATCGCTGCCAAGCAGGAGAAGATGCTGGTCTTCACCCAGTTCCGCGAAGTCACCGCGCCGCTCGCCGCCTTCCTCGGATCGGTTTTCGGACGCCCAGGCCTGGTGCTGCACGGTGAAACCCAGGTGAAGAAGCGCCAGGAGCTGGTCCGGCAATTTCAGGAAGATGAAAGCGTCGGATTCTTCGTGCTCTCGCTCAAAGCCGGTGGATCCGGCTTGAACCTCACCGCCGCCTCGCACGTGGTGCATTTTGATCGCTGGTGGAACCCGGCTGTTGAGAACCAGGCGACAGACCGCGCGTTCCGTATCGGCCAAACCAAGAACGTGCTGGTGCACAAGTTCATCTGCCGCGGTACCGTGGAAGAGAAAATCGACGAGCTGATGGAATCCAAACGCAAGCTGTCGCAAGATTTATTGGAAGGCGGCGCCGACTTGCTGCTGACCGAAATGAAGGATGACGAATTGCTTCAGTTGGTCGCGCTCGATATCAATAAAGCGCTGAAGGAGCCATAATTGGCGCGCTTCGACAATTGGGGATTCCGGCCCTACGTCTCCGTCGCGGATCGGCAGCACCAAGCCTCCCGCGAAATGGCAAAGCGCAAACAGCAGGGCCACGCCATCTCGCCTGTCATTATCGAAGGCCGCGGCGCCATCGCGAACACCTTCTGGGGCAGGGCCTGGTGCCAGAACCTGGAGCGCTACAGCGATTTTGCCAACCGCCTTCCGCGCGGCCGCACTTATGTGCGCAACGGATCCGTCGTCGATCTGCAAATCGAGCCTGGCGTCATTCATGCCTATGTCAGCGGATCGAGCTTATATAAGGTAGAGCTGAAAGTTGCGCCGGTCCAGAAAGCGCACTGGAAATCCATCTGTCACGATTGTTCCGGTGCGGTGGATTCCCTCGTCGAGCTCCTGCAAGGTCGATTGTCCAAAGCCGTGATGGAGCGGATCTGCCGCCAGCAGCAAGGCTTGTTTCCCTCGCCCGCTGAACTCAAGCTTTCCTGCAGTTGTCCGGATTGGGCCGGCATGTGCAAGCACGTAGCAGCAGTTTTGTACGGCATCGGTGCGCGGTTCGATCACCAACCCGAACTTCTCTTCCGCTTGCGTGGCGTAGATGAGACAGAACTGATCGCCACCGCCGGCAGCGGGATTCCGCTGTCGACCCACGCACCCGCCGCAAGCAAGATTCTCAGCAGTGACGATCTTTCCATCTTCGGTCTCGACCTCGCCGAAATCCCGACTCCGAAAAAACCAGCACGCAAGCGGAAGCCATGAACATGCTTGTTCTGCCTGCTGCGGCCTTCGCCCTGCTAGCCTTCGCTCTCGTCTGGTGCACGAAAAGCTTGGTGCGGGACAATCGCGCCGACACCCTCGCATCCGTTCCTGTAACGACCGAACAAGAAATCCGCTTACTCGCGGGAGGAACTGTATCTGATGGAAGTGCCCCGAACAGCGACGGATTTCCGCAGACTTCGAAATTCACTTAGTAGAAAAGACCACGGGACAAGCAGTGCGGCTGAAATACTCACTAGGCATCGGACAAGAAGCCGTCTACGGAGTGACCACGATGAAAGTACCATTCGGCAGCATTCCCAGCGGCGTGTATTCCGCCCGAATCACAGGATTGCAACCTGGCAAAGATTATTCCCAGTACCGGCTGATGTTCTCCCGCCCCTACATAGCGAGAATGGCGCTCCAGATCATCGGAATAGTAATCTCAGCGGTGGGCATGCTGTTGAGCATCCTATGGGCAGCCTGGTTAGCAGGCTTGCTCAAACCGCAGTCCTAACCGCCCGTCGAGCGTTACCGAACCGCGACCGTAAGGGAGTCGGTGCCCTTTGATCTTTTCAGGCTTCTACCCTCGTCGTACCAATTCCAGGCGCACCAACTGCTGTACAGTGAGGGTGAGGTTCACATCAATGAGGCGGACTATACAAGTACGTTTCTTCCGGGGCGAGACGAAGTATGTGGCGGAATGCCTGGATCTCCCTGTCGTCACCGAGGCAGATACGCTCGATCAACTAGCCTCGAACATCCGCGAAGCCATCGGTCTTCACCTCGAAGGCGAGAATCTCGCAGACCTGGGCCTAGCGCCCGATCCAACAATCTTAGCCACCATGGAACTCGACGCCGTCGCTTGATGCCAAAATTTCGGCCGCTGTCCGGCGAAGATCTGATACGCATCTTTGGCCGGTTCGGCTTTACAACGCTCTCTCAGCGAGGCAGCCACGTCAAACCACGACGGAAGGCGTCCGTCAGACTCTGACAATCGTGCTTCACAAAGACGTGGACCGAGGTACCCTGCGCGCGATCTTCCGTCAGGCACTTCGCTACATTCCGGAAGCGGAGCTTGCGCAACATTTTTTCACCGAATAGGAAGTGTGCACGACTCTTTTGACTTAACCCCCCCTCACCAACTCCAAAAAAGCCTTAGCCGCATGGCTCAAACTCCGCCGCGCCGGACTACACCAAGTGGATCTTCCGCTCCACGCTCAGCTCCTTCACCCGCACCTCGCGCAGCGTCTCCTGCTTCAACTCCTGCTCCACGCACATGCGCGGCAGAAACGCCACGCCTTCATTCCGCTGCACCATCTTCCGGATCGTCTCCACCGTCGGCATCTCCACATCCATGTTGAGCGCCACTTTGTGCCGCTGGAATTCCTTCAACACCACCGCCCGATACGGCGACAAAACATTGTGCGCGATAAATGTCTCCATCCCCAATTCGCTGATCGACACTTCCGTCCGATTCGCGAACCGGTGCGCCGGCGAAACCACAAATGCCAAATGGTCGGTGAACAACACCATCGATTGCAACCGGTCGTCCTCCGGATCGTAGCTGATCACCCCCAGCTCCAAATCCCCGTCGATCAACTGCGACGGAATCTTGCTCGATAACGACCGTCTCACTTGCACCTTCACTTTCGGATACAGCCGCCGATACCGCTCGATGTGCTCCAGCAAATAAAGCGACGTCGACTCGTTCGCTCCCACCGTCAACCGCCCCGCCGAATTGTCCCGCAGCTCCGCCAGCGCGTTCTCCAGCTCGCCCTCCAGATTCTCGAACCGGCGCGCGTATTCGTACACGATCCGACCGGCATCCGTCAGCAGCAGCTCCTTCCCCGACCGGTCAATCAGCCGCTCCTGCAAATCCGATTCGAGCTTTTGCACCGCCAGCGACACCGCCGGCTGCGTCCGCAGTAGTTTCTCGCCCGCCCGCGAGAAGCTTTTCTCGGTCGCGACCGTCGAAAACACCTTCAGTGGGTACAGTTCCATAAACGAAACTTATACTATCATATTTTCTTATCTTAGCCGACATGCATTATAAATTTGCTAAATCGAACTCCGTCCTTGATAATTGAGTCGAGACTGGAGGAACCAGAATGCCGAATCGCGTTTACCTCTTCGACACCACCCTCCGTGATGGTGAACAATCTCCCGGCTGCAGCATGACGGTGCCTGAGAAGCTCCGTCTGGCCCGTAAACTCGTGGAACTTGGCGTCGATGTTTTGGAAGCCGGCTTCCCTATCGCTTCCGATGGCGACTTTGAAGCCGTGGACGCTGTCAGCCGCGAATTTCCCTGGGCGCAAGTGGCCGCGCTCGCCCGCGCCAACACGCCGGATATCGAACGAGCCGCCGCCGCGCTGAAACACGCCAAGCGCCCGCGCATTCACACCTTCATCGCCACTAGCGATATCCATCTGAAGTACAAGCTGAAAAAATCCCGCCAACAGGTGCTGGATGAAGCCGTCGCCGCCGTCGAGTTAGCCCGCGAGCATACGGATGACGTGGAATTCTCCGCCGAAGACGCCACGCGCACCGATTGGGATTATCTCGAACAGATCTCGCACGCCGTAGTCGCCGCCGGTGCGCGCACCGTCAACCTGCCGGATACCGTCGGCTACTCGGTCCCCGAAGAATACGCCGCGCTGATCGGCCGCATGGTCCGCGCGCTCGGCTCGAGCGCCATCGTCAGCGTCCATTGTCACGACGATCTTGGACTCGCCGTCGCCAACTCCATCGCCGCCGTCCAGGCGGGCGCGCGCCAGATCGAGTGCACCATCAACGGCATCGGCGAACGCGCCGGCAACGCAGCTCTTGAAGAAATCGTGATGGCGTTCAAAACCCGTCCCGACAAGCTGCCATACGAAACCAAAATCGTCACCGAACACATTTATTCCACCAGCCAGCTTCTCGCCCAAACCATCACCTTTGGGCCGCAGCCCAACAAAGCCATCGTCGGCGAGAATGCTTTCGCCCACGAAGCCGGCATTCATCAGGACGGCTATTTGAAGGAGCGCACCACCTACGAGATCATTGAACCGTCCAGTGTAGGCGTCCCGGAAACCAAGCTGGTCCTCGGAAAACACAGCGGCCGCCACGCCCTGCACAAACGCGCGGAAGACCTGGGCTTCGAGCTAAACAAAGAGGAACTGGACACGCTATACCATCGCTTCACCACCCTAGCCGATCGAAAAAAAGGTCTCCGCAACGAAGAAATCATAGCGTTAATCCACCAAGTGCTAGGCAGCCAAACCGCAGTAGCCGCCAATGACTAGAATCTGGATGACAAGAATTTGAGGGATAAAAATTTTGGGGACATTTCGGGCTAGCGCGAACCCCGCCTCCACTTCGAAAAGAGCAGACGTGTCCCCAAAATTTTTGTCCCCCAAATTCTTAACCTCTAAATGCAACTAAACATCCTAATCCTCCCCGGCGACGGCATCGGCGCCGAAGTAACCCGAGAAGCCGTAAAGGTTCTTAAACACGTCGCCCAAGAATTCCATCACGAACTAAAACTCACCGAAGGCCTGCTAGGCGGCGTAGCCATTCACAAAACCGGAACGCCCCTCCCGCAGGAAACCATCGACCTCGCGCTCCAAGCCGACGCAACACTAATGGGCGCCGTCGGACTGCCCGAATTCGATCAAGCCCCGCCCGAAAAGCGTCCCGAAAAAGGACTTCTCGGCATCCGCAAAGTGCTAGGCGTCTACGCGAACCTGCGACCCGTCCGTTCCTACAAAGCCCTGCTCGATTCCAGCCCGCTCAAAAATAATCTGGTCGACGGAACCGACATGATCATCGTCCGCGAGCTCACCGGCGGCATCTACTACGGCACCCCGCGTGGAATCCATCAGGACGGCGACGAAACCCGCGCGGTCAACACCATGACCTACACACGCTCGGAAATCGCCCGCGTCTCTCGCATGGCGTTTCATCTCGCCCAAAATCGCCGCAAAAAAGTCACCAGCGTGGACAAATCGAATGTCCTCGAAAATTCCCAGCTCTGGCGAAAAGTAGTAGTCGAAATCGCCGCCGAATTTCCGGACGTCGCGCTCGACCACATCCTGGTGGACAACTGCGCCATGCAGTTGATCCTCAACCCGCGCCGTTTCGATGTCCTGCTCACCGAGAACATGTTCGGCGATATCCTAAGTGATGAAGGGGCTGTTTTGGCCGGATCCATCGGTATGCTGCCATCGGCATCCATCGGGGATAAAAAACCCTCCGGCGCCTGGGTCGGATTGTACGAGCCGGTACATGGCTCAGCGCCCGACATCGCCGGCAAAAACAAAGCCAACCCCTTCGGCGCCATAGGATCAGTAGCCGCCATGCTCGAATACAGTTTCGGCCTGAAAAAGGAAGCCGCCGCCGTCAACGCGGCCGTAGAGTCAGTCCTAAACTCAGGCCAAGTAACCGCCGACCTAAACGGAACCGCCACCACCTCAGAAGTAGGAGACGCAGTAACCCAACATGTCACCTAACAACCAATCAGCAGAAGCAGTAGGGCGGACCCCCAGGTCCGCGCGGGTCCCCCTGGACCCGCCTCGCACCATAATCGAAAAAGTCTGGGACAACCACATAGTCGCTCAGCAGTCCGGCGCCCCGACGCTGCTCTACATCGACCTCCACCTGGTCCACGAAGTCACGTCACCGCAAGCCTTCGACGGCCTGCGCGCCCGCGGCATCAAAGTCCGCCGTCCCGATCTAACCATCGCCACCACGGATCACAGCACTCCCACCACGCCGCGCAACTTCCCGATTCTCGACAAAGTAGCAGCCGCCCAAGTCGCCAAGCTCGAAGCCAATTGCAAAGAGTTCGGCATAACCTGCTTCGGCCTCGACAGCAAGCAGCAAGGCATAGTCCACGTCATCGGCCCCGAGCAAGGTCTAACGCAGCCCGGCATGACGGTGGTCTGCGGCGATAGCCACACCGCAACCCACGGCGCTTTCGGAGCGCTCGCGTTCGGCATCGGAACCAGCGAAGTCGAGCACGTCCTGGCCTCGCAGTGCCTTTTGCAAAACAAACCCAAAACATATCAAGTGAAGGTCGACGGAACTCTCCACCCGGGAGTCACCGCCAAAGACATCATCCTCGCCATGATCGCCCGCATCGGAATCGGCGGCGGCACCGGCTGCATCTTCGAATATTGCGGACCCGCCATTCGCGCCCTCACCATGGATGAACGCATGACCGTGTGCAACATGTCCATTGAAGCCGGCGCGCGCGGCGGATTGATCGCGCCCGACGACACAACCTATCAATACGTCAACGGACGTCCCTACGCCCCCAAAGGCAGCAGCCTGGGCCGCAGCCGAAAAGCGCTGGCGCGAGTTGCCCACCGATGACGGCGCATCGTACGACAAGAGTCTCGCGCTCGACGCCTCCGCGCTTGAGCCGATGATCACCTTCGGCACCAACCCCGGCATGGGAATCTCCATCCGGGCCGCCGTCCCGAATCCCAGCGACATCAGCGATCCGTTGGAGCGCGACACGCTCGCCAAAGCGCTCCGCTACATGGATCTCGAAGCCGGAAAACCGCTGCTCGGCCATCCCTTAAACGTAGTCTTCATCGGAAGCTGCACCAACTCCCGCATCTCCGACCTCCGCAGCGCCGCCAACATTCTGCGCGGCCGAAAAGTCCATCCCGGATTGCGGGTCATGGTGGTCCCCGGCTCTCAGGAAGTGAAAGCGCAAGCGCAAGCCGAAGGCCTGGATCAAATCTTCCGCGATGCCGGCGCAGATTGGCGCGAAGCTGGCTGCTCCATGTGCATCGCGATGAATGGCGATCAACTGCAGCCCGGCGAATACAGCGTCTCCACCAGCAATCGCAATTTCGAAGGACGCCAGGGCAAGGGTGGCCGAACCTTCCTCGCGAGTCCGTTAACCGCCGCCGCATCCGCCCTCACCGGCGTCGTCAGCGATGTCAGGGAGTTACTCTAATGAAAAAATTTCTACCCTTCGAAAGCCGCCTGGTCCCGCTCCCCATCGACAACATCGATACCGACCAAATCATTCCCGCCCGATTCCTGAAGACGATTTCGAAGGACGGCCTCGGCGATCAGCTTTTCTTTGACTGGCGTTACGACGCCGAAGGCAAGCCCAAACCGGATTTCATCCTGAACACGCCAGAAGCCAAGGCGATCCCAGATTCTCCTGGCCGGCGACAACTTCGGATGCGGCAGCAGCCGCGAGCACGCCCCCTGGGCTCTAACGCAATACGGATTCCGCGCCGTAATCAGCACCAGCTTCGCCGACATCTTCAAGCAAAACTCGCTAAAGAACTCGCTGCTCCCAATCGTAGTCCCGCGCGAAGTCCACGCCGAACTATTCGCAAATCCGCATGCCCCGGTAAAAGTAGACCTCGCGACTCAAACCTTGACACTCCCCACGGGCCGCACCGTCGAATTCCCAGTAGACCCCTTCGCCAAACACTGCCTACTGGAAGGCATCGACGAACTAGGCTACATCCTGCAACAAAGCCCAGCAATCACCGCCTTCGAATCAACCCACCCAGCCCCCATCAACACGCTCTCCTAACCGAACCGCGACCGCAAGGGAGCGCTACCACGACATCCTCAACCGTTCAATTAAACTAAACTGAACCACCAATGCCCCTGTCCCCAGGCCACAAAATCGGCCCGTACGAAATCCTCGCGCCCATCGGCGCCGGAGGCATGGGCGAAGTCTACCGCGCCAAAGACACCAAGCTAGGCCGCGACGTAGCCCTCAAAATCCTGCCGCCAGAAATGGCGCAGGACCCCGACCGTCTAGCCCGCTTCCAACGCGAAGCCCGAGCCGTGGCCGCCCTGAATCATCCAAACGTAGTCACCCTGCACTCAGTCGAGGAATCGAATGGCGTCAACTTTCTGACCATGGAACTGGTCGAAGGCCACTCTCTCGATCAAATAATTCCGAAGGACGGTTTCCCCGCCGCCCGCATCCTGGATATCGCGGAAGCCCTGGCCGACGCCCTCGCCGCCGCGCACGACAAAGGCCTGGTCCATCGCGATCTCAAACCCGCCAACATCATGGTCACCTCCGAAGGCCGCATCAAAGTGCTGGACTTCGGCCTCGCCAAGGACATCCGCACCGCCGCGCCCGCCGATGCCACCGCAACCTCCGCCGGCGAAACACAAATGGGCGTCGTCATGGGTACCCCGCCCTACATGTCGCCGGAACAAATCTCCGGACGCCCGCTCGACCATCGCAGTGACATCTTCTCGCTCGGCATCATCCTGCATGAAATGACAACGGGAAGCCGCCCGTTCCAAGGCGCCACTTCGGCGGAACTGGCAGCCGCTATTCTGCGCGACAATCCGTCGCCTGTTACCGATTCCCGCACCGGACTCCCGAGCGAACTGGCGAACCTGATCCAACAATGTCTCGCCAAGGACACGGGCGAGCGCTTCCAATCCGCGAAGCTGCTCGCGAAAGCAATCCAGCACGCGCGCGCACAACTGGCCTCCGGCGTATCCAGCGTCAAAACCGTGGCGCTCACCGCCTCCGAAGAAGGCTTCTGGATCGCCGTCCTTCCATTCAAATATCGTGGAGCCAATGCCGAACTCGAAGCTCTCGCCGAAGGTCTCAGCGAAGAAATCGTAACCGGACTTTCCCGCTTCTCCTACCTCCGCGTGATCGCCCGCAGTTCCACGCTGCGCTTCACAGAGGAACGCATCGACGTGCGAGCCGCCGCAAAAGAACTCGGCGCGCGTTATGTGATGGAAGGCAGCCTGCGCCAGGCAGGCACCCGCTTGCGTGTTGCCGTGCAACTTGTCGACGCCGTTTCCGGCTCGCACCTCTGGGCGGATACTTACGATCGCGCTTTCACCCCCGAAGAAATTTTCGCGCTTCAAGATGACCTCGTCCCCCGCATTGTCTCCACTGTCGCCGACTCACACGGCGTTCTCGCGCACAGCATGAGCGAAGCAGTGCGTACCAAGAAGGATGCATTGCTGACTCCGCATGAGGCCATCCTGCGAGTCTTTGGTTATCACGAACGTCTCAACCCCGAAGAGCATGCCAAGGCCCGAGACGCGCTGGAGCGCGCCGTCCGTGACGCGCCCGAGCAGGGCGATTGCTGGGCCATGCTGTCCACCGTATACAGCAACGAGCATTCGTTCGGATTCAATGCGCGCCCGGATGCGCTGGATCGCGCCCTGGCAGCGGCCCGCCGCGCGGTGGAAGCTGCGCCTTCCAACAACCTCAGCCATCACGCGCTAGCCGAAGCGTTGTTCAACCGCCGTGAACTACAAGCCTTCCGCCCGGTGTCGGAACGGGCCATCGCACTCAACCGCATGGACAGCTCCGTGACCGCTTTTCAAGCCATGTTGCAGTCGCTCGCCGGCGATTGGGAGCGCGGCTGTGCACTTGCAGAATCCGCGATCCAACTCAATCCTCATCACCCCGGATATTATTGGACCGGTCCCGTACTGAACGCCTACCGCAAGCGCGAATACAGCGCCGTGGTGGACATCGCGCTGAAACTCAACTCACCGGGCTTCTTCCTCATTCCGGCCGCCTGCACCGCCGCGCTAGGACAACTTGGGGAGCAACAGGCGGCGCAAAAAGCCCGCCAGGAACTCGCGCCGGCAACCATTCGCAGCGAACTGGAAAAGTGGTTGCTGCCGGATCTCGTCGAGCATCTAATGGACGGCCTTCACAAAGCCGGCCTTAGCTTACCGAACCGCGACCGTAAGGGAGTCGGTGCCTTAGACTCATGAGAACCTTAGCTTACCGAACCGCGACCGTAAGGGAGTCGGTGCCTTAGACTCAAGTGAAAACCGCGCTGAGCAAGGATTCTGGGTAGCAGTGCTCCCCTTCAAATCCACCAGCGCCGAACTCTTGCCGCTAGCCGAAGGCCTCTCCGAAGAAATCGTCACCGGACTCTCGCGCTTCTCCTACCTCCGCGTCATCGCCCGCGGCTCGACACTGAAGTACGCCGGCCAGACCACCGACCTCCGAACCATCGGCAAAGAATTAGGCGCGCGCTACGTGATGGAAGGCAGCCTCCGTCAAGCCGGCGCGAAGCTGCGTGTCACGGTACAACTGATCGATGCCGTAACCGGCGCTCAAATGTGGGCCGAAACCTACGAGCGCCCATTTCATCCGGACGCGATCTTCGAAGTGCAGGACAACCTCGTACCCCGCATCGTCTCCACGGTCGCCGATCACGAAGGAGTTCTCCCGCAAAGCATGGCCGAAGTCCTCCGCAGCAAGAGTGAAGACCAGTTGACCCCGCACGAAGCCATGCTGCGCTCTTTTCGCTTCTTCAAGAGCCTAAATATCGAAGAGCATGCTCTCGCAAAACGGATCCTCGAAAGCGCAGTCCGCACCGCGCCCACCCACGGCGATTGCTGGGCGTTGCTCTCCCACATGTACAGTAACGATTACTGGCATGCCCCCGAGGCTTTGCCCGAGTTTCTCGATCGCGCCTTGGCTGCGGCCCGCCGCGCGGTGGATGCGGCGCCGCACAGCAATCTCTCCTTTTGGGCGCTCGCCCTTGCGTTGTACCTCAAGCGGGATCTTCCCGCGTTCCGTCAGGCAGCCGCACGTGTCATCGAGCTCAACCCGATGGACGGATCCGCGGTGGCGTTCATGGGCGGCCTCATCGCGTATTCCGGCGAGTGGGAGCGAGGCAGCGCCATCGCAGAGCCCGCATCCGCCCTCAATCCCAATCACGCCGGATGGCACTGGCTCCAGGTGTCTACCTTCGCTTACCAGAAGCGGGATTTCCACACCGCGCTTGCCGCAGCCCTGAAGGCCAACATGCCGGACAACTACCTGGATCCGGCGGCGCGGTCGGCGGCCCATATCGAACTGGGCGAGCGCGAACTCGCGCAAAACGCCATGCGGGAAGTGCTCGCGCTGGAACCCAATTTCGCCTCCAAAGCGCGTGAATATTACGGCCGGTGGCAGAGCCCCGAAATGGTCGAGCGTCAAGTCGAAAGCTGGCGCAAAGCGGGATTACAGATCGACGGTACTGCGGCTCCCTCACGCAGCAGTTCCGGCGAAACGCGCGCGGACGAAGGTTTCTGGGTCGCAGTGCTCCCCTTCAAATCCACCGGCGCAACTACGGCACTCGTAGCGCTCGCCGAAGGCCTATCCGAAGAAATCATCACCGGACTTTCGCGCTTCTCCTACCTCCGCGTCATCGCCCGCGGCTCGACATTGAAATACGCCGGTCAGACCACCGACCTCCGAATCATCGGCAAAGAACTAGGCGCGCGCTACGTGATGGAAGGCAGCCTCCGCCAAGCCGGCACGAAGCTGCGTGTAGCAGTGCAACTCATCGATGCCCAAACCGGCGCGCAATTGTGGGCTGAAACCTACGAGCGTACCTTCGACGCTGCCGCAATCTTCGAAATTCAAGACGACCTGGTCCCCCGTATCGTCGCCACCGTCGCTGACCAGAACGGCGTGCTGCCCCACAGCATGAGCGCCATCGTCCGGACCAAGAAGGCCGGGCAATTGAGCCCTTATGAAGCCGTGCTCCGCACCTTCAGCTACTTTGAACGCCTCACACCGGACGAACACGCCGAAGTGCGCGAGATTTTAGAAGCGGCGGTTCGCGATGCTCCCGATCAAAGCGACTGCTGGGCCATGCTCTCCATGCTGTACCGAGGCGAGTACTCGCTCGGATTTGACTCGCAGCCGGACTCGCTCGGTCGCGCGCAAGCGGCCGCCCACCGCGCCGTGGAAACGGGACCTTCCAACTCGCTAGGCCACTACGCGCTCGCAGCCACGTTGTTCTTCCAAAAAGATCTGCACGCGTTTCGCTCAACGGCCGAACACGCCATCGCGCTCAACCCCATGGACGGAGCCAGCCTGGCTTTCATAGGAATGTTGCTTGCCTTCGCCGGAGATTGGGATCGCGGCTGCGCGATGGTGCAGCGCGCTCGCGAACTGAATCCCCACCATGCCGGATGGTACAACTTCGCCGAATCCTTCCGCGCCTATCACAAGGGCGAGTACCGCGCCGCCCTGGATGCCGCCTACAAAATCAAGATGGTCGGCTACTACTTCACGTTTGTCGCGCGCGCTTCGGCGCTCGGCCAACTCGGCGAGCAGGAGCCCGCCCGCAAAGCCGTCCAGGAACTGCTGGCCCTTCGGCCCGATTTCGCCAACACCGCCCACGAACATCTCGGAAAATGGTTTGGTCCGGACGTGGTCGAACATGTGATCGACGGCCTACGCAAAGCAGGTCTCGAAGTGGAAGGAACTTCAGCGCGCAATCCTTCCAGTGAAACTCGATCCGAGGCAGGCTTCTGGGTAGCGGTGTTGCCATTCAAATCCACCGGCGCAAGTGCGGAACTGACAGCGCTGGCAGAAGGCCTCTCCGAAGAAATCGTCACCGGACTCTCGCGCTTCTCTTACCTTCGCGTAGTCGGCCGCGGTTCCACGCTCAACTACGGAAACAAGTCAACCGACTTACGCACCGTCGGCCGCGAACTTGGTGCCCGCTACGTAATGGATGGCAGCTTGCGCAAGGCCGGGTCCTCGCTCCGTGTAGCCGTGCAGCTGGTGGATGCGGCTACAGGTGTCCACCTATGGGCCGAGACCTACGAACGCGCGTTCCAGGCCGATGCGATTTTCAAAACGCAGGACGACCTGGTGCCCAGAATCGTGTCCACGGTGGCAGATGCCTACGGCGTTCTTCCGCACACCATGAGCCAGGCGGTGCGCAGCAAAGATCCCAGCCAACTGACCCCCTACGAAGCGTTGTTGCGCAGCTTCAGTTATGCGGAGCGCGTCACTGCCGCGGAGCACGCCGAAGCCAAGGCCGCACTCGAAAAAGCCGTTCGTGAGGCGCCTGGCTCTTCCGACTGCTGGGCCATGCTGTCGATCCTGCTGGCGGACGAACACATCCACGGATTCAGCGGTCCTCCGGATCCGCTCTCCCGCGCCGTACAAGCTGCGCGCCGTGCCGTCGACACTGGTCCTGGCAATCACAAAGCGCATCAGGCTCTGGCCTGGTCCTTATTCTTTCGCAAGGAAATCCCGGCCTCGCGCATCGCGGCTGAGCGGACCCTTGCACTCAACCCCATGGACGCATCCGCCGCCGTTTACGTCGGCCAGACCATTGCCTTCAGCGGCGAGTGGGAGCGTGGCTGTAACCTCATCGCTCAAGCCATCGATCTCAATCCGAATCACCCCGGATGGTATTGGTACGCTGCTTTTCTCCATGCTTATCGCAAGAACGACTACCGCGCCGCTTTGAGCGTGGCGCTCAAGATCAACATGCCAGGCTTCCCGCTCGCCGAAGTGGCCCTGGCAGCAGTCTACGGCAAGCTGGGGGAAAAAGAATGCGCTCGGCGCGCCGTGGACGAATTGCTTACGCTCCGGCCGGATTATGCGTCCGTAGCGCGTGCAGAGCTAGGGAAAATCTGGGACCAACAACTTGTCCAACACTTGATCGACGGCCTTCGCGACGCGGGACTCGAAATTGCCGGCCCGCAAGCTGCCCGTTCGCCAATTTGAGCTCGCGGCCCGGAACGGGTGCGTGTAGACGCTCGCGCATGGATCAATCTGATCGAAGTCACGAAATAGACAGCCGTGATCTTCTCGAAATCCCCACTCGCAGCGCCAGAAATCCCGCCATCCCTAAGCCGAGAAATAACGCCAGCATCCGATCTTCCGGATCATCCCCAGTCACCGTGTAATCCAAAATGATCCCATGCTGCGCCACATCCCGCCGCTGCTCGCCAATCTCAACCCGCCGATTCTCCGGTACCAGCGCGTTCACCAGGTAAACGCTCAATTCCGGCCGATGCATATTCAAGAACGAGATCTGATGGCGCCCCGAGGCAGCCGCTGGAATCGATGCACGCGCCCGCAGCCGGATCGTCCCAATACCCTCGTTCATCTCATCCAGTGTCGGGAACCGGCATTCTTCAAAAGTCATCGGCGCCGTCACGCCATCCGCTTTCAGCACTGCGGAACGGAGCATCGCGCGCGCGTAAACTTCCCCTTCTTCTTGTGAAATCGAGCCGTCGTGATTCGTATCGATCCACCCAAACACCTTGGACGCCACCGAAACGCCCGGCGTCAGATCGATCTCCACATCCACGCGCCCGATATCGATCGCAAGACGCGTAGCTTGCAGGTACTCATCCAGCCGGTGCGCCCACGCCGAATTTACCAACGCCAGCCACAGGCAAACGACTCCGCACAGCGCCTTCATTTCTTAACAAGCTTCGCGCCGTAATCGTTGGTTGGATCGCGATAAATCGTGTGGATATGGTCCAGGTCGCCGAACTGCGGCGCATATTCAATTATCACCGTCGGCCCCTGGATGCGGTAATAAGCCAGCCCGCCATTCTTCGTGACGCCGCTCCACGCAAAGTAAGTCTTCGGAAGATTGGCCTTGATCTCCGCCATCTTTGCGTTCGCCGCTTCATCGTTGAGGATCCCCACCCACTCATGCGCGAGATCCAGCAGCATCGCCTGCTGCTTCGCATCCAGTTCGGATGCCAGAATCCCCTCCGGCTGAATCACCTTTCCATCGTTGCCGGGACCCAGCACCAAATCCTTGATCTCGTAATTCAGCACCGCCTTCTTGAGCTGCGCCGCGTTCAGCGCGCCGATCAGCGCGAAGCCTTTATCGTTTTCGTGGCCCAGCGGACGCACAGTCTCTCCATTCAAAACATATTTCGCCGGCTGAGCTGCAGGTAAGCTCGGAGTCATCACGCTGTTCTCGCCCACGATCGTGACATTGATCGCCAGATGATGCCCGCCGAATTGGATCATCCAAGGCGCGGATGCCGAAGGTGTTCCAAGAAGCGCAATGTAGTACTCGTCCAGCCCGAACTTGATTCCTTCGCCGGGACGTCCGCCGGTGCGCCCGCCACCGGCGTTCTTCAGCACCTCGTCCCCGTTCATAATCTCTTTGACTTTTTGGAAGCCGTCGCGGCTCAAAGCGGCCGCCACCAGCTTGAGCGCAGCTTCCCGTTGCACCGGTTTCAAATCGCCGAATCGCAATCCGTTGCGCTTAAAAATTCCAGTGGGGAGGTTCGACCATCCCGTCTTCTGACTGCTGGTAAATCCGAAAGTGCCTTTGGCCTTCTCGGCCGGCGAAAGCGTCGCCAGGAATGTGTTAGCCGCCTGCACCACATTCGTCGTGACACTCGCCTTCACCACCGCCGCGGACAACGCCGCCAGCGCCAGAACAACAATCCATATACGTCTGTTCATTTCGTTCCGGCCAGTCTAACACGTATGATAATTTCGTGAACGCCGCCGTCCGAATCTTCGCCGCCAACGAACGCATGAACCAGATCCTCATCGAAAATCTTCCCCCGGCAATTTGGAACGCCAAACCACCCGGCAACACCCGCCCCATCGCGGCCATCTTCTCCCATATGCACAACGTCCGCACCAAGTGGATCCGTCTCACGGCCCCGCACTTGAAAGTTCCGCCGCAGCTCAACCGCGCGCACTGTACGCCGCAGATCGCCAGCGCATCATTGGCCCAGAGCGCTGCACGCTGCGCGGAAATGCTCGCCGACGGCGGAAAGCGTATCCAGAAATTCCGCCGGGACGCATTAGCGCGGCCTTGGCCGGTTGGTCCCGAAATGCTGTGCTACATGCTTTCTCACGAAGCCCACCATCGCGGCCAAATCTGCATGCTCGCGCATCAGCTCGGATTCCCGTTGCCCGGCAAACTCACCAGCCGCTTGTGGAGTTGGGAATCCCTCGTTACCGAACCGCGACCGTGAGGGAGTCGGTGCCTTTGGTTCGTGCCTTTCGCGTTATTTCTTCACCTGCTGCACGAAAAAATCCGCCATCATGTGATTCGCCTCAATCGCCTCAGGCAGCGTCGAGTCATACCAGAACGCGTGCGGCAGCGCGTCAAAAACAACCAGCCTCGCATCCACGCCCGCGTTGAGATAAGCGCGATGCAAATTCGCAGTGCCGGAAAGCAGCATATCGCGGCCGCTCGTGATGAACAACGTCGGCGGCAACCCATGCAGATCGCTAAAAATCGGCGAGAGCACCGGATCTTTCGGATCCGTGCCGGCTAAATATTCGCGGTCGCGAGTTTCCGGCAAAGGCGGATCCAGATGCCCCGACAATCCCCGCAAACTAAACAGAGCTTCCGAATCTCCGTGCCGCGCAAAATCGCCCAAGCCGCTAAAGATGCCAAGCGCCGCCGGAAGCGGCAGTCCCAATTGCTTCAATCGCGCCGCAACCTCCGCCGTCAGCACGGCCCCTGCCGACGTGCCATAAATCACGATGTGGCGCGGCTGATATGTTTTCAGCAGCTCTTTATAAACCGCCACCGCATCCTCCACCGCCGCCGGAAACGGATGCTCCGGCGCCAGCCGGTAAATCACTGCCACCACTTTGATCTTGCTGTAACCTGCAACCGGTATCGATTCCGTATACGATCCGGAATCCGCATTGAATCCTCCCCCATGCAAATTCATCAGCACCTTGTCACGATTCGCCTCGGGCATCCCGTCCGGCGTCACAATCCGAACCGGAACGCCGGCCATCTTCTCTTCCACCAGCTGATTCGGACACAACTTGCTCCACTCCACGCGCGCCCTCGCCGTGTACGCATCGGTCCCTTTGCGCCGATCCGCCAGCGACACCGGTGGGCCCTGGTCCGGTTCCTGCCGGCTCAACCGCTTCTGCCCCTCCGGACTCACCGTCTTCGGAACCGGAACCACGCGTGTCACATGCGCCGTCCCGTCCGCTTCGATGTAACTGGTGTCCCGATTGGGCGCCTGCTCGGCCGTGGTCGGCGCGGTCTGCGCCTGCAGCAGCGCAACGAAAACGTAACTCATGAATAGCTTCATAAGGTCGAATCTTATCATCGTCCATCCCGCCAGCGCCTCCGCTTGACCCGCTGTGCTATGTTTTGCTCAATGCCGACATGATTTCTCAAAATAATATTTCACAATCCACGCCCATGGGCGCCACTCTCCTCCCGGATGGCGGAGCCACATTCCGAGTCTGGGCCCCCCGTGCCGCCTCCGTCTATCTCAACGGTACTTTCGCCGGATCCCAACTCGTTGGTCAGACCGGCGACTTGCTCATGTTGCAAGACGCTTCCGGCTACTGGACCGGCTTCGTGGCACAAGCGCAGGAAGGCGATCTGTATCATTTTTGGGTGAACGGCGCCGGCTCCAGCGGCTGCAAGCGCGATCCCTACGCCCGCGAGCTGGCCTACGACAAACCGTTTCCCACCTGTAGCTGCATCATCCGCTCCGGAACCGCCTATCCTTGGCATGACTCGGATTTCGTCACGCCCGACTTCACCAATATGATCGTCTACCAGTTGCATATTGGAACCTATGCGATCCAGCAACCCGGAGTCGCCTCCACATTTCTCGACATCATCGGAAAGATTCCTTATTTGGTCTCTCTCGGAATCAACGTGCTCCAACCGCTGCCGACCATGGAAACAGAAACCGATCCATCGCTCGGCTACGACGGCGCCGATTATTTTTCCCCGGACTTTCCCTACGTCGTCACCGACCCCACCGCACTGGCGCAATATCTGGCCGCCATCAACGGCCTTCTCCAGGCAAAAGGCCGGTCTCCCCTCGTCCTCCATGACATCGTCACCGGATCCGCTCAACTCAAAGCCCTCGTCGATCTTTGCCACGTCTACGGAATTGCGTTCGTCTTTGACGCCGTCTACAATCACGCCGGCGGATTCAGTCCCAACAACCAACCGGATGACCAGTGCCTTTATTTCTTCGATCGCGCCGTAACGGGCGACAACAACAACAGCCTCTACTTCACCAACGAAGACCGCGGCACCGGTGGACTCTCGTTCGCTCTTTGGAACAACGATGTTCGTCAATTCCTAATCGACAACGCCATCTATTACGTCCAAGAGTTCCATGCCGACGGCTTCCGCTACGACGAAATCAGCGATCTGATCTCCATGAATTGCGCTACCGGCTGGACCTTCTGCCAAGATCTCACCAACACGCTCCGCTATATCCAGCCGCGCCTGCTGCAGAACGCCGAATTCTGGCCGGGAGAAGTAGCCAACTGTCCGCGATCTTCGCAATCCATCGTGTCTCCGGTCGCCCTGGGCGGTGCGGGCTTCGACGTCCTGCAGCATGACGGATTGCGTGGCGCACTTCGCTCGGCCGTGCTATCGTCATCCTACGGCCAAAATGCCGCCCTCAATTTCGATAGCATCGCCGGAACACTCTATCCCGCCGGATTCGAGCACGCCTGGCAAACAGTCCCCTGCATCGAGAATCACGACATCGTTAAAGTCGGACAAGATCAACGCGTCCCGGTTTTAGCCGATTCCTCAAATCCTCAAAGCTGGTACGCGCGCAGCCGCACTCGCTTCGCGATGGGGGTTCTATTAACCGCCCCGGGCATTCCGCAACTTTTCATGGGACAAGAGTTTTTGGAAGGCAAGCAATGGAACTGGGATCCAAAATCGGCCAGTCTTTCCATGGCGGGATCGGTTGCTTCGGATCACCTGCGCTTCACCCAGGATCTGATCCGCCTGCGCTGGATTCACGAGGCCCTGCGCGGCGACAACGTAAATCCATTCCACGTCCACAATGAAAACCGAGTGATCGCCTATCACCGCTGGCTCGAAGGCACGGGGCAAGATGTCGTGGTGGTAGCCACGCTGTCGGAAACCACCTGGTACAACTACAGCATCGGATTCCCCATCCCCGGCCCCTGGGCCGAAGTCTTCAACAGCGACGTCTACGACAATTTCGTGAACCCCCGAGTAGCCGGCAACAGCGGCGGCATCACCGCGTCAGGCCCACCCCTGCACGGTTTTTCCACCTCAGCCAACATAGTAATCCCAGCCAACGCCTTTGTAGTCTTCACCCGCCCTTAGTCTGTCGTCGAAGAACCCTGGGAGAGAACTTGTTACCGAACCGCGACCGCGAGGGAGCGCTACCACGAACGCCGCACGTTTGCACGCGATCCTGTCCGCAGATTTGGCAGCCGAAAGCGCCTACCCCAAGGTTTCGCCAGGTGGAGCGGGCACTCCCGCCTGCTAATCGTTTTTCATTCAGCGTCTTCATAACCTTTGGTGGGCCGCGGGCCCATGGTCACTCCCTGCCGTGACGGGCTCGACGGGCGATTGGACCTGGACTTACGACGTAGGGCTTAGTGGGAACGAGACCGCCACTTCGACGATCCCCGGTGGCAGTTGCGTCGGTTCGAACTCCTCGATCTGCGGGGGAACGTTCTTCACGATATACGATTTCACCGGTTACATTGGGGGCTCGGCGGCTGCCCCAACCGATTGGTCCGTTTCGGTTCAACTGACCGGTTTAACGCCGACCGGCCAGACCCCGGACGCTGGAGATAGCGGTTCCGTGGCCAACTTGACTTTCTACTATACTGGCACCGGCATCGTTGGCCCTGCGGATTTGGGTAATTTTAGTGCCCAGTCGATTTACGGCAGTCCCGTCCTCGGTTCGTACACGGAGCAAAGCAACAGTAATCCTGCTGGATCCCGTGAGCACGGCGGCGGTTCCACCCAAGTTCCCGTACTTTCTGTAGTAACTACGCCCGAACCAACCACCCTGCCGCTTCTCGGTTTGGGACTCATCGCTCTGGCTGCAATGCGCCGCCGGTCCGTCGCCTAAGAATGTGGGGCAGGATGTCATCCTGCAGCGGGTTGTTAACCCGCACACTTTACGCCGATTCGCAATTGGTCGTGGCAAGAGTTCTATCATGTTGGCGTGACAATCCAGGAAGTCTGCCCCAAGTGCAGGCCGGCGCGATTTTCGCGATTGCCCTCGGTGTCTTTCTTGCAACCGCTTTTTACGCCATTCGTGGCGAGGCGTCGTTCTTCTGGTCATCCTTGCCCGTCCCGGTTGCGGCTGTTTCCGCGCGCCGTCTGCAGCGCCATCGTGAGCTAAGACTTCTTGTTTCCGAGCCGCGACCGTAAGGGAGTCGGTGCCTTGTGGCGTCTGAAGCGCTTATACGATCGTGCCGTTCGCCGCGTGCAAGGGGACTGGGTCGGCGCCATCGGCGTATTGTCCACCCATGACCTCACACTAACCGAAATCGTGAGCGCCCCAGGAATAAGCGGAATGAAATATGCACATGGCCTCCCGCAACGAACTCGACCCGCTGGAATTTGATTACCGCCTAAAACCCGGAGTCACAATGGAGACGAACGCCCTAGCCATCGCCCGAATGGCCGGCGTCCCGGTTTAGGGCATTCCGACGAAAGCGTGCTTCTTAATCGGCCATCCACCGCGCCCGCTGTATGATTGAATTATGTCCTCCCTACTGGAGAAGGCGCTGGAAAAAGTCACCGCCCTCCCTCCTGAAGACCAGGATGCAATTGCATCGCAGATTCTGGCGTCGCTTGCGGATGAAGATGCTTGGAAGACCCGGTTTATCCAGAAGCGCGATGTAATCCGCCGAATGGCGCGCGAAGCCCTCTCTGAAGATCAGAAAGGACGTACGCTGCCGTTGGACGATCTCCTTTGACCAAGTCCCGGACCACACGGCAATTCTGGCGCTTGTTCTCCGATCTACCGCTTGAGATTTAAGAGGACGCAAGATCGGCCTATCGGCAATTCCTAAGCAATCCCAGCCATCCAGGACTGCAATTTAAGAAGCTAGCCGGCGAGGATGACATCTATTCGGCCCGCATTGGTCTGGGCTACCGGGCGCTCGCGGTCATGACAAAGGATCGGCTGATCTGGTTTTGGATTGGTAGTCACAACGACTACGACCGTATGGTCTGAATGAATCGCGAATGGAGTTCCCGGACGCGTTGCCGTCACGTCATGGCCGAGCACAACTAGCCCGGGCTATTCTCTTTCCTGTCGGCACTACGTTTCTTTCCCCGCGACACAACGTCGTCGAAAAACTCCTTCAACTCGGCCTCGCCCTTGAGTTCGATGAAATTGCCGCGCTCGATCTCGGCAACGCCTTGAAGAAGCGCTTCGCGGACGTCGGCCGGATCGCGAAATTTTGATCGCACGCTCACAGCTTCTTCATCTCCCGTTCAGGAAGCCATCTGAATCGCCCGCTGGACATCGCTCGGTAACGCCAATTTGCGGAACAATCGTGCCGGATACAGGTAGTCCTCGCCGGATTCATCCACCACCCGGATCAGCTTGTTCGCCTCCGCGTCCGGATCATCGATGAACGGATACAGCTTCCGAACTTCAAGGGAAGCGCTGAATCCTTCATTACGCAGACACACAGCAAATCCTTTTTTCTTCGCAGGCATACCTGACGCCTCGTACCAGTGAATCTCCGTTGCCCGTATCGTACCATTTGGCAATCGCACATTCGCAATGCCTTTTCGCTTGCGCCAACTGCTATCCACCAGACGCGGTTCTGGCGCTTCACAACCCTGTGAACGTTATTAGCCATTCCGGATCAACAACCTGCACGAAAGCCCTCAAATGACCTGACGCTCCACGTGCTATCCATTCGCCAAGGAGCCATCATGCAATCAGCCATCAAACCCAGCGCCACCGTTTCCGTCTTCCGCGCCACCATCAACCGCGAAAATGCCCAACACTCCACCGGACCCCGCACCGTAGAGGGCAAGCGCCGCTCGTCGCAAAACGCCCTCCAACACGGCCTGACCGCGACCTCCGCCGTCCTCCCCACCGAGGACCCAGCCACCTACCAACACCACTGCCTCACCTTTCACAACGAGTACCAACCCGCCACCCCCACCGAAACCCACTTGGTTCAGGAACTAGCCGACACCTCCTGGCGCCTAAACCGAATCCCGCTCCTGGAAGCGCAGTTGCTTTCCCCAGCCCCCAGTCCCGAGCCCCCAGCCCCGCAGTTTTCAGCCCCCAGTCCCGAGCCCCCAGCCCCGCAGTTTTCAGCCCCCAGTCCCGAGCCCCCAGTCCCGCTGCCTCTATCCCGCCTAGGTCTCCACGGCGCCCGCCTCTCCCGCCAATTCCAAAACACCCTCCTCCAACTCCGCGACCTCCAGGCCGAACGCCGCCAGCAAGAACGTCGCGACCTCCGCGATGCCGCCGATCTCCTGGAACTGCATAAACACAAAGGCATTCCCTGGCAACCCTCCGACCATGGCTTCGTTTTTTCGAAAGAGTGCGTCGAGCAACACGCCGAACGCCTGATGCGTCAAAACGAGGCCTGCCACATCGGCGCCGTCCGCTTCCAGATCTCCCCGCAATACGCCCGCCCTTATCTCGCATCCCACGGCCTCTAGCAAATGCCGTGACAGGAACCTGTGAATAAATCCAAATCACCGGTCACTTACGCTCGCGGCTCGGATTTTGTTACCGAACCGCGACCGCGAGGGAGCGCTACCACGAACGCCGCACTTTACTCATGCTCCCTCGCGGCTGCGGTTCGGTCGTATACGTCAACGCCTTGTTTGGTTCCGGCTACGCCGGGTTAGGGAATCGGTGCCTTTGACGATTTTTTCACAGGTTCCAGGCTCGAATTTTCGCGCACTCCATTGCGAGAAACCGCGAGACTCTCCAAACGCGAAATTTCGTGCCTGTCACCACATTTGCCAGCGCGCACACTTCGCACGCCTTTTCCCACAAACGAACAAAGTGTCACGACAACTTCATGCAACCACACAGCTTAAACTTGGCCTCTCACCTGCTAACCCCCACCCATGGACCTGAAATTCGCCATCCGCTCGCTGTTCAAGAATCCAGGCTTCACCCTTCTCGCCGTACTTGTGATGGCGCTCGGCATCGGCGCCAACACCGCTGTCTTCAGCGTAGTGAACGCGGTCCTGCTCAAGCCGCTGCCCTATTCCCATCCGGATCGCATCGTTACGCTCAGCTCCCTCTGGCGCAAGAGTGGATCCCACGGCACAGTCTCCGCGCCCGATTTTCACGATTGGCATGATCAAAGTTCCGCCTTCAGCGCCATGGCCTACTACGCGAACGACGAAACTGCAGTGACCACCGGTTCCTCCGCCGAGTACGGAAAAGTGGCCAGCGTAACTCCCGAGTTCTTTCACGTTTTCGAAATGGAACCCGTGGTAGGCCGGGTCTTCACTCCCGAAGAGCAGAAGCAGGGTGGCGCGCCCGTGGCCGTCGTGAGCTATTCGTTTTGGCAAAGCCACTTCAACGGCAGCCCGAATGCCCTGGGTCAAAACGTAAAAATGCTCGACAAGACATTCCCCATCGTGGGCGTGCTCCCCGCCGGCTTCGGATTTCCGGATAAGACGGACATCTGGTTTCCAGCCTCCACCTTTGAAGAGAACGAACATCGGTCGGCACACAACTATCTGGTGGTCGGGCGCTTGAAACCGGATCGCACTCTCGAACAAGCCCAAACCCAGATGACGGCCATCGGGACCCGGCTCGAAAAGCAATATCCTGCCAGCAACAAAAACAAGAACGTCGCCGTCACCCGCATGCGCGATGAAATGGTCAGCAACGTCCAGCTCACGCTATATGTCTTGCTCGGCGCCGTCGCGCTTGTGCTTTTGATCGCTTGCGCCAACGTCGCGAATCTGCTGCTCGCCAAAGCCACCACGCGAACCCGCGAAATCGCCATTCGCGCCGCAGTCGGCGCCAGCCGCGGACGCATCCTGCGCCAATTGATCACCGAAAGTATGTTGCTGGCGGTACTGGCGGGGCTCGCCGGTCTGGTCTTCGCTGTGTTGGGCTCCGAAGCGTTAGTAGCGTTGGCCCCGGCAAACGTTCCGCGCCTTGCCGAAACCACCTTGGATGCTAGCGTCCTCATCTTCACGCTGGGAATTTCCGTGATCGCTAGCCTGCTGTTCGGCCTCGCGCCCGCGCTCCACGCATCGCGCGTGGATTTGAATGACGCGCTAAAGCAGGGCGGGGGACGCGCCTCCGTGGGTGGCGGCGCCGGAAAAATGCGCGGGGCTCTGGTGGTTGCCGAGATCGCCTTGTCCGTAATTTTGCTGGCAGGCGCCGGGCTTTTGATCAAGAGCTTCAGCGCACTGAACAACGTCGCTCTTGGATTTCATCCCGAACATGTGTTGGTCATGGAAACCAGCGTCCCCGCCAGCGATCTCAAGAGCGCGCGCCGCGCCACCGCCCTTTATAAGGACCTGCTGCGCGACGTAGCATCCTTGCCCGGTGTGACAGCCAGCGGCGCGACCCGCGACATGCCTGGTCATGTCCGTTCCAACGGCGGTTACTGGCTGGACCATCTACCACCGCTCGATCAACTGACCCTCAGCTCTCCACAGGCCGTTTTCTCGGTGGTGACTCCCGGTGCCTTCGCGACGCTCGGCATTCCCTTGCGTACCGGCCGCGATTTCAATGCCGCTGATACCTTCGAAGCTCCTTTCACGGTCGTCGTCAATGAGGCGTTCGTCCACAAATCGTTTCCTGGACAGAACCCGCTCGGTCATCTGGTGTTCTGCGGCTTTGATTCTCTCACTCCCATGAAAATCGTTGGCGTCGTCGGCGATATTCGGCAATTCGGTCCCGCTCGCGAACCGTGGCCGGAGATCTTCATGCCCTACCAGCAGCATCCGGAACCATCCACCGCGCTCAACGTCTTGGTGAGAACCACCAACGACCCCGCCGCGCTTCAGGAAACATTGCGCCGCAAAACCCGCGAGCGTTCGCCCGACGTTCCGGTAAAGTTCACCAGCATGGCCGCGTCTGTCGCTGAAAACGTCGCCGCCCCCCGTTTCCGAACTTTAGTATTGGCCATCTTCGCCGCGCTGGCAGTCTCTCTCGCCATGGCTGGAGTCTACGGCGTAATGGCCTATCTGGTCAGCCAGCGCTCCAATGAAATTGGACTTCGCATGGCGTTGGGCGCAAGCCCGCGCGACATCTCGCGTTTGGTGTTACGCGAAGGAATGCTGCTAGCCGGCATCGGATTGGTTCTCGGCCTGGCCGGCGCAGCCGCCGCAACACGCCTGTTGACCAGCATTTTATTCGAAGTAAAACCAGGCGACCCCATGACCTACATCGGCGTCGCGCTCCTACTAGCCGCCGTGACCCTGGCCGCCGGCTACATCCCAGCTCGCCGCGCCTCCAAAGTGGACCCTCTGGTAGCCCTCCGCCAGGAATGAGTAGGCCCATTTCGCAACCGAACCGCGACCGCAAGGGAGCGTAACGTCAAGCAGACGCCCGGCCCAACGTGCCAAACTAAACATATGGCCCGAGGTTGGGAAAGCAAATCGGTCGAGGCCCAAATCGAACTTGCGGAATCCCGCCGTTCCTTAAAGCATGCTGTGGCTGTAAATGCCAAGGAAGCGGAACGAATGAAAAAGCGCGAAAGCCTGCTCCTGTCCCGCACGCGCGTGCTGCACGATCTCGAATCCGCGAATAATCCGCGCTATCGCGAAATCCTCCAGTCGGCTCTGAAACATCTCGACCAGAAGCTTTCGGAAATTGAGTAATCCACCACTTCGCGTTGCGCAACCCGCGGACGCCGATGCGATCACGCCTCTCATTAACGCCGCTTTCCAGGTGGAAAGCTTCTTTAAGCGTGGAGATCGGCTGAACTTAGCCGAGGTGCAAGCCCGCTTTGCCACAGGCCGATTCATTCTAGCCGAGCAAGACGGCGTCATCCTTGGATGTGTCTATGTGGAACCTGGCGCCGAACGCGCCTATATTGGCCTGTTATCGGTTGAGCCCTCGTTGCAGGGTTCCGGCCTCGGAAAGCGATTGATGACTGCGGCTGAGGAATATTGCCGCGCCGCCGGCTGCCGTTTCGTGGATCTTCGTGTGGTGAATCTCCGCCAAGAACTTCCACCCTTTTACCGGAAACTCGGCTACGAACAAACCGGCACCGAGCCCTTCCCCGCGGAAGCCCATACCGAAATCCCTTGCCACTTCCTGATCATGTCCAAATCTTTGTAGGATATGTTACCGAACCGCGACCGTGAGGGAGTCGGTGCCTGCCTGTTGCCAGCTTCCACGCGTCAAAGCCCAGGGTCATTCTTCCAAAAATCCAGCCTTGAACAACGGCCGGCCCGCCAGCGCGGTATGAAAGGCATATCCGGTGAGACCAACAATGCAGGCGAGGGTAAAGATGGCGCTGCCGGCATACCATGCCGAAAAATCGGTAGTGACCGGAAACAGCACCAGCACGCTGGCTACGCAAGCTCCCACGACGTAAGGAAAGAGGCCACAGCGCAGCATCACATAAAGCATGAAGCAAATCGACAGCACTCGAATCGGTAATGTCATGGCCGCGCCTCCGCTTGTGGCCAACATGCCGAGTCCTGCGAAGAACAAAACAAAGACCGTGGCTGTCAACCACTCCTTGCGAAAAATGAGCCTGAATATGAACAGCACGAAGAAAACCCCAAGCGTATTCAAGATGGAGTTCGGTAGCATTCCAACCATGGCGCTCGCGACGCGCGCAACGCCCATCAAGGTTCCGAGTTGGACCGTTTGAGATGGAACGCCGGTGGCGCGCGCGGCGATGAGTGCACTAGCCTCCGATGCAAATGCGTTAAATACACCGAAGAAAATCCCAATTAATAGGTGGCCGCCTACTACCGGATCACGCAGCCGGCCGTTCAATACCCGCGTCCACGAGATCATGGTTTGCGGCCAACGCCGCCGCACATACGGTTCCAGCGCGACATAGAGAACCCACAGCAGAAGCCCAATCAGCAAACTAACGCTGAGGCCCATGATGAATATAATCAGTTCCGCGGCGCTCGCCATATGGTGGGTTCCAAGGGCCCACGAAATCATGCCAAGTACAAACAGAAATCCCGACAGGCGGAACGCGCTGCGCCAGTCCGCGCGGCCCAATTTGACATTATGACGAGCCAGCAGACAGGCGCCGATCACCAGGCCGCACAGGAACGTCAGAACAATCACCAAAAGAACTTTCTGATTGAGGGATTGTTCCGCCGGTTGCATTCGTTCGGCGCGCGTCCACGGACTGACCAGCGCAAAGTACACCAATTTTCCCCGCCACCATGCCGCTTCCACGCGCAACGGATTCGGATCGCCCGGATAGGTTCCGGTCCACGCCGACCGCTGGTCGAAGCCGGACGGCGGAGTCCACTGCGGCTCGGCGATTTTGAACTGCGCCGGATCCAGTCCCGCGGCAGTGAGCAGCGCATTCCCGTCCAGCTGCTGGGCCGATGGCGCGGATTCATCCACCTGCGGCGGCACGGCTTCGAATCCTACCAGGTGTCCTTGCGGATCCAGCTTCACTTCCACCATCCCGCTGATATCCATCTCGGGATCGTCCGAGGTGACAGTTCCATTGTTTCCGAACTCGGCGGCCACCATGTCGCGTGGACTCGTCCGATACCAAAAAACAATTGGAGCGGGTTGTCCCGTGCTCAAGTGCGCGAGCGTGCTCACAGACTTTCCGCGCCGGTCGAGATCCCGCAAATAGTCCGCGGAGTACTGCATCCCGTAGGCGCTATCGTACGGCTTTCCCGGATATCCGAAAGCACGCGCCAGATCGCGCGCTTTGTGCGCCAGCGTGTCCGGAGAATTCTCGAGCGGAGTTTTCGAGATCCAACCATTTTGGGATTGCAGGAACGGAACTCCCACCAGGCAGGCCACGATCGCGATGAGGCACGCGAGAGCAACCAGCGGACGCAGCGCTTCGCGATCGGTTGCGAGTGCGACTAATTCCGGCGACGGCGTTTCACCAGCGGCCAAAGCGGCCGCGAGCGGATCTCCGCCTGGCAGCGCTGCGGCAACCGCGAGCGCGGACGCCGGCCGATTCGCCGGATCTTTCTCCAGACAGCGCCGGACTACGCGTTCCACCGCGGGGTCCAGATCGCGCACGTGTGTAACCAGGCTGGGCGGAGCCGCCTCTTCCCTCAGCCGTGTCATCTCCGCGAGACTATTCGCTTCGAACGCGCGCTTGCCCGTGAACATTTCGTACAGCACCAGGCCGAGCGCGTAGATGTCGCTGCGCACGGTGACTTCCGTGCCCGCCAATTGTTCCGGCGCCATGTAGGCCGGAGTTCCATGGCGGATTTCGGCGCCTTGAATCTGGCTCGCGATTCCCGCCAGCCCGAAATCCGCCACCAGTACTTGCCCACGGCCATCGATCATGATGTTGGCCGGTTTCAAATCGCGATGCAGCACGCCTTTGTCGTGCGCGGCAGCGAGTCCGGCGCACAGCTTGCGCGCCATTTCGATGGCCGTATCGTTGGGCAGACGTCCAATGCGGCGCAACAGCGCGCTCAGATTCTCGCCGTCCACGTACTCCATCGAAATGTACGGCTGTCCATCCACTTCGCCGATGTCGTAAACGCGGCACACGTTCGGATGCGAGACCTGCCGCGCGATGCGAACCTCGTTGTGAAAACGTGCCAGAGTATCCGGATCCGCCGCGGTGGATTCCGGCAGAAATTTCAACGCTACTTGCTGGCTCAATCGCAGATCGGTGGCGCGATAGACTTCGCCCATTCCGCCGCGGCCCAACAGTCCGAGAATGCGATAGCGGTCGGCCACCAATGTTCCCGGAAGAAATCGTCCCTCATCGGGCGAATCGGACGATCCGGAGCTGCTCGTGGAACGGCTTCGATGCGAGGAAGAGGATGGCGGCGACGCCATCGCCATGGTTTCGTCACCGTTAGATTTCGGCGTCAGCACCGACCCGCAGATTCCACAAAAGCGATTGCTTTCCAACATCTCGGCCGAGCAGGATGGGCACTTGGTCATACGGCGCAACTCGCGAAAGCGGTACACAAGTTTCCCATTTGCGAACACTGCAGCGCAACCCTGGCCCACCAATTCAACCTTTTAAGGTGGCATTCCGCTTGCCCTTAAGACATCAAACGCGTAACCATGACTTGTGTGACTACTCGTGTGCGAGAGGGGGAGGTTAGTATCCAGCAGCCAGAGAACACCAAATTGCGAATTCTAGTGGGTGACGATCAAGTTGACGTTCTCGAAGCGCTGCGATTGTTGCTGAAGGGGGCCGGATATGAAAGTGTGCTGGTGGATTCTCCTCAAGCCTTGCTGCGCGCCGCCGGTGCGGAGCCGTTCGACTTGATCCTCATGGATTTGAATTACGCGCGCGATACTACTTCCGGCGCCGAAGGTTTGGATCTTTTGTCCAGCCTGGAATCGCAGAAGAATTCCGCTCCGATTATTGTCATGACCGCGTGGGGCAACGTGGAACTCGCGGTGGAGGCGATGCGCCGCGGCGCGTGCGACTTTGTGCAAAAGCCGTGGGACAATGCCCGGCTGCTGGGTACCATCCGCAAGCAGGCCGGCGAAGCTGTGGCGCGAATGAAAGCCGACAGGCAAGTCAAATCGGAACTTGAAATCGCGCGCAACGTTCAGCAGAAACTATTTCCCGGACAGACGCGGCATCTTCCTTCCATCGACTATGCCGGCCAGTGCGTACCGGCGCGCGAAGTGAGCGGCGATTATTACGATTTTCTGGATATCGGCGACAGCGGCCTGGGCTTCGTGCTGGCCGATGTTTCCGGAAAGGGCGTGGCCGCCGCGTTGTTGATGGCAAATCTGCAAGCCTGTTTCCGCAGCCAATCGCAGGATGCGCTGCGTCAGCCCGCCAGCATGTTGAAAGCGGTGAACAAGCTTTTTTGCGAATCCACGCCGCCGGAACATTACGCGACATTATTCTTCGGAAATTACGATGACCGAAGCCGTCGTTTGCGCTACGTCAATTGTGGCCACCTGCCGCCGATTCTGATGCGCGCGAATGGCACCGTGGACCGCTTGGAGCCGACGGCTACGGTATTGGGTGTGTTCGCGAACTGGAGCAGCGAGGAAGGTACGGTGGATCTCGCTCCGGGCGATACGCTGGTTCTGTTTTCCGACGGAGTGACGGAGGCTGGAGTGGAGACCGAAGCCGAGTTCGGCGAGGACGGCTTGCTGCGTGTGATTCGGGAGAATCACTCCGGCAAGGCCGAGGCGCTGGTGGAATCGATCATCAACGCTGTGGCTGGTGAGAAAGAGGACGACGTCACGGTGGTGGCGATCCGTTCGTCGCCCATTTAGCGCGTTCGGCCGCGTAGCGGACCAACTGCACGCCGTCGCTGACAAATTCGCGGTCAAACGCCATTCCTAGTTTCTTCATGATCCGTATGGATCCGGTGTTTGCTGGCTGCGCTACGGAAATGATTCGATCCAGACCGGCATGCTCGAATGCGTGTTGGAGAGCGGCACGGGCTGCTTCCGTGGCGAGGCCTTGACCCCAGGCATCGCGAGCGAGCCACCATCCGATTTCAGGGTCCGGGGCATCGCGCCAGAACCCGACGCCACAGAAGCCGATCAGTTCCCGACGCGGCTTTCGCAGCAGCTTCCAGCGGCAGAATTTGCGCTCGGCATAGAGTTTCACCTGACGATCCACAAAGTTCCGGATCTGTTCATCGGACCAAGGAACGCCGCCGGTGATGTAACGCATCACTTCGACATCGGTAGCGATGGGACGAAATTCCATCCAGTCCGAGCTTCGCCATTGATCGAGAACGAGCCGCTCCGTCTCGAGAGGAATAGCTAAGATAGGGTTCGTGTCCAAATCCATTTTCCTGGCGCTCGCGCTCTGTTCAACGATGATAGCCGAACAACTCCACATCGATCATGTCACCGTGGCCGGACGCGATCTGCACGCGATGCAGCAAGCGCTCGAAGCGGCTGGCGTACCGGCCGAATATGGCGGAACGCATTCCAATCGCGCTACCGAAATGGCGCTCAGCAGTTTTCCGGATGGATCCTATCTGGAACTCATTGCCATTCAGCCGCACGCCGACCCGGCGGCCGTCGCCGCGCACACTTGGGACAAGTTTCTCGAAGGAAATGCCGGGCCCTGTGCCTGGGCGACCCGTGTTCCATCGATTGCGGCGAAGGACAAGCCGCTGAAGAACGGACGCAAGCGTCCGGACGGAGTGCAACTGGAATGGGAGACGGCGCAGATCGGACCCGGAAATGGAACCTTCTTTCCGTTCCTGATTCACGATTTCACGGCGCGCGATCTGCGCGCATACCCGAGCGGTAAACCGACGACGACGAAGTTCACCGGTATCGTGAAAGTTTATATTGCAGTGAAGAATCTGGATGCCGCCATCGGAGAGTACCGGCGTGCCTATAAACTTGCCGAGCCTGAGCGCAAGGACGATACGGTTTTCGGCGCGAAGCTGGCTTTTTTCGCAGGAACTCCGGTTGTGCTGGCCGCGCCGCTGGGAGAATCCTGGTTGACGGAACGGCTGCAACGCTTTGGCGAGGCCCCTTGTGCATTCGTTCTGGGCCGCCCGAAACCGGCGAAGGAAATCACCTGGCTGAATCCCGGCTGGCGCTTGGGTGTTCAATGAAAACTGCCGGCCTATTTCTTATCGCGCTGGTTCCGGCGGTCGCTCAACTTTCGGTCGATCCTCAGCTTGCCGCTGAGATCGCGAAGATCAAGGCAATCGACAATCACGCGCATCCGGTCCGCCCGCCGTTTGAAGGATTGCCGAAGGACACGGAGTTCGACGCGCTGCCGGTGGACGCGATGGATCCGTACACGGAGCCGGTCCGCACGCGCGAGGGAAGCCCACTGGTGATTGAGGCGTGGCGTCAGCTCTTCGGTCTTGAGCACGGCCCGGAAGTGCAGCAGCGTAAGAAACAGCTTCTTCAGGAAAAGGGCGATGGCTACGCGAACTGGGTGCTGGATCAACTCGGCATCGAAAGCATGCTGGCCAATCGCGTTGCGATGGGCCGAGGTCTGGCCGCACCGCGATTTCTATGGGTTCCATTCGTGGATGCTTTGTTGTTTCCGCTCGACAATGGCGGCCTTGCGGCGAAGAATTCTGACCGGAAGACATTTTTCGCCGACGAAGATGTTCTGCGCAAGCGCTATCTGAAGGACTGCGGTTTGACGCAATCGCCCGCCACGCTGGACGAATACCTGGCCAAAGTGGTGACGCCGACGTTGGAACGCCAAAAGCGCGGAGGCGCGGTGGCGGTGAAGTACGAAGCGGCATATCTGCGGTCCCTCGAGTTTGACGACGTCAGCAAAGATGAAGCGCGAAAGGTCTACCGCAGTGCAGCGCCATCCGACGTGGCGTACAAGAAATTGCAGGACTACATCTTCCGCTACATCGCAGCCGAATGCGGGCGCTTGGGACTGGCGGTCCACATTCATGCGGCGTACGGGGCGGGCGGTTATTTTCACATTGGCGGCGCCAATCCGTTGCTGCTGGAATCGGTACTGAACGATCCGAAACTGCGCAAAACGAATTTCGTGATGTTGCATGGCGGGTGGCCATTCACCCGGGAAGTCGCCGCGCTGCTCTCGAAGCCGAATGCCTACGCCGATTTCTCAGAGCAGACCTTTATGAATTACCCGCGTACGGTTTCGCAAGATATTCGCGAATGGCTGGAGCGCGCGCCGGAGAAGGTACTGTTTGCGACGGACGCTTATCCGTTTTCTGAGGAGATGGGTTGGGAGGAAGCGGGCTGGGTGGCAGCCAATACCGGTCGTCAAGCGCTGGGGTTGGCGTTGACCGGGATGCTAAACGACGGGGAGATTACGCGGGAGCGGGCGGTGGAAATCGCCCGGATGGTGCTGCGGGGTAATGCCCAGAAGTTGTACCGATTGACCGAGCGTTAAACTGCACCGACTCCCTCACGGTCGCGGTTCGGAAAGAGAGTGTTACCGAGCCGCGACCGTGAGGGAGTCGGTGATTTGGTTTTTGGAACTGCTATCCTAGAGGTTCGCAGTTCTTCGGACCAATCACCCGTGAAAATAGGCTTTGTAAGTCTCGGCTGTCCCAAAAACCTCGTTGACACCGAGGTCATGATGGGCCAACTTGTGGAACGCGGGCACGAGCTTACTCATGATCCGCAGGATGCCGAAGTATTGGTGGTCAATACGTGCAGCTTCATCGATCCGGCCAAGCAGGAGTCCGTCGACACCATCCTTGAGATGGCGGAATTCAAGAAATCCGGCAAGGCTCGCAAACTGATTGTGGCGGGTTGCCTGGTGGAGCGGTATCGCGGCGAGATCCAGAAGAACATGCCGGAAGTGGACGCGGTGATTGGGACCAACGAGCTGCAGAACATCGTAGCGCTGTGCGAAGGCGAGCAGCCTGCCGCGAATCCATTTGAGCCTTATCTTTATCACGACCTCACGCCGCGCGTGCTCTCCACGGCGCGCCACTACGCTTATATCAAGATTGCGGAGGGTTGCGATCATCCTTGCTCGTTCTGCGTGATTCCCCAGTTTCGCGGCCAGTTTCGCAGCCGGCGCTTTGAATCCGTGGTGACGGAAGCCACGCGTTTGTTCGCGCAAGGAGTCCGCGAGATCAACCTGATTGGACAGGACACCACTTCGTACGGCGAGGATTTGGGATTGAAGGACGGCCTCTCGCAGCTCATGGCTCGGCTGGCGCAGATTCCTACGTCCGCATGAGAAATGGGTTCGGTTCCTCTACTGCTATCCCAACCGCATCACGCAAACGCTTCTGGACACGATCGCGGAACATGACGCGCTGGTGAAGTATATCGACATGCCGCTGCAGCACGCGAGTTCGGCTGTCTTGAAGCGGATGAAGCGCGGCTCGCACGGCGATTTCTTTTTGAAGCTGCTGGAGAAGATTCGCGCCACCATTCCCGGCGTCGCCATCCGCACCAGCATGATTGTGGGATTCCCCGGCGAAACCGAAGCCGACTTCGAAATACTTTGTGACTTCGTGAAAGCCGCGCAGTTCGACCGGCTAGGCGTCTTCGCATATTCGGACGAAGAGACCAGCGCCAGCTTTCATCTGGATGCGAAAGTGGACGGGCGCACCATCCAAAATCGCAAGCGCAAATTGATGGCTCTGCAGCGCCGTATCTCCAAAGCCAGGAATCGCAAAATGATCGGCCAGGAAGTGGATGTGCTGGTGGAAGGGCCGTCGGAGGAAACCGATCTTTTGTGGCAGGCGCGCATGTCGACGCAAGCGCCCGAGATCGATGGCGTCTGCTATATCAACGATTTCGGCAACACGCCGCCGCGCATCGGAGAAATCAAGCGGATGCGGATTACCGAAGCGCACGATTACGATCTGGTGGGCGAGCTCGCGCCCGAAATGTTCCCCATACTTGCCGCGGTATGAAGTGCCCGATCTGCAAAAAAGAAGCCGAGGCCGGCGGTGAGTTCTATCCGTTCTGCAGCGAGCGCTGCAAGATCATCGATCTGGGAAATTGGGCGACTGAGAAGTATGTGATTTCTACTCCGGTGCAGGCGGATGAGGAATCGGAGTCGACTAGTGAGGAAGAGTAACAAGCGCGTGCGGTGCTTCTGATGCGCGCGCTTGCCTACACGGTTGGGACTTTCTTTGGCTGTGGGTATTCGCCGCTAGCGCCGGGGACTGTGGGATCGCTCGCTGCACTTGCAATCGCGATTGCGATACCTAATCGTACTGTCTTGGTGCTTTTATCGCTTCTTCTGCTGCTGCCTGGCATTTGGGCGGCCGGGAAGGTGGCGCAGTATGAGTCGCGCAAGGATCCGCAGATTGTGGTGATCGACGAAGTACTTGGTCAATGGATCACGCTGGCGGGCGCGAGCGTGCTTAACTGGAAAAGTTTTCTCGCCGGTTTGCTTTTCTTCCGTCTTTTCGACATTTGGAAGCCGCCGCCGGTGCGCCAACTCGAAGCGCTTCCCGGCGGAATTGGAATTGTCGCGGACGACTTGATGGCCGGTCTCTATGGTGCGCTTGCTATATTCGTATTAGATCGGTTCCAACTTTTTTAAACATGGCATCCAAGAAGGACTCAAACGGCCGTCCCGAAATTTCTAACGTCACTCCGGAAGCGGCCATTCCCGGCGGCGAGTTTCAAATCCGCGGCGCTGGGTTGGCGCGGTCGAACCGTCCGCGCGTGACCATCGGCGACGTGGATGCTCCGATTGTGATTGGATCCGATTCTTACGTGATCGTGCGAGTTCCCGATGGCGCTTCCGCCGGCGACTTGGTGGTGGCAGCAGGCGATCAAAGCAGCCGGGCTTGGACTTGCGATATTGGCATTCAGATCGCGGACAACTTGTATCCGGTGGGTAATCCCGCAGTGGACGCTTACGGCAATATCTTCGCGACGTTCAGCGGATCGCGCGGCCAAAAAACTCCTGTTGCGGTTTACAAAATCGATCTCAACTACAGTTCCAAGCCCTTCGTCAGCGATCTGATGAACGCCACCGGCCTGGCGTTCGACAAAGATGGAATTCTCTACGTATCCAGCCGTTACGACGGCATCGTCTATCAGGTCACTTCCACAGGCAGCATGTCTGTTTACGTGGAAGGCATGGGCGTGGCCACCGGCATCGCTTTCGATCAGGATGAAAACCTGTATGTCGGCGATCGCGGCGGCACCATTTTCAAGATCAGCCGCACGCGCCAGATTTATGTATTCGCGACGCTGGAAGCTTCCATCGCCGCGTATCATCTGGCTTTCGGAACCGACAATCATCTTTACGTGACGGGACCCACTACGTCGAGCTTCGATTCGGTGTATCGGATTTCCCCGGCGGGCGAAGTGGAAACTTACTACCGCGGCCTGGGACGGCCGCAAGGCATGGCGTTCGACGCGGAAGGCCGTTTGTATGTCGCCGGGTCGCTCGGAGGGCGCCGCGGGGTGGTTCGTTTCGATCAACAACGCAATCCGCAGCTGTTCTTATCGGGGCCCGGGATCGTGGGCTTGGCGTTCACGCCTTCCAAGTCGTTGCTGGTTACCACCAACAGCTCGCTCTTTCGCGCCGACGTCGGCATCCACGGCAGGCCTCTTCCGTAATGCCGGATGCGGAAGTGATTGCCATCGGCTCCGAGCTGCTGACTCCGCAAAAGCTGGATACCAATTCTCTTTATCTCACCGACCAACTAAACGCGCTGGGCGTTGAAGTGGTTCGCAAGACTGTAGTCGGCGACGAGCGCGAACGGCTGACCGACAGTATTCTTGGCGCGATCGCACGCTCCGAAATTATTGTTTTGACCGGCGGCCTGGGTCCGACCGAAGACGATTTAACTCGCGATGCGGTGGCCACCGCGCTGGGCCGGACTTTGGTGTTTCGCCAGGATCTTTGCGATCAGATTGAAGAGCGCTTCCGCAAGTTTCAGCGAAAAATGGTGGAGATCAATCGCCGCCAAGCCTACATCGTGGAGGGCGCGGAGGTGCTGGCGAACGATCGCGGCACGGCGCCGGGGCAATGGATTGCGCACAACAACGCGGTTTTGATGTTGCTGCCGGGTCCACCGAGCGAACTGAAGTGGATGTTCGAAAAGCATTGTCTGCCTCGGCTGGAAAAACTGCTGCCCGCTCAAGTGATCCACAGTTTGATGCTGCGCGTGGTGGGGATGCCCGAATCGGACCTGGATCAATTGATCGCTCCGGTTTATCTGCGCTATCCGAATCTCGCCACGACAATTCTGGCGGTGTCGGGCGAGATCCATATCCACCTGCGAGCGCGGTCGGCGGATGCGAAGCAGGCCGAAGCGCTGGTGGATGAAGTGGCATCGCAGATTGAGCCGCTGATCGGCGATCGAATCTACTCGCGCAATGGCGATTCGCTGGAAAAAGTAGTTGGCGATTTGTTGCGCGCACGCGGCGCCCACTTGAGCGTGGCGGAAAGCGTTACCGCTGGACTGCTGGGCAGCCGGATCACGGCGGTTCCCAATAGCTCCGACTATTTTCTCGGTGGATTTCTGACTTATACCAATGCGATGAAGACCCAGTTACTCGGCGTGCCGGAACCGATGCTGGCTGAGCACGGTGCGGTGAGTGAACAGGTTGCCAAGGCCATGGCGGAGGGTGCCAGAGAGCGAACCGGTTCCGATTACGCGTTGTCCATCACCGGATATGCCGGTCCGGATGGCGACGAGGTTGGGCTGGTCTTTATGGGACTTGCGACGCCGAATGGGAGTGAAGCACGCCGCGTGCAGTTCCCAGGCGGTCGCGAACGCGTACGGGCTTTTTCGACGAACATCGCGCTGGATCTATTAAGGCGAAATCTGTTGGCCACGGATACACACGGATGAACACGGATGTTTTTGAGATTTCTTATCTGTGTCTATCTGTGCGCATCCGTGGCGTTTTCTGATCTACTCATTCGGGATGTAGCGATCATCGATGTGGCCGCTGGGCGTCTTACGCCCCGTCGCTCCATTTTGATTCGTGGCTCGCAGATCGCAGCGCTCGGTGTCGCGCTGCGTGCCCCGGCATCCGTACGCGTCATTGATGGCCGCGGCAAATTCGTGATCCCTGGACTTTGGGATATGCACGTGCATCTTTTGGCGCGCGAACAGTTGCCTGCGTATCTTCGCTATGGTGTCACCGGCGTGCGCGATATGGGCAGCGATTATGATCGTGTCAATCTATGGCGCTCGCTGCCGGGTCCCCATATTGAAACTTGCGGGCCCGCGCTCAGTGGGGTTGCTTCGACAGATGTGCGCGCGGTACGGAGCCCGGAAGAGGCTCGAACGGTGTTCAATCAGCTCGACGACGAGAGCGTGGATTTTATCGGCATTCTTCCGGAGCTTCCGAGGGATGCTTACTTTGCGCTCATCGAGCGTGCGCGCAAGTATTTCTTGGCGGTGGCAGGAGATGTTCCCGCGACGGTGAGCGCGCTGGAGGCGGTGGAGGCGCGGCAGAAAAGTATCGACCACTGGCCGGCGATTCTCTTGGCGTGCTCGAGCGAAGAGAGGCGGCTGAGGCAGGCCTACGTGCAGGCGCTGGAGCACGGCGATCAGAGCGCGATGGAAGATGTGCAAACGGCGGCACTGGATAGCTACGATCCGCAGAAGGCAGCCATTTTGTTTCAGCGGATGGCGCTGTTTGAAACGCGCTTTGTTCCCACGCTGGCGGGGTCGCCGGCAAAGTTCGCCACGCTGTTGGGGACATGCAGCGCGCGGGCGTGGTGATCCTGGCTGGGTCGGATGGGGGATGGCCGGGTGAATCGCTGCACGAGGAGTTGGAGCTGCTGGTGGCCGCCGGGTTGACACCCGCGCAGGCACTGCGTGGCGCGACGATGGAAGCCGCCAAATATCTGGGCGCGGCGTCGCTCGGCGCGGTGGAGGTGGGGAATGCGGCTGATTTGGTGATTCTGGACGCTGATCCGCTAGCGGATATTCGCAACACTCGGAAGATCGCGGGTGTCGTGTTGGGTGGGAGATACCGGAAGGCGGGGCGGAGCGTTGCCGGCTCCCTTACGGTCGCGGTTCGGTAGCACTCTCTGCTTTCCGAACCGCGACCGTCAGGGAGTGGGTGCCTTATTTACTTTCGCGGGCTAACCATTTACACTTGACATAGTCTAACTATGTCAGAGGCCAAAATGCGCGACGAAATTCCTCCCGGCACGCTGTACATGCTGATTCTCAAGACGCTGCTGCGGAGCGGGGAGATGCATGGATACGAGATCGCGAATTCCATCCAGCAGATTTCCGACGATATTCTGCAGGTGGAAGAAGGCTCGCTGTATCCGGCGCTGCAGCGAATGCTTTTGAAGGGCTGGGTGACGGCGGAGTGGGGCGTGACAGCGGGCAATCGGCGCGCCCGATATTATCAGCTGACCGCAGCCGGGCGGAAACAGCTTCAAGCGGAACTCGCGCAATTCCAGCGAGTGAACGGGGCTATCCAAAGAATTTTGCAGACCACGTGATGAGGTAAATGAAATGGAATGGATGAGTGAATGGGGGCGGCGGATGCGGCAGTTGTTCCGGCGCAAACAATGGGAAGAGGATCTAGCGGAAGAGATGAAGCTGCATCTTGATTTGCGTGCCGCGGAAAAAGGGTCGGAAGCACTGGCAAAGCGAAAGTTCGGCAATGCGGCGCTCGTGCGCGAGGAGAGCCGCGGTGTTTGGGGCTGGGCGTTTTGGGAAACGCTCGCACAGGACGTCCGCTACGCTGTACGTACGCTTGCGGCCAACAAAGGATTCGCTGCCGCTGCCATTTTGTCACTCACGCTCGGCATCGGCGCCAATACGGCGATCTTCAGCATTGTGGATGCGGTGATGCTGCGGTCGTTACCGGTGGAAGATCCTAGCCGGCTGGTGGAGGTGTATGCGGGGAATGGTCCGAAGCGGAGCCCTTATGTTACGAATCCGATTTGGGAAGCAGTGCGGGATACGCAACAGGCTTTTTCCGGGGCGCTGGCTTTTTCGGCCGATCGATTCGATCTTGCGGCGGGAGGCGAAAGCCACTTCGCCAACACCCTGTGGGTGAGCGGCGATTTCTTCCGGATGCTGGGCGTTCCAGCGCTGCGCGGCCGCGTTTTTACGAACGACGACGATCGGCACGGGGGTGGACGTTCCGGCCCAGTGGCCGTGATCAGTCACGCATTTTGGCAGGCCAATTACAGCGGCGATCCCAACGTGTTGGGCAAGACGGTCAGCTTGAACCGGCACAAGTTTGAAATTGTCGGGGTGACGCCGCCGTGGTTTCGCGGCATCGTAGCCGACCAATCGTTCGATGTCGCCATTCCGATCGGCTGCGAGCCGATTTTGCATACCGACTTTAGCTCGCTCGGTGCCCGATCCTGGTGGTGGCTGCGCATGATGGGCCGGCTCAAGGCCGGAGAAACTCTCGAACAGGCGGATGCGCGGCTGAATTCCATTGCGCCGGAAATCAATCGTGCGACGGTTCCGGATTGGAAGGCGGAAATGCGGGCGCGCTACCTGAGGCGCAGTTTCGCGCTGAAATCCGGCGCGGCAGGGTTCTCGTTCACCGGAACCGAGTACAAGACGGCGTTATTTACATTGATGACAGTGGTGGGCCTGGTGTTGCTGATTGCGTGCGTCAACATCGCCAATTTACTTCTGGCGCGCGCGACATCCCGCCAGCGCGAGATTTCGATTCGACTGGCCATCGGTGCGTCACGAATCCGGGTGATCCGCCAGTTACTCACGGAGAGCTTGCTGCTGGCGTTTGCCGGTGGAATTTGCGGTTTGCTGTTTTCGGTCTGGGGCGCGCGATTGCTGGTGGGCTTACTTTCCACAAAGACGAATCAACTGGATATCGATTTAACTCCCGACTTCCGGGTGCTGCTTTTCACGCTGGGGATCGCGGTGTTCACTGGAGTTCTATTTGGATTGGTTCCGGCTTTACGGGCAACGGGCATTGGTACGAATCATGCACTGAAGGAGAACGCGCGCGGTGCGGTGCAAGGCGGCACTCGATTCACGCTGGGCAAAGCGCTGGTCACGGGACAGGTGGCGCTATCGTTGATGTTGCTGGCGGCCGCCGGATTGTTCCTGGGAACGCTACGCAATTTTCTGACTGTGGACGCCGGCTTCAATCCGCATCACGTTCTGCTGGTGAAGGCAGCCGTGCCTCCAGACCGTCTTCCATCGCCGCTTCGCACTCCTTTGTTCAGCAAGATTCTTTCGGATCTGCGCACGCTTCCGAACGTTCGTTCGGCGGCGAGTTCCATGATGGCGCCTGTGGGCCGCTTCACCTGGAACCAAGACGCTCGTCCCGAGGGCTACCAGCAACAGGCGGGAGAAGAGGACGTCTTGGTCTATCTCAATCGCGTCTCGCCAGGTTATTTCAGAACCCTGGAGATTCCTTTGCTGATGGGGCGGGATTTTTCCGAGCACGATACACTGAGCTCGCCGCAAGCGATGATCGTGGGCGAAGAAACGGCGCGTCATTTTTGGAGGAATCAGAATCCGATTGGAAAGACCATCACTATGGAAGGGCCGCATGGGGACATCGGGTATCGTGTAATCGGTGTAGTGAAGAACGTGAAATATGCGCAGCTGAATGATCCGGTTTTTAAGACTGGATTTGTCGTATCGACGCAGGATCCGGATCCGGCGCCTGACCTGGGTTTTGAAATTCGATTCGATGGTCCGGTGGAGGCGCTGATCGCGTCGCTCGGTCCGGTGATTGGAGCGATCAACAAGGATGCGTCGCTGGAAATCCACTCGCTGGATGCGCAGATCGCGGATTCGCTGGTGCAGCCTCGTTTAGTTGCCCTGCTTTCGTCCTTCTTTGGAGTGCTGGCGCTTTTGCTTGCGACGATCGGACTGTATGGGGTGATTTCGTATGCGGCGGCGCGACGGCGCGGGGAAATCGGAATTCGCATGGCGCTGGGTGCGGCGGAAGGCGCGGTGACGTGGTTGATCCTGCGCGACGTCGCATTGATATTGACCGTTGGAACTGTTTTAGGTGTCGGGGTTTCGCTGGCGGCCGGGCGATTTATAAAGAGCCTGCTCTTCGGATTGCAGGCTACCAACGCTGAGACGCTCGCACTGGCGGCAGCGGTTTTGTGCAGTCGCCGCGATGCTGGCCGCGTATATTCCAGCGCGGCGCGCGTCCAAAATGGATCCGATGACGGCTCTTCGCGAAGAGTAAAAAAATCTGCGCCGCTGAGCAGACGTGGCTGGCGGCGCAGATGTGCGTGCGGGAAGATCAGTGTCCGGGATGACCGCCTGGGCCGCCTCCGGGTCCGCCGCCGAAGCCGGCCAGATAGACATGCGTGACGCCGGTGGCGGTGTCGAATGTTTCTAGTGAAGTCCGCAAACGGCAGGGCGTTCCCGATGCGTTGGTGACGGAGACGACGCCGACTACTTCCGCGCGCGTTCCGGTGGCTGCGGTTTTTGCAAACGGTAGAGTGGCCGAGAAGATCTCGCCGCTCGTGACAGTGAAGCTGGTGGCGGTTCCCAGAGCGGCACCCGACGCCGAGGTGAATGAGATGGATCCGGTGCAGGATGCGGCGGTTCCGCTGGATGAGGCCGTGGCGCTATTGAGGACGTTGATCTGCATGGTTTCACTGCTGGCGAGGCCGACCGGCGGGTAATCGAAACTTCGCGTTTGTGCGAAGGCGGAGGACGCGAGCAAGATCACGATTGATGTCAGCGGAAGGATGGACTTTCGAAAGAGCATTCTGGTTGTCTCCTGATTGTGATGAATGGGCTGTTACGCTTCTCCTGGACGCTGGGGGATTCCGCAGCGTTTCTCTACGGGCGCCGAGTTTACAACTCTTAACCTGTCGTGGTAGCGCTCCCTTGCGGTCGCGGTTCGGTTACGGGTCATCCGGCGACATGTGCGACGCTCGGCGGGTGAGACAATGGAGGTATCCATGCCGTTCCAGGTGTTTCAGGCTGAGGCGAAGAGCGTGCTCAGCGGCACTACTGGATTCATTGCACAGGCTGGATTCACGCATTCGCTCACACCCGCGCGCAATTGCACGTTCGGATGCTCCTATTGCTATGTTCCGACTATGCGGATTTTCGGAGGATTGAAGCGGGACGATTGGGAACATTGGGGCCAGTTCACTACGTTCAAATCCAACGCGCCGGAATTGTTGCGGCGACAGTTGCGGGCAGGGCAAGCGATTTATTGTTCGCCGGTGGTGGACCCCTACCAGCCGGCGGAAGAATCGGCTGAATTGATGCCGCGCATTCTGGATGAGTTGCTGGCGCGTCCACCGCGCGTGTTCGCGATCCAAACGCGCGGGCCGATGATCCTGCGGGATGTTGACCGGCTCTGTGCACTGGGGCGAGTTACGACGCTGCGAGTCAGCTTCTCGATCACGACGAATCGGGAAGATGTTCGGAAGAGGTACGAGCCGCTTTGTGCCCCGATCGCTGAGCGAATTCAGACGATTCGACAATTGCGGGCGGCCGGCATCGAGACGTTCGCGACGCTTGCGCCGCTGCTACCGTGCGATCCTGAAGAGTTGGCGGAGTTGGCGCTTGGGGCAACGGATCGCGATGTGATCGGTGACGCCTTGCACATTCGTTCGCTCAAGCCGAATGGGGCAACCACGCGGCCGGCTGCGTTTCGAATCAGCGAGCGGTACGGGGATTCGGCTTGGTTTGATGCGGAGTTTCAGGCGTCGGTAATCGAGCGCATCGGACGGGTTGTTACTCGCGCGGGGCGACATTTCGCCACAGGTCCGGAGGGTTTTGGATGGCTCACACAATCATAAGCAGTCCTGTTTTGGAGCGGCTCGGGATTGAGCCGGTAAATTCGGGCGCGTGCGGACGCGAATGGATCGCGTCGCCGGGCGGGCCTACCATCGCGTCTGTGAATCCGGCCGATGGGGAAGAACTTGCGCGCGTCCGGCTGGCGTCGGCGGAGGATTATGAGGCGGTGGTCGCCGAATCGATGCAGGTGTTCGAGCGGTGGCGCATGGTTCCGGCTCCGAGGCGCGGACAAATCGTGCGCGAAGTCGGCGACGAATTGCGCGCTTATAAGGATGATCTGGGCACGCTGGTGACTCTCGAGATGGGCAAGATCCTGGCGGAGGGCAAAGGCGAAGTGCAGGAGATGATCGACATCGCGGATTTCGCCGTCGGCCTTTCGCGCCAGCTTTATGGGCTGACCATGCCGAGCGAGCGGCCGCAGCATCGTATGTATGAGCAGTGGCATCCGCTGGGGATTGTGGGCGTGATCTCGGCGTTCAATTTTCCGGTTGCGGTGTGGAGCTGGAACGCGCTGCTGGCTGCTGTTTGTGGGGATTGCGTAGTGTGGAAACCGTCGCTCAAGACTCCGCTCACAGCGATCGCGGTGCAGAAAATCTGCGATCGCGTATTGGATCGGCACGGATGGCGCGGAGTGTTTAGCCTGGTGATCGGCGAGGATGCGTCGGTGGGAACGCGGATGCTGGAAGACCGGCGGATACCGCTAGTGAGCGCTACCGGCTCTTGCCGCATGGGGCACATCGTGGCTGAAACGGTGGGGCGGCGGCTGGGCCGGACGTTGCTCGAATTGGGCGGGAACAACGGCGTGATCGTGATGAACGATGCGAATCTCGATCTGGCGCTGCGCGGCGCGCTGTTTGGCGCAGTGGGAACCGCGGGGCAGCGCTGCACCAGCGTCCGGCGGTTGTTCTTGCAGCGGGGTATCGCCGCGGAGATGACGCAAAAGCTGAAGGCGGCTTACGCGCAGATCCGGGTTGGGAATCCGTTGGAAGAATCCACGTTGATGGGGCCGCTGATCGATCGCGGATCGGTGGAGGCGATGCGGAAAGGCCTCCTGAGAATTCGCGCCGAGGGTGGCGAGATTCTGTTCGGCGGAGAGGAAATGGGCGGTTGTTACGTGCGGCCTGCGCTGGTGAAGGCGAATGCCCGGATGCCGATCCTGAAGGAAGAGATTTTTGCGCCTATTCTTTATCTGGTGGAGTTTGATTCGCTGGATGAGGTGATTCAATGGCACAATGACGTGCCGCAGGGTTTATCTTCCGCCATGTTTACGACGAACATGATTTCCGCGGAGACTTTCTTGAGCGCGCGCGGGAGCGATTGCGGAATCGCCAACATTAATATCGGCACCAGCGGGGCGGAAATCGGCGGGGCGTTTGGAGGGGAGAAAGAGACGGGCGGGGGAAGGGAATCGGGCAGCGATTCGTGGAAGGCTTATATGCGGCGGCAGACGGTGACAATCAATTGGTCGAACGATTTGCCGCTGGCGCAGGGGATTCAGTTCGAGATTTGAAACGGCACCGACTCCCTTACGGTCGCGGTTCGGAACGGAAAGAAAGTGCTACCGAGCCGCGACCGTGAGGGAGCCGGTGCATTGATCCAGGTGATGCTGCAGGTGGCGGACGTAGTCCTCGGCTAGTTCTTCCAGAGTCATTTTGGGATTGTTGCCGATGTAACAGGGCGTGCTTAGTTTGGCTTTCGGAACGCCCGCCAGGACGTGCGCCAGGAAGCGGTTGTAGCTTTCCCAAAAGCCGACCAGTTGTCCCCACTGCATTTCCTGATAGCGCTGCACGCGGACGTTGCCTTCCTGATCGTAAGTGGGTAAGCGGATTTCGTCATGAAGCAGGGCGCGAACAAATCGCTGATGATTGTTGGATGCCGAATCGATCAGATGTCCGATAATCTGTTTGCGCGACCAGCCGCCGGCGATGGTGGGCTTGGAAGTCTCCTGATCGCTGTAAGTATCAAAAAGTTGTTTCGTTTTCGATACCAGGTTGGTTAAGCGGTGGCTAAGTTCGGTCATGCTTCTTATGATGACAGCGGAGCCGATCCGGTACCATGAATTCTGTGCTCCGATTCGTTGCGCTGCTGGTATCTCTCAGCGTCTGCGGCCAGACGCCGATCGAGAACACAGGCAGGCCCATCCGAGTCCCGTTTGAATGCACGGAAGCCGACACGCAAGCCGCCGCGTTGAACTGCTCCGAAGAGGAGCCGTGCGCGGTGTTTCTGGAACTTAGCAACGTGGAAGCGGCGGGAAATAAAATCTTTCTCAGCGGGAATTTGCACACCGCGACAACGACGTTGTATTCCATATTGTTGGCGACCGAAGATGCCGGGAAGAGCTGGATGGAACCGCAGCCACGAATCCGGTTCGCGGGATTGGACCAGATTCAGTTCATCGATTTCCAGAATGGCTGGATTTCGGGGGCCAACCTGCAAAGTACGCCGCGCGATCCATTTCTCTTGCTGACGACGGATGGCGGAAAGACCTGGCGGCAGCGGCCCATCTTCGACGAGACGCGCGTGGCGGCGATCGAACGGTTCTGGTTTGATTCGCGCGAGAATGGGTCGCTAGTGATCGATGCGCGGCTCGACAATGGGCGCCATGAGCTTTACGAAACTCGCGCAGGCGGGGAAAGTTGGTCAATGAAGATGGCAACGGCCAGCGCCATTGCTTTTCCGGCGGCCCCGAAAAACTCCGGCTGGCGGTTGCGCGCCGATGCCGCCACCAAGAGTTATGACCTGGAGAAATCGGATGGCGCGCGCTGGCAAAAAGCCGCGAGCTTTCTGGTGAGTGTGGGAGCCTGCAAACAATGAAGCAAGATCCGATCGAGCTGGAGCTTTTTCGCCATCTGCTGGTTTCCATCGCCGAGGAGATGGGCGCGGTACTGCGCAAGACATCGTATTCGGCCAATATCAAAGAGCGGCGCGATTATTCGTGCGCGGTTTATGATTCCTCCGGCGAAACGGTGGCGATGGGCGATCACATGCCGGTACACCTTGGAGCCATGCCTCTGTCGGTGCGGCATGCGATGGATGCCTTCGATTTCGAGCCGGGCGACGTGGCCATCCTGAACGATCCGTTTCGGGGCGGAACGCATTTGCCCGACATCACGGCGGTATCCGGCGTTTTTGTGAAGGGCAGCGCGAAGCCGGCTTTTTACGTGGCGAATCGCGCGCATCATGCCGATGTTGGCGGCATGAGTCCGGGGTCCATGCCGTTGGCGCGTGAGATTTATCAGGAGGGCCTCCGGATTCCACCCATTCTGCTGGCGCGGCGTGGCAAGTTCGATCGGGACCTGCTGGGGTTGATTCTCGCGAACGTGAGGACTCCCGAGGAGCGCGAGGGCGATTTGCTGGCGCAATGCATGGCAATCCGGCGCGGCGAACAGCGGCTGCTTGACCTGGTGGCGAAATATGGGATGACGAAAGTGCGGCGCAACATGAGCGCGCTGAAGGATTACAGCGAGCGCATGATTCGTTCCGCCATCCGACGGCTGCCGCGGGGCAAGTATCGCTTCGAAGATGCGCTGGACAGCGATGGGATTGTGGAGGGTCCGGTGAAGATCGCGGTTACCGTGACGATTCATGGGAGTAGCGCGACTATCGATTTCACGGGCTCCAGCGCGCAGGTGGAAGGATCTGTGAATGCCAATTATGCGGTTGCAATCGCGGCGACAACTTACGTATTTCGCTGCCTGGTACGCGAAGACATTCCTTACACAGCGGGTGTGACGCGGCCGCTTGCCGTGATTGCCCCGGAGCGTACGGTGGTGAACGCGATGCCTCCGGCTGCGATGGCCGCGGGAAATGTGGAAACATCCCAACGCATTACCGACGTGGTGCTGGGCGCTCTGGCGCAGGCTGCGCCGGAACTGATTCCAGCGGCAAGTTCGGGCACCATGAACAACATCACTTTTGGCGGCGTGGATCATCTTCGCGGCCGGCCGTTCGCTTACTACGAAACGATCGCGGGAGGCATGGGCGCATCGGCGGTTTCAGACGGCATGAGCGCGACGCATACCCATATGACGAATAGTTGGAACACGCCGGTGGAGGCTTTCGAGCACCAATATCCGCTGCGTATTCGCGGCTATCGTATCCGCTCCGGTTCGGGGGGCGCGGGAAAACATCGCGGCGGCGATGGGATTATCCGGGAGTTTGAATTTCTTACTTCGGCGGATGTGACGGTACTCGCGGATCGGCGGTTGCGCGGTCCTTATGGACTCGCGGGCGGGCAAGCTGGTGCGCCGGGGAAGACCACGCTGCTGAAGGGAAAAAGCAAGATCGCGATTCCGGGTAAGGCGCGGTTTGAAGTGAAGGCTGGGGACGTGGTGAGGGTTGAGTCGCCTGGTGGCGGCGGATTCGGCTCCGAAAGGTCTCGTGGTAGCGCTCCCTTGCGGTCGCGGTTCGGTTAGGCTCCTTACGTGTGCTAAAAATGATGGGTGCTTCTTTCGCTGTATAACGATCGGCCGTCGTCCGATGCGAATTTCTCGCTCCTTCGCAAAGACAGTCTGATTGAGAGACTCAAGGCGCTCGATTCGCGCGCCAATCGCAAGGGCTTGGACGGGCTGGATCCGGAACGCAACAGGCTGATCCGGATTGGCATGGAAATTAATGCGCAGGGCCGCGTTACCAAAAGCGGCTACGGCGTATTCGATCTTGCCTGGCAGGCGGCGCATCACAAGGAGTGGGCGGGGAATATTGCCGCGGAGCTGGATCAAATCAGAGAGCGGATCCACGAAGTTCACGGGACCTCGCTGCGATTCCTGATCTGGGCCGGCATGGGCGGATCGGCGGAAGACAAAAACATGTACAACGCTACAGGCCTTTTGAAGCGGGGCCCGCGCTGCTACGTGCTGGACTCCACCGATCCGGCAAAGTTGAAAAATATTCTCGCCGACATGGCGCGGCGTTCCAAGCTTCCGCTTGCGAAGATCCTCAAGAGCACATTGGTGGTGGGCATGGCGATGGGGATGACTTCTTACGAGCCGGTGGTGAATCTGCAGAAGCTGGCGGCGCTTTACGAGAAGAACAAAGTGGATTCGCGGCCCAACTTCATTTATATGACGCTGCCCGGTTCGCTGCTGGATCAGTTCGCATCGAGCCAGGAATACAGGCGCGTGGAGTTGCAGCCGGATTTGCGCAACAGCGTAGCAGGGCGGCACAGCGCGCCGTTGACACGCGGAAGCCTGTATCCGCTGGGGTTGGGCGGCATGGATCTAAAAGCGTGGATCGAGGGAACGCTGCTGGAGCAAGATGAGGTGGAGGAAGCCTTGCGGCTGGCTGCCTTTCTGCACACGCAAGGACAGGCGGGGCGCGACAAGGTGACGCTGATGCTGCCGCGCGAATGGGCGGGGGCGTCGCTTTGGACTAAGCAGGATTTCGAAGAGAGCCTGGGTAAATCCGAACGGCTGGGAATCAAGATCGTGATTGACGAGAAGATCCGGCTGCAGAATTACCGTCCACCGAAAGATCCGCGGCAGGACCGCGTTTTTCTCGCAGTGCAAAAAAGAGGATCGCCGGCCGGCGATGCGGGAAAGACGGCCATGCTACGACGCGCCGGGTATCCGGTGGTGACGCTCACCACGCCGGCCCACTCGGAACTTTCGCGTTACATGCAGTTCGTTCATTACGCCGTGTTTGGGTTGGCGTGTTTGCGGGACATGAATTTCGTGACGCAACCGAGTGTGGAGTTGTATAAATCCATCACCAACCAACTGCACGCGTCGGCGGAAAAATTGGGCGGGATTGAGAGGACCAAAGCTTGGGAGCGAGATGCGGAACTCTTCGGCGCAAGCGCGTTGGCGGGGACGAGTGACGCTGTTCTACGATGGCGCGGCGGTTCCGAGCCCGGTTCCGGCAACGGGTCCTGAAATCTACGCGGCGATCCTACGCGGACTCACGGCGACGCGTGAAATCGAATATGCGGAGTTGACCTTCTTCGGGGACACGCGTTATTCCGCGCGCGGCCGCGCTTTGCGGACTCGGCTGAACCGAGCCGCGGAATCGCTGTTTCGCTCGAAGCTGAAAATGCCGGTGGACGTGTACGAAGGGCCGGCCATGAATCACTCCTATCATGAGATGATCATCGGCCACGGGAAGTGCTTTTCCACCGTTCTAATTTCGGATGCATCCGAAGAGATTGCGCCGATCGGCTATACGGCCGGCTATCATCGCGCGCAATTCCTGGCGACCACGATGGCGCTGGCGGAGCGCAAGCGTCCGGTGGTCGCGATCGCGCTGCGGGATATGGAAGAGGCAACGTTCAGCGCGCTGGATGAATTCTTCCGGCAGGCGGCGCGGTATTTATAAACTGAGCGGGTTAACAACCCGCTGCAGGATGACATCCTGCCTTACAATACAAGTTCATGGCCAAGTTTAAGCCTGCCGGCAGCAGCAAAAAGGCGCCGGCCAAATCCGCCCGTAGCGCGATTCCCTGCCTGATCCTGGTATTGCTTGGGATCGCTGGGATGTGTCTACTCTTCTATCTTTCCCTTTCGTCGGGGAGCTCATGAGAATCGACAACCGCCGTCCGGATCAAATGCGTCCGATCCGGATTACCACCAATTATTTGATGACTGCGGAAGGCTCCGCGCTGATCGAAGTGGGGAATACGCGGGTGCTGTGCGCGGCCTCGGTGGAAGAAAGCGTTCCGCAATTTCTGCGGGGGAGCGGGCGGGGGTGGGTGACGGCGGAGTATTCGATGCTGCCCCGAGCCACGGGAACCAGGACCCCGCGCGAGGTTACGAAAGGCCATCCGTCGGGGCGGACGCAGGAGATCCAGCGGTTGATCGGGCGCTCGCTACGATCGGTAGTGAACATGGCTGCGTTGGGAGACCGCAGCGTGATCGTGGATTGCGATGTGCTGCAAGCCGACGGCGGCACGCGCACGGCATCCATTACGGGCGCGTATGTGGCGCTGGTGATGGCGTTGAAGCAACTGGTGCAATTCGGCGCTCTGAAATCGCTGCCAGTGACGGATCATGTGGCGGCAACCAGTGTTGGGATGGTAGGCGGCGTCCCGGTTTTGGATCTGTGTTACGACGAGGATTCGAACGCGGAAGTGGACATGAATATCGTGATGACAGGGTCCGGCCGGTTCGTGGAATTGCAAGCTACGGCGGAGAAGTCCGCGTTTGACGATGCGCAATTAGCCGAGTTGGTGGCGATTGGAAAGGCCGGCATTCTGGATTTGATCGCGATCCAAAAGCAGGCGTTGGGGCTCTGAAGTTGCGATTGTATTGCGCAACTACGAATCCGGGAAAACTGCGCGAATTCCGGCTGGCATTGGCGGGAAAATTCGAAGTAGAGACGCTACCTGGGCTGGCGGAAATACCAGCGCCCGAAGAAACCGGCGCAACATTTGAGGAGAATGCGATTCAGAAAGCTCTCTATTATTCGAAGTATGTCGACGAATATCTATTTGTAGACGATTCGGGGTTGGCGGTGGATGCGTTGGACGGGGCTCCCGGCGTCTACTCGGCTCGATTTGCGGGTGCGGAAGCCAACGATGGCGCCAACAACCGCCTGCTACTGGATCGGATGAGAGGCGTGCAGGATCGGGAGGCGCGGTTTGTGTGCGTAGTGGCGCTGGGACGCGAGGGCAAGCTGGTCCGGACTTTTCGCGGTGAGGTGGCTGGTCGCATAGTGGAAGAGCCGCGCGGCGCGAACGGGTTCGGGTATGATCCGCTTTTTTTCTATCCGCCGTTCGGGTGCACGTTTGGGGAGGCGCCGCTCGAACGGAAGATGGAGGTTAGTCATCGCGCCATCGCGCTGCGCGCGATGGCCGCGGGTTTCTAGTTTCTGGTTGTTGGTTTCTGGTTATTCGTTTCTCGTTTCTCGTTTCTCGTTGTCGGGCTTTCCGCTGGGCCCGATGCGCACGGTAGTTCCCGAGGGGAGGGTTACTCCTTCGACAACGAGGGAACGCGATAAGGTGCATTCGGTTAGGTGGGTGGTGGTTGGCGAGAATTGGATTTCGCTTTGGGCACGGCAGGGGATGCCTTCGATTGCCTGGTCGCGGGCCAGGGTTCCGCTGCAGATGTGTTGGTTGCAGAAATCCACTTGGTTTATATACTCGACGCCTTGGATGGTTTGTGGGGTTCGAAAGTTCGCCCATTGCAGGCGCCGGGCCCAGCGGCGGTAACTGATCTGTGCGCCGGCTGGTAGAGAAATACCGTACACCACTTCCGGTTTGGACAGTACACGGTATCGATCCTGCTCAGTGAAGATTTGCAAGTAGTAAGTCCAGCATGCCGCGGGGAGTAGCCAAATAGCCGCCACAATATAGCCTGCGCGCTGCATCCGGGGGCTGGGTTTGAAACGGCCCACCACGATTAAGGCTGCGGCCACGAAAATTATCGGGGTTAGCAGGACACCGGCTGACATGAACACGATGGTGAACAAGGCTGACATGAGAGTGTCAGGATAACGTATCGGAGCACCCCTATGGTGTCTACCAGTATTGCTACTACCAAAACATAATGGTAGTATTTTGTTAAGTCCCTGCTACGGGAAACGGGGTGCAAAATGCGAACTGCCAGGTTAGCGATATTGCTACCTTGCTTGACTTGGGCGCAGAGCTCACAGCCTACCAAACATCCGCAGATTGTGAGTGTTGGCTACATGAGCCAGACCCAATTGCCGGTGCAATTCGCCAGCGCGAACAAGCTGACCGCGGATGCAAACGTCGCCACCAAACAACAACGGGTAAACTCGGTTTCCAATTTTGCGCGAACGTTCTCTACCGCAGGCGCGAGTTATCCGTTCACTATGGTGGGAAACGACCCGAGGCAGGGCGGCACAACGAAAATCGGCACCTCCTTGGTCATGATCCAGTTTTTCTTCGATGAGTTTACCGATATGAACGGGAACAACATTGTGCTGGATGCATCCACGCTAACGCAGCAATTCCTGAACGGCCCGAACTTTCAGTCCTTCGCATACGGCACGGGCAACACGCAGTTCTCAGACTCGGTGCAGCGAGCGGAATTCTACAACGTGATGAAGCCCGGATGGCACACGCTTCTGGGCAGACCGCGTGTACTGCCAACGGTGCAGATTGAGGTGCCGGTGGGACTCTCGTTCGTTTTCCAAGCCGGACAGGGCGGTCCCTATTTCGCGCTGATCGACGATGGATTTTTCGTATCGCAGTTGAACACCATTCTGCAATTTGAGCCGTTCGAGTTGGATGAACTGGCCATTGTCCTGACGTACAACGCGCTGTTCTATCAGGGAGGTTCGCTTTCCAACTGCTGCATACTGGGCTACCACACGGCGATCGATAAGGCGGTGCGCGGCAATAAGCACGATGTACAGACGTTCGCCACAGCTTCGTGGGTGGATCCGGGAATTTACGGGGATCCGGGCCGGACAGATGTGAATTTCATCAGCCATGAAATCACGGAGTGGATGAACGATCCGTTTGTGAACAATATCGTGCCAGCCTGGCAGGCCCCACTGAGCAGTCCGCCGCAATGCGAGACGATTCTCGAGACGGGAGATCCGCTGCAGTTCCTTTCCACGAATGCATTTCCGGTGACGATGAACGGATTCACTTATCATCCGCAGGTGGAAGCGTTGCTCGAGTGGTTTGAGCGGCAGGTTCCGTCGACTGCTTTTGAGGGTGCGTACAGTTTTCCGGACACCACGATGATAACGGCCCCGTTGCCCTGCCCGGGAACGTAAGAACCGTTGTTCGGTTATTCGGTTTTCGGTTATTCCGTTCTGCCTTGGGGAGACTATCTGGCCGCTAGGATTTTCAACAACGTTTGGGCGAGGGTGTATTGGGAATCGGTGGATGGGATGGTTTCGAGGAGCTGTTTGGCTTCGTCTATGTTGCCTTGTTGGGCTTTGGCGTAGGCTAAGAAGTATTTTGCCGGGATTTGCGGATCTAGTTTGAGACTGTTTTGGAGCGCGCCAATGGCGGTAACTGGGTCGCCGGTTAGTAAGTAGAATTTTCCCGCGCCTAAGAGTTGCAACGCGTCGTCGGAGTTGAGATTGGCGCGGGCGCGGAAAACTTGTTTTCCATTTTCCAACCGTTCGCCATCTTCGCCCGGAAGCTGGTTGATTCCCATGCCGACTAATGCCACCGTGGCGCCAACGCGTACCGTGGTGGCGGAATCACTGAGCGACCGGACCAGGGCCGCGATCGCCGCTTCTTTGTTTGCCGGCCGGGGATTCATGCGCAATGCGGCGTATACGCGCACCACCGGCTCCGGATCTTGGAGCGCGCGAATCAGGGCGGGGAAGACTCGCGGATCATCCGGGAAATTGCTCAAGTAGCCGAGCGCGTTGGCGCGCACCAAGGGGCCTTCGGACGGTCTGTCGAGAATTGCGAGCAGTCCGGCGATGGTTTCGGGATTGCCGGATCGAGCGCCTGCGAAAGCGTCAGCCCTTTGGATCAGCTTTTGGCGGGATCGGGGATTGTACCATTTGCTCATCTGTTCCAGCGTCCAATTCGCGTCACGATCCTGATGGCAGTTGTTGCAGGCGTTCGGGATGCCGTGGCGGATGGAATTTTCCGGAACCGGGATGCTCATGGAATGATCGCGGATCTGGGCTTTGATGCTTAAAACCGTGCGGGGCATGTGGCATTCCACGCAGGAACTGCCGGCGCTCGAAACCGCGTGATGGGTGTGGGCCTGGAGTGCGTTGCCGATACCGGTGTGGCAGCGCGTGCAGAGGGCGTTAGCATCCGGGCGAAGCTGCGGATTTTTATCGATATCCACTTCGTGCGGCGTCGTGTGGCAGCCCAGGCAGGTGACACCGCCTTTGAGGAAACATTCGCTCTGCCATAGACCGAAGGCGTCGTTTGAGAAGCGGCGAGTGCGGCCGTCCGGCCAGTACGCGGGATCGCGGTCGGCGGGCTGATTGAACTCGATGACGGGGAGAAAGAAATCGTAATAGTTCGCGCCAGCACTGTAGCCGGTGGCGTAAATATCGCGGAGGGAATGGCACTGCGCGCAGACCATGGTGTTGCGCGCCGGGTCGAGGCGGGTTTGGACAACGATATCCGGGGCTGCGGCAGAGGGCTTGTAATTGGCTGCCGAGCGGTTTGCGGCGTGGGCGCTCGCGGGGCCGTGGCATCGCTCGCAGTTGGTGCCGAAATCGAGCCATGCGGTGTGATACGCGTCTTTCCCGGCGTCGTAATTCTTTTCTTCCTGGCTTACGTGACAGGAGTAGCAGCCCTTATTCCAGATCTGAACCTGAACTTCGCTGGTTTCATCGGGGTCGGCGATGTCGAGGTTGTGGAACCACTGCTTGCGCAGGACGTCCCAGGTTGGCGGCAGTACGACGATGCGGCCATCGGGCAGAGTGGTGAGATAGTGCTGCATGCGCCGGCTTCCCAGCGTGTAATCCACGCGGTGTTCCTGCGGTTGGCCCGAGAGATAGGATTCGGTGATGTAGTAAACGCCTTGGCGTTCGCGGAGGACGTAGCTATCGCCGCGCAACTGAATCTGGCCGCGCGAGAAGTCGCCCACCACGCTGGAATGGGCGGCGGGCTGAATCATTTTGCTGTGCCGGGACTGGGCCCACTTGTGATTGACGGCGGCGTGGCACTTGGAACAGGCTGCTGCGCCGACGTAAGTGGGGTGGTGGAAGCGCGTGTCACTCCTGTAGCGAGCAGAATCAGCGCCAGACGCCACGCCATAGGACTCTCCATTCTATACGGAAACCGGAGTGGTGGGTCAGTTTTGGTTGTGAGGCAGGATGCCATCCTGCGCGCGGGTCGTTAACCCGCGCAGTTTGCGCCGATTGACAATCGGCGCGCAGGTTACCAACCTGCCCCACAATCCAGGGCGATCGGGGTTAAGAGCTTACCAGAAAAATTTAGTATTTGACATACCGTCGCTCGATGACGTACAATTTCTCAACTCTGTCGTTAATGTGAACTTTGGGGAAAGGGACATTATGCGAAAGCTATTGGTGTCGCTGCTTGCTGTTTTTTGCCTGAGCATTCCTGCTCTGGCACAATCGTCCGCGTCCGGTACTGTTTCGGGGCAAGTGACCGATCAACAGGGCGCGGTCATTCCAGGCGTGGAAATCAAGTTGTCGGATCCGACAACCAACGTCACGCTCACCGCCACAACCAACGAATCAGGGCGCTTCAATATCACGAACGTGACCCCGACCAACTACAACATCACGTTCACCAAGACCGGTTTCAGCGCGTACCGCGTGAACCAGCAGGCGGTGCAGGTGGGAGAAATTCTCACCGTCAACGCGGTGCTCGAAGTTGGCGCGGTGAGCAACGTGGTGGAAGTCACGCGGGACGGCTGGCGCCGAACTGCAGACCGTCAACGCGACGGTCGGGACCACTGTTTCCGGACGATTCGCTGACGTATCTTCCGATCTTCGGATCGGACGCTTCGAGCCTGGCGCTTTACCAGCCGGGCGTTTCGCCGGACGGCGCAGGTGGCGGGAGCGATGTACGACCAGAACACGTTCCAACTGGACGGCGGCAACAACTCGAACGATATGGACGGCAGCATGACCGACTACACGGGAAGCTACGGCCACAATGCCTTCGCCGGTTTCGGCAACCCGCCCAGTGGAGTGCTTCCGACGCCGGTGGATACGATTGAAGAATTCAAGGTAGCGACCGCCGGACAGACGGCCGACTTCAACGGATCCTCCGGATCGCAGGTCAGCGTGGTGACGAAGCGCGGCACGAACCAATTCCACGGCACCGGCGTATTATTACTACAACTCGAGCGACGTGGGCGGGGCCAACACGTGGGACAACAACCACACGCCCAGCGGAGACCTCGGCTACACGCCGATCCCGATCACCCACAACAACCGATACGGCTGTACGGTGGGCGGTCCGATGCTGCCGAAGTTTCTGGGGCGGCAAGACGTACTTCTTCTTCGGCTACGAAGGTTTCAACTTCCCGCAATCGGCGATTATCAACAAGCCGGTGCCGACCGACACGCTGCGCGCGGGCGTGATTCAGATCAACGAAGGCGGCACCTACGTTCCCTTCAACATCAATCCCTTCCCGGTGACGGTGAATGGCGTAACTTATCAGCCGGCCACTTGCGGCGCGGGCGCCTGCGATCCGCGCGGGATCGGCATCAATTCCCTGGTGTCGCAGCTCTGGAACAAGTACATGCCGGAGCCGAACAACTTCAACACGGGCGATGCGCACAACGTGGAAGGATTCCAGGGTCAGGTGTCTCTGCCTGAGAAGACTAAATTCCTGGTGGGCCGCGTGGACCACGACTTCGGCGACAAGTGGCGGCTTCATTCAGCAGCTACCGTTATTTCTGCGCTCAGCCAGTTGACCACCAACCAGATCGACATCGGCGGCGCGCTGCCGGGCGACAAGCTAGGCGTGCCCGCGGCGCGCGCTCCGCGTCCGCAGAAGCCGGACTTCCTGGTGGGCGGTTTGTCCACCACCATCAGCCCGACGTTGACCAACGATTTCACTTATAGCTACACCAGGATCTGGTGGCAATGGGCGACGTCGGCCGCACCGCCGCAACTTCCCGGGTTGGGTGGGGCGCTTGAAATCGGCGGCGAGACCGCGAGCGCGCTGATCCCCTACAACGTCAACAATCAGAACACGCGCCAGCGGTTCTGGGACGGTCACGACTCGCTGTTCAAGGACGACGTGACCTGGATCAAGGGCAATCACGTCATTTCAGTTTGGCGGAAACTACCAAAGGAACTTCGACTATCACGAGCGCAACGACAACGGCCAGGGCATCAACACCTCGCCGGTGTACCAGATCGTGAACGGTTCCGGCATCCAATACTCCGGCGGCCACTCAGCCGGTGGGTCTTCCGTCCAGCCAGGTCGGCACCTGGAACAAGTACTATTCCGAGGTTCTGGGTATCGTCAACCAGCCGCAACAGTTGTTCACCCGCAGCGGCGCCAATCTCACCTTGAACCCGGCGGGAACGCCGATGTTCGACAAGAGCACGATCAACTTCTACAACCTCTACGTCACCGATTCCTGGCACATCAAGCCGACGTCTCACCTTGACCTACGGTCTTGGCTATCAGGTGGAGATGCCGCCGGTGGAGCAGAACGGCAAGCAAGTGGAGTTGGTCGATTCCTCCGGCCATCCGATCAATTTCACCAATTATTTCGCAACCAAGTCGGCGGATGGCGCTGCAAGGGCCAGGTGTATAACCCGATTATCGGTTTTTCGACCATCGCCAATGTCGTCGGGCGCGAGCCACAAGTATCCATACAATCCGTTCTACGGCGGCGTAAGCCCGCGCGTGGCGGTGGCCTGGAATCCGCAAGTATCGCCGACGGACTTCTGGGCAAGGTGTTGGGCGACGGCAAGACCGTGATTCGCGGCGGATACGGCCAGATTTATAGCCGTCTGAACGGCGTTGGCCTGGTGCTGATTCCGCTCCTCGGCGTTGGTCTGGGCCAGCCGGTTTCCTGCATTGGCGCTTCTTCGAGCGGCCAGTGTCTCGGTACCGGCGGCGTGACTCCGGCGACTGCGTTCCGCATTGGAACCGATGGTCTGATCGGCGCCGATCCCGACTCCGACCAAGACGCTGCCCCAGCCGTCTTATCCCGGCACCAACGGATCGCCAGCGGCGGGCGCGGCTTCGGTGCTGGATCCGAGCTTCCGGCCGGCGGCGACTTACAACTTCAACTTCAGCATCCAACGCGAAATCACGCAGAAGCTGCTGTTTGAAGCCGGATACATCGGCCGCATCATCACGCACGAATGGATGCAGCGCGATCTGGATGCCGTTCCGACCATGATGACGCTGAACGGCGAGAGCTTCGCGCAAGCCTTCGCCAACTACTTACTTTGCGGTCGGCGGCCTGGCGGCAACACCCTCTCCGCAGCCATTCTTTGAAGCGGCTTTGGGCGGACCGAATTCGTCGTTCTGCGCGGGCTTCGGAAGTTGCACGGCGGCGGTTGTCGAAGAACGCCAACATGAACAACTTCATCACCCAGACGCAGGTGTTCCAGTTGTGGTCCGCTCTCAGCCAGGCTTCCTCCTGGACGCTGGGCCGGACCATTCCGAGCAGCCAAAGTGCGGCGCATCCCTCCGGCCAGGCGGTCGGGCATCAACGCCGACGACAGCTCCGGCTATTCCAACTACAACGCGCTTTACACCACATTCCGGACGCAGGATTGGCACGGCGTGACCACGCTGTCGAACTTCACCTGGGGCCGTTCGCTGGGCACGGGCAACCAGTCGCAAGCGTCTTCCGGATACACCGCGCTCAATCCCTATAACGTCCGCCAATCCATGTACGGTCCGCAGTTCTGGGACTACAAGTTCACCTACACCCAGACCCTGCTTTGGTCGGAGCCGTTCTTCCACTCGCAGAGGGGCGTGCTTGGGCATTTGCTTGGCGGATGGAGGATCGCTCCCATCTTCACCGCGCAGAGCGGCGCGCCGCTGGCCGTTGATACCCTGAACAGCAACGAGTCGTTCGGGGAAACCCAAAACAGCGGCACCAATGATGGCGCGGTTCTCGCGAGCAATTGGACCGGCGGCACCACGGCCAAGTACAACATCAACGTCCCGAACAGCGCCTCGGGCGCGGGCGTCAACAGCAACCTGGCCAACGGCGGAAACAACATCAACATGTTCTCCAATCCGGCGGCAACGTTCGCGCAGTTCCGGCCTTGCATCCTGGGCTTCGACACTAGTTGCGGAGCGGCCGGCCAGATTCGCGGTATGTCGAGTTGGAACATGGATCTGAACGTGGCCAAGGATATCGATCTGTTCCGTGAGCGGGTGGCTGCAACCCTGGCCTTCTCAATTCATCAACGTGTTCAATCACGTGGTTCAGAACGATCCGTACCTGGCGATCAACGATCCGGCCGATTGGGGCGTAATCGGTTCGAACAACGCCTACGGCAACGGTGGCCAAGCGAACACGCCGCGGCAGCTTACGTTCCTCTTGCGGCTCCGGTTCTAGGGAGCTGAGAACGGTCTGGGCGCTTCGGGGGAAATCCTCGGGGCGCCCTTTTTATTTTGGGGGAGGAGTGACTGTGAGCCTGCGGCCATCCAGGTTAGATACGGACGCGTGACAAACCAAGTCACCGGCCACTTGCGGGACTCGTTAAAAACCTGCCCTGTTGACACGCTTCCTTGCGGTCGCGGCTCGGTAGCTTGTCCGCTATGATCTGAGGCGGGTTGATTGCCGGACGCGGGGTTATTCGAACAGCGGCGTCAACCTTGCCAATACTTCGTCGACGATCGCGCGGGGAACGGCTTCGAGTTTTCTGCCGCCACGAGCGACGAGATCCAGGGCGCGCGGTTGATCGCAACGGACGACCCCAGCCGTCTTGGTACCGGCGCCGGCTAACGAGACGGCAAAACCGGCAGTGCGGGCGAAACTGCCACCGCTAGTGATCGGAAGAACAACTGGAACTTTCATCAACTTGTTGAAAGCCTCGGGAGACACGATCAGGACCGGGCGTCGTCCCTTTTGCTCATGGCCTTGCGTTGGGTCAAGATCGACCAGCCAAATCTCGCCCCTTTTCATCAGATTATCTCGCGGCCCGTGGGTTTGCCAGTTACCCACTCGCGGTCTTCCTTACGGCGCGCCGCTTTGGGATTGCACTGGGCCAGCAGTTCGTCCAACGTGTAGCGAGGCCTTTGCCGCGGTTCCACGACCAGCCGTCCGTTTTCCACCGTGACACCAACCTTGGCGCCAGGGATCAGGCGCAAGATATTGAGCAGCGCAGGCGGAACCGCCAGCATCACGGAACCGCCGACTTTCCGGAGATTGGTTGTGTGCATAGTTATATTCTAATATAACTTACGCTTCCATGTGAGGTAGCCTAGCATGGTTTTGCCATCCAGGATTTTGCCTGAGCGGATTGATTGCTCGATTTCTTTTGCGGTGAACCAGCGGGTTTCGATGCGTTCGTCGTCCATGGGCGTGGCTTCGCCGGCGGTCAGGCCGGTGGCGAGGAAGATGGTCATTTTCTCGGCTACGAAGCCGGGGCTCGGATAAAACGCGACTAGCTTTTTCCAGTGTTTGGCGCGGTAGCCGGTTTCTTCGATCAATTCGCGCCGGGCGGCCTGGAGTGGGGTTTCGCCTTTGTCCAAACGGCCGGCGGGGAGTTCCCACATATAATCGCGAGCCGGCACACGGTATTGGCGGACCAACAAAATGCGCTTGCGCGCGTCGACGGCCATCATCACCGCTGAGCCGTGATGTTGCACGACTGCGCGGTGGATCTCGAATCCATCGGGATCCACTACATGATCCTGAGTGACGGAAAAGAGGTCGTTTTTATACTTTAGTACGGATGATATTAGCTTCATTTAGTTGTTTTAGCGACAAAGTGTTCAGAATATCACCGGCTTCCAGCCAGCCGCGGCGAGCTGTGATGACGCCGAACGGCATGTTAAATCCCAGGTGTTTGGTTTGATGCGCGTCGGTAGAGATGGCGAACTTGGCGCCCAACGATTTCGCGGTTCGGATCTGCGCGCTGCCTAGATCCAGCCTCTCGGGGCTTGCGTTGATTTCGAGATACACGTTGCGCTGGGCAGCCAACGTTGCGACTCGTTCGAAATCGAAAGGATAGGGATCGCGATGCATCAGCATGCGACCGGTCGGGTGGCCGAGGATCCGAACATTCGGGGATTCGAGAGCGCGCAGTAAGCGGTCCGTCATCTCGGTTGGTTCCAGATTCATGTGGCTATGGACGCTGGCCACTACAATGTCCAGTTCGGCCAAGGCGTCTTCGGCTAGATCCATGGCGCCGTCGCGGCGGATGTCGCACTCGATGCCTGACAAGATGTGGATGCCCAGATCGCGGCGGTTCAAGTCGCGCACATGTTTGGCGAAGGCGACGGCGCGAGTTTCATCCAGGCCGTTGGCCATGGCGAGAGCTTTGGAATGGTCGGTGATGGCGATGTATTCGTAACCCAGGGCGCGGGCGGCTTCGGCCATCTCTTCGAGAGACGCGCGGCCGTCGGTCTCGGTGGTGTGCATGTGCAGATCGCCGCGGATATCGGAAAGCTCCACGAGTTTCGGGAGCCGGCCGTCGAGCGCCGCTTCCATCTCGCCGCAGTTTTCGCGCAGCTCCGGCGGAATCCAGGCGAGGCCGATCTTGGCGTACACATCCTGTTCAGTTTCACCCGCCACGCGCTGCTCATTGTCGACGCGGAACAGTCCGTATTCATTCAGTGTCAGGCCCAGCTTCAGAGCGCGCTGGCGCAGGATGATGTTGTGTTCCTTGCTGCCGGTGAAATACTGCATGGCCGCGCCATAGCTTTCATGGGGCAGGGCGCGGAGATCCACTTGCAGGCCTTCGAGTCCATATTGGATGCTGGCTTTGTTGGGGCCTTTTCCGAGCACGGCGTGAGCTTTGGGATGGTTCACGAAACGTTCCAAAGCTTCGGGCGCTTTGGGCCCGGTGACCAGTAAATCCAGATCGCCGAGCGTTTCTTTGCCGCGCCTGAGGCTGCCGGCGGCGGCGATTTGATCCAGGCCGCCGATTTCAGATAAGTAGGGAATGAGTTCGTCGGCGGTTTTCCGGCCGAAGCTCAGCAGGAACCGGCCGGCGCGCTGGCGGTATTGCGCGATGGATTTGAGGACCTTCTCTTCGAGCTTGGCGCCCATGCGAGGCAGCTCGCGCAGTTTTTGTTCTTTGCAAATTCGTTCCAGATCGTCGATGGTGGCTACTTTGTGATGCTGGTAGAGCAGCGCGACGCCCTTGGATCCGAGGCCTTGGATTTGGAGCAACTCAAGCAGCGTGGCCGGATATTGCTTGAGCAGAAGATCGCGTTTTTCAAACGATCCGCGCGTTCCGATTTCCTGGAGCACGGCCGCGATGCCTTTGCCGATGCCGGGGATTTCGGTGATGTTGCGCTCCGGATTGCGCAGGATATCTTCGACGCGTTCCGGATAGCTCTCAATGGTGGAGGCGGCGTTGCGATAGCTGCGGATGCGGAAGCCGTCCTCGGCGCCAATTTCCATGAGGTCGGCTACTTCCGAGAGCAGCCGCGCGATTTCACGATTTTCCATGCCTGCTGTTTGAGATTGTATCCAGCATGTGAGGCTCTACGTGGATCAGGACATCGGCCACCCAATCCAGCTTTTCGCGAATGCGGGCGCGAACCTCTGATGCGATCTGGTGGGATGCGTAGACGCTCATGGTGGGATCGACATCGAGATGCAGATCCACGTGCCATTGGAGTCCGGTTTTGCGCGCGTAGCATTTTTCAATGCCCAAGGCGCCTGGGACGGTGAGGCCGACCTCGCGGATACGTGCCATGGCTTCGGGCTCGGGCATGGTGTCCATCAATTGCAACGTAGTGTCGCGAACCACGCGAGCGCCGACGAAGATTACGATCAAGCCGACAGCCGTACCACCCAGGTGATCGGCCGCGCCGAAACGGGCTGGATCGAGAAGCGTGATTCCGACTGCGATCAGGGCGACGGTTCCGGAGAGAACGTCGACGGTGTCATGCCAGGCGTCGGCGGTAAGCGAGTCGCTTTGTATCTTGCGGCCGAGCCGCCACTTGGTGAGGCTCATCGCGCTTTTGATGGCGATGGAGGCGATCAGGGGCCAGACGGCGTAGGCGGCGGGGGTGTGCTGGGACTCGCCTGCCCGCTGCAGAGATCGAAAGACTATGAGCGAACCGGAAGCGAACAGGATCATGCCCACTACGAGGGCGCTCAACGTCTCCAGCCGTCCGTGGCCGTAGGGGTGTTGGGCATCCGGCGGCTTGGCGGCGACCATCAATCCGAACAGCACCAGGCCGGAGGTGAGAACGTCGCCCACGGATTCCAGGCCATCCGAGACCACGGCGGTGGAGTTGGCATGCAGGCCGACGATGATCTTCGCCGCTGCCAGGGCCGCGCTGACCACCATACTAACGATGGCGACCGTGCGGCCGGCGTGATTTGCCGTCAATGGCGCCTCGCTGCTGTGGACTTCGTTGCACGCTTTTTCTTGATCGCGACCATTTCGTAGCTTCCCTGGACCAGTTGGCCGATTTCCTGCCAGTTCAGCTTGGTGTGGGCGCGGAGCGAGACCCAGCCGTGCTGGCCCACATAGGGAGTGCGGTAGAAGCGGGAATCCTCTAGAAAAACCGGTTGCATGTTTTTCCCCACTTTGACGCAGATCGAGAGCTCGCCTTTATAGGTTTCGAGCACCGTGAAGGTCTTGGTCCCCACTTGAAAAGTAGGGTGGCCAAAGGTCACGGTCTCGCTGGTCTTCGGGAGGGCCAGGCAGATCTCACGAAGTTTGGTGAGGATCTTTTTTTCGTCCATCAATCTATCAGCGTATCGTACGGCGGGGCTCGGATGGAAGAATGCTAAACCGAACCGCGACCGCGAGGGAGCGTGCGCATACTCCGAGACCCGCGCGATCGTGGTAGCGCTCTTGCCTTGCGGTCCCGCGGTTCGGTGTCGGTCAGAAGGCCAGGCCGGTCACTCCCTGCGGTCGCGGTTCGGTTTGGGCCAGTCAGCTGGTGGACAGGAAATACCGGTCGCGGAGGATTGCCATGTGATGCAGCTCGTGTCCGGCAATGATATAGCCTAGGGCTCGCACTGTGATGGCGTTGCCGCTGGCCGTGCCGGTCCGGAGCAGGTCGTCCGGAGCGAGGGCGCGGAAGAAGAGGATGGTGGAGCGGCGGACGTGCTCGAATTCGGCGATCAGGTTGTTCCAAGGATGGGAATCGAAATTGGCGGCTTCGACGTAGGGATCCTGGTCGAAGCCGGGGAGCGGGGTGGGGTCTTTGCGGGCGAACCGGAGGGCCCGGCAGGTGAAGATTCTTTCGGCGTCGATCAGGTGTCCCAGCACTTCTTTTACGCTCCATTTGCCCGGGGCGTAGCGGTAAAGGGAATTTTCCTCGGTGACGGAGCGTAAGGTGTGGAGGGTGTGGGCGATTTGGCGCTCCAGCGTCTGGACCAGGTCCTGGCCGGGAACGAGCGAGATGTAACGGCCATAGTAGGGCTGATATTCGGAGATCTCGGGCGGCGTGACCATGTATCAATCGTAGCCTAAAGTACTGAAGCGTAACGGTCGAACAATAAGTGTGCCCATGCCAGGACGCTCCGCCCGGAGTCTAACTGTCACCATTGTATTCGGGCTTTTGGGCCTGGCGGCGAACCTTGCGCACATCCAAATCTTTACCGGCGCGACGCTGCTTTTCGGGGGCGTGTTCCACCTGGCCATCGCACTGCTCTATGGACCGTATTACGGCCTGCTAGCCGCCATGATCACGGCGCTGCCTGCGATGGTGTTGTGCGAACATCCGGTGACCGCATTGATTCTGATTTTGGATGCCCCGGTGGTGGGCTGGCTGACTCAAAAGAGGCGGCTGCCGCCGATCGTCGCGGACCTGATTTACTGGGCCGTTCTGGGGACCCCACTGGCTATTCTGCTCTACATCGTGGTGTTGAATTTTCCATCGCCGCAGAACTGGGTGGTGGCGGTGAAGCATCCCGTGAATGGCTTGCTCAACGTGATGCTGGCGGAAATCCTGATCAGCCTGCCTGTGGTCCAGCGATATTGCAGCCCGGTGCCCGCATCCATTGAGCGGCAGCCGCTGCGAGCGCACCTGGTGCACGGTTTCCTCCTAGTAGCCACAGTACCGATGATGCTGCTGAACATCGTGAATGGACAGATGTACGCCAATCATCAGGAAACTGAGGCCGGCCAGCGCTTACATGAGGCTGCGGCCGCGATCCAGGGAGATCTGCAGGAATACGTGATGCGTCACCAGCAAGCCATCCTTTCACTCTCGCAGGCCATCACGAATGAGGGCCGGATGGATACGGAGACGTTGAACCGCCGGCTGGAGCAGAGCCATTCGGTCTATCCGGGTTTTCGCACGCTGGTGGTGGCCAACGTCGACGGAGTTCCGCTCAGCATACATCCGCTGCGCGGCGCGGACGGCAAATCCATTTTGGTGAAACCGGGTACGCCCTTTCCTGAGAGCGCCACGTTGCGCGATCGCGAATACTTTATCAAAACCATGCAGACGCGGAGCCCGCAGGTTTCCGATGTCTTCATGGGGCGCGTGTCGCTGCAGCCGGTGGTCTCCATCACGGCGCCGTTGTTTACCAAAACCGGCGAGTTGTTCGGAATGTTGGCGGGTTCGCTCAAGCTTTCGCATTTCGAGCAGTTCAATCAGAACTACCGCACACTGCACAGCGCCGCGATTCTGATTTTGGATCAACGCAATCGCGTAATTTATTCCAGCAACGCCGGCGGTTACAGAACGCTGGAATCCATGGACAATTCAACGCTGGTGAAAGCCTCCAAGCAGGCGGACGGCAACACGTCTTTCACGCTGGATCATCTCGATTCGAAGCGTCGCAATGCGCAATACCTGGTGAGCCACGCCGTCTGGGCGGGGGCCAACTGGCGCGTATTGGTGGAGCAGCCGCTCTCTGAAATCCACCGGCAAACGGAGCGCTATTACCTGCTGACCGCGGCCTGGCTGCTGGGCGCGATCGGCCTTTCACTGGCGTTCGCGCGCGTGATCGGCGGGGGCATCACTTCACCGCTGGAGCTGTTGGTGAAACGCGTCCGGCAGTTCACCATGAAGGGCGATCCGCCGCAGAAGATGCAGTTACCAGCCCAGGCGCCGGCGGAACTCGAGCAGTTGGTGGACGATTTCGACCAGATGTCGGTGCGGCTGAACGAATCCTATCAGCAGTTGCAGGAAGCGCTGGCGGACCGGGAGAGATTGAACGACGAACGCGGCGCGCTGCTGGCCGATCTGGATCGCAAGGTGCGCGAACGGACCGCGGAGCTGGGGGAAGCCAAGCTGCGGGCCGAGGAAGCAAGCCGGGCCAAGAGCGAATTCCTGGCCAATATGAGCCACGAAATCCGGACGCCCATGAACGGCGTGCTGGGCATGATGGGTCTGGTGCTCGGCACCGAGTTGGACGACGAACAGCGGGAGAATCTGCGGGTGGCGAAAACCTCCGCGGATTCGTTGTTGACGGTACTGAACGACATTCTGGATTTTTCGAAGATCGAGGCCGGACGATTGGAGCTGGAATCCATTCCATTTTCGGTCCGCCACTGCGTCGCAGCCGCGGTGAACACGCTGGAGTTCGTGGCGCATGAAAAAGGCTTGCAGCTTTCCGCCAGTGTGCACCCGGAAGTGCCGGATCAACTGATGGGCGATCCGCATCGGCTGCGCCAGGTGCTGCTGAACCTGATCAACAACGGCGTGAAGTTCACCAAAGCCGGATCGGTGCGGGTGCACGTTCGCCTGGAGGAGCAGCACGACGGCGCGGCGACCATACGATTCGACGTGGTGGATACCGGGATCGGGCTTTCGAAAGAGCAACAGAAACTGATTTTCGAGCCGTTCCGGCAGGCGGATGGATCGGTGACCAGGAAATACGGAGGCACCGGATTGGGGCTGGCGATTTGCTCGCGCCTGGTGGAGCTGCAGGGCGGCAGCATGGCGGTGGTGAGCGCGAAAGGCGAAGGCAGCACATTCTCGTTCAAGATCCGGTGCGCTCTTTGTTCGGAGCCTGACGCGTCTTCGCAGAAGCGTCCCGCGGAACGTCCGGCGGCAGGCGGCGTACGGGAGCGGCTGAAGATTCTGCTGGCGGAGGACAATCGGGTAAATCAATTGCTGGTGGTACGGCTATTGCAGGGCCGGGGACATCATGTTGACGTGGTAGGGGACGGGCAGGCAGCGCTCCAGGCGATTGAAGAACAGAGTTTCGACCTGATTCTGATGGATATTCAGATGCCGGAAATGGACGGGCTGGAGACCGCGCGGATTCTGCGGGAGCGGCAGCGGAGTGGGCGTCGCATGGCGCCTATTATCGCGATGACGGCGCACGCCATGAAGGGCGACCGCGACAAGTGCATTGAGGCGGGGATGACGGGGTATATTTCAAAGCCGATCCAGCCGGAGCAGCTGTTTGCGCTGATGGAAGATGTGATGGCGCAAGCGGCAGAGCGTTAAAACGCATCGTACCTCGCATTTTGGCAATCCGTAACCGCGAGGGAGCGTAAAGCATGCTGCTGTCGTGGTAGCGCTTCCCGCGGGTCTGCAAAAAAACCTAAAGCACCGACTCCCTGACGGTCGCGGTTCGGAAAGAATTTTCCATGCTTGGAGAGCGTTACCGAGCTGCGACCGTGAGGGAGTCGGTGCCTTTCCATTTTTTTCACGGGCTCTGAGGGAGCCGGTGCCGTTCCTTCGGCGGAACCACTTGGCGCGGGCGGCGCGCGATGCGCGTGAGCGTGTGCAATTGGCAAACGTCGGAGCGGGATGTGGACCGCGCCGTTCGAGCGGTAGCGCGGGTGCTAGAAGCGTACAGTAAGTAAGCTGGGCCTATGTTTCATCGGTTCACCGAACCTGCTCGCAGGGCGATTTTCTTCGCCCGTTACGAAGCTGGTTCCTTCGGCGCTCCCTTCATCGATACGGAACATCTACTGCTGGGTCTCATACGTGAGGACAAAGTTCTTCCCGCGCGATTGCCGGGCGGCGCAGGCGAGCGAATCCGGCAGCGGATTGAAACGAATCTCCCGGAACCGCGGCGGCAGATTTCTCGCTCGGTGGACATGCCGCTCAGCCCGGATTCGGCGCGCGTGCTGTCGCTCGGGGCGGAGCAAGCCGACAAGCTCCAGCATGCCGCGATCGACTCCGGACATTTGATTCTGGGCTTGCTGTGCCTGGAGAAATGTGCGGCGGCAACGTTGCTGCAGGAATTTGGAATCGACTATCAGAGTTACGTCGAGGTTGTCGGTGCACAGGCGATGGCGCAAGATGCGGCGCAATCGCCTGCAGTTTCGGAGTCGTTGCTTGGGCCGATCCTGGCGCTGCAGAAGTTGGTCAGCGAGACTGTTCTGAATCTGCGATCGTTTTCGCATTTTTATGCGAATCAGCGCCTCAAGCGAAAGCCGTGGACTCGCAAAGAGGCGTTCGGTCACCTGGTGGATTGGGCGATATTGAACCAGCAGTGGTTTGCGCGCGCACTCACGGAACCTACGCTCGAAGCTGAAAGTTACGTGTTGGATTCATGGGTTAACGTAAAGCAATATCGTCTCTACGGGTTCCAAGAACTTGTGGATCTGTGGGTTTCGCTAAACCGGTTGATCCTTCATGTGATGGCGCAGGTTCCTGAAGAGAAGCTGGAAACGAGATGCCGCATCGGTGTTCAAGATCCGATTCCGTTTTCGAAATTGATCGAAAGATATGTGGAGCATTGCGAAGACGTGGTAGGGCAAATTTTAGCGCGTTTGTAGGGGGCGTCGCATGGCGCGGGGTGCGCTCTTATTGGCCCGGCACGAGGCAAATATCTCCGGTTCGCCGCTGATCGCGCCTGAGCATCTCCTGCTCAGTCTGCTGAAGGAAGACGAAACGCTTCTTCATCTTTTGCCGGAGCCGGTGCTGCGTAACGAGCTGCTCCAACTCTTGCTACGCTGCGATCGACACACGGAGGAGCCGGTGGGCATTTCGCGGTAGCGCTCCCTTTGAAGACGCCGGTCCGTGATTGAAAAACAACGGCACCGACTCCCTCACGGTCGCGGCTCGGCAACGGGGAATCTCATTCCGAGCCGCGAGCGTAAGCGACCTGTGATTTGGGTTTTTCAAGCGTCTTCATCACCTTTGGTGGGCCAGCAGGCCCATGGTCACTCCCTTGCGGCGAGGGGTTCGGTTGGAGGTGCGCTAGAATTGTTGACGGAGTCAACTAATTCATTATGCCCTCGCACATCGATTCGGTCCGGCGCTTCAACCGCTTTTATACGAAACAGATTGGCGTTTTGCGCAAGGGGTATTTGGACAGCGAGTTCTCGCTGGCTGAAGGCCGGGTGCTCTACGAAATCGCGCATCGGGATCAGCCGATCGCCGCGGAACTTTCCAAGGACCTGGATCTGGATCCCGGCTACTTGAGCCGGCTGCTGGCCAAATTTGAAAAGCAAGGTTTAGTCGCCAGGAAAGCATCCGGAAACGATGCGCGCCAGAGCCATTTGTCTCTCACTGCCCGCGGGCGCCAGGCTTTCGTTCCGCTGGAGGCGAAATCTCAAAGGCTTGCTTCCGGGATGCTGAGCAAACTTTCGGGCGCGGATCAGCGGCGGTTGATCGACGCCATGCACACCATCGAGACGCTGCTGGGCGGGGAACCACAGGGAACGCCGCCATATTCGCTACGGTCTCCTCGGCCGGGCGATATGGGATGGGTTGTGCAGCTGCATGGAGCTTTTTACGCCGCGGCGTACGGGTGGGATGAGAGCTTTGAGGCATTGACGGCGGAGATTGTGGCGAAGTTCGTCCAGGAGTTTGATGCGAAGCGGGAAGGTTGCTGGATCGCCGAACGGGAAGGCGCGAATGTGGGCTGCGTGTTTCTGGTGAAGAAATCGAATCGAGTTGCGAAGCTTCGCCTGCTGCTGGTGGAGCCTTCGGCGCACGGGCTGGGCATCGGAAAAAGACTGGTGAGCGAGTGTATCGGTTTCGCGCGCGCGGCGGGTTATCGCAAGATGACGTTGTGGACGCAATCGAATCTGGTGGCCGCGCGGGGCATCTACCAGAGCGCTGGATTCCGGCTGGTGAAGCAGTGGCCGGTGAAACAGTTCGGACACAAGATGACGTCTGAGACGTGGGAGCTGAAGCTATAGAGCGCGCTTCAACAATGCGATCTGGCCGGCATGATACAGGTTGTGCTGCGTCAAGCCGTGCAGAAGAAAATAGTAATTGTACTCGGCGCCGCCGGCGGGTTCGTTCAGTTTTTCGTCCGGCATGGCGCGGATCGCCGCCACTAGCGCTTTGGTGGTGGATTCCAAATCGTCCAGGGCAGCTTGCCACGTTCCGGTGACGGGCGGCCAATCCAGCTCGCCCTTCAGGGTCTCGTACTTCTTTCCTTCCACTACCGCGAGCGCCTCGCGCACCCAAGCCGTGATGTGTAGTACAAGTTCAAAAATGTTGTGCGCGCCGGAGACCGGCTTGGCCACAGCTTGCTCCGATGTGACGCCGTTGAGCAGTTCCTGCAAGCTGGGACCGTGCCAGGCCTGGCCTTCATATGAGCGGCGAAGCTGGGACGCCAATCGTTTGGTTTCCATTTTTCAAATTCTGTCATATGGTGGTAGCGCGTGAAAAAGCACCGACTCCCTCACGGTCGCGGTTCGGTAACGCTCTCCAAACAGGGACCTTCATTCCGAGCCGCGAGCTTCAGGCACTACGCAGGCCGGTTCGCGGTACGATTAGCCAATGCGGATTGTCGCTCTGTGGTGCGGCTTGGTTACCGCGATTCTGCTGAGCGCCTGTGCCAGGGCGCGCGTTACCACTAGCATAAAAGCCGATGGGAGCTGGACGCGCACCGTAGCGTTGATTGGTCAGGAAAAAAAGGATGCGACGGTGACGCCGACGCTGGAGGAAACATTCGTGCTTCCCACGGGCGCGGCGTGGAAATCCCAGGAAGAGAAGAGAAACGACGATCGAACGCTCACGTTTGAGCGAACGCTAGCCGCCGGTGCGACGTTGGATAGCGATGTCTCCATCAAAAGCGGCGTCGAAGGAAAGCTGAAACTGGAGAATCACGCGACCGTGACGCGTCTGGCGGGGAACCGCTTGGAGTATCGGGAGACGTTGCATTGGAAAGGCGATTCCAGCAAGATCCTCGGAAAAATCAAACCGGAAGATCTGGCTAAGATCAAGTCGAAGCTTCCGCCGGACCTTGCCACGGACGCGAACGCGCAAGCGCTGGCGGATAAGACCGCGGAGCTATCCGTGCCACTCCTGTTTGGGCCGGGCGATCCGTTGCTTGCCATGGGACTGCTACATCCCGACCTGGCCGTGCGGCGAGCCGGGCAGCGCATGGGCGCACTGATGGTGAAAGCTCTGGAGCAGCAGTTCGGCGATAAGCTCACTGCCGCGCAGCGCCGGGATATCGCGGTCCGGATGATTCAGGAAACGTTCTCGTCGGCCACAACTTCGTCGAGCATGAAACCGGATCCGAGTTCCGGCCCACCTTCGAAAAGCAATGGGGGATTGGTCCCGCTGATCTTCATCGTAAAAGCGCCGGGGCGAGTGGTTTCGTCCAACGGCGAGGTGGATGAACTGACGGGCGAAGTATTTTGGGGATTATTTTCGGAAGCGGCCGGGTTCCAGGATGTAATCTTGACGGCGGTGGTGGAGGGGAATTGAGCGTGATGGATCGTCGTAAATTTCTAATGGCATTGGCCGCCGCGGGCGGATCGGCGCTGGCGTTCGATGAGCAGAAACGCAGGCGCGTTGGATTGATCGGGACCGGCTGGTATGGCAAGTCCGATTTGTTCCGGCTGATTCAGATCTCGCCGGTGGAAGTGGTCTCGCTGTGCGATGTGGATAAGCGCATGCTCTCGGAAGCCGCGGATATGGTGGCGGAGCGGCAGGCGTCGAAGAAGCGGCCGCGTTGTTACAGCGATTATCGCGAGATGCTGAAGGAGAAAGATCTGGATATCGTCGAAGTCGCTACGCCGGATCATTGGCACGCTTTGACCATGATCGAAGCTGTGAAAGCGGGCGCCGATGTCTATTGCCAGAAACCCATCAGCGTGGATGTGGCAGAAGGTCAGGCCATGCTGGCCGCGGCGCGCAAGTATGGGCGCGTGGTGCAAATCGGGACGCAGCGACGCAGCACTCCGCATCTGGTGGAGGCGCGCGACACCATCATAAAAGAAGGACGGCTGGGCAAAGTCGGCCTCGTTGAAATTTATTGCTACTACCATATGCGCGCGTCCAGCAATCCGCCGGACGAGAAGCCGCCGGAGTATCTGGATTACGAAATGTGGACGGGACCGGCGCCGATGCGGCCGTACAACTCGCTGGTGCATCCGCGGGGCTGGCGCGCGTTCATGGAATACGGAAACGGGATTGTGGGCGATATGTGCGTCCACATGCTCGATATGGTTCGCTGGATGCTCGGCCTCGGTTGGCCGCTCAGTGTTGCTTCGTCGGGCGGGATTCTGGTGGACAAAGCGAGTAAAGCCAATATCAGCGATACGCAGATCGCGACGTTCGAGTTTCCCGATTTGCGGGTGGTGTGGCAGCATCGGTCTTACGGCGAGGCGGACGACGAAAAATATCCCTGGGGCGCGACGTTTTATGGAGACAAAGGGACGCTCAAGGCGAGCGTGATGAGCTATGACTTCACGCCCATGGGCGGGGGCGAGGCTGTCCATAAAGACGTGACCTACGAGTTCGAGCAGTATCCGGAAGACAAAACCGAGAAGGATCTGGAGCGGCACGTGGCGCCGGCGATCCGGCATCATATGCAGGATTTTCTGGCAGCGATCGATTCTCGCGGCACGCCGGTGGCGGATATCCAGGAAGGCTACATTTCCACCGCGAGCTGTATTCTTGCCAATCTCGCGATGAAGACCGGGCGGACGTTGCAGTGGGATCCGGCGAAGCAGCGGGTGATCGGCGATGAGGCAGCGAACCGTTTGCTGGCGCGGCCTTATCGGAAGCCTTGGGTGCATCCGGCGTAGGGCGGCTCCAGGGAAGTCTGGCGACTTGGTCTGGTAACCCGTGCCATTTGCGCCGATTGGCAATCGGCGGCAGGTTAGCAACCTGCCCCACTCCGCTTGATACAATGCCGTCATGTTTGTTCCTCTGACACCCATCCGGTGTCTCCACCGCGCTGTGGACCTGTTTGGAAAAAGGGTCGGTATCGTTTCAGGCAAGCGCGAATTCACTTACGCCGAGTTCGGCGCGCGCTGCGGACGTTTAGCCACGGCGCTTCCTAAAGAAGGCATCCAGCACGGCGATCGCGTGGCGTATCTGAGTTTTAACAATCACCAACTGCTTAGAGGGATATTACGGCGTGGTGCAGGCGCGCGCGATTGTGATGCCGCTGAATGTCCGGCTTTCGCAGTTGGAGCTTACCAACATCCTGAATCATTCGGGCGCGCGGATGCTGTTGTTTGAAAACGATTTTGCGCCGCTGGTGGAAATGCTGCGGCCGGCCTGCCGCGAGATTGAGCGCTTCGTCACTCTGGATGAAAAAGTTCCCATCGCGGATATGACCTACGATGAGCTGCTGGACAAAGGCCATCCCGAGCGAGCGGATATTTTCAGCTACGACGAAAACGCGATTGCCGAGCTTTTCTATACCAGCGGCAGCACCGGAACTCCGAAGGGCGTGATGCTGGGGCATCGGACACTTTATTTGCACGCGATGGCGGTGGCGACACTGGCGAAAGATGTGGAGACCATGGTGGATCTGCACACTATCCCGTTGTTCCACGCCAATGGCTGGGGCAAGCCGCAGGCATCCACCATGCTGGGCGTGAAGCAAGTGATGGTGCGGCGTTTCGAACCCACGGGCGTCTTCAAGCTGATTCAAGAACATCACGCGACGGACATGAGCCTGGTTCCAACGATGGCGAACGCGCTCCTGAATGCGCCGGACCTAAAAGATTACACCCTTTCCAGCATGCGCAACATCACTCTGGGGGGCGCTGCGTCCTCGCCCGAGTTGATCGATCGCATGGAGAAAGCTTTTCACTGCGACGTGTATAGCGGCTACGGTCTCACCGAGACCGCGCCCATGCTGACCTCGGGCCGCACCAAGCCGGGCGTTGAATACACCTCCGATGCCGACCGGCATCGCCGGCGCGCCATGGCGGGATGGACGGCGCCGGGCGTGCAGGTGCGCGTGGTGGATCCGAACATGAACGATGTGCCGCGCGATATGCAATCCATCGGAGAAGTGGTGGCGGCCGGCGATCACATCATGGAAGGATACTTCCGGGAACCGGATGTTACCGCGTCTGTAATGAGCGGTCCGTGGTTCCACTCCGGCGACATGGCGGTGTGGGACGAGGACGGCTTCATCCACATTGTGGATCGCAAGAAGGAAATTATCATCAGCGGCGGCGAGAACATTTCGTCGCTCGAAGTGGAGAAGGCGATCTTCGCGCATCCGGACGTGTTTGAGTGCGCGGTGGTTGCGGCGCCGGATGAGAAATGGGGCGAGGTTCCGGCGGCGGTGGTGGTTCGGAAGCCCGGTTCGGAGCTGACCTGCGATCAACTGATGGAGTTTCTGGCGCTGCGATTGGGCAAGTTCAAGTTGCCGCGCCGGATCGACTTCACCGAGGAACCGCTGCCCAAGACCGGGACGGGAAAGATCCGTAAGTTGGTGCTGCGCGAGCGGTTTTGGGAGGGAAAAGAGAAGAGGGTGCAGGGGTAAAGGGTCTCTGGTTGCTGGTTTCTGGTTGCTGGTAACCCGAAGTGGGGTTGACGGCGTCTAAGGGGGAGATTGAGAAACGCGGTCCTATTTTTCGTGGCTGGTTCGGCGCTGGTGGCGCAGGTGGGGCAGCCTGTTCCGGGGACGTATCCGCCGGGTCAATATCCGCCGGGTCAGTATCCTCCAGGTCAGTATCCACCTGGCCAGCAAGGACCACCGCTTTCTATTCCCCGTCGCGGCAAAAAGGGCGATGGCGCTTCGGACGCCACGGCTTCCACCAAGACATTTAAGGGTGTGATTCGCGTGATGGAAGCGAAGTCCTTCGATATGGAGACCGAGGACACGCGAATCCTGACAATCCAGATTACGGACAAGACGGTTAAGCCGGATGAGTTGAAGCAGGGCGACGGCGTGGATGTAGAAGTCACGCAAGACAAAGACGGACAGTTTCAGGCGGTGAACGTAAAAATCAACGCCAAGGCTGCGCAGGCGATTAACGCGAACGACCAATTGGAGCCCGAGGGAAGAACCGCGCCGCCGCCCACCATCATGGTTCGTCCGGGACCGACGCATGATGCGGACGATGCCGGTCCGCCGGTTCTAAAGCGGGGGAAGCCGGTGGCTCGCGCGGCGAGCAAGAAATCGGATGACGAGGATGACGATGCGGCGCCTCCTGCAAAGCCAGCCAACGCCGCGGCGCCCGCTCCCAAAGTTGTTGCGGAGAGAAGCGCGCCGCCCGCGGCTCCTCCAGTCAGTGCCCGGAAGGCATTCATCGAAAAAGCGCGCGCGGCTGCGGTGGCTTATATGGAAGGGCTGCCGAATTACGTCTGCCAGGAAGTGACCACGCGTTACGCGAGCGAAACGCGGAATCCGAACTGGCAGGTGATCGATGTGGTGTCGGCCGAGGTAGTGTACGAGAATCGCAAGGAAAGTTACCGGAACCTTACCATCAACGGCAAGCCTACGAAGAAGGCGCCGGAAGATACGGGTGCATGGTCTTCGGGAGAGTTTGGCACGATTTTGAGGAATCTCTACGAACCGGGTACGGATGCGGATTTCAAGTACGCGGAAGACGATACCATCGCGCATCAGCCTTCCTCCGTTTACAAATTCGCGGTGGAGCGGCTGCGCTCGTCCTGGAAAATCTGGGTTCCCGGACAATATATTCTTCCGGCGTACAAGGGCTCGGTGTGGGTGGATAAACAAAGCGCGAACACGCTACGCATCGAGATGCAGGCGACCGAGATCCCCGAGGAGTTTCCACGCATCGCGGTGGAGACTGCTGTAGATTACGACTACATCACGCTCGGCACGCCCGAGAAGTTCCTGCTACCGGTGCGGGCGGAAGTGCTGAGCTGCGCCCGCGGATCGAACGAGTGCGAACGCAACGTGATTGAGTTCCGCAATTATCACAAATTCACCGGGGAGTCCACTATTAAGTTCGGCCAGTGATTGGACTGGTGGAAGTTTGAAAAATCAAACGGCGCCGACTCCCTTACGGTCGCGGTTCGGAAAGGAAACGGGTTACCGAACCACGACCTTCCGGGAGTGGGCGCCTTTTGATTTCTAATCACCGGCGGTATTGCTCGATGGCGGCCAGCAGCGCGAGCTTTGAGATCGGTTTGGATAAGTGGGCGTCGCAGCCGGCAATGCGGCTCCTTTCCACGTCTTCGGAACCGGCATCCGCCGTCAGCGCAATGATTGGGGTGGAGACCGCATTGCGCTCCAGCTCGATCAGGCGTATGGCGCGTGTGGCGGATAGGCCGTCCAGCTCGCGCATCTGCACGTCCATCAGGATCAGATCGAAGGCCGAGCTCCGAAACCGATCCACCGCGGCTTGCCCATCTTCTTCGAAGGTCAAGTGATAGGGGCTGCCCTTCAAATATGCCCGGACCAGCATTCGGTTGTCCTCGGAATCGTCGGCCAGAAGGATTCTGGCCGGCTTCACGGCCTCTTCTTTAACTTCCATGGTTGCGGGCGGCGGTTGTTCCACGCGCTCTCGCGAATTGACGGCTTCGGTCAGCAGCCCAAGTAGCCGGGAGCGCGGCACAGGTTTGATGGCGTAGCCCGACAATCCGGACTCCCTGGCGCGAGCCGCGTCTCCGGGATGTGCAAAGGAGCTCAGCATGACGATTGGCAGGCTGCCGGGAAGAATGCGCCGGATTTCTGAAGCAGTGCCCAAACCGTCCACTCCGGGCGTACAGACATCCAGGATTACCAGTGAATATGCTTTCTCTTCGGCCGTCGCCGCGGGAATCTGGGTCGGCGCTCCCACCGGTATCCGGAACTCGTCACTTTCCCACCCCCATGCCGTGAGCGTCTCGCGCAGGATGCGACAGCTGGTCGCGTTATCGTGAAACACCAGGACGCGCCTGCCCTTGAGGATCGCAGGCGCCACGCACACCGTTCCGGCGCTCTCCTGCCACCGGTCAAACTGGACGTCAAAGTAAAACGTGCTCCCCTGGCCCACCGTACTGGCGGCTTCTAAAATACCGCCCATCGCCTGGACCAAGCGTAAGCTGATTCCGAGCCCCAACCCCGTGCCTCCATACTTGCGCGTGGTGGATGCATCCGCCTGCTTGAAATCATCGAAAATCGTTCGGATCTTATCCGGTGGAATTCCAATGCCGGTATCGGAGACGGCAAAATGGATCCGGCCGGATTCGCCTGACTCGGGACTTCGGGCGGAGAGTACAATTTCGCCCGAATCGGTGAACTTGATGGCGTTGCCGAGCAAGTTGATGAAGATTTGCCGTAACCGGCTGGGATCCCCGATCAGGCGGGTGGGGACAGCCGGGGCCAAATGCCCGAGCAGCGCAACGCCTTTCGCTTGCGCCTTGACAGCGGTCAACTCAATGGCTTGATCCATTACAGCTTCCAGGTCAAATTCGACGCGCTCCAGCTCGAGGTGTCCAGCCTCGATCTTCGACAGGTCGAGAATATCGTTTATCAGCGCCAGTAGGCCGGAGCCGGCGCGCCGGAACACATCCACATATTGCCTTTGCTCGCTGTCCAGTTGCGATTCCCACAACATGTCGGCCATGCCGAGAATCGCGTTCATGGGGGTGCGTATCTCGTGACTCATGGTGGCCAGGAAAGCGCTCTTGGCGAGATTCATGGATTGCGCCAACTCACTCACTTCTCTCAGCGCTTTCTGGGTGCGTCCGCGTTCCACGGCGTACCGGATGGATCGTTCCAGCAACGCCGCGGTCATTTCGCCTTTTATCAAATAGTCGGCTGCCCCGGCTTGAGTCGCGGTTACATCCACGCCTCGATCTCCCTCTCCCGTCAGCAGGATGGCTTGCGGGTGGCCGGGCATGGCCGTTACTTCCGTTAACAGTTCCAGGCCGCTACGCAGGCCGAGCCGGTAGTCTATCAGGCATACATCGCAAGAGGACGCCAGGATAGCTTGGAGGCCCAGCTCGTAAGTGGGCGCCCAGGTCAATTCGAACCGGTCCGGGCAAGCGGCCCGAAGCAGATCGCCGACAATGACATGTTCGTCTTCGTCGTCGTCCACCAGCAACACGCGCAGGGCGGCTTCGGACACTAAGACCCCCTCTGACCGGTGGGAAGTTGGACAACTTGAAACCAATACTCGGTGGCCACTCGCAAGGCGTCCACCAGTCCATCGAAAGAGACCGGTTTGACAATAAACGAATTGGCACCCAAGTCGTAAGTGCGCTCAATGTCTTCCTCGGCTTTGGAAGTGGTGAGAATCACCACGGGTATGGACCGGAGTTCGGGGTCCGCCTTCATTTCACGCAGGGCCTCCCGGCCGTCTTTTCTTGGCATGTTCAAATCCAGCAGAACCAAGCCCGGCCTGGGCGAGTCGGCGGGAGGCGCGAATTTGCCGCGATGATGCAGGTAATCCATTAACTCCTCGCCATCGTTGACCAGCCTCAAGTGGTTGGCCAGCTTGGATGTCGTCAGGGCATCGGCGGTGAGCATCCGGTCGTCCTCGTCATCGTCGGCCAGCAGAATGACAATTTCCTTGAAGCGGGTTGAACTCACAAATACTCCGTATCGGCGGCGCGGCTCGAATTCAGGCCCACGGCCGCGTTTAAGTTGCTGAGGCTAATCTGGGCGCCGGCGCCGGGAAATCGAGCGGGCGCGCCGGTACCGGCCAAGGGCAACGCCACCCGAAAGCAGGCCCCCTGGCCAGGGGAGCTGGTGGCTGTGATCTCGCCCCCATGCCGTTGAGCGATTTTGCGGCAGATTGCCAGGCCGACTCCGGTACCCTCATATTCGGCCCGGCCGTGCAACCGCTGGAACACGGTAAAGATCCGGTCCAGATATTTTTCCTCAAAGCCGATGCCGTTGTCCTGCACCACCAGCCGGAACATGCCGTCCGCGTCCGGCTGGACGCTGGCCTCTTCCGCGTACACCCGAATGACCGGCGGAGTTCCAATTTGACGGAACTTTAAAGCGTTTCCGATCAAATTCTGGAGCAACTGGCGCATCTGCATGGCATCCGCCTGGATGCTGGGCAAGTAGCCCACTTCCACGCGCGCGTTGGTTTCCGAGATGCGGACTTCCAGATCGGACAAAACTTCCCGCGCCACCTGGGCCAAGTCCACCGGTGAGAACGGATGGGCCTGGCTGGTGACCCGGGCGAACCGCAACAAGTCTTGAATCAGCGTCTGCATGCGCTGGCTCGCATTGAGCATTCGATCGAGATAATCCCGGCCTTGCGCATCCAGCGCCTCGCCGCACACGGTCTTCAGCCGCTCTCCGAAAGCCTGCACTTTGCGCAGCGGTTCCTGCAAGTCGTGCGAGGCCACCGCCGCGAAGTCCTGCAGCTCGCGATTGCTCTGTTCGAGTTTGAGCGACGAGCTATTGAGTTCCTCATTCGCCTGGGCCAGCCGCCGGCCGGCTTGCTCGAGTTGGGCGGTGCGGTCCCGAACCCGTTCCTCCAGGTTTTCATTCAGAATTCTGATCTCGGCTTCCGCGTGCTTATAATCCTCGACGTCCGTACATGTACCGAACCATCGCTCCACGTCTCCCTCCGAATTTCGAATGGGGCGGGCTTGTCCGAGGTGCCAGCGATACACGCCGTCGGATGCCCGTCGAACACGGTACTCCATCTCGAAGGACTGAGAAGAGCGCAAAGCTCCCGTCCAAACCTGCATGGTATTTTCGAGGTCGTCCGGGTGCAACACCGGCTTCCAACCCCAATCCTTGGTCATCTCGAAGTTCATTCCCGTGTACTCGTACCAGCGCTGATTGTAGTAGTCGAGGTTTCCCTCCGGCGTGGCTGCCCAAACCATTTGCGGCATGGAGTCGGCTAGCTGCCTCATGTTCCCCTCGGCCCGGGCCCGTTCCGCGTCCAGCCGGTTGAGTTCCTGGCCGCTTCTCCAAATCAGGAACGTAAAAATCACGATACTGGCCGCGGTGAACAATGCCAGGCCGAAGGGCGCGTCATAGAGTCCGCGCTCCTGACCTTGCCACTGCACCCAGCCCACTGCTACCGGAGTGAGCAGGGCGGCCGGCAAGAGGCGTCTGGCCATGACACCGCCGGGAGACGGACTGGTAATGGTCGACATGAGACCCCAGTCCGGACGGGAGAGAAGCGCGCCCGCACAAAGGATTACGAACGTCAGGGAGGCGTGGATCGCCATTGCAGTGCTTCCGGCGACGAACGCCAACCGGTAAAAGCTCCGGATGCCATAGACATATCCAATCGCATTGAACAGGCAGAGCAAGCCCGCTGCTAGAACCAGATACTGGCCCACCGCGAAACCGCGCGGATGGCGCCAAAGTAAGAACGCCCCGCCTAATAACGTGAATGCCGCGGCCGACATGATTGCCATTCGCGCGGGAGCGAATTGCATGACGGCATTTGGAAAAAGCAGACCGTTCATGCCGATGTCTCTTCCCAGCATGTACTGCGTCAGGGTGACCAAGCCAATCAGGCTCACAATTCCGGCGGCCAGCGGAAGCAAGAGACGCTTGCCCCGGCTCAGTTGGCCTCCGCCATCCAGCACTAGCACCAAGCCAGACAACAGAATTCCGAGCGCGGTGTTGGGCACCATGGCAGAGTACCCGGGGACGATTGTTCTGAGCATTGGGATATTACACGCCCAGCCTCCTACTAGAACCAGCAAACCAATACAGACGCCAATGCCGCCCGCGGCGCGCGAAGTCAATCGGCAGTTCGACAGTAGGGCGAGATTATCCGGAACGGTCAGCGCCTGGGTTTCGGCCATCTCTTTCACTTGCTGGGCTTATCGGCCGGAGAATAGAAAGTGAGGGCCCAAGGTGAACCCGGCCGGTTCCGGAGGGTGCTTATGCCACGCCTAGCGTCGCGTGGTATTTCTCCGGGAGCTTTTTCGGGCGCATGTCGGGTCCCAGGAAAATGTGTTTGGTTTCGCCTTCCGCCAGAGTTTGAGCGGTTTCCGCGTTGCGAATGTGGTAGTGAAACTCAATCATTCTGCGGTTTGACAACGTGATGGAAGTGGTCACGGCAATTTCCTCGTCGTAGAGCGCTGGACGCACATAGCGGCAATGCGCATCCACCACAGCTAAACGGATGCCGTCGGAAACCTCCATTTCTTTGTAGGGAATGCCGGAAGCGCGGCAATATTCGGCGCGTCCCACTTCCATCCAGATCAGATAGTTCGCGTAGTAGACCACTCCCATCTGATCGGTCTCGGCATAGCGCACGCGGAAGCGCGTCTCGTGGGACGTCATCCATGTATTGTAATTGCTGCTACTCGGTAACAGAAGTCCAGGCGCCGCGCTCGCCCATGGTATTGGCGAAGTAGCTGACCACCTGGGACATTTCCTGAAGCGCGCGACGGGCGCCCGAACGGGAAAGCAGCGACACGGTGGAATAGAACGCTTTCATCAGGTTGAAATCCAGCATCATCATCACTTGTTCGAAGCCGTCGCTTCCAGTGTGCAGGGCGGGGCTGTGATTGAGCAGGTAACTGAGCAGTTGGTAATCCCGCTCCAGTTTCTGGCGGAGGGTGTCCAGCACGCGCCGCTCGCTTGCAGCAGCGAGATCGTGCTGGACTTCCAGGAATCCGAGTTCGTTTGCCGCAGCTACCTGAGGCGTGTAATCGTGAGCCGGCTTCGCACTCAAGATCAAGCCACAGCTATAACGAAACCACGCCAATAAGGACCCGAGGGAGAAGACGGTGATTATGGCGATGGCAATCATCGGTTGCGCTGGAGAAACGGTACCAGAGGTCCAGTACGTTCACTCGCGAGGTAAGAATATCATCGGTAAGTATCCAGTACAAGAGTTTGGATCAGTTCTAAGGTTGTTTCCCGAAAGATGTCTCAGGCTTTCCGCTGACTGGTGGTGAATAACATGTTCTTACGCTGAATCCCATGCTTCGATCTCGAAGTTCACGGAACGCGGGTAGCAGTAAGGCGGTTTCTGGTTTCTGGTTCTTGGTTTCTGGTTAACGACTGCAGACCCGTGCGAACGAGAAACGAGAAACGGCTTTTCGGCTTAGAATAAGGGAGTCCTGAACGGAGCGAAAATGAGCAAGTCCAAAAGGATTTCAGTGGATCGCCGGGGTTTCTTGAAGGGCGCAGCGGCAGGCGCGACGGCTCTGGCCGTGAAACCGGAGAGTGCGAAGGCGCAGCAGGCAGATCCGCGCCGGGCAGCCGCGCCGTCGCCCTCGGCCAAGGAGATCACTGCCGAAACCAGCGTTCCGGCGCATGTGGAAGTGCAGACCACGGACCGGCCTGGGTCCGATTTCATGCTGGATGTTCTGAAGACGCTGGATTTCGAGTACGTGTGCTCGAATCCGGGATCCAGTTTCCGCGCTCTGCACGAGTCCGTGATCAATTACGGTGGTAACAAGAGCCCGGAGTTCATCACTTGCTGCCACGAGGAATCGGCCACAGCGATGGCGCACGGCTACGCGAAGATCGAAGGCAAACCGCTGCTGGTCTTAGCCCACGGCACGGTGGGATTGCAGCATGCTTCGATGGCGATCTACAACGCCTACTGCGATCGCGTTCCGGTTTATGTGGTTCTGGGCAACATCATGGACGCCACGCGGCGGCGATCTTTCGTGGATTGGACGCATAGCGTGCAGGATGCCGCGGCGATGGTTCGTGAGTACATCAAATGGGATGACGCGCCGCTTTCTCTGCCGCATTTCGCCGAGTCCGCGGTGCGCGCTTATAAAATTGCGATGACTCCGCCGGCCATGCCCGTGGTGATCGTGGCGGATGCGGATACGCAAGAAAGCCCGATTCCGGATGGGACCGATTTACGCATCCCGAAGCTCACACGCGTCGCCCCTCCGCAAGGGGATTCGGGCGCGGTGGCGGAGGCTGCGCGATTTTTGGTGGACGCCGAGAATCCGGTGATTTTGGCCGGCCGCTGTGCGCGCACACCTGCTGGACTGAAACTTCTGGTGGAACTGGCCGAGGTGTTGCAGACCGCCGTGATCGATCAACGGCAGCGCATGAATTTTCCAAACCGCCATCCGCTGAATCAAACGTTGCGCGGAGGGGCGGCGATCGCGAATGCCGACGTGATCCTCGGCTTGGAGGTGGAAGACTTCTACGGCGCGGTTCATTCTCTCGGGCAGCAGTTGGAATATTCCACGCGGCCGATTTCGAAGCCGGGCGCGAAAATGATTAGCATCACGGCCGGCGATCTTTTTCTCCGCAGCAACTATCAGGACTTCCAGCGCTTTCAGGAAGTGGACTTGGCCATCGCGGCGGATGCCGAGACAACGCTGCCTTCCCTCATCGAAGCGGTGAAGCGTCTGCTCACGGACGATCGTAAGCGGGCGTTTCAGGATCGCGGCGCAAAATTGGCAGCCTCGCACCGGGAAGCTCAGGAGAAGTCCCGGGTGGAGGCCGCCTACGGCTGGGATGCGAGCCCGATCAGCACGGCACGCCTTTGCGCGGAGCTGTGGGCGCAAATCAAGAACGAAGATTGGTCGTTTGTGTCCGAAGCCGCTTTCGTCAGTTCGTGGCCGACGCGGCTCTGGGATTTCAACAAGCATTATCATCACATCGGCGGGCAGGGCGGGTACGGCATCGGATATGGCGCGCCGGCTGCAGTGGGCGCTGCGCTGGCGAATCGCAAGCATGGACGGTTGACGGTCAACATCCAGTGCGATGGCGACATGATGTATGCGCCGGGAATCTTGTGGACGGCCGCGCATCATCGCATTCCGCTGCTGAACATCATGCACAACAATCGCGGCTACCATCAGGAAGTGATGCAGGTGCAGATCATGGCGAACCAGCACAATCGCGGAGTGGATCGCGCGAAGATCGGCACCACCATCGACGATCCGCCGGTGGATTATGCGAAGCTCGCGCAGAGCATGGGCATGTATGGCGATGGCCCGATCAGCGATCCGAAGGATCTCGCGGCGGCGCTCCGGCGGGGCATTGAAGTGGTGAAGCGCGGCGAGCCGGCGATGATCGATGTGGTGACGCAGCCGCGTTAGGAGGAAGAATGCGCAAGCTGGCTTTGATTCTTTTCGCAGGAACTATCCTCTACGCCGCGGACGCGGACAACGGCAAGAAACTTTACGCGACCATCGGCTGTTACGAATGCCATGGCAGAGTGGGGCAAGGCGGGCGAGCCGGACCGAAGCTGGCGCCGCGTCCGATTCCGTTGCAGGCGCTGGTTGCGTATGTGCGGCATCCTTCGGGTGCCATGCCACCTTATACGAGCAAGCTGGTAACGGATGAACAACTCGGGGACATCCACGAATTTCTCACGACCATCCCGGCGCCGGCGAAGGACATTCCGTTGCTGAAGTAGCGCAATCAAACGGCACCGACTCCCTTACGGTCGCGGTTCGGTAGGACGTTACCGAGCCCCGACCCTTTTGATTAGTTCTTTGCGGTGATGAAATCGTCCACATCTTTGTGGAGCTTCTCGCGCGCCTTCTTGTCGATGTACATCATGTGGCCTGCCTCGTAATATGCGAACGCAATGTTCTTGCGGATGGGCGGCTCCAGATTCATGTGCGATACGGTTTGCTCGATGCCGTTGAAGGGAGTGGCCAAGTCATAATATCCGCACGCCACCAGCACTCGCAGCGTGCTCTGCTGAGTCATGGCGGAGCGCAGCGATTCCGCCACCTGGCCGGGCAGGCCCTGATCCCATGGCCGGACGTTGGCTGAGATTGTGTAGAACATGTCGGTGTTCCATTTCAGCTCGCGCCGCACGTAATCCTGGAACATCGCGGAGTAGGCGCCCTCATACGATGCCTCGCTGGAATCGTATTCATTGCGTTCGCCGGCGGCGTCCACGTCCATGCCGGTGAAGCGGGAATCCAGGCGGCCGACCGTCAGCCGTTTGTCGCGCAACAGTTCTTTGAACCAGCGCTGTGGACTGATCCTCAGATTGCTCTCCTCGATGTACTTCGGCGAAAGGCCGGTGAAGCGAGCCAGATCGTGAACCACTTTTTGATATTCCGAGGATGACAACTGGTCGCCTTTTTCCAGAGCCGCCGCATATTCGCCGTGGGCGAACTGCCGCGCCGCCTGGGCTACGGATTCCGCGTTCTCCTTCTGAAGGTCCGGCGGAAGCAGGTGGTGATACCACGCGGACATCGTATAAGTGGGCAGGAAAAATTTAGTGCGGTCGTCGGCGCCCCAATTCGCGAAGGCCACGGAAGAGACCAGCACGATTCCGTTGAGATAAATCTGATGACGATTCTGCAGGATGCTGGACATCTGCGCGGAGCGCGTGGTGCCATAGCTTTCGCCGATCAGGAATTTCGGCGATGCCCAGCGTTCGTTGCGTGTCAGGTATTGGTAGACGAAATCGGAGAACCAAGTGGCGTCCTGCACCGTGCCGTAGAATTGCGCGGCGTTCTCGCCTGGCACGGGCCGGCTGTAGCCAGTGGAGATGGCATCCACGAACACCATGTCGGTGGCGTCCAGGAACGAGCTTTCGTTATCCACAATCGAGTAGGGCGCTGGCATTCCGTGCCCGTCGTCGGTCAATACGATCCGCTTCGGCCCGAGGCCCATGTGGGTGAATAACGACGCCGAACCGGGTCCGCCATTGTAGACGAACGACATTGGGCGCTTCGAAATATCCGCCACTTCATCCTTGGTGTAGGCGACGTAGAAGAAACTGGCTTTCGGCGTCCCGTCCTCGGCATTGATCACGTAGTTGCCCGTAGTCGCGGTGTAATTGATCTGCTGGCCACCGACGCGGGCGCTGTGATGAGTGACCGAGGTTTTCTCCTCCGGCGGTGGACCGTGGTGCGCAGGTTGAGCCTGTGCCTGATCCTGGGCCAGGGGCGGCTGCTGTTCGCGATTGCGGCGCTGCGGTTCTCCTTGCGCGCAAACAATGGATGCCAGCAAAACTGCTGTAAGTGTCGTGTAGAGAATTCTCATCTTCACCGCTCCTCACTTGGATACGCGAAGCATCACCACGCCATGCGCTGATACTTCGGCTTCGAACAAATCCTTGATCTTGCCGCGATCCGCGTGCGCCCACAAATCGCGTGTCGCATGTTTTCCGGAGAGTCCCAAATCGCTCCAGCCGGCGATTACCAGCTCATCGCGATCGCCGCGATTGAATAGCGCCACTGCGAGATCGCCGCCATCGAGTGGCCTTGCCCAGATTTCCGTCTGGCCTTGTTTTGAAACGCGATAACCCTGCTTGCCCAACTTGTCCTGATCGATGGCGATCACTTCGCGATTCGTGAGAATCTGCTTGGCATCGTCATCCATGCTGCGCAGATCGTTACCCGCGAGCAAAGGCGCGGCCAGCATGGCCCATAGGCTCATGTGGGTTTTCCACTCCACGGCATCCATATTACCGTTGCCGATTTCGAGCATGTCCGGATCGTTCCAGTGTCCGGGACCGGCGTATTGCTCCAGACCAATTTGCTTGTCGAATCCAATGGTCGCCATGCTCTTCCAGCGGTCTTCGATGTCGCCGGTGGTGCGCCACAGATTGCCGCCGGAAGCCGCTCCCCATTCCGAGACTTTGCGCAATCCGTACTGGCACAAGCTGAAAACAATCGGACGTCCGGTGGCCTTCAGGGCGTCGCCCATTTTCTTGTAGACGGCCGGCATCTCTTCTTCCTTGTAAACCGTCTTGGCGCTGCACCAATCGTATTTCAGATAATCGATGCCCCACGCCGCCCACGTCTTGGCGTCCACCTCTTCATGCTGGTAACTGCCTTCATAGCCGGCGCAGGTTTGAGGTCCGGGCGAAGAGTAGATGCCGATCTTCAAGCCTTTGGAATGGACGTAATCGGCCAGGCCTTTCATGTCGGGAAACTTTTCGTTCGGCTGCAGGACGCCCTGTGCGTCGCGCTTACCTTGCCACGTGTCGTCGATGTTGACGTACAGGTAGCCGGCGTCTTTCATTCCGCTGGACACCATGGCGTCCGCGATTTCTTTTACGACTTTCGCGTCGACGTTTTTGTGAAACTTGTTCCAGCTATTCCAGCCCATGGGCGGCGTCAGCGCCAATTGCTGGGCGAGGCACGCGGACGCGAAGATCAAGCCGGAAAGAGGTCTCCAAGTCATAGCTTCTATGAAACCACTTTTCGGCGATGGAGTGGTGTTTGCCGGTCGCTACGCTCGCGGCGTGACGCTTGCTGCTGTCGTGGTAGCGCTCCCTTGCGGTCGCGGTTCGGTAACACTCTTTGCATGTCTCGTTATACTGAATACGTATGGCAACCCTGGTGAGCTTGGGCCCTTCCAAACTCGACGCCACGTCGCTTGCTCAGAAGCAGGAGAAGCTGTTCTCCGTCTTAGCGGGCATGGAGCGCGTCATGGTTGCGTATTCCGGCGGAACCGATTCCGCTTATCTGGCATGGGCTGCAAACCGCGCGCTTGGCGACAATGCCGTGGCGATCACGGCCGACTCAGCATCGATTCCCGAATCGCACAAGCGCGATGCCGAAGCGTTCGCACGCGAGTGCGGATTCCGGCATGAGTACATCGAAACTCACGAATTCGAGAATCCGGATTATGTGAAGAACGATCCGAATCGCTGCTTCCACTGCAAAGATGAGCTTTTCACCCAACTGGACGCGCTGGGCCGCGAGCGCGGGATCCAGCACATCGTTTATGGCGTGAACGTGGACGATCTGGGCGATTATCGTCCGGGACAGCGCGCCGCGAAACTTCACCAAGTGGAAGCGCCGCTGGTGGATGCGGGATTAACGAAAGCCGAGATCCGCGAGTTGTCGCGATTGGCCAACCTCTCTACCTGGGACCGGCCGGCGTCCGCTTGCCTGAGCTCGCGCATCCCTTACGGAACGGCTGTGACGATTGAAACCGTGAAGACGGTAGAAGTGGGCGAAGAAGCCATCAAGGCGCTCGGCTTCCGGCAATTCCGCGTGCGCTTTCACGGCGAATTGGTCCGGCTCGAAATTGCGAAGGACGAACTTGCCCGAGCCCTGACGCCCGAGATGGCGCGGGCTTTTGTTGAAATTTTCAAGCCGCTGGGATTTCACTACGTGACCATCGATCTGGAAGGCTATCGCCAGGGATCGTTGAATTCAGTTCTGAAGTAAACTCCGCGAATTGGATTTAATTCCGCGTCCCGATTGTTTCGGTGCGTCCGGCTAACGGCTTCACCGCGGGACCGCCGCACACCCCCACACCCGTGTTCAACAGCGCATTCAACAAATTGTGGAGAACCGCATAGACCATTTGCTCGTTGACCGGCTGCTTGCCCGGAAGACGGAAGCTGGCGGGGAGCTCCTTCGCGATTTGGAGCCGGATGGAATGCGGCAACGTGCGGCCGGAGCGGTCCTTCTGATTCGCGACGGAAATAGGAGTCTGCAGCACGGAGCCGGATTGTCCGTCCACATAAAACTGGCAGCGGGAGAACCAACCGAGATTGCCGGGATCCGCGGCGTCGAAGAGCAGCAGGGGCGCCTGGCGATCCGCCGCCAGAAGGTCCAGGCACAGCGAGCGTTTGCCGTCTTCGATCTTGTATTCAAAACCCGCCTGCTTGGCGATATTGGCTACGAAATCCGGATCGAGTTCGAGCAGCAGAAATTTGTGCTCGCCAGCCTGCAACACTTGCATGAACCCCTAGTCTATCCAATTCGAGAGCGAATGCGCGGCGGCGCGCTGGTAAAGTCGATAAAAACTCTGGTCAAATAACACCAGAAAAATCTCGCGGACACGGCCCCCGGGCTTTTCCAAGTGAGCGGCGACGGTCTGGAGCGCAATGCCGGCGGCCTCCTGAATGGGGTATCCGTAGGCGCCGGTGCTGATCGCGGGGAAGCTGATGGTGCGGATGTTATGCTGCTCTGCGAGCTCCAGGCACTTGAAATAGCATGCCGCGAGTTGAGCCGCTTCGCCGTGGCGCCCGTCCCGATAAATGGGTCCCACGGCGTGGAAAACGAACTGCGCGGGCAGCGCGCCAGCAGTGGTGGCTACTGCGCTACCCGTGGGACATCCACCGGAAGCAGCGCGGATTCCGTCGAGTTCGCGCATGATAGCCGGACCGCCCGCGCGATGGATTGCGCCATCCACACCACCGCCGCCGGCTAAGCTGGAATTTGCCGCGTTCACGATGGCATCCACGCGGAGTTTGGTAATGTCGCCGATCACCAAACGAAGTTTCTTCGCGTTTGGAAAATCGATCTCCATGGCGCGATTCTACCAGTGGCTCTTATCGAACATCCATTCCGAACCGCGACCGCAAGGGAGCGTAACGCCTGCTTCTGTCGTGGTAGCGCTCCCTCGCGGTCGCGGTTCGGAAAGAGGCGCCCCTGTACCGAGCTGCGACCGTAAGGGAGCCGGTGCCCGCTATAGTATTAAGTTGGAACGCGTGGACGCATTAGTGCTTTTCGACATCGACGGTACTTTGATCCGCCGCGCCGGCGCACATCATCGGGAGGCACTGGTGCGGGCGATTCGGCGCACTGTCGGCGTTGACACCACAACCGAAGGCGTTCCGGTGGCAGGCATGCTGGATCGCGACATTTTGACCACCATGATGCTGCGCGCGGGAATGAAACCGGCGGCCATCCGTAAGGCGATGCCGGATGTAGTGGAGAGCGCCCAGCGAATTTATATCCGCACCGTTCCCTCGCTGGAGCGCAAAGTTTGCCCGGGCGTGCGGCGTGTGCTCGCGTCTCTCGAAAGGCGCGGCGTCGTCATCGGATTGGTCACCGGCAACCTCACCCGCATCGGCTGGCGAAAAATGGAACGCGCCGGACTCAAGCCCTATTTCCGCTTCGGAGCTTTCGCCGAACTCGCGAAAGATCGCGCGGGATTGGCGCGTCTGGCCATCCGGCGCGCGCGCAAGGAAAAATGGATCACCCGCGCGGGCAGCATCTCGTTAATCGGCGATCATCCGAACGATGTCCGCGCCGCGAAGGCCAATGGCATTCGCTCCATCGCGGTCGCCACGGGCCTCGTGCCAATGGAAGAGCTGCGCACCCATTCGCCGGATGTGCTGCTGCCCGATCTTCGATCGCTGGCGTTGGAGATGCTGTTTTGATTGAAGCGCAGTCGCTGGCGGTAAAGCGCGCGGAGGTGGAGTTTCACAATTTCGCCTCACTCGGGCAGCCCGAACGCGCCATGGCTCACTACGCGGAGCAGAACGTCCGGCGAGGCGCGGTGATCCGGAATCATCTGAATTTCATCGGCGAGATGACGCCGTTTCTCGAGATCGGTTCCAACGTGGGACACACCAGCTACATGCTGGCGAATGAATTCGGCGCCAGCGGATTCGCGCTGGATATATCCGCCGATTCGTTGCGCTACGGGGTCTCGCTGCAGGACCAATGGCATCTTTCCCGCGCGCCCATCCGGGTGGCCGGCGACGCTGTGAATCTGCCGTTCGCGGATGAATCGCTGCGATTCGTGATGGCGTTTCAGATGCTCAGCCAGTTCATGAACATGGAAAGCGTGTTTCTGGAAGTGAAGCGCGTGCTGCAGCCCGGCGGCATTTTCCTGTTTGCCGAAGAACCGTTGAAACGAAAGCTGACGCTGAGCCTGTACCGCTGCCCTTACTACGACACCATGAAACCGTGGGAGCGCCGCTTGAATGACTGGGGCCTGCTTGGATACCTGGTCCGCGACGTGATTGGCGCGCATCAGGAAGAGAGCTTCGGCATCCGGCAGAATCATACGATGGGTCTCAAGCAGTGGCACGAGTTGATTCACGCGCACTTTGAAAGCGCCGAGTTCGAAATGTTCGTGCCGCAGCGGGGATGGGGAGAGAGAATCGTCAAGTCCGCATCGATGTCCGAGTGGCGCGCGGGGCGATTGCTGGGTGGGACACTAGCGGCGGTTTGCCGCAAGGCCGGCCGCTCGGAGCGCGTTGCTTTTGACGAATCCGAATTCCAGAAACTCCTGCGCTGCCCGGATTGTCATTCGCCCGTCCAGCGCGGTGCGGAAGACACACTGGTCTGCACCCGATGTTCTTATCGCGCGCCGAACGAAGGCGCCGTATACAATCTTCTTCCTTCGTCGGATCGCGCTGAGTTGTATCCGGGCGATCGCGAAGACGTGATCGATTTCTGCCTGCCCAGCCATGTGGATCGATTGCTGGAAGGCTGGTACGACCTGGAAGGGGTGTTCGGAAACAAATATCGCTGGATCGGCGAGCACGCAGCCGCGCGCCTGGTGCGCGTGAAACCCGGTCCGCAGCGTTTGCGTATTCGGGGCCATGCGAGCGAGGGGCATCCGGTGGAATTGGCAGCCAGCGCGAATGGACGCGAAGTGGGCCGCTGGAAGTTGGAACGTTCCGGCCTATTCATTGTCGAAGCGGATCTACCGGAGAGCGATGAATATCACATCGATGTTCATGCCGGCCCAGCCTGGAGCGTCCCGACAGACGACCGCGTCTTCACAGTGAACCTGAGCATGATCCGATTGGTTCCGCCCGAATAATCAGATGCCACGATTCCGGACCGGCGAGCTTGCGCTGGTGGCGCTCTTTTCAGCGATCGTCGTCTTCCAACTTTTCATACCGCCCTCCATCGGACTCGCCAACAATGGCGACTTCTCGAAACTGATCGGCCGGTTCTCCCTGGCTTCTTCCAGCCTCGACACGTCCGAAGAGTACAAGTACTTTACGGCGCGCTGGGTGTATAACCGCGCGTTTCATTGGATGTCCGATGACCGTTCTTCTGAACTGATTCCGATCTCAGGCGCCGCGGTGATCAATTGGTGGGTCAGCAGCCAGGTATTTGACATCCGGATTCTGGGAGCGATTCACGCCGTATTGTGGATCGGATGTTTCGCGGCTTTTCTCGGGCTGCTGCGGCCGCTGGCGGATCGGTGGAATCGAACCGTTGGCGTGCTGGCGCTGTTCATTTTTACCGACGTCAGCTACATCGCGTGCTGCAATTCGTTCTACACCGATGTAGCGGCTTGGCTATTTCTGTCGTGGGCGCTGGTGCTCTGGCTCTACTTGCATGAGAGACCGGCGTCCGTCGACGTTTCTGCTGTTCATCGGCGCTGCTATTCTCTGCGTTTTGAGCAAGGCGCAACACGCGGCGCTCGGATTGTTCTTGTGCGCGATGGCGGTGATCGCCGGGCTCTTATTTAGCGGCAGGTGGCAGAAAGCCGGTGCGCTGGCGCTTGCCGGATTGATTCTCGCTGCCGCGGCTCTCTCTTTTGTCGTGATGCCGGAAGAAGAAAAAGGCGACGACGCCTACGCTGGAATTTTCATGATCCTTCTGGACAAGTCGCCCACGCCGTTCGAGGATCTGCGCGATCTGGGGTTGGGGCCGGAGTACGCGCCTTTTATTGGCCATTGGCCCATGCCCGCTGTGGCCGATCCCGCAAACCGCGCGTGGTGGAACGATTTCAATCGTCGAGCCGGGCACGGACAGATCGCTCGTTTTGTGTTGCTGCATCCCTGGCGAGGAGCCGAAATCGTTTACCGGGCACTTCATCAACATGCTTACTTGCGCAGGCCCAACCTGGGCAATTACGAGCGGAAGTACGGTTTCGCGCCAGGTAAGGAAACGAAATCCTTTGGATGGTGGAGCGTAGTTCGGTCCGCCTTGTTCCGAGTTGCTCCGTGGCACATTCTGGTTTGGTACGCGGCAGTTCTCGGGATGTGCCTTTGGGAACGGCGCATCGAGTGGCGTCTGCGTTTGTTCGGCGTGCTGCTGGCATGCATGGGACTTCTGGAGCTCGCCGTCAGCTCCATGGCGGATGCCGGAGAAATCCCTCGCCACCTTTTTCTATTTCACGTGATTACGGATTTTACGATTGTGCTCGCGTTCGTCTGGGCGGCTTGGAAGTTTCAGGGCAGGACCAGCTTGCGCGCTAACTCCTGAAATCGCGGTTCTGAGTGCAGTGCGGCGAACGACGGCTCCGTTTTTAACAGCGGCAGCATGATGCTGCGCTCCGCATAAGCCTTCTCCAGAGCGTCCAACGCTTTGGCATTCTGCCCGACGAACGTGTATCGCGTGGCCATGCCAAAGAGGTCGGTGGACGCTGCCTTCTCTTCTTCCTGAAGCTTCTGGCCATATAGGCGTTTCAAACTTTCCTCGGGATCTCCCGCCGGCAGATGCAGCGCGCCGGCGATCTCGCGGTACTTCTTCTGATAAAAGAGGCTTCGCAGGATGCAAGACTTCGCCTCGGCCAGCGCGGGTTCCAATTCCTGCGCCCGGCGCGCCTGCCGGATCGCGTCGTCGAAGCGATGCGCCTGCAGATAGAGCCAGCCGGCGTCGATGTTGATCCTCGCGGAAAGTGGATCCAGCGCAATCGCTCGCCGTAGCGAGGTCAAACCTGGCTCGGTGCGTCCCATGGCGACCAGAAAAAACGCATAGTCGTGATGCGCGGCCGGGAGACTCGGGTTCATCGAAATCGCCTGTGTGAAATGCTGCTCGGCTAGCGGCCAATTCCATTCGTGCCAAAACAAAACATTGGCCAGTGCATTGTGGGCTTCTGCGTTCCCAGGATGGATGGCCAGAGCCTTTTCAGCGGCCTCCCGCGCACGCTTCCAGGTCTCGGCTGACGAAGCCCCGGACCGTCCGATTGCCACAAAAGTCTCAGCTTGTGCCGAATAGCCGGGATCGAATTGCGGATCCAGGCGAGTGGCATCTTCAAAGTAAGCGATGCTCCGCTCCAAATCGGCGCGAGTTCCTTTGTGTTCCAGGTAGAGCCCGTTCAAATAGGCCTGGTATGCTTCTTGATTCCTTGCGTGAGAAGCGGTTTTCCCTGTCGCCGCGCCATTCAAAAGCTTGCCGGATACCGCGCTCGCGATGCGCGCCGCGGATTCTTCCTCAATGCGGAACATTTCAGATTCCGCGCGTTCGGAAGTGTCGGTCCAAACCTGTGCTTGATCGCCAGTCTGGATGAGCCGCGCGGCGATTCGAATCCGCCCGTCACTGCGCCGGACTGTTCCTTCGAGGACGTAATCCACGTGCAGATCGCGGCCCACCTGATCGATGCTATGCGGCGCTGTTTTGTAGCGCATCACCGATGTCCGGCCGATGACGCCGAGCTTGTCCGGGTTCAGGCTGCCAAGCTGATCGATCAGCTCTTCGGTGAGGCCGTCGGTGAACAGGTCTTCCTTAGGATCGCCGGTGAGATTCTCGAACGGGAGCGCCGCCAGCATGGTGCGTGCCGGAGGAACGGGGAGGCGCCGCGCCGCATAAGCCGCAAGGATCCCCAGAATCGCCGCCGGCACTGCAAACCACAGCCAATTTCGGCGCGCGGAAGGCCGGGCGGGTGGGTCATCCGGAAGCGCGGTGGCAATCCGCTCCACAGGCGCGACGAATTTATAGCCTCGCTTCGGAATGGTTTGGATGAACCGGGGCGCGTCGGAATCGTCATTCAGCGTGGAGCGAATCTGGGCCACGCACACGTTGAGGTTTCGATCGAAATCGACAAAGGTGCCGGCGCCCCATACCTCGCGCTGGATCTCCTCGCGAGCCAGCACTTGTCCCGAGTTTTCCGCCAGCAACCGCAGCACCTGGAACTGTTGCGGCGATAGCTTCAGCAGCACTCCCGCTCGCCGCAGTTCATTCTTCTGCAAATCGAGCTCGAATGCTCCAAACCGAAGGATGGCCGCGATGGAGCCGGCTGCTGGCACGGTCTTAGTATACGGCCTGCTCTTTGCGCGGCACTCTTTAAGCGACGGTCTGGAAGGGGGCGCGCGTTAACACGCAACCCTAAGCTCTTCTTTCGTCTCGACTTGTTCACAAACATTAAATTGAGGCTGGATGTCTTGCCTGTTTCACCACAAAAGTGGAAAGTCAGTGCATGACCAACCGACGTGAGATTCTTTTAGCAGCGGGTGCGGCCGGTATGCTCGCAGGCGGAGTGCCAGCCGAAACCAAAACCAACCCCCTGGATTCGGAAAAGTTCCGGCTGGCGGTTGTTGCGGGCGACCTTCCCACCGTAATCTCGATGCTGGATCGCGATCCGGGGCTGCGATACGCCAGGGACGCCGATGGCGTCTCCGTCTACACGCTTGCGTGCCTCAAAAACCAGCCGAAGGTCGCCGAAGAGATCGCCGGACGCGGTTTGGTGAAGGGTTTGGTGCTGGATATCTTCGAGGCCGCCGCAGCCGGAGATGGCAAACGCGCGAATGAAATCGCGAAAGACGATCCTGGTCTAGCTCACCACCGCTTACCTGACGGGCGGACGCCGTTGCATCTCGCCGCCGAAGCGGGAAAGCCTGCGCTGGTGATTTTCTTCGCTATGAAGGGGGCCGATTTGAGCGCCGGTCCCGAAAGTCCGCTTCTGGCCGCAGTGGATCATCCGGACCATGCGCTTGCGTCCGAGATGTCGATGTTCCTTCTGATGAACGCCTCGGATCCCAATGCGCGGCGTCGCGATGGGAAAACCGCTTTACAGTTGGCCGCGGCGCGCGGCTATGACGACTTGGTGCAGATGCTGATCCATCGCGGCGCGGATGTGTCGCAGGCTCCGTCTATGGAGCGTGCCTATTACGGCCGGCGTTACACGCAGGATCTGCATGGGGATCCGATGACTCGCGAAGATACCTACGGAATCCCGGAGGATTGGATCAATCAATTCGTCACCGTCGCTCATTTCGATTTCGAAAAGGTGAAGCACTTGCAGAAGCTGTGCCCGACGTTGATTATGACGCGCGCCACCTGGGATGAATTGGCCATCGAAGCCGCATCTCATATGGGCCTGACGCCCATGGCGCAGTTCCTGGCTGATTTAGGCGCGCCCGTCTCCACGTGCACCGCGACGCTGCTGGGCGAGCAAGCTCTAGTGAAGCGGTTGATTACCGAAGACTCTGGATGCCTCCGCGAGCGCGGCGCGCACGACATTACGCTGCTCGCATACACAGCTCTGGGCGACGAACACCTAGAGATCGCCGAGTTTCTGCTGAAATCAGGCGTCGATGTCCACGCCAAATCCTTGGGACTAACCGCACTCCATTTCGCTGCCAACAAAGGGCACGTGCAGTTGGCCCGCCTGTTCCTGGATCACGGCGCGGACGTCAACGCAGCGGGCAAAGCGCAGGGAGTGCCGGTGACGCCGCTGGCGCTGGCTGAAAAGTCGAAGCACGAAAAGATGGCTGCGCTACTGAAGGAGCGAGGCGCCCGTTCCTAGCAGCCTGTGTCAAACCGACTCCCTCACGGTCGCGGCTCGGAAAGAGGATTCGTATTTCGTGGACGTTACCGAGCCGCGACCGTAAGGGAGTCGGTGCTTTTTGGTTTTTTCACAAACCCGTGAGCAAGCGGTCTTTCGGACTCTCTAAGCTTTGCCGCGTGCGGCGCTGGCGGCGGCCGGTTTGGGAATTTCCGCCACAGCCGCGACAGCAGGCACAGGGTCCTTCTTAAGCATCCCCAGCGCTTTGCGCAAATCCGTATCCAGGCCCTGCCGGATATCCGGATTGTCCTTCAAAAACTGCCGCGCGTTTTCGCGTCCCTGGCCGATGCGATCGCCTTTGTAGCTATACCACGACCCGCTCTTCTCGATCATGTTCTGCGCCACGCCTAGATCGATGAGGTCGCCTTCGCGCGAAATCCCCTCGCCGTAGATAATGTCGAACTCGGCTTCGCGGAACGGCGCTGCCACTTTGTTCTTGACGATCTTCACCTTGGTGCGATTGCCCACCACCACTTCGCCTTCCTTGATGGCGGCGATGCGGCGGATATCGGCGCGCACCGAGGAATAAAACTTCAACGCGCGGCCGCCCGTGGTGGTCTCCGGATTCCCGAACATCACGCCGATCTTTTCGCGGATCTGGTTGATGAACACCAGGCAGGTATTCGATTTCGAAACGTGGCCGGTGAGCTTGCGCATGGCCTGCGACATCAGGCGCGCCTGCAATCCCATGTGGCTGTCGCCCATTTCGCCGTCCAGCTCGGATTTGGGAACCAAGGCCGCCACCGAATCCACCACCAATACGTCGATCGATCCCGAGACGATGAGCGCGCTGGTGATTTCAAGCGCCTGCTCGGCGTAATCGGGCTGCGAGACCAGTAGATTGTCCACATCCACGCCCAGCTTCTTTGCGTAGGTGGGATCGAGCGCATGCTCCACGTCAATGAATGCGGCCATGCCGCCCACTTTTTGGGCTTCGGCGATCACCTGCAAAGCGATGGTGGTCTTTCCGGACGATTCCGGTCCGAAGATTTCGATGATGCGTCCGCGTGGGAATCCACCAACGCCGAGAGCGTGATCGAGCGAAATGGAGCCCGAGGAAATAGCGGGAACTTGTACGATGGCTTCCTTGGATCCTAACCTTACAATGGAGCCTTTTCCAAACTGCTTTTCGATCTGGCCGAGCGTGAGTCCTAGAGTGCGGGCGCGTTCTTTTTCATCCATGGGAATGTCCTATTGTAGCGGGTTTCAATCAAGCGAGAAACCAGAAACGGTTTTACATCTTCGGCGCGTAGTAACCTTTGCGGCAGCGCACCAGCAGATCCTTGCGGCCTTTCACATGAATCTCCACGGTGTGATACAACCCGTCGGCCTTGAACGGCTCGGGGCGATAAAAAATGTTGTACTGATGGCGCAACTCGTTCGAGATATTTTCGAACGATTGGTTCAAGTCCGAAGCCTGGAACGGAAAGAATGCCTGGCCGCCGGTTTCGGATGCGAAATATCGCATTACCTTGTCGCCGTCCGTCGGAATGCGCGAGATATTGGTGGAGATGGTGTAAACCGTGACGTCCGCCTTCTGCGCCATCTCGAGCGCCTGGTCGCGTGTGTAGCGGCTCTGATTGTCTTCTCCGTCGCTCAGGATCACCATGGCGCGGCGAAACTTATAGAGCGGCTGATCCTGCATCAGTTTGTCGCGGCTGGCGAAGAAGATGGCGTCATAGAGCGCGGTGCCTCCACCGGGGCGCAAACTTTGGACCGCCTTGTCGAGTGCGGGAATGTCGTCGGTAAGATCGGTCACCAGTTCCGCGGCTGTATCGAAGCTCACCACCAGCGCTTTATCCTGATGCGGCCGGACGGTGCTATCGATGAACGCCGTGGCGGCTTCCTGCTGAAACCGGAATCGATCGCGGATGCTGTTGCTGGTGTCGATCAGAATCGCCAGCCGTAACGGTAGATCGGTTTCCGCAGTGAATTCCACGATAGGCTGCGCTTTCTTCGCCTCCATCACCTGAAAATCGTCCTTGACCAGGTCGGTGACGAAGCGGCCTTTTTTGTCCGACACGGTGAAGAGCATGTTGACGCGCGACACGTCCACTGTGATGCGCGTCTTGTCCGGAACGTCTTGTGCCGGAGCGAACGAGAACACGCACAAAGCGACTGCGGAAAGAACAGCGGGTTTCATTGACGTAACTATATTATAGGGACTCGGGGCTGGGGGCTGGGGACTCGTGGCTGGTCGCTGGTGGCTGTGGCTGGTTACTGGTGGTTGGTGGATGCCCGTTCCGAGCCGCGACTGCGAGGGAGTGCTCCCACGAGTGCGCGGTTTAGACCACCTGGCCATCCAGATATTCAGCCAGCCCCGCCGGAAGCGGAGCGGTCACGGTTATCTTCTCTCCGGTTGCCGGGCTGCTAAATGTAATTCGATACGCATGCAGGAAAAATCGGTTTAGCTCGGCCGCCGGCGCGCCGTAGAGTTTGTCGCCCACCACCGGATGCCCGATGCTCGCCAGATGCACGCGAATCTGGTGCGTACGGCCGGTCCCGATTTTCACTTCGAGATAGCTGGAGTCTTTGAAGCGCCGCAGAACTTTGTATTCGGTAACGGCGTGGCGGCCGATGTCGGATTTCGCCGTCATCCGGACGCGGCGAACCGGATCGCGCGAAATGGGCCTGGTGATTTTGCCCTGATCCATTTTCAAATGCCCGTGCACCAGCGCGAGATAAGTCTTTTCCACTTCGCGATTGGCGAATTGGGCCGCCAGATGCCGATGAGCCGCGTCGGTTTTCGCCACCAGGATCACCCCGCTGGTCAGCCGGTCCAGCCGATGCACAATTCCCGGACGTAAATCGCCGGCCACGCTCGACAATTTTCCAAAGCGATGCACCAGCGCGTTCACCAGAGTCCCCGAATGGCGTCCCGCGCCCGCGTGCACCACCATGCCCGCTGGTTTGTGGACCGCAATTACATCGTCATCCTGATAAAGAACATCCAGCGGAACATCCTCAGCCACCGCGCGCAGCGGCGCAAGATCGGCCGGCGAAACCTGGATTCTCTCCCCGCCTTTCAGCAAATGCGAACGCTTGGCGGGACTGCCGTTCACTTCCACCAGCCCCTGCTCGATCCAACTCTGCAACCTCGACCGGCTGTATTGCGGGAGCCGATTGTGCAGAAACTGGTCCAGCCGCAAGCCGGCATCGGTAGCTGAAGTCTCTAATAGGATCACGCGTGTGCTACACCAGTTATATTCAAAACGCCGCCACATCCGCTCGGGAACGCCTGATTCTGACGCTGCTTTTGCTGGGGATCTTAGTGGCGCGCCTCTGTCACACTGGCATTGTTTGGGTGGAAGAAGCCTATCCCACGGCGGCTGCCCTGCAACTTCTGGACGGAAAGCTTCTCTATCGCGACATCTGGTTCGATAAGCCCCCGCTCGCTGCCTACATCTATCTGCTATGGGACGCACGCATCGGGATCACGCTCCGCTTGGCCGGCGCTCTCTTCGTATTCCTTTGCTGCCTCATGGCGTGGCGATTCGCGCGCGAGTTGTGGAGTCCGCGGGAGGGGATCGCGGCCGCGTGCTTCGTGGCATTCTTTCTGACGTTCGGAATTCCTTCCGCGGTGATGGCGCTGGCGCCGGATCTACTGATGCTGCTGCCGCACTTCGCCGCTGTGTACCTGGCATGGCGCGGCCGTGCGTTTTTAAGCGGACTCACCGCCGGCGTAGCGATGCTGGTGAATCCGAAAGCCGCGTTCGTACTGATTGCCTGCGCGTTATGGACGTGGCGCTCGTGGCCCATGTTGCTGGTGGGATTCGCCCTTCCGAACCTGGCGGCGCTGGCGATTTTTGGATCGCCTTATATCGAAGAAGTCTGGAAATGGGGCACGGCATATTCCAAGCAATCGTTCGCCTTCTCGACAGGAATCACTCGCACCCTGAGCTGGGCCGGACTTCAGTGCGCGCTGGTGGTGGCCGCGGCGTTCGCATTCTGGAAGGAGAAGCGATGGCGGATGGTGGCGTGGCTGCTGCTGAGTTTGGCTGCGGTAGCGGCGGGTTGGCGATTCTTTCCGCGCTACTACTTCCAACTGCTGCCCGTGATGGCTTTGATGGCCGCGCGCGGCTACACGCTGCTGGGACGATGCCGCGCCATTGTCTGGCTGCTGCTGACTGATCCCGCTCGCCCGCTTCGGTCCGCGCTACGTCACGCTCGCCCGGGATCTGGCACAGCATCGAGAAACGCAATGGAGCGATCTCGCAATGAACCAGGACAGCCGCGCTGCCGCGGATCGAATCGGGCAGCGAGGGCACGTTGCTGGTGTGGGGCTACCGTCCGGACATCTTCGCCTACACCCGAATGAAGGCAGGCACGCGATTTTTGGATTCACAGCCGTTGACCGGCGTGCTGGCGGATCGCCACTTGACCAACTCAGACGTCATCGCGCCGGAGCTGGCAGCCGAGAATCGCCGGGAACTCTCCGCCACATCTCCCGATTGGATCGTAGATGGACTCGGGCCCTACAATCCGTCTCTCGCGATTTCAAATTATCCGGATTTGAAGGATTGGTTGGCGAAGTACCACGAGGTGGCCCGAACGCGCGGCACAATTATTTACCGGTCGCTCACGCTCGCGGTTCGGAATGAGGCTGAAGACGTTACAGAACCGCGACCGTAAGGGAGTCGGTGCCTCACTTCCCAGACCAACAAGCCGCCCGCTTGTCCAAAAACGCTGAAATCCCTTCCTGCGCATCCGCCGCCAGCGCATTCATCGCCATTACTTCTTTCGTGTACGCGTAGGCTTTCGCCTGGTCCAGATCGATCTGCGCATAATACGCCTGCTTCCCGAGCCCCACCGTGAAGCTGCTGGCTTCGGCGATCTGGCACGCCAGCCGCCGCGTCTCGCTCTCCAACTCCGCGGCCGGCACCACGCGATTCACCAGCCCCCACTCCGCCGCCGTCTCCGCATCCACAACTTTGCCGGTGAGCAGCATCTCCATCGCCCGCTTGCGTCCCACCGCGCGGCTCAGAGCCACCATCGGAGTGCTGCAGAACAATCCGATCCGCACGCCCGGCGTGGCAAAAGTCGCCTGCTCGCTCGCGATCGCCAGGTCACAGCTCGCCACCAACTGACATCCAGCTGCTGTTGCCACGCCTTGCACCTGCGCGATCACCGGCTGCGGGATGGATTGAATCTTGGTCATCAATTCGGTGCAGACGTCGAAGATACGCCGATACTCGTTGACGCGTGCGTCCCACCATTTCGCTCAAGTCATGCCCGGCCGAGAATGCTTTTCCGGTGGACGCTACGATCACCGCGCGGATGCCCGGATCGGCGCCGAACTCCTCCAGCGCCCCAATCATTGCGAGCATCACAGCGAGCGAAAGGGGATTGCGCCGGTCCGGCCGGTTGAGCGTGATGATCCCCAGGTTGCCTTCCCTGGATTGCGCTAGATCTGGATTCGGCATCAGACGCCTCCACTTTCGAGTGTATTACTCCGATACCATGAAGCGGTGGAAGCTCACGATAACGCCGAGCCGGCGTCCGCACCGGCAGCGGCGGCGCCAAGTTGGGCCGCTCTGAAAGACGACGAACTGCTGGCGTGCCGGATTTGCGATCTCGGCGTCCACATCGCCGGAAGCGAATTGGAGGGCCGTGTCACACAATTCCAGGAAGAGCTGGCGGCGCGCGGCCTGGCGTTCCGTCCGGCCTGCTATCTGGGGGATGAGTGGTTCTCGCCGGCCGGGGTTCCCGCCATCGCCATGCCGTTCTATCTGGCCCATCCCCGCCTCAAAATCCTGGAACACCGGCAGATGCTGGAAGTGGAGGGCGGGACTCCGGAATGGTGCCAGCAACTGCTGCGGCACGAGTGCGGCCACGCCATCGATCACGCCTATCGATTCTCATCGCGCGACGATTGGCGCAGAATATTCGGCAGCCCGGAAACGGAGTACGCGCCCGAAACCTACCAGCCTAGGCCCTATAGTAAAGGCTTCGTCCGGCATCTGCCGAACTGGTACGCGCAGGCGCATCCGGATGAGGATTTCGCCGAAACTTTTGCCGTCTGGCTCTCACTGAAACCAGAAGAGTGGCGCGAGCAGTATCGCGGCTGGAAGGCGCTCGAGAAACTCAAGTTCGTTCACTCCGTGATGGAGGAAGCCAAAAGCATTCCGCCCAAAGTTTCGCGCGGCCGCCTTATTTCCGATGCGGGAAAGCTGCGCAAAACGCTGGCGCGATATTACGCGGAGCGCCGAAAGCTGTACGCCGAGGACTTTCCCGATTTTTATGACGCCGATTTGCGCGTTATATTCGAGAATGGCGAGCCGCGCGGGGAATCTGCCGCGAAAGTGATGCGCAAGAACCGCGCGGCGTTGGTGGCATCCATCGTGCGTTGGACGCAGCAACGAAAATACACCGTGGACATGCTGGTGCGCCGTCTGACGCAGCGCTGCCAGCAACTGGAGTTGACTGCGCCGCGCGATCAATCGCGCTTGTCTTATGAACTTTCGGCGTATCTCGCGACGCTGGTGACCAATCATCTGCACACCGGCCGCTTCAAGAGGTCCGTGTGAAGGTATTGGTCCTGTTCGACATGGGGCGCCCAGCCACGGCCGGCGAAACTTTCTCGCCGCGCGCGCTCAAAGAGGACGAGGACAAGCAAACGGAAGCGGATGTGCTCTCCTGCCTGCAGAAGTTGGGACATGAGGTGGAAACGCTGGCCGTTTTCAACGATGTTGTTTCCATTGTCGAGAAACTGAAAGAATTCACGCCGGATGTGGTGTTCAACCTCACCGAGTCCTTTCATTCCAATCGCGCTCACGAGCCGAATATTCCCGCATTGCTGGAACTGATGCGGGCGCGCTACACCGGCGCTAGGCCCGACGGCTTGATCCTGTGCAAGGACAAGGCGCTGGCTAAAAAAGTGTTGCTGTATCACCGGCTGCGGGTTCCGCACTTCGTGATTTCCCAGGAATCCCGCCCGCTGAAACGCCTGCGACGTTTCGTATTCCCCGCTTTCGTAAAACCGGTGAGTGAAGAATCGTCGGATGGCATCGCCAAAGCGTCCTCTGGCCAAGAGCGAAGAGGAAGCGCTGGAGCGGGCGCGCTTTATCCACGAGAAATTTCAGTGCGATGCTTTGATCGAAGAGTACATCGAAGGGCGCGAGCTTTACCTCAGCGTCCTCGGCAACAGCAAGCTGACCGTCTTTCCACCGCGCGAGATCTTCTTCGAACAGATGCCGGATGACGGACCGAAGTTCGCCACGTTCAAAGCCAAGTGGGACGACACGTATCGAAAAAAATGGGGCATCAAGAACGGGCCGGCCGGCGAGCTTCCCGCCGGACTTCAGGAGAAACTCACTCGCCTGGCGCGAAAAGTATATCGTGCGCTAAAAATTCAAGGATTGGGCCGGATCGACGTGCGCCTGAAGGCGAACGGCGAAATTGTGATTATTGAAGCCAATCCAAATCCCTCGCTCGCCCGGGAAGAAGACTTCGCCCAATCCGCCGCCGCCGGCGGGCTGGACTATGAGCAGTTGATCCAAAAAATCCTGGACAGCGCCGGCGCCTAAGCGCGAGTGGCTCGGCCAGGGTTCTTCTTACCGAACCGCGACCGCGAGGGAGCGTGCGAATCATCCGGGAACCGCGCGATTGTGGTAGCGCTCCCTTGCGGTCGCGGTTCGGTATGGGGAGAATGATCTTTTGCGCCCCTTCGTCCCCTTCTTCCGGAATCCACACCTCTCCACCATGGCCGGCAATTTCTGGACCCGCGACTTGGACCAGCAACGCTTCCCGGTAGAGGCCCGCTTCTTTGAAACCGAACCAGGCGTGCAGGTTCTGGTTCATTCCCAACGGCCATCCGGCGAACCAAAAGCCGAAATCATTCTGGTCCACGGCCTGGAAGGATCGAGCGACGCCGGATACGCGCGCAGCCTCTCGCAGGCCGCCCTCACAGCCGGATTTGCCGCGCATCGGTTCAATATGCGAAGCTGCGGCGGCACCGAACATCTCAGCGGCAAAGCGCTCTATCACTCCGGACAAACGTCGGATCTGCTCTACGTCCTGCGCGCGATCAAACGAACCGCACCCGTCTTTTTAGCCGGCTTCTCACTCGGCGGAAACGTGGTTCTCAAGCTGGCCGGCGAACTGGGTGACGAAGCCCATGAACTGCTCGCCGGCGTCACCGCCGTCTCCACTCCCATCGATCTCGCGGCCTGCGCACGGCGCCTACAGTCGCCCGCCAACTTCCTCTACTCCAACCGCTTTCTGAAGCGCCTGAAACTGCGCATCCGCCTGAAAGAGCGCTTGACGCCCGGATTGTTTCAACTCGACCATCTCGACCAAGTCAAAAGCGTCTACGAATTCGATGACAAGTTCACCGCGCGCGCCTTCGGATTCGGAACCGCCGACAACTACTACGCCACCCAATCCGCGAACCAGTTCCTCCACCGCATCCGCGTCCCAGCCTTGCTAGTACAAGCAAAAGACGACCCGTTGATCCCCTTCGAGGTCTACAACCTTCCGGCGTTCTCCACCAATCCCCACTTGACCCTGCTCCCGGTAGAACACGGCGGACACCTCGGATTCGTCTCCAAAACCAAGCCGCGCTTCTGGCTGGACGAGGTTCTCGTACAATGGATGGAGAATGTGCGGAACAAAGTGCCCGCGGAGCTCGTCCCTTAATCTAGATGGCCCAAACTGCGTCCTTTCGTGAAGCCACCGCGGTCGCGGCCGATTCCCTGCGCTCCAGCAAGTTGCGCAGCTTCCTCACCCTGTTCGGGATCATCCTGGCCACCACCACGCTGATCGCCGTCATGTCGGTGATCCACGGCATGGATGTCTACATCGCGAATAGCGTTTCCGACATGGGCGCCGACGGATTCCGCGTGGTCCGGATCGCTTTCCTCGGCAATTTCGATCCCAAGAAATTCCTGGAGCTGCAGAAGAAAAATCCGCAACTGAGTCCGGAAGAGTATCGCTACCTGAAAGACTCCGGAACCTTCATCAGCGAGTTCGGCATGAACGCGGAGCGCAATGCGAACATTTCTCTCGGCACTCACACCATGAAGAACGCCGACGTCACCGGCGGCACGCCGAACTGGGGGGCGTTGGCGGACACCCAGATCGCCACCGGCCGCTACTTCTCTGAGATCGAGAACAATCACCACGCGACGGTTGCGGTAATCGGCAGCGATGTGAAAACCAACCTCTTTGGCGATGGCGATCCCCTCGGCAGACAATTCAAGATCGAAGGCCGTCCGTTCACCGTGATTGGCGTCGCCGTGCCCAAGGGTAGTGTTTTCGGCCAATCGCGCGACGGCTTCGTGGATATCCCCATCGAAACTTACTTCCAGATTTACGGATCGCGCCAGGGTATTCAATACGCCGCGAAAGCCGTGGATCAAACCGTGCTGGAGCAAGCCAAGGACGAAGTCCGCATGCTGATGCGCGCGCACCGGCATATCGGCCCCAGTCAGGACGACACCTTCTCGATTCTTTCGTCGGATTCGCTGGTCGGCGCATGGGACCGGCTCACCGGCGCGATCGCAGCCACCGCGGTCGCCGTGGTTTCCGTGTTCATGGTCGTTGGCGGCGTGGTCATCATGAATATCATGCTCGCGGTGGTTACCGAGCGCACCCACGAAATCGGGATTCGCAAATCTGTCGGCGCGCGGCGCCAGGATATTCTGAATCAGTTTCTGGTGGAATCGTCCATGCTGGCCGGGATTGGTGGACTCATGGGCGTAATCATCGCGTGGCTCGCCGCGGTGCTGATCCGCAATTTGACTCCGGTGCCCATGTCGGTCCCGCTATCGGCGGTGGTAATCGGCGTAACGCTTTCCATGGTGGTGGGGCTTTTCTTCGGAATTTATCCGGCGCAGCAGGCCGCGAAGCTCGATCCAATCGAAGCGCTGAGGGTAGAAAGGTAAGCGAAGCAGGATGACACTGGTCGAATTAGGCTCCGCCGTCGGTCTGGCGCTTGAACACCGTGCGCGAGCACAAAATGCGTTCGTTCCTGACGGTGCTCGGCGTCATCATCGGCACCGGCACAATTATCGGCGTTGGCTCCATCATCGCCGGACTCGACGGCGCCATCACCAACGTCCTCCGCAGTTTCGGAACCAACACCGCGGTGGTTTTCAAATTTCCATTCCTGAGCGCGGTCACCGACGAAGAGGTCCGGCGCAAGTCGCTCACTTACGAAGATGCCGTCGCCATCGCAGAGCGCTGCCCAGCGGTGGCCCACGTGAGCCCCTACCTGTTTCCGAATTCGTTCGGAACAGGCCCGCAAATCAACATCGCCCGCTACAAAGGCCAGGAGCTGTACCAGGCCGACGTCGGGGGTACCGAAGAATCGTATGTCGCCGGCGGATCGGCCGAAATGAGCGAAGGCCGCTTCTTCACCGATGTGGAGAATCAGCATCACTTGCCGGTAGTGGCTGTAGGCGCGGATGTCCCCCGAGCGCTGATGAACGGCGAGGATCCCATCGGCAAATGGGTGGATGTAAACGGCCACAGATTCGAAATCATCGGCGTGATGAAGCGCCCGGCCGCGTCGTTTCCAGGCCAGAATGATGTCCGCTTTTTGCTGCCCTACTTCACCATGAAAAAGATGTTCCCGGCCGCGCGCGAGAACATGCTCATCGTAGTTGCCCAGCCGGGCATGCTACCAGCCGCCATTGACGAAACGCGCGCCGTGGTGCGAATTCAACGCCACGTACCACCGAACAAGCCGGACGATTTTTCCATCTCCACCTCTGAGCAAATGGTGGAGCAGTTCCACAGCGTCACTGCCATGGTCGCGCTGGTGATGGTTGTGCTGAGTTCCATCGGATTGCTGGTGGGCGGAATCGGCGTGATGAACATCATGCTGGTGTCGGTGACGGAACGCACGCGCGAAATCGGAATCCGCAAAGCCATCGGAGCAAGACGCGCGGACATCGTGCTTCAATTCCTAACGGAGGCGGTTGTGTTAACCGGTTTAGGCGGCCTTATCGGCATGACCTTCGGTTGGATGATCTCGCTGTTAGCCCGAATGGTATTCCCGAGCCTCCCCACCACGGTCCCACTGTGGGCGGCCGTGTTAGGCGTGGTGGTTTCAGTGGCGATTGGTCTGTTCTTCGGAATCTGGCCGGCTAACAAAGCTGCGCGGTTAGATCCGGTGGTAGCGTTGCGATACGAGTAACGAAAACCGTTTCTCGTTTCTCGTTCTGCGTTTCTCGTTCAGCAAACCCACGAGCGGCCGACGTTTCGAGATCGCCCCGAACGAGAAACGAGAAACGAGAAACGGTTTTACCGGCTTACTCTTTTGCCGGCGCCATGCACGGGCTTATCCCGCCGCGGCCCGGCCCCGGATCATGGGCGTAGCCTGAAGCGGTTTATTGCAATGCAAACAGCGCGCCACGTCCGATCGCGTGGACAAATGGCAGCATCCGCAATAAACTTGCGGCAGCGACACGGTGGTCATGAGGGGCAACATTTTCGACTCCTTTTGTTGGTATCGGTTTGAGGGTCCCACTTCTTTAGCCATGCGATGATAAATGTAGCCACTATGCAAGCCAAATCACAGTCCACCGGATGGCTGGAGACTGCTCGGGAGGCCATGGAGATTGAGGCGGAAGCCATCCGAACGGCCGGGCGGCGATTGAACGGCAATCTCGCGCGCGCGGTGGACTTGATTCTGGCCCATCCCGGAAAAGTAGTGGTCACCGGACTCGGCAAGTCCGGTCACGTGGCGCGCAAAATTGTGGCTACTTTGTGCAGCACCGGCACGCCCGCCGTTTTTCTGCATCCCTCCGAAGCTGCGCATGGCGACCTCGGAATTTATTCGCCCGGCGACCCCACCGTAATGGTCTCGAAAAGCGGGAATACCGCCGAATTATTGAATCTGATTCCCTTTTTGCGCGAACTTCCGTCCCAGCGCATCGGTATCCTGGGCAATCCACGATCCGCCCTGGCATCCGACATGGACGTGGTGTTGGATGCTTCGGTGGAGCGCGAAGCCGATCCGGATAACCTGGCTCCCACCGCCAGCGCGACCGTGGCCTTGGTGCTCGGTCATGCGCTCACGGTTGCGCTCATGCGCGCGCGCAATTTCAGCGTCGACGATTTCGGACGCTACCACCCCGGTGGACACTTGGGCCGCAGCCTGCGCCTGACTGTCAACGACGTCCTGCACGGCCGTGAAGAAGTTGCCTGGGCCTGGCCGGAGGACTCCCTGAAGAAAGTCGTGATTGCGATGAGCCGCCATCCGCTCGGCGCTGCCTGTGTCCTGGATAGCGCAGGAAAGCTGATCGGTCTGATCACCGATGGCGATCTGCGGCGCGCCCTCGAAGCTCATGACGACATCCGCGGACTAACTGCCGCCGAGGTAATGACCCCCCATCCGATCACGGTCGGCCCGCAAGCCCGCCTTCTCGACGCCTTGCGCCTAATGGAAGATCGCCCGTCGCAAATCTCAGTTTTGCCCGTCCTCGACCCAGCAACATCGCAGTGCCTGGGCCTGCTCCGAGTCCACGACATTTACCGCGCAGATTTGGAGTAAGACGGATTGGCCGCAAATGAACGCGGATGAACGCAAATAAAACATTCGCGTGTATTCGCGTTCATTCGCGGCCCAAAATCAGGAACAATGGAAAGCATGGCCCGCGACACCCTGCTCGATTTCTTCCAGGACTTCGCGGACCTGCCTGACGAATTCCTCATCTACGACGACGGCTTTCGCACTCACCACTATCGCTACAACGAAGTCTCCGCCAAAGCGCAAGCCTTCGCCGGCCGTCTGCGCAAGGCAGGTTTCTCGAAAGACGACAAGTTAATCCTCTACGGCGAGAATCGGCCCGGAATGGATCATCGCGCTCTGGGGCTGCCTGCTAGAAGGCGTGATCGTGGTGCCTATCGACTATCGATCGTCGCCGGAATTCGTCCAGCGCATTGCCACGATCGTCGAAGCGCGCGCGATTCTGATCGGCGACGAAACATCGCTCCCCGAAACGCCCAAAGTGTGGAAGCTTGCCACACTTAACGAAGACCGGCCCGGCATTCTCCAGCCGGCTTCCGTTCAAAAAGACCAAACCGCCGAGATCATCTTCACCTCCGGCGCCACCGCTGAGCCCAAAGGCGTCATCCTCACGCATCGCAACATCCTGGCGAACATCGTTCCTGTGGAAGGCGAAGTCCGCAAGTATCGCAAGTATGCGCGCCCCTTCGCGCCCATCCGATTCCTGAATCTTCTGCCGTTGAGCCACATGTTCGGACAAGCGATGGCAACGTTCATCCCGCCCATGCTGCCCGGCGTTGTGATTTTCATGCGCGGCTTCGAACCAAAAGCGATCCTCCGCCAAATTCGCACGCGCAAAATCTCGGTGCTGGTCTCGGTCCCACAGATTCTGGAGATCCTGCGCGAGTATCTGCAGCAGACCTTTCCCGAATTGAAAGAACTCCGTCCACGCAAAGTGCACTGGATCCGCAAATGGTGGCGCTACCGCAAGGTTCACCGCCTGTTCGGCTGGAAATTCTGGAGCTTCATCGTCGGCGCCGCGCCCTTGCCCGCCGATCTCGAAGCATTCTTTTCCGAGCTCGGATTCCTGGTCATCCAAGGCTACGGACTCACCGAGACCGCGCCCGATCGTGACGCTGAATCATCCCTTCCACGCGCGCCGCGGCTCGGTCGGCAAGCCCATCGGCGGGGTCGAGGTGAAAATCGCAACGGACGGGGAGATTCTGGTGCGAGGTGAAAACGTAACATCCGGATACTTTGGACGCGCCGAAGAAACCGCCCTTGCCTTCGAAGATGGCTGGTTCCACACGGGCGATGTCGGGCGCCTCAACGAAAACGGCGAACTCACCATCCTCGGACGCAAGAAGGAAATGATCGTGACGCCCGAAGGCCTGAACGTCTTTCCCGAAGACGTGGAAAGCGTATTGAATCGCCAACCCGGCGTGCGCGATTCCGCCGTGATCGGAACCGATCGCGTCCACGCCGCTCTGATCCTCGAACCCGGCGCAAGCGCGGACGAAGCGGTTCGCCGTGCCAATGCGGAGCTTGCGGATTACCAGCGAATCCGCAGCGTCTCCGTGTGGCCCTATCCGGAATTCCCGCGCACCGAAGGCACCGGAAAGCTCAAGCGCCACGAGATCGCGAAAGGAACGCCGCCGCCCAAGAAGCAAGCCAAGTTCGATCCCGGCATCCCCTTGGATTCGCTCACTTCGCTGGAGCGCGTGGAGCGCATGGTGGCCCTCGGGTTGGACGAGCCTGAAATCACCGAAGCCCCCACACCCTTCGAATTCCCAACCTGGAACCGCGGCAGGCTGGCCCGTGCAGCCCGCCGAGTGCTTCTGCCCGGATTCCTCTTACCACTCACCCGCATCTTTGCGCACATCCAGCGCGAGGGTCTCGAAAACCTCGCAGGCCTCGACGCGCCCGTGATTTTCGCGGCAAACCATCAAAGCTACATGGACGTGCCCGCCATCCTGGCAGCGCTCCCGCCGCAATGGCGCTACCGGGTGGCTCCGGCGATGCGCAAGGAATTCTTCGAAGAACACTTCCACGGACGCAGTTTCAGCAACAGCCTGAACTACTATTTGTCCACTTGGCTCTTCAACTGTTTCCCTATCCCGCAGCGCGAGCCAGGCGCGTTAGAAACGCTGCGCTACATGGGCGAACTAGCGAACGACAAATGGTGCATCCTGATCTTTCCCGAAGGCATCATGTCGCGCGACAACCAGATCGCCCCGTTCCAACCCGGCGTAGGCATGATCGCCTCAAAACTGGAAATCCCGGTAGTCCCGGTTCGAATCGATGGCATGAACCGCGTGCTGAATCCAGACTGGAAAATGGCGAGAATGGCGAGCGTAAAAATCACCTTCGGCCCACCCATTTACCTAACAGGCGCAGACTATCTCGCGCAAGCCCGAAGAGTAGAATCCGCAGTCCGAAGCCTCTAGTCCCCAGCCCCGAGCCCCTAGCCCCCAGTTACATTCCCCAAACCGAGAAAAGAAACGCAAGCACATCCGCCTGTTCCGCGATCCGTTCGCTCAGCGCAGTCCCAATCCCATGCCCGGAATTCCCGCTGGTCCTCAACAGCACCAGATTCTTGGTCCCGCTAGCCTGCAGCCGCGCGATCATTTTGCGCGAGTTCAACGGATCCACGCGCGGATCGTTATCCCCGGTCAGGAACAGCACCGGCGGATATTTGGTTCCATCCACCACGTGATGGTACGGCGAATAGGCGTAGAGCGCCCGAAACTGATCGTCCTCCTTCACCGTCCCGAATTCCGTGACGTTGAACGCGCCATTCGGCTGCAGCTCCACGCGCAGCATGTCGTAAATTCCAACGTGCGAAACCACGGCGCCGAACAGATCCGGATGCTGCGTCAGCTCGGCACCCATCAGCAATCCGCCGTTGCTGCCGCCCTCAATCGCCAACTTGGCCGGCGTGGTGTACTTGTGATCGATCAAGTAGCGCGCGCACGCCGCGAAGTCGTCAAACACATTCTGCTTCTTCGTCATCATCCCGGCCTTGTGCCAGGCCTCGCCGTACTCCCCGCCGCCGCGCAGATTCGCCACCGCGATCACCACGCCACGATCCAGCATCGGCTTGTCGACAACCGAAAAGAACGGCTGCAAGCTGATGCCATAACCGCCGTAGCCGGTAAGCAGAACCGGGTTGCTTCCATCCAGCTTCGTCCCCTTCTTGCGAATGATGTTGATGGGTACACGCGCTCCGTCTTTCGAGACGGCAAAGTCCCGTATCACTTCCGCATCGCTAAAGTTCGCCGCCGATGTCTCGAACAACGCCGTGCGCGTGGCTTTTTTCGTCGCGGGATCGTAACGAAACCAGGCAGGCGGTTCCAGAAAGCCGGCGTTCTGAAAAAGCAGCTCATCTCCGGATCCCGGCGTCATCTGGTAGATCGCCGACACCGGCAGAATCGGAACCAAACCCTGAAGCTTTCCGGCACTGTCGAACACGCGGATCTGGGAGGGCCCGCCCATCTGATCTTCCACGTAAATGAATTTCGCCGTCGGCTGGAAGCTCGCGATCGTAGTCTTGCTCTCCGGTATAACTACTTGCGCTTCGCCGACCATCGGCTTCGCGATCGCCGTTCTCAAAATCTTCCCCTTCGGAGCGCTCAGGTGCGACAAGAAATACAGATTCCCATCCGGCGAAAACTTCGCGGAGCTGATTTCATCCGACAACCGAGCGATCTGATGCCACTGTCCGGAGGGCCCCAGCAAATAATGCGCGAAGTCCCCGCCATCCCCATTCGCCATGGAACACAGGATGTAGCGCCCATCGTCCGACGCATGCAGTTGAATCTCCGCGATCCGGGGAAATTCCTTGCCGATGGAATACTGGTCTTGCTTCGGATCGGAACCGAGCCGGTGGAAATAAACCTGCTGGAAGAAGTCCAGATCCGCCGCCGGACGCTCTCCCGATCTTGGATATCGCGTGTAATAAAACCCTGTCGAGTCCGCATTCCAGGCCACGCTGCCCCCAGCGGTCCCGCCGTTGACGCGAGCGATCGGCGTATCCGCCTCTTTGCCCGTAGCCACTTCATACACGTGAACATCGCCGCTCTCGCTCCCGCCCTTCGCTAGCGAGACGGCCACATACTTACCATTGGTGGAGGGAACATAAAAGTCCATCGACGTTCCGCCCGTCGGGTCCAACTTGTTAGGATCCACCACCACTTGCTCGGAATCGGGTTGATCCGCGGATTTCAGCGTCACCAGCATGGGCTGCTCCGCCGGCGGTTGCACCTTCACGGCGAACAGCACGCCGCCCCGCATCGTCAAGCCAAAATAGCGCAGCGTCCGGTACTCCAACAGCCGCTTCAGTTCGTCCACCAAGCCCGCTCGCGCCGGCAACGCGTCCAAATACTTCCGGGCGAACTTATTCTCCGCATCGCTCCAGGCACGCACCGCAGGATCGGAATAATTCTCCAGCCATCGATAATCGTCGACAACCTGGACGCCGTGATACACGTCGGTCACGGGCTTCTTGGGAGCTACGGGTGGTTGGGCAAACAAGGCCCAAGCCGTCCATAGGGCCAGGCAACAGGGGAGACGAAACATTTCGTTATTGTACCCCTGCTAAGGGAGACACCTGAGCTTTTGCTCCAGGAAATCCTCAGGGAATTGGTACGCATGGGCGATAGACTGCGTTCTGATATCACGTTCTAATGGAGCATGACTCGCTGCCCGAGCTGCAATGGCATCATGAAGGCCGGGGAGAAGTCCTGCTACGTTTGTGGGGAGCGTGGCCCTAAAAAGGAGAGTGGCCCATCGATGCGTGCGCGCTGGGCCACCTTCATTACCATTGCGTTTTTCGCCTCCATCGCCCTCACCATTGCCTCCCTGGTAGCCTCCGATTACACCCCGCCATTCATCGCCTGCATCACCGCAACCGTGGTCCTGCTCTTTCTAAAAAGAGCCTCCGATCAATTCACCCGCGTAAAACAATAGCCTCATCGGTCGCCGAATGCGTTACCAAGGCACCGACTCCCTCACGGTCGCGGCTCGGTTGCACCCTCGTTTCCGAGCCGCGACCGCAAGAAAGCATCCGTACAGCTAATATTGACTAAGAGTGAACAGCGACGATCAACTGCACCGGCTGCGCCGCATGTGCGCCACTCTGCCCGAAACCACCGAACGCCTCTCTCACGGCGAGCCGACGTTCTTCGTCCGCAAAAAAGTGTACGCCATGTTCGCCAACAACCACCACAACGACGGACACATCGCCATCTGGATTCCCGCCGCCCCAGGCGTTCAGGAAATGTTGATCCACAACTTCCCCAAGACGTACTTCAAACCCCCGTACGTAGGAGTGCGAGGCTGGGTCGGCATAGAACTCGACTCCATCAGCGACCAGGACCTACTCTCCCACCTACTCCAAGCCCGGCAACAAGTAGCCCCCAAACCGCGGCGCGCGAAGAAGTGAGCCACTAACGAGAAACGAGAAACGAGAAACGAAATGGAAGACCTGACCATCACCGGCGAATTATGGAACTACATCCGCCAAGTCACTCTGCGAGAACCACCGCTGCTGCAACGCCTCCGCGAAGAGACCGCGCGATTGCCGCAAGCCATGATGCAAATCTCGCCGGATCAAGGCCAGTTCATGGCCCTGCTCATTCACCTTCTGGACGCTCGCAGAACGCTCGAGATTGGAGTCTTCACCGGCTATAGTTCTCTTTCGGTGGCGCTGGCTCTGCCCGACGATGGACGTGTGATCGCTTGCGACGTCAATGAAGAATGGACCTCCATCGCCCGCCGTTACTGGCGCGAAGCAGGCGTGGACAAAAAGATCGATCTCCGCCTGCGTCCCGCCCTCGAAACTCTCGACGACCTGATTGCAGCCGGCGAAGGCGGCCGCTTCGACTTCGCTTTTATCGATGCCGATAAAGGAAACTACGCCAATTATTTCGAACGCGCCCTGGTGCTGCTGCGGCCCGGCGGATTGATCGCCATCGACAATGTTCTCTGGTACGGCCGTGTGATCGACCCCGCCTTCAAGGACACCGATACCCTCGCCATCCGCGCTTTCAACGAGAAGCTCCACACGGATGACCGCGTGTGGGTGAGCATGCTGCCGGTGCGCGATGGACTAACGCTCGCCTGCAAGAAGCGAGTCTGACAGCAGTTCGCGAACAGCCGCTAAAACAGGCTCAACCGCAATTTCATCCAGCTTCCCGGCGACCACCCGGACCCTATCGCCGCGCGGCGCCCACACCACCGGATCCGTAGGCCCGAAGATCGCGACCACCGGCGCGCCAGCGGCTGCGGCGAGATGCGTAATGCCCGAATCGTTGCCAATATAAATCCGCCCACTTCCGATCCAACACGCTAGCTGGTACAGATCGCCGATCCTCACCGCGCCATCGAGATCCTCTTCCGGCCCCGCGCACCATCGCACTGGCATCTCGATCGACTCGGCCAGCCCCTGATACCGGTCCATTGGCCAGTTCTTGCGCGGACCACCGGAGAACGGATGAATTACCGCAAAATCACCGGCCTCGTAGGGCGGACCCCCTGGTCGGCGCGGGTCCCCCTGGACCCGCTCTGCGGGACTCCCAATTTCTTCAACAAGCCGACGAGGGCGTCGGTTGCGGACCGGGGGGTCCGCCCCACAAGTTGTCTTCCAGGGAGTGCAATCAATCCGAGGAACCGCGCGCCCCTTACCCCCCATCTGAGCCAGAAAAAAATCCGCGGCATGCACGCGCTCGCCGGCCGCCGGAAGGGCAGGGAAGAACTCGAACGCGAGGCCCAATCGCCTCACCTCAGCACGAAACTCTTCGCGATTCGATCCGTACCAGGAAACGATGGAATCGAACCCCCGCAGCTGATCCAACAGCGCTTGCGGCGGATGGACCCCTTCCAGCCCCAGTAGATCGATCCCGGTCGCAGCAATCGATCGCACCCGATCCGCGAAACGGATCAGCGGGACAACATCGGCACGGGTCCAAACCTCGGTGTAGTCGGATTTAAGGCACTCCATCGCGGGAAACGACAAGATACAGTCGCCAATCCCGCCCGGACGGATCAACAGGCGTCGCAAGCGGCGCTACTTGGGACTCTTGCTGGTTTCGAACAGCGGCCCGTCCACGTCCTGAATGCTCAGGTGAATTGTTTTGGCGGACTCCAGCGTTTTCACCGGAAGGTCGAAGCGCGCCGCCACCATCCGGTCCACCGTTTCGTGCGGAGCGATCTTATCTTTGAGCGACAGCGAGTCATTATACTGATCGCCCAGAAACCGGTTGAACTGGAACATCTGATGCAGATCCATTTTCGAAATGATCGCCGATTCCGCCGTGCCGCCATCCGCCTTGTCCACGGTCACTTCCACGATCCGAACCACAAACGGAACATCCGAAATATTCTGCACGCGAAAATCCAGCACCGCGATGCTGTCCTGCTCGCTCAGCGCTCCCGTGCGGATCTTCAGAATCTCGCCCTTCAGCTCCAGATGCGCGCCACGGTGCGAGTACATAATCCCCCACACGGAAATCGCGATCACCACCACACCCAAACCGAAAAAAATCAAAAATTGTTTGCTCATCGCCGGCCGTTCCTAATCCCCCAGCAACTTTCCAAACGCCTGCAAGCTGCTGACGTTGTCGCAAACCGCCTTGATTCCCGCCGTAATCGGAATCGCGAGCAGCAATCCGATGCCGCCCCACAATGTGCCCCAAAACATCAGCGCCACGGTAACCACCAGCGGATTGAGATGCACCCGCGATCCCACCACTTTGGGATATAGAAAATTCAGAGCCAGCAAATGCAGCATCGCCACCACTACCGCGATCATCGCGTAAATGGCTGGCTGGTTATAAACAATCAGTCCCGCCGCAATCGGCGGAATGATCGCCATCGGCAGCCCCACGTAGGGTACCAGGCTGAAGAATCCGCTCAGCATTCCAATCAGCGGCCAGTAGGGCAGTTTAATGACGAAAAAGAAGCTGCAGCTCAGCGCCGAAAGCATCACGCCCAGCACGAAGTTGCCGATCATGTACGCTCGCACCATATCGGCCACGCCTTCCCAGCTCTTCCCAACAATCTGCCGGCCCGTTCCGGGAAACAGATAAAGAAAGCTGCGCCGCATATGATCGCGCCAGCTCAACATGAAGTACACCAGGAATGGAACAAAGCTCGCCATCAGCACGACGTCGTAAAAAGATCGAAGGTATCCGTAAACGTAGGTCAGCAGCGGAGTCGGTTCCGCGTGAATCCGAACTTCTGGAATTCCTGCCGGCGTCAGTGGTTCCTGCTTGGTTGTTTTTCGCCGCCGCGCCGCATCCGGCGCCGTGGGCGATGGCTGGTCCTGGAATCGTTTGGGGATCACCACCTGATACGTCTTCTTCTCGATCTGATCCATCTGGCTGGCGATGCTGTCCACCATGTCGTTCATGCGCTGGCTGTAAACCGGCAGCGCTTCCACGAAACTGGAAAACTCCGTGAACAATCCGAACCCCAGCAGATACAAACCCAGCAGCGCGATGCTGCAAACCACGAAGCTGGCCACCGCGCGCGGCAGCCGCATTTTTACGAACGCGGTCACGATCGGATCCAGCAAAAATGCGATGATCACCGCGATCACTACCGTGATCAGGAATACCCGTCCGTAATACAGCAGCGCGATACTTGCCGCGAACGCAAGTACCGTGAGACTGGTGTGTCCCGTCTTTTGTGGGGCGAGCGGCGGTGAAATTGTGGACATCCGTACCTTAGGTTATCCTCTATGATGAAATGAAAGTATAAGCTACGGCAAACGGCCCAAATTGGACCCCCTCACACTTTCATGATCACCGGCAGGGTTCTGGCCCTCGATCTGGGCAAACGACGCATTGGATTGGCGCTGAGCGACGAACTGGGCATCACCGCGCAAGGCCTGCAAACATTGGAGCGCAGCAACATCCGCGAGGATCTGGCCAAGCTCGCCGAGCTGATTTCCGAGAAAAATGTCAGCCTCATTTTGATGGGAAACCCGCTCCACATGAGCGGGGATGAGAGCCGCCAAACCCAATACACGCGCGAATTCGCCGCGCGCCTCGAAGCCGCCACGGGTCTGCCTATCGAATTCCGCGATGAACGCCTTACCACCGTGGAAGCCGAGCGCGTACTGCGCCAAAGCGGCATCAGCATTCAAAAAAGAGCCAAGGCAGTGGACCGGCTCGCAGCCGTGATTCTGCTCGAGAGCTACCTCGATTCCCGCCGTCTTGATTCACCACCTCTATGATGCGCTTCGTCCGGCTGATTTTATCGCTTGCGCTGCTGGCCGCGCTCGCCGCCGGCGTCGCCTATTTCTTAGCGGCGCGCCCGTATCAAGGTTTTCAAAAACCGGTCATCCTGGATTTTCCAAAGGGCACCAGCACGCAATCCATGAGCGCGCAGCTGGCGCAAGCCGGCGTAATTCGGTCTTCCTGGCAATTCATGCTGGCGCGCGCCCTGCGTCCGAAGGCGCGGCTGCTCGCTGGAGAATATCAATTCTCCGAGCCGGCGTCCGTCTTCCGTGTTTTCGATCGCATCTCCCGTGGCGACGTTTTCTTTTACGAGCTCACGGTCCCGGAAGGCAGCAACATTTTCGATATCGCCTCGAACATCGACAAGCTCGACTTCCTGAAAGGCGCGGACTTTCTCCGCCTCGCTCGCGACCCCACGCCCATCCTCGATCTCGCGCCCGGCGCGCCGTCGCTTGAAGGCTATCTCTTCCCCTCCACGTATCGCATCGAGCGCACCACCACCGTGAAGCATGTGGTCCGCATGATGACGGATCTTTTCCGAAAAAACTTTCGTGAATTGCAAAATCCAAATCATCCGATAGACGTGAATCCGCTCGTCACCCTGGCCTCTCTCGTGGAAAAAGAAACCGCCGTTCCCGCCGAACGTCCCCAGGTCGCGTCTGTGTATGCCAACCGCCTGCGGATGCACATGCCGCTTGATTGCGACCCAACCACCATTTACGCCGCACTGCTAGAAGGCCGCTACCGCGGGACCATCTATCGCTCCGATCTCGACAATCCCAACGCGTACAACACGTACCGTCACGCTGGACTCCCTCCCGGACCCATCGCCAATCCCGGACTGGCCGCGCTCAAAGCCGCCCTCGCGCCCGCCGAAACAACTTATCTGTACTTTGTCGCCAAGGCCGATGGTTCCGGCGGCCATCAATTCTCCGACAATCTGGAAGCCCACAATCGCGCGGTAGAACAATATCGCCACCGTCAAAAGTGATGCATCCGGAATCAGCCGCAATCTTTCTTGCCGCCCTGGTGGAGAAGCTGCGCAACGTGCGCCCCAAACAGCGCATCGTGTTTCCGGAAGGCGCCGACCCGCGAGTGCAACAGGCAGCCGCTCGTCTGGAGCGCGACGATCTGCTGGCGCCAATCCTGCTGGGAGCCAAATACAACGCGCAAAAATACGCCCAGCTTTATTTCGAACGCCGCCGCGCCAAAGGCATCACGGAATCCGAAGCCGCCGAAATCTCAGCCAAGCCGCTCTACACCGCGGCATTAATGGTCGCCGCCGGAGACGCGGACGGATTTGTCGGCGGCGCCGTGAACACCACTGCCGAAACAGTGCGCGCCTCGCTCCAATGTATAGGCCCTGCGCCATCCATCCGCACCGTTTCCAGCGCCTTCTTGGTAGCCGTTCAAAATCCGGCCTTCGGCCACAACGGACTGCTCGCCTTCGCCGACTGCTCCGTCGTCATCGATCCTTCGCCCCTGGAACTCGCAGAAATCGCCATCGCCACCGCCGCCACCACCCGCGCTCTAATCCATGCGGAGCCCATCGTCGCGCTCCTCTCGTTCTCAACCAAAGGCAGCGCCAGTCATCCTTCGGTCGACAAAGTAACCGAAGCCTTGCGCATTCTTCGCGACCGCGCTCCCAATCTGATCGTGGATGGCGAGCTGCAAGGCGACGCGGCGCTGGTCGAAGCCATCGGCAAATCCAAAGCTCCCGGATCGCCCGTCGCCGGACGCGCCAACACCCTCATCTTTCCCGACGTCGCATCCGGCAACATCGCCGTAAAGTTGGTGGAACGCCTGGGCGGCGCCGTGGCCCTCGGACCGTTCCTGCAAGGACTCGCGAAACCGGCCAACGATCTTTCCCGCGGATGCTCCGCCGACGATATCTACGCCTCCGCCGTCATCACGGCTCTGCAATCCGCCCATGCTGCCCTTTAAGCTCGTTTATCACGATGGGTATGATCTGAATCTGGGCGAGCACGTCTTTCCCTCGCGCAAATATCGGCTTATCCACGATCGATTGCTGGAGGAAAAATTCGCGCAGCCCGACGATTTCATCGCGCCGCTGCCCGCATCGGACGAAGACATCCTGCGCGTCCATGATCCCGGCTGGGTACAACGTCTCAAAACCGGCACGCTCAGCGCCGCTGAAATTGCAAAGCTCGAAATTCCGTTCTCCCAGGAGATGGTAGCCGGCGTCTGGCTTGCCACCGGCGGTTCGATCCTGGCCGCACGGAACGCCCTCACCCATCGCATCGGATTCAACATCGGTGGCGGATTCCACCATGCGTTTCGTGCCCACGGCGAGGGCTTCTGCGCGATCAACGACGTCGCTGTAGCCATCCGCGCTCTCCAGCACGATGGCTCCATCCAGCGCGCCCTGGTGGTGGATCTGGACGTCCATCATGGCAACGGCACAGCCGCGATCTTCGCCGGCGACCCCAGCGTCCTCACCCTCTCCCTGCACCAGTTCAACAATTATCCGGACGAAAAGCCGCCCTCGGTAATCGATGTCCACTTGCGCGACGGTGTAGCCGACGAAGAATATTTAAGCCGTCTGAAAGACGCTCTCGCAGTGGCCATGAGCTTCGCCCCAGACCTGATCTTCTACCTGGCCGGCGCCGACCCCTTCGAAGAAGACCAGCTAGGCGGCCTAGCGCTCACCATGGACGGCCTAACACAGCGCGACCGCCTGGTGTTCCAAACAGCCCTGGCCCAAAACGTCCCTGTAGCTACAGTCCTGGCCGGCGGCTACGCCCGCGACACCGGCGATACGGTAAGCATCCACTGCAACACCGCCCAAGCGGCACTTACGGTAGTGAGCAATCTTGAACAGACACGCCCACCGGATTTAGGTTAGCTTGTACTCAAGTAAGAGACCCTATGGAATTCTGGCAAGATGACCGAAAGATCGCTTTCACGACAAATCCAAATGGAATGTCGTTCGCACTGGACACCTGGGAAGAAAACAGCTTAGGCCGTCTTCCATTCAAGTTTACGGCGTCTTTCGTAACCGAAACCGATGCGAGATTCTATCTGGGGGCAAAGTATCCGAATGCGGTTGAGAAGATAGCCACGCCTGACGAAGAAGCTGCCACCAGTTTGAGCGTGCCGAGACCAAAACCGCCGCACGATCTGCGGGACGACGATGCCTGGCGGAAATATCGCGAAGACAGCCGCCGTTTCAGAGCCGCAAGCAGCCAAGACGTTGCCTGATTCTGGCCGGGACGTCTGAATAAATCCAACCACCGGTCGCTTACGGGTCTGTGAAAAAACCAAAAAGGCACCGGCTCCCTTACGGTCGCGGCTCGGTAACGTCCTCAAAATACGAATCCTCTTTCCGAACCGCGACCGTGAGGGAGTAGGTGCCTTTGCCGATTTTTTCACAGGTTCCTGTCACCATATTTGACAGCGTTCAGGCACAATCCATCGCAACGCCGCCCAGGAACGCGAGAGGCGCTACAGTAGAAGTGTTTGATATTTCAGGCCTACGACAAACACGTGGAACAGTTGACAGACGTCGCGGAACGCGCGTGTCGCGCGCTGGATGCCGCGGGAATCGGCTACCGGATCATCGGCGGATTAGCAGTATTCTTCCATGTCAAAGCGAAAGATCCAATCGCGGCAAGACTAACAAAAGACGTCGACCTGGCTATTGATCGCCGAGACGTGGAGCAGATCTCACGAACCGTCCGCCCGCTCGGCCTCGAATATCGCCACGTGGCTGGAGTCGACATGTTGGTGGATGCGAATCAACCGAGTGCTCGCAGCGCCATCCACTTGGTTTTCATTCGAGAGAAAGTAAGGCCGGATTACCTGGAGCCAGTTCCGGACTTTACTTCTCCGCCCGACAAGGAAGAAGGGATCTCAATCTCCTCCGTGCCCGATCTCCTCCGCATGAAACTAACCAGCCTGCGGCTGAAAGACAAAGTCCACATCATCGACATGGACGGCGTCGGCCTCATCACGCCCGACATCGAAGCCGCGCTCCCGGATGCTCTGCGCCGCAGGCTCCAGCTAGTGCGCGAGGAAGAACGTCAGTCCACCGGCGCCGAATAAGCCGACGCGGGGGCTGCTTCAATCAACGCATCCTCGAACGCGTAATCCGGCTTCGGAAATGGATTGTTCCGCAGATAATAGCGATACGATTCTTTCAACCCCGCCGCGAAATCCACCGGTTTGAATTTCAAAACCCGCTGCGCCTTGTTCACCACTACCGTGATCGCCGGCATGTCGAAATAGAATCCGAAATACATTTTCGGCCCCATCGGATGTCCGCCCGCGCGCAGAATTCGCTCGCGCGGCCAACGTACAAACGTCGGCTCCTTGCCCGCCGCCTCCGCGAACGCTTCCACCGCTTCCACCTGGGTCAGCGGCCGCGGATTCGCGATGTTAAAGGCGTGCCCGTCCACATCCGCCACTTCCATTACCTTTAAACACGCGCTCACCAAATCCTTAATCGCCACGAACTGCATCAGCCGGCGCCCATCGCCCGGCAGGATGATCGCCCGGCCCTCGCGCAACCGGTCCCAGAAAAACGCCTCGCGATAATACGGATTCCCCGGCCCATAAATAAACGGCGGACGCAGCGTCACCACCGGAAAACCGTTGCGTTGATGCATCCGGAACAGCGTGCGCTCGCTCATCGCTTTATTGCGGACATACGCGTCGGGATGGTCGTCCGGCGCCAGCGCATCGCCCTCGTGATGATTCAATCCATCCCCGTAGGCCGCCACGCTCGACATGAAAATGTAGCGCTGCAAATTGGCGCCGCACACCCGCGCCGTCGCTTCCACCTGCGCAGCAGTGGTGCCGCGCTCCCAGTCGTAAACGTTGTCGTAAATGATGTCGAACTTCCGCCCCGCCAGCGCGCGCTTCAACGCTTCCGGATCGTTGCGATCCGCCACGATGCCCGCTACTTTCTTGCCCAGATCGTGCCTCGGACGCCGATGCAGAATCGAAACCTCATGCCCGGCCTTGAGCAACTCTTTCACCAGAGCGCGGCCGATGAACAGTGTTCCGCCAATCACCAGGATCTTTTTCCTGGCAGGCTCCTGACGCTTTGATCCGTTAGTCGTAGTACTCAAGCCCAAGGTGTGTAATTAGGTCCTCTCCGCGCATCCAGCGCAGCGTGTTCTTCAATTTCATTAATTGAATGAATACGTCATGCTCCGGATATAATCCCGGTGCAGTCATGGGAGCCTTGAAGTAAAAAGACAACCATTCCTGAATCCCCTTCATTCCCGCCCGCTGCGCCAGATCCAGGAATAACACCAGGTCCAGAACCAGCGGCGCCGCCAGAATCGAATCCCGGCATAGAAAATCGATCTTGATCTGCATCGGATATCCCAGCCATCCGAAAATGTCGATATTGTCCCAGCCTTCTTTGGAATCGCCGCGCGGCGGGTAATAATTGATGCGCACCGCGTGATAAAGATCGCCGTAAAGCTGCGGATATAAATCAGGCTGCAGTATCTGCTCCAGCACCGAAAGCTTAGTCTCTTCCTTCGATTTGAACGACCCCGGATCTTCCAGCACTTCGCCGTCCCGGTTCCCCAAAATGTTGGTCGAAAACCAGCCCTTGATCCCCAACATGCGCGATTTGAAACCCGGCGCCAGCAGCGTCTTCATGAAGGTCTGCCCGGTCTTGAAATCCTTGCCGCAAATCGGAATCTGCCGCTCGCGCGCCAGCTCCAGCAGCGCCGGCATATCGGTGGTCAGATTCGGCGCACCATTGGCGAACGGGACTCCGCTCTTCAGCGCCGCGTACGCGTAGATTTGGCTGGGCGCAATTTCCGGATCGTTCTTCTGCAGCCCGCACTCGAATTCCTTCAGCGTCTGATGCACCGCCGCCGGCTTATGAAAAACTTCGGTCGACCCGCACCAGATCATCACCAGCCGCGCCGCTCCGGTGGATTCCTGGAATTGCCGGATGTCTTCCATCAGCATTTCCGCGTGATCCATTTTCGAACCAGCGCTTTTTACATTCGGCCCGTGAATCCGCTTCACATAGTTCTGATCGAACACCGCCTTCATCGGCTGAATCGCTTCCAGCGGCTGCCGAAGTTTTTCCAGCAGCGTAGGCTCCAGAACGCTGGCATTCACCGCCGCCTGATACGCGTTGTCCTCGAAAATATCCCAGCCGCCGAAAACCAGGTCCTGAATTTTCGCCAGCGGAACAAAGTCCTGAATGCGCGGCGTCCGGCCCTCGGTGCGCTTGCCCAGCCGCACCGTCCCCAACTGAGTGAGCGATCCGATGGGCTCTCCCAGACCTCGCTTCACAGCCTCCACGCCCGCCATGAATGTGGTGCTGACTGCGCCAATGCCGGGAATCAGAATTCCCAACTTGCCATCGGCGGGCGCAATCGTGGTGTTTTCTTTGGTGGACAACTGCGAATCTCCTTGGGTTGCCGTGAGGATGCTGAAAGGCCCCCCCGTTCGGGGTGCTCGAAGCATTTATCCTACGCTATACTAGCATTTTATGCTAACTCGCGCGACGGGCACAATATCCGCTCTGCTCGTGGATGATGAACAACTCGCGCGCGATGAGCTGGCCTTTCTGCTCAAAGAGTTTCCCGAAGTGGAAGTACTCGCCACCGCCAAAAACGGCCTGGAAGCCATCAAACTCATCGAAAACCTGGAGCCGGATGTAGTCTTCATGGATGTGCAGATGCCCGGCCTGGATGGCTTGGGCGTAATCCAAAAGCTGCGCGAGAAAAACGTTCCGCTGCCGCACTTCATCCTCGCCACCGCCTACGATCAATACGCGCTCGAAGCCTTTCGCCTGGAAGCTCTGGATTATCTGCTGAAGCCCATCGAAAAGGATCGGCTGGCCCTAACCGTGGAGCGGGCCGGCAAAGTGATTGCCGAAAAGTCGAAAAATGCCCAGCCCGAAGCGCCGCTGCCGAAACCGATGTCGCAGCGGACTAAGCTGCTGGTAAAGAGCAGCAATCGAAATTTCATTGTGGATGCCCAGGATGTCGTCTATGCCACCATCGACGATGGCCTGATCACCGTGGTCGCCACCGGCGTGGAAGGCGAATCCAACTACCGGACCATCGAAGAGCTGCAGTCAAATCTCGACCCGGATACTTTTTGGCGCGTGCATCGTTCTTTCTTAGTGAACATCCATCGCATCCGCGAAGTCATCCCGTGGTTCAAATCAAGTTTTCAGCTCCGCATGGACGACAAAAAACAAACCGAAATCCCAGTAAGCCGAGTTCAGACGAAACGCCTCCGGGCACTCCTGAAACTCTGACGCTCTTACCACCCACCTCCTACCACCCACCACCCAAATGAACCGTGAATACCACAAGTGGTACAGCAACGCGCTGCGGCGCGATATGGAACTGCTGATCTTCGGACACGAAGGCATTCCGCTGATCGTGTTCCCTACATCCATGGGACGCTTCTTTGATTACGAAAGCCGCGGCATGATCCAGGCCGTCGCAGGCAAGTATGAACACGGACAGCTTCAGGCCTTCTGCGTCGATTCAGTGGATTCCGAAAGCTGGTATAACAAATCCATCCCGCCGCGCGATCGCGCCCATCGCCAGACCGAGTACGATCGCTACATTCTCGACGAAGTGGTCCCCTTGGTGCGCTCGCGCAATCGCTCGGATCTGCTGATCACCACCGGCTGCAGCTTCGGCGGCTATCATTCCATCAACTTCGCGCTCCGGCATCCGGACATCGTGACCGGCGCAGTCAGCATGGGCGGCGCATTCGACATCCACCAGTTTTTGGACGGCTACTACGACGACAACTGCTACTACAACTGTCCGCCGGATTTTCTGCCGAATCTATCCGACCCCTGGTATCTTGACCGCTACCGTCGCCAAAAGCTCGTGCTGGCGACTGGTGAAACCGACATCTGTCTGGACGAGAATCTCCGCCTGTCGGGAATCATGGGCGCGAAACAAATCCCGCACTGGCTGGACGTGTGGGGCGACGGCGCCGGCCACGACTGGCCGTGGTGGCAACAAATGGCCCAAAAATTCTTCTAACCCGCTTACACCTTCACAAAATCAATAAACCCTTTCCTCGGATCGGTATTCACCAACTTCACCTTCAACTGATCCCCCACATCCACGCCCTCTTGCCCTCTGGCCAAAATCCCCTCCGCCGGCGGATTCATCACGCGCACAAAAGTCCCCTTCGGCGTAACTCCCGTAACCACGCCTGCAAAAGTCTGCCCAATCTTCGGGGCCAACGCGACAGCGGCAATCCGCTTATTCATCACCCGCTCCACCTTGCGTGCAGCGTCTTCCTTCAGCGTGCAATTCTTCGCAATGGAATCCAGTTGCTCGGGCGAATACGGCGCAGCGGTCTTCCCCAGAACAGCCTTGATCAGCCGCTGGGTCACGGTATCCGCAAAGCGCCGGTTGGGCGCGGTGGAATGCGTGTAATCCATTGTCGCCAGCGCAAAATGCCCCTGATCCTCACCCGGCCGCGACAAAACATATTCCCCCGGACCCATCAGCTTTATAATCGCGAGCGACGCATCCGCGTAATGCACCGGATCTGCCGCCTTGAGCCTTTCGAGCAGCGCATTCAGCGCCCCCGAATCCGGTTCCGCCGGCAACTTCTCGCCGTGCTGCTCCGCCAGCTCGACAATCCGCGGCCAGCGCTCCGGCGTCTTCACCACGCGCCGGATGGAGCACGCCCCGGCATCCGTCAAAGTCTTGGCCATCACTCCATTGGCCGCCACCATGAAGTTTTCAATCAGGTCAGTAGCCCGATTCTTCTTGCTGACCGTGATCCCTTGCACTTTGCCGTCGGAAATGACCGCCTGCGATTCCACGCGATCGAAGTCCAGCGCCCCCTGCCGTCGCCTCTCGGCTAACAAACTCTGCGCCGCCTCATCCTGCAGCTTGAGCTGTTCCTGCAACGCCGCCGAGCTCGCAACTTTGGGTGGCGCCGGCGCTGTCCCCTCCAGCCACGCACCCACCGCGTTGTAAGTCAACTGCGCCTGATTCCGTACCCATGCCCGATAAATACTGTGCGACGCCACGGTCCCGTCCCGAGCCACCACCAGCTCAATCACCACCGCCAGCCGATCGACACCCTCGTTGAGCGAAGTCAAATCTGTCGAAAGCTTTTCCGGCAGCATCGGAAAAGTTCGGATTCCCGTGTAGACCGACGTAGTTTCCGATTCAGCATGCTGATCGATGGGCGACCCGAGCGCGACATCGGAATCAACATCCGCGATCGCCACCAGAATCCGGATCCCGCCATTCACCCGCTCGGCCACTTCAGCCTGATCCAGATCGCGCGACGAATCATTGTCGATAGAAGACCAAAGCAGCGCCCGCAAATCCCGCGCATCGACGGCACTCTGCGGCTTGAGCGTCTTCACCTGCGCCAGAACCTCAGCAGGAAAATCCGGATGAAATCCGTGATCGATCATCTCCTGATGCGCCGACGCGCCCAAATCAAAGCCTGTATCAGACATGCACAAGAAGCGTAGCACGCCTGTTGTTGGTGTCTTTTTGTCTTCACACGCGCGACCGGACTGCGCTAACCGAACCGCGACCGCAAGGGAGTGACCATGGGCCTGCGGCCCACCAAAGGTCGATGAAGACGCTTGAAAGGCAAATCACCGGTCGCTCACGCTCGCGGTTCGGAAAGAGGGCGCTACCGAGCCGCGACCGTGAGGGAGTCGGTGCCGTTGTCTTTCAATCACGGACCAACGTCTTCAACGGAGCGCAAATACACCCGAGGCCTGCCAAAAAATCACTTCCCCGCGCCAAAATCCGCCACCCCCACCCGCACTACAGTACCCGCCCGTCCGCCCGCAACCGCGCCCGCCGCCTCTGTCCAAACCCCATAAACCCGATCCTCGAAAACCGTCAGCCACGTATAATCTCCCAGAAAAATCTGCTGCCCCTCAAAGGCCCCATCGGACCAGTCGTAATTCGCGAAACTCCGCCCCCCGTCGGTCGATCGCGCCAAAGTAACCCGCGTTTTGCGATTCGCCGGATCCGCCCGCCGATCGTAAAACTGCACATAAACATCACCGCTGCGTCCATCCACAGCCATCCACTGGAAAAATTGATCGGCCCCGTTATGCACCGCATCGTTGTTCACTCGCACCGGCTTCCCCCACTGCCGTCCATGATCCGTCGATCCCGCGAGAAACACATCCACATCGCCATTCCGGTAATCGCTCCAGCACACGTAAAGATGCCCGGCAGCATCCACGCCCACTTGCGGGAACCCCATCACGCGCGCCACTCCGGGAATTCCACCCGCGCCTCCGAAGTACGGTGGACCCACTTCCACCACCGCTTTCGATGGAGCGAACGTCTTCCCGCCATCGCGCGAAGTCGTGAACGTAATGGTGTTCCCGTCGTTCCATGTCGCGTAGATCGTTCCATCCGCGCCCACCACGCCGACGAAACCCACCAGCCCGCCATTGTCATCGCGCGGCATCCCCGCATGCGTACTGATCCGGATCGGAGCCGAGAACGTCTTTCCTTCATCGGTCGAACGCGCAAATAAGATGATCGATTTGTCGAGCTGCCACTCGATCCAGCCCACGTAGAGATTTCCGGTGAACCGGCTCTTGGCCTGATTGTCCGCGAACAAGCGCGGCATATCTTCCCACTGGATTTCCGGCTCGTTGCCCTGGAACGCCTTCACCGTCGCCGCTTCTTTTTCCCAGGTCATGCCGCCATTGAGCGACCGCCGGACAAAAATGCCGTTGCGGCCGGCTCCATGCGCCCAGTACGATGCCGATCCCAGCTTGTCGAAATGCAGAGACCCCAGAAACGCGTGCCCTTTGTTGTCGAAAGTAGTGCTGACGTCCCCACCTTCGCGCCAGCCCGGGATCGCCGGAAGTTCCGCCTGCGCAAAAGTCCGCGCGCCATCTCTGGAATAAGCCACGCTCGCCGACTGAAACACCGCCACCACCTGATCCGGATTATTCGGATTCACGGCAATGGACGGCTCATTCCCCCGCCGCTCCGGCTGCGATATGTTCACAATATGCATCCCCGGCGCCGGCGGAAGCGTCTGCCCGAAAACCATCCCGATCGCAATTGCCCCGAGCGTCCAGCGAATCATGGCCCGATAGTACCGGATTTTCGCGCCATTCGTCCGAACCGCGACCGCCAGGGACGCACTCTTGCGAACACATTTTGACGGATCCTGAGGCGTTCACACGAGTGTGAACGCGGCACGCAAAAGTGCGTGCGCTACGATCGTGACATCCAGCAGCGCCACCCAGTATTGAACGGACTGGAGCGCGAATCCGATCAAGATCAAACCGATGCCGAACACGCCCATACGCTTCTCGGGGATGTGATCCGCGGTCCATTCGACAAATGGCGTGCAGGAGCCGATGACGGCAGTGACCACGCCCAGCGCTAGTCCCGTAGTTAGCCCGACGGCGATCGCATGCTGCGGCTGCTGAGCGATTAAACTGCTGACGTAACCGGTGATCGCATAGCCGGCGGTCCTATTGAGCGCCGCCAGCACTTGGAATCGCGTGACACGCGGACGCGCGGCAGGCCGATAGTCGACCGTAGGACGGATTCCAAAGCGGTACGCGATGGCCTGTCCGGCTGTGCTCAATGCCCCAAACGTCAGGCCAAACGCGGGTCCAAAAAGATACCAGGCGCCCAGAGCGAAACCAGCGCCGCGGATGGCGCTCATTGCCGTGTCCGTCCAGAATCCCGACTTCGGCAGCCCACGTGAAGCGCTCGAGTATTCCCAAGCGAGCGTGATGCCGTGGGCAAGCCCGCTAACCAAACCAAAGACAGGCCCCAAAAAAAGCCCGTAGCCGATGCCGAAGAGTGCGCCGTAGGTGACCGCGCGCGTCAGCGTTCGCAGCGGCCCATGTTCGCCGCCCAGCAGATCGTAGGCGAGATACAAGGCCCCCAGCACGTCGAGCGAGCTCCCGACAATACTGATGAGCGCCAGAGTGTGCTTCTCGATTATCATGCAAACTCCGCAAACCGGCCATTATCGAGGATGCGAAACGAATCCGGGGCACAGGCGGCCAGCGCTTTTTTCGGCGTATCGATGCCATCGTCCGCGAGTTGAAAAGTTCCATGATGGGTCGCGATGCTGATTTTAGCGCCCAGGATCTCATGCGCTTTGACCGCTTCGTCAGGACCCATGTGCACCGGCGACATGAACCAGCGCGGCAGATAGGCCCCAATCGGCAACAGCGCAAGATCCGGCGGCCCGAACTTTTTCCGGATCTGAGCGAAATGCGGTCCGAACGCGGTATCTCCCGCGAAGTAGATCAGCCGGCCCTCGGATTGGATCATGTACCCGCACCAGAGCGTGGCGTTGCGATCGAAAAGTCCGCGGCTCGAAAAGTGCAGAGCAGGGACCGAGTGGATGACCATTCCGGAAAGCGTTTGCGATTCGCCCCAATCGAGCTCATGCACCGGCCCGATATTCTCGGAACGCAGCAGTTTCGCGACACCGGTTGGAACGACGAATGTGGAATCTCCCCGAGCCGCCAGACGGCGCAAGGTGGGGAGATCCAGGTGGTCATAATGATTGTGGCTGAGCAGCACGGTGTCGATGGGCGGCAGATCCTCCCAAGCTACTCCCGGGATTCTGTGGCGTCGCGGGCCGATCCAGGAGAACGGGCTGGTGCGTTCAGACCAGATGGGGTCGGTCAAAATATTGAGGCCCTTTTGCTGAAGCAGCAGCGTGGAATGATTCACGAACGTGGTGCGCAGCTCGCGGCCTTCTATGCGGCGCGGCGGGATGGTCTGTTCGACATCGGAAACGAAACTGGGCGAAGGCTCCGGCCGGGCGGTCCGTTTCCATCGGATGAAGCCGCGGAATCCGGGGGCCTGCGGCGCGTTTGGATTGTAGAACCGTTTGCCGTCGAAATGCTTCGGGAATACCGCATCGCTCCATCCATCCGGCATGAATTATCAGTTATAGCAAGACGTGGTGGAAGCCTGAAAGAATCAAGAGCACCCGTTTCCTGACGGGTCTGTGAAAAACCAAAAAGGCACCGACTCCCTTACGGTCGCGGCTCGGTAACATCCTCCGCCGCGACCCTGACGGCCGGGGTTCGGCGGGGTAACCAAAAAGTACACGATTGGGTGATGCGTTCGCCCCCGCCGAAGGGCGATATTGGTATACGGCGTTGTACTACGAAATGCAACTCGCTCCTGGAACCCATCTCGGTCCATACGAAATTTGCTCTTCACTTGGCGCCGGAGGCATGGGCGAAGTCTACAAGGCTCGTGACCCACGCCTGGGCCGATTTGTCGCGATCAAGATTTTGCTGGAGCAAAAGCTGGACGATGGGAACCAGCGCCGCCGCTTTCAACAGGAAGCCCGGGCGGCGTCCGCGTTGAACCATCCGGGAATCGTGACCGTCTACGATGTCGGATCGGAACACGGCGTGGAATATATCGCGATGGAATTCCTGGAAGGCCAAACGCTGGATAAGTTGATCCCACAGAACGGTTTTCCGCTTCCCGAGTTCCTGCAATATTCCACGCAAGCCGCGGATGCGCTCGCAAAAGCGCATTCGGCGCAAATCCTGCATCGCGATCTGAAACCTGGCAATGTGATCGTAACTAACGATGGCCGCGTGAAGGTTCTGGACTTCGGATTGGCCAAATTAATCCAGGCGCCTCAAGCCGAAGAGAAGACCGCGGTGGTCGCCATTACTGAAGAAGGCTGCGTTGTGGGAACGGCGGCTTATATGTCGCCGGAGCAAGCGGAAGGAAAGAGCCTGGACAGCCGGTCCGACATTTTCTCGTTCGGCTCCGTCCTATACGAAATGGCCACCGGGCAGCGTGCATTTAAGGCCGACACCGCGATGTCTACCATCCTTTGCATCCTGCGCGACGAGCCGAAATCGGTGCGGGAGCTGCGGAGCGAAACGCCGCCGGAACTGGAGCGGCTGATCCGGCGCTGCCTGCGGAAGGATCCGGCACGACGCATCCAGACCATGTCGGATTTGAAGGTGGCGCTGGATGAGTTGAAGGAGGAATCGGATTCGGGCAGGCTCACGGCCGTCCTTCCCGTGCGAACACGCAGACTGCGCCCGCTCTGGGCGGGATTGCTTGCGTTGTTTTGCATTCTCGCGGCCCTGGCTGCCCTCCGTTTTGGACGGCGTCCGGTTGAAAAGGCCGCCGCGTCCCGTCCAATTCCAATCACCAGCTATCAGGGAGATGAACGGCACGCGGACTTTTCTCCGAACGGCAGTCAGGTGGCCTTTTCATGGAACGGCGAAAAAGAGGACAACTGGGATATTTACCTGAAAGTGGTGGGTAGTTCTGCGACTCCCTTGCGGCTGACTTCGGACCCCGCTACCGACGTCCGGCCAAAATGGTCTCCGGATGGGAACCGGATCGCATTCATCCGAAGTAACCGGGAGACGGATGCGGTGATGCTGACGTCGGCTCTCGGCGGAACGGAGCGGCGTCTGACGGAGTTTCCAACCGCTGTGGAAGCCGGCCTCAGTTGGTCCCCGGATGGGAAGTGGCTCGCAGTTGCCGCAGGCAATCACGCGGGGGGAACGGCTCTCCGATTGGTTTCGGTTGAGACCGGCGAATCGCGGACGTTGACCACGCCGCCGGCGACATCGGGCGGCGATTTCGATCCATCCTTTTCACCCGATGGGCGGTTCCTGGCATTCGTTCGAGACCACGGAATGAATGTCGAGGAGCTTTGGACGCTACCGCTGTCGAAATCCTTTGAGCCGGCGGGGTCGCCCAAGAAGATCCTGGCTGACGGAAAGCGAAACCATGGACCCGCTTGGAATGCCGATGGCAGTGAATTGATTTTCAGCTCCGGAGAAACGGCGCAAGCCGGAATGTATCGGATCCCAGCAGACGGTTCCGCGCCGCCCACTAGAATTGATTCTCTGGGAGATGGCGTGAGTGAGCCGGTTTTGTCCGGCTCCAGCCATCGGCTCGCTTTCACGCGCACCTTCCGCAGCGCCAGCATTTGGAGATTCGATACCGAGGGGAAGGGTAGTGCGCCGAAGCAGTGGATCGCATCGTCGTCATTTCGAGATGTGTTCCCGCAGTATTCTCCGGACGGATCGAAGATCGCATTTTACTCGAACCGCACCGGCGCGAATCAGATCTGGACTTGTAACGCCGATGGAAGCCAGCCGGTGCAATTGACCTCGATGACCGGAAACACCACCGGCACACCGCGTTGGTCGCCGGATGGCCAGTGGATCTCGTTCGATTCCAATTCCGGCGCGAGTTGGCAGATTTATGTGGTGGATGCCAGGGGCGGAAAGCCGGTGCAGATGACGAACGGCGAAATGACAAATGTTGTAGCCAGTTGGTCGCGCGATGGTCAATGGATTTACTTCACATCCAAGAGGAGCGGCACGGCGGAGGTGTGGAAGATTCACGCTCCGTCCGGAGCTCGTTCCGGAATCGAGACGCCTCTACAAGTGACGCGGAATGGCGGTACTTCCAGTTTGGAATCTCCCGATGGGAAGACGTTGTACTTCACCAAAACTACTCCCGGGTTCGATTTCAGTTTGTGGAGCATGCCGGTGAGCGGAGGCCCGGAGACAAAGGTGATTGCGTCACTGCACCGCTATAATTTTGCGCTAACTTCCGCCGCGATCTACTTTACTACGCCATCCGCCCCGGACTCGCCTTCCGAACTCAAGAAGCTGGATTTTGCGACGGGTAGAGTGGCCAGCCTCTACACGCTGAATAAGCGTGTCGATCTGGGATTGGGACTTTCGCCAGACGGCCGTTTTTTGCTTTTCGCGCAATTGGATTATGTGGGGAGCGATTTAATGGCGGTGGAGAATTTCCGGTGAGACCGAACCTCTCGCACGCTCCCTTGCGGTCGCGGTTCGGTTAGAGCTGTCTAAGTTAATATGGAAATCAACGTGGAGCATCCCACAAGGCGGGGCGCCATCCTTGGAGTCGCGGGAGTTCTGCTTGGTAGTTGCCGGGCGCCGCGAACCGGGGCCCAGCCGTCCATCCAATTCACGCGCATTCCTCAGGCTGACGAAGGCGGCCGCGAGAAACACGACATCATCGAAGGACGTGTCAGCGGCGCGCATCCGGGGCAGCAAATTGTCCTCTACGCGAAGAGCGGCGTGTGGTGGATTCAACCGCTGGCGGATCATTCGTTCACGAAAATAAAGTCCTCGAAATTCAGTAACGCTACTCATTTAGGAACGGAATATGCGGCCTTGCTGGTGGATCCTGGATATCGTTCACCGGATACGATCAAGGAGTTGCCGCCGCCGGGCGGAGGGATTGCGGCCGTCGCGAGCGTGCCTGGGCAAAAAACAGCGCCGTCCCGTTCCATCACTTTTGCCGGATATGAGTGGAGAGTCCGCGACGCGCCCAGCAATCGCGGCGGTGACAACCTCTACGATCCGGGAAACGCGTGGACCGACGCGAACGGAGCGCTGCATCTTCGCATCGCACGGGTGGCGGACAAATGGACCTGTGCGGAGGTGAGCTTAACGCGCAGCTTAGGCTACGGAACTTATTCGGTAGAGGTGCGCGACACTTCACATCTGGAACTGCCTGTGGTTTTTAGCATGTTCACGTACGATTACGCCGGCGCGGACGAAAACTATCATGAAGCAGCGGTGGAGATCGCTCGTTGGGGCGACCCAACCAGCAAGAATTCGCAATTTGTGATCCAGCCTTATTACGTACCGAGCAACGTCATGCGGTTTGAGTCGCCGCCGGGACCGCTCATCTATTCCATCCATTGGGAACCTGGACGCATGACCTTCAAAACTACGCGTGCTTCCAGAACGGCGCGGCAGACCGTGGCCGAACGAGTTTTCACATCCGGTGTTCCATCCCATGGCGTGGAGTCGATACGCTTGAACCTGTACCTTTTCCGCAGCGTGCAAGTTGCGCTCAAACACGAGGCCGAGGTGGTGATTGATAAATTTCAATTCCTTCCGTAATCGGCTTCCTGCCGCGCTCGCGTTGGCGTGTCTCATTCCAGCGGCGCAGGCGTTGGATCCGAATCGGAACATCTCGCAATACATCCACGACAGTTGGAGCGCCGAACAGGGATTTCCCGGCGGTGTCGTTTATGCCATCGCGCAAACCACCGACGGCTATTTGTGGATCGGCGCCGAAAACGGCCTGGTTCGTTTCGATGGCTTGGGTTTTCACCTCTACAATCACTCCAACACTCCGGAGCTTCCCACCGGCCCCGTTCTCGGTCTCACGGCCGATCGCGAAGGCAGCCTTTGGATCAAAGTGCAGAGTCAAGGCTTGCTGCGCTATCGCAATGGAGTCTTTCAAGCGGAACTGGAAAATCCGTCGGGCCCTCCTAATGTTGTTACCGCCATGGGGTTAACTGGGCACCGGGATTTACTGGTCTCGCGATTCAATGGACCGCTTCGATACACCGGCGGAAAACCGGTGTCTCTCGCATCGCTGGCGGAGTGGAAGAACCTTTTAGTGATCTCGATCGCGGAAACCGGGGACGGTAGAGTTTGGATGGGAACCCGGGATGCCGGACTATTTTATCTGAACGACGGCCGGGTCTCGCGCGTTGCGGCGGGATTGCCGGATCAAAAGATCAACAGCCTTCTGCCGGCCGGCGGCCGCGATTTATGGGTGGGTACCGACGCTGGGCTGGTTCGGTGGAATGGAACCGAGCTCACGCGCGAAGGCACGCCGCACGCCCTTGAGCGCGTCCAGATCCTGGCGCTGGCCAGGGACCGCGATTCGAACATCTGGGTTGCCAGTGCACAGGGACTTTCGCGAATCACCGGCGACAGCGTGTCGCTCGCGCTGCAGCGCGGTCCGCCACCGGGTGGAGAAGTGGTGGCGCTGTTTGAAGATCGCGAGGGGAGCTTGTGGGTGGGGAATTCCAGAGGGATTGAGCGATTCCGCGACACTCTCTTTTTGACCTACGATCCGTCGGGAATTTCCCGATCCGAGAATTACGGCCCTCTTTACGCCGATACCGGCGGTCACACCTGGTTTGCCCCATCGAGCGGGGGACTCTTTCGACTGCGGGGCGAGACGCCGGAAAGAATCAGCAATGCAGGCCTCGGCACGGACGTGGTTTATTCGATCTCCGGAAGTAACGACGATGTTTGGGTGGCAAGACAACGCGGGGGATTAACGCACTTGCACCCCCAGGGATCCACGCTAGCGGCCGAGACCTACACCGCGCGGGATGGGCTGGCTCAAGACACCGTTTATACGGTTCACCGGAACCGCGATGGAACGGTGTGGGCAGGCTCGCTCAGCGGCGGAGCCAGCCGATTTCAGAACGGGCATTTCACAACTTATACGACTGCGGAAGGCTTGGCTTCCAACACCATTTCCGCGATCGAAGAAGGTTCGGACGGCACCATGTGGTTTGCCACTCCCAACGGACTCAGCGAGCTCAAGAATGACCATTGGAAACTATATACCGGCCGCGACGGCATGCCACCTGGCGGAGTCAATTCCCTTTTGGAAGATTCAACCGGCGTGCTTTGGATCGGGACTGCCAGCGGCATCGCGTTCCTCAGCTCGGGCCGCGTTCAGGCGCCGGCGGACGTTCCTGAATCTCTGAGGGAGCCGGTGTTCGGGATGCTGGAGGACAGCAACAACCGGCTCTGGATCACAACGTCGAATCACGTGTTGCGCGTCAATCGCGACAGGCTGCTGGGCGGCGCGATCCATGATGCGGATCTTCGCGAGTTCGGAATCGATGACGGGCTGCGCGGTGGAGGCGGCGTAAACAGGTCCCGATCGGTGGTGAGAGATCCGCTGGGACGCATTTGGTTTTCGCTGCACGGCGGAATGTTCGTGGTAGATCCTGCGCGATCCACCGGGAGCTCCGTGCCGGCGCCGGTTTACATCCAAAGCATCTCAGCCGACGGAACGATGCTGGATTTGCGCGGCTCTCTGAAGATTCCCGCCGAGCGCCGCAGGATCACTTTCAGCTACATTGGCCTGAGTCTTTCCACACCGGACCGCATCAGATACCGGTACATGCTGGAGGGATTCGATCATGCTTGGAGCGAACCGATCGCGGCTCGCGACGCTGTTTACACCAATCTCGGCCACGGTCCCTATCGCTTCCGTGTGATGGCACGAAATCCGGAGGGCCTATGGAATACAGAGGGCGCGTCGTTAGCGTTCGAAATCGAACCGGCGTTTTGGCAAGCTGGATGGTTTCAGCTATCCGTGATCCTGGGAGCTGGAGCTGCCGCCTTGGCTTTGTATCGCTATCGTCTCCGCCTGTTGACCCGGCAACTCAGCGTCCGTTTTGAAGAGCGGCTGGTAGAGCGAACGCGCATCGCGCAAGAGTTGCACGATACTCTTCTGCAGGGGTTTCTCAGCGCCTCCATGCAGCTGCATGTGGCGATTGACAGCTTGCCCGCGGATTCGACAGAAAAGCCCGCCTTGAGCCGGATCCTGCAATTAATGGGACAGGTGATTGAAGAAGGACGCAACACGCTGCGAGGCTTGCGCCTGACCCCCAGCACTTCTCCCGATTTGGAACAGGCCTTCTCGCGCATCCCGCAGGATCTTTCGATGCAGGAAGACATCGATTTCCGCGTCATCGTGGAAGGCCACCCACGGCCGTTGCATCCCTTGGTCCGCGACGAAGTTTACAAAATTGGACGCGAGGCATTGGTGAACGCGTTTTCCCACTCCAAGGCGCGGAAAATCGAAGCCGAACTTGAATACGGGTCTAGCGAGCTGCGCATTCTCATCCGCGATAACGGCCGCGGGATCGATCCTGAAGTGCTGCACCGCGGTCGCGAAGGGCACTGGGGGCTACCGGGGATGCGCGAGCGGGCGGAGAGAATTGGCGCCCGGCTGAGCCTTTGGAGCAGCGCCACCGCCGGCACGGAAGTGGAGTTATCTCTCCCCAGCGATCTTGCATTTCAGTCCGGGCCTCGCAACGGGCCGCTACGCTGGTTTACCGGATTATATTCCAGAAGAACAGGAGCCAAGACGGATCGATGAGCGCTCAGGCCAACATTCGGATTTTGTGCGTGGACGACCATCCTCTGCTCAGGCAGGGGATTTCCGCGATTATCAATAATCAACCCGATATGACTTTGGAAGCCGAAGCGTCCAACGGCCACGAAGCAATCCAAAGATTCAGGGAGCTGCGGCCGGACGTGGCCTTGATGGATCTCCGGCTTCCCGATATGAGCGGCATCGACGCTTTGATCGCGATTCGTACGGAGTTTCCGGAAGCGCGCATCATTATGCTCACCACCTTTGAAGGAGACGTGGAGATCCAGCGTTCGCTGGAGGCGGGCGCGCGCGGTTATCTTCTGAAGAGCATGCCGCCGGCAGAGCTGGTGGAAGCGATCCGCCAGGTTCATGCCGGGAAGAAGCGCGTCCCCGCCGACGTAGCGGCTCAACTCGCCGAGCACTTGAGCGATGAAGATCTCACCATCCGTGAAGTGGATGTGCTGCGCCACATTGCCAGCGGAAACCGGAATCGCGATATCGCCGAGAAGCTCTTCATCTCGGAAGAGACCGTGAAGGTTCACATCAAGCACATCATGGACAAGCTGGGGGCGAGTGATCGCACGCAGGCGGTCGCGATTGGAGTCCGCCGCGGGATCATCCAATTGTGAGCCGGAAAAGAAAATGACCGGAAGACGTCGAATGTGCCAACTCTTCGCGCGAGGCACTACCCGAGCGGGCGCAGTGTAAGCGCTAACTCGATAGTGTTACAAAAAGATTCCAACCTGTAGGGATTCGCTTTCTAGCCACAGCACGTAACTTTAAGTTAGGTGCCCCGGGGCGAGCACCTGGAGGGGCGCGCTGCAACGGTTGTTTTCGACATTTCCGGGCGGATGGCCCGGAGTGGGACTGCTCCTGTTGCGAGTAGCGGTCGGGACCATAGTCGTGATGCAGGGGACGCTCTATTTAACTGGCGCCGCGGCGCCCAGCGCCTGGATAGCAGGCTTACTGGCAATCGTAAGCGGTGCATCGCTGCTGCTTGGATTCCTTACCCCCATCGGAGCGATTTTGACCGGTGTTGGCTGCGCAGTCATGACGTTTTCATGGATCCCCTCGCCGGAGCACAGCCTGATCGAGCTGAGACTATCCGCCATTCTGGTGGTGATTGTCGCGGGCGCTATCTTGCTGCTCGGTCCAGGCGCGTTGTCGATCGATGCACGGATATTCGGACGGCGCGAGATCATCATCCCTCGCCCAGCCCCCCGGTCGCCGGAGCTTTGATACCCAGGCGGAGCCTTGATACCTAGCCGGAGCCTTCATACCCAGAATGAGGTAGCGAGAAATGATTCCATCTCGGGATGGTTTCGTCGTTCGTGATTCGGCATACTGCAACAAGAGGAGAGCAGCATGATTTTGAGTGCATTCACTTTGTTTCACGTGATAATCAGCCTGGTGGGTATTGGCTCGGGCTTCGTCGTAGTGTATGGATTGCTCACTTCGAAGCGCCTCGACGGCTGGACCGCGATTTTTCTATCCACTAGCATCGCTACCAGCGTCACCGGGTTCCTGTTTCCAGTCCAACACTTCATGCCATCGCACGGCGTCGGGATTGTCTCGCTAATCGTGCTGGCGTTCTCCGTCCTGGCGCGATATCGCCATCGGCTGGAGGGAGGCTGGCGAAGGACGTATGCGATCACGGCTGTGATTGCGCTGTACCTCAACTTCTTTGTCCTGATTGTCCAGCTCTTCGAGAAGGTGCCGGCGCTGAAGGAACTTGCGCCCACTCAGACCGAGCCGCCGTTTGTGATTGCGCAGTCCGCCGCGCTGTTGCTTTTTACTTTCCTTGGAATTCGTGGCGCTATGAAGTTCCACGGCGAGCCGCTGCATTCGGCTTAGGAGATCCATGGATAGCTCAATAGCCTCGCGAATCGCCAACGTCGACGGTCTCGAGCTGCATTATCTTACCGCCGGTCAAGGCCCCGCGGTGGTCCTCCTTCACGGATACGCGGAAACTTCGCGCATGTGGAGGCCTCTCATACCGCTGCTGGCCGGCCGATTCACGGTAATCGCGCCGGACCTGCCGGGGATTGGCGAGTCCGCCATACCCGCGAATGGCTTGGATATGAAGACCGCCGCCATTCGCATGCATGCGCTGGTGCGCTCGCTCGGCATCGAGACGGCCGAAGTGGTGGGGCACGATATCGGCTTGATGGTTGCGTACGCCTATGCCGCGCAGTTTCCGAAAGAGGTTGGAAAACTGGCTGTGATGGATGCCTTTTTGCCCGGCGTGGGCGAGTGGGAGGCGGTCTACAATAATCCCGGTATTTGGCATTTCCGCTTCAACGGCCCGACTCCCGAGGCGTTAGTACACGGGCGCGAGCGCACCTACTTCGAGTACTTCTGGAACGATCTGGCAGCCGACAAAAACCGGTCCATCCCGGACGAAGATCGAAAAGCTTACATCAGCAGCCTACTCCGCGCCCGGGCGCATGCGGGCCGGATGGGCCTACTTCGTCTCGTTCATCCAAGCTGCCAACGATTTCGCGCAACTCGCAAAGACCAAGCTCACCATGCCTGTCCTCTCGATTGGTGGGGAGAAATCGTTGGGGGACGCTCTGGGCCAACAGATGAAGCTAGTGGCTACAGACGTAAACGTGATCGTCCTGAAAGATACGGGACACTGGATCATGGAAGAGCGCCCCAAGGAAACCATGGACGCGTTGGTCAAATTTCTTTGACGCCGCGCTTTATGTTCCACCTGGCGGGCCGGATCCGCCGAGCTTAGAAAACGCGGCTTCCACCCATTTGGACGGCAGTTCATCCACGGCGTTGCGCATGCGCTCCTGCCACCAACTGGAGATCTGGCTGAGATCTCCTCGCTCATAGCGATGTTCCACCAGCTCGTAGCTTCCGCGGCGATATAAAACCAGATCGATCGGGAAATCCACGTTCGATGCGCAGAGCCGGGTGGCGTCGAACGCCAGGATACCCAGCTTGAATGCGTAAAGAATGGGATCGGCATGCGTCAGCGAGCGTTCCAGAATCGGTTTCCCGAAGCCTGAATTGCCGATGATCTGATACGGCGTGTCGGGACCCACTTCCACCCAGTTGCCTTCCGGATAAACCAGGAACAACCGGTGCGAGCTATCGCCGGTCATCTGGCCGCCGATCAGCGAATAGATGTTGAAGTTGAAATCGTTTTCCTTCAGCGTCTTAGCATCTTCTTCCGCGGTGCGCCGCACCTGCGCGGCGTAGAGGTTGACTAATTTGAACAGCCGTTCCCGGGCCGAGGTCTGGCGGCTGAAGGCTTCTTCGAAGCCGAGCAGCACCTTGTCGCGCAACGATCGCAGGCCCGAGTTCATGATGAAGAACGAATACCCGGGACCCTGGTAGGTGGCTACCTTGCGCGCGGTCAGCGATTCCGAGCCCGATACCACGCGCGTGTCGGCAATGCCGACCAGACCATCTTCCACCGTGACGCCAAGACAAAATGTCATTTTTGATTTCCTATTTTTCTTTTCAGCCTACCGCGGCGCCAAAACTCTGGAAGAGCTTCAATTGGCCGTTATCGACGCGGGCTTGATCTTCGGGATGCCACTGCACTCCGAGTACGAATCGCCGGTCCGGATGTTCCAGCGCTTCTATGGTTCGATCTTCGGGATCGAACGCGGACACCCGCAGATTGGCGGCTACCTGCCGAACCGCTTGATGATGCCGTGAGTTCACTTGCCAGGTATCCGTCCCGGCGATGCTCGCGAGCAGCGTACCCGGCTGGATGGTCACGGGATGCACAGGCAACTCACGCTTTCCATCGGATTGTTCGTGGCGGCCCGGCGGATTCAGATGCTGAATCAACGTGCCGCCCTGGCTCACATTGAGCATCTGAAGTCCGCGGCAGATTGCGAGGATGGGCAGATCCTGCGCCAGCGCTGCTTCGATCAGCGAAGCTTCCACGGCGTCGCGCTCCGGATCAGGAGGCTCCGTTTCCGATTGCGGGCTCTCGCCATAGCTCGCGGGATCGACATCCGATCCACCGGTCAGAACCAATCCTCCAAAGCCCGAAAGGGACAAGGGGCCGAGCGCTTCGCGGATTACGGGATCGATTCCGGCGGCGAGCAGGGCATCGCGATACGGCCCGATCCGGTCAGCTTCCCTGTAGATTACGAGGACCCTTCTGCTCAAGCGACATTGTCGCATTATCCCCAACCGAACCGCGACCGCGAGGGAGCGTGCGCAAAGTTCTGCGTTCGTGGTAGCGCTCCCTCGCGGTCGCGGTTCGGTTTGCGGTTGTTCGGTTAGACTGAGAGTTGTCTCATGCTGATCCGATTAGGCTACGACATTCAATTCGACATTCCCGAGCCCATTCCGATGGTCGCTCTCGTGAATGTTCATCCATCCCGGGTCGCGGACCTGCGCGAGCCTGACCAACTTCAACTCACTCCCGCCGCTCCCATTGAGCAGTACCTCGACTCGTTTGGAAACATCTGCTGCCGGTTCGTGGCTCCGGCCGGGCGCGTGCAACTCTTCAACTCCACGCTGATCGAAGATTCGGGCGTTCCGGATGAGGTGAATCTTCGAGCGCGCCAGGCCGCTGTACAGGATCTCCCATCCGATGTTCTGCGCTATCTGCTCGCTTCGCGCTACTGTGAAGTGGATCAGCTTATGAATGAGGCAGGCGGCCTGTTCGGCGCCACGGAACCGGGCTGGCCGCGGGTGCAGGCCATCTGCGACTGGGTACATGCGAATATCACGTTTGGCTACAATTTTGCCAGTTCGACAAAAACCGCGAAAGATGTTTTGGCGGATCGGCGCGGGGTCTGCCGCGATTTTCAGCATCTGGCCATCACGTTTTGCCGCTGCATGAACATCCCCGCTCGTTACGCCACCGGATACCTGGGCGATATCGGTGTTCCTTTGGTGCCGCCCATGGATTTCAGCGCCTGGTTTGATGCATTTTTGGACAATCGTTGGTGGACCTTCGATGCGCGGAACAACAAACCTAGAATTGGGCGAGTGCTGATGGCAACCGGAAGGGATGCGGCCGACGTAGCGATCACTACTTCATTTGGAACCGCGTGGCTGAAGCAGTTTACCGTAGTGACGGACGAAGTAGCGCCGATTGTTATGCGTTCGCCCGCCTGAACCCATGGCCATTCACGTCGCGCTCAACCACAAAACACATTACCGCTACGATCGACAGGTCACGCTTGGCCCACAAATCGTCAGGCTGCGTCCGGCCCCGCACTGCCGCACGCCCATCCTTTCGTATTCGTTGAAGGTTAGGCCCGCGAATCACTTCATCAACTGGCAGCAGGATCCGCAAAGCAATTATCTTGCGCGACTGGTATTTCCGGAGACCGACCAACGAATTCTTCGTGGAAGTGGATCTGGTTGCCGAGATGGCGGTCTTCAATCCGTTCGATTTTTTTCTCGACAACGCCGAGCATTATCCTTTCCTCTACGATGCCGCCAGCGCCAACGAATTGCGTCCGTTTCTGGCTGTCCCGGCCGCCGGCCCGAAACTTTCCGCATTCCTGGCGGGAGTTTCGAAGGCGAAGATCCGGACCATTGATTTTCTAGTGGCGCTCAATCAACGCGTCCAATCCGAAATCGCATACGTGACCCGCATGGAGCACGGCGTGCAGACTTCGCGAGGAGACTCTCACTCTTCGCAGCGGTTCCTGCCGCGATTCGGCGTGGCTGCTGGTGGAGATTCTGCGCCATCTGGGACTCGCGGCGCGATTTGTCTCCGGCTATCTGATTCAACTCCAGGCCGACGTGAAGCCGCTCGAAGGCCCGGCCGGCCCCACTGCGGATTTTACCGATCTGCATGCGTGGGCCGAAGTGTATCTGCCAGGCGCCGGCTGGGTTGGCTTGGATCCCACGTCCGGATTGCTCGCCGGAGAAGGTCACATCCCGCTCGCCTGCACGCCCGATCCTGGAAGCGCCGCGCCGATCAGCGGCGTGCTTTCGGCCTTCGCAACACCGAGTTCAGCCATGAAATGACGGTGCAGCGGATTTACGAAACGCCTCGCGTCACCAAACCATATACCGAGGCTCAATGGCGCGAGATCGAAACGCTCGGCCATTTGGTGGATGCGGATCTGAAAGCCGGCGACGTGCGGCTGACCATGGGCGGCGAGCCGACTTTCGTTTCTCTGGATGATCCCGACGGCAGCCGAGTGGACCACGGCAGCGCTCGGTCCGGCGAAACGAAAGCAAGCCGTAGAACTGCTTGGCAGGCTGCGCGATCATTTTGCTCCTCATGCGTTGCTGCATTTCGGCCAGGGGAAATGGTATCCCGGCGAACCGCTTCCTCGTTGGGCCTTTGGCTGCTACTGGCGCAAAGACGGCGTGGCGATTTGGGAAGACGCGGCTTTGATCGGTAACATCGGCAAGGATTACGGCTACAGCAGCAGTGACGCGTTGACTTTTCTGCAGGCGCTGTCCCGGCGTCTTCAAGTGAACGATTCGTTCACCATCCCCGCATACGAAGACGTCTTCTACTATCTGTGGAAAGAGCGGCCGGCTTCCGGTCAATGTAGATCCGCTGGATTCGAAGCTGGAAGATCCCATCGAGCGGCGGCGCGTCGCGCGGCTTTTCGAACAGGGATTAGGCAACGTCGTCGGCTACGTGCTTCCTCTGCGGCGCATTCCGACACGCTCCGGCATGCCGCGTTGGACCAGCCAGCCATGGTTTCTCGCGTCGAAGCAAATGTTTCTCATCCCGGGAGATTCGCCGATGGGGTATCGATTGCCACTCGAATCTCTGCCTTGGACCAAGCCGGAAGACGTTGCTTATACCTACGATCCCGATCCGTTCGAGAAGCGGCGACAGCTTACCCGAAAGGCCCGAACGCAAGACCGACCTGTTCACGCGGGGCCATTCATCGACGACGCTGAAGCCGGCCGCCGACCGTGTCGAAGCCGCCAGAGAAAGGCGAATCCGCGCGCGTGGATCGCGCGTCCCGCGCTGTGCATTCAGCCGCGCGAAGGGAAGTTATTCGTGTTCATGCCGCCGGTGAGTATCTGGCGGATTATCTTGACCTGGTCGCGGCGATCGAAGATACCGCCGCGTATCTCAAAATGCCGGTGTTGCTCGAAGGCTACGCGCCGCCATCCGATCCGCGAATTCGTGTGCTCAAAGTGACGCCCGATCCAGGTGTGATCGAAGTGAACGTTCATCCGGCGGCTTCGTGGGATGAGCTGGTCGCAAACCACCACCGACGCTCTACGCATCTGGCGCGCCAGAGCCGGCTGGGCACCGAAAAGTTCATGATGGACGGGCAGCACACCGGAACCGGCGGCGGCAACCACGTCGTGATTGGCGGCCCGACTCGGCCGAAGATAGTCCGTTCTTGCGTCGTCCCGATTTGCTGCGCAGCCTGGTTGGATATTGGCACAATCATCCGTCGCTCTCGTATCTGCTTTCGGGAATGTTCATCGGCCCAACCAGCCAACATCCCCGCGTGGATGAGGCGCGGACGGACTCCATCTACGAACTCGAAATCGCGTTCGATCAAATTCCGGATCAGGGCGCGCCCCCGGCGCCTCCCTGGCTGGTGGATCGCGTCTTCCGGCACCTGCTCACCGACCTGACCGGCAACACGCATCGCGCCGAGTTCTGCATTGACAAGCTCTATTCGCCGGAATCCGCTTCCTCGCGGCTGGGACTGGTGGAGTTGCGCGCTTTTGAGATGCCGCCGCACGCGCGCATGAGCCTTACTCAGCAATTGCTGGTGCGGGCGCTGATCGCGAAATTCTGGCGGAATCCGTACCGTCGCAAGCTGGTCTGGTGGGGAACCACGCTGCATGATCGCTTCCTGCTTCCGCATTTCGTAGAGCTGGATTGGGAAGACGTGGTCGCGGATCTGCGCGAAGCCGGATACGCGTTTCAGAAGGATTGGTTCGCCGCCGCACTTCGAGTTTCGATTTCCGCTCATCGGCTCAATCACTCGAAGAGGAATGCGGCTGGAGCTGCGGCACGCGCTTGGAGCCGTGGCATGTGTTGGGCGAAGAAGCATCCGGCAGCGCGACAGTTCGCAACGTGGATTCGTCGGTGGAGCGGTTGCAGGTGAAGATCACGGGCGTGACCGATTCGCGCTATGTCGTCTTGTGCAATGGCCGCCGCGTTCCGCTGCACGCCACCGGCGCAGCAGGGCGAATTCGTGGCCGGCGTGCGCTATCGCGCGTGGCAGCCGCCGTCGTGTTTGCATCCGAACATCCCGGTGCATTCGCCCCTGGTGTTTGATATCGTGGACACCTGGTCCGGCCGCGCGATCGGCGGCTGCGAGTATCACGTGACGCATCCCGGTGGACGCGCCCACGAAACTTTTCCCGTGAATGCGTCGGAAGCGGAGAGCAGGCGTCTGGCGCGATTCCGCGATATCGGCCACACGCCTGGCGTGATCGCAGTGCCGGACGAAGAACGCAATCCGGAATTTCCTTTGACTCTGGATTTGCGCCGGACGCCGCCGGCCGCGTCCGTTGAAGCAGCGAAAGCCGCGCCCCAATGAGAATCGCCGCCGACAGCACAGCGTCGCCGCTGATTGCCGGTTATCCACAGACAGCTGGCGTTTACGACGAGATGTCCGTACGCGAACGGCGCTCTTCGTCCGCATTGGGACAGGTTCATCAGTTCGCTCACCGCGCTCGGCAAGGAAGAACTGACCCATCGCTGGAGAACGGCTCGGCAGCGAATCCGCGAGAACGGCGTCACCTATAACGTCTATGGCGATCCGCTGGGAGCGGATCGTCCGTGGAGCCTGGACGCCATCCCGCTGGTGATTCCGCCGGCCGAATGGGCGCAACTCGAAGCGGGATTGATCCAGCGCGCCCGCCTGTTGAATCAAATTCTGGCGGATCTCTACGGCCCGCAAGAGTTGCTCCGCGGCGGGCACATTCCGCCGGCGCTGGTTTTTGCGAATCCGGCTTTCTGGCGGCCGTGTCACGACTTGCCGGTAGCCGGGCAATACTTATCTGCATTTGCTGGCGGTGGATCTGGCGCGCTCGCCGGATGGGCGATTGGTGGGTGCTTTCCGATCGTACGCAGGCGCCTTCGGGCGCCGGATATGCGCTTGAGAATCGCAACGTGATGTCGGAAACGCTTCCGGATTTGTTCCGCGAGTTTCGCGTGCGAGCCGCTTGCCTTCCTTCTTCCGCTCGTTTCGCGAAACGCTGCTGCGCCTCGCGCCTACGCCGCGCGCTCATCCGCGGATGGTCCTGCTCACGCCCGGACCATACAACGAAACCTATTTCGAGCACTCCTATCTCGCACGGTATCTTGGCCTGTTGCTGGTGCAGGGCGGCGATCTGACGGTACGCGATTCGCGCGTGTATCTCAAAACGCTCGAAGGCCTGAAACCAGTGGACGTGATTCTGCGGCGCGTGGACGATAGCTTTTGCGATCCAATCGAACTGCGTTCGGATTCTTATCTGGGCGTGGCCGGCCTGGTGGAAGCGGTGCGCGCGGGCAACGTCGCAGTGGCCAATGCACTGGGCAGCGGATTAATTGAAACGTCCGCTTTCATGCCGTTTCTTCCCGGGCTCAGCCGGCGCATGCTGGGCGAGGAATTGAAACTCCCCGCCGTGGCCACGTGGTGGTGCGGGCAACCCGACGCGTTCCGCTATGTGCGCGAGAATCTGGATTTCCTAGTGGTCAAACCGGCCTTCCCATCCAAAGGAATGGAGCCCGTTTTCGGAGGCAAGCTGGCCGGCGCCGAACGTTCGCAACTGTTGGAGCGCTTCGAAGCGAGACCGCACGAATTCGTCGGGCAGGAATTGTTGCACCTCTCCACGGTTCCGGTCTGGTCCGAGACAGGTCCTTACGCCGCGTCGGGTTGTTCTGCGCGTGTATCTGGCCGCCCACGGGGACTCCTGGGTGGTGATGCCCGGCGGACTCGCGCGCGTTTCTTCTTCTATCGACTACGCCAGTGGTTTCCATGCAGCGCGGCGGCGGCAGCAAGGACACCTGGGTTCTTTCGAACGGGCCGCTAGACACGTTCGTCTCTGCAACGGCCGCGTGATCTGCCCGTCGCGATTAATCGCGGCGAAACCAGCGATCTACCCAGCCGCGCGGCCGACCACATTTTCTGGCTAGGACGTTATGCCGAACGATGCGAGCATCTGGCGCGCGTGCTTCGATGCATTCTTGATCCGGCTGACGGGCGAGTCCGGCGGGCGGGAACCAGGGGAATGGGAATCGTTGCATGCAGCTGTACGATTCCGTAGTAACTCCGGACCCCTCGCATGCGGAAGGCGGCGCGCAAGGGCATCTGGATGAATCGCAGGAATTCGAGCAGGCCATCCTCGCGCAGATTTTCGACGACCATCGCAGCGACAGCGTGAACGGCATTCTAAATCGCGCCGGCCGCATGGCAGCGCATGTTCGCGATCGACTTGTCGAGTGACCTGCTGCGTATCGTGAGCCAATTCGGCACTCTGGCACGCGCTCCCGGCGCCTCCGCCTGGGGATATGTTCCGGCAGGCGACGCGTTAGCCGCGCTCAACCACTGCATCGGCGCGCTGGCCGCCTTGCGCGGCATCGAAATGGAAAATATGACACGCGGACCGGGCTGGCGCTTCCTCAACATTGGAAGACGCATTGAGCGCTCCATTCATCTGGTGAAGCTTTTCCGCGCGATTCTGGTGCCGCTGCGGCTGGAGGCATCGCCCGCGCTTGAAATGCTACTGGAAGTTGCCGACAGTTCTATGACCTATCGCTCGCGCTACTTCACCTCGCTGCAGGCCGCGCCGGCGCTGGATCTCCTGATGAACGATGACACGAATCCGCGCTCGCTGGCCTTCCAGATGAAGGATCTTAGCGAGCATTGCCGGACGCTTGCCAGCATGCCTTCCGGAGCCGGATGGCCGACCACCAAACAGCGCCGGTTGGAAGAAGCCGCATCCAATCTCTTTCACGCGGACATCGTAAAGCTTTGCACTCCGGACTCAAACGGCGTCCGCGTGCTGTTGGACGAACTTCTGAGCGGCATGGAAGGGGAATTGCCGAACTTTTCCGACGCCATCACCCACGCTTACTTCAGCCACGCCGAGGAACTGGAGCGGGCAACTTGATTTATCGCGTCCGGCACGTCACCATGTACGACTATGCCGATCCGGTGTCGGTCTCGCATCACGTGTTGCGTCTGACGCCCCGCAATCTCGCGCGCCAGCGTTGCAACGCGAACGTGATCGCCATTCTGCCTTCGCCGCAAAGTTCCACCACTCGCACGGATTATTTCGGCAATACTCTCACGTTCTTTACGCTGCGGGAGCCACACGGCCGGTTGACGGTAGAGGCATCGAGTGAACTGGAAGTTGAAAACTTTAAGGAGCCGGATTTCTCGCAATCCAGGCACTGGGAGCTGGTTCCGAAAGTCGCTCGAAGGCAAGCCTACGGAAGAGGTTCTGGACGCCTACCAGTTCGTCTTCGATTCCGAACGCGTGGCGGCGAACCCCAAATTGGCGGAGTATGCACGTGGCTCGTTTTTCGCGGGGCGTCCGCTGCTCGAAGCGGCGCGCGATCTCACGCGGAGAATCCATCAGGATTTTCGTTTTGACACGGAAGCGACGGAGGTGACCACTCCGGTTCAGACCTTCTTCGAAAAACGCCGCGGAGTGTGCCAGGACTTCGCCCATTTGCAAATCGCGTGCATGCGATCGCTGGGCCTTCCGGCTCGCTATGTCAGCGGCTATTTGCGAACCACGCCCGCCGCTGGGCAGGCGCGGTTAGAAGGCGCCGACGCCTCGCACGCCTGGTGTTCGGCGTGGTGTCCCGAAACCGGATGGGTGGATTTCGATCCCACCAACGATTGCGTTCCTTCGGACGGCCACGTCACGCTGGCTTGGGGACGCGATTACAGCGATGTTTGTCCCATTCACGGCGTGTTGCTGGGCGGCGCGCGCCACACGCTGCATGTGGGCGTGGATGTAATTCCCGTCGAGTAGCCGTAGGGCGGATCCCCTGGTCCGCGCGGGTCCCCCTGGACCTGCTCTTCAAAAGCCGACGGGGGCGTCGGCTGCGGACCAGGGGGTCCGCCCCACCATGGGTTCATCAGTTCTTGGAAATTATTGGCTTAAGACAGCCAGACCAAACGTTCTTCCTTATAAGGATCATTCACCAGTTTGCATTCGGAATCCAGGATCATGGTGGCGCGCTGATCCAGCGTATAGGCTGGCCACTTCGGAATTCCCGCGTGATTCGGATTGCCGGATCGTGCGAAGGCGGCCCATGCGGCACTCATGTTACTCGCAACTTTGTATCGCTCGGACCTTTTACCGGCATCCGGATTGTTATCCGGATGGTCGAACTTAAAAGCCACTTCCATGGCGTGCGCCGCCTTCATCGGATAGTGCGTTTTGGCGCTCACCGGCACTTCCGACTCGTACGCGAAAAGGTACATGTAGATAGGCGCGGCATTGAGAGCCACTTTGCGTTCCGCCAACGTGATCGCGACATTCCACATGAATAACGCGGTAGTGATTGCGATATAGATATCGGCGGGCGACGCGTTGGGACGGGAATGGTGATAGACATCCACCACATGGCTCGTTCGCTCGCGCAATATCGGGAACAGCCGATTGCGCATGCCCTCTTCATCCAATGAGAACACCTCCTCGCTCCCTTGCCGGAAGAAGAGGATGGTCTCGTCCTTGTTGGTACCGATCATCATCGGAATCTTGGCCGACATGGTGGGCGCAACCGGATCGTAGGGATGGGTTGGAATGAAATGGCCATCCACCACCGGTTGAAAGAACATGGGATCGGTGCCGGCCAGCTCTTTCTGGACTTCCTGGATGCGGCGCGCGGAAACCTTGGCCAGATCCTTGGCTTTTTTCACTCCCAGCTTGGCTAGCACCGTCTTCGCTAACTCCGTTCCCGCATCGCGCGTGGTGAGCTTCAGCGAGGGAAGGCTTTCCATACTGGCCTTGTGATACATGCCTTGTGCGGCGGGAAGTGCGGTCAGGGTGGCGGTCTTCGACGCGCCGCCGGATTCTCCAAAGATCATCACATTACTCGGATCGCCGCCGAAGGCTTCGATGTTGTCGCGTACCCATTCCAGCGCGGCGACGATGTCGAGCATGCCCGCCGCTCCGGATGCGGCATATTCTTCGCCGAAAAGTTCACCCAGGTACAAGGATCCAAGAATTCCCAGCCTATGATTGTGCGTGACCACTACGACGTCGTAGTTCTTGGCGAGGGCCGACCCATCATGGCCCAGATTTTGCGGAAAAACTTCGGCTCCTCCATTGCCATTGGCGAATCCGCCGCCGTGCGAATAGAACATCACAGGACGCTTCTTCCCGTCTGCGATGCCCTGCGTCCAGATATTGAGGAACAGACAGTCTTCGCCGGCGGGCGCCGGTTTCCAGGACTTCGGCCAGCCGGGGTCCGGCGGTTGGATGGCCTGGTCGCCATAGGACAAGGCATCGCGCACGCCGGTCCACGGAGTCAGCTTCGGTGCGGGTTTGAATCGATTCTCGCCCGCTGGGGATCCTGCGTAGGGAATCCCTTTGAACAGAATCACGCCGTCGGCGCTCGATCCGCGGATCGGCCCATAAGTTGTTTTCGCGATAGGTGGGGTATCGGCCTTGGTGTTTCGACCGCATAACGCCGCGCCTCCGGCCACGGAAATAAATGTTCGCCGATTTATTTCGCTGGATGCCATCCACCCCAGTATGCGCTAGGCGGGGGAATGCGTTACCGAACCGCGACCGTAAGGGAGTCGGTGCCTTTAGCGTCGCACCAGAGGGGATCGTGGCGCACGCACTCGCGCGCAATGCCACTTAGCTTTCCCAATGCTGGGATCTATGGATTGGAGGTGGGGCGGACCCCTTGGTCCGCGCGGGTCCCCTTGGACCCGCTCTTGCACCAACGAAATCAGGCTCATGCGACGGACCAGCCGACGAGGGCGTCGGCTGCGGACCAGGGGGTCCGCCCCACATCGCTCACCGGTTTCGGGAAAACTAAGTGACATTGCGCTTAGGAGCGTGCGCCACGGTGGGACCAGTGCTTCAACGGAGCCGGTGCCCTAATATTTGACGATCACGGATACCCGCCGATTGCGGCTGTCGGCGGGATCGGAGGCGATGAGCGTGCGGTGATCCGCATAGCCCCTGATTTCCGATACTTGTTCCGGGTGCAGTCCGGCCGCCAGCATGATGCGGCGGGCAGCGTTGGCGCGGTCGCAGGAGAGTTCCCAGTTGCCATAGGCATCCAGCGTTTGCGAGTGGAAACTTTGCGAATCGGTGTGGCCTTCGATCGCAATTGTGTTCGGCAAGGCGGAGATTTGTTGCGCCAGTAAATCGAACAGCCGCTGTCCGTTGTCGGTAAGCCGCGCGCTCCCGGTTTGAAAAAACAAACCCTTGTCCTTCTCCATCAGCTCAATCCTGAGACCCTCGCCGGTCACGGTAAACTGCACGTTTTTTGAAAACTTCTGAAAATCCGGCAGCTTTTTCATAGCTTCTTCCAGGTTTTCCTTTAGCTTGTCGATGTTACTCTTGCTCACTGCCAACGCCTCGCCGGTGCCGGCCTGCGCGGATCCATTCAGCTTTTGATAGCCTTTCGGATCCCGAAAATAGCCAGCCACTGCTTTACGAACGTCGATTCCGGAACTGACCAGCCAAAGAACAATGAATAGCGCCATGAGCGCCGTCACGAAATCGGCGTAGGCGACTTTCCAAGCTCCGCCGTGGTGGAGGTCTTCGTCCTCGCGGAAGTCGAAGGAATCCATGACTCACGCTTCCATGACGCTGGCGCCGCCTGCTTCTGCCGTGGCTTGCTGTTGATCCGGGGATCGCGGAATGCGCTCCCGGCGCAATTGGTTTTCCATTTCCTCGAGCGACGGCCGCAGATCGAGAGGGATGGAGCGCCGTGCCGATTCCGCCGCAACGAGTGGTGATGCGCCGCGAAAAAAGGACGCAATCGCCACTCGCAACACCTGCAGATATTCGGTACGGCTTTTGCCTAAAGATTCCAGCCGGTTGGAAAGCGGGCTCACCACGCCGTAGCAGAGCAGGATGCCGAAGAATGTCCCCACCAGCGCGGCAGCGACCTTGTGACCGATCTCTTGCGCCGGACCGCCCAGCGCCTGCATGGTTACCACTACACCTAGAACCGCGGCGACGATTCCCAGCCCGGGCAGTGAATCGGCTACGTTGACCAGTACCCGCAAGGGCTGCTGCCGCCCGGAACGTTGGACCTCCATATCCAGAACCATCAGACGGTCCACTTCCCGATCGCTCAGTCCGGCTGAAATGGCCATGCGCAAGGAGTCGCAAATAAAATTGGTGGCGCCTGCGTCGGACAGCACGCTGTGGTGGGCCTGAAAGATCTCGCTGTCGTAAGGCTTCTCCACGTGCGGTTCTATTTGAGTTCTTCCAGTACCGCGCCCGATACTGAACAAAACGTACAAGAGTTTGAGAGCGTCCAGATAACTGTCTTGCGTGTACTGACGGCTTGCGCCGACCGAATAGAGCGCTTTTGCAAGAATCCGCAGATTCCGGGCGGAGCTGGAAACCAGGATGATCCCCACTGCTCCGCCGCCGATGATGAGCAATTCCGCCGGCTGCATCAAGACCCACAGATTGCCCTGTTCCAGCAGGTAGCCGGCGATAACCGAACCCAATACCACCACCAGACCGACGAAAATAAGCAGCACTTACGCCCTCCGCTCGACCAACGGACCTCCATCCCCTTATCGACGCACGGTAGCGGGGTGAGAGCTTCGTTTCTCGTTTCTCGTTTCTCGTTCCTGACTGTCTCAGTCGGGTGCGCCCAACGAGAAACAAGAAACGAGGAACGTTATAATGGTCACTGTTCGCGGCATAATCATGTTCGATAATCTATCCGATAAACTGCAGCGCGTTTTCAAGAACCTGCGCGGCGAAGGAAAACTGACCGCCGAAAACATGGAGGCCGCCCTGCGCGAGATTCGCGTGGCGCTGCTCGAGGCCGACGTCCATTTCCGCGTGGTCAAGCAGTTCATCGAGAGCATCAAGCAAAAGGCCATGGGGGAAGAGGTTCTCTCGGCGCTTTCGCCCACTCAACAAGTGGTCAAGATCGTTCGCGATGAGTTGATCAAGACCCTCGGCACCCACCAGTCCAAGCTGCGGATGGCCAATGAGCCGCCCACGCGCCATCATGATCGTGGGATTGCAAGGCTCGGGCAAAACCACCACTACCGGAAAGCTGGCGCGCTGGCTTTCGAAGAACGGGCACAATCCCATCGTGGTTTCGGTCGACGTGTATCGTCCCGCCGCCCGCCAGCAGTTGAGCGTGATCGCGCAAGGATATTAAGCTGCCGATTTACGAGGGCACGCCGGAAGAAACCAAGCCCGCCGAATTGGCCCGTTCGGCCCGGCGCGAAGCCGCCCAGACTGGTCGCGATGTCCTGCTGGTGGATACCGCCGGCCGCTTGCACATCGACGATCAGTTGATGCAGGAGCTGCAGGAACTGAAAGAGCAGCTCGCGCCTACCGAGATCCTATTCGTGGCCGACGCCATGACCGGGCAGGACGCGGTGAAATCCGCCGAGGAGTTCCACAAGCGGCTTGGAATCACCGGAGTGATTCTTACGAAAATGGATGGCGACGCCCGTGGCGGCGCGGCGCTCTCGATCCGCGCCATTACCAATCAGCCGCTGAAGTTCGTGGGCATGGGCGAGAAATTCGACGCGCTGGAGCCGTTTCATCCGGACCGCGTGGCCGCAGCGCATCCTGGGCATGGGCGACATGCTGTCGCTGATCGAGAAGGTGCAAGGGAACATCGATCAAAAGCAAGCCGAGGAGATGCAGCGCAAGCTCATCGACAATGAGTTTACGCTGGAAGACTTTCGCGATCAGTTGAGGCAGATCCGCAAACTGGGCCCGCTCGAATCCATCCTGGGGATGATGCCCCAGTTAGGGCCCATGAAGAACCTGAAAGACATGAAGGTGGATGAGAACGAGATCACGCGCGTGGTGGCCATCGTCGATTCCATGACGCCGCGAGAGCGCGCTAATCACATGATTATTAACGGCGCGCGCCGCCGACGGATCGCCAAAGGCAGCGGCACCAGCGTCCAGGAAGTGAACTCGCTGCTCAAGCAGTACGCCCAGGCCCGGAAAATGATGAAGAGCCTTTCCGGCGGCGGGTTCCTGGGCAAGCGACTGGCCAAACTCAAGCTTCCGATGCTACAGTAGATAGAGTATGTTAATGATTCGACTGGCGCGATTCGGCGCCAAGAAAAAGCCGTCCTACCGTGTGGTAGTGATCGATAAAGAACGCGCCCGCAATAGCCGCTCGGTGGAAGTAGTTGGTTTCTACAATCCCGTCAGCCAGCCGCACGTGGTCAATCTGAAGCACGATCGTATCGAGCATTGGATCAAGAACGGCGCGCAGCCATCCGACACCGTTACCCGATTGTTGAAGAACAATCCGGCCCCGGCGCCTGTCGCGGTATAACCTTCGCCAGAAGTTCGAAACCGACTCCCTTACGGTCGCGGCTCGGTACCATTTACAATCGATACATATGCTGTTGAGAACCGCGAGCGTTCTGCTTCTGGTAGCCGCGTCAGTTCCCGCACAGAAGGCGCCTTTCGACGTGCAAGCCATGCTCAAGATTGCGCGTATCAGCGAGCCGCAGCTTTCGCCCGACGGAAAAACCGTGGCTTTTACCGTGCAGTCCGTGGATCTCGATCAGAATACTAAACCCAAACAGATTTACCTGGTGCCCACCGATGGTGGAACCCCGCGTCAAATCACTTCTCAAGGAACCGACAACGAACGGCCGCAATGGTCGCCCGATTCAAAAACGATCGCATTTATCTCCAACCGCGGCGGCTCGTCGCAAGTCTGGGTCATGAAAGCCGATGGATCGGATGCGCGGCAGATCACCAGTCTCTCCACCGAAGCCTCGGGCGTTCTATTCTCCCCGGATGGAAAGAAGCTGTTGTTTCTCAGCCAGGTGTATCCGGATTGCCCTGACGAGACCTGCAATCGCACTCGCCTGGATGCCGAAAAAAGCAGCAAAGTAAAGGCGCGCAGTTACACAACGTTGCTTTTCCGCCACTGGACCGAATGGCAAACCAAACGGCGCTCGCATTTGATGGTGGTGGATTCGAGTGGTGGTCCCGTAAAAGATCTGACTCCGGGCGACCGGGACGTTCCGCCATTTTCCTTGGGCGGCCCGGACGATTACGCCGTGGCTCCGGATTCCAAGGAAGTTTGCTTCGCCATGAATGTCGATCCGCAGCCCGCCACCAGTACCAACGCGGACCTGTTCGTGGTTCCGATGGACGGCGGTGATGCGAAGAAAATCACCATGAATCCGGGTGCGGATCTGAGCCCGCAATACTCGCCCGACGGAAAATTCCTGGCTTACCGGAGCCAATTCCGCGGCGGTTATGAGGCGGACCGCTGGCGGCTGATGGTGCTGGAGCGCGCGACGGGGAGCGTGAATGCGGTGACGGAATCGCTGGATCGTCCGGTGCAAAGCTTTACATGGTCGCACGATTCCAAGCAGTTGTTCTTCACCGCGCTCGACCGCGGCCGGCAGAACATTCAAATGATTCCGCCCACAGGCGGCGCAACGCGAGTGATCGTAAGCGGTCCCGCCACGGCCGACGACATGCAGCTATCCAGCGATGGCAAGACCATGATCTATAGCTCGCAAAGCGGATCGTCTCCCACTGAGATCTACCGGGCCGGGTCCGCCGGCGGCGCGCCGGTCGCGCTCACCCATTTGAACGATTCATTATTGTCCCAATACGATCTCACACCGCTCGAAGAGTTCTGGGTAGATGGCGCCGAGAAAACGCGAGTCCAGAGCTTCGTCGTCAAACCTCCGAATTTCGACTCGAGCCGGAAGTACCCCGTTCTGTTTCTGATCCACGGAGGCCCTGAAGGCGAGTGGGGCGAGAGCTGGAGTTATCGCTGGAACGCTCAGGTGATGGCTGCCGCGGGCTATCTGGTTGTGATGCCAAATCCCAGAGGGTCTACCGGATATGGGCAGAAATTCACAGAAGACATTAGGGACGATTGGGGCGGGAAACCATACCTGGACATCCTGGCCTCGGTCGACCACGTGGCTGCACTGCCCTACGTCGATCCGGATCGCATGGCGGCCGCCGGCGGCTCCTACGGCGGATATATGATCGACTGGATGTTGGGGCATACCCAACGCTTCAAAGCTTTCGTATCCCACGCAGGGGTATACGACCTGCGGAGCATGTTCGGCGCCACGGAAGAATTGTGGTTTCCCATCTGGGAGTTCAACGGCACGCCCTGGGACCACCCCGAGACTTACGAAAAATGGTCGCCCAGCAATTTTGTGAAGGATTTCCACACGCCTACGCTGGTGATCCACGGCGAACTGGATTATCGCGTCCCCTACACCCAAGGCCTGCAGCTTTACACTGCGCTGCAGCTTCAGAAGATTCCGTCGAAACTCCTGGAATATCCCGATGAAGGACATTGGATACTCAAGCCACAGAACAGCGTGCTCTGGTACAACACGTTCCTGGAGTGGATCGGCGAGTGGACCAAAACGCCCTCCACGAAGTAAATCGGCCGATATGGCTTCTGATGGCAGAAAAGCGGTTAGTCCGCAGAACCAATATCATGGCGCGGGCAGAAGTGTCGTGGTTGGATTCACAGGGAACGCCGCATGTAGCGGAAGCCATGCTGGAAGACACGTCGCCCCACGGCGCGTGTTTGCGTTTGAAAGAGCCCGTCGGTTTGGGCTCGAAGATCACCGTCAAATGGATGCGGGACGAATTTTCAGGTACTGTCCGGCACTACAAACGCGAAGGTTCGGACTACATCATCGGGATTGAACGGGATTTCGGAGCGCGAGACGCGGGGTGAAGACGCGCGTAAGAGAAAGGCACCGACTCCCTTACGGTCGCGGCTCGGTAACGGGGTGCCTCATTCCGAACCGCGACCGTAAGGGAGTCGGTGCTCTTTGCAATCCTATTTAGCAGCGATCGTGTACTTCAAGCTTCGCTCGGTCGAAGCCTGCCCTTGTGCGACGGTGATTTTCACTTCATAATCGCCCGGTTCTCGAACGGCGCGAATCGTCATCGGGATCGCTCCCGATTCGTCCGGCGCGGGTAAAGCAGTTTTTTGCGAGGCCAACACCTTGCCATCTTTGATAAATTGGGCACCGAGGCTGGGCACAGCCCCGCTGTTCTTGGCCGGATAGACCACGAAGTACACAAACGGATCGGCTCCCGCCGGGAGCGCCGTCGACACAAATGGCGAGGCGCGTTTGCCGGGGATCTCAAATGGGTCGTCCGGATTCGGCGCGCGTTTCAGGTCTTGCACGATGTGCACCAGAGCGAGATCGCTCACGCCCAGTCCGGTTTTATCCTGATTGTCGATCTCAAGGATTTTGGTGCTGGCCCGATTCCCCTCCTGATCCACGACCGCCGTCTCGATCGTGTAACGGCCGGCCGGCAAGCTGACCGCTTGTTCATAGGTCATGAAATCGGAGCGCAGCGCGGCCACGTAATTTTCCGGGACTTCGGAGGACACCTCGCGGCCAACTTTTTCCACCACTTCGCCTTTGTCGTTCTTCACCAGCGCCAGCAGGGAAGTGTGAAATCGCTGTTTCTTCTCGGCGGTTTCCGCGGTTGCCTTCAAATTTGCGATGGGAACTTCGAAAGCGATGGAATATTGCGAGGTTCCATCTTCGGACCGGAAACGAAAAGCCTTGGATTGGAAATCGAACGCATGCGGCAACGGTTTGGAATCCAGCACCTGAAGCCCGGCCACCTCCCCCGCCGTGAGCGGATCTCCGTTATCCGGCACCGCGAAATATCCGCTGCGAGTTTGAACGCGCCCGTCGGACCAGGCCACCTTCACTTCGATCTTCCGGTAATGCCCGTCCTCGATATCGATCGCCGGCCGGTAGGAAAGCTCGTAGTGTGTATCCACGTCCTCCATCACTCGCCCCAGCAGTTGTTCGGTATTGTTGGTGTTGGCGATCAGGAATCCGCCGGTGCTATCGGCAAGGTCCCGCAAAGCTTCCTGCGTGTTGGCGCTCAAAACGGCGAACCTTGCATAGTCTGTCTGATGCATGGATTCCATCAGCAAAGGCGTACTGGTGGGGACGATATTTACTCCACGTCCGTCACGAGGCACGGTCTGCTCCGCGTTCCGGGCAACCGTCGATTGGTTCTGGCTGAACGCGGCCGATTGCTCAATCAGCGCGACGGAGGAGGCGGCAGCGGTTGTGGCCGTTGCGCAATCGTTATGCGGATCGTTGCCGGAGGACTGCGTCGTATCCTGGCAAACCCCAAGACCGAAGACATCCATGCCGTAAAACGTTACGCCGCCGGTGTTGGCGGTCTTGATGAGCGACCTCCAGTACTCCATTTGATCCGGCGGCCGGGTCAATCCACCGCTCATCAGCAGCACGCTTTTCTGGAAAGGCAGCGGGCTGAGTTGGCGCACCAGTTTGGTAAGAGCGTCGATTTCGCGCAGTCCGGCTTGTACAGCCACACCCATGTCGCCACGCGTCCCAAGCGGGTCTTGTACCGAGCTGCCATCGGAAACCCCGTAATCCGAGATGCCTGGCACAATCGGCGTGACGCTGAAACTAAATCCGTTCAGTGTGTTTTGGTTGGCCAGGTTGGCTGTTCCCTGGGGCTGGGCGCCGACACTCAGATTGAGCGCATTTACAACCGAGGCGATGTCTTGACGCATGGGCGCCAGTTGCTTGCCGGCGGCCAGCTCCACCGCTTTCAGCAAATGTTCCCGGCTGTTGGAAAACGGAAAAACGGGTTTGATCCCGGAGGAATCCAGACTGAACACGCCAATGAAGGTGTCCGGCCGCAGTTCTTTATTTACGAATTTCTTGGCGGCGTCGAAGGCGAAGGCCCGCGTTTCCGGCGTGAGATCGCTCAGGACTAAACAAACAACGTTCACTGTCCGCAAAGGGCTGTGTGGCGGGTGTGGCGTTTCGCCCGGCACCGTAATGTAAGTTGTGGTCTCGGCAGCCAGCTTCTCGTCCTGCGCACGGACCTCGCTGCCGCGTACCAAACGGAACGATCGGATTTCCTGGCGGACGCCGTTTTCGTAAACCGAAACCTGCGCCGGTTCCACTTTGGTGATGAGGCGTCCGTGCGCGTCGCGCACCACCACTTCGAGGAGCACTTCCCTCGCCGAACTACGGATGACAACCTTGGAATCGGGAGCGGGTTGCTGTGCCACCCCGGTCCCGATCAGCAGAAGTGCCGGTAAAGCCGCGGAAATTCGCATAAAACTCCTGACGTACCCATAATATTACCGTTCTGACAGGTTTCGTGGTAACGCTCCGTTGAAGACGCCAAGTAGGGCGGACCCCCTGGTCCGCGGCCGACGCCCTCGTCGGCCTGCTGAGGAAATACGAAATCCTGAAGAGCGGGTCCAGGGGGACCCGTGCGGACCAGGGGGTCCGCCCCACTTGGCGTCTTCATCACCTTTGGTGGGCCGCAGGCCCATGGTCACTCCCTTGAAGACGCTACGTCCCATCGTCGCGCACGCTCCTAAGCGTGCCGCGTTCACACTCGTGTGAACGCCTCTTTCTGGCAGCTTTGTGTTCGCAGGAGTGCGTGCGCCACGTCTTCATCAAATTTGGTGGGCCGCAGGCCCATAGTCACTCCCTCGCGGTCGCGGTTCGGTAGCTTCCTCATTGAATGCTGTACTTCAAACTCCGCTGCACTGCTGCCCGGCCCTGCTCCACTGTGATTCTTACTTCGTAATCTCCCGGATTTTGCAACGGCCTGGATAGCCATCGGGACGCTGCCGTTAGAATCGGGAGCGGGCAGAACTGATTTCTGTGTCGCAAGAACGCGGCCATTCATTACGAACTGGGCTTTCAACATGGGAAATTCCTGGCTGTTTTTGTCCGGATAAACCACGAAATACACAAACGGCTCCGATCCGGCCGGCAGCATGGTGGATACGAATGGCGAAGCCCGTTTTCCTGGGACTTCGAACGGGTCCGCAGGATCCGGCGGGCGCTGCAGCTCTTGCACGCGATGCACTAGCGCCACATCGCTGATCCCGAGGCCAGGCTGCTCGCGATTGTCGATCTGGATGCTATTTGTGCTGGAGCGATTGCCCTCTTGATCCACCACTGCGGTCTCGATTGTGTACCGGCCGGACGGCAGATTGACGCCACGCTCGTAGGTCATGTTGTCGGCGCGCAGTTTCGGCACGAATTCGTCGGCCACCTCGGATGCCACGTCCTTGCTGACCCGTTCCACGATATCGCCTTTTTCATCCTTCACCAATGCCAACAGAGAAGCATGGAATTTCTGTTTCTTCTCGGCCGGCTCGGGCGTCGATTTCAGGTTCGCAATCGGAACCTGAAAGGCGATTGCATATTGGGAAGTTCCTGTGTTGGACCGGAAACGGAACGCCTTGGACTGAAAATCGAAAGCGTGCGGCAAAGGTTTGCTATCGAGTGCGCGCAGACCCGCGATTTCCGCTGGTGAAAGCGGCTCACCTGTATCCGGGACCGCGAAATATCCGCTGCGAGTCTCGACCCGCAGTCCGGGCTTGTCCACTTTTACTTCGATCTTGCGGAAATGCCCGTCTTCCAGTTCCGATGCCGGACGGTAGGAGATTTCATAGTGTGTGTCGACGTCTTCCATCACGCGCGCCAGCTTATCTAAATTGTTCGTGTTCGCGATCAGGAATCCGCCGGTGCTCTCGGCAAGCTCGCGCAGCGCTTCTTGCGTGTTGGCGCTCAACACGCCGAATCGCAGGTAATCCGTCTGATGCATGGATTCCATGATCTGCGCAGCGCCAGACGATCCAATATTCACGCCGCCTCCGGCGCGTGGCGTCGCTTGCCCAGCGCCGACGCCGACGGATGACTGTCCCCGGCTTAGAGCGGCGGACTTTTGCAGCATCGCGACCGATGCAGCCATGGGATCCTGAGCAAAGTCTGCAAGGGCATTCACGTCCAGGCCGTAGAACGTAATCCCGCCTTTGTTGGCTGAAGAGATGAGGGAGTTCCAGTATTCCAACTGATCCGGCGGACGCGTCAATCCGGTGCTCAGCATCATCACAGTCTTCTGAAATGGAAGCGGGCTGAGCTGGTGGACCAACTTCGTCAGTGCATCAATCTCGCGCAGCCCAGCTTGGACCGCTACGCCCATGTCGCCGCGAGTACCCAAAGGATCCTGAGGCGAGGAGCCGTCGGCATTTCCGTCGGCCGAGGCGCTACCACCAACCAGGACCGGCCCGTTCACTCCGTTCAGAGCCGCGGAGCTGAGTGTCAGCCCATTCAACATGGACGAGGCGCTCTGCGCAAGTGTGGGAAGCTGATTCACCGACGCCAACTCGACGGCTTTCACAAGATGTTCGCGGCTGTTGGAAAACGGAAACACCGGCTTGAGTCCGGTGGAATCCAAGCTGAATACGCCGATGAAGGTGTCGGGGCGAAGTTCGTTGTTCACGAATTTCTTGGCGGCTTCGAAGGCGAATGCCCGGGTTTCCGGAGTGAGATCGCTGAGAACCAGGCATACTACGTTGACGGTCCTGAGCGGATTGAAGGGCTGCCGCGGGCTGAATCCCGGAACCGGCTGTTTCACGGCCGGCGCTTGGACCGCCTGTTTTTCATCCTGTGCGCGGACTTCGGTGCCGCGGACTAGGCGGAACGACCGGACTTCCTGACGCACGCCGTCCTCATAGACGGAGACTTTTTCGGGGTCGATTTTGGTGACCAGCTTGCCATGCGCGTCGCGCACGCCGACTTCCAGCAGCACTTCGCGGGTGGAACTGCGGATGACCGCCTTCGAATCAGGGACGGTTTGTTGCGCGACCCCGGTTCCGATCAGCAGCATGGCCGACAAAACACTGGAAACGCGCATAATACCCCGACGTTGCCAGTATACATCGTGGGTACTATGCCGACGTGGCGCACGCACTCGCGCGTGCCGTGTTCACACTCGTGTGAACACAAAGTTGGCGATGGAAGAACCACGTTAAAGGCGTTCACATGAGTGGAACGCGGCACGCAGGAGTGCGTACGCCACGATATCGTTGGTTAGCGCTGGCCGTAAGTTGCTTTGGGACCGTGTTTGCGGAAGTGATGTTTGTCGCGCAGGGCTTCGGCAATCGGGCTCGCCGCCGGATTGATGGTCAGAGTCTGCCAAGCCAAGGCCGCGAGTTCTTCGAGAATCACCGCAACGTGTGCCGCGTCACTGGCGGACTTGCCCCAGCAGAACGGCGCGTGTCCGGCCACCAACACCGCGGGACAGGCTAGTGGAACCAGGCCCTGCATCGCGCGGATGATTGCGACGCCGGTGTTGGCCTCGTAGTCCGATTCGATATCGGTTGGCGAGAGCGGCTCGGTTACCGGCACTGGACCGTGAAAATAATCTGCGTGCGTGGTCCCGAAACAGGGGATCTCGCGGCCGGCCTGCGCCCAAGCCGTGGCGTTGCGCGAATGGGTGTGCGCGATCCCGCCGATGCTAGGAAATGCCCGGTAGAGCGACAGATGCGTGGCCAAATCGGTGGACGCGCGCAATCTGCCTTCCACCACGCGGCCGTCAAGGTCGGTGATCACCATGTCGGCAGGCGTCATGCTCCCATAGGGAACGCCGCTGGGCTTGATCACCACCAGGCCGTCCTGGCGGGAGATCCCGCTCGCATTTCCAAACGTGTACAGCACCAATCCACGCCGGACCAGTTCAAGATTTGCTTCCAGGACTTCAGCCCGCAGCGCTTCCAGCACTCTGGCCTCCTCGGACTGCGGCGGCGATGCTGCGTAGCTCCGGTAGCACGTCGCCCAGGCTAATCGCATCAGACTGGCGTTGTCCGAAACCAAAATAAAGTTTCCGGTACAGCGCGTATAAATCGGCGTAGGTTGCAACGGCCGCTTTTTCAGGTTCAATCGTTCGGTAGCCAGGACACAGCTTATCCTGCGCTTCTTCGACGCTCTGGAAAGCTCCGGCGGCGAGAAATGCGAAGATCGCCGAACCCAAGCTGGTGACGTCGCCGTTCGGAACCAGGATCGGCTTTCCCATCACGTTGGCGTACACCTGGTTCAGCACCGGATTCTTTTGCGGAATGCCGCCGCCGTTGATGATGCGCCGCACCGGCACGCCGTGTTCTTCCATCCGCTCCAGGATCACACGCGTATGAAACGCCGTGCCTTCGATCGCCGCGAACAGTTCGTCCTGGGCGGTGTGGGTCAGGCGCCAGCCCAGCGTAGCGCCGCTGAGTTCCGGATTCACCAGCACCGTGCGGTCGCCATTGTCCCAAGTCATGCGCAACAGTCCGGTTTCGCCTGCGCGATAATTTTCCAAGCCCCGCGACAACTCGGCAACCGTGGTGTTCGCGCGGCGCGCGATGGCATCGAAAATATCGCCGGTGGCGGAAAGGCCCGCTTCGATGCCGGTCAATTTCGGATGGATCGATCCAGGCACCACTCCGCACACGCCCGGAATCAGCGCCGGCTTTTCGCCAATCGCCATGATACACGTGGATGTTCCCACCACGTTGACCACGTCGCCCAGCCGCACGCCCGCGCCTACCGCGTCCCAGTGCGCATCGAAGGCGCCCACGGGAATCGGAATGCCGGCGCGCAACCCGAGCTTCTCCGCCCAAGCTGGCGTGAGATGCCCGGCGATCTGATCCGACGTTTGATAGCGGCCATTCAATTTTGCGCGAACATCCGTGAACGCCGGATCCACCGCCGTCCAAAAGTCTTCGGGGGGAAGGCCGCCGAGCTCCGCGTTCCACATCCACTTGTGGCCCATGGCGCAGATGCTGCGGGGCGCGAGCGCCGGATCGGAGATGCCGCAAAGCACCGCCGCAACCATATCGCAATGCTCGAATGCCGACGCAAAGCTGGCGCGCTTTTCCGGATTGTGCCGCAGCCAGTGCAGCAGTTTGGCGAAACCCCATTCGGAAGAGTAAACGCCGCCGCACCAATCGATCGCTTCCAGATGTTGGTTGCGCGCGGCGGAGGTAATTTCACCGGCCTCTTTCCATGCCCGATGGTCGCACCACAGATAATAATCGTCGATCGGGTTGAGCTTCGCGTCCACTGGAACGACGCTCGATCCGGTGGTATCCAGCGCAATGGCCTCAATGGCGCTGCCGTCAATCCCAGAGTCTTTCAGGGTGCGCCGCATCGCTTCCGCCAACGCTCGCATGTGATCCGCATGGCTTTGGGTGGCGTGATCTGGGATCTTCTTTTTTGCGCAGCAGACGGGTACTCGGCCACGCCCGCGCCCAGCCGTCCGCGCGCGCTGTCAAAAATGGAAACGCGAACGCTGAGGGTTCCGAAATCTACTCCGGCTACGATGCTCATGGTTGCCTGTTATGCTGCCTCAGCTATGCTGGTACACGCTCCACCCCAGATACTTCGTGGTGGCTTCGCGCACCGCCGCTGCAACCGGCGCGAGATTGGCCGCCACGTGATGCTCAAAGCCGCGCTCGCAGATGTAGCGCAGCAGATCTTGCAGCTTGGTGATTCTTACCACGCCCGCGCCGCCGAACGTATCCAGCGGATCGTCCGTGAACTCGCCTTCGCCGACATAGCCTCGGATGGATCCATCCAGATCGTTGGTGGAAAAGCGCGCGTAGCTCATGGGTCCGGATTTTACCAGCCCGACACAGGTGCCAAATGTATTCTCCTTGCCGACCGTGCCCGCGATGATTTCCTGAAAATCCATGCGCACGGACTTAAAGAAATGCTTGGGCAGATTGCTGCAATGGAAGCAGACCGCCTTATCCGGATCGTCGCCGTAGTTGTTGTTCCAATCGAGCAGCGCGCTGGGCGTTCCCGAAGCAAGCTGCAGCGCGTGCATCCCGATGACGCCGCAGATGTCCACTTCGCAAGCGCTCGACATCAGGTTCTCGCTCATCATGCTCATCACAGTGCAAGGCACCACGCCAAAATATTCCTCAAGCGATGTCCAGCACTGGACGGCGCTGATCGCGACGCCGGTTTCGTGCATCCATCCGTCGACGACCGCGCCCAGTTTCGCCATCTTCAAGAGCGCCTCTAGCGGAACTTGGCCGGTCGGCACGTACCGCTGGATGGCTTCGAGCTTGGCCTGCGCGGCGGCATCTTGATCCTTCATGCGTGCGATGCGGCCCAGGATCTCCGAAAGATCGATGGTCTCTACCGAGATCCCGTTTGCTTCCAGGATCTTTTCGCTATAGCGCACGGTGTTGAACGCCGCCGGACGGGCGCCAATCGCGCCAATGCGAAGTCGGCGCAGGCCCCGCGTCACCCGACACACCGCCGCGAACCATTCCAGATCGCGACGGAACAGATCCGAGTCCGGCGCTTCGGTGTGGCGCGTGGTCAGCGAATAGGGGATTCTGTACTGCGTCAGATTATTGCACGCCGACATCTTGCCGCAGAAGCTATCGCGGCGATCCCGAATGGTCATCTTCGCGGGAGTATCTGGCGTCGCCTGCACCAACACCGGCACGCCCAATCCGGACATCCGCAGCGTATCGGCAATGGCGCGTTCGTCGCCGAAGTTCGGAAGTGTGACGATAACTCCGTCGATCTGATCCGCGTGCTTACGAAACAGTCCGGCGCAGCGCGTGGCTTCCTCGCGCGTTTCGATGGCGCCGTGCTTGGTCTCTTCCGGGCCGACCGCAACTACCTGGTGACCCGCCTTCTCGAGCGCTGCGATCATCTCGGATCGCCCGCTTTTGGCCAGATGATCCGGAAAAAATCCGCGATTCCCGACGATCACGCCGAAAGTCATCTTCAACTCTTCCTCCAAGGCGCAAATCGGAACGTATAGAAAGCGCCCATCACGATCAACAGCATGCCCCACCAGATTCCCGCGTGCAACTCATTGAGAACCACAGCGGGTGGATGAGTCAGCCCGTACAAACCTGAGCCGAGAATCAAGACTCCGTAGATCAGCAACAGCACGCCGATAAAAAACCAAATGGAAAGCATTCCAGGACGATGCATAAGTTCCTACCAAAATAATTCCTACCAAAAGATGATATTCAGAATGATCAAGCCCACCGCAACCAAGGCAGCCCAGAAAATCGGCCGCTGGTAGAGCCGCAAATCTCCTTCGGACGGCATTTTGGTGTGGCCATACACTAAATTTGTCAACTCTTCCGCCGGTTTCGGCGTCGTCAGGTAACTCACCACAACGGTAACCAGCACGCAAACCAACCAGGACCACAACGCGCGATACATGTTTTCCGCCATGTCTTTCGCTTTGGGCGAAAGCGCGACATACTGTAACGCCGATGGACTGATCTTCACCCACGCCCACAATCCAATGGCCGTGGCCGTTCCCGAAAGCAGTCCCCAGAATCCACCGGCCGGTGTCGCACGGCTCCACAGCATGCCTAACACCACGGTGCCGAACAGTGGCGCGATGAAAAAGCTGAAAAGCGCCTGTACATAATCCATGATGCTGTGAAATTGCATTACAAAGTACGCCGTGCCGATGCTCACCAGCACGCCGAGAATGGTGCACCAGCGTCCCACGGAAACATAATGATCGTCGGATGCTTGCTTGCGAAAGAATGGACGGTAGATGTCGTACGTCCAAACCGTTGCGAACGCGCTGACGTTGCCCGCCATGCCGGACATGAACCCCGCCATCAGCGCCGTGATTCCCAGGCCCAACAATCCAGGACCGCAATAGCGCGCAAGCATCAGCGGCAGCACTTCGTTGAAACTATGGCCGCCGGTTGCCACCGCTTGATCTTCACCAACCAAATGCTCCGGCAGCAGAGCCAAGCCCAGCAATCCCGGAAGAATCACGATGAAGGGGACCAACATTTTGAAGGCTGCGCCGATGATGGGCGCCATCTTGGCCGAGCGCAGATCTTTCGCCGCGAGAACTCTTTGGACCACCAGAAAATCCGTGGTCCAGTAACCGAACGAGATCACCCAGCCCAATCCGAAGACGATTCCGATCCAATGAATGCCCATGGGATTGTCGCTGAAGGAACCGAGCGTGCTCCACAAGCTGGTGTAGTTCTGCGCGGGAAAATTGTGATGGATGCGCGCCATCACGCCGCTCCAGCCGCCAGCCTCCACCAATCCGATAATCGAAATGAGCAGCGAGCCGAGCCAGATGAGAACGAATTGCAGCACTTCGTTAAAGATGGCCGAGAGCAACCCGCCGAGCACCACATAAACGCCCACCGTCAGCGACGAAGCCCAAATGCTGAAGTGGATGTCCCAGCCGAGCACCACTTTCATGACCAGCGCCATGGAATACATATTGATGCCGCTCATCAGCACGGTCATAAATCCGAAACAGATCGCCGCCAGCGCTCCCGAAGACTCGCCGAACCGAAGTTTCAAATAACCCGGCACCGAATGCGTTTTCGAAATGTAATAGAACGGCATCATCACCAGGCCGAGGAACAGCATGGCTGGAATGGCGCCGATCCAATACCAGTGCGCGGCCAGGATGCCGTATTGGTAGGCGGAGGCGGCCCAGCCCATCATTTCCAGAGCGCCCAGATTGGCGGCGACGAAACTGAGCCCCGCCACCCACGCCGTCATCTCGCGTCCAGCCAGGAAAAAATCTTCACCAGTCTTGGTGTACCGCTTCAGATAGAAACCGATTCCGATCACGGCGATGAAATAGAGACCGATGATGGCGAGGTCCACTGATGAGAGCGACACCAGGCGCGAGGACACGCTTTGAAAGAACAGGGCAGGGAGTGGATGCATGTTCGGGATCGTTTCACTATTGTACGCACTTCGTCAGCGAAGGGTAGCGGGTGAGTTTGTAAGTATGCTGCAACGTAGTGCACGCCTCGTGCGCAATGTCATATGGTTTTCCCGGTGCTGAGATTTAAGTGATACGAGGTGGGGCGGACCCCCTGGACCCGCTCTTCGGTCGATCTGCTCACCAAGCCGACGAGGGCGTCGGCTGCGGACCTGGGGGTCCGCCCTACCCAGCATCCCGAACTCGGCAAGCGCACTCGGGCGTGCGTTACGACGGAAGGGTATGCCCTACAATCGGAGTATGGACAGGAAACGGGATGAAGAGTTTGATGCGGATTCGGCCGGGCAGTCGGGCGATACTCAAGGTTTATCCGACGTAGCCGAAGCAGACTCGGAAAGCGTCAAGGAACTGCAGGAGGAAGGGCAGTCGCTGGAGGCGGGCATTATCAGCGGTATCGAAAACGCGCCGGACGCCGACGTGGCGGAAGTGACTACGCGGGAAGTCCCGGAAGACGATGTTCCCGAGGAGTATTTGAACCAGGATTGAGCGGATCGTCGACGCTGTTATCGAAACATCCGCAGGTCGCAATGACGAGCTCAGCTCATATCGAACCGCCAGCGCGCCGATCACGCCCGCGAGCAGCGCCGCACAAAATGGTTGCAGGAAGACGTTTTCGCTGTATCGAGCTAAACCGCGCCGCAGAATTGCGCCTGCCGCCGCGCTTACGAATAGGAGTACCGCCGCGGACAGATGACTGACACCGAAAAGCAACGCTAGCGCGACAGCGCAAGCCCCGGCTGCGAGCGTGAATAGCCATGTCGGAGCCGGTGGCGCCTGTGAGATCGTGGTGATGCTTTCCATCGCGGTCGGCTGGCTTCCCCCAGGGTCCGCATAGCGGAACCACGCGATTCATGTTCACGCCAGTTGGATGAGCCGCCACTGCGGAGATGAGTCTTAAGTCTCCGTCCTCCGCCTGCAGTTGCAACCCTGCCCAGCTCGGCGTGATCTGGCCGCGCAGTCCAAGAGTTTCGCCGTAGCGCCCGGCCGCGGCCAAAGTCTGATCGGTAGATTGGCCATTGACGTACAGCACTCGGGCAAAGGCAAGGACTAGAGTTGAGCGCTCCTCCAACGTCATGTTAATTTCCGGACTAGGCGTCGTCGGCCGCTACGTAGGGTTCACCATTTTTCTTGGGTCAACCAAGCGATCGAATTCTTCTTCCGTCACGAAACCGAGCTTCAATGCGGCCGCCTTCAGCGTGAGGTCATTCTCCATCGCGTAGTGCGCAATCTTCGACGATTTATCGTAGCCGATCACCGGTGAGAGCGCGGTGACCAGCATCAGAGAGTGGTCCACATATTCTTTGATCTTCTTTAGATTCGCCTTCGTCCCCTCCACCAGGAACTTGCGGAAGTTTGTACATCCGTCGGTGAGGATGGTGATTGAGTGGGTAACGTTGAAGATGATGAGCGGCTTGTACACGTTCATTTCGAGGTAACCGCCGGCGCCGCCGAAGCCCACCGCTACGTCGTTCGCCATCACCTGCACGGCGATCATGGTGAGCGCTTCCGCCTGAGTCGGATTCACTTTGCCCGGCATGATCGACGAACCTGGCTCGTTCTCCGGGATGGACAGCTCCGCAAAGCCGGCTCGTGGACCGCACGACATCAGCCGAATGTCGTTTGCGATCTTGTAGAGCGACACGGCCAGCGTGCGCAGCGTTCCGGAGAGCTGCACCAGCGCATCGTGAGCGCCCTGCACGGTGAACTTGTTGGGCGCGCTGACGAACGGCAATCCGGTGAGCTTCGCGATTTCAGCCGACGCCGCTTCCGCGAAGCCCGGCGCCGAGTTAATGCCGGTGCCCACAGCTGTGCCGCCCAGCGCGAGACGGTAGACGCTCTTCAGGCTATCCTCAATTCGCTCGAGATCATCGGAGAGCATGCCCTCATATCCCGACCACTCCTGCCCGAGAGTGAGGGGCGTGGCGTCCTGCATGTGCGTGCGGCCGATCTTGACGATGTCCTTCCACTCCTCAACCTTCACACCGATCGCATCGCGCAGCGCCTTCACCGCCGGAATCAGCCGCTGCTTCACATTGACAGCCGCTGCTATGTTCATCGCAGAGGGAAACGAATCGTTCGAGGACTGCGACATATTGATGTGATCGTTGGGATGAACCGGCGTTTTGCTCCCGAGTGGCGCACCCGCAAGCTGGCAACAACGGTTGGAGATCACCTCATTCACGTTCATATTGAATTGGGTGCCGCTGCCCGACATCCATACGTGGAGCGGGAACATGTCCTGATGCTGGCCGGCCAGGATTTCATCGCAGACCTGCACGATCAACTTGTGGCGCTGGTCATCCAGCCGCTTGCCGGCATGGTTGGCATTGGCGGCGGCTTCTTTGAGAATCGCGTACGCGCCAATCATCTCGCGCGGCATTAAATCTTTGCCGATGCTGAAATGTTCGAGTGATCGCTGAGTCTGCGCCCCCCAGAGTTTGTCGGCAGGTACATTCACTTCACCCAGGCTGTCGGTTTCCTTACGGACGTCCGTCATTTGGTTTTCTCGATTGTATCCGGCATGAAATGGGTGTCGGCGCCTTTTTGGAAGGCGATGTCCACACCGGCCAACGAAGCACCACTGCTCACGCTACCAAGACGAGATGCCCGGAGCATAGAGTAATGTTCCCCTCCTATCCGCCACAAAACTGAAGTGCAGTACCGGATGAATGCTGCCGTTACTTTTCCGCCGCGTGTAGTTCAATTCGCAGAGCGCCGTATGGCCGGTGCCTGCATTATTCCATGGATTCGAGCTTTCCTGCGCCTCCATCTCCAGCCGACGGAATCCAAGATTTACGCGGAGCGCAGCGTCGGCCCGTAGCTGAAATACAATCGGGACTGAAGCGAGCAACGCGCGCGGAAGATCCTGGACTTGGTCGCGGAGATGCTGAGTCCCAATCTATCCGCGACCTCGGCGATCGGCAGACCCGCGACCGCGTGCATCGTATAAGGCATCCGCAGACCGTGCGGGAGCCTCGCAAGCGCCCGCGCAATCGCACCGGAAATCTCGCGCCGAACGGCACTTTCCTCCGGAGTAGGCTCGCGGGAGGTAAGGCAGCGCAGCGTGCGCTCATGGATTGGTTCTTCCAGGCTCAGTACGGTTGCGCGCCGACCGCGACGCAGTTGCATAAGACTCTGGTTGACTACGATGCTGGTGATCCAGGTACTGAAACGCGCCTCCTCCCGGAACGTGTGCAACTGCCGGAACGCGCGAGCATACGCCGTTTGCACTGCGTCCTCGGAATCCGGCTGATTGCGTAGGATCGACTGCGCGATGCGGATAGACGTTCCATAATGTCGACGAATCAAGTGTGCCATCGCTGCCTCATCGCCCTGTTTGCTTTGGTCGACTAATTCCTGGTCAGTTGCTTCGGGGGTTTGCAGCGGGTCGGATACGTTTTGCGGGTCCATGACCGTGCACTGTGCAACTTCGATGCCACGATTCTTAGAACTCAGGTTGTTGATTTATTGGCTTTTGGGGTTCTAGGAATCGACAAATGTCAACCAGCCGTCACAAGGATGTCGAAAGGTCCCAGTTAGATGGTCGCCACCAATTCGTACCTGGATGCAAGGGGCTGAACAATCTTGCGGCGTCCAGGTTTTCTTGCAGAGCCGCCTGACAGGGCTGGAAGCGCACCGGCTGCTATACTTCCGGTCGATGACCCAGCAAGCGATGGTGGAACTCTTTGCCAAGCTCGCACAGCCACGCTTGATGGAGTTGCTGAAATTGAAGGCCAGACACGTCTACGAAACTACGCCTGGAAATGCGAACGACAAACTCAGGATCGATGGTTCCGAAGTTCAGTTCAAATTAGTGAGGACAATACAGCCCTATAAGGACATCCAGCGATTCCTTGCCGACGACAAGGTTATGGGCTTCGTGATTGGCCCCGGTCTCCTTCCGATTGTTAAATCGATTTCGATGGACTTGCGGGGAAAGACCATGTTGGTCACACGGAGGATAGCAACCAGAGATGGCGAGAAGGGTACGGTTGCCCATTTGGACCATATAGGAGTTCGAGTAATGATGTCTTTCGATTCGGTTCGGAACGAGACTGATTTGGTTTGGGAAGTATTGTACGGTGTGGCAGAAGCCACCCGCCCACGTCAGCATACAGTAGCCGATAAAGTGACCTTACGCGAAACTTAACGCAAGACCCAGTATCAAGTATGTCTTCATTTACTATTAATCTTAAGATAAGAGTGGTGGAGGCGGCGGGAGTCGAACCCGCGTCCGAGAAAGCCCGCCGTGAAGAGAACTACGTGCGTTTCCGATTCGGTGATTGTCGGCCGCCGCGTTAGAACCGGCAAGAAAACGGCGGCTTAGCCCGATTGTCGTCAGCCTGCTGCTCCGGACAGAAGCTCTCGGCCCAATCCTCGAAAATGACGTCCTACGGATGCCGTCGAGGCCCAGCACCCAGGGCGGCTACTTAATTAATTAAGCAGCGTATGCAAACTGCTGATTGGCAGTTCATGTTTTCCGATCGTTTTACGGGAGCTCGGAACCCGGCACGCCTCTCCACAACGATTCAATCCCGTCGAATCCGTTGCGCCCCGCTTTGGAATAGCATGAAGCATTGCCATGCCGGACGGTTTCAAACGCACGGCCACGCCCCCGTTTGAGTTAAATTGAATATGGAGGGCTGATGCACCTCACTATCGACTTGCCGGCAGATATCTCCGAAGCGCTGCAGGGGCGTTGGGGCGATGTGTCGCGCCATGCGCTCGAAACCCTTGCTGTTGAGGCATATCGAACAGCGGTTTTGTCCGAGGATCAAGTCACGCGATTGCTTGGGTTTGAAAGCCAGTTCCAGGTTCATGCGTTGCTGAAACAGTATCAAGTCCCTTTGCGCTATACCCGCATTGATCTTGAGGATGATCTTTCGGCTCACCACGCGCTAGGTATCTTGAAAAGCCAGTGATTGTTGTAGCGGATATGCTCCACGTCGTCCGCGACCGTGATACGGTTTTGACGAAGGCGCAACTCCGCGCCCGTCTGTAACACGTGCCGCGCCACTCCTATGTCGCATCAAGGATGACATTGACCTGTACCGTTTGGAGGCCCTGCAATGACTCACGCTCGGCCTCATCGGCGCGAGACAGGGAGCCAAGCGACATTAGTGATCCGGCGAGAAAGATTGTGGTGAAGCATCGTTTCATGCCATGTAGCACATTGCACCTCAACACTACTATGCCACTGAACCGCTAAGTCCGAAGAATTTCTCTCATAAGCGTTAAGCTTGTTCATGTGTACGATCATGAGAGATTCCGTCAAGAGTTCGACAGGCTCCGGCGGAAATCGAGGCCAGCCGAACGCATGAAGAGAAGGCTTGGGCAGACGAAGTCAGGGCGCGGCGGTCGGCATATGAAGCGCTGCCCAACAGCAAAAAAACAGAACTTGATGAGCTTGACGTATTTAACGCCTTTGCATCTGTAGCCGGAGTTGATATCGATTCGGGATCCGGAATTAACGCTCGGATTCCTGAACCGGATATCCGCTGTACGATCAGGGGCGAACTGCATTATTTCGAGCTCGGCGAAATCACTGACCGGTCGGTGGCCCGATGCACAACCGACGCACTCAAGCACTACGAGCCCCGAGGAACTGCCTTCTCGCAGACCGAGCCTTTCGCCTACATTATCCGGAAGAAATACACCAGGACATATCCAACTAACGGTGCCCTGGTAGAACTCGTGCTCTACTACCGCAACCAGAGCCCGCCGTTCCCTTCGTATCTTACTGAGTTGCTGACAAGCAACGCGATCAACCTGAAAGCGCTAGTTGACGGTGGGCCGTTTCAGCGCGTATGGATTTTTGACTTCGGAAAGAAGCAGGTTCTCTGGCGTTCGGACCTAACACACGCCTAGGACCGCAGACTGGTGAGGCTTAGTGCGCTCACAGAAGGTGGAGGGACAAGAGAATGAAGGCATGTTCACTGATTCTCGTCTTGGCGGCAAGCGGGAGCTTCGCTCAAACTGATAAACCCAAACATTACACAGTCTCTTTTATGAGTGCGGAACAATATATCAGTGCTCCAGTCGAACAAAGGGCAACTTATCTGAGTGGCTGGCTGGCTGGACGGTCGGTTGAACGCGGGCTTATTCGGCACTCCTGCAAAGGCGATAAAGGCTCTGCGTGATTGTGTGGAGGGGAAAACCATTACTCAGATAACCGCAATCGTTGACAAGTACGTGCAGGGAAACCCGGAGACTTGGAATCGGCCCGCTGCTAACGAAGCTGATGCGGCCCTTAGAGCCATGTGCCCTGCGTTACGGCAAGTCGCGGGTGCTGCACCTTAACCGCCCTGATTGTCATTTTCGTCGGGTATATAACGACGGCACGAACATGAAAACACGTTAGATCTCATCGCATGCGCCTCTCTCGATCCGAGGATGCTGACTATGGCCGCAGGCCAGCCAGCTTCATGAGGTGCCGTTGAAGTCCGGCCTTGAGCGATTCATTGCCGTGGATTGGAATGGAAATGCGGACCGAGTTTCCGGCCTTTGCATAGATGTGATGGCTACCGTTGATTCGCTGCAACGACCATCCGTCTGATTCCAGCAGTCGGGAAAATTCCTTGCCGGAAAGTGCTTTCACAGCGCCAGTTCGATCACCTGATCATCTGCCAGGGTCGACGGTGTCTCTACCGGTACCGAGAGACACCCTTCAATCGCCTCGCGTAGATTGGAACGAAGCTCCTCCATCGTCTCAGCTTGGTGGCGCAGCCGGGTATGGAGGGTACCTCGGCCCAGAATCCGCCTTCTTCTGCTTTGTGGACAATGGCGCGTATCGTCATAAGAATATTTGGTGGAGGCGGCGGGAGTCGAACCCGCGTCCGAGAAAGCCCGCCGTGAAGAGAACTACGTGCGTTTCCGATTCGGTGATTGTCGGCCGCCGCGTTAGAACCGGCAAGAAAACGGCGGCTTAGCCCGATTGTCGTCAGCCTGCTGCTCCGGACAGAAGCTCTCGGCCCAATCCTCGAAAATGACGTCCTACGGATGCCGTCGAGGCCCAGCACCCAGGGCGGCTACTTAATTAATTAAGCAGCGTATGCAAACTGCTGATTGGCAGTTCATGTTTTCCGATCGTTTTACGGGAGCTCGGAACCCGGCACGCCTCTCCACAACGATTCAATCCCGTCGAATCCGTTGCGCCCCCTCAAACCAATCATAGCACCGGCTCGAAGCAAAACTTGGGATCTGCGTTGCGCTTCCTTGCGGTCGCGGTTCGGTTAGGCTCGTGCGCTACGATGTTATTCGGCATGCCGGGCGTTTCTTCCACCCCTGAGATTAAGAAAGCCAACCTGGATGAGAAAGCACCGCTTTACCACGTCGTCCTGTTGGATGACGATCAGCATACCTATGAATACGTGGTAGAAATGCTCCAAAAGGTGTTTGCCTGCGGCGAGTCGGACGCTTGGAACCACGCCGTGGAGGTGGATACCACAGGCCGGACCATCGTGATGACCTGCGAGCTTCCCCAAGCCGAATTTGGACGTGACCAGATCCACGCCTACGGTGCGGACCCGCGGATGCCCAACTCGAAGGGGTCCATGTCGGCCATCCTCGAGCCCGCGCCATCTCGTTAGGCACCGATTCCAGGTTGTTCCGTCTAAGCCGAAAGAGGAAAATATGCAAAGGAATCTCCTGGTTGTACTAGAAGTTGTACTAGCACTTTCCGGCCTGCCGCTTTTGGCCCAGAATCCGGTCACTCGCCTGGACTGCGACGATCGAAACCACAACGACCATCTGGTCAGCCATTGCGAAATGAAAGAGCAAACTCTCGCCGCGTCGAAAGGCGCCATTCGCATTGATCCGGGCATGAACGGCGGGATCACCGTCAACGGATGGGACCGCGCCGATGTCTGGGTACGCGCCCGCATCGATACTGCCGCGGACACGGATTCAGAAGCGCGCAGCATGGTTTCGAGCATTCGCTTTGCATCGGGCGCCGGCCAGATCAAAGCCGAGGGTCCAACCATGGACGACCATCACAATTGGTCCGTCTCCTATGAAATTTTCGCGCCGCGCCAATCTGATTTGCAGATGAAGACCTTCAATGGCGGCATCCATCTGGCGGATCTGCGAGGCAACATCAATTTCGAGGCGCTGAATGGCGGCGTGACTCTGCTGCGGTTAGCGGGCGAGGTCCACGGACAGACTACCAATGGCGGCTTGCACGTTGCATTGGCGGGCGACCGTTGGGATGGCTCGGGCCTGGATGTCGCTACTACCAACGGCGGAGTTACGTTGGATATTCCGTCCAGCTATTCGGCTCACATTGAAACGTCGACGGTGAACGGCGGAATGAATGTGGATTTTCCGGTCACCCTGCACGGACACATCGATAAGAACCTCTCATTCGATGTGGGCAGCGGAGGCACAACCATCCGAGCGACCACGACCAACGGCGGCATCAAGATCAGAAAATCCTAACCGAACCGCGACCGCAAGGAAGCGCTACCAACACTGGCCGGTTGTGCCTATTTTCACACGCTCCGTCGCCGTCGCGGCTCAGAAAGACGAATCGCCGAGCGATTTCACCGCGATCGAGCATCGCATCGATATCCGCTTCCACCGTGTCGTAGTGGAGGATACACGCTCGCAATACAAATCGGCCGCCCAGCGTAGCGCTTGTCACGAACGCTTGGCCGGCCGCTTGCATCCGCTCCATTATTTTCTTATTGAGCTCATCGATCGCGCTTTCGTCGCCCGCAATTTCCGCCGGCACGTAGCGAAAACACACAATCGAAAGTGGACCCTTCGATCGCAGCTCAAAACCGGGCAACGACTCGACTCTCCGCTCCAGGTAACGGGCCAGCGCAATCTGGCGTGCGACCTGCTTACCTAATCCCAACGCGCCTGAATTCGCTAGCGTAACCCAAAGTTTCAGCGCTCGAAATCCCCTGGTCTGCTGCATTCCAAATTCGGAAAACCACGGCAGATTGCCGATCCCCTTGCCAGGTTCCGTCCGAACGTAGGCGGGAACCAGCGAGAAGGTATCTCGAAGAAGCGCCCCATCCCGCACCAGCACGCATCCGCATTCCACCGGAACGGATAGCCACTTGTGTGGATCGAGCGCAATGGAATCCGCGCGCTGGATGCCTTTGAATAGCGGCCTGGAATCCGGATCCAACATCGCTGCCGCTCCATAGGCGCCGTCCACGTGCAGCCACACGTTCCATTCTTCGGCCAGGATCGCCAACTCGTCCAGCGCATCGATCGCACCAGTCTGAACGCTGCCGGCGCTGGCCACTATGCAGAAGGGATGCCACCCCTGCCGCCGGTCTTCCTGGATCGCTTGCCGCAGGCTGTCGAGCGAGATGCGAAAATCCTGGTCCACATCGATTCGCCGGATGCAATCCGACCCGAGACCCAAGAGTTCCACGGATTTTTGAATGCAACTGTGCACTTCCGTGGAAGCATAAAGCCGGAGCCTCGGGTAGTTGCCGAACACGCCCTGTTTCCGCGCATCAATGCCAAGCTGGCCCAGCGCCTTGTGCCGCGCCGCCGCCAACGCTGTGAGGGTGGCCGCGGATCCACCGCTCACCAAAAGTCCAGCACCGCCTTCTCGAGGAAATCCGACGATTTCCAGCAGCCATCGGATCACGCAGTGTTCCAGATAAATGGCAGCATGATCGCCGCCTGCGCAACTGGGATTCATGGCGGCAGCCAGTATTTCGGTGATGACGGCGAGCATGGCCGGAGGGGAATTCACCCAACCGAAAAAGCGCGGGTGACCATTGCCCATCGGATGCGGAAGTATCTGCTCTTCGATGAACTGCAAGATCTCGCCGCCTTCGAGCGGAGCCGCGGGCATCGGCATGTTCAGCAGAGCCTGCCTCTCACTCTCGTGCATCCTCTGGTAGACGGGACCTTCGGGAAGCTCGGCCAAATACTTCGCGGCCATGTCTACCGCCTGGTAGCCCAGTCTGCGGAACTCCGATTCACTGAGCCGCACGGCGTTTGCTCCTTTCAGTTCGGATCCGATGACGCAATTGTTCCGGATGGCCGGTCACGTCCATGGCCAGATAGTAATCGCAGGAGCGGCGCCGATCCGGGTTCTCGAATTCGTGCAAACAGTCGCCCGCGAAGTAAATGCTGTCGCCTTTCTTGAGAACGTAGACAACACCATCCAACGTCAGCCGAAGAGTTCCTCGTTCCACGGCCACGTATTCGCGCGAGCCCGGATTATGCGGTAGAAAAGCCCCGGCGTTCACGCCAGGTTCCAGCGTGGTGCGCATGAACTCGAACTCCACATTCGGCAGCACCGGTGAAAGAATGCGGCGTTCCCAACCCGCCGGATCCACGGCGACATCTTGATCGCCAGCGCGCAGCAACACTACGCGCCCCTCGTGTTCGGGAGCCAGCAGGCGAGCAATGGAGGAGGCGAGTCCAGTGGCGATTTGATCGAGAATCAGAACCGTAGGAGCTTTGTCCCCGCGTTCCACCGCCGACAGCATAGACCGGCTGACGCGCGCCTTTTGTGCAAGCTGCTCCAGCGAGAAATTCCGTCGTCGCCGCTCCTCGCGGATCCGATTCCCAAGCTCAGCCAGTTGCAGACCCTTGGCCACGAATCCTCCTCTATAAGAGAATATAATCCCTTATAGTGGAAAGCCGCAAGTCTCTGTTAACGAGAAACGAGAAACGAGAAACGAGAAACGAGAAACAAAAACTAGAAACCGGGTTTTCTACCCATCGCATCTTCAACATACGTTCGAAGAATCTCCGCCACGCTCCAAGCCTGCGCGATGCAGCCCGCCGGTTGGTGCGGCGGATCGCCATCGAAGATTTCCGAAATCTGCCCCAGGCCCGCCTGCCAAAGGTGCGAGCGCAGCGGGTCCAGAAATTGCCCTGCGCGACGGCGGGCTTCCGGACTATCGCCGTGTACCTTCACGTATGCGGTTAGAAATCCGCCCAGCAGCCAAGGCCACACCGTTCCCTGGTGATAAGCGCCGTCGCGGCTATGCGGATCGCCGCAACATCTCCCCCGATAGTTGGAATCGCGTGGGGAAAGCGTTCGGAGTCCAAACGGCGTGAGCAGCTCCCACTCCACCACTTCGAGTACGCGCAAAGCCAGGTGCTGATCCAGGATAGGATGCGGAAGGCTGATCGCGAAAATCTGGTTGGGACGGACGGATCGATCCGGTCCACCATCGCTGATCACGTCGTAAAGGCAACCGGCTTCTTCGTTCCAGAAGATCTCTTGAAACCGCGATTGCGCGCGCTCGGCGAGAGTTGCGTAATGCGCAGCGCGCGTTGTGTCGGCGAAGCCCGTCGCCAGCCGTTCCATCACGCGCAGCGCGTTGTACCAGAGCGCTTGAATCTCCACCGGCTTGCCCATGCGCGGCGTCACCACCCAATCGCCGACTTTGGCGTCCATCCAAGTGAGTTGTACGCCCGCTTGGCCGGCGTGCAGCAGGCCATCGGAATCCAGCCCGATTCCGTAGCGGGTGCCGCGTTCGTGCCATTCCAGGATCTCAGCCAACGGCTGGTACAACTCCGTTCGGACAAACTCGTAGTCGCGCGTGTATCGCAGGAATTCGAAGACGGCGTGGAAGAACCACAGCGTTGCGTCCACGGTGTTGTATTCGGGAGTTTCGCCCGCATCCGGGAATCGGTTCGGCAGCATTCCACGATCGATATTGAGGGCGAACTCGCGTAAAATCGCACGAGCTTCGTCATAGCGCGCAGTGACGAGCGTGAGCCCGGGCAACGAAATCATGGTGTCGCGGCCCCAATCGCCAAACCAGTGATAGCCGGCGATCACGGACTTCTGTTCGCCCCGCGCCACGATGAACTGGTCCGCGGCGGAGGTCAGGAGGCGCGAGAATTCGTCGTCGCCGGGAGCGGCCGCTACGATCCGTTTGCGGCGATCCACTTCACGCGTGCGAAGCGCGGGGGCTTCCGCGATTGCGTGTTCGTCGATGGAAGCCAAAATCGTGGGGCAAGCCGTCTTCGCAATATCGAAATGCAGCAAAAACGGGCCGTATAGGTCTTCCTGAAAATCGAGACCGCGTTCCCGTTCCCGCTCGTAGTCGAAGTTGTAAAACCAAAAACCAGAAGCGTCCAGCCCGTCCCCGTTGTGCGCGAAATGCAGGCTGGGCAGATCTCCGTAAGGTTTTATACTTGCCACTCCGGCCCGTTCTTCTACTTGCCGATTGATGGAATCATTCGCGTGAGTCGTGTTATGGTAATCCCGGAACGCGATCAAAGGCCGGATTTCGAGTGAGCACTTGCGTCCGCCGAAGTCGCCGGAGATTTGATACTGAACCGCTACGGCGTTCTGGCCGCGCACCAGGAAAACGGACTTTTCGATCTGGAGTCCTGCCGCGCGATAAGTGAACTGGGGAAACGGTTTCGCGCGGAACGATTCCAGATAGACGTAGCCGTTCGGATGGATCGCGCCCGAGTATTGGTTCGCGCTTAATTCGAAGCGCTCGCCCTCCAGCACCAACGTCTCTTCCAGTTTCGAGAGCAGAACCATGCGGCCCACCGGCGGTTTGGTGGCCGCGACCAGCAATCCGTGATACCGCCTGGTATTCAGCCCGAGGATGGTGGACGAAGCGAATCCACCAATTCCGTTCGTTTCCAGCCATTCGCGAGACGTCGCCTCGGCCACGTTGCCGCAGATTTGACGATCGAATTCGATCTCGCTTGGCACGTAGATAATAATAACTTGTAACCGAACCGCGACCGCAAGGAAGCGTGACGTCAACGCCCTCTTCAGACACTGCTTAACATCGCGTGCGGATCGATCACGTACTTTCGCGCGGCGCCCTTATCGAAATCGTGATACCCTTGCGGCGCTTCATCCAGCGAGATCACTGTCACGTTCACCGCTTTCGCGATCTGAATTTTGTCGTGGAGAATCGCCTGCATGAGCTGGCGATGATAACGCATCACAGGGCACTGACCCGTCGTGAACGCGTGCGACTTGGCCCAGCCCAAACCGATTCGGATTCCCAGATTGCCCACCTTCGCGTTCTGGTCCACGCCGCCCGGATCGTCGGTGACATAAAGCCCCGGGATTCCGATGGCGCCGCCCGCGCGCGTGATCGTCATCACCGAATTCAACACCGTTGCCGGACGCTCCACACCGCTGTCTCGGCCCTCGCCACGAGCTTCGAATCCAACGCAATCCACCGCTGCATCAACTTCAGGAACTCCCACGATGGCGGCGATCTGATCGCCTATGGGCGCGTCCTTTTTGAGATCCACCGTTTCGCATCCGAAGCTGCGCGCTTGCGCCAGGCGCTCGGGAATCATGTCGCCGACAATCACCACGGCGGCTCCCAGAAGTTGGCACGAAGCCGCGCAGGCCAAGCCAACCGGGCCGGCGCCTGCGACATAAACAATGGAACCAGGTCCGACACCGGCGGTCACCGCACCGTGATAGCCGGTCGGAAAAATATCGGACAGCAGCGTCAGGTCGCGAATCTTCGCCATGGCGCGTGCCTTGTCCGGAAACTTCAGAAGATTGAAATCGGCATAAGGACACATTACGTAGGAAGCTTGTCCGCCAATCCAGCCGCCCATATCCACGTAGCCGTAAGCGGCGCCCGGACGCGCGGGATTCACGTTGAGACAGATTCCCGTCTTTCCCTCTTTGCAATTCCGGCAGCGGCCGCAGGCGACGTTGAACGGAACGGAGACCAGGTCGCCCACTTTGATGAACTCCACGTCACGGCCGGCTTCAATCACTTCGCCGGTGATCTCGTGGCCAAGAATCAACCCGGCGGGTGCGGTGGTGCGTCCGCGAACCATGTGCTGGTCGCTGCCGCATATATTGGTGGAAACAACTTTCAGGATGACGCCGTGTTCGCATTTTCGCGAGCCAAGCGCAAGTTTCGGGAAATCGATGGACTGGACCTCGACCTTGCCGGGTCCGACATAAGCAACACCGCGATTCGACATGGAATGAAAACCTCGCTAGCAAGAATACCGCAACCGGGGTAGGCTGGGTGTAGCTGAGAAAGCGATAGGTTTATGACAATCGATCTGAAACCGGAACAACAACGCGTGATTGACTTAGCCGTTGGATCGGGCGCCTATCAGAACCCGGACGAGGTTCTCGAGCAAGCTTTCGAGATCATCCGCGAGCAGCTTCAACTGGAAGACTGGATGATCGAACAGCGCGGTGGCAGTTGCCGCGCAAATCGCGACTGGTTTTGCCCAAGCCGAGCGCGGTGAACTGATGGACGGGGATGCTGCACTAGCGATGTTGCGGCAACGGCGCGCCCAACGGGTGTGGCGTTAGCGCTAAGACCAACACTCTATTCGACGGTGCGAGACGAAATTGTAGGGTCTTGCCTTGGCCGAGGCTTGCCGAGTTTCGAGCGTTCCGGTCTGGCTGTCAGCTTAAATGCCTTTGCTAAACCGGTTACGTCCTCAAGAAACCAATCGGGTGCGAGGGGTGAGACAAATACGCGCTCAATCAGATCATTAGTACTGCTGATCGGAATCCAAAAGCCGTCCTTCGCGGTATCGCGTGGGCTCCCGACAACGACCGCCCTCCATTCCCTCTCAAACTTAAAGTTAGACCGCTTTTGCAGCACAATCTCAAATTCCTTCCGCAAGGAGTATTCAACGCTCTCGTTGTAGTCAAATGCAGGGACTGGCAGGGAATCGTAGTAAAGGACAAAACCCGTCGTGTGGGCCGGAAACTCCTTCGGGAACTCGACGCTTTGATCGAATTTATCAGCCGATGTTTGGATGGCTATGCCTGCGTCGTACGAACCATAAATTTTCCGACATCGGAATCGAGTCGGCGTCCATCGTCCAGCAATTCACAAACGAACGTTTGCGTAGTGTACGACGCCATTTGGCATGGCTTCGGATGTGTTGTCTATATTCGTCGTGTATCGAGGTTTCGTTCGCGCGATTTGAGTATTGGGATGGCGCGGCTGAGGCCTTCCCATTTGTCCTCAAACGAATCCGCCCTCGTGAACCAAAGCGCATTGCGGCTTAACAGAGATACAAATTTCGGAAGGTTCATGTAGCGCAAGATCTTGCCGCTCGGCGGATTTTTAACGTGATTGCGTTGAGCCGACATAGCCCATTGTCTAATATCGGTCTCCACATCACTTGCGGCGATCCTCACTCGCGCCCCCGCAGGATTGCAGCCATCACGCGTGGGCTACGACGTCCGTGGATTACAGCGACAACCCACAATGGCTTTTCGTCCGGGGCGTAGGCGATGAGGTATTCACGTACGACGACGAATCGCAAAGGCCGGGAGCTAAGTCCGGCCGTCGATGACCTTGGTGCGGAAATCGCACCAGTCCGCCAATGGTTTTGAAGACTTCTAAGATGACCCGGTCAGCCGCGTCCGCGTTTTGTTGCGCAATATGATCGCGTTTGTCGTCGAGATCCGCGAACGCATCGGGATGAAACGCGTACCCGCTGCTTATACCGAACGGTCGCGTTGCGCTTGGTTTTTCGCTTTCAGGCGGGAAAAGGCTTCCTCGCCGTCGATCGGCTGCACGCCTCCGCTCTTCAGGCCGTCATAGCGGCTGTCGAGCACGTCCCGCGTAGCGGAAAGCTCTTCGAAATATCCGGCTAGAGCGTCCTCTAACACCTCGTCGGGTGCGCGCCCGCTCTGTGCCGCCAGATCGTTGAGCTTCTTTTCGACGCCAGGCGCGAAATGAACTTCCATGACAACCAGCATACGTAGAAACAACGCTATTGACAAACTATGGCTGCTGTCGATATAGTTGTCCTAGCTATAGTGGCATCCGCCAGAACGGAGCTCGCTCATGGACAGTGCTTTAACGCCCGCGATGTTTCAGGTTTTGTTGGCCCTCGGTGACGGCGAGAAACACGGTTACGCCATCCTGAAAGAAGTTGAGGAACAAACCGATGGGCATGTGCGGCTCAGCACCGGCACCCTCTACGCCATCATCAAACGGCTTCTGATTGAGGGCGTCATACAGGAGTGCCGGCATCGTCCGCCCGTGGAAGAAGACGACCAGCGGCGCCGTTACTATCGCCTCACCACGGCTGGCCGCCAGGTTGCCATGGAAGAAGCGGAGCGGATGGAACGGTTGATCGCGACCGCGCGCCAGAAGCATTTTCTCAAGCGGCTGAAGCCCGCCTAGCCCGAGAGGAGAATCCCATGCAAGCTCAAAATCTAAGCCGGTCCGAACGGTTTTATCGCGCGCTGCTGCGGCTCTTCCCCTTCGATTTCCGCGGCGATTTCGGTCCCGAAATGGAGCAGACGTTCCGCGAGCAGCACGTGCATGCGCAACGCGCAGCGGGCAAGATCGGATTGTTCCGGCTGTGGTGGGAGACCATTGCCGGCATTTTTACCACGGCTCCGGCGGAACACCTTTCCATGTTCAAGCAAGACGTTCGCTACGCGCTGCGCATGATGCGGAAGAATGCGAGCTACACAGCCGTGGCGGTGATGACGCTCGCGCTCGGCATTGGAGCGAACACCGCAATCGTAAGCGTGATCAACGCTGTTCTCCTAAAGCCATTGCCCTATCAGCAAGGCGATCAGCTCTTGATGCTGCATCAACGCGCGGATAAGGTCGGCCTGACGGGCATCGGCTACTCGGTTCCCGAAATGACGGATTACCGCCAGCAGAACAGCACGTTGAGCAGCCTGGTGGAATACCACTCCATGCAATTCACCTTGCTTTCGAAAGACGAAGCCAGTCGTGTAACCACAGGCGTGGTTTCGAATGGCTTTTTCGGGATGTTCGGCGTGAAGCCCATTCTGGGCCGGGATTTTACGCCGGCCGACGATCAGCCCGGAGCGCCTGCGGTTCTTTTGTTGAGCTACGAATATTGGAAAAAGCACGAGCGTGGCGATCCGAACATCGTTGGAAAGACATTCCAGATGAACGATCGCGTTCACACCGTGATCGGGGTGCTGCCGCCGGTTCCCCAATACCCCAATGAAAACGATGTCTACATGCCCAGTTCGGCGTGCCCCTTCCGATCGCGCCCGCAACTGATTGCGAATCGGAACGGCCGCATGTTGAGCCTGTTCGGACGGATGAAGCCGGGCGTCAGCCTGGAGCATTGCAAAGCCGACTTGTCGGTGATCTCTTCCCGGATGATCCAGCAGCATCCGGAGGCTTACGCCAAGGAATTGGGCATAAACACCGCCGCGGTTTCGCTGCGGCAGGAATTAACCCAGGATGCTAAGCCGATGTTGTTGGTGCTGTTGGGAGCGGCCGGCTGTGTTCTTTTGATTGCTTGCGCCAACGTCGCCAACCTGACGCTGGCGCGCATGGCCGGCCGCGAGAAAGAACTGGTTCTGCGCTCCGCGCTCGGAGCGGGCAAGGGCCGTTTGCTCCGGCAATTGTTTACGGAAAGCCTGATACTCGGACTTCTGGCCGCGGGCCTGGGCGTTTTGTTCGCTTCCCAGAGCCTCAAACTGCTGGTGGATTTCACGGCGCGGCTCACCCCGCGCGCCCGGGAAATTCATGTAGATGGGTATATGCTGCTCTTCGCGCTGGCCGCTGCTTTTCTCACCAGTATCGTTTCTGGATCCGTGTCGGCGCTTTATTCCCGTCAGGATCTGGCGGCGGGGCTGAAGGACGGAAATACGCAATCCACCGTGGGTCGCCATCGCGTACACGCGCGCGACGTTTTGGTTGTCTGCCAGGTGGCTTTTTCGTTTCTGCTGCTGGTAGGCGCCGGACTGATGCTGCGCAGTTTCAGCAAACTCCGGAATGTGGATCCAGGCTTCGTGCCGCAACGCGTGTTGGCCATGAACGTGGATCTCAACTGGTCAAAATACAAAGAGGGGGATCAGCGGCGCCGCGTCGGGAATCAACTGCTGGAAAAAGTTCAATCGCAGCCAGGGGTTTTGGCCGCGGCCATTTCATCGAGTTATCCGATGAACCCGGACAATATCGGCGGCGGCCCCAATCAGCCCCTCACTATCGAAGGCCATCCGGTGCGGGAAGGGCAGCGCGCGCCCGTTTCGGCGATTCGTAGCGTGAGCCCGGATTATTTCAAGGCACTGGGCATTCCGCTAGTCGCCGGACGCGTGTTTCTGGATTCGGACAACGAGAAAGTTCCGAATGTGCTGGTGATCAATCGAGCGGCCGCGCGGCATTATTGGCGCGATGAAGATCCTATTGGCCGCCGCGTCTCGTTCGACAGAGGCGAGACCTGGGTCAAGGTGGTGGGAATCGTGGGTGACGTCCGGGAGTTCGGCATGGACCAGGAGCCCGGCGATGAAGTCTATGTCGCTCAAGAGCAGCGGCCGGCTCTCGGCAGCATTGTAGTTCGCACCGCCCAAGAGGGAATGAACATGAGCAACCAGATGCGCCGCGCGATCTCCGAAGTAGATCCTCAAACCGCCATTCCGAATGTGCAGACGCTGGAGCAGGCGCGCAACGCGTCCATGGCTTCTCCGCGAGTGATGACGGATCTTCTGGGGATTTTCGCGGCGCTCGCGCTAGCCATCGCGGCATTTGGGATCGGCGGAATTCTCGCACTGACGGTGAATCAGCGCTTGAATGAGATCGGCATCCGTGTCGCGTTGGGTGCGAAGCCGGGGGATCTGCTCGCGATGATCCTGGGGCAGGGAATGACTTTGGTCGTGATCGGCTTAGTCATTGGCTTGCTCTCCGCGATGGCGTTGACCCGGATGATGAAGACTCTTCTCTTCCAGGTGCAGCCCACCGATCCACTCACCTTCGCGGGCGTCTCGCTGGTTTTGGGCGGCGCAGCGTTGTTCGCCTGTTATGTGCCCGCCCGAAGGGCATTGAGAATCGATCCGCTCCGGGCGCTACGCAGCGAATAAGAAAGGCAACTATGAAACGTAGAGATTTATTTCGAGCCGGACTCGCGGCGGGCAGCGCTCTCGCGCTTGGAAACAGGCGTGCCAGTGCCGCAAACGAAGTACTCAATCCCCTCAAGCCTCCGGCCAAGGGACTTATTCCTGTGGCGTTCCTCATTTCCGATGGCGCCGCGATGATTGATTTCGCGGGGCCCTGGGAAGTGTTCCAGGACGTGATGATGGACGATCTGCACATGCCGTTTCATCTCTACACGGTGGCGGCCTCCGCAAAGAAAATCCGAGTTTCCGGCGGCATGCAGATCGTGCCGGATTTTACGTTCGCCAATGCACCCGCTCCGAAAGTGCTTGTCATCCCAGCCCAGAGCGACCATAGCCCCGCGGTTCTGAATTGGATTCGGAAGTCGAGCCAGACCGCCGACGTCACCATGTCGGTCTGCACCGGCGCGTTCCTGCTGGCCGAGACCGGTTTGCTGGACGGCAAATCGGCCACCACGCATCACAACTCTTTCAAGGTTTTCGAGAGACAGTTTCCGAACATCACGCTCAAGCGCGGCGCCCGATTCGTAGACGAGGGCAACTTGGCGTCCGCGGGCGGACTGACCTCCGGCATGGATCTTGCGATGCATGTTGTGGAGCGCTACTTCGGCAGGGATGTTGCGCAGACCAACGCCTTCTACATGGAGTATCAAGGAAGCGGCTGGAAGGACGCGAGCGGGGCCGCGAACACGGAGTACATCAACTATAAAATCCGCGCCGGCTATGAAGAAGATCCCGTGTGCGGCATGGAACTCAAACCAGGAGAATTGAAGGCTGACTATAAAGGCGTCACCTATCATTTCTGCATGGAAAGCTGCCGCCAGAAATTCGTGAAATCGCCCGAGAGTTACTTGAATCCCACGCCTCAACGGAAATCCATGTAGCATGAGAGCTTGGTGTTACCGAACCGCGACCGTGAGGGAGTCGGTGCCTTCGCTAATTTTTTTCACGGACTCTGACTCATGAAATACGAAATCTTATTCCTGTTGACAGCCGCTTCCACCCTTTTGGCTCAGGCCCCCGAATTCAACGCCGACGGTAAGCTGCAGCGCCCAAATTATCGCGAGTGGATTTATCTGACCTCGGGATTGGGCATGACATACAGCGCCGAATCGAAAGCCGACCCCGCATTCGACAACGTGTTCGTCTCTCCCAGCGCCTATCGCGAATTCATCCTGAGCGGCCGTTGGCCCGAGAAAACCATGTTCGTGCTGGAAGTTCGACAGGCGTTGAGCCATGGGTCCATTAACGTCGGCGGACACTTCCAGAGCGACGTTATCGCCATTGAGGCGGAAATCAAGGACTCGGCGAAATACCCGGACAAATGGGCCTTCTTCAGCTTTGAAGAGAAGCCGGGACATCCGGGAGCTACCGCGCACATGATCCCGAGCGGCTCCGTTTGCCAGACCTGTCATGGGAAGAACGCCGCGGTGGAAAATACTTTCGTGCAGTTTTATCCCACTTTGCTCGACGTTGCCCGAAAGTACGGAACCATCAAGGCCAGCTATGAAGCTCCTGGCTCCGCGACCCCGAACCATCGCTAAATCTCGCTGAAATCGTTCCTTTTCTCCCAGTACTTTCTTCCCTCCCGGCGCGTACTCAGATGGCAATCGGGCTAGCCCTACTAGCCCTGCAAAATCGGTACTACTGGGCTCTTCTAGCATTTCTTCCGCACGGGCAGAATGAATCTACCCCGCAGCAAACGGGAAAGAAAAATAGAGGAGAAAACAAATGACCGCAATCTTGAACGCAATTGTGAAATTGAAGATCTGGTCCGACAATCGGGGACAGGATCTTATCGAATATGCTCTGATGGCCGGTTTTGTGGCCGTTGCCGCCGGCGCCATCATGCCTGGCATCGCCACCAGCATTTCCACCATCTTTTCCAGCGTCGCCAGCGCGATGACCGCCGCAGCACAGACCAGCTAGATCCTGCTGCACCGCCACATTCTTGTGGGGCGGGCAATCCTGCTTGCGCGGCCGGCTGAAACCGCGCCGCAAGGCGGAATTGCCAGCCCCACACACGAGCCAGGTTTGAGTAGCGGCATTCATGTACCTCGTCACACCCTCCCTTGATGGGGTACACTGAGCTTTTTCGTTAGCCGCTCTCAAACCTTATGTCAAAAACCTTGAAGTTAGCCGTCGCCGGTGTCGGCAGAATGGGCCAGATCCACGCCCTGCACGTTCAGGAACTGGCGCGCGAAACCGGGAAGTGCTCGCTGGCCGCTATTGTAGATCCCGATGCGGAGCGCGCTCGCCAGGTGGCAGCCGGTCTGCACAGCGAAGTTCCCATTTTCACCTCGCTCCAGGAATTCGCGAAAGCAGGAGTCGCGGACGCTACCGTGGTTGTGACTCCCACCGCGGATCATCGGGAAAACGCCGAAACGTTGATCGCGGCCGGACAGCGAATCCTGATGGAGAAACCGCTCACTGGAACGCTCGCCGGTGACACTGAATTCTGCGCCCAGCTGGATCGCGATCATCCCGACGCCTTGATGCTCGCCTTCCAGCGGCGCTTTGATGCCCCCAATCAGCACGCGAAGCAGCTGATGCAAAGCGGCGCCATCGGCCGCGTCTTTAAGATTTATTCCGCGCTGGAAGATTCGAATCCCGCGCCCAACGGCTATTCGAGCGGCGGCATTCTGCCCGACATGTCGGTCCACAATGTGGACGAGATTCTGTGGCTCACTGGACGCATGCCCCGTGCCGCGCTGGCCATCGGATCGCGAATTTATAGTCACGCCCTGACTACTTGCAAAGAGGATTTCGATGACGCCTTGCTCTATCTCTGGTTCGCGGATGAGACCGTGGCGCAGGTGCAGGTGAGCCGCAATCACGTCTCCGGCTATCGCGTGGAAACCGTGATTTTCGGCCAGGACGGACAAATTCAGGTCGGTCATTTCGACCAGAAGCCTTTTGAGATTGTCGTGGAAGCTTTTGGCCGCCGTGGCCGCAAGGAGCCTCTGGCCCATCGAGTCTTCGAAATGAGGGATTACGGACGGCCGCTGCCCGAGTTTGTCGATCGATTCGGTCCGGCGTACAAAGCCGAAGTCGCCGCCTTCGTGGATTGCTGCTTAAGTGGAGCGCCCTTTCCCACTTCACACCGCGATGCCCTTCGCGCACAACAGGTTATCTCGGCCGGGATGCAGGCGATCATCACCCCTGCCCAAGCCGCGGCCGTGGTATCAGGGGCAAGTGCCATGTCCGCCGATTAGTACTTCGGTAAGCCTGGCCAGTACCAATGCCCCATGGGATTTCCCCCCCAAAGACCCTAAGATAAAACTGGGAATCATCTTATGGCAGTTCGACACGATCTTCGACGTCACACCAGGCAGGCCTGCAGCCCCACGGTCAAGATCATGTGGTGCGATCCTTCCGGACACGACAAATTCGCGAACGCTCAGGCGCTCGACGTCTCCGAAACCGGCGTTCGCCTGAAAGTGCCGGAAGCCCTGGCGGTTCGGTCCTGCGTGACTCTGCGTTCGGAGAATCTCAAGCTGCAGGGGCAAGCATCGGTTCGATATTGTTCACGCATAGGCACCACCTACGCGGTTGGTTTGGAATTTGGCCGCGGCGTCCGCTGGAGTCCGGCGGTGAAGTAACACCCGAAACACGCTAGTGGGTCAGTTTCAGAATGTGGGGCAGGATGTTATCCTGCAGCGGGTTGTTAACCCGCGCGCTTTAGCGCCGATTGGCAATCGGCCCGCAGGGTCGCTAACCCGACCCACGAAATCTTTGACGGGATTTGTCCTTCCCTTGCGCTATAACAAATAGTGACCACCACGCACTGTGGGGGGAGCGTTTCCGGAGGACCTATGAAGTCTTGCTTTCTAACCTTGCTACTGCTGTTTGTGGCCGTGAGTTCCTCATTTGGGGATTCCATCGTTTTGTTCAATGAGCTGACTCCAGCCAGCGCCGGAGCCGATGGCATCACTGCATTCGGACCTCTCGCTGAATCGTTTTCCACTGGCGCCGCGGCCGTCTCGCTGACAGACATCATGGTGAAGCTCAACGTTGCGCAAAACAACGTTGTGGACGCCGCGATCCGCCGCCACATAGCCGGCACTTCTGTTTTCGTTCGACCCCAGGCCAGCTCCGCTCCCGGAGTCACGGTGGCGCTGTACAGTGACGCCGGACTACAGCTTGGCACTTTGATTACTACACTAGGTACCGTCCCGGATAGCTCGCTCCCGCCCATAGGGATGTACAAGAATTTTGATTTTCCCGTCAACCCGCCCATTCCTTTGACCGCGAAAACTCGTTACTGGGTGGTTTGCTCCTCCACCAATTCCGTAGCGGGATTCGCATGGACCAACGATATTAGCGGCGGCGGGCAGAACGAGTACAACATCTACCGGGGAGGGCTTTATTCCGATAGCAGTCCTGAGGACGGTCCGTATCAGATAGAAGTTACCGCCGAGACGCCAGCCACGCCCGCGCCCACCATCCAAATCGTTTTCGACCAGGCTGCGGCCACCAGCAAATTGACCCCCGGGATGCTGATTCAAGTAGTGGGAACCGGATTCGGAACCAGCACAAGCGATTCGGCCACGGTAATGATCGGCACTGAGGCGGCGCCGGTTACCTTCGTCAATTCAACCAATCTTCTGGTCCAAGTGCCCGTGGATGCGCCGTTGGGGCCCACCACAGTTACCGTGACGTATCAGGGGCAAGCCTCGGCGGCGTTCAACATTACTTTAGTCGCGTTGGCGCCAGAGATTGAACCGTTCCAATCGCAGAACGGCAGTTCGTTCTACGATTCTTCCAACAATCCCGTTACGTCGGCTAATCCCGCTGTTCCGGGCTCCGAAGTATTCTTGCTCGCGCTCGGCCTGGGACCAACCAATCCCGCGCAAGTAACCGGCGTGAAAGCGACCGTTCAATCACCCACGGTCCAGCAGGTGCAAGTGATGGTGGGCAGCAAGATGGTCCAGCCGGATTATGCCGGATTATTTGTGGGCGGCGCGCCCGGGCTCTATCAGGTCACATTCAAAGTGCCGTTGGATGCCGCCATGGGCAATCAACCGGTGACCATCAGCGTGGGTGGCTTCAGCAGCAATTCACAAAATCTATTTGTAGCGCCGCCTGTTCCAGTCATCAATGCCATCGTGAACGGAGCCACCTTCCAGTCCGGCGCTCATCCACAAGCCGCGAACTCATTCGTGAGTCTGTTCGGTGCCAACTTCGGAACCGACAACACCACCGGGAACATTTTTCCAGCCACCACGTTTCACGGATTGTCGGTGCTGGTAAATGGAACGGCCATCCCGCTCTACTTTGTGGTCGGCACCGGCGGCCAGATCAACGTGGTACTGCCGTCCGAGCTGGGAACTTCAGGAACCGCGAGCGTGGAAGTGGTGACGCCGAATGGAACCAGCGCCGCATTTGAGTTGGCGCTGACCGCCGATTCCGTCGGGATTTTCCGCATCGCCGATCCGTCTGACTCTTCGCGAATGAACGGGGCCGTGTTATTTACCAACACCGCGTGGAAGGTGATGCCGCTCTCGATGGCAGCAGCGCTCGGACTTCCCAGTTGCTCGTCGGTGACCACGGCATCCGTCTGTGGTAAACCGGCGAAGGCGAAAGATCAGATCGAGATTTATCTGACCGGGCTTGGGAAAGCCACTCCGAACGGCGATCCCAACGGCAAGGTGCTCCCCACCGGATCGCTTGCGCCCACCGACGGCAGCGTTCTGTATAAGACTGTGGAACTGCCGGTAGTGAAGATCGGCGGAGTTCAGGCCACGGTCAGCTTTTCCGGAATCGCGCCAGGGAACGCCGGCCAATACCAGATCAACGTGGAGGTTCCCGACGGCGTGAAGCCGGGTGATGACGTAACGTTGGAAATCACCATGCAGGACGGCAGCAAGGATACGGTAACGATCGCCATCACCAGCTAGATGTTCATTCGCCTGCCAACTCTGCGACCTCGATTTTGCTGGCGATGATATACGATAGGGCTATGCGGATAGCTTTCGCGGCAGCCCTGCTTCTCTACGTGCCGCATTGGCTGCAAGCGGCGCCAGTAAGCTTCCAAAAAACCATCCGGCCGCTGCTCGAAGACCGCTGCGTGATGTGCCATTCCGCCGACGCAAAAACCAGCGGATTTGAGGCCACCAGCGTCGCAGCCTTACTCAAAGGCGGCAACAAAGCGGGACCCGCCGTGCTTCCCGGCAAGCCGGACTCGAGCCCGCTGCTCGAATATCTCACCGGTCAACGCAAGCCGCGGATGCCCAAAGAAATGCCGGCGCTGACCGCCGCTGAAATCGGCGTGATCCGAAATTGGATCGCAGAAGGCGCCAAAGACGATTCGCAGTCCGCCCAGGAATCCAACGCATCCCGCAGGAAACTTACCGATTCCGAAAAGCTGCTCAACGACGCGCTCTTCAGCGCCAACGCCGAGCAGTTGATGATCTTGCGCCGTAGTCAACGGCTCAAGTATTTGCCGAAGCCTCCGGACCCGCCCGCGGGAAACGCCGCCAGTCCGATCGACCGGTTCATTCAAGCGAAATGGCAAGGCAAGCAAATCCCCGATTTATCCAGTGATGAGGAATTCCAGCGGCGCGTCTATCTGGATGTGATCGGCGTCATTCCAACCATTCAGGAAGCGCAGAATTTTCTCGCCGACCGGACTCCCGGCAAGCGCGAAAAACTGATGGATGCTTTGCTCGCGCGGGATGCCGACTACGCCGCCAACTGGACTCCGTTCTGGGAAGAAGCCATCGCCAGCACCGATACCGGGGTGGTGGGCGGAATCGTCCGCCACGGCAACTATCAGGATTGGATTTACCACAGTTTTCTCATCAACAAGCCCTACGATGTGATGGCGGCGGAACTGATCGATCCGTTCATGCCGAATTACCAGAAGCCGGTGCCCGAAAAGATGAACGGCGATTATTCCGTGTATCCATCCTTCGTCCTGAATTCGGACCACATCGAAACCATCCAGACCGCGGCCAACACCGCGCAAGTTTTTCTGGGCACGGGAATGAAGTGCGCCGGTTGCCACAACCACTTTCTGAATTCCGAGTGGCCGCAAGCACGGTTCCTGGCGTTTGCCAGCCTCTTTGCGGCGAAAGATCTGGAAGTCATCCGATGCGAGGCGCACACCGGCAAATTCGTCAACGCCGCGTTTCCATTTCGGCTGCCCGATGTGCCCGATGACGTGCCCGCCGACGTTCCCTCGCGGCTGCACCGGCTTGCACAACTCCTGACCGATCCCATGGACGATCGTTTTTCAAAAACCATCGTCAACCGGCTGTGGAAACGATATCTGGGCCTGGGTTTGTTCGAACCGGCGGACGACTATCGCGCGGATCGGCCAGCCAGCCATCCCGAATTGCTGGATTGGTTGGCGTACGACTTCATGCAGCATGGGTATGATCTGAAGCACACCATCCGTTTGATTCTGACCAGCCGGACCTATCAACTGAAGTACGATCCGGCGCTGGAAGATCATTTCGATATCGGGAAGCCTTCGGTGCCGCGCTATTTTCGATCGCCTTCGCTGCGCCGTTTAACGGCTGAGGAACTTTTGGACAGTATCCAGGTGGCCACGCTGCAGAAATTGAATCCGGCGGAGCGGCTTTACAAGCAGCCGTCGTCGACGGATTTAACGCGCGCGCTAGGCCGGCCCGCTGCACGCAATGAAGTCAGCACCGGACGTCCGGAAGATGTCGCGGTGGTGCAGTCTCTGGAGCTGCTCAACGGACAGGAATTTCACGATCGGGTGTACAACGCGCAAATTCTGAAAGAGACGCCCACTGTGGAGCGTTTGTACTGGGCAGTTTTCAGCCGCCCGCCAACGCTCGAAGAACAACAAGCCGGCGCGGAGTTCTTGAAGAACAATCCAGCGCCGGAAGGATTGGGCGACATGCTGTGGGCCATGTTCGCGAGCCCGGGCTTCGCTTATGTCAACTAACACACCATGCCACTGAGCCGCAGGGAATTCATCGCATCCAGCGTTGCCGCGGCGTCGCTGTATGGCGCCGAGAAACTTTCTCCGAAGGCCGACTCCATCATTTACATCTGGCTGCCGGGCGGCATGGCGCAGACGGATCTCTGGGATCCGAAGAAGTTCACGCCTTATGTCGCTGGAATGAAGGGCAGCGAACTGCTCGGTACGTGCGACAAGATTCCGACTTCCGCGGACGGAATTTTTTTGGGCGCGGGACTGGACAAGATGGCGAGCGTGATGAATCGTGGGGCCATCTTACGCACGCTATCCAGCGAGACCAAGTTCGGCGCGGTTCATCTCAAGGCGCAATATTACGCCAATACCGGTTATTTGTTCCCATCCGGCGTGAAAGCGCCCAGCATCGGCTCCATTGTCAGCCGCACTTTGGGACGCAGAAATTCGCAGATCCCCGGCTACATTTACATCGGGCGCGACGTGGATACCAGCGATGAGGAAAAGCTTTTCATCAGCGAATACATCGGCCCTGGATTCTACGGCGTCAATCACGCGCCCTTCATGATTCCCGATCCCGCCAAAGGGCTGGCGACTCTCAACGCTGTGGCGGGGATGAAGCTGGATCGCCTGGATCGGCGCCAGCAATATCTCGAAGCCATCACAGGCCTTTCGCAAAAGTCGCTGCTCGAATCGAACAAAGCCAGCGACTACATGAAAGTGATGGAAGACGCGCGTGCCATGATGGATTCGCCGGTGAAGCGCGCCTTCGATTACAAAACGGATGAGAAGCCGGAATTAGTGGCGGCCTACGAACCTGAGATCGCCGAAGCCTCGCTGCTGGACCCGGCGTACTTTCACGGCAATCGCTTCTCGCATGGCTTATTGCTGGCGCGGCGCTTAGTGGAAGCCGGTGCGCGCTTCATTCAAGTGGAATATCAGTACGGCCCGTTCAAAGGCTTCGACATGCATGAGAACGGGCGCCAGCGCATGGTGGAGATGAAGAAGCAGATCGACCGCCCCATCGCCAGGCTGATTCAGGATCTGGATGAGCGCGGGCTTTTGGACCGGACGTTGGTGGTGATCGCCAGCGAATTCGGGCGGACCATCGCTTCGGCGCCCGCAGCCGGCCAGGAGGCGGACGGATTCGCCGAACGCAATACCGGCGAAAACCTGGTCATCGAAAACGAGAAGATGTACGGATTCCACGGCCATTTCAGCTCCTGCAGTTCGATGTTGTTCTTTGGCGGCGGATTCAAGCGCGGCTATGTCCACGGCCGCACCGCCGACCGCCATCCAATGGAGCCCGTCGAAAATCCGGTTCCCCTGATCGACGCATACGCGACCATTTTCAAGGCGCTCGGAATTCCCGCGGATACGAACTATGTCACCGAAGGCCGACCGTTCTATGTGACCAATAACGGGAAGGGCAAAGCTGTGGATGCGTTGTTAATTTGACGCCGCGCGTTCCACCGCGCGCATCACGCGCAGCAGATTTCCGCCGTAGATCTTGCCGATATCCTGTGCCGCATAGCCGCGTTCCAGCAGTTTGCGCGTGAGATTCGGAAACTGCGAGACATCTTCCAAGCCCTTCGGCATGCAATACCAGTCCGCGAAATCGGTTCCAATGCCGACCGAATCGATGCCGGCAATTTTCACGATGTGATCGATGTGGTCCGCCAAATCGTCGAGCGTTGCTTTGGGAGTGCTGGCCTGTATTTCCAGAAGTCGCTTCTGAAACTCCGGTCCGCTGAGCGTGGATACCTGCGCGAACAGCGCTTTGCTCGCGTCGTACGATTTCTGCGAAAGAAACTCGCAGATGCAATTGACCTGAACCACGCCTCCCTTCTTCGCCAGCGCGACAATCATGTCGTCGGTCATGTTGCGAAAGATATTCGAGATGCTTTTCGCCGACGAATGCGAAGCGATGATCGGTGCTTTCGACACCGCGAGCGCATCCCAGAAAGTTTTGTCCGAAACATGCGAGATGTCCACCATCATGCCCAGGCGGTTCATTTCGCGGACAACGTCTTTGCCGAAATCGGTAAGCCCGTTGTGATGCGGCACTTTCGGATCGTCAATATCGCCGGAGGAATCCGCCCAATTGTTGGTATTGGTGTGGGTCAGGGTCATGTAGCGAACGCCCAGCGCGTAATAATCGCGCAGCAGTCGCAGGCTGTCCTCGATGGCGTGGCCGCCCTCGATGCCCATCAAGGCGGCTATCTTCCCGCGCTTGTGAATCGCTTCGATGTCGTCCGCGGTGAGCGCCAGTGCGAAATCGTTGGGATAGCGGTCCACGATATCGTGCCGCACGGTGTCGATCATTTCAAGCGTGCGTCGCGCGGAGTGGTTGTCTTTGACATAATCCGCAGCGACGTAGACGGCGAAAAACTGCGCCCCGATCCCACCCTGCCGCATGCGCGGCAAATCAGTCTGTCCGTCGCGCGACCGTTCCCCAAAATCAAAGCCATCCACGGTACGGCTAGTGACGTCGTTGTGAGAATCGATCAGCAGTGTGGAATTGTGAACCCGCCGGACCTCCTCATCGGTGACCGTGCGGGTTTGAGCGGCTAGCAGAAGTGGAAGCAGGGTTAAGTCAGGCGCTTGGTCGCACGGTATAAACTAACACATGGTCCCGCGGACTATGGTATCCCGTAGTATCATGAAATTGAGGTTTGAATGGCACGAGGCCAAAGCTCAGTCCAAACTTTCGGGCTCATGGTGTGAGCCTTGAACTGCGAGAGTGCATTTAGAGAGCGTTCGCTCTGGAACGCTCGACGAGCGTGAAGATTATGGCGAAGAGCGCTTCGTGATTGTGGGCATGGCAGAGGGAAACATTCTATTGTTTGTGGCATCTGCTGAACGCAATGACCGCATTCGAATCATTTCAGCCGGAGGGCGACCGAAATTATGAGCAAGACGTCTATTTCAAGCAGAATTCTTAGACCTATGACTCCCAAAAATTATCGAACCGCGCCGCACGCGCTGATCCTGACGCGCAACCTCTCACCGGATCCGACTGGAAGCGCATGAAGCGCACACCGCAAGCGAAAATCATTCGCCGCGCCCTGGAGTTGACCCAGGAAGAGTTCGCCCTTCGCTATCACATCCCTGTTGGGACATTGCGGGACTGGGAACAAGGCCGCGCCGAGCCGGATCAGCCGACGAAAGCTTATTTAATGCTGATTGCACGCGATCCCGATCACGTGAATCTCATGCTGAACTCGAAGCGCCGCTAGATCGCGACACAAGTCGGGATTCGGACCAAGCCAATAACAGAATGGAGCTGGCGGAGGGATTTGAACCCCCGACCCTCTGATTACAAATCAGATGCTCTACCAACTGAGCTACGCCAGCTTATCTCCTGATTCTAATAACATTCCGAGATAGTCTGCAAGCTGTTGTGGTCAGATGCTCAGATTTCCTACGAGCGTCGCGCAGCCTGATTCTGTATCCCTTCGCTTTGGCCTTCACCCTCTCGCCTCCGACGGGATCTTTCGCGCCTCTTGCCTAGTGCGAAAATGGATTGCGAATTGTAAGCCCATCGATCGCCTGGCCATCTCGCATGTCCTCGGTGTAAAGGGTGCCGGCGCCAGCATGGAGCGCAGCCGCGATGATGAGCGAATCAAAGATGGAATACCCGTATCGCTCGGCAATGTGCACGGCTCTCTCGTGGGTCTTGACCGTAAGTGGCACGGGCTCGGGACAAAAGACGTGAAGTAGGTCAAGCGCGCGGCGAACCTCCTCCCAGCTCTTGTCCAGCTTGCGCCGCGCCACGGCGACGAACTCGTTCAGGACCTGAACCGACAGTGTCCCTCCCGCGGCCAGCAGAGTTTCGGCCACCTGACCGCGCGTATCGTCTTGGCTGAAGGCGTATAGAATGACGTTGGTATCAAAGAACGGCTTATCGTTCATTGATCTCTTCGCGATTGAATTTGAAATCCGGTGGGAAGGACCACTTCATTTGACGGAGCTGCTTGATCGCCCTTTCTTTGGACCGGTCACGCGCCACCTTGAAGTCGCGTTTACCCGCGATGGAAATCTCGATTTCGTCTCCCTCTTTGAGATCGAGCGCTTCGACAACCACGGCGGGAAGGCGCACAGCCAAACTGTTGCCCCATTTGGAAACCTGCATAAAGATATACCTAACCTATTGTATATCTAGGTAAGACTGATGTGCTACCAACTGAGCTACGCCAGCGACGAGAAGTTGGAGCGGGGTACGGGAATCGAACCCGTGTAAATCAGCTTGGAAGGCTGACGCCCGACCGCTAGGCCAACCCCGCTTCGCTCGGACATTACCATTCTACGGAACCCCGCAGCGGCTGGTCAATGCTGGTGCGGTTCCGTGCCGGAGGATTTTCCGCCCGCCAGACGTCGAATCGCTCTGGCCGGCCACGTCAACGCGCGGCCCAATCGAAACGACGGCGATTTCACGATTCCCGAAATCACTCGGGAAAATTCGAGTTCTCGCTCATACAGGAATTTCATGTGCACGTCGCGCCGCGCCAACAAGGTCCGGATCTCATCCACATCCTGTTGCCGCAGCGTGTGTCCCGCTTGAATCTCGCCGCTGAGTTGACGGTGGACGTACAACGTTCCGTGCGATGCCGCTGTTTCCGATTCCGGCCGGGCCTCGGTGTAGAAATAAACAGCAATGGATCGCCGCGAAATAGTCGCTTTCGCGGGTGGAAGCTGGATGCGCCGGAATCCATGCCAGGAATGCTCGTTGGTTTCAAAAATCACCGCATGGTTCGCGAGCGGCGCCACCATCGCCGCCGGACGCGAACCATCGGGCGTCCAGGGATCTGGCAGCAACTCCAGACATCCCCCCCAACTTTCTTCCCACTCCGGATTCAGGAACACAATCAGATTCAAACGGCGATGCCACTGCCGCTTGGGGTGATAGTTAAAGTCGACGTGCGAGTCCAGTTCCTGGCCGTCCAGATTTTCGTGCGTTCCGCCGCCCACATAGTCGGGATCGTAAAGCAGGTTCGGGATGCCGGTGATGCGGCTCACGAAATCGAGAAACTCCCGGCTGCGGATCATCTGATCGAATCGCGCATACGCCGGACCGATTCGCTCCAAATCCGTGAAGACGGCCTTCCGCCCGGTCTCGCCGCGCTCATTCAACGCGTAAGCGCTGTCGAAGGCAGGGAACTCCGCCATGAGCTGTTTGGCGAAATCGGGGTCGAGAAACTGGTTGATGACAAGGTAGCGGAACGGATGGCTGGATGTGAACTCGCGATTTAACTCGGCGGCGCGATCACGAACGCCTGCGTCAAGAAGAGCCAGCACAAACTGCCAGTCTATCAGCCCTCGTCAGTTGCTTTGAGCGCTACCGATGCTTCTTGAGTTTCTGCGTCTTCGGAGACTTGTATTTAAAGTTCTTCGCACCCGTCACACGCTTGTAATGGGCGTTCTTGGGAATTTTCGAATGGCGCGATTTCGCATCGGCGAACGGCGCGAGCAGCGTCAGCAGCATGCATGGGACCAGCAGGGCACGGAATGACATGGAAGCAGGCCTCTCAGAGTTGTAATCGGATGAAACGGGTCGGCGCTTTAGATGCGCCCTATCCCATTGAAACACATCCACTTGACTCCGGATAGAGAATTGTCCATAATGAACTAGGACCATTATGGTCGGGTTTCCATGCTAAAGCTAACCAAGAAAGCGGATTACGGGCTCATCGCCCTGAAGCACCTGGTGGTGCATGGGCCGGAAAGCTCGAGTGCGAAGGAGATCGCCGACCTTTACGGCATCCCCCAGCCGCTACTCTCGAAGATCCTGCAGAAGATGGCTAAAAATGGTTTTCTGCGATCCGAGCACGGCACCAACGGGGGCTACAAGTTGGCTCGGGATCCGCGCGAGATCACGGCGCTCGAAGTGATCCGGTTGATCGATGGCCCGGTATTTCTGACCACTTGCTTCACCGAACACGGCTACTGCTGCCACACCAATCGCTGTATTGTGCGCGATCCACTGCAAAAGGTGCATGAAGGAATCCTGCGGCTCCTTGCCAGCATCAGTATGTGGGATATGTCTCAGGATTCGCCGAAGGCCGAGGAAGATCTTGCCGAGCCGCCCGCAAAATTGTACGGGTTAGAGGCTGCAACGCCCAAGTACGAGCAATAAGAATGAGGAACCACGCGCTATGAAACTGCCGATTTACATGGATTATCACGCGACGACGCCGATGGATCCGCGCGTCTTCGAAGCGATGAAGCCGTACTTCTTAGAAGTCTTCGGGAACGCCGCCAGCCGTAATCACAGCTTTGGCTGGCAAGCCGAAGAAGCCGTGGAAAAATCCCGCAAGCAGATCGCGGACCTGATCGGCGCCACCACTAAGGAAATTGTCTTCACCAGCGGCGCCACCGAATCGAACAATCTTGCGCTCAAAGGCATCGCCGAAATGTATGCCGAAAAGGGCAATCACATCATCACTGCGGCTACCGAGCACAAGGCGATTCTTGACACGTGCAAACGGCTCGAGAAGCATGGCATCCGCGTTACCTATTTGCCTGTGCAAGCCAACGGTTTGGTTGACCTCGAAATGCTGAAGGAAGCCATCACCGACAAAACCATCCTGATCAGCCTGATGTACGCGAATAACGAGATCGGCGTAATTCAGCCGATGGCCGAAATCGGCAAAATCGCCAAGGCGAAGGGCGTTCTGGTGCATAGCGACGCGACGCAGGCAGTGGGCAAGGTTCCAGTGAATGTGATCAAGGACAACATCGATCTGATGTCCCTCAGCGGTCACAAAATTTATGGGCCGAAGGGCGTGGGCGCGCTGTATGTCCGGCGCAAGAGCCCGCGCGTTCAAATCACGGCGCAGATGGATGGCGGCGGGCACGAGCGCGGCATGCGATCGGGAACGCTGAACGTCCCAGGCATCGTTGGATTGGGCGAAGCTTGCGCGATCTGCAACGCGGATATGCCGGCCGAATCGAAGCGCATGGCTTTCCTGCGCGACAAACTGCGCGGCAAGCTGGAATCGGAACTCGACGAAGTGTATATCAACGGCACCATGGAGCATCGGCTGCCGAACAATTTGAACATCAGCTTCGCTTACGTGGAAGGCGAATCGCTGCTGATGGGCATCAACGATATCGCCGTTTCGAGCGGGTCCGCCTGCACCTCGGCTACGCTGGAACCTAGCTACGTATTGAAGGCTCTGGGCGCCGGAGACGATCTGGCGCACTCTTCGATCCGTTTCGGCCTGGGCCGTTTCAATACCGAAGAAGAAGTGGATTACGTCGCTGCGAAAGTGATCGACGTAGTGAAGAAGCTTCGTGAATTGTCGCCGCTCTATGAGATGGCGAAAGAAGGAATCGATTTGACCAAGGTCCAATGGACCGCTCACTAAGAGGGAGACGACTATGGCTTATTCCAACAAAGTTCTAGACCATTACAACAATCCGAGAAACGTCGGCTCGATGGATCGGAACGATCCGAACGTCGGCACCGGCATGGTGGGCGCACCCGAGTGCGGCGACGTGATGAAGCTGCAGGTGAAGGTGAATCCTGATACCGGCGTGATTGAAGACGCCAAGTTCAAGACCTTCGGCTGCGGCAGCGCCATCGCAAGCTCATCGCTGGCGACAGAGTGGCTGCGTGGAAAAACCGTGGACGAAGCGCTCGAAATCAAAAACACCGATATCGTCAACGAATTGAGTCTGCCGCCCGTGAAGATCCACTGCTCGGTGCTGGCGGAAGACGCCATCAAGGCCGCCATCACGGACTACAAGAATAAAGCCGTGACCAAGCCCGAAGCCGTCGCATCTATTAAGTAGGATCAGCGTTTATCTGCGTCCATCAGCGGCCATGATTACAGTAACTCCAAAAGCCGTTTCGAAGATCCGCGAGCAGTTCGCCAAACACGGCGTCCAAGGCGGACTGCGCCTGGGCGTCCTGGGCGGCGGCTGCTCCGGCTTGAGCTATCTTTTCAAATTCGACGTCAAGCCGCGGCCAACCGACGAAGTCTATGAATTTGACGACGTCAAAGTGTTCGTGGATCCCAAAAGCAAGATCTACCTGGATGGCATGACGCTGGATTGGAAAGATTCGCTGATTCAATCGGGCTTCGAATTCGAAAACCCGAACGCCACGAAGAGCTGCGGCTGCGGAACGTCGTTCTCGACGTGACGGACTACTTCGAGCTGTTCGGTATCCCCCGCAGCCTGAACCTTTCCGCCGACATGCTGCAGCAGCGCTACTACGAATTGAGCCGGGAACTGCATCCGGATCGTTTTATGCGCAAGCCGGAAGCCGAACGCCAGCGGGCCCTCGACATGTCCTCCATGCTGAACGATGCCTACCGGACTTTCAAAGATCCTCTGAAACGTGCGCATTACGTCCTGAGCCTGGAAGGCTTTGACGTCGGGGAACAGCGCTCCAAAGATGTTCCCCCGGAACTCCTCGAAGAGGTTTTCGAGCTGAACATGGCGCTCGAAGAAGTGCGCGGCGGTGACGAATCCGCCCGTCCGCAACTCGAATCTGCTGAACAGAACTTCACCCGTATGTTGAGTGACGTGGATCGCCAACTGGAAGGCCTGTTCGCGAAATACGATCAATCGCCCTCGCGCGATACACTCGCAGAAATCCGCGGCGTCTTAAACCGCCGCAAGTACATTCAAAACCTGGTGGACGAAGTGCAAAAGTCCCTAGCCCCGAGTCCCTAGCCCCCAGCCCCTCTCTCCTATGGAAATCGATTTTGGCGCAGCCGAGCGCGTAATCGGCATCGACCTCGGAACCACCAACAGCCTGGCTGCGTTTATGGATCTGACCGGCCCCGTGATCATTCCAGGCGCGGATGGCGACAAGCTGGTCCCAAGCGTAGTGTCAATACCGAGCCGCGACCGTGAGGGAGTCGGTGCCTTACCAAGCGGGGAAGTCGTGGTCGGCAACGCCGCACGCGAACTATTGCTCACGCAGCCGGATCGCACGGTCTATTCCGCCAAACGCCTGATGGGCCGCGGCCTCGAAGACGTCCAGGAAGAACTCAAGCTATTCCCGTTCCACATCGCACCAGGCAGCGAAGCAGTTCTACAGCTTCAGCTAGGCGATCGAACGTACACGCCCCCAGAAATCTCCGCCTTTGTGCTCCGCCAGTTGAAACAAAATGCCGAGGCCTATTTCGGCGAACCGGTCACAAAAGCGGTCATCACGGTTCCGGCCTATTTCAACGACGCCCAGCGCCAAGCGACGAAAGACGCCGGCCGCATTGCAGGTCTCGAAGTTCTGCGCCTGGTCAATGAGCCGACGGCGGCATCACTCGCCTATGGACTCGACAAGCGCGAGAACGGAATCGTGGCGGTCTACGATCTGGGCGGCGGCACGTTCGATATCTCCATCCTGAACCTGCACGACGGCATCTTCGAAGTGCTGGCCACCAACGGCGACACGCATCTGGGCGGCGACGATATCGACAATTTGCTGCTGCAGATCGCCCTCGAAGATGTCGCCAGCGAATGGGGCGTGGATCTGTCGCAAGACAGTGAAGGCGTGCAGCGGCTGCGCCGCGCGGTGATCCAGGCCAAAGAGCGGCTCTCGTTCGTTCCGTTCACTTCCATTGAGCTCGAATATCACGGTAAGAAATACCAGCGCGAGATCCAGCGCGATCTGTTCGACAAGCTGATCGCACCCATCGTGAATCGAACGCTCGGCCCATGCCGCGATTGCATCAAAGATGCCGGCGTCACTGTAGATCAAATCGACGAAGTGGTGATGGTGGGCGGATCCACGCGCATTCCGCTGGTGCTCTCGGCGGTGGAAAAATTGTTCCTGGCCAAGCCGCATACCGATCTGAATCCGGATGAAGTGGTCGCGCTCGGCGCCGCGGTTCAGGCCGGCATTCTTTCGGGCGACGTGACAGACAAGCTGCTGCTCGACGTCACGCCTCTATCGCTCGGTATCGAGATCATGGGCGGAGTGGTTTCGAAGCTCATTCATCGCAATTCCACGATTCCGGCCAGCGCCCACGAGAATTTCACCACCGGCGTGGACGGCCAGCGCAACGTTCTGATTCACGTGGTGCAAGGCGAGCGCGAGCTGGTAAAGGATAATCGGAGCTTGGCGCGTTTCGATCTCAAGGACATTGACCCGCTTCCTGCAGGACTGGCACGTATCGAAGTGCGGTTCCTGATCGACGCCAATGGCATCCTGAACGTCACGGCGCGGGACCAACGCACTGGCAAGGAGCAGAGCGTCGACGTGAAACCATCCTACGGATTGACGGACGGGCAGGTGGAGAAGATGATCCAGGAGTCGGTGGAAAAGGCCGAGCAGGATTTTTCCGAGCGCCAAGTGCGAGAGAGTCGCGTGGAGGCGGACACCATCCTGGCGGCGGTAGAAAAAGCCAAGCGTCACAATGCCTATTTCGATTTGAGCGATGAGGAACGCGCAGCTATTGACGCATCGCTGAACGAGCTGCTGCTGGTGTATCATTCGGACGATCACAACTTGATTCACCAAAAGATCGAGCAGCTCAATCAAGCCACGCTGAAGCTGGCCGAGAACATGATGAACACAGCCGTTCGAGGCGCATTGAAAGGAACGAAAATCTAACCTGATGCCTGCCATAACCTGGGACAACCCCGACGACATCGCGCTAGCGCTCTACGAAAAATTCCCCGATCTTGATCCCACGCACATCCGCTACACGGACCTGCATCAATGGATCACCGAGCTGGAAGATTTCAAGGACGATCCGAAAGGCTCGACCGAAGGCAAACTGGAAGCGATCCAAATGGCCTGGCTAGAAGAATATCAAGCGTAGCGCACGCACTTTGCGTGCCGCGTCGCCACTCCTGGCGCCGCACGGCAGTAAACGATTCAGAGGCTTTTTGCACAGCCGGTTGAGCAGTGGCGAGAGCCGGCAAAACCGCGCTCGATGAGCGCCACATTCATTTCGATTTACTTTTCTCGGCGCGGATTTTCAATTCGGTCTTGAGAAATTTCTTCGCTCTCGACGCGTGAATGGCCCGTGGACGCGGCCCTTTCTGATATCCTCCAAACCCTTGGCTATCTCCCGATCAATCATGCGCCGCTGGCGAGAAGCGTATTGCTCCAAGTTGTTTGATTTCGTCAAGATGTTAATGACTCCCATAGATGCTTCGGATTCAAGCCGATGACCAGCTTTGGATTCCAGTATCGCAATTTGGTTGGGGACATGATTGTGATTCTAGTTCCTGCAGAGGTCTATACTGAGATCGTGAGGTTTCGAGTAATCCTAGAGCACGATCCCGTGACCGACAGCTACTCAGCCGTCTGTCCAGAATTGCCGGGCTGCACCTCCGCCGGCGATACGGAGTCCGAGGCGCGGCAAAACATCGAGGAAGCGATTCGTCTCTATCTAGCGCCTTCCGAGATCGAGCTGCCCGATACCGCAAAGCTGGTCGAGGTAACGGTTGGGTGAGCGTGGAACGCCGCGCCTATCGTCCTATCAAGTGACGTCGGTCCTTCGGAGAGGCGGGTTTCGCTTAGTAGGCAGTTCCGGCAGCCATCAAAAGTGGCGCCATCCTGTCACGGGAAAACAAGTGATCGTACCGTACCATCGCGGCAAGATCCTCCCGCTCGGCACGATGCGCGCGATTATGGAAGGCAGCGGGCTCCACCGTGATGCGTGGTTTGAATGAGCCCGCAGAGTGGTGGCGGTATTCTCTATAATTCGAGCATGAGTCTAAGAATTAGAGTCAAGATTGAAACGATTACAAGAGGTACGGCACGTTGTGGGCAGACCGGATGCCTGGACAACGCATCGACTGGCGTCACATATGTACCTGACGACGGAAGTATAGGGTCTCAAAGCATTTTTTGTGACACCCACGCCCTCCAGTTTGTGAACAATGAAAATGTTGAAGTGGTCGCAGTAGCTAGGCCGGCCGTCTAGCAAAAAGTTGATTGTCTTCTGCTAGGTTTGCTATATGAGGAACAAGGGCAAAAGAAAATTCTCCATCCTTTGGACGAGATAAGCCAACTCGTGCGTAAGCGCGAGAGGCTTCAAAAAGAACTATCGGGTCGATCGCAAGAGAATCCCGGTGATTCTACCTCTTTCGTGGAATCACAAATATCCGAATGCAATACTCGGCTCCGAGAGTTGGCCCCATCCGACAGGAAGCGGTAGCCAGAAGGCACTTGTGCGCCGCAAGCAGATGCTCTGTCCAAACACGGCAGCGCCGAAACCTCTGGACGCGCGGCACGCCCATCGGTACCTCACGACGATTTCAGCCGAGAACGGCCATTACCTGGAAAGAGCTTTCGGATGGTTACGAATTTGAAGACGAGCGCTCCAAAGCGAAGCCGCCCGATGCACCAGCGTGACGCTGCAAGAGAACAGCACCCAAAGCCGCAAGAGTGTTGTTTTTCCCACCTCCCACAACCCACCCCCTACCACCTTCCCCCGTGCTACACTATGTAAGTCAACCGTAACCCCAGTAGAATCCTGGAAAAATCCAATGCCGAAGCTGAAGACACATAAAGGTGCGTCCAAACGGTTCAAAAAGACCGGGACCGGCAAAGTGGTGCGTGGGCATGCATTTGCCCGCCACATTTTGACCTCCAAGGTACGCTCCCGTAAACGCAAATTGAAACACGATGTTGTGGCCGATCCCTCCGATCAGGCCAAACTGAAAAGGATGATCCCGTACTAAGGGGTCTCCCGCGCGGAACGGCGCTGCACGTGCCGTTTTCGCCGGTCTAACTACTCAACAAGGAGTCTAAACGTGCCGAGAGTAAAAAGAGGAACAAAACGCCGGGCCTACCGGAAGAAGACGCTGGCCCGCGCATCCGGTTTTTTTCTAACCAAAAGCAAGCTGAATCGGGCCGCGCAGGAAGCCGTTGAAAAAGCCCAGAAGTACGCCTATGTGGGACGGCGGCGCAAGAAGCGCGATTTCCGCTCGCTGTGGATCGTCCGCATCGGCGCAAGCTGCCGCGCGGCGGAAATCTCGTACAGCAAATTCATCAGCGGTCTCAAGAAATCCGGCATCGAACTCAATCGCAAGATTCTGGCCGAGCTGGCGGCTACCGACGCAACCGCATTCGCCGCGCTGGTGGAGAAAGCCAAAGCGGCGCACGCATCGTCCTAAGAGGTCCCGATGAGCACTGCCCAACAGCAAGAACTGGATGCCCTGGCGAGTCTCGAAGAGCGAATCCGTGGCGCGGTGGAGCTGGTAGCCAGCCTGCGGTCGCAAAATCACGATCTCCAAACGCAGTTAAGCTCTGCGCTGCAGGAGCGCGATTCGGTGCGCCAGGAACTAGACGATCTCCGCACCGAGCGCAAGCAAGTCCGTACCCGCATCGAAAAACTGCTGGGTCAATTGGATTTGCTAAGCAGTACCTAGAGATGGCAAGCTAGAGCAATGACCAACACGGGAGGCGTCCGTGTAACCATCTTTAACCAGACTTACTCACTGGTTGCCAGCGAGGAGCCTGGACGCGTAGAATTGCTCGCCCAAAGAGTGGACGACCTGATGTCCAAGATCGCGGCCCATGGCGCGAATGTGGACGCGACACGCGCCGCCGTACTGGCCTGCCTTCACATGGCGGATGAGCTGGACGCGCTGGAACAGCAACTCGCCGCCCTAAAGCAAAAAGTGGAGCACAAGGCCAGGGAGTTCAGCCTGCTGCTGGATGAAGCCATCGCCCCGGACGTGCGCAGCCCCCAGTCCCAAGCCCCCAGCCACAGCTTTTAAAATATTCGTTCCTGCTTCTTTAAGTTTCCAAAAGTCCCGACATTCGATATGGCGAAGGCAATCTTATACTGCGTGTCGTCGCGCGTGCCGATATTGAAGCGCCGGTATTCCAGGCTGATGCCGCAGCAATCTGTGTTGTAGGTTACCTGCGTGAGCGAGTACAGCAGCACCTTCTGTTTGTAGTCGTAGTATTCGCTAAACGCTGCATTCCAACCTTTGCGATTTCCGTTGCCGATGCCGAACGTTCCGCGCAGCTGATTAGAATTGGGCGAAACCACCGGGTCCGTCCGCACCTGGTTGTGGCCCACCGAAATCAGATATTTCGAAAAGCGCCAGTCCGCGGAGAGCCCGGAGTTCGAGATGCGCTTCAGCAGCGGATCGTAATCCACCCGCCATTCAAGGCCCACCACGTGCTGAAAGCGCAGCGCCGAAACGATCGGTGAGTAATTGCGAGGACCGTCCAGAAAACCGAAGCCGTCCAGATCGATGGAACTCGCGATCACGTTGCGCTGCCCTGGGATCACGGCGCCGCCGAACGTGGGATCGAAATAGCGCGCTTGCGAAACCACCCAGCTCAGCACCTCACTGACATTGCCATCCTTGTCCTTGACAAACAACCGATTCGCGATCGAGAGCGTCACCTGGTTGGTATTCGTCAGCAAGTCGTTCTCATCGAAGCGGATTATCCGGTTGAAGTTGTTGATGCCGTCCACGAACGAGTATTCCACCCGCGGCTCGATCACGTGCTTCAGTTTTTCGCCGCCCAGCCATTTTGGCGATTTGAATATCCGCTCCAGCGACGGCGGAATCAGCGTTACGTTGACTTCGCGCGCGCTGCGCAAAACGTCCTGCCCGCTCAAAACGCCGTTGACCAGACTCGATCCGTAGTTCGTCTCGCGGATCCCAAAGCTGGGAAGCAAGCTGAATCCGTCCCAGTGAAACGCCGTGCTGATCTCGGGATTGATGTCGAGCCGGCTCACAAACTGGCGGGTCTGAAAGTCGGGCTGCGTTCGATCCAGGAATCCGGCGCTGCTTTGCATGGAAAACCAGATCGGAATGGGCGCGTTCACAAGTTGCCGGTCGCGGCTCAGGAAACTCACCTCGGGCAGCTTGCGGATCACAATTTTGTCCGTCGGCGCCACGTCCTCGAAATCCTCGTCACGTTCAGCGACCACGGTAAACGCGTAGCTGTCCCAGTGCTTGGTTACAAAGAGGTCCGACCGGGATTCGGAATAGATCGCGTCGTGGAAGGATTGCGAAAACGATTGGCGGAACAGGAACGAGCTCAGATAATTGATCTGTCCGCGATACTCCCAACCATCGCCGAGGTCCGAGCGCGAATCGAACGTGAACTGATAGCCTCCCTGCTTCTGGATCACCCCATTGCCGATGTCGACACCGCGGTCGTTCACGCCGTAGAGGTGGAACCCGAAATCGGTACCGGGCTTAATCTTTCCGCGAAAATCAACCGTGCTGGCCAGGCCGCGCTTGCTGTAGTACACGCCGTCATAGAGCAAGTCGTAGCTGCGATTGATGGCCCAGTAATAGCCCATGCCGAAAAACTCGCCGTACAGCGAGCTGCGTCCGACGCTGGGCGTCAGGAATCCGCTCTTGCGCGGCAACCGCTTCAGCGACTTATAAAACGCCGGAAGATAGAACAACGGCAGCCGCTTCAGATGAAAGACGGCGTGATAACCGATGGCTCTTTCGTTCGGAACGATGTCGAACTTGGGCGCGGTGAATCTCCACCATGGCTTCGGAATTTTGCAATCTGTCACGAAACCGTCATGCAGAACGTAATGATCCGACTTGCGCTCGGCCCATTTCCCTTCGAAATAGAAAGGATTGTTGGTGGTCAGCAAACCAGGCCGCGCCATGATCTTGGCCGGCGATGTCCCGCGGACATCCCAGAAGATGCCGGTCTCATCGAAATAGTTGTACTTGCCGTGGTCGCATTCCAGCTTGTCGCCTTCCAGGTAATTCTCGAATCGAACATGCCCGCGCGCTTCTACTTGGCCGGTGTCCTGGTCGTAGTCCACCTCATCGGCTTCCAGCTTTCGATCGATGGTGTCGATGACGACATGGCCGCGATAATGATGCATCGACCCTTCGTTGTCCTGAGTTTCAGCGTCGATGTTGACGACATCCTCGGCGGGCATGTTCGGCCGCTGGAAGTGAACTCGTTGGTTCGGATTCGCCGCGTTCGGTTGATCCGGCGGCGCCGGCAGGCGGCGTAACAACAGGTGACGGAGGCGGCGTCGCAGCAGGCGCCTGCGGTGGTGGGGCGGCCGGTGCCGGGGTCTGGGCCAGCGCTACGGCGACCATCACCAGAGCAGTCATCAGGTGAAAGACGTAGTACACCCCTAAACAAAGTACGTGACATTTTCGCCCAAATATGTTACGAACTAAAGTAAGCCTCTTGTCGCTCCTCTTCGGGGACAGGGGGCCTGGGGAACGTACGGATGAAGGCCTCAACCGAAAACCGTAGCACGGATTGATGGCCACCGCAAGCAGATCGACGCGCGGAGGAGATTAGAAAAACAATGGAATGCCGATATTGCCAGGCCGTGAACGCCGAGGAAGACCATCGCTGCAGTAAATGCGGCCGGCGCCTGCGGATGACTCCGGTTTATAGTTCTTCCGCCGCAGCTCCCGAGCTGCATTACGTGAACGAATCCAAGCCTGTGGCCAAAGCCGGCAGCGGCGCCGGAGTTCTGGTGGAACCGGTTTTACCGCCATTGACGCGCAAGCCCATCACCTACCAACCTTCTCTGTTCAGCTCGCGCGAACTGCCTCGCGTTGTCGCGTTTGACACCATTGCACCCAATGTTCTGGAACCGCCCACGCGAAAAGTAATTTCGCAAAAACCCCGTGCGCGCCATCGCCGGGTGATCCCCGGCCAACAGAGCCTGGAGTTCGCGCCGGCAGCCGGTTCCGGACGCTACGCGCATCCGGCGGAGGGCACCATTTATTGCGACGCCCCGGTAGCCGTCGCGGCGCACCGCACCATCGCGGCGGCGCTGGATGCCAGCATGATCGTGATGGGGCTGGCGTTGATCGGTGTAATCTTCTACGCCGCCGGTGGAGCAATTGCAATCAATTCCAAAACACTCCCGCTGCTGGTCGGCGTCGCGGCGTTAGTAACATTTCTTTACAAAATGTTGTGGTGCATGGGGAACGGCGATTCCCCCGGCATGCGCTGGACGCGTCTGACGCTGGTGAATTTCGACGGACAAAAACCCACCCGCACGCAGCGGATGCATCGCCTGGCATCGGGCGTCCTCAGCCTGTGCGCCGCCGGCCTGGGCCTGTTGTGGGCGCTGGTGGACGAGGAAACGCTCACCTGGCACGATCATATTTCTAGAACGTTCCCCACGCCTTACTAACGGCCGGGGTTCGGTAACCTCTTTCCGAACCGCGACCGTAAGGGAGTCGGTGCCGTTTGATGTTTCACGCGCCTAGTACTCATCTGTAATTCTCTTTGCGAATTCCTAACGCGCTTTCCGCATTAGTGTGTGTTCGCAAGCTTTCATAGCACAAAGAGAGGGACTGGCTCGTGAGTAATCACAAACTTCAAATTTGCCTCGTGTTTTGGGCATTGGCATTCGCTGGTACCGCATACGCGGATCTTGACCCAACCACCCCGCACGGTCTGAACTATGCTCCGACCGGCTTTCTGTTGCAGGTCTGGGGCCTTCAGGCGGATAAGCACGGTCAAGAAACTCCCGACGGAACGCTGATCAGCAACAACTCAAACGGAACCGCTACCACTGCCGGCCTCAATATCTGTCTTGTCGCAGTGTGCGAAAACGCCACCGAAACTTTTGGCGGTTTCGCCGACCTCACTTCGGGTAAGGTAGGCGTTTTCGCCTTTTCGGCCGACGGATTCGGATTTGAGCAGTCCCAGGCCGACGTCATCGTAGACCTGCCGTTTAGCGGCACCGGCACCGCGACCCTCACGATTCACGTTCAAGCCTTAATTAATGGCCCCGACGATACACAATCGTCGGCTACGTTCGCTGGGGGCGTAAGCGCCCAGGCGTTCGACATTGTCAATGGAGTTCCCACTCTAGTGGGCGGCCCGCTTAGCGCCGGCGCCACTTTGTGCAATTCTCTCGGTGATGTAACCAACAGTTGCGCGCACGGCAATACTCCGGTTACCCAAACCTCCGTGGATCAGGATTTCAGTGTGACCATCCCAATCGACGGCACCCACTCTTTCTATCAAATTAAAGAGGAATTCTCCGCCACCGCGGAGGGAACGGACTCTGTTGTTGCGGATCACACCGGAACACTCAGCATTCAGCTCTCGCCCGGCGTCACCTTCGATAATCCCTATGGATTCCTCACCGAAACCAACGAACCAGGAGTGGCCACGCCGGAGCCCAGCTCAGTGGCATTCGGCATACTTGGGTTGGCCTTGATCGTCGGACGTGCCCGCGCTGGTGGACGAACCACGCCCGTACGAACGGCCGATCCAAAATGAATTCGGGGGCGGGAAGCGCCCCCTTCTTGAATTCCTGAATTCCCTGACACGAAGTGTCAGGCAACGCGATAGCGGTGCAAATTACGGTGTCGCCTTCGCGTACACCATCTTGGTATCCATCTCGCCCATCGGGCTGGTGTAGTGCGCGTTCTGAGTTAGAGTCTTGCCATCATCGGAGAGCAGCCAGACTTCCTTGCTGGTGACATCGGCGTCCTGATATTTGAACTTGCCGTTCACCGCCAGGCCGCTGCCTTCCCAGGTCAGGATCGACTTAAACTCCATACCACCGGCATTGTTGATCGCTTCTTTCCCGTCCGTGGTGAATGCCAGCGTGAAATTCTGTTTCCCCTCCGCGCCGTCCTCGGTGCGAGTGACTTTCAGCGCCGGCTCGCTATGCTCAATGACATCGGTACGGGAATTGGGTGGCGGCAGAACTCCGAAGTCGGACTTCGTGATATCCAGTTTCCACGTCCCGCTGAAATTCGGCTTGGCGCCGGAGCTGGCCGGAGCGGCGGATACGGGAGGCGGAGTCGCTTTGGCCGTGGCTGCACCCGCATCCACTTTATCGGACACTATTTTCGTATCCAGCTCGCCCATCGGCGACGTAATGTGCGCGTTTTGCGTCAGAGTTTTTCCGTCGTCCGACAAGGTCCACACATTCTTGATGGTGATCTCGGCATCGTTGAACATGAGCTTGGAGTTGACCACCAGGTTGCTGCCTTCCCAAGCCAGCGTGGATTTAATCTCACGCGGACCCATGTGGTTGGTGACTTCCTTGCCGTCGGTGGTGTAATTGATGGTCCCAGCGAAGTCGCCCTGGCCGCCTTTTTGGTCGACGTCGATCTTCATGGTGGGATCGTTGTGTGTAATGACATCCGTCCGGGTGTCAGGAGCCGGCAACGGGCCGAAGTCGCTCTTGGCAGCGTTCAATTTCCAGGTCCCGCTAAAATTCGGTTTCGTTTGCGCGATCATCGAGGTCGCGAATGCAGTCACGGACAAGGCTGCAACAATGGCCTTACGCATATTTCATTTCCCTTTCAAAGCTGGCGATGCTGGTCGCCGATGCAGTCTAGCTTATCATTTTCAGTGGGAATTGGGGAACTTTCGGGGTGTCTTATGCACCGGCGACTTTGCCTTAATGGCGCTGATGGCCCAGGACATAGCGAGCGCGTCCATCCTTTGACGATGCCAACCGAACCGCGACCGCAAGGGAGCGCTACCACGAAACCTATGCCGGCGCGGGAAAACTACTTCCCCGGATTCTGCACAAACCGATAACCCACTCCCCGCACCGTCACCAAATGCCTCGGGCGCGTCGGATCATCTTCTATATACCGCCGCAATCGCACGATGAAATTGTCAATGGCACGCGTGTCGGTGTCTTCGTGCAAGCCCCACACTTCCGATAACAGCGCCTTGCGCGAAACGTGCTGCCCCTCGTGCTGCGTCAAGTAACGCAGGACGCTCGATTCCATGACAGTGAGCGGAAAAACCTGGTCGCCCACTCGCAGCTCGCCGCGATTGAAGTCCACCGATTTGTTGCCGAACACAACCGTATCCTTGGAAACCGCCCGCAGCCAATCCTTTCGACGCAGAAGTCCCCGGATGCGTGCGATGAGAATCGCCAGCTCAAAAGGCTTCGTGAGATAATCGTCCGCGCCCGCCGCGAAACCTTTCAGAATGTCCTCGGCGTGTCCGCGCGCCGTCAACATCAGCGTGGGAACGAAGTGTCCCGACTGCCGCATTTCGGACATCACCGTGAAGCCGTCTTTTCCCGGCAGCATGACATCCAGCACCACCACGTCAAAAGGGATTTTCTGCACCGATTCCAAAGCCGCCTCGCCGCTTTCCACCACGGCGACCTCATAGCCCTCCGCCTCGAGATTGAACCGCAGCCCGTCGGCCAGGTGCTGCTCGTCTTCCACGACTAGAACCTTGCTCATTGGATTGTTGGAAGCTGCAGGATAAACGTGCTGCCGCGCCCCGGACCTTCGCTCTCCGCCCAGGCCCTTCCGCCGTGCCTCTTGGCCACGGAACGGACAATGTACAGTCCGAGGCCGGTTCCTTTTACGCGCGTGGCCAGCGGCCCGGGAACGCGGTAGAAACGCTTGAAGATTTGCTTCAGCTCGATCTTTGGAATCCCCACTCCTTGATCTCGTACCCGCAAGGATACGAATTTCCCTTCCACTGGAAATATTTCGACGCTGATTTTCATCGGGCTGCCGGAATACTTCACGGCGTTATCGATGAGGTTGGAAACCGCCGCTCGCACCTCGTCCGGATCGCCCATCACGGTGGCTGTGGGTCCGGGCTGATATTCCAGCGCATCGGGAGCGATGTGGTGCATCGCGCGGACGCGGATCAGGCACTCCTCCACCACGCTGTTCAAGTCGATCCGCACGCGATTCAGTTTGTGATGGCTGGTGGATCCGATGCGGCCGGTCCGCAGTACTTGCTCGATGGTTCCGAGCAGCCTTTCGCTATCCTGCACCATGGTGCGATAAAATTCCTGTCGTTTTCCTTCGTCCACCGATCGCGTCTGCAGCGTTTCCAGGTAAAGGCGGATGGATGCGACCGGCGTCTTCAGCTCATGCGTGACGGCGTTGATAAAAGCGTCGTGCTGTTCGTTCCGCCGGACTTCGCGCACCAGAAAAGTTGTGTTCAACACCACCCCCGTGATGATCATGGTGAGCAGCAGGATGCCCAGGAAGAGCAGGATGCCGTTCTTCCAGTTGAGCAAAACCCAACCGATGTAGAGCAGCAGAATGACCGAGATGAGGCCAACACCCAGGGCGATGAAAAACGTGATCGATCGTCGCCGCCCGGCTACCACCATACTCCCAGTGTAGGCGTTCGCGTTATCGAACCGCGACCGCAAGGAAGCGCTACCACGAAACTTGTCGGAAGTGCCTTACGCGGCTTCTTTTTCCGCCAGCGCGCTGGTAGTCTTGGCCACTCGAACAGATTTCGCGATCCCCAGAAACTTGAGAATCGTGATCTGAATCCACGACGGATCGAACTCGTACCACGCCAATCCATGGCGCGCCGAAGTGGGATGCGCGTGGTGGTTATTGTGCCAGCCTTCGCCGAACGTAAGCAGCGCCACCCACCAGTTGTTGCGCGAATCGTCGCGCGTGTCGAACCGGCGCGGCCCCCACATGTGAGTCGCCGAATTTACCAGCCATGTGGCATGCAAACCAAACACGATCCGGACACAAGTGCCCCACAGGAACATTGGCCAACCGCCAAAGGCGTATAGGATCGCCCCGAGAATCACCAGCGGCACCCAATGATAATTGTTCAACCAGACGTAGAAGCGATCTTTTGCCAGGTCCGGCGCGTACTTCGCCATCAGCCGTGTGTTGTTGTGCTTGGAATCGCCCGTAAAAAGCCAGAGCATGTGTGCCCACCATGCGCCATCGCGCGGCGAGTGCGGATCTCCCGGTTTATCCGAAAGCTGATGGTGGATCCGATGCGTGGCCACCCAAAAGATGGGCCCGCCTTCCAAAGTCAGCGTGCCGCATACGGCGAAAAAGTACTCCAGAATCATCGGCAGCTTGTACGACCGATGCGTGTGCAACCGGTGGTAACCCATGCTGATGCCAAGGCCCGTGCACATCCAATACAGGAAAACCGAGACCCAGAAAGCGCGCCAGTTGAACAGGAACAGCCCAGCGATCGCGCCCACATGGAACAAAGCCATGATGCTGGTGGTGATCCAGTTAATCTTCTTGTTGGCGTAGATATCTATGATGTCAGTGCTCACGAAAGCTCCAGGTTGTTGAGTGACAACTCCAACCTACCAGGGATTTCGCCAGTGGTTTGTAAGACTTATGTAATTTCCCCGACAGCGCGCTGTGTCTCGGGTGTTCCGCTTAAAGAACTGGAGCGAAGTATCCTAACCCTATGCAATCCAGGATTGTCGAGAGAATCGCTACGGAAGCCGGTTCCCGAATTTGCCTTCCACGGTCACCAGCCTACCTTCCAGCGATATGCAATCGCTGCTCAATGCACGTTTTTCAAGTCCGTACGGCTGGACTCGGAGTTTCGGGCCTGTTACGAACCACCCACCGACCCGTTCTCGAAGCCTCGAGGATCGACGCCCGGCTCTTTAATACGTTCAATCGAATGGTTTTTGGCCTCGGTTTGCGGCTTGGGCGATGCCACCAGTCGCAAAAACTCCTCGGGGATCGTCCGGCTTGCCGGCAGCGATCGTGTGGTCCGGCGGATGGCCGATTTACGGATTGGACCGCGCGCCTGCTCCAGAACAAATAAGAAGGAACGGTTGCTAACCAGCGGCATCGGCGCCGAATTCGTCTGCCTTCGCTACCGATCAAGCTAGTGGGTTGTCGCCACCGGCACGCGGAAAGTGCGTGCGATACATGTAGCGCGAACACTCGTGTTTGCCGCGTTCGCACTCCTGCGAACGCATTGAACTTCGGCGATAAAGTTGTTTCGCCGACGGCCACACACTTGACATAATCAGACTATGTCCGTATCCGCCGACACGCTTCGACTCCACCTCGATTACACCGCCTGGGCCACCTGGCGCCTGCTCGATACCGTGGCAAACCTATCCGCCGAAGACTTGGCCCGCGACTTCAGAACATCCGACAAAACCGTGATCGACACCCTCGCGCACGTGTTCGCGGCCGATCGCGTCTGGCTCGCCCGAATCCAGGGCAACCCGCCGGTTAACTTTATCTCGGCCGAGGATCGGCAGCTGTCCGTTCTTCAGAAAGAATGGCCGGCGCTTCAGGAACGTTGGAAGCAATGGGCCGCCAAGCTCACGGACCAGAATGTCCAAGCGAAGATCGCTTATCGCGACTTGAAAGGCAATTCCTGGGAACAGCCGGTGTGGCAGATCCTATTGCACGTAGTAAATCACGGCACGCACCATCGCGGCCAAGTCTCGGGATTCTTGCGCGCGATGGGCCACAACCCTCCGGCGTTGGACCTGATTGCGTTCTACCGGGAGTTGTGAGGTCGTCGCGGCAGCGACCGCAGTCGCGTTTCGGCCCACGAGTTAGTTCCATTCGGAAGGCGCCGCTACGTCCTCACAGGCGCTTTGTATCCCGATTCATGAGGCGATGGATTCTCCCGACTAGAGCATCGAATTGGGGTTGTCCACGTAAGTGCATGAGCCGCGGCTCGCGAGCCAGGTATACGAGCCACGGCGAGCGCTGCTCGAAGGCCAACTCCCATTGGCGGAAGGCTTCATCGCGATCGCCTAACGCTTCGTGAATCAAACCAATCTCGTAAGCGGATACGTATTTATTTTGTGAGATTTGCTTTAGTTGATCGAGTTGGGCGAGCGCCGCATCCCGCCGCCCGGCGATCGCATGCGCGTGGGCGGCGAAATTTTCACAGACGGTGACGCCCCCGTTGAGCCTCGTGCCTTTTTCTATCTCGCTGCAGCCCTCTTCGAGCAAGCCGGACGCGAGCAGTCCCCACCCGAGAAAAACGTGGTGCCATCCAAAACCGGGTTCCTGATTTACCGCGGCGCGGCCTTCCCTCTCGGCCGTCGCGAAATCGTTCTGCATCAGCGAGTGCCAAGAGAGATGAGCGACGGCGAACGGATCGGCAGGATCGAGACGGAGATACTGGCGGCTGCGTTCCAGCGCTTCTTCGAAGCGTTCCGCCACGCTTAACACGTGCGCGTACCAGTGAATTGCAGGCCCGTAGCCGGGATTCAGCCGGATCGCCTCGGTAAAGGACCGTTCGGCGGCTTGAAGGTCCCAAGCGAAGTGCAGGAACCCGTAGCCCAACGCGCAGTGCCCTTCCGCCAAATTGGGATCCAACTGCAAGGACCTTTCCGCATAGGCGCGGCCTTTGCTGTAAGCATCCTCGGGCGCCAGAATTCCGGCTTCCCAACTTCCCAGCAGGTTATAGCAATCGGCCAGACTGGCATAGGCCAGCGCGCATTTGGGATCCCTCTGAAGCGCCTCCCGGAAACACTCAATCGCGGCCTGGGTTCCGGCCGGACGCTTGACCAAGTGGTACCGGCCCTTGAGATAAAGGCTATAAGCTTCCGGATCTTCGGTGAACCGCTTGACGGCGGGGGCCGGCTCTTCGAACGGTTCTCCGAGTAAGTGGCCGCGTAACTTTCCAACAACCGCCGCCGCGATCTCGTCCTGAACTTCGAAAATGTCCGTAAGTTCCCGATCAAACCGTTCGGACCAGAGAGCGCTTCCGTCGGCGACCCGGATCAATTGGACATTGATTCGCAAGCGGCGCCCAGAGCTTCGCAAACTCCCTTGGAGCACACTGGCAACGTTCAAGGCGCGCCCGATCTCGCGGACGTCTTTTGTTTGGCCGCGAAAGGAAAAAGCCGAGGAGCGGGGAGCCACGCGTATTTTGCCCAACTTGTTGAGCGCACCAATCAGTTCCTCGGCCAGTCCGTCGCTAAAATACTCATTCTCTTTGTCCTCAGCGAGATTAGCGAATGGCAGCACGGCGATGGAGGGGATGTCGATTGGCGCTTTCCCGGCTGGGCTGGCTGGTGCGAGGGCAGAGATTCTCGACGGGCGCGCCGGATTGCCTAATCCGTCTTTACAAAGATTGTATAGCTGAATCCCGACTTTGTGTTTTACCTCGTGGATGCCAAGGTCCTCAAGACAGCCGTTCCAGTCCCGTAGTTGCTGCAGAACTTCCGCCACATTGCGGGAGAGCAGGATGTGGCCCGCATCGCCACAATCCATTACCCTTTGCGCCATATTAATGCCCCCGCCGACCACGTTGACTTCTTCTTTGATGTCGGAGTGACGGCTCACTGGGCCTTGGTGAATCCCCATGCGCAGGCTCAATTCCGAGTGGTTTCTTACTGCAGCGGCAATCTCTAAGCCACACTTAGCTGGTGAGACCGGATCGCGTAGAAAGACGAGTGCCATGCCATCACCCGTCGGAAGCGAGATCAATTCTCGTTTCGCACTTGCCTGCGCATACTCCAGACTTTCGCGCACTATTCTCTGCAGGATCGTCAGAAGCTCAATTTGTTCCTCTATGGAGCGAAGAGAGTACCCAACAATGTCCATGAACAACACTGAAACAATTTCATAAGTCGGCGGCTGCTCAGCGGTGGTCATGACTCGCAACGACGGAAGTTAAATGTTAGCTTAACAATCGTCGCTCCGCGACGCTGACTGAATATCCTATCGATTCGGCCAGCGTCGAACCGATGAACGATGAACCAATGAACCGAAGAACCGCGAGCCGAACGGTGAGCCGATTCGACACTTGATTTGATCGCCTTCAGCTAGCGTGATGAACCGCAGAAAGAACGATCAACTCCCTTTCCCCCATCCGGGCGAGACGATTCGGGAAGACCATTTGAAACCGCTCCGGATGATCTTCAGGCATCTTACGATCTCGCCCGGACCGCTGCCGCAAAAGCCGACGAAATTGAGCGAACGGTGCATCCTCGCGAGGCTGCCTAAGATCCAATCAGTTGCTCTCCCGCGCTATCCCCCGTAAGCTGCAGCACCCCGGCACGGCTTACCGTGTTATTCCGTTGGCTTGGTCCCAAAACATGCCGACTCTATGAATCCAAAGGTGCCCTCACCCTCCATTCACCGTCACCCCCCGTCACCGAACCTCGAAGCTTCTAGCGGATCCCCTGGCGCACGAACCGAAGAACCGAACAACCGAAGAACCGAAGAACTCCGGCCGGATGCGTCCGTCCGGACGCGCTCCGGCCGGATGCGTTTGACACTGACCGGGCGAATTCGGTAACCTGAAGTGACTGTAAGTCTTGAACGGAGAAGGTCTGTCTTTATGAAAACCCCAATTCCCAGCCCGGGCGAAATCGTGCGCCAGTGGCACGTTGTCGATGCCGATGGCCAAGTTCTGGGACGTTTGGCGAGCAAAGCTGCGTTGATTCTGATGGGCAAGCATAAGCCGACCTATACGACGTTCCTCGACACGGGCGATCACGTGATTGTCATCAATGCCGAAAAGGTGAAGCTCACCGGAAGCAAGGATCAACAGAAGCTCTATCGCCGGCATAGCGGTTATCCGGGCGGACTGTCTGAAATCGGCGCCGTAAAAATGCGCGCCACGCGGCCCACCAAAATGATTGAGCAAGCCATTGCCGGGATGCTCCCAAAGAACAAACTCGGTAAACAGATGTATCGCAAATTGAAAGTGTATGCGGGCCCCAAGCATCCTCATCAGGCGCAGCAGCCCGCGGAACTGTCGGCAACTTAGCCGGACGAAAGAAAGGTATCTCGAGTGGCAGCATCGTCGTTAGTACAGCATCTAGGAACAGGCCGGAGAAAGAAATCCGTCGCGCGGATTTTCCTGCGATCCGGCAAAGGCCTGATCACCGTCAACGGGCGGGCTTTCGAGCACTATTTCGTCAACGAATCGGCGCGGGCCATGGTAAAGCAGCCGCTGTTGGCTACTGAAGTGGCTGACAAGTTCGACATTCTCATTCTCGCCGACGGTGGTGGCACCGCCGGACAGGCCGGCGCCGCCCGCCTGGGCATCGCCCGCGCGCTCATCGAATTCAATTCCGAGCTGCGCCCCAAGTTGAAAGCTCTGGGACTGCTGACGCGCGATCCGCGCGCCCACGAGCGCAAGAAGTACGGACAGAAGGGCGCCCGCAAGCGATTCCAGTTCTCGAAACGCTAGCTGGCGCGGATCATTCTCGAACGGCCGGTTTCCTGCGGCGCACACAAATTCCGCTTTGGGCGTGTGCGCGCAGACGATCGGGCGAAACCAGTAATTCGGAATTAACAAGGAGGCAGTTTGCCGTCAATTTCAATGAAAGAATTGCTCGAAGCCGGCGTTCACTTCGGGCACCAGACCAAGCGCTGGAATCCAAAGATGAAAGAATACATCTTTGGCGAACGAAACGGAATCTACATCATCGATCTCCAAAAGACCCTGAAGCTCTTCAAAGACGCGATGCGTTACGTAGCGGAAGCCGCCGCGCAAGGCAAGACCGTCCTGTTTGTCGGAACCAAGCGGCAGGCCCAGGAAGCCGTAGCCGAAGAGGCCACGCGCTGCAGCCAGTTTTATGTGAACCAGCGTTGGTTGGGTGGATTGCTTACCAACATGCTGACCGTGCAAAAGTCCATCAAACGCCTCAAGGAACTGGACGGCTTGGCTAACGATGGCAACTATGCGGGCCGTGCCAAGAAAGAAGTCGGCCGGTTGGAGCGCGAACGCAAACACCTGCAGCAGAACCTGGCGGGCATCAAGGATATGAATGGCCTTCCCGATGTACTGTTCGTGGTGGATTCGAACAAGGAAGCCATCGCCGTAAAAGAAGCCCGCAAGCTGGGCATTCCGGTTGTCGCGGTGGTGGACACCAACTGCGATCCCGACGAAGTGGATCACGTGATCCCCGGCAACGACGATGCGTTGCGCGCCATCCGTCTGTTCACAACGAAGGTTGCGGATGCAGTAATCGAAGGCCGCGCGCTGGCCACCGAGCAGGACTTCGCCGCCGAAAAAATCGTCACCGACGAAACTCCGGCGGAAGAAATGCCCGAGTACTCGCAGTTCGATCCGCAGCAACTGGATCAGCTCATGTCTGAAGGCCTTTCCGACGAAGATCTGCCCTCAATGTCCCTGCCGCGCAAGGCAGTTGTAGAAGATTAGGGACAGCGAACGCGCACCAAACCGAAGAACCGAATAACCGAATAACTGAAGAACATGGAAATAAGCGCAAAACTCGTAAAGGAACTCCGCGACCGCACCGGCGCGGGGATGATGGAGTGCAAGAAGGCTTTGGTGGAGGCCAAGGGCAACCTGGCGGAAGCCGAGATCATTCTCAGAAAGCACGGCATCGCATCGGCATCGAAGAAAGCCACCCGAACCACCAAGCAAGGGATGGTCAACAGCTACATCCACCCTGGTTCGCAAATCGGGGTGCTGGTGGAAGTGAACTGCGAGTCCGATTTCGTGGCTCGCACGGACGACTTCCAGGGACTGGTGAAGGATCTCGCCATGCAGATTGCCGCGGCCGATCCGCAGTTCATCCGCAAAGAGGATGTGACGGCGGAGCTGCTCGACAGAGAGAAGGACATCCAAAAAGGCCGAGCGCTGCAGGAAGGCAAGCCCGAGAAGATGCTGGACAAGATCGTGGAAGGCCGGCTGCAGAAATTCTACGAAGAGGTTTGTCTGTACGAACAGCCGTTCATTCGGGAAAATTCCACCACGGTGGGTGACCTGATCAAAGCGGCCATCGCCAAACTAGGCGAAAACATCTCGGTCTCGCGCTTCGTTCGCTTCAAAGTGGGCGAGGCGTCCTTGATCGAGGAAACGGCGGACCAATCCCCGCCACACGAATAGCCGCGCCCGCAGGGCGCATCCTGAATTCATGAATTCTGAATTCTGGCTTCTGCTTTTGAATGCCCAAATACCAGCGCATCGTTCTCAAGCTAAGCGGTGAGGCCCTCGCCGGCGGCGGAGCATTCGGCGTCGATCCAGAACGAGTCAAAAGCCTGGCGGCGGAAATCACCGAAGTCGCGCAAACCGGCGTCCAGATTGGGCTTGTAGTAGGAGGCGGCAATTTCTTCCGCGGAGTAGCCGCAGCCGCCATGGATATGGACCGCGTGGCCGCCGACCACATGGGCATGCTGGCCACGGTCATCAACGCCATTGCCCTGCAGGACGCCCTCGAAAAAGCCGGCGTGCCGACGCGCGTGATGACCGCCATCCAAATGCACCAAGTGGCTGAGCCTTACATCCGCCGCCGGGCCATTCGCCATCTGGAGAAGGGCCGCATCGTGATATTCGCCGCCGGAACTTCGAATCCCTACTTTTCCACCGACACGGCGGCTACGCTGCGCGCGCTCGAAGTGCATGCCGACGTGATTTCCAAGGGCACTCGCGTAGACGGCGTCTATGACAAGGATCCTTTGCGCCATCCGGACGCCGTACTCTACAAGCAGGTCACCTATCTGGAAGTCTTAGCCAAAGCCCTGGCCGTGATGGACGCATCCGCGGTGGCCATGTGCCGTGACAACCAGCTTCCCATTGTAGTTTTCAATTTGAATGTGTTCGGCAATATAATGCGTATGTCGGTGGGCGAACCTATCGGGACCCTCATCCACTAATCGAAAGCTATGAAAAACGAACCTCAAGCCACACCCTCTGCCCATGTTTTTCAGACTGTAAGAGAGATCGAAGCCAACGCCAAGAGCCGGATGGAGAAGGCGCTGTCCGACCTGCAGCATGATATGGCCGCAGTACGCACCGGACGCGCGTCAGTCAGCCTGCTCGACAACGTCCGTGCGGACTATTACGGCACACCCACGCCGCTGAATCAACTGTCCACACTGCACGTTCCCGAGCCGTCACTGATCACGCTGCAGCCCTGGGACGTGTCCCAGATCGGCGCTATCGAGAAGGCCATTCGCGCGGCCGACCTGGGCCTGAACCCATCGAACGACGGCAAGCTGATCCGTGTGCCGATTCCGCCGCTGACTGAAGAGAGGCGCAAAGAATTAGCCAAGAAAATCCATCACATCGCCGAGGATCATCGCGTTGCAATGCGCAACATCCGGCGCGACGCCAATGAGAATGTGAAGAAACTTCTCAAAGACAAAACCATCAGCGAAGACGACGATCGCCGCGCTCACGACGAGATCCAGAAGCTGACCGACGGCAGCATCCAGAAATTGGACCAGGCCGCCAAGGCGAAAGAAAAAGAAGTGATGGAGTTGAAGTAACGGCACCGACTCCCTTACGGTCGCGGTTCGGTAACACTCTTCCCCGTTCCGTTCTTTCCGGTCTTTCCGTTCCGAACCGCGACCGTAAGGGAGTCGGTGCCTTTTGCCTAGCCCGCTACGGCTTTATACGGCGTCCAGCGCGGATCGCTGAAAATTTTCTCGATCTCCTGGCGGCGATTCGCCTCCACTGGGACAAATCGCCGCACAGCATCGGCATTCTCTTCCACTTCCCTCGCAGTCCGGCAGCCGACGATCGCACAGGCCACGCCGTCGAGCGATAACGCGTATCGCAAAGCTTCGCCGGTGGCGAGCGGCAAGCCAGGCAAAGCCAGCAGGCCGGCCGAATACACTTTCATCGCGATCACAGCCGTTCCCTTGGCGATGGCAACGGGCACGACATCGCGTAAGAACGACAGCCGATGCACGTCGGCGCAATTGAGCGGAATCAGAACCGTGTCGAAATCGAAGCGCGCCATTGCGTCGACGAGCACCGCGGGATCGTGGTGGCCAGTAAGGCCGAGATGCCGCACCCGTCCATCGGCCTCGCGCTTCGAGAAGCGCATGAATTGCCCCTTGGCCGGAAAAGATTTCCCGGACTTCGGAATGCGTTCGAATGTCATGCAACTGCCAGAGATCCAGATGATCGGTGCGCAGCCTGCGCAAAGTATCGTCCAGGATTCTGAGCGATCCATCGCGCGACCGGTCGGCGGTCTTCGATGCCAGAAATATATCCTTCCTGCGCTCACCTAGGTTGGCGCCGAGATAATCCAAGCAGCCCGCGTAAGCCGGAGCGCTGTCGAAATAGTTCACACCGATATCCAGCGCGTACTGGATTACTTTCTGGGCATCCTGTTCCTGTCCGAAGGTGCGCAGTACGCCCTCGCCGCCGAGCGCGAACAGAGTTACCTCGCGCCCGGTTTTGCCGAGAATCCGCGTTGGCAGGCTTTCCGTCATTTGGGAAATCCCGCGTCGGCTTTCACTTCTTCGAGCTGCCGCACGTGCCGCTCGCAGTGCAGTCCTAGAAACAGCAGCCACTGATAGCAATCCATGTCGCCGATAAACGGATGCGGAAAGAAGTGGCTGCGCAGATCGGACTCGGTTCCCGTAGCGAAAGTCACGCTGCGCTGGCGAGTGGTTTCGAATTGGTCGAGGAGTTCCTCGAAATCCGGCCAGCGATTGGTGGGATGGACCGCAGGAGGGCCCATCACGCGCCGTATGCGCGCGGGAACTCGTTCGATCACGATTGGATCCTTGCGGCGCACCTCCGCCTGTTTTTCGGCGGGTTCTGGCGGCGTCTGCAGCGTGGTTTGAATGGTGTGCAGCACAAAACCTTCCACCAGAATGATGTGCTCAACACATCCCGCCACCGACCAGCGGTCCTCAGCGGGTTTGAATGTTCGCTGTTCCGCCGACAGCCCGTTCACAGCATCGAGCAACCGCTTGCGGCTGCCGGTCAGGTGGTCCAAAACCAACTTGCGTTCCGTTGCTTCCATCGATCGCCTCCTGAATGCGGACGCCGGCGGCCCAATCCCCCGGATACTCCAAAACCAGTGTACCCGCGCCGTCGCTTTCAAACTCGGACATCTCTTCGTCGTCGGTCTCGATCAGATATTTCGCGTGCGGTTTCAGAGCCACCACCAACACCCGGCCGCCTTCCATGGCGAACTGCATTGGATTGCGTCCTACCAAAACGTTTGACTCGCCTACCGGAATCCCTTCCGCTTTGGTAGGCAGCGGGCCCTTTTGGTTGAGCACCGTGACGCTGCCTTCCCGGAACAACTGGGCTTCTGACTGGTAGATGCCGAACCAGACGGCGTCATCCTCCCAGTTGGATCGCAGAAAGAGAGCTCCCGAATGCGGATCATGGAAGAACACCGGCAGTTGGAAATAGCTGAGCCCGGGTTGATACGGATTCGCCCACAGAAATTCGTAGGGCGCGCCATACACGCCCTGCAGCATGAACCGATCCTGGATCAGCCAGCCCTGCAGATATTGGCTCTCGAGCGCATTGTTGTCATAGGCCACGGTGCTCAAGCCGGCCGCGCGAGCCAGCGCCGCGCGATCTAAATCTGGTTGCCCTGTGCCTTGGTACACCGGAATGCGATATTCGTTTTCAGGCGCCGAGAGCGGCGCGGGATAGTTGGCCAGCACCTGATAGGTGGGCAGCTCGCGGAAATAATCGGGCGCTTCTTCGCGCAGATCGATTTTCAAGTTGTCGCGGGTGGCGTGCAGTATCTCGAGCAGGGCGAAAAGTTGATCGGGCGGGACAATGATTCGTCCATCCGCCAGTTTTGGGCCAAGCTCCCCGCGCCACCAGTCTTTCACGATCTCCCGCAGAGGCGCTTCCTCGCTGTGACTTTCGTCCGTTGTTGCGATCAGGGCCAGCAAGCGATCCCGCACGGCTGGAATATCCGTACCGGTTTTTTGCGCAGCCAGGTTGCGCAGCTTGGTCTCAAGTGCTTTCGATTGCGCCGGACTGAGCAATGCCTGGCACCAATCGTAGACCAGCGCCAGTTGCCGCAAATCGGCGCCCGGACCCAGCGCCCAGTCCACCGCCCTTTTTCCGATGCCCGAATCGCCCGTAACCGCGTAGTGCAGCGCCAAAGCGAACCCCGGCTCGCGCATTTCCGCCGTAGCTCTTACCAGCAGATCAAATTGGCGCCAACGCATGGATTCCCGGTCGCGCTCCCGCTTCAGCAGCCGCAGCCGCTGCGAGGTGAGGAACAGCCGGGGATGCTCGGTGTAGACGCGGTATTCGTCTTGAGCGGGTGCTAGGGTGGCAAGTAGGAGAGCTAGGATTGTCAATCGCATCCGGGTAAGGGGCTCGGGGCTGGGGACTCGGGACTAACGACCCGCACAGGTCGCCAGTCCCCAGTCCCGAGTCCCTAGCCCCCAATTGTGTCACACTGACACACCCAGTCCCCCGTAGCCCCAAAGTGCGGTGGGGATAGAGCGGCAAGTCGCTAGAAATAATCACCCAACTTGTGGAGCCCGGCGTGCTATCCTTACAAACGAATTGATGAAGGACCTTTGAAACCTGCCCTCTGATTGCAACGAGCAGAACAGGGGTATTGAGTGGACTGGGGAACGGCGTGCTTGCGGGAACCGGTGCTTAGATTTTTTAAAACCGCTCTTTGGCTCTTGTCGGTAAGTTGCAACAGAGGGGTTTTTTTGTGGCTTACTTCGTCAGTATTCGGATGGATCACGCACATGGGATCCGGTATCGGTTGCGCTGGCGTTCGTGGTGCAGGTAAGTAGGACGCGGGCCTCGCCAGGAATGGAACTGAAAGTAAGTCTCCAGGCCAGTGTGCCGACGCTAGATCCAGGCCCGACTTGGGCAGACCGCTCCGGAACCGGCGGCTTCGATAGTCCTCACCTACCGGTCTCCGGCGCGGTTGTTTTTTGGAACATCCGATTTTAACACAGGAATACAAGAATTCGCGAATCCAAGAAGTCGAGGAAGAAGGTTGCTGAGCTTCTTTTACTTCAAGAGTGACGCCCTTCCTCCTTCCTCGACTTCATGAATTCTTGAATTCCTTGTATTCTAATGTTTCATGAACCAACTTGTCGTTAGTTTCGGCGAGACCATGCTGCGTCTTGCCCCTCCCGGATTCGAGCGGTTTCTGCAAAGCCCCCAGTTCGTTGCCACGTTTGGCGGGGGCGAGGCCAATGTCGCGGTGGCGCTGGCCGGATTTGGAAATCCGGCGCGCTACGTCACCGTGCTGCCTCCGGATAATCCCATCGCCGATTCTCTGATCGGTGAGCTGAGGCGCTTTGGCGTGGACACTTCGCAGGTGGTCCGGGGGCCGGGCCGCATGGGCGTTTACTTTGTCGAGAATGGAGCCAACCAGCGGCCTTCGAAAGTTGTATACGACAGGGAAAATAGCGCCATCGCGCTGGCGAAACCCGGCGCCATCGATTGGGGGAAGGCATTCGACGGCGCTGGATGGTTCCATATCACCGGCATTACGCCGGCCTTGAGCCAGAGCGCGGCGGGTCTTGCGCTCGAGAGTCTCCAGGCCGCGCGGGCCGCGGGAATCACGGTTTCCTGCGACCTGAATTTCCGCAAGAATCTCTGGAAGTACGGCAAGACCGCGCAGCAGGTGATGAGCGAGCTGTTCCGGCTGGTGGACATCGGGATTGCCAATGAAGAGGATTGCCAGGCGGCGCTCGGCATTCACGCGGATGCCGATGTTGCATCCGGGCACTTGGACGCCGGCGCTTATCGCGCTCTGGCGGAAAAGGTTCTCGACGCCTATCCCGGCTTGAAGATGTTGGCCATCACGCTGCGCGAATCGAAAAGCGCGTCGCACAACGGCTGGTCGGCGTGCCTGCACGATCGCAAGGAGTTCATCCTGAGCCGGCATTACGAGATCACCCATATCGTGGACCGGGTGGGCGGGGGCGACAGCTTCGCCGGAGGCCTCATTTTTGGCCTCTTGCATTTGGCCACGCATTCCGACGCCCTCGAATTCGCCGTGGCTGCATCCTGCCTCAAGCATTCCATCCCCGGCGATTTCTGCCGCCTCAGCCGCAATGATGTGGACCAGCTCATTCAGAGCGGGGGTTCCGGGCGGGTGCAGCGCTAGGGGCTGGAGGCTATAATCGGTATAAGGTTCTACCACATGCTCACCAGGGTTTTTCTGAGCGGCTCTGTCGCTATTTCGCTTTTTGCACAATCGCAGGCTAACGTTTCGCAGGCGCCATTGCCCGAGCCGCCGCACATCAAAGTCCAGGTCAATGAAGTCATCGTGCCGGTGACGATTACCGACGAAAAAGGCCGTTTCGTCTCGGATCTGGAGCAGAAAGACTTCACGATCCTGGACGAAGGTAAGGAGCAAAAGATCGAATTCTTTACCCGCGAGCGCAGTCAACCTGTTGTGGTGGGCTTTCTCATCGACATGAGCAACGCCAGCCGCCTGCATTGGAAGAACTACAAAGACGCCGCCGTGGAGCTGGTGCAGAATCTGATTCCGGGCGACAACCCAAAGTACAGCGGCTACCTGATCACGTACGCGAACGAGGCCGAACTGGCGGTCAACACCAGCAGCGATCCGGAGCCGATGGTGCAGAAGATCGAGAAGCTGAAGCCCAGCGGCGGCGCGGCCCTGTATGATTCGATTTACCTGGCCTGTACCAATCGCAAACTGATCCAAGGAGAACCGATCGAGCCGCGGCGCATCCTGGTGATCATCGGCGATGGACACGACAACGCCAGCAAGAAAACGCTGGACGAAGCGCTTGAGATCGCTCAGCGGAACCTGGTGACCATCTACGGAGTCAGCACAGTGGCGTTTGGATTCGACAACCTGGACGCCAAGAATCTAACCCGACTGGCGGAAGAGACCGGCGGCCGCGTGGAATACCCGTTGGAAGGCGTTTACTCGGATGTCTCCGGCTATCTTTCGCAACCGTCGGACGACGGCAACTACGCATTGAAAGTAGGCACCGGCGCCTATACGTCCCAGCTCGCGAACGGCATGTATCGGGCGATTGAGGCGGTAGCGGGCGAGATCACCACGCAATACATCTTGCGCTACACCCCGGATTCGGCGGATGCCAAGCACGTGTTCCGCAACATCGTAGTGCGAGTGAATCTGGCGAACGTCAAAGTACGGGCCAGGAAGGGGTACTATCCCTTTGCGCCCTGAGCCCAAAACGAATTGGCCGCAGATGAACGCGGATGAACGCGGATGGATTCATATCTGCGTTTATCTGCGTTCATCTGCGGCTAAATTGCGCCGATAAGTACTCTAACCATGTCCACCGCTACAGCCACCGGAACCCGCCCGGGTAAGTACTCCGTGCTGCAGGCGGAGCTGCCGGGTCAGGGCCTGGTGAATCTGGGCGTGCTGCTGCAAGACCCTCAAACGGACTCGTTACGCCTGCGATTGCGCCGGGATTTGGAACTTCTGGTCTCGGATGACGAGATGGATTTCTTCGCGGCGCTAACGGATGATCTTTCGCGCAAAGCGGACGAGCTTGGGTCCGAAAAACTTTTTGCGTATCTCGAAGACACGCTCTCGAGTACGCTCCGGATCACGGATCGGGAAACGGTGCTGGTGGACGATTTCGATCGCGCCGTGGATCGCCTTTACCGCAAGCACGTCGAAAGTAAAGTGCTGGAGTTTCGCACGCATCTGCCACGCTATTCGCTGCGCGCCGCGGCCGGAAAATTCTTAGACAACGACGAAATCGTGGAACAAGGCTGGGTGGAAGTGCCAGCCGCCATGCAGCATCTAGGGCAGGATATGTTTGTCGCTGAGATTGTAGGCCAGTCCATGGAGCCAATGATTCCGGATGGCAGCCTGTGCGTTTTCCGGGCGAGTGTGGTGGGAAGCCGGGCCGGCAGATTAGTCCTGGCGGAAGACCGCGAAGCCAATGCCTACGCGGTGAAGCGCTACCAGAGCAAGAAATCTGGCGAAGAAGTTTGGAGCCACGCTTGGATTCGCTTAGAGTCCCTCAACCCCGGGTATCCCTCTTGGGACCTCAAGCCGGACGAGGAACGATATCGCATAGTTGCGGAGTTCGTGCGGGTCTTGGACTGATTGTTTTTTGGCCGCGGATGAACGCAGATAAACGCGGATAAGAAAAGTCTTATTTGCGTTCATCCGCGTTCATCTGCGGCCAATCTTGCCTTGGCTTCTGGCTCAACATGATCCCACGCCTTTTCGTCATAATTCTCATATGGCGCACACGATTTCCGGCTTACTTTTCGCGGTTGCGGCCCTTTCGGCTCAGGAATGCCAAATACCGCCTGAAATCAGCCGCCTGACGCTCGACCAAGTGCTGGCGCAGGTCGCCGGGGGCCGTGACGACTTCTTCCTCTACCAGCGCTGGATCGACGTTACGCCCACCCGGCCCAAGCCGGGAGTCCTTGCTCCGGAGTTTCAGAAAAAGCTCGAGCAGCATCCCGATGACGCGCGATTCCTTTATCTTTATGGCCGGGCTTTGATCGGTAAGGATACTCCGCAAGCCATCCAGTATTTGAGCCGGGCATCCGAGGCCGATCCGAAGCTTGCTTGGGTGTACACGGCCCTGGCGTCCATCTATGCCAGCCGCAATTTCGCCGATGAAGAGAAATTGCTCGCGAATGTGCGCACTTATCGCAGCCTGTGTCCTTCGAGCGTGGATGGATTCCGTTATCTGGGCAAAGTGAAGGCCGCCGAATGGCCCGGCCAGTTGCGGCCGTTGCTCGAAGCGCGCCACGAACCTGGGGACGCCGATCTGTGGCGCATGCTTTGGGCGGCGGAGTTCCGTCTGGCTCCCAAAGAAGATTACCCCGCGCTGCGCCAGCGTATTGCAGACGATGTGAAGCGCCTGGAATCGCTCGCGCCACCGCACGATTACAAATTCAAGCTGGCGCTATTCGACGGCTACAACTTGAGTGGGCAGACGGATTCGGCGCAAAAGATTGACGAAATTGTCAGTGTTCAGGAGTTCCGCCAAGCGGAAGAAGCTTGGGAAGTACAGAACGGTGCCGGAACCAGATCCCGTCACCCTGGAAGAGCACAAAGCGATGATGCGGGATCTGGCCAAACGTATCCGCCGAATGGGTTGTCAAGTGGCCATCCAGCGTAAATGCGTGGGAGACGCGGCTGAGCGCGCTCAGCTACGCACCGGACTGGACGAAGCAGGAGATGGAGCATGTTGGCGAAGAAGTCCTAAAGCTCGATGCCAAACAAAATATGGGCTGGACCTTCATTCCAAGGAAGTTGGCGGTGGCTGAAACGTGGGTTCAGAACGGAGTCCGGCTGAAGGATGCGGTGAAGCTGGCCGAAGAAGCGCTGGAGGAGATCTCCCTCGGTCCGGAAGTGATGAGCGACCTGACGGCTCCGCCCAATGCCCGGAGCCAAACGTATGGATTCGATTCTTCCACTTGGGATGCGATGGCCGCGATCGTAAACGGGGCCGCGCAATTGAAGGATTTCGACAAAGCCGGCAGTATGTTGAAGCGAATGCAGCAGTGGCTCGACGACAACGAGTCGAAGAAGGACGGGTTTCAGGGAAGATATTTCCGGGCGGCCGGCGAGATTGCCGAGGCCCGAGGAAACAAGCTGGATGCCGCCGGACTTTATGCCAAGTCGATGGCGGTCAGCTATCGCGATAGCGATCTGATGAAACACGCGCTGGCATTGTGGGAGGAAGCTGGCGGCAGCAGGGAAGTATGGGAGGCTTTGGCCGCGCGTCCGGCCGCGCCTAAGCCCGCCAAAGTCGCGACCGCTCTGGAATACACGGCCTGGCAGCCCGCCGCACAGCCGCTGCCGGAAATGAACCTCCAGGATATGCTCGGCAAAAGTTGGACGCTCGCCAACTTGAAAGGCAAGAGTACATTCGTGACTGTGTGGGCTACTTATTGCACCCCGTGCATGGAAGAGCTGCCGGATGTTCAGAAGTTGTATGAGCTATCCCTGAAGCACGACGGCATTCAGGTGATCACTCTCAATGTCGACAAGAATCCGGGTGAGTTGGAGCCGTTTTTGAAGTCGCGCAAATATGCATTCCCCGTGATCACGGACGCCCGAAACTATGTGGAAGGCGTCACGGGACCCTTCATGATTCCGATGAACTGGATGGTCGGCAGCTCCGGCGTTATCGATCAGAGAAGTAACGGATACGAGTCGAGGACCGCGGATTGGCCGGCGCAGATGCTCGAAAAGCTTTCTGGCCGCAGATGAACGCTGATAAACGCGGATAAGAAAATCTTATTTGCGTTCATCCGCGTTCATTCGCGGCCAATTGTCTTAGAACGTACGGGAGAATCCCACCGTTCCGGTAATACTCGGCTTCCATCGGCGTATCGATCCTGACCACAACTTCGAAGCTCTTTTCACCTGCACGCACGCGAGCTTTCGCACCGGACTCGATCGCTTGCGGGATGCCCTCGATTGAATACCGCTCGAAACCGGTGAGCCCCAGGGTTTCGCGATTCTCGCCCGGTAGAAACTGGATCGGCAGCACTCCCATCCCCACCAGATTCGAGCGATGGATGCGCTCGAAGCTTTCTGCGATTACTGCGCGCACGCCCAGCAGCAGCGTCCCTTTCGCGGCCCAATCGCGCGATGATCCCGAGCCGTACTCTTTGCCCGCGATAATCAGCAGCGGAGTTCCTTCCGCCTGGTAACGAACTGATGCGTCGTAGATGAACATCTTCTCGCCGGTGGGAACGTGCGTGGTCCAGCCGCCTTCGGTGCCGGGCGCCATCAGGTTGCGCAGTCGAATATTGGCCAACGTTCCGCGCACCATCACTTCGTGATTTCCGCGGCGCGCCCCGTAGGAGTTGAAATCGCCCGGCTTGACGCCGCGCTCGATCAGGAATTTTCCGGCCGGGCTGTCGGCGGGTATGGAACCGGCGGGCGAAATATGGTCGGTGGTGACGGAATCGCCCAGCAGCGCCAATACGCTGAGGCCGTCCAGATCGCGCACCGAAGTTTTCGGATCCGCCATGTTCTCGAAATACGGCGGCTTGCGGACGTAGGTGGAACTGGGGTTCCATGCGTACAGATCGCCGTCTGGGACCTTCACGGTGTTCCAGCGCTCGTCGCCCGCGAAAACTTCCGAGTACTCTTTATGGAACATTTCGCTGCGGACGGAACGCTTCACCACCGCGCTCACTTCTTCGGGAGTCGGCCAGATGTCTTTGAGATAGACGTTCTTGCCGGATTCATCGGCGCCGATCGGATCGTTCTGCAAATCGATGTCGACGCGTCCGGCCAGTGCGTACGCGACTACCAAGGGCGGCGAAGCCAGATAATTTGCACGCACCAGCGAATTGATGCGGCCCTCGAAGTTTCGATTGCCGCTCAGCACCGCAGCTACGACCAATTTCTCTTTTTGCACCGCGTCGGCTACGTCATCTGGCAGCGGACCGCTGTTTCCGATACACGTGGTGCATCCGTAGCCGACCAGATTGAACTGAAGCTTTTCCAGGTACGGAGTGAGGCCCGCGTCATCCAGATAATCGGTGACGACTTTGGAACCTGGCGCGAGACTGGTTTTCACCCACGGCTGCGTCTTCAAGCCCTTCTCGACCGCTTTCTTGGCGAGCAATCCGGCGGCGACCATCACGGATGGATTCGACGTATTGGTGCAGCTCGTGATGGCTGCGATTACTACCGAGCCGTCCTGGATGGTGGCCTTGGAGCCATTGGCGCCGATGGTGGCAGTGCGCTGTGGCGCGGTGAGAGACGCGAGAAAGTTCTTTTTGACGTCGGGAAGATTGATACGGTCCTGCGGCCGCTTGGGACCGGCCATGGACGGCACGACACTTGCGAGATCCAGTTCCAGGGTGTCGGAGTATTCCGGTTCTGGCGAATCTTCGGACAGGAACAGGCCCTGGGCTTTCGAGTACGCCTCCACCAAAGCAACCAACTCCGCTGGGCGATTGGTGAGCCGCAAATAATCGAGCGTTTGATGATCAATCGGAAAGAAACCAATGGTCGCGCCGTACTCAGGCGCCATGTTGCCGATGGTGGCGCGGTCCGCCAGCGTAAGCGCTGCCACGCCGCTTCCGTAAAACTCTACAAATTTGCCCACCACGCCGCGCTTGCGCAGCATTTGCGTAACGGTCAGAACTAGATCGGTGGCAGTGGATCCCGAGGGCAGCCGGCCTTTCAACTTGAAGCCCACCACTTCGGGCAGCAACATCGATATCGGCTGGCCCAGCATGCACGCCTCGGCCTCAATGCCTCCCACGCCCCAGCCGACCACACCGAGCCCGTTGATCATCGTGGTATGCGAATCGGTGCCCACCAGCGTATCGGGATACGCGAGCACGGGGGACTCGCGGCGATCCGTAAACACGGCCGACGCCAGATATTCCAGATTCACCTGGTGACAAATTCCGGTATCGGGCGGCACCACGCGGAAATCCTGAAATGCTTTCTGCCCCCAACGCAGGAACGCATAGCGCTCGCCATTGCGCTGGAACTCGAGCAGCGCGTTGATGCCGAAGGAATCTTTGGTTCCGAACTGATCCACTTGCACCGAATGATCGATCACGAGATCGGCCGGAATCAGCGGATTGGCAAGCTTCGGATTTGCTCCCATGTCACGCAAAGCGTCGCGCATGGCGGCGATGTCCACCACGCAGGGAACTCCGGTGAAATCCTGCAAGAGCACGCGCGCCGGCCGGAAGTTGATTTCCTGCGCTGGCGCGCCGATTTTCCACTGAGCGGCGTATTCGATGTCGGATGATTTTACGGTGCGCCCATCCTCCATGCGCAACAGGTTCTCGATCAGAATTTTGATGGAATAGGGAATTCGCGAGGTGTTGGCGACGCGTTGTTTTTCCAGAGCTTCGAGCGAGTAGTAACGATATTGGGTGTTCCCTACGGTGAGAGTGGAGGCTGATCCGAAACTGTTCTTGTTCACAATCTCATTGTAGTCAGGAACCGTTTCTGGTTTCTCGTTTCTGGTTTCTGGTTCGCTACGTTCGGGTTCCTGCGTAGTAGCCGTCGCGCGTTTGCACAGTTAGTTCGCGCTTTTTCGTTGTGAGCTGGATCTTGTGATATTTTCCCGACGCATCCGGTTGGTCGGACGTGTAGCCGATGCTGTATTGGTTGCGCAGCTCTTCTTGAATCTGATCGTAGATTTTCTCGATCGACTCTTTTTTGGAGACTTCGAAGAATCCGCCGCCGGTTTCGCGCGAAAGGCGTTGCAGGATTTGTTTGCCATCGGTGCGCGATCCCTGTCGGCCGGGATAACCGCCGCCTCCTCGATGTCCGCCGCCGTAACCACCGCGCCCCATGGCGCCGTACGCGTCTTGATCCGCAAAGAGGATCGAGTAAACCAGCGTGTCTGCGCGCTGGGCGGATTCAATCGCACTGGTCAGCGTCACTTTGCTTCCGTTGTCCACGCCATCGGTTAGCGCGATCACGGCTTTCCGGCCGGTCTGTTTTTTCATCAGCTCATCGGACGCCAGCAGAATCGAATCATATAGCGACGTTCCGCCTCCGTGATGACCGCCTCCCCGACGTCCATAACCGCCGCCACCGCCACCGGAGTGCCGCTCGAACTCGGGCGCCTCCATCTTGCCCAACGCCTCTTCCAGTTTTTTCTTGGACGAAGTGAGATCCTGCAGCAGCTCCACTTCGCGATCGAAGTGGATCAGAAACGCGTGGTCCTTGTCTTCGCGCAGAACCTGATCCATGAATCTGTAACTGGCGTCGCGTTCCTTGCCCAGCACGCGGCGCTGGCTCATGCTGGTATCCACCAGCAGGCCGAGCGTCAGGGGCAAGCCGGATTCCTGGGAAAAATAGCGGATGGTTTGAGGACGTCCATCCTCGGCCAAAGTGAAATCGTCCTTGGTGAGGTTGCGGACAATCTGGCTCTTCTTGTCCCGCACGGTGGCGAACACATTGACCACGTTGACGTCGGTTGAGAAGGTGGAATCCTGTTGGGCGCGCAACTTTTCCGCCAACAGAACAGAGAAGCCGGCTTCGAGTAGGCATCGGCGTGAAATTTTGACTTCCATGATCCTGAAAGGAACGATGCGGTGTCTAATACCTCGGTTACACTCAAATACAAGATTCAGGAGGACGCTTGACGAAATTCGCTGCATTTACAATGTTTTTGACTCTGACGCTCGCGCCGGCGCAGGACAAGATGCTTCCCTTGAACAAGGATCTGCCCACTATCGAAAATACCTGGGACATCCATTACAGCGACCTGGAGCCAGTGCTCAAGAGCCGCCTGGCGGAAAGTCCGGATTCGCTCGAGATTCTGGATGAACTGGCGCGAGTGTACCGCGGGTTGGGGAAATACAGCCAGGCTGCGGAGCTTTACCGGCACGCGCTCGAGCTGAGGGAAGCCGCTTCGGGGCGGGGAAGTATGGATCTGGTTCCTACGCTTGAGAATCTGGCACGCATCGATGTTTTGCTGCACAAGCTGGATGAGGCCGAGACCATGCTGGCGCGCGCGATTGCAATTCGCGAGGCGTCTCAAGGCGTGGATCATCCCGAAGTCGCAACTGAATACAACTCGCTGGCGCGCTTGTTCCTGGTGGAGAAGAAATTTCTGGAAGCGGAGCCGCTGTATACTCGGGCGCTGCAAATTATCGAAACCAACTACGGGCCCGCCGATCCGAAGTTGTGTTCCACGCTCGACAACCTTGCATCCGTCTATCGCGAGGAAACGAAATTTGCGCAGGCGGAGCCTTTGCTTCGGCGGTCGCTCATCATTCGCGATATCGCATCCGGGCCGGTGCATCCGGAAGTGGCGAACGCGCTAGACAGTCTGGCGTCGCTCTATTACGCGCAGAAGCGGTTTCCCGATGCGCAGCTTCTGTATGAGCGGTCGCTCGGAATCTGGATCACCCTGCTCGGGCCGAACCATTCCGTGGTCGCTACCAGCCTGGATAACCTGGCAGTGGTTTATGCCATGGAGCAGCGGTATGCCGAAGCCGAGCAGCTTTACAAGCGTGCGCTCGAAATCCGCGATTCTGAAGATGCGGCCAGTTTGCGTAATCTGGCCCTGGTGGAAGAGGGACTCAAGAACTATAAAGACGCCGTGGCTGATTACAAAAGGCTGGTCGCGGTCCCGGTTAGCGATCCTGTGCCGGGGCTGCGGGAGTATGCCGAATTATTGAAGAGCTTGCATCGTCCGGCGGAGGCTGCTGTGATCGAGAAAAAAGCGAAAGCAGCGGAAAATAGGCCGCGGATGAACGCGGATGAACGCAAATAAAATCTGTTAGATACAGGCTGTATGTAAAGGGTTAGTATAAAGAAGATTCGCCTGGAGGGCGGGTTTTCCAGCGGCGGTGGATCCAGAGCCATTGGCCGGGATACTCGCGAATCACTGCTTCTAAGATTGCGTGCAAGCGTTGGGTGTCTTCGGTGGGATCGCCCGTCATTGCTACGGGCGGATAGAAGCGCAGGACGTAGCGTTTTTCGTTTTCTTGCCACAGGGCGAACCCTGGGATCACTGCTGCTCCGGTGCGATGGGCGATCTTGGCGAAAGCGGAATTGGCGCAGGCTGGGGTGCCGAAGAAATTTACAAAAACGCCTTCCTGCAGGGAGGTGTTCTGATCCATCAAAATTCCGACGGCTTCGTTCTGCTGCAGCGCTCGTAGGATCGCGCGGGCTCCATCTTTTTTTTCGATCAGCTTGTTTCCGGAAAGCCGGCGGCGGTGCTCCACCAGGCGATCCACTGCTGGATTGTCCAGCGGCCGGATGACCACGTTCATCGGCTCGGTCAGCAGCGCGTGCGCGAAGGCGCTGAGCTCCCAATTGCCCATGTGGGCGGTTGCGAACAGGACGCCTCGGCCGGCTTTCTTCGCCTCCTGATAATGCTCCAAGCCTTGGTAACTGATCCATTGGGAAATGTTTTCGCGATTGATCCGGGGAAAGCGCGAGAACACGTAGAGCAGGCGGCCGATGGAACGGTAGACTTCATCCACGATCGCCTTTCGCTCCGCGGCTGTTTTCTCCGGATAAGCGAGTTCCAGGTTGCGCATGGCAACGCGGCGGAGGCGGGGAAGCGCCAGATCCAGAAGTTTTGCGCAAAAGCGGGCTGCTCCGGGCGGCGAATGCGCCAACCACCACATCACGAAACTGGCGATTAGGTATTGGATAGACGTTATTCTATCCGACCTACTCTATCCACCCGCCGCCCAGCACCAGTTCGCCTGAGTAAAACACCGCGCCTTGGCCGGGAGTTAGCGCGCGCTGCGGCTGGTCAAAGTGGACCTCCACTCGATCAGGATCTGTGGTCGGGGAAATCACCGCCGGCGCGGGCAGATGCTTGTTGCGGATGCGAACGTGCGCGCGCACCGGAGCGGCAATGGGCTCGATTGAGATCCAGTTCACTTCCTTCACCGTCATGCGGGCGCGCAACAGATCGTCATTGCTGCCCACGATCACTCGCTGAGAGGCCGGCTCGGTGGAAATTACGTACAACGGTTCGCGCGCGGCGATGCGGAGTCCGCGCCGCTGGCCCACAGTAAAGTGATGCACGCCGGCATGCTCGCCCAGAACGCGACCGCCGGTGTCCACAATCTCGCCTTGCGTTTCGCCGGGCGCGATTCCTTGCTCGCGGAAATATCCATCGATGAAGGCCGCGTAGTCGCCGTTCGGGACAAAGCAAATTTCCTGGCTATCCGGTTTTTCCGCTACCGGCAGTCCGAGCTCGCGCGCCAGTTCGCGGACTTGCGGTTTGGTGAAATCGCCCAAGGGGAATTGCGTGTGGGCTAGTTGCTGCTGCTTCAGGCCGAACAGGAAATAGGTCTGGTCCTTGGCGCGATCCACGCTGGTGCGCAGTTGATAGCGGCCGGATTCCGGATCCTGGCCGATGCGCGCGTAGTGGCCCGTGGCTATCGTTTCGGCGCCCACTCCCGCGGCCATTTCCAGAAACTGATCGAACTTGATGAAGTTATTGCAAAGCGTGCAGGGGATGGGCGTGCGTCCGGCCAGATATTCGTCGACGAATGGCTTCACTACCTGTGCTTCAAAACGATCCTCGAAATTGATCACGTAATAGGGAATGCCCAGTTGCTGGGCGACGAAGCGCGCATCGTACACGTCGTCGAGCGAGCAGCAGCGGCCGGTGGGCCCGCTCGCAGGCGTTAACTCCGGCAACCGGCGCTGGTTCCAAAGCTGCATGGTGAGTCCGACCACGCGATGCCCGGCGCGATGCAGCATTCCCGCGACAACGGAGCTGTCCACTCCGCCCGACATCGCTACTGCAATCGGAATCGTTTGATCAGACACTGGCGGTATACGTCGGCGACAACTTTCGTAAATGAGCGGCGGATTCAGCCACTGCGTCAATCAGTGCATCCACTTGCTCTTCGGTATTCGAATGTCCCAGCGAAAATCGCAGGCTGGCGCGCGCGCGTTCGCGCGGCAATCCGATGGCGAGCAGCACGTGCGATGGTTCCACCGCGCCGCTCGAACACGCCGACCCGCTGGATACGGCGAATCCCTTGAGGTCGAGCGAGATCACCATCGCCTCGCCCTCTAATCCGTCGAAGAAAATATTGGTGGTATTGGGCGTGCGCGCGGAACGTCCGCCGTTGACGCCGCACTCCGGCAGGCGCTCCAAAATTCCTTTTTCCAGTCGATCGCGCAGCGCTGCGAGCCGCGTGCTTTCCGCAGCGAGATTTTCCTCCGCCAAAGCAGCCGCTTGTCCCAGCGCCACCGCGCCTGGAACATTTTCGGTACCGGGACGACGCTCGCGCTCGTGGCGTCCGCCGAACTGAATTGGACTGAGAGCCGTTCCGTGCTTCACGTAGAGTGCGCCAATACCCTTTGGTGAATAGAGCTTGTGGCCGCTGATGGAATAAAGATCCACGCCGAGCGCCTTCACATCGATCGGAATTTTCCCGGCCGCCTGCACGCCATCCGAATGAAAGAGAACGCCGGCCTCTCGTGCGATGGCCGCGATTTCCTCAATTGGTTGAACCGTGCCCAGCTCATTGTTCGCGTGCATCACCGAAATGAGAATCGTCTCGGGGCGCAGCGCGCGCCGGATATCCGCCGGATCCACAACGCCGTCCGATCCCACGCGGACGTAGCTCACTTGAACACCTTCGCGCTCGAGCTGCTTGCACGGATTCAGCACCGCGGGATGCTCAATCGCCGTAGTGATGAGATGTTTTTTCCGAGCGCCGCTGGCCCGAACCGTTCCCAGAATCGCAAGATTGTCCGCCTCGGTGCCGCCGCTCACGAAGACCAGATCCTTGGCGTCCGAGCCGAGCAATCCGGCTACCTGGCGGCGCGCGATTTCCAGCTTTTGCTTGGCAATTTGGCCGTGTTGGTGAATACTGGACGCGTTTCCATACACTTCAAGTAGCGCTGGAACGAGCACTTCGAGTACCGCAGGAGATACGGGCGTGGTGGCGTTGTGATCGAAGTAGAAACGTGGCACTTAAACTACAAGTTTAACAAGTCGCCAAGTATTTGTTTTTAGGGCACTACAGCTTTTACTAGCCCACTGCCAGCTGTTTGGTTACCTCCCACCTGCTTTACGACACCAAAGTAGGGCGGACCCCCTGGTCCGCAGCCGACCCCCCGGTCGGCTCTGCCGCACTTGACCATCGGTATTCACTAGCCTCGCTCACCAAACCCGCACGCACTGGGTTTTCTTCAATGTACCTACGAATCTTCTGGAACTCGCGATCGTTGCGGACCAGATGATCGTAGCTTTCCTCCCGCCAGAATGGGCTACCGCTCAAAGAGAGAATGGCATTGGCGCGTTTTGCAGTAATCCCTTTGAGCGATTTCATGATTTTGGGTAAGTCGATTTTCGGAGTGATCAACAGATGAACGTGGTTAGGCATCACTGCGAAAGAGTGCAGGTCATAGTGTTGCAAGGTCTCTGCGTTGCATCTGATGGCTTCTACCACCATGTCTGCAATCTCCGGCTGTCGAAGGTAGACCATGCCGCTCCGAGCTTCGTCCAGCAATTTGTCCATCGCTACGAACGCTTGCCCCGAGGTCAGCGTCGAAGTTGAGAAGTGCCGATTTGGCGGGAGGCTGTCATGCAGACGCCACGTGATGAACACTGGCTGTTCGTTCGTGTAGAGGTGGGGGAGATGACGGCGGTAAAACGTCACGCAGCAGTAGTGGCGGAAAGCCTTCGGAATTCTCTTGGAAAACGAAGAGCCGACCGGGGGGTCGGCTGCGGACCAGGGGGTCCGCCCTACCTCACTTATAATTGGGCTTTCCGATCATGCGGAAAGCGCTCATCACTCTTACCACCGATTTCGGAACCGCGGATCATTTTGCCGGAACCATGAAGGGCGTCATTCTGGGGATTGCGCCCACTGCGCAGATCGTGGACATCTCGCATGAGGTGCAGGCGTTTGAGGTTACTGACGGGGCGTTTACTATCGCGGAAGCTTATCGATATTTTCCGAAGAAGACCATTCATGTGGTCGTGGTCGATCCTGGAGTGGGATCCACGCGCCGTCCTTTGCTGGCGGAAATGGCGGGACAGTATTTCGTGGCTCCGGACAACGGAGTGCTCTCGATGATCTTCGCGCGCGAACGGGCGAAGGTACGGCATATCGCGAATGAACGCTATTTCTTGCAGCCGGTCAGCCGAACATTTCACGGAAGGGATGTTTTTGCGCCAGTGGCGGCGCATCTGGCGTCCGGGGTGCCACCAGCGAAATTCGGCAAGCTTATCGAGGATCACCTGCGGCTCGCTTTTCAAGCGCCCACGCGCACCGGCAAACACACCTGGACCGGAAGCATCCTGAAAGTGGACCGCTTCGGCAACCTGATCACCAATTTGCGCCTCGACGATTTCCCGCATGTAAAAACTCGAGCCTTCGGGCTGAACGTGGGATTTCAAACGGTATCGCGCCTGGCGCTCACTTTTACCGAATGCGCGGCGGGTGAGCTGTTTGTTTTGGCGGGAAGTTCCGGCTACTTGGAAGTGGCCACGAATCAAGGCTCGGCGGCGAAAGCGCTGGGATGCGGCGCGGGGTCGCCGGTGGAACTGGTCATTTACTAAGCAGCGAGGGCACCGACTCCCTTACGGTCGCGGTTCGGTAGCGCTTTTTCCGTCCCGAACCGCGAGCGTAAGCGACCGGTGATTTTGCGCGCACTTCCAGTCCGACGCCGGCTGGATAGACATTTACGCCTGAATCTACGCCGATTGCCGCAGCGTGCTGGAAGCGTTCTTCTCCAACAATCGAGTGACGCTGGCTTCGCTCGACACCGCGCCCGGATCGTTTACGCAGAGCGAGGCCGCCTCCGCGATGCGCCGCTGCTCCCGCAGTTTGCGCTCCTGCCACTCACGAAATGCCGACCGTTCGCGCTCGATCTCTTCCACCGCGGCCGCAATCTTGGTTCGGTACTGGTTGGAAATCGATTCCATTTCCGACGTCAACCGCTGGTTGTCTTTCAGCTTGCCGCTTTCGAATTCCTGAAGGCGCTTCTGCTGGCCTTCATCGTAAGCCTCCAAGGCCCGCTGCCGTTGCATGGCATCTTGCAGAACGTCCTCAACCGCAACGCCCGCCGCCTCCAGCGCCATCAGCAGCGCGCTATGCTTGGCCGCCGCCGATAATCCGTGCAGCTGGTCGCTCGCGGCCATCTCCGCAACTTTGAGGATGTTGTATTCGGCCGCGCCTGAGTTGGATTTGAAACTCGATTTGCTGTAGATCTCGTCGAAGCCTGCCAGCTTCCCGTTTACGGGCTTCGAAACCGGATCCGGTTGAGGCCTCTCAGTGATGATGGGCGTTGACAGGCCCGTATTCAAATCTTCAGAAGCCGGGGTACGGCCTTGCACTGAAGACGCTTGCAACAAACGTTTGAACACGTCAACCCTCCCTTTTCAAAGGTGGTGCGACGATACTATCACAAAGACAAATCGAAAAGCGCCGAAAATCAAGGAAAAGTACCAAAAGTAATTCCTACTCGCGGAACTGCCGGACCGCTTACACTTTGCGCCGATAATTTGCGTGAGAGTGTTTCCGCGCTGCGGCCACTACTCCTCTGGGATACTCCTGGCCGACGCGAGGCAACACGATCCCGAGGGAGAAAGTAATGAGCGAAATTGATCCGCAAGGGTCGAGAGTGATCGGGCTCGATGTGGGCACCAGTCGAATTGTTTCCGCGCAATGCCAAGGCACGGACATTTTATTCGGAACGCAACTGAACGCCTTCACGACAATTCCATTCTCTAAATTGACGGAGGGAGTGCTCAAGAACGAACGCATCCCTTATGTGGTTCACGATGCCGAAATCACCGTATATGGCGATGAGTCGGAGCGCTTCGCCAACCTGTTCCACGGCGAAACTCGCAGGCCGATGCGCCGCGGCATCCTCAACTCAGACGAACTGGGCGGCGCCGCGATGGTGCGCGAAATCATCGCGCTGGTGACGGGCGAAAAGAGCGGGCGCGGGCAGAGGTTGTGTTTTAGCGTTCCAGCAGCGCCCTATGGCGCCGGGGAAGGCGTGGTCACCCACCAATCTCAGATGACGAAAATGCTGTGCGAGCTGGGCTACGAAGTCCGCAGCATTCCGGAGGGGCTGGCGGTGGTGTACGGCGAGATGGAACCTTCCAACTACACCGGCATCGGCATCAGTTGCGGCGGCGGGCTGTGCAACGTTTGCCTCAGTTATTTATCCGTGCCGGTGTTCAGTTTTAGCATTCCGAAAGCGGGAGATTACATCGATAGCAGCGCCGGGAACGACCGAGGGGAATCGGCCACGCGCATCCGCACCATCAAAGAAGAGTCGTTCTGCTTCAACGGACATTTCGCGAGCAAGGTCCACCAGGCCATCGCGGAGTATTACGACGACATGATTCACGCTCTGGTTGCCGCCATCCGGGACACCTTCTCCGGAGTGCAAAGTATGCCGAAGCTCACGCGGCCTGTCCCGCTAGTGCTGGCCGGCGGCAGCGTTCTGGTGTCCGGATTCCGCGACCGGTTCGAGAAGATGTTGCGAGAGACCGAACTGCCGGTGGCGATCTCGGAGGTTCGGGTGGCGCCCAATCCGCAGCATTCCACGGCGCGAGGGGCGCTGGTGGCGGCGATGAGCGAGGTCTGAGCCTGCAAAAAGCACCGGTCCCTTACGCGTCGCGGCTCGGAATGTGGCTCCCTGTTACCGAACCGCGACCGTGAGGGAGTCGGTGCCGTTGGCAGTCCATCAGTCGCGGGCCGGATTGACTACTTTGCTACAATCAACACGTAACACCATATTTCACCCCGGCCGCTACTGCGGGGAGACGGCGGTCCAGTTTTAATTTTTTTTTTTGTGCGGGTTGCCGAAAGTAACCGGAAATGACCACGATCTCGCCCCCGCGAAACCAGTCGAAAGCCAAGGAGTTTCGTGCGCGTCTCCAGAGCCACGTTCAGGTGGCGGATGGGGCCATGGGCACGGTGCTTTACTCCAAAGGCATCTTCATCAATCGCTGTTTCGACGAATTGAATCTCTCCTCCCCAGAGTTGGTCAGAGAAACGCACCAGGAATATGTGAAGGCGGGCGCGGAGATCCTCGAAACCAACACATTCGGCGCGAATCGCACTCGTCTTGCCTCGTTCGGTTTTGCAGAAAAGCTCAAAGCAATTAACCACGCCGGAGTTCGACTGGCGCGGGAAGCGGCCGGAGATACGGCATTCGTCGCCGGCGCGATGGGGCCGCTCGGGGTGCGGATTGAGCCGCTGGGCTCCATCTCATTTGCAGAAGCGCGCGCTACTTTCCGGGAACAAGCCGAGGCGTTGGTGGAAGCCGGCGTGGATCTGTTGATCCTGGAAACATTTTCCGACCTGAACGAGATTCGCGAGGCGATTTTTGCCGCCCGGGAAGCGGCGGGCGACGAGATGGTAATTATCGCGCACGTCACCATCGACGATTCCGGCAACATGCCCGATGGCACCGAACCCGAGACTTACACCAAGAAATTAAACGAGTGGCCAGCCGATGTCATCGGCTTGAACTGCTCGGTGGGTCCAAAAGCCACGCTTGAAACCATCGAGCGGATGATGCGTTATTCCAAGAAGCCGATGAGCGCGATGCCCAACGCGGGATTGCCCACGGTGGTGGAAGGCCGCAAGATTTATTTGTGCTCGCCCGAGTACATGGCGCAATACGCCCGGCGGTTCCTGTGGGCGGGCGTTAAGATCGTCGGCGGATGCTGTGGAACCACGGCGGAACATATCAAGCTGATCCGATCTGAGGCGCGCTCACTGCAGCCCCATACGCGCGGACTCACCACGACGGTGGAAGAGCCGGTGGTGAAGGGCAAGGCCCTGGCCAAGATTCCGATCGGCAAAAAGAGCAAGCTGGGCGCGAAGCTGGCCGCCGGAAGGTTCGTGGCTTTTGTGGAGATCCTGCCCCCGCGCGGCGTGGATGCTTCCAAGGAAATCGAAGGCTCGAAGCTCTGCGCGGAGCATGGAATCGACTGCATCAACGTGCCGGATGGTCCTCGCGCCAGCGCGCGCCTGAGCGCTCAGGTTACTTGCCAGCTTATCCAGGAACAAGCCCACATTGAAGCCGTGATGCACTTCTGCTGCCGGGATCGGAACATTCTCGGCATCCAATCGGAGCTGCTGGGCGCGCACACCGTTGGCGTCCGCAATCTGATCTGCATCACCGGCGATCCGCCGCGTATGGGCACGTATCCGGAAGCGACCGCCGTGTTCGATGTCGACGCGATCGGTCTCACCAACATCGTGAATAATCTGAATCACGGGTTGGATATCGGCGGCAATCCCATGGGCTCGCAAACCGCCCTGCTGCTGGGTGTGGGCGGAAATCCGGGTGCGCTGAACATGGACGAAGAGATCCGCCGCATGGAATGGAAAGCGCAGGCCGGGGCGGAGTACATTGTTACTCAGCCGGTGTTCGATCTCGATTTGCTGGAAGAATTTCTAAAGCGAATTGAACCGTTCAAGCTGCCGGTGGTATGCGGAATCTGGCCTCTGACGAGTTATCGCAATGCGGAATTCATGGTGAACGAGCTGCGGGTCCCGGTGCCGGAGCCGCTGATGGAGCGGATGCGCAGGGCCGACAGCGCCGAAAAAGCACGGCAGGAAGGGATCGCGATCGCGCAGGAGATGGTGGTGCGCGTGCGAAAACTGGTGCAAGGGGTACAACTCAGCGCTCCGTTTGGACGCTATTCCATGGCGATCGAAGTTGCACAAGCAATCGGTGAACGAGACTAACCATTGGCGACCGACCTTATCGAGATAGATCCCGATCAACCGTCACCCGAGGCAATTGAGCGGGCGGCGGCGCATCTTCGGCGCGGCGACGTGGTGGCGATTCCCACGGAAGCGCTCTATATGCTGGTGGCCGATCCGCTGAATCTGAATGCGGTGGGCCGCGTGTTTGCCGCCAAGGGCCGCGAGATACACCGGTCCCTGCCGTTGCTGATCAGCGGCGTCTTCATGGCGGAAAGCATGGCGAAAGAACTGTCGACGCGCTTTCATGTTCTCGCCCGCCACTTCTGGCCGGGTCCGCTGACCATTATTGTGCCGGCTTCGGCGAAAGTCCCGCTCAAGGTGACCGGAAACACGGGACGCCTGGCGATGCGGCAGTCAAGATCGCGCGTTGCTCAGGCATTGCTCGACTGGCTGGATCAACCCCTGATCGCCACCAGCGCCAACATATCCGGCCAGCCGACATGCAGAGCCGGAATCGACGTTTTCGGAACCATGGACGGCCGCGTGGACCTGGTGCTGGACGGCGGCACCTGCAACGGTCTGGGCGCCACCACGGTGGATATCACCGAGCCGTACTGGAAGGTGATCCGCGAGGGGTCGGTGAGTGAGAAAGAGATCGCGGATTGTTTGAAGGGGCGTTAAAAACGGTTTCTCGTTTCTCGTTTCTGGTTCGCACAGTGGCACCTTCAATCACTCCCTTGCGAATGAATGGATGACGGTTCCTGTCGCCTGAAAAAACCGAATTGCAATAGCGAACCAGATGCCAGTCGCCAGAAGTGACAGGACCATGACAATCAGCCATTTCGAAAATATCCATATGGTCAGAACGACCAGGAAAGTTAGGCCGCCTCTCGTGCCGAGTATTCCGGGGAGCTTCTCGGGGTCGATGGGCCGTCGCCACCTAGGGAGCTTTCGTGAGCGACTTTTGTGCGACAACCTCTTTACCTACGCCCTGCGGGATGTACTCGATCCGACTGTGGCGTCCAGATTACAACGATAGACAACAAGTACCAAGAGATTACGTGGAAACAGCTCCGCGCGTGGAGTCGTAAACGCGGTTAGCGGTCACGGCGACGCGTACCCCTGGCTTGTCCGCGTGCTTCAAGTAGTAGTGTGACCCTTTGGATGTGCTGGATGAAAAACCCTGCTCGTTGGAGCGCCCGCAAAACTTTGGCGGGCTTCAGCGCAGGGAGCTCCCGGCTCATGCCGGTTCGGGAATGGCGATTCTAATCTCTTCCTTCACCGGATCCAGGGTGAGTTTCTTGTCGGCCGGGATTGGCTGGCCGTCCTTTTGGAGACTTTCAAGGTAACCCTCAATCGCTTCCTTGACGCGTGTGCGCACCTCTTCGTAGGTATCGCCTTCGGTCACAAGGCCCGGAAGAGCAGGGCAAAATGCGACGTAGCCGCCTTCTTCCGCCGGTTCGAAGAGAACTGTGTAGGAGTACTCCAAATGCCAACCCCTCCTCTTCAATTGTAGCTGGCCGCCAGCCAACCAGCGTTTCCGCTGTCAACCAGCGTTTCCGCGTTACAACGACACTGAGATATCCTAAAATTTAAGGGAATTTGGAGCGCTTGCATGACCGTGACCATTGAACTGCCGTCCGACATTGAAGCTGACCTGGTTGCTCAGGCGCGGGCTCATGGCCTCGATCTGGCCCAATACGTGGAGCATCTGCTCCGCGAACAGGCCGCTCCGCGGGCGGGCTCTGCTCTTTCGCCGGCTGAGCAGGCTGCAGCGTGGAGAGAATCCGCTCGCGACCTTCCCCACACGCAACCACTTTCCGACGACGCAATCAGCCGCGAAAGCATCTACGGCGATCGCGGTAGATGAGCATCCTAGCCGATACGAATATCCTGCTGCGGCGTACCCAACCTGATCACCCCAGCCATACATTGGCGGTCGAGAGTGTCGCAAAGCTGCTCGCTACCCCTGAGCCAGTGTATTTCACGCTGCAGAACATTTCCGAGTTCTGGAACGTGGCGACGCGGCCTATTACAAGCAACGGCCTCGGCTTCTCGGTGGCCTTTACGCTGGTTGAACTGGAGAAAATCGAGCAGTTCCTGTCGGTCCTGCCGGACTCTCCCGCTGTCTATGTGGAATGGAAGCGCTTAGTGGTAAAGCATAGCGTTCTGGGAACCAGGGTACACGATACAAAGCTCGTTGCGACCATGAACGTCCACGGCATCCGCAGAATTCTGAGCTTCAATACCGATGACTTCGCGCGCTACGACATTGAGGCCATTCATCCTCTATCGCTGCTGTCTTATCTCTGGAATCCGCAGACAACGGAACGCCGGTCCTGTAGCCACCAGCAACCACCAACCAGCCTCTGCTATTCTGAAGCCGGGAGCGTTACTGTCAGTCAGGTGCTGGCTTCTTATAATTGATCCGACAGTCAATTGTCCAGGGGTCCGACTCGGTTTACGCGTTGGTGTGCAAGCTCCGGTAGCCCTCAGAAGCCGCCATGGAGAAGCCTGAAGACGCTCGGGGGGCTCCGCCCTTGAATTCTGGGGTCAACGACGGAAGTTGGCGCCCCTGGCGTGGAGCGCTCCTTTTTCCATCCCCACGCAGCGATTCATGAACATTCTTTTCATCGGCGATATTTTTGCTTCCACCGGGCGCAGTCTGGTGGCGCGGCACCTGCAGGAGATCATCTCCACGGAAAAAATTCAGTTCGCCATCGCGAATGCTGAAAACTCCGCTGGCGGATTCGGCGTTACTCCGCTCATCGCCGAAGAGCTCTTCTCCATGGGGATGGACGTCCTCACTACCGGCAACCATGTTTGGGACAAGAAGGAAATCTTCGACTATCTGCCCCGCCAGCCTCGCCTGCTGCGTCCGGCGAACTATTCGGAAGATCTGCCCGGACAGGGAGTGATCGTTCGGAAAGCGCGCAACGGCGTGGATGTCGCGGTGATCGACTTGCAGGGCCGTGTTCACATGCCGGGCACCGACGATCCGTTTCGCAAAGCGGACAAGATTATCGAATCGCTGGATCCCAGCGTGAAGGTGCGGCTGGTGGATTTTCATGCTGAACTAACCAGCGAAAAAATGGCCATGGGTTGGCACTTGAACGGACGCGTCTCGGCGCTGTTGGGCACGCATACTCACATTCCTACTGCGGACGAACGGATTTTGTCCGGCGGAACGGCGTATCAGACCGACGTCGGCATGACTGGTCCCTACGATTCGATCATCGGCTCGGATAAGACTCTCGCGCTGCGGCGATTTCTCACGGCGATGCCGATCCGCTTGGATAGCGCGAAGACCGGCGGGGAGCTGCATTCGACGATCGTCACGGTGGATCCGGCGACCGGACATGCGGTGGGCATTCGCAGGTACACTCGTACCTGAATGTCTTGTGCGAGTGGGGCGGACCCCCGGGTCCGCGGCCGACGCCCTCGTTGGCCTGCTGGTGGAATCGATCTTCGCGTCAAATGCGGGTCCAGGGGGGCCCGCGCGGACCGGGGGGTCCGCCCCACCAGATGAAAATTCCGAAGCTGCGCTGGGGCATTGCGTTCCTGCTGTGCCTCTCCACTCTCATCAACTATCTCGATCGCCAGGCCATCGGCGTAGTCTCGGTGGATATCCGGCGCGAGTTCTCGCTGAATGAACAAGACTACTCGCACATCCTGACGCTGTTCTTTCTGGCCTACGCGATCATGTACGCGGGCTCGGGCTACATTATCGACCGGTTGGGAACGCGGCGCGGCTTCGCGGTGTTTATTTCCGGCTGGTCCATCGCGCAACTGCTGCACGGATTCGCCATCGGCAAATGGAGCCTGGGCACCTGCCGCTTTCTCCTCGGACTCAGCGAACCCGGCGCGTGGCCGGCTGCGGCGAAAGCGATCTCCGAATGGTTTCCGGCATCCCAGCGCGCGCTTGCGATGGGAATATTCAACGCCGGGTCGTCGCTCGGCTCCGCGCTTGCGCCTTATACGGTTGCGATCATCACGCTGCACTACGGCTGGCGCTATGCGTTCGTCTTCACGGGATTGATCGGGATCGTGTGGCTCGGGCTCTGGCTGATTCTCTACCAGCCGCCGCATCTCAATCGATGGCTGCGCGCGGACGAATATGCCAAGCTGAAGCCGCTGCTTCCGCCGCCGGAGGAAGCTCGTCCGGCTTTGGGTGAGCGCACGGATTGGCGAAAGCTGCTGCGCGCGCGCGGCTGCTGGACCCTCATCCTGACGCGCTTCTTCACCGATCCTGTGATTTTCTTCGTCATCTTCTGGCTGCCGGAATATTTGCGCAAAGAACGCGGATTCAATCTTGCGCAGGTGGGCAAATATTCCTGGGTGCCGTTCGCGTTTGGAGGCGTCGGCTACGTGCTGGGCGGTTGGCTGTCCGGACGCTTGATGCAGGCTGGTTGGACGCTCCCGCGAGCACGCAAATTCGTCATGGCTGCGGGCGCGTCCGTGATGCCGATCGCGATTCTCGCGCCTTTCGTACCGACCGCGGCGCTCGCCATCGCCGCGACGTGCTTCATCACGTTCGGGCACGGCTTATGGGTGGCAAATCTGCAGACCATTCCGACCGATATATTTCGCGGTCCGGAGATCGGCACGGTAACCGGATTCTCAGGCTCGGGCGGCGCGGTGGGTGGAATGCTAGCGAGCCTGGGTACCGGATACATCGTGACGCACTTCACCTACGCGCCAATATTTCTTGATGGCCGGGCTGATGCATCCGTTATCGGCGGTGTTAACGTACGCGCTGCTGCCGGACCGGTTCTTTGCGGCTCGTGCGATTGAGGTCTGATGGCGGGTATTGTTCGATCAAATCATTGCGCGGCTTGAATCCACTTACGGACGGCCGAAAGCGCCGAAGTCCGACCCGTTCGAGTTAATCCTTTGGGAGAATGTCGCGTACCTGCTGAGCGACGAGCGGCGTGAAGCAGCGTTCCAAGCTCTGCGCGAGCGCGTGGGACTGACGCCGAAACAGATTCTGGCGGCGCCGCAAGCTACGCTGCTCGAAATCGCAAAGATGGGCGGCATGCGGCCGGAAGTTCGAGTGGAACGCCTTCGTACCATCGCGCGCATCACTTTGGATCAGTTTCAAGGAGACCTTAGAAAGGTTCTCAAGCTGCCTTTGAAGCAAGCCAAAAAGGCTCTGCAGCTTTATCCGTCAATCGGCGAGCCGGGCGCCGAGAAGATTTTGCTATTCACGAAGAGCTACGCGGTGCTGGGGCTGGATTCGAACGGCCTGCGCGTATTGCGCCGCATCGGTTACGGACAAGAGTGCAAAAATTATTCGGCCACCTATCATTCGGTGCAAGAAGCGGTAGCGGGCGAGATCGGTGAGAAGTGCGCGCCGCTGATCCAAGCCAATCAGCTTCTACGCCAGCACGGTCAGGAGCGCTGCAAGTTGAACGCGCCACTGTGCACGATTTGTCCGGTGGCGGATTTGTGCGCTTACTACGGGGATTTGTGAAAAAAGGTAAGGCACCGACTCCCTGACGGTCGCGGTTCGGTAAGACCCCCCAACCGAACCGCGACCGTTAGGGAGTCGGTGCCTTTTTGCTGACCACCCTCGGATATACTGGGGAAACAAACTTTTCATGAGCCTTGCAAAAAACTTGGCGCTACTTTTTCGGCGCGACTTGTCCCGACTGATTCAACAGATCGACGCGTTTCCCGACGACGAGACGCTTTGGCGGAAGCTCCCTGGCATCACGAATTCCGCCGGAAACCTGGTGCTGCATCTGGAAGGAAATCTTCGCGAGTACATTGGCCGGCAGATCGGTGGGGTGCCCTATCAGCGAGTTCGACCGATCGAGTTCAGCGCAACAGGCCTGCCGAAAGAGGAGTTGAAAGCGCGCCTGATGGAGTTGCGCGAAGCAATTCCAGCGGTCATTGGCGCACTTTCTTCTGAACAGCTTGACAGTGAGTATCCGGAACAAGTCCTCGAAATCCCGCTCGCGAAGCAGGAATTCTTGATCCATCTCTATGGACACTTGAACTGGCATCTTGGAGAACTGGACTATTTGCGCCGCGCCTTATCCGGCAGTGGCGCTATTGAGCGGGTCGGGCTGCTGCCTTAAAAGTCCACTTCGCCTTCCAGGTAAAAAACGCAGCCGCCTTCCAGCTCCACGCGATCTCCCAGCATCCGGCAAATCACTTTTCCGCCGCGCCGCGACGCCTGGAAAGCGGTCAACGCGGTCTTGCCCAGCCGTTTGGCCCAGTAGGGCGTTAGCATGCAATGGGCCGCGCCCGTCACCGGATCTTCCGGTATCCCTTTGGCCGGCGCGAAATAGCGGCTGATAAAGTCATACCCATCGTCGCCGGGCGCCGTCGCGATCACGCCCGGCCGGTCCAGACGTGAGACAGCCGGTATGTCGGGTGAAAGCGCGCGCAGAGCTTGCGGGCTGTCCAGCACAACGAGGTAGTTGAACGCGTTGACGTACACCTCGGCCGGAACCGCGCCAAGCGCTTCGGCTAGCCCGGCGGGAGTTGCAATGAGGTCGCAAGGACGCGCCGGAAAATTCATGACATAGTTTCCGTTCGCGCGGCTCACCGTGAGAGCGCCGCTCGCGGTGTGGAAAACCACTTGTTCGCGTCCTGGCTCCAGGCGCTCCATCACCACCGCGGCACTTCCGAGTGTGGCGTGGCCGCATAACGGAACTTCCACCTTCGGCGTAAACCAGCGCAGGCGATAATCGTCGCCTTCGCGGACCAGAAATGCCGTCTCTGAAAGATTGTTTTCTGCAGCGACCGCCAACATGGTCGCGTCGTCCGGAAAACTTTTCATCGACACTACCGCTGCAGGATTGCCTGCGAACTGGCGAGCGGCAAAGGCGTCAACTTGAAATATCGGGTAGCGCATGGAATGCGTAGCGGAAACTGTTGGCCGCCATTTCTTCCGGTGGCAGCTTAAACAAGTCTCGCGCGATTTCGTACTCGCGCGTGAGCGATGTTCGGAAAAACGAGGGATCGTCAGTGTTGAGCACAATCGGCACACCCGCGTCGTAAAGCTTCCTTACTGGATGTTCTTCCACCGAAGCGACCACACCGGTGCAAACGTTGCTCGAGATGCAAACTTCCAAAGGAATGTTGGATTCGCGCAGCTTCGCCATCAGCGCCGGGTCCTGCGCCGCCGCGATTCCATGTCCGATGCGCTCCGCACCGATTTCGATCGCCGCCCAAATAGATTGCGGGCCCGTGGTTTCACCTGCGTGACAGACCAACCGCAATCCGCCGTCGCGCGCGTACGCGAAAACATCGCGAAACCATTCCGCCGGACCTCGCGCCTCATCGCCGCCGATCCCGAACGCGATTGCGCCTTGGTGGCGCCGCGATACGGCGAACTCCGCGACGCGCATTCCGGCCTCCGCGCCAAAGTGCCGCACAGCATCCAGAATCCAGAATGTTTTCACGCGGGAGCGCTGCGATTCGGCCCAGATGGCGTCGTAGACCGCGGCCAGATCCTGACTCTTCCACAAGACCACGCCGGCGGATAACGTGATTTCGGCATACGTCACGTCTTGCGCGGCTAGACGTTCCAGCAAATGCCGCGTTGCGATGGCGTAATGCTCGGGCGTTTGCACCCGCTGGATCACCCAAATATACCCGCGCAGGAATTCCTCGAAGGTTTTGCCGTACATGTTCTCGGCAATCTCCTCGCGCGTGACCGACGGATCAATCTCCATCAGCGTGTCCGCTTCAATGGAGCCCTCCAGATGCACGTGCAACTCAGCCTTTTCCAATCTGACCTCTCTGCCATAATAACTGTGCATGACTGCGCAAGAGTTGGAAGCGATCATCCACGGTTCTCATGGCGACCCGTTCAGCATTCTCGGCCCCCATCAAACTGACGACGGCTGGGAGGTCCGGGCATTTCTGCCCCAAGCAATGGACGCGTGGGTGGCTACCGGCGGACTGTTGCATCCCATGCGAAAACTGCACGCCGACGGTTTCTTTGCCGCCAGCATCGCGCAGGACCCGCGTGCATACAAGCTGCAGTACACGCTTTGGAACGGCGCGACGAAAGTGGAAGCCGACGATCCGTATCGCTTCCCGCCGCTGATCTCCGAATTCGACTTGCATCTGCACGGCGAGGGAACCAATTACGAGAGCTATAGCACTTTGGGCGCCCACATTGTGGAATGCGAGGGAGTGGCAGGCGTGCGTTTCGCGGTTTGGGCGCCGAATGCCGAAGTGGTCAGCGTGGTGGGCGATTTCAACGATTGGGATGAACGCCGCCATCCCATGCGAATGCGCACCGGCGGCATCTGGGAATTCTTCATGCCGGCGGCCGCGCCGGGAACCAACTACAAGTACGCGGTACGTTCGCGCGTGCAGGGCTATCGCCAGCAGAAGGCCGATCCGTATGGATTCGCAACCGAACTTCCCCCGAAATCGGCATCCGTGGTGGTGGACCTCTCCACCTATCAATGGGGCGATCAGGCGTGGATGGAATCGCGCGCGAAAAAAGATTATTTGAAGGAGCCGGTTTCGATTTACGAAGTACACCTGGGATCCTGGCTGCGCGGCCCGCACAATTCGTACCTGACGTATGCCGAGCTGGCGGACAAACTGGTGGGCTACGCGAAGGATCTGGGCTACACGCATCTGCAGTTGATGCCGCCCATGGAGCATCCGTTCTCCGGGTCGTGGGGCTATCAGATCACCGGCTACTATGCGCCCACCGCGCGCTTCGGCAGCCCGCACGACTTCATGTTTTTCGTGGATCGCTGCCACCAGGCCGGCATCGGAGTGATCGTGGACTGGGTGCCTGCGCACTTTCCGAAAGACGCGCATGGGCTGGCGTTTTTCGATGGAACCGCGCTGTACGAACATGCGGATCCGCGCAAAGGCGAGCATCGCGATTGGGGAACGCTGATCTTCAACTACGGCCGCAACGAGGTGAAGACGTTCCTGATTTCGAATTCCCAATTCTGGCTGCGCCAATATCACATCGACGGATTGCGCGTAGACGCCGTGGCATCCATGCTCTATCTGGATTACTCGCGCCAGCCGGGCGACTGGGTTCCCAACATGTACGGCGGCAATGAGAACCTGGAAGCCATTTCCCTGCTGCGCCGCTTCAATGAACTGGCGCACCAGGTGCCGGGCGCAATGACCATCGCCGAGGAGTCCACCGCATTCGCCGGCGTGTCGCGGCCGGTGTTCCTCAATGGCCTGGGCTTCACCATGAAATGGAACATGGGCTGGATGCACGACATGCTGGATTACTTCGAAAAGGACCCGATCCATCGCAAGTATCACCACAACGACATCACGTTCAGCATGCTGTACGCGTTCACCGAGAATTTCGTGCTGCCCATTTCGCATGACGAAGTGGTGCACGGCAAGCGATCGTTGTTGAGCAAAATGCCGGGCGATATGTGGCAGATGTTCGCGAATGTGCGGGCATTTCTGGCGTACATGTACGCGCATCCGGGCAAGAAGCTGTTGTTCATGGGATCGGAAATCGGCCAATGGGAGGAATGGAATCACGATCGCGGACTGCCCTGGGAGCTGCTCCATTTCGATTTGCATCGGAAACTGCAAGCGCTGGTGCGAGAGCTGAATCGGCTCTACACGTCGTATCCCGAGTTTTATGAGGTGGATTTCCACTGGGAAGGTTTCGAGTGGGTGGATTTCCGGGATGTGGATGGATCCACCATCTCGTTTATCCGCCGGTCGACGAAGCGAAAGCCGTTCCTGTTATTCGTTTGCAATTTCACGCCGGTACCGCGCTTCCACTATCGCGTGGGAGTGCCGGACCCTGGGCCGTATCGCGAAATCCTGAACACGGACGCTGAGATGTTCGGCGGCAGCAACCTAGGCAACGCCGGACTGGTGATGTCGGAGCCGGTCTCGCAGAACAATCATTACCACAGCATTTCGATTACGGTGCCGCCGCTGGGTGTGGTGGCGTTTGAATCGCCCGGCGATTAAACAAATATGACATAGGTTGTCACAGCTGGTTGGCATACTGCTGCTGATGAAACCAAACCGGAAGATCATCGCATACATTGCAACCAGCGCGGATGGGTTCATTGCCCGCGCCGACGGAAGTTTCGATTGGCTGGACCGTCCGAGCCCGCGCGGCAACTACGGCATAGGAAAGTTCTTCGCATCCGTCGACACCATTCTCTGGGGCCGGAAGACGTATGACCAGGCGCTCACCAGGGGCGGCGTCAGCCAGTTTGGCATGAAGGTGAAGAATTATGTGTTTACGCACCGGCCGCCGAAGTCGCCGGCAGCGAACGTGGAATTTGTGAATGAACCGATCGGTCCATTCGCGAAGCGTCTGCGGAAACAGCCGGGCAAAGACATCTGGATGATGGGCGGCGGCGGGATCATCGCGTCATTTTTAGACGCGGGGCAGATCGACGAATTCAGCATCCATGTGATTCCCGTGTTTATCGGCGAAGGCATTCCGTTGATCGCGCCAGCGCGCCGGACGGTGCAGCTGAAATTGCTACGCACGCGCCGGTTTTCGGATGGCGTGGTGCATCTGAATTACACAATCCCCCAACCGAACCGCGACCGCAAGGGAGCGTGAACAATTCCTACGATGGCGCATTCGTGGTAGCGCTTCCTTGCGGTCGCGGTTCGGTTTGAAGCTACAATCGTGAGTTGGCTAAATACGACGTAGTTATCATTGGCGCCGGGCACAACGGCCTGGTCACCGCGGCTTACCTCGCTCGCGCCGGACGCAAAGTGCTGGTGCTCGAAAAGCGCGAGCTGGTGGGCGGCTGTGCGGTCACGGAAGAAATCTGGCCCGGCTACAAGGTCTCCACCGCTTCCTACCTCACCAGCCTTTTTCAGGACCGCATCATCCGCGATCTCGAGCTCGACCGCTTTGGTTACAAAGTAGATGCCAAAGATCCAGCCTTCTTCTCGGCTTTCCCCGATGATCGCCATCTCTTCATGTGGCAGGATCGCGCCAAGACCGTCGCCGAAATTGCGAAATTCTCCAAGCACGACGCCGACGTGTTTCCCGCTTTCGAAGATCACCTGGAGCGGATCTCGGTGGTGGTGGAAAGCCTGCTGTTAACCACACCGCCCGAGTTTCCGCCGGCCGGTGTCGGCGATCTCATCGACTATTTAAAATTACTGGGCAAGATGCGCGGTCTCAATGCCAAAGAAATTGTCGGGATGGTGAAAGTATTTACCGAAAGCGCGGCGGATCTTCTCGACGAGTGGTTTGAATCCGAAGAGATCAAGGTCACGCTTGCTACCGATGGAGTGATCGGCGCCAATGGCGGTCCTCGCTCGCCGGGCACTGCCTACATCCTGCTGCATCACGTGATGGGAGGCGTGGGCGGACATCGCGGCCTCTGGGGATTCGTGCGCGGCGGCATGGGCGGCGTCTCGAACGCCATCGCGGATTCCGCGCGCAGCAAGGGCGTCGAGATCCGGCTCAACGCCTCGGTGGAAAGCATCCGCGTAAAAGATGGGCGCGCGAATGGAGTGGTGCTGGAGGGCGGGGAAGAGATCGACGCCGCGATTGTCGCGAGTAATCTTACGCCGACTTTGACGTTCCTGAAATTGTTGGAATCGCGCCATCTCCCGCCGGAATTTCTGGATTCCATCCGCAAATATCGCAGCCAGGGCACGTCCTGCAAAATCAATCTCGCACTCAGCGGACTGCCGAACTTCCGGGCCTATCCAGGCGACAACGGTCCGCAGCATCGCACCACGATGCACATTTGTCCATCCATCGAATACATCGAGCGCGCGTGGGACGACGCGAAGTACGGCCAGCCTTCGCACTCGCCGATGATCGAGATGACCATCCCCACCGTCTACGATCCATCGCTTGCGCCTCCGGGCAAGCACATCATGGGAATCTTTCTGCAATACGCGCCCTACACGCTGCGTGACGCCACCTGGGACGATCTGCGCGAGCCCTTCGCGTATCGCGTCTTCGATTTGATTGAGGAATACGCGCCCGGATTCCGCTCGCTGATCATCGACAAGCAGGTGCTCACGCCGCTCGACCTGGAGCGCCGCTTTGGACTCACCGGCGGAAATATATTTCATGGCGAGATGAGTCTCGATCAAATGTTTGTGATGCGTCCCGTTGCGGGATGTGCGCGTTACAAAACGCCGCTTAAGGGCCTGTACCTCTGCGGATCGGGAACGCATCCCGGAGGCGGCGTCATGGGCGCTCCCGGCTACAACGCGGCGCGGGAGATCTTGAAGGGATAACGCTAAACTGGCTGCATGGTCCCTTATTTGCTGGCCGCGCTATTGGTGGCTCCGCAACAAAAGGAGATCCTATCCCTGGTCGCTCAAATTCGGCGCCTGGCAGCGTCGGAGCCGGTTGTCTACGGCGTTGACACCCGCCTCAGGGCGGCCGATGTTCTCGCCGCAAAATATCCAAAAATCGCTAAGGATCTGCTGCGCGATGCGCAAGCGGCTTTGAGCGGCGTGAACCTTCCGGCCGAGCAGGACAGCCTGCGCGTCAGCATCGTGCAGCGCATGGCGCCGCTCGATCTGGAAGAAGCGGAGCGATTGATTGCCTCTATTCGGCGTGGTGGCGAAGAAGATTTCGTAGCGCAGGCGTACGACAAACTGGTGGAATTTGTCGCGCGCAATCACGGCAATTCGCGAGAGATGATTAGCCAGGGTCTCGCGGCTGGCGGCTTCCGCTCCGGCAGCGCTGCGAAATTGCTGGAGGAATCGAAGACCAGCGGACCCGGCCACGGCTGTCGCGCTGTTCTCCGAGATCTTGGGAGCTTTTCCCGCGCAATCGCCGGATGAGCGAGACATCTCTTACTTGCTCGACTGCACCAAACAGATCGTCGGGCTGAATCGTCCACTCGCGGTGGAAGCGATCGATCGTGCGTTAAGCGCCGCGACATCCGAGAAATTGCGCATAGAAAAAGTTGCCCGGCGGAAGATGCTACGGGAGATCGCGTCGGAACTCGGTTCCATTGATCCTGAGTTGCTGGAGCGGTACAAGTCCGAGCGCGAGGAGCTGGCTCAGGCATTCGTGGCGGAGGACGCACCGAAGACGGAAGCAGCGCACAAAGACGATGTGAACCCGCCGGACTTGACCCAAATGCCTTACGCGGACGCCTTGTCTTTCGCTCGGAAGCTCGAAGATCCGGCGGAACGTGTGGCCGCGCTGATCGAGATTTATCGCCGCGAGACCATTTCGCCGCAACAGCGATCGAGCGTGGCGTCCGAAGCCTTGACCGCGGCCACTGCGATGCCGCTCACCAACGATCGGCTCACCGCGATGGCCATGATCAGCCGCGATTTCGCCCGGATCAACCAGCCGGCTAATGCGGCCTTTGCCGCTCAGTTGCTGTCGGAGACGTTTAGTAAAGCGTGCGACTGTGAGCACGTTATTTGTGACAAATCCGGCGAGAAGTTCGAGTGTGTCGATCTGCTGGATCTGTTCGCCGAGTATCTGGAGGAGTTCAAGATCAGCGCGGAATCGATGAGCCTCAACAATATTTCGCTTGAGGCCCGGATGCTGATTTTCAAGTTGTATCCGCTGCTGGGTCTGAAGCCGCCCGCGTTGTGGTCGTTTGGGAATTAAAGGCACCGGCTCCCTCACGGTCGCGGCTCGGTAACGCCCGTACGCCACATTCCGAGCCGCGACCGTAAGGGAGTCGGTGCCTTTGGTCGGTTACGCTTCCACCAGCAACGCGCCCCAGTGGAACCCGGCGCCGAACGCGGCAAAGCAAATCAAATCGCCGGCAGTTGGTCCAGGCGACTGCCACCACTCGGAAGCCGCAATCAACATCGACGCCGAAGAAGTGTTGCCGTACCCGCGAATGTTCGAATAAAACATTGCAGGCTGCACATCCAGCGCTTTGGCTACGCGATCGATCAGATTCTGGTTAGCCTGGTGCATCAGGAATATCTTGATCGCAGCAGAGCACGTGCGATTTCTTTCGAGTAACTCCGTGATGACTCCCGGAATCTTGCGCGACGCCTGCATGATCACCGAGCGGCCGTTCATCGCCAGCGGAGCGTCAAATTCCAGCCGCAGATCTTCAGCGAAAGTGCCGTCGGAATGTAGTACAGAATCGACGATCCGCGCAGGACCATCGCCGCGCGAGACCACGCATGCACCCGCTCCGTCGCCAAACAACACGGCGACTCCTTGTTCCATGGGCTCGCGCGTAGCCACGGTCGACATCTTCTCCGCCGCTACTACCAGTATGTTGCCGTAAACATCCGCCAGCTGCGCGGCCAGCGCGATTCCGAAAAGTCCGCCGGCGCTGGCCATCGGAACATCCAAAGCCGGCGCGCTGCTTGCCCCCAATCGATTGGCGACGATGGACGCCGGTCCTGGAAACCGGCGCTCGGTGGAACCCGAGCTGACGATGAATAATCCGATATCGGCAGCCGTCATCTCCGCGCGCTCCAAACACTGCGTAGCCGCGGCCACGGCCATGTCCGCGACCGATTCGTTTTCTGCGGCATAGCGGCGCTGCTCAATTCCCGAGACGTCTAAAATCCAATCCGGCGTCCGGTTTAATTTACATCCCAACTCCTGGTTGGGAACAATTCTGGCGGGGAGGTAGGCTCCGAAAGCCTTGAGGACGGACACGCGTTATTTCCTGTTCTCGATGTAGGATTCGATGCGGGCGATGGTTTCGAACTTGCGCGGATTCAGATCCGAATCGGGGATCTTGATCTGGAATGCTGTCTCGAGCTCACCCACCATATCAGGCAGCGCGAAGGAATCCAAAAAGCCGGAATCGAACAGCGATTCGTCCGCTGCCGGGACTGAGTTTTTCTTCGAGACGCTCTTCAGGATTGAGACGATCTTCTCTCTATTGTCCATTCGTAGCCTCGGCGCGAACCGCGAGAAACCGGTTGTACTGTTCCATCAATTCGTCAACCAACATGTCGCCCACCAGTCGATAGCCGGCGCCCGTGAAATGCACATAGTCGCCCTGGCTCAAACCCGCTTGTACCCATTGGCGGACGGATCCTGGGCCGCCCATTCGGGTGCGCCAGTTCCAGAATGCGCAGCCATTTTCAAGCGCCACTTGCCGTTGGATTTCGATCACTTCATCCATATGCGGGAACGGCTGACGAGCGCCCCGATAGCGGCGCAGGCAATCGGGCGGTCCCACGATTAAAATGCTGGCGACAGGAGCATCGGCGCGCAATCGCCGGATCAGCTCGGTAAATTCGCTGCGATATTCCGCCTCGGTCCAACCCTGGCTCAGGGCTTCGTTGGTTCCATAAGCGACGACGATGAGCGCGGGATCGCGCGAGGCCAATTCGCCGGCGAGAATCGGCTGGTTCCAATCCAGCATCATAGGCGCCTTGGCGCCATTGATTCCGAGCGTCTCGTATGTGACACCTGCGTGATTCTGCGCCACCCATCCAAAGAGCCGGACCGGCCCTTCGCTCAACGTTGTGACGTTATATTGGTGCAAACCAGCGCCCGGCGCGTAGCGATAAATGCCAGGCGCCAAATCGCCCGCGGTATCGATGGTTGCGACGGACAGGCCGTCCACGGCAAACTCAATTTGCCCGCCGCCCGGCTGCTGCAGATAGTGCAGCTCAAGCTGCTCGCATTCCGCGGATAACGACACCGTTTGTCCGGCCGATTGCGCGGTCAAGCTAACACCGGAAAGTCCGTAAATTCCATCGCCCTGCCTGCCCACCAGGCCATCGGTATACCAGCCTCGCGAGTTTGCGCCGTGCGAATCGAAACGCCGGTATCCAGCGAATGGATGGCCGGCGAGTGTAAATCCAGGACCGCCAGCGCCGAACTTCGCTTGCAGGGACTGGCGCATTTCAGCCGCCCAGTCATCCGAGGCAGTGTGCGAATCGCCGTAGTGCAAAATATGCAGCGAACCGGTTTCCGGTGGATGCGAGATCTGCTCGAAAAATGGAACCAGCGCAGCCGCGCCTTCGAGCGTGTTCATGGGATGCGTGGCGCGCGCGCTCACAGTCTGGAACGCGACGTGGCGAACTTGTGGTGAAACAGCGACAACCGCGACACGGTGCCTTTTTTTGCGCGCTGTCTTCGCCGTGGTTTTCTTCTTGACCGGTGTACTCGTCTTCTTGACCGGCTGAGTGGTGGTGGCGGATGAGGCAGAGACCGTGAGGGTGAACGCTACGAGCGGAAGAAGCAACGCAGCCTTTCGCACTATTGCTCCGTTCCCTTCGCAGGCGCGCGTTCCGCCAGCCGTTCCTCTTGTCTGGCTTTGAATTGGCGGAACCCGGATTCCAGCGCCTGGTCCAGCAGCACGCCCACCTTCTTCGCTCCTGCCGGCAGCGGATGCATGAAGTCCGCGCTCACCAGCCGCGGTTGGCTCTCATACCAGCGCGCCATGGTTCCTTCGCCGCCCATGGCCTGGAATGTGTTGAAAAACGCGCAGCCGGTTTCGGCGGCAATCTGGCGCTGGATTTCTACGAGACGCGGCAACGTGGGTGGTGTGGCGATCTGGCCGCTCGAGTTTCGTTCGCCACGATCCATGGGGCTCATCACCAGCAACGATGCTTTCGGAACGGCGTTTTTGATGCGCCGCAGCAGCTCCCGCAATTCGCCCGGATAGTAGCGTTCAATGTAGTCCGCATACAGGCTTTCGTTGGTGCCGTAGTTCACAATCACCAGATCGGGCTGCTCATGCTGGAGTTCGGCGGTCCACTGCGTCTTCTCGAAAAAACGCAGCGCCATCTGCACCTGGCCGCCGTTCAACCCTAAACTATTGTAAATCACCCCCGGCCCGTCTTTCTCAAAACTGACGCCGAAAATTCGGACCGGACCGCGTTCCACGGTTAAGTTGATCTCTCGCGCGCCGCTCGGAAGATCAAACATTTGGAACGCCGGCTGTTTTTCTTGTCCGTCGGTGTCCACCTTGCCCAGGGGCGCATCGCCGGCTTGTACGGCCAGCGTTCCACCTCCGGGTTGCCGCAGGTATTTCACTTCCATTCGGCCATGGTCCGCGTGCAGAATGAACTCGGAGGATGCGCCTGTCCCGCCCTGAAAGCTGACGCCGCCCAATCCGTGAAAACCGTCGTGAGCGCGGGATTGGCTGGCGGCTTCAATATGCCAGCCGCTGCCGTGCACTTCCACGCCGCGATGTCCGTACCACGCCCACGGCTTGGCGATTAAGATGAAACCGTGGCCGGCGTCGCCAAAATGTTCCTGCATCAGCGAGCGTGCGTCGGCGGTGATGGAATCCGCCGTCACTGGCGAGTCGCCGTAATGCAAAATCCGCGTCACGGCGCCCGGCTGTTTGGCTTCTGTTCGCCACAAGGCTTGATAAAACGCTTTCAATGCTCCGCGCGGATCGATCAGATTTGGCCCGGTGGGGTTCCGCGGGATGATAACAATCTTATTGCGAGAAGCTGCGGGCGGACGCGGACGCACGGGCTCTTCCGGAATTGCCGCTGGGCGCGGCCGAAAGTCCAATGCGGTATCCAGTACAAAGGGACGCGCGAGTTTTGTCCACTGCAAGAGCAGGATGAGAACGCCGAAGGTAATGATTGCGAGGGACGATTTCTTCGGCAGCATGGTCAAAACCGGTTGTAGATAAAGGGCACCGCGCCGGTTGCTCCCACATATTGAATGGCGACCAGTAAAAGTGCCATGGCGGCTGCTTGCGCGTAAAATGGCGATTCGCTGTAGAGCCTCAGGCTCCCGTCATACCAGCTCTTCGGCACATAATGCGCGCACAGGGCCACCCCGAGCACCAGCAGGAAGCCGGGAGCGACGTTCCCGAATGCAACCGTGCCTGAGCCGATTTGCGCGAAGATGTCGCGCGCATTGGCGATGCTCGATGCGCGAAAGAAGACCCAGCCGACCAGTACGAAATGGAATGTCACCACTCCTTTTAGGAAGTGCATCGCGGAATTCGCCGAAAGCTTCGGATTCCCTCGCAGCACCTGCCACCATCGCTGTACGGCGAGTCCAGTTCCGTGCCACAGACCCCAGATCAGGAACGTCCAACTGGCGCCATGCCAAAGTCCGCCGACGGCCATGGTGAGGACCAGATTTCCGTACGTAAAAATCTTCCAGCGCGAGCGCAGGCCAGGGAGCGAGAAATACAAGTAATCGCGTAGCCAGTTGGAAAACGAAATGTGCCAGCGCCGCCAGAAGTCCGCGATATTTTGCGCCGTGTAGGGACGATTGAAGTTGATGGGCAGCTTGATTCCAAGCAGCAGCGCGGATCCGATCGCGATATCCGTGTAGCCGGAAAAGTCGTAGTAAAGCTGCAGCGCGTATCCGTAAACACCCAGCAAAACTTCCGTACCCGAGTAGAGCTTGGGCAGATCGAACACGCGGTTGATCAGGTTTTCGGCCAGATAATCCGCGATCAGGAACTTCTTCAAAAGTCCCAGCCCAATCAGGAAGAAAGCTTTGCCGCCATCCTGCGCGCTCAGCAGTTCGCGCTTCGACCATTGCGGAAGCAGAGTGGAAATCCGCGTAATCGGCCCGGCCAGTGTCGTAGGAAAAAAGCTTGCGGAGGCTAAGTAGGCCAGATAGCTGTCAGCAGGCTTCGCATCGCGGCGATAAATGTCGACGGTGTACGTCAACGATTGGAAGGCGTAAAAAGAAAGCCCGAGCGGGAGAATCCAGGGCAGCGTCATGTACCTCACCGACGCGATGAGTCCGATGTTCAGAACGATGCTGCACGTTACCAGGACGCGGCGGAGGACGGGTCTCTCAGTGGAAGCGAGCGCGTAGCCGATCAAAAAATCGCAAGAAGAGGCGGCGGGGATGAGAGCGAGATAGATGAGATCCCAACGGGCGTAGAAAAAATAGTTCGCAAATACGATGATGGCCAAGCCAACCAATCGAAACCGGGAAACCAGCCAGTAAACGAAGAAGACGGCGATCAGGAACGTGAAATACGCTGGAGTGGACAGCAACATCGGGAACAGTTTCTCGTTCCTCGTTTCTCGTTTCTCGTTCGCACCGCTGGCCAGTACGCAGAACGAGAAACGAGAAACGAGAAACGGTTTGCTTTATTGTACAGTAGGGCACATGAAAACCGTTCTCACCGACGTTCAGGGCCCTATTTTCGTTGTTTCCATCAACCGGCCTGAGGTGCGCAACGCCGTGGATGGCGCTACGGCGCGCGCTTTGGTGGACGCTTTCCGCGCGTTCGACGCAGATTCCAATCTGCGCGTGGCGGTGCTTACCGGCGCCGCTGGAACGTTCTGCGCGGGTGCGGATCTGAAGGCGGTTGCCGCCGGGCAGGGAAACACACTGTCGGTCGAAGGCGATGCACCCATGGGTCCCACCCGCATGCTGCTGTCGAAGCCGGTGATCGCCGCCGTGGAAGGCCACGCGGTTGCAGGAGGGTTGGAGCTGGCTTGCTGGTGCGATCTGCGAGTGGCCGCCCGCGATGCGGTGTTCGGCGTGTATTGCCGGCGCTTCGGGGTTCCGCTGGTGGATCTCGGGACCATCCGGCTTCCACGATTGATCGGCCATAGCCACGCTTTGGATTTGATTCTGACGGGACGCGGAGTGTCGGGCGATGAGGCACTGCGGATGGGGCTGGCCAACCGGCTGGTGGAATCGGGCAGCGCGCTGAACTCCGCGGTCGCATTGGCTCATGAATTGGCCGCGCTCCCCCAGACCTGCATGCGATCGGATCGCTTGTCGTCCTATGAGCAATGGTCGCTCGCGCTGCCGGACGCGACTCGAAATGAGTTTCGCCGGGGCATGCAAGTGATTGAGAGCGGGGAAACAGTGGCCGGAGCTCAGCGGTTTGCATCCGGCCAAGGCCGGCACGGCAATAAATGAAACGCTTCCGCTGGATTTGAATCTTATATGCAGGAGCAGGTGTGTGTTGAAAACTATCCGTCTATTATCTTTCGCTTTCTTGCTCGTCGCGATTTCCGCCAGTGCCAGCTCCAAGGACGACGGCTTTACCGGGAAGTGGGTGTTGGACAAAGATCAGCCGTCCGCCGACGCTCCTGGCAATCTCGAAACCCGCATCAAACCGGACGGGACCGGAATCTCGCTGGAATCCACATTCAAGGAGCCGGATAGTGGCATCGTTCCGTTGGTGTATCTCGGCGTCATGACCACGCGGATGCGCCTGAGCTTCGACGGCAGCACCCAGCAAAACCAGATTGGTCCATTTCAAATGGCATCAAAAACCACAGTGAACGGCAACACGATGGATACCGAGTGGACCGCGGTAGTGAAAGACGATCAGGTTCAGGGCCACTGGACACACACGATTTCGGACGACGGCAAGCACATGACGCTCGAAATCAAAGAAAACTCCACGCAGGGCCAAACCGCCCAAGCCACGCTGCATTTCGTGAAAAAGTAAGATCGCGCCTGCGCTACCATCTGGGTAAATGAAACTCCAGGATCGGGTAGCATTGGTCACCGGGGCAGGCACCGGCATGGGCCGCGCGATTGCCGAATTGTTCGCGCGCGAGGGCGCGAAAGTCGGCGTGAACTACAGCCAGTCGCGCGACGCGGCGGAAGAAGTGGTTGCCGGAATCCGCAAAGCGGGCGGCATAGCGATCGCGATGGGCGCGGATGTTTCGAAAGAATCGGATGTCGCGGCGCTGATCGCGCGCGTGAACCAGGAATTCGGACAGCTCGACATCCTGGTGAACAATGCCGGCTGGAGCACCCGCATCCCGCATGATCAACTGGACAATCTCACCGACGAAATTTGGGATCGCACGTTCGACACAAATCTGCGCGGCGCATTCTATGCGATCCGCGCCGCGGTTCCGTCGCTGCGCAAGCAGCCAGGCTCCTCCATCGTAAACGTCGCGTCCGTTGCCGGCATGACCGGAATGGGCAGTTCCATCGCGTACGCGGCATCCAAGGGCGCCATGATCACCATGGGCAAGTCGCTGGCCCGCGCGCTGGCTCCGGACATCCGCCTGAATACCATCGCTCCCGGATTCGTTCGCACACGCTTCGCCAACTGGCCGTCGTCCGCGTTCGATCAAGGCGAAGCGGTGACTCCGCTGAAGCACTTAGCCACGGTAGAAGAGATCGCCGCCCTTGCGCTTTACTTGGTAGCCGACGCCACTTCCACCACGGGCGAGACGATCATAGTGGATGGCGGCCTGACCCAGCTAGGCACCGTCCAGATGCACGCCGCGAAATAAGATTTTGGCCGCGGATGAACGCAGATAAACGCGGATAACACAAGACCGTTTTATCCGCGTTTATCTGCGTTCATCCGCGGCCTAAGGATTTTCGCTAGCATGTTACCTTATGCGGAAATCCACTCTGCCTCTGCTCGCGCTCCTCTTTGCGTTCCACGCTACGCCCGCCGGGAAGTTTGCGCTGACTATCGACAACATCATGCGCGGGCCCGGATTGTATGGCTGGGAGCCCGCCCAGGTTCGGTGGTCGGGCGATGGCGAGCGGATCTATTTCCAATGGAAACAGGCCAGTGATCCGCTGCTCAAGGATCTTGACACCTACGTCGTCGGGCGCGATGGGTCCGGCCTGAAAAAACTTTCAGAGGAAGAAGCCAAGCTCGCGCCGCCTGCTTTTGGCGATACCACGCTGGATAAGAAGCGCAGCGTTTATTCGCGCGACGGCGACCTGTTCCTCTATGACGCCACTACCGGGCAGACCCAGCAGCTCACCAAAACGGAAGACTCCGAAACGAATCCGCACTTCACGCAGGACGGCAAACGAATCGCATTCACTCGCGCGAACAATCTTTACGTGATGACGCTCGATTCCGGATCCGTGGTGGAAATGACCGACATCCGTACCGGCGCGCCTCCGGTTGCCGAAGGCGGACGGCAAGGCCGCGGTGCGAGCCACACCGACGAAGAGAAGAAAGGCACCGACAGCCAGGAGTTCGTGAAGAAAGAGGAGAAAGACCTGCTCGAAGTGGTTCGCGAACAGGCTGCCAAGAAAGAAGAGGACGAAGCCCGCAAGAAGCATGAGAATCCGCGCAAGCCTTTCAACTTGCAAGCGCAGCAGAGCATCACGGCACTGGCTTTGACGCCGGATGAGAAATACGTGATCGCCAGCGTTTCCGAATCCGGCACGGGAACCAAAAATACCATCGTGCCGAACTTCGTGACCGAGTCCGGCTATACCGAAGACATTCCCTCCCGCAACAAAGTTGGCGACAATCAGAACCGCATTCGTCTCGCGATCCTCAACGTCGAAACCGGTGAAGTGAAGTGGGCGGATCATGGCCAGAAACTCCCACCCGAGAAGGAAGAAAACAAGCCCGAGGCGAAGCCGGTTGATGAGAGGGCGAAGCCTGTTGAAAAAGAACGCGATGTCCAATTGGGACCTCCCGTATGGTCGGAAGACGGCACCAAAGCAGCCCTCATCGCTCGCGCGGCCGACAACAAAGACCGCTGGATTCTGGCGCTGGATGAGACCAACGGAAAAACGCGCGTCATCGAGCACGATCATGACGACGCCTGGCTGGATGGGCCAGGCTCGTTCACGCTGGGCTGGATGAAATCCGATCGCGATATTTATTTCCAATCCGAACGCACCGGTTACTCCCATCTCTACACGGTTTCCTTCGATGGCGGCGAGCCCAAGGCGCTGACATCCGGCAATTGGGAAGTAGACGGAGCGACACTCTCGAAAGACAAAAGCCGGTTCTTTCTCACCACCAGCGAAGGCGATCCGGGGCAGCACCAGATCTATGAAATGAGCGCGGATGGCGGCGCCAGAACACGGCTCACATCGGCCGCGGGCGCTCACACGTGCGTTCTCTCTCCTGACGATCGCTGGATGGCCGACGTTTATTCCTATACCAACAAGCCCCCCGAGCTGTATGTGCAGGAAGCTCGTGCCAGTGCGGCGGAAAAGAAGTTGACGTCATCGCCCGCGCCCGACTTTTGGGAATATCCGTGGCTCGATGCGCCCATCGTGACGTTTCCGGCGCGCGACGGCGCCACGCTGCGTGCGCGATTCTATAAACCCGCCAATTTCCGCAAGGGCGGCCCCGCCGTGATCTTCGTGCATGGCGCCGGATACCTGCAGAACGTACATCGCTGGTGGTCGTCCTATTCGCACGAGTACATGTTCCATCACATCCTGATGGAGCGCGGATATACGGTGATCGACGTCGACTATCGCGGCTCGGCCGGCTACGGTCGTGACTGGCGCACCGGCATCTATCGCCACATGGGCGGCAAGGATCTGGATGATCAGGTGGACGCCGCGCGCTGGCTGGTGGCGCAGCAAGGAGTTGATCCGAAGCGCATCGGGCTCTATGGCGGCAGCTACGGCGGATTCATCACTTTGATGGCGATGTTCACGCAGCCGGATATTTTCGCCGCGGGTGCGGCGCTCCGGCCTGTGACCGATTGGGCCCACTACAACCACGGATACACGGCGAACATTCTGAATATTCCGCAGAAAGACGCCGAGGCCTACAAACAATCGTCGCCCATTTATTTCGCACAGGGTTTGAAAGGTGCGCTGCTGATCTGCCACGGCATGGTGGACACGAACGTTCACTTCCAGGACACCGTCCGGCTGGTGGAGCGGCTGATCGAGCTGCGCAAGGAGAACTGGAATCTCGCGGTCTATCCGGTGGAAAACCATGGATTCGTGGAGCCGGTAAGTTGGGCCGATGAGTACAAGCGGATTTTGGCTCTGTTCGAAAAAAACCTGAAGACCTGAAAAAGTAAAAATCACCGGTTGCTACCGCTCGCGGCGACCGAACCGCGACCGCGAGGGAGCGCTACCACGAACGCCCCACTTTGCTCACGCTCCCTCGCGCTCGCGGCTCGGTTGTATGGCTATGCCGGGTCAGTGCGCCAGTCCCTATGACTTCTCAAAGTAGCCCCAAAGAACTATAGGCAAGCGCAACTTCTGAAACCCGATAGGGTTGACAAACGTGTTAAAAGAGAGCAGGATACAGTCAAGGAGTACACCATGCGCAGTAGGGTCGCTGGTCTCATAGTTGGATTTCTCGCAGTAACTTCCGCACACGCCCAATACATGATTTCGGCTCATTCCGGCGTCATCCAATACGTGGAGGGCAGCGCATATCTCAACGACAATCCGGTAGACCCGAAGATCGGGCAATTTCCGAACATCAAGGACAACGAGGTTTTCCGCACCACTGAGGGCATGGCCGAAGTGTTGTTGACTCCCGGCGTTTTCCTGCGGATGGCTGAGAACAGTTCGATCCGCATGGTGTCGAACAAGTTGACCGATACGCGCGTTGAAGTGCTCACTGGGTCGGCGCTGGTGGAATGCGAGGATTTGGCGAAAGATAACGCCATCATGCTTCTTTATAAGGGAAGCAACATGCTGCTGGTGAAACATGGCCTTTATCGCGTGGATGCGGAGCAAGGTTTGTTTAAGGTGTATGACGGCGAAGCGATTGTGAAGGGCGACTCCGGCCAGTTGACGCTGCACAAGGGCAAAGAAACAGTTCTGACCGGCGCTTTGATGGCTGAGAGCTTCGATTCCAAAGCGGATGATGATCTATATCGCTGGAGTGATCGGCGATCCGGCTACCTGGCCAAAGCAAATGTGTCGTCCGCCAACAGCCTCATTGGCGGGTCTTCGGGTGGCGGCTTCGGCGGCCTTTCCGCGTTTGCCTTCGGTTGCGGCGGAGGAGCCTCCGCTTTCGGCGTGCCCTGGCAGTTCAATCCGATGTTCGGCATGTACACCTATGTTCCATGTAACGGGTTGGCATACAGCCCATTCGGATACGGGTTCTACAGTCCCTATTCTGTTTGGCAAGCCCCTTACTATGGCGGAGGTGGTGGCGGCGGTGGTGGTGTGACTCGCAGTCCTGGTATTTCCCACACCGGAACCGGCACCGGTAAACACACGCCTTTCATTCCATCGAAGGGTACGTCGGCTTCTTATCGCGGCGGAAACGCGGGCGGCGGCTACTCTGGCGGTGGCTCGGCGCGCAGCAGCGGATTGAGCATGGGGACCAGCAGCGTCAGTTCCGGGGCCGTTTCACACGCGTCCGGCGGATCCGGCGGCGGTGGTACCGCCCACGGCAGCCATTAATTTTTCAAGTTCTTCTCAAAAAAATCCGTAGTCTTCTCCAGCAACTGCCGGCGGACGGGTCCGCCCACCCCGTGGCTCTTCTGCGGATAAATCACCATGTCGAAAAGCTTTCCCGCCTTTTCGAAGGCGTCCACCATCTGCATGGTGTTTTGAAACAGCACGTTGTCATCTTCGATGTTGTGCACCATGAGCAGCTTGGCCTGCAGTTTCCCCGCGTACTCCACGGCTGAGCTTGCCTGATAGCCGCCTGGATTATCACCCGGCAGCCCCAGATAGCGCTCGGTGTAGATCGTATCGTAGTTGCGCCAATTCGTAACCGGCGCGCCTGCGATGCCGGCTCGAAACACGTCGGGCGCATTCAGCAACGAGTACAACGTCATGTACCCGCCGTAGCTCCACCCATACATGCCCACGCGTTTCGGATCCACGAATCCCAGCGAAAGCAGATGCTGGATTCCTTCCAGTTGGTCCGCCAGTTCCACTTTGCCCATCCGATGATAGATGGGCGTTTCAAACGCGTGTCCGCGCCCGGCGGAGCCACGATTGTCCACCTGCCAGATCACGAATCCACGCGCCGCCAGAACCTGGTCCCAAGTCGCACCGGACCAGGCGTTGTTTACGCTCTGCGCGCCGGGTCCGCCATAAATCATCACAACCGCTGGATACTTCTCCCCCGCATGGAAATTGGCCGGCTTGATGAGCCTGGCGTAAAGCAAAGTTCCATCGGATGTCTTAAAGTTGACGATCTCCGTCGGCAGCACTTCATGTTCCTCGGTCAACTTGTGATTCGCCTCGCGGTACACCGCCCACTCCGTGCCGGCGCTGTTATGCAGCGTCTTGCGCGACGGTTCTGTGAGGCTGGAGAAAGTATCGAGATAATATTCCGCCGTGGGACCCATCGAGACCGAATGAGTGCCCGCGCCCTGGCTGATTCGCGTACGATCCTTGCCGTTCAACTTGATCGAATAGAGCTGCCGCTCGAGTGGACTGGTTTCCGACGAAACAAAGTAAACAGTTTGACGCGACTCGTTCAGTCCGGCGATGCGTTCCACTTCCCATTGACCCTCGGTAAGGCGCTTGCGCTGCTTGCCATCCAGATCGTAGAGGTAGAGGTGCTTAAAGCCGTCGCGCTCGCTGCCCCAAATGAATTGCCCATTCGAGAGGAAGCGGAACAGATCGTTGGTGTTGATCCAGTGCGGATCGGATTCATGCAGGATGCTCCGCGCGCCGCCGGTTGCGGTGTCGGCGAGTATCAGATCCATTTGGTCCTGCACGCGATTCATCCGCTCGATGGCGAGCCTGGTGGAATCCGGGGTCCAGTACACTCGCGGAATCAAATAGCCTCGAGTCTCGCCCAGATCCATCCAACGCGTGTTCCCGCCTTTCGCCGAAACCACGCCCACATGAACGTCGGCATTCGGTGTGCCCGCCTGCGGAAAATGCTCCGGTTCCATGATGGCGCGCAGTCCGAGCAATGAAACCTGTGGATAGCTCATTTCCCGAGCTGTGTCGAACTGCATATAGGCGATGTGTTTAGAATCCGGCGCCCACCAATAAGCCGTGCTCAAATCCAGTTCTTCGGGATACACCCAATCCAGTTCGCCGTTCAACAGCGTGGGACCGCCGTCGTCGGTGAGACGCGTAACGTTGCGCGTGGCGATTTCCAGCGTGTAGAGATCGTGCCCGCGGCGAAAGGCCACTTGTGTGGCGTCGGGTGACAGTTTCGGATCGCGCTCGGGTTCGGCGGTGGCAGTGAGCTGGTCCCACTTGGAATTATCCACATGAAAAAGAAAAAGGTCGCCGCCTTCGCTGATCAGCAGCTCTTTGCCTGAGTCCGACCATTCGAAGCTGCTTTCGCTGACGCGCCGGTTCTGCCAGTCGAATCGCTGCGCTTCCGGCATCGGCGTAGCCGCTTTATCCAGCGGTTCCAAAGACAGAAGCTCCTTCTCGGTTTTGGCTGCGACATCGTACAGCATGATCTGCTTGCCTTTGAGATAGGCGAAGTGCGCGCCATCCGGAGCCCAGACCGGCGTGCCACCGGAATCGCGCCGTCCGCCGGAGGATTCCATCAGCGTATCGATGGTGATTGGTTTTTTCTGAGCGCACAGTGCAAGCGCGCACGCGAGGACAGCGGCGAACAGTCGGACGATCATTAGTAGAGATTGTACTTTACCCAGCCACAGCGGCTGTCGTGGTAGCGCTCCCTTGCGGTCGCGGTTCGGTGTGCTGTTCTCGCTTTGTTACCGAACCGCGACCGTAAGGGAGCCGGTGCCCTTCTCCGCATATCGGTAAATGGCCACAGACGGGGTCTTGAACGCCGGATGAAACGCGCTGCTCTGTTCCACCGCTTCGGCCAGGTGCCGGGCGCCCGGCTCATGCAGATCGCGATAGAAATCGCTGGGTGTCAGCAGCACGTAACTGATCTGATATTGACGCGCAAAATCCGGAATGGAATGCAGCAGCTTGTCGATTCCCGCATCGTCGTTGTGATAGTACAGTTTGGGCGGAATCGGCAGATTGCACGATTTCCGGCCGGAGTACAGGTACAGCAGCGGATCATCGTAAGCAAATACATTGGCGTCGGGCGGGGCATTCTTAGCGATCCACTCATAAGCCGGCCTGCGGCTTTCGAAAGCGTCGCGATAACTCCCCAGCAAATCGGGCAAGAAGTAGAACAAGCCATAGCAAGTGGTGAAAGCCACGAAGAGCGCCAGCGAAGCGAGCGCGCCGGCTCCCGCGAAAGCCACCACGCGTTCACCCGCCGCGGGCTTTTTCCAGGCGGCGCCCAGCGCCTTCCATACATTCGCGAGCTCGGTCCACAGTCCAGCTAACAAAAGCGGATAAAGCGGGAAAACGAAGCGCTGATCCGGTACATAATGCCAGACCAACAGCAGCGCCGTGACGCCCACAGCAGCCAGCGGATATTGCAGCTTTTGCGTCCGCCGCGCCAGCCGGACCACGCCGGCGATTGCCGCCACTGCCACCACGCGTTCCAGGGGCTTCGCGCCCCACGGCACGTCGAAGGTCAGAAGTTTTCCGGCGCCCAACAGGAAGCCGTCCAGATTGTGCCAGAACACCAGCGGCAAATCGCGCCAGGAGACGTTATAGATCTGGAATCCCAAATAGTTGGTGTAGTAAAGCGTCACCAAATCCCAGGAGTGCGAAACGTGCCGCGCGGCCCACCATTGCCATCCGGCTACCGCGGGCAGCATTGCTCCAAAAAACAGGGCAGCTTTGACGAACTGCCTGCGCCACAGGAAAAACAGCGGAGCAGTGAACAGCAACGGACCTGCCGAGGATTTGGTGAGATAAGCCATGGCCCCGCACACTCCGGCAAGAACCGGCAGCCAGCGCGAAGCATCCCCGGAAAGCGATCGCTCAGCCAGAAGCACGCTGGCCAGCAGCAGTGCTGTGAAAAGCAGTTCCGGCATCAACGAAAAGCTGAACGTCGCAGCCACTGGACTCAATCCGGCGATCAGAACCAGAATGCACTGCTCGCGCCAACCGAATCCATACTCGCGCAGAAAAACCCAAACCATCGCCAAATAAACCGGCAGCAGCAGCCATGCGAACAGAGTCGCAAGCGGCAGGTTGGCGGGGAAATTCGGATTGATCTTCCAGATCCCGGCCAGCAGCTCAGGATAAAGCGGCGGATACTTGGTTTGATAAGGCTGCCCGGGCAGGCTGGCGATCCGGTATTCATGGCCTTCGGCCAGGCTCTTCGCCGACACCCAGTAAATACTATCGTCGTGATAGAACCCAAGCTGCGGCATGCTGCGGAAAGTCCACGCCACGTACGCCGAAGGTGCAAGTGCAAGAACAAATACACCAAGGGCAGTCAGCTTTCTCAGCATCCAACCTGAATCTAGCAGCGCTCCAGCCCGGAACCAATCGGGTATACGCCTGAGTACCAGCTAAGGGAAACACCCGTGGCTGGTTGTTGGTGGCTGGTCAGAACGAGAAACGAGAAACGAGAAACGTTTTATTCTTGAATTGATGAAACTCACCTTCTGGGGCGCGGCTAAGACCGTCACCGGCTCCATGCATCAACTCACCGTCGACGGCAAATGCTATCTCCTGGATTGCGGCCAGTACCAGGGACGCCGCTCAGAGGCCGAGGAGCGAAACAAGCGATTCCCATTTCCCTGCCGCGACATTTCCGCCGTCATGCTGTCGCATGCGCACATCGATCACAGCGGAAACCTGCCGCTGCTGGTGAAAAACGGGTTCCACGGTCCCATCTTCACCAGCCCAGGTACCGCCGACCTTTGCCGCCCCATGTTGGCCGACGCCGCATCCATCCAGGAACGGGACGCCGCGTTTCTCAACAAGCGCTATCTGCGCCGCAAATCGCTGCCTTTCCCGGCAGCCCCCGCCGACCATCCGGTGGAACCGCTCTACACGGTGGAAAATGCCGAAGCGACGTATCCGCTCTTCCGTCCCGTCCAACTGCACACGCCCACCGAAATCGGGCCCGGCGTCCAATATGAGTCATTCGAAGCGGGACACATACTTGGCTCTACCTGTATGCTGCTCCATTTAGAATCGGATGGCCGGAAAACGCGCTTGGGTTTCTCGGGCGACCTGGGCCGCGCCGGTCTGCCCATCATCCGCGATCCGGAACAGCTTCCCGCCGCGGATTATTTGATCCTGGAAAGCACTTACGGCGATCGCGTGCACGAGCCCGTTCAATCCGTCCTGACCAAACTCGCGGACATCGTGAACCGTACGTTTCACCGCGGCGGCAAGTTGATTGTGCCTGCGTTTGCTGTGGGCCGCACACAGCAATTGGTGCTCATGTTGCATCAGCTCATCAATGCCCACAAAATTCCTAGCTTTCCGATTTTCGTGGACAGTCCGCTGGCCGTCAATGTCACCGAGGTCTTCCGCAAACATCCGGAACTGTTCGATCAGGAAGCGCAGGAGTTTTTGAACAACCGCGAAGATCCGTTCGGCTTTAACCGGCTCACCTATATTCGCGACGTGGAGCAATCCAAAGCGCTGAACGATTTGCACCGCCCCTTTATGGTGATTTCGGCCTCGGGCATGTGCGAGGCCGGCCGAATTCTGCATCACCTGAAGAACAACATCGGGGACCCGCGGAATACCGTTCTCATCACCGGCTTTCAAGCCGAAAATACGTTAGGCCGAAAAATTCTGGAAAAGCATGAGGAAGTCCCCATTTTCGGCGAGCTTATGCCGCTGCGCGCCGAAGTGCAGCGGCTGGATGCGTTGAGCGCCCATGCGGATCGGGACGAAATGCTCGCCTGGATGAAGCCAATGGCCGGCAGCCTGAAGAAAGTGTTCCTGGTGCACGGCGAACTCGACCAGCAAAATGCTTTCGCCGCCGCCATTCGGGATCGGTACGGGCTGGAAGTTGTCGTTCCTGAGCGAGGCGCCAGTTTTGAGTTGTAACAGAGCAGGAATAGCAGCCCTTTCCTCACCCGATCTTGTTTCTTTGCAATAGATAAGCCGATATCTCCCCCCGGCTGCGGCATACCTGAGCTATATCCTCAGAATGTGGGGCAGGATGCCATCCCGCAGCGGGTTGTTAACCCGCGCAGTTTTTTTGGGAGAGATTTTCCACTCCTGCACTACTAACTTAAACGAAAGCACAATACTATTTTGTCGCTGGCGCTGCCGCCGCGAGCGATTCCCGGAGTCGCGTTATCGGCCCCTCACGGAGAAGGTCGTGGAATCACAGAAACTTAGCGTCGTTATTGTAGAGGATGAAGGCCTGATTGCCGCAGACTTGCGGGGCCGGCTGGAAAAGGTGGGCTATCACGTACCGGCTGTGGCCGGCACGGCGAGCGCGGCGTTAGAAGCTATCCGGGAGAAGTCCCCGGACCTGATCCTGATGGACATTCGACTTCAAGGCAACCTGGATGGCATTCAAGTAGCCGAGCAGGTCCGGCAGAATTTCGACATCCCGGTGGTCTATCTGACAGCCTACGAGGATCGTAAGACCTTGGAACGCGCCAGCCAGACGCAGGCTTTTGGGTATATCAAGAAGCCCGTGGATTCCGCCAGCCTGCAAGGCTCCATCGAGTTGGCCATCTTCAAACATCGGCACGAACGGTATCTGCGCGAGCAAAGAGATTGGTTCAGCGCAAGCTTCGCGGCAATTCCGGATGCGATTCTCGTTACGGACGCGATTGGGCGGATTTGTTATCTAAATCCGGTAGCCGAGAAACTGCTCGGATGCAAAGTGGCGGATGCTCTGGGAAAGCCTTCGAGCGAAGTGCTCCGCTTGGTGGATAGGAACGGTACGCCGGCAGACGATCTCATCGTCGGCGCGCCCTTGCCCCGCGACATCAGACTGGAGGATGGTACCGCGATTGAAGGCAGCGTGTCGCCCCGCTGGCGCGACGGTCGCGCGGACGGAGTGGTGGTCAGCTTCAAAGACGTCACGTTGCGGCGATTTGAAGAGGAACAGTCCCGGCAAGACAATAAGCATGAGGCATTGTCCCGGCTGGCGGACGGCATCGCTGGCCATTTGGATCTCGAGCTGAGCGTGGTAGCCGAAGAGAGCACACGCCTGCTCAACCTCGTCCCCTCCGGCAATTCGCTTCGATCGGCTGCGGAAACCATTGAAAGCGCAGCGTTGGATGCGCTCAGCGTAACTTCCTCCCTGCGCGCCTTTGGGCAGGACCGGGAAATCAAGCCGCAAATGGTCCAGGTCAACCATGTATTTGAAGACCTGGAGAAAGCCTGGACCGCGATCCTACCCGGATTATCCGTGCGGCTCGATCCAACCCTCGGTGCGATACTGGCGAATTCTCGCGAGCTAACCCGCTGTCTGAATATGTTCCTGCAACACGCACAGGGGTCCCGGAATCGCCGTCACCCCGTCACCCTGGAAGCTTCCGGAGTGGACTTCGCGGGTCTCGAAGAATGGGTCTGTATCCGAATCTCCTATACCAGCGCCAATGAGGACTCAACGGCTCTGGAGCGCGTCTTCGATCCCTCCTGGGATGGAAATTGGGACGGCCTGCCGTTCGCCTACGGGTTAGTCCGGCGCATGGGTGGTCTGTTTCGGGCGCGCATGTTGGCCGTCAAGAAAGTCGCTTTTGAAATTTATCTGGCATCGGTCGACGTGGCTGCCGCTGGCGCTTCCATCGAGGACGGGGCCTTGTCTGCGACGGGATGATATGCATCAAAACGCACTGTGGCCTGTCGGGGACAGATTCGTGAAAAAGCGCCCGCTCCCTCACGGTCGGGGTTCGGTAAGCTCCTTCCGAACCGCCACCGTCAGGGAGTTCCTATGGGCCTGCTGCCCACCAAAGGAAATGAAGGCGCGAAGTGGGGCGGACCCCCTGGTCCGCGCGGGTCCCCCTGGACCCGCTCTTTGGCGTTCGATCCCATTTCCAGCCGGCCGACGGGGGCGTCGGCTGCGGACCAGGGGGTCCGCCCCACTAGGCGCCTTCAACGGAGTCAGTGCCTGTCCGACTCTATTGGCAACTCTTGCGTGCACACACATGGAGCTGACATGACGGTATCTCAGACCAAGGTGTTGATTGTCGAAGACGAAGCCATCGTCGCCTGCGACATCGAACGAAGGCTCATCAAGGCCGGGTACGCCGTTCCAGCCATTGCCACCTCCGGCGAGGAGGCGTTTCGCAGCATCGAGCAAACATCTCCGAACCTGGTTCTGATGGATATTCACCTGCGCGGACCCGCCGATGGAATCGCGATTGCCGCGGAGGTTCGCAATCGGTTTCACCTTCCGGTTGTCTTTTTGACAGCCTATGCGGACAAGCCGACGCTGGAACGAGTCAAAGGCAGCGGCGCGTTCAGCTATCTGATCAAGCCCATCGGCCACGTCAATCTCGCCAGCACGATTGAGGTAGCGCTTTACAAGCACCAGGTGGAACGGGAACTGGAAAAGCGCGATGCGTGGCTCCAGACCGTGCTCGATTCCATGGCCGATGCGATTGTAGTGACTGACGCCGCGGGCGGGATCCAGTTCCTTAATCCCACCGCCGAACGTCTAACCGGATGGACCAACGGCGAAGCGCTCGGCCGGCCCTTTTGGGAGGTGGCTCATCTGGCCGTCGCGGACCGGGAAATCGCTGACGATCTGCAGGCGGCGGTACGCGCCGGCGCCCCTCTGGATCTCCCGCGCGAGTCGCGGTTAATCGCCCGCGCAGCAGGCCGCGTGGCGATGGTGGAAGGACATATCGCAATCAGCCGGATAGAGGGCCAGCCTTCAGGTACCGTGTTGACGTTCCGCGACGTCACGGCGCGCAATTGGGAGGAAATTCAGATCCGCCAGGATCAGAAAATGCAAGCCGCGGGACAGCTTGCAAATGGACTCGCCCGCGATTTCAAGCGGCTCCTTCGGGTGATTCTCGGATACAGCCAGCAGCTGCTTTTGGAAATGGGTCCGGACAATGCGTACCGCGAGCGACTGCAGGCCATCCACCGCGCCGGCAACAGGTCGGCGTTGCTCGCAAGTCAGGTCGTCGGCTTATACCGCAAGGACCCGGTGCAGGCGCGGATTGTCGACCTGAATTTGTTGCTAATCCGCTTCCTCCCGATTCTGAAGCGCATGGCTGGCCCGGCCATCGCGGTGGAAGCCGCTCTGGGTCCGGAACTCGGCCAGATTCGAGCGGATATCGGTCAATTGAAGCAGATTGTGCTGAACTTGGCTCTCAACGCGCGCGACGGCATGCCGCTGGGCGGCCGCGTTTGTATTGAAACAGGGAATGTCGAGCTTCCGGACCGAGTCCCGTATTACGCAGGGCCCGAATCGTTCGTCAGGCTGGCGGTGGAGTGGCACGCGATCACATCCGAACACGATCTCTCCGAGCCGTTCTTTGCGGGAAACGATTCGGGAATTGGGTTGGGGATGGCTGTGGTGGATGCCATGGTGAACGCGGCGGACGGTGTGATCTCGGTGGATCGCGCTCCCGGCGGGGGTCCGAGATTCGAAGTCTTCTTTCCGCGCTGGCGCGAGGCCCTGAACACTCTAGACGCCAGCCCGGCCAGCCGGCCCGGCAGCTCCCGTGTCAGAACCGAAGCAGCGGAAACGAGGACCGCGCAGAACGGACCAAGCATCATGAACAACGAACCCGTCGAACTGCTGCTGGTGGAAGATAATGCCAGCGATGAAGAGCTCACGCTGCACGTTTTGCAGAAGAACAATTTAGCCAATCGAACTCAGGTGGTCCGCGATGGCGCCGAGGCATTGGAGTTTCTGTTCGGTGATTCGGGAAGTATTCCCAGACTGATCCTGCTGGACTTGAAATTGCCGCGCGTGAACGGATTAGAGCTGCTCACCCGGATCAAGCAGGACTCTCGCACCAAAACAATCCCTGTGGTGGTGCTGACTTCATCGCGCGAAGACGCCGATCTCAGAACCTGTTACGAACTCGGAGTCAATAGCTACATCGTGAAGCCGGTTGATTTCATCCAGTTCACGGAGTCTGTCCGTCAATTAGGACTCTATTGGCTGCTGTTCAATGAACCAGCGCGCTCCTACAGCCGGCAGCGCGCCTGAAGAATACCATGCGCAGGGTCAAATTCGCCCAGCTTCGCCGATTCGGATCTCTGCCCACCCGCTACCTCTCTGCAGTCGCTCTGGCTGCGGCCGGGCCGGCCACGCGCTTTCCGCTGCGAGCTCTCCATTTCACCCCTTTGGTTCCGCGCGCGCCCTTCATCGTCGTCAGCGCTCTCGCGCTCGGACTAGGGCCGGGTCTGCTTACAACCGCGCTCTGCGTCGCTGACGTGATCTATACCGCATTGGAAGAAACCGGATCCATCGGCGCGCTGCGCGCCACGGATTGGGAGCGCGCCATCGTGGTTGGGTTCACCGGGATATTCGCCAGCCTGATCGCGGACCGGCTGAAGAGGTCTTACGCGCAGCTCCAGGATGCCCACCGCGGGAATACGGCGGTTCTGGAAAGCATTTCCGATGGATTCGTCGCGGTGAACGGGCAGTGGCGTTTCACTTATGCAAATCCGGCGGCCGCGCGAATCATGCGTATGCCCGCCCAGGATTTTCTGGGCAAGAACCTTTGGGAATTGTGGCCCTATGCAGCTGGCTCAGCTTTTGGGACGGCTTATCGGCGGGCAGTGGAGGAGAATATCCCTGTTCAAGTAGAGGCATTTTATCCCGACCCTCTGAACGCCTGGTTTGAAATGCGCTGCTACCCCTCGCGCGAGGGGCTGACGCTGTTCTTTACCGATACCACGGAGCGCCGCAGGCGGGAACAGCTGCGGCAGTTTTTTGAATCGGCGGCGTTGCAAACCAGTGACGGCGTGTTGATCCTGAAAGCGCCGGAGCAAGGCAAGTCCGGGAATGAACCCGTATTTGCGAACTCCTCCTTCGAACGAATCACGGGCTTCGGCATCGAAGACCTGAAGCGTGGCGGGGTCCAAGCCTTGACCGCGTCCGCGGAAGTTCATCCAGACTCGGCCTACCTGGAACGGTTGACCCGCCGCAAGGACGGCGTCGAGTTTTGGGCGGAATATACTTTCACGTCGATCCAGGATCCGGCCGGCAATCACACGCATTGGGTGTGTTCAGTCCGCGACATCACTGGGCGCAAGCAGGCGGAAGAGGCATCCAGATTATTCGCTTCCATCGTGGAATACTCCGACGACGCCATTATGAGCAAGACCCTGGACGGCATTATTCTCACATGGAATAAGGGTGCGGAGAGAATTTACGGATACTCCTGCGGCGAGATGGTAGGTCAAAATATCGCGCGGCTACTGCCCCCGGCGAATCTCTCCCAGCTTCCCGAAATCATAGACAATCTGAGACGCGAAGAACGGCTGGAGCATTTTCTAACCGAACACGTGCGCAAAGACGGCCGCCGCATCGCCGTTTCCATCACCGTTTCTCCGCTGCGCGACGCCGCCGGCTATGTCGTAGGAGCTTCCGTAATCAGCCGCGACGTCACCCAGCAGAAAATGGTTGAGAAAGCGCTGGCCGTCAGCGAAGAACGCTACCGGTCGCTGGCGTTTGCCACCACGCAGATCGTGTGGACCACCAATATGCACGGGGAAGTGATTGAGGACATCCCCATGTGGCGGGCCTTCACCTGCCAAAGCGTCCAGGAAGTGATGGGCCTGGGTTGGATCACCGCGCTGCATCCGGAGGATCGCGAGCGAACCCGCGAAGTTTGGTTGCGCGCGGTGAAAACTCGCAGTTTCTACGACACCGAATATCGCATGCGGCGCTACGGCGGGGAGTATCGTTGGATGGCCGTGCATGGCGCGCCGGTGCTGGAAGAGGACGGAACCATTCGAGAATGGGTAATCATCTGCGCCGATAATGAGGATCGTAAGCAGGCTGAGGTTGAGATCGTCAAACTCAACGAAGAACTGGAACAGCGCGTGGAGGAACGCACCGCCGAACTGGAAGCCGCCAACCAGGAGCTCGAAGCATTTTCGTACTCGGTGTCGCACGATCTCAGAGCGCCGCTGCGCGCGTTGGACGGTTTTTCGCGAATCCTGCTGGAGGAATATTCGCCTCAGCTTCCCGAGAAAGCCCGGCATTATCTGACCGTAACCCGGAACAACGCCGTCCAAATGGGAGTTCTGATTGACGATCTACTGGCGTTTGCGCGGCTGAGCCGCCAGCCGCTTCACAAACAGTCCGTCGCGCCGGCGGAGCTGGTAAGGCAGGTGTTGGAAGATCTAACCTCGGAGCGGGAAGGCCGGCGGGTGGAAATCAAGGTCGGGGATCTTCCGGCGTGCCAGGGAGATCCCCAGTTACTCAAACAGGTTCTGGTCAATCTCGTGTCCAACGGATTGAAGTACACGCGCAAGCGGGATGTGGCCAGGATCGAGATCGGCGCCGTCGCCAGATCCGGGAACATCCCCGCGTACTACGTTCGCGATAACGGGGTCGGCTTCGATATGCGCTACGCCGGCAAGCTCTTTGGCGTATTTCAGCGCTTGCACGGAGCCAATGAGTATCCCGGCACCGGCGTGGGTCTCGCCATCGTGCAGCGCATCGTCCATCGCCACGGCGGCCGCGTATGGGCCGAAGCCGAAGTGAATCGTGGCGCAACGTTCTATTTCATGCTGACCCAGAGTGTGACCCAACCGAGCGAGGAGCTGCCGGCATGTTCGAGCCACCCCTGATTGCACCCGACGAACTAACCAATGTGACCGGTTCCGCCGCGAATTCCATTTCCATTCGTGTCTTGATTCTGGAAGACCGGGCTGAGGATGCCGAGCTCATGGCGCATGAGTTGCGGCGCAGCTGGTTCGAGCCAGTCTGTCTTCGGATCGAAACCGAAACAGACTATTTGGAGGGGCTGAAGTCCGCCCCCGACGTGATCCTGGCCGACTATCGCATGCCCCATCTCGACGCCCCGCGTGCCCTGGAGCTGCTTCAGCAACAGGGTTTGGACATCCCCTTCCTTGTGGTGTCGGGCGCCATCGGCGAGGATGCGGCGGTGGCTTTGATGCGGCAGGGCGCGACTGACTATCTCCTGAAGGATCGATTGCGGCGGTTAGGTCCCGCGGTGAGGCGCGCACTGGCCGACAAACAGAGTCGCCAGGAAATGCGCCAGGCCGAACAGGCTTTGAGGGCCAGCGAAGCCCGCTTCTACTCCTTTATGGCGCACAGCCCGGCGCTGGCTTTCATCAAGGACGAAGACGGCCGGATCCTTTACATGAACCACACCTGCGAGCAGGCATGGAATATGAGTTTTTCGCAGTGCGAAGGCAAGCGGGATCGCGAATTAAGGCCGGTTCCGGAAGCGGCGCGCACGCGGGCGGACGACATGTCGGTGCTTGAGACCGGCCATGCCTCCCGCACCATCGAAGAGCTTTCCTTGCCTGGCGGCGGCCTCCGGCACCTGCTTTCCTACCGCTTTCCTTTCAGCGATGCCGCCGGATGCCGCATCTTGGGCGGAATCTCGGTCGACATCACCGACCAGATGCGCACCGAGCGCGCCCTCGCCGCCGCTCTCTCTGCTCAGCAAACGCTGCTCCGGGAAGTGCACCACCGTGTCAAGAACAATCTCCAGATCATTTCCAGTCTGCTCAACATGCAGGCGGAGTTGTTGCCGGACGCCGAGCAGCGCAAGGTGTTCCAGGATAGCCAACTGCGAGTGCAGGTGATGGCCATGATTCACGATCGATTATGCGGCAACAACGATCTGGAACGCGTGGACTTTCGGGAGTACGTGGAATCCCTGGCGCGAGACCTGTTCGTGGCCCACGGTACAGATCAAAACCGCATCCAATTGCGGCTCGCTCTGGAGCCAGTTTCCTTCGAACTGAATCAAGCCATTCCTTGCGGGCTGATTTTGAATGAACTTGTGCAAAACGCGCTCAAGTATGCTTTTCCCGGCTCGCGCCGGGGTGAAATCCTAATCGCCCTGAGCTGTGACCAGCCGCATCGTGTAACACTGCGCGTGGCCGATGACGGCGTTGGCATGCCCGCCACCTCCCTGAAACGCACGCTTGGTCTGGAGATTGTGAACGTTCTAACGCGCCAATTGGGCGGAACGCTCACACAGAGCCCCGGGCCGGGCGTCGACCTATCTTTGGTTTTCGAACCGAACCGCGACCGCAAGGGAGCGTAACGGTCAACTCTCAGATCCAAGACCGCCCGCTTTGCGTACATACTAATAGAAACCACATGCGAACCCGGACCCTTCTGCTTGCCGCACTCGCGGCCCTAACGGCTTGGGGCGCGCCGACATCCAAAAAGCCTGGTGCAATCGAGTGGCAACCCTGGTCAGACGCGATTTTCGATCAAGCCAAGCGGGAAAACAAGTTTGTCCTGCTGGATCTCGAAGCGGTTTGGTGCCACTGGTGCCACGTCATGGACGAGACCACCTACAAGTCGCCGGAAGTGATCGCGTTGATCCAATCCAAGTACATCCCGGTCCGGGTGGATCAGGATTCGCGGCCGGATCTGTCCAATCGCTACGAAGATTACGGATGGCCGGCTACGGTTGTGTTCGGGCCCGGCGGCGGCGAAATCGTCAAGCGGCAAGGCTACATTGAGCCGCGCCAGATGATCGGCCTGTTGAAAGCCATCATTGCCGATCCCACGCCCGGTCCCTCAGTGCGTCCGGAACCGGAGATGAAATTCCCGGAAAATGCGGCGATGCCGGCGGATCTCCGCGCTGAGCTGGAGCGCCGCTACTTCGGCCAGTACGACGCGAAGCATGGCAGTTGGGGATTCGATCAAAAATTCCTGGATTGGACTTCCACCGAGTACGCCATGGCGCGAGCGCGAACGGGCGACGCGAAATCGGGCGAGATGGCGCGGCAATCCCTCAACGCCCAGTTCAATCTGATCGATCGCGTATGGGGCGGAGTCTACCAATACTCGGTGGGCGGCGATTGGAACGAGCCGCACTTTGAAAAGATTATGAACTTTCAGGCCGGCAATCTGCGCATTTATTCTCTCGCCTACGAAGAATGGCACGATCCGGAATACCTAAAGGCGGCGCAGGATGTCCAGAGGTTTTTGAAGACCTTTCTCACCAGTCCGGAAGGCGCGTTTTACGTCAGCATGGACGCGGATTTGATCGAAGGCAAGCATAGTGCGTCGTACTTCAAGCTGGACGACGCCGGGCGGCGCAAGCTGGGCGTGCCTCGCATCGATAAGCACATCTACTCGCGTGAAAATGGCTGGGCGATTGACGCGGTGGCGATGCTTTACGCCGCCACGGGCGATCCTCAATATTTGGACGAAGCGGTCCGCGCTGCGCAATGGATCATCCAGAATCGCGCGCTGGATGGCGGCGGATTCAAGCACGGCGAGAAAGATGCGGCCGGGCCTTACTTGGCCGACACGCTGACCATGGGCCGCGCTTGCCTGACGCTTTATTCAGTGACGGGTGACCGGACTTGGCTCGCGCGCGCCGAGGCTGCCGCGAAGTTCATCCAAGCCAATTTCGCGGACGGTCAGGCGGGTTTTATTACCTCGAAAGCGCCTACCGATCGTTCCTACACTCCGCGGCCGGAGCGCGACGAGAACATCTTGCTGGCGCGCTTCACCAATCTCCTCTCGCATTACACCGGCAATCCGGATTATCACGCCATGGCGGAGCGCGCCATGCGCTATCTCGCCGCCCCGATGATCGCGAAATACCTGCCTACGGCTGGAACCCTGCTGGCCGATCGGGAAATATCCAGCGATCCGATCCACATGACCGTTGTCGGTCACAAAGACGATCCGGCGGCGCAGGCTCTCTTTCACGCCGCAGCCGCTTATCCATCCGGCTATTTGAGATTGGAGTGGTGGGATACGCGCGAAGGCCGGTTGCCCAATCCGGATGTGCAGTATCCGGAGCTGAAAACGGCAGCCGCGTTCATCTGTACCGGCAATACTTGTTCGTCGCCCATCCACAGTGCGGACGCCGTCCGGGCCCGGGCGGATAAGCTGACTCGCGTCGCCATTTCAGCAGCGCCGCGATATTGAAGGCCTGCGTCTTTAGGCCTCCGGAAGCGCGTCGAGTGGCTAAACGCTAATCCGGCTCAACTTCTGAATCGTGGCCTATTGGATGCACCATGCGCGCAGGAGAGTTCGCAACTAGGGCGATTCAAACCCCAGCTCAGAATCTTTCTGAATCAGTCTCTCCGCGATCGTCATCTTCGGATCGTGCCCGCGGGAAAAGAATCGTCTGGCCGCACTCAATCCGCGCCCTTCAATGACTGAAGAAAGGAACTTGGATCATGTCAATCGCTGAACAAGAAACCGATCAGATCCGTGTCGAAGCGGATTCCGGCTTCGAACCAGAAGCCTATGAGATCGGAGTCGAGGCATACACCTACCTGTACCCGCTCGTCCTCATGGATGTGACTCGCCGTCAGGCCGTCAACGTCGAAGCAGGCAAGATTTTTGGCCGCGGACCGATGAACGCCTTCACGAATGTCCGCGCGTTTCCCCCAGCGGATTTTCGCGACGTCGTGCGGCCGAACTTCGACACCCTTTACTCCGTTGCCTGGCTCGACCTCACAAAGGAACCTATGGTGCTCACGGCTCCGGACACACAGGGCCGCTACTACATGTTGCCAATGCTCGACATGTGGACGGACGTGTTTGCGTGCCCCGGCAAACGCACCACGGGCACTGTCGCGTGCCATTTCGCGGTCGTGCCGCCTGGCTGGCAAGGCAAGCTGCCGGAAGGCGCACAGCGCATCGATGCGCCCACGCCCTACGTCTGGATCATTGGGCGCACCCAGACTAATGGTTCCAGCGATTATGAGGCCGTCCATAAGGTGCAGGATGGCTACACGATTACACCCCTGTCGCAATTGGGCAAGGCTCCGCGGCCAGTGACGGCCATGATCGATCCGACGGTGGACATGAAGACGGCCCCGATGACCCAGGTTGCCGGCATGACCGCGGCCAAGTACTTCGGCTACGCAACGGAACTCCTGAAAGTCAATCCGCCGCACCCGACAGACCAGCCAATCGTCGCGCGGATGCGGCGGATCGGGATCGAGTGCGGGAAGGCCTTTGACTTCGGGAAGGCAGCGCCGGCGGTCAAGCGTGCGTTGGAACGGGCGGCGCCCGATGCTCTTAAAGCCATGCGGTCAAAGATCCCGACCCTGGCCCGTGTCATAAACGGCTGGCAAATAAACACGGACACGATCGGCGTATATGGGAATTACTATCTCAAGCGGGCGATCGTCGCGCTGCTCGGGCTAGGCGCCAACCTGCCGGAAGACGCGGTCTATCCGATAAGCCTCAGCGACGCGGACGGCAAGCCGCTGCATGGGGCGAATCAGTACGTGCTGCGCTTCGCGAAGAACGAGATTCCGCCCGTGGGCGCATTCTGGTCGGTCACGTTGTACGGCAAAGATGGCTTCCCCACAGCCAATGCGCTGAAGCGGAACGCCATTGGTGACCGCGACGCACTGAAATACAACGCCGATGGCTCACTCGATATCTTTATCCAACGCGAGTCGCCCGGTAAGGACAAGGAATCCAACTGGCTTCCGGCGCCCAGCGAAGACTTCAACCTGACGATGCGACTGTATGCACCCAAAGTTGAGGTTATTGATGGTCGATGGACGCCTCCGGTAATCAAGCGAGTCCCGTGAACCCCACCAGAATTGTGGACGGGAAGATCCAGGTCGGCATCAAGTGAACAGGCGACGGAAATGAAGGAGCCATCGACGCAATCGTGGGACGACCTCCTTGGCCGCGACTCTTTGCTGCGCTACGTGTTGATCCGGGGTTGGATGCAGAGGAGAGTGAGGTGCTTCCGCGTTGCTAATGGAGCTTCGCGAGCAAGCGTGCACACGTCACCGGTCCAAAAGGAGCGTTTCACTTCTGATGGCTGTTGACGTGGCGCCGAGAATCACGCCCGACGTCTCAACGAAACTGGCCTTCCATCGCACACGTGTCGCCTACGATCGGACCCTGATGGCGTGGATCAGAACTGCGACATCGCTGATCACGTTCGGCTTTACCGTCTTTAAGTTCTTCCAGCTCGAACTTGGGGGCGCAAAGCAGGACAAACACATGATCGGGCCGCGCGAGTTTGCTCTGTCGATGGTGAGCATCGGATTGATTTCGCTCGTGCTGGGCGCCATCGAACACCAGAAGAACATGAAATCACTGAAAGCGCAGTGGCCCGGCATTCCCCGGTCACAAATAGGCGTGCTCGCGGCGTTGATCTTGGCGCTAGGGATTCTCGCACTGAGTGCTGTCATCCTCCGCAAGTAACTCCTCGCGGCTTTGGTCTTTGAACGGCTTGCTATAGACAAGAACGAACTGTACTAAAACGCCAAATATCCGAGATAGCCGAGAGCAGTTCCGATCAGTGCCCCTGCCAACACATCGCTCAGGAAGTGCATGCCGAGCAGGATGCGAGACGTGGCGATGCTGAGCGCGCAGAAGAACAGTCCAATGGTCAAGTTCGGATAAAACAGCGCCATCGGAACTGCAACCGCGAACGCCGTCATGGTGTGGCCGGAGGGAAAGGAGAACTGGTCCGGCGGAAGCAGTGTCGCCCAGCAGTGGCGTTCGATGTGGCAGGGCCTGCGCCGTCCGGTAAGCCGCTTCAGCCACAGGAACAGCAGGATGCTCAGTACCGAGGATAATCCGGCAGCGCCCAACGCAGCGAATCGTTGTTCGCCTCCGAAGAGCAGAATCGCGAGACCCATGGCGTACCAGAGCCAGCCGTCGCCGCCGCGCGTCGCACCGAGGACATACAGACGCACCCAGCGCGGCGCCACCCAATTGTTGGCGCGGTGCATGATGTTGTAGTCGCCGCGAGTGATCAGGCCACGCATAGTCCCTGATGCTATGATACCGCCGCCCAAGTTACATTCTGTTGAAGAAATGATTGCGACATAATGTAGAAAAAATGTTTTGCGGGTAATAAGTACTTTTCTCTTGACGGGTTAGGTGGTTGTGACACACTGTACGTTGGACTCAGAGAGCCGCAATTCCGATCCAAACCCGCTAAAAAAGTGAAGAAACTTGACTTTGTTTTCTTTGAAGCCGGCGGCGGCCACAAAGCCGCGGCTCACGCCCTGAAGTCCGTCATCGAGCAGGAGCAGCGGGATTGGCAGGTTCGCCTGGTCAATCTGCAGGAGATCCTGGACCCGCTGGACATTTTCCGGAAATATACCGGCATCCGGATGGAGGACGTCTACAACACACTGCTGAAAAAGGGCTGGACGCTCGGGACGCCGCAGCTGACCGTGGCGATGCACGGGTTGATCCGGCTTTATCATCGCGGCCAGGTCCGGCTGTTGAAGCAATTCTGGAGCGAAGGCGAGCGCGATATCGTGGTCTCGCTGGTTCCGAATTTCAATCGCGCGCTGCGGCAAAGCCTCCCAGAAACGCGCTTCGCAACCGTCCTGACCGATCTGGCGGATTATCCACCGCACTTCTGGATGGAACAACAGGAGCAGTATTTGATTTGCGGAACCGCCAAAGCAGTGGAGCAGGCTACCCAGCTGGGACATGCGCCGGAACGTGTGTTTCGGACATCGGGAATGATTCTGCGGCCGAAGTTTTATGAGCCGGTCACTGCGGATCGGAGCGAAGAACGGCTGCGGCTTGGTTTGGATCCGGATCTTCCAACCGGCCTGGTGCTGTTTGGCGGCGAAGGTTCGAGCGTGATGCTGGATATCGCGCAACGGGTCACCGCGAATGCGCAATTCATCTTCGTGTGCGGGAAGAGCCGGAAGTTATATGAAAGATTGAAAGCTATGGACACGCGGTTTCGAAAACACGTGGAAGGTTTCTCCGGCGAAATCCCTTATTTCATGCATCTTTCGGATTTCTTCATCGGCAAGCCGGGTCCGGGAAGTGTGAGCGAGGCGCTGCATATGAAACTTCCCGTCATCGTGGAACGCAACGCCTGGACCTTGCCGCAGGAGCGTTACAACACCGATTGGATCCGGGAGACGCAGGTGGGCGTGGTGTTGCCGTCGTTTCGCGAGATCGACCGCGGCCTGGCGGAATTATTGGATCCGGCGAACTTCGCCCGGTTTCGCGCCAACGCCGCAGCCATCAAGAATCGCGCGGTATTTGAGATTCCTGAAATCCTGGATTCTTTGCTGCAGCGATAAAGGCGGCCAGCGCGATCGCTTCGCCCGCCAGGAATAACGGCCAATTGAATGGATTCGGCTGGCCGCCCGCAGTGGTGTTTCGAAAGTCCCAGACGAACGCGAGGATCACGACTGCGCCGCCTGACGATCATCGCGAGCCATTGCCACGGCTTCGCCGGCAATCCTCCGCGAAGGAGCGAGAACATTCCGCAAGCGATCAGCAGGATGGAAACCAATACCGGCGAGAGGACCGGACCCACCCACGGCAGCGGAATGAGAAATAGAATGTCCCAGGTGAAGAGCGATTGCGGCCAGCCGATCATCAGCCGGAGGAACGCATAGAACGAAATATCCCAAAGTCCAAAAGCGATGGCAAACGCCGCCATGCGCTGATTAAAGTTCCGGCCCGCGACCATTCCAAACGCAGCGAGCATCAGAATGGTCGCGGCTTCCCGTCCGATCTCGATAGCCAGCCGGCGTTCGTTCTCGGGTCCGGCTGCTTTGAGCTGTTCCGGCGAAATCAGTGGAAACAGCTCTTGCGGTGCGCGGCCCGGATGAATGCGTTCTCGAATGGGATCGTAAATCGCGCGCAGGTAAACCACCACAGCCGCCTCGAGATAGCCGAAGGAGATACCGAAGAGCAGGAGGGCCGCGATGGTGCGATGCATACGAACCATTTTAGGCCGCGGATGAACGCTGATAAACGCAGATAAGAGAAACGTTTTATCAGCGTTCATCTGCGTTCATCTGCGGCCAATGACTTACAATTAACACGTGCGTTGTATACCACTCTTACTCATCTCCACCAGCCTCTTCGCGCAACCGACTCCGACCGCTGTGACGGATGCGGCTAGTTTCACGAATAGGGTTGCACCCGGCTCGCTCGCTACTATCTTCGGATCGAACATTGCCACCATGAATGTCAACGCCAGCACCATTCCGCTTCCGTTTTCGCTCGGACATGTGCAGGTCACCGTGGATGGATTCCAGGCGCCCATTGTCTTCACGGGTATTACTCCCTACACGCAGGTCAACTTTCAGATGCCGGTGGAGATCCAGCCAGGGACCGCCAATCTTGTGATTACGGTGGATGGCGTTTCGAGCGACCCGTTCCCGGTTTCCATCACCGCCACCGCGCCGGGCATTTTCACCTACGATCCGACGGGAGGAACGCTGGATCCCACGCTGCTGCAGGGCGTGATTCAGAATCCGCCGGACTACAACAACAGCAACATCAATTCGCCCTCGAATCCGGCGCCCGCTGGACAGGTGGTGGTGGTTTATATGGATGGCACTGGCGCGGTTCGTACGCCGCTGGCGGATGGGAAAGCGGCAACCGGTAGCAACCCTGCCAAAGCGAGCTGGGCGGCGACCATTGGCGGCGAGAACGCGCCCGTGCAGTATCTGGGTCTCACGCCCGGCGATGTTGGTTTGGCGCAGGCAAATATTCAGATTCCATCCGATCTGCCCAGTGGAGATTATCCGTTGGTGATTACCGTGGGCGGCCTCGAAAGCATCAGCGCCGTCATTTCCGTTTCGGGCGATGGTACACTGCCCACTTTTCTGAATGAGGTGTCGCTCTTCAACGATTTCGCAGTCAGCGAACGCACCACGCTGCAAGTTTTGGATTCCACCTTGTATCTCTGCGGCGCAGTGCGGGTTCGAGTATTCGATCTCACCGACCCCGGGGTTCCCAGTTTTATCGGGGAGTACGGCGACTCGGTTCTGAACGGCCACGAGATCTCCTGCACGGTAAATGGTTCGGTAAATAATCCGTACCTCGTAAGCGTGGTGGGGCCAGAAAACAATCCGACGCTAACCGTATTTGACGTGAGCGGCGATAACCTTCAAGCGCCGAACCCAATCGCGGAAGGGGTGTCGACGCAGGGGTTCACCAATCTGCAGAAGTTCGTATTCGATGGCAACATTGGTTTTGTCAATTCCAGCTATATCGATTCAACCGGTCTGCACGGCGATATCCTGGCTTTCGATTTCTCCGACCCAACCCAGCCAACATTGATTTCCGTGATGAGCACTTTGCATCTCCTGCCTTTCATCCGCGCGACACCCGTTCCGCACACACTTTTCGCAGTTACCGGAACCGCGCAAGGGGAATCCACGGGCGGCGTCGGCGCGCTCGCGATATACGACACCACCGACCCGACCAACGTGAATTTGATTAACCAGGTGGAGGCGCCCGGAACGGCCATACTTCAGTCGTTCGCCGCTACTGCCAATACATTGGTAGCCGCGGGCAACACTTCCGATGATGGACAGTACATCAGTCCCAACGTGCTCTTTCCTGGAAATTTGACCATCACAACTTTTGATGTCTCCGACCCGGGGAATCCGGCCGCTATTACGACGGTAGACACGGGAATCCAAACCACGGGCAGCTTGCGGACCATCATGTTCGACCCGAGCGGGGTTTTCCTGGTGCAGTATCAATATCCGCTGTCGGACATCAACGGCCCCACTTCGCTACTAGTTGTGGACGCGCGGGATCCGAGCAATCCGCAGATCTATCCGCAGTTCACGTATTACTATTTCGATGGCCTTGCATCGTCGAACGGCTACGTGTACGCGGCCAGTGGGAACGGGCTGAATATCTATCAGTCCTTGGTGCAGTGAGACAAAGAGTTTTGGCCGCAGATGAACGCGGATAAACGCGGATACGAAAGTTTTATCGGCGTTTATCTGCGTTCATCTGCGGCCAATCGTCCGTACGGGTTTTCCGGCCAGGCGTGCTTCGGATACCGCCGGCTCAGCTCGCGTCGAACTTGGGGATAAAGCCTTTCCCAGAATCCAGCAAGGTCGGATGTAGTCTGGACCGGTCGCTGATTGGGCGCGAGTAGATGAACTACTAGCGGAACTTTGCCATTCGCCACGCGTGGGGTTTCCCGCATGCCGAAGAAATCTTGCAGGCGCGAGGCTACCCACGGAGGCTTGCCGGCTTCGTAGTGGATGCGAGCCTGGCGGCCGCTGGGCAAGCGAATCCCACTGGGTGCGATTTCGTTTAATAGTTTCGGATTGGCGCGCTGTTCCAGTGTCGAAATCATGGCGGGCCCGGCGCTTCTGAGTTCGGCAAAACTCTTGCGGCCTTGGCAAAGCTCGGTGAAAGCGGATCCCACGTCGATTTTGGGAACAGCTGCTGAGTGCTCGGAGGCGAAGGAGACTCGCGCCAGGAATTCGGCGAGCAAATCGGGATCCACAAATCGCGAGATTCCCAGCTCGATGGCGCGCTCGGCCAGCAATGCGGCGGCTTGTTCCGGATCGGGTGCGCCGCTGCGCGTTTCTTGGATGACAAGACTGTCGTAGAGCAGCGCGCTCGACGCATCCACGCGCTCGGCAGCGCGATTCCACTCCACGCCGCTGCGTTCGCGAACGCGATCCGGAAACAGATCGATCAACCATTCCGGTTCGATGCCGCAGTACATCCGAACCAATGGCAGCGCGTGTTCGGTGCGATCTTCGATGTCCACGGCCACCAGGAAATCAGCTTGGCTCTCGCACGCCAGCGTCGCCGATCCTCCGGAAGCCAGCAGAAGCTGATTGTCTTTCTTGCGGCGGGCCACCCGATCCGGGAATGCCGCCAGGATCGAGAGAGGCAGCGCGTCGGCGGAATGCTTTTGCTGCTTCGGCGGCTTTACGATACGCCGGATTTGTTCGATGTGCTGGCGAGTGCGCTGGTCCCAATCGCTATCGAGAAGACGCAGCAGATCGCAAGAATCGGCACGCGCGCCGGAGCTGAGAAGTCCCGCTACAGCGCATCCTTCATCGCCCGCGCCTCGCTCCACGGCTTCGAGAACCAAACGCGCCAGACGTGGATGCAGCGGATAGCGCGCCATGCTTCGGGCCTTTTCGCCGGTTGCGCCCAGGCGTTCCAGCAGATCCTCGGCGCGCGTCACGGCGGCCGCGGGCGGCGGATCCAGCCATTGCGAACGCTGCCGGATCGGCGATTCCCATGGCACGCAAATTCAGGCAAAGTTCGGACAGCTCGCGACGCGTGATCTCCGGCGCGTCGTGTTCGGGGCGGCGCTGGAAATCCTCGAGCGTATAAAGGCGGATCACGCGGCCTGGAGCGGTGCGCGCGGCGCGGCCGGCTCGTTGTGTGGCGGAGGCTTTGCTGATCCGGCTGACTTCGAGCGTCGGAAGTCCGGTCCATGGCGAATCGCGTGCGATGCGAGCCACTCCGCTGTCGATTACGGCTGATACGCCGTCGATGGTGATGGAGCTTTCGGCGACATTGGTGGAGAGAATCACTTTGCGTTGGCTGGCCGGCGATACGGCGCGGTCCTGTTCCGCGGGACTGAGATCGCCGTGCAGCGGCAGAATCAAGAGGTTGTGCTTGGCCGCGAGCAATTGGCATTCCCGCGCCGTGCGGCGGATCTCGGCGGCGCCTGGAAGGAACGCCAGAATGTCGCCGGAATGTTGGCGCAGAAGATGTTCGATCGCGCCCAGCGCCTGCTTCTCAAGCGGCTGCGCGGAATAGGCCTGGTGCGTAATGGAAAGGTCGAACAAGCGGCCTTCGGAACGCAGGATTGGACAGCCGTTGAGGTACTGGGCGATGGGCGCGGCGGCGAGCGTTGCAGACATAACAACGATACGCAAATCCGGCCGCACCGTGGTTTGCAGCCTCCGCAGCAAAGCCAACGCGAGATCGCTTTCCAAGTGGCGCTCATGAAATTCATCCAGGATCACTGCGTCCACGCCGGCGAGTTTCGGATCGGAAATCAGCCTGCGCGTGAGGATGCCTTCGGTCAGAAAACGAAGCCGCGTGCGGGCGCTGGCCACCTCCTCAAAGCGAACCTGGTATCCGACGGTTTCACCCACGCGCTCGTTCCGTTCCTGCGCAACTCTGCGAGCGGCCATTCGCGCGGCAATGCGGCGCGGTTCCAGCACTAGAACCTGACCGCGAACCAACGACAGCAATTCCGGCGGAACGCGCGTGGTTTTGCCGGCGCCCGGCGGCGCTTCGATAACCAGATTGGGAGAAGCCCGCAACGAGTCAACAATTGCGGGCAGAAGAACGTCGATCGGGAGAACCAAGTCTACTGTTTCTTGGGCGGCGTAGTTTTGCTGGGATCGTCGGTATCGCCGTACTTGATGATCACATCGCTCTTGAACTGCTTGTAATCTTCGTATTTCACCGTGAGGCGCATACGCACCGACTCGTTTCTGAAATTCAAGGTGTCGTTCGCGATGGTGTAAGTAGGGAACCAGTACTTGCCGTCAATCTGCTCGCGATAGGTTTCGAACTTCGGATACTGGTTGTCGTCGCCCTTCTTGAGGAGCCCCACGCCTCGGCCGTAGCTTTTCACAATTTGCAGGTCTTTGTCGTCCACCCAGACTTGACCCTCGAAATAACGCTTACCCTTCTCGAGTTTCTTGGGCTTCACGGCAAAAGCGTAGGTGCTGATTTCATCCAATTGCTCGCGGCCGACGTAACGGACGAAATATTTTGGAAGCTCAGCGGTTTGAAGAACGAACGGCTGAACTTCGCGGAGATCCTGAATGTCGCCCGGATCGAGCTGAAACGCGGTCAACGTACTCATGGGAGCGCGAATCACCTTCTCAGTGCGCTTGCCCTCGGGTGTAAAAACGATATCCGCTACTTCCTCCCACTTCCCTGTGGAATTGCCATCCGCGTCAAGCGACATGACACGGGCAGTCTGGCGATAGGTGTAGTTGCCTCGCGCGAGGGCGAACTCCGCTTCTTTGGCGGAAAACTTCGCGATGATGTCATCGATCTGAGCGGGAGTGGGATCGGGTCCGGTGGCTGCCAAGGCCGAGCCCGCAAGTAAAGCACATGTGGCGGCAAGACGCATAATACCTCTCTAGCTGACGATTCAAGTGGCCTCACGGTTTCCTTGTGACCGTCATCTTCTAGTTTAAATCACGCGCCGAACTGCCGCAGGTGATGATCGATGTGCAGGTAGCCCCAGCGGAACCAATCGGGATCCGGCATTTTTCCAAAGATCGGGTGTTGGCTCCATTGGAAGTCGCGGTTCGAGTTCGTGAACCGCTCGATCAGCGCCAATAGTGCTTCCTCTGTCTGTCTCAAAATCGGAGGGCGCGGTGCCGCCGGCGAATTGGTCCATCTCGGGGCGCGTGGGAAGTCCCTTGGGCCAAGGCATGGGGGCGTAGAGAGCCACCCATTTCACGACGCTACGTTGCAGAATTCCAGTAGCCGGGCTAACTTTCTTTTCGCCCATGACGGCGAGGAACGAATCGGAGAGATGGCAGAGCATTTGATGGGCGGACATGCGTCCCCAGAGGGCCCGGCTATCCGGCTGGACTTTGGCCAGACGCGCCAGAACGTATTGTTTATCGAGTGGATCCGCGAGTGTTTTCACGCGCCCAGGATTTGTTTGGCGATGGTCATCTTCTGCATGTTGCTGGTGCCTTCGTAAATTCGTCCGATCTTGGCGTCGCGATACAGCTTCTCCACCGGATAATCTTTGGTGAATCCGACGCCGCCGAAAATCTCGACCGCACGGGATGCCACGGTTTCCGCCACCTGCGATGCAAAATATTTCGCCATGGCGGCCTCGGTCACAAATGGCAAGCCTGCATCGCGCAAACGAGCGCCATTGTAAACCAGCAGGCGCGACGCTTCCACATCGACGGCCATTTCGGCGAGCTCGAACTGGACTGCTTGAAAATCCGCGATCGGCTTGCCGAACTGGCGGCGCTCTTTGGCGTATGCAATGGCATGGGCGAGCGCGCCCTGGGCCAATCCGGTCATCTGCGCGCCGATGGCGATGCGGCCTTCGTTGAGAGTCTGGATGGCGATCTTATAACCTTGGCCAAGTTCGCCCAGAACATTTTCGGCGGGTACGCGGCAGTCGTCTAAAATCAATTCGCACGTGGAAGAGGCGCGGATGCCGAGCTTGTCTTCCTTTTTGCCCACCTGAAATCCGGGAAAGTTGCGTTCCACGAGGAAGCAGGTGATGCCGCGATGTCCGGCGTCGGGATTGGCATTGGCGAACACAAAATAGATGCCTGCTTCGGCGGCGTTGGTGATCCAGAGCTTGCGGCCAGTGATCAGAAAGTGATCTCCGTGACGCGTGGCACGGGTGGCCAGGGCGAATGCATCCGATCCCGAGCCTGCTTCCGACAGCCCGAACGCAGCCACCGTATCGCGGGCCAATTTCGGCAAATAGCGCCGCTTCTGCTCCTCATTTCCCCAGCGCAGCAGAATATTGTTGGCGATGGTGTTCTGGACATCTACGATCACGGCTGCGGAAGGATCCACCGATGCCAGCGCCTCCACAGCCAGCACGGATTGGAAGAAACTGCCGCCTTGTCCGCCGTGTTGTTCAGGAATTTCGATGCCCATCAGTCCGAGCTCGAACATCTCGTGAAGCAGGTCTTTGCGGAAGACGCCGGCTTCGTCCATGGCGCGGACATGGGGGCCGATTCGTTCACGGGCGAAGCGGAGAATAGTGTCCTGGAACATTTTCTCTTCGTCGCTCAGGACGGTGAGCGGAGAGGCGGTGAGCGGCGTGGCTTCAGTGGTGGCCGGCATTTCTTCAGTTTACACCTGGGTTTCCGAGCCGCGACGGCGACGGAGCGTGGACAGATCGCGGAACCCGTGCAGTGGTGGTAGCGCTCCCTCGCGGTCGCGGTTCGGTAACGCGCTGGTGGCCACTAGTACGGCACCGGCTCCACGGTCGCGGTTCGGAAAGAGACACCGCGCGACCGAGCCGCGGCTGATGGCCACTAGTATAATTGCGATGGTGCTCCGTCGTACCTTATTCGTGCTTGCTGTTCTGGCTCAGCTTGCGCTGGGACAGCGAGTCATCACGCGGATCGCCGGCGCCGACTGGCTTTTCCCCGGCAATGGCCTGCCGGCGGTGAACGCGCCGCTCAGTGGCGCCGAGGGTTTGGGTCTGGCCGTCGACACCAAAGGCAATTACTTCATCGCAGATGCCGGCAATCTGATGGTGATGCGCGTGGGTCCGGATGGAATTGTGGATGTAATTGCGGGGAATGGTTTGCAATTCGCATCGGGAGACGGCGGGCTGGCGGTGAATGCCGCAGTGTTCCTTCCCACGGCGGTGGCGGTGGATGCGGCGGGCAATGTTTATATCGCCGAGTACGGCAGCCGCATCCGCAAGGTCACACCCGACGGCACGATCAACACATTCGCCGGCACGGGCACCGACGGTTATGCCGGCGATAACGGCCCTGCCAATGAGGCGCTGCTCGACGCGCCGTTTGGGCTGGCGTTAGACTCCGCTGGAAACTTGTACATCGCCGACACGTACAACAACGTCATCCGCAAAGTATCCAACGGAATTATTACCACCGTGGCCGGTACCGGCCAGCCCGGATCCAGCGGCGACGGCGGCAGCGCGCTTTCCGCCACGCTCTATCTGCCGACACGCCTGGCTGTGGATTCGAGCGGAAACATCTATTTCGTGGAAACCACGAACACCGCGATTCCTTCACGCGTTCGCAAGGTGGATACCAGCGGCAGGATCAGCACGGTGGCCGGAGGCGGCAGTCAATTCAAAGATGGAATCCCGGCGATCAACGCCGGCATGATTCCGCTTGCTGTCGCGGTGGATTCGATTGGAAATTTGTATATCGTGGACAGCTTTGCGATGGGGATCCGGAAAGTGAATCCGCAGGGAATTATTTCCACCATCGCTGGAGGTAGCGGCGTTTTTGGTTTCTCAGGCGACGGTGGACCCGCGCTACAAGCTCACTTCTCATTTCAGGCATTCCCGAGCATTGCCGTGGATTCCGGCGGCAGTGTTTACATTGATGACGAAGCCAATGAGCGCGTGCGCAGGGTCACGCCCGATGGGCTCATCCATACCATTGCGGGCAATGGTCTTTTTCGATTGTCCGGAAACGGCGGACCGGCCGCCAGCGCGACGGTGGATTATCCTCTGAGTGCTACTGAGGATAACGCTGGAAATATGTACATCAGCGAACCGCTGCAGAATCGGATCCGGCGCATAGCACCGGACGGCACCATTTCGCTTTACGCGGGTAACGGAACGCAAGGCTTCACGGCGGATGGCAAGCCGGCGAATACGGGAGCTTTGGCTTTTCCCGGCTACCTGGCAATCACCCCGAACGAACAATACCTGGTGTTCGCCGAGGAGTTCAATTGCCTGGTTCGATACATCGATCACAGCGGAATCCTGCACACTTACGCCGGCGGGGGCGGCTGCGCGGACACTGGCGATGGCGGCGCCGCTACCAAAGCGGGACTGCGCGCTCCCATGGCTGTGGACGTAGATTCGTTCGGGGATATTTATATCAGCGAGCCTCCCGCCAATCGCATCCGGGTGGTGGTGGCCCCGGGGGGAAATATCGCGACGCTGGCCGGAGGTGGAAATCCTGGGTATACGGGGGATAACGGGCCATCCACCAAGGCCCAATTGAACAATCCGATCGGGGTGCGATACCACAACGAGTCTCTCTATTTCTGCGATACCGGAAACAATGTGGTTCGAAGGATCGATCTCACGGTCCAAGCGCTGACGATCACGACTTTTGCCGGCAACGGACAAGCCGGTTACTCGGGCGACGGTGGACCAGCCTTGCAGGCGTCGCTGAACTATCCGCAGAACATCAATTTCGACGCCGCCGGAAATATGTATATCGCGGATCAATTGAACCGTGTGATCCGCCTGGTGACTCCGGATGGAACCATCAGCACGTTTGCGGGCTCGCAGACAGCGAGTGTGGAGAATGATGGCGGGCTGGCAACCGATGCTTTGATAGGCGGAACGTCGGATGTATTCGCCGATTCGGCCGGGAATATTCTTTTCACGGATGTTTTTTTTGACCGCCTGCGCGCGGTGCTGGTAGATCCGCCAACGTTTCAAGTTGCGCCCAATACATTGGCGTTCACGGCTCCGGCAGGTTCGGCCGCCGTGGATGAAACGGTTGAGCTGATCAGTTCCATCCCAGGGGTACCTTTTTCGATCACAGCGAATTCCAGCGGATGGCTGAGCGCCACGCCTACCAGCGGCAACATGCCGGCGAGTATTCATGTGACGGCAGATCCGTCCAAACTGTCCGCGGGATCGCATTCCGGCTCGGTTACCATAACCACACCGGATGCGCAGCCCGCATCGCGATCCGTTGCCGTGACTCTCACCACCACGGCGCCGGGAGCGCCCAGCCTGAACGTGAAGCCGGGTTCGTTGACATTCTCTTATGTACAAGGAGCGGCGGCGCGTTCGCAAAACCTTTCGGTATCGAACGCGGGCGGAGGATCGCTCAATTTTTCGGCCGCGACTGCGACGGTATCCGGAGGATCGTGGCTCAGCGCGTCGCCGGCAAGTGGGACTGTGAACGCGTTCGCATCCACCTCGATCGGCATCCAGGCGAATCCGGCCAAGCTTATTCCGGGAACTTATTCTGGAACGGTGACACTCTCGAGCGCCAGTTTGCACGAGAGCGTGACCATCCCGGTGACGATGACCGTTACCGCGGTGAAGCAGACCATTCAAATTCCGCAGACCGGCTTGACGTTCTTCGTGGTGCAGGGCGGGGGAATGCCGCCGCCGCAATATTTCAACATCCTGAATACGGGCGTGGGCGTGATGCCTTTCACAGCCAAAGCATCCACGCTCTCGGGCGGTACCTGGCTCTCGGTATTTCCGTCCACCGGATCGAGCGATGCGGCGGCGGAAAACGTGCCGCAGATTCGGGTGGATGTGAATCCGCAAGGTTTGTCCGCAGGCATTTTTTACGGCACAGTGCAGGTGATCTCGCCGAGCGCCAACAATACTCCGCAGTCCGTATCCGTGATTTTGAATGTACTCACGCCGGGAACTACGATCGGCCCCATCGTCTCACCTTCCGGGCTCATTTTCACTGGCGTCGCCGGGGGCGAATCTCCTGGTTCGCAGACGGTACTGATCGAGAATACGGACGGCCCTCCGGTGACGTATCATTCCGGTGGCCTCACCACCGACGGCGGGGACTGGTTCACGTGGCTGCCTAAGGACGCCACCGTCAGCGCGAGCCAGCCGCTTCGACTGATCATTCAGCCGCAGACTGCGGGGCTTGGCGCTGGCATCCATCGCGGCACGTTGACGCTTGCGTTTTCGGACGGCAAGACGCGGGCGATCGCGATCCTGCTGGTGTTGGCTCCTGCCGGCTCGGTGCTGGATAAATCGGGGATGAGTGCCAAGGCCGTTGCGGGATGTACGCCGAAAGCGCTGGCGCCTGTGTTCACGGAACTTCCAGCCGGATTCTCGATTCCGGTTGGGTTCCCTGGTCAAGTCAGTGTCATGGTGGTGGACAACTGCGCGAACCCGCTGATCAATGGCGATGTGACGGTGAGTTTCTCGGACAACGATCCTTCGCTGCAGTTGATCTCGCTTAAGAACGGGACCTGGGCCGCCACATGGATACCCATCAATCCGGCGGCTCAAGTCACGGTTACCGCGGTCGCGGAGAGCACCAACGGACTGAAGGGCTCGATCAGTCTCACAGGGGGGTTGCAGGCCAATTCGAATCCACCGGTAATTGGTCCGGGAGCGGTTGTGAATGGCGCTAGTTTTGCTTCCTCGGCTCCAGTGGCGCCCGGCGGACTCATCGCGGTTTTCGGAAGCCAGTTGGCGCAGAAAGATTCCGCCACGAAAGTTCCGCTGCCGACCGAACTAGGCGGTAGCAGTGTGTTGCTGGCGGGCCGGCAAGCGCCGCTCTTTTATTCGAGCGATGGACAAATGAACGCGATCATCCCGTATGAGACCGATGTGAACGCCGGGCAGCAATTGGTGATCGTGCGCGGGAATGCCATCTCGGTACCGCAGTCGGTAACAATCGCGGCCGCGGCGCCTGGAATCTTCAATGCCGGAAGTGGGCAGGGAACCATTTTTGTAAATAACATCCTGGCGGATGCGGCGCATCCGGCGCACGCAGGCGATGTTGTGGTGATTTACTGCGCGGGGCTAGGGGCGGTGAATCCACCGGTTCCGACCGGAAGTCCGGCGCCGGGCGCGCCCCATTCAACGACGGTGAATCCTGTGAAGGTGACCATCGGCGGTGTTTCCGCTCCAGTGCAGTTCGCGGGTCTGACGCCTGGATTAGTTGGCGTGTATCAAGTGAACGCCGTGGTGCCCGCAGTGCCGGCTGGAAACAAAGTACCCGTGGTGATGACCGCCGCCGGGCAGCAGAGCCAACCTGTCACAATCGCCATTCACTGAGTGCCGGGTGTATAATCGCCGGACAGAGAACACATATGAGAATCTGGCTTGTCGTCACCTTGTTGTGCATGGCAGTCGCGCTGGTTGCTTTCCAAGCGCTCCCGAGATGTAGCACCCTGGAGCCGGATACCGGCAAAGTGGGGGATGTGATCAGTTTGAAGGGCGAGAACCTGGATAAGAAAAGTTCCGCGGACGTTTTTCTGACCGACGGGTCGAAGGATGTGAAGGTGGTGATCTCGGAGCAATCCGCGAGTGAGATCAAGTTCAAGGTGCCGCAGCTGAAGGCTGGGCGCTATCACATTGCGATATTGACGGCGAACAAGGCTTCGATTATCGATCAACCTGTGGTGTTGACGGTGGAGTAACAGCCAAGACCGAACCGCGACCGTCAGGGAGTCGGTGCCTTGGCCGACAGAAGCATATAAGTGACAACCGCGATGGCGGAGAGCCGCCGTTCCGCATCGAACAGATCGACGCGCGTTACCGAGAGAGTCTTACCGGCGCGCAGGACGTACACTCGCGCCACTACTTTCTTGCCGGCGATGGGACGCAGGTAATTCACCTTCAACTCCGTGGTGGTCATTTCGCGGTGTCCCGCGTGCGCATGAACCAAAGCGTGCCAGGCCGCTTCGTCCGCGATGGCTGCGATGATTCCGCCGTGCAATACGCCGTTGCCGTTTAGAAATTCGGTGCGGAGAGGAAAGTGAATGGTGACGCCGTCCGAGTGTTTCCGGATCACACGCAGGGCAAGGCTGTTCTCGAAGGCCATGCCGGTATGATAGCTACTCGGCTACTACGTTGTTGAGGAACTGATCCAGCTTGCCGATTTCCTGGCGTATTCGCGCAGCATCCGCCACCAGCGCGGATTCTTCCAGCGTGGAGCCAATCTCGGTAATTTTCGCGAAGCCATACCCGGCGCCGGAACCAGCCATCTGGTGGCCCAGCGTCCGCACGGTGGCGAAGTCGGCCTGGTCCAGCGCGTTTCGAAGTTGCGCGACATCGGCCTTGCGCTTTTCCAGATACGCCGGAACCACCGGCTTGAGCCAGGATTCCACGGCGACGTGGATTGGTTCGGCAGACAACCGCTCCGGCGCACGCAGACTGATTGCATCCAGCAGGGCAGTTTTCGTAATGGGTTTGGTGAGATGATCCGTGCAGCCTGCTTCGATGCTTCGGTCTCTCGCTTCTTTGCGGGCGTGCGCGGTCAGCGCCAGGATCGCCGTGGGGTGTGTTCCGCGCTTCTCTTCGAGCGCGCGAATTGCGCGGGTGGCTGAATAGCCATCCAGCACCGGCATATCCGCGTCCATCAGGATGACATCGTACGTACCGTTCCGGAAGGCCTCCAGCGCTTCTTCGCCATTTTTGACTTCGTCGATTACGCAACCGGTTTCCTTCAGATAGCCACGTACCAGGAAGCGATTATCGTCTGAGTCGTCCGCCAAGAGAATTCGCAAGGTACGATTTCCAAGCGCGGCAGAAGCTGTAACCTTGGGGGCCGGCGGTTTTGAATCATCCGCCGGTTCCGCAATTTCGAAACGCGCGGTGAAGTGCATGGTGCTGCCTTCGCCAGGCAGGCTCTCGGCCCAGATTCGTCCGCCCATCAACTCCACAAATTTCTTCGAGATGGCCAAGCCCAGGCCTGTGCCTCCGTACTTCCGGGTAGTGGATGCATCCGCCTGCGTGAAGCTCTCGAAAATGGTGGAGACGCGATCGGCTGGAATTCCGATTCCCGTGTCGCGGACAGAGAAATGAAGCGCGCCCGGCGCAACCCGGATTGGCTCCGGCTCCACGCGTAAAGTGATGCCGCCGCGATCCGTAAATTTGACAGCGTTGCTCAGCAGGTTCAGCAGAATCTGGCGAAGACGCCCCGGATCGCCCATGAGACGCGGAGGAACATCCGCGCGAATCTCCGCATTCAAGCAGAGGCCTTTGGCGCGCGAGCGAAGGCCGGTGATCTCGATGGCTCCCTGGATTACGTCGGCGAGATCGAACGCAATGCGCTCGAGTTCCACCTGCCCAGCTTCGATTTTCGAAAAATCGAGAATGTCGTTGATGACAGTTAGCAGATTGTCGCCGGCGCGGCGGAAGATGCGCACATATTCACTCTGCTCCTCGTTCAACGGGGTCTCTGAGAGCAGCTCCGCGACGCCCAGGAGCGCATTCATCGGCGTCCGGATCTCGTGGCTCATGCGTGCCAGGAATTCGCTTTTGGCCTGGGTGGCGCGTTCGAGTTCGTGGCTCAGCCTGGTGATTGTGTCATTCGCCATCTTGGTCTGGTGCGCGTATTGTACGAAGGCCTGTGTTTGTTCGAAACGATGGCGGGTTCGTTCGATCACCAGCAACTTGTGGAGTCCGGCTACCGCGATTGCGCAGAAGTGCAGGTCAGTGCCATGCGCATCCGTCTGGGTCCAGTAGTCGGAAACGAGCTTGGTATGGTCCCGGGCTGTCTCCCAAAACTCTTCGGCGTCCAGCAAAAATACTTCGAGGAATGGGAAGACGTCTGTGAGTGGGCCGGACGGCAGCCATTCAGGACTCGCCCCTAGCAAACGGAAACGCCCGTCGGCCGTTCGCTCAAATACGGCATAGCCGAGAGCCGCCAGCAGATCCAACTGAGCGGGCGGGATCACTGTTCGGGAACCTCGCCGGCGGAATGGCGGGAGAGGAGCGCCGCGCCCAACCCCAGGAACATCTCTTCCACGCCGCTGCCGGCCTTGGCGCTGGTTTCGAACGTGGGCCATCCGTATTGCGCGACTTGCGCGGCCTGCACTTCCCACTGGTCGCGCAGATCGGCCTTATTCACAACCAGAACGAACGGCATCGGGCCCAATATTTTGTGGATTCGCTGCTGCAGCTCCGCCGCTTTTTCGAGCGTCCCGGCGCGGCAGCCGTCCGCGACCAGAACGTAGCCGGATGCGCCGCGAATATGCGATACGTTGAGTTCGGCCAGATCGTCCTCGCCGGCCAGGTCCCAGACCATCAGCGTGAGCGAGGTGCCCTCGATAATGACGTCCTTGCGGTCGATCTTGACTCCCACGGTGGTCAGGTAGCGATCATCGAAGATGCTGCTGACGAAACGCCGGACCAGGCTGGTTTTTCCCACGCCGAACTGGCCGACCATGCAGATTTTCTTTTTCAGCATGGCCGACCGACTCCCTCACGGTCGCGGCTCGGTAACACCTTTCCGAGACGCGGTATCACGGGACGCCGATCACTCGAAACGACGCGCTACGGCAAAACAGCCGCTCTTCTTCTTTCACGGCCGCGCATGTTTCGCGGCCCTGATCTTCGGGGATGGAGGTCAGGCGTGTGGCGGGCACTCCCAGCGAAACCAGCGCGTTTCGGACGTTCTCGGCGCGCGATCTGGCCAGTGCGGAGTTGAGCTGCTCGGTTCCGGCGGGATCGTGATTGCCGCGTACTTCCACCATGATATTGCGGCCCAGCGCCGTTCCCGCCTTGATGAGAGAGAGAATTTGAGCCGCGACATCGTCCAGCAGGAAGCGCTGTTCGGGAGGAATCGCGGCGCTCGCGGTGGCGAAGCGGAAGGCCCGGTGTTGCAGCTCCTCTTTCAATTCCGCCAGACGGCGTTGTGCAGCGAAGCGCGGATCGAGCGAGTGGTACTCCACGAAATGAAATGCTGCTTTATCGGCGGGCAGATTCTCGGATGCAAGCAGGCTGGCGGGATCGGGCGCCAAGGGATCGCGCAGTCCGGAAATAAAATGCGTTCCCGCTCGCTTTTCGAAACCAGTCAGCACAATGCCGGGTTCGCCATTCAAGCGATGGGCGAAGTTTGCCCACCGCCGTTCGATGGCCGACGAGTAGATCCACCATCCAACCAGCGCGAAGATCAACAGCGCCGGCACGCCGAAGAGCAGGGCTCGGGCGGCCCACGAGGTAGCCTTCCGCTGATCTGGTTTCCCCTGTCCGACCAGACAGGCCTTCAATTGCGGGCGGCAGCTATCGAATTCGGAAGTCTCGCCCTCGAAGGAATGCAGCGCCTCCGCTTTCTGGCGTTCGATGGTGTCGAGCGTGTCCTGAAACACTCGGGCCAGATTGCGAGGCGGAACGCCGCGCACGAATCCGGACAGGATTGCGTCCGGGCCGTAGGTTAGAACCACACCGATATCGCCCATGCGCACCGTCTCCAGGTTTTCGCCTTCGGCTCCGGTCACCGAATCGCGAACAAAATCCTGAATGGCGGTCAGCATCCCCGAAACCATTTCCGGATCTTTTGTCTTGGCGGAGTCGGTGACGTGTTGCAGCAGCAGCCCGGTCTTGCGATGGATCAGGAACACCTGGTCCACGCGATAGAGCAGGCTTCGCAAGAGCACGATTTCAGCGTACGGCTTGCCGGTACGAATCGCCTCCCAGCGCCACTGCAGGCTGCGCCAGGAAAATCGCTGTTCCAGCGTCTGGCTGAGCGATTGCAGCATGCCGTCCAACTCGGAAGCGATGGCTTTGCGGATGGCCTTGCCGAAAATCGGAAATAGCGCGTCGGCCAGCATGCGCGGGTTTGACTGTACAGAAAGCTGGAGCGCTTCTTCGAGCAGCGGCTGCAGTGCGCGGCGGAGCTTGGCGTCCGACCGTAACCGCACCGCATCCGCCAGTACGCTCGCAATGTCTTCGGCGCGCTTGGCTGGATTATCCAGACGCTGGCGCATGCTCTCCCACGCTTCCCGGTCCGGACCCAGCAGGATTGCGCGCAGCTCCGCCAGGGGCTGGTCGTCCGAAGCAGGGCGCTTGGCTGCACCGTCTGTGGGCATTGTTTCGGAGCTAGTCGCCGCCGTTCACTTTGAACTGGTCGGTCAGGCGCATGGAAACTTCCGAGAACAGGCTGGCCAACGCTGCGCGATCGGTCTTCTGGTGTTGCAGTTCCTGCGACCGGCGTTCCAGCAACGCGACCAATTCCTCACCCTTGGTGCGGATAGCGTCGGTCAGTTCCTTGGATTGCTGCAGCAGATCGTTGCGGATCTCGCGTTTGGCTTGGGCTTCCTGGTTTTCCACTTCGCCAATCTTCTTGAAGAGCGAGGAAGAGTGCGTGGTGAGATCCGCCGACAGCCGGGCGTGACTCTCGGCGCGCTCATCGCGTTCCACGTTCAGCCGGCCTTCGAGCGCCGCGAGTTCCTTGTGAACATATGCCTCCAGCGCTTCCAGATGCCGGCGCGTTGCATCGCGAATATCGTGGGATTCTTTTCTGAGCGTTTCTTCCAGCCGCGCAAAGCGCTGCTCGTAGTCCCGCATGTTTGATCCGAAGATGATGTCCCGGATCTTGTCGATATTGCCGGTACCGGAATCATGGGGAGCAGGTTCCTGGTGCGATTCAGGCATCTGATCGCCATTCTCCGGGTGTGTCATTTGCTGGGGAAGATTCTGGTGCGGCGGAAGATTCTGGGTTCCTTCCATGCCGTCGTTCGAGTAACTTGGGTTCATAGGGTCTCCCTGTGTGTGGTCCGCTAAAGATACTTGATGAGGATAACTTCGTTTCCCTTCGCGCTGTAAATCAGCTCGTCGGCGAAGCTTTGGGTTAAGAGCAATCCGAACCCGCCCGGCCGGGTACCGGTTTGTTCGCGCAGTTCGACATGGTGGAAGGGATCATCCGGGGTATTGGCGACCGCGGCATGAGAAAGGTTTTTCATCGAAAAGCCGTCGCCAGGATCGCGGATGTAGTAGACGATGCAGCGAGCGGTGCGGATGTAGCTCAGAGCCACATATTTCTGAGGGTCCAAGCGGCCGCCGTGTTCGATGGCGTTCATCAGCAATTCGCGGAACGCGATGGCAATCTGCTCGCGCTCATCCGGGTTCAAGTCGCTGGGAAGCTCGCGCATGAACTGCGTGAGCCGTTCGACGGTATCGAGCTTGCAACTGATTTCGAGCGAGACCCAGTTGGGTTTGTCGGAAACCACTCTTATATCGTCCTGGCCCACGTGGGTGGAGAGCGCGCTCATCAGCGTGGCAGCCAGCGTCTCGCGTTCAAAGGGCTTCGCGATGTAGGCGGTAGCTTGATGACGCAGCGATTCCAGGATATGCGCCGACGTATTCTTCACAGTCATCACCACGATATGCGCGTCAGGATAGCGATTCCGCATGTGGCCTAGCAAGGTGAGCCCATCCATGCCGGGCATGAGGATATCGGACAAGACCAGATCGTAGGTGCGCTTTTCGAGATGGGCCAGAGCTTCGTCGCCGTTTCCCGCGCGGTCCAGCTCCCAGCCTTTGCCGGCCAGCATCGCGGCGATCAGTTCGTGAATCGATGGATCGTCGTCGACAACCAACAGGGTTCGGGGAGAAGTGGCCATGGAGTACATAGATAGAATACATAAAACCGCCGTACGGCCGTGGGACAAGCCTCCGGCTAGTCTCGGAACTCATGTTAAACTTCCATTACCGCGCCCTTCTTTCGCTCCGGAGGCATAAATGCTTCGCAGTTCCGCCTTTTTCTTGTTCATTCTTTCCGCATATGCCGGAGGAAAATCCATTCTCCCGGACCGCACCCTAGCTTTTGAACCGAATCGGGGACAAGCCTCGGCGGAAGTTCGCTTCGTGGCGCGCGGGAACTCTCGCGACTATTTCCTGAGCAAGTCGGGAGTAACGGTGCTAGGCGCTTCCCTGCGTTTCCCAGGCGCAAATTCGGAAGCTCGGATCGTTCCGGTCAATCCGCTGCAGGAGCGGCACAATTATTTCCACGGTACGGTTAGCCAGACCGATATTCCAACCTATGGACGGGTTCGTTACTCCAAGTTATACCGAGGCATCGACTGCGTATTCTATGGCGATCAAAAGGGCCTGGAATTCGATTTTGAAGTGGCCGCCGGCGCTGATCCGGATCAGATCCGGCTGCGCTGGACGAATACCAGGGGCGTACATCTCGACGCGGGCGGGGAATTGGTGATTGGGACTGCTTCGGGTGAATTGCGCCAGCGGAAGCCGACTGTATACCAGGAGCGCAACGGGCAGCGGATTTTGATCGCTGGGGGATACCACCTTGCCGCGAATGGCGAGGTCCGCATTTCGCTCGGCCGTTATGACCGGACGTTGCCACTCATCATCGATCCAGTGCTCTTTGCGTTGGACCAGGATGTGGCTTTCGTCGCCGCAATGGCCGTCGATCCGGCGGGAAATATTTATCTCACCGGTCAAACGTCGTCTTCGATTCTCCCCACCACCGTGGGAGCGGTGCAGCCGGCCTTCGGCGGCGGTACCTGCCAGGGATTTGGCCCCGGCCCGGGTGGACCGTTCAACTTCGTATGCCCGGATGCTTTTGTCATAAAACTAGACCCCAAGGGCCAAATTTCTTACGTGACGTATTTGGGTGGCAATGGCTTTGACATAGGAACTGCGATCGCGGTGGATTCGGCAGGCGACGCCTACCTGGCAGGCCAAGCGGGCTCGGGCTTCCCCACAACGGCGAACGCTGTATTTCGAACGCCCACCGGATTCGGAGGTTTTGTTACCAAGTTAAATCCCGCAGGCAGTCAGCTCGTATACTCGACTTACTTTCCGGTGTATTCCGGACTCGCGATCGATGGGGAAGGAAACGCCTACCTGGCGGGCACCGTATACTATCCCCAGCCTGCAACTCTTCCGATTACAGCCGGAGCCTTTCAGACCTCCACCACGAACCCGGTAAGCACCGGTTACGCAGCGAAACTGAACGCGGCCGGCTCGGCCCTGGTATACGCTACATATCTTGGTGGAAGTGGTGCGCAAAATATTGGGGACTCCGCGTCGAGCATCGCCGTAGACGCATCGGGAGATGCGTACGTGACCGGTTTCGCCGCGTCGGAAAACTTCCCCACCACTGCCGGAGCGTTTCAAACGCAATTGCCGGGACTGATCGCAATCTACGTCTCGAAAATTGCGCCGTCGGGTTCGAGTCTGGTTTACTCCACGTTTGTTGGATCGACGGGAGGTCTGGAAATCTTCGGGATCGGCAGTCTCGCGATTCGCGTGGACTCGCAAGGCGATGCGATTGTACTCGCCCCCACGCTGGTCAGCGATTTTCCGGTTACGGCCGGCGCTTTCCAATCAACAGGTCCCTCGGCGCCCTGGAACGCGAGCGACGGGGGAGGTCTAAATGTTCTCACGAAGCTGGACGCAACTGGCAGTGCGCTGGTTTATTCCACATACATCACCGGCGCCGAATCGTTGGACATCGACAACGTCGGCAATGCTTACGTGTTGGGCGCGGCTTCGTACGGATTTCCAACCACCGCCGGGGCGAGCCAGCAGTGTAGTCATGGCGGAGCGTCCGACATCTTTGCTACGGAGTTCGCCCCGGATGGAACGTTGACCGGGGCAAGCTATCTGGGAGGGTCTGGCGCCGATGCCGCGTCCGCCGTGGCCGCGCTGGGTGCCGGATCGATCGACGTTGCGGGCACCACGAATTCAACCGATTTCCCTGGCATCGTCCAGGTCACTGCTGTCACCAACCTCGCGTTTGTGGCCAGCATTCTGATTAACGATCCAAATCATGCCAGCGGCCCTTGTCTCTCCTATGCTGTGCAGAACGCCGCCAGCTTTGCCGAAGGGGCCGTCGCGCCTGGAGAGATTGTCACGCTGCGCGGCAAAGGGATTGGTCCGCAAACGGGTGTCACTATAGTCGGATCTCCCACGGAAATTTTAGGGGTGGAAGTATTGTTCGGAGGTCGGCCGGCCCCGTTGCTCTATGTGCAATCCGAGCAGATCAATGCCATGGTTCCTTGGGAGACAGGTAGTGGCTCGCCCAATCCGGGCACAACGGTTGAAGTGAAGTACAACGGCGCTTCCATTAGCAGCCCGGTATTGCTGAATCAGGCGTCGCCCGGAATTTTCCTTTCGAATTACACCACACAGTTCGCGTCGGTTCTGAACGCGGACGGTACGCTGAATTCGCCTACGAATCCGGCAAAACGCGGAACCGTGGTGACATTCTTCGGTACCGGCGGAGGACCCACGAAGCCGGCGGGAGTGGATGGGGCTCTCTGGCCTTACAAGCCTCTGGCGAATCTAACGCTTCCCGTGAGCGTGCAAATCAATTACATGGATGCGGAAGTGACTTACTCCGGCTCCGCGCCGGGCATGATATCCGGCGTTTTCCAGATCAACGTGAAGGTGCCGGATCTGTTCTCTCCGCCGCCTACGGTCCCGATCGTGATTACGGTCAATGGAACAGCTAGCCCGCCGGCATTTATCGCGGTGAAATAGTGGGGCAGGATGTTATCCTGCAGCGGGGTTGCCAACCCCGCAGATTTGCGCCGATTGGCAATCGGCGGCAGGTTACCAACCTGCCCCACAGTCTGTTTGATATACTCGGGCGAGATTCATCACTAACTATGTCGGAGTTTCGCTTAGGGGATGTAATCGACGATCACTGCATCAAGTGCCGCCGGATTACCAACCATTCCATCGTTTCCATTGTCACCGCAAAGCCCGCCAAGGTTCGCTGCCGGACTTGCTATCACGACCATGACTATCGCCATGAGGAAGCCCCGCCCTCGAAGAAAGATCTGAAGAAGGCGGAGCTGTTCAAGGAAGTGCTGGCTGCGGCTGTCCCGGATGCCGTGAGCGAGGCCGATCCGCCGATCGAAGCGGATTTGCCCGCGGAGGCCGAGGCCGAGGCCGAGGCGGAAGTGTCCGAGACGCCCAAAAAGGCGAAAGGGCGCAGCAAGAAAGCTTGAATCCTTGGAACGCGGCGCAGTACGAAGGCGGGCATTCCTATGTCTGGCAGTTCGGGGGGAGCCTCGTGGAATTGCTTGCGCCGTGCGAGGGCGAGCGTATTCTGGATCTAGCCTGCGGCACGGGGCAGTTGACGGCTGAAATCGCCGCCCGTGGCGCGCGAGTGGTTGGCCTGGACAGTTCCCCGGAAATGCTGGGGCAAGCGCGCCAGAACTATCCGCGGCTCAAGTTCGTCCTGGCGGATGCCACCAACTTCCATTTCGACGAACCGTTCGACGCTGTTTTCTCGAACGCCGCCCTGCATTGGGTGAAGGATGCGGAGGCATCGGTGAAATGCATCGCGGCTTCCCTTCGCACAGGCGGAAGATTTGTAGCCGAATTCGGGGGCAAGGGGAATATCACGGAAATCCTGGCAGCGTTTCGCGCCGTCTTTGGCGATGCTGCCGAAGATCTCTGCCCGTGGACGTTCCGTGGAATCGGCGAATACGCAACTGTATTGGAGCGCCACGGATTGGAAGTCCGGCAGGCCAGCCTGTTCGATCGGCCCACGCCGGTGGAGGGCGAGCACGGCTTGGAAGATTGGCTTGAGATGTTCTGCGGCAACTACTTCAGGCATCTCAGCGCGAGCGAGGCGAAGGAAAAGGTCCACGCCGTGGTGGAACATCTCCGTCCGAAGCTTTATCACGAAGGCGTATGGACCCTGGACTATCGCCGCTTGCGAGTAGTAGCGTACAACCAGAAACCAGAAACGAGAAACCAGAAACGGCTTTCTTAGCCCCGCCGCATCTCGTCGTCGAGGTCCTTCAACACCTGATCGCGTTCGCCGGCGGTTAAATCTCGCTCGAGGCGGCGCAGCGCGACACCCAAAATATCGCGATGATGCAGCTTCGATCCCACGCCCTCGGCTTCGCTCATCCGCAGCCAGAGCTCGTGCAGACGGTCGACATCTTCCGGCCACAGACGCGGCGGGTGCGGACCCAGGTTCACGTACATGGACGGCCGGTCCGTGCTGATCACTTCCAGCGAAAACGCGTGGCGAGGCTCCGGCAGGCTTTCCCACGCCAGGCCGATGCGCCGCGCCAACTCCTCGGACGTCATGCGAGCCGATACGCCGGTGACTAACCGGGACACTTTTAGCTTGGCGGCCGATTGCACCATCGCATCGAACGGATTCACCGCCGGAACCTCCAGCAACTCCACCGGCTTTCCTTCTTTTTCCGCGATCTCGACCACGTGAGTGAATAGCTCGCGCTCGTAATCGCTGAAGATCTGATCGTCCGAAAGATCGTATTCGCCGGCGCCCGTGGAAATGGTCCGTACCGTCATCACCACAATGTCGTGGCGGCGCAGATTGGTTTTCTGCAGCACCGTACGAAGATGCTCCATGTTGTGGTAATCGCGAACCGCCACCAGAATACAGCCGGGGCGGGCGTGCAGCGTGGAAGTGACCTGGGGTTGATGTTCCAGGTTGAACTCTTCGAACGGTTTTTTGTCGATATGTTTCGCAGCGCGGTTCCTGGCATTAATCTTTTCCGAGATGGTAAAGATGACGAACACGACCAGCGTGAAACCCACACCGTATTTGGTGGCGTACTCTTTGGAAAATAAATTCGCGATCGCGACGAAACCGAGGATCAATGTAGTGACGCCCAACCCGATGGGAATTTCCACCTTGCCCAGCCGGATATTGAACGGGAACTTGTATTCCTGATCGTGACGCTGATAGCGCAGCGCCAGAACGCCCAGCGACTTGAGAAAGAAACTCCATACCACGCCAAACGCGTACGCTTCCCCTAACAGATAAACATCGCCACGGCTGCCGATGATAGTCGCGAGCTGCAGTATCGCGATGGTGTTTACCATGCGATGCGTTGTTCCGAAGCGCTTATGCGGCTTGCGGAACCAATCCAGCAAAACGCCGTCCTCCGCCACGCGGTTCAGCACGCCATTGGCGCCGATGATGGAAGTATTTACGGCGCCCGACAGAATCAAGACGCCCACGATCACGACAAAGATGTGAAACATCAACTTCAACAACTCAGGTCCGGCCAATTGCATCGCCAGTCCGCCCAGCAGATTATCCGCGTAGAGATTGCGAATGTCCTCCGGGCTGATGATCATGCCCGCGAACACCGTGATCACGCCGGTGCACACCACCGCATACCAGCAGACGATGTTGGCCGTGATGCGCAGATTTTTCATCTTCGGATATGCGATCTCGCGGTAGACCTGCGCAAGCGTTTCGAATCCGCTCATGGAAAGCAGCGAGTGGCCGAACGCGATGACTAACGCGACAATCGGGATGGACGGCCAGATGGTGCCTTTGAACCAGCCGAGCGCGGTGGGGCCGAATTGCAGATTGCGCGGCAGAGGCGCCGGCGGAAAGTGTATGTGACCGCGCAGCAGAATCGTAATGGGACACCAGATCAGCAGCGCGACCACCATGATGGTGGTGATCTGCATGATCCGCAGCGCCTTGCCGCTGGATTCGTGGATGCCCTTAATGTTCTCCCACCAAAAATAGATAGTCACCAGCGCGGCAAAAAACGCGGCAAAGTAGTTCACGTTGAACGGGAACGTTTGCCCCAGCATCTTGGCCATCTCGTCCAGCAAATGCCCCAGATATGCGCCGGCGCTGACCACGCTGATGGGTCCGGTGAGAATGTAATCGAATATGAGCGATGAGACGGATAAGCGCGCGATGAAAGGCCCCATGCTGTCCTTCACCACGATGTACACGCCGCCGCGGACGAACATGCTGCAGCTTTCCATGTATACGGATCGCACGGCGAAGCTGAACAGCATCACGGCCAGTACGAACCATGGCGCCGCGGGACCCACCGCGACCACGGCAATGCCGCCGGCGTAGAAGGCGGACGACGCGAGATCGGAAAGAACGATGGATGCGCCGCGCCAGAAACTAATGAAGGACAACGCTACAGTGGTCGCCACCACGACTTTCGCGTTAGTCGCGGTGGGTTTGTTAACTTCCGATGCCATCAGCGGGACTAATCCCCATGCTCCAGTCTACTTGGGCCACTTATTGGGCCATCTTCTATCCTACGATGATCAGATGGGTCTCAGCACTGCCATCGAAATCTCAGCCCGGCTTCGCGAACACGGCTACCAGGCTTGGTTGGTGGGCGGATGCGTGCGCGACCTGGTGTTGGGGCGGGAACCGAAGGACTACGATATCGCGACCGACGCGCGTCCGGATCAATTGCTGCAGTTGTTTCCGCGCGCGCAACTTGTGGGCGCGCAATTCGGCGTGGTGCTGGTGGATGGCGTCGAGGTAGCAACTTTTCGGAGCGATCATTCGTATCAGGATGGGCGGCATCCGGCCGAAGTAAAGTTCGAGACGGATCCTAAACAGGACGTGCTGCGCCGCGATTTCACTATCAACGCGCTGTTGCTGGATCCAGCGAACTTGAACGGCGCGGTGATCGATTTCGTCGGAGGCCTGGCCGATCTTCAAGCAGGAATCATTCGCGCCATCGGCGATCCCGAGCAGCGTTTTGAGGAAGATCATCTGCGCATGCTGCGCGCGGTCCGGTTCGCTGCGCGATTCGGATTTGAGATTGCGCCAGATACTATGGCTGCCATCCAAAAGCTGCATCAGCGGATCGCCCGGATTTCAACCGAGCGCATTCGAGACGAGTTGGTGCGGATTCTTACCGAAGGCGCGCCGCGCCGCGGGTTTGAACTGTTGGACGCTTCCGGATTGCTTGCGGATATTCTTCCCGAGGTGGCGGCGATGAAGGGCGTACAACAGCCGCCCGAGTTTCATCCGGAAGGCGACGTGTGGACGCACACGCTGATCATGCTGCGAAGGGCTGCGCGATCCGACGCCGACTCTCGCGCTAGGCGTGCTCTTGCACGATGTCGGTAAGCCTGGGACTTTCCGCGTTGCCGAGCGCATTCGGTTCGATGGCCATGTGGAGTTGGGGGAGCGGATCGCGCGCGACATCCTGACGCGGCTGCGATTTTCCAATGCCGAAATCGATCAGGTGATCGCGCTCATTGCGAATCACATGCGATTTTCGCACGTCACCGAAATGCGCGATAGCAAGCTCAAACGCATGTTGCGGATGGATCGGTTTGAGGAGCACCTGGAGTTGCATCGCCTGGATTGCTCATCGAGCCACGGGCATTTGGATAATTACCAGTTCGCCAAGGCGAAGTTCGAGGAATCGCCGCCGGAGGTGTTGCGTCCGCCGCGTCTGCTTTCGGGCGACGATTTGAAAGAAGCGGGCTACCGGCCGGGTCCGGCGTTCTCGCAGATGCTGGAGGCTGTGGAAGACGCCCAGCTCGATGGGAAGATTCACTCGAAAGAGGAGGCGCTGGAACTCGTTCAATCCACATTTGGATTACCCTAGAAGTATGCAAGCCACTCTGGTTCCTGTCGAGGAATACCTGAGAACCAACTACGATCCCGACTGCGAGTACGTAGACGGGCAGATCGTGGAGAGGAACTTGGGAGAAAAACCTCATAGTAGAATCCAGCGGAAGCTCATCCTCAGTCTCAGTGCCAGAGCCGAGGAACTTGGCATGGAAGTGCTACCGGAACAGCGAGTGCAGGTCAGCAAGAGACGCTTCAGAATTCCGGATGTAGCGGTTCTGAGTAACTCCGACGAACGAATCGTCACATCGCCTCCCTTCATCTGCATCGAGGTCCTTTCCAAAGACGACACCATGCAATACATGCAGGAGAAGATCGACGATTACCTGGACTTTGGCGTGCCCTACGTTTGGATCATAAATCCGCGGAACAAGAAGGCCTACGTTGTCACGCGAGCCGGCATGGTGGAAGCGGCTTCCGGAACGCTCGAGACAAGAGATCCCGCAATCAGCGTGCCCCTGCCTGTACTTTTTGAATCGATCGATTTGCCCTAGCCCCCAGTCCCCAGTCCCTTTGCTACACTTTCACCGTGCCCGCGACAGCAACCAAGCAGGCCTATTCGCGCGAGGAAGTGCGCCGGTTGCTGGATATCTCAGCCAGCCTGTTGCGCAGTTGGGAGAAGCAGAAGTTCGTCCACTCCACAGGTTCCTTCACCTTTTCCGACTTGCTTGCGCTGCGCACGCTGGTGGAGCTGCGCGAAAGCAAGATCCCTCCGGCCCAGATCCGCAAAGCGTTGGATGCGCTCCGCAAGCGCCTGAGTGACGTTTCGAATCCGCTCACGGAGCTGAAGATCTATTCGCAGGGCAAGAAAATCCAGGTTCTGTTCGAAGGGCAGCGCATGGAGCCGATCTCGGGGCAACTGCTGCTCGATTTCGACGCCGCCGAGATCAAGAAGCTGTTGTCGTTTCCGCACAAGTCTTCCAAGGAGCCGGGCGCCGGCGAGAAACATAAGTCGCGCCGCGAAGCCGAGCACTGGTTCGAAAAGGGGCTGGAGCTGGAGCAGACCGGCGCTCCGATGCAGCAGATTGTGGAGGCGTACCAAAAAGCCTCGGAGATTGATCGCACATCCGCCGGAGCCTTGGTCAATCTCGGTACGGTGTACTTCAATGCGCGGAATTGGCGCGAGGCGGAACGGTATTATCGCAAAGCGCTGGAAGTGGATTCCGAATATGCCCTCGCCCATTTCAACCTCGGGAATCTTTTCGACGAACGCGGCAACCGATCCGAGGCGTTGTCTCACTATCTGGCAGCGCTGCGGATTCATCCCAGCTATGCCGACGCTCACTACAATGTTGCTTTGCTGTATCAATCCATCGGTCAGCCATTGAACGCCGTCCGCCATTGGAAACTTTATTTGAAGTTGGATCCGAACAGTTCCTGGGCCACCATTGCGCGGCGCGAGTTGGGGAAATTGAAGGAATCGACCATCGTGCGTGGCCCGCACGATCATTAAATCTCGAATTTCATCCGGTATATCGTGCCAGCTCTGGCGTTAGGATTTCAGCAATTTCCGAACTTCTTCGTCCGTGGTCTGTGAAAAGTCCTGATACCACGCGCTTACCGCGTGGAATGGTTCAGGCGTACTTAGACACACCACATCATCAGCCTCCCGTGCCAGGCTCCGGCAAGTTTCGGATGCCGCCACCGGAGCGGCGACGACGATCCGAGCCGGGTGCATCTGACGCAGCGATTGAACAGCCGCACGCATGGTGGATCCAGTTGCCAGGCCGTCATCCACCACAATGACGGTGCGCCCCGCCAGAGCCGGGAAGGGAACCTCGCCTCGATAGGTGCGTTGTTGGCGATCCAGCTCTTTCAGTTCGCGATCGGCAATTTGTGCAATCTCAACCTCACTGATCCGAGCCGCCGAAACAATGTCGTGGTTCAAGACGCGCACGCCTCCGCTGGCAATCGCGCCCATGGCCAATTCCTTGTGGCCCGGAACGCCCAGTTTTCGAACCACAAAAACATCCAGCGGCACTTCGAGCTGCCGCGCCACCTGGTGAGCCACAGGCACCCCGCCACGCGGCAAACCGAGCACCACAACGTTCGGATCGCGGGCGTAGCGCGAAAGCAGCGCGGCCAGTTGGACGCCCGCATCCACGCGGTCCCGGAAAAGTGGGCCCATCGTTCACCGCCAGTGTATCCTAGAGCCTAGAGGCTAATTTGAACAGGATCGTACTTGCTTTTCGCAGCTTTTTCGCAATTCTCTTTACCGGGAAGCTCCCCGTGGAAGTGGCGCAATCGTTGGGCTTCACGTTGACCAAGGCCCAGCCGGTTGCTCCAAAAGCCGCTCCCCAAGCTCGCCCGCAGGATGGCGCGGTTCAAATCCTCGGGATCTTGCAACGCGATTCGCGGCTGATCGACTTTTTGATGGAAGACATTTCCGCATATTCGGACGAACAAGTCGGCGCCGCGGTCCGCGGTTTGCATGACCAATCGCGCGACACGTTGAATCGATATTTACAGCTCGCGCCGGTGATCGATGGCGTGGAAGGTACCTTCATCAAGATCGCTTCGAACGATCCTTCGTCTGTAAAGTTGCTGGGAAATGTCCCGGTCAGCGGCAAAGCCCCGGGCGGCCTGCTGCGGCACAAGGGCTGGCGCGCCGAAAAAATCGACTTGCCGCCCATTGTTTCGCTCGCCAGCGCCTCCATCATTGCTCCCGCAGAAATAGAAGTCGAGTAGCAGCGGGATGAATATCGGTATTGACCTGGGCACCACCAATTCGGCCCTTGCCTATGTGGAAGAAGCGGCCGGTTTGCCGGATTATCCCGAGATCAAAGTACTCGAGATTCCGCAATATGTCGCTCCCGCGCAAATAGAACCACGACGTACGCTTCCTTCGTTTTTGTTCCTGAGCGATCAAACTTACATCGGCGCTTATGCGCGCGAGCAAGGCGCTCTAGTGCCAACCAAATCGGTGCACTCCGCGAAGTCGTGGCTCTCGAATCCCGAAGTGGATCGCACGGCGAAAATTCTTCCCTGGGACGCCCAGGAAGGCGGGCGCGTGCTCTCGCCGGTGGAAGTTTCGAACGCCATCATTTCGCATATCCGCGACGCGTGGAACCAGGCGCACCCCAACGCGCCACTATCGGAACAAGACGTAGTGCTGACTGTTCCTGCGTCGTTTGACGAAGAAGCACGCGAGCTTACCGTGCAAGCGGCGCGCGACGCCGGGATCGAAAAGCTCACGCTGGTGGAAGAGCCGGCTGCGGCATTTTATTCCTGGATCGCCAATCACCTGGCCCAGTCGCAGAAGAGCCTGTTCGATGGACAGCTCGTGCTGGTTTGCGACGTCGGCGGCGGCACCAGCGATTTCACGCTGATCCGAGTGAATCGCCAAGGCGATCGCGTGGAGTTCACTCGCACGGCTGTCGGCAAGCATTTACTGCTGGGCGGCGACAATCTGGATCTCACGCTGGCGTGGCTGGTGGAGTCGAAGTTGAATACCCAGTTATCCATCCGCCAACGTAGCGGACTTCGGCGCCAATGTGCGGCGGCCAAGGAGAAACTGCTGGCCGATCCGAACCTCAAGAGCGTGGAGATCACGGTGCTTGGCGCAGGATCGTCGCTAGTTGGCGGAACTTTGAAGACCGAGATTACTGCGCGAAGAAGCGTTGGAACTGACGCTCGAAGGTTTCCTGCCATTCTGCGCGATCGACGAAAAGCCTGCCGAGGAGAAGCGCAGCCTGTTTCGCGAGCTGGGACTGCCGTATGTTTCCGATCCCGCGGTGACCCGGCATCTGGCGGCATTTCTGAGCGCCAACGAAAATGCGAAGCCGGACGCCATCCTCTTCAACGGCGGATTCTTCATTCCTGACATTTGCCAGCAGCGCGTCGCGGATGTGATGGAGCGTTGGTATGGCCGGCGTCCGCTGATTCTGGAAAATCGGGATCTGGATCTGGCGGTCGCCGTGGGTGCGGCGTATTACTCCTATGTGAAGGCCACCGGCGCTGGATTGCTGGTCCGTGGCGGCCTTCCGCGCGCTTATTACGTCGGCGTGGGCGAAAGCAATGCGGTGTGTCTGGTCCCGCGCGGCGCCGAGGAAGGGCAGACGCTGGAGTTGGATAGCCAGGATCTCCATCTGGTGGCCAACAAGCCGGTTTCTTTCCGCTTGTACAGTTCGCTCGCGCGCGTGGATGACAAAGTGGGCGACACAATGCTTACCACGGGTGACGCAACGAGCGATCTGCATTTGCACGCGCCGCTGAATGCCGTGATCCGATTCGGAAAATCGGGCGAGCGCCTGGTTCCGGTGAAACTGCGCGCGCATCTCACCGAACTGGGAACGCTCGAAGTCTGGGCGGATTCCAAAATCAGCGATCATCATTGGCGTTTGCAGTTTGAATTGCGCAAGACCGCAACAGCGGCCCACGGCAAACCAGCGGCAGTGGTGAGTGACGACGCATTGGTTCAAGCGGAAGCGCTGCTGGATGCCACTTTCAAAGCCGGCACATTGGCGCCGGAAGAACTTCCCGGAAAGCTGGAGCAAACGCTCGCGCTGGGCCGGAACTCCTGGCCGCTGAGCGCCATTCGCCGCTTATCCGACCGAATGCTTGAAAATGCCGACGGCCGCCGCAAGTCCGCAGCGCTCGAGATGCGTTGGCTCAATTTGTGCGGCTTTTGTTTGCGGCCGGGCTTCGGATTTCCGGCCGACGATTACCGGATCGAGCAGGCGCGCCGCGTTTACGCCGCCGGTCTCACGTTCGCGAACCAAGTTCAGAACGAAATCGATTGGTGGATCTTCTGGGGCCGCATCGCGGGAGGCTTGAACAAGAACCAGCAGGTGGATATTTTTCAACGGCTGTCACCGGCGCTGCTGCCGCGTCCGGGGAAGCGTCTCCGGCTGAACAACAGCTTGCTGCGCGAAATGTGGCGGACCGGCGCAAGCCTGGAATTGCTTCCGCTTCAGACTAAGGCTCAGCTCGGCGATGCGCTTCTCGCTTTGATCAAGAAAGGCGAGATGGTGGAGACCGCGTTGTGGTGCCTGGGCCGGCTGGGCGCGCGCAAGCTATTCTACGGGCCAATTAACCAGGTGCTGCAAGTGACCGTAGCCACGCGCTGGGTGGAAGCGCTGGCGAAAATTCCGAAATCGCAGGATGCGCTGGTTGCCATTGCCCGCCGCACGGGCGATTCCACGCGCGATCTTGCGCCCGCCACCATCGACGTGATCCGCCGCAAAATCCCCGAGGCGCTGATTCCCATGCTCGAAGGCGAAGTGGAAGAAGATCTCGGCAAGGTGTTCGGCGAGGAGCTGCCTTCGGGTCTGGTGGCAGCGACTATTCCGCTTCCGTGACCGAAGACGCCATTATCCGGAAACTGCGTAAGAAAGCCCCGTTGATCGGCGACGATTGCGCAATTGTACCGGGTCCGCCTGATCAGGATTTTCTTTTTACCACCGACTTCAGCATCGAGGGCGTGCATTTCACTCGCGCCGCGCTCGCAGAACAAGTGGGATGTCGGGCCGTCGCACGAAGTCTGAGCGACATTGCCGCCATGGGCGGAAAGCCGCTGTACTGCCTGATCTCGCTCGCTCTCGCACCCTGGACCGATCCGCCCTGGATCGACGGATTCTATCGCGGAGTGAACAAGCTTCTTCGCCAAACCAAAACGGAGCTCGCGGGCGGCGATATCTCCCACGCGAAACAGTTGGTGTGCGATGTCATGCTCTGTGGATCTGTAGCGCGAGGGAGGGCCCTGCGGCGCCAGGGCGCGATGGTTGGCGATATTATTTATGTTTCCGGTCCGCTGGGCGGCTGGCGGCACAAGCGCGAGATCATTCCTCGCTTGGATTTCGGCCGCAAGCTGATTGGAAAAGCCACTTCCTGCATGGACATCAGCGACGGACTCGCTCTTGATTTGCATCGGCTGTGCCTGGCTTCCGGCGTTGCGGCTGAGATAGATTCTGTTCCGCTGCTGAGCGGCGCAACCTTGGAAGCAAGCGCTTCACGACGGCGAGGATTACGAGCTGATTTTTACAGCGCCTGAGAAACGGCGCGTGCCAGGAATCCGGATCGGCAGCATCACGAAAGGAAAACCCGGCGCGTTGCGCTATCGTGGCAAGAAGCTCGCGCCCACAGGATATGACCACCTCCAACAACGTACTTGATTTGATCGATGCGTTTCGGCGCTCTAAGACCATGTTTGCCGCGGTCGAACTCGGAATCTTCGATGGCGCGCGTCCGGCGGACTGCAAGGAGCTTCCCCGGCTGCTCGACGCTTGCGTCGCGCTCGGACTCCTGGAAAAGCAAGGCGGGAAATACGTCAATACTCCTGAAGCCGAAAAATTCTTGCGATCCGACAGCCCCGAGACACTGACTGGCTACATCCGCTATTCCAACAGCGCGCTCTATCCGATGTGGGGGCATCTGGAAGACGCAGTCCGCGAAGGCACCAGTCGCTGGAAACAAGAATTCGGTTGGGACGGGCCCATCTTTTCCCACCTCTTTCGCACGGAAGGCGCCATGCGCGAGTTTCAACAAGGCATGCACGGCTTCGGACGGCTCAGCTCGCCGGCGGTTGTTGCAGCCTTCGACTTGAGCCGATTCCGGCGTCTGGTAGATGTCGGCGGCGGCAGCGGGCATTTAGCAGAAGCAGCGCGCGAGCGTTATCCCCAGATGCAAGCCGATGTTTTCGATTTGCCCAAAGTCGCCGAAATGTTTCCGGGGACCATCGCGGGCGACTTCTTCAACGACCCCTTACCCAATGCCGATCTCTACAGCCTGGGGCGCATTCTTCACGATTGGTCCGAGGAAAAAATACCGCGATTGCTCAACAAAATCCACGCGGCGCTTCCGGATGGGGGAGGTTTGTTGATCGCCGAGAAGCTCCTTGAACCCGATTACGTATCCGGCCATATGCAATCGCTGAACATGCTGATTGTTACGGAGGGCCGCGAGCGGTCCGCCGCTGAATATGAAGCACTGCTGCGCGCCGCAGGCTTTTCGAAAGTAGACAGCCGCCGGACCGGCGCCCCGCTGGACGCCATCCTCGCCATCAAATGATCCTCGGCCTGCTTTTCGCCGGTATCACGGGAGCCGCGCTGCACGGCGATATCGTCTACACCTGGGGCGACAAGCTTTTGGCATGGAATCTTCCGAAGCTGACTAGCCATGTGCTGGCCACTCCGGAAAAGGCTGCCAGCGCCGGGTGTCTCAATCAGGATGGGACCGGGCTCTTTCTTCAGGAAGGCGATCGCCTGGTTTATCGCAAAGCGCCAGATTGGAAACCGAAAGAACTCGATCATGGCGTGGACATGCACGATTGTCTGGCCACCACGTTGCTGGGACATCGTGGCGTTCTGGTTGTGCATCGCGGCATGCAGCTTCGCTTCTACGAATATCCGGAGTTCCGTTACAAGGAAATCTATTCCTTCTACAGCCGGTCGCGCCAAGGCGGTCTACTGGTGAGTGATGTAGATGGCGACGGCTATCCCGACATCCTCTGCGGCAATTACTGGATCCAGAGCCCAACCGATTTCGATCTGCCCTGGCACGATTTCGCCATCGAGCTTTATAACGACCAGCCACTCGCGGCCACACTGCGCCTAGCCTTGGTGAACGGCGATCTGTTAGTCGCTCAAGGCGAATTGCTCAACGGCCGCGTGGCGCGATTTCACAAGCCGCCCGATCCAAAACAACTCTGGACAGAAGAGTCGTTGGGTGAGTTTCACCATCCACGGGCCCTCACCGGCGAGCTCATCGGCGAAGACAACGGCCCGCATTCCAAGCTGTTTTTTAACGGTAAACCTGCAGGTGAAACAAATGGCATACTGGACGCCTTCCCGTATCGCGAAGGACTGGTGCTGGTGGAGCGCGGCGGCGTTTCTTACCGGCCTTAGGCAGTCCCATTACGCAATCATGGCCAGGCGCTTCGCGAGCTGCCGCCTCTCCACCTGATACGCCATCACGAACGCGCTGGCTAGCTCGCATTCGGGCGGCACATCGAATAGCTTTGTGGCGCAGCTACGCAGATCGGTTGCGCTGAGGCTCCGGCAGGTCTGTGCCGCCACGCAGGCCGCGAGCATGAGTCTGTCAACCAGCGACGCATCGGTTCCAGCGCAACTGGCTCGGTCGCAACAGCGTGCTTCAAGCAAAGGTGACGTCGCCATCAACTAAGTTGTGTGCCGGTTGAGGTTCCAAGCAGGCTGTCCAGCAGATCCGGTGAATTCCCGGCCGTGGATTGCAACTGGAATGGATTGGTGGAGCCGGGCTGTCCCGAACTATGGTGTCCGCCCTGATGATGGTGATGTCCGGAGAGACCCGCCTGCTGCAGATCCTGCGGGGTTGGAATCTGCCCGCCATTTGCCGAGTTTTGGAATTGCGTTGCCAGAGTGTTCAACTGCGTGGCTTTTGTGGTGTTGCCACTACTGGCAGCCGTTTGCGCCGCCTGCGTTAGATTGTTGGAAATGGAACTTACCAGTTGATTGAACTGCGTGGGACTTTGCACTTGAAGTTGCTGCAGCTCGCTCAAGAAGCTGGCAGTTGGTGACAGGCCCGAGGCGTCGGTTTGCTGCGCGGCGGTAGAAACCGGGCTGGAACTGCTAGAGGTATTCGAGGATGCTTTGTTCGGCTGAAACACCGTTGGGAACAGAGTGGAAACTGGTTGGATAGTCACGCGTGCTTCAAATGCAATTTGGCGTCCAACGATGAATGCTGAAAACACGAGGAATGCCCCGCCAGCGAGAGGCAAGTTCGCGCCACCGCCGAATAATTAGCGCACGCGCGCATTGACGCAGGCTGCTGCATTCTGCTCTAATCGCCAGATGCCCGAGCCCGAGGTGCGCGCGGTAGCGGACAACCTGCTGCAGGCCCTTCGGTTTTTTGGACACGCGCGTGCGAGTAGCGAGATCCAGGATCTGCCCGGCGTATCGTTAATCTTTTGCGGGCTCAATTACGCGGCGTTCAACGCGGCGCTCGTGGCTCAGCCGGTGCAGGGCGATGGGCAGGAACTGGCGCGGTTGATACAGCTTTCCGCGAAGCGGTTCGACTCGCGGAATCTGCGTTGGACTTGTTGGGTTTGCGAGGATTATCTCAGCCGCCCGGCGCTGCGCGACGCCGATCGCATTTTCACCAAGTATGGCCTGCGGCCGTTGACGCAGGCGCCGGGGATGTACGCCGAAAAATTGCTGCCGCCCTATCATAAGCCACCGGAGTTGGAAGTGCGTCCCGTGACCGATGCCGCCACGCGCAAAGCGTTCGCCGACATCATGTCGATCGCTTTTGAAATTCCGTCCGCTGTGTGCACTGCGGTTTACGCGTCCGAGTTCGCCTGGACCGGAGACTTAAAAGGCTACGTCGGATTCGCAAATGGAAAGGCGGTGACCACGGCGGCCGCGATGCTGACCGGCGACGTGATTGGCCTCTACTCGGTTGCGACCTTACCGGCGTACCGGCGGCTGGGATATGCGGAAGCAATCATGCGTCGAGTAATTGAGGATGCGGGCGCTGGAGGAACCGTACTTCAATCCACACGCTCCGGGCTGTCGCTCTACGAACGGATGGGCTACCGGATGGTCACCAACTTCAATGTGTACATTGCGGACTAGTTCAGAGCTCCGGACAAAATCCATTGGCCGACGTTCTGAATATCCGCCGAAAGAGCGCGATCTGCGGTCCACGGCGCGCTGACTTGCGCGAGCTCCGTACGCACCCGTTCAATCACGGGGCTGGATTTGAGCGGCCGCAGGCAGTCCAACGCGCGGGTTGCGGTGAGCAGCTCGATGGCGAGTACGTTGCGCGTGTTTCGAACGATCTGTTTCAGCTTGAGCGCCGACGTCATCCCCATGCTGACGAAGTCTTCCTTGTTGCCGCTGGTTGTGATGGAACCGGTTGAAGCCGGATGCGACAGCACGCGATTCTCCGCCACCAGAGCGGCCGCTGTGACTTGCAGCATCATGAATCCGGATTCGAGGCCCGGCGTGGCCGGTAAGAAATGGCGGCAGCTCCTCATTGAGCGCGGGATTCACCAACCGGTCAATGCGGCGTTCGGAGATTCCAGCCAATACCGTCATCGCGACGGCCAGTGAATCCAGTTGCAGCGCCAGCGGTTCTCCATGGAAATTTCCGCCGGAAATAATTTCATCGCCGAACACCAGCGGATTGTCGGTAACTGAATTCAGCTCGATCTCGAAACAGCGGCGGGCTTCGGCGAGCGTATCCCGGACCGCACCATGCACCTGGGGCGCGCAACGCAGTGAATAGGCATCCTGCACGCGGCGGCAGGTGATGTGCGACTCGCGGATTTCGCTGGCTTCGAGCAGCCGCGCGAGATTAGCCGCGCTGGCGAGCTGGCCGGGATGTGGGCGCACCTCATGCAAGCGGGGATCGAATGCGCGCGGCGTGCCGCGCAATCCATCCAGCGTCATGGCGCAAACCGTATCGGCGGCGAATGCGAGCGTTTCGGCCTGCAGCAGCTCCAGGCATCCCACTGCCAGCATAGCTTGCGTTCCGTTCACCAGCGAGATGCCTTCTTTTGAAGCAAGCACGATGGGTTCGATTCGCGCGCGCTTGAGCGCATCCGCTCCCGATTGCCGGACCCCTTCGAATTCAGCCTCACCTTCGCCGATCAGGACCAGCGCGATATGGGCCAGCGGCGCAAGATCGCCGCTTGCTCCCACGCTGCCCTGCGACGGAACCACAGGTGTGACGCCGCCGATTCAGTAAGTCGCACAGCCGCTGGGCCACGAGCGGGCGAATACCTGAAAATCCTCTGGCCAGCACGTTGGCGCGAATCAACATCATGGCGCGGACTTCCCCGCGAGCCAGCGGATCGCCCACGCCGCAGGCATGCGACCGGACCACATTGCGCTGCAGTTGTTCGAGCTGTTCGGGCGGTACTCGGACATCGGCCAGGAGTCCCACGCCGGTGTTGACAGCGTAAACAGGCGCTTCCCCGGATGCGAGTTTCTCCACAACCGCGCGAGAGCGTTGCATAGCCGCGATGGCGTGGGGGGCTATTTCGACGGGCGCGTTCTGTTGGGCGATTTGAAGAACGTCGTGGAGCGATAGCCGCGTTCCGTCTAGGGAGACCATCCTTATATCTTAGGCCGCAGATGAACGCAGATGAACGCGGATCAGAAATTGTTTACTACGCGCTTCACTTGTACTTTGGGCTTTTGAAAGTTCACCAGCAAGGCGATCTTCTTTCCGGATGATTTCAAATAGTTGATGCATTGCGCCATATGTTCATTGCAAAACTGATCCACACACTTCAGCTCAACAACAAGTTCGTCCTCGACCACCAGGTCGGCGACGTATTCCCCCACGCCTTTCCCTTTGTAGCTCACAGAGAAGTGTACCTGGGTCTCGGCTTTCAGGCCCCGTAGCACCAATTCCCGCACCAGAGCTCTCTCATACACCTTTTCTAGAAACCCGGCTCCTAGGATGTTGGAAACCTCGTAAATTGCTCCGATTACCTTGTCAGTTAGATCAGCGTTCATCAGCGTTCATCTGCGGCCAATGAAGTAGTTGTTTCTACCGCCGATTCCTCTCCCTGATATGCTATCTCCAGACATGGACCTCAACCTCACCCCCAACGAACTCGCCTTCCGCGATCAGCTTCGTTCGTGGCTCGATGCCAACGTGCCGGCGGACTGGGAAAAGCGGCGCGCGGAAGATGAAATGGCCGCTCGTTTTGAGTTTCTGCGCGAGTGGCAGAAAAAAGTTTTTCAGGCTGGCTGGGCCGGAATCGCTTGGCCCAAAGAGTTCGGCGGGCGCGGGGCATCGCTCATGGAACAGGTCATCTTCACCGAAGAGATGGCTCGCGCGGGCGCGCCGCCTCTCGCCAACGTTCTTGGATTAATGTTGATTGGTCCCACCATCATTGCATTCGGTACCGATGCGCAGAAGAAGCGATTCCTGCCGAGTATCTTGAGCGCGGATGAAATCTGGTGCCAGGGATTTTCCGAACCAAATGCCGGCTCAGATCTGGCGAACGTCCGCACCGAAGCGAAGCTTGATGGCGATCACTATATCGTGAACGGTCAGAAGGTCTGGACCAGCTATGGCTGGGCGGCCGATTGGTGCGCGCTGCTGACGCGCTCCGATCCCAATTCCGCGAAGCACAAAGGACTCAGCTACATTCTGGTGGACATGAAAAGTCCTGGCGTGGAGGTTCGTCCGCTGCGGCAGTTGACTGGCGAGAGCGAATTCTGCGAGCTCTTCTTCCGCGATGTCCGCGTGCCCGCCGAGAATGTGCTTGGTCAAGTTGGCGACGGATGGAATGTCGCGCTCGGCACGCTGATGCATGAACGCGCCACGCTGGGCGCGGGGATGCAGGTGACATTCAAGCGGCAATTCGACCGGCTGGTGGAACTTTCCCATACCACGCCACGCGCAACGGCCACACTGCGGCCGAAGATCCGGTGATGCGGCAAAAACTGGCGCAAAGCTTCATCGAAATTGAAATCATGCGCCTCAACCAGATGCGCGCCATCACGCGCATCAATCAGAAAGGCGTTCCGGGACCCGAGGGCTCCATCCAGAAGATTTTCTGGACCGAACTGAACCAGCGCTTCCAGCAGATCGCGGCGGAGCTGCTGGGCCCTTACGTCCAGCTCACCAAAGGCAGCCACGCCATCGACGAGGGCGGCTGGGCGTATTCGTTCCTGCGCGCGCGCGGCAACACCATTGAAGCCGGAACGTCGGAAATCCAGCGCAACATTGTCGGCCATTTTGTTTTGGGCCTGCCCAAGAGCTATTGAGGAGCATCGAATATGCAATTCGGATTGACGGAAACCCAAACCACGCTGAAGAACACGGTCCGCAAATTCCTGGGCGCCGAGTGCCCGCTGGCCGAGGTCCGCAAGCAAATGGAAACCGAGACGGCGTTCGATGCCCCGCTATGGCACAAGATCGCCGAACAGGGCTGGACCGGCATCATCTTTCCGGACGAGTATGGCGGATTCGGAATGGGAATGGTGGAGATGGCAGCCACATTGGAGGAGATGGGCCGTGCATTGCTCCCGGGACCGTTTTCGAGCACCGTCCTGCTGGCCGGTAGCTTGTTGGAAGCGGCCGCTAGCGATTCACAGAAGCAGAAATACTTGGGCGCGATCAGCCGGGGAGAAGCGAAAGCCACGGTGGCGCTGCTGGAAGATTCCGCCTCGTGGTCGCCCGATGCTGTGCAGATGAAAGCTTCGGGCCTGACGTTGAACGGACGGAAGCTTTTCGTGCCGGACGCCGCAGTTGCCGATTTTATTTTGGTAGTCGCACGCATGGATGGCGATCTCGCGATCTTCCTGGTTCCGTCGAATGCTCGCGGGCTGCGCATCACAAATCTGCCGGCCATGGACGCCACCCGAAAACTTTACGAGGTAACGTTCGACAACGTGTCAGCAGAGTTAGTGGCGCAGGGCAGCCATGCGCGCAAAGCGCTGGATCGTGCACTGGATATCGCGACTGTTGGCCTAGTAGCCGAGATGACGGGTGGCATGCAGCGCCTGCTCGAGATCACGGTGGAGTATGCCAAAACGCGCAAGCAATTCGGCCGTGCCATTGGCGAATTCCAAGCAGTGCAGCATCAATGCGCAGACATGCTGGTCTATACGGAAAGCTCGCGCTCGGCGGCGTATTACGCAGCGTACGCCATCCAGGAAGGCATCCCGGAAGCGCGCCTCGCGGTATCGGTAGCCAAGGCGTACGCGAGCGATGCCTATCGCGAAGTAGGCAACCGCGCCATCCAGGTGCACGGCGGCATGGGCTTCACCTGGGAAAACGATGTCCACCTGTTCTATCGCCGCGCCAAGGCGTCAGAGCTGGCGTACGGGGATGCGAACTTTCATAGAGAGCGCATCGCGAAGCTGGTAGTGGATGGGCACGGTGTCCGAGAGAGCGAAAAAGTTTTAGCCGCAGATGAACGCAGATAAACGCTGATAAGATGAGAACGTTTTATCCGCGTGCATCAGCGTTCATCTGCGGCCTAATTGCCTTGTCTTCTGCGGGCTTTTAGCACCACATGGATCTCATCATTCCTCGGATTCGTAAACCTGCACAACACCAGCCCTTCGGCATCCAACGAAACAATGGCCGGTACGCTCACGGACGTCAGCATCCAACCGGGCGGCAGCGCCACATCATCATACGGCCGGCCAAGGGTCCGGTCCCACACCAGCTCGCCATCTTTGACGCTGTATCCCACCGGATCGGTGTAGGTCTCGATCACCCGCACCCGCACGGACTCGCCTTCTGCCAGCGCGTGGTCAAGATTGCCTTGCACCACCACTGACTCCGGATCGGTAGGATTTGGATAGTAACCCAACGCGTTTACCGATTTTCCAGTGACGGTAGACGTCTCCAGTTCCTTGCCGGTATTCAGATCAATGACCACAGACTTGCTGACTACGCTGCCTTTGCGCACGAAGCTGTGCACGTATTTCTGCCCTGGTTTCGATACCGTGAAATCGTGCGAGATGCGGAACTGGTGGGAATCCGGATCGAGCAGCCAGTAGTGGATTTCCAGGTCCTGCTCGGCGCGATGGAACTGCGCCAGCAGCAACACGAGCACACAAGGTCTTCATGGCAGCTTCCGTCCGATGATCTTCACGGGAAGCTGGTCGTCCCGATCGTTCAGCATGCTGATACGGATTCGGCCATCCGGCTGTGTGGAAACGATGGAGGGGACGCTCGATCCAATCAGCTCATATCCAGCGGGAAGCACCACCACGTTGCGACGGATGCCGAGAGGGCGGTCAAAAACAATGCGATCGCCTTGTGCGTTATAAGAGGCCGCGTCCTCGTAAGTTTTGAAGATTCGGATCCGTGCGACGCCGCCCTTCGGGACCGGAGCGGCGAGATGAACTTTCAATGTCTGCTCATCCGCATCGAACTTCAGCTCCTTGCCGGTAGCGAGATCAATCACTCGCTCGTCAGAGACTTTGGAACCTTTGCGAATGGGGTTTACGTAAAACTGCTCCCCCGCTTTGGATGTGGAAACGTCGTAGGTGATGGCGAAACGGTGGGTGTCGGGCGCCAGCAATTCGTAGACGGTGAATTCGTGCTGGGCGAACGCAGATCCGGCCAGTAGGAAAAACAGCAGGCTCTTCTTCACAGCCTACTAGCCTACCAATAAATCCTTCAACTCTCCCACTGGTTTCGGATCACCCGGGCCTAGCAGGAACTCGCCCAGATCCAGCCACTCATCGCGGCGCGTATTCTGCACGAAGACCACCCGGTCGGCCCGAAAGGTTTTCGGAAACGGACACTCGGCCCAACGGTCGCGCGCCACCTGGACCAATTCGTCCACTTCATCCGGTTTCAAGTGCTGCGCCAATGTGATGTGCGGATGATAGGGAAACTCCTCCCGGTACTCGAGCGGCATCCACATTCATAGCGTCGTGCATCTGCTTCAGCACTTCGCTTCCTGCTCCCACCTGGATGTAGATTACATCCGAGGCCGGAAACACCTCAACGCCGCCGAGTTGAATGTCGAAAGGAGCCAATTGTTGCGTGAGCGTGCGGATGCGCTCCCACGCCACCTCCGGAGTGGAGGAGATCGGCCGGGGCGGCAAGGTTGTAACATGCGCCCTCAGGAAACAGTTCGGCACCAGTTCCTGCCTCAGACGATCCAGAAAGCCTGCTAACGGCCCGGGAATATAAGTAACGAGAGCGAAGGAATTGATCCGATCCCATACAGGGGGATCTTTGTACATACTGATAGCTCTATGTTACCTCTACTGGGGGTCCGGGTTGCGGAACGCTGGGCGCCGCAGATTCTGGCACAAACCAACGAGCTTCCTCGAATCCGATGTACTTCAAAATGCGAAGTTCGCCTGCTTCGTTCTCCAGCAGGTCGCCAACCTGAAGAGCCTGCTCGGTTTCTCGAAGCTCCAGCCAAACCGCATAGGGGCTGGCCCCCTCTGATGTGAATCCAGGCTCGTAATCCTTCAGCTTTGTAACCGTTACTCCGGGAGTATGGGGCGCCCACCGGAACTGTTGACGGTGGGAGTCCTTCAAGCGATGAATCTGGTAAACCGGCATGCCATTCTATTCTGCCTCAAAACAATTCGGAATGGAATGTTTTATTGCGGCGGCATCCACTTCGCCCGCGCGGATCCACTGCTCCACGTTCTGGCGCTTCCAATAGATGGAATCGAGTGGCGCGCCTAGCAACTTCGGCGGGGCGATGCGGATCACCTTTAAGGATGGAGGTACAACCGGCTGAAAGGGCGAGAGTAATTTCATCGCACGCACAAATGTTCTAGCTACTAGACCGGGCGGCTCGGGCAGTACATCGATCACCAGCGCCTCCGTTGCGCCCAACTCGGCGGCGGCCCACAGCGGAACAGGGCATAGCTCCCCACCATCCGAGTAAAGGGTGCCGTCGATGCGCACTTGGTCGAAGATGCCCACGATGGCCGTGCTTGCAATCAGGTGATTCGCCGTGACCGCGATGCCGCGAAAGATTCTCGGCCGCAACTTGAGCAGATCGGTCAAGACCAGTGCGTAATCCACACGCGGCGGGTAGCGTTTGTGGATGTCGCAAATCAGCCGCCGGAGGTGTTGGCTGTCCAGCACGCCGCCGAACAAGCCAGCCGGAAATTTCCAGCGATAACTCCCCATGGATTCCATGTCGAGCCAACGCCGGATCAATTCGTCGGGCGCACATCCGCCGGCGATGGCCCATCCGTTCACGGCTCCGATGGAAGCGCCCACAATCAGATCCGGCTGAAACACGTCAGCGAGAACCTTCCATGCGCCGGCTTGGTAGGCGCCGAACATTCCTCCGCCGGAAAGGACCAGGGCTTTCATGGATGACAATTCACCGACTCCCTCACGGTCGCGGTTCGGTAGCACTCTCTTTCCGTACCGAACCGCGACCGTAAGGGAGTCGGTGCCCTAAATGTTCACAGAGTCTGGGCAATCTTCGGCACTGTCCGGACTATATCTACGGGGATTACTCCGTACCCGGCTAGTCCCTTTCCCACGAACCGGATGTCTGCAATCCAGCCGCGCTGCGTTTCCTTGCGCTGGAACTGATCGAACGCCAAGTTTCCCAGGGAATAGAAGATCACCCCCGAGCCATAAACCTCCACGGACTGCGTAACGTGCGGATGATGCCCGATCACCAACGTCGCGCCGGCATCAATCGCCGCGTGCGCGAAATTCCGCTGTTGGTCATTCGGCGTTGGTAGGTATTCGGTGCCTGCGTGCATCGAGACAATCACCACGTCACATCGTTTACGCAGCTTCGTGACGTCCTCCACCATTGCATCTAGTTCCATCACCGCCACGCGATCGTCCTGGTCCGTGTGATTTCCGTTGGATTGATCGTAGGTGTAGGCGAGAAAACCAAAGCCCACCTGATTCCTCTCCAGGATGGTCCCCTCATGCGCCTCGGCAGCGGTTTGTCCTGTTCCTACTGTCTCGATGCCATTTTTCCGCAGCCAATCGAGCGTGAACTCCACGCCGTAGCGGCCGCAGTCCCGCGCATGATTGTTGGCCGTGGATACGATGTCGATGCCAGCGGACGCGAAGTGCTTCCACCATTTCGGGCTCGGCTTTGAAGATCATGCCGGACTCCACTTTTCGGCCGCGATCGGAGAAGGGGGCTTCGAGATTTACGAATGCGATATCGGCGGATGAGAAGAGATCCGCCAAGTCATGCAGTGGCCAGGCCGGGTCCGCTCGCTGTCGCGCTATCGCCCCTACATATCGAGACAGCATGACGTCCCCGCCGAACAGGATGCGGGTAGCGGGAAGCGGCTCGGGGATCGAAATCTTGCTTTGCGTGCGGCTCGGCAATAGCCCCAGTGCCGGAACCAGTAGAAAGCTCCGCCGGGTTGGCGTCAATTCAGCAACCTCGCTGCAGGTTTGTCCAGGAACCACAAAACGTTCCGGCCATCGTGCGTCGCGATTTGCACGGGGTACTTCATCGGATCGTACGGCTCATGCAACACCGTCCGCAGCGGTTCGGCTTTGTCTCCGCCGGCCACCAACATAATTGTGTTGCGGGCCGCCTCTAACACCCCAGGTAATAGGGTGATCCGCCACTGGTGAAATTTTTCGACATAAGCGGCGGCTGCCACGTGCTCCCTGTCTTGGATGAGCGGCTCTCCAGGGAACAGGCTCGCCGTATGAGTGTCCGGCCCCATTCCACGATGAATGATGTCGAACTCAGGCAACGCACCGGTTTCCACGTGAAAGAACTTACGGATGTCTTCGCTGTAAAGTTGCGCCGCGGTTTGAGGATCTAGCTCCGCCTGAATGCGATGCACGTTCTCCGCTGGAAATCCCGCTGGATCGATGAGATGTTCTTTCGCCAATTTGTAATTGCTCTGCGGATCTGTGGGAGGCACGCCGCGTTCGTCCACCCAAAAGAGGTGCACGCGGCTCCAGTCGAATCCCGCCTTCGCCAGTTCGCCGAACAACAGCTTGGGTGTCGATCCGCCGGAGATAGCTATCGATGCTAACGGTGCTCGCTTGAGACTTTCCTCCAGCAACTGCAGAATCTTGATAGCGCAGCCGGCCGATGCTTCCTGGGGATCTTGATAAATGTAGGATTGAATACTCATCGCAGTGCGCTTTCGGAAACATGCATTCCGTCATGCTAGAATAGATCTGACCTCCCACACAACTGTCTCCGCAAACTTTTACATTTCAGGAGCAGGAACGAAGTTCAGCTTATTTATGCACAACCACGGGAAGAAGAAGATCCTGGCTGTAGTGGACGATCTTTTGTTCACGGTGAAGATCAGCGATGCCGCGAAACGCGCCGGGTTCGACGCCGAGTTCGTGAAGTCCGAGAAGGACGTGATGGACAAGGCCGCGCACGACAAGCCGCTCCTGATCATCCTCGATCTGAATAACAATTCGGTTCAGCCATTGGAGCTGATCGCAAAACTGAAGAGCGATGGCGACCTGAGGCACATCAGCTTGATCGGATATCTGTCGCATGTGCAGGGCGAGCTGAAGCAGAAAGCGCAGGAAGCCGGCGCCAACATCGTGATGGCTCGCTCGGCGTTCTCGCAGAACCTGCCCCAGATTTTGAAACGGCACGCCGGAGTTCGGTAGCATCCCTCGTCGAAACATTCGAAAACAATTCCAAGCGTCCTGACTTTACACCGTTGACTGGCACTTAGCTGTTCCGATTCAATCACCTGCCTACCGGAAAGCGATTTGCTACCTTAAACCCTCGGCCGTGCACTTGCTTGTAACAAGATTTATTTGTGTAGACTTTGCGGAAACAAGTGCTATCATAGCGCCATAGCTAAAAGTCCAAGTTGAGAGGCGAACGCCGGATTCGTTGGCGTCACGTTTGCCCATTTTCTTACAGAGATCTGCGGAACCGTTGCGACCGTAGCGTCAATAGACCCGTTCTTTGGCGCATCTCTCCAGCACAGCGCGGCTAGAAATGCTTCGCTTGAGAACCTGGCAGTTTGATCCAGGTCGAGGTTGTTGGAAAGGAGTTGCTACGGTATGTTGGCAACCCGGGTTACTGTTGCTAGGAGCGTCGACCCCGGCGCCCCTGATCCACTGCTGGTCGATCCGATTTCTGAATCGCTGGCCGGCATCGAAATCGAGGAGCCTCAATCCTCTGAGGCCATATCCGATCCAGTAAACTGGCAGGGTTTAGTAGAGCGCATACATAGCGGCGACGAATCCGGTATGGAAGAACTCTATCAGTTGTTCGGCCGCGGCATCCGCTATTATTTGTGCCGGCAACTGGGGCACCAGGAGCTGGATGATAAAGTTCACGACACGTTTGTCATTGTGGTGCAGGCGATTCGCCGCGGGGAACTGCGGGAACCGGACCGTCTGATGGGTTTTGTTCGGACCGTGGTCCGGCGTCAGGTAGCGGCTTATATTGATGACGCTGTCCACAGCCGCCGGGATGAGCTGAACCTCGACTTGGGCATACGCGTGGCGGACCGGCGCAACAATCCGGAACAGAGCGCGGCCTTCCGGCAGAAAGTGGAGCTCATGCTGGAGGTTCTCAGCGCCCTATCCGAGCGGGACCGCGAGATTCTTACGCGCTTCTACCTGGAAGAGCAGACCCAGGAGAGCATCTGCCGTGAGATGGTATTGTCGGAAACGCAATTTCGCTTACTGAAGTCCCGCGCCAAAGCTCGCTTTGGAGAAATCGGAAAACGAAAACTGCAACAAAAACCTCTCTTGCCAGTTTCTTTGAGAACTTCCGCGCGCTAGACGCACTATGGGTGAGAGTAGTTGCTACTCAACTGGCGACATTTCGGTTTAGCATCGGACGGCCTGGGTTTTGGCCTCCGGGAGGTTCTTGCTTGAACACATGCTTCAGCTCACACTTTCCAGACGAACTTTTCGAGAGGTACGCCCTGGGAAGCGCATCTACCTTGGAAATGGCATCCTTCGAAGGACATTTGCTTCTTTGCGAGGACTGCCAAACACACCTTACGGAAATGGAAGAGTACCTTGCAGTGATGCACGCTGCACTCATGCAACTGGCTGCGGATACTCCAGCGCGCATGAGCGCCCAGCCCGCGTTGGCTCTCTAAACCGGTCGCTTGCGGGTATGTGAAAAAACCAAAAAGGCACCGGCTCCCTTACGGTCGCGGTTCGGTAACATCCTCAAAATACGAATCCTCTTTCCGAGCCGCGACCGTGAGGGAGTCGGTGCCTTAAGACTTTTTCAAAAGACGCCACTTACGAGTTCATTCTCGCGCCCGCGCCCCACGGACTTTTCGTTCGCAGTAAATAGCTCCGATAGTATCGATACATCACATACAACAGCGGCAAAATCAGGATCCCCGACTGCCAGCCCCAAATCCGGCTCACCACGATGATCAGTGTCGCGATGAATCCACCTACCAGGTAGTAAGCAATCAGATACTGGGTTAGGTTCCGCCAGACCGCGCGGAACGGCTCGTCTTCTGACAACGCGATCATTCCCGACACCAACCCGGTATTCGTCACAAAGTACATCAGGGCCGCCAGTGGCAGCATCTCGGGGATCTTGTGTAAGCCCTGCGCCAGCTCATAATGGAAAGGGTTATAGGCAACCGTGACTCCGATCACAGTTGCTCCCAGATTGAAAAAAAGCTGCCTGGCCTTGCGCTTCCCTCGCGGTCTCCAAAGACATTGCACCAAAGTTGCCGCAGCCCCGATTACCACCGCTTCCCCCAGCGAGAAGTTGGCAATGCCGATCAAGATGAATGCAAAACTGGTGGAGACGTTCGCTCTGACGCGGGGCAACCTCAATTTCAAAGTCGCGCCTAGAATCGCAAGTGCAAGGTAGGAAAAGAACTCTTGCGGATCTGCGGACCTGAACTGCATCAGGCCGTCGAAGAACAGGTATATTCCTATACCCACGATGCAGTGGAGGTATACGGTGACTCTTGGAACCATCCCCCCACATTGGGCAATTGCGCGGCCAGTCAAGCCGATAAGGAATCAATCAGTTACAGAGTTTTTTTTCTGCGAATCCAGCCAACCTGTCGCTAAGGTTGCGCCAATCTGTCTCAGGTGTTCCTGTCTTGAGGCTTACGAACTTAGAATACGCGGCGGCTAAGCCGATCGAGGGTAAATTTCGCAGTGTCGGCCACGGCCATCACCGCCATGACGCCCGCCTGGACAGGGTCCGTCACCACCAGGTCCGCAGCTTCGGGCACGCTTCCCGCCATATTGAGACTAATCACCAGCAGCCCTTGGGCGCGCACTTCGCGAACCGCCTTTTCGATCTCGCCACCCATCAGCGATCCGGCCAGGACCAGCGCCCGTGCCCGGGGCAGCCGGGCCACTGCGCGAACCGCGTCCGCCAACGGCTGCTCGCCCACCAGGGGAATCGTGTCCACCGAAATGTGTTCGCCGCGAATATTGTGCCGATCCGCTTCCGAGATCGCCCCGATAGCCACTTGCCCCACCTGGGCGCCACCGCCCACGATAATGATCCGCTTGCCATAAATCTTCTGCAAAGTCTTGACTACGTTCACCGCACGGACGATGTCCAACCGCTCGAGATCAGCCTGCAACACCTCGGGGGCCACCGGTAAATCGATTTCGAAATAAATGCGCGAATCCGGCGGCTTCTCTTCAATGATCTCCACCGAGAGAATGTCGCCCCGGTGCTTCGCGATCACTCCCGTGAGTTCGTGCAATACGCCAAGGCCCGACTTGGCCATGACAACTAATCCAATTCGCGCCTCGCTCATGGATGAATCTCATACTTCCGCAGTAAGCCTTCCCAATGGCCCTGCGCTTTTAGCAAAAGCTCCACCACTTCCCGCACCGCTCCTTGGCCGCCCGGGCTCTGGGTGACAAATTTAGCCGATCGTTTCACTTCCGGACGGGCATTCGCCGTCGCGATACCGAGCCCAACGCGATTCATCACCACTACGTCGGTAAAATCGTCGCCGATATAGGCCACTTCGGACGCCGTAAGGCCGGCGTCCGCCAGTATTTCTTCCAGGATCGGGATCTTCTCGATGTGCCCCTGATACACGTACTTCATCTTGACCTGCTTCGCGCGCGCCTCCGTAGCCGGCGAAACGCGGCCGCTGATAACCCCAGTCGCGATCCCCTTCCAGGCCAGCCACTGCAGCGCGATTCCATCCTGCGAATCGAACCCCTTGGTCTCTACGATGTTCCCACTCGAATCGGGAACGCCGAACAGGCGCCCATCGGTTAACACCCCGTCCACATCCATTAAAAGCAGTCGGATTTGAGCGGCCAGTTCAAAGGACATGCCTCCCATGGTACCCAACTCCTATCAACCGGTCGCTCACGCTCGCGGCTCGGAACGAGGCACCCCGCAACCGAGCCGCGACCGTAAGGGAGTCGGTGCCGTTCGATTTTTCCACGGGGAAACCCCGGCCGCCGGCCCCACGTCTCCATTTGATAAGGCAGTGATGTGGGAGTACAATCACTCCAGGGGAGCCGAGCCATGCGCTACTTCGTCTTAATAGCCCTTTCCTTAACAACCGTTTTCGCTCAAGGCCATCAAGGTGGTTACGGGAATGTCGTCTTCCCTGGAACGGGACATGCTCCTGCTGGAGGTTTCACCGGTCCGAATTACATGAGAGTGGGCGGCGCCTATACCGGCGGAGCGGGGGTTGGCGCTGCGTCCCACCCGCAGCATCGGCGATCTTCGGTGGTGTTGTATCCCGTGTTCTACGGAAACGGCGCTTACGATCCCTCGTACTATAACGGCGACCAGGGGCAACCACAGGGCGATCCGAATGCTCCGCCATCCGTGGTGATCAATCAGAATTTCGCCCCGCCTCAGGGCAATCCCGTGGTGCGCGAATACCCCGCGGACGCGCAGCAGGACCAGGAGTCTGGAATGCGGGTCTACCACAATCCCAGCCATCCCTATGAGGACGCCCAAAACGCGCAGGCGGCGCGCCGGGTAAATGACGATGAGCCGACGCTCTATCTCATCGCCTTCACCGACCACACCATCATCCAGGCCCTAGGTTATTGGATGGAGGGCGGCTCTTTGCACTATGTCAGCGCCGAGCATTCGCTCAATCAGGTCAGCATGAATCTGATAGACCGGGATCTCTCGCAGCGCCTCAATGACGAGCGCGGCGTTTCGTTCAAGCTGCCGGTCCGGTAAAGTACCGGCGGACGAAATCCACGTCCCCATCCAGGAAATCCAGATCCAGCAGCTTTTCGCGCTGCACCCACTGGAGCTGTGCGAAATCCAGGTTCTGGGGCTCACCCTCGAAATCCACTACGCGATAGAAAATCAGCAGAATTCGTGAGCGGCCGGCGTATTCGTATTCATAACGAGTGATCTCGCCGGCGATCCGCGCTTGTATGCCGAGCTCTTCGGTGAGCTCGCGAATCAAGGCGTCTTCAGGAGACTCGCCCGGTTCCACCTTCCCGCCGGGAAATTCCCATTTGAGCGGATGATTGCCGCCCGGTTTTCGCTGCCCAGCCAACACGCGGCCCTCGCGCTCGATCACCGCTGCCACAACGGTGGTCACGACTCGGGGGCCCTATAGCGAAGCTGCGGTTGCCAGCCGAGCGTTCGTTTCGCCTTTTCGGACGAGACCAGTTGATCCAGAACCAACGCGTCGGCATAAGCGCCGAGCGTCTTGCGCGCCTCTGCGAGCGGCCAGGATTGGGAATTGGCGTTGGCAGCCAGCGCAATCTCGCGGACACGCTGAGCCGAGCCATCCGTGGCGTGGAACAAAGCGCCCGCGGATGCGTTGACGAGGGCCCGGACATATAGGTCCGCGAGATCATTCGCATGGACCAAAGGCCAGCGGTTCTCGCCAGTCCCAACATAGCGCGCGGACTTGACGAATTCCGCCGGAATACCGCCGCCCCGTCCGTAGACGATGCCGGGCCGGATCACAACGGATCTGACCGCCGTGCTGGCAGCCGCTATCACCAACTGCTCCATCGCCGGACGCCAGGCCACCAGCGCCGCCGGATTCGGCGGCCATGTCTCATCGGCGATTTTCCCACCGGTATCCCCCAGCACCCAGATCCCGCTGGTATAAAGGAACGGCTTGCCGCTGCCACGCAACGAATCCAGCATGGATTGGACCGCTGCCCGATCGATGCTGCCGTCATTGGTAGTCCCAGCGTGGATCACTCCGTCCGAATCGCGCGGCCGCTTTGGCCAGGCTCGCTGGCGTGTTCAGATCTCCCGCGATGGGCGCGATGCCCCTAGCGGTCAGCGTGCGCGCAGCCTGATCCGACCGCGCCAATCCGGAGACGGAGTGTCCCGCGGCAAGCAATGCGTCGGCGATCGCACTGCCAATGTATCCCGTGGCGCCGGTTAAGAAGATTTTCAGTTGCATAATGAGAAAGAGACCGCGCCCCCGAAGGGGTGAATCAAAATTGTACAGCGAAGCCTTCCTCGATCATTTCAAAAATCCGCGCAACGTGGGGGAACTCCAGGCCCCCGCGCTCACTGTCGAGATCTCGAATCCGGCCTGCGGCGATATTCTGCGATTGTCCGCGCGCTTCGTGGACGGCAAGATCGCAGAGGTACGCTACAAGGTGCGCGGCTGCACGGCATCCATCGCCAGCGCCTCCGCACTTACGGAATGGATGCAGGGAAAGTCGCGGGCAGAACTGGAATCGCTGAAGCCTGAGACGGTGGAAACCGCCGTCGGAGGTTTAATCCCCGAGTCGAAACATGCCGCGGTTTTATGCGTGGATGGCGTGAAGAAATTGTTGCAGGATCTGAAAGGAGCGAAATGACCCCCACTCAAACGGTTCTCGAGTTTCTCGATCGCATCAACCAGCACGACGTCGACAAGCTGGCGGAATTGATGACCGAGGATCACGTCTTCCTGGATTCTCTCGGAAATCGGAATGAGGGCCGCGAAAAGATGCGCGCAGGATGGCGCGGATACTTCGGCATGTGCCCGGATTATTGGGTCTCGCATGAAGAGCTTTTCGAGAAAGGAGATTGGGTGGCCGCAATCGGCGTCGCGGGCGGCACCATCCGGGGGAAGCAATGGAAGACCCCCGCGGCGTGGTTGGCAGTGGTGGAAAACGGCCGCGTGAAAGAGTGGCGCGTCTACGCCGACAATAAACCGGTGTACGACATTCTGGCGGCCAAGTAAAATACGGGGCTCGGGGCTCGGGACTGCTCTGTGTCACAATTATTGCAAGAGGTCTGTTTGGCGGACGCGCGCAGTACGACACGAGCCACGAGTCCCGGCTCGGTTGGATCCATCCGTTTGATGGGTGTTCCGATCCGATTGCATTTCACCTTCGTATTGCTGTTGATCTGCCTGGTCGTGATCGGGCTCAGCAGCAACCAATCGCCGGCGAACTATAGCATCTTCATCCTCGCGTTGATTGTATCGGTGCTTCTGCACGAACTGGGGCATGCCTTCATCAGTTCGCTGTACGGAATCCGCACGCTCGAAATCGTGATGTATCCCATCGGCGGCACAGCCCGCACGGAGCGCCCGGCCAAGCCCGGCGAAGAGTTCTGGATCGCTCTGACCGGTCCGCTGGTGAATCTGCTCATCGCCGGCTCCATATTCACGGTGCTCTACACGCAGCACAAGCCGATCAACCTGTTCGCATTCGAGCAGCCATCCGACGGAAATCTAGCCGACCGTATTGCGCTGAGCAACTTGATCCTGGCCGGATTCAATCTGCTGCCCGCGTTTCCCATGGACGGTGGACGCATGCTGCGCGCGCTGCTGTCCCGTCTTCGATCCGAGTACGAAGCCACGCGCATCGCCACCTGGTCCGGCCGCATGCTTGCGATCAGCATGGGTTTATACGGGCTGGTCTATCTGCCGATGCTGGCGTTCGTGGCTTTCTTCATCTACCTGGGCGCCGCGAATGAGGGCGCGGCCTCGCGCGGCCGATCGCTCACGCAGGGCATTCCGGTCAAGGCAGCCATGGTGACGGATTTCCGCACGCTTCTCCACGGCAGCACCATTCGAGACGCGGCGAATCTTCTGTTGGCCAGCTCGCAGCAGGATTTTCCGGTGGTGCACGGCGATCAAGTAGTCGGTCTGCTCGGTAGAAACGCGCTGTTGCGCGGCATGGCTCTGGAAGGTCCCGATTCCTACATCGCCTCCCACATGGAACGCGAATTCGCGAGCATCGCTCCCGAGCGGGATCTGTCCGAAATCCTGCCGCTGATGGCCAACGCGGGCACTTGCGCATTGGTGATGCAGGATGAAAAGTTGCTCGGGCTATTGACGTCGGAGAATCTCTCGCAGTTCCTGCTGCTTCGAAGCGTGGGGCTGCAGCCGTGAGGAGTTCTGTCCGGCTCGCGTGCCTTCTGCTGACGGTGTTGGGTTCACTTTCAGCGGCCAACATCAAGCTTTTCCTGAAAGATGGCACCTTTCAACTGGCGCGCGAATATAAGGTGGAAGGCGACCGCCTGTCATTTCTCAGTGTCGACCGCGACGAGTGGGAGGATATTCCGGTTGCGCTCGTGGATTTGGAGAAAACCCAGGCTCTAATCAAGCAGCGCGAGGAGGCGGCGAAGGAAGAGGCCGCATCCATCAAAGAAGAGGAGAAAGCGCTGAAGGAAGCCGCGCACGAAATCAGGCGCGTCCCGCTGGAGAAGGGCGTCTACATCGTGGAGGGAGATAAAGTAACGGCGGTTAAAGTGGGTGAGTCGAAAATTGTCACGAATAAGCGCCGCAGTATCCTGAAGGCGCTAAGTCCGATCCCGATGGTGACGGGAAAAGCCACGGTCGAACTCGACGGCGCCCACTCTCCTACCGGAACTGCCAATCGCGAACCTGAATTCTATATTCGTCTTTCGGACGACGAGCGCTTCGGTATCGTCCGGCTGGGCGTGCACAAAGGAAATCGCGTGGTGGAGAAGCTCACCATCATGCCCGTTACGAAGGAAACGGTGGAAGAACCGGACCTGGTGGAGACGTTTCGCAAACAAGTAGGCGATCAGGTTTACAAGATATGGCCCGCCAAGCCTTTAGAGCCAGGCGAATACGCGGTGATGGAATACACCGAAGGCAAAGTCAATATGCAGGTGTGGGACTTCTTCATTGCACCAGGGGTTGGAAAATAAAGCACCCACTCCCTCACGGTCGCGGCTCGGAAAGAAGAGTGTTACCGAGCAGGTGCCGTTGCTTCAGCCCAACCCTCTAAAAAACTCCAAACTCTTCCGCGCACACACTTCCCATCGGTACTCCCGAGCTTTTGCAACGGCCGCCACCCGCAGTTGTTGCTGCAACGTCGGCGACGTCAGCAGCTTTTCGATGGCAGCTTGAATCTGGGAGGCGCTGCGCGGATCCACCAAAAGCGCCCCATCGCCCGCGATCTCGGGCAAGCAAGATGTGTTCGATGTAATCACCGGTACCGCCGCCGCCATCGCCTGCGCCACGGGAAAACCAAAGCCCTCGTAGAGCGACGGATAAATGAAAGCCGTTGCTCCCGCCGTAAGGCCGGGCAGTTCATCCTCGGGAACATAGCCGAGATACCGGACGCCGGGCGGCCGCGATCGCAAACGCGCCTGCGTCTTCTCCGACCCCCAACCGGACGCGCCCGCAATCACCAGGTCAAAATCGTCGCGCAGCCGCGTATTTTGCCACGCGTCCAAAAGCGTGTCCAGGTTCTTGCGCGGTTCAATGGTTCCGAGGAAGAAAACGTACGGGCGTTCGCTGGGCCGGGGTTGGGCGCCGAAGTAAACTTCCGGAACACCCGAATGGATGGCGTGAATTCGCGCCGGATCCAGTCCCAGCAGCCGGATCGCATCCTGCCGCGTGCTCTCCGAGACCGCGATCACGCCGCTGGCGCGCTTCAGGACTTTGTCGGCGAAGCCTTGGTCGGCCTGGATATTGGCCGGCGTATGCAGCTCAGGCATCAAACGAGTGGTCAGATCGTGGATGGTCGCGGTGAGCATGGCTTTGCGCGGCGGATTGCGGACCATGTTCGAGGCATGGAACACGTCGATCTTGGGAGTCATCCAATTCAAGAGCGGCAGATTCCCCTGCAGATTCGCCAGGTAAACCAAGCCGAGCTGCGAATAGGTTCGCGCCGGTCCGAGCATAGACCCCTCGTGGTTCAGCGCGGCCAGCTTGTTAAGCGGCGGAAAAGTCAGCACCTGCTCGTTCCCTGCGTGATGCCAAAGATGCTGGATCCAATGATAGATGTAGGTCTTCACTCCCGCACTTCGCAGCAGCACCGGCGTGGCGTCAATCAGAATTCGCATGATGAGCGAGGCATCTTCTAGTGAATACGCGCGAGTTGGCCGGGGTGTTCGATAAATGATGGATAAACCGTACCCCAGTTCGACGTGCAGGAAGCTCGCTGGTTAGGCGCAAATGAAACAAAGCTACCCGAGGTTAGCACGATGGAACGATTTCAAAAGGCACCGGCTCCCGCATGGTCGCGGTTCGGTAACACCTTTCCTTACCGAGCCGCGACCGTGAGTACCTACATCGTAGGATTCTTGCCGTTTCTGGCAGAATATTTTTGGTGGTACGCATTTCGCCCAGTGTTTTCAGTCCGTCGGACGGGATTCGGAAAACTGGCGACAACCGGCCGCTTACACTCGCGGCTGGGAACGAACCTGTTACCGAACCGCGACCGCGAGGGAGCGCTACCACGAGCGCCGCTGTATTGCGTTACGCTTCCTTGCGGTCGCGGTTCGGTTTTGGTTCCGGCTATGCCGGGTTAGGGAGCCGGTGCTCCTTACCGAGCCGCGACCATGAGGGAGCCGGTGCCTTTTGGTTTCCTCGTGGGCGTACACTAGACCTGAGATGAAAATCGCAAAGGCCACCCAAAACTACGAAGCCTGGCTGGGCAAGCGGATCACCTTGTTGCCGGCCGACCTCAAACGGAAGCATGAGGCCATGGCGCAGGACGTGTTCCCGTTTCTGCGTGCCACGTTTTACCGCTGGATGCAGCTCTGGCCTGAAATCTGCGCCAACCAGGATGCCGCTCCCAAGGTGCTCGCCGTGGGCGACCTGCATGTGGAAAACTTCGGCACGTGGCGGGACCTGGAAGGCCGGCTGGTGTGGGGGATTAACGATTTCGACGAAGCCTACAACCTGCCGTACACAGTGGATCTGGTGCGCCTCGCCGCGAGCGCTCACATCGCTATACGGGAAGCGCGCCTGCAGATCGCCCCGGGCGATGCGTGCAGCGCCATTTTATCCGGCTACAGCAAAGGTCTTCAAACGGGAGGCACGCCCATCGTTCTAGCCGAGCAACATCCCTTCCTGCGCGAGATGATGACCGGAGTTTTACGCGATCCCGAGCGATTCTGGGCAAAAATGGATGCCTTGCCTGCTTGGAGAGGCCGTGTACCCAAGAGCGCCGTCCGGGCTTTGGAGCGCTTACATCCGCGCAAGGGTCTGAAATATCGGATCGCGCACCGCATCGCGGGATTGGGCAGCCTGGGCCGCGAGCGCTATGTCACGGTCGCCGTATTCGAAGGCGCCAAAATTGCCAGGGAAGCCAAGGCGCTGGCGCCCTCCGCCTGCGTATGGGCGGCGGGTGGAAAAGCATCCGAACGGATTCTCTACCAGCAAATTGTGGATCGCTCCGTCCGGGCGGTGGATCCGTTTGTCCGCCTGAAAGGCCGTTGGATTGTCCGGCGATTGGCGCCGGATTGTTCGCGCGTGGAACTCACTTCCATGCCCAGAGAACGCGACGAGAGCAAACTGCTGCATGCGATGGGCTTCGAAACAGCCAACGTCCATCTCGGAACCCCGGCCAAGACCAAATCGATCCTCCAGCATTTGAAGCAGCAGCCAACTCACTGGTTGCACATCGCTGCTGGTAACATGGTGAAGGCCATTACACGGGATTGGCGCGAATGGCGCGCCCGCTAGATCCCGGACCGCCATCGCCGGTATCGCTCACTCTTGTTTCACGAAATGAATAAACTGAAAATGATGCGACGTAGCTTTCTCGCTCTCACACTGCTCTCACTTTTCCTGCTTCCGGGTTCCCACCTCTTGGGAGCGGAATTCTTGATGTACGTTGGCACTTACACCAACGAGGGTTCCAAGGGGATTTACGTTTGGCGATTTGATGCCGCTGCGGGGAAATTCACATCCCTTGGTTTGGCGGCGGAGACTCCGAACCCTTCCTATCTCGCGGCGCATCCCAACGGAAAATTCTTGTATGCGGTAAATGAGATTTCCCACTTCCAGCGGATGTCGAATACCGGCTCTGTCAGCGCGTTCGCCATCGATCCGGCCACCGGTAAGCTGCGTTTGTTAAACCAACAAGGCTCGTTGGGCGATGGGCCCTGTCACCTGGCGCTGGACCACGAGGGAAAATGCGTCATCGTTGCGAACTACAACAATGGCAGCGTGGCGTCCAACCCGCTGACGGCGGCCGGGCTGGTGAGCCAATCCGTGGGATTCTTCCAACCGAAGGGGTCGGGCAAGATTCCACATCGTCAGGACGGATCGCACGCCCACTGCATCGTGGTAGCGCCGGACAACCGTTTCGCACTGGTGGCGGATCTTGGCCTGGACCAAGTGATGATGTACCATCTGGATGCCGCTACCGCCGCTATGTCCGTTAACGAGCCGCGTTCTGTGAAGGTTGCTCCTGGATCCGGGCCGCGGCATCTTGCGTTTCATCCCAACGGCAAACTGGTGTACTTAATTAACGAGATGGGCTCCACCATCATTACCTTCTCGTACGACCCGCAAGCCGGCACATTGCACGAGCTTCAAACCGTTTCCACCTTACCCGCGGATTACAAAGGTCAGAACGATACCGCCGAGATACGGGTACATCCCTCGGGAAAATTTGTCTACGGATCCAACCGAGGGCACGATAGTATCGCGGTGTTTGCGGTGGACCCCAAGACTGGCACGCTGAAAATGGTGGAGACCGTTCCCACGCAAGGCAAGACCCCGCGCGGTTTCAACATCGATCCCACAGGTGCGTTCCTGATTGCGGCCAATCAGCAATCGAACACCATCGTGGTGTTCCGGATCGATCAGTCATCCGGCCGCCTGAAGCCGACCGGCGAAGTGTTAAAGGCTTTCAATCCAGTGGACCTGACGTTTGTTCCCGTGAAGTAAGAAGATGGGCCGCGGATAAACGCGGATGAACGCGGATAAAACATTTGCGTTCATTCGTGTTCATTCGCGGCCTGAACCAACTCAATCCGGATCTTATCCGGCCCTTCTAGAAACCCCTCGCTATCCACTTGAATTCCGTTTTTACGGAGGCGCTCTTTGGCAGCGGCAAGATCGTCCACGCTGAAGGCGATGTGATCGACGGCTCTGTTCTTCGAAGTTTCAAATCCCTTGCGATCCTTCCACAGCTCCGGAAAAGTCTGCCGGGCGTGCTCCATGGGGAAAATAAGGATGCTGACGTTGTCCATCTGGACCGCGGCCGACGGCGCAACCTGGAATCCTTTGTAGAACCGCGCTGATGTCGTGCGTCCACGGCTCACGGCTCCGAAATTGTTCACATACCATTCGCCCGCCGCAACGGGATCTTCACTGAAGAGGTGCAGGTGGCCGAAAATGTGATTCCTGGAAGTGTTCAACTCGATCAGCTCGTGCTCCGGACCATCCACGTAAGCGTAAAAGAAGTTCGGCGAGTTCGCCAGGCCGCTGATGTCGGTAATCGGCGTTTGAAAGCGAGTTCCCATGTCCAGCTGCTTCCTATATGTAGCAGGCATATCCTCGGCGCCCCATCCGATGTGCCAGATGGCGGAAACAACTTCAAACGGCGCCGGCGCGGACACCTTGTTGAATAAGATCCAGGATTTCTGCGCCCAAACCGCATCCTGGCCTTTGTAGCTGGATTTCTCGCAATCGAAACGATGCGTGTAGAATTCGATGGCGGCGGCCGGATCGGTGGAGTTCAAGTGCACATGATGGAAGTGTGCGACGGGTTTTTCCTGGGCCCAGGCAGCCAAAGCGACGAAGCAGCAGACGAGGCGTGGATTCATTTCGATGGAATTATAGCAGCGGAGCGCGCGTTGCTTCGTGCCTAGAATAGGTTGTAGTGACGAAACTTGCTCTGTGGCTCTGGGCCACAGCTCTCCTTTCCGCGCAAACTGCCGAAAATGTACTGGTAGTTGTGAATCGGAATTCCCCGCTGTCTCGGCAGATCGCGGAATATTATGTTCCTCGCCGGCATATTCCCGCAGCCAATGTCTGCCGCTTGAATGCCAAGCTGGACGAAGCAATCTCCCGCGACGAATATGACAGGCAGATCGCTCAACCCATCGGAGAATTTCTACGCGCTGGGCATTTGAACGAGAAGATCTTGTACATCGTTACTACTTCCGGAGTGCCCTTGCGCATTCAGGGCAACGGCGGCCAGCTGGCCGAGGAGGCCTCGGTGGATTCCGAACTCGCGCTGTTATATTCCGATCTGCGGGGCAAGCCACATGCTTTGCCCGCGGGCATCGCGAATCCGTTGTTCGGCAAGATGGGCGCGGTATTTCGTCATCCGGACTTTCCCATTTATCTGGTGACCCGGCTGGCCGGCTACGATTTCGAGGATGTGAAGGGCATCATCGATCGCTCCTTGGCAGCGCGAAATCGGGGAAAGTTCGTGATCGATCTGAAGGCCAATGACAGCACGCCCGGCAACAATTGGCTCCGTGCAGCGGCGCGCGCGCTGCCGCGCGATCGAGTGGTGCTGGACCAATCAGCGACAGTGCTGTCGGACGAATCCGATGTAATTGCGTATGCGTCCTGGGGCTCCAACGATCCGGACCGGAAACAACGCCATCTCGGGTTCCGCTGGCTTCCTGGCGCGATCATGACGGAATACGTTTCGACCAATGGACGTACGTTTACGCGCCCCCCGGAAAGCTGGAACCTCGGCGCGAATTGGAACGATCCGAAAGGTTTGTTCTTCCGCTCGCCGCAAACTTTGACTGCCGATTATATCCATGACGGTGCAACTGGCGCTTCCGGCCACGTGTACGAACCATACCTCGCCTACACGCCTCGGCCGGACATGCTCCTCCCGGCGTACTATCGCGGACGCAATTTAGCTGAGAGTTACTATCTCGCGATCCCCGCGCTCAGTTGGATGAATATCGTGATCGGCGATCCGTTGTGCGCGTTGGGAAAACCTTAAAACCGTTTCTGGTTTCTCGTTTCTGGTTTCTAGTTCCGCGCTTCCCTTCTGGCTTCTCGTTCCCCGCTTCGCTTCTGGCCTCTCGTTCCCCGCTTCGGGTTCGGGCTTCTCGTTCCACGCTTCGCTTCGGGTTCGGACGACACCGGCTCACCGAACCGCGACCGCAAGGGAGCGTAACGAACTGGGCGACGCATTACGCTCCATCGCTGTCGCGGCTCGGTTGCGTGCCAACCAGAAACTCGACATTCCCAACCAGAAACGAGAAACTAGAAACTAGAAACCTTTTCCGCAATGATCCAACTTTCCGGCGCTGGCAAGCGCTTCGGCCATAAGCTGCTGTTTGAAAACCTGAACTGGCTGATTACTTCGAAAGATCGGGCTGGCCTGGTGGGCGCCAATGGCACCGGTAAAACCACGCTGCTCAAGACGCTGGCCGGTTTGGAGTCCCTCGAATACGGCAGCCTCAGCGTAACGCGCGGCACCAGCACTGGATACTTGCCTCAGGACGGCCTGTCGCTCTCCGGACGCAGCGTTTTTGCCGAATGCATGTCAGTCTTTTCCTCGCTCCAGCAGATGGAGCTGGAGATGGAAGGGCTCACGCACAAGATGGCGGAGCTTGACCCCGCAAGCGCCGAATACGCCCAGGTGGCCGATCGCTTTCACCAACTGGACAGCGAATTCCGCACGCGCGACGGCTACGCCATTGAAGCTCAGGTTGGAACCGTCCTGGCCGGCTTGGGATTTCCTCACTCGGATTGGCAGCGCCGCACCGAACATTTCTCGGGCGGCTGGCAGATGCGCATCGCGTTAGCGAAACTGCTGCTGGAAAAACCCAATCTGCTGCTGCTCGACGAGCCCACCAATCACCTGGATCTCGAAGCTCGCAATTGGCTGGAGCAGTATCTCACCACTTATCCGTTCGCGTATGTCCTGATCTCGCACGACCGCTATTTCCTGGACGTCACAGTGAACAAGATTGTCGAAATCTGGAATCGCGGCGTCCATTTTTACAGCGGCAACTATGAGAAATATCTGGCGCAGAAACAGGAGCGCTCCGACCAACTGGAAGCCGCGTACCGCAACCAGCGCGAACGCATCGAACAGCTCGAAGCCTTCATCAATCGCTTTCGCTATCAGGCCACCAAGGCAAAACAAGTCCAAAGCCGCATCAAGGAACTGGATAAAATCGAGCGCATCGAATTGCCGCCAGAGGAGAAAACCATCCACTTCTCCTTCCCCCAACCCAAGGCGAGCGGGCGCATTGTCGCCGAGTTCCAGAACGTCTCGAAGAGCTACGGCGAAAAGTTCGTTTTCGGCGGAGTGAACTTTATTATTGAGCGCGGCGATCGCATCGCGCTGGTGGGCGTGAACGGGGCGGGGAAGTCCACGCTGATCAAACTGCTGACCGGCAACGAGCCACTCACGTCGGGCGAATACCGCTTGGGCCACAACGTGGAAGTGGATTACTTTGCGCAGGATCAGTATAAAGAGCTGGATCCGAATGTCCGCATGCTGGACGATCTGCAGAACCAGGCGCCCCGCTCCACCAATACCGAGCTGCGCAGTCTTCTAGGGTGCTTCCTGTTTTCCGAAGACGACGTATTCAAACGCATTGGCGTTCTCTCGGGCGGCGAGCGTAATCGATACGCACTGGCCCGGATGCTGCTGCAGCCCACGAATTTTCTGCTGCTGGACGAGCCGACCAATCACCTGGATCTCCGCGCCAAAGACGTCTTGCTGGAATCGCTCGAAAAATACACCGGCACGGTGGTCTTCGTCTCGCACGATCGCTACTTCATCGACAAACTAGCCACGCGCATTTTCGAAATCGGCTCCGGCGAAGTCCGCATCTTCCCCGGCAACTACGAAGATTACATGTGGCGCAAAGAAGGCAAAGTGGTCGATCTGACCCTACCAGGCACGCTTTCCGCCCCCAGTCCCGAGTCCCCAGCCCCGAACCCCGGCGCGAAGCGCCTCAATCCTCTCAAGCTGAAAAAGATGCAAGACCGCTGCCAGCAACTGGAGCAGCAAATCGAGCGCAAGGAATCCGAGATCGCGGGCTTCGAAGCGGAACTCGCGAATTTCGTGAGCGCCGACGAAAGCCTGCGCGTTTCGAACCTGTTGGAAAAAACCCGGGCGGAACTCGCTGAACACCTGAAAGAATGGGAGCAAGTATCCCAGCTAATGGAATCGCAGCAAGTATGACGGATTTCCAGGAGCAGCTAGCCAACCTTCGCCGCCGGATCGCCAAAATCGACCAAAAATACGCGAAGCCGAAGTCAGCGCCCAAGCCCCGAGTCCCGAGCCCCGAGTCCCCCGAAGACCATCCCTGGCAAGAAGTGGAAACCGCTTACGGCCGCCACTTCGAAACCGAGAAGCTGTACGAACGGCATCGCCGCCACGGAAGCATCGGCATTACGGATCTGGAAGACCTTCCGAATGACTTGCTGCATCCCATTTCAAACGGGGAGATCGCGAACGTGCCGGTGTCGAAATGGTGTTTCCTGGATACCGAAACAACCGGCCTGGCGGGCGGCTCTGGCACCTATGCGTTTCTGATCGGCGTGGGACGCGTCGCGCTGGACGGTTTCCGGGTCCGCCAATTCTTCATGCGCGATTTCGCCGAAGAGGCCAGCCAGTTGAGCGCGCTCTACGAGCATCTCAAACAATTCGAAGTTCTAATCACCTACAACGGCCGGACTTTCGATCAGCCGCTGCTCGAAACGCGCTACCGCATGGTCCGTCAACGGCCGCCTTTCAGCGTACTGCCACATCTGGATCTGCTGTTTGGAGCGCGCCGCTTGTGGAAGCTCCGGTTCGACAGCTGCCGTCTGGTGGATCTGGAAACTCAAATCCTCGGAATTGAGCGCCAGGGTGATCTGCCGGGCGAATTGATCCCGTATTTCTATTTCGAATATCTCCGCACGCAAGAGATCTTTCGCCTGGTGCCGATCTTCCACCACAACGCCACGGACATCTTGACGCTGGCTTGCCTGACTGCGATTGTGCCGTTGGCCTTTCATCCGCCCGGAAAAGCCCAATTCAAGCACGGCGCGGAGATGGTTGGCTTGGCGCGCTGGTGGCGGCAAGCGGGAAATCCCGAGAATGCGCTGGCGCTGTTCCGGCAAGCGGTGGATCGCGGACTTCCGGACGATCTGATGTTCCGCACGCTCTGGGACACGGCGCTCATCGAGAAAAAGCTGGGCCGCCAGCATGCCGCGCTGCCCGTGTTTACCGAACTTGCGTCGGCTCGGAATCCCTGGCGCGCCGCGGCGCTGGAAGAACTAGCGAAATACTTCGAACATCGCGAGCGAAATTACCCGATGGCGCTCGAGATGACATTGAACGCGCTCGACCTGGAGCCGAGCGAATCGCTACGCCGCCGCGTAGCCCGCCTCAAGAAAAAATCCGGTGACAGGATACTCAATTCCTCATTTCCACTGCCATGATCAATCGATTGTTCGTTGCGAGTTTGGTTCTTGCACTCCAGGCCCTGTCTCAGACCGCGCCCCCGCGCCCCATCGTTCTGCACGCCGCGCGACTGCTGGATATCGAGAGCGGAAAAATCGTAACTCCGGGCGAGGTGCTGGTGCTTGGAGAGAGGATCAGCGAGGCGGGCTCGCGAGTAACGCGCCCGGCCGGCGCCGAAGTTGTTGACTTGGGCGACAGCACGCTGATGCCCGGCCTCATTGACGTTCACGTGCATCTCTTTCTACACCCGGGCGCCGAAGATCTGCAAACCGTGCAGGAATCCGTGCCCGAGCGCACCATCCTCGCTACGCTCGCTGCCCGGGACGATCTGATGGCGGGATTCACGGCGGAGCGCGACATGGGGACCGAAGGCGCGGGCTCGGCCGACACCGCGGTGCGCGATGCCATCAACCAAGGCAGGATTCCCGGTCCGCGGCTGCGCATCAGCGGAAATGCAGTGGACTTACTGGGAGGCCATGAAGACGCCATTCATTACAATCCCGAACAGCACGTTTTGTCGAACGCCACTTACGCCAACAATGCGCTGGAATTAGTAAGTGTAATCCGGCAGCAATTCAAAGAGGGCGCCGATTTTATTAAGATCTACGAAACCGGACGCGACTCTTTTCGCGACGGCCATTTCTCCACGCCCTATCAATATACGGAAGCCGAACTAAGTGCAGCCGTGCAAGAAGCTGCCCGCGTGGGCAAGCGCGTGGCGGTGCACGCGACGGGGGAACCGGGTACAGGTTTTGCAGCGCGCGCGGGCGTCGTGACCGTCGATCACGCCGATCAGCTCAGCGACGAAACCATGCGGTTGATGCGCGACAAACAAATCTTTGCGGTCCCCACGTTCGCCATCGTGGAATACTTTGCCGATCATTCAAATTCGCCAGCTCAGGCGGATCGGGAAAAAAAGATGATCGCGTTTCACGTGCAGGAGTTTCGCAAACAACTGCAAGCGGGCGTGCCGATGGCGGCGGGCTCGGATGTCGGTCCGTTTCCGCATGGCACCCAGGCGCGGGAATACGAACTGATGGTGAAATACGGCATGACGCCGCTCGCCGCGCTACAAGCCGGACTGCTCAACGGTGCGAAGGCGCTGGGATGGCAGGACCAGATCGGTGCGTTGAAAGCGGGCTACTTCGCCGATGTAATCGCCGTGCCTGGCGATCCACTGCTAGATGTCAGTGTTTTGAGGAAATTGACATTTGTCATGAAGGGCGGAGTCATATATCGGAGGTAGTAGTTAGTAAAAGTAACATCCGTACGTTACAAGTACCCCCCGTACCATAATGTCTCAGAAAGCTTGACAACCAGCCGGGTGCACCGAATAATGGGCGAAGGACTATGCGGAACACCTTTACTAAGCTGCTCACGAGTTTGTCATTTTTCTGTCTTCTGGCGGGCAGTGCATTCGCCGGTGGAATCAAGCACCCTTCTGACTATGGCGCCACTCCCGTTACACTTGATAATTGCCCGGGCTCTCCAACCACGGCGGATGGAGTAGTGGCGACATGCTATGTAGGAAGTGGCTCTGGTTTCGCTGATTTCTTGTTCAGTTTCGCACTGGCCAGTCCATCTTCAACAACGTCGATCACCTCCGTGACGTTCGATTTTTCCGACGCAGCGTCTGATTTTGGCTTGGTGGAGGGGACGAGCGGGGATCCGTGTTCCGGCTTGGTAAATGTCCCATGTCTTCCCGCTGGCTCACCAGTTGGCATCACGGGTGACGCCACACCATTTGCGAGCGGTACTCACACCTTCGATTTCACCAATTTTACCGGAGACCTGTCCGGAGAAGTCACGGCGTATTTCACTGCTGCCGACGGCGGCTTTGCTCCAACATTCACCGGCGCCACCACAGCGCCGAGCGCCAGCACGCCTGAGCCGAGCGAGATCGGGATTCTGGTCGCAGCGTTCGGTTGCCTGGTTGCCGCGCGGCGCAAGCTGCGGGTCAAGCAGATCAGCTAACGACCTGGTACTTTCGCATCACTTTGCTCCGGTTGGAAAGCTTGACAACCAGCCGACCGCACCGAATAATGAGCGAAGGCCTATGCGGAACGAATCCATCCGGTTGCTCAAGAGTTTGTCTTTCCTGTGTTTGGCAAGCAGTGCCTTCTGCGCTGGAATCAAACATCCTTCCGACTACGGGGAGCCGCCGGATCCCATCCAATTTACTGCGTGCGGCAGCGCAGTTGTAAACCAAGTCGTAGCGGACTGTTTTGAAGGTACTGGCGAGTCTCAGTTTGATTTTCTATTCACTCTTTCACTCGAAACCCCAAACGCTGCCACTTCGATCACATCGGTCCAATTCACTTTTGCCGACGTACCCACCGATGTCGGTTTCCTGGAAGGCGATGCTTCCGATTGCGCGGCGATGAATATTTCGTGTACTCCGTCTCAGATTGGTATCAGCGGCAATAATCCACCGTTCAATTCTCCCATCACCCTCGACTTCAGCAATTTCACCGGAGACCTGACGGCAACGGTCTTCTTCGCTTACGACAGCCAAGCCACCGCTCCCGTGTTCACCGCCGCCCCCGCTCCTGAGCCGAACGAGATCGGAATTCTGATCGCGGCGGCCGGCTGCTTTATCGCCGCGCGGCGAAAACTCCAAGCCTAACGGGCGGCTGCTTTCGCCGATTGTTGTTGGATCAGTCCAAATCCCTTAGCTGCGGCCTCGCGCTGCACGTCCTCGAATTCTTTGTGAGCAATCGCTGCCTTGCCATCGGCGAGTTCAATCTCCGCGATGGCAAGGCGCGCTTGCAACTCGAAACCCGGCATTCCGGCCTTCTTTGCGTCGAGTGCGACTTTTTGCAGCGACTCCACCGGTTGCGCGACTTTCGCCTGCGGGCCCGTGGCGGCTTGGACTCTCGCGGACGCAATTAATGCTCCATAGCGCAGGTTTCGCGACGATGTAGCTTTCACCAAACCATTCAAAACCACCATCTCTTTGAGTGCATCCACGGATTTTCCCTGCTCCAACAGCGCTTGTACCAGCAAAAGCCGTGCCTGACCGCCAGCTTCCGGATCGTCTTTCGTCAACTCCGCCAGTGAGGATCGGATCGCGGGCTCGGCCTGCGCCGCCGAACCTTTTGCAAGCAGGATGGACGCCAACCCCGTTTTACTCGCGGCGGATTGCGACTGACCGAAACGTTGTTCGGCCGCATCGAGTTTCCCCTCGATCACCAATAAATTCCCCAGCGCCACCAGCGTGTCGGCCTTGTTTGATTTATCCGGCTGTATCCCAATTGATTCCGTGTACTTCTGTTCGGCCAGCGCCAGAGTGCCGCGTTCCACCAGCACATCGCCAAGATTCGCGAGCGCATCCGCCTGGCTGCCTTTCGCGCCACTTTGCTTAGCCTCCTCAATCGCTTTTTCCAACGTTGTCTGAGCTTCTGCTAAGTCCCCCTGTTTTCGTAGTAACACACCAATGTTGTTGAGCGTTCCCGGTATCTCGGCCCTGGCGCCAATGTCTTGTTGGGTGCTTAGCGCCTTTTGATAAGTTTGCTTCGCTTGTTCCAGATCGCCCTCGGCGTCCAGTACCATCGCCAGGTTGTTAAGAGCGCCGGAAACATCTTTCTGCGCGCCAATCTGTTGGCCGTTGTCGAGCGCCTCCTGATACAAACGCTTGGCGCCTTCGAAATCGTTCTTGTCGTATTGAATATGTCCGAGAATGGTATCAGCGCGGGCGATGCCCAACTTGTCGTCCAACTCGCGCGAGATGCTCCTGGATTCTTCGCAAGCCGGTTTGGCTTTTTCCGGTTCGCCCATGGTTCGCAAAATCGCGCATGTCCAGTGCAGGGCGCGCGCCCGCAAGAGCCGGGCTCCGGAAACTTTGGCTTTCGCGGCAGCGGCATCCGCGGCTCTTAGGGCGCCTTTCGTATCGCCCATCGATTTCGATGTTTCGGCCTCCGCCAGGTCAATTCGCGCGTCATCGCCCTCTGGTTTAGGAAGTTTTCGCAATTCGGCCAGCGTTGCAAGAGCAGCCGTTCCCTTACCGGCCGACCACTGCGTCTTGGCGAGTTGTAGCCCGTACTCCAAGTTGTCGCGCTTATAGTGATACAGCTTTTCGTAAGCGCCGATCGCCTGGTCCCACTTGGAGGCCATCGCGTAGTATCGGCCTTCGATGGATTGTTGATCCTCGAACGAAAGACCCCTGGAAAGCGTCACCGCTTGCTTGGCTTCGTCAGTCGCCTTCTTGTCGTAACCCAGTTCGGATTCCGCCTCCGCCAGTGCCGCATGAGCCAGCGGAAAAGCGGGTTCGATGTCCACGGCGCGCTGCAAGTAGCTTCTAGCCTGCTGGGGTTCGTAGTTGCGCAGCTTCTCCAAGCCCGGATAGTAGAATTCCCGGATAGACGGCGGCGCTTGCGCCATTTCGAGCTGCCGGGTTCGTTCGGGCGAGAGTTCTCCCAGTCCCAGCTTTTCCCGAAGACGCGCGGCGCTGCGAGCCACCAGACGGTCGAGTTCGGCTTCGGTGCCTTTCTCGGTGTCGGTGAAGATGGTTTCGCCCTCTCCGGCGTCCTGCAGTTCCACGATCAGCTGAATCTCGCCTCCGGCGGCTTTCCCCAGATCTCTGTAAGAGCCCACTACGACGAAATCGGCGCCGAAGCTCTTGAGTTGTCCCAAGGCGCGCCTGCTTAAGCTCTCAAAGCGAGGGACGCCCAGGTTCTTCCACATCTCGGCGCACTCCTGGCCGGAGATTGTTCGCAGCTTATCGGTGCCGCCGAGCTGCGCCCGCATGTTGTCGGTGAGATCGCCATCCACCCAGGCGACGTCGGCATTCCCGGTGGAATTTCGGAATCCCATTACCGCGACATACTGCTTTCGTTTGATCGGCGAATACTTTTGATACAGTACAAATCCTGCGACAGCCAGAGCGGCCACTACAACCGCGGCGATCGCCAGGCGGCGGACTTTTGCGCGGCGCGCACGATCGCGTTCGGCGCGGAACTTGGCCGGGAGCGTTGAATTTCCCAGCTCGCCGGTGTAGAGGTTGTAGAAATGGATCCTCTTGCCGTGCTTTACCTCGTGCTCGCCCAGGTCATCCAGATGCGGCGCCCAACGCTTGAGATGTTCCAGCAAGCCTGCGGTCCCTTTCGAGACAAGAATGTGGCCGGCGTCGCCCGCATCCATGATGCGCTGCGCTTCGTTGATTCCGCCGCCTTGGACGTTCAGGTTGGTGTTGATGTCCAGATGCTGGTACACCAGGCCGGAATTCAGGCCCATCCGCACTTTGAGATGCGGATTCGTTCGCAAGTTCTCTGCGATTTCGAAGGCGCACTCAACCGACGCAATGGGGTCGCCGAAGAACGCCAGCGCCATGCCATCGCCGGTGGGCAGAGAGATCAGGCGTTTCTCGCGCTCGGCCTGCCGGAAAGTAGGCGTGGAGCTGATTATTTGTTGCAGGCGTTTGAGATTTTCACGCTGCTCTTCCATGGGGAGCGTGGTGAAGGCCACCACATCCAGGAAAAGCACATGGGCGATCTCCGGCCGTTCAGAAAGTTGCGGTCCAGTGGGCCCGCTCGGATCTGTTTCCATGGCCTCGCGCTCGCTGCAAGTATACATCGGCAGTAGGGCAGGTTGTTAACCTGCGCGCGATTGGCAATCGCGCAACTCACGGAGCGCGGGTTAACAACCCGCGGCAGGATAACATCCTGCCCCACACTACTTGACTGCGACGGTTACTGGGGCGCTGTCGAAGCCGGCCACCGAGACCACTAGCGGCACCGCATCACCCACCGTGATGCCTTTGGGTACGTAAGCGTTCACTTGATACAGCCCGGCAAAGCCACCGACTAATCCGCTAAAGAAAACCTGGGCGGGTTTTCCGCCGATCGTCACTGTTACCGGATTGGCTGTGACTGCCGGTGGGGAGGATGGCGCCGCGCTGCCAGCCGCTACCGGCGGATTCACCGGCCCCAGTCCCGCGCAATAGATCACAATCGCATCTCCGGCACTCATGGGATGGTTGGCATCCACCAGGATCTGGGCGCTGGCGCCGGGCTTCACGTCGAATACCACTCCGGAACCGTTCGCGTTCGCGAATACGGCCGGCTGCGTGGCCGCGATGGTGATTGGCGCCGGCACAGAAATCGCGGGACCGTTAGTAACAATCAATTGCTGAGTGCTGTTGGGTGGGACATCGTAGGGGATGACCGCATTCACTTGGCCGTCGGCACTATACAGCAGCGGCAGCGGCCGGGCGCCGAGGACTACTTGGGTTGCCCCCAGTTCCGTCTTCAGCGGCAGCGAGAGAGCCGCATTCGTTCCCGCGGACAGGTGTAGACCATAGATGGAAATAAAGCTGCCAGGCGCGAGCGGCTGGGTCGCGACGGATTTTGCGGGACTGCCCACACCGGCAACGGAAGGTGCGGTGGGATTGGTCTGCAACGTTCCACCGATGGCTTGCGCGCCCTGGAGTTTCGGGAGAAGCTCCTGCGCGTCCACAGTGATTACCACCTGAGCGCTCGAATTGATCGGTTGCCAGGTAGCGCTCCAGTGCCCATCATTCAAGGAGGCGAGCTGCAGCGACGGATCGCCGTCGGAGAACGACGCGGTGACGCTTCCGGTGGTCAAGAAATTGCCGCAATCGTCCACCACGATCACTTCCAAGGCTGTGGGCCAGGCTGCCACCGTTGCAAAATCCGCGCCGAGCTGGGTGAAGACAGGCAGCAACTTTGTGGGAGCGCAGGCGGCGCTCTGGGCGTGCGCTGTAGTGCTGGAAGCTGCCGCGGGAGTTACGACGATCAGCACTTCGATGTGGCGGGACGTTTGGTTCTCGGCGAAATTCAGCACGATCTCGCCGAAGTAGACGTTCGCCGGTACACCTGTGAGAGTGGGCTGCACCGTAATTTGGACCGGGTTCGCGGCGTTCACCGTGCCGCTCGACGGTTGTACGGTGAACAAGTCGCTGCCTTGGCCAAAGAACGAAGCCGAGCTGAATGTGAGAGTGGACTTGGAAGGGTTGGTGACCGAAATGGTCTGGGGCAACGGATCCGCGCCACCTTCCTGGGCCACGAAGACCAGGCCGGTTGGATAAACAAAGGCGCCCAGGTCCTGCCCCGCCGCAGCGACGTTCAGAACCACGGACGCGATTTGCGGCGAATTGGATGCGTCGGCCGAGGAGATCTCTATCTGGCCGTAGTAATCGCCGGGCGCGAGACCGCTGGATTGGATGCGTACCTTTGCCACGGCGGGCGCCGACGAACTAATAGTTCCTGAACCCGGTGAAACGGACAGCCATGGTCCGCCCGAAGTGGTGGATGCGGACGCTGAGAATTTCAACGACCCGGTTCCGGTGTTGAGAATCGTGAGATTCTGCGCGAATGGATCAGCGGCGCCCGTGGTGGTCTGGAAACGGAAACCGGTTTGGGACAAGTGTACGGTCGCCTGTCCGCCGCTGACGACGACGGTGACGGGAACGTCAAACTGCGCTTCCGGAAGCGTGATGGACACGGTTCCCATGTAAGTGCCAATGCTCAAATCGCTGGGATCCACGGTGACGGTAACGGAACTCGATGAAGTGGGAGCGGCGTTCCCAGCCGACGCGGATACAGAGAGCCAATTGCCCCCGGATCCAGTGGTCGCATTCACCGTATAGCTCTGTGCGGACGTCCCACTATTCGTGATCACGATGTTTTGGGTGGCCGGTTTCGTGGAATCCTTCGTGAAGGAGTAAGTCAACGATCCTGGATTGACAGCCACCGGCGGCCCTGAATTTCCAGCGACACTAATGGTCATCGAGTCGGAAAATGGCCCGTACGTCTCGGTCACATCCCTGGGAGCCAGCCTCGCGTTCGCGCTGACGGGAGAAGCGGAAATCGAAGCGAGCGTGATGGTGAATATGTAATTGCCGGGCTCGGTGGGAACGCCGGTCAAGATGCTCGAAGCCAAAGTCAAACCGGGCGGTAATGTCCCACCAGAAATAGAAAACACGAAGGTTCCTACTCCGGGCGGAGCTTGGGAAAGAATTTGACTAAAGAGCTGCGTGACATCAAAGGAAAAAGGCGCGCCCAGCATTGCGGGGGCGTTCGGCGACGTGAGGCCCGGCAATGAAACCCCGCTCAACATCGCACTCTGCGTTTCTGCGACAGGACTGGTGCTATCGGTGACTGTAATCGTGGCGGTGAAGGGTCCAGCGGCGGCCGGTTTCCCGCTGATAAGGCCGCTAGAGGGGTCGATGGATACTCCGCCGGGCAATCCGTTGGCACTCCAGTGGTAAGGTGGCGTCCCGCCAGTGGCTAAGCAGCCTTGGTTGAATGTCTGATTTTGCACCAGCGTGGCTGTGGCTCCACAGGTTACGCTGATTGGCCCCGGACCGACGGTTCCATTTAACGTGGCACTCTGTTGTTGGCCCACGCCGTCAGTGACGGTGATGGTGGCGGAGAACGGTCCCAGAACCGTTGGCGTCCCACTAATGAGGCCGCTCGATGAATCAATGGCTATTCCGCTGGGCAGTCCGCCGGCGCTCCATTTATAAGGCGTGGTTCCACCGGAGGCCGAGCACACGAGTGCGTAGAATTGCCCCTGCACCAGCGTGCCCGTCGCTCCGCAGTTGACAATCAGCGGCGGCGTGGACACGTTGCCGTTCAACGGGATGCTCTGGGTCTGTGCCAGCGGCATGCCGCTGTCGGTGAGTGTCACCGTTGCGGAGAAGAGGCCGAGCACGGTGGGAGTGCCACTAATCAGGCCGGTAGCTGGATTGATGGACAGCCCGTTGGGCAAGCCCACCGCACTCCAAATCAGGGGCGGCGTGCCGCCCGATCCCATGCATTGCAGATTGTAGAGCCGGCCTTGCAGCGGAGTCCCCACCGGTGGGCAAGTCATAAGTAGCGGGGGAGGCACGACGATCCCGCTCAGGATAGTGCTGGTCCGCCGCGTTCCCGGTGCGCTGCTGTCAACAATGGACACTGTGGCTGAGAACGGCCCCAGAGTGGTCAACGGACCGTTCACCAAGCCGGTTGTGGCATTGATCGTGACTCCGCTGGGCAGGCCGGACGCACTGTATTGATAGGGTGCGTTGCCACCCGTGCCCGTGCATTGCACACTGTAGCTCTGGCCCAGCACAGGTGTGCTGGTCCCACAGCTTACGTTTAACGGCGGGGCTGGCGGATCCACATTGATAAGCACTGGTGCAATCATGGTCTGCGGTGTCGGACCGGCACTGTCGATTACCACGATGTTCGCTACGAAGGCGCCAACATTGGTGGCTACACCGGCAATCAACAGCGAACCTACGAAACCATCGGTGTTCTGGAGGCCGACACCATTAGGCAAAGCCCCCGAAACGACGTTGGCGAAGTAGGACGGTGTCCCACCGCTCACGGGACAGTTTATAGAAAACGCCACGCCCACCGTCTGGGTTGCTGGAGGAGGACAACTAAAGACGAGCGGAGTTGCGATGAATCCGGTAAATTCCTCGGTGGCACCAAAAAAGAAGTCCGTCACCCCGATGGTGAAATCGTAACTGGTGGAAACGAAGGGTATACCACCCACCGTGATGCTGTCCGCGGTGATTGATGTCACGTTTAACCCTGGTGGCAGTCCAGTTGCCGAGAAAGTATTCGGCCCGAAGAAGAAGCTGGCTGATGCATTGCAAGTCATCGAGAATGGGGTCCCAGTGACGGTGGGCCCCAACGCTGGCATACAAGACAAGCTCAACTGCGCATGCAGAGAAGATGCCGAGAGCAAGGCAAGAAAAACGAGAGCACAAAAGCGGAGATGAGGCCCGGACACACTCCGGCCAGAGAAGCTAACCATCAGAGATTCCGTAAAGACTAATGATACACTGGCGAACCGGATGCGAATCCGTTACTTCACGGCCACGGTTACTGCTGCGCTCTGGAAGCCCGCTACCGTGACTATCATCGGCACTGCGTCGCCTGGCGTAATGCCTTTCGGTACGTATGCGTTCACTTGATAGAGCCCGGCGAAACCGCCTACCAAACCTCCGAAGAAAACCTGCGCGGATTTTCCCCCGATGGTGACTGTCACTGGATTCGTTGTCGTTGCCGGAGGCGAGGACGGCGCGGCGCTTCCAGCTGTTACTGGCGGATTTACGGGTCCGAGTCCGGCGCAGTAAATCACAATTGCGTCACCGGCGCTCATCGGATGCGTCGCATCCACCAACACCTGCGCGGTCTTTCCCGGTTTTACATCGAAGACTACGCCCGAGCCGTTGGCTTGCGCGAATACGGCGGGCTGAGCGGGTGCGATGACAACAGATTGCGGCACCGACAATGCCGGGCCATTGCTGATAATCAACTGCTGCGTAGTGTTCGGCGGCACATCGTACGGAACAACAGCGTTCACTTGGCCATCGGTGGTGTACTGCAGCGGCAGTGCGCGTCCGCCCAGCACCACTTGCGTGGCTCCGAGCTGCGTTTCGAGCGGCAGCGATAGTGCTGGATTCTGTCCGGCGCTCAAGTGAACGCCGTAGATGGAAGTGAAACTGCCCGGTGCGAGCGGTTGATTGTTCGCGGATTTCGCCGCGCTCACGATGCCGCCCGGATTGATGGCAGGCGTGGTTGGATTCGCCTGCAGAGCGCCGCCGATACTTTGGGTACCTTCAAGCGGCGGCGGATTTTCCAGCGCGTCTACCGTGATTACTACCGGTGCGTTCGAATTACTTGGTTGCCAGGTGGCGCTCCAGCGCCCGTCGTCCAATGAGGTGAGGGGCAGCGACGGGTCGCTGTCCGAAAATGATGCAGTCACACTGCCCGTGGTCATGAAATTGCCGCAATCGTCCACGATGGTGACTTCGATCGGTGTCGGCCAGGCCGCTACGGTGGCAAAGTTCGCGCCGAGTTGCGTGAAGACCGGCAGCAGCTTGGTGGGCGTACAGGCGGGGGAAACTGCATGCGCCGTGCTTGCGGCAGCTCCCGCGGGCGTGACCACGAGCAGCACTGCAATGTGCCGCGTTGAATTATCTTCCGCGAACTGGAGTACGATTTCGCCGGAGTAAACACCCGTACCGAGTCCGGAAAGAGCGGGTCGCACGGTGATGGCTGCGGGATCCGCGGAGTCGACTTTACCCGTGGCTGGTTGCACCGTGAACCAAGCGCTTCCCTGGTTGAAAAATGTTGCGGCGGTGAAGGTCAGCGTGGCCGTCGAGGAATGGGTCACCGAAATACTTTGCGTCACGGGATCTGCGCCGCCCGCCTGGCCCACGAAGATCAAGCCGGTGGGATAGACGAAAGCGCCCAGATCCGTAGCGATTCCCGCCACGTTCAGGACCACCGCCGCCGTTTGTGGCGAGTTCTCCACGCCGTCGCCGGAGATTTGGATCTGGCCGTAGTAATCGCCTGTCTTCAACCCAGATGCATCGATTCTCACAGTCGCCGAAGCAGGCGCGGACGATGTCACCGTGCCCGAAGCAGGCGCGACGGACAGCCAGTCGCCACCGGAAGTGGTGGACGCTGACGCCGCGAATTTCTGTGAACCCGATCCGCTATTCAGGATGGTGAGTGATTGCGGCGGCGGATTGCCACCTCCGTTTTGAGTTTGGAATCGAAAGCCGGATTGCGAAAGGTGCAATTGCGCTTCGCCGCCGCTTACCGTGACCAGCACGGCGACGTTGAACTGTTGCTTATCCGGCGAAATCGCAATAGAGATTGTTCCCAAATAGGTACCAATCTTCAATCGGCTCGGATCCACCTTGACGGAAACGGAACTGCTGGTGAACGGTGCGGCCGATCCGGAACTTGGCGATACCGAGAGCCAGTTGCCGCCGGAACTCGGCGTCGCGGTCACCGTGAATCTTTCGGCCGAGCCTCCGCTATTCGCAATCACAATGGATTCCGTCACAACGGCAGTAGCGCCTTGGGTGACTGAGAAACTGAGAGCGCTTGGCGTAACAGCAACGGCTGGTTTCGGATTTTCCGCCACGTTGAGAGACGCCTGCAATGTGTCGCCCTGGCCGAAGGTAAGGCTGAACTTGTCATTTCCAGCTTGCGTTGGTGTGCCGCTCAACAGTCCGCTGGCTGAAATCGTCAAACCGGGCGGCAGGCTGGAACCGGCTGCTACTGAGAATTGAGCGCCGGCAGGAATTCCGCTCTGGCCTTGGCCAACATTGACTGAATAGGGAACGCCCACCATCGCATCCGGCAGCGTGGCTGTCAGCGAAATCTGCTCGTCCACATTTCCGGAGCCGCTGATGGTAGCCGTTTGGTTGTCGCCCGAGGAAAGCCCCTGCAAGGTGAAGGCAAAACCTCCAGAGCCGCTGGCGAATTTGCCTGACCCGCTGGTGATGTTCGCAGAACCCTGAACGGTCAGCGTCGACATAGTCGCGTCGTAAGGTTGGTTGAGGTCGGTCGCTGTGAACATGCCAAGGCTGGAGGAAAACGTAAAGGTAATATTCGCAACCTTGTTCGGGCTGCCAACGAAGCCCAGCGTAACGGTCATCGCTCCGAACGGCGTAACCGTGCAATTGCCAGTGACGGTGAAATTCGCTCCTTGCAGGGCGCATTGCGAGAAGCTGAATTCCGTCCCTGCGGAGTGAGCCGGTCGGGACGCCAGCAGCCCCAACAAAAGCGCTATTGGGACGCCAAAACCCCTTCTCATTACTTAACCGCGACGGTCACGGGGGCGCTTCCGAAACCCTCTACAGTTACCACCAGCGGGACCTTGTTTCCCGGCGTGATGCCTTTCGGGACGTACGCATTCACTTGATAGAGGCCGGCGAATCCACCTACCAAGCCACCGAAGAAAACTTGCGCGGGCTTGCCGCCGATAGTGACCGTTACTTTATTGGTTGTCGTCGCAGGCGGATTGGAAGGCGCTTTGGCGCCAGCGGCAACCGGCGGACTCACGGGCCCGAGTCCGGCGCAGTAGATTACGATTGCGCCGCCGGCGCTCATGGGATGGCTTGCGTCTACCAGAATTTGCGCGGCTGGTCCCCGGCTTGACGTAGAAAACCACGCCAGAACCGTCGCCCAGCGTGAACACCGCGGGCTGCGCGGGCGCAATGGTGATGGTCTGCGGGATTGAGAGCGTAGGTCCGTTGGTGACGATCAACTGCTGCGTGCTGTTGGTTGGGACATCGTAAGGGATGATCGCGTTCACCTGGCCATCGGCCGCGTAATTCAGCGGCAACAAGCGCCCGCCCAGAACCACTTGCGTGGCGCCGAGCTGCGTGGGAAGCGGCAGCGAAAGCGCCGGATTCTGGCCGCTGGCCAAATGCGCTCCAAAAATCGCAGTGAAGCCGCCGGGTGCAAGCGGCCGGTTCTTGGCGTAGTCGGCGGGGCTCACCACGCCTTGGATGGCCGGTGTGGTCGGGTTGTCTTGCAAGGTTCCGCCGATGGATTGGGTGCCTTGCAGCGGCGGCGCGGCTTGCTCGGCCTGCACCGTGACGGTTACTTGAGCGGCGCTGTTTTGCGGTTGCCAGGTGGCACTCCAGCGTCCATCGTTGAGCGAATTTAGCTGTAAAGCCGGATCGCCATTCGAAAAAGATGCAACTACGCTGCCCGCAGTCAGCAGGTTTCCGCAATCATCCACGACAGTGGCTTCCACCGGCGTGGGCCAAGCGGCGACGGTGGAGAATCCGACGCCAAGCTGGGTAAATACGGGAATCAGTTTCTTAGGCGTGCAACTGCTGGACGCCTCCGGATGCAAAGCCGCGAAACGTAACGCGGCATCCAGAGCGGTTGTGGATCCCGCCGGCACGACAATGAGCACAACGGCGATGTGGCGCGTCTTGGCGTCGGAAAATTGGACGCCCACTTCGCCCACATAGACTCCCGACGCGAGTCCGGTAATGATCGGCTGTACGGAGATCTGAACCGGGTTGGCCGCGCTTACTTGTCCGCTGGCGGGTTGCGCCGTGAGCGAAGTGGGACTTTGCCCAAACAACGGAACCGCGGCAAAGCTGAGCGCAGTCGTGGATGGATTGGTCAACGATACCGCCTTGGCGGCTGGATTTGCGCCGCCGGCTGCCGCTACGAAAATCAAGCCGGTTGGATAGACCGATGCACCCAGGTCGGCGTCCGCATCCGCCACTTTCAAAACCACCGAGATAGTCTGAGGCGAGTTCGCCACTCCGGAGGCCGCGATCGTTACTTGACCGTAGAAATTTCCGGCCTGAAGACCCGTGGGATCGATGGTGACTGTCACATTTCCTGAAGTGCTCGCTGTAGCGGCGCCCGAACCTGGCGCTGCCGAAAGCCATTTGCCGCCTGAAATCGTAGATGACGAAACGGTGAAATTCAACGAACCCGAGCCCGCATTCAGGATACTGATGGATTGCGATGGGGGCGCTCCGCCGCCTTGCACGGTCTGGAAGTAAAGTCCGGATTGCGAAATCCTTAGTTCCGGTTCGCCTCCGCTCACGGTGGCAATGACGGAGATCGCAGGAATTGCCTGGGTTGCCGGGGCAGCGCTAACCGATACCGAGCCTAAATATGTTCCGACGTTCAGATTCGAAGCGTTCGCGGTTACCGAAACAGAGCTGGATGAAAATGGCGCAACGGTGCCGCTGGCTGGCGTTGCAGACAACCAGTCGCCGCCGGATTCCGTGGAAGCGGAGACACTGAAAGTCTGGGGCGTGCTGCCATTATTGGTAATTACGATTGCTTGGGAACCTTGCGGCGCGGACCCCTTGGTCAAAGAAAAACTAAGAGCGCCTGGGACTGCCTGCACGGGTGGGCCGGAGTTTCCGGTTACCACCAGGAATCCAGGGAGCGGGATGTCGGCAGACTGACTGAAACCCTCGTAGGCGATGGTGAAATTGAAATCCAGGCTGAAATTAAAATTGCCTGCTTGGGTGGGAGTGCCGCTGATTAGTCCGGCAGAGGACACCATCAAACCGGGAGGCAAGTTCGATCCGGCTGACGCCGTAAAGGTATAAGTGAATGTAAAGCCGTCCGGCAAGATGGCCGGGATCTGACTGATTCCTAGCGCGGCCGCGTAATCGAACGAATACGGCACGCCCACGGTTGCTGCATAATCTTGTGGTAGCGCTTGCGCCTGGATGACGCTACTTGAAGCAAAGGCGATCAGACAAAGAACGCCGAAAAATTTCCCCATATACGGCTACCTCTTGAGTTACATAGTAACGCGATTCGCAGGCGAAAACGCCTGCGCCACTTTTATGCGGTGCTGCGCAACGCCAATTGTTCGGTCGGCCGCTGCGGGGCGGTTTCCCCGAATCTTACCGAAACCAGCTTGGATACGCCAGGCTCCTGCATGGTAACCCCGTAAAGCGATTGCGCGGCTTCCATGGTGCGCTTGGCATGCGTGATTACGATGAATTGTGTCTGCCCGGACATTTCGCGGATCAAGCGCGTGAGGCGCTCGATGTTCGGCTCATCCAGCGGGGCGTCCACTTCGTCAAGGATGCAGAACGGGCTGGGCTGGAAGTGGAAGATGGCCATCAAGAGGGCCATCGCAGTGAGCGATTTTTCGCCACCCGAAAGCAGCAGAACGTTCTGAAGCCTCTTTCCGGGAGGCGACGCGACAATGTCGATACCGGATTCGGCGATGTTCGTTTCATCGGTGAGCCGCATCTCACCAGTGCCGCCGCCGAACAGCGTGCGGAACAGCTCGCGGAAATGACCGTTGATGGCTTCGAATGCATCCGTGAAGCGCTTGCGCGATTCGACATCGATTTCTTTGATCGCCGTTTCGGTGTCGCGGATGGAGTCCAGCAAATCTTGGCGTTGCGCGTTCAGGAAGTCGTAGCGCTGCTGCGCTTCCTGGAATTCTTCGAGCGCTTGCGGATTCACCGGGCCCAGCGCTTCGATGCGAGCTTTCAGTTCCTGGTACTTCAGCTCGGCTTCTTCCAAGCCGGCTTCGTCGAGAACCGTTTCTTCGCGCGGCCGCAAGTTCTTCCAGGGCCGCGTTCAATTCTTTGCGGCTGGTCTCATCCAGGTACTTGAGCTCGGCTTGTTTCTTGACCAGCTCGAGCTCCACCTGCGAACGGCGCTCCTGCGCGGACTGGACGTCAATTCGTAGCTGCTTGAGCGTCTCTTCCAGCGCCGCAAGATTCGCGCGGAGGGTGGTCTCCTGCCCGGCTAGGCGCAGCACGGATTCGTCGGCGAGACGGATCTCTTCCAAAAGTTCGCCGGCCCGCCGGTCGAGTTCGATGTTGTCGCGAAGCAGACGCGCGCGCTCCACGCCCAGCCGCTCCATTTCCACCGAGATTTCCTGGCGGCGCGCGGCGATCTCAGAGATTTGCGTCTGGTAGCGAGCTTGCGTGGCCAATTCGGCGCGCCGACGCTCTTCGAAGCCAGCCAACTCGGCGCGCAAAGCTCCGTGCGCTTCCACCAGAAGATGCGCTTCCGATTGCAATTCTTCGAGATCGGCGCGGGATTGCTCGAGCACCTGCTCCTCAACACTGCGGGCTGCCTCTTTTTCTTCGAGAGTCCGCTGATCCTGTTCCTGCTGGGTCCGGGATCGGCTGCCTTCCATCCACAAGCGATCGAGCTCCAGCCGCGCCACCGACAAACGCGACGAGGAGCGCGCAAATTCTTCGGCCAGCTTGCGATGCTCGTGATCCAGCGCCAGCGCTTCCTTTTCCTGATTCTGCTGCTCGCTGCGCAAGGTTTCCAAATCTTCGGAGTAGGCCGCGATTTCGCGATCCAGCCGTTCCAGGAGCGTCGCAGTCTCTTCCACGGCGCGGTTTTTCACCTGCACTTCGCCGGTGAGTTCGCGGAGTTCGCGCTTGAGAGCCAGTGGTCCGCTGCCGGTTTTCTTGCCGCCGCTGACGGCGTGCCCTTGATAGCTGACGCCATCCGGCAGAAGGAAGAATGCTTCCGGATATTCCACCGCCAGTTTCTGCGCGGCGGAACGATCGGTTGCCAGATAACATCGCGCTAAGCGGGGAAGCAGATGCGCCGGGGCGCTGCTGAACCCGTTGGTGAAGCGAAGATGGTCGCTCAGTCTGCCTGCGATGCCTTCGGCATTTGCGAGTTCGGCCCCCTCGGCCCAACGAGCTTCTGGTTCCGGATGCACCAGGAACGTGGCGCGGCCGTCCAGATCCGTGCGCATGATGTCGATGCCGCGGTCCGCCTCGCCCCAGTTCTGGACCACGACATATTCCAGCTCTTCGTGCAGGAAATCCTCGGTTGCTTTTTCGTAAGCCGGTTCCACTTCAATGAAGTCGGCCAGCACGCCGGCGGGGCGGAAATCTTCAGTTTCCCCCTGCTCGATGGCGGTGAAGAGTCGTTTCACGCTTTCCGCCGTGTAGGCGCGATGCGAAAGGATTTCTTCCAGTGAATCCTTGCGGGCCTTCAGGCGCGAGGCTTCGGTTCGCAGATGATCCAGATTCTGCCGGGCTTCGGCGGCGTGAGTCTTGCGAACGCTCAATTCCTCTTCCACGGCGCGCTTGCGGTCGGCTGTGGATTCCAGCTCCATTTGGCGCGCAGCCATTTGACGCGACAGATCCACTTTGACCGAGTTCAGCCGTTCCAGGTCTGTGGTCGCGGTTTGCTCCTCCCGTTTGCAGCGCATGGCATCGCGCTCCATGGCCGAAAGATATTCGGCAACCTGTGCGAGCTGGTTCTTGAGCGCTGAGGCTTCGCCCAAGAGGCGCAGAACGGATTGACGTCCGGTCTCGAGCGTTTTGGCGCGATCCTGCAAGTCCAGCTGGATGCGTTCGCGCTCGGCCGATTTTGCGGCCAGCCGTTCCCGCGCCGATTCCGTCAGTGATTCGAGCTCGGCGAGCGATTGCAGGTGCGCTTCCAGTTCCTGCTGGAATTGAGCTTGCCTTTTCTCCAACTCCTGCGCTTCCGATTCGCCTAGCGTCAGCCGCTCTTCGATGGCGCCGATCTGTGTCGCTTGGGAATCCAGCTTGCCGCGCGTGCGCTCCTGTTCGATCTGCGCATCGGCCAGTTTCTGCCGAGCCTGCGTAAGGTCGGCGTCGTTGCGATAGCACGTATCCTGAAGCTGAACGTGTTCTTTCTCCTGCTCGGCTACCTGATTGGAAAGATTCTGGAATTCCGTGTTGGCGAGGTTCAGATCGAGCGCGGTTTTTGCCGCCTCGCGCTCCAGCATGCGATAGCGTCCGGTAAGCGATTTGCGAAGCTGCGCCACCATCTCGGTCTTGAGTTCTTCGTAGCGCTTGGCTTTGGACGCCTGGCGCTTAAGCGAGTTTACCTGCCGGCCAACTTCTTCCAGAATGTCGAACACGCGCGCCAGATTTTGCTTGGCGCCTTCCAGCTTTGCTTCGGCAAGCCGTTTCTTGGTTTTGAATTTGCCTACGCCGGCGGCCTCCTCAATAATGGCGCGCCGATCCTGTGGACGATTGCTGAGAATCTGCCCGATGCGGCCCTGCTCGATGATGGCGTAGCTTTCCGGACCTAAACCGGTACCTATGAATAAATCCTGGATGTCACGCAAACGGGCGGACTTACCATCGATGAGATATTCGCTTTCGCCCGAACGGAACAGACGGCGTGTTATGGTGACTTCGCTGGGTTTGTGATCCGCATTCCCGTTTCCGTTTACGTGGCCGTGATCACCGGTGGGATCCACTAGCGTCATGGTGACCGCCGCCATGCTCAGCGGTTTGCGATCGCGCGTGCCGGCGAAGATCACATCTTCCATCCGGGCGCCGCGCAGACTCTTGGCGGATTGCTCGCCCAAAACCCAACTGATGGCATCGCTCAGATTGGATTTTCCACAGCCGTTGGGGCCAACGACCGCCGCGATCCCTGAACCGGGAAACTTCATCTCGGTTCTATCAAAGAAGGACTTGAAGCCCTGGATCTCAACTCGCTTCAGTTTCAGCAAAGTACAGCCCCTTCCTATTATCAGTCTCTCGGGGGGGACCATTCCATACTACCCGCGAGTCCGGGGAAAGTAAAGCGGGTGGGCGACGATATTTAGTGGGTCCGTTGCGAGAGGTACTATATGTCGCCTCCTGGGCGCTTGTGGAGGGCCCAAAAATGCACCGACTCCCTTACGGTCGCGGCTCAGTTCCGAACCGCGACCGTCAGGGAGTCGGTGCCTTTTTCAGGGAAGGGTGAATGCAACGACGTAATCGCCGAGAGCTGGACCACCGCGGATGCCATGGCCGCCTGCCACTGTCATTAGATATTGTTTGCCGTTCGGACCCTGGAAGGTCATTGGAGTAGCTCGGGCGCTGGTGGGAAGATCGCCTTTCCACAATTCCTTGCCGTTGGTGACGTCGAATGCGCGGATCGCGGGGTCGAGCGTTCCGGCCATGAAGATCAATCCACCGGCGGTGACAATGGGTCCGCCGAGGGCGATGGATCCGAATTCGGGAGGTCCGCCGGGTGCGCCGCCGAGGGGCGGGAATTGGCCGAGCGGAACGGTCCATTTGATTTCGGCGGTGTCGGAATCCACGGCGTTGAGCATGCCCCATGGCGGCGGATTGCAAAACGAACCCATTGGACTGCGTAAAGTCCGCCGTTTCATGCCGTAAGGGGTTCCGAGCATGGGGGAGAATTCCCAGTCGCCGTTGAAGTTGCGTCCGGACGCGCGCTCGTTCATGAAGTCGGCGCGGGGGATCAGGAAGACCTCGGTGGCCATGTTGTTGGTGGGAATGATGACGAGGTGGTGGGTGGGATCGAATGCCGCGCCACCCCACGCCATCCCGCCAATGTTACCAGGCAGCAGGACAGTCCCGTGCAGACTCGGTGGCGTGAAAACACCTTCAGATCGCAATTTACCTACTTCTTCGCGGCACCATTTCTTGTCTTCTTCCGTTGCGCCCCATACGTTGTCGGCGGTCAGTTTGCCTTGCGGCGAAAGACCGTGAGGTGCGAGTGGAAATGGCTGAGTCGGGGAAGCTACCTCGCCCGGAGTATCGCTAGCAGGAACGGGGCGTTCCTCCACGCCGAAGATTGGTTCGCCGGTTTCGCGATTCAGGATGAAGAAATGCGCCGTTTTGGACCCGACGCCTACGGCGGGAACCGTCTTTCCGTTGCGATGGACATCGAAGAGGATGGGCGGCGATGCCACGTCGTAATCCCACAGATCATGATGGACGGTTTGGAAATACCAGACACGCTCGCCCGTGTCGGCACGCAATGCCACCAGCGAATTCGCGAAAAGGTTGTTCCCCAGGCGCTCGCCGCCATAGAAATCTGGGCTGGCACTGCCGGTGGGAATGAACACAAGGTTGCGTTGGGGATCGGCTGCGATCACCGACCAGGCATTGGCGGCTCCGGTGTGTTGCGCACTGCCATTTTTCCACGTATCCGCTCCGGTGGCTTTGGGATCTTGCGGGATGGGATCGAAAGTCCACTTGAGCTTGCCGGTGATGGCATCGAAGCCCCGTACTTCGCCGCTGGCTTGATTGACCGACCCGTTGTCGGCGACTCCAGAGCCGAGGATGATGGTGTTGCCGACAATGGCCGGCGGCGAAGTTTCCTCGTAGTCGCCATAATTGTGCGGGGCTATGCGCAGGCCATTGCGCAGATTCACGATGCCGTTGTCGCCGAAATCGGCGCAGGGCTGGCCGCTGGCGGCATCGAGCGCGACCAGGCGGGCGTCGATGGTTGCGATGAAGATGCGGCGCGCCGCTTTTCCGGATTGCCACGTGGAGACGCCGCGGTTCGCGTAATCTCCGTAACCGCGGTCGCGAGGAACTTTGGAATCGTAGGCCCAGATCTGTTTGCCTGTGACTGGATCGAGCGCGATGACGCGTCCGAGCGGAGTTCCGATAAAAAGTCTGCCGTCGATGTACAGCGGCGTGGCTTCGAACGCGGTTGGCCGTCCGTATTTCGGCTCATAAGCGTCGCCGGTGCGGAAGGTCCAGGCGATTTTGAGAGATTGCACGTTCTGGCGGTTGATGGCGGTGAGCGGGGAAAAACGCTGGCCGCCCGGATCGTGGCCGTAGGCCGGCCATTCGCCGTGCGATTTGTCTTCGGAGCCGATGGAAAGAACCGCGAGCGCGAGGACGGCGGCGAGTCCTGCGACGATGCGTTTGCGGATAGTCATCTGCTCTCCAGGGTAGCTTGGCGAAAGTGCATGCAGTGCTATCATTGATGTATGGCAAGTCTTACAATACGCCGCTTAGACGATTCGGTGAAAGCGCGCCTACGCGTTCGCGCGGCTCAGCATGGACGGTCGATGGAGGAGGAAGCGAGACAAATTCTGACGATTCAGTTGGCGGAACAGCCGAAGCGAGAGGAGAATCTGGTTGAATCCATTCGCCGCAAGTTCGCCCCATTGGGTTTCGTGGATTTGAAGATTCCACCGCGTAAGATTGAACGCAGGCGCAAGCTTTTCTTTGAATGATCATTCTGGATACCAATACCGTCTCGGAAGTTCTGAAGCCGAAGCCTTCGGGCGCCGTTCTTGATTGGCTCACTGCTCAGTCACGGCAGGACTTTTTCGTAACAGTCATTACGCAGGCGGAATTACTGTTCGGTGTGGAATCGCTACCGGCCGGCAAGCGAAAGGCGGCTCTTTCCGCCGAAGTTGAGAGAACGTTTGTGGAAGATTTTTCCGGGAGAATCCTGTCTTTCGACCAACCCAGCGCCAGAATGTACTCGATCATTGTCCCGCAACGGGAGGCGGTTGGGCGGCCAATAGCGATTTTCGATGCAATGATCGCCGCTATCGCCCGTTCTCGGAACGCCGCTGTCGCCACGCGCAATACGCGCGATTTTGAGGGTTGCGGTGTTCGGGTAATTAATCCCTGGACCGAGCGAAGGCTTGTCTAACGACTCACAAACCGATTCCCAGCAATTAGAAATCGCAATGGCCAATCCGCGCAGTGCGTGATTCCGATGCGCGGAGTGGTCACTATTTCAATAGGGTCCTCACTGGCCATGCGGCGTACCTGCAATGCGCCGGCGGTCAAGTCCGCCCCATTCTGTTTTCTGGTGATCCCCATGGCTAGCGTGAGTTTGCCGGGACCGTTAGCGAGATCCTCGTCACGCTTTGCGGTGGGACGGCGGCGGCGCATGGCGGCGATTCCAGCGATCGGCTCCAGCGCACGAATCAGAACGGCTCCCGCTTGGCCGATTGGTTCCGCGACGAAGTTCAAGCATTCGTACATGCCGTAGATGAAATAGACGTAGGCGTGGCCGGGTTCGCCGAAGAGTAAGCGCGTGCGGTCGGTGACGCCGCGCCAGGCGTGCGCTGCGCGATCATGCACGCCGAGGTAGGCTTCTACCTCGACAATTCGTCCGGCGGTCTTGCCGTGCACCACGATTTTGCCCAGGCAATCGCGCGCGACTTCGATGGCGGGACGCGAGTAGAAGTCGCGAGGGAGTATGGTGGTCCCTCGGATGAGGCCGTTCGTGGTAGCGCTCCCTTGCGGTCGCGGTTCGGTAAGGCGTCGGGATTGTATGCTAGGAGGTTAGCATGCGGCTCTTCTGCGGGATCGATCTTCCTGAGGATGTGCGCGAGCGGCTGGAGCGGTTGCTGATGCATCTGCGTCCGGCTGCTCATTTGAAATGGGTAACGGTTTACAATTTGCACCTCACGCTCAAGTTCGTGGGCGAATGGCCAGAAGAGAAACTGCCTCAGCTTGAGACCGCGCTACGCTCCATCCAGAAGCGGCCGCCGGTGCCGCTGGAGGTGCGGGGGCTTGGCTGGTATCCGAATGCGCGCAGTCCGCGCGTGTTCTGGGCGGCGGTGGAAGGCGGCGACACACTGCCGGCGCTGGCGCACGATATCGAGGCGGCGCTCGAGCCCTTGGGAATCGCTAAAGAGACACGGATCTTCACCGCCCATCTCACACTTGCGCGGATCAAAGAGCCGGCGCCGCTGGAAGCGTTGCGCAACGCCGTTTCGCAATTGGGATCCGCGTCATACGGTTCCTTTCAGGTGGACCGCTTTTATCTGTTCCGGAGCCAGCCCGGTTCGGCTGGATCCATTTACACCAAGCTTTCCGAGTTTCCCTTCGAAGCCGAATGAAACCGCTTGTGGTTTTGCTGGTGGCTTATCTGGTGGGCGGCATCCCTTTTGGATACCTGTTGGTGAAACTGAAGACGGGCGAGGATGTCCGGTCCAAAGGCAGCGGTAATATTGGCGCTACTAATGTGCTGCGAACCACCGGCCGCGCCATCGCCGTGGTTACACTTCTGCTGGATATCGCGAAGGGATTTTTTGCGGTCTGGTTCGCGGCTTGGCTCACCGGCGGTTCTCCTGAATGGATGAGCGCGGCGGCGTTGGCGGTGATGGCCGGCCACGCTTATCCGGTTTTCCTGAAGTTCCAAGGTGGGAAAGCAGTCGCAAGTTTCATTGGAGCCTTTCTTTATTTGACGCCGGTTCCGTTGGCCGCAACGCTGTCTATTGTTCGTGATTGTGGTGGCGGCGACCCGGCATATTTCCATGGGGTCGATTGTGGCGGCGGGCAGTCTTCCGTTTGCTGTGTGGCTGATCTTGCATCCACCGTCGTCGGTTCTGCTGGCTTCCATCGCGGCTGCCGCGTTTATCATTTACCGGCATAAGGCCAACATCGGAAGGATCCGGGCTGGGAATGAGAATGTGTTCAAGTTTGGGGGCGGAAAATAATTGGCCGCGGATGAACGCGGATAAACGCGGATGAAGAGTTCCATAGCGATTATCGGGGCGGGGAGTTGGGGGACGGCCCTCGCGATTGTCCTTGCGCCGCGATTTGAACGGGTGCGGCTCTGGGCGCATGAGACGGATCTGGTGGATCGCATGGCTTCCACCCGGATCAACGATGTTTTTCTCTCCGATTTTCGGCTTCCCGAAAATGTCGATCCGGTTTCGGATCTGAAGCTCGCGCTGGAGAACGCCGGGATTGTGGTCGGAGTGATGCCATCACGGTTTGCCCGCGCGGTCTATTCGTCGATGCGGCCCCATGTGGATGCCGGGATGCGGTTCGTCACGGCGACAAAGGGTCTTGAGAATCGAACGCTGCTGCGGATGTCTGAGGTGGCCGGCGAAGTAATCGGAAAGAAATTCGCCGTTCTGTCGGGACCCACGTTCGCCCGCGAGGTGGCGCGGGGAGAACCCACCGCGGTGGTGATTTCGTCGGACGATCTGGCGTTGGCAGTTTCCATCCAGCGCGAATTCTCGGGCCCCAGCTTTCGTCTTTACACCAATGACGATCCGGCTGGCGTGGAAATTGCGGCCGCGCTCAAGAACGTCATCGCGATCGGCGCCGGCATTTGCCAGGGGCTTGGCTTAGGAAACAATTCGATTGCGGCCTTGATCACTCGGGGACTCGCCGAGATTACCCGTTTGGCCGTCGCCATGGGCGGCCGTCCGCGAACGCTCTCGGGATTAGCCGGCTTGGGGGACCTGGTACTCACCTGCACCGGGGACCTTAGCCGGAACCGAAGTGTGGGAATCGAGCTGGCCAAAGGGCGGAAGCTGGCAGAGATTGTCAGCTCAATGACTATGATTGCCGAAGGCGTTGAGACTACTTATGCCGCAGTGGACTTGGCGCGTAAGTTCAACGTAGACCTGCCAATTACCGAACAAATGGATGCCATCCTGCGGGGCGGCCGATCGCCGCGCGAGGCAATTCGGGACCTTATGGAGCGAACGCTCAAGACCGAGTAATGTAAGCTGCGTCAACCTGCTGTGTCAACCCTGCCGACAATTCACCGTCCTAATTTTCAGGTCGAAACGAATGGACCAGGACGGCATCCATACTCCAGCAGCGCAACCTTCCTGGGCTGCGCGGGTTAAGGATAATAGAACTGAGCCGCCTTCGCTCGAGCGGGACGCCGAGTTGATGCTGCGGGTTCGGGACGGTGATCAGGCAAGTTTTGGATTGCTGCTGGATAAGCATCGGGGTCCAGTAATTCATTTCCTGTATCGCATGGTGCAGAGGCAGGCGGTGGCGGAGGAACTGGCACAGGAAACGTTTTTGCGCGTCTATAAATCGCGGGGTACTTATGAAGCGTCCGCGAAGTTTACGACGTGGTTGTTTCGAATCGCCGCTCATCTGGGTCTGAACTGGATTCGAGACGGGCGGCCGGAGAGCCGGCAGGAGAGCCTGGATGGGGAGTCAGAGGAGGGAACGACCAGGCAGGTAGCGGATCGAACCCCGAGCGTGGAACAGCAGTTGGTGTATCGCGTCAAGCTGAAGGAGGTTCGGCAGGCGATTGAACGTTTGCCTTCGAAGCAGCGCGCCGCGGTATTAATGCATAAATACGAGGAGCTGGAATATTCCGAGATCGCAAATGTGTTAAGTTGTTCTGAATCGGCAGTGAAATCGCTGCTGTTTCGTGCCTATGAGCAACTGAGATCGCGATTGGCGTATTTGGAATAAGGGGACGAGACGATGGGATGCCCGGTTGAGGATGCTGGCGACGAACTGATTATTGCCTACGGAGCAAGAACACTGGATCCGGAGCAGCTGAAAGAGTTGGAGCAGCACCTGGAAATTTGCGCCCGATGCCGCGAGTTGGCGGATGCGCAGCGGGCAGTCTGGTCGGCGCTGGAGGCTTGGCCCACCGCGGTGGTTTCGGAGAACTTCGACGAGCGATTGTACCAGCGCATTGCGTTGGAAGGTCAGAACTCCGGATGGCGGAACTGGTTTCCTACTCCGTGGTCGATGCGGCCAGCCGTGCCGGTGGCGGTGGCTTGCGCCGCGCTGGTGGCTGCATTTCTGCTAAAAGATCCCGCGCTGCGCCCTGTGCCGGAAGCGTCGACCCAACCGAAGCCCGCCATTGAAAAAGTGGAGCAGGCGCTGGACGACATGGAAATGCTCACACAGCTTGGCGTGGAGAGCGCAGCGGAGAAGGCTGCCGCATCGGAAAAGATTTAGGCGGTCTGGAATGCCCTTGCGCTGGTCCACAGTTTCGTCCCCGCTGTTAGCTTTGTGCCTGGCTGCCGGCTCGGCGCTGCCGACGGAAGCGCGGCAGGGGGTTGGGAAGGGATCGAAGCGGCCAGCCGAGAAGTCGCCGCGGAATTCCGGAACCCCGATTGACGAATTCATGCACATGACGCCGGAAGAGCAACGGCAAGCGCTGGACCGCTTGCCGCCAGGCCAGCGCATGCGCCTGCAGCAGCGGCTGGACAAGTTTAACCGGCTTCCGCCGCAGCAGCAACAGCGGCTGCGCGGCATGTACGACCGGTTGAATCAACTTCCTCCGGCGCGTCAAAACCTGGTTCGCCAATCTTTAAACGAGTTTTCCCAGCAGCCGGCGGATCGCCGGCAGGCTATGCGGCAAGAGCTGCGAAAACTGGCGCCGCTTGGGCCGAGGGATCGTGAAGCGCGGATGGCCAGTGCCGAATTTCGGGAGAAGTTCAGCGAGAAAGAGCAGCGCATTGTCAGCGATATGTCCGACTTGCTTCCGGATAGATAGAGCGCGCCACGCGTCTTCCTCATCAGCTTTGTGGTTTGCCGGCCGGTCTTTACGCTCCCTTGCGGTCGCGGTTCGGTTACGTGAGTTACGGCAGAACTTCGCGGATCAACCTGCCTGGCAATTGAGCTGCTTCCTGATGTAGACCCATCAGATCCAGAATCGTCGGGACAAAACTCAAACTGTCGTACGGTTCCTCGATGATCCGCTGCCTGGGGATACCGGACTCATCGCCGCCGGCCAGCATCAGTACTGAGTGCATGGAAATGCGGAGTAGCGAGCCGTGATTCCCACCCGGATTGAAGCCGCGCACGTTGAAGTTCCAATGATCGTTCGCGAAGATTAGAAAATCCGGCTCCGCCAGCCGCCGGCGGCGCGAATTAAATCGGCGCAGTGGTCCCGGGTTTTGCAATTCCGGTTCGCGCAGGAATTGCTCGTGCAGTGCAATCATGCCGTTCGAATATCTGGTTTTGTGGGCGGCATGCAGCCAATCTAGCTCGGTGTGCCACGCGCACAGCCAGGCGGCGCGCTCATCGGAGGGCACTCGGAGATCCGGATCCTCCCAGAGCCGCAGCGGAAATCCCGCGGCGAGCTGAGCGGGTTCGAAATGCACCGATCCATCGGAATCCTGACGCAATTCGCGCACTGGCACATATCGAAGATTGAGTTTGCCATCCGCTTGCTTGGACTGGATGATAGCTTGGTGGTTTTCGTCTCCATACAACCAGATTGCATCGTCATCGGGAAGGCGCACCGCGATGAAATCCACCGGATGCGCCGCTACTCGCGGCTGCACATTATTCCGTACCACCAGTGCCGACAGTACTGGAAAATAGTTCAGTGTTTGGAAGCCGCCCGCGGGAGCCCGGCCGATGACGTAGTTCTGAAGATCGTGGATGGTGTTGGCATCTCCGATGGCGCGCTTCGGAATTAGTTCTTCGACTGACGGCGTGCGCTTTTCAAAATCGGCCAAAGAAAGCCCCAGCAATTTTTCAAGAGCGCCGGTGTACTCCAGATAGCTCCGTTCCTCATCCCGCTCGGAGTTTATCCGGACGGACAGGCGACGGGCAGCTTTGTCCAATCCCTCGTCTCGTTGGGCCGCGGTCCACTTCTTCGGTTGTGCTTCGGCCTGGATCCGCTCGGCGTCGATGCGGCGATGCAAGGCGGCAAGCTCCTCGCGAAGTTCCCGGATTGTTCTCTGCCATACGGCACGATTCCGCTGGACGATTTTGAAAAAGGCATCGAGCAAAGCGTCTCGATCGCCGGATGAAGTTTCGGAGCGGCCCAGCTCCCCGAGCACGATGTGCAAGGCGTTCAGATCGGAGTTGCGCAGATACACCGATGCGCGCTCATTGCCATCCAGATCTACTAACGCGGTGGGGTATTCTTTGCTCGCGCCCTTCAAATACAGGGAATCCTCACTCGGCGTCACCACCTGAGATACAAAAGGGTCTAAGCCTTTCAGCTTGAACTCGGTGAGCGGATGTCGATCCGTGACCACGTGATGGGCGCCACCGGCGCGGCTGTTGAGAAACTCCACCAGGTCATAACCCTGGCTGAAGATTTCCGGATCGGTATTCATTCCGTGATCGGAAACCACAACCAGCATGGTTCGCGCGGCCGCGGGGCTAGCTTGAATCGCGGTCCAGACTCGTCCGATCAAGGAATCGATGCGCTGCAGTGCGACGCGTTGTGTGGCAAGATCCGGTGTGAGATGGGCCACGTGATCGAACTCGCCGGTGAAGTAATCCAGATACTGGATTTCTGGATCGGCCAGCTTTTGAATTAGTTCGCGTTCCATCTGTTCTTCCACGCTGCTGCCGATTTCGAAACCCATGGTCCACTCGTCCAGAAGGTCGCGTGGCGAGCGTGAGAAGTGATGTTGCAGGCCGTGTTGTAGAGTTTTCCAGCGGACTCCGCGCTGGTAGAGCTGAAATCCCTGATAGATGTTTTGATAGCGGAAACGATCGATCAACAACGGAGTGCCGAGTTCATCCAGAACTTCCACGCCGGGCATGTCCACGCGATGCGAGAGTGCGTAGCCGAGATAGAACGGGAAAAAGTTGAGGTAATCGTAGACGTGATTGGTATAACGGTCGAATTCCGCGTTACCGCGGATCTGCAAATGCCGCCCGGTATCGAGCAAGGACCAGGACGGCGCCGAAAGGCTGATGGCGCGCACGTAGAAATTCTCGATGCGCGTGCCTTGCCGCGCGAAGATATGATCGATCCAAGGAAGATTGCTTTTTCCAGTGGCGGGGTTGATCTGGCGCAGCTCGCGTTCCAGCAAATCATGCGGAACTCCATCCAGCTTGACGATGACGACGCGTTTGACCTGCGCGGAGAGCGGCGTGCCGGATGCGAAAAATGCAAAGAGTATGACCGCCACCCAGTGGTGCAGCCTCACAACCCCAATGTCACTTAATTTGCAAGACCCTGCGGTGGTTGGCGGAAGAGCGGGTGCAGGGGGACCCGCGCGGACCAAGGGGTCCGCCCCACGTCTTATCATCTAAATCCCAGCACCGGGAAAACTAAGTGACATTGGCGTCACAGCCCTCCGCCCATCACGGTGACTTGACCGGCGGGCGTGTGACCCTGGAAATAGAGCAGGCAAATGGCGCGCCAGGAATCGCCGGTGGTTGGATTTTGAGAGAGGCGCCATAGCTCATTGTGCGCCTCTTCGACATCCAAGCTATGCAGCGCGCGCAGGCAAGTGAAGCGAAGATCGAAATCGTCGGAACTCTGGAACACCTGGGCGATCAACTTTGCCGCGCGGGGATTCGCCGGAGCGCCGGCCGACAGCGCTTCAATGGATTGGCGGATGGCGTTCCGATCCCAGGCCACTTCCGGGCGCGGGCTGGAAGCCAGAACTTTTTCGAGAAACCGCAGGTGATACGCCGAAGACCGGAAGCTGGCTAGCTCGTTCTCCAACTGTGGGACGCTCTTTTTCGCCTCCGTTGGGGAAGGTCCAACCAGAAAACGTCCGATACCGCCCAGAAATCGGCTGACACCGGACTTCGTGTACGAATCCAGCTCTTTGCGCCGATCGCGCTCAAGCTTGGCTTCCAAGCCGCGGCCGGATTCCGCGTAGCGCAGCAACGCCGCGTATTGCTCGTTTGCTAGAGTCGCTTCGGTAGCAATGCCATTTTCCAGCGGATTGAGCGCCAGGTGGTCCACGCGGTGCAGCAGTTCTGCCCGTAGTTTTGGATGGAGCGAGGTGTCAAGCGCAAGGAAATTCCGGGCATCCGAATATGCTTCTAAGCGCGCCGAACGATCGGTCGCGGCTCCGTGACGCGCACGCACGAACGTCAATGCGGAATCTCCGACGAAGAAAGGCCAACTTCCGAAGCGAGTAATTCCGAACACGCCGGTAACCAGGCTGGTGGCTCCATGTCGGACCAATTCGCTCCGTTTCGGTTTCAAGCTATTGCGGAAATCGGCGAGCAGTAGCGGAGCGCGCGGATGATCCAGGCTGTAGAACGCGAGCGGAATCATTTCCACAGGCCGCGCGCCGGGGGCATCCGGACTCACGACGCGCTGCTCAGCATCGAGATAACGTACCTCGGTGTAACCGGCCCAATGCTGCAGCCGCTCGTCCGTCCAAGGATTTGCGATGTTCAGGAATTGGCGGTCGAAGCGTTGCTTCCCCGCTTCAGCGAGGTCCTCCCGTGCCACCCAGAGCAGAGCTTGGGTGGGTGCGGCAGCCTGCAGCGCGAGCGGTTGGAAGTACAGGCCGGCAAGCTCGGCGCGCTGGCGCAGTAACTCCCAATTGTGGCCGAGCGTCTCTTGGCGGCGACGGACTTCTTTGCCGTAGTATTTCGCCAGTTTGTCTTGGCGCACCAGTCCGCCGAAGGTGCGGTCCGACAGCCGCAATCGCGAATAGATCTCGCGAAGCTGGTTCTCGGGCAGAATATCCCTGCCTTCTTCGGAACGTTCCAGACCATCCAGCGCATCCAGGGCCTGGTAGAGATGCAGCTTTTTGTAATCGCTCGAATTGCCGCGATAGCTGCGCGTGGACGTTCGAACCGCTACACCGAGAGGATCGAATTGGGTGGACTGCAGCCCCTTGACCATGAGATTCGGCAATACGGATTTGCCGGGCGCAGCCAAGTCCAGCACCGGAGACGGCACGCTGGTGGAATGGTGCTTGGTTCCCATTCGGAAGCAGAGAAAAGAAAAAGCGGAAGCCAGGCGCTGTAGCGGGGTAGGGCGAGTGCTGGTGAGAATCCAGACATAGCGCAGACGCTCGGTCTCCGGGTCGCCGGTTCCCAATGTATCGCGAAGCACACTGAGGATCGGGACGTCCAACCGCTGAGTGCCAATGCAGGGCCGGAAGCGGGGTCCCCGAGTTTTCCGAATAGCGTGACGAGTTCGGCGCCACCGGCAACGGGCTCGCGCCGAATTCGAAAGCTGGTGGTTTCCCCAGGGGCGGCTGCGATGGCGGACTTCTGGATCAAGTCTTGCTGTTTCGGTTGGTCTGGCTGCACCAAGACCGGTAAATCAGCCAGAAGAACGAAGAGAACCGACGGAAGCACGCCCTTTTCTCTGAAGCTATCGACCTTTTGACGCCACGGCAACAGGAATGGTTTCGCACATGGGTTTACGGCCTACCAAAGGCGATGAAGACGGCGACGTGGCGCACGCACTCGTGCGCAATGCCACTTAGTTTTCTCAGTGCTGAGATTTATGGATTAGAAGTGGGGCGGACCCCCCGGTCCGCGCGGGTCCCCCTGGACCCGCTCTTGCACCAACGAAATCAGGCGCGTGCGACGGACAAAGCCGACGAGGGCGTCGGCTTCGGACCAGGGGGTCCGCCCTACAGCGCTCACTGGTTTCGGGAAAATTAAGTGGCATTGCGCACTCGTGCGTGCCGTGTTCGCACTGCTGCGAACACAAAGTTTGCGAAAAAGAGGGCGTTCAGTTTCCGCTGACCACGCTTTCGGCCGCCAGAATATCGTGGTGGGCATTCAGCAGTACTCGTTTCGGTTTCTTGGGAATCAGAACTTTGATTTCCTGGGACGTCTGGCTGCCGCTGATGGGAACCGATCCCATGCGGATGACGTTCCCATCGAAGTCCAGGAAAATAGGAACTCGCATGCGGAATCCCGGCGAGACGCCGCTTTGCGTGAGCTTACCGGTAAACATCACTTTGCCTTGATCGGCCGGCGCCGTTGAATACTCCAGCCGGTAGCTCGGAATCTCCGTGCCATAAACCCACTCCCGGAAAAACCAATCGGCGCGGCCATTTCCCTCCAGATCCAGATCCGGACGCATGTGACGGTTCACGGCGGCGAGGAAATCTTCCGTCGATGCATTTTTCCCGGCGTTGGTGGAGACAAAGTCGTGCATCATCGAAATAAAATCCTGGTCGCCCGTCTTTGCGTTCCACATCAGCGAGCGCAGCATGTGCAAAATGTAGCCGCCCTTCGGATAAACCAGTTTTTGATAGGCGCTGCCGGTCCGGAACGTACTCAAGCGCAATCCCATCCAGATGGGTCCGGCGTCGTCGGCGCTGTGGCCGAACTCATTTTTCTCCAGGATCATCTTGCGCGAGCGCTCCCAGAACTGATCGAACTTGTCGGGCTTCTTCTCCGTCGCCTGCAGGAAGAGGCCGGCGGAGAAATGGGCAAAGCCTTCCGAGAGCCATTGGTCGTGATAGGTGGCCCAACCCACCAGATGTCCCCACCATTGATGCGATACTTCGTGCGGCGTTACCTCGTCGATAAAATTGGCGAAGCGGAAGGCGTTGCCTCCCAGCAGCGACCAGCGCTGCGTTTCATCCAGAAACGCGCTCACCGGCAGATAAACCAACGTCGGCCAGGATTGCCCGAAGCTGAACTCCGGCTGCTGCGTGATGGCGATGCGGCCATAGGGCAGTGGCCCAAACCAGATGCTGAAAAGCCGGATGGAATTGAGCGCGTCTACTAAAGCGTTGTCGGCCATGGCGGATGGCGCCATGTTTCCGAAGCCGCGTCCCCGAAGATATCCGGGAACTTCGGTGGTGGCGTAGGCTTCCAGATCGTACTTACTCTCCGGATCTTCGCGTTCCTTCTTTTTGTAATCGCCGTAGTTGAATCCTGCGACAGCCACCGGTGTCTCACACACCCACTCGGAGGCGGCGAAGTCACCCTCGCGCCACTGTTTGACAAGTTTTCCGATGCCCACCACTGTGAATCGGTGTGGCACTTTGAAAATCAGATCGAGCGAGGCGCGGTCGTTAAAGGCGTTGACGCTGGGATACCAACTGGTGCGCGCGCGGACGGAGAAGCTTCCGTTTCCGGCATCCTCGAGAACTTTGTTTCCTTCGTATTCGATGTGAAGCGTGTAGGACTGTCCCTTGACGGTGGCCTGCGGGAGGATGGCGTAGAACGATCCATCTTCCTTGCGCCCCTCCTGGATGAAAGGAACTTCCTTGCTATCGGGCGTTGAGACATGCGAGACGCGCAGCGAGGGAAGAAGGCCAAAATCGAGCACGCGGTCGCCATCGCGGAGAGCTTGAAAGCTGACATCGGTGCTGGCGGTGAGACGCCCGTTGCCCGCGATGGCGGTCTCGATGCGGTAGTTTTTAAGCGCGATGATGCGTTTGTCCTCATCGGAACTGGCGGTGTGATTCTGCCATTCGCTCCGCAGGTGGGAGAGGTACAGAATGCCTTCATGCTCGCCCGCCGGGTCCAAATGAATCAGACCAACTTCCTCCGGCGACGGCATATGGCGCATGGCGCCGCGCGGGGCGATGAGGAATCGCAGGTCGTGATCGCGGCGGCCCTTTATAAACGCGCTGAAGGAGGGCGGGGAATTGGGATTATACAAATCCGCCAGGAGCTCGGCCTCTACGTTGGGAATCTGCTCGTCTCCCAGTGTGTATTCCAAATAGCTGCGCGGATTTTCCGTTCGATGCCGCATGTGGCGATGAAAATCGTTCAGGACGTCGTCCAGTCCCGGCCCGGAGGCCACCGCCGAGCCCGCCTGCTTCAATTCCTGATAGGTCCCATCGGTGAAGCACAGCACGGCGGAATCGAACTCGTCTTCGAACTGGCGGCTCCCGGTCATCATTTGCAGATAATTCGCCTCGGTTGGCACGGCGGGATTCAGATGAAACGTAGCCTGTCCTAAGAACACCGCAATCGCGACGCGTCCGAGCACCGGTGGAAGAAAGCCGATCAGCCCGGAGCGAAAGTGGAGTTCGCCTACGTCCCGGCGCAAAGTGACGTTCTCCACGCGAATAATTTCGACGGCCCGCGCGTCGCGCAAGGCGCGATATTCCTGGTCCGAGTTGGCTAGGGAGGAACGTTTTCCTTGAACTTCGACCACTGTTTCTTGAGTTTGGATTTTGAGTTGAATGTCGATTTCGAGTTTCGGTTCCGATGCGACTGTTATGGAACGTTGGGTGGTTTCGAAGCCGTCGCGTCGGACGGTGATTTGATATTCGCCAGCGGGGAGGCTATCGAAAGAGAAGTGCCCCTGGGCGTCGGTTTTTGCGGTCCTGTTTGAAACGGTTACTTCGGCTCCGGCTATCAGGGCGCCGCTCGGATCGCGGACAGTTCCTGAAAGGGTTGCTGCTACGGCAGGAAGGCATAAAACAGGAAAAATTAGTAAAGCAAGAAGTTTTCTCACACGCGCTCGGATTTGGACGGGATATCGAAACGATATCACGAAATGAGCGAAGAGCACCGACTCCCTTACGGTCGCGGTTCGGAACGGAAAGAGTGTTACCGAGCCGCGACCGTAAGGGAGTCGGTGCCTTTTGAAGCTAACGTTGGCTGGCTTCGCCGGCCAGCACCCGGCGGTTGAATCCGGCGGATTGTCCGCGCGGGACGCTTAAACTCTGCCAATCACTGCTTTTGAAGTGCTTGGCGAGAAGAACAATCTGTCCGCAGTGATAGGAGTAATGTGCAACCTGGCGATTAATCGCCTGCATCACCGAATGAGGTTCGCCGCGAATCGTGATCGTTTTGACCAGGTCCTGCTCTGAAAGTGGATCGAGCGCAGCGAAAACGCACTGCCAGCCCTGTTCCCATTGCGCCAGCAAGGTCTCGCGCGCGACCTGTGGATCCGTGAATTCCGAATCGCGATTGCGATCCGGCTTCTCGCCGTCCGTGGTCAGGAAGTCGGTCCAGCGCGACCGCATGTTGCCCGCCATGTGCTTCACAATCTGGGCAATCGAATTCATTTCACCATCCAAAACTGCGACGAGTTGTTCATCGGTCACTTGCGCCATCGCTTTTTCGGAAAGGGTTTTGTAATAGCGGAATACCGCTAGAGAATCCTCCAGATACGAAGTGGTGAATTTGAGTGGCATAACGTTTTACTTCCCGCGGCCGGGGACTACATCCACTTGTAGCATCGGATTCGCTGCCGGAACCTCGGTGGTGGGAAGTCCAAGCTCGCGCCTCACGATGTTGGTTCCCTGCGCGATGGCGCTGGCTTTGTAGAACGCGATCTCGCGGTTCGAGCCCTGCCGCCCGAATCCGCAGTCGCTGGATACGATCAACTTTTCCGCCGGAATGTACTGCAGCGCTTTTCGGATTTCGTTTGCAACTTCTTCCGGACGGTCCGCCTGCAGCGAGCGATGGCTGACTACGCCGACGCAGATCTTTTTCTTCAGATCGTTGCGGAACGGCGCGAACAGCTCCAGATCTTTCTGATTGCGGTCTTTCATTTCGAGCGTCCACACATCGCCGCGGCAGCGTTCCAGGTAGATCTCGATGGAGTTGGCGTAGCTGGTATCTTCCATGACGCGCTGCATGTTCGGATTTCCCCAACAGGTGTGAATCCACAGCTCGACGTCATCCAACCCCTGCACCTCGCGATTGAAAGCGTCCACCATGAACTGCACTTCTTCATGATCCTTGCCGTAGGTGTTGGCCATGAAATGAAAGGTGGGCTCTTCAATCTGGATGCAGCGGCAGCCCGCATCGCGCAGGGCCAGCAGCTCCTGGTTCATGGCAACGGCCATGTCCCAGATCACTTCACGCTTGTCTTTGTATTTCGGCGTGTGGATATCCAGAAACAGCGCCATGACTTGCGAACAGCACGTGCCGAACTTCACGGGCTTGCTGGTTCTGGCTTGAGCGATGCGCCAGATCTTCGGATAGTCGAGCGGCCGGTGTTCGATCTTGTCCACCACGTGAGGCCAGCGCCAGCCTGTGTAGATTTCGTTCAGCAGTGAACCGGGAGGATAGTGCAGCCAAGGCGCGGTGCTCTCTTCCGGCTGTAGATGATCGCCTTCGAATCCGGCCCAGCGCTGCAGCGGATAGTGATGCCAGGCGCGGCCGGCCAGGTCTTCGTCGACGTGGAAATCGGCATGATTCAATATGTCGAGACCGGCGCGCTCCTGATCGCCGATCACTACTGTCAGCGCATCCTGGAACTTCTCGCGGAAGCGAACATCCAGCATGCAGGTATCGAGCGGCCTCCCCCACATACTCACATCGAACCAGCGTGGCCGGGGAAACGAGCCGGTCACGGTGCAGGGCAGGGTCAAGTTGGCAGTCGCGGTGAACATGGCGCTCCTTGGAAAGCATTGTAATCGAACGGCGGCACTTCGGCCGGTACCCATAGATCGTCTCCTGGAGAAATTCTTCCGAACGAAATGCTATCGGGCGCGTATATACCTGTAGAGTGGCCGATTTATAACAGTTCCTTGCACTCGATCATCTACCGGAGTAGAATACTTCGCAGAACCTATGCCGAAACGAAATGCACCGCCGCTGCAAGGTGAAATGCTGCAAGGAACGCTCGATATGCTGATCTTGAGGACGCTGGCGCTTGGTCCAGCGCATGGACACACCATCGCATATGCCATCGAGCGTGGTTCCAAAGACGTGCTCGAAGTGGAACACGGCTCGCTTTACCCGGCGCTGCATCGGATTGAGGATCGCGGCTGGATCGCGTCGTTCTGGGGGACATCGGAAAACAACCGCAAGGCCCGCTACTACCGATTGACGCCATCCGGGCGGAAGCAACTCGCCGCGCAGACCAGCCGCTGGGACGAACTGGTGCGAGCGATCAACCGCGTGTTGCGTCCAGCGGCGACGGATTAGAACGCCATGGCTTGGACCCGCTTCTTTCGACGACGCCGCTGGGACCAGGAACGCGCCCGGGAACTGGGGGCTTACCTCCAGATCGAGACGGACGAAAACATCGCGCGCGGAATGTCGCCCGACGATGCGCGCCATGCTGCCCACAGGAAGCTGGGCAATCCCACGCAGATCCGCGAAGAGATCTATCGAATGAACACAGCCAGCTTTGTCGAATCCTTCTGGCAGGATCTCCGCTACGGCGCGCGCTCGCTTCGGCTGAACCTCGGATTTGCCTGTATCGCCATCGCATCGTTGACCATCGGAATCGGTGCGAATACCACCATCTTTCAGTTGCTGGATGCGATTCGTCTGCGCAGCCTGCCGGTGACGAATCCGCAGGAGCTCGCATCCGTTCATGTTGCAAACCGGGAATGGAGTTCGGGGAGCTTCAGCGGATCTTATCCGCAACTCACCAATCCGCTATGGGAGCAGCTTCGCGATCATCAGCAGGCTTTCTCCGGCATCGCGGCATGGAGCGACATGGCGTTCAACCTGGCTCGCGGCGGCGAAGCGCGTTTCGCCAACGGCCTTTGGGTGAGCGGAGATTTCTTCCAGGTACTGGGCGTGACACCGGTGCTGGGTCGCGTCTTTACTGCCGCCGATGACCAGCGCGGCTGTGCTGCGCCTGGTGCGGTGATTAGCTATGCGTTCTGGGAGCGCGAGTTTGCGGGCGATCCAGCGGTGGTAGGAAGAACCCTGACTCTGGAAGGCCACTTGTTTCCAGTGATCGGCGTGACGCCCGCGAGTTTCTTCGGCGTGGAAGTGGGGAGCCGCTTTGATGTGGCGATTCCGCTTTGCTCGGAACCGATCGTGCGGGGTGGTCCCAGTTACCTTGACCAGCGCCATGCCTGGTGGCTCGCTGCGATTGGTCGCTTGAAGCCCGGCTGGCCGCTCGCGCAGGCCTACCGCACAACTTGGTGCAATTTCGTCTGGAATGTTTGAGGCCACCATGCCCACCGGCTATGGCGCGGACATGAAGGATTACGGGACATTGAAGCTCGGGGCGTTTCCGGCGGACAAAGGTTTTAACTCGATCCAGGGTGGCCAATCCGATCCACTCTGGATTCTGATGGCCAGCACTGGGCTAGTGTTGCTTATCGCCTGCGCGAATCTCGCGAACCTGATGCTGGCGCGCGCCAGCGCCCGGGAACGGGAGATGGCTGTTCGTCTCGCGATCGGCGCGTCGCGCGGAAGGCTGGTCCGCCAGCTTCTGTCCGAGAGTTTGCTGTTGGCGGGAATCGGCACGATTTTGGGCGCGTTGCTGGCGCCTGCGCTTGGGAGGGTTCTGCTCGCGCTGCTGACCACGGAAAGCAATGCAACCATCCTGGATCTTTCACCCGATTGGCGAGTGTTCGCGTTCCTGGGCTGTCTGGCAGTATCGACCTGTGTCCTGTTCGGACTTGCGCCGGCGCTGCGCGCAACTCGAACGGAGCCCGGTGCGGTAATGAAATCGGGCGGGCGCGGAAGCACGTCCAGCCGCGAAGGATTCGGGCTGCGGCGTCTGCTGGTGGTCTCCCAAGTTGCGCTGTCGCTGGTGCTGCTGGTTGGCGCGCTGCTGTTCCTGCGCAGTTTTCGCAATCTGCTGACCTTGGATCCTGGGTTCCGGCAGGACGGAATTCTGGTGGCCGCGCTGGATCCTCGCCGTTTAGACCTTCCGCAGGAACGCCGTTTCCCCCTGCGGCAGGAGATTCTGCATCGATTGCAGGCGATCCCAGGAGTGGAAGCCGCAGCCGATGCCAGTGTGATCCCGCTCGGCGGCAGCAGTTGGACCATGGGCGTGCGCGTGGCCGGTGCGACTTCCAGTTCGAGCGGCAGCTCCCGCTTCAATTGGGTGGGTCCGCAATTCTTTAAGACTATGGGAATCCCGCTGCTGGCAGGTAGGGCTTTTGATGAACACGACACCACCAATTCGCCTGCCGTCGCCATCGTGAATGAGACCTTCGTGCGGAAGCTGTTGGGCGGCGCGAATCCGATCGGCAGCACGTTTCGAAGCGTCGCGGAACCCGGTTATCCCGAGGCCATTTACCAGATTGTCGGCGTGGTGAAGGACACGCGCTACCAGCAGTTGCGCGAATCGCAGCAGACAATTTGCTTCGTGCCTTCCTCCCAATATCCGCTGGGCGGCGGACCTTTCGCGCAGATTCTGATTCGCTCGAATGTGCCGCTGCCGGCGCTCACCGAACAGGTGAAGAGTGTAGTGGCGGGCGTGAGTCCCGACATTTTTATTTACTTCGCGGTTTTCAAAACCATGATTCGCGATCACCTGGTGGACGATCGCGTGATGGCCACGCTCTCCGGATTCTTCGCCGCGCTGGCGACGATTCTCGCAATCATTGGCCTCTACGGAGTGATGTCGTACATGGTGGCGCGGCGGCGCGGCGAGATCGGAATCCGGATGGCGCTGGGAGCGGACGCGGGCAGCGTGTCGAAAATGATTCTGCGAGAGGCGGGGTTTTTGCTGGCCATTGGGTTGGTGGTTGGGACTGGATTGGCGTTGGCCGCATCCACCGCCGCGAGTTCGCTGTTATTTGGGCTGAAGCCGCGCGATCCGGCGACGCTTGCGATTGGGTTGGTTGCGTTAGCCATCGCTGCGTTTGGGGCCAGCTATCTTCCGGCGCGGCGTGCGGCGCAGTTGGATCCGGTGCAGGCGCTGAGAGAGGAATAAGGCACCGACTCCCTCACGGTCGCGGTTCGGAATGCGGCGATCGTGCGTTACCGAACCGCGACCGTAAGGGAGCCGGTGCCTTACGCATGAAGATACTGGCGGAGTTCTTCTAGCCGGGAGCAATGCGCCAGCGCCGTTTCCCGGTTGATCTTGCCCGCGCTCACCAATTCCGCGAGCGATTGTTCCATCGTGATCATTCCATCGGCACGGCCGGTTCCGATCGCTGTGTGGATCTGATGATCCTCCCCTCGGCGAATCAAATTGCGCACCGCGTGAGTAGCGATCATGATCTCAACAGCGGGGTAGCGCTCCCGATCGTTAGCGGTTGGAACCAGTTGTTGAGCGATCACCGCCAACAATGCCAGCGAAAGCTGCTGGCGGATTTGAGGCTGGTTTCCCGCCGGGAACGAATCCAAAATGCGTGACACGGATTGCGCGGCATCGTTGGTATGGAGCGTGGAGAGCACCAGGTGTCCGGTTTCCGCAGCGGTGAGAACGGTCGCGATGGTTTCCGGATCGCGCATCTCTCCCACCAGGATTACATCCGGAGTTTGACGCAGGATGGCGCGCACCGAGCTGGCGAAATCCGGCGTGTCGCTGCCCACTTCAATCTGTTCCACGATGGAGCTGCGGTTGGCGTGAACGAACTCGATGGGATCCTCGATGGTTACAATATGGCTGCGGCGCTGGGCGTTGATCAAGTCGACGAGCGCCGCCAGGGTTGAGCTTTTGCCGCTTCCGGTGGGTCCGGTGATCAGGATCAATCCTTGCCGCGCTTCGGCCAATCGCCTGAGCGTAGCCGGAAGATGCAGCGTTTCGAGCGTCGGAATTTTGTCGGGCAAGAGCCGGATACTGCCCGCCAGCGTTCCTCTTTGATGATGGATGTTGGCCCGAAAACGTCCGATACCGTCGCGGCTGAAACACATATCCACGGATTTGAGCTGCTGCAAATCCTGATATTGTTTGGGGGCGAGTAAAGGCAGCAGCAGGTTGCGTGTGTCTTCCTCATTGAGTGCCGGGCCGGCCGCGGGAGTCAGCGCGCCGTTGACCCGCATGGAAACCGGAACTCCGGCGATCAGCAGCACATCGGACGCGCCTTGCCGCGCCGCCAGCATCAGCAGTTGATCGAGCGTGGTGGTTCCCTGCGCGTTCAGGATTTGGGCGGGGCGCGATCCGGGTGCAACGCGGTTCAGATCGGCGACAATCTGGGCGAGTTCGTTGTCGTAAACAGCCACAAGAAATAAGTATGACGCCTTCGCGCGGGGATTCGTTGCCGCGCGCTACACTGGAGAAACACCCCGCTCGCTCCCGAGCCGGATTCCCATGAGTAACAGCGCTACTACAGAAGCACGTGTTCCCGGATTCTGGCCATCGCTGCGCGAAGCGGTGATGGGCTCAAGCCAGGACTTTACCGAAGGCAACATCGGCCGCGCCATTGTGTTGCTGGCGGTTCCCATGGTGCTCGAAATGATCATGGAATCGCTGTTCGGCGTGGTGGACGTCTTCTGGGTGTCGCACCTCGGAGCGGACGCCATCACGACTGTCGGGTTGACCGAGACATGCCTCACGCTGGTATTTGTAATGGCACTCGGACTGAGTATGGGCGCCACTGCGTTGGTTGCCCGCCGGATCGGCGAAAAGCATGAAGACGCAGCCGGGTTGGTGGCCGTCCAGGTGATCTTTGTCGGGCTGGTGATTTCAGCTATCGTCTCGTCACTTGGGTATTTCTTCGCGCCGGATTTGCTGCGGCTGATGGGTGCGACGGAGAGTGTGATCAAGCTCGGCACCAACTACACGCGGATGATATTTGGAGGCAGCGCGACCATCTTTCTGCTGTTTCTGATCAATGCCGTGTTCCGGGGCGCGGGCGATGCGGCAGTCGCGATGCGCGTGCTGTGGCTTGCCAACATCGTGAACATTTGTTTGAATCCGTGTTTGATCTTCGGAATCGGGCCTTTTCCAAAGATGGGTGTTACCGGCTCCGCAGTGGGGACCACCATCGGGCGCGGCATCGGCGTGCTGTTACAGATTTGGATTCTTACCTCCGGACGCGGTCGCTTCGTGATCCATGCCAAACAAGTGCGGCTGGATTTTCGGGTGATGGCGGGAATGGTCCGGCTGTCGTTGACCGCGATGTTCCAATACCTGGTGCAAATGGCGAGCTGGGTGGGAGTGGTCCGCATCATGGCCAGCTTTGGAAGCGCAGCGGCGGCGGCCAATACGCTGGCCATTAAGATCATCATCTTCGCGATCTTGCCGTCGTGGGGAATGAGCAACGCGGCTGCGACGCTGGTGGGCCAGAATCTTGGCGCGGGCAAGCCGGAGCGCGCCGAACGATCCGTGTGGATCACCTGCTTCTACAACATGCTGTTCCTGGGCGCGGTGGGGCTGGTGTTTATCACGTTCGCCGAGCGGATCATCGGGTGGTTCACGAACGATCCCGCGGTGTTTCCGCTCGCGGTGAGCGGGCTGCGGCTGCTGAGTTATGGATACATTTCGTACGCCTACGGCATGGTGATCACGGCGGCATTCAACGGCGCGGGCGACACGTTCACTCCCACGGTTCTAAATTTGGTGTGCTTCTGGGTCTGCCAGATTCCGCTTGCCTGGCTGCTGTCGTTCCACACCAGCCTGGGTCCGCGCGGCGTATTTGTCGCGGTGGTGGTTGGCGACTCGCTGCTGGCACTGTTCGGAATTATTTGGTTCCGGCGCGGGGCTTGGAAACGGACGGTCGTTTAGACGTTTCTCGTTTCTCGTTAGGGGCATTGTGTGGAGTTGTCCTTTGTTCACGCTCCCTTGCGGTCGCGGTTCGATATCAACGGCGCATTCGCGGGTACCACGCAGGAGAACCGCTGGTAACCGGTGTCCGGAAATGCCGCCAGTTATCGGCGCGTGATAAGATCAATTCGAGTCCTACCTGAAGTTAAGGCCCGCGCGAAATTCAAGAACTTCTGAGGCCTTTCATGTATTTCAAGTTTATTGCCGTTGTGGTGGGCGCAATTTGCGCGAGTGCTCAGACTACGTGTCCGCCGATTCATTTCCTAAACGCGAAAACAATTGAGCTGGATGCGACGAGTTCTTCGCACCTGGTGGCGGTGCGGCAGAGCGATGGATCCTATACCGCCTTCGAGATGGCGAACGCGTCGCCTTATACCGTATTGCGGTCGATTCCCCATTTCGAGCAGCGGTTTTCGAGTTGCCTGCCGCGAGTATCCGCGCATTCTTCTTCGTCGGCGGCAGGTGGCCCAGTAGCGGTGGCCCAGCCGGCCGCCTTCGCGGTCCTCGATTCAGGAAATTACCTCTTCGTCTCCGGAAATCGAACCCTCAGCTTGGATGTCGCAGTGTTCGATCCGCGCTTGCAGCTTATTTCCGAAAACCAGGTTGCAACCTTCCCGTTTGACCAGCCATCTCCGGGTAGTTATGGAGCGTATCTGTCATTGATCCTGACCGACGTAAATGGCGATGGCAAATTAGACGTGGTCGCCCAGTATGAATTCGTCCATGACGGCGAGAGCTTCGGCGACGGCGGCGGCATTCGAGTGCTGTTAGGCGACGGCCGCGGCGGTTTTCAACTGGTTGACGACTTTCCGCTCGGGAACGTCAATGGCTCGATGGCTGTTGGGGATTTGAATGGCGACGGCAGACCGGACCTGGTGATTGGCGCCCCACAAGATCCCGCTCAGCAGGCGTCGGCGCTGATCGTCGCGCTGGGCAAGGGCGATGGAACTTTTACGCCAGCTTCGCTCTCCACTCCGAACGAGGTTGGTCCTGGCGCCATCGTGATCGCGGACATCAATGGAGACGGAAAGAACGATATTGTGTCCTTGACCTCTGCCCTAACGCCCACTTCACAGTATCCGCCGAATGAAGTCGCCGTGAGGTTTGGTAAAGGCGACGGGACCTTCTCGTCACCGACTATTGTTCCAGTGCAGGCAGCGTCCCCGGATAGCGTGTTGGATGATGCCGGCACACCCGGCGCTCTCGCAGTTGGGGACGTGAACGGGGATGGGAACCTGGACATTGTCACCAACGGCATCACGATTCTGCTCGGTGATGGAAAAGGCGGCTTTCCGAATCGGAAAGATTTTCTGAACACCGCACCCGAATCTGTCATCCTGGCTGATTTCGACGGCGATGGGAAGACGGATGTCTTGATTGGAACCGGCAACTCCGCGGTTTTGAGCGGTCCGCCTCCGTTTAGCGAGTACCAGGAGAACTCTCTCACAGTTTTCTTTGGCGAAGGAACCGGCGATCTGACCGCTGCGCCGGTGGGCCCGTCACCCGTACAGACATCGTCTTCGTTTTCTTCTCCAAATTCGGCGGACTACGTAACAGTGGCGTCCGGCGATTTCAACCAGGATGGCCTTGCAGATCTGGCGATGGTGAGCGTGTTCCAATATTTGTCGATCTTCGTCACCAGCGCGAGCGGTACTCTAACGCACGTTTCGACATACGATTTCGCGGCCATTGACAAGGACGCCTCGCCGACTTCCGTGGCCGCAGCAGACTTCAATGGCGATGGGATCATCGATCTCGCGGTGTCTGTTGCACGCCGCTCTTCTCCTGGCAGCATTGAAGTTTTCACGGGAGTGGGAGATGGCACCTTCTTGCCTCCTGTGGCAAGCAGTGCGCCTGCATCCACGACTTCGCTGGTGGTTGGCGATTTCAACAAAGACGGCCATCCGGACGTTGCCGCCATCGACGTAACAGGGTCCACTGACGGGGACCGGATAGCGATTTTCTTGAACCAAGGCGACGGGACTTTTGCGCCGCCGCAGTCCTATCCGGCGGGGACACTCGCAACATCGCTAGCAATCGGGGATTTCAATCGGGACGGCGTCGCCGACATCGCCATTGGAAATTACAACTCGATCCAACTTTTACTTGGAAAAGGCGACGGAACATTTTCTCAAGGACTGAGCATTTCGTTTCCCGACGGCGTCCCGGGCCGCCTTGCCGCGGCGGATCTCAACGGCGACGGCAAGCTGGATCTGGTGGCAGGCGCCGCGATTCTGCTGGGACACGGCGACGGAACTTTTGCTTCTGCCGTCATCTATTCGTCCGGTGCGGCGCCAGGCTTCGGGGACACGGTAGCAGTGGGAGACTTCAATGGCGATGGAATTCTCGATGTGTGCTTGAGCACGTCGGGCTTCTTGATTGGCAACGGCGATGGAACGTTTCAACTGCAAACCACCGATGCGCCAGGGGGCTCGGTAATCGCGGCCGATTTCAATGGGGACGGCAAGCTCGATATATCAAGTGGTTTCATCGTACCGGGGGATCCAATTCCTCAGCGCGCCGGGACGGTCATTCTCTTCAACCAGTCTTCTTCCGCCACGCTCATGAGTGTCGTATCCGCCGCGGACTTTTCTTATGGGCCGATGGCGCCGCACTCGATCGCCTCTGCGTTCGGCAAACATCTGGCGTTGACCACTGCGTCGGCAAACGCGCCATCGCTACCCACGACGTTGGGCGGCACTTCCGTGAGCATGCAGGATCAGATCGGCACCACAAGCTCAGCCGAAATTTACTACGCTTCGCCGGGACAGGTGAACTTCGTTTTGCCGCAAAGCCTGGAAGCCGGCACTGCTCTTGTCACCATAACCACGACCGATGGACAATCCGCGACTTCCGAGATTCAGATTTCCGATCAGGCTCCGAAGCTTTTCACGGTGGATCCCAGCGGAATCCCGGCCGGGTACGCCGTGCGAGTGGGTCCAGGCAATGTCCAAACCGTGGAGCCGATTTTCACTGGATCAGGTGGACATATCAAACAGGTCCCGATTGACCTCTCGCAAGGTGACGTCTACCTCGTTCTGTTTGGCACCGGCTTCGACACGCCGCCCAACAACCCGTTATTGGAAATCGGAAATATGGATGTCACGGCAAGTTACATAGGGCCGCAATCGCAGTATCCAGGCCTCGACCAACTGAATATCTTGTTACCCAAATCGCTCGCCGGGCTCGGTATGGTGGATGTCGAACTGAGCGGAGCCAACATTGTGTACATCACGATAAAATGAACAAATGACAGGCGCCGTACTTTGGGACATGGATGGCACGCTCGTGGATTCGGAAGAATACCACTGGCTCTCGTGGCGGGACACCATGCAACTGGAAGGCATCGCCATCACGCACGATCAGTTTCTCAAGACGTTTGGCCAGCGCAACGATTCCATTCTTCCTCAGTGGCTCAACTCTGCGGCAACACCCGAAAGCATCGTCCGCATCGGGGATTCGAAAGAGGAACTGTACCGCAAGTTGGTGCATGAGGGCAGCATCGAGCCGCTGCCTGGGGTAATGGACTGGATCGAGCGTCTTCGGGAACAGGGTTGGCGGCAGGCCGTTGCTTCGTCAGCGCCGCGGAAAAACATCGAAGTCGTGCTGGACGCGATGGGTTTGGCCGGTTTTTTTGACGCGCTGGTGTCGGCCGAGGATGTAACCGCCGGAAAGCCGGATCCGCAGGTTTTCCAAAAGGGTGCGGAGCGTTTGGGCATGCCCCCTGCGCGCTGCATTGTGGTGGAAGACGCGGTTCCGGGTGTGGAAGCCGCCCGTAGAGCCGGGATGCGTTGCATCGGTGTGTCCCGTAAAACCGCGCTCACGGGGGCGGATGTGGTGGTGCGGTCCCTGACCGATCTTCCGCCTAAAGCGTTCGAAGATTTGGCCGCAAATGAACGCAAATGAACGCGAATGTTTTATTTGCGTGCATTCGCGTTGATTCGCGGCCAGGATCTTTCCGCCTCAAAGCCATATACAATTGAGGTAGGGAAGCCGATGGAACCATCGAAAGGTTTGCACGCTTTTCGGGTTTTGACGTCAGCCTGTTGTAGGCATGGCATCGGCGGTTTACAGTTTTGAGCGAGCGATGAGCGAACGGGGTGCTCCTTCCCAACTCGACGCCAGTTTGCAGTCCGTACAAGAACTGCAAAACCGCTTTGTTTCTGATAACTTACGGCGCATTTTCCTGCTGATTTACCGGATCGTCGGCAACGTCGCCGACGCTCAAGATCTCACCCAGGAAGCCTTCATCAAGGCGCTGCAACGCCAGGACCAGCTTAAAGATATCGATAAAGCCGCCCATTGGCTCTCGCGGATTGCCAGCAACACGGCCATCGATTTTCTCCGGCGCAACGGAAAAGTCAACTTTTGCGAGATCGATAGCTTAGTTGATCCGCTGAGCGAACCCTCCGAGAGCCCCGAACAGGCCCTGCTGCGATCCGAACATCGGAAGTATCTGGAACAAGGCCTCACTTGCCTCACCGAGCGCGAACGAACCGCATTGCTGCTGCGCGACGTGGAAGGCTTGCCGGCCGATGAAGTTGCCGCACAGATGAGCTGTTCGAAAGCCACCGTGCGATCGCACATCGCGAATGCGCGCATCAAATTTCGCCGCTACATGGATCGGGGCCGCAGACCCCTCGGGAAAAAGGTCTGATGCAACACCCTAACCAAGTCCAGTTGGCGCTGATGGCGGGCAACGATCTAGGTCCGTGGGATCGCTGGCGCGTCCGCCGGCATGTGTCCGGATGCGCGAACTGCTCGAGCGAAGTGCAAGCTCTGCGAACTGCGAGTGAACAGGTTCGCGAAGTTACCGCCGAGCTGCCGGAGAATCTGAATTGGAACCAACTGGCGGAAGAGATGGCTGCCAATGTCCGGGTTGGTCTGGCGGCGGGCGAAGCCATCGCTCGTTTTGACAGACCCTCGCTCACTGGCCGGCCGCATCGTTTGGGATGGAACGCCGCGATGGTTGTGGCGTGCGCCACGGTGGTGTTCGGCGCTGCATTCTGGATTAATCTTCCGCGTCCGCAGATGGATCATCTTCTTTCTGCGCTCGGGCGCGTACGGGTGGATCGCATTGGGAAGCTAGTGCAGCATCCGGTTGCGGCGGCCGAAGATGTCATGTTGTCGGCTTCTTCCTTATCGCTCGATCTCAGCCAAAATGGCCGAACCATGTCGCTGATGCATCCGCACTCGGATGCGGTGACGGTGTCGGTGAGTATGCGCGGTTCGGTGGGCGTGCGGTACGTCGACGCGGATACCGGCCAGGTGACCACGAACAAGGTGTACGATGCGGAGCAGTAAACTTCTGAGCTTCGCTCTGTGCCTGAGCAGCGGTTTTGCGGGCGTGCTGCCCAAGATCGACCTGCCGAAAGACTCGCCGGTCGCGGTGATCGCATCTGATTACGGAGAATCGAGCGAAACTGCGCGCGGCGGCGCAATGCTGCTGGATTTGCACGCGGCGCTGACGCTGCGCAATTCCTCGCAACGCCGGATTCGCGGGATCACTCTATTGGTAACGGCGCAGGAAGTGACTCCGGGCGGCAAGGGATCGGTGACCGTAACCAGCCTGGATATAGCTCAGTTCGAGACTTTCCCGCTGCACATCGATCTGCGGCTGCTGCGGCCGCTGCAGGCTTCGAGCGGTGCGCCCGTCCTGATTGGCCTGGATGGCGTGCTGTTCGACGATCTCAGCTTCTACGGCTCAGACAAATTGGGTTCCAGGCGCACCCTGACCTTGAGCGAATTCGAAGCGCGGCGCGACCGGAAGTATTTCAAGTCGCTGGTGGCGGAAGGCGGCCCCGAGCGGCTGCGGCGCGAAATCCTGGAGAGCATGACGCATTCGGCCGACCGCCCGACACTGGACGTGCAAATGGTCCGCGGCGGCCGCGCGACCAATTTCGAGCCGGAGAAACAAGTACAGTTCGCATTTTTGCGGCTGCCCGATTCCCCGATCGATCCCATGGGCGGGATGGCGCGCATCGCGGGCAACGAAGCGCGGGCGCCGCGTCTGGAAGTAAGGAATCGGTCGGACCGTCCCATTCGATATCTCGAAATCGGCTGGATTCTGGAAGACCACAGCGGGCGTCAATTTCTGGCTGGATCGGTGCCGGCCGAGTTGAATCTCGCTCCGGGGCAGAAGAGCCAGATACTGGAAAACTCTACGCTAAAATTCCCCACGCGCGGTGGACAGCCGCTCGCGATCGACGGGATGACTGGCTTCGTATCGAGCGTGGAGTTCGCCGACGGCACTGTCTGGATTCCCAGCCGCCTCGATTTGGGCTTGCCTCAGCTGCAGCGCGTCATGGCGCCGTCGGATGAAGAACAGAGGCTGATTCAGATTTACCGCAAGAAGGGCTTGCAGGCGCTGGTTGCGGAGTTGAACAAGTTCTAACCGAACCGCGACCGCAAGGGAGCGCTACCACGACAGCAGCACTGCGTTACGCTCCCTCGCGGTCGCGGTTCTGTACAGAATCCAACAGTCGCAGGATCAACCGCACCGGTACTCCCACCCACGCCGGACGCTCCACCAATTCGCGCCCCACTTCTTCCAACGCGCGCTCCATCAGGAATACATCCAGCAACAGCCGGACGTCGGCGTCGTTTTGCATGTGCAGCGCGGTGCGGTCCACGTTCTCGAGATAGCTCTTCAAGCACATCGTGCTCACCCAATCCCGCCAGTAGCCCGCCCAGAATCCGAGCGACGCCATGATTTCGGGACGTCGCGTCACGCCAGGTACCTGATCGAAGAACACGGCGCTTGCGGCATATTCAAACGACAGCAGCAAACTCGCGACGTCGCGCAGTGGGGGACGCTTGATCCGGCGTTCGCTCAAAGGACGGTCGGCGCGCCCGCCGAATCCAATGAAAACGAAATCCTTGCCGGTGTATAAAATTTGTTGCAAGCGAAGATCGTCGTGCAGGCGGATGCGCGCGGCCGGAACTTTGCGCTCGGGGACCGGCCGGAAAAACCGCCGGATCTGATCCTCCTTCTCGATCATCTTGCGCGCGTCATCTTGAACCTCGGCAGGCAACGTAGGCAACCGCTGCCGCAAAAGCGGAAGTGTCTGGGCAGTGAGTCCGAGCATGCCGTGGTAGAACGCCTGCCTGGCATGATCCGTGAACACCTCCGGTGCAAATACCGGATCGATCTTCTCCGAGCTGAGCGCCCCATGCAGCTCCGCGGTGCGCCGTCCGAGCAACTGCGCCGCATCCGCGTAGGTCCCGATCAATTCGTGCACGCGCTGCGGAAACTCCGTCTGCAGCCGATCCAAAGGATGCCGGTCTTCCTCCGGCCCGGTCTGTTCGGGCTCATGCCGCGCGAAAGCGGCTTCAAAGAACTGGCTCAATGCGTCCAGCGTGTAGCGCCAGGCGTTGCCTTGGTTCTGAACGAATCCGTGCAGCACGGCTACGCTCATGGAATCGTCCTGCGGATTGCGATATTCGAGACTCCCGGTGAGAGGCGCGGCGGACGGGAAGTTCCGTTCGGTGAGAAAAATGCCGACTTCGATCTCCGGATGAATCCCCGGCTCAATGCGTCGATACATCTTGAGGATGAAGCGATCGCCAAACACGATAGAGGTATTGGTGTGTTCTGAACTGAGGACCGTCGGCGCTAGATGCGGATGCCGCTCTCCCCAAGCCTTGCGAAACGCGCGGGTGTGCGATCCAACCAATTCGCCGAAGCGCCCGCGGAAGCGCCGTCTTCTCGCAATGGCGCCCAGCAACGCATCGCCAAACGCCGGATTCCAGACCGCGCTGTACAAGATCCCTTCCTGCCCGCCCGGCTCGCGCAAATGCATCACCGCTACGTCGGACAATTTCGCTTTCACCTGATCCATTGCTTCGCCGACTGCTACCGAGCCGGGCAAAACGTAGGTTTCCGGATCGCCTTCGCCGTATTCAATCTGGCCCAGCAGGATTTGGGATGCCGTGTCGGTGATCGTGATGGTGTCCAGAATGTTGATGGAGCGGATGCTGCGATTCTTCCCCAGGAACCAACGCCGCGTTTTGAGGAATTCCGGCAGCATGCGCAGCAGCACCGCAAGGCTTCGGCCCTGAAACACTTCGTCGAACGCATCCACCGCGACCAGCGGCAGGTTGGGCGGGCCGGATTCGCCCGCGACGGATTCCTGGCGCACCTGCCGCGTTTCGAGTGACAGCCAGTAGAAACTCAACGCACCCAGCGTGAGCAAATACGGCTGATCTCCAATGGATGGAAATTCCGTCCGTCCGAAGATTTCAACCGGCGTCATGCCCTTGGACTGCGCCAAGTCTAGCTCCACGTGCTGGGGAAAGCGCGAGAGATTGGCAATCACCAGGATGGTCTCGTTCTGATAGCGCCGGTAAAACGCCAGCACTTTCCGATTCGAGGGCCGCAGAAACTCCAGCGTTCCCTGTCCGAGCGCCTTGAACTGCTTGCGCTGCTCAATCAAGTGTTTCATCCACCACAGCAGCGAATGCGGATTGTCCCGCTGCGCTTCCACATTCACCGACTCGTAGTGATATTGCGGATCGATGGTGATGGGCAGGTAGAGCTTCTGCGGATTGGCGCGCGAAAATCCGGCGTTGCGGTCCGCGCTCCACTGCATGGGCGTGCGGACGCCATTACGGTCGCCCAAATAGATGTTGTCTCCCATGCCGATTTCGTCGCCGTAATAAATAACCGGCGTGCCGGGCAGCGAGAAGAGCAGGGCATTCATCAGCTCTATCTTGCGGCGGTCGTTTTCGAGCAGCGGAGCCAGGCGTCTGCGAATTCCCAAATTGATGCGCATGCGGCGTTCCTGCGCGTATACGCGATACATGTAGTCGCGCTCTTCGTCGGTGACCATTTCGAGCGTGAGCTCATCGTGGTTCCTCAGAAACAGCGCCCATTGGCAGGCGGCGGGAATGGCCGGCGTTTCCTGCAGGATCTCCAGTATCGGGAAGCGATCCTCCATCCGGAGCGCCATGAACATGCGCGGCATCAGTGGAAAGTGAAACGCCATGTGACACTCGTCGCTCGCGCCAAAATAAGCGATGGCATCTTCCGGCCACTGATTGGCCTCGGCCAGCAGTACGCGATCTTTGTATTTCGAGTCGATGTGCGCGCGCAGTTGCTTGAGATAATCGTGCGTCTCCGGCAGATTCTCGCAGTTGGTTCCCTGCCGCTCGAAAAGATACGGTACGGCGTCCAGGCGGAACCCATCCACGCCTAGGTCGAACCAGAAATCGATTACTTCGAGCACCGCCTCCCTCACGTACGGGCTGTCGTAATTCAGATCGGGCTGGTGCGAATAGAAGCGATGCCAGAAGTAGGCTTTGGCGACTGGATCCCAGGTCCAGTTGGATGTTTCGAAATCTTTGAAGATGATGCGCGCGTCCTGATATTTGTCGGGCGTATCGCTCCAAACATAAAAATCGCGCCAGCGGCTGCCGGGCGGGGCATGGCGCGCGCGCTGAAACCAGGGATGCTGATCGGAGGTGTGATTGAGTACCACTTCGGTGATCACGCGGATTCCGCGCCGATGCGCCTGCTTCAGGAAGGTCTGGAAATCGCGCAGCGTGCCGTATGTTGGGTGAACATCGGTGTAACCGGAGATATCGTAGCCGTCATCGCGCCACGGGGAAGGGAAGAAAGGCAGCAGCCAGATGCAGTTGACACCCAAATCCTGGAGATAATCCAGCTTCCGGGTGAGGCCGCGGAAATCGCCCATGCCATCGTCGTCGCTGTCATAGAACGCACGCACGTGGACTTCGTAGATGATTGCGTCCTTGTACCAGAGAGCGTCGGGATCCAAGCCTGAGTTGAGAGTGCTGGGTTCGTCCAGAAGAAGTAGGCTCCTAAGTATATTGTCCGACACCCTGGGAGATTGCGGGCTAGTTTTGAGACTTCTCTGCGACGAACAAGTTTCAGGGTGCATCTAAAGAACGTACATTTTGCGGACTGCGGGTGGTGTGCTGGAGGTTCCAGGCTGAAGGAGAAGAGGAAAATCTGATGCAGACTCAAGAAACAGGACTTGCCGGGAAAGCCGGCGAATTTCCGATCGGCAGCGATCTGAGGATCGCCAGGCTGGGATTCGGCGCGATGCGGATCACGGGCAAGGGAATCTGGGGCCCTCCGCCGGACCGTGCACAAGCCATCAAGGTACTGCGGCGAGCCGTGGAATTGGGCATCAACTTCATCGATACGGCCGATTCTTATGGACCAGCCGTGAGTGAAGAAATCATCGCTGAGGCGCTGCACCCGTATCCTGCCGGGCTGGTAATTGCGACCAAGGGCGGGTTCGACCGGCCGGGTCCGAACCAGTGGGTGGAGAACGGAAAACCCGCGCATCTGAAATCAGCCATCGAGGGAAGCTTGCGCCGTTTGCGCTTGGATCGCATCGACCTTTATCAGTTGCACCGCATCGATCCGAAAGTTCCAGCGGAGGATCAACTCGGCACTTTGAAAGAGCTGCAGGCGCAAGGCAAGATCCGCCACATCGGATTGTCGGAGGTGAGCGTCCAACAGATTCAGCATGCCAGAAAGATTGTGCCGATCGTGAGCGTTCAGAATCGCTACAGCGTGTCCGACCGCGGATCGGAAGACGTGCTGAAGTACAGCGAGCGCGAAGGGATCGGATTTATCCCGTGGTTTCCGTTGGCGGCTGGTCAGCTCTCTGGCGACGACAGCGTAATCGGCCGGGTAGCGGCGCGATTGAAAGTAACGCCGTCGCAAGTGGCTCTGGCATGGCTGCTGGAGCGATCTCCGGTGCTGCTACCCATCCCGGGAACATCCAGCGTCGAGCATCTGGAAGAGAACGTCGCGGCAGCCGGTTTGAAGCTGGATCAAGGACACCATGCGGGAACTGGACGGAATCGCGAGCGCCAAAAAGTGACCGCTAGAAAAGTCATGATCGAACGAATCAGCGTCCTGTCTTCGAAGCCGTTTGACGCAGTGATCTCGGCGCTCGAAGCGGCGGTCGGTCGTATAAACATGGCTGAGTACGTACACAGTACCGAGGGCGCGCGAACCCTGCAAGAGATGGAGAGCGCCGTCGAAAAAGCGGTGGGTCCCTCCGGGTTCATGATGTTTTTGCGGCTTGATCTTGGAGCAATCTTGCGCAAGGAAACGGGGCTCGACTCGCCGAAGATCGTTCGGTTTCTCATCGGCAATCCGCTCATCATGCGGGAAATGGCCCGGCACGTCCCAGACGTGGGATCTTACGCCCCTGTAACAATCCTTGTGACGGAACGGCCCGATGGCGTACATTTATCGTACGACCGGATGGCCAGTTTTCTCGCCCCTTATGCAAGCGCTGAGGCTCTCGCCGTTGCGCGGGACCTGGACAAGAAGGTCGAAGATCTGCTCCAGAAGATTGCCGCGACAGCCAACGCATAAGCGCTCCGCCAGCGGTTTTGGGTGGGGGACATAAAGTGGAATAGCGGGCGTGATGTGGGGCAGACTTTCAGTCTGCAGCCGGCTTTCCAGCCGGCTTGGCGCCCCGTAGAAACGCGGCGGCGGCCAGGATTGGCCGCCCCACTCAGTTCCTGTTTTAAACATAAGGGCCATGGAATGTTGGGTTTGCTGAGCTAGTCCAAAACTAAGTGACCTTGGGCTTGCAGCCTGCGCGGCGGTTGGCTAACGCCGCAGTGTGGTGCAGGCACGGGCGGTTGGCCGATTGACAATCGGCTGCAGCTTACAAAGCTGCCCCACACTGTCGTCCCCAACCTCGTGTACGCCTACGCTGAGCTTCCAGCCATTTCCTTGATGAATCGCCTTGGCCTCCATTTTTATGTCGCACACCCAGCGGCTCATCAACAATACGCCGGGACCTGTACTCTGGTAGTAGCTCCCTATGTTCCCAATTGTTCAGAACCGCGCCGGGGCTCTCGATCCGGTCTGCGGCATGCGTGTGGATCCCGATCGCGCGGCTGGCAAATCCACCTACATGGGCGAAACGTACTACTTCTGCTCGCCCGGTTGCAAGACTAAGTTTGAAAATAACCCCGAACGGTTTCTCCATCCAAATGCCCAACCGGAACCGATGCCGGCGCCGGCGGCCGCGGTGGAGTACACATGCCCGATGCATCCGGAGATTCGCCAGATCGGTCCAGGCTCCTGTCCGAAATGTGGAATGGCGCTGGAGCCGGCAACCTTCACCGCGGCGACTCTGGATGAAATCAACCCGGAGTATCGATCCATGCTTCGGAGATTTTGGTTCAGCGCCCCGCTGGCCGCCGCGCTCCTGGTGTTGATGTACCTGGGCGTCCATTCGCGCTGGCTGGAATTGGCGCTCGCCACTCCGGTGGTGGTGTGGGCAGGATGGCCGATCTTCGAACGGGGTTGGGCGTCTCTCATAACGCGCAGCTTGAACATGTTCACGCTGATCGCTCTCGGCGCTGGAACCGCATATTCCTACAGCCTGGTGGCGACTCTGGCTCCTGGAATCTTCCCGCCATCGTTTCAAGAACACGGCGGTGTCGCGACTTATTTCGAACCGGCCGCGGTAATCGTCGCTCTGGTGCTGCTGGGGCAAGTATTGGAATTGCGTGCGCGCGGGCAGACTAGCGGCGCCATCAAATCGCTGCTGGGCCTGGCTCCAAAAACCGCCCTTCGTATCGAAGCCAATGGAACGGAAGCGGACGTCCCGATCGAGCGTGTGCGCGTGGACGACCGGCTGCGCGTGCGCCCCGGCGAAAAGATTCCGGTGGATGGCGCGGTGACAAGCGGTATCAGTTCCGTGGATGAATCCATGCTCACCGGCGAGCCGATCCCGGTGGAAAAAAGCGCAGGCAGCAAAGTGACCGGCGGTACGGTGAACGGAACCGGCGCGTTTGTGATGACTGCGGAACGAGTGGGCGAAGGGACCTTGCTGGCGCGCATCGTTAAAATGGTGAGCGAAGCCCAGCGCTCGCGTGCACCCATCCAACGCCTGGCGGATGCCGTTGCTTCGTGGTTCGTGCCGGCCGTAGTGGCTGCCGCCGCAATCACGTTCGTCGTATGGGGCTGGTTTGGGCCGGAACCGCGCATGGCCTACGCGCTAGTGAATGCGGTGGCTGTGCTGATCATCGCCTGCCCTTGTGCGCTTGGGCTTGCCACGCCGATGTCGATCATGGTGGCAACCGGGCGCGGCGCACTCGCGGGAATCCTGATTCGCCAGGCGGAAGCGCTCGAGATCCTGGAGAAAATCGACACTTTGGTAATCGATAAAACTGGCACGCTGACCGAAGGAAAACCGAAGCTGGTCGATGCCGCCGAACCGGAGGCGCTGCGCCTGGCAGCGAGTGTGGAACGGATGAGCGAGCATCCCTTGGCGGCTGCCATCGTAGCCGGAGCGATGGAGCGCGGCCTGCGGCTGTCGGAAGCGAGCGATTTTCGAAATGTCCCAGGGCAGGGCGTCAGTGGAATGGTGGAGGGTCATCGCGTGGAGATCGGCAACACACCGTCGCCCGAGTGCGCCGCGCGCGCCCGGGAATTGCAGCAGGACGGCCAGACCGTGGTGTTTGTCCGGATCGACGGGAAACCGGCCGGATTACTCGGCATCGCCGATCCCGTCAAACCGTCCGCGCGGGAAGCTATTGAGGGCCTGCATCGCGCCGGCCTCCGAATCGTCATGCTGACTGGCGACAATCGAGTTACCGCGGAAGTGGTGGCTCGAAAGTTGGGGATCGATGAAGTGCGCGCCGAGGTGATGCCAGATGCGAAAGCCGAAGCAGTTGTCCAATTTCAGGCTGAAGGACGCATCGTTGCGATGGCCGGCGATGGAATCAACGATGCGCCCGCCCTGGCTCGCGCGCAGGCCGGTATCGCCATGGGTACGGGAACGGACATTGCCATGGAAACGGCGGCAGTCACGCTGGTGAAAGGCGACCTGCGCGGAATTCTTCGGGCCCGCGTGTTGAGTCAGGCCACCATGCGCAATATCCGGCAGAATCTGTTCTTCGCGTTCTTCTACAACATCGTTGGTGTACCGCTGGCGGCCGGAATTCTGTATCCATTTTTTGGCATTCTGTTGAGCCCGGTGATCGCGAGCGCAGCCATGACGTTCAGCTCGGTCTCAGTAATTGCAAATGCGCTGCGGCTGCGAAAGCTGGCGCTATGATCGATCTGCATACTCACACCAACGAATCCGATGGAAGCTGTACACCGTTGGAGCTGGTGGACCGCGCGTTGGCTATCGGATTGGAAGCGCTGGGAATCTCGGATCACGACACGTTTTCGGGTTACGACCAGGCAGTGGAACCGGCGCGCGCCTATGGGCTGGATCTGGTCTGTGGCATCGAACTGAGTGTGCGCATGTCCACGCGGCATCATCGCTCGATTCACGTGCTGGCTTATTTTCTGCAGGAACCGCCCTCGGCGGAGTTCCGGCGATTGGGTGAACGGATTGCTGGAGACGCGGCGGGAACGAAATCGCCGATTGATTGCGAAGCTGCAATCCATGGGCGTTCCGATTGATCTGAGCGAAGTGGAACGGATCGGGCGGACGTTGACCGGCCGGCCGCATTTCGCGCGCGTGCTGATCCAAAAAGGATTCGCCAGCGATTATGACGACGCATTTCGCAGATACTTCGGCGAGTCTGGTCCTGCTTTTGTCGAGCGGCAAGGCCCGAGCATCGCAGAAGCCACCGCCAAAGTCTCCGCTGCGGGAGGACTTGCCGTGCTGGCGCATCCGATTCGGCTGGGAATCCAGGATACCGCCGCCGAAGACGCGCTAATCCAAGACTTGCGCGAGGCAGGAATACGCGGGATCGAAGTCTACCACTCCGATCACAGCCCAGCGGATGTCCTGCGCTACGCTGCGATCGCAAAGAAGTACGATTTGGCGGTGACGGGCGGATCCGATTTTCATGGGGACGCAAAGCCCACAGTGGCGCTCGGCACGGGACGGAACGGGAATCTGAATATTCCACGATTGCTACTGGACGCTTTGCGCGCGTAGTGAGGCACCAGGGTAACCGCGCCCTAACCCGGCATATACGGCCGAACCGCGACCGCAAGGGAGCGTGAACAAAAGTGCGGCGTTCGTGGTAGCGCTCCGTTGAAGACGTTGGTCGCGTGATTGAAAGACAACGGCACCGACTCCCTCACGGTCGCGGCTCGGTAACGCCCTCTTTCCGAGCCGCGAGCGTAAGCGACCGGTGATTTTGCCTTTCTAGCGTCTTCATCACCTTTGGTGGGCCGCCGGCCCATGGTCACTCCGTTGAAGACGTTGGTTCGTGATTGAAAGACAACGGCACCGACTCCCTCACGGTCGCAGCTCGGTAGCGCCCTCTTACCGAGCCGCGAGCGTAAGCGACCGGTGATTTTGCCTTTCTAGCGTCTTCATGACCTTTGGTGGGCCGCTGGCCCATGGGAGTCGGTGCTTTGTTGATTTGCTCAGCACCAACACGGCGTGCGCTACGCTGTTCATATGCCAGTTTGGTTGAACGAAGCGGACGTCCGCGCGGTGCTTTCCATGTCCGGCTTGATCGAAGCGATGCAAGCCGCGCTGGCCGCGTTCTCAGCCGGGACCGTCAAGCAACCTGTTCGAACCGTGATCGAAGCCCCCGGCGGATTCTTCGGAACCATGCCCGCCTACCTCGGCTCCACGCCCGCGATGGGTGCGAAGCTGGTGACGGTGTTTCACGACAATCCGAGCCACGGATTGCCGACGCACCTCGCCACTATTCTGTTGCTCGACCCCGCGACTGGCAGTTTGCTAGCAATCCTGGATGGACGATATATCACCGAAGCCCGCACCGCCGCCGTCTCGGCTGTCGCCGCACGCTACCTGGCTCGGGAAGACTCATCTGTGCTCGCGATCATCGGCTCCGGCGTCCAAGCTCGCAGCCATCTGGAGGCGTTATCCCTGGTGCGGAAATTCTCGGACGTCCGCTGCTGGAGCCCATCCTCCGCGCACGTGGCAGACTTTGTGGCGGAATCGAAGAACTATCCGGTACGTGCGGTGGAAAGCGCCGAGCTGGCAGTGCGCGGCGCCGATGTCATCGTATTGGTCACTGCCTCGCCAACGCCCGTGATCGAAGACGCTTGGGTGAAGACTGGAGCTTGCGTGATCTCCGTAGGTGCGTGCCGGCCGAATCAACGCGAGATGGATCCCGCGCTGGTGGCGCGTGCGCGGTTGATCGTGGATTCGCGCGCCGCCGCGCTCAAAGAATCCGGCGACGTGGTGATGGCGATGGCCGAGAGCCGTTTCGGTGAAAGCCACATTGCCGCCGAACTTGGCCAGGTAATCGCGGATCCAAAGCTCGGCCGCCGCGACGCTAGCGAGATCACCGTCTTCAAGTCGCTGGGACTTGCAGTGGAGGATGTGGCGGCTGCCGATCTGGCCTACCGCAGGGCGAAGGACTCCGCGAGAGGCGCTGTCTTCGGCTAACACGAATGTCTCAATCCTACGATGTAGTCGTGATCGGCGCTGGTGTCTTCGGCGCCTGGACAGCGCATCATCTCGGACGCTCGGGCCGTTCGGTAGCGTTGCTCGATGCGTACGGCGCCGGCAACAGCCGATCGAGTTCGGGTGGTGAATCGCGCGTTCTCCGCATGAATTACCGCCAGCAGGAGATCTACACGCGCTGGTCGCTGGCTTCCCTCCGTCAATGGAACGAACTGTTTGAGCTGGTGAACCGGCCTGAGCTTTTTCAAAAGACCGGTGTGTTGTGGACGCCCGCCGCGAACGACCCGAATACCGCTGGCACGCTTGAGACGCTGGAGCGTTGCGGCGTGGTGTTTGAGACGCTCTCGCAGGCCGAGCTTACGCGGAAATTTCCGCAGATCCAATACACCTCGGAACGCATTGGCGTTTTCGAGCCGGAAAGCGGCTTGGCACTGGCGCGCAGGGCCGTGCAGGCAGTGGTGGCGGATGCCGTTCGAAACGGGGTGGATTACTTTCGCGAAGCTGCGCTCGCCACCGATGGGCGCGAGGTCCGCACCCGATCCGGCCGCGTGTTGAGCGCGTCGACATTTGTGTACTGCGCCGGGCCCTGGTTGCCGAAGATCTTCCCGGAGGTTTTGGAGGGACGAATCCGGCCCACGCGCCAGGAAATCTTTTTCTTCGGAACCGAGCCCGGCGACCGTCGATTCACGTCGCCTGAGATGCCAGTCTGGCTTGATTTCACCGACGAACGCGGCGCTTATACGCTGCCGGATATTGAGAATCGCGGGTTCAAGCTGGCGTTTGACCAGCACGGGCCGGCCTTCGATCCGGATACTGGCGATCGGTTGGCAAACGGCGTGGACGCCGCTCGCGCATTTCTGGCCGAGCGCTTCCCTGCGCTAGCGAAGGCTCCGCTCGTGGAATCGCGAGTCTGCCAATACGAGAACACTTCGAGTGGCGACTTCCTGATCGACCGGCATCCGGACTTTGAAAATGTATGGCTGGTGGGCGGCGGATCCGGCCACGGTTTCAAGCACGGCCCCATGGTCGGCGAATATGTGACCGGGCTGATGGAAGGCCGCGCGAGCGTGGAAGAGCGCTTTTCACTGGCCAGCAAGAGCCGCGAGGCAAAGCGCGCCGTCTACTGATCCCCCGCGTCCCACCAAAGATGATGAAGACGCCAAGTGGGGCGGACCCCCCGGTCCGCGCGGGTCCCCCTGGACCCGCTCTTCGGGATTTCGTATTTCTTCAGCGGGCCAACGAGGGCGTTGGCCGCGGACCAGGGGGTCCGCCCCACTTGGCGTCTTCAACGGAGCGCTACCACGATTGCCTCAGACCGTTAGGCTCCGTTGAAGACGTTGGCCCGTGATTTGGAGTCCCTTACGGTCGCGGCTCGGCAACTGGGTGCCTCATTCCGAGCTGCGAGCGTAAGCGACCGGTGATTTGGTTTTTCCAGGGCCGCAGGCAGTCGCGGTTCGGTAACCGAGTCACATATGTTTCGTGACAGAAACAACATGCTTGATCAGTCATTTACCGAAACCCTGCCGTAGGCCGCCAAAATCCGCTGCTACACCTGAGGTAGTTCAGAATTCCTCACGGAGCAATCACTCGATGCGTTACATGCAGGCCTTTCTTGCGTCACTTCTCCTCGCCAGTGCGGCCAGGGGACAGACGCTGGTTGATCTAAAAACCCAGAGCAAGAGCGTCGACTTTACTGGAGCCACCACCACCAAACCCTTCAAGTCCGGTACGGTTCTTCCTACTACGTGTACCGTGGGTGAAGCGTTTTACCAAACCAGTGCGCCAGCCGGGTCGAACCTGTACACGTGTACGGCGGTGAACGCGTGGACGCTGCAGACCGGGATACCAGGACCTACGGGTCCAGCCGGCGCCAACGGATCCGTCGCCCACATACAAAATGCCGGGATCGTGCTGCCGGTGGAAGCTACGCTGAATTTCACCAGCGGCGGTTGCACGGATGATCCAACGAATAGCCGGACCAATTGTAACGGCGCTGGAATATCCGGACTAGGCATCGATGTCAACGGAACTGCACAAGGCACTCAGCCCACGCTGAACCTGATATCGGGGACCGGAATCGTGCAGGTATGCGTCAATAACACGGGCGCTAATCGCGTGGATTGTACCCCGAGCCTCAACACCGCGCTGGCGCTGACGATCGCAAATTCGCAAGCCGGCAAGCCGGACTTTTGTAGCTCCACGAATGGCACCGACTCCTATGCCTGCACATTGAACGCCTCCGCCATACTCACCGCCTATACCGCCGGGATGCATCTTACGCTCAACGCGGACACCGGCAGCTCGGGCGCAACTTCATTGAATGTGGATAGCTTGGGGACCAAGAGCATCAAGCAGGCAGATGGACTAACCGATCCCAGCACGAGTCAAATCGTAGCTGGACGGCCAGTCACAATCTATTACGACGGCACGGTCTGGAGGCTACCCGCGAATTCGGGAATCGGTACCTGCGACAGCTTGCATGCCATCAGCGGCGCGGGTAACTGCATCTTGCCGCCAACCATCTCAGGCAGCGTAGTGCTGGCGGCACAGACGGCTTCCGTCACAGTGTCCAACCTAATTTCCACACCGGCTGCAGGTCTGTATCGAGTGGTCACAGTCGCCCAAGCCACCACGGCGGCAACCGCGGGCAGCGGCTGCTCGCTCGCGGTGACCATCGGCTATACCGACAGCGCCGGATCCACAACGAACAATACCATCAGCGGCTTGTCTCTGGCCGCCCTCGGCAGATCCATGGGAGCCATGTCTCTCATGGTCGCAAGCGGCGCGGTCACCTATTCCACAACTCGTACCGCCGGAACCTGCACCGGCGATCAGTACGCGCTCAACATCACCGCCGAAAGGCTCCAGTAGGCGGCGCCGTTCCATGTTCGAAATATCGCAGGCCACTTTAGAAAATCTTCTGAGTCGCGAGACCCGGATCATCTTAGCTGCAATTCACCAACAAGGAGAAACAATCATGAGTACGCAATCCACCAGTATTACGGACGTCCAGAACTCGCTGGCGGCCCTGACCGCGGCCCAGCAGAAAGTTTCCACCGACATCAGTTCCGCCGTCGCTGATATCACGGCGCTCAGCGCGCAGGTGGCAGCGTTGCAGGCGCAAGGCGGTGCAACTCCGGAACAACTCTCGGATCTCAAAACATCCATGGATCAAATTACAACCAACCTCGCCGGCTCCTCTTCGGGCCTGGAAGCCGTTCTGCCCACGCCCCCGCCCGCCGGGTCCTGATGCTACCGCGGGCCTGTGGCCCACCAAAGATGAAAATTCACCGATCGCTTACGTGTCTGTGAAAAAACCAAAAAGGCACCGACTCCCTTACGGTCGCGGCTCGGAAAGAGGGCGCTACCGAACCGCGACCGCCCAAGGGAGCGCTCCCACGACACCGGTCGGAACGCTTCCTCGCGGTCGCGGCTCAGTAACGGATGAAACGCAACGAGGACTCGTTGATGCAGTAACGCAAATTTGTGGGTGGAGGGCCGTCGTCGAAAACGTGTCCCAGGTGCGCGTCGCAGCGAGCGCACAGCACTTCGATGCGCTCCATTCCGAAACTAACGTCCGAATGCTTCCGGACATTCTCTTCCGCGATGGGCGCCCAGAAGCTGGGCCATCCCGTGCCGGAGTCGAACTTCGCATTCGAACTGAATAGCGCAGTCGCGCAGCAGATGCACCGGAACAGGCCGGCAGCGTGGATCTCGTAATACGTTCCTGTGAACGCCGTGTCCGTTGCCGCATGCCGCGTCACGTAGTATTGTTCGCTGGTCAGCAGCTTGCGCCATTCGCTGTCGGTGCGGACCACCTTTTTCACCCGCGCCGTTTGCAGTTTTTTGCCGCCGTCGTCGAACTGCACAATCGTGACGTCGCCGCCGTCGTTGCTCGCCGCCACCCGATTGCCCCGGCGCGGCCAAATCGCCACCAACCCAGCCAGGGCGAACGGCGTGATCCATAGAATGCGCCGCCGGGTGATCTCTTCTTTGATCGCGGGGAACACTAACCTCATTTTTGCACGCGCCGTGTTACGATACCCGCTGATATGCGCCTTCTGCTGTTATTCTTCGCCACACTTTCCCTCTGGGCTCAAGCCACCCGGATCGTCAGCGGACATCGCTATCCGCGCCTCGTCATCCGCAACGCCATCATCATCGAAGGCAACGGAACCCCGGCGTCCGGACCCAAGGACATCGTGATCGAGAACGGCCGCATCACCGCCATTGTTCCGCTGGATCCAGTCGCGGTAGGCCGTGGGACCGCCACGCGTCCGCAATCCGATGTGGAAATTGACGCCGCCGGAAAGTACGTCATGCCCGGACTCATCGACGCCCATGCGCATGTGCAGGAAGAGCGCGGCGGAATTCCGCAGCCGCTTGAATACGAACTGAAGATGTGGCTTTCCTGCGGCATCACCACCGTTCGCGACGTTGGCAGCAACACCCCCAAGACCCTGCTGCTCCGCCAGCAGAGCGCCGCGGGTGAAGTGGCGGCGCCGCGCATTTTTGTCTATCCGATGTTCAACGTGCCCTCCACGCCGCCGAATGCGGAGGAAGCGCGCGCCCGCATTCGCGAGTACAAAGCCATGGGCGCGGACGGAGTGAAAATCCTGGGCGTTTATCGCGACGTGATGGAAGCCTTGGAAGACGAAGCGCACAAGCTGGGGCTGCGTGTGGCGCATCACACGGGCGTGGAAGAAACCAACGCCTGGGACGATATCAAATTCGGAACCACCAGCATCGAGCATTGGTACGGCATCCCGGATGCCGCTATCGAAAGCGGCCGCCAGGATTTTCCAGCCAGCTATAACTACAACAACGAGACGGACCGTTTCCGTTACGCCGGCCATCTCTGGCGTGAAGCGAACTGGGACCTGTTGATGAAAGTGTTCGACGGCATGGTGGCCGCGCACGTCGCCTGGGACCCCACGCTCGACATCTACGAAGCCAGCCGCGATCTGCAGCGCGCGCAAAATCAGCCCTGGTTCCGCGAATATCTGCATCCCACGCTCGCGAAATATTTCGAGCCGAATCCTGCCAATCATGGCTCCTACTTCTTCGGCTGGACCTCCACCGACGAAACGTTCTGGAAAGAGAACTATCGGATTGAAATGGCCGCCCTGCTGGAATTCGAGAAGCGCGGCGGCTTGATCGGATGCGGAGACGATGCCGGCTTCATCTACCAGATGTACGGTTTCGGATTGATCCGCGAACTGGAGCTGCACCAGGAAGCCGGCTTCCAACCGCTGATCGTAATCCAACACGCCACCGCCAACAACGCGAAAATCCTCGGCCAGGAGACGCGCATCGGACGGGTCCGCACCGGTTACCTTGCCGACATCCTGGTGGTGAACGGCAATCCTCTCGAAAATCTAAAGGTGCTCTATCCCGGCGGCTTCGACGATCTCCGCGATGGTAAAGTGGTCCACACCGGCGGCGTGGAGTGGACAATTAAAGACGGCATTCCCTATCACGCGCCGACGCTGGCCGCAGAGGTGCGTGAAATCGTCGCGAAGGCGAAGCGCTAACAAGCGTCGCTCTCATACGTACGCAATTCGTCGATCTCCCGTTGAAGCCTGTTCTGGCCGCGCTTCTTTCCGAAAAAGAAAACCACAAACCATATGGCGAGCAGCACGAAGAATGGCACGGCGTTTAGCAGGATGCGCGGATTGTCGAGTGAAGCGATGAACGCGGGCGCCAAGGCCAAGGCGAGTCCCAAAAAACAAAACGTCAGGCCGGACCGCCGCCAGACATGCCGCCGGTAGTCGCGGCGTCTCTCCAGCTCGCTTCTATAAAACTCGAGCGATGTGCTCACGGGCGCATCCGGCAGAAGCTTGCCGGGCCATATCCACTTGTACGCCTGATATGCGGCATAGATTCCCCAGACGCTCAGCAGTCCAAACCCTATCCGCGAAAGCACTTCGTGAGATCTAATGGAGTACCATGCAAAAAAGACGCAAATGCTGAGCCCGATCGCTATCGAGTAAATCACGAGGAAACGGGCTTTCGTTTGAAACCGCTGCGCCCTCAATCGCACGTCATCCACTGACATCTTGAATGCCTCCTTAGGCTGGTTTTGCCAAACAGTTTTTGGATCGTTCACGGGCATCTTATTCGGCACTGGGTCCTCCTTCGCCGAACCAACGTTTCAGAATGTTCTTGATGCGATGGACCTTCATCGAGATGTTCGCCGGCGACAATCCGGTGATTTCGCCGATTGAGCTTGCGTCGATGCCTTCGAGATAGGAGACGATGATTTGGCGATCCAGTGGTTTCAGCCGTTGAATCAACTGGGACAAACGTTCCAGTGCTTCGGCCTGACTGGCGGCGAGCTCAGTTTGAGCCGAGCCCGGCAAAAAGTCCAAATTCTCGATGTTGACAAGCCTGTCCCGGGTCCGGCGCTGCCGCATCACATGCTTGGTAGCGACGTTGTGAGCGATGCGGTACACCCAGGTTCTTAGCGAGCAGCGCTGGTCAAAATAGGCGAAGCTGCGCCAGAGCTGAAGATGAATGTCCTGCAGCAAATCGCGGCGAGCGTCTGCATCCAGTTCGTAGGCGCGCGCCAGATCGCTCGAGTGCCGGGCCGAAGGTGTCCGCTACCTGTTCATATAGCGAATTTTGGCCCACGTCCCGGATGGATGTGGACGGCATTTGTCCCACATCCAGGGTAGTCGCTCGAAGCCGAGCTTTCTAACAGGTTTAGAAGAAGAAACCGCGGAATTGCTGCGGCACGAACACGGATCCGCCTAAGTCCGCGTCGGTGACGCCAAATACGAAGAACTGATTCGGATTGGGGACTGGAGGCACGTCGCCGGTGACTTCGAGAAAGTCGTTGTCGTTCGCCAGCCAGAGCGTATGCATCGTTTGGCCGCCGTGCTTGATGTCCGGACCAAACGCAACACCTTCGATCTTGGACGGAATATTGTTGAGCGCGATACCGCCCTGAGTATGCAGCGCATCCACCACATCCAGGAATAGTGTTTTTCCCACTGCGTGCAACGTCGCAGTAGGGCCATCCATGGCGCTTACGTCTGTGGCGCCTGCCAGGTCGATCTTGAAAAGCTGCTTCGCCACTGCATTGTTGCTGGTGGAATTGTTGCCGCCCTCGCGTCCCTTGCCATCGCGTTCATCCACCAGGAATTCGTGATTGTTGAGAGCGCAGATTTCACTCACGCCGGTACCGCTGCTGAGCGTGTAGGCGTATTGATGTGTAACGATTCCGGAAAGGATATCGATGGTGACAATGCGCAGCAGAGTGGTAGCGCCTGCATTGGCATCCTGGATCAGCGGATCTTGCATGATGCCCACCAGGGTTCGGCCATCGGGCGTGATCGCGAGGCCCTCCATGCCTTTGTTAGCCGTTCTGCCAGATGTGTTGCCGCTGATTTCGGTGGCGCCGACGGGGCTCAGATTCTTCACGTAAAAAGATGCGGGCAATTGGAACGTCCGGAGGCGCACTCCGCTCAGACGGTCGAATTGATACACATAAGGCCCGTATTCGTCGGAGATGAAAACCGTCAACCCGTCGTTCGAGACGCGCAGGCCTTCCGTATCGAAGCGGGCATCTTTAGGATCGCCCGAGTTTTGATTGGGATCGAAATTATCCGAGCGCCCGGTGAAAAAGTGCTGCAGAAAATTATTGGCCGGCGGAACGCCTGAGCCGACGCCCAGTCCTGCTCCGGTGCCGTAGACGAGCGGCGTTAAGCTCCACAGCAGTGTGGTCGCGCGCAACGTCGGTGTCAGGATATAGGGCAAACCTGTGCCGCTGGTATTCGGTTCCAAGTCCATCGTGACTGTATGGAACCGATTGATGTAGCTTGCCGTATTGTCAATGGACGGATCGAATGTGACGGCGTTGGGGCCACGATCGGGAAGAGCCAGGAATGTATTGCCGGATGCGTACGCCAGGGCCGAGCCAAGACCGCCGAGCAGATTGGCCGGTGCACCATTTTCCAGAGTGTATTTGAGTCCGGAAAGATCGGCGAATGAACCTGCACGCGATTGATCCATGGTGCCGATCGCAAGCAGCGTGATTTCAGCCTGCGATTGAGTAACTGCGAACAGAGAAAGAGTGGTAATAAGTAGCGCGTGTTTCACAGAAAGTATCCTTTGGATGGAGTGGAACAACTGGCAAAGCTATATACTACGGGCCTCTCCATACCTGGTCAAATGAATTTTTGATGACATTTTCAGGTGGAGTTGCATGACAACCGATATGACAATCGCAGAAGCACAACGCGACGTACGAACTGTCTTCCTGGGCGGATTCGCGGGCCAGCTGGTTTCAAGCTGCATATGGTTTCTTTCCGCAGCCGCAGCCACCTTGCAATCACACAAGCTTGCGATGGAAGTTCTGGTTATACTTGGGATCTTCATCTTCCCTTTGACACTGTTGCTTTTGCGTCTGATGGGGGGCCCGGCAGGCCTGCCAAAGGGGCATCCGCTGAATGCACTCGGCATGCAGGTGGCGTTTGTACTGCCGCTGAGTTTGCCGCTGGCATTCGCGGCCACTGCCTATCACGAGTTTTGGTTTTATCCAGCGGTCATGATTCTTCTCGGCGCGCATTACCTGCCGTTTATTTTCATGTATGGAATGTGGCAGTTCGCTGTGTTGGCCGCGGCTCTGCTTGGTTCCGGATCGGTGATTGGTCTTTATTTCCCGGCGCCGTTCAGTTTGGGTGGATGGTTGACCGCTGGAATACTCCTGGTCTTCGCATTCGTAGGCCGCAGCGTGGCGCTCTCAGAACGCGAGAGCTCTCGCGAGCGCCAGTGAATCGCCGTTGCTCCAATCGCTTCGTGGCTCCGCTGCGGCGCGCGCGAAAGTCCACAGCCGGACGCGTTCTCGATCCACCGCAAGCAGATCCGCAAGTCGGTGGATGGTCCCGCTCGGGTCAGATCGCAGTCGCGTAGCACAGTTGAACAAATGCTGCGTCGCATCGTACGCCGGATCTCCCACGAACGGCTTCGGATCGATCACGAGCCATGGCTCCCTCTTGGATCGCAGGACATTTCCGGCGTGCAGATCCGTGGCCAGCATCACGGAGACTTTTGCGCTGCGCGACAATTCCCGGAAGAGCTGCAAGCCTTCGCGAACCAATCCAGCATCATGCCAGTTTTCGGCGTCTCGCTCTGTCTCCTTGCTCCAGAACTGAAGCAAACCCGCAAGAGAGCGAAATGAATGATTCTCCGGTGCCGGCCGCCAAAGCCTGCGCAGCAGCCCGGCGATCACCAGATCCTGTTCAGCTTCGGGCAGGGTCCGCAGCGAGGTTCCCGGATCGCAGCGCTCCAGCAGCATCGCGCCAAGCTCTTCGTCGGCATCCAGCAGCCGTACAGTCGGATCCCCATTCCAGAACCGCAGCCCCTCGATTTCGTGTTCCCCCTCGAAGTGCGGCAGGCCAAGCTTAAGTACCGCAGTGGACCCCTCGGCAAGCGTTGCCCGCGCCACCCAGGCGCAACTCGCGTCCTCATAGGGAGAACCGATTGTTAGCGACCATCGCCGCTCCAACTCCCGCACCACACCGGGTAACCGCTCGATCCACTGCGCGCGTTCAGGCACGCCACCGCAATTTGCGACGAGCCGTCCCGGGATACGCAACGTCATTCTGCTTAGTAAGTCTTGCTCCCACGCTGGGGTTTACTCGCCCGTCCCGCATCCAGTGCGCGGCTCAGGAGTTTCTTGTTAACCGGCTTGCGCACGGGTCGAACCAGCGTGAACTTGTTCGTGAAGTGAGCGGAAATATCCTCGCCACGAGTTGCCCTCGCGGCGATCTCGCCGGCAGCAGGCGGCTGCTTGAATATTTTCGGCATCGCTTTGCTCTTCCCAACCGTCGCGCTCTGACCAAATGGTACTACTCGTTGCCCGTATCGGTCCGGTTCGTCGTCACGAACCGGTAAGTCCGCGATTCCTCGGTGGGCAAACTCTTAGTGCCGCTCAACCCCCCACTTACTTGCGCTATCATAAGTGTGTTGGACCATCCGGATTCACCGGAGGGATATACGAACCAAGAAAACGATCCAAAGCCAGGCCAAAGGACATCCATGGAAAAGCTGGCGCAAAACATTCAGGAAGCCTTCCTCAACAATGCCCGGAAGGATAAAACGTTCCTGACCATCTACTTAATGAGCGGCGTGAAACTTTCCGGCCGCATCAAAAGTTTCGACAAGTATTCTGTCGTGCTCGAAACCAATAATCAGGAACAGCTCATTTTCAAACACGCGATCTCCACCGTGGTGGTCTCCAGGCCGTTCCACGGGGGCCCCGGGGGATCTCACCCGGCAGCGACACCTGCGGGAGCTCAAAGTGCCGCGGCTGCTCCCGGCCCATCCGCGACCGTTGAGCATCACGAGGAATAACTTCGGTTGGCGGTACGTGGTCAAGAGCGCGCGATTCTGGTGGGGCTGGAGCTGACATCCCGCTCGCGCCGCAGCACAGATCACGTTCCTTACGGCCCCGAAGAATCGCTCGAAGAACTGAAAGCCCTCGCGGATACCGCCGGAGCTGCGGTTGAGGAAACTATCGTCCAAGCCAGGCCTGCGCCGGACGCCGCCACGCTGATCGGATCCGGCAAGGTCGAAGAACTCAGCAATCTAGTCGCGAGTCTCAAAGCCGACGTGGTCCTGTTTGATTCCGAGCTCACCCCCACGCAGCAGCGCAATCTCGAAAACGCGCTGCATTGCAAAATCCTGGATCGAACGCAGTTGATCCTCGACATTTTTGCTCGCCGCGCCCGTACGCGCGAAGGTCAACTGCAAGTGGAGCTGGCGCAGTTGAACTACCTGCTGCCGCGCTTGACTGGACGCGGCGTCGAGATGTCGCGGCTGGGCGGCGGAATCGGCACCCGAGGCCCTGGTGAAACGCAGTTGGAGACGGACCGCCGAAAAATCCACGGCCGGATTAAGAAACTCAGCGACGAATTGGAACACGTTCGGACCGGCCGCAGCACACAGCGACGCCAGCGCCAATCCGTTCCGCTCGAAACCATCGCGCTGGTCGGCTACACCAACGCCGGAAAATCCACGCTATTCAATCGCCTGACCGGCGCCGCGGTGACGGCGGATTCCAGAATGTTCGCCACGCTGGATCCCACGGTGCGGCACATCACCCTGCCCTCGCATCGCAAAGTGCTGCTCAGCGACACGGTGGGATTCATACGCAACCTGCCTACCACGCTGGTGAAAGCATTCCGCGCCACACTGGAAGAAGTTGTCGAAGCCTCATTGCTGCTGCACGTTGTGGATGCCTCCTCGCCCTACGCGCCGCACCAGACTGCGCATGTCCTGAAAGTTCTGGCCGAAATCGGCGCCGATCAAACCCACCAGATTCTGGTGTTGAACAAAATGGATCAAGCGGCAGAGGCCGGCGAGGATCCCGCCAGCTTAGCCCAGCGAATTTTGGGCGAAGTTCCCGGACCCGTGGGCCTGGAAGCCGTTCCCGTATCCGGCCGTACCGGCGCTGGTTTTGAAGCGCTCTTGACCGCCATTGACCACGGACTTTTGCTCGATCCCGTCGCTCTCGCCCGATTCCGGATCCCTGCCGGGGAAGGCCTGCCCATTCACCTGCTGCATGAGCGCGCCAAAGTCCTGGCCAGCCAATACCGGAACGAATGGTGTGAGATTGAGGCGGAAGCCCCGGAATCGGTCCGGCGCCAGCTCACCCGCTACGTCGTCGAGTGATATTCTTTTTAACAGGAATAGTGTCTGCTGACTGGCTACCCGGATGACTGGCACTCGCATGAACATCCCGAACGCGCTCACCATCCTGCGCATTTTCTTTGTGCCGTTTTTGGTGGCCGTTCTGGTGGAACAAGACATGCGGATCGAGTATCACGGCACCGTCTGGATGCCGAACGAGTTTCTGGCCCTCTGCATTTTTCTGGTGGCTGCCGCCACCGACCTGCTGGACGGCTATCTCGCCCGGCGCTGGGGACAAATCACCACGGTGGGAACGCTGCTCGATCCCATCGCCGACAAGCTGCTGATTTCGGCCGCCCTGGTTTCTTTGGTTCAAATCCGACGCGTACCCGCCTGGATGGTGGTGCTGATTATCGGCCGCGAGTTCGCGGTGTCAGGATTGCGCAGCATTGCGGCCGCCGAAGGCCACACCATCCGCGCCAGCGATTTGGGTAAAACCAAAATGATCACGCAGGTGATCGCCATTTCCATGATCCTGCTGAGCATCCACTGGCCGGAGTTGGCCGGCTTCGCCATGCTCTGGATGTGGGGCGTGGTAGTTTTCGGACTCGCCTCCGCCATCGAATATTTCCGCAAATTCTGGCGTACCGTGGACGACAAAATCAAACTCCGCCGTCGCAAGGAACTGCTGCGAGTCGAGCGTAGGCAGAAAAAGATGGAAGTTCAGAAAATGGGTCAAGCCCAGTAAAATTCGGGGACATGACGGGCTAGCGTTACGACTATTTCAACCTTCAACCAAAGCAGTCGTGTCCCCGAATTCGCTCTCCCAACCCAAAAACAATCCCCCAAACACCCTAAAGTCCCATCCCCCCTACGCCGATTCCTAAAAGGTGGCCAAATCCGTTACGAACGACGTCTTCTGCCTATATCTGTGGCGCTCAGTGGATGCACCTGGCACTCTATATCTCGCGCGCGGCGCCCAAAGCGCTCGAGCGGTCTGCGCGGAATTAATCGCTGCCGGCTATATCGTAAGGGTGGTTCAAATGGCAACCAACACGGAATACGAACTGAGCGAAGGAGCGTTGGTCGCTCGCGCCGCAGCCCGATCCCCTCGCCGGCATGCCCCCGCCATCAGCATGTCCCAGCCTGTGGCCTAGTCTTCCTAATCGCCCTCTCGCGGCGCAGGCGGCACAATCTGGAATTTGTCCGGAGTAAACACCACTACCAGCACTTGTCCGCGACCTCCTAATGGTGCGAGCAGCTTTCCGTTCAAGCGAACTTCCAATCCAGCCGCATTTCCCACCTTCATCCACGCGGACTCCTTGCCTGCGACGGTCTTCGTCTGATTCGCAGCCAGCACGCCGGAGAACAGCTTTTTACCTTCTGAGGAAATCGAAAGCCAGGTTTCTTCCCGCGCCACCAGATTCAGCAGAACTTTGTAGCCGGCCGTGGCAGTCGATTCAGGTTCCTCCGTTCGCCCAGGTTTCTGCGGCGCGGAATCTCTCGAAAACGCGGCAGGCGTTGTCGGCGGAGGAGCGCTCCTTGCGGCCTGGGTGCGAAATCCGCCAAACTTACCCTGGTGCCACCAGGCGTAGATTCCAGAGCATCCCACCACCACGGTCACAAGCGCAACCAAAGAAATTAACGCGCGGCGCGGAGCGAACCGGCGCGATCGTATCATCGGTGCGACATTGCGCGATACTACACTCTCGTATCCTGGTAGGGGTAATGGGGCATCGGCACTCAACAGCCGTTCCACCTCGGCATTGATCTCCTGCGTATCCAAGCCAAGAAATCGAGCATACTGATCGACAAAGCTCTTGTAAAAGAATCCGCTCGGCAAGCTCCGGCGATCGTCCGCTTCGATTGCCTCGAGGTAGCGGACGCTCATTTTTGTCCGGGCGGACACTGTAGGTAGATCCAGCCGTTGTTCCAGCCGGGCACCTTGTAGTACCTTTCCAACCGACAGCATTCAAATAGCCTTCCAGCTTACGGTTATAATACAACAGTCGGGTGACAGAATTCCTAGGTCTCACGGTTTCGGTGGTCGTGGTAACGTGGAATCGCCGCGATCTTTTGAGATCCTGCTTGCAATCACTTACGCGGCAGCAGTTGAAGCAACCGTTTGAAGTAGTGGTGGTAGACAATGGTTCTGATGATGGTTCGCCGGAAATGGCTTTGCGAGAGTTCGCCTCTCAGCCGGCTTTCCGGCTGAAGCTAATTCGAAATCCTGACAACCGCGGCTTCTGCGCGGCCAACAATCAGGGCTTCGCGGCGTCTAAGTCTGAGTTCGTTGCACTACTCAATAATGATGCGGAGGCGGAGCCGGATTGGCTCCACGGATTGGCGGGCGCTTTCGAATCTGGCAGTGAAATCGGGATGGCCGCGTCGAAGATTCTGGTTTACGAGGATCCTCGGCGTATCGACAAAGCCGGGCACTTGATTTATCCGGATGGCCAAAATCGTGGGAGAGGAAGTGGCGAAATCGACGCGGGTCAATATGATCGCGTTGAAGAAGTTCTCTGGCCGGATGGATGCGCAGCCATGTACCGGCGTGAGATGCTGGACCAGATTGGAGGCTTCGACGAAGATTTCTTTGCATACGCCGATGACGCCGAGTTGGGTCTACGAGCCAGAATCGCAGGCTGGAAGTGCCTGTATATTCCAACCGCTCGTGGTCCGGCATCACCGCGGTGCAACATTGGGTGTGCGATCCAGCCGCCGAGTTGCAGCTCATCGAAAGAAATCGTGTGCTGCTGGCCGCCAAATTATTTCCCTGGAGTTTGCTTTGGCTGAACGGCGCTTACTACCTGGCCCGATTGCTAGCCAGCCTTTGGGCGGCGGCGCGCAACCGGGGCGAAGTGGGCCAATTTCCAGGGGATCCGCGGAAAATTGCAGGCGGCGATGGCGTTGCTGATGGGCGACCTGCAGGCACTGAGTCTGCTGCCGAGGATGCTGGGGAAACGCCGCCACGTAAACCAAATACGCAAGCTGTCACCGCGCGAAGTTCGGCATCTGATTTTGAGCCACCGGATCCCGCTAAAGCAGCTAACGGAACAGGCGATTTGATGGTGGGATTCAAGCCTGCGGAGATAACCGACGGAACGGGCGTCTCCAGAATGGAGTGCCCCGGCTGCGGCGAAGTCGGCGTGCGCACACTATTCCATGGGCACGACCGCTTGTTCCACACCACCGACAAAAGCTTCCTGCTGGTGGAATGCAAGAACTGCCGCCTGATTCGCCTGGAGCCGCGGCCTACGCTGCAGGAATTGTCGCGCTACTATCCGGCCGAGTATTGGTACACGCCGGAAGCAGACACGGCTTCGAAAATCGAGGAACAGTATCGCCGCTTTGTGTTGCGCGATCACGTGAACTTTGTGATGCGCGCTTTGGAAAACTCCCAGGAGAACGGCCTGATTGTCGACGTCGGTTGCGGTGGCGGATTGCTGTTGAGAATGCTGCGCGAGCGCGGGCTGGCCGTTTTGGGACTGGAAAAATCTCAAGAAGCGGCGAGCGCTGCCTGGAAACGGAATCATGTTGCGGTGGTTCGCGGGGATTTGTCGGAAGGCCCCATTGAAAGAGGAACCTGCGCCGTTGTGACCATGTTCCACGTGCTGGAACATCTGCACGAACCGGTTTCCTATTTAAGATCCGCGCGAGATTTGCTGGTGGCCGGGGGACGTCTGGTGATTCAGGTGCCCAATGCTTCTTCCTGGCAATTCCTGATGTTCGGCGAACATTGGAACGGCGTGGATGTCCCGCGCCACCTGGTGAATTACCGGCAGCGGGATCTGGAACATCTGCTGGATTACTGCGGCTTCGAAGTAGTGCGGCGGAAACATTTCTCCTTGCGCGACAATCCGGCCGGTTTCGCATCCAGCATTGCGCCGTCGCTTGATCCCATGGCGCGGCGTGTTCGAAAAATTCGCGAAACTCCTGCAGTGAAGCTGATGAAAGATCTGCTGTACTTCGGCATCCTAGTCGCAGGGCTGCCCTTCACGTTGTTCGAGGCCGCGTGCGGCGCAGGTTCCACCATCATGCTCGAGGCGCGCAAGAAAACTTGACCTACCGGGCCATCGAGCGTCGGCTTCCTGGCTTTCTACGCCGCCATATTCTGCACTTCGAATCCGCGATTGACGATTCGCTGGAGAGTTTTTCAGCCAGCGTCGCTGCTGGGTCGCGCGTGCTGGACGCGGGCGCGGGCGAACGAGTGCATGCCCGCTACTTCGCCCGCCAGCGCTACATCGCGGTGGATCTTGCGGTGGGCGACGCATCGTGGAATTACGGAAAGCTGGACGCCATCGCGGATTTGACCGCGCTGCCTTTTGCGAACGATTGCTTCGCGGCGTGCATCAACATTGTTACCCTCGAACACGTGCGCGAGCCCGCCTGCGCTATCCAGGAGATGGCGCGAACGCTGGCTGCCGGACGGGCGCCTGTTGATGATTGTGCCGCATGAATGGGAAGTTCACCAATCCCCGCATGATTACTTTCGCTACACCCGCCACGGAATCGCTTATTTGTTCGGCAAAGCCGGGCTTCACCGATTTCACCATCGAACCGGTGGGCGGATACTTCCGGCTGCTTTCGCGGCGATTGCTGAACGGCCTGCAGTTCTTTCCTGGCCCGCTATTTTTTCTGGCGGCGATATTTCTGGCGCCTCCGGCGCTGATTCTGCCATGGTTCGATTCGCTCGACCGCGAGCGTAACTTTACACTGGGATATATATGCACTGCTCGAAAGCGCTCCTGATCCTCGCGGCAACCGCGGCCTTTGCCGCCGATTTCAGCGGGGCTTCGGCGCTGGAATTCACGCGTAAGTCAGTGGCTTTTGGGCCGAGGCCGCCCGGTTCCGCGGCGAATTTGAAGCTGCAGGCGTATATCGAAGCACAACTGAAGACGCTGCACTGCCAGGTTTCTTTCGACGCGTTCACTGCCGATACACCGGACGGCCGCGTTCCGATGCGCAACATCATTGCGACGTTTCCAGGTGGTACCGGCCGCGCGCTGGTAGTGACCGGACACTTTGATTCGAAGCCGATGCCCGGTGGAAAGTTCGTGGGCGCCAACGACGCTGGATCGTCCACCGGGTTTCTGCTGGAGCTGGCTCGCGTGGTGAATTCCATGTCGCACGCCGACGACATCACGCTGGTGTTTTTCGATGGCGAAGAAGCTTATGGCGAATGGTCTGACACCAACGGAATTTATGGCAGCCGGCATCTGGCGGACAAATGGTCGCGCGAAGGAAAACTGGGCCGGATCAAAGCGCTGATCAATGTGGATATGATCGGCGATAAAGATCTGGGGATCATCCAGGAAGGAAATTCGTCGCCGGGCTTGCTGAAGCAGGTTTGGCAAACGGCGCGCGATTTGGGCTACGGAAAATATTTTTTGGATTCCGGATTCGCCACCGAAGACGATCATCTGCCGTTCCTGCGCAAAGGCGTGAATGCACTGGATCTCATCGATTTCGATTACGGGCCGAACAACGAATACTGGCACACCGAGAAAGACACCATGGACAAACTCAATGCGCATAGTCTGGATGTAGTTGGGAATGTGCTGGTGGCCGTTTTGCGAAAGTTGTAGAGCTAAATGCAAAAGATCTACGTAATCGCAACCGGCGGAACTATCGAGAAGGTGTATTCCGAGCAAACCGGCAACGTTCAGAATCTGGATAACAAGATCGATCGTTACTTCCGTTTGCTGCGTCTGCCTGACGCTGACATTCAGGTGACGCACCTGATGAACAAAGACAGCCTGGAGATGACCGAGGCGGACCGCGCGCGGGTTTTGGAACTGGTTCGCGAAAAACTGAAAGATCCGGCGCCAATTGTGATCACGCATGGAACCGATACCATGGTCGAAACTGGTCTGCTGCTTCAGAAAACTTTGACGGACCTACCGGTTCCGATTGTCCTGACCGGCGCCATGACGCCGTTGGGATTTGAGGCAAGCGACGGATTGCAGAATCTGACCGAGAGTCTGCTGGCCGCGCGAGTGCTGGCGCCGGGAGTTTACGTGGTGATGCATAACCAGGTCTTTCCGGTGGACCGCGTGCGGAAAGATCGGGAAGCGGCGAGGTTCGTATGGAAGTAAAGCACCAACAGCAGATATTGGACCAATTCACGCGGCAGGCCGTGCCGTTTTCGACTGCGCCCGCGATCCGTAATCAGGCAGCGCTCCAGCGGATTGTGGAAATAGCCGGGGCCAGAGCGGACGATACAGTTTTGGATGTAGCGTGCGGTCCGGGATTGCTGGTGTGCGCCTTTGCGAAAGCGGTCCGGCACGCGACCGGTATTGATTTGACTCCCGCAATGTTGGAACAGGCGCGAGAACTTCAGCGGCAGCAGGGACTCGAGAACGTTACCTGGCAGCAAGGCGATGTTTTGCCGTTGCCGTATGCAGATGGGACATTTTCCATAGTGAGTGCGCGCTTTGCCTTCCATCATTTTCTGGATCCACTCGCAGTACTCAAAGAAATGCGGCGCGTGTGCCGGGCTGGAGGACGAATTGTGGTGGCTGACAGCGCGCCGTCACGAGAAAAGGCCGACGCCTTCAACGCCGTGGAGCGGCTGCGCGATCCGTCGCATGTGCGCGCCATGCCGGTGGAGGAACTTCGCGGCATGTTTCGGAGCGCCGGGTTGAATGATCCAAGAATTGCGACCTATCGATTGGAGGGCGAACTGGAAGACTTGCTCCGGCGATCGTTTCCGAAGGACGGCGACGCCGATCGAATCCGGGAAATGTTTGATCGCTCGCTGTCGGACGATGGCCTGGATATGGCGACGCAGCGCAAGGATGACAAGATCTATTATGGTTTTCCGGTAGCGATTCTGGCCTCGATATGAAACTTCGATTTCTGGTTGCGGTGTGTCTGGTATTCACTTTGTTCGGATGCCGAAGCAAGGGGAAGGCGCCGTCGGCCACGACTCCTGCTTCGGCGTCGCCGCAGGAGCCGGCGTTGCCCCCCGCGATGGTGTTCGAGCTGCGCGTAGCGGATCCGGCCCTGAAGGATCGGTTGCTGCGCGGATTTTCCGAGGGGACCAACGCCTGGAAATGGACCGGCAGGAGGTTCGCGGTGTTGCTGGATGCCCCGCCGCCATTGGACGCTCCTACCTATCTGGTTCTGGACTTCAACGCGCCGGATGAACTGATGAACGTGGCGAAAGAAGTGACCGTGACTGCGCGAGTGAACGGAGAGGTTGTCGGCAGTGAGAAATACAGCGCGAGCGGCCGGTACTTCTTTCAATGCAAAGTGCCGCTGACGCTGCTGAAGAAATCGCCCGCCGAAGTGGAGTTCGAACTGGATAAAGTGGCCAAAGATCCTCAGAATGGCCGCGAGCTCGGGCTCATTGTGGTGAACGTGCGGCTGAACCATCCGGATGAAACGGTGTTGAATCGCGATTCGGCGACGCAGTTGGCGAGGCAGGGTTATCTGGAGCTGCTGCGCGGGCGGCAAGCCGCGCTGCCGATTGAAAAGCAGAACGAGTTGATGAAGCTGTTCCACCAGGTGCCGGTCTGGAGCCACATGTGGTTCGAGAACGTGCCGATTGAGAAGAACCCGCTGGATCTTTGGATGATGCAGCAGATCATTTACGAAACGCGGCCGGAGTTCGTGGTGGAGACTGGAACGTTCAAAGGCGGCTCGGCGCTGTACTGGGCCTACACGCTGAACGGCATGGGGCTGGACAAATCGAGGGTGTTCACGGTGGATATCCAGGACATCACCGGCACCGCCGCGACGAATCCGCTGTGGAAGAAATACGTGACGTTCCTGAAGGGCAGTTCGACATCGCCGGCGGTAGTGAAAGAGATTGGACGCCGTGTGCAGGGGCATAAAACACTGGTGACGCTGGATTCGCTGCACACCGCCGAACATGTTCTGGCCGAGATGAAAGCGTATTCGCCGATGGTGAGCCACGGCAGCTATCTGGTGGTGGAGGATACGCACATGGATGGCGTGCCCACGGATCCGAATTTTGGCCCGGGGCCGCTCGCGGCTGTGCTGCAATTCATGAAAGAGGGCGGCGGCAAGGAATTCGAGCGGGACTCTTCGCGGGAAGCGTTTATCATGACGTTCAATCCTGGGGGGTGGTTGAAGAGGAAGTGACCGAACCGCGACCACGAGGGAGCGTACCGACAGGTATCGTGGTAGCGCTCCCTTGCGGTCGCGGTTCGGCAAGGGATTCATCCAGGTAGGCCAGATACGCGCGGATCAGCAGGTATGTGTCGTAGTAGTCGTTCAAATAGATGGCGCTCAATTGGTCGCGCGGACTGTGGAGGATGGTCCAGGTATCCTGTGTCACGGAGTGAATGGTGATGGCTGGGATTTTGATGTCGCGAAACGAATCCGAATCGGAGCGGCCAAGGGCGGCGACATTCATCCGGCTCAGCGGCAGCTTGACGCGGTTGGCAACGGTAAAAAGGGTTTCGGCGAGTTTCTTGTCCGAGACATCCACTTTGGCTGGCGATAAACCAAGCGAATCGAGATTCACCATGGCTTGGATGAATTGGCGCTTTTCTTTGCTGAGCCCGTGCACATAGAAACGTGAGCCAACCAATCCTTCTTCCTCATTCGTGAAACCGATCAGCACAAAGGTGTGACGGCGAATAGTTGCCTTCAGATCCTGGAACAAGCTGGGGAGTAAGGAGCAACCGCTCCAATTGTCGACTACTCCTTTTCCACGATCGACGAAATCGAAATGAGCGCCGACGATGATTTCGGCGTTCGTGTTGCCCGGCAAAGTGCAAATCACATTCGGCGCCTGGGCGTGTTTTACACGCTGTTCCACCAGGTTGTCGCCCTTGCAACCAACCTCCTCGAATAGCGATTGCAGGCGTAGTTCGCGTTTGAAATCCGTGTCTTCGAAAGTCGTTAAGCGACGTTCGATTTCCGCCTTGGGAACTTGCGCCGTGGCGACCAGCGCCGCCGCAAGCAGCGCCAGAATTACGCGTGCCAAAGGAGCGCTCCGTTTCCGGTGCTCGGATGCACCCGGCCTTGCCGTCTGAGGTATTCCAGGTGAGCCAGCACTTCGAAGATCGCGAAGTGGTGATTGATGGGCGAAAGACGCTTGCGCCACATTTCGCCCACCATCTGATGGGCCGTGAGCGGCGATTTTCCGAGCAGCGCTACCATTTCATCGCAGCGCTCCTGGTGGTGGCCGGTGGTGGCGGCGATCCAGGGGCGATGTCCGGAAAATGGTTCGCCGTGCGAGGGAAGAATGATGTCGACATCGAGCGCGGCCAGTGTTTGGAGCGATTCCAGAAATTCCGCCAACATGTCGCGATTGGGATGCCAGGCGATATTGGGCGTGATGTTTTCCAAAATCTGATCGCCGGAGAACAGCAGCTTTCGCTCGTGCGAATAGAGGCAGATGTGGCCAGGGGAATGTCCGGAGGTCCACACGATTTCGAGCGGACCGAGCGCGGTATCGAGTTTCTCGCCGCCGGTAAAGAGGCGCGCTGGGTGGAGTGGATGGAAATTCTCGCGGATCACGGCGAAGTGCTCTTCCATTTTTATTTCGAGCGATTGCGGAACACCGGATTGTAGATAGGCTTCCTGCAGCCATGGGATCCGGCGATTGCCGTCGGTGACCAGCCTCAGATGTTCGGCTTCCGCTTGGTGCATGCCTAATTCGGCGCCGGTAAGCTCGAGGAGCCGCGAGGCCATCCCCATGTGATCGGGATGCATGTGAGTGAGAACGATCTGGCGGATGTCGCGCCACGCGATTTGGCGTTCCGCGAGGGTGGCGTGCAGAGTTTGGAAAGCCGGCGCCGTTTCCATGCCGCAATCGATTAGGAGGTAGCCCGGTGAGAGCGGGACCAGGAACACGTTCACCGATTCGAGCTCGAAGGGCAGTGGAAGGGCCAGCGAAAGAACGCCGAGGATAAACTTCGCGAAACGAAGCCAAACTACACCGCGTCGCTCGCGTGATAGGAGCTGCGCACCAGCGGTCCGGATTCCACGTGCGAAAAACCCATTTGATAACCCAGGCGCTTGAATTCGTCGAACTCGATTTGCGGCACGTAGCGGATGATGGGCAGATGCTTTTGCGATGGGCGCAGATATTGGCCGAGGGTGAGAATGTCTACTTGATGCGCGCGGAGATCGCGCATGACCTGCTCGGCTTCCTCGGGATTTTCACCGAGCCCGAGCATGAGGCCGGACTTGGTGGGCACCGACGGGCGCAACCGTTTGGCGTGGGCCAGCATGTCGAGCGAGCGTTCGTAGCGGGCGCCTAAACGCACCTGGCGATAGAGGCGTGGAACGGTTTCGATATTGTGATTGAGCACATCCGGAGACGCATTCATAACAATTTCCATAGCGGCGTGAGAGCCTTGAAAATCCGGCACCAGCACCTCCACTTTGCACCCAGGGATGCGCTCGCGAATAGCTTGGATGGTGAGAGAGAAAAGCTCGGCGCCGCCATCTTTTCGATCGTCCCGATTCACGCTGGTGACCACGGCGTACTTGAGTCCGAGAATGGCGCAAGCTTCGGCGACGCGGCGGGGTTCATCGTAATCGACAGGGAGGGGCGCACCTTTCTGAACCGCGCAAAATCCACAGCGGCGGGTGCAGACATTGCCGAGGATCATGAACGTCGCAGTGCGACGATTCCAGCACTCGCCGGTGTTGGGGCAGGCGGCGCTCTCGCAGACGGTGTGCAGTTTGAGATCGTCCACCAAGCGTTTCAGCTCGCGATAATTTTCGCCAGCGGGCGCGGGGGCGCGGAGCCAGGCGGGGCGGGACGGTTGAGGGTTGATCGTTACTAGCACTGATTCTATTTTAGGGGGTGGTGGGTGGTTTCTGGTTTCTCGTTTCTGGTTTCTGGTTCAAAAACGAATGCTCGGCCCTAGAACCGAGACAAAAATCAGCGAGACTACGCAGCCTGCGACGATCCAGACATAGCTTCGATCCACACCAGAAGTCACAAATTCCGCGTCTCCTCCCTACTCGACGGCTGGCGCGGCTGCTTGCACGTCACGACGCAGGAACTGAGTGAGCCAAAGAAGCCCCGAGGCTCCAGCCAAAGAAGACGACGCCGCGGCGCGAAATGGCGACGCCTGCGGCTGTGAGCACGGGCGCGAGGTCTCCTGGTTGATTCCTTGTTTGAAAATACCCCATGTGCCGTTACGGTTTGACGCGAACAATACAGCTTTGCTGTCCGCCGTCCACGCCGAGGGCACTCGTGGTTGCGTTATTAGTCAGCCGCTGTGGCGACTCATGCGCGTCCCCCCTGCCGCGAGCTCCCCATACACCTGACTCTGATATGTCAGCTTTTGGATACAGCCGCTTCCCATCCGCACTGGCGCTCTCCCGAAAGGCAGATCCCCCACTGGTGAGCGTTTCGGTTTACCGGTGGGCCTGCCCGTATCGTTATCAATGCCGATTTGCCAAAGATTTCGTCACGTTGAGTGACGGCGGTCGCCGCCTAGACAATCCGGCGATCCGGCAGCCAGCGAAGACCGTTCCCGCAATCGGCTCGGCGGCACAACCACCGTCCGCTTCGCCCCTTTCAGGTCGCAAGTTTCGATCTTCATACTGGAACGTTCCGAATGCGTGCGCCCTAATGTAGGCCAAGCGCTGCCCATCCGGCGACCAGTGCTTCGACGCAGGACTCATTGTCTTCTATCGTGATGATCTTTGCGGGTGTCTCCCTGGCGTCCCATCACCCAGATTTCGCGAATGTTCATCCGAGGTTTCGGCGGCTGAAAGCGATGCGTGTCCCATCCGGCGAAACCCAAATCCCACGCGCATCGTCGCGAAGGCGTCGTGCAGATTGCCCTAGTACCGATACTGTCCACATGCTCTTACGTCCACCCGGTTCGTTTGCGTCGGCGAGCAATAGTGTACCGTCGGAAACCACGAATCGATTACCATAGGCGCTATCCGGAACTCCAGCAGGCCTCGGAATGAGCCGATCTTCCCCGTCGAAGCAACTTCACGTGGATCCCGGCCCGGTCCGAGTAAGCCAGATACTTGCCATCAGGAGAAATGCGCCGCTCTGAACAGGGCTCTCGGCCGGGTTGAAAGTCAACCGTTTCTGCATCAGCTCGGCGGAAGGCTCAGGGCGATGCAGGAAGAGCCAAGACAGACGCCCGCAAATAGAGCAGCCGCTGCCAGTCCCATCGCCAGCGCTACGCGAGGAACTTTTTTCGCCGCGTCGATTCCAGCGCTCCCGCAGTTCACTCGCGCTCTGCCACCGCTTCACCGGGTCGGCCGCCAGCGCTCTGCCGAGAATGGGCGCGAGTCTCTTCGGTGGCGACTCGCCTGCCAGTTCTTCCAGGACCTTGCCCAGCGAATAAATGTCGGACCGTGCATCCAGCGCTTCGCCGCGCATCTGTTCCGGCGACATTATACGCCGGGACGGTGAGCCGTTTGCGCTTCTCCGCATGGATACTTGACCGCCGCCGAAGCGAACCTCAGCTCATTCCGCCGATTGGCGAGCGAGAAGAATATCCGGCTTGATGTCGCGGTGCACCATGCCTTGACCGTGCGCCGCTTCCAACGCCTTCGCTACCTGCGTTGCAATCTCGATCAGCTCTTCCGGCGAGAGAGGGTTTCGCGCCACCGCTCCGCAATAGAGTCGCTCCTCCGAAGATACTCATTGCCGGAAACCACGGCCGGAGGCCTCGCCCAGTTCATACATAGTGCAGATGCCGGGATGGTTCAGCGCACCGATCATGCGCGCTTCGCGCCGCAGCCGCTCCAAAGCAGGTGGATGCGTGGCCAACTCATCCGTCAGGAACTTCAGCGCCAGACGAGGTTGTCTTGGCCTTCTAGGGCACCGCGCGCGACCCTCGGCCCAATCTGCCTATGTCCCCGACGCCGGAGAAAAGAAAGTAGCCAGCTCCGTTCCACTTTTCAAGAGGTTCAACGTGGCGAAGAGCCAGAGAAAGTAGGCCGCGTGCGGCTTGCGCAGCGGGTTCACGGCCTTAAAGGGGAAGAGTGCCATTGCACCAGCGATGAAGTTTACGATGGTGCCTGCTGCCGCAACGGCGCGCAGGGAGAGCGCACTCATGGTTTGTCCCCCGCATTCAAAATGTACCGTTGAGAGCACGAGAGGTTTTCCGCCGAGAACAAGGCAGGCTCCGCCGTGTCCCACTGCTTCATGCAGGACGTTGGACGCGGCATATGCTACGAGCGCAATCGCGATGACCGTGGCAAGGTCCGGGAGCGACGGATCCGATTGTGTGGCGGTCAATTGGTCCATAATGCAAGATATGTCATACAGCTAAGTGGCCCATTGCTACAGACCTGTGGCAATCTCCGAAGCGACGGATCCGATTGTGTGGCGGTCAATTGGTCCATAATGCAAGATATGCATACAGCGAGGCCCATGAAACCGTGCAGGGGTGGTGCCTACGGGCCGCCAAGGGCGACGAAGATGGTGAAAGAAAAAACAGTTGGCAGGCTAGAAGCGCCTGCCCCACCACAGCTAGTTTCGCTTCAACCCGGCGGTCCAGTTGAGGACCACGGTTATCGGGGCGAAGGATTCCTGGCCGACCGGAACAGCGATCAGGAACCGCTGGCCATCTGCGGACGGGGCGTACACTCGCTGGTCCACGCCGCTTTGTATCCAGGCCGGCGGCTCCGGCTGCAATTCAAAAAGCGCGTGGGGCGTGCCGGCAGCGAAATTCGCCGCGCTTTTTACCGGCACCGCCATTAACTTTCGATCCGGGGCGCGATAAAACAGCTCTTTCCCGTCACGCCGCCATTCCGCCTGAGCGCCGCCATCGGTGGAGATTCGTGTGGCGCCGTGACGTTCCGGATAACTGGTTACATAAATCTCGTCTCTGCCAGATTCATCGGAAGCGTAGGCCATCCACTTACTATCCGGCGAAATTCTTCCTCCAGTTTCATTGGATGGCGACTGAAGAAACGGCGACTTATGCCCATCCGGCGATAGCAGCCAGAGGTCGTTCCTGGTTTTGTCATCCAGGGATTCGTAGACGATGGTGCGTCCGTCGGGGGACCAATCGGTGGGGTGGTTGTCGCCGCCTTTCACTAGCAGTTGATCTGGCCCCAAGTCCCCGATGCGTTTTTGAAACAACGTGGGAGGACCGTGCCTGCCGGAGGCAAAGACAATTCGCCCGTTGTCGGGCGACCAGACCGACATGCCCGAACCGCCCCTCTCGAACGTCAATTTCGCGAGCGTACCCCGCACTGCATCCAGTATCCAGATAGCGCTCTGGAAGTTGTTGTCTCCAGTTTCGTAGCGGGTGAGCGCCACATGCTGTTCGTCAGGAGCGAGTGAGAAGTGAAAGTACGCGCCGGGCGGTCCCACGGTAGCGATCCGGGTTCCATCTCGCCGGACCCAGGTCAACTGCTCGCTTCTCGGAGGCGCTCCGCTCCAGTAAGCCAGCACTCCGTTGGATGAAACCGAGAATGCCGCGGAGCCGGGTCCGCCGGTCTCTACGCCTTCCACCACGCGAATCGGATCGCCGGCCAGTACGCGCCGCTTCGCGTCGAAGGGTTGGGCAAAAAGCACGCGCTCGCGCACGTACAGAATATATCCAGGCGATACGTAACTTAGCTTCGACGATTCGGTGAGCGGCATCAGGCGGATGCTGTTGGGCGAGTTGAGATCGCCCAGGTAGACACCGGTGAGATCGCCTCCTGTGCTGTACAGGAAGTGATGGCCGTCCGGCAAAAACTCCGGCCATAGGTTATTCGCCTGACCGTGCGCCTTATCGACCGTAGTCACCGCAGCCGGTGTTCCTCCCGCGGCTGCAACTCGAAACAGGCCAGTATGGCCGGCAACGGCGGGAGCGAAGAGTATCACGTTGTCTTGATTCCACGTTCCTCCGGCGCCTCCTGATTGACATTGGCACAGCGTCTGCACTTCCCCTCCCGACGCCGTGACGCGCAAGAGTTTGCGGTTGGCGAAGAATGAGACCCACTGGCTGTCGGGCGACCAGAACGGGGCGCTGGCATCCTCGGTTCCCGCCAGGGGCAGGGCAGCGAGCGCGTCGAGCGGACGGACCCACAACCTGCGCTTGCGGTCTTTTCCGGCGGCGACAAACACAATGCTGCGCCCGTCCGGCGAAACAGCTAGCGGAGGTCCCCAGGGCGGACCTGAAACGATCGCAGCGTCGGCAGGTGGTGGAATGGTGAAGCGTACTGAGTCCGCGCGGGGTGGTGTTTCGCGGAAGTGCAAGAGCGATAGCAACGCCAAGGCTATTAGCAACGCAACAGCCGCGCTGGGCCACAACCAGTTTCGCTTTGCGGGCGCCGTGGATATCGCCATACCAGACTGCACACCGGCCAGCTGCAGCGCCACTTTCAAATCTCTCACGCTCTGCCAACGGTTCTCCGGATCTTTCTCCAGGCAACTTTTCAGCACGCGGTCGACTGAGGCGGGAGCAACGTCCGTGATGGAAGGCGCGGGCCGTTCCAAAATCGCAGCGATGATACTAGCCGGCGTGGAGCCTTCCAAGGCAGGTCTGCCGGTGAGCATTTCGTACAGCACCAGTCCGAACGAGAAAATATCGCTCTGCGCGCCGGCCTCCTGACCATTGACCTGCTCGGGAGACATGTACTGCAGGGTTCCTAAGATCTGTCCCTTGCCGGTGAGCGCCATGGTCATGGTTCCGAGGCCGTCCGAGACGGGCGCTTCGACCTTGGCCAAGCCGAAGTCCAACAACTTCACGCCGGCGGATTTGGTGACCAGGATGTTGGCAGGCTTCAGGTCGCGGTGTGTGATGCCTTTGCGATGCGCGGCGTCGAGAGCTTCGCAGATCTGCGCGGCGTATTTCAGGGCTTGATCCAGCGGGAGGGGTCCTTTGAGCGGCTCGCCTTCGACATACTCCATCACCAGGTAGTTCGGTCCGACATCGTAGAGGTGGCAGATGTGCGGATGATTCAGGGCCGCGACTGCGCGAGCCTCGCGATCGAATCGTTCACCAAACTCGCTTTTCGCGATCTTCAGCGCGACGATGCGATCCAGCCGCGTGTCACGGGCTTTGTACACTTCTCCCATTCCGCCGGCGCCGATCGGCGCAAGGATCACGTACGGGCCTAGCTGGTCGCCGACAGACAGGGGCATGGGAGGGTTAGCTCAGTTTAGCTGAATGGGGGGAACTCGTTTCTGGTTTCTCGTTTCTGGTTTCTGGTTGCTGATGCTTCAGGCCTTGAGATGGGCTTTCAAAAACCGGCCTGTATGCGACGCCTTGCACGCCGCGACCTGTTCGGGGGTTCCTGTTACCACCACTTCGCCGCCTGCGTGACCGCCTTCGGGGCCGAGATCGATTACGTGATCCGCGGTCTTGATCACATCCAAGTGGTGCTCGATCAGTAGCACGGTGTGGCCCGCATCCACCAGTTTATTTAGGGATTCTAGCAGCCGCTCGACGTCCGCCAGATGCAGGCCGGTGGTCGGCTCATCCAGGATATAGACCGTATGTTTCGCGCGCTGGAGTTTGCTGAGCTCTGTCGCGATTTTGATGCGCTGGGCCTCGCCGCCGGACAGCGTGGTTGCGGATTGTCCAAGCGTCAGATAGCCCAGACCCAGTTCGTTGAGCACTTCGATTTTCTTGCCTACCGCGGGCGCGCTCGCGAAGAATGTGGCGCCCTCTTCCACAGACATATTGAGTACGTCGTCGATGGTCTTGCCGCGTAATGTTATCTCTAGCGTTTCGGCATTGAAGCGCGCGCCTTTACAAGCTCCGCAGACCACCTCGACGTCCGGCATGAAGTAAAGCTGGGTTCGGATCACGCCTTCGCCCTGACACTCCTCGCAGCGCCCGCCTTTCACGTTGAAACTGAAGCGGCCTGCTTTATATTCGCGTTCGACAGCTAGAGGAGTCTGGGTAAACAGGTCGCGAATGCTGTCGTAGAAGCCGATATAGGTCGCTGGATTCGACCGGCTGTTGCGCCCGATCGCAGACTGATCGATGTTGACGACCTTGTGCACATGCTCCATGCCGTCCACGCCTTCGTGATCGCCGGGGAGCGTTCGCGTGTCTTCCAAACGCTTCCAAAGAGCCTTGTACAGAATCTCATTGATCAGAGTGCTCTTGCCCGATCCGGAAGCGCCGGTGATTGCCACCATGGCGCCCAACGGAAAAGTGACATCCACGTTCTTCAGATTGTTTTCGCGCGCGCCACGGATCCGCAGCGTCTTGCCATTTCCTTTTCTTCTTCGTGCGGGCATCTCGATGGCGCGCATGCCCGAGAGGAATTGGCCGGTTGGCGAGGCTTTGCAGGCAAGCACGTCGTCAAGAAGGCCCTGTACAACAACGGAACCGCCGTGCACTCCCGGCCCCGGGCCCATTTCGACGATGTGGTCGGCGGCGCGAATTGTGTCTTCGTCGTGTTCCACCACAATCACTGTATTCCCGATATCGCGAAGCCGCTCCAGCATCGCGATCATCTTGACGTTGTCCTTCGGATGCAGCCCGATGCTCGGCTCATCCAGCACGTAGAGCATCCCCATGAGCCCGGATCCGATTTGAGTGGATAAGCGAATGCGCTGCGATTCACCGCCCGATAGCGTCGCGGAACGCCGGTTGAAATTCAGATAATCGAGCCCGATCCCGAGCAGCAATTCCAGACGCCCGCGGACTTCACGCAGAACTTGCCGGCCGGCGTCGGCGCCTCGACCGGAAGGATTGACCTCGCCGAGGAACTCGTGCAGCTTGTCGAAATGGAGCTGGCCGACGTCGTAGATCGTCTTGCCTTCGATGGTGAAAAGCAGACGTGTTGCCCGGACGCGCGTTCCCTTGCAGTCCGGGCAGGTGTGCTCCACCATCACCTTGTCGAGCCATGCTTCCATTCCGGAATTTGCTTCGCCCCGCTGGCGATAGCGGCGGTAGTAGCGCTCAATCCGGTGAGCGATTCCTCCAAAGCCGATCTCGGAACGCGTCCACTTTTCCCGATCCACTTTGCTATCGGGAGGAGCCTGCATGCGCAGCTTCTGCTCGATCCCGTAGAGGATGGAGTTGCGCACCGGTTCGGTGAGTTTCTCCCACGGAGTATCCGAGGAAAACTTGAGGATCTTCGACAGGCTGTACATCACATGCCCATCCCAGGTATCGGGATTGTACTTGAACGCCTCTTTCACGAAGCAGCCGCCCAGGATGCTGCGCTGGGGATCGGGAATCAGCAGTTCGGGATGCGTCAACTTGTGAACGCCCAGGCCTCCGCATGTCCGGCACGCGCTCTCCGGATTGTTAAACATGAAGAACTCGGGTAGGACGTCGCCATAAACGAAATGATGGGTCTTGCTGCAAAAGCCCGCATAGAACTGCTCGATCTGTTTTTTGTCCGGAGCTCTTAGTCACCTCCACTTGCATCAGCGCATCGCCCACCAGGAGCGTGGCGGCGATTCCCGCCTTGATGGCCTTCTCATGCTTGCGGCTCACGATGAAACGATCGACCACTGCGTCCATCGTGCGGATCTTCGATTCGTCCAGTTCCACCTCTGCGGAAATGTCCACCGGCTTCCCGTTGACAATCACGATCCGGCAGCCTTTTTTGCGAACCTCGGTAAGAACGAAGTCGAGCTCTTCGCCGTATTGCTTGAACACGGGGGCGCGAAGCTCGATTTCCGTACCCTCAGGAAGGGACAGAATCGCTTCCAGGATCTGGCTGGATGTACGGCTCGGGGTGATCTCGCCGGTGCGCGGACAGTGGGGCTGGCCGATGGTAGCGTAAAGAAGATTCAGGTAACCTGCGATATCGGTCATGGTCCCAACTGTCGAGCGCGGATTGTTTGTGGTGGTCTTCTGCTCGATTGAGATTACCGGCGACAGGCCATAAACGAAATCTACATCGGGTTTTGCGACGTGCGAGATGAACCGCTTGGCATAACTGGATAGCGATTCCATGTAGCGCCGCTGGCCTTCGGCGTAGATGGTGTCGAAGGCCAAGCTCGATTTGCCGGAACCCGACAGTCCAGTGACCACCACTAATTTGTCGCGCGGAATCTCGACCGAAACGTTCTTCAAGTTGTGAACGCGCGCGCCTTGCACGGCGATGGTGGTCCGAGGGCCGGTCTTGCGGTTGCCCTCCTGGCCTTTAGTAGGAATCTTCCGCTTCATGTATATAAGTGAAGGCCATCTCCTGCATGGAAATGCTGCTGCGTTTTGTAAGCTGGATCGGTGTCGACACTTTGCAGATGAGTCCGCGATCGGACAGATATTCGCAAGCGGTGGTCACGCCGCCCACATCGAAGTTGCGCTTGAAGTGAGCTTCGAGGTCGCTCGCGGAGCGCGTGTCTCCCACCTCCTGCAAATGGTCGAGGACGATCCCAAAGAGCGCCGGAGTGTGTTTTGCAAGATAAGCGTCGATGGCATCCAGAGCCATGTGGACGTTCTGGGTAGTCTTCTTGTTGTTGAGCAGGTCGGCGTAGACAATTTTGAAGAACGCCGGATTGAGTTGGATGGCTTGTGGAATCACTTCGCGATCCGTGAGACGGCGCGCGATTAGGATTTCGATTCTTGCAAGTGGAGTGGCCGCATAGAGGATCCAGAGAGCGGTGTAGTCGAGATCGCCGCGAGTGATCATCCACTTGCGGGCCTTGTCTATGGGGGCTAGCGCCTCAATCCCAGCTCGCAACAATTGGATTTGGGTATCCCGCTCGCCAATTTGCTGGAGCCGCGCGCACACGGCTGAAATCGTAGGGTCGTGCGTATAGAGAACTCGTCCCTTCGTAATAAACGAGTGCATGAAAGAGTTTCGCAGAGAGCCTTCCGCCATTCGCCGGAACTGCGTACGCGACATTAGTAAGGCATGGACATTCACGCCGTTTGCATAAAGGGCCACGCCCAAGGGTTCGGTCTTTTTGTCATCCACCGTGATCAGCAGTAGATCAATGTCGGACTTGGCCCAGACTGCATCATGCGCCAAACTTCCGCAAAGCAGAGCCGCCAGGATAGACTTGTCACGCTTCACTTCCGCGACCAGTTGGTCCAGCGCCTCAGTGAACCGTTCTTGGATGGGATTCGACGGACTTGCCGCTCTCTTGGCCATACCCCTTTACGCTGGTGGTCACTGTAGCGATTTCACGGTGGGGAAGTCAATCGGGAACCGTTTCTGGTTTCTGGTTTCTCGTTTCTGGTTTGCCGACGGTTCAATTGGGCCGTAGCGATTGGGCACGGAACAAGTTTGGCCCGGAATTCGTTCATTGCTGTAGAGCTATCTGACAGCGTTGGAGGTTTTGCGATGAAGAGTATTAAGGTGATTCTCCTAGTCTGTGTACTTTGCTTTCTTATGGGGGTGATGGGGCAGCAATTTCCGTTGTGGGAACGGCTGCTGCAACAATACGGCGGAAAAACAGATGAGACTTCGGTGCCTTCGATGAAGATGGGGAATCACATGCAGATGTCGGACAAGCGAAAGCCGCAGCTGGGGGACATGCAGAAGGCTCAGCAGATTGTCGCCGAAGCTCGCAGCGTGGTTGCGCATTACTCCGATGTCAACACCGCGCTGCGGGATGGCTACAAGCCGTTTCATCCCACGGGTAAGATGGGCGAAGAAGTTCACTATACGAACTATCGCTACAACCGGTTGGAGCAGCGCAACGTGGATTACGATCACCCCGGATCGATCCTGTACAAGCGCACACCGGAGGGCATGCAGGCGGTGGGCGTTATGTATACCGCTCCGCAGGATTCGACGGCGGACCAGCTGAATGCGATCGCTCCGCTGAGCATTGCGACGTGGCACCGTCATGTGGACTTCTGCGGCGGTCCGCGAAGCGCTCCTCTGAAAGAGCAGTTTGGGCCGCATGCGAAGTTCGGCGTGCAAGGCAGCATCCACACCGAAGAAGCATGCAAAGAGGCGCACGGACTTTGGATCCCCGTGGTCTTTGGGTGGATGACGCATGTCTATCCGAACGCAAAATCCTCGGGCGACGTGTGGGCGGGAATGGACATGCATATGGATGCGAACACCGACGATGAGGAATTGAAGAAGTAGGCGCGAGTACAATGATTGGCATGGCGCATGACAATGCCGCGATCATCCGGCGCTTTGTGGATGAAGTGATCACTCAGGGGAAAATCGACACGGCCGCACAGTTTGTTTGGGAAGATGTTGTCGAGCAGGTTCCACTGCCTGGGCAGGGTCCCGGACTGGAGGGCTTGAAAGATATCCTTGGCGCTATGCGCGCCGGATTTCCTGACCTCGTCTTTTCCATCCAGGAGCAAATTACGGAAGGCGATAAAGTGGCCAGCCGCTTCGAGTGGACCGGTACTCACAAGGGTGAGTTTCTCGGGATTCCCGCAACAGACCGGCCTGTGCGCGTCTGGGGGGTTGTCATTGATCGGCTGGAGAATGGGCGTATCAAGGACACTCGCATCATTATGGATACGCTCGGTCTTATGACCCAACTTGGTGCACTGCCAAGGTAGACGCTATCCGACTTTCACGGCTTCTTGCGCGATGTGTGGGCGAGTCCGAATAGGGAGTTTGGCGAACGGCGCAAAAAATCAAAATCACCTGCCGCTTACAGGTTTGTGAAAAAAAAACAAAAAGGCACCGACTCCCTTACGGTCGCGGCTCGGCTGGGGATCAGCGAGCTGACGGCATGTCTGCCGGATGCAGCGTGATGGGTTGCCCTACCGCGAGCCGGCCGATGCGAGTGACGGCGGCGTAGATTCCCGCGGTGTTCTGGTGCGTGCGCACCACCGCCTTCAGCATTTCCGGAGTAGGGCGCGCGGAGTCGGGATCCAGGTTCAGCATCGCGCAGCGTTCGTCGCGCAGGGTGACGGTGACGGCGGGTGCGGCGTCGCCCTCGCCGAACGACAGGACAGCGCCAACCCACTCGTCCTCTTGGAACGGAACCGGCCGCTGTAATCGAACCAGGATATTTGGGCGAAAGCGCCGCACGTCCGGATTGAGCCCCGCGAGCCGCGAGATCTCGCACACCGTATCGGAGGCGATCACCGAGATGCTGGCTTCGTCGAAGATGCCGTGCTTGAAGTGCATCATCTGTACGGGAGCGCCGTAGCGGCGTGCGACTTCCGCGGCCAATTCCTCGCCGAAGATGGGCAGCTCTTGGCCATCCGGGGTGCGGACATGCGTGGGAAGGTCTCCATCCTGACGTTGCGGAGTAAACAGGACCAAGTCGGGAAGCTTGCCTGCTGTTAGCCACGGAAATCCGCTGCGATCCTCGATGCGCCGGAATGCCAGGCGACGGTCGCCCTGGATGCCGTGCCAGCCGAGATTGGCGGCGTCGAGTGGTTCGCCCGCCATGGACTTTACCGGATACCGGAAGATAGCTTCTACGTGGCCAATTGTGATCGGCCTCATTCCAGTCCCGTGCGGCGGAGCAGATCCGCAAATCGTGGATCGCCGCGGATGGGGTCGAAGAAGGGATGCACTTTGAGGAATTGCAGAATATTCGATTGCTCTTTGTAGCCTTGCTCGAGCCAGGCAAAGGCCTGGTCGTTTTCACCTAGTCCAAGATAGGCGTTCACGAAAGCGCCCGCCGGAACGTAACCTGTTTTCCGGCGTTGTTGCAGTTCCGCCAGAAGCTGAAGAGCATCCTTCCGGCGTCCGGCGTGCGCATACGCTCGGATGAGCACCCCAATCACTGCGGGACTGCGGTGCGAAACGGAGACGGCTTTCTCGAGAACGGGAATGGCATCCGCCGGTTGATTGTTGGCGATCAGCGCGAATCCAAGAGTGGAAAGGGAGTATGCGTGGTCCGGCCGCACTGCCAGTGCGCTACGCAACTCGCGAATAGCCTCCTCGTAACGATGAGACTGAAACAGAATCCAGGCTAGAATATTGCCGGAAACCGCAAGGGGATCGAGTTCTCGGCCACGCAGCGCCCAGGCGACAGCTTCGTCGGTACGACCACGGCACAGCAGCCACAATGCAAGCCCTGCGTGAGCGGCCGCGTCATTGGGGTTCAATTCCAGGGTGCGTCGATATTCCGTTTCAGCGTCGGCCCAGTGCCACTGTTCCTGCAACACGTTTGCCAGGATGACATGCGCTTCCGCAAGGTCGGGATCGAGTTCCAAGGCTTTTCGGGCTGCGCTGATTACTTTGGGGCGCGTCTCAGCTGGCGAAGCGCCGAAAAAAACCGTGCCGAGCTGTGTAGTAGCAGCGGCCAAGCCGACGTAAGCTGGCGCAAAGGTGGGGTCCATCTTGATTGCATTTTCGAAATAAGCGATGCTTTCCTCAACGTTCGCCCGACTGCTGCTTTGGCTAAAGGCAAAACGTCCCTTTAGGTAGTTCTCATATACTTCAGTGGCGACGGGACGCGCTGCCGTCAGCCTGGCGTGTTCGGCGCCGGTGATTGTGACCCGGACCTTTTCCGCAATCGATTGCGCCAACTCGCTTTGGACGGCGAACACATCGCGCAGATCGCGGTCGTAGGTTTCCGACCAGAAGTGCTCATCGGTGGAGCCGCGAATCAACTGAGCCGTTACGCGAATCCGACTGTTCTGCCGCATGACGGACCCTTCCACGACAGCGTCCACATGCAACGTTCTGGCGATCTCGGGAACAGACATTCGCGGATTCTTGAATTGCATTACCGATGTGCTGGAAATCACGCGCAGACCGTGCATGGTGGACAGGCGTGCGATGAGTGCGTCGGTCATGCCGTCCGCCAGGTATTCCTGCGTTGGATCTCCCGACAGGTTCTTCAAGGGAAGTACCGCCAACGATCCGATTTTGGGTTGCACGGTGGTTTGCGGAGCGCGCCCGGATCATTATATAAATGGCTGCCAGCAGGACGACGAAGGAAACGGCCGCCAGCGCTATCCAGGCGCGCGGGCGTGGCGCTGGCGCCGGCGGAGTGGCCACGTCCGCTGCTGGCTCGTCCGCACCCAACTGGCGTCGGGTTTTCAACCACGCATCCAGTTCGGGAGCCAGGGCGTACACCGAGCCGCGCTTGTCGTGGACATGGCGGTGTACTGGCATGGTCTCGCGCTTCTCCCAGCGCTGAACCGTGGTCACATCGCGGCCAAGGTATGCCGCGATTTCCTTCCATGAATCGAGCCGAGGTTCGGACGACTGCTCGGACGCCGGCGTGTCTGGGGCGGGTTCACCCATCGCGTCCGATTGTAACGTCCTGGATTGAGGAACCGCAAAAGACGGCATTTCACGGTAAAGCGCTGTTCCGTGCATTGCCCGTTGACGCTAACTACCAATCAGATCAATTCTGTACCTACGTTTCAGCGTCACTTCGGATTTGACGCGAGGAGCGATTCTCAATTTTTGGAGGTTCCGCGATGAAAAGCAAAACTTGTACGGGGATGGTCCTGGGGCTGGCCATAGCCAGCGGCGTTCTGGCCCAAACTTCTGCGCCCACGCAGTTCAGTGGAGTGATCAACGACTATTCCCCCACCACGAGCATGCCAATGGGTCCTTGGGAAATGCGCGGTCCGTGGATTTTGACATTGAACCAAGACCCAAGCAAAGCCGACTTTTCGGCGACTTTGACCATGGAACTGTCCGACTACACGCGAAACGCGGCGAATATCGACAGTACCTCAGCCACCACCGGACGAATGCAGCACACGCACCATATCGGAATCGTGGGCGGTAGCATCACGCAAATCGCCACGGGCGGGTTTGAACTGAGCGGCCCGGTGACGATTACGAAAGATGGGAGCCCCGCGCCATTGGCAGCGTCGACACTTTTGGTGAACATCACCGGAGGGAAGATCGTCGGGTTTTCGAACATCACGCTGCAGTTCCAAGGAGGAGCAACGGTCCACTTCGGGCCGCAATTGATCCACGGCGTGGTGAGCAGTCCGATTACCGCCGGAGCAGCCGCCCCTCCGACGCCAGGCACCACGACTGCCTTCGTGACGCCTTCCACTTTGACGACTAATCAGGCCTCGGTAGTGCTGGATGGGAGCGGGTCAACCAGCGCGTCCGGAAAATTGCAGTACCTGTTTGAGGTGGCGCCGGGCGGGAAACTGCCGGCCTTACTGCAATCGCCGGATAATCCGAAAGCGACGGTGGATTTTGTAAGTGGAGCGGGAACGTACTTGGTTCAGCTGGTGGTGACAGACGCAACGGGCAAGACATCGACGAGCCCCGTGGTTACGTTGAATTATCAGCCGTAAGATTTTTGGCCGCGGATGAACGCGGATAAACGCGGATAAGAATCTTATCAGCGTGCATCTGCGTTCATCTGCGGCTAATTGTACTTGTGATATCGCAAAGTAACCCGTAAGGGTGATGTGCTGAGCTCACTTTCGCTCTACTCTTTACCTGTGAGCTAAATGAATGAATTATTGAACCTGGCGGTAAAAGCGCATGGCGGTCTAGAGCGTTGGAGCAAGGTGAAGTCGGTGAAGGTTGCCGCGTCGATTCGCGGAGCGATCTGGTTCGTCAAGAGCCAGGGTGACGTGCTTAAGAACGTGGTGATGACCATCGATACGAAGGCCGAGCGGCTGATCACGGATTTCCCTGGCCAGGACAAACGATCGATTTTCGAGCCCAATCGCATCGTGATGGAGAAGGTGGACGGGACGGCGATCGAGTCGCGCGACAACCCCGAGGAATCGTTTCAAGGCCAGCAGCGGGAATCGCCTTGGGACGACGTCCACGTGGCATATTTCTGTGGCGAGGCGTTGTGGACCTATCTGAATACTCCGTTCCTCTACACGAATCAGGGATTTCGGAGTGAGGAGATTCCGTCCATTCAGGTGGAGGGTGAAACCTGGCGGCGTTTGAAGGTCACTTTTCCGGATCATGTGAAGAGCCACACACGTGAACAGATTTCCTGCTTTGGGCCGGACGGATTGCTGCGGCGGCACGACTACACGGTGGATATTCTGGGCGGCGCTACCGGACTCAACTATGCGTCGGAATACCGGGACGTGGACGGGATCATTGTGCCGGCGAAGCGCCGAATCTACGCCTACGAGGGCGACTACCAGTTGGTGAAAGAGCCTTTGCTGGTATCCATCGATATGGGCGAGATTGCTCTGAACGAAGCGTGAAAGGCCACCATGTTCAAAGAAGCGCTTTTCCAGCCATTGCGCGCGGGCGCGATACAGCTCCCGAATCGGATTGTCATGGCGCCGCTCACGCGAATGCGGTGCGCGACGGCGAACGCCCCGGCCGCGATCAACGCCGAATATTACGCGCAGCGTGCGTCGGCCGGCCTCATTATTTCGGAAGGAACCGCGATCAGTGCGCAGGCGCAGGGTTATCCGAATGCTCCCGGGATTTATACGGAAGAGCAGATTGCCGGATGGCGAAGAGTGACCGAGGCCGTGCATTCTCGCGGCGGCCGGATATTTATGCAAATCGCGCACAATGGGCGGAACTCTCATTCGTCGCTGACGCCGGACGGAGCGGCTCCGGTTGCGCCGTCGGCCGTACTTCCGACAATCCCGGCTTTGACGAAAGACTTTCAACAAGTGCAGGCCGAGACTCCGCGGGCGCTGGAGACTTCCGAGATCGCCGGCATTGTTGACGCGTTCCGCCAGGCGGCGCTGAACGCGCTAGAGGCTGGATTCGATGGCGTGGAATTGCAGGGCGCGAACAGCCACTTGATTGAGCAGTTCCTGGAGAACGGAACCAACCAGCGAACCGATGCTTACGGTGGGTCGCAAGAGAATCGGGCGCGGTTCCTGCTCGAGATTGTCGATGAGGTGGCGGTTGCCATTGGCCCGGATCGGCTGGGCGTGCGCCTTTCTCCTTTTGGACAATATGGCGGCATCTTCGATAGCAATCCGCTGGAGTTGTTCGGCTTTGTCATCGGGGAACTGAGCAAGCGTCGAATCGCGTATCTGCATTTGATCGAGGCCAGAGGATCGGAGATCGGTTTGACGGATGAGCTCCACGAAAATGCGCGGAATAACGCGGCCCTGTTCCGTTCCACTTTCGAAGGACCGTTGATCTCAGCCGCCGCTTACACGTCCGAGAGCGCGGCGCAGGCAATCAGCCTGGAGCACGCGGATGCGGTTGCGTTCGGGCGGTTATTTATCGCAAATCCGGACCTGGTGGAACGGATCAAAGCAAACGTGCCGCTCAATGCGCCGGATCGTTCCACGTTCTATGGGGGCGGCGCGCATGGCTATACGGACTACCAGGCGTTTGGAGCTGCTGCGTGAACATGACAACGGAGGAAGTGAGCCGCGCCCACCGCGAAGATTTTTATGGAGCTTTGAAGGCCAACGATTTCAAGAAGCTGTCTGAAGTCTATTCCGACGACTATATGCTGGTAAGGCCCGATGGAAGCGTGTTCTCCAAGGCGCAGATTCTGGACGATCTGAAGATGCACTCCATGAGCTTTCTCTCCATCGAGCTGGAGAATGAGAAGGTCCGAATCTACGGGTCGGTTGGGATTTTGACCGGCGAAAGCAAAATCACCTCGGTGCGCGATGGAAAAGAGAGCAAGACCGCGTTCCGGCTGGTGGCTGTGTATTCAAAACGAGGCGAGCGCATCGAGCTGGTTCATTTTCAGAGCAGTCCGCTTCGGGCTTAGGCACTCGCCCACGCTTACTCCCACGCGATGTCGTGCTCTTCGCACCAGTCGATTGCGATCTGACGCAGGGCTTCCGTGCGGAATGCATACCAGGCTTTTTCAATGCCGTGACGGTGAATCTTGTCCTTGAAATGTCGAAACGCTCCGGCGCCGTGGATGGCGTACAGAAGATCTTCGCGAATGGTTTCGGACTTCACCGAGTGCGAGAACTCCTCCATAATGGCCCATTCGTGGACGTCGAACTTCGTGGGCAGTTCCACAAAGCGGTCTCCGGGAGAGAAGGTGATCAGCTTTGCAAGCTGCGCCGACTCCTTCTGCCATTTGGGAATATCTTCATCGTCTTCATCGTCACCGTCCTCCTCGTCGGACGCTTCTGCTTCCCGCAGAAATTCCCGGGAAATAGTTTCAACCTTGCCGGTCTCGCGGTCGAAGAAGGAGGGGACCTCGTCAAACAGCATCTCCAACGCATCGACTATGTCGCTTAACTTTGCGGTTGCCGGCATATAACGTTGCACGCGTAATCCGATTGTTCGATTCTGTCAACAGGACAGTCTATCATCCTAGAGATAGTTTCGGCAGCAGAACCGAAGAACCGAACAACCAAATAACTGAATAACGCCGAGCCAGCGCGCCAGCGCGCAGTGAGGCTAGAGGCTAGTCTACTGTCTGCCAGGAGTGGTCCGGGTCGAAGCTGGTTACCGCGAGCGGCTGCTTGCCTTGCACGGGCGCGATATCCTTCTCATAGACCACGCCGTTCTGGTTGACGATGAAGGTGTGAATTCCGGTTACGCCGTATTCGGCCGGCCATGCCACCAGGCCGAAGCCGCCAATCAGCTTATTTTTTAGCGCGTAGGTGTGTGCACCGTCGGGCGCGGCGGGTCCTTGCTTTTCGAGAATCCGGAAATAGTATCCGTGGTAGGGCTTGGCGTGACCACTCCCCGTCCATTCCGCTTTGGCGAAAGCTTCCGGGACCAGCGGTTCGCCGGCGCCTTGCCAGTAGAGCCCGTCCTGCTTGCCGGGGGCGCTCATCAGGCGCGATGCGTACTGCAGCATACCGTCTTTGGCGCGATCTTCGGAGGCGTATTTCTTCTGCGCCTCCACGTAGCCGCGACAAATCTCAACCGCGTCCATTTCGTCCGTGCCGATGCGCCGAGCGTGCATCTCGACCGAAGCCGCCGAACAGTCAAAACTCCATTTGCCGTTGGTGCGAACAATGGGGACAGGAAACGGCCAGTCCTCATCGCCAATGCTCAGAATGGCGCGATTCGGATTCATGCCGGAAATTTCCAGGCGATGCTTGGCGTGGGCGCGTTCGGCGAACTCGGTTTGTTCGGCGTTGTCCTGCGTGGGATTGCCCGAACTGAGAACTGCTTTTGCCGTGGGGCCCAGGATGGCGGACATGCGGGCTGTGTCGTGGCTTGAAACCGCGTCAATGAGTGCATTGGCGGCGGCGTCGGCCGAATCAAAATGCTCCTGCGCGAAAGATGGGAGAGCGCATGCGATGAACAGTGCTGCGCAAATAGACAAATAGTTTCGGGTGATCATGATTTATCGCCTTCCTCCGCCACCACGGGCTCCACCACCGCCGAAACCGCCGCCTCCGCCGCGGAATCCTCCTCCGCCACGTTCGGCGCCCATGCTGGAGAAGCCATGATCGCTTTGCGAGCGCGTGGCTCCGCCGCTGTGATAGCCGCCGAAGACGCTGTGATTATTGGTATAGCCTCGCTGCTCAAACCCACCAGTTCCGAAGCGCTGCTGCGGGGCTGCGCGGACTTCCCGGTTACCGCCTTCGCCGCGGATTCCACGGGATTCGGCGCCTCCGCCGAAGCGTGATGCGACACTGCGATTGGCGTAAGGCACGCCGAGCCGGTGCTCCGGATTATGCGCCCACGCGGAACGTCCCAACGGTTCTCCATGGAAATGCTCGTAGCCGTAGCGATGGAAGAAGGAGTGATTGATGAAGATGCCGCCGCCGAACCAATCCGGTCCCCAGCCCCAACCGCCCCATCCCCAGCCGCCCCAACCCCCGAAATAAAGTCCGACATTGATGCCAGGGAAAAATCCAAAGCCGATATCGATGCCTGGATAAAAGATCGGCGGATAATAGCCCCACACTGGTGGGCCCCAGATAAAAACGGGATTGTAATTCGGGACGTACCAGATATCCGGATTGGCGGGTTCGATGGTGATGGCGCTTTGCCCGTTCTGGTCCTGCGTATTCACTATTTCCTGCGGCGTGGACTTCAGGGTCCCTTTCGCCTGAGCGCTGGCGCGCATGCGCTGCACGGCCTGCATCACGTCAGCTTGTTGAGCGAGAAAGGCGTTGCCGAGCTGCGTGGTCCAACCGATGTCCTGGCTGAGGCGGGTGAGGGCATCGGGGAAGGCGACCAAGCCTTGCACGCTCGCGTCCCAATGCTCTTTCTTGGCTTCGTCCATGAGCTTCGACGGTTTCCATTTGGGATGATCGCGCACCCATTGTTCGGCTTCCGCGATTTCAATCGGATACGTGGCTGCGGCAAAGATCTCGCTCAGGAGGGGATCGGGATACAGGGCGATGGGCGCCACCAGATTGTCGAGCTGCTGGGACGTGAGCGGCGCTCCGGGCGGCGTGGTTTCCGCAGGTGGTGTTTGTGCGACGACAACGTGCAGAAAGAAAGCCGCGGAGAGGATCGCGAGGGCTAACAGAACTGAGTGACGCATCACTCACCTTAGATTGCGCGACAGGGCTTCTAGTTGCGAGTGAAACGGTAATAGTTGGTAAGGTGACTTACATCTGGCGATCCAAAATGTCGTGGTCGCGAGGGGAAGGAGTTCGGTTGACAGTTTCTTACACAAAACGTGTTACTCGATAATCCCCCCATCGCGTGATTCGGCCCGACTCGTTGATCGGTATAGACTTGAGAGCGCAGTGTTCCTAAAGGGGGAACCTCTATGAAAAGGATTGCTTTCCTGCTGGTTGCCGTTGTAATTCTGGCAGGCGTCGTCTTGTTTACCACGCCGGGTTCTCTGCACGCGGATGACTCGTCCGCACCCATCTACGTAACCAAGATTCCGCCCGGATACCGGGACTGGAGATTTGTCTCCGTCTCCCATGAAGCAGGCAACCTGAACAGTATTGGCGCCGTTTTGGGCAACGATGCGGCCATCCAGGCTTATCGCGCGGGGAAGCTCCCATTCCCGGACGGCACGATCATCGCCGCTTTGCACTACGGGCATGTTCCGTCGGCGGAAAACAACAAAGTCTTTGGCCAAGCCCAATCTTTTGTCCCTGGCCCCGCCACGAACATTCAGTTTATGGTCAAAGATTCCACGAAGTATGCCGCGACGGGCGGCTGGGGGTTCGCTACCTTCGTTGACGGTAAACCCGCCGCCCCTGCGTCAATGAAAAGCTGCTTTCCTTGCCACAATCAGGCTAAGGCTAGCGACCTTGTCTTCACGCGCTACGCACCTTAGATAAGGTACGCTTTCTCCCAGCCAGGAAGCCCATGCCAAGCATCGCGCCACCCATTAGACTAAGAGTCCTCGGCTCGGGCACGGGGGGGCCGGTGCCGCCGGGCGTGTAGTGGACATCGATCTGGTAATCGAAAGCCGCATTGAAGAAAGAGCCGGTCCCGGAATTCCAGGTGTCAGCGATCTGAAGACCCCCTAAAGCCGCATTCACTTCACTGATCGTCGGGCCCACAATCGTAAACGTACCGACAATTCCTCGTGCCAAATCCGTGACAACCTGACCCGCCGGGTGGTCGAATTCAGCGCCGAATGCGTCGCCCGTACCTGGTGGCAATACATCAAAGCTTTCCAATACCGAACCCGCGCCGAGTCCGAAATCCGCATCGAACTTGAAGGTAAAGACAATGCTGTCTAGGGAGGAAAAGCCACTTGGACTAGGAGCGGCATTGCAAGTAGCGGTGGACGTGCCACTAACTCCGGAACCCCCGGTTGTTGGACACAATACTGTAATTGTATCTGCGGAAAGCAGAGCGGCAGCCCCGACCGTCAATAAAGCGAATGTCAGTAACTTCTTCACGAATTGTCCTCCGTCGTTTTATCTTAACTCTGCAAATTCCGAGCGCTATAGCGATTCTAGGCTGGTCGGGGAGTGCAATGCAAGGGACAATTACCTAATTAAGAAGGGGGAAGTACCAACAGGTTCTCACCCCATTACCACTAGTACGAGTTACGCAAGAGCTAGTCGGGCGACGAGGATGGCACTATTTTGCGGTGCCACTGGTTTCCAGAAGTCGTCCGGGCCTGGTGCCGCTGAACGCGCAATCTGGGATGCTTTGTGAGTTCATGGAGCTGATGCGCGTCGAGAAAGGGTGAATCGCAGCTCATAGGGCCTGCTCAATAAGCGGTAATGAGTGAATCCGATGGGCGCTCTGCCTGGTTCTATGACTTGGATGGGAATAAGATCGAGGTCTGGCAGCCGTCCGCAAAGCCCTTGCAGCGATAGCGGAGCCGGAAGAACCGGAACTTACCGCGAGAGGGCTTTCACGAACTCGTAGAGGAAGGTCTGACCCTCATAAAATGAGCGGACCAGCATGCGCTCGTCGCGGCCGTGTGCGCGGACGTCATCGCGGTCCAGAAAGAACCCCTGTATGCCGTAAGTCGGAATCCCGGCGTTTCGAAGATACCGTCCATCGGAGCCGCCCACCGCCATGGTGGGCACCGTAACCACCCCGGGCCACATCGTATCGGTAACACTATTGAAAGCTTTCGTGATGTCAGGCCGCAAAGGAGACGCAGGGCTGGCACCCTCGCTGACTGTGATGGTGATCTTTACCTGGTCGTCGGCGATTAGCTTCGTTAACTCGGACACGACCCGTTCCACCGAATCGTCCGGCAGCAAGCGACAGTTGATGTTAGCGGCGGCTAGCTGCGGTAGCGCGTTGCTGGCGTGGCCGCCTTCCAGCTGGGTAGCGACGCACGTGGTTCGCAGCATTGCATTCAGCGGCGCCGATGCCTCTGCGATGCGGCGCATCGCCTCACGATCGCCCTCGGCCACCGCGGACATGTCGGCGGCCAGATTGCCAGAGGCAGTCTTCGCCGCTTGCCGGAAATACTCGCGCGTGATGTCGTTGAGGTGGAAGTCGAACTGGAAGTCGGCGAGGCGATGCAGGGCGTCCGCGAGGTGATAGATGGCATTATCCCGGACGGGGCGCGCGCTATGGCCGCCTTTATTGCGAACTTCCCAACGTAAATTGACGAACTGCTTTTCCGCCAAGCCCATATCGTTCTCGATGCGCTTGCCGTCTACCAACATGCCGCGCGCACCTTCGTTGAGGGCAAACTCGGCCTCAATCAGGTCCCGATGTTTCTTGAGTAGCCAATCCACGCCGTTGTAGGGTCCGCCGCCTTCCTCGTCGGCGGTAAGCGCCAGAATCAGATCGCGGTCAGGCTGAAAGCCCTCGCGCTTCAATCGCAGCAGAGTTGCTACCCAGACGGCAGCCTGCGCTTTATCGTCCGCCGTACCGCGTCCGTAGAAGTAGCCGTCTTTTTCGAGAAATACGAAGGGATCTACGGTCCAATCCTCGCGCCGCGCCTCAACCACGTCGATGTGGGCCAGCAGCAGGAGAGGCTTGCGCGCGCCCGTGCCGTGATAGCGGACCACGACGTTGGCCTTGGCCGGGATGGCGCCGCCGACAAAAATATCGGAGGCCGGGAACCCGGCCGCTTTGAAGCGGGCGGCGACCGACTCGGCGATGGGCGTGGTGCTGCCGGTGGTGAACCCCGACTTCACCTCAATCATTTGCTTGTAGATCTCGCGCGCTAGTTGTTGTTCGGCTGCGGGAGGCATGATGTCGGCGGCCCAGACGCGCACACAAAATAGCGAAACGAGTGCAAGACGCATTGCGCCATTGTGCCACAGGTGCGCCTGATCTAACTTTGACCGATAAATAAGATGATTGCGCAACCGGAAAACCCGGACGGTCTCTAGTTCCTCGCGCAAGTCAGAAGTCTTGGATCTGTCTCAGAAGCGATCCGACGCCGCGCACTACGTGGAAGCGGACAGCGCTGCTACGCCGGAGCGCTTTTGATACAGATCTAAGACTTCACGGGAGTGATCTCCCAGAACGCCGTATCTTGGGGGCCTCACGCTGCACTTCGGCGGGGAACCTGCGTTTTGCCAAATGGAAAGTCGTGAGAAAGTAACTTCCGGGTTGCCGACAAGGACGCCAAAACTCCGCAGGCGAGTCTCCGCCTACAGTTGAGGCTTCCCCGCCGCGAATGAGTCGCCTTTGTCGGCGTAGCTGACTGCCATCACACGCTGGTCCAGGGTCTCGAAAAGCGGCTCCCGCCCGTCGTGGGACCACACCGGCAAATTGCCTCCGCCTGTCGAAATCTGCCATCGTCGTCCCGGCCCAGCTGGGTAAGACGTTGCGCCTCGCCCGATCCGTCCGAGCGGAGCCAGTACACGCCGGGCGCAGCCTCTTGGTGGATGCGAACACGATGTTCTTCCGCCGGGAGTCCAGACCGGCGTGCTATTGCGGCCCCCGAGGAAACTCAGCCGCGAGGGAGTGTCCCGGTTCGTCCAAAGGCGGACTCTATTTGACATCACCCAACCGCTGCTTCCATTCCGATGCCTTATCCGGCTTCCCCCAATCCTGATAAAACTGCACCACCCGCTGCCCTGCTTCGGCTAAGACCCGCCGGTTTGCCACCGGAATTGTCGCTTCCCGCTGCAGTATTCCTTCATATGCGGCAGTCACCAACGGCTCCGCCTCCGCATATTTCTTCTGCCCCGCCAGACTCCAGCCCAGCAAACTTTGGCAGTTGTAGCGCTCCCACTCTCCGGCGGCGGACTTCTCATAACCTCTGAGTGCTTCTCGAAGAGAGGACTCTGCTTCACTGTACTGTTGCCGCTTCAACCGAACCCGGCCAAGTGAGACCAACGCGTCCAAGGTGTCCGGATGCTCTGGGCCAAGCACGCGGCGTCGCGCCTCTACCAATTTTGCGAAGAGAGCATCCGCCTGCTGAAAACGTCCCTCGGCTTCGTCCGTTCGCGCCAGGCCGTCCATGCTGTTTAGAGTCCGGGGATGTTCCTCCCCGAGCGCACTCCGGGCTGTTTCGAGGGCCCGAGCATCCAGCGCCTCGGCTTGCGGATACCTTCCACTGTTCCGGTACATCTCCGCCAGGGACGAACTGGCTGCAATCGTGTTGGCATGGCTATCGCCCAGCACCCGCCGATAAGCGTCGAGAACGGTAACAAGAAGCGGCTCGGCCTTGGCGTACTGGCCTTGATCGGAATAGAGCGTGGCCAAGTTCACCACGCTGTCCAATGTCTCGGGGTTCTCGTTTCCAAGATCTCTACGTTTCAACTCGAGTGTCTTCACGAAAAGCGGCTCAGCTAGCGCATACTTGTGCTGGTAGTAGTACACTGCCGCGAGATTCCCCATACTGCGCAAGGTCTGGAAATTATTCTCGCCAAACACGCGCTGCTCCACCGGAAGCAGCCTCGTGTATATCGCCTCGGCCTTAGCGTAGTCGCCTTCTTGCGCATACGTCACAGCCAAGCCATTCATGGTATTCAAAGTATTCGGATGTTCCTCTCCGAGCAGCCGGCGATCCACTTCCAAAGCCTTAACATAAAGGGCTTGGGCTTCTTTGAATCTTCCACCACGTTCGTAGACTGCGGCCAGGCTGCCCATGGAGGCCAGTGTGTCCGGATTTTTTTCTCCCAGTTCATGCAGCCGCAATTCGAGCGCGCGCTTCAGTTGCCCTTCCGCGTTCGGATACAGGCCCAGGTCAATGTAGGCAGAGCCAATGGTATGCCGGATGGAAGCTTCCACCAGAGGCTGCCCCGCGAATTTTCCTTCGATCCGGGCGGCGGCGCGATCGAGTGCCGTGCGCACGGTGAGATTGGGGTCGGGCTTGGTATTCGGCCGCGCTTGATTGTACGCGCTGGCCTGGGCTAGAAGATCGTGCTGCAGAAACTCGTTTACGGCCCGAGTACCAGCTTCCGCCCGGAACGCCCGCAAAGCCATCCATGTGCTGATCACCACGCCTGCCACCAGGAGTGCGGCGAAGGTAGCCGCCGTCGCCAGCCATACCCGGTGCTTTCGGACGAACTTGCTCATCCGATACCCAGCCGAAGGCGGGGCCGCTTCTACTGGTTCACCATCCAGGTGACGTTGCAGATCCCGGACCAGGCCATTCACGGTTTCGTAGCGCCGGGTGCGGTCCTTTTCCAGGGCCTTCAGCGTAATCCAATCCAACTCGCGATCCAAAGCCTTGCTATGCCGCGTTGCATCGGGGGGCCGGCGCTCCGCCGGACTTTTCAGTTCACTGGACCGGCGCACTCTGCTACTGGGCGCCTTGGTCTCTTCTTCCCGGATATACTGCAACGCCTCGATGTATGTCGCCTTGGCCAAACGCTCGTGTTCCAGCGGCGTCGTTCCGGTGAGCAACTCATACATCACCACCCCCAACGAATAAACGTCGCTGCGCGTGTCGATATCGTGGCGGCCCATTTCGGCTTGCTCCGGACTCATGTATTGCAGCGTTCCAACCACGGTGCCGAGATTGGTCATCATCGTTGCGTCCGTCAACTGCTGTCCCAGTGCTTTGGCCAGACCGAAGTCGATCACTTTGGGCGTCGCCTGTTGCTCCTGCTGTTTCACCAGAATGTTCGAGGGCTTAATATCGCGGTGGATGATGCCCTTCTGATGCGCATGCTGGATGGCTTGGCAAACCGGAATGAAAAGCTCGAGCCGCTGAGTTACAGTCAAATCTTTCAAGTCGCAGTAATTGGTAATGGGGATTCCGTCCACCAGTTCCATCACGAAGTAAGGCAGCCCCGCGGCGGTGGTGCCGGCATCGTAGACACGCGCAATGTTGGGATGATCCATCAGCGCAAGAGCCTGACGCTCGCTCTCAAAGCGCGCGACTACCTGCGTGCTGTCCATGCCCGGCTTGATAATCTTCAGTGCAACGTCTCGGCGGATCGGCTGGAATTGTTGCGCGTGGTAGACCACGCCCATGCCACCCTCGCCCAGCTTTCGGACTAACTTGTAAGGCCCGATGAACGAACTCGCAATCCCCTCGCGAATTTCGGAAGCAATGGTGGCGGTGGCATCGGGGGCCGGTCCGGGGGGCTCAGGTATCGGGGAACTGGCAGAATCGCTCGTCACAATCTATGAGGCGTCGCTCGGCTTACATATTACTCTATATGCCGATCTCGCATTGCTCACCGCGCCGCGGACATTTCGGCGCGGTGACCTGCCCCGGCATCGCGGAAGTAATGTTTCCAGAACGCCGTTTCGGACCAATATCCGAGTGGTATCCCTGGAGTACTGTTCTTGTACTTTTGGCCTCCACGATGTTCCTCCTCGGGTCTGTGATGGCTGATCTGAAACACAGCCTGCTCACAGCGATCCTGATCTTGCTGAGCTTCGTTGTTTCGATCATCATCGTACGAGAGAAGGGCGACGACCTGGCCTGACAAAATCCCGCAACGAGTCCTAGATTTACTCTTCGGCAGCTACTTTGGGAAGGGCGGCTGCGGACGAGCGCGCCACTCGTACGAAGCTCCAATTAGGGTGACATGGGCCCGAAGTCCGGTTGGAGGAAAGTACAAGAAGTTTCGCACAAGTCTCTGAAAAGCGATCGGACCCGTCGTCAGATTTTGAGGATTTGGTTGGCTGGGACGAAATCGCACGCTACTGCCGCTTGCTTCGGAACCATACCTACGATTTGTGTGCCCGTGATTCTTACGCCGTGCGCGGAGGCTTGCTGTTGGACGGCTTCGTAGGCCTCGCGCAAAGAGGTTTGCTTGAAATCGGTGAGGTTCATCGAGACTTGCACCTGGTTTCGGCTCGCCAGCGGGACTCCCATGGCTTTCAGGCAAGGCAGGCCGCCGGAGGAGGCGCGGATTTTGCGCGCGATGGCCTGGGCGATGGAAAGATCGGTGGTGTCGAGATCCACGTTGAAGGCGATCAGGAGGTTTCTGGCGCCGATGACGCAGGCGCCGGCGCTGGGATGCATTGCCGGTCCGCCTAAGTCCGGTGAAAGAGCTGGGCGTTCGAATCCTCCGCGGCGGACATTCTCCAAAGGGCGGCGTTCGGGGCTGCGGGCGGCGGCTTCGTAGAAATAGACGGGGACGCCGAGTTTTTTCCAGACGGATTCGCCGACGCGGTGGGCGATTCCTGCGCAATCTTCCAACGTTGCATTTTCGAGCGGGACGAAGGGGATCACATCCGCCGCGCCGATTCTGGGATGGACCCCAATGTGACGGCGCAGATCGATTCGTTCCACAGCCACTGCGATGCCTTGCAAAGCGCCTTCGGCGACGGCGTCGGGAGGGCCAGCGAAGGTGATGACGGAACGGTTATGATCGGGGTCCATTTCCGATCGCAGCAGGATCACGCCGGGAACGGATCGAATGGCTTTTTCGATGGCTTGTACGATTTGTGCGTCGCGGCCTTCGGAGAAATTTGGCACACACTCGATCAGAGGTTGGGCCACTTCACCTCGGATCGTTCCACCACAACGCTGCCGTTCTTTATGACCGTGTGCACCAGGTTCATTCCAAAATGATAGGGTATCTCGCGGTAATCCGGCACGTCTAGAATCAGCAGATCCGCGCATTTGCCGGATTCGAGCGATCCGATGCTCGATCCCATTCTTAATGCGTGGGCTGCGTTCACGGTGGCCGCGGCGACGGCTTCGGCGGGCGTCATGCCCATGTGGCCGCAGGCGAGCGCGATCATCATCTGCATGCTTTGCGACGGGCTGGTTTCCGGATGATAGCCGGAGCCGAGAGCCACGGCAACGCCTGCATCGATCAACATGCGGGCGGGTGGATAGGCAGTGCTTCCGAGATGGAAGACGGGGCCGGGCAGAAGGGTGGCGACGGTGGGCGATTGCGCCAGACGCGCGGCGTCGGTGGGCGTGGCATTGAGAAGGTGGCCAATGCTTGCGATTCCGAGCTCCACGGCGAGAGCGATGGGTGCGGTGGAAGATCTGGCGCCGGTCGAGAGCTGGAGGCCGAACTTGAGTTGATGGGCCGCGAGCAGATAGCGGCGGGCCTGATCCGGATTAAACCCGTTCTCATCGCAGCAATGGATACTGGCGAATTGCGCAAGTTTGCGGCGGTGGATGAGCGGCAGGAGGTGGGAACAGAGCCATTCCATATCTTGCGGAGCATCGGCGGAGAAGGTGGATATCAGGGGAACTGAGCGTTTTTGCAGCGCGGCGTGAACGCGCAGGATTTTGATTTCGTTCGCTTCGGCGACACCGAAACCGGACCTGCTTTCGAGCGTGGTGGTGCCGTGGCGCAGCGCTTCCTCCACCGCATGCAGCGCTTGCGCTTGCAAAGTGCGCGGCGACAGTTCCTGGATCGAGCGGACGAGGTTGGGGGTTGCGGATGCATCGCGGATGCGGGTAGGTCCGCTTGCGATGTGAGTGTAGCTGTCCACAAATCCGGGCATCACCACGTGGCCGCTGGCGTCGATGAGGGCGGCCTGGCGCGCCACAGCGAGATTCTCCAAACGTCGGCTGGGGCCGACATCGTGAATGCGGCCATCGACGATTAATACGGCGCCGTCTGGGATGATCGCTAGGTTTCTGAGATCGGCCCCGCGACGGGGGCCGGACGGTCCGCGCAATGTGAGGAGCTGCCTGGCGCCGCGGATCAGGATGGCCTTAGGCATCCGATGGGGGTTCGAACCGGATAAGCATATGCCTCTGTGCTTGTCCTAGGCTACACCAGGCCGCTTGACAGCGAAAAACACCGACTCCGTTGAAGACGCCTTGTGGGGCGGACCCCCTGGTCCGCAGCCGACGCCCCCGTCGGCTTCCAGACGAATTGACCAAGCCCGAAGAGCGGGTCCAGGGGGTCCGCCCCACTTGGCGTCTTCATCAGCTTTGGTGGGCCGCAGGCCCATGGGAACTCCCTTACGGTCGCGGCTCGGAACAAGCTTACCGATCGAGCTAACAGGGGCACGGCTTTCGCCGATAACGAAGGTGAGAGGTAGAGATCCCATGGAATCCCGGCCCAGGCCAGGTTCGGTTGCGACTCTGGACGCGGAAGCGTCACATAGCGATTCGAACATCATTGGCATTCTGTTCGCAAAACCGGAGGGACCGATTGTCCACGCGAACGATGAATTCCTGAGGATGGTGGGTCACTCGCGCGAAGATCTTGAGGCGGGACGGCTGGACTGGCTCAAGATGACGCCGATGGAGTGGACCTTTGCCACTCGCGCGGCGGGCAAACAGATTCAAGAAACGCGCAAAGCGGCGCCCTTCGAGAAGGAGTTTTTTCGCAAGGATGGATCGCGTGTGCCAGTGCTGATTGGAATTGTAGGGCCGCCAATTCCAGGCGCGGATGCGCTCTGTTTCGTATTGGATCTTACCGAGCGGAAACAGACCGAACAAGATATGGACCGGTTGATGATCGAGCGGTTCGCGATGCTGGATTCGGTGGCGGACGGAGTTTTTGGGATGGATATGGACGGAGGCTGCACGTTTATCAATCCGGCCGCTTTGCAGATGTTGGGTTACCAGGCGGAAGAGTGCCAGGGACGCAACCTGCACGACCTGATTCATTACCAGTCGGCGGCGGGCGAACCGATTTCGCGCGAGGCGCGCGCGGAGCATGACGTGCTGTGGCGGAAGGACGGAACTTCGTTCGATGTGGAGTACTCGTCGTGTCCGATTGTGGTGAACGGACATGCCGAAGGAAGCGTGATTTCGTTCCAGGATATTAGCCAGCGGAAGAAAGCGGAGGACGATCTGCGTGCCGGCGAAGCGCGCTTTCGGGGCGCTTTCACACATGCGGCGTCGGGGATGAGCATCGCAAATGTTGAGGGCCGGTACCTGGAGGTGAATCAGGCTTTTTGCCGGATGACCGGTTACAGCGAGGCGGAATTGCTGGAGCGCAATTTTGAGGCGATCGCGCACCCGGACGATTGGAAACAATCGATGGATTTGTTGGGCCAGTTGAGGGCCAAAGCGATACCGGATTTCGTCAGGGAGCAACGCCATATCCGAAAAGATGGAATCATCTTGTGGGTGCGGTGCAGCGTGGCGCCATTGTGCGATGCCGCCGGGAACCCCGTTCAGTTCGTGACCATCGTCGAAGATGTTACCGAGCGGGTGCAAGCCGGGCGGCACCTGCGCGACACAGCCGAGATCGCGGATGTGCAGGAAAGGCAAGCGGCGGGACGTTTGGCGGCCGGCATCGCGCACGATTTCAATGGCCTACTCGGGGTGATTTTGGGCCACAGTGCGCTATTGGCGCAAAAGCTGGACGCTGAGGATCCACGGTCGGACAATGTCGCCGAGATTAAGAGAGCCGGGGAGCGCGCCGCCGCTCTAATCAGGAACCTGCGGGCGATGAGCGGCGAGCCGGAATCGCACGCCTCGGTGGTCTCACCGAACGACCTGATTCGAGACATGGAGACAGTGCTCAGGCGCATGCTGGGCAGCGAGGTGGAACTAGTCACGCGGCTGAACCCGGGAACCGGAAATATCCGGGCCGATCCAGCGCAGATGGAGGATTTGATCCTGAATCTGGCGAGCAATGCGCATGACGCGATGCCACATGGTGGACTACTGGTGATCAAAAGCGAGAGGTGGAATCCGGATTCCGGTCATGAGCCGCCGGCATCGCTCGCTCCCGGCGCTTATGTTCTGTTGACGTTTACGGACAATGGATCCGGGATGGATGAACAAACCAGAGCCAAAATTTTCGAACCATTTTTCACCACCAGGGAACCGTTCGTTCGGTCCGGGCTGGGCCTGGCTGTGGTGGCAGGGATCATCGCGGAAAGCGGCGGAACTATTCTGGTGTCGAGTGAAATCGATACTGGTACGACGTTCCGAATTTTCCTTCCGCTGGCGAGCGAAAACGGAAAGACTCCGGCCACGCTGATGCTGGTGGAGGATGACGAAGAAGTGCGATCCGTCCTTACTGCGTTGCTGGAGCCGGAAGGTTATGTGGTGATTCCAGCTTCCAATGGCAGGGAGGCAGAGGAGCTGTGCCGGAAAGCTTTACCGAACCTGATGATTACGGACATCCTGATGCCGGATCAGGACGGTCTGGAGACGATCCATCATATCTGCCGGAATTGGCCGGACCTGCCAGTGATCGCGATTACCGGAGTGCTCGGCGCCGGGTATCTTGAAATGGCAAAGAAGATGGGGGCGGACGCCGTGCTGTCGAAGCCGATGGAAAGGGGGGCGCTTTTGAGAGAGGTCCGGCGGTTGATCGCGAAGTGAAGGAATTGCCCACGGATGGACACGGATAGACACGGATGCTAAAACCGATAGAGTGAAGGCTCCGCCGGCAGGGGATCGTCCGATAAAGACTCTGGATCGCGTGCTCTCGAAAGCCGGGCTCGGTTCGCGCACGGATGCTCGTAAGTGGATTGGGGCGGGACGTGTTCGGGTGAACGGCAAGTTGATCCAGACGCCGGATCACTGGGTGGATCTGAAGCGCGACGTTGTTACTTTAGATGGCAAGCCGATCCAGGCGCGCGAGAAAATCTACCTGTTGCTTTACAAGCCCACCGGCTATCTCACCACTTATAAGGATCCGCAAGGACGGCCCACGGTATACGATTTGATTCGAGACGCCGGCGAGTGGATGGTTCCGGTTGGGCGGTTGGATCTGGACACCAGCGGACTGCTGCTGGTGACCAACGATACTCAATTCGCGGAGCGCGTTACGAATCCGAAGCGCAAGGTCCCGAAAACGTATTTGGTAAAGACGTCGACGCTGGTGAGCGAGCCGCAATTGGATCAACTCCGCGCAGGCGTGATGCTGTCGGACGGCGCCACTCAGCCGGCGGTGGTGAAGCGCGTCCGGGATTCATCCAAGCACTCGCACTTCGAAATTACAATTCATGAGGGCCGTAACCGGCAGGTGCGGCGGATGGTGGAAGCCATTGGCAGCAAGGTGCTGAAGCTGGTGCGCACTGACATTGGAGGCCTCGGGATCGGCGAGTTACAGATTGGGAAGCATCGGGAGCTGACAGCGGCGGAAGTGCGGATGCTGATAGAGAAGTCGGGGTAGTGGGGCAGGTTGCTAACCAGACGTGTCCAAATTAGGTTTTGGCGAAACGGCCTGCTAGGTTGAATTGGGTCTTCGAAAATCCAAATCCAATTTACAGGAGCGTTCCGCCATGAATCGAGTATGCAGCATTTTCGCGCAGTTATTGCAGTTGTTCCCCCGAGAGCAGTTCCAACAAGCGGTGAAGTTTCATTTGGCCGAACATCATTCCCGTGGGTTTACTTGTTGGGGGCAATTTGTAGCCATGTTGTTTTGCCAACTCGGTCAGGCCAAGTCACTGCGTGAGATTTGCAACGGGCTGATGGCGATCGAAGGGAAGTTGAAACACCTGGGCATCGACAAGGCACCCAACAAGAGCACGCTGGCTTATGCCAATGAACACCGGCCCTGGCAACTGTATAAGAGTTTGTTTGAGCAACTGCTGGGGCTGTGCATGCAGACGGCGCACAGCACAAAAAGGAAGTTTCGCTTCAAGAACAAGCTGTTGAGCCTGGACTCCACCAGCATCGACCTGTGTGCTTCGCTGTTTGACTGGGCTAAATTCAAAAGCACCAAAGGAGCGGCCAAGATTCACCTGCTGCTGGACCACGAAGGGTACTTGCCGTGTTTTGCCCACATCACCGATGGCAAAAGCCACGACATGACGGTGGCGCGCAAGTTCAAATTTCAGCCCGGCACAATTATCGCCATGGACAAAGGCTATGTGGATTTCGACTGGTGGGAGCGGCTCACCGAGCAAGGCGTCTATTTCGTGACGCGGTTAAAGCGGGATCTGCTGTGGGATGAAGTGGAGGCTCGCCCGGTTCCGCAGAATTCCAACATCCGTAAGGACCAGATCATTCAGTTGCGAGCTTCCCAACAACGCAGCTATGCCATGACGCTGCGATTGGTGACTCTGTGGGATGCGGAGAAACAAGAAGAATTTCAGTTTCTGACCAATCACTTGGGGTTGGGGGCCACCACCATTACGCGCATCTACAAAGAGCGCTGGCAGATCGAGATCTTCTTTAAAACATTGAAACAATTGCTGCGGGTGAAGACCTTTGTCGGCACCAGCGCCAACGCGCTGAAAACCCAGATCTGGGCGGCGCTAATTGCGGTGCTGATCCTGAAGTATCTCAAGCTCAAGTCAAGTTTCGGCTGGTCGTTGTCGAATCTGGTAGCGCTGCTGCGGCAGCAACTATTCGTGTATCGCCACCTGTACCAATGGCTGGACAATCCTTACCAAGCCCCTCCTCTGCTGGAGGGTATCCACGACGTTCAACTGGCGCTCGGGTTTTAGCGCCGACTAATCTGGACAGCAGCGCAATCAGGGACTCATTCCAGCTAGCCAATTAGGAGGTTCTCTAGTTAAGAATCAGGACAGCACCAATCTATTTCAGCGCCGCCGACCGGTCCAAAGTTTCCCCAACCTGCTTTGTGTTTCAGCGCCAAAGGCGATCTGTGTCCAATCGAATCAACGCCCCTTCGCTCAGTATCGAGTAGTTGCTAACCTGCTGCCGATTGGCAATCGGCGCTAAACGCGCGGGTTAACAACCCGCTGCAGGATGGCATCCTGCCCCACAACCCGCCCATCTATAATGAAGTTTCCCGATGGCTTCTCAAGCTTCCGCAATTCCGCTGATAGAACGCGAGCGCGTGGTCCGCGCCAGTTTCCTGGCCTTGGCTCTCTACTCGCTGGGACATTTTTTCGTCGATTTGTATTCCTCTGCGCTGGGAACTTTTCAGCCGTTGCTGGGGCAGAAACTCGGCTTGAGTTTGACGCGCGCGGGAATCCTAGGCGGATTGCTGGTGTTCTCGGCGTCGGTGCTGCAGCCGGTATACGGTTATTTATCGGACCGATTCCACTCGCGCTTGTTTTCGGCGCTGGCGCCCGCGGTGGCCGGGATTTTCATTTCGTTTCTGGGATTGGCGCCCAGCTACGGCTGGCTGATCGCATTGGTATTGCTGGGCGGTTGCGGCGTGGCTTCGTTCCATCCGCAGGCAACCGCCCGCGCGACGCATGGTTTGGTGGAAAATCGCGGGCACTGGCTGGCTATCTTTATTAGCGCGGGCACGCTGGGGCTGGCGGTGGGTCCGATGTATTTCTCCGCGTTCGTCACCTGGCTTGGAATGGGCCGTACGTATTGGGCGGCGCTGCCAGGGGTGGCTGTCACCGTGCTGCTTCTGGCGCTGCTACCGGAGCATCCGCGTCCGGCGCCGCATTTGCGCAGACATTTTGACTGGCAGCCGCTGCGCGCGGTTTGGAAACCGCTGACGGTTCTTTATTTTCTGGTATTCATCCGCTCCACCATCCAGATTGTATTCGGGCAGTTTCTGCCGTTGTATTTGAATCGCGAACGGGGATTCGCATTCACAAATGCAGCTTACTCGCTGACGCTTTACCTGGCGGCGGGCGCATTGGGAGGATTCCTGGGAGGCCGGATGGCCGATCGCTTTGGAGGGCGGCGCGTCATTTTGGTATCGATGGCAGGCTGTCTTCCGTTTGCGGCGTTGTTTTTCCTGACCAATGGCGTGGCTTCCATGATCGGACTGGCGCTCACGGGATTGATCCTGTTGTTCACCATTCCCGTGAATGTGGTGATGGCGCAGGAACTGGTGCCCACGCAATCGGGAACCGTATCTGCGCTGATGATGGGTTTTGCATGGGGGATGGCCGGGCTCATCTTCATTCCACTTACGGGATGGGCAGGCGATCATTTTACGCTGCATCGCGCGCTGGAAGCGCTCTGTCTTTTTCCGGTTGTAGGCATCTTCCTCGCCCTAAAGCTGCCGAAATGAAGCCGGCCGTTTGCCTATTAAGCGGCGGCCTGGATTCCGCAACGTGCCTGGCGTTGGCGCGGCGCGACGGATTCGCCTGTTACGCACTGACTTTCGATTACGGCCAACGCCATCGCGTGGAACTGGATGCCGCTGCGCGAGTGGCTGCGAGTTTGGGCGCAGCGAAACATCTGGTGGTTCCGATTAACTTACGATTGTTCGGAGGTTCGGCGCTCACGGACGATTTGGCAGTGCCGAAGGCGGGCGTGACGGAAGGCATTCCGGTGACGTATGTTCCGGCGCGCAACACGGTTTTTCTTTCGCTGGCGCTGGCCTGGGCCGAAGTGCTTTCCAGTTCCGACATCTTCATCGGGGTGAATGCCGTGGATTATTCCGGCTACCCCGACTGCCGTCCGGAATTCATTGCGGCGTTCCAGCGGATGGCGCAGCTTGCCACCAAGGCGGGTGTGGAAGGACGCGCGCGGCTACATATCCACACGCCATTGGTGAAGCTTTCCAAGGCTGAAATCATCCGGCTGGGCGAAACGCTGGGAGTGGATTTTCGTCTCACCCACAGTTGCTATGACCCCGACGCAAACGGGCGCCCGTGCGGATTGTGCGACTCCTGCCGGATTCGCCTGAAGGGATTCCGCGAGGCGGCGATGGAAGATCCACTCGAATACATTCATTCATAAGATCGCATTCATGAAAATCGCTGAAATCTTTTACTCTATTCAAGGCGAAGGCATTCTGGCTGGCGTTCCGTCGGTATTCGTGCGCACCAGCGGCTGCAATTTACGCTGCACCTGGTGCGACACGCCCTATACATCGTGGCAGCCTGAGGGCGAGGAGCGGGACATTGAATCGATCGCCGCGGAAGTGGAGAGCTACGGGGCGTCGCACGTGGTGGTGACAGGGGGCGAGCCGATGATCGCTCCGCAAATGGACGAGTTGACGCATCGGCTGAAACAGCACATCACCATCGAGACCGCGGGCACTGTGGACGCGCACGTCCGGTGCGATTTGATGAGCATTAGTCCGAAACTGGCGAACTCCACGCCGCACCAGCGCGAGGCTGGGCGTTGGGCCGCGCAGCACGACCGGCTGCGGTATCAACCGGAGATCCTGAAGCGGCTGACGCAGCTTTATCCGCATCAACTTAAATTTGTGATTGCCGATGCTGGCGATATGACGGAGGTGCATGCCATTGTGGAGTCCACCGGCGTTGCGAAAACGCGAGTGCTGCTGATGCCGGAAGGCGTTGAGCAAGCGGCGCTGGCCGAGCGAGGCCGATGGATCGCTGAGATCTGCAAGAAGGAAGGCTATCGGTTTAGTCCGCGCATGCATATTGAGCTTTGGGGGAATCGGCGAGGGACCTGAACCACCGCACAGGTCTGCGGGCTACCAAAAAGCTCGCGGCTCGGAATGAGGCACCCGGTTACCGAACCGCGACCGTGAGGGAGTCGGTGCCGTTTTTTCCAATCACAGACCAACGTCTTCAACGGCGCGTAATGGCTGCTGCTGTCGTGGTGGCGCTCCCTTGCGGTCGCGGTTCGGTAACGCGCTTTCGCGATAGCAGGAGCAGCCGCATTGCCTGCTATCCTGTAGGTTCGTGCGCTTCATTTTGCTTCTGGCTGCGGCTTTGCCGCTTGCGGCCGCTTCCCCACCCACACTTCTAGATATCTTGAACGACGAGTTGCAGCGGAATTTTTCCGTGCTGAAACAAAAAGCGGATCCGCCTCCTTATTACATGTCTTATGCGGTGACGGAGGAGGAAACTCAAATCTTCAGCGCCAGCCTGGGGTCGATGGTTGGCCAGCGCATCGGGCATGTGCGTTATCTGGATGTGACGGTTCGCGTGGGCAGTCCGAAACTTGACAATTATCACATCGTGAACGGGCAGAGAGCTCGATTTACCTCCGGTGCTGTGCTTGCCCTGGACGATGTACCAGACGCCATCCGCCAAAAGGTTTGGCTCGAGACCGATCGCACTTACCGTCTGGCCTCGCGGCGCCTGATTGAGATCAAATCCGCCGCGCAATCCAAAGTGAAACAGGAAGACGATTCGGACGATTTTTCCATCGAACCGCCCTCCGTTCACGAAGAACAGCCGGCCCAGCCGCATTATCCGGATGAGAAATGGAAGGGCCTGTTGCGCAAGTGGTCGGCCCAGCTCAGCCACGGCGACGATGTTTTGAATTCCAACATCACCTTAGTGGTGGAGCGAGAAACAAAATATCTGGTGAGCACCGAGGGCACGCGGCTCCAGCACGGGCGGACGTTTGCCAATATTTCGATTGCCGCTCAAGGCAAGGCTTCGGACGGGATGGATCTGAGCGCGATGCAGGATTTTCAGGGCGCCGATCTCGACCGTCTGCCGAAGCCCGAGGTGATCGAAGCCGCTGTTACCCGCGTCCGCACCGACCTTGGAAACCTGTTGCGCGCCCACACCGTGGAGCCATTCATCGGCCCCGCGATTCTTTCCGGGCGTGCCGCCGGCGTTTTCTTTCATGAGATTTTCGGTCATCGGATTGAAGGACATCGCCAGAAGGATGAGGCGGAGGGTCAGACTTTCACTAAAGCTGTTGGCACCGCGGTGCTGCCCAGTTTTCTGTCCGTGGTGTTCGATCCAACTCGCAAAGCGATGGAGTCCATCGACCTGAACGGTACTTACTCGTATGACGATGAAGGAGTCAAAGCGGGTCCAGTTACGGTGGTGGACAACGGGATTCTGAAAACATTCCTGATGTCGCGCTCGCCCATCCATGGCTTCGATCATTCCAATGGGCACGGCCGCCGCCAGCCGGGCGCCGAAGTGGTTTCCCGGCAATCGAACCTGATTGTGGAATCGAAGAGCACGGTTCCCGAGGCGCGCTTACGCGAGATGCTTTTGGCGGAGGTGAAGCGCCAACACAAACCCTACGGACTCTATTTCGAGCAGGTGACTGGAGGCTACACAACCACGCAGCGGCGCGGCCTGCAAGCCTACACCGTGATTCCGTTGATTGTGTATCGCGTGTATCCGGACGGGCAGCCGGACGAGTTGGTGCGAGGAGCGGATATCGTCGGAACGCCGCTGTCCAGTTTCGCAAAGATTCTGGTGACTTCCGACCGGCCTGACGTTTTCAACGGGTATTGCGGCGCCGAGTCGGGACAGGTACCGGTTTCGGCAGTGTCGCCGGCCTTGCTGGTTTCCGAGATTGAAATTCAGAAAAAGGATCATTCGCGCGACCGCCCTCCGCTGCTCTCGGCGCCCACGGAGGAAAAGTGAGTAGAAGAAGAACTCAGAAGTCAGAATTCAGAATTCAGAATGTGGCGCGGATTCTCACTTACTGCTTGTGGATTCTCATTCTTGGCTTCTGGAATGTTCAAGCTCAGTTGAAAGAGGAACCACCGGAACCGGATCCGCTGCTGCGCGCCATGAAAGACGAGCTGCACCGATCGCTGAATCTGCGCATCATCAGCCTGGATCTGCCTTACTTCATCGAATACCGCGTGGCGGACGAATCCAACTATTCGGTCACCGCATCGCTCGGCGCCTTGGTGACCAGCGGCGAATCGACCATACGAATCCCTTGGATCAGCGTGCGCGTGGGAAATTACGCCTTCGATAACACCAATCACATATTCTCGGAAGCATATTCCGGATCTCGCTACGATCCCGACCGGCTCGCGCTGGATGACGATTATCTGGGATTCCGGCACACCCTGTGGTTGGCCACGGATCGCGCCTACAAAACCGCGGAAGACGCGATTGCGCGCAAACGCTCCTCGCTCAAGAACATGAATTTGCCGGAGCAGATTCCGGATTTTTCCAAAGCGCCGCCCGTCAAGGCTGTGCTTCCGGTTCACCGGCAGCCGGTGAACGAGGCGCTATGGAAGGATCGGGCGGTAAAGCTTTCCGCCATCTTCGATGCATATCCCAAGGTGCTTTCCTCCGGTATTGAGTTGCAGATTTCGCAAGCGACCAATTACATGGTGAACACCGAAGGCAGCGTGCAGCGAACGCCGGAGAATCTTGCACACATCCGAATCCAGGCACGCGGTTTGGCTTCCGATGGCACGCAGGTGCGCGACGCGACGACGATCCAGGCCTTCGATGGCGCTGGACTGCCGGGGGAAACCGAGTTGCGCCGGCAGGTTAGCGAAGTTGCGAATCATGTCACGGCGCTTTCCGAGGCGCCCGCCGGTGAAGCTTATGCTGGTCCTGTTCTATTCGAGGCCTCGGCCGCAGCACAACTGTTCGGACAGATGCTGGGCGACAATTTGAAGATCACGCGCAAACCGATCGTGGATGCGGGACGGAATGCGCCGCATGTTCCGAGCGATCTGGAAAATCGAGTGGGATCGAAAATTCTACCGGAATGGATGGATGTAGTGGACGATCCCACCGAGACCGAGTGGCGCGGTCGCACCTTGCTGGGGCATTATCTCTACGACCTCGAGGGCGTCAGCCCAGCGCCGTTGGTCCTGGTGGAGAAGGGGACGCTCAAGAATTTTCTCTTGACGCGTACGCCAGCGCTTAAGTCGTTCGAAAGCACCAACGGACGGGCGCGGATGACCGGACCTTTTGGCGCGGACGCTCCGGGGTTTGGCAACCTTTTTGTGCGCGCCACGCAAACGGTTCCGCTGCCGGATCTCAAAAAGAAACTGATAGATCTGTGCCATGAGCGCAACAAGCCTTATGGAATCCTGGTGCGTAAGTTAGATTTTCCGTCGACGGCATCAGTAGACGAAATCCGCCGGCTGGCGCAGTCGGGTGGGAACTCGCGGCCAGTCGCGCTGCCGCTTTTGGTGTATCGGATTTATCCGGACGGGCGGGAGGAGCTGGTGCGGGATCTTCGCTTCCGTGGACTCTCCACGCGATCGCTCAAGGACATTGTGGCGGTATCGGATGAGAGCTACGTTTTCGACTTCATCGATTCCAACGCGATTTTCGCGCTGGTGGGAGCGGGCAGTTTCACCACCAGCGCGTCGGTAATCGCGCCGTCGGTTCTGTTCGACGAGATTGAACTGGAGCCGATTCAAGAGGAGACACCGAAGCCTCCGATTGTGCCCCCGCCGCCACTCGGCGGGGCGAAGACAGCATCCGCCGGCTCCTGACCTTTCCTTATGGGCCTGCTCAACCGCTCCATATTCCGCGAAGTTGCCAACAGCGCGCTGCTTGGGACCGTGCTGTTCACGTTCGTGCTGTTTCTGCAGCGCGTGGGCAAATTATTCGAGATTCTGGTGCGGAGTTCGGCGCCGCCGCCCACGGTCGGCTATCTATTCGCGCTCGCCGTTCCCTCCACGCTCACTTTCACGGTTCCGTTGGGAGTGCTGGTGGGTGTGTTGATCGCGTTGAGCCGCATGTCGAGCGACGGCGAGATTACCGCCATGCGCGCTGCCGGCGTGCCGAGCCGCAAAGTGATCGCGCCGGTACTGACGTTCGCGGCGGTGGCCACATTGATTACAGGCGCGTCATCGCTATGGCTAACGCCTTTCGCCGAAAAAACCACCTACCGGGTTTTGAATAAGCTGGTGGCAGCCGAGTTAACGGCGGAAGTGCAGCCGCACATTTTTGAAGAACAGTTCCCCAATCGCGTTCTGTACATCCAGGATGTGATTCCCGGTGTTCTCACTCGTTGGCGAAATGTGTTCATCGCCGACATCACGCCGCCGGAAGAGCAGAAAAAATCGGACCATGATCGCGGCGACGGACCGCGGATCACGGTGGCTGCCGATGCAATCGCGGTGCCGGACGTGAAACACAATCGGATCCAGCTCTCGATGCAGAATGGCCTCACCTACGAAGTGGGGAAAGAAATCACCGAGTATTACACCACGTCCGGCAAAGCCGCCGATCAGATTCTGGAAGCCACCAAGCCCAATGAAGTGCCGGTGAAGCCTTACACCGAGATCGACACCTATCCGCTGTATAAGATCGCGTATCACGACCCGAAGCTGGATGCGGATAATCTGATCCAGGCCCGAATCGAACTGCATCGCCGCCTCGCGCTGCCTCCGGCTTGCATCCTGCTCGCGCTGATTGGCATCCCGCTCGGGATCTCGTCGCGCAAAGGCGGCAAATCCGGCGCGTTTGTGCTTACCGTGGCGCTGGCTTTCATTTATTGGATGGGATTGATCGGCGGCAACGCGCTGGCCAAGCAACAAAGACTACCGGTGGGGATCGCGATGTGGATCCCGAACGCAGTGTTCGCATTGTTCGGAATCTTTTTGATCACGCGCTTGGAACGCCCGGGCGACCGGGATTGGATTGGCATGCTCACCGGATGGGTTCAATCCCTATGGGCGCGGCTGCGGGGAAGCCTTCGCATGGCGGCATCGCCTGTCCGCGCCGGCCGACGGGGCTGGCGCCTGTTCCTGATTCCACAAGTGGCCGATACCTACGTGCTCTACGGCTTCCTTTTCTATTTCACGCTGCTGCTGGTGAGTTTTGTGCTGATGACGCACGTGTTTACGTTCTTCGATCTGCTGAGCGACATCGTGAAAAACAATATCGCGATGTCCCGCGTTTTCACCTATCTCTTCTTCTTGACACCCGAGCTCATTTACGAAGAAGCGCCCATCAGCGTGTTGGTTGCCGTGCTCATCACGTTCGGAATTCTCAGCAAGCACAACGAAGTGACGGCCTTTAAGGCCTGTGGCATCAGCCTCTACCGGCTGGCCGTTCCGGTTCTGGTCGCATCGTTCCTGCTGAGCGGCGGGCTGTTCGCGTTCGATCATTACTATGTTCCGGACGCAAATCGGAAGCAGGACGCCATTCGCAAAGAGATCAAGGGCAAGCCGGTACAGACGTATTTGAATCCAGGCCGGCATTGGGTATTTGCGCCGGGCTCGCACGACGATCCGCGCATTTACTATTACAAATATTTGGATCCGGTGCAAAAGGTGATGGTAGGTCCGCAGGTCTTCGAGTTGAACCTCGCCAATTTTCAAGTCCGCAAGCATATTTCCGCCGAGAAAGCCCGTTGGGAGCCGACGCTGAAAGCGTGGATCTTTGAGAACGGCTGGAGCCGCGACTTCACCAAGAGTAAAGATCCATTATTCAATTTCAGCGGGCAGGCCACCACGTTCCGCGAATTGGAAGAGACGCAGGATTACTTTCTGCAGGAGGTTCTGCAAGATCAGCAGATGAACTTCCAGCAACTGGCGTCGTATATCCGGGACTTGCAGCGCAGCGGAATCGATACTATTACGCTGCAGGTGCGGTTCTACCGGAAATTTGCTGTGCCGTTGTTCGCGTTGGTGATGGCGCTGATTTCAGTTCCGTTCGCTTTCATTGCAGGAACGCGCGGCGCCACGGCGGGAGTGGCGGTGAGTTTAGGAATCGCGATGGCGTACTGGGCGATCGGTAAACTGTTCGAACAGTTGGGCGACATCAATCTGCTGCCTGCCATGCTTGCGGCATGGTCGCCGGATTTTCTGTTCGCCACGGCTGGACTGTACTTTTTTACGAGGATGAGGACTTGAAAAGACGTTTCTGGTTTCTCGTTTCTGGTTTCTGGTTCGTGTGGGGGACCTTACCCGCGTTGGGTGCGATGCGGGCTGGGGCCGCGGCGCGGACCGTTACGCCTGATTTGGCCAAGGGGCCGGCTTTCATGGCTGGGTTTGATAACAATCGGCGCGCTACTGCGATCCATGACGATCTGTTTGCGCGCTGCCTGGCGCTTCAGCCTGCGGAGACGCCGCTCGTGATCTGCGGCGTGGATTCCATCGGATTGTTCTGGGATGACGTGGTTCGGATTCGCCAGACCGTGAAGACAAAATTGGGACGGAATGTGGATGTTGTAGTCGCCGCGTTGCACGATCATCAGGCGCCAGACACCATGGGATTGTGGGGTCCTAACGCGGCTACAAGTGGAATCAATGAAGACTACAACACTTTTGTGATCGAGCGGACTGCGGAAGCGGCGCTGGCGGCGATTGCAAATCTGCGCCCGGCATCCATCGCGCTGGCCAAGACGCATCCGCCGGAGTTGGATACTTTCATTCACGACAATCGTCCGCCGGATGTTCACGACGCTGAGCTGATTCTCGCTGCAGTTACGGGCGCCGATGGCAAACCGATCGCGACTCTGATCAATTGGGCCAATCATCCGGAGACATTGGGTTCGCGCAACACGCAAATCACGGCGGATTATCCAGCGGCCATCTACAAGCGGCTGGAGGAACGGCGAGGAGGAGTGGCGGTTTTTGTGAACGGCGCGGTAGGCGGGATGCAATCGCCGCTGGGTGCGAAGATCGCTGGCATCGCCGACAACAGTTTTGAGAAAGCCGAGCGCATCGGGCAACGTGTCGCCGACATCGGCGCCGACGCGCTGGAGCATGCCTCGCCGGCGAAGATCACGCGCTACGAATTTGCGGAACGGATGGTGCGGATTCCTATCGCGAACAAGGGCTTTGAACAAGCCGCGCAGGCCAACATTTATCACGGACGCAAGCCGTCGGTGGAGGGCCAGGCCAGCGCTCCGGTGGGCTTGATCCGGCTATTGGATGGCGACAGCCCGATGCTTGAAATCGCTCTGGTTCCAGGCGAGCTTTATCCTGAGCTGAGCGTGGGCGGAGTCGAAAAATACGAAGGCGCCGATTATCCGGACGCGCCAGCCGAGCCTGCGATCAAGAGCATGATGAAGGCGCCGTATCGAATGTTGATCGGGCTTGCGGATGACGAGATCGGCTACATCATTCCAAAAGCGGAGTGGGACAACGAGGCACCTTGGCTGCAGAATGCTCGCAAGCGATTTTACGGCGAAGTAAATTCCGTTGGGCCGGAAGCGGCCCCAATTATCGCGGCCACATTAAAGGCCCTGCTCCAGTAACCGAACCGCGACCGCAAGGGAGCGCTTCCACAACAGAACATACGTTACGCTCCCTCGCGGTCGCGGTTCGGTCCGGCCCTACTGGCTGGAATGCGTGGGTCCGATTTGGGTGCCGATGATTTCGCCGGATACGACCAGCTCTACCCGGCGGTTCGCTTGCCTTCCGCTTGCGGTGCTGTTGGACGCCACCGGATCATCCTTGCCGAAGCCCTTGGCCGTCACATTGTCCTGAGCCAATCCTTGTTGCACCAGGTACTGCTGCACCGCGCCGGCGCGTTCGTCCGAAAGCTTCAGGTTGTATGCGTCGGTTCCGATACTATCGGTGTATCCGTCTACTTCCAGGCGTAGACCCGGATGCGACAGGATGATCCCCGAAATCTTGGCCAGCTTTTCGCGCGCCGCCGGACGTAGCGTGTATTTATTGAAGTCGAACAAGACATCCGACATGTTCACGATCAGTCCGCGTGCGGTGTCGCGCGTTTCCAGAATGAGATTGAACTGTTCCAGCAGTTGCTGCCGCAGCTGTTGCTGTTGCTGTTCTGCCTGCGCGCGGAGACGATCGGCTTCCTGCGCCTTCTGTTCCGCCTGCTGCTGCATCAAGCGCGCCTGTTCGGCTTGGCGCTGTTGCTCATTGGCTGCGAGTTGAGCGCGTTCCGCCGCTAATCGATCCGCCTCTGACTGCGCACGCGCTGCTGCAGCGGATGCCCGTTCTTCCGCGGCTCTACGCGCCTGTTCTGCTTCCCGCTGGGCCGCTTCCGCCGCCTGTTGATCGGCGAGAGCTTTCTGGCGCGCTGCTTCGTCGGCTTGCGCACGGGCTGCGGCTTCACGATCCGCCGCAGCTTGTTTCTCTAAAGCCACTCGCTCGTCTTCTTGGCGTTTGATGGCGAGTAAGCGCGCTGTCTCGGCGTTTTGTACCGCTTCACGCGCCGTCATAGTGATGGGTTTCCACCCGGCATTGCGATCCTGATACGCTTCGGCTTGGCGGAGCAGATCGCTCGCGCTGTTGAACACGTCCGTTGCGTAGCGATCCGCATTGGCATAATGCGCGATCTGCACCGCGTTCTCCGCTTCCAAAAGCTGCAAGGGCAGTTTCTTTCCAGTTTTGATGGGCTGGAACGTTCCCGGCGGAACGTTCATCGTATAGGCGCCGCGCTTCAGCAGGTCGAACTTGACGCTGGTCTGTTCGATCTTGCCGATGGTGTCTTCGCGAATCACGTTTTCCATCACCACCACATCGCTCGGCTGCGATACGCCGAAGTATGGCTCGGCGGTGACGATCAGCGCGAAAGCCTGCAGATCGGTGGTGACGTCCAGATGGGAGTTTCCGTCATCCAGCACCACTTCGCCGAGATTTTTGGATCGGCCCTCCGGCGTGATCGCCCACAGCACGTAGGTCAAGTATTCAGCACCGTAGCGCTGGGCAGATTCCAAATGGTGCATCTGGCTTTTAATTTCGATGTAGCCCGGCCGGCTGTTTACATCGGCGTGGCCGGTGGCTTGCGGAGCCAGCGGAGTGCCATGCAGATCCACCTTCGTCCATCCGCTGCGATGCCGGTAGCTCACGGCGCTGGTGGTCCGCTCCACCACCGTAACGCGGAAAATGGGCGCGGGCGCGTCGGCCAGGGGAGGCGGATTGCTCGGAACTTGGGCGCTCAACGCACACCCTAACAGTAGGGGCAGGCTCAGCTTGGTCATCTGGTCTCTCCTTAATTTCTTAGACGCAAAAGGAGCAACTCAATTTCCAATTTCGGAAGGCCTTTATTTCGTTCAGGGGATGGGCGGCGTCAGAAGGAAGGCCTGGAATTTTTGCCAGTCATTCCGAACCGCGAGCAAGGGAGTGACCATGGGCCCGCGGCCCACCAGCGGTGATGAAGACGCCGGATGAATTAACTCTGGGTGCGAGGACGCGCGTCTTCCACGGAGTGAGCATGGGCCTGCGGCCCACCAAAGGTCATGAAGACGCTAGAAAGGCAAAATCACCGGTCGCTTACGCTCGCGGCTCGGAAAGAGGGCGCTACCGAGCCGCGACCGTGAGGGAGTCGGTGCCGTTGTTTTTCAATCACGGGGCGTCTTCAAGGGAGTGACCATGGGCCTGCGGCCCACCGAAGGTGATGAAGACGCCAAGTGGGGCGGACCCCCTGGTCCGCGCGGGTCCCCCTGGACCCGCTCTTCAGGATTTCGTATTTCCTCAGCAGGCCGACGAGGGCGTCGGCCGCGGACCAGGGGGTCCGCCCTACTTGGCGTCTTCAACGGAGCGTAACATCTGCTCCTGCCGTGGAAGCGCTTCCTCGCGGTCGCGGTTCGGTTTTGCTGATGCCGGTGTTATACTGGGTTCAGTCGAAACGGGTACCAGTGGCGCAGGCCTTTTCGAACCTCCGTAGTCGCGGTTTATTCTTGTCTCTGCTAGCGGCGGGAGTGTGCCCGGTCGTCACGGCTCAGGACGTTGATCGGCGTCCGGACGATCCCAAAGTTTCCATCACGCCACGCCCCAAACCGGCGGATAAAGACGCCGCCAAGCAGTCCGAACTCTCTAAGCGCCCTGCCAGCATTCGGATCGACACTACGCTGGTTCAGATTCCGGTGACAGTCACCGATCCGTTGAACCGATTCGTCACCGGCCTGGAGAAGGAACACTTCCGGCTGTTTGAAGACAAATCGGAACAGACCATCGTGCAATTTTCGAGCGAGGACGCACCGCTTTCCATCGTGATCGTATTCGATACCAGCGGAAGCATGGGGGCCAAGCTGCAGAAGTCGCGTCAAGCGGTGGCGCAATTCCTGAAGACCGCGAATCCGGAGGACGAATTCGCCCTCATTGAATTCAACGACCGTCCCGATCTGGTAGTACCTTTTACCACCGACGTGGAAGAGGTCCAGAATCGGCTGACATTCACGCAATCCAAGGGTAAAACAGCGTTGCTCGACGGCGTCTACATGGCCATGAATCAGATGAAGCCGGACAAGGCGCACAATCCGCGCAAGGCCATCCTGATTATTTCCGATGGCGGCGACAACAACAGCCGCTACACCGAGAGCGAAGTCAAGAACGCGGTTCGCGAAGCAGACGTACAAATCTACGGACTCGGCATTTTTGAGTCGATGGGATCGCGCGGACGGACGCCGGAAGAGATGATGGGGCCTGGCCTTTTGAATGAGGTCGCCGAGCTTACTGGAGGCCGCAGTTACGCAGTGGACAACCTGAACGAACTGGCGGATATTGCTGCTAAAATCGGGATAGAACTCCGTAATCAGTACATGCTTTATTACAACCCGAAGAATCAGGCCAGAGATGGTAAATACAGGCACGTGGTAGTGAAACTGGTCCAGCCGCGAGGCCTCCCGCCGCTCAAAGCGTTTTTCCGCCTTGGATACTATGCGCCGTCGCAGTAGCGTGTTTCTTTTCTGCTGCTGCCTGGCATTCGCCCAGTCCAAGCAGCCTCCGGTTTCGACGGCCGACGAACCTACCACCTTTACCGCCGAGACCCGTTGGGTGATTCTGCCGGTGAGCGTCTCCGACAAGAACGGGAAGCTGATCACGGATTTGCAACAGAAGGCATTCAAGGTTTTTGAAAACGGAATCGAGCAACCCATCAAGTTTTTCCGGCATGAAGACGTGCCGATTTCGTTGGGCATCATTGTAGACAACAGCGGGAGCATGAAGGAGAAACGCCAGAAAGTGGAGGTGGCTGCCGTCGATCTGGTGAAGGCATCCAACCCGCACGATGAAGTGTTTATCGTGAACTTCAATGACGAAGCATATCTCGACGTCGAATTCACTAACGACATCAAGAAGATGGAAGAAGGCGTGGCGCGCATCGATTCCCGCGGGGGCACTGCGATGCGCGAAGCCATCAGCATGTCCATCGATTACTTGAAAGAAAAGGGCAAGAATCACAAAAAAGTGCTGCTGGTGGTGACGGACGGAAACGACAACGCCAGCACCATCAGCCTGGAGCGCCTGGTGGATAGGGCTCGGCAAAACGAAGTGCTGATCTATTCCATCGGATTGCTGGATGAAGAAGAACGGCGCGAAGCCAAGAGCGCCCGGCGCGCGCTGAGCTCGCTAACGCATGAATCCGGCGGTTTGGCCTTCTACCCCAAAGCGGTGGCGGAAGTGGACGCGATCGCTTTGCAGGTGGCGCACGAGATCCGCAACCAATACACCATCGCCTACTCGCCGCTGAACGAAGCCCGCGACGGCAGCTTCCGGCAGATCAAAGTGATGGTGACCGGGCCAGGACATCCGCAGGTTCGGACACGCACGGGGTACTACGCGACGCCCGATTCTGAGAAGAAAGCGGTCAGCACCAAATAGAGATGCTGAGCTTTGCCTGGCGCGCGACGCGCGGATATCGCTTGCGCCCGTGGCGCAGTCCTTATTTACGCTGGCGCATGGAGACTTACTGGGGAGTGCCTGCGGCGGAAATCCAGTTTACCGGCTTTTGGCGATTTGCTTGGACCCACCGGAAGGACCTGATGAGGTTTTTGCGATGGGCTGAGCGGATGACGTGAAAAAGCACCGACTCCCTCACGGTCGCGGCTCGGTAACGGGGAACCTCATTCCGCTTTTATTTTCCGAAATAGGAATCGTCCAAGGTTACTGGCGTCTCTTTGTGGATCTTCTCCATCGCCGCGCGCAGCATCTCCGGCTTTACCTTCTTTTCAACTTCAGGCTTGGCTTCCTCAAAGGTCTTCGCTTTGCGCTCTTCCACTTTGATGATGTGATACCCGAACGGCGTTTTCACCGGCTCGCTGATTTGGCCCACAGGAAGGCTGAACACGGCTTGATCAAAGGGTCCTACAAACTTGCCCCGGCCGGCTGCTGGTCCGAGTGAGCCGCCTTCGGCCGCGGATCCTGGGTCGTCCGACTCAGCCTTGGCAATCGCCGCGAAATCGCCGCCGGCCACAATCCGTTTGCGGATATCCTGCGCTTTGGCCAGCGCTTCTTCCTCGGTGAGCTCTTTTTGGTCGGGCTTGAGCGGAACGCGGGATCCCTTGAATCGGATCAGAATATGGACGGCTTTGGCTTGCTCGAAGTCAGCTACGTGCGCGTCGTAATAGGCTTTGAGCGCGGCATCGTCGATCTTCAGTTCGCTCGCGACGCGCTTGGCAAGTGCATTGGCCAACACCTGGTCGGTTGAGATGGCCATCATCTGTTGAATTCCGGGAGTCTGGTCTATTTTGCGTTTGCGGGCTTCCTGGGCCAATCCAATGATCTCGCCCACTTGATCCGCCACCTGGCGTTTTGCGGCGGGTGTGGTGGCGGCGCGGCCGTTCTCAGCGAGAGCCGCGAGGATCTCTTCGAACTTGGCGCGCGTGATTTTCTCGGTGCCAACCGTGACCACCACGGCCTCCGGGGGTACGGTTACTTCCGGTTTGGCTTGATTGGCGGCAGGATTCGCCAGGCTGGGCGGATGAGCGGCGGGTTGCGCGGGCTGTTGCTGTGCAACAGCGAATCCGGCAAGGCAAACCAGGCCAAAATATCGTGATGTTTTGGATAATTTCATTGACATCTTCATTGTAGCCGGGTTCAGCGTAAACTGAAACACATGCCCAGTGTCGGAGGAATCGAAGCCGGTGGAACGAAATTCGTCTGTGCCGTGGGAAGCGGGCCGGACCACCTCGATCTCGCCGAGTTTCCCACCACAACCCCGGATGAAACCATCAAGCGGACCGTCGAATTCTTCAAAGCGCGCCCGCCGGTTAACGCCATCGGCATCGGTTCATTTGGACCCATCGATCCCAACCGGGGATCGCCTACTTACGGGTACATCACTGCGACGCCGAAGCTGGCGTGGCGGCATTTCGATTTCGCAGGCGCCATCCGAGGGGCTCTCGGGGTGAAAGTGGCGTTCGATACCGACGTCAACGCGGCCGCGCTTGGCGAATCCCGCTGGGGCGCTGCTCAGGGTCTGGATACGTTTCTCTACGTGACGGTCGGCACCGGCATCGGCGGGGGCAGCCTGGTAAATGGCCAACTGATGCACGGGCTCACGCATCCGGAAATGGGACACATTTGGGTCCCGCACGATCGCGAAAAAGATCCGTTCCACGGATGTTGTCCTTACCATGGCGATTGTCTCGAAGGGCTGGCCAACGGATCGTCCTTCCGTGCGCGCTGGGGACAACCGGGCGAGAACTTGCCTGAAGGTCACCCGGCTTGGGAACTCGAGGCCCACTATCTTGCGCTGGCGATGGCGAACTGGATATGCACGCTCTCGCCGCAAAAGGTGGTTCTCGGTGGTGGTGTTATGCGCCGTGCCGAGCTCTACCCGATGATCCGGTCGAAAGTCACGGCGTTACTCAACGGTTATGCGCAAGTGCCCGAGATTGTTCCGCCACTGCTTGGGGGACGGGCGGGAGTGCTTGGGTCAATCGCCCTGGCGTTAACGCTCTAGCTTTCTCCAACGCGTTTTCAACTGCGTCACTGGGATATTGACGCGGTAACGCCCGAGGCCGTCTGGACCCATCAGGTCGAAGGTACCGCCGATGCTGGGCGGGCCATCCTGGCCGCCGAGGAAAGTCACCGAGCGCGAGCTTACCGAGCCGCTTTGTAATTGTCCGCCGCGCTGCCAGCGCCAGGATCCCGATTCCAGCGTGGTGGGCGACCCGATTGCGAAATGCATTTCCACGCTGAGGATCGAGGAGCTATCGCTGAAAATGGCTTGCGTATGGAGATGGTCGCCATCGCGGGTTCCGGCCAGGGAATGTAAAGTAAAGCTGGACAAAGCCTCGCGGCCGGATAAATCCTCGACCGGTGGACGCTTCGATCCGGCGCAGGCTGCCAGTAGGAATAGGGCCCAGGTTAGTACTAATATCGCCGGCGGTTTGGTTGGGCTAATCAATTCTCCTGTATACTTAGCCGGGGAGGAACCCGTATGTCGATTTTAGCGTGGATCATTTTAGGGTTGCTGGCCGGTTTCATCGGCAGCAAGCTGGTGAATAAGCAAGGCGAGGGGATGTTCCTGGACATCGTTCTGGGTGTCGTAGGCGCCGTAGTGGGCGGATGGCTTTTCAACAAATTTGGGGCAGTGGGTGTAACTGGGCTTAACCTTTACAGTCTGCTCGTGGCTATAGTCGGCGCCGTGGTAGTACTGCTGGTCTATCACGCCCTGAGACGTGCTGTTTAATAGTTCTATACAGTCCTTTCTGAGGCGGCCGATAGACAAACATGGACGCGCCGCCTCTCCTACTGTGTTTCATCCTTGCGATCGTGCTCGGCTACTTTGCCGGCAGAACAGTGCACATCCTCAATCGCTCGACCCGCGATTAGCCGGGCGTTAGAATGCTCCGGCGGATCGCGCTGCTTCTCGCCTCCGCTTTCTACATCACCGCGGGAATTCTCCATTTCACGAAAACTGCGTTCTATCTCAAAATCGTGCCGCCCTACATCCCGTGGCATCTGGCAATGGTCCAGATCAGCGGAGTGTGTGAGATTCTGGGTGGACTCGGGCTGCTGATCCCGCAAACTCGTCGTGCAGCAGCCTGGGGATTGGTGGCGCTGCTCATCGCGGTTTTCCCCGCCAACATTTATATGGTCACGGATCCGGTGGCGGCCGGCGCGGCATCCCTTTCACCGATGTTGCTGTGGGGGCGGCTGCCGCTACAGGTTGTTTTTATCGTTTGGGTGCTATGGGCGACGGCAACCGAGTGAAGTCACCGGTCGCTTACGTTGCCGAGCCGCAGCGCTTGAAAAACCAAAAGCACCGGTCGCTTACGCTCGCGGCTCGGAATGAGATTCCCCGTTTCCGAGCCGCGACCGTGAGGGAGTCGGTGCCGTTGTTTTTCGATCACGGACCAGCGTCTTCCAGGGAGTGACCATGGGCCTGCGGCCCACCAAATTTGATGAAGACGCCAAGTGGGGCGGACCCCCTGGTCCGCGCGGGTCCCCCTGGACCCGCTCTTCAGGATTTCGTATTTCCTCAGCAGGCCGACGAGGGCGTCGGCCGCGGACCAGGGGGTCCGCCCTACTTGGCGTCTTCAACGGAGCGTAAACAGATCGCTAAGACCCACCGAAGCGGCGCGACAGCGTGAGGTATCCGAGACTCTGCGCGCGGTTCGCTAAATTTTGGAACAGCTGCTGAGCGCCGTGACCGCCGGTCCGTTTCGCCCGCATGGCCCGATCGAATTCTTCTTCGAGCGAAAGCTCAGGATTCTTCAGACTTACAACTTTGGCGTGCAGATCCGCGGGAACATTGGAATCCGTTCCGCCGCTCAGGCTCCAAACTGCAAGCTGCGCTCGCAAAACCGGAACGGGATTCGGGACTCGCGCCGCTCTCCGTTCGGCTTCCTGGCACAAAGCCAGCGCCTCGGAATTCCGGCCCGTCATCTCCACAGCATGGGCTCCAGTCACTAACGCCATGGCAGAGTGTTCGTCCTCGTGCGCATTGTTGAAATCCGTGGCGGATCGCTGGGCCTCTTCGGCGGCCGGCTGAAATTGGTCCTTGGCAAACAACAGCTCGGCGCGCGCCAGCTCGACTGTTCCCTGGACTTCCGGAGAAACGCTTGCGCTTATCTCGCCGAGTTGCTTCTCGGCGGATTGCAAGTCCCCGCGCGCGGTAAGAATGGAACTGAGCGCCGCGTGAACGAGTATCAAGGGCTGCATCGCATTCGAAACGCGAAGCTCGATCATAGCTTTTTCTTCCAGTTGTTGGGCGAGATCCAAGCGGCCGGCTAAGCGCGCAAGAGACGCGCGCAAGTCCAGCAGCTCGCCCAGATACTCATGCGCGCCGGTCTTTCGCGTCTCCGATTCCGCGTCACTGATCGCTGCCACCGAGTCAGAAAGCCTGCCGAGCCGCAAGTAAAGATCGGCGAGTTGGATTTGCTCCCCGGCGGGATCGTAACCTGCCTCCTTCTTGAGCGAAATCGCTTCCTGCAGGTCTTTTTCCGACTCCTGCCATTTCTGGTTGGACTCGGCAACCACCGCGAGGCCGGTCACCAGATTGGCCTGCTCGGCAAGATCGCCCAATTCACGCGCAACGCTTAAGCCGTTCAGATAGGCTTGCTGCGCCTCCGCGAAATGTCCACTGAAGTAGCGCTCGTTGCCTCGAACACGCCAGGCCTGGCTCACGCATTGCCGGTCGCCTAACTCTTCGCAAACTTTTCGCGCATCGGTTTGGACCGCCTCGAAGTTCGGCTCAACCAAGGTCTGCATCGCGCCGCCTTCCAGCAGCCTGGCGCGAGCATAAAGATACCGTGCGCCGCGCGACTTCGCCTCTTCCGCCGCCCGCCGGGCTAAATTGCGCGTCTTGATGAAATCGCTTGCGGTTCCGGCAATCTGCGCCGCAATCAAATCGATGCGCGGGTCATTCCCTTCGGGTCTTGGAAGTTTACGTAAATTTTCCAAAGTGGAATTGGAGTCCGCGCTCTTCCTGCCTCGGTACTGGGCTTTCGCCAGGTTCAGGCCGTCTTCCAGGCTGTCGGGAAAAAGCCGAAAAATGTTCCGGTAGATCTCGATCGCACGGTCCCACTGTTGCGCGCTGGCTCGATAGCGCGCTTCGATGCCGAGTTGATCTAAGCGGCCCAGCGAGCTCGCTAGCTCATTGGCTCGCCGGTTCTCTTCAATCGCCCGCGACCCGTAACCGAGCATGATCCAGGCGTCTGCTAGCGCGGAGTGGATCAGCGCGTTTCCGGGATCCGCTGTGACCGCCGCTTGCAAATGATCCCGCGCCGCCATCGGATCGATGAGCCGCAGCGCTTTCAATCCCTCGGCGTATTCCTTCATCGCGCTCGCTGCCGGCCAGCGCGGAGGCGTCGCGTTTGTTCCACCGGCGCCCAGTTCCGCCCGTAACTTCGCTCCCAAACGAGTGGTGACATCCAGCAAATCCTGCGCCGGACCCTCATCGATGACGGTGGCTACCTGGTCTCCTGATGTCGCGTCGAACAATCCAAGATCGATCCGCACTTTGCAATCGGGGCAGGCGCCCATCACCACATAGGAACCAAGAACAAAGGTATCTGCGCCGAAGCTGGTGCGCGCCAGGCGCAGCATATCCGAGCGACGCTCCGTTTCCGGCTTGGTTCCCAGATCGGTGCGCCAGCGTGCGACATCCTCGGCTGGAATGGCATGCAGCTTGCCGCTCGCGGCGAGTTCCGACGTAAGCATTTCAGCCAATGCGGTTTGCAGCCAGGCTTCGGTGGGGGTCTTGGAGAGATCGCGGATGTGCAGCACCGCGACCGACTTGCGCCGTATCGTTTTTTCCGCTGGACTGCCGGGTCCACAACCATGTGCCCGCCGCCAAGACGATCAAGCCGGCTATCGCAAGAATCCATCAGCCAGTGGCTTCGGCGTGGCTGCGAAGAGGGAAGCTCGAGAACGGCTTGCGGAGCGACGAAGAGTTCGTCCTCCACTCTTGTGACGGAAGCGACGAACCGGTAACCGTTCCCGGGCTCAGTGGCGATGAAACGGTTCTCGCCTCGCTTCTCGCCCAGGACTTTGCGCAGCATCGAAATGCTTTGGGTGAGATTGTTTTCCTCGACTGCCGCACCGTTCCAGACCTCAGCCAGCAAGTCGTCTTTGGATACGGTCTCGCCCGCACGATCCACCAGGACCAGCAGCGTTGCGAGCGGCTTGGGCATGAGCGGCACCCGCTCGCCGGCTTTCCAAAGCGCTCCTTGATTGGGCAAGAGTTCGAAGTCGCCGAACTGATACTTCGCCGGCCGCTCGATTCTCGTCCCTTGGGAACTCATTGGAAACAAGCCTTTCAGAAAATTTCAGAACGGTCTAAGGATATTTTAGGCCGAGCGAGGCTATAAAAGGGAGTCCTTGGAGGGACCTCTACGTTCACATGCGCAACAAAAGTACTACCTTATGGACCAGGACTGCCCTGGTCACAAGCTTTATCTTGTTAATCGGATTGCAATCCGCGGCAAGAGCGGAGACCTACACATACACCGGAAATGCCTTCGAATCCGCAACGTCGCCCTATTCGACGAGTGACTTCGTCAGCGGATTCTTCACAGTCGCCTCGCCGCTGGGCGACAGCCTGCCGCTAGGGACTTTCACGCCAACGTCTTACAGCTTTTCGGACGGCGTCCAGACATTCTCCAACGCCAGCCCCCCGAGTGTGACCTTTAAGGTCGGCACTGACTCGAGCGGAAACATAAATGCATGGTTCATCAGCCTGACATCGGGTCTGAACGTAATCTCGACCGCCACATCGCCGAATCAGGAAGATTTCGGGGAAACCAGCGTCGGCACTGCCAGCAACCTCTTCGACGAGGGTACGTGGGTAGCTTCGGCCGGGGGCGGGGGTGGTGGGTCCACGGTTCCCGAGCCTGGTTATGCAGCATTGCTTGCGGTTGGGTTGGTCGGTATCGCGGTAGTTCGGCGAAGGTTCGGATACTGATGCAGTGATTCTTCGGTTCATACGTGAGCGGCACTGTTGCAGAACTGAATAACCGACAAACGGATGAACCGAAGAACCGCCGAAGCGTTCGTTAGAACGTGAGGCGTTTTCAGAATGTAAAGCGCATCTGTAGTTCGAGGCGCCTGTTGTTCGCGTTCTCCGAAAAGCCCTCGCCGTTGGAATTCGCGTAAATTTGATTCGCCTGTCCGAACAGAGGCGACGTGATGTCGCCGGTGATCGGTCCTGGATTCGTGTGGTTCAGGAGATTGCGCGCGGACATCGAGATGCTCAAGTTATAACGTTGGGTGGTGGTTGGCGGACCGATGAACGATCCCAGTCCTCGGCCGCCGGCCATCATTACCGGATTCGCGCCGCCGCCTCCGCCATGCGATGCGCTTGCTCCCGGTTTCTCGCCGCCGAATCCGAAGGTCTTGCCGACGCGCAGATTCACGCTGATCAATCCCGGTCCGCGGCCGAAATTGCGCGGCAGCACCTTTTCATCCGGCGTCGGATTCGGATCCAGCAATCCATAAGGCGTTTCGATCACGCCGGGCTTTTCCGGATCCGTGGCAATGCCCGGCCGGGCATTGAAAATCGTTGTGCCGAATACATCCGTACCGGTGGTGATGTTAAACGGTGGACCCGATTGCAGGGTTACGAACGGGCTGATGCGGATATTCCAGCGGGTGTTAATGGACCCTCCCGCGGTGAAGCGATTCCGCACATCCGTCGAAGCTGGCCCGTATTCGCCGCTGAAGTTGTAAGGATTCGCTGGAAATGTACCCAGACCATCCGTATTGCTCATGGCCTTGTTCAATACATAAAATCCGAAAAGCGACAAGCCGTCATTCACTCGCGCGTTGATATTAGTGACCAACTGGTTCTGGTTGTACAGTCCCGACGATTCCATGAGGAACACCGGCCCCGGTTGTCCCAACGGAAAAATACCGCTTCCCGGCAATGGCGCATTAATATCGTTCGACCTGAGTTCGTGCAGCCCATGGGAGTTTGTATAAGTAACGGCCAGCGTCGTGTGAGCGGGCAACTGTCGCTCGACGCTTATTGACGACTGCATCAGGTACGGCGCGCGCATGCTGGAACTGATTTCCTGCACCACCTGCGGCGTCGCCTGCAACTCGGCAACCGGCGGGATGTCAGGAAAAAAATCCGGATTGGTGACCACGTACTGCTGTTGCACTTTGCCGTTGTAGCGCTGCGCGGTAAGCGTGTTGGACAGCGCGAAACGGTCGTAGAAGATCCCAAAGCCAGCGCGAATCACCGTCTTGGTGCTGGAATTCTTGCCGGTTGGTCCGGGCGCCCAAGCGAGTGCGATGCGTGGTGCAAAGTCTGCGTGGTCGGAAATGTTGGTCTGTGTCTCGTAGCGAAGGCCGGCACTGATTGTCAGGTTCGATTTCAATCGCCAATCGTCACCCACGAACATTGCCACGTCCACACGATGCACCGCGAGTCCGGGAAGGCCAGCATTGATGCTGAACTGGCTGGCGCCGCCGCCCATCGCCCGGATCTGTGAAGGCGAATATCCCATCTGCTGCAGCAGAAGCGTTTGCTGGTATTGCTGAATGCTGCCGAAGGTGAATGTCCCGTTGAAATTCTGCGGAGAGATGTTGTCGTCGGTCTGGCCGCGCAGGCGCACGCCGAATTTCCACACGTGGGCTTGGTGCGGAATGGTGGTGTAGTTCTGCAGTTCGTAATAGTTGTGCGTGTCGAACGAGCGCCCCACTTGCGACCCACCGTCGTTGAACGCTCCCAACACCTGGATCTCCGGCGCGGCGCTATCGGCGATCCGTTCCTGCGCGCTACGGAAAAATTGGAAGCGCGTCTCATTGATGCTGGATCCGAATACGGCAGTGTCGACGGCGCGTACCGTTTGATTGGTGTATTGGTAGTGGTAACCGCGCGAAAGCAGATCAAAGCTGCCGATGCCGGACCCCTGGATATCGGAGCGTGTAAACGCGTAGCGGAAAATCAGGGTGTTGGTGGGGTTCAGTTGGTAATCCACGCGTGGGCTCACTCGTGTGTATCGCTGCGGGACTTTGTAGATGCTAAGAAAAGGCTGTGGAGCGAGGGTCTCGGGATTCAGCGTGACAGCATTGATGATGGCGCCATTGTCCACCATGTTGCGCTGAGCGTCGAAGTTGAACGAAGTTCGTTTGTTGATAGGACCGCTGACTTCGCCTTCCAGCTCATTGAGCAGCAGCGGGGCTTTCTCCGCGGAAAAAGGATTGCGCGAGTTCCAGATGTCGTTGGCGTAGTTGTAGTACACGGCGCCGTGGAAGCGGTCTGTCCCGGGCTTGGTGAAGATCTCGATCCGGCCATAACCCAGCGAGTCGTATTCGGGCGAGAAAGGATTGGAATTGATCCGGATCTCGCGAATGGATTCCTTGGGCGGAATCTCGCCGTCGCTGAATCCATCGATGAAAACGGATCCGCCGCTTGGACCAGCCGAAGGTCCGGCCAGCGCTTGCAAATCCGACAGCAGGTCGTCCGGGTCGTCCGCTAGCGCCTGCAAATCGTCGCCGCGCAGCACCAGCGCGCTCGCGTTGTTCGACACTTCGGTGCTCAGCGTGGGGCCCACGTTTTCCTGCACTGTCACGTTTTCGGACTCCGAGAGCACGTTCAGTTGAAGATTCAGCGTTTGCGTTCCGGTGTGGAGCGAAATGGTTACTGGTTGTTGTGTAGCCAGCTCGGGCGCGGTTGCGGACACCGAATACTCTCCAGGCCGCAATCCCGAGAGATTGTACGATCCCTTGTCGTCCGCTGTCGCGGTTTTCACTTCTCCATCGCGCGCAGTCGCGGTAACTTTGGCTCCAGGAATCACCGCGCCGCTTGAATCGGCGACATTCCCACGAAGAATGACGGTTTGAGCCAGCGCAGGATGCGCGAGCAAAATTATGGACAGGCATAGGCCCCGAAGGCGAGACATGAAGTTTTAGTTTAGAGCAACCGATAGTCGCACTTACTTGCGGCTCGGAAGGACGTTGGCTGGAGTCTTCCACGGAGTTCCCACGGGCCTGCGGCCTACCAGGTGATGCAAACGCCTGTAGCGCACGCACTCTTGCGTGCCGCGTTCACACTCGTGTGAACGCTCGGAATCGGATAAAAAAGGTGTTCGCAAGAGAGCGAACACGGCACGCAAAAGTGCGTGCGCTACGTCGGAGTATTCTCTAGAATGACACCAATGCTTTTGCGGCTGCTCCGGAAACTCCACACCTACGCTGGATTACTAACGTTCGTCCACCTCGCCGTGTACGGAATCGTGGGATGGACCATTCCGTTCTTGCGGCAATCCTCTGGCAATGCGCCGGTGATCCGTTATCGGAGCTTCGACGTTCCGCCCAACCTCACCGATCGGCAACTAGCTGAGCGCGTCTGCTCTTTGCTCAGACTCTCGCTCGCAACACCAGTGAACAATGCAGCGATCCAACACGATGCCTCCAACAACCTGTTCCTGGATTTTTGGCACGCCAACGGACGCGACCAAGTGACGGTCCTCGAAAAGGAAGGCCGGCTGCGGATCGAGACAACCCGGAACAGCCTTCCGCTCTACCTCTTCACGCTGCACGAGACCACCGCCGCTTTTCATTCCGGCGACTGGCGCATGCAGTTGTGGGCGGATTATAACGAGTTCGCCATGTGGTGTCTGCTGGGGATGATCGCCTCCGGCTTCGCCATGTTCCTGGCAGCGCGATTGCATAGCAGACTGGCGCAGATTTCGCTGGGGGCCGGATGTTGTATCTTCGGCATGCTGTATTTCTTCGCGAGATAAGCATGTATCAAAAGCTGCGCGCCCTCCATCTTGCCGCTGCGCTTTTCTCGTGGTTATTTTTAATCGCTTTTGCGATCGGCGCGGTGGAGTTTGCGCACCGGAAATGGGTGGGCCGTGGAGAGACGTCGAAGGTGGAGACTCGCCAGTTCAGCCCCGGAATCAACGACGCGAGGATTCTGGCTCGGGAGTGGCGCGGCGAGTTGTCCGCGATTGAACCTTCCCCTGGAGTACTCAAATTTCGGGTGACCACTTCCCTGGGAAAAGCATTTGAGGTGACGTATTCCAGCGCGACGGGCGAGGCCGAGGTCAAGACCACCACCCCAAATTTTCTCCGAACACTGGCCTGGATTCATGTCTCGCGAGGAATTTGGGCGTGGGGGTCGGCGCTAGTCTCGTTGGCCCTGTTCACACTCGGCGTCTCCGGCATCTGTCTCTGGTTTCAGAATCGCAAAGAGCGCTGGATCGGCTCAGCTCTCATTGTCTTAGAGGTTGGAATCGCTCTCGGCCTCATCTTGTCAATGCGCGCAGGTTAGCGATAGTACCACTAGGACTTCGACGAGGTACCAACTCTTGTAATGATCTATGGCGCATGCTACGCTAATCCAACCTTACAATGCGCAAATCCGCCGGAGCATTTCTTGTATTGATCGGAATGTCCTCTTTTGCATTCGGCTGCGCAGTGCAAGCGCCAGAGATCGATGCCGCCACCGGTGTAGCCGCTCTCGCGTTGCTTACCGGGGGACTGCTGGTAATCCGGAGTCGCAGAAAGGCGCGGAAATAGCACAACATGAAAAACTATATTGGACTTGCACTGTTGTTGATCGGCTCGGCTGGAGTGATCAGCGCCGGGGTCGTAACGACAGCTCCCGAGATCGACGCCGCCGCCGGCGTTGGGGCGTTGACCTTACTGGCCGGCGGATTGTTGGTCATCCGTGCGCGCCGAAACAAAAAATAGAAAGGGAAATGGACATGGCAAAGTACGCCGGGCTGGCGTTACTACTGGTTGGGACCGCGGGAATGGCGGTTGCAGGTGCGCCTCTCAGCGCGCCTGAGATTGATCCCGCCATGGGAATTGGCGCACTGGCGCTTCTTTCCGGTGGGCTGCTGGTGATTCGTGCACGTCGAAAAAAATACTAAAGGAATGAACATGACAAAATTCGCTGCTTGCGCATTACTCTTGATCGGAATCGCCGGAATCGCAGGCGCAACTCCGGTTGGAGCGCCTGAAATCGATCCAGCTTCCGGCATGTCCGCCCTAGCACTTCTGACCGGCGCGCTGCTTGTGATTCGGTCTCGGCGTAAGAATTAGGACGCAATGCCGAGACTCGCGGGTTTCGCACTGCTCCTGATCGGGAGCGCCGGGTTCGCATTCGCGGGACTCAATCCCATCGTGCCGGAGATCGATCCCAGCATGGGAATCGGCGCCCTCGCGCTACTCTCCGGCAGTTTGTTGGTGCTGCGGGCCCGACGTAAGAAGTAGAAGGTTATCCGTTTGTAAGCGGAACGCTCTCCGGCGCGGCCTCTTCGGCATTCTTCCGGAAAGGCTGCGCCAGCATGAAGCCAATCCCCAGGCTCTTCTCGTTCTGAAACCCTTTTAGCCCTGTCACGATCCCATCATCACCGGCCGCTGGTGCTTCCATATAAGTTCCGAACAGATGGTCCCACAAGGGGAAGATGTCGCTCAAATTCTTGAACTGCTCGCCAACTTCTTCCGAGTGATGGATGCGATGCATATCGGGTGTGACGAATACTGCCCGTAGCGGCTTGTCCAACCAGCGCGGCAGGGATGCGTTCGCGTGCGCGAAAAAACTCTGCAACACGCTGCCCAGTTCGGCAATCAATACCGCCACCAGCGGGGGCGCGAGCAGCGCTACCGCAAGAAGGTAGGCGCCTTGCGTCAACACTACCTCAATCGGATGCACCCGGAGCGCGGTGGAAATATCAAAATCCGGATCGGAATGATGCACCTGATGCACTCGCCACAACGGGCCCACCGCGTGGCTGAGCCGATGCGTGGCGTATCGCACCAGGTCCAGCGCGAGAATGGCAATTACGCAGCGGACCAGGAAAGGCAGCCAGGGCTTATTCAAGATCCCGAATCTGCTGCCGCTGACATTGGCGGCCAGAACAACGGGACTGATCCGGTACAGCACCATGGTGGCTACGGTGCATAGAATCAGGATCGTCCCATGCTTGCCCCAGCGCCGTTCCGTCCCGTCGAACTCGCGCTTCGGCCGAAACGATTCCCAAACTGCGCACGCCAGAAATGCGCCGACAAAAAAGAACCAATATGCGGCGCTTTCAATGCGAATCCAATGCACGGTTCTTTATCGTAAGCCCGGGTAGTCGAATCGTCAATGCGGTACTGGTAGTACTGTAAGGCTTTCACCCAAGCGATTTGTACGGCGAAAACCGCTAGTATCGAGACATGCTGGTGCATGGCCTCGTTTTCCTGGCGGCACTCACGGTGAAACTGGACCAGACAGCGCTACGGTCCGGTTGCGAGGCATCCGACGAAACGATAGCATCGATGCCGGCCGGCACGCCTGTAGAGGTCCGATTCCGCGTCGCCGACGGCTCGGATTGTTTCAAGATATCCGCCACGGTAAATGGCAAGGCCGTGGTTGGTTATGTGGCGGCTTCGGCGCTTTCCGACGTGGAGCAATTCGAGAAACAGCGAACCGCCGCCGTTTCGCTCGACTCGTCCCGCGCGCTGAATCCGGTGGAGGCGGAGTCGAAAAAAGTGGTGGCCCGGTCGAGCGACCCCGAGCTGCAACGTGCCAGCCAGTTGCTTGAGGCGAACCAGCCCACGCGGGCGCTCGAAATTCTGGAACCGATGCTCAAGCGCGATCCCAGGAATCCCGATTTGTTGTTGTTGGCCGGCTTGGCAGCTTATCGCGCGGATCAGGCGCGCAGCGCGCTCGACTACTGGAAGCAATCGCTGGACTTGAAGCCCAATGATTCTCTCTCTCGCATCTACGACAAAGTGCGCCGGGAATCCGAGGCGGATCGCAGCGGCGACAAAATTTATGGCTTGCATGTCGCGCTGCGCTACGAAGGGCAGACCCTTCCGGCCGACACAGCGCGCGCCGTGGTGTCTACGCTGGATGAAGAGTTCAGCCGGGTCTCGAGCCTGTTGGGATGCTGGGCTGACGAACGCATCGTCGCCATCGTGCAAAGCCGCGAAGCCTACCTGCGCAGCACGGGCGCAGCGGAGTGGAGCGGCGGACAATACGACGGGCGCATCCATATTTCATGGATGGAGGGAACGGATGTGAGCCGCGAGATGCGCCGGAGGTTGGCGCATGAGATGGTGCACGCCTGTCTGACGAATCTTGCAGCCGGGGGATCGCCCGCGCCTGCCTGGCTGCAGGAGGGTCTGGCACAGAAGATTTCCGGCGATACGCTATCCGTGGCAGCACGCGACCGGTTGCGCGAGCTTGCGGAAGCGCACCAGATCCCACGATTGGAAGACCTGCGGCAGAATTGGTCGCGCATGAGCACGGAGAACGCGCGCATCGCCTACAATCTGGCTCTGGCAGCCGCCGATGCTTTGTACGACAACTACAGCAGCTACGGAATCCGGAATGTGGTCAGCAATCCGCAGGTGCTCCAGCAAGTGACGGCGGACCTGGATAAAAAGCTCGGGTTGTAACGAGTGTTACTGAACCGCGACCGCAAGGGAGCGCTACCACGACAGCAGCAGGCGTTACGCTCCCTTGCGGTCGCGGCTCGGTAACACTCTTTCCGTTCCGAACCGCGACCGTAAGGGAGTCGGTGCAATTTAAGACGCGATGGACACCACGCCGCGCTCCTTGAGCCCACTGAGGGCGAGGCCATAGCGGCCGCGCACGCCGGTTTTCTCAAAGATGTGCTTGAGGTGGATCTTCACCGTGCCCGGCCGGATGCCGAGCTCGAGGGCGATTTCTTTGTTCTTGGAGCCTTGTTCCACCAGTTGCAGCACCTGCTGCTCGCGCGGAGTCAGCTCAGAGCGTGGATGGCGGCCGGGTTGTATGGAGTCCCGGAATACGGAATCCTCCATCCAGGTGCGGCCGCTGGCGACGGTCCGGAGGCACGCCAGCAGGCTAGTGAGCTCAGCCGTCTTGCGGACGATTCCGCTGGCGCCGGCTTGCAGCAGGCGCAGAGCCTCGGCCTCGGTCATGGAGACGCCCCATACCATCAGAATGGGTGCGGTCTCCAGCAGCTTGCGATCATGGATCCAGTCCAAGACGGCGCGCATTCCGAAGCCTTTATCCAGGACCACGATATCGGGCGAACGGACGCGTATGAATTCGGAAGCAGCCTCGAGCGAGTTCAGGGTTTCCACAAACTCCAAGTCCGGGCTAGACCCCAGCAGGTTCTTGAGCCCCTCGGCGGTGATCGGCTGCGTGTCGCAGATTGCTATGGTTTGTTTTGCGTGAGTTTCAGACATTTTCTTTCTTTTGTTAGCGACACACCCTTTCCATTCAGGTTTTGGCCGATATCTTGACTGGCTGATCTTATCGGCGAGGGCGTTCGAAAGTTTAGTTGAATCAGGGGCGGAAGGCTCTCATGTTATCATCACTTCTAGCCGATTTGATCGATAGGACTTCCAAAGGAAGAGGTCCGTCCAGCGCCAATGCCCCAGCCGGAAGCCGCCAGAAACAGTGGTAAATGGAAGGCGCTGTTCATCTGCCCGAACTCTAAGATAGCGAGAGAGTTAGGTCCACTTCTCAACCACTTTTTGCCGGCTTTCACCAGCCACGAAATCAACAACTATCCGAACCGGCATCAAATCACCGAGCTGCTGGCCGCTCATGCGCCTAGCCTATGCTTCGTAGAGGTAAGCGACCCGCCCGAGCGCGGACTGGCCCTCATCCCCGAGTTGCTCCGGGTAGATCCCAAGTTGCCCATCGTGGTGGTGCTTGCCAACAACAATCCGGAGCTGGTCCTGCGTTGCCTGCGGCAGGGCGCCAGCGATTTCCTGCTGCAGCCTTTCACCATTGAGCAAGTGGATGGAGCGCTCCAAAAAATTGCGAGACTGCATCCGGGGCGCACCAAGAATCCGGGAAAAGTGTACTGCGTCATGCCCGCCAAGGGCGGCTGTGGCGCCAGCACCATCGCGAGCAATTTAGCTTATCAACTCAAGCGTTTAGGCGACAAACGTATTCTATTGGCTGACCTCGATCCGCTGGCCGGAACGATGTCGTTTCTTCTGAAAATCAAGTCCAGCTATAGCTTCATGGATGTGCTGCAGCGCTCCGGCGAGATGGACGTGGATCTGTGGAAAGCCGTGGTCACCAGCCGGCAGGGTGTGGACGTGCTGCTTTCTCCCGAAGTGATGGCGGAAGGCGTGAGCGAGGTTGCCGACGCCCGCAGCATCATCGAATACGCGCGAGGCACCTATGAGCTTGTGGTGCTGGACGCCGGTGGCGTCTATGGAGATTGGAACCTCAGCCAGGCGCAGATGGCCGACGAGATCCTGCTGATCACCACCAATGAGCTGACTTCCCTGCAGGCCGTTCAAAGATCGCTGACTTATTTGGACAACAACGGCGTGGAACGTTACAAAGTCCGGCTGATCGTGAACCGGTACGATCGCCACGTGGGATTGAGTAAGGACGTGATCGGTACCGCTTTGCACATGGACATTTTCCACCTGATGCCCGCCGACTACGACGCCATTCAGAAAGCCTTGATGGAAGGCAAGCCTCTCGCGCAGAACACCAGTTTCGGCAAGAGCGTTATCTCGCTGGTGGATCGGTTGGCCGGAAGTTCGGAGGCCCCCAAGAAGGGGACTTCGTTGTCTGGATTGCTGTCGCTTTTTTCCCGGACGTCTTCTTAGCTAAAACCAAAAGGCACCCGCTCCCTTACGGTCGGGGCTCGGTAACCTCTTTCCGAACCGCGACCGTAAGGGAGTCGGTGCCTTAGGTGTCTACTTCGGCCGAGCTTCCACGCAGAACAGCTTCCCGATGGTCTCGCAACTCACTACCTCAAAGCCTGCGCTCTCCAGCATCGCGAAAACCTTCGGCTTGCGGAAGAAATAGACCGGGCATCCGCGGATGAATTGCAGCCGCACCTTGCGGACCGGCATGCGCCAGGTCCAGAAGCGGGGCCAAGCCGAGAGGAATGTCTCGTTGGTGAGATTGCGAATCAGGCGGAGGCGCTCGGGCGGATCCTGGATGTAATCCCAGAACCCGATCGCGATGCTAATGTCGAACTTCCGGCCGGTCTTCCAATTCAGAACATCGCTTAAGGCGAAGTCGCATTTGTCCGCCACTCCATCGCGCTCCACCAAGCCTTGGGACAGCTTCAACATATCCGGAGCCACATCCACGCCAGTGACGCGGGCGGCGCCGCGTTTTGCGAATTCCGTGACGAAGCGTCCGGAACCGCAGCCGATATCGCAAACGGTTTTGCCGCGGACGTCGCCGCACTTTTGCATCACCCAGTCAAACCGCTGGTAGATGTCTCGGCGGAAAAACCGGTCCAAAAACCGGCTGAATCCGCTCTTGTTTTCGCCCGTGTAAATGGCGTCGAACTCGGCCGCGATGGTGTTCCAGAACCGGGCCACCTGCGGCATGTTGTCTTGCTTCATCCGGAGATTGCTTCCTTAAAAGAGAATGTGGGCGCGGAATCGGCTAGTCCACTGTCGCGAAAGCTGGAAAACTCGCCCAGAGCCAGCAGCTTGCGCAATCGAGCTTCCGTATCGCGCAAGTTCGAATAGTGCCGGAGCCTCGACTTCAGCGGACCCGGTAAGTGCGGCTGTTCCGGGTCAAGTTCCCAGGGATGGACGTAGCTCACCACTGGTAATCCCTCGCGCCACGCTCGCGCCACTCCCGCCTTGGTGTACCAATACGGAAGCAGCCGCAAATATCCGCCGCCGCCGACCGGGAAGTTGGGGCCGCCGCTCCAGTGAAAGGTCGCCATGGGAAATTCGAGGATGGGGCCGAACGGCGTCTCCACTCGAAATGGTCCACGCGGAGCGCCCGGGACGCCGTACGTGCCGTGTTTCACGGGGAAGACGCTGGAATCGTAGCGGAATCCGAGCTCGGCGAGCACATCCAGCGCCCATGCGGAACGGCTGGTGATGGAAAAACTTGGAGCGCGATAGCCGTAAATCTCCATACCGCCGGCTTGTTCGATGGCGTTCTTGGCTTCGATCGTATCTTCGCGAAACGCTTCGGGAGAGAGTTCGTAGACCAGCCGATGCCAGTAGGAATGACAGGCCGGTTCATGGCCCCGGCCGGCGATTTTGCGCACCAGTTTCGGATACCGTTCCGCCACCCAACCCAGGATGAAGAAGGTTGCGGTAACTCGGCAATCGTCCAGCAAATCGAGGATACGCTCGGTATTCCGCTCGACGCGGGATTCGTAATCGCTCCAGGTTGTGCGTGGGATGGCACCCGCGAAGGCCTCGACGTGGAAATAATCTTCCACATCGACGGAGATGATACTCCGGCGGTTCATGCGTAACCTTTAGTATAGGGAAAGACGTTTCTGGTTTCTCGTTTCTGGTTTCTGGTTGTGGGCCGTCACTTCCAAGCGAGAGTACGGCGCTCTGTTAGAGCGTGGTAGAGGCCGAAGAACATCGCTACATTGATCATGCAGAAATAGTAGGGCAGCATCAGCGGCTTCGGACGTAAACGCAATAGGGCGCCGGCGCAGGCCATGGCATAGAAAAGCAACTGCGCGTAGAAAGTGGCCAGGTACACCGGCGAGCTGAACAGGAACAGATTGGCGATCAAAGCCACCACCATCGCTAAGGGGACCAGCAGCCTGCAAAGTTTGTGCGACAGAAAAAAGAACAGCGGCAGGGGGCGGATTGGATGCAGCAAGCCGCCGATTTCGCGCAACTGCTGGATGTTTCCGGCCATGATCCGGACGCGCCGGCCGAATCCGGTCATCTCGTGCGCTTCCTCATAAACGATCGCCGACGGTTCGTAGACGGCTCGATAGCCTTTGGCCAGAACCGAAACCGGAATCACATAATCGTCGTTGATGGTTTCGGGGTCCGGATAGGGATAAAGATCCTTGCGGATGGCGTGCAAGTGGCCGTGACCCCCCAACGTGGAAGCCAGTTGGGATTCTTTCACTTTCAGAAACGTCTCGTACTTCCAATAGAAATCTTCGGAGCTTCCGATGTTCACCTGATCGGCGTTCACAACCTTGTACAGGCCGCTGACCGCGCCGACTTCCGGATCGGCGAAGTTTTCCACAAGCTTGCGGACGGAATCGCGCAGCAGCATCGCGGCAGCGTCGGAAAAGACCACCACTTCGCCGCGCAATTCCGGGACGCTCGCGTTCAGCGTGGCCACTTTGCCGCGATTTTCCGGATATGCCAGCACCCGGATTCGCACGCCGTCCGCACGGGTTTGAGCGATGGCGGCGGTCTCATCGCGCGATCCGTCGGAAGCCACCACAATTTCCATGCGGTCTTCCGGATAATCCAGCGCTAGCGAGTTTTCGATCTTGCGCGCGATCACGTCGGCCTCGTTGTAAGCGGGAATCAACAGCGAGAGGAAAGGCGTGATGGGCTGCTTCTTGACATCTCTATGAATCACACGCCCCAGAGCCAGCAAAATCAACGGATAGCCCAGGTACGCATAAAATGGCAAGAACACGGCGATCCAGAAAATGGTTTGGGATAGCACCGGTTTAAGGGACCCGAGCTTCCCGGAACCACAACTCCAGCATTAATAGCTTCCACAGATGATGGTAATTGTTGCGGCGTCCGCGATCGTGCTCTTCCAGCAGATAGCGCACGAACTCCGGCGAAACGATGCCCCGATCGAAGAAAGACGGGCTCGTCAGGTGATCCCACAAGAAGCTGCGCAGCGAGCCGCGGAACCAGTGTGCCAGCGGCACGCCGAATCCGCGCTTGGGCTGTCGCAGCAGTTCCGTGGGCAAACGGTCGCCGAGAGCTTGGATCAAGATGTCCTTGCCTCGGCCATTGCGTAGCTTCCAAGCGTGCGGAATCTGAGCGGCGAGATCCGCGAATTTGTCATCCAGCATCGGGCAGCGGACTTCGAGTGAATTCGCCATCGACATGCGATCCACTTTTACCAGGATGTCGCCGGTGAGTTTTACCTTGGCTTCGAAAATCATGGCCTGTGTGAGTGCGTCCGCTCCATTGGGAAGCAGGCAACGCACCAGGGCCTGCGGGAGGGCGCTGGGCGGCATCCACTCAGGCATCAGCAGGCTCGCGAGCAGGAAGTGCGGCGATTCCTGCTCGAAATAGCGCTGCAGCGCGGACGGCCGGCTGATCATTCGTAAATAGTTCTTCCCGTATGCGGAATAGGGCAGTGAATCGGCGATCCCGGAGAGCAGTTTTCGCGCGGCCAAAGGAATGCGATCCATGGGGCGCTGGTTCTGAATGTCGAAAAAACTCTGATACCCCGCGAACAGTTCATCGCCTCCGTCGCCGGTCAGGACCACTTTCACATGCTGCGCGGCAAATTCGGATACCAGAAAGGTCGGAATCGCGGATGAATCGGCGAAGGGCTCATCGAAGTGGCGCACGAGTTTCGACACCAGATCCACGGAATCCGGGCGGACGATAATCTCGTGGTGCTCCGTATTGTATTTGCGTGCAACCAGAGCGGCTAGCGGAAGCTCGTTGAAATCCGCTTCCTCGAAGCCGATGGAAAACGTCTTCACGGGCTCTTTGGTCTGCAAGGCCATGGATGCCACCACAGACGAAGAGTCGATTCCGCCGCTGAGGAACGCTCCAAGCGGAACATCGGAGATCAGGCGCATCCGGACGGCTTCATCGAAGCTCTGCCGGACGCGATCGCGCGCCGCCGGTTCGGTGAGTCCCTCGGCAGGTTGCTCGGCCGGCGCTGGAAGCTTCCAATAGAATCCTTCTTCAATATTCCCGTTCCCGTGGTAACGCAGCCAGCCGCCAGGAGCGAGTTTCCGAATCGCTTGGAAGGGACTCCACGGATCCGGAATATAGTTGAATTGAAAATACAACTGCAATGCCTCGCGATCGATTTCCAGCGGAACGCCGGCCACGCGCAGGCACTTTAATTCGCTGCCAAAATAGAGACCTTCGGGAAGCGCGGCGAAGTACAGCGGCTTTTTTCCGAAGCGATCGCGCACCAGCAGCAGCGAGCGATCCCGCGAATCCCAGATGGCATAGGCGAACATGCCGCGCAGTTTGGCGATGCCCTCCGTTCCTTCTTCCTCGTAGAGATGGACCAGCGTTTCGGTATCGCTCGCGGTTTTGAAGCGATGTCCGGCGCGAATCAAATCCGCGCGCAGTTCCTGGAAGTTATAGATCTCGCCGTTGAAGACCACCCAGACGGTGCCGTCTTCGTTTGAAATGGGTTGGTGGCCGGTATTGAGATCGATGATGCTGAGCCGCCGCATCCCGATCCCGCAGCCGCCGTCGACATAGTAGCCGTCGTCGTCGGGGCCGCGATGCCGGATCTGATCGCACATGGCCCGGATGCCGGCCAGGTCAGCGGTCCGGTGGCGCAAAACTTGTCCGGCAATGCCGCACATGTTGGGTGATCCGATTATCTCAATTCAGCGAAAAACAATTTGGCCGCAGATGAACGCGGATAAACGCAGATTTCATTCTTATCCGCGTTCATCCGCGTTCATCTGCGGCTATTATCTTTCGCCCCACGGGGTAGAATGAACCTTGCGCACTGCCCGCGAGATCGCGTTTCGCCTGAAACAAGAGTTGACGAACGCGTACCAATTCGCGCGGCCTCCGGAAGTGCAGCTAGGTCCGGATTTCGAACCGCGCCTAAAACTTCCCGATCCGTCGCCGATTGCCGCCGCACTCCAAGGATCCGCATTTGCCTCGGAAATTCTGGCACTTGCCGAACAGATTCGACAGCATCGCTTTCCGATCCTCGGCTTGGTCATCGATACCGGCCCAGACATTCCTTGGCGGCGCGATCATACCAGCGGCGTCGAAACCGGTCTTGCTTATTTCCGCCGCATTCCGTATTTGGACACCCGGCGCTGGGGCGATCATAAAGTGATTTGGGAACCGAATCGGCATCAGCATCTCGTGCTTCTGGCGCAGGCGTTCTGCCTGAGTGGAGATCCGGCGCACCTGCAGGAGATTCGCGCGCAACTCGAAAGCTGGTTCGCGGCGAATCCTTATCATCGCGGGATCAATTGGGCCAGCGCGCTGGAAGTGGGTTTCCGGGCGATGTCGTGGATCTGGGTCTATCACTTGGCAGGCGACAAGATGATTGCGGAGTTCCGCATGAAATGGCTCCGCCAGCTCTATCAGCATGGCTGCCATCTGGAGAATAATCTTTCGTTCTATTTTTCGCCGAACACGCATCTGCTGGGCGAGGCGCTGGCGCTGCACGCGCTGGGGCTGTTCTTCACTGGAGTTGGGAGAGCCGCGAAGTGGGAACACATTGGCGCGCGGGTGATGCGCGAGCAAATCAAAGGCAGGTTCATGCGGATGGCAGCCACATCGAACAGTCGACGTACTATCACCTCTACGCCACGGACATGTTTCTTTGGCACGCCATCCTTGCGAAACCGGACAGTGATTACATGGACAAGCTGGAAAAAATGGTGGAGTATCTGCACGCCGTTATGGGTCCGGCGCGGATTCTGCCTTTTTTCGGTGACGATGATGGCGGCCGATTGTTTCATCCTTACGGAAAGCGCGATCGCTTCGGCCGCGCAACCGTCGCCACTGCCAGCGCGGTGTTGAATCGTTCGCATTGGCAATGGGAGCCGGAAGATCTGCCTGAGCAAGCCGTGTGGTGGCTCGGGGCTTCCGTGCTGGATCGCAAGGCGGGGGAAGGGAAGTGGGAATCGCGGCTCTTTTCCGATGCGGGTGTGGCGGCGCTCGCGTCCGGCGTCAATCAAGTGATCTTCGATACTGGAACTTTCGGACCCTGGAGCGCTGGCCATAGCCACGCGGATGCGCTGAACATTGTGGTGCGCTCCGGCGAGGAGGAGATCCTGATCGATCCTGGAACCTGCACATACGTGGGTGAACAGAAGTGGCGCGACTGGTTCCGGGGCACCGAGGCGCACAACACCGTGCGTTTGGATTCGCGAGATCAGGCCACTGCCGCAGGTCCGTTCCGTTGGGCCGATCCTCCCGAAGTCACGATTCTCTCGTGGAAGACCAACGCCAAGCGCGACGCCATCGAAGGCGAATGCCGGTATCGCGGGTTCACGCACCGCCGAACGGTGGAGTTCCAGAAACCAGACATCGTCTTGATCACCGACGAAATCGATGGTCCGCCGGGCGAGCATGACGTGGAGCAGTTGTGGCATCTGGGCTCGCTCGACGCACGCGCCAGGCTGGAATTGCCCGAGGGAACCGAATTGGTGGAGAGCTGGCGATCGGATGTATTCGGCGAAAAGCATCCGTCGCCGATGGTGCGAGTACGCCGGCGATGTACTTTGCCAGTGCGGCTGGAGGCACGGATCGTCCTAACCGAACCGCGACCGCAAGGGAGCGCTACCACGACATCAGCAAACGTAACGCTCCCTCGCGGTCGCGGTCGTAAATCCAACCGCGCGCGTAATAGTATCCAATCTTCACCGTCTCCAAACACAGCCCCCAAAACACCGGCCAACGGTACTGCCAGGAGTTGATTTGCCTGGATGCGTCGGGCAGCGGCCGGGGTGTGATATCGATACCTGCTTTGCGGAACACGCGGGTCGCGCGAAACATATGAAAATCGCTCGTCAGCAGCACTTTTCGGCCGGACAGTTTGTCCAATAGCGCTTTCGATTTCAGCGCGTTCTCGCGCGTGCTGTGGGATTCTCCTTCCACTAGAATGGCGGAAGCCGGGACACCCTGCGACACCATGAAGTCGCGCATGCGTTCGGCTGCGGGCATCTCGCCATGCAAGGAACCTCCGGTGGCCACCACTTCGCGGAATCCGCCTTCGCGCCACGCGCGAACCGCGTATACGCTTCGCCAATACGAAGACCCGTCAATCACGTCGCGGACCGAGCCCGCTCCCAGCACCACCAGCACATCGCCTTTCGCATCGTTGGATGGTCCGGCCAGCCATTGGATCCACCAGCCCTCGAACGGTGTCACGGTCACGAACACCATCAGCAATCCGAGTGCTGCGAGCGTGCGTGCGGTCCACCGGCCTGCTCTTCGCATGGTTAGTCCATCAACAAGTGCAATACCACGCTCCGCTTGTGCGGATGCACGCGATGCTCAAACAGGTAGATCCCTTGCCAGGTTCCAAGCGCCAGTTCTGCCCCATGGATTGGAATCGAGAGCTGTGTTGCGGTTAGCGCGGAGCGGATGTGCGAAGTCATATCGTCCGGACCTTCGGCGGTGTGGCGATAGAGCCGCGTGTCTTCAGGGACCAGCCGGGAAAAGAAATCGTTGAGATCGGCCACTACATCCGGATCGGCATTCTCCTGAATCACCAGGGAGGCCGAAGTATGTTGACAGAAAACCGTCAGCAATCCAGTGGTAGGCCGTTGTGCGCGTACCCACGACGCCACCTCGCGCGTGAAATCGTAAAGGCCTCTGCCGCGAGTTGAAATATTCAACTGGTGGGTGAATTGCTTCACTCGACGGTAACGCTCTTGGCCAGGTTGCGCGGTTGATCCACATCACAGCCCCGGCGCACCGCGATGTGATACGCGAGCAACTGCAACGGAACGATCTCGAGAATCGGCAGCAGCAGCTCCACGGTAGGTGGAATGGCGATCAGGAAGTTGGCCATCTTGCCCACCTCCGCCTCATCGCCCTCACAGACCACCGCAATCACGATGCCGCTGCGGGCCTTGACCTCTTGAATATTCGAGATAGTTTTTTCGTAGCGGAGGCGGCTCTCTTCGCTATTTGGATCTCGCGTGGCTAACACTACTACCGGCAGATTCTCATCGATCAGCGCATTGGGACCGTGCTTCATCTCGCCGGCCGGATACCCTTCGGCGTGGATATAGGAAATTTCCTTCAGCTTGAGCGCGCCTTCGAGCGCGATTGGAAAATGGATTCCGCGGCCAAGAAACAAAAAATCGTTGGCCCGATGGAGACTCTTCACCAGCTCGTCGTAAATGGCATCTTTGCTGAGAATGTGCTCCAGCTTGCCCGGAATTCGAACCAACTCCTCCACCAGCGTCAGCGATTCTTCCGGCTTCAGCGTCTCGCGCACCTGGCCGAGATACATCGCCAGGATGAAGAGCGCGGTGACTTGCGTCATGAACGATTTTGTGGCAGCCACGCCGATTTCCGGACCCGCGTGCGTCATCAATGTTCCGGACGCTTCGCGCGTGATCATGGAGCCTACTACGTTCGATATGGCCAATGTCTTCGAGCCTTTGCTCGCGGCCTCGCGCTGCGCCGCCAAAGTATCGGCGGTTTCTCCCGATTGCGAAATCAGTATGGTGAGGACTTTCTTGGAGAGCAGGGGATCGCGATAGCGGAACTCGCTGCCATAATCCACTTCCACCGGAATCCGCGCCAGCTTCTCGATCATGAACTTTCCAGTCAGCGCCGCATGCCAACTGGTACCGCAGGCCACGATCTTAATGGATTCGAATTCGCGAAAGTCCTTGGCGGTGAGATCCATCTCCTCCAGGAAAATCCGGCCGGTTTCTTGCCCGACGCGGCCTAGAATCGTATCGCGGACCGCGCGCGGCTGCTCAAAGATTTCCTTGAGCATGAAATGCTTGTAGCCGCCCTTTTCGGCCATGATCGGGTCCCACAGAATGTGAGTGATGGCGCGTTTGACGGCGCGGCCGTTGAAATCGGTGAGATGCACGCCCTCGGGCGTGAGGATGGCGACGTCGCCGTCCGAGAGAAAAAACATATCCCGCGTGTGGCTGAGGATGGCCGGCACATCGGATGCGACAAAGTATTCGCCATCGCCCAATCCCACCACCACCGGTGGCCCGGAACGGGCGGCGACGATTTTGTTCGGGTCCGAACTGGCTATAACGCCGAGCGCAAAGACACCTGACACTTCCTTCACGGCTTTGCGAACGGCATCCTCTAAGTTGCCCTCGTAATACTTCTCAATCAGATGCGCGATCACCTCGGTATCGGTTTCGGTGACGAACTTGTGGCCCTCCATCTGCAGTTGGTGCTTGAGCTGGAGATAGTTTTCCACGATCCCGTTGTGCACCACCACGATGTCGCCCTTGCAATCGCGATGCGGATGCGCGTTCTCTTCCGTGGGACGTCCGTGTGTCGCCCAACGCGTATGGCCGATCCCATAGGGGCCATCAATGGGATTCATGCGGATGGCGTCTTCCAGATTGCGCAATTTGCCGGAAGCACGGCGCACCGCTAATTGGTTATCTCCATTGAGGACGGCAATGCCGGCCGAGTCGTACCCGCGATATTCCAAGCGGCGCAAGCCGTCCAGAATGATGGGAACGGCTTTCCGATTGCCGATGTAGCCGACGATTCCGCACATATCTCCCAGAATACCAACCGAACCGCGACCGCAAGGGAGTGACCACAGGCCTGCGGCCCACCAAAGGTGAGGAAGACGCCAAGTGGGGCGGACCCCTGGTCCGCGCGGGTCCCCCTGGACCCGCTCTTCGGGATTTCGTATTTCCTCAGCAGGCCGACGAGGGCGTCGGCCGCGGACCAGGGGGTCCGCCCCACTTGGCGTCTTCAACGGAGCGCTACCACGACAACAGTATTTTCGCGATCAGGAAGGCTTCACCCGCCAAAAAGCCCAGTAAAGCTTGATACTCCTGGTTCCGCAGGTAAAGCTTCCATTGGAACCGCGCGTCGGATTTCACCGGCCGAAGCGTCGGCCACAACGACGGGACGCGCTTCGAATAAGCGGCGAAGCTTGGAAACAGTTTGCTCAAGTGTTGTTGCTCAAGCTCAATCACCGGGAGATAAATCAGCACGAACACCGCCGCAAACAAGGCGGCCAGCAACCATCTTCGCGTCGCGATCACCAGTCCCGCAGCCACCAGTAACGTGCCCAGATAGAGCGGATTTCGGACGTAAGCATAGGGGCCACCCTCGGCCAGCGACATGTTTTTCGCGAGATGTCCAGCGGCCCAGGCGCGTAGCAGCAATCCGATGAGCGACACCGGCAACCCGATGGCTAAGGAACGCTGGTCCGGTTGCGAGAACCAGGCGAACGCCAGCACCAGCACAAAACCGCTGGCGACGCGCAGCCGCGCCACCACATCGGCGTAGGGTTTCGGGAACACGCTCATCCGCGTTTGTTCGCGGCTGAAAGAATTGTTTCCAGTGCTCCCGCCACTTGGTCCGGCGTAATCTCGCGCATGCTGGCGTCGGGCTGCTCGGTTCGTTTGTACGTGGTGGCCGCGCTGGGGCTGCGAAGCACGGTGAAAGTTCCGCCATAGGGACCGTTGAGCGCGGGATCGGTGGGTCCAAAAATCGCGACACCCGGCTTTGAGAGCGCGGCTGCCAGGTGCATGGGTCCGCTGTCTACGCCGATGACGGCGGTGGCGCGGCGCGTGGCGTGGATCAGGCCTGCGATCCCGGAGACGTGGCTCTCCACTCCGTCCACGCCGAGAGGATGTGGACTGTTCAGCACCAATGGCAATCCGCAATCGCGCCGGAGCATGCGCGCAAGCTCCGAGTAATATTCCAGCGGCCACTGCTTTGCGCCCCAACCGGCCAGCGGGCTGGCTAGAAGAAAATCACCCTTCGGCAATTGGCCTTCCGGTTCGCCGTTTGGTAGCGGGAACGTCCGCAAAATACTGGATGCTCCCGCGGCCGCGGCCAAATCCAGATTGCGCTCCACCGCATGCTGCGATCGGATGGAAACTTTGGTTGAGTAAAACCAGGACGCCGCAGACTCGCGCACGTGCGGCGTACTGAATCCGAAAATGCGCTCCGGCCGCGCCACCGACGCCACCAGCGCGGATTTGATCAAGCCTTGAAAGTCCACGCCCAGGTCAAACCGTGCTTCGCGCAGTTCATGCCAGGCTTTTCGGATGCCGGTCAGCGTCCGGCGGTCGAACAATAGAAGAGAATCGACATAGGGATTCGCCTCCAGCAACGGGCTCCACTTCGATTCCACCGCCCAGACGATTTTTGAATGCGGGATGCTGTGCTTCAGGCTGGCCACCGCAGGCAGCGCGGCGATGATATCGCCCATCGCGCCCAATCGCACCACCAGAATGCGCGGGCCGTTCATCCCCGTCCTTCCGGACGATGCCGGTGCAGCACGTGTTGGACGAATCGTTCTGTGAAGCCGTCGTCCGCGGGCGCGTCGGATGTTTTTCCGCCGTCTGCGAGCACCACGTAATCCACCATGCCGAGAGCCGCCACCAGTTCCGCGCGCGCTCTAGCCGGGAGCAAAGGCCGGGGTGGATTGGCGATCTCCACCACCAGACGCCGGTCCGGCGCCGTATGCTGGCGAAGCATTCGTACATGTTCAGCCAGCAGCGGATCGAAATATCCAGACAGCCAGTGCGCGGATTGACCTGCCAGACGCTGGCGAGCTTCCGCCGCTGAGACGATTTTTGTCCGAGTGTCCAAGAGAACTAGTCTATCAGCAGCAATCTTAGTTTCCCAGCAGAGAATAGTACGTGAAAAGTGCGTTGAAGACGCGGTGTGTGGTTGAAAGAATCTGAAGCACCGACTCCCTCACGGTCGCGGTTCGGTAACTCTCTCCAAACATGGGACCTCCATTCCGAGCCGCGAGCGTAAGCGACCGGTGATTTTTGGTTTCTCAAGCGCTTACAACGCAGCTTTCAGGCACCACTCAGCAGATCGAGCGCTTCCTGCACCACCCGGCCGGCGCTCACGCGCGTCATGCAGCGGTGATCGATGGGACATTCGCGCAGCAGGCACGGACTGCACTCCACCTTTTCCCGCACCACGCGCGCCCGAGGGCCGGTTGGTCCGGTGGCAATATCATCGGTAGCGCCGAAGATCGCAACCGTCGGAACCCCCAGCGCCGACGCAATGTGCATGGCGCCGGAATCGTTCGTCAGGAACAATTCACAGCGGGATGCCAGCTCGATGAATTGCTCGAGCGTCGTCCGGCCGGCGTAATTGGTGACATTGCAATCGGGCAGCATGCCGGCGATTTGTTCGCACAACTGGTGCTCGGCGCGCGATCCGAATAGCGCCAGCGCGGCGCCTCGCACGGAGGCTAATTCGGCTGCGGCTTCGGCGAATCGCTCCGGAATCCACTGTTTGGCGGTTCCGTAAGCGGCGCCGGGACTGATGCCGATGATCCTGCGTTTTGGATCGCGGCCCGGTCCCAGCGGCGTGATGCTGATTTCGCCAGTGGGCAACTGGCTAATGAGTCCGGCACGGCGCAGCAGCTCCAGATAATAGAAGCGTTGGTGCTGAGGAATTTCGCCTCGTTTCGGAACTTTCACCGCGCGCGTCAGCAGCAATCCGCGGCCGTCGCGGTTGTAGCCAATGCGGTTCGGAATCCCAGCCATACAGGCAACCCAGGCCGCCCCGAAGGCATTTTGCAAAAGAATCGCACAATCGAAACGATGGCGGCGCAGTTCTAGTGCCACGCTCCACCACGGTTTCGAATCGCACAGCAGAATCTGATTGGTGAACGATTCTTGCGCGTAGAGATCGGCCACCCAGGATTTCGCCAGGATCGTAATGTGCGCTTCTGGAAACCGATCGCGTATCGCGCGCAGAGCCGGCAAGCACATCACGGCATCGCCCACCCAGTTGGTGGCGCGGATCAAGATGTTGGAATAGTTCACAGTGCGCATTTAAGAAACTGATTCAAAAGCACCGACTCCCTTACGGTCGCGGTTCGGTAAGCCACTTTCCGTTCCGAGCCGCGACCGTAAGGGAGTCGGTGCCTTCGTGTTTTTCAGAGGTCTTCATCATCTTTATTGAACTGCGATTGTAGCCGTGTTGGAGCTCACTCCGCCAATCATCAGGACTAACGGGACTGCCGAACCACCGGGCGCTCCCGATGGGATTTGGATGTTTACCTGATACAGGCCCACGAATCCAGGTGCAAGACCAGAGAACGTCGGTGATACCTTCGCGCCGCCCAATGTCAGCACCGGCGTTCCCAGCGTGTGCGACAAAGGGTTCGCCAATGCTGGGGCGCCAGGATCCGGAGCATTCGTGACGTTGCCGAGGCCAGTACAGAAGATTGCCACGGAATCACCCGGCTTTGCGGGACGCGATCCCGGAAAAGCGCCGGTGGGAGCGGCTAGCGATCCTCCCACCAATGCTGCTGCCTGGCCGGTGCCCTGCGAGTTGGTCGTGAAGATGGCGGGCGCAAAAGGCACCAGGGTTATGTTCAAAGTTTGGCTGAGCGAGCCTTGTGTGACGGTGAGCGTTGTTGATGTGGATCCGAAAACCTCCAGAAAGGGCACCTGGAAATCGATCTGCAGCGGCGAAACGTAGAACAGCGCGACAGGAAAAGGGCCGGGAATGGTGAGTGTCGTTCCGCCCAACGTAAACGGAAGCGGCGGCGCGCTGATTGCCGTCGCCGTGACGCCCACCAGATTGGTTCCGTATAGCGCGGCGATGCTGCCGGGCGCCAGTCCCTTCTGGCTGCTGGCAGCGTTCACGGCTGCTAGCGGATTGGGAGCAGGCCCGATGTTGAATGCCAGCGCGTTCGAAGCGCCGCCTCCGGTGGTCGGGTTGAATACGTCGACATCGGCGATTCCGACATTCGCGATATCGGCCGCCGTGATTTGCGCGCTGAGATGCTGGCTGTCCACCACCTTCGTGGATCGGTTCACCCCATTCCAACGCAGCGCGCTTCCGTTCGAGAAATTCGTTCCTATCGCCGAAAGCGTAAATCCGCCTCCGCCGGCGTTCGCCGTGTTCGGCGACAAAGCCTGGATGCCTGGATTGTTCGACCCCGCTGTGGACGACACGGGGATCAGAATGTCCCACACACCGCGGCCATGAGTAGCTGCGCGCAGGATTCGCGTCGGCCGATGCAGAAGCACTGCTTCCACCACAACTTTTGGCATTCCGCTGCCCAACGTCGACCAGGATGTTCCGCCGTTGGTTGTCACCATCACGCCGGCGTCGGTTCCGATGTAGAGAGTTTCAGGCAGATCCGGATCCACGGCCAGACTGTTGACTGGAAGATCTGGCAGATTGCCGCTGATATCGGTCCATTTCGCGCCGGAATCCGCGGTCTTGAACACGTGTTGGGTGGGCTTCGCAGCCGAATCCAGGAAACCGGAGTAGGTGACGTAAGCCGTAGCGGAATCGATTGGATCCACGGTAATGCTAGTCAATGTCTTGAGCGTCAAACCAGCGCTTCGATCAATCCAGGAGGCTTTCAGACCACCGAGTGCATTATTCGTTACCTGCACCTTGCCATCGGATGTTCCCGCATACACGGTGTTCGGATCGCTCGGCGCCACGGCGATAGCTTTAATGGTCGCGTTCTTCCCGCCAGTGAGATCGGGAGAAATCGGCACCCACTGGCCGGCGCCGTCGCGCGTTTGCCAGACGCGATAAGTTCCAAAATACAGTGTGCGCGAGTTGGACGGATCAATCGTCATAGGCGCGACGAACTGAGCGCGATCCTGGGTGTCGATGCCGTACTGGCTGTCGATCCAGGTGTTTCCCCCGTCGGTAGTTCGATCGATGGTGTCGCCAGACACGCAGGCCGTGTAGGCGATCGCAGGCACAATCCGGTCGATCGCCGAATAGCCTCCATCGCCGCAATTCACATAGTCCCAGCTCGGATTCCCGTTGTATCGCTGCAATCCGTTATCCTGCGTGCCCGCGAGGCTGATCTTGATGTTGGATGGGTGAATGGCTATGCCGGGATAAAACTGCGTGACGGAAAGAGTGTCGTTCAACTCGGTCCAGTTGATCAGTTCACTTGTGACGTCGGTGGTGCTGTACATTCCGCCATCGTTCGCGATATACAGCGTGCTGCCGTCGGCGGTGAACTGCAAGTCGTGATAATCAGGGTGGATGGCCTGTTGTTCATTGGGACTGATGAAGTATGGCTGCTGCCAGGTCGAGCCGCCGTCCGTAGTCTGGATAATCGACGTCTGTCCTCCGGCAAAAACCAGATTCGGATCGGTCGGGCTCACCCGAACTGTCATGTCATACCAGCACTGTCCGGATGCCGCGCAAATGTCGGGAGCGTGCGTACCATTCCAGAGCGTGCCGGAGTCGGTGGTCTTGAAAATGTCCATCAGGCTGCCGGTCACGTAGTCGTGCACGGCGGCATAGAGCGTCGTCGGAGCGGAGGGCGCGATGGAGAGTGAGATTCTTCCGACATTCGTGGTGGGCAGCACGCTGGAACCAGTGCCGCGGATGCTCTCAAAGGTCTGGCCGCCGTCCGAGGAACGATACACGCCATTGTTGAACGCCCCGAACGGACTCCCCAGCGCTGCATACGCGATATTGCCGTTCGTTGGGTCGAACAAGATGGCGGTTCCGATGCCGTCGAGCACACGGGTCCAGGTTTCGGCGCCATCGGTAGAGCGGAAAACGCCGATGTCTGAGGCGCATAACAGAACCTGGTTGTTCGACGGGCTCACCGCGATGCCGCCGATATAGGCATGCAGGAACGGTCCCACAATGTTCTTCCAGGTAGCGCCCGCGTTGGTGGATTTCAAAATTCCCGCGCCGTAATAGCTATCGATAGCGAAGTTTTCTTCTCCGGTTCCCACGTAGACGATCTCGGAATTGGAAGGATCCAGCGCGATCGCGCCATTGGCGAGCGAGGGTTGTGAATCCGTGAGCGATTTCCACGTTGTGCCGCCATTGGTGGTCTTCCAGACGCCGCCTTCCGCCGAACCTACGTAGATTGTTTTGCCGTTCCGAGGATCGATGGCGATGGAATTCACGCGGCCGGACGTGACAAAGATAGTTCCGGCGCTGGTGGGCTGGGGACCGATGGATTTCCAAGAACCAACCGTCAAAGCTCTAGGCTCTTCGGCGTTCCCGGACGACAGATTTTGGATGCGCAGCCGGTCCATGCGTTCCACTTCGGCGAGACCTTTCAACCGCGCTCCCGCTGGAATGCGGGTCCGCGGAAACGCTCGCTGCGTGTAAAACCACTCCTCGCGCTCTGCCTGTTTGTCGTCTGCTTCGTTCTCTTTCCGTGCAAATTGCGCGGAACAGACGCCGGAAAATACTATCAGGCCGATGGTAACGGACCGGAAATTCATGGCAGGACCTTGATTTTAACAAGGCCCAGCCCAGTTGCGTGGATTATCGAATTCGCCGCCGCGCAACAGTCAAGGCGATCATGCCCGCGCCCATCAGCCAAGTCAAAGCAGGTTCGGGCACTGGGGCCGGTGCATCGATGCGCGCCAGGATGCCAATCGGCTGAATGGATCCGCTGGCGCCGTCGATCGTTTCATAGAGTGAATCCACACTGCCGCCATTCCCGCCATTGCCGAAAGTCAGCGCCCACAGGCCGGCGTCCACCAGCACCGCGGAGCTCGGATTCGCAAGCGTTCCGATCAGTGCGCCAGTCACGGGATCGTACGCGTTTATGGTACCGTCCCCAAAGTTGCCGACCAGCAAATCGCCGCCGGCGGGACCGAAGGATGCCGGAGCCAGCGCGAGACCCCAAGGCGAATCCAACGCGCCATGGGAAATCAGAGGCGAAAAGGTGTCGGTGGTTGGATCGAAGATAGCCACAAAGCCGTTGCCCGCTCCGGAAACGGCATTGTCCTTGCCGGCATTCTGTTTGGCGAATGTAACGTAAAACACTCCGCCGATGTTTTGAATGTTGAACGGTGCGTAACCAGCAGGAATATCAGGATCGCTAAAGGTGCCCACGAGTCCTAAGTTGGTGAATTCGTCGATTGTGCCTGTACTGAAATTGGCGGCAAAAAGGGTACTCTTGTCGTTCGAAATGGCCAGCCCTTTGTAGTCCGCGCCGGCCACGGTGTCGACGATCTCGGCGGTGGTCCCAAGCGCGCCTCTCCATCCGTCGATGGTGCCATTTTCCGATGCGAAGAGAAACGTGTCGCCGTTGAATGAGCTGGTTCCGTTGAATACCTGGCCGGTAATCGCCGTTCCGCCGGCTGGCATCGAAACCACCAGGGCCTGCTTCACTCCTGTGCTGTTGTACAGTGTGGCCGTGCCTGTCCCGTTATCAGAAACCCAGAACGGGCTGCTGGAGGCGAACGAGATTCCCCGAGGGTCAACCAGATCCGGGTCCGAGCTGTTTGAAGCGAGAATTGTCTGAACATAACCCGAGATGGGGTCTGCCAGGAGCGAAGTAGTCATGGATCCGGCGCATATGGCTATGGTTATAAGTGTTTTTGAGCTTTTCAAGAGTTCTCCAGGCGGCACTTGGATTATAGAGGAAGAGTCTCTTGGTTGGAAGCGATCTTTGTAAGTTGTAGTACTACTCGGCTTGTAGGGTATTGCCGGGACAGCCCCGGCCTATTGGTACTGCAGGTCAATCCCCCCATAAGAGTATATAAAACCACTCATCGGTACTATAGAAAAGAATCCTGTAAGACCCAATAATACCTTTACCTAGTACAAGGGTTAGGAGAACTCATGGACTCGTTGGCGATGGAGAATTGGCCGGAAAGCTGTTCCGCTCTCGGCTTGGATTGCGGTAGCTGCACCCGCAAGGCTGCGTCCAGTGTTGCCAGTATCTGCGGTGGTCTGGATACTCTGGGTCTCAAGCAGATCTTCTTTCAACTTTATTCCTCGCCGGGTTGCCATCCCATGGCTTCTGCCTTCGAATCGGCTTATCAGGAAGCGATTACGCCCGTCACACTGGTCGCGTTAGCCAACGCCGCCGCCGCTTGAACCGAACCGCGACCGCAAGGGAGCGTAACGCACAGGTCGGACCGTTTTCAACTCAGTTAGAATAAACAACGTATGGTGGTTGAGATTGAAGGGGTAACTCTTCATCTGGCGCATCCGGACGAACTGACAGTCACATGGGTGGGCCAGGAAGAAGTAATGCGGCAGTTGTTGGCTTCCTGGCTGGTGGTGGATCCTCAGGACGTCCCGATGAATCCGCGCCTGCTCGGCAAACCGGGTGTCGGCAAGACCACGCTGGCCTACGCGGCGGCTAAGCGCCTGCAGCGGGAAGTCTACATCATGCAGGCCACCGTGGACACGCGTCCGGAAGATCTGCTGGTGACGCCCGTGATCGAGGGCCAATCCAAACTGCGCTACGTGGCATCGCCCCTTTTGACCGCAATGATCCGCGGCGGGGTCGCAATTCTGGACGAAGGCAATCGCATGAGCGAGAAAAGCTGGGCCAGTCTCGCGCCGCTGCTGGACAATCGACGCTACGCCGAATCCATCGTGGCCGGCATCAAGATCAAGGCGCATCCGCTCTTCCGGCTGGTAGCCACCATGAACGATGACGCCTCCACGTTCGATCTGCCTGAGTACATCCACTCCCGCCTGCAGCCGCAGATCACCATCGATTTTCCCGAGCGGCACGAAGAGTACTCCATTCTGAAGGAAAATGTCCCGTTCGCGGACGAACACATCCTGAACTACGTCACCGAGTTCCTGCAGCAGGCTCACTCGGCCGAGGAACGCTACACGGTACGGGACGGGATCAACATCGCGCGTTTTGTGATGAAGCTCAAATGCATGGAAAGCAATCTCGGCCTGGCCACCCTGAGCGAAGAGCGATTCCTGATGCGCACGGCGATTCTCGAGACTTTGGGGGATGAAGCGCTGCGGTATGTCCCGCGAGCCTAGCATTTCCGAGGATTCGGCCAGCCTCCGGCGCGGCAACTTCACCTATTTCCCTGTCGTACCCGGCCGGCTCGAATTCAGCATCGAGCTGCGCAAGGCCATTCTCGAGCAGCGGCCGCGCTTCGTCGCCGTGGAACTGCCCGGATCGCTCGAAGATACCTACCTGCAAGCCCTCGCCCGGCTTGCCGGAAATGTCGGTGATTCTTTATCCCGATCCACAAGACGAGGAGCGCGGCCTCTATGTGCCCGTAGAACCGTGCGATCCGTTCACCGAAGCCGTGCGCACCGGCCTCGAAGTGGATGCCGAGGTGATTTTCATCGAGCCCGATTCGGGCGACCGGCCGCATCTTCCGGATGTCTATCCCGATCCCTATTCCATCCGGCATATCGGACTTGCCAAGTACATTGAGGCCTACCGGGTTTATCCGCAGGAGCGCAACGACGAAATCGCGGCCCATGCGGCCGGCATGGCCTGGAAGCTGCAAGGGGCCGACCCTCTGGCGCAGGTGTTCGTCGTGGTTTCGCTCAATTTATTGGATCCTCTGCTGGATGCCATGGAGACGCCGCAAGATCCTCCCAGCCGTCGACGCCCGCCCGAGATCCGGTTACTGAATCCGCATCCGGATTGCCTGGCCGAAATCACTCTGGAATATCCGTACCTGCAGGACCGCTACGGCAAATTTCGTGTGGAGATGACGCCGGATGAGTTGATCGACCGGCCCAAAGTGCAGTTCGATCTGCTGCGCGAGGCGGAAAAAGAGTACGTCAAGAACACCGGCGACAAAATCGAATACTGGCAGCGCCGGATGCTCGCCCGGTTCACCCGTAACCTGGCATCTATCAGCGGCGACCTGCTAGCTGGCATTTTCGATCTAACGGTAGCCGCCCGGTCCGTGGTTGACGACAATTACGCCTACGAAGTCTGGCAGATGGCGAATCGCTATCCTGCGCAGAAGGCGGTCAGCGAACTGCTGGAGACTGTGAATCTTTCCGGTGACGAGATCTGGTTCAACACCCGCAAGATTCGCCTGCGCCGCCGGCTGCCCCGTCCCAAACAGCGCCTGGTGCCGCGCAAGCTCAAGGAGCGCCAGAAGGAAAAATTCGAAGGCGAATGGGCGCGCCAGACCGATGGCAACGCCATCTGTTCGTATCCGCCCGAAGACCTGATGATCGAGGATTACGGACGCTTCTTGAAAAAGAAAGCCAAGAGCGTGCTATCCAGTGAGCGCAGCCGTACGGAAGTTTTCACTACCTCCATCCTGGACGGAATCGATCTTCGCGAAACCATCCGCAACTGGCACGAGAACAAGATTTATGTGAAGCAGTTGGATCGCATCGCGGGCGAAGTGGGCGCCACCATCGTGATTTTCGATGAGGATAACGATGAACGCTATCCGTATCTCACCACCTGGTTAGGCGAGCATCAGAACGAATCCGATATGGCATTCTATTCCACGCCGCCCTTCGATCATCTGGTGGGTCCTGGCATCGGGCGCGCCGAATATGGCGGATTCCTGATGACGCTTCCGCCGCGCCGCATGATCGATGTGTGGTCCGATCCGGATTACGATTTCGCGCAGAGCAAGCCGGAGCGGCTCTTGCTGGCAGGCCTGGATTATTCGACGCAGCGCTACGTGGTTTATGTGGCGGGTAAGCCGCCGCGGTCCGTGTTCCGGTCCATTGCGGGACACTTGAACCGCCGCATTGTCTACATTCCCGATTGGCGCTTTGAATCCGGCCAAGATGAAGAAGATCCGCGTGGTGCACGTGCTGGATAGTTATGAGCGGCGGGATGGTGCGAAGGAGTTTATCTGGTAAATCCATGCGGGCCCATCCGGACCCGCACCCCCACCGTCAATTGCTTTGAGCCGTTACGAAGTTGTCGCCGAAGCAGTCATGCTACTGGCTACTTTGCTGAATATCTTGCTGATGCTCGTTGCTACGCCGGGCATGATCGCACCGGCGGACACCGCCACGAAACCCGCCATCAAGGCGTATTCAATAAGATCCTGGCCATGAGTATCGGTCCAGATCCTTAGCTTCCAAACGAAGTTGACTACGGTCTTCATCAATCGCCTCCAGTAATAGCGCTTACAATCAAATTATCTCCCGTATAGCCGGTAGGGCCAATCGGGCTAAGAACCTAGAGGGTGTGTGATTTGCCCTTAGCAGCCTAATGCCTAGGGTTTAGGTGGTTGTACACCAACGGTACCAAAAACCAAAAAGGCACCGACTCCCTTACGGTCGCGGCTCGGAATGCGGCGTTTTCGCGTTGCCGAACCGCGACCGTGAGGAAGTCGGTGCTTTTTTTGTATACGGCTTCTGAGGAGTCGGTTGCCCGGTTTTTCTAGGCCTTGTTTGTGCGTGCGCGCAGGCGCGAGGTCCAATCGATAATCAGCTTTACGCCGAACAGCGCCCCGGATGCCGCCAGGCTGAGTTCGAGCGGCGGCTTGTTTTCCGCCAGCAAAGAATAAGCCGTCAAGCCGAGCGACGCGCAGAATACAATGTTGCTGACGATGGAAAATCCCCTGGATTTCTTCTTCAGCCCCGGAACCGAGCTGACCCACTTGGGAACTTTGTCTCCGCAGCTATAGCAAATCTTGTCTGACTGGGTCAGAATCCCATTGCAGTTTAAGCATCGCGACGCCATGACCAATTAAAACTCCAAAGTTGTTTCTTGTCGATGGAGCACGTGTACCGTTACGATCGATCCAGGTACCGGCCTCTCGCTGATACTGTGCTTTCGGAGCTGCCAGAGCTATGATGGACTCGGGATTCCGATGAGCCAACACTTTCACATCACACGGCGCGATGCCTTGCGGCGGGGAACAGTAACGGCCCTCGGGATTTTCTCCGGGTACGGAAGAGCGGCGAGTACCAACACGCCCGATTTATTGTCGGAATTCGAGTATGGCGACGTCCGCTTCGCCCCCGGACCGCTGCAGCGGCAATTCGACGAGAACCGCGAAATCCTGCTCAATCTCAGTGAAGACAGCTTGCTGCGGCCGTATCGGCTCCGCGAGGGTCTGGCGGCTCCGGGGCAGGACATGGGCGGCTGGTACGACACGGACGCGTTCGCCCCCGGATTCACTTACGGGCAGTGGATGTCGGCTCTGGCGCGCTATTACGCCTCCACCGGCGATCCGGCTTGCCGCGACAAAGTGAGCCGCATGATCCGAGGCTTCGCGGCCACCATCCATCCCGAAGGCCGATTCTACATCGAAAACCGCTTTCCTTCGTACATCTACGACAAACTGGTCTGCGGCTTGATCGATGCACATGCATACGTGAAGGATCCGCTGGCGCTGCCCACTCTCAGCCGTGCTACCGACGCCGTCTGGAAGTATCTTCCACCGAAAGCCATGCCGCATTGGGAAGCGCCGGTGGATCATCGCGAGGATTTTACGCTGCACGCCTGGGATGAAAGCTACACCCTTCCGGAAAATCAATTTCTGGCTTATCAGCGTAGCGGGGACGCGCGGCATCTCGAACTGGCGAAGCGGCTGCTCTTCAATCCGGAGTTTTTCGATCCGTTGGCGAAAGGCGAAAACGTGTTGCCAGGAAAGCACGCCTACAGTCACGTCAACTCGCTGAGTTCCGCGGCGCAGGCCTATTTGGTACTGGGCGATCCCAAGTACCTGGCGACCATCAAGAACGGCTTCGATTTCATGCGTCAGCAAAGTTATGCCACCGGTGGTTGGGGCCCGGATGAGCATTTCGTAGTCCCGGGCAGCGGAAAGTTGGGAGAGAGCCTGGAGAATACGCACTCCACTTTCGAAACTCCCTGTGGCGCCTATGCACACTTCAAAATCGCGCGCTACTTGATGCGGATCACCCGAAATCCGATGTACGGCGACACCATGGAGCGCGTTCTCTTCAACACAGTGCTTGGCGCCACGCCGCTGCAGGCGGATGGATCCACGTTCTACTACTCCGATTACAATTTCCAGGGACAGAAAGTGTTCTTCGGCGACAAATGGCCGTGCTGTTCCGGAACGCTGCCGCAGATCGCAGCGGATTACCGGATCAGCGCCTATTTCCGCGGCAATCGTGGCGTGTATCTGAATCTCTACACGCCCTCCACCGTGACTTGGACCGTGCCTGGCGCAAAGCTCGCCCTGCGACAGATTACCGAATATCCCTACGATCGATTCATTCGGGTGGATGTTACTGCCTCTCGCCCTGAGACATTCTCTGTGTTCTTGCGAATTCCGGAATGGGCCGAAGGAGCGAACTTGAGTGTGAATGGAATGCGCGACTCGCGCAAGCTTGATCCAGGAACGTTCGCTGAAGTCCGACGGGAGTGGAAAAACACGGATCGCATCGAGCTGGAGCTGCCCTTGAAGATGCGCCTGGAACCGGTGGATGCGCAGCATCCCTCCACGGTGGCGCTAGTCTCCGGACCCCTAGCTTTAATGGCTCTGCGGGGAGGCGCTACGCCAGCCACGACACGTGCCGCTCTACTTGCCGCCGCCCCCGAATCCCCAGGGTCCCGCACCTGGGCTACCGGCGACATAAAACTGCGCGCCTTCCCGGATATTCAGGACGAGCCCTACAGCGCCTACCTGCGTGTCATTAGCTGATTATCGAGCGTAGTAGCCCGTCTTAGCCCGAACCGTGAGCCCAGCTTTTTTCGAACGAATCACGATCCGGCGAAAATAGCCATCGCGTTCGGTATTGGTGGAGTTGTAGGCCAGCTCGTAGGAAGAACGAAGTTCCTCGCCGATTTCGCGGAACGATTCCTTGAGTTCCTTCTTCTCGGCGTCAAAATCCTCACCACCGGATTCCTTGGCGATGCGCGCCATCACGCTGGTTCCGTACTTATTGCGCGCCGTGATTTTGCCGTGCTTCCCATGCTCGGTGTAGCGGATGCAAAACAGTGGGATATTTTCGATCTGCGCCTCTTCGATTGCATCCAGCATGTGATGCGCGCTGGAGTTGTCTTCGCCATCGCTGAAAATGACCAGCGCTTTGCGCCCGTTGGATCCGTCCGCCAGTTTCTCCGACGCCGCGTAGTAAATGGCGTCGTAGAACGCCGTTCCGCCCTCCCGATCTTCATCCGATGGTCCGATCTCGTCGAACTTTCCCGAAGTCTTCTCGTAGCGCTTGAGCTCGTCCAGGATCTCGCCGCTGGAAGACGTGAAATCCGACACCAGACGAATGTGATTTCCGAAGCCAATCAGAAATGCCCGGTCGGCCGGCTTGAGAACATCCTTCAGGAACGTTTGCAGGTCGTGATGGTGCGCTTTGACGAAATGTTCCTGGCTGCCGCTGGCATCCACGATCAAGCCCAACGTCAATGGAATGTCGGCGCTGCGCGAGAAGAACGCAATATTCTGCGCCACGCCGTCCTCGAACACTTCGAAATCGTTCTTCGTGAGGTCCGCGGGCGAGAGGCCGGATTCATTGCGCACGCTGAAGGTAACGTTCACCAAGTGGACGTTCACTTTAATATGCGGCGGTTCCTGGGCCACGCAGGTAAGTGTAAATGCAAGAGTAGCTAGGGATCCACGCATATGTCTAAACGTACTACGCGCCACACACTGGATCGAATGCAGTTCCTCCACTCCTGAACTATGAGAAACTTTCGACATGTCCAAAAAAGTTCGCTGGGGAGTTCTTGGAGTAGCCAAGATTGCGACCCAGAAGGTAATTCCAGCCATGCAGCTAGGCAATCTGTCCGAAATAGTAGGCATCGCCTCGCGTGATCTCAATAAAGCGCGCAAAGCCGCGGCTGATCTCAAGATCCCGAAAGCCTACGGCTCATATGAAGACATGCTGGCTGACCCGGAGATAGAAGCCGTCTACAATCCGTTACCGAATCATCTGCACGTGCCCTGGTCCATCCGCGCGGCCGAGGCCGGCAAGCACGTGCTCTGCGAAAAGCCCATCTCGCTGACCGTAGCCGAACTCCGAACGCTGATGGAAGCCCGTGACCGCACTGGCGTCAAGATCGGGGAAGCATTCATGGTCCGGACCCATCCGCAATGGCTGCGCGTCCGGGAGATTGTTCAGTCTGGAAAGATTGGCGACCTCCGCGCCGTGATGTGCGGGTTCAGCTACTTCAACCGCGATCCAGCCAATGTGCGTAACGTAGAAGACTGGGGCGGCGGCGGATTGATGGACATCGGCTGCTATCCAATCCAGATCTCCCGGTTCTTATTCGGCCAGGAACCCGTGCGCGTGGTCGGCCACCTGGAATCGGATCCTGACTTCCGCACCGACCGGCTATCTTCCGCGATTCTCGATTTTCCGACCGGCCACTGTGTGTTCACCTGCAGCACGCAATTGGTTCCCTACCAGCGCGTGCAGATTTTCGGAACCAAGGGCCGCGTGGAAGTAGAAATTCCGTTCAACGCTCCTCCCGATCGCCCTTGCCGCCTTTTTATAGACACCGGCGCCGACGTATTCGGGAGCGGCATCCAGACGGAAGTGATTCCGACGTGCGATCAGTACACGATCCAGGGCGACGAATTCTCGCGCGCCGTGCGCGAGGGCGGGGAAGTGCCCACGCCGCTGGAAGACTCGCTCGGAAACATGCAAGTAATTGAAAACCTATTCCGATCCGCCAAAGAAAATAGTTGGGTTTGACGTAGGGCGGACCCCCTGGTCCGCAGCCGACGCCCCCGTCGGCTTTCTGTATCATTACTGAAACCGGAAGGTCCGCGCTAACACGTAACCCGCGATCAACGCCGTCGCGACAAACGCCGCAATGTGCGGAAGCACCGCCATGGGAGAATCACCGAAGAACATCAGCTTATGCAGCGCATTCATGGCCCAACCGGTGGGGAAGATCAACGCCATGCTCTGCGCCCAGCGCGGCGTGATCTCGATGGGCCACCAGCAGCCGCCGAGAGCCGCCATCACGTTGCTCGCAATCACGCCCAGGCCAATCACCTGGCCGTCGCTGGTCGCAAAATTTCCCAGCAGCATTCCCAAAAGTGCGGCCAAACTGGCATAGGCCGCCAGCAGAAGCAAAATCGCCCCCAGGTGCTCACCCCAATTCACTTTGAACAGTACGGTGCCAGCTATCATCGCGAATGCAATCTGGATGAATCCAAGTGTTACGCGCGCTCCCCATTTTCCTAGAACCACGGCCCCGCGCGACATCGGCGAGGATGCCAGCCGCCGTAGAATCCCTTGCCGCCGTTCCACCAGCAGGGTTGCGGCGCCGCTGGTGAACATGATCAGCAAGGTGAACATCACCAGCGTGCCGGGCACAGCTTGCTCGAAGCCGATGGGCGGATCTTTGCGCTTCCCCGCCGACGTAACAGTAAGCGAAATCGGACGAGGCTGTTTTGCAAGTTGCGCGAAAGATTCGGAATTCGGCGTACCGCCTTTGGATGAAATGGCAACCAGGTCAGCCAGCACGGTATAAACGGCGCGAGCCGCGCGCGTTTGATCGTAATCCGCGTCCAGGCCCGCGCCATACCGCGTAAGCGTCAGCTTCACGGGTTTCCCTGAGAGCACCGTCGCCGTGAAGCCCGGTGGAATCCGCAGCTCGCGGAAGAAGTTCTCCGTATGGAGAATCTGAAAATTCCGCTGCTCCAATCGATGGATCAGCTCATCCGCCAGAAAGCCTGCGTCGGAAGGAACCAACACCGCGATGGGATCGCGCTTTTCGTGATTGCCAAAGCCGCCAGTTACATTGCCGATGAAATAGAAAAAGATGATCGGCATGATGAAAGTCCACATCCACGTCTCACGTCGCGGCAGCAGATAAAGTAGATCGCGGTACGCCAAATAGAGTGCGTCTTTGATCACACGGTCCTCCGGATGCGCCAACCCACCACCAGCCAGCCCGCAACCACAAACAGAATCACTCCGCCGAATGCGACCGGTGTTACCGCGACGCCGTCCAGGATCTTCTGCAGCTCGGTGACGGACCAGCCATTCGGCGTCAGCCGCCCGATCTGAGCAAAGCCTTTTGGCATCAGGTCGAAGGGAAAGAAGCTCCCGCCCAGCATCGTGAGCGGCAGCAGAACGAAGTTACCCAGCATGCTCGCCACCCGCTCAGTGGAAGCCAGCGACTGCAGCAGCATCATGAAGAGATAGAGTCCGCAGCCGGAGAGCGCGATCCAGACCACTGCCAGCGGGAAATTGGAAATCCGCAAGTCAGCCAGGAAATGCGCTACCGCCAAACCGAACGTGCCCACCAGCGCCAGTACAATCAGCACCGCAAGCAGCTTCCCGGCTAAAAATGCCCGAAAACTTGCGGGCGTAGTGGCGACACGCCGCAGTGCGCCGGATGTTCGCTCGCGCCAAACGTCCGTAGCGAGCCCGCCCGCGATAAAGAAAACCGCCATGTACAGCATACCGGGCAGCATCAAGGCCGCGAAGCCACCGGGCTTGTCTGTCTTTTCCTGGATTACCTTGGTGTCCAATTGAATCACAGGCGGCGATAGATATTTACGTGTGTTCTCGATCACATGATTGAACTGCACGGAAATCTGCGCCACACTGGCGTCGCTCGGCGTGCCGCGCGCGGCTGTACGAAGCTGGTCGCCCGCCACCAATTGCAGATAAAACGCGCCGTCGGTGAGAATGGAAAGAACTTCTTCGATCATCTCCGGCAAAATACGCTGCGCCGGATTGCGGATCAGTTGAAGATTGGCCGCTTTCCCTTCCAGCAGCGCTGAAGTGAAATTCCTGGGGATGATCAGAAGCGCCGACGCCTTTCCCTTGTCGATGCGGTGCCTGCCCTCTTCGAGCTCCACTTTTTCGACGCTGACCATATTGCCCAGCGGACCCTGGCTGAAGGCGCCAGTCAGCAACGTAGCGCCAATGCCCTGGTCTTGGTCCACGATCAGCAGCTTTCCGTTGGGACGCGCGTCGCCGCTGCCGAAAATTACCACCAGAATGACCGCGATGAAAGTGGGAATGCCGAGCCAAGTCAAAAGCGTTACCGGATCGCGGCGAAGGCGGCGGAGATCCTTCAAAGCGCTGGTGAATACAAAACGCATGGCTATTCCCGCAGTTCCTTGCCGGTGAGTTTGATGAACAGGCTTTCCAGACTCGGCTGCGTCAGCGTGGTACCGCGAACTTCGCCCGCCGCGTTGATTGCCGCGAACAGCGACGGCAGCCGGTGCGATGCGTCGGTTACCGAAAGAGCGAGCTGCGATTCATCCGACTGAATAATCTCGACGCCATCCAAATGGGACAGCGCCTCCCGCACAGCGTCGGGTCGAAAAAGGCCGGTCAGCCGAAGCAAATCGCGCTCGTGCAACAGCGCGCGTAGTTCCGCCAGCGTGCCTTGGGCGATGATGTTGCCGTGATCGATAATCGCCAGGCGATCGCACAAGGACTGCGCTTCTTCCATGTAGTGCGTGGTGTAGAGGACGCAGGCGCCGCCCTTGGCCTGATCTTGAACCAGTTCGAGCAGCCGCACCCGGCTCTGCGGATCCACGCCGACGGTGGGTTCGTCGAGCAGCAGCACCTTGGGTTGATGCACGATGCCGCAGGCGAAATTCAGGCGCCGCTTCATGCCGCCGCTGAATTGTTTGATGGGTTCCTTGGCGCGGTCCAGCAGTCCCGTTAGCTCCAACACTTCGGTGATGCGATCGCGCAGTTGCGCCCCGCGCAGGCCTTGCGCACCGCCCCAGTAGCTCAGGTTTTCGCGCGCCGAAAGATCCTCGTAGAGTGCGATCTCCTGCGGCACCACTCCGATGCTTCGCCGCGCGGCCACACCATCGCGCACCACATCGTGCCCCATCACTCGGATATGGCCGGAGGTCGGCGTAAGCAAGCTCGAAATGCATCCGATGGTAGTGGTTTTGCCGGCCCCGTTTGGACCCAGCAGCCCGAAGATCTCGCCCGGCTGCGCGGTGAAGCTCACATCCTTGACGGCCACCACCTCGCCGTACTGCTTTCGAAGCTGGTCGACCTGGATCATATTTCTTACCGGCTCCCTCACGGTCGCGGCTCGGTAACGCTACTTTCCAACTCCCTCACGGTCGACGCTGCTTTCCGAGCCGCGACCGTAAGGGAGTCGGTGCTTTTCTAGAATAGAACCAATGAAATCCCAACCGCGATGGAAATCGGATGAAGGGTCGTCTACGCGGGATGAACGGCAGTTGTTTCCAGGATGGCCCGCACCAATCCATCGATGGTGAACTGCTTCGCCTCCACCTCTACCGTCAGACCGTGCTGCCGCACAGTATCCGACGTCACCGGACCAATGGAAGCAATCCGAATGCCTCTCAATGCATCGGTGCCAGCCGCCTCAATGCAGTTTTGCACAGTGGAAGAACTGGTAAAAGTGATCCAGTCCGGTTTCTTGGCCGCCGAAAAAATCTCGTGTGCGCGCGCAGCGGCATTTTCGGGAATGACGTTGCGGTAAGCCTCCACCACCTCTACCTGAGCCCCCATTTTCTCGAGCTCGGCGGGAATCACATCCCTCGCCACCGCCGCGCGCGGCAACAAGACTCGCCTGCCTTGCATTCGTTCAGCGCGAAACGCCTCCACCAGACTTTCGGCAACGTACTCTTTCGGCATCAAGTCCACTTTCAAATGCAGATTCTCGATAGCTTGCCGCGTAGCCGGTCCGATGGCGCAAATCCGAGCTTTAAAGGATCGCAAATCATGATCGGAACGGTCCAGCCGGTCCATGAAATGCTCGACGCCATTGACGCTGGTGAAAATCACCCAATCATAGAGTGACAATTGTCCAAGAGCCCGATCCAGCGGACCCGGATCTTCCGGCGGTTGAATCGAAATCACCGGCAGCTCGATAGCATCCGCGCCGAGCGATCGCAGACGATCCGAAAAATCGCCGGCCTGATCGTGCGCGCGCGTCACCACAATCTGTTTTCCGAACAGCGGCAGCTTCTCATACCAGGCGAGCTTCGCATGCAACCCGGCCACTTCGCCGATGATCACCGTCGCGGGTGGTTTCAGGTGCGCCTTCTCGATCTCATCCGCGATGGTTGCGAGCGTCCCGGTGACGGTCTCCTGATCCGGACGCGTGCCCCAGCGCACCGCAATCGCCGGAGTAGCGCCGGAGCGTCCATGTTTCATGATCTCGCCCGCGATTTCGCGAATCGCCGCGATCCCCATGAATACCACGAGAGTTTCCGATTGCCCGATCTTGCCCCAATCGATCGCCGGCACGTCATGGCCGGTGACGAACGTCACCACCTTGGTATGATCGCGATGCGTCAGCGGCACGCCGCTATAGGCGGCAATCCCGAGCGGCGAGGTCACGCCGGGAACAACTTCATATGCGATGCCGGCATCCGCCAGCGCTTCCAACTCTTCGCCGCCGCGCCCGAATATAAATGGATCGCCGCCTTTGAGACGAATCACGGTCAGCCCGCGCCGCACGCGATCGATCATCATGGCGCAGATTTCTTCCTGCGGGAAGGCGTGAACGGCCTTTTTTTTCCCGACGTAGATGCGCTCGCAATGTTTCGGCGTAAGCTCCAGCAGGTGTTCATTGGCGAGATGATCGAAGAGCACGGCATCGGCCAGCGCCAATAGCTTGCGCCCCTTCCAGGTGATCAGGTCCGGATCGCCGGGCCCTGCTCCCACGAGATAGACCTTACTCATGACATTCGCACGCACTCAAGCGCCTGCGTTCCACTCGTGTGGGCAGACGCTTTCGATCGTGCGCAAGCCCAACGTCTACGGTGCCGCATTGTACACCGCTTCTAGAATTTGTCGCCCGCCATCAGCAAGCAGTTCCTCACCCAACGCACCACCGATACGCTCGGCTTCACTCGCCGCACCCTGCGCTTGCTTCCGAATCGTCTGCGTCCCATCCGGCGACACAATAATCGCCCGAATCCGCACTCGATCGCCCTCCACCGTGGCATAAGCGCCCATCGGGACCTGGCATCCGCCGCCCAAAGCCCGCAGCACGGCCCGTTCCGCCGTCACCGCGATTCTGCTATCGCGATGCTCCAACCGCGCCGCGATCTCCTGCGCCGCTCCGCCATCCTCGCGAGTTTCCACCGCCAGCGCGCCTTGCCCCACGGCCGGGCACATCACATCCGGATCCAGCAGCTCGGTAATCCGATTCTCCCAACCCAACCGCCGCAGTCCGGCCGACGCCAGAACAATCGCGTCGTACTGGCCTTCATCCAGCTTGCGCAGGCGCGTATCCACATTCCCTCGGATGTTTTCGATCTCGAGATCCGGCCGCCGCGCACGAAGTTGCGCCGCGCGACGCAAAGAACTGGTGCCCACTCGCGCCTTCGCAGTCAGCGCCGCGAGACTGCGCCCAACCAGCGCATCGCGCGGATCTTCCCGCTCCGGAATCGCAGCCAGCGTGAGACCGTCCGGCAAATCCGTCGGCATGTCCTTCAGACTGTGCACCGCCAGATCGATGGCGCCGCTCGAGCAGCGCTTCTTCGATTTCCTTGGTGAACAATCCCTTCGTTCCCACCTTCGAAAGCGCCACGTCGGTGATCTTGTCGCCGGTGGTGTGGATGATTTCAATGCGCGACTCCACTCCGAAGACCTGAATCCGCGCCTGGATCCAGCGCGCCTGCCACAACGCCAGTTGGGAACCTCGCGAGCCGATGGTCAGCATGCTAGTCGCCCAGCCGGAACACCTTTCGGATCGTAGTGATGAAGAAGTGCCCGTCCGGTTGCGAGGCCTGGCGCCGCAGCTCCGAAATCGGCCCGTGCGCCACTTTGTTCACAATGCTCTTGGTCAGCGCGTCCAGCGCCTGTTCCTGTTCCGGTGTGAGGTTCCCGAATTTTCCACGCATCCTGCGCCAGTTCCGATGCCCGCAAATGTTCCAGCTGCTCTTGCAGGCTGACAATCGTCGGAACCACTTCCCGCTCTTTGAGCCGGGCCATCATCCGTTCCACTTCTTCGCGGATGATCGCTTCCGCCTCTTCCGCCGAGTGCTGCCGCCCTTCCAGATTTGTCGCCACCACTTTCTGCAGATCGTCGATGTCGTAGAGAAACACGTTGTCCAGCGTGTTCACCGAAGGCTCGATGTTGCGCGGAACCGCGATATCGATCAGGAACATGGGCCGGTTCTTGCGCGCCTCAATCGCTTTCTTCATGTCGTCCCGCGTGAGGATGTAGTGCGGAGCTCCACTCGACGCGATTACGATGTCCACCTCCGGCAGGAAGCCGATCAATTGCGTGTAATCGACAATCTTGCCGTCGAAGAGCCGCGCCATCTCCTCCGCCCGTTCGCGCGTGCGGTTGGTGACGAATATGTGCGTCGCGCCGCTCCGGCGAAGATGCCGGGCCGCCAGTTCCGACATTTTGCCCGCGCCGACGATCATCACTTTCTTGTCCTTCAGCGTCCCGAAGATGTCGCGCGCCAGCTCCACCGCCGCGTAGCTCACCGATACCGCGTTGGCGCCGATTTCGGTTTCCGAGCGCACTCGTTTCGCGACGCTGAACGCGCGCGTCAGCAAATTATCCAGGAATCCGCTGACCGCGCCATGTTGCTTGGCCAGCGCGTAGGCGGTCTTGAGCTGGCCCAGGATCTGCGGCTCGCCCACCACCATGGAGTCCAGGCTGGCTGCCACGCGGAACAGATGCAGAATCGCCGCGCTGTCTTCGTACCGGTATAAGATACGGCGTCACCCAATCGGCGTTCCACATTTCGCGTGTCCGCCAGGAACTGATCCACCTCTACGCCTGCCGCCGGTTCATCCTGGCACGTCAACGCGATTTCCACGCGATTGCAGGTGGAGAGAATCATCCCCTCGCAAAAACCCGGCCGGCGCTTCAGCTCCAGCAGCGCTTCGGGAAGCGAATTCTCGTCATACGCCAACCGTTCGCGCACCTCTACCGGCGCACTTTTATGATTCACGCCGGTGATGGAGAATTTCATCGGGAAAGCATCGACCTCAGGCCCACGTGAGCAGCCCAGGTGAGTGCGGAACAGCACAGCACCGCGATAGCCATCAACGCAGCTTTGCGGCCCCTCCATCCCGCGGTGGCTCGTAGAAAGACCATGGCAAGATAAAAGCCCCAGGTGATGAACGCCAGCGCGATGCGCGGATCTTTGATCCACGCCGTTCCGGATTCGATGGACGCCCAGGTGCTTCCCGCAATCACGCCCAGCGTAATAAACACGAATCCGAATCCCATCGAATTGCTGATCAGATTATCCAGCGTGCCCAGCGGAGGCAGGCGGGAAAACAGCTTCACGCCTTGCTTCATTTTGATCTGCCGCTCCTGAATGAGATAAAAAACGGAAGCCACCGCCGTCAGAAGCAGAGCCGCGTAACCGGACAGGATCATCATCACGTGCAGCAATAGCCAGGCATTGCGCACGCCGGAACTGGGCCAGGTGAGCATGGGCGTCTGCATGGCGCCCACTTGCGTCATGACGAAAACCAGCGGAAAAATGCAGACGCTCAGGCTGGCGAAATCGTAGCGCCAGTAAACGAACAGGAATAAAACCGCGATCAGAAATGCGCAAACCGTGGCGCATTCGAAGAAATTGTCGACGGGCAGATGCCCGATCTCCATAGTCAGTTCGACGATGGCCACCAGATGCAGAACCACGCCCGCCTGGAAAGCGAAGAGCGCATATTTTAGAAATCCGGATTTGCGGCGCAGCAGCACCGCCATGGCGTGCAGCAACCCCACTCCATATAGCACCGTGGCCACACGCAGCCAGAATATGCCCAGATCGTGCATCTAAGCTTCAGTATAACGAGGGTGGGTTGGGCAGCGCGTAAAAAGCACCGACTCCCTGACGGTCGCGGTTCGGAAGGAGGTTACCGAACCCCGACCGTGAGGGAGCGGGTGCTTTTTGCGGCAGTTACATCTTCGTCTTCATCACGTCGATCAATTCCTTCACTGCGCCCGCACTCTTATCCAGCGCCGCTTTCTCATCCGGCTGCAGCTGGATCTCGTAAATCTTCTCGATGCCCTTTGCTCCCAACTTCACCGGAACGCCAACAAAAAGATCCTTGATCCCGTACTCGCCTTCCAGATAAGCCGCGCAAGGAAGAACTTTCTTCTGATCCTTCAAAATGGATTCCACCATTTCCACCGCGGCGGCCGACGGCGCATAGTACGCGCTGCCGGTCTTCAGATATTTCACGATCTCCGCGCCGCCATTGCGCGCGCGATCCACCAGGCGATCGATCGTCGCTTGGTCCAGCAGTTCCGTGAGCGGGATGCCGGAAACATTGGTCAATCGCGCAATCGGGACCATGGTGTCGCCGTGGCCGCCCAACACCATCGCGGTCACGTTCGAAACGGAAACCCCCAGTTCCTGAGCGATAAACGTCCGGAAGCGCGCGGTGTCCAATACTCCAGCCATGCCGATCACGCGCTGTTTCGAAAACTTCGAAACCTGGTACGCGGTCCAGCACATCGCGTCCAGGGGATTGGTCACCAGAACCAAAATCGAGTTCGGCGAATGCTTCACCACCTGCTCGGTCGCCGTCTTGACGATTTCGTAGTTGGCCAGCAGCAAATCGTCGCGGCTCATGCCGGGCTTGCGTGGAAATCCCGCGGTGATCACCACGATGTCGGAGTTTGCCGTACCCTCGTAATCGTTCGCTCCAACCACATTGACGTCATAGCCTTCCACCGGGCCGGATTCCAGAATGTCGAGCGCCTTGCCCTGCGGCACGCCCTCCACGATGTCCACCAAAACCACATCCGCCAGTTCTTTGCCGGCAATCCGAAGAGCGCAATTGGCCCCCACGTTGCCCGCTCCAACAACCGTTACCTTTTTTCGCATAGAATTCTCAAGGTAGGACAGCGCGCCGGTTCTGTCAAGACCGCATACCCAAACCGAACGGTTCAAACCGAGCCGCGACCGCAAGGGAGTCGGTGCCGTTGGACCAGCATCTACGAAAAGGATGGTTACCCATGAGTCTGCTCTTTGAAGATTTCGTCGACGATTACGTCAGCACCTCGCGCGGCAGAACCGTGACGGAAGCCGACATCGTGAATTTCGCTGGTCTTTCCGGTGACTTCGTCGAGCTCCACGTGAACGAGGTCTACGCCGCCCAAGGACCGTTTGGAAAACGCATCGCGCATGGAGCCCTGATTTTCAGCATCTCCACCGGATTGAGCGTGCAGATGAATCAGATCGAAGAAACCGTAGTGGCGTTCTACGGTGTCGACAAATTGCGCTTCACGCACCCGGTATTCATCGGAGACACCATTCATGTGGTGAAGAAAGTTGTGAAGCGGGAACCGAAAGGCGCAGGCCGCGGAGTGGTCACCTTCGAGACCACCGTTCTGAATCAGAACAACGAGCCGGTTCTGGTTTATTCGGACAAAGTTCTGGTGAAGGCGCGGGCGTGAACGTTCTTGACGGCATTGTGGTGCTGGATCTCACTCGCCTGCTTCCCGGCGCAGTGGCCACCCAGCAGCTTGTGGATTGGGGCGCCGAGGTAATCAAGATTGAAGAGCCGCGCTCCGGCGATTACGCGCGTGAAATGAACCCCTCCGTATTCGCCCGCACCAACAGCGGCAAGAAAAGCGTCGCGATCGATTTGAAGCATCCGAGCGGACGCGCGAATTTCCTCACGCTTGGCGCGCCACGCCGACGTGATCATAGAAGGCAACCGCCCCGGCGTCATGCCGCGTCTCGGCCTCGGTTACGAAGACCTAAGAGCGGTGAATCGGCGGCTGATTTATGTCAGCTTAACGGGATATGGCCAGGCGGGTCCGTACGCGCAGCTCGCCGGGCACGACGTAAATTATATGGCGCTCGGCGGCGTGCTCTCGCTCAATCTGCCGGTTATTCCTGGAGTGCAGATCGCGGATCTGGTGGGTGGATCCATGCAAGCCGTCACTCAAATTCTACTGGCGCTGCTTGCGCGCAATCAAACCGGCGAAGGCTGCTACATCGACGTTTCCATGTACGCCGGCGTGAAATCGCTGCTCACGATTCCGCTCAGCGCCTGGCTCGACACGGGACGCGAGCCGGCGGCCGGCGACGAAGTATTGAGCGGCCGCTATGCGTGCTACAGCCTGTATCAAGCCGCGGATGGCCGCTGGCTGGCAGTGGGCGCGCTGGAACCGAAATTCTGGAGCGAACTTTGCCGCCGGCTAGGCGCGCACGATTTGATTGCCCGTCAGTTTGAAGATCCGCCAAATGCCGTGAAGGAACGCATTGCATCCATTTTCAGAAGCAAAGCCGCTAAAGACTGGTTCGAAGAACTGCGCGATTCGGATTGCTGCGTGACGTTGGTGCGCACCATCAGCGAAGTTGCCCAAGAGTGTCCCAATCCCTCAGGTGCGCCGCCCGCGTTGGGGGAACATACACGCGATATTCTGAATCGCTATGGGATAAGGGAGTGATTCGATGAACGTCAACTATTGCCTGCGTACCGCCAAGCGCTATCATGGCCGTGCCGTTGCGATCCTACATGGGGACCAGCAGATCAGCTACGCGCAGTTTCATGACGACGTGGAAAACTCAGCGCGAAAACTGGCCGCTCTCGGCGCATCCAAGGGCGAACGTGTCGCGGTCCTGCTGCAAAACTCGCCTGAATATCTGGACCTCTACTATTCCACCGCCCGCGCCGGCGCCCTGATTGTGCCTCTCAACACTCGCTGGCACATCAACGAAATTATTTACACGCTCAACGATTCGGGTAGCAAGATTCTGTTTGTGGATGAGCGATTTCTCTCGCTCGTTCCGCGGATTCGCGCGGAAGCCACCACGTTGACCCACATCGTATATGCCGGGGCGGGGGATTGTCCCGATGGTTTGGTGGATTGGAAAGAAGCTGGCAAGACTGGAGTCTTGCCCCACGAGGATCCGGATGAGAATGATCTGGTCGGGTTGTTTTATACCAGCGGAACAACCGGCGGCCCCAAGGGCGCCATGCTCACCCATCGCAACGTATATTCGAACGCGGTGCATTCGCTGATGCCCTCGGTCGGTTTTATTACGGAAGGCCGATACTTGCATTCGGCGCCGATGTTCCACCTGGCGGATGCCGGCGCCATTCATGCGCTCACGCTCAGTGGCATCACGCACTGCTTTCTACCCAGTTTCGATCCGGGCGAAACGCTCCGCCTGATCGAACACCATCGCATCACAAATCTGGTGTTGGTCCCCACCATGCTGAACTTGGTTCTGAATCATCCGGATTTCGCGCGTTACGATTTGTCCAGCCTGAAACGCGTTACTTACGGCGCGTCACCCATGCCGCTGCCGTTGCTCAAGCTGGCCATGGCGAAACTGGCGTGCGAATTCGCGCAAGGGTACGGGATGACCGAGGTAAGCCCGCTGCTGACATTCCTGCAGCCGCAACATCACAAACTTGAAAACACGGACCGTCCGTTTGCGCCCGTAAAATCCGCCGGCAAGCCGATCACGGGCGTGGAAGTCCGCGTGGTGGATAATGACGATCGCGAAGTTCCCACTGGTGCAGGTGGGCGAAATCATCGCGCGAGGGCCGAACATCATGAAAGGCTATTGGAACCGGCCGGAAGTGAACGCCGAAGTACTGCGCGGCGGCTGGATGCACACCGGCGATCTCGGCGCCATGGACGAAGAAGGTTTCCTCTACGTTCTCGATCGCAAGAAAGACATGATCAAAACCGGCGGTGAGAACGTCTATTCGCCGGAAGTGGAATCGGTGCTATGCGCCCATCCAGCGGTACTCGAAGCCTCCGTAATCGGAGTGCCTCACGAAAGGTGGGGAGAAACCATCCGCGCCGTTGCAGTAACGCGCCCCGGCATAACGCTCAGCGAAATGGAATTGATCGAATGGTGCCGCGCTCGCCTCACCCACTTCAAATGCCCAACCTCTGCAGTCTTCACGGACGTCTTACCAAAAGGCGGAACAGGCAAGGTCCAAAAAAACATATTGAGAGAGCGCTTTTCCGATCTGCGTTCATCCGCGTTCATCAGCGGCCAATAAGTTTTAAGCTTTTGCTTTAATCGGCTGGACCGACGCCTGGAGTCTCCGCATCCCACGCAGCCATCGGTCGTAATCACCGGTCTTGCGGCGCATGTATTCCAGAACTTCCGGATGCGGAAGAATCAGGAAATGCTCTTCATCCAGACCCTTCACCACCGCCTCGGCCACCTGCTCGGGTTCCAGTGCGCCTTCCAGTAAGAACGTGCCGCCCCCAAATTCCGCTCTTTCCAGCATCCGGGTTTTCACGCCCTGCGGGCACAGCGCCGATACCTTGATCCCCTGATCGCCATAAGTGATGGAGAGCCATTCAGCCAGCGCCAACGCTGCATGTTTGGTAACCGCGTACGGAGCCGAGCCGATCTGCGTAAGCAGTCCCGCCGCCGAAACGGTTTGAAGCAGATAACCTTCCTTGCGCGCCAGCATCCCGGGCAGGACTGCACGGGACGCGTAAACATGCGCCATCACGTTCACTTCCCAAATGCGCTGCCAGTCCCGATCCTTAACGTCGCAATCGCCCTCCACGCCGATGCCCGCGTTGGAGCAAAACAGATCGATCTGGCCGTGCTTCTTCAGAACATCGTCTACCAGCAATTGGATGTCGGATTCGCTGGCGACATTGACCGAATGTTCCTGGCCGCCGATTTCAGCGGCTACTTTGCGGGCGGCCTCGATATCGATATCGGCAACCACCACGGCCTTGGCGCCCTCGGCGGCGAACCGCCGGCACAAGGCGCGGCCGATTCCATTCCCACCGCCAGTTACGACGACCACCTTGTTTTGCAGCTTCATTCTTCGATCATACACTCACGCTGTGGGGCAGGATGGCATCCTGCGGCGGGTTGTTAACCCGCCAAGTTCGGCTTCCACTTCAATCCTCCGCTGAACTCCAAACCTGCTAAATACTTGCCGCCCTTCTTCACGCAGCTTCGTACCGAGGCGCTGCCCTGCAATCCGATCTTTTCCGCGCGCAACGATACATACGCCTGCCTCGCCAATGCCTCCCGCAGCTCCACCCGCATGCCGGATTCTGAAACATCCAGAATCTGCGCATAGGCGAATTTCTGCTCTCCCATGCGATCGGTCCAGCTCAACTGAACCTGTCCCGAGATTGCCGCGCGTGGCTGACGCCGTAGATCGCCTTTCTTCTCCAAATAGTGAGATGCGTGACACACGCTTAGTGTGTCAACGTAAAGTGAGTGAACATCCAAAATCTTCGAACCGTGGCGGAAAGCATGCCGTTCAACAAGCTGATCGGACTGCGCGTGGTGCGCGGACATTCCGATGGCGTCACTATCGAATGCGCCATGCGCGATGAGCTGAAAAATATCGCTGGCATGTTGCATGGTGGCGTGACGGCGACTCTGGCGGATGCAGCAGTGGGCATCGCGCTGGCCCACCATTTCGATGGAAGGCGTCCCTGCACCACTACCGACCTGAAGATCAACTATCTTCGGCCCATCGCCCACGGCAAGATCGTCGCCCGATCGCATCTGGTCCGCATCGGCAAGAAACTGTGCGTCGGCCGCGTGGATTTGTTGGATTCCCAGCGCAAGCTGGCCGCCGTCGCCATCGTCACCTACCTCCTGCTGTGACCGATCCGTCTAAACTTGAAGAGGGGATTTCAGCGCGCATGACCGGTCATCCGGAACGCATCGGTCCATATCAAATCACCGGCAAGTTGGGCGAAGGCGGCATGGGCGTCGTCTACAGCGCGCATGATTCGCGACTCGACCGGCCGGTCGCGGTCAAGATGATCCTGAGTTCGGGCGATGACGAGAGCGGCCGCAAGCGTTTCCTGCGTGAGGCGCAGTCCGCCGCGCGCGTCACTCATCCCAACATCTGCCGCCTGTACGATATCGGCGAGGAAGACGGCCGCCCGTTTCTCGTCATGGAGCTGCTCGAGGGGGAACCGCTGGCCGCTCGTCTCGCCCGAGGTCCCATGCCGGTGCCGGAAGCGGTGCAGATCATCCTCAGCGTTTTGTCCGCGCTGTCGGCTGTGCATCGTAGCGCTCTGGTGCATCGTGACTTAAAACCGTCGAACGTGTTTATCTCCACCCAGGGCGTCAAGGTCCTGGATTTCGGATTGGCCAAGCCGATCGCCCAGCCCTCCACCACCGATTCGGCAACCCAGATCGATCTCACTCAGCCGGGCGCCATCGCCGCCACGCCGCGCTATGCATCGCCCGAACAACTCACCGGAAAGCCTGTGGACGCGCGCTCCGATCTCTTCTCCACCGCCAGCATGCTCTTCGAAATGCTGGCCGGCAAACAGGCGTTTCACGGCGGTTCTCAGATGGAAATCTTTCACGCCATCCTCTACGATTCGCCGCCCGCGCTCACCGGATCTGCGGCCGCCTCCGCCGTCAACCGCGTGGTGCAAAAGGGGCTGGCGAAAGATCCGCAAAGCCGCTACCAGGAAGCGGATTCCATGGCGGCGGAGCTTCGCGCCGTCATGCAGTTGGATGCTCCCTCCGCACGCGTAGAGGCGCTGTCCGCCAAGAAGCTGATTGTGCTTCCTTTTCGTGCGCTGCGGTCCGATCCCGACACGGACTTCCTGGCCTTCAGCCTTCCCGAAGCCATCGCTGCTTCGCTCACCGGACTGAGTTCCTTAGTAGTGCGGTCCAGCCTGGCTGCCGCGCGCTATGCCGGCGGCACGCCGGATTTGAAGGAGATCGCGCGCGAAGCCGACGTCGATGTGGTGCTAACCGGAACACTCCTGCGTTCCGGCTCCGAGCTTCGCCTCACCACGCAATTAGTGGAGGCGCCGGGCGGGACTTTGGTGTGGTCGCGCGCCTCGCAAGTGGAGCTGCGCGATATTTTCCAATTGCAGGACACCCTGGTGCGCGGCGTGGTGGAATCGCTGGCTTTGCCTTTGACTGCGGGGGAACGCCGCATGCTTACGCGCGACGCGCCGGCCAATCCGTCCGCTTACGATCTGTATCTGCGCGCCAATGAGCTGGACCGCGATCGCAAGAACGTCTTCGCGGCTTTGGAGCTGCACGAGCAGTGCGTGGCGCGCGATCCCTCTTATGCGCCGGCTTGGGCGCGCCTGGGCCGGGCTCGCTGGTTGTCCGACAAGTATTCCGCCGGGTCCGCGGAGAAACTCGCTTCCGCCGACAGTGCATTGCGACGGGCTCTGGAACTGAATCCGGATCTGGCGCTGGCGCATCAGCTCTACACGCCAATCCAAGTGGATCAAGGGCGGGCGCTGGATGCCTTGAGGCGTCTTCTTCGGCGGCTGCATATTTCGCGCAACGAGGCCGAACTCTTCGCCGGGTTGACTCACGTTTGCCGATACTGCGGATTGCTGAAGGCTTCGGTGGCGGCGCATTCGGAGGCGAAGCGGCTGGACCCCACCATCCAAACCAGTGTAGTGCACACCTATTTGATGCTGGGCGAATATCAAACCGCTCTGGACATGAGCCGGGACAACTACAGTTTCGACATGCCCGTTTCGCTGGCCATGTTGGGACGCGTGGATGAGGCCCTGCGGCTGCTGAAAGATAATGAACCGCCGGAGGAATTTCGAATTGCCAGGCTATACACGAAATCTTTCCGCGCGCTGCTGGAAGGCAACCGTGAGGAAAGCATCCGCACCATGGATGAACTAATGGGAGAAACCTTCCGCGATCCGGAAGGCTGGTATTACCAAGCCCGCCAACTCGCTTATTTCAGCGAAGCCGAGCGCACTCTGAAGGCGCTTTCTCAAACGGTGGATCTGGGATTCTTCTGCTATCCAGCCATGGCGCGCGATTCCTGGTTCGACCCGATGCGGGCCAATCCGGAATTCATAAAAATCCTGGACAAAGCCCGCTCGCTCCACCAGGAAGCCCTAAACGCATTCACCGCCGAAGGAGGCGAATCCCTTTTGGGCGTCAGGGAACCATCGTCAGCGAGGTAAAAAGCACCGACTCCCTCACGGTCGCGGCTCGGTAACGGAGTGTCTCATACCGAACCGCGACCGTAAGGGAGTCGGTGCCCTTTTGCGAACGGGACAACCGAACAACTCGATCACGCCGTTAAGCGGCGTGATCGATTCGCTGCATCTTCGCCGACTCCATCCGCTCGCCTAAGTGTGGGACTGCCGCTCGCAGCACATCCTCCACCCTCTCGGCGAACACGAACTTCATCTCATTGCGAACATGCTCCGGCAGATCGCGCAGGTCCTTTTGATTCCCCTTGGGCAGAATTATCGTATCGATTCCCGCGCGCCGCGCCGCCAGCACTTTCTCTTTCACGCCGCCGATCGGCAATACCAGGCCGGTCAGCGTGATCTCGCCGGTCATCGCAATATTGCTGCGTGCCGGAAGTTTCGTGTAGAGCGATGTCAGCGCGGTAGCCATGGTAACTCCCGCCGATGGACCATCCTTCGGAATGGCTCCCGCCGGTACGTGGACGTGGATACCCGAATTCTTGAACACCGCCGGATCAATCTCGAAATCGCCCGCGTGCGACCAGATGTAGCTCTGTGCCGCTTTGGCCGATTCCTGCATCACTTCGCCGAGCTGCCCGGTCAAGGTCAAGCCCTTGCCGTCCGGCAACAATGTTGCTTCGATGTACAGCACGTCGCCGCCGGTTTCGGTCCAAGCCAATCCGGTCGCGACCCCGGGGGGCAGCTCGCGCCGGGCTTGTTCCTGGCTGAACGGCTCGGGTCCGAACATCTCGATCAGATCCTCCGGCCGCACCACGCAGGATTCCGCGTGACCCTCGGCGAATCGCAGCGCGATCTTTCGCGCCACTCTGCCGATAGCCCGTTCCAACTGGCGTACGCCTGCCTCCCGCGTATAACGGGATGTTATCCATCGCACCGTGTCGTCCGGAATGGTGCACTGTTCCTCGCTGAGCCCGGTTTCCTTGAGCTGCTTCGGAAGCAGATACCGCTTGGCGATCTCCAGCTTCTCTTCCTCGCTATAGCCGGCTAATCGCAGCACTTCCATACGATCCAACAGGGGCCGCGGAATGGTATCCAGCGCGTTCGCCGTGGTGACGAACAGTACCTTCGACAGATCCATGGGCAGATCCAGGTAATTATCCCGGAACGTTTTGTTCTGCTCCGGATCCAGGATCTCGAGCAGCGCCGCCGCGGGATCGCCACGGAAGTCGCGCCCCAGCTTGTCCACTTCGTCCAACATCAGCACGGGATTGTTGGCTCCCGCGCGCCGCATGGCTTGCACCACACGTCCAGGCATTGCGCCGATATAAGTCCGGCGATGGCCGCGCAGTTCCGCTTCATCGTGCATGCCGCCCAGGCTCAACCGCTCGAATTTGCGATTCAAACTGCGGGCGATAGATTGACCCAGCGAAGTTTTTCCCACTCCAGGAGGTCCAACGAAGCACAAGATCGGCGCCTTCGCGTTCGGATTCAGCTTCAAAACACCCAAATGCTCCAGGATGCGCTCTTTCACATCCTTGAGACCGTAATGATCTTCATCCAACACCTGGCGCGCTTTGGCGATATCCAGCGAATCTTCCGTGCTCTTGCGCCAAGGCAGTTCCAGCACGTAGTCCAGATAAGTCCGGATGACGTTATAATCCGGGGCCCCTGGATTCAACTTCTCCAGCCGGTTCAATTCCCGCGTGGCTTCCTTCAGGATGTCCTCGGGCAGATCGGCCTTGTCCAGACGTTCGCGCAACTGCTCCGCTTCCGCCTGTTCGCCGCCCTTGTCGCCTAGCTCCTGCTGGATCGCGCGCATCTGTTGGCGCAGCAGGTAATCCCGCTGCTCCTTATTCATTTCGCTGCGAGCTTCGGTTGTGATCTTGTTGCGCAGTTCCAGCACTTGCACTTCGTGCGTCAGGTAGCGATGCACCAGCCGCAGTGCTTCGGCACGCGTTGGAGCTTCGAGCAGTGCCTGCGCTTTCTCGGCATCGACGCTGAACATGGATGCCAGCACAAACGCCAACCGTAGCGGATCTTCGTTGGCCGAGAGCAATCCCCGTAGTTCTTGCGGAGCGTTGGGCTGCGCCAATGTCAGCGCTTCGCCCGCCAGCTCAATCAACGCACCCTGCAGCGCCTCAATCTCCGAGCTCTTGTCTTCCGGCAGCGGCAAAGGCGTCACGCGCGCCTTTAGAAAAGGCTCGGACGCATCCAGCTTTATCAGCGCCACGCGTTCCATGCCGAGCACCAACAACTCGAGATGGCCCTCGCTGGACCGGTTCATTTTCCGAATCACGGCTTTGGTCCCGATGGGATAGAGATCGCCTTGAAGCGGCGAATCCACATCTCCATCGCGCTGCGTAAATACCAGGACTTCCTTCGATTCAGTTGCCAACGCCGCTTCCACGGCGGCGACCGACCCCGGGCGCCCCGCCGACAACGGCATCAGCAGGTACGGAAAGAGTACCGCGTTCTTCAGCGGTAACACGGGCAATTCATAGACAACTGGTTGGTCAGACATATTCGTCCCCTTTTGTGATCATCCTCACCAGCAACAATCCGTTTCGCGCTTCAATCATCACCTGCGCGTTCTCCAGATCCGCAGGCATTTCAATCGACCGCTCAAACCGGTTATAGGAAATCTCCATCGAGTAATAACTAAACCCCTCCTCTAACATCAGGTCACGCCGAACTCCGTTTACTGAAACGCGGCGCCCCCGCACCGCGACCGTCACATCCTCCGGCCGGACGCCGGCCAGATCGAACTTCAACAACCATCCATCCCTGGTGCGATACACGTCCGCCGAGGGTTGCCATAGCGCCGGGCTATCGTCCGGGAAGGCCCAAATTTTCATTCGACTTCGCATACGTTCTAAACCTTTAGATGCAGCCGGAGACAAAAAGAAGCAGGCCCGCAAAGAACCTGCTTCCCTTTAACTCAACTAAGTGGGGCAGGTTGATAACCTGCCGCCGATTGCCAATCGGCGTCTTCCAAAAAGCGCGGGTTGGCAACCCGCAGCAGGATGCCATCCTGCCCCACAGCTTACTTGTTAGGAACAACCACGAACGCTTCAGCCGGCCCATGTTTCACCAGGAGCAGCGTCGATTCCTTGGACGCTCCTGCACGCACCGCACTATTGAACTCAGCCACGGTGTTGACAGGCCGGCGATTCACTTGCACGATCACGTCGCCGGGTTGCAAACCGGTAGCCGCCGCCGGCGAATCATCTTCCAGGTCGGTAATCACCACTCCACCTTTGACGCTCTCCGGAAGCTGCATCTGCTGGCGAAGTTCCGGCGTCAAGGCCTGCACTGAAACACCTTTCAGCGCGCCTTTTTCACCGGAACCAGGAGCGCCCTCCGGACCGCCTGTTCCGTTATTGGCTTCCATGTTGTATTCAGTAAGCGTCACTGGAACATCCATGGTTTTGCCTTCGCGATTGATCTTCAGATCAATCTTGGTTCCAGGAGCGAATCCAGCAACCGCCAGCCGGAACGAGTTGACGTCTTCCACCGAATCATTATTGATGGTGGTAATCACGTCGCCTACTTTCAGTCCTGCTTTGGCCGCCGGGCTGTCGGGAGTCACCTGCGCGATCAGCACGCCGTGCCCGCCGCTCATATTGAACTCTTTGGCCATATCCGGCGTCAGTTCCTGCGGCAGGATACCCATGAACCCGCGGGTCACTTTGCCCTTCTTCAGGATCTGATCCATCATGTTGCGCGCCAGATTGGCCGGGATCGCGAAACCGATTCCTTCGCTGCCGCCGCCGTCGCCCGAGAGAATCGCGGTGTTGATGCCGACCAATTCTCCGTGCGTGTCAATCAGCGCGCCGCCGGAATTTCCGTGGTTGATTGCGGCGTCGGTCTGGATGAAGTCTTCGTACCGCTCAATCTGCCCGCCCAAGCTGCGGCCTTTGGCGCTGACAATACCCATCGTCACCGTGCCGCCCAAGCCGAACGGTTCCCCGATGGCCAGAACTACATCGCCTACCTGTACGCGATTCGAATCCCCAAAGGGCAGCGTCGGAAGGCCGGTCTTGTCGATCTTCAGAACCGCCACGTCGGTGTACTTATCCGTACCGACGATCTTGGCGGCGTATTTTTCCTTGTTCGAAAACTCAACCTTCACGTCCGTGGCTCCGTCGACGACGTGATTGTTGGTGATGATGTAGCCATCCGGGCTCACAATGACGCCCGATCCCAGACTGGTCTCGCGCTGCGATTTGGGTTGCTGCATCTCCGGGACGCGGCCGCCGAAGAACTGACGGAACATCGGGTCATCAAACATGCCGCGCGGAACTTGCTGCGCCTTTACAACCTTGGATGAGGAAATGTTGACCACTGCCGGCATGGCGCGTTTCACCACCGGGGCGAAACTCGTCAGGGGCCCCTGGTCTACTGCAGCGGCATGCGCGGTGTCGATAAATACTGGAACACGATGCTGTCCTAGCGTGACGAACAGCGCCCCAGCCAGGAGCGCGATCGTAAACAACATAACAGCCGTGGATGTACGGATGTGACCCTTCATAGTTTTATGCTTCCTTTAGAGCCGCTTCACGCTCGCGGCTCGCGATTTTAGATTCAAACTGCAAATTTCCTGACGAATCCACGTCCACGCCGACGTGATATCCGTCGCGTACTTCGCCCCCCAGGATCTTGCGCGCCATTGGCGTTTCAATTTCGCGCTGGATCGCCCGCTTCAACGGACGGGCCCCGTAAGTTGGATCGTAGCCGACGCGAACCAGATGTCCGCGCGCCTGATCCGTTAATTCGATCTCGATATGCCGCTCCGCCAGCCGCTTGCGCAACCCGTTGAGCTGGATCTCTACAATCTGCTTCAAGTGCTCCTCCGACAGTGCATGGAACACAATGATCTCGTCCACCCGGTTCAGGAACTCCGGCCGGAAATGATGCCGCAGCTCGTCCAGCACCGTCCCCTTCATGCGCTCGAACCCTTCGCCCGCGAACGTAGTACCGCTATACTCCAAAATCCGGTGGCTCCCGATGTTCGAGGTCATAATCACGATGGTGTTCTTGAAGTCCACGGTGCGACCCTGCCCGTCTGTAAGACGCCCGTCGTCAAGGATTTGCAACAGGACGTTGAACACATCGGCGTGGGCTTTTTCGATTTCGTCGAAAAGCACCACACAATATGGACGACGTCGCACGGACTCCGTTAGTTGCCCCCCTTCTTCGTAACCCACGTAACCGGGGGGCGCCCCGATCAGCCGCGCCACCGCATGTTTCTCCTGATACTCGGACATGTCGATGCGAATCATAGCTTTCTCGTCATCGAACAGGAATTCAGCGAGCGCTCGGGCCAGCTCGGTCTTTCCAACGCCCGTGGGTCCCAAAAAAATAAAACTCCCGATGGGCCGGTTGGGATCCTTCAAACCGGAGCGTGCCCGCATCACCGCTTCCGCCACGGCTTGCACCGCTTCATCCTGGCCGATCACGCGCTCATGCAGCTCGTCTTCCAGATGCAACAATTTCTGCATCTCGCCTTCCAGCAGCTTCGAGACAGGAACGCCAGTCCAACGGCTGACCACCTCGGCGATATCTTCCTCGTCTACTTCCTCCTTCAACAGCCGCTTGCCGGATTGCTTCTCTGCCAGACGGCCTTCTTCCGCTTTTAGTTTTCGATCGAGTTCGGTCAGTTTGCCGTACTTCAATTCCGCCGCTTTGTTCAGATCGTATTGCCGCTCGGCTTTCTCGATTTCGGTGCGGGTCTGCTCTTGCTGCTCGCGCAGGGTGCGCAACCTCTGGACACCTTCCTTTTCCGCCTGCCACTGGGCTTTCAACGCGGACGATTCCGACTTTAGATCCGCAACCTCTTTCTCAATTTTCTTCAGCCGGGTTTTCGACGCGGCATCCGATTCCTTCTTCAGCGCCTCGCGCTCGATCTCGAGCTGCATGATGCGCCGCAGCGTTTCGTCCAACTCCGCGGGCATGGAATCGATTTCGGTGCGCAGTTTGGCCGCCGCTTCGTCCACCAAGTCGATGGCTTTGTCCGGCAGGAACCGGTCCGTGATGTAGCGATTCGAAAGAACCGCCGCGGCAACCAGCGCCGAATCCTTGATCCGGACGCCGTGATGCACTTCGTACCGCTCGCGCAACCCGCGCAGGATGGAAATCGTATCCTCCACCGTGGGCTGATCCACGAACACGGTTTGGAAACGGCGTTCCAGCGCCGCGTCCTTCTCGATGTACTTGCGATATTCGTCCAGCGTGGTCGCGCCGATGCAATGCAGTTCGCCGCGCGCCAGCATTGGTTTCAACAGATTGCCGGCGTCCATGGCGCCTTCCGCTTTGCCGGCGCCCACCACAGTGTGCAGCTCGTCGATGAACAGAATGATCTGGCCCTTCGGAGGTCTGCACTTCCTTCAATACCGCCTTCAAACGCTCTTCAAACTCGCCGCGAAACTTCGCCCCCGCGATCAACGCGCCCATATCCAGCGATACAACGCGCTTTTCTTTCAGGCCCTCCGGCACATCGCCGCGCACAATTCGCTGTGCGAGACCTTCTACGATGGCGGTTTTGCCGACTCCAGGCTCGCCGATCAGAACAGGATTGTTTTTCGTCCGGCGCGAAAGCACCTGGATCACGCGACGGATCTCGTCGTCTCGCCCAATCACCGGATCCAGCTTCCCTTGCGCTGCAAACTGCGTCAGGTCGCGGCCGTATTTTTCCAGCGCCTCATAGGTCGCCTCGGGATTCTGCGTGGTCACCCGCTGGCTGCCGCGAACATCCTGCAGCGCCCGCATCAGCCGATCGCGCGTGACTCCAAATTCTCGAAACAACTTTCCCGCCGGGCCGGCATCATCCGTGAGAGCGAGCAGCACATGCTCCACCGACGTAAATTCATCCTTCAGCCGCTTGGCCTCTTCTTCGGCCTGCGACACCAGCTTGGTAAGCCGCTGCGTTACGTAGACTTGGTCCGGAGCTCCGGCAGGTCCGGACACTTTGGGCAGCCGGTCCACTTCCTGCTGGACCCGCGCCCGCAGGCTGTCCACTTTGACATCCGCTTTATTGAGGATGGACGGAGCCAGTCCGCCCTCCTGCTCCAGCAGGGCGAGCAGCAGGTGCTCAACCTCAATTTGCTGGTTCCCATGTTGAACCGCAATGGATTGAGCGGACCGGACCGCTTCCTGCATTTTTTCAGTGAATCGATTGAAATCCATAGTCGCCTGATGGTTTGATGCCAAACCTTAGTGTTTGGTTGTCAAATATATTAAGCATACCATCAGTATGCAAATCCGGCAAGGAACTTCTATGTAAGTCTATTATTTGTAGTGTTTTACCGGTTCCAACCGAACCGCGACCGCAAGGAAGCGTAAAGACCGCTTCACCAAACGACTCTAACCGGGTCGTGCCGGAATGCCTCGTCTGAGGTAATGATCGCCAATCCCTCGGTCGAGGGGTCTCGAGCGACTAAGATGCTGGGCGGCGACATCCTCTCGATTCGAACAGCTCACATTTCGGTCCTCGCGGGCCTGCCCGATGTTTACAAGGATCGGTTTGATCATTGAGCGCTTTACCAGCCTTTGCCGAAAGCAGCTCTGAACGCACCAACGCGTATCCAGCAGATACGGCCGGTCAATCACCTGCCATTCCAAAAAGCGTCAGCTTCCTCAGCGGTCATCGCGTGCTCCCAGCCTTCTTCCCACGAGATTTCGCCGCGCATAGCATCAAATTGCGGTTTTTTTGCGGAGTTCGCCCACACCAAACGCGCCACGGGCCGGCCATGCCTGGCGATGACAACTTCCTCGCCCTCTTCGATGAGATCGAGGAGTTTGGAGAGTTGAGTCTTCGCGGCGTGGACGCTAACAATCATATTCTGATTTTGGTCCTTTTTGTTAGCCCAATCAAGACTGAGCAAAATCGGGGACACCATTGGACCCTGCGTAACAGGGACAGTCCGGACGCTTGCCCATGGTGTCCCCGGTTTTTCCGGTTTCACCGCTCCGCCAGCGCCCTGACCGCGAACGCCGTCGCGATCAACGGATCGTCTTCCTTCACCAGATTCTCCGGATTCGCCCAACTCCCGTCCCGCCGTTGGGTTCGTTTTAGCGAATCTGAAATCGCGGTATCGCCTACATCCCCCATGGCATGGAACGCTGCGGTGGCGGACGCCGCGTAATAGAATGCTAACCCCTTGGGCCACCGCTGATACGCTTGACCGACAAACCCTGGAACGGCCATGTCGCGATGGTGAGAGACCAACCAATTGTGCGCCGCCCGAACCCGCGGATCCCCAGCCGGACGCCCGATCGCTAACAGCGCGAGAATGCCGTCCGTCGTGGTGGTACCGTAGCTGCGGAAATGTCCGGCGTCCTGCCCGGCTTTGTTTGTATCTACTTCCGTGGTGGAAAAGAAGAACCCGCCGTCCGAGTCCTTCGGATTTTGCGGATCGTAGTTCTGGCAGCGCTCGATGAAAATCCGTGCTCGCGCGAAGGCTGGGTCGTCAGCCGGAACCCCGGCTGCCCGCAGCGCCTCCACCACGTAGCGCGTCATGGATAAATCCACGTGGCCGGGATTCGGAGGCGGATGCTCCATGCCGCCCATGCCCCACGCTCCATACGGCGCGTCCGTCGGCTTCCAGCCGTTTTTCTCGTCGAACTGCATGCGGCGCAGATACTCCACCATGGGCCGGATGTCCCGCTCCCAGCCCGCCCGCTTCGCCCGGCACAGCGCGCTCACCGCGAGCGCCGTCGCGTAGTTCGGATAATCCGGCAAGCTGGGATCCTTCATGCCCAACGCTCCGTCGGTAGTGGTGTTGTCGCGAATGAACCGGATGGCGCGCTCCAACTTATCGGAAGGCAGTCGGTAGACGTTGCCAGGAACCTGCAGCAGCGCATCCAGAACGAACGGCGTCAAGGATTGTCCGGACCGCAGCAATCCGTAGGTATGGCTGGGCCAGCCGCCATCGCGCGCTTGGCGGCTCCAAAGATAATCCGCGCCAGCCGCGAGGGCCGATTGCGGTCTTCGGGAACAACCGGCTCCCAGAACGAGGGCAAGAACAGCCAAAACCAAAAAGGCACCGACTCCCTTACGGTCGCGGCTCGGAACGGAGGGCGGTGTCTTTTGTAGTCTACTTTTTCGCAAGCATCGGTTCCCGATCCACGAGCATCACTAGAATAGCAGCGCTGGTTACCGCCACGCGGCCCGTGATGCAGTGGTGCCCGGCCCAGGTGCCGTCTTCGTTCTGCAGCTTCAGCAGCTTGGCTTTGATGTCGCTATTCCACTTCTCCCACTCCTCGCCGCCGGTGCGATGCAGGCTGTCGCTGATGTTGAGGTACGAGAAGAACTCTTCGCCGCCGAACGACCCGAATCCCATCACGTGCTGCGGACTCGCCAACCGGCTGGTCATGGCTTTGATCTGCGGCGCATTGTCCCTGCGATCTTTTTCTGTGCGGCTCAGTTGCTCCAGCGCCTGCGCGTCCTGGTACAGCGGAACGCCTGCGCTAGCGTTGGTCGCGCCGCCTTTGGCCGTGTAATCCTGCACCTTTGCCATGGCGCCATTCGACACCATCACACCCTTCTGCTGCGCAAGGTACAAACTGCGAGACGCCATGGATGTTCCGAGAATAGGCGCCCAGCCGCCCGCGATGTTCCAACTCCCGTCCTTGAGCTGATTCTTTTCGATCTTGGCAACACACTTTTGGAGCGCTAGCCTGACGCGCACGTTCGCGCGCGCATTTCCCATTTCACCATCCAGCTCGGCTAGCAATTTTGAAGTCAGAAATGTGTCGATGTCCGGGCCGAGCTTGCGCTGGATCTGCGTACCGCGCAAATTGGTGATTTCCAAACCTTCTGCCGGACTCTCATCCACGTGCCGCAAAATGAAATCCACCGCGCGCAGCAGCGCGGCCTGATATTCGCCATGCGTCGGAGTGCTGCCGGCATGCAGCAGCGCAGTAGCGGCAACTGCCGTATTTGCGACGTCGTTCCCGTTCGATTCCAGGCGCTCGCCTTGCCGGACGTACGACGTTTCGCCGCCATCCTGGCCCCAGCCGCCGTCTTTGCCCTGCGTCGAGACCAGCCATTGCGCACCTTTTTGAACCGCCACGGATACCGGATCATCCTTTGTTCTGGAACCGAGCGACCAGGCCGCGAGGGTAAGTACACAGATCGTAATCCATTTCATTTTGGACTTCTTTCCGAACCGCGACCGCGAGGGAGCGCTACCACGACCACTCGGGCGTCGCGAGCTATTCTGCACTCGCTCCCTTGCGGTCGCGGTTCGGTTAGGAATGCCCCTGCGAAGAAGTTCCTTTCAGGTCGGCGAAGAAAAAACCGTCGCGTTCCACGATCTCGCCTGTTTCCACCGGAATAGGCACGCGAAACATCGGTCCGTCGTAGACAAAGGAATGGAACTCGCCGTTTTCCCCGCAAGGATCCACGCCGGGTGGGAGATCCCGCGAGAAAAGCGGCATCGAACTCGCGGCCGGCGAATTCGCGCGGCAGCTTCTTCGGATCGATGCAGGTCACCCTCGCCCGAAGTCCGGCGCCGATCATCGAAACCGCCAGCTCGCGCGTAGGGATTTGCCAGACAGGAAAGACGGGTTCTAAACCTGTACCGGCGAGCTGGCGTTCGCGATAGGCGCGAATGTCCGCCAGAAACAAATCGCCGAAAGCGATCGCTTGCACGCCCTCCCGCAGCGCCCGCTCGCACACTGCGCTCATTCTGGCCTCATACTCTTCGTTCGAACATGGCCAGGGCAGGGGCACTTTCCACAGCGGCAACCCGGCGGACTCGGCTTGCTGTTCCACCAACTCGCTCCGGACTGCGTGCATCGCAACGCGGTCGAAAGCCTGGTTGAAAGTTGTTATGAGTGCGGCTACTTCAATGCTGGGATCTTGCCGCAGCAGATGCAGCGACCAGGCGCTATCTTTGCCGCTGCTCCAAGAAAGCGCGACTCGCTTCAAGCCGCCGCGGTGACGCGTTCCCGAGCCGCAACCGTCCGGCTGAGCCAGGCGTGCAGCCCGAACAGGATGGCGGTGAAAACCAAATCGCTGGCCAAAGTACGGCCAAAGAACGGGATCGCTGCGTTATAGCAGCTCGCCAATCCGGCGGCGGTTTTTGGATAACCCTCAAACCACAGCCAGCTTCCAAAGTTCGAGATCAGGAAAAACTGCATGCTGCTGACGATGCTGATCGCGCCGATCTTGAGGAAACTTTCAGTTCCGCGCAGCCTGCGGCCCAGCCACACCGCGATCAGAAAGCTCGCGTAGACAAAGATCTGATACGGCGAGTAGGCGGGCACGTGGTAGAAGCTGGCCACAATGGGATCCGTGATGGCCATCAGGGCGAGCGGCACCAGATAGGCCTGCCAGACGGGCAATCGAGCGCCCGCGAACAAGCTGGTAGCGCCCACGGGCGCGAAATTCGGCGGATGCGGAAGCAAACGAACGATAGCTCCCAGCACCGTAAGCGATAAGGCGACCGGCCGCCAGTTCGAATTCTGGTTCATCAATCAAATTATAGCGGTTCTTCAGTTCCACTGAAAACCAAAAGCACCGGTCGCTTACGCTCGCGGCTCGGTAAGGGAAAGAATGTTACCGAACCGCGACCGTAAGGGAGTCGGTGCCGTTGCCGTCAACTCCTGGGTTGGCGCGCTTTGGCCCGGAACGCGGCGAAGCCGATGAGTCCCGTCCCGATCAGAAAGAACGTCCCAGCCTCCGGAACCTGGCCTGTTTCTTGCGCCTGCGCAGTTCCGAATGAGAAATTGTCGAAGAATGCGTAGCTCAGTCCGGCTGGAACTTGCAGGCTCACGGTCGAAAAGGGAGTGTCCGACGTGACTCCGAAAAAGGTTGGAGGCGCGGTAGCAGAAGTTGGAACCGTGGAGGGCGTCGAGAGAGTGGTGACCGTGTATGTCGCGGCTGTCGGGTTGGTAAAGAGATTGATGCCGAAAGCTGTCACTGCGGTTGGTAGCGTGATCGTCACTCCGGTCGTCCCAGAAACAAAGCCCGCATCGCCGGTGCCGAAGTTGTAGAACGAGAACGCGCTGGTATCCATGACGCCGGTTTGTCCCGAGATTCCGATGAACTCCACGCCGTTCTGAAAGATCCCGCTGTTGTACATGGTGTAACTGCCCGCCGGGGCTAACCCGTTGAAATTGTCCGTTGTAACTCCTGTGGTGGCAGCCGTCCAACTAGCCGAGTCGGAGTATGTGGTGATAGTGGTAGAGTACGCCGGTGTAACCATCACAGCCAACGTTGAAAGTGTAAACAGAAAAAGTGCCTGAAATTTAAAGCGAGACATTTGCAACTCCCTTAGGAAGAAGCCATCGAACGATGGCGGTGCCCGCAGAGATACAACCCTGCACAGCGGAGGTTATGCTGCGTTACTGCTTCCGGTGAAACTGGAAACTCTGTAGTGCGACCAGCAGGGAGTTGCTCTCCTGATTTCCGGCGAGATTATCGCATCGGCAATTTCCGTCGCCGCGAGATAGTCCGAAGCAAGAGCGCGGGAGTATTACTTCAGCGAGCTTGTGACTTTCGCGGCGTATTCCTTGGCTTTGGCAAGCACTAAACTGGGATCGATCGTCAGCGATTGCCCATCCTTCACAATTGCTTTCCCATTCACCACCACATCCTGCACATCGGAACCCTTCAGCGCGTAAACAATTTGCGAATACACGTTGTAGAGCGGCACAGCGTGCGGACGATCCAGCCGCACCGCGATCAAATCCGCCCGCTTGCCCACTTCGAGCGATCCGATCTCCTTCTCCATCCCCACCACGCGCGCACCCACCGTAGTCGCCATGGCAACCGCCTGCTCGGCGTTGAGCACCGTAGGATCGCCCGTAGTTATCTTCTGCAAATCGGCGGCGAGATTCATCTCTTCCATCAGATCGAAATCGTTATTGCTGCCTGCGGGACCATCCGTGCCCACGCCCACCGGTATCCCGAGGCTTATCAATTTCACCACCGGCGCCACGCCGCTTGCCAGCTTCATGTTGCTGGATGGGCAGTGCGCGATCCCGGTACCGTGGCGCTTCAATATCTGCATATCGGCATCGTCCAGCCAGACGCCATGTGCCGCGATGGTGGGCCCATCCAGCACGCCCAATACGTCGAGCAATCGGGTGGGCGTCATGCCGCGAGTTTGGAGAGAATCGTCGTTCTCGCGCTTGGTTTCGGATAGATGAATCACCACCGGCACGCCATACTTGTCCGCCAACTGGCGAGTCTTGCGCAGCGTGGCATCGTCGTTGGTATAGATAGCGTGCGGCGCGGGTGCGGCGACGATCAACGGATCGCCTTTGTATTCGCGCAGAAACTTCTCGGTCAATGCCAGGGCGTCGGCGGGCGTAGCGGAATCGGGCGACTTGAATTTAAGAATGGTCTCGCCCAGAACGCCGCGCATGCCGGCTTCTTTGGTGGCGAGCGCTACGCGATCCTCGAAGTAATACATGTCGACGAACGTGGTGGTGCCCGAGAGCATCATTTCGAGACAAGCCAGGCGCGTGCCCCAGAGCACGAAATCGGGCGTCACGTTTTTGGCTTCGGCGGGGAAGATGTATTTTTCGAGCCAGTCTTGCAGATGCAGATCGTCGGCGATGCCGCGCAGCAGCGACATGGCCGCGTGCGTGTGCGTGTTGATCAAGCCCGGCATTAGCAGCGCTTCCGGACGATCCAGCCGATGCGCAGCTTGAAACTGCTTCTCGATATCGGCTCGCTTGCCCACACCCACGATTCGTTCGCCGCGAACCGCCACCGCGCCGTCGTCGATCAATCGATGCTGCGCGTCCATGGTGACTACGTAGCGTGCGGTGTAGATCCAGTCCGCCGGCTCGGCGTACGCTGTGAGACAGCAAGCAAACAGCAACGCAATGTGGGGCAGGCACAAATGTAGGGCGGACCCCCTGGTCCGCAGCCGACGCCCTCGTCGGCTTGCTGATGAAATAGACCGAACTCCGAAGAGCGGGTCCAGGGGGACCCGCGCGGACCGGGGGGTCCGCCCTACCCGCAGGATTGCCCGCCCCACGGTTTTATAGAAACGATGCATCGAACGGCCTCGGAAAAATATCTTTCAACCGGAACGTCTCGGTCTTTCCCATGAGATTGACCAGCGTCACTTCAATGTCGCCACAAAACTCCCACAGGATCTGCCGGCATGCCCCGCACGGCGGCGTCAGAACATCGGTATCCGCCGACACCGTAATCGACACGAACTTCCGCGCACCCTCGGAAATCGCCTTGAACACCGCCACGCGCTCGGCGCAAACCGTTAGTCCGTACGTCGCGTTCTCCACGTTGCATCCGGTGAAGATTCGCCCGTTTTCGTCCTCAAGCGCCGCACCCACGCGGAAATTGGAAAAAGGAGCGTGCGCGTGATCGCGTGCATCCAGCGCCGCTCGAATCAGCGAACTCATAGCTTCGGCAATACCCCTTTCAAGAATCGGACCAGAGTATCCCGCACTTTGCGCCCGGTCTCCAGCACTTCCTCATGATTGATTTTCTGCGGAAGAATTCCCGCCGCCATGTTGGTGACGCAGGAAATTGCCAGCACGCGCATTCCCAAATGATTCGCCACGATCACCTCCGGGACCGTCGACATGCCCACCAGGTCCGCGCCGATGGTTCGCAAGTAGCGAATTTCCGCCGGCGTCTCATAGTTCGGCCCCAGCACCCCCGCATAAACGCCCTCAGCCAGCGGGATGCCCAGGCCTCGTCCAACTTCCTGCGCGATCGCGCGGTAACTGGCCGAGTAGGCATCCGACATGTCGGGGAATCGCGGACCCAGCGCGTCATCATTCGGCCCAGTGAGCGGATTCGATCCTTGCAAATTGATGTGATCGGAAATCAGCACCAGCGCACCTTGGCTGTATGCCAGGTTGATGCCGCCGGCCGCGTTGGTGAACACAATCGACCGCACACCCAACCGATGCAGCACTCGCACGCCGAAAGTAACTTGCGCCTGCGAGTATCCTTCATACAAGTGGCTGCGCCCGGCCATCACTGCGACCTCGATGGAATCCAATTGGCCGATCGCCAGTTTCCCGGCGTGGCCCACGGCAGTGGACGCTGGCCATTCCGGTATCTCGCCGTACGGAATTTCAACGCGACCGGCGAGCTCTTCGGCGAACGCGCCCAGTCCGCTGCCGAGAACTACCGCGACGCGCGGTGCAGCCGCGGTTTTCAAGCGGATCTTATCCAGCGCCGCTTGCATTACAACAAAATTCCCGCGATGCACGCCGACATGAAGTTCGCCATGGTCCCCGCAGCCACTGCCTTTAACCCCAGCCGCGCCAGATCCGACTTGCGCGTAGGCGCCAGCGCTCCGATTCCGCCAATCTGAATGGCGATGGAACTCAAATTCGCGAAACCGCACAACGCATAAGTCGCGATGGTGAACGATCGCGGATCGAGCTGCGGCTGCAGCGGACCCGAGTTGTTGAAAAGCGATAAATTCGTTCAGCACCAGCCGCGTACCCAGCAGGTTCCCGATGGTCTGGCAGTCGTGAAACTTTACGCCCAGCAGCCACGCCACCGGCGCAAACGCATATCCGAAAATCTGTTGCAGCGTGATATGGAAATAGCTGAGCATTCCATTGCACATCGCTATCAGAGCCAGAAAAGCGATCAGCATCCCGGCGATATTCAGCGCCAATTGCAGTCCGTCGCCGGCGCCGCGCGCGGCCGCGTCGATAATATTCACACCCGGTTTTTCCACCGCGATCTTCACGTCGCCCAAGGTTTCCGGTTTGCCTGTCTCCGGAACTAGAATCTTCGCCAGCATGATCGTTGCCGGCGCGGTCATGATCACCGCCGTCAGCAGATGGCGGATCTCCACGTGCGCCATCAAGACATACGCAGCCATCACCGCGCCGGAGACGTGCGCCATGCCGCTGGTCATGATAGTGAACAGTTCGGATTCCGTCAGTCCAGCTAGAAACGGCCGAATCGTGAGCGGAGCTTCGGTCTGGCCCATGAAGATGCTGGCCGCGACATTGGTGGATTCGGCGCCGCTCGCCCCCATCACCCGCTGCATCACAATCGCCATCCCCCGCACCAGAACCTGCATCACGCCCAAATAGTAAAGGATGCTGAAGAGGCTGGAAATGAAAATGATGATCGGCAGAACTTGAAAGGCGAAGATCACCGGTTGGCTGCCGCCCAGTTGATCGCCAAAAACGAACCGGCTGCCGGAGAAGGAATAGCCGATCAGCGAATTCACCTTGTCGCTGGCCGCTTTGAAGACAAATCCGGCGGGAGTGCGCAGGACGATGAACGCGAAGGTGAGCTGCAGGCCCAGGCCCCAAAGCACTACCGAAGGCCGGATGGATTTTCTATGTTTGGAAAAGAGAAAGCTAACCAGGAGAATCGCTAGGATTCCAAGTATCCCGGTAAACCGATCCATGTTCGGATCAGCTTACCACTTCCAGGATCAATTCGCGTTCCTCCGGCGCCGTTGCCGAAATGCGGAACGCATCCTCGATCTGCTGGGACGCCTCCTCAACTTGTTCCTCGCCCGTGTAGTAGAGCCGGCACAGCACCGCGCCGCCTTCCACCTTCTGGCCCACCTTTACTTCCAGGATCACGCCCACTGCGGGATCGATGGTGTCTTCCTTGGTATTTCTTCCGGCGCCGATCAGCGAGGACGCTTTGCCGATTCCCTCCGCGTCGATCGCGCTGATGTATCCGGCGCGCGGCGAGCTGATCTCGCGTACCCCTGTCGCGTTCGGCAGCAGTTCGAACCGATCCAGCACCTGCGGATTCCCGCCCTGAGCCTGGATCACATCCTTGAATTTCTTGTATCCGGAACCGTCCAGCAGTTTCTGCTGCGCCAGTTCGCGCGCCTCGTCCAGCGTCGTGGTGATTTTCGCGAGGAAGATCATGCGCGCGGCAAGTTCCAGCGAAATGCGCGTCAAATCAGTCGGGCCTGCGTTCTGCAACGTCTGCGAAACTTCCATCACTTCCAAAGCGTTGCCCACTGCGTATCCCAGCGGCTGGTTCATATCGGTGATCAGTGCTTGCACGCGCTTGTCCATGCGCCGTCCGATGCCGACCATCATCTGCGCCAGCCGGCGCGCGTCCACTTGACGCTTCATGAAAGCGCCCGTGCCCACCTTGACATCCAGCACCACCGCGTCCAGACCCACCGCGACCTTCTTCGACATGATGGAAGAAGCAATCAGTGCGATGGATTCCACCGTAGCCGTGGCATCGCGCAATCCGTACAGCTTGCCGTCCGCCGGTGCAATCTCCGGCGTCTGGCCGATGAACGCCAATTTATGCGCCGCCAGTTGCGCTTTCAACTCTTCGATGGTGAGATCGGTGCGAAACCCTGGAATGGATTCCAATTTATCCAGCGTGCCGCCCGTATGGCCCAAGCCGCGGCCTGAAATCATCGGCACCACAACTCCCGCGGCGGCCGCGAGCGGTGCGGAAATCAAGCTGGTTTTGTCGCCCACTCCGCCGGTGGAATGTTTGTCCACCTTCATTCCGGGAATGGCGCTGAGGTCCACCGTTTCGCCGGATTTGATCATGCACTCGGTAAGCGCACTGACCTCGCGATCCGACATCCCGGAAAAGAACACCGCCATCAAGAAGGCGGACATTTGATAATCCGGAATTTCATTCCGGGTGTATCCGTCCACTAAGGCGGCGATCTCTTGCGGAGATAACTCTTCCCCATCGCGTTTGCGTTGAATCAAATCGACAGTTCGCATTATAAGTCCTTCAGAGTACCACCTTATGTGTTTGAAAGTAAAGGATTGGGCGCAGACTCTCAGGCTGCGTCGCGGGTGGCTGGAACAATTCCCCGCCGCTTACACCCCTATACTATACCTCTATCGGACTACGCTACGTTGCGCCGTACGTGCACGCCCATCCGAACCGCAATTGCGAGGAGATCATTCCAAGCCAGCGAAAATCGATCAGCCTACTCACAATGACGCTGCGTCGAGTTGGCATCGCGTCCCAGCCCCGAGCCCCCAATCCCGAGTCCCCAGCCCCGAGTCCCCAATCCCGTAAGTTATCCTGTCTCTAGTGCTTCGAAGCATGCTGTTGTTCCTCTCCCAGCGTCGCGGACTGCGTCACTGGATGGAAACCTCGCCGGCCGCCGAGCGACTCACTTCCCGTTTCATCGCCGGCAACACATTGGAGCAGGAACTGGCCGTCTGCCAAAATCTCAACCGCGATGGATATCTCGCCACGCTCGACCATCTGGGCGAAAGCGTCAATTCGCTGGCCGAAGCCGAGCGATCCTGCCAGGCTTATCTTGCCGCGCTCGACGAAATCGCCGCGCGCAATCTCAAAGCTACGGTATCGGTAAAGCTCACCCAGCTTGGCCTGGATTTTTCAGAGGACGCCTGCCGCGCAAATGTCGAGCGGCTGGTGATTCGCGCAAAGTCCATCGAGAGCGTTGTGGAAATTGATATGGAATCGAGCGTGTATGTGGATCGAACGCTCGCGCTGGTGTACCGCCTGCACGAAAGCTTCGGCTGCGTGCGCGCGGTCATCCAGGCATATCTTTACCGCAGCCAAAGCGACATCGAGACTCTGTGCCGCCGGCAAATCCCGGTGCGCTTGTGCAAAGGAGCCTACAAAGAACCTTCCGATATCGCCTATCCGGAGAAAACTGATGTCGACAAGAACTACGTGAATTTGATGACCACTCTGCTGGATCACGGAACCTATCCGGCCATCGCGAGCCACGATGGGAAAATCGCGGATCGCGCGCTCCAACATGTAAGGGAACGAAAGCTCGCTCCGGATCGTTTTGAATTTCAGATGCTTTATGGAATCAATCGGGAGCTGCAGAAGCGCTTGGTGGACGCCGGATTCCGTCTGCGTTTGTACGTCCCGTATGGCGATGCCTGGTATCCCTACTTTATGCGCCGGCTGGCCGAGCGGCCGGCCAACGTGGTTTTCCTGGCAAGAAACTTGCTAAGAAGTTGATGCCCGGCACTCAACCATTTCAGGGCGGGAACCGATAAGCTAGAAGAGGAGTCCAATTGGTCATGAGGTATTGGGGCTATTTGCTGGCGAAGCTGGCGGGCGCCGGTCTCGGGATCTGGGCCGCCTGGTCTGCGATTGCCTGGTGCTTTCCGCGCAGCATCTCTTTTAAGGGGAATGCCCGTTTCGAGGGATATGAGCTTCCCGCCTTCACGCACGATCTGGGCTACACCATCGCCATGATGGTTTTCTTTTCCTTCTGCGTCGGACTTCTTTATCTTGTGGTTTGGGATCAGCGCTATCGCTGCCGCACCTGCTTGCGCCGCCTGCGCATGCCGGTCTCTACCGGTTCCTGGCCGAATATGCTGCTCATCGGCCGGCCTCGTACCGAATACATCTGCATCTACGGACATGGAACTTTGATCGTCCCCGAAGTTCAGCTCACCGGCCGAGCAAGTTCCGACTGGGAACCGCATGAAGACATGTGGACCGAGCTCGAATCTATCGAGGCCGGCAAGAAGTGATCCTGCGAAAAGTCGCAGGCGTAGTTGTTCTCCTGGCTCTTCTGGCAATCGGCGCAATGCTGCTGCCGCCCTATATCCAAAACTGGAAATTGCAGCGCTATGTGAATGGCTTGGTGGATGACCCCGCCACAGCGAGCCAGCCTTCGGAAACCATTCGGGATGCAGTAGTCAGCAAAGGAACGGGCTTGGGGCTGCCGGTTAAGCCCGGAGACGTTCAGGTAACGCGTCCGCAAAACGCGGTACGGATTGACGTGCTGTACATCGTGCATGTGGATTTCGCCGTCTATTCGGTAGACCTGCATTTCCGCCCAGCCGCCGGGGGGAGTTGAAAAGAGCACCGGCTCCCTCACGGTCGCGGTTCGGTTTCGGAAGAGTGTTACCGAGCCGCGACCGCAAGGAAGCGTAACGCTAAGTTACTAGATGTACGACAGTCTCAATATGAAACGTCTGCGGAAACAGATCCACTAGAGTCATCTTTTGGATCCGATATCCGCCGGCCAGCAGCGCCTGCAGATCGCGCGCAAGGGTAGCTGGGTCACACGACACAATCGTTAGACGCGGCGATTGGATGCGAACCAGATCCCGCACTGCATGCTTTCCCAATCCTGCGCGCGGCGGATCGGCAAGAATCAGATCCGGTTTCTCATCTAGAGCGGCCAGATATTCTTCGCTGGTTGTGTTCGACGCGGTAACTGACGGGACGTTGTGCTCCAAATCGCCAAAAGCGCTGGCGCTGGATTCCACCGCCGTAACTTTGCCGAATGTTTTGGCCAGCCGCGCCGCGAAAAGCCCGACTCCCGCGTAAAGATCCAGCGCGGACGCTCCCTCGGCGCCGCCAATCGCGCAGTCCACCAGCCGGTCCACAAGAAAACGATTCACTTGAAAAAACGAATTCCGGCTGACGCGGAATCCGTCGTAATCGAGCGGCCGCGCTGCTGCCGAGCGACTCAAAGACCCGGTAGATGGATTGCGGCACGCGGTCCAGCACATTCACCTGCATCGCAGTTTCGTTGGTGAAGAGCTCCACTGTTGCGGTGATGCCGCCCAGATTGCCTGCAAGCTTGGAGATCGCTGTATTCAGCGCAGGAGAAACGATGGGGCAATGGTCGATCGCACACAACTTGTGTGAGCCGTGCTCGAAGTATCCGATCTCTCCGTTTTGGATGTGAAGCTGAACGCGATTGCGATACGCCCACGGTTCGCCCGTGACCGCCTCAATTTCGCCATCGTACGCGACCTTTCCAACACGTTGCAGCGCCTCGCGCAGGATGACGCGCTTCTGTTCAACTTGAAAAGCGTAATCGGCGTGCTGATAATGGCAGCCTCCGCAGCGCTGAAAATAAGGGCACGGAGCATTGACGCGATTCGCCGAAGGTTCCAAAACTTCCGACAGACGGCCGCGCCACAAATCATTCTTGATTCGTCCGATTTCGGCCCGCACCTTCTCGCCGGGAAGCACGTAGGGTGTGAACACAACTTTGCTTTCGAGACGGGACAGGCCATCGCCGCCGTAAACAAGTTTTTCTATCGTCAGATCTTCTTCGGTGGGCAAGGTGGGAGTCACCCTACGGTAACATGGGTGTCAACGAATGAAAAAAAGGATCTTTAGCGGCGTTCAACCGTCCGGCAATCTGCATATCGGCAACTATTTGGGGGCCTTGAAGAACTGGGTTGAGATCCAGTGCGAATACGAAAGCATCTGGGGCATTGTCGATCTGCACGCCGTGACGGTTTATCAGGATCCGGCCGAGCTGCGGGCGAAAGTATTGGAGACCGCCGCGCTGTTTCTCGCGGTGGGGATCGATCCGAAGCAGTCCGCGATTATGGCTCAGTCCTCGGTACCGGAGCATTCCGAGCTGGCGTGGATGCTGACTTGCGTAACTCCCGTGGGCTGGCTGGAGCGCATGACGCAGTACAAAGCCAAATCTCAGGCCCAGGAAACAGTTGGCGACGGATTGCTTCAATATCCGGTGTTGATGGCCGCGGATATTCTGCTGTATCAAGCCGCGATTGTACCGGTGGGAGATGATCAAGCCCAGCATCTGGAACTGACGCGCGATATCGCGCAGCGGTTCAATTCGCTATACGGCGAAACGTTCGTGATGCCCGCTACTCATCTTCCGGTGGTGGGATCGCGCGTGATGGGGCTGGATGAACCAGATAAGAAGATGAGCAAATCCGCCACCGGAGCAGGGCATTCGATTGGGCTGCTCGACCCGATCGACCAGGCACGCAAGAAGATCATGCGTGCGACCACCGATTCGAATCCGGCGGTGGATTTCGCGGCGCTGGGAGCGGGCGTTGAGAACCTATTGAACATCTTTCAAGCGTTCAGCGGATGGCCGAAGGAAAAGATGCGCGAACACTTCCATGGCATGCGCTACGGCGATCTGAAAAAGCAAGTTGCCGAAATGGTGATCGCGAATCTGGAGCCACTGCAAGCGCGCTATCGCGAAATTGTCGCCGAGCCCGGCTATGTCGATAGCATTCTGAAGCAAGGTGCCGAACGCGCGGCTCCGATTGCGCGATCCACGGTCCGGTTGGTGAAAGAGCGCATGGGACTTTATACCGAAGCCTGAGATGCGGGCTTATCTCCGGCTGCTCCGCCACAATCGCAACTTCCGGCTGTTGTGGATCGCGCAGATTATCAGCGAGCAAGGCGACTGGTTGTATGTAGTAGCCATCTACAGCTTGCTGCTGGAATACACCGGCAGCGCGAAGCTGGTCGCGCTGGCATTCGTACTCCAAGTACTGCCGCAGTTCTTTGTCTCGCCGGCCGCGGGGGTGATCAACGACCGGTTGAGCCGCAAGAAGGTGATGATCTTCGCCGATTGGTCGCGCGCCGCGATTGTGCTGTGCATGCTGCTGGTGCGTTCGCCGCACCTGGTTTGGCTGCTCTACACGCTGCTGTTTTTGGAGACGATCCTGTGGGCGCTGTTTGAACCGGGGCGCAGCGCGGTGATTCCGAATATCGTGGACGAATCGGAGTTGATCGCCGCGAATACGCTTTCCACTACAACCTGGTCCTTCAACTTCGCAATGGGATTCGCGGTGGGCGGCGCGTTGGCGGCGTACTTCGGACGCAATACCGTATTCGTGCTGAATTCGTTATCGTTTGCAGCGTCCGCGCTGATTCTGGCCCGGTTGAAGTTCAGCGAACCGCATTCGGAGAATCGCGCGCCGTTGCGTGCGAAAGATCTGTTGGACTTCTCGCCCATCCAAGAAGGCATTCGCTATGTATGGCGCGATCCGCGGTTGCGAACCACCATCTTCGTGAAAGCCGGCGTGGGCTTCTTGGGCGCGAACTGGGTGCTGCTGCCGATTTTCGGCGAACGCATCTTTCCCATCCGGCGCGCCGGATTCACCCAGAGCCAGGCGGGCATGCTGGGTATGAGCTTGCTGATGGCTTGCCGCGGAATTGGTGCGATTCTCGGTCCAGTGATCAGCGGGTACTGGGCGGCCGGACGCTGAGAAGCGGATGCGGCTCGGAATCTTTATTTGGATATCTGGCCGGCGTGGTCGGCTATCTGATGTTGGGACACGCGCCGGGGCTTGCGATTGCCTGCTTGGGAATCATGTTGGCGCATGGAGGCGCGTCTGCGATGTGGGTTTTCTCGTCGACTCTATTGCAGATTCACACTGTGGATCGTTTTCGCGGACGAGTGTTTTCCGCCGAATGGGCGTTGAGTGTTTTGACGATGTCGATTTCGAGTTACACGGCCGGTGTGCTGATCGATCGAAACGTGCCGGCTGCTACATTGGCTACCTGGACCGGCGTTGCCGTCTTAATTCCCGCCGTTCTGTGGGCGATAGTGCTGGTGAAACCGCCTTCTGGCCGCCCATCCGAATGGCAGCGGTCAGAATCAGCAAGCTGATAACGATTCCGCAATTCGCGGGACCCTGGCGCGTGGCCGAGACTAGGCAGTCCGTGGCGATGCACACGAGAATTGGAAAAAGCGCGATGAGTCCGCCGCTCAGATGATTGCGATTCATGGCCGAACTTTCTTTTCGCGCCGCTGTACGATTACCGAGACAAGAAATAATCCGACTGCGGCTATGACCCAGGATGCAGGTTCGGGCACCGCCGATAGGTTGGGCCTTGGCGCGGGGTAGGTCACGGTTCCGAAATCGTCCAATCCGTAGCCGTCGGCGCGGGAGCTGTCGAGCCAGCGGATGTATCCGATGGGATCGATCGATGTGATGGCAACGAAAAACAAAGATCCGTTCCCGGTGTTGGTGGGAAATGTAGCAGTGGTGCCATCCGCGGTTTGAAGAGTCAGCGTGCCGCCGGTATCGTCGGCGTCGCTGATGAAGAAATAGACGGTGTCGAGCGATGTAGTGAGTTGGAGCTTCGTAATGTCGTTCGAGTCCAGCCAGTTCTTGCCGCCGGGTGTGGTGTTGTAGCGGCCCTGGAACGGCGTGTTTGAACTGTTGAGTACAGTGAATTCGTTCTTGCCGGTGCCGCTTCCGGTGGAGCCTTGGCCGCCGGCTACGGTGCTGAAAGTTCCAACCGCTGTGGAAAGAGAAGTCCAGGGTCCTTTGGTATCGTCCTCGAAGCTCGTGAGAGTTTGAGCGGTGGCGCCGCTGCTGAAATTCGCAGCGAGCCAGTTGTTGCGATCGGCGTCGCCATTGGCAATGCTCGAAGCCGGGATGATGGTTATGATGTCGGCGCCTGCTGGCAGGATGACAATTGCCAGAAGTGTCGCGAGTTGAAAAGTGAGCTTCATTTAGTTCCATCCATAGAATGGCGGTTGGCCGTGTGAAGCTGATGAGTAGTGCGGGGCAAACTTTGTGGAGCGTAGTACTGGTCCGGATGCTCTATTCTTAGTGGAAATCATGGGAGGGGACGGCCTCCTCGGCGACGTGGAGCGGCTCGAAGCGGGTGGCACGCACGGTGAGAACGTTGTCGATGTTTTGCATTTCGCCTTCGACTAACAGATAGGAATTGTTGAGGATGGTGGCGCGCTCGCGATCGAAAACGTCGGGCATCACGACGGCATTCGAGACGCCGGTTTCATCTTCGATGCTGAGGAAAAGAAGACCTTTGGCGGTTCCGGGACGCTGGCGGCAGATGATGCATCCGGCGGTGCGGACGGGCCAGCCGTTGCGGACGTTTTTGAGTTTGTTGGCTGGTGTGACGCCTAGCTCGTTGAGTTTTTCGCGGTGGAAAGCCATGGGGTGATTGCCGATGGTTATTCGTGTGTTGTGGAAATCGCTGTTCAGCCGCTCGCTGGCGCTCATCGGCTGAAGGGGCTGGGGGCTGGGGACTCGGGGCTGGTCCGTTGAGAAGAGTGGGCCTGTGGGTCTGATGGCTAGTTCGCTTTCCCATTGGGTGGCTCGGCGGTGACTTGGGGATTCGGTTATGAAGTTGAGGGCGCCGATTTCGCTTAGCTTTCTTAGTTCGTCTTTGCGGAGCTCGGGGACTCGGTTGACTAAATCTTGAATGCTTGTGAATGGGCGCGCCTTGATGATTGCTTGGGCTGGTGGCTCGCGCAGGCCTTTTACGTAGTTGAAGCCTAGGCGGACCCAGAGTTGGCCGTTGTGTTCTTCTATGGTGCAGGGCCAATCTGATTTTGTTACATCGATTGGTTTGAAGTGCAGGCCGTGGCGCTGCGCGTCTTTTACCAGTGTTGCGGGCGCGTAGAATCCCATCGGCTGGTTGTTTAGGATTGCGGCGGTGAAGGCGGCCAGGTAGTGGCATTTCAGATACGCGCTGGCGTAGGCGATCAGGGCGAAGCTGGCTGCGTGAGATTCCGGGAATCCGTATAACGCGAAAGATGTGATGGATTGGATGATGACCTCCTGCGTTTTTTGCGGAATGCCATTGGCGGTCATGCCGGAGCGGAGGCGGGTTTCGATTTCCTGCATGCGGGCTTGGGAGCGTTTGAATCCCATGGCGCGGCGCAGCTCTTCGGCTTCGCCGCCGGTGAAGTTCGCGACCACCATGGCCATGCGCAAGAGTTGCTCCTGGAATAATGGAACGCCTAGAGTTCGCGCGAGGATTGGTTCCAGCAACGGATGCAGGCACTCCGGTTTTTCGCGGCCTTGGCGGCGGCGCAAAAACGGGTTCAACATTTTTCCGACGATGGGGCCCGGGCGGATGATTGCCACTTGCACCACGATGTCGTAGAAACGCTCAGGGCGCAGGCGCGGCAGGCACGACATTTGCGCGCGGCTTTCCACTTGAAAAAGCCCGATGGTGTCGGCTTTCTGCAATGCGCTGTACACTTGCGGATCATCTTGAGGCAGATGCGCGAGATCCACTGTTTCGTGATAAGAATCGCGAATAAGGCGGATGGAATCTTCGAGCACGGCCAGCATGCCGAGGCCGAGCAGATCTACTTTGATGATGCCGAGGTCGGCGCAATCTTCCTTGTCCCACTGGATGACAACTCGTCCGGGCATTGTGGCGGGTTCGAGCGGAACGACGGAATCGAGCTGGCCTTCGCAGATGACCATGCCGCCGGAGTGTTGGCCGAGATGGCGCGGCAAATCGCGAATGGCCAGGTACAGATCCAGAAATTTTGAGATGAGCGGATTTTCGGGCGAGAAGCCGGCTTCGCGAAACTGGCGCTCGGCAGTATCTTTTGGATCACTCCATCCCCAGGAAGGAACAAGCGCTGCGATGCGTCCGAGATCAGGCTCGCTGAAGCCGAGCACCTTTCCGATGTCGCGCACGGCGGAGCGGCCGCGATAGGTGATGACGTTCGCTGTCATGGCGGCGCCTAGTTTTCCGTAGCGCTGGTAGACATGTTGGATGACGCGCTCACGCTGATCGCCGCTGGGGAGATCGAGATCGATATCCGGCCACTCGCCGCGTTCTTCCGAGAGAAAGCGCTCGAAGAGCAACTCCATGGCGACCGCGTCGACAGCGGTGATGCCGAGCGCATAACAGACGGCGCTGTTGGCAGCGGATCCGCGGCCTTGCACCAGGATATTTTGGGAGCGGCAGAATTCCACGATGTCCCACACGATTAAGAAGTAGCCAGCGAGATCGAGTTTTTCGATGAGCGCGAGTTCCTTTTCGATTTGCGCGTGGGCGCGGCGGCAGAGTTGCGCGGTGAAGGCGTTTGGATAATAGCGATTACGCTCGCCTTTGGCCACGCACTGGCGCAGGAAAGAGTTCATGGTTTCGCCGGGCGGGACCGGGTATTTAGGGAACTGATAGCCGAGGTCGGCGAGAGTGAACTGCAGGCGATCGGAAAGTTCGCGAGTGTTGGCGATGGCATCCGGCAGGTCTCGGAAGATGCGCTCCATCTGGCGGGCGTCTTTGAGATAGCGCTCAGAGTTGAGGGAGAGCAGGCGTCCGGCTTCGTGGATGGTGACTTTGTTGCGGACGCAGGTGAGCACGTCGAGCGCTTCGCGGGATTGCGGAGTGGCGTGGCTGACGCCGTTGGTGGCGAGCAGCGGGAGATTGCGGGACCGAGCGAAATCCACGAGTGATTGGTTGTGAGCTTCCTGATTGCGATTGAAGTGGCGCTGGAGTTCCACGTAGATATTCTTTGCGCCGAAGGTATCGATGATGCTGGGGTCGGGACGCGAGGCAAGGCAGACTAATCCGGGGGAAAATTCGGCGAGTTCTTCTGGCGTTGCCGCGCCTTCGCCTTTTTTGGCGCGCAGCTTCATGCGGGTGATCAGGCGGCAGATGTTTTGATAGCCGGTGCGGCTTTCGGCTAGCAGCGGATAGCGGTGGCCATCCGTGCAGGTGATTTCGGCGCCGATGTGGGCGCGGAGTCCGGCTTTTTTGGCTGCCATGTGGAAGCGCGGGGCGCCGGAGACGTTGTCGTGATCGAGCATCGCCAGGGCGGGGAAGTTGAGTTCGGCGGCGCGGGCGATTAGTTCCTCGGGGGTGGAAGAGCCTTGGAGGAAGCTGAATGCCGATCGGGTGTGGAGTTCAATATAGGGTGGTGGGTGGTGGGAGGTGGGTGGTGGGTTAGTCATAGGTGCCTTCGACGTACCACTGGTTGGTTGGTTCGCGGTAGATGCGGTAGAGGGTGCTGTTGGATAGCGTGATGTCCCATTCGTCGCGGTTCCAGGGTTGGGTTGTCCACCAGTCGCCTGTGGTTCGCCAGGGGCCTGCTGCTTTTAGGACCTTTCCGTTCAGGTTGGGCGATGTTAGGTGGGCTGGGCGTTGGTTCTCGATTGTGATTGTTGCTGGGAGTGGGGGGCGGAAATAGCGGAATGCCTGCCGCGGGGCTGGGGGCTGGGGACTCGGGGCTGCGGACTGATGGGTGACTAGTCGGAATGGGTGGGGATGGTTTGTGTTTAGGAGTTCTGGGGTGCCTACGTTCGATTCGCCTACTATGCCGCGGATGCGGGCTAGCGTTAGTTCCAGTTTGTCTGGGGCCGGCGTAATTGGGAGGAAGATTCCGGCTTGGATGGTGCGCGGGTGAACTGGTTTTATGGTTACCGAAAGTGCTTGTGTTGGGGCTTGCGGGGGGTGGGCTTCCAAATCCAGTTGGATTAGTTTTAGGAGCGATTTGCTTTCGCGCATCGGGACTGGGAGGCGCAGGGTTCGGATGTGATCCGTGCGGTTTTCGAGTTCCAGACTGATGGTGATTTCGTTGGCGGACATGGCGTGCGAGAGGAGTTTGTCGCACTGGTCGTTGAGAATTCGGGCGATCAGGAAGAGTAGAGGTTCGAGAAGCGTTACTGGATGGTCGAGCGCGATGCGGTCTTCGTAAGTAATTTCCGGTTTGAAGATTTTGAGCGGACGTTTGGTTGCGCCTCTGGCGAGATGCTGCAGGTGGACGCCGGCGGGTCCGAAACGTTCGGCGATGCCGGTTTCGGGGAGCTGTGCGAGTTGGGCGAGTGTGTGGATGCCCCAGCTTTCCAGCACCTCCCACATTTCCTGCTCCATGGGGAGGCTTGCGATGTTGAGCTGTTCGAGATTCGGTGAGATTGTGATACCCGCGAAATTATGAGCGGCTAAGATTGCCGCGTCCGCTGATTCGGCGATGGCGACGTTGGCGTCCGCGCCGGCTTTTTCTGCGCGATGGCTTGCGCGATTTGCTGGTGCGTGCTGTAGAGGCGGCGCAGGTTATCGATGCGGAAGACGATGGTGCCGGGGGCGGTTTGCTCGAAGGACGGCGAGAAGGCTTCGGCGATTTCAGACAGGTCGGCTTGGGGGGCGTGCACGCAGGCGAACATATTTATCCGAGTGTTATCCGAGTGATTTGGCTTTGAAGTGTGCGGTGACGGGGCGGATTGGTTTGCGGGGGATGGCTTCGAGTTCCACTTCGCGCAGCAGTTCGAAGCCGGGCGCACCCACCCAGGCGGTTTTCTTGCGCTTCATTTCGAGCAGCAGCGAGGCGCAGGATTTAGCAAGCGGTTGTTTTTCGATCAGGGCGAGGATGGTGGGGGTGTTCTCGATGGCGAGGCGGAATCGATACCAATAAGATATGGGGATGCGGTTGGCGTCGCGCGGGTGAATCTGGCAAAGATCGAGGATGACGGCGCCGAATCCGCCGGCATGGAGCAGGAGGTCGGCGGCTTTGAGGGCGTGGCTGGCGTTGGATCCGCAGCGAATCCAGATGAGTTGGGAGAGCGAGATTCCGGCTGCGGCGGCGGATACGGGGTCGAAAGAATTGGCTGTGTCGACGTATGCGCAAACTTCGTGGTTTGAGGTGGATGCGGCAAGAAGTGAATGGATTAGAGTAGTGCGGCCGGAGCTATCCGGTCCGATGATTTCAGAGATCGCACCGCGCGGGAAACCTTCGATGACGGCATCGAGGGAGGCGAGGCCGGTGGCGAGGGTTTCCCTGAGCTTGGTGGCCCGAAGTGCATCGGGGCGGAATCCGAGCGTGGCAGTGCGAGCGGCGTTAGGGTTCATGCAATTTCGCCTTTTGTTCGCCTGCTATATTGTGCCGCAGAGGCGGGGGGTTGTCAATGGTACAGAGGGGATTTGGGTTCGTTTCTGCAAATTTGTATTTTGGGTTGTGGCTGGGTTCCGGGGATTGGTTTCGCTTGGACATTCAAGCGAGTTTAGCTTGGTGTTGGTGGGTGCGGAGCGGGAGTTGGGGGGCTGTGGTTGAGGGGGAAGGGGGGATTTTTGGGGGATGGAATGTGATCAGCGAAACTGCTGTTCCCAATACGCCGCTGGCACTTTTCTGTTCAAAGCTGTGAGCTCGCTGGATCGATTCCCAGGTCGCGCACGTCCAGGACCCAAGGCCGGGACTCGGGAGTTAGTGATCGTTGGGCTCCCCTATTTGGTCGTCGTTGAGGTTCTAAGAATCCTGTGCAGAAGTGGCCGTCACCCAGGTCACGCCGCGTTGGCATGACAGAAGCAAGCGTGGGTCCAAGATCCCAGAGACTAACTACCGGCACACACGCGCCTTATTGTGATACGCTTTAATTGATTAATTAATTAATCATCATGACCCGCAAAATTTCAGCGCTGACCGCACGGACGCAACTCGGGCAGATTATGAATCGGGCGGTTGAGAACAATGACCGGTTCCTGGTGGAGCGGAATGGAGAACCAGCCGTGCTGATTCTAAGCGTGGCAGACTATGTTCGGACACTTGCCCCTCCACCGGACTGGCTGGAGAAGTCATGGAAGAGCGCCAAACGGCGCGGCCTCGATAAGCTTACTTCGAAAGAAATAGACGCCGAGATTGCCGCATCGCGTCGTCATCGACGAGGGCGAAAAGCCAAGTCCGAATCCAGTAGATGATTCGGGTGGTTATCGACACCAATATTTTGGTGTCGGCCCTGCTGAAGCCAGGTGGTATTCCGGCCGCTATTGTGGTGCTCGCTCTTTCCCGAAGAGTGCAGCTTTGCGTATCTGAGGATATCTTTGCCGAATATGATGAGGTGATCCGCCGGCCGCGCTTCAATCTTCCTGCCGATACCATTGAAGGCGCGCTTCGGTCGATTAGAAGGCTAGGTCATTGGGTCAAGCCGACTGTTCTCGTCGAGGAATGCACTGATCCAGACGATAATATCTTCCTGGAGTGTGCTCAGGCTGCGGAGGCTGATTACCTCGTTACTGGCAATCTACGCCATTTTCCTGATCGATGGAAGAAGACGAAGGTGATTAGCGCGCGCGAACTGATTGAGCTGCTGATTGAAAAGGGGTAGGTAAATCTCCGTTCTAGCTGATTCAGGCCGGGTCATCTACCGGGAACTGTGTGGGCGTCATGGTTGGGGAAGCTGTGCCGGAAATCGAGTGGCAAGCACTCGTCCAGCAAGATCTTCATGCGATTCTGGCTAGCAATGAATCCTTCGCTTCCTCAAGCGCTTGAACTGCCATTTCACGCGTGACCGTGGGAAACTGCTGGAGGAATTCTCCGAGAGAATGACCTCCCTCCAGGTAGTCGATTAGATTCTTGAACGGAACTCGGGTGCCGCGGAAGCAGGGCGTTCCATTCATAATATCCGGGTCGATCACAATTACTCCGTTTGTCATCGCTGTGTTCAATTGTAACGCTGTGAGCGCTCAATTCGCCGGCTTGCTGGAAGTGCCGCTTCGCGTTGCCAACGGGGTGGGCGAAAGCCAAGTCCGCGTGCGGAACTTCCAAATGGGACTTACTTAGGCGCTAGAAGGCGCCGGATCTGGCTCACTGCGTAATTGACTTTCAGCTCAAAGATGCGCTTGCCTAGGGCGGCGGTTGACCGTCTGGCGTCGCCGGTAATGCCGTTGTTGACTTTGCGTTCCGGTTGCTGCCCTGGTGGGGCGGGAGGGTCGCCAAGCGCGGAAGCAATCAGGCTTTTGCGTACCCAGCCTTTTTCGCCGCCCAGGTAGAGCATCTCAGACGTATCCGGGATACCGGCGTGAGCGCTACGCGGATATCCGTTGGCATCCAGCCATTTGTCGAAGTCCTCATTTGCTTTCTTGTACACGTCGCCGCAATAAACGACTCGGATCCCTTGCGAGGAGTACTTGTGATCGAGCTTTTCGGCCACCTCGCCAAGTTGCTTCTGCCCACCGCCGTGATCGCCCATCAGGACGATGTTCCGGAAGCCGTTCTTGATTAGCTGTTCCGCGACCTGCTCATTCAAAGCGGCGAACAGCTCCGGCGTCAGCCCGATGGTGCCAGGTAAATTTGCGTCGGCATTGTTCACCGAAAATGGCATCACGGGAGCGGCAAGCGCGTTACCTAGTTTTTCCGCAATCGCTTTTGCCGTGGCCCGGCCCATCAAAGTGTGGCCGCCCGCCACGTTCTGCGGGCCTCTTTGCTCGGTCCCGCCATTGTAGACCAGAACGGTGGTTTTACCCTCCGCATGGATCGCATGTTTGAGCTCGGGCCAGGTCATCATCTCGAATTCGACGCTGGCGCCTCGAGTGATGGCCCACGATCCGGCTGTTACCAGCAAACACGTCGTCACAAACAGACGGTGCATGAATGATTCCTCCGTTCTCAGACCCAGCTAAATGAGCTGGCCTATTAATTCTAAGGTCTCGGGTGGTGCACGAGGTTGGAATAGAATTGGACGATGTTGTCGCGACGGATGTTTTTATCGAGCGCATTGGTCCCGGTCTTGTACGGTCAGAACGGGAAACCGGGTATGTTCGCCGATGCAAACGATTACGAACGATTCATGGGTCGTTGGAGCCGGCTGGTGGCTCCGCAGCTTGTGGATTTTACCGATGTGCAGGATCGCGGACGGATGCTCGACATTGGCTCCGGTACAGGAGCATTGGCCTTCTCGCTGGCGGAACGGAAACCGCAGGCGCATGTGCTTGGAATCGATCCATCCAAGGAATACGTGGAATATGCCAAGAGCAAGAATCCATTTCCAAATCGGGTGAGATTTGAGACCGGCGATGCACAACAGTTGCGTGCTGCCGATGCGAGTTTTGACGCTAGCCTCTCTTTGCTGGTATTCAATTTCATCCCGGATCCTCTCAAAGCCCTGAAGGAGGTCCGCCGCGTCACGAAACCCGGAGGGCGAGTGTCGGCATCCGTCTGGGACTATGGAGATGGGATGAAGATGCTTCGGGCTTTTTGGGATGGCGCGGCGCATCTGGATTCGAAGGCCGAGAAACTCGACGAGCGGCATATGCCGCTCTGCCACGCAGGGGAACTGTCCGGACTGTGGCGGCAGGGCGGTTTGGAAAAGATCCAGGAACAGCAGCATGTGATCGCGATGAGGTTTGCATCCTTTGCGGATTATTGGGATCCGTTTCTTCTCGGACAGGGTCCGGCGGGCGTGTACGTCAAGAGTCTCAGCCTCGACCGGGTGCAAGCCTTGCGCGGAGAAGTGAAGAGCCGAGTGTCTCCATCAGCAGAAGATAAGGCGTTCGCGCTTTCCGCGCGAGTTTGGTCAGTTCGCGGCACTGTTCCCGGGTGATGGGCGTGGCGGTGAGCGACCACGGGTGGATCTGGCTGTTCGCCCAATGCCATTTGGCTTTCTGAGTGCTGGGATTCCGCTGCGGGTTTCCCTGGACCCGGACAAGCCGACGAGGGCGTCGGCTGCGGACCAGGGGGTCCGCCCCACGGTACAATCGGTCCGATCAATCTATGGCATTGGCTACCGGAACCCGGTTGGGTCCGTATGAACTGCTCGAAGCGATTGGCGCAGGCGGCATGGGCGAAGTCTATCGCGCTCGCGACACCCGGCTGGACCGCATTGTTGCAGTCAAGGTGGTAAACGAAGAGTTCTCGGAGCGCTTCGAGCGTGAAGGGCGCGCCGTGGCGGCCTTGAACCATTCCAACATCTGCCAGCTTTACGACGTTGGTCCGAACTATCTGGTGATGGAGTACATCGAGGGCGCGCCGCTCCAGGGGCCTCTGCCTGTTGATCGGGCGCTGAAATACGCCTGTCAGATTTGCGACGCCCTGGATGCCGCGCACAAGAAGGGCATCACGCATCGGGACCTGAAGCCCGCAAACATTCTGGTGACCGCGACCGGGCTGAAGCTTCTTGACTTTGGACTTGCCCAGGTTGGAATTACGACGCAGTCCGGTGAAGATGACACTCAGCTCATCGGCCTTACGCAGGCCGGAACGATCCTGGGCACGGCCGCCTACATGTCGCCCGAGCAAGCCGAAGCGAAATCCGTCGACGCGCGTTCCGACATTTTCTCGTTCGGCGTGGTGCTTTATGAAATGCTGAGCGGCCGGCGGGCGTTTCAGGGAGATTCCGCCATCGCAATCCTGGCCGCGATCCTGCACCAGGAACCCGCTCCACTTGGGGCCGACGTGTCTACCGAGTTGCGGGACATCGTGACGCGTTGCCTGCGCAAGTCCCGCGCCGATCGCTTCCAGTCCGCTCTGGAACTCCGTCGCGCACTTGAATCCGCGTCCATCTGCAAAAGCGCCGGAAGCCCAGCCCTCTATCGCCGTATTGCCGTTCGCCAATATGAGCCGCGACCCGGACAACGAATACTTCAGCGACGGACTGGCGGAAGAGATCATCAACGTGCTGGCGCAAATCGCCGGCCTGAAGGTGATCGCACGAACTTCGGCGTTCGCGTTTCGGGGCAAGGAGCAGGACATCCGGAAAATTGCCGGGGCGCTCGGCGTCCGCACTATTCTCGAAGGCAGCGTGCGGCGGGCCGGGAATAGAATCCGGGTTACCGCTCAGTTGATCAGCGCCGAAGACGGATCGCATCTCTGGTCCGAACGTTACGACCGCGAGATGGCGGACGTTTTTGCCTTGCAGGATGAAATCGCAGCGGCGATTGCGGCGGCTCTGCGGATCAAGCTTGCGGTGCAGCCTGCCGCGGCCCGGCAATACACGCCCAACCTTGCTTCCTATGAGGCTCTCCTCCGGGCCTGGCACCACCTGGCTAAGTACACTCCCGAATCGATGACGCGAGCCCGGGAATGTCTGGAGCAGGCCACCGCCCTGGATCCTGGCTATGCGGCCGCGCATAGCGCGCTCGGTATGTATTTCAGCGCTCTAGCGGTGATCGGTGTAATGCCGGCCCACGAAGCCACTGCGCTGCAGCGGGCGGCGGTTCAGAAGGCGCTTTCCATCGATCCAACGCTCGCGGAGGGGCTGGCCGCGCTGGGTTGGATCGCGTCGGCTTACGACTACGACTGGAAGGAAGCCGAGCGGCTGTTCCGATTGGCAATGGCGTCGAATCCGATGACACCCAAGGTGCATTGGTACGCAGGACATTATCTGCTCTCGCTCGGCCGGACGACGGAGGCCATCGAGGAGATGGAGCGCGCACTCGAAAGCGATCCGCTTAACGTAGCTTACCGCCGGTCGCTTGCGTGCTGCCTGCTGGGAGCGGGCCGTGAGGCGGACGCGGCCAAGGAGTGTGGCCGAATGCTGGAACTTGACGAACGGGAATATTGGGCCTATCTTCTTCCGAGCATCATTCACGCACACCGCGGGCAGCTTGAGAAAGCCATTCAAAGCGCTCGAAGGGCGTATTCCCTGGCGCCTTGGTACTTACCGGTGGTGGCGAGTCTTGCCGCGATGCTCAGGCGCACCGGAGATCCTGAAGGTGCGGCGACCATGCTTCTGAAACTTGGAGACGGCGAAGCTTACGGCGCTCCGCTCGGTTTCGTGAATTACTATCTGCTCTGTTCGGAGATCGACTTGGCCGCGGACTGGGCGGAGAAGGCAATAAAGCAACGCGATCCGGCGCTGCACGCTTTCCTGCGGTTTCCGCACGCGAAGCAATTGCTCGAAAGCTCGCGCTGGCCAGCGCTGGCGAAGATGACGAATCTGCCGGATGGGCGATGAAATTCGGCTTCGTTCGCTGAGCTTTTCGCGCAAAATAGAGCAGAGTGCAGATTCCGAGCGCAGTCAGCGCCAGGGCGTTGGGTTCGGGGACTGTGTCGGTTGTTATGGTCCAGTACGAGGTGGTTGCCGTGACGTCAATATTGACCGTGAACGAGGCCAGTTCTGAGCCCGGAAGGTCGGCTCCCGGCAGATCCTGCTCATCCGAATAATGCAGAAGGAATGTGGTGCTATAGTCACCCAGCGACGGAACAAGGAAGTTGATTTGAAAAGGCAATCCCTGAGCGGGATCGTCGTTCGAGGGCAAGTCGGTGAAGGGTGCGAGAGTGGCGGTGATGTACGGGCTACCGAAAAACGAAACGGCATCCAGGTCCAGCTCAGCGGTGGGCACATCGGGCGGAGGGTCGCCGAACATCGTGGGATCGTAGGCGCCCGAAGCCACTTCGGTTCCGGTCGGAGGAGCCTCGCCAAACACAGGGACGGGGAATGAGATCTCGGCCGGTGTTGAGAGAGGAATAATTTGCCCCTGCACGAGCAATGCGGGCTTGGCATGGGCAAGGACAGTAAATTGGCCGGATTGGGTGGAAGATCCGCCGGTGGATTTATTGACGGTTGTTACCTGGAACGGGAAAATTCCCGGGCTGAGATTACTGGTGTTCAGAGGGAACGGAAGAGTGAGAAAGGAGGCGCCGCCGGTGGCCGGGACCGGGCCCAAATATCCTCCCAGGCTGGCGGGGTTCCCGAAACCGTAGACTGCGGTAACCTGGCCGATGGTGGCCGGGGAGCCCACCGGCGCAAAGTTGTAAAGGTAGGCGTAAATAGGATCGTCCGCACCTTGAATGACTCGCGCAGAGTGAACCTGGGTAGTAAAGGCCAGCGGCGCGATTGGGTCGGCTAGAGCCGCGGAGCTCAACAAAATGCTGGCGCCAGCTAGGATATGCGCGTAAGAGAAGCTACGCATCGTATTGGTTCTCGCTCCCCAAATTATGCTCTCTACCTGACGGATGGTCAAGGCCATCGCACAAGCTGTCGTATGGCCGATGCGCTACTGATTCGCGCTTTCGGTTGCGAGGCGGTGCTTCAACCGTTCCCGTGAGATTTCCGCCAGAACGCGACAGGCTGTTGGGTCGATGAGAGCATCCGGATTGGAGGCGCGTCGCTCCAGACGATTCCAGAGGCCGGAGGCATCCGGGTGCGGAGTGACGAGGATATCGCAAGGTGTGCTTTCGAGAAACGAAAAACTTCGCTCGAAGTCTTCCGCATTCGGATACTCTTTTCTGCGACTGAACTTGAAGCTGCCGGACGATGCGGGCGTGAGGCTATCGGCATACACCAAGTTGAGGCAGCGGCCGTTTTCGCACGATTGCCAGGTGAAACTTGTACCACCGGGCGTGTGACCGGGAGTGAGATGCGCGGTGACCTTGATTGCGCCCGCTGTGAGGGTGTCGCCGTCCTGGAAGGTTTCCACTTGCGCGACGCGGGGGATGGGGACGATGGTTCCAAACTGCGGGTCGTCACGCGGTACTGCGCCTTTTTGCATGACATCCGCGGTCCAGGGGCTTGCGGCAACCCGCGCTCCGGTGAGCTTTTGCAGTTCCGCGATGCCGCCGGCATGATCGAAATGAACGTGCGAGTTTAGGATGAGCTTCACGTCTTCGATACGAAAGCCGAGCGAACGGATGTTGGCGACGATCCGCGCTGCGGACTCGGGCAGCGCGCCATCGATGAGAACGTGGCCTGTCGTGGAGGCGATCAGAACGGAGCTGAGACCATCCGTGCCGACGTAGTAAGTATTGCCGAAGATCCGGAATGCCGGATGCGGCTTGTTCCAAGCAACGCAATTGGCGCAGGAGGTGTGTACGTCCCGAGCGAGCAGCGGGAAAACCAGGATCAGGGGCAGAAAGATTCCAAGGCGCACCTGACCAGTGTACGAGAGATCCGCCGCGGCCCTTTGAAGACGCCGGTTCCGGCGTGGCGCAGGCTCCCAAGCGCAATGTCACTTAGTTTTGGACTAGCTCAGCAAACCCAACATTCCATGGCTCTTATGTTTAAAACAGGAACTGAGTGGGGCGGCCAATCCTGGCCGCCGCCGCGTTTCTACGCGGCGCCAAGCCGGCTGGAAAGCCGGCTGCAGACTGAAAGTCTGCCCCACAGACTCAGAGAATCAATCTGGTTGCATGGGAAGTTGGAAAACTAAGTGGCATTGCGCTCCCAAGCGTGCCGTGTTCGCACTCATGCGAACACCTTTTTTAAGAATTCCGAGCGTTCACACGAGTGCGAACGCGGCACGCACGCGTGCGTGCGCCACGTCCGACGTCTTCATTACTCTTCGGGCTGCTTCAGGACTATCCACGCTCCCTTGCGGTCGCGGTTCGGTTAAGGTGGGTTATGCGTTGGTGCCGCCGTCGACCGTCAGATTCGCGCCGGTGATGTAGGAAGCTTCCGGGCTGGCGACGAATGCGACCAGAGCAGCCACTTCATCCACAGTTCCGTAACGTCCAAGCGCGGTGTTGGCGATCTGCGGTGCGGCCCAATCGCCAGCGGCGGGATTCAACTCCGTATCGATCGGTCCGGGCTGGACGTTGTTCACCGTGATCCCGCGGCTGCCCACTTCCCGCGCCAACCCCTGCGTGAACATCTTCACGGCGCCCTTGGTCGCGGAGTATGTGGCAAGTCCGGGAGTCATATCGCGCTCGCCCACGCACGATCCGATGCTGATAATCCGGCCGCCCTTCGGCATATGCGGCAGGGCGGCCTGCGTTGCAACAAACGTGCCGCGGACATTGATGTCGAGCATGCGATCGATCTCTTCCAGTGTGGTTTCTTCGAAGGGCTTCGGAATCGCTGTTCCGGCGTTGTTCACTAACACGTCGATCCGGCCGAAGGTTTTGGCCGTTTTTTCTACAGCGCTTTTCACCGCGTCGGCATCGGTGGCCTCTGCCTGAATGGCCACGGCTTTGCCGCCTGCTTTTTCGATGGCTTCCACTACAGCCGAAGCCGCTTTGCCGTCTTTCGCGTATGTGATGGCGATGGACGCTCCGTCCGCGGCCAGGCGCTTTGCAATGGCGGCGCCGATGCCGCGCGATCCTCCTGTGATTAGGGCAATCTTTCCTTCGAGTGTCTTAGGCATTAGCTGAAAGTGTGAGGCAAAGAGCCGCTAAGCGAACCCCCCATCGCGGGGATCTTGGCGTACCACTATCGTGTGACTTTCTAGAAGCTCTGCAAGAGAAAATCCCGGGTGGCGGCGAGCACTTTCGCGCGAGCCGCTGAATCCGGCAGTATTCGCGCGATTGCCATGGCGCCGATCATGGTGGAAAAGATCGCAAAGAATGCGCGCTCTTTGCCGGCAGCTTGCCGGCCGGGCATATAGGGAAGCATTCGATTCTTGTATTTCGTCAGCTCCTCAGAGATCTGTGCCTTCATCGCTTTGCCGGTACGCGCCAACTCGGGCGCAAGGGCGGCCAAAGGACATCCCACCTCGGCGTGATCGCAGTGTTCCGGACTCAGGTACGTCTTCACGATCGCCTTCCACGCCGTTCCTGGTTTCGACCTTTCAGCGGCTTGGGTCATTCTCCCGGTGATTTCCTGGAATGCCTCGCGTAGCGACTCCAGCAACAGATCGTCTTTGCTTTTGAAATGCTTGTAAAAGCCGCCGTGGGTCAGGCCGGCGTCGCGCATGACGGCTGAGACCGCTGCGCCGGTGATGCCTTCGGCGCGGACGCGGCGCGCGGCGTCCTTCACGATCTTCCGGTGGATTTCGGCTTTGTGCTTAGGTGCGTAGCGCATGGCTGAGTATGCAAATTATCGAGTCCATAGGATTATACCTATCATCCTATGTGGCAGGAGGCCAAAATGTCAACTGAATCCGTTTTCCAGTTCCAGCTCGTTTTAGGCTATGTGGCGTGGCTGCTTTGCTTCCGCACATACCTTCTGCCCAAACTCCGCTCCATGGACCGCGTGGAAGCACACCGCGCGATTGCCACTCTGCACAGCTTTCGCTTCTTCGGGCTGGTCTTTCTTGTTCCTGGCGTGGTGGGTCCGAACTTGCCCGCCAGTTTCGCAACCTTGGCCGCTTACGGCGACTTCGCAACCGGGTTGCTGGCCCTGCTGGCGCTTCTCACGGTTCGGATACGTCCGCTCTTTTGGCTGTTCGTAGCCGCTTTCAATGTGGTTGGGGTGGCCGACCTGGTCATCGACTACTATCACGCCATACAGGCGGGCCTTCCCGCGGTCGCGGGTCAGTTAGGATCTACTTATGCCATCCCGATCCTCTACGTGCCTCTGTTGATGATTACGCACGTCGTCGCGTTCTATTGGCTGTTGCGTCCGCAGGTTCAGACGCCAGGAGAACCTTTATGACCGATACCCTAACCAAAGTACGCGAACACTATAGCGCCACGGGCCTGACTGGGCGGATCAAGTCAGCGCTCGGGGCGATTGCCTCCGAAGAGCAGACGTTGACCGTGGCCCAGCTCGCTGCTCTCGACCAGTTCCATACGAGGGGCATTCTCGCCACCGCCGAATTGGCCAACGCCGCTGAGATCGCGCCGTCGACGCGTGTGCTGGATCTCGGCTGCGGCGTCGGCGGCCCAGCGCGCTATCTCGCCGCTACGTTTCGTTGTGAGGTGATGGGCGTTGACTTAAGCGCCGACTTCATCGATGCCGCCACTTACCTGACAGCGCGCTGCGGACTGACGGGGCGCGTCACGTTCCAGACCGGCGATGCGCTGCACTTGCCTTTCGAGGACGCGGCCTTCGATACGGTGTTCCTGCAGCATGTGGCTATGAATATCCAGGACCGCGCCGCGCTTTATGCCGAGATGCGCCGGATCCTGACTGCTAGCGGGCGGTTCGTGACCTACGATGTGGTGCTGCGCGATGGCGCTGCTCTGTATCCCACACCCTGGGCGCGCGACGCATCCACCAGCTTTCTGCTCAGCGAAGCCGAGACGCGGACCGCGCTGGAACAAGCGGGATTCAAATCTATTTTTTGGCGTGACGACACCCGGATCGCGCTCGATTGGTTTCAGGCGATGATAGCTGCTGGGCCGCCCAGCGGTCCAAACCTGGGTGTGGTGATGGGTCCGGATTTTCCGATCATGATTGGGAACTTGGCGCGCAACCTTCGGGAGAACCGGCTGGGTGTGTTGTCGGCGGTTCTGACCCGATGAGAATTACGCCGGGCCGGATGGTGGGTGTGCCCGGCGGTGCTCCAAAGCGCGCGATGGTCTGGCAGGAACAGTTCGACTAGCTGCCATCCGGAAAACCGCCGCGGTGGAGAATCATCGGATAATGCGGCAAGCTCTCGGGTCTGCGGACCGAGGCTCGCCAACCATCGGGATACGGTTCCAGTCCGCGCCAGAGATCCGGCGAGACAGACTCGAGCGATTGTCGCAGATGGATCACGCTCTGGCCGAAGCTCGATTCCCAGCGTTTTTCGATATCCGAGACCAGGCGATGGTAGGTATCTCGCGCATGTAAGCCGCTAGGGCGGTCAGGCTGAGCGCTTTTGCGCGACTAGCCGAACCGCTCGATTTCAGTCGCTTCAGGGCCATGGCGATTGCTTCCTTAGATACGCCGGACAAATGGGGCAGATCTCGGACGCGAGTGCCTTGTTCGCTCGCCAAGCGCAGGACATTGGCGCTGATGGCGAGTGATAGTCCCGACTCGCGCTCAAATCGGATCGCGAAAGCCAATAGCAGTTTCGACATGAGCGCCGGCAAGGTAGGCTCCGCTGCGGATTTGGTTCCGGTATGAAGCTCAGGATCAGGCCCTGGGCTCAACATGTCGTAGCCCAGGATGGGAAGAGAATCCGGCAGCGCCGGGTTGAATTGATTCGCGAGCGACTGCACTGATTGGCGAAGCTTCTCGACTGTGCGGGTGCCAAACCGATCCTGCCAGCGCTTTTCCATGACCGCGTTTAGCGGCCGCCAGATGTCCAGAGCTTTTTGACCGCCAGAGGTTGGCCGGATGAGCCAATGTCGAGGATCTTCCGCAGCATTTTTGCGAATGACAACATAGCCCCACCATTGGCTTAGGCGGGTTAACCAGGTTTTTGTTTCTTTGCTGGTGAGAGCGGCCCGCCGCTGGAATTCTTCGACTTGGATTCCCTGGTCGGGAACGAAGCGCAGGAATTTGATCCAGATGGCCATGGATACCAGCCACGGAGCGGAGGCTGAGGTCGCGCCAAAGTTTGTGGTGCGGTGTGGCGCCTGATGTTCGAATTCGTTGTCGAACTCGATAGTAAACGCGATCAAGGCTTGCGATAACAGGGCTGACAAAGGCAGTTGCATTTGGCAAGATTTCAGCGGCTAAAGCCACTCCGGGAATGGGTTGATGCGGCCGCTTTGACTGGCGCGGATCAGGTCGGGCACGCGCTTGCGTCGCGACATTAGTTTCGTGAGCATGCTTTCGAGAGCGTCGCCGTCGTCTTCCAACCATTCCGAGGGAATCTGTTTGAGGGCTTGATCCACGATCTCTTCCGGGAAATGAACTACCTGGTCGAGCCAGGGCTCGAAATCGCGGAAGGAGCGGACCTGGAGATAAACGCTGGGGCGAAAGTAAAGGCCCTGGAGCGGAGAATCGGTGAAAAGCCAGTGAGGACCGTCGAAGATGTAGCCGTGGTCCATCATCTGAGCGACGAATCCTTGGCGCTCGCGAATGCGCGGCGCGACGGCCGGCCGTTGCTCCAGGCGGGCGCGGAAGAAGATGGCTTGGCGGGCGTCGGCGTTTCCGATCCATTTGTCGAAGACCAGCGCGCCCAGGAATTCGCGCCGGTTGACGACTTTGTCCAGCAGCACATCCGGGATGAAATCGTACACCATGACTTTGGCTGGATCGCCGGGATAGCGGGATCCGAAGTGCCAGCCGGGCTCGATCGGCTGGCGGCGGGTGCCGAGTTGGATGTGAAGGTCGGCGTTCCCGGCCAGAAAATCGGTGGGTACATTCACGATAGCGGTCTCGGGCGTGGAAATCTGCAGGTAATTGAGAAAGGCGGAGGCGAGCCATTCGTTGATCAAAACGCGGCGGTGTTGGGGATTATTGCGGAATTTGACGACGTAGAAGTGACCATCGTCGCATTCGAGCAGATGGGCTTGCGCACCACCGCGCATTTTCCGAATAAGACGCCTGGCGTGGACTGGCATGGGCTGGGAGGCCGATGATTTATTTTACTGGGAGTGGTGCGGTTTAGGCAGATGGTTTGATAGGGTTGTAAGTCGGAGGACCGCAAACTTGGAAGCTGTGAAAAAATACAAAAGGCACCGACTCCCTCACGGTCGCGGTTCGGTAACTGCCTCGCTGTTTCTAGTGGCTTCGACGCTCGCGGCCCAGGTGGATCCGGCCTACCAGGTCAAATCGCTACGCATCGAAGTGCTATCCACCATGCTTACCGCTGATGTTGGTATCGGAGAGTGGGGCTTTGCGGCGGTGGTGGAAGCGGACGGACACCGCATCCTTTTCGATACCGGGGCGCGTCCCGATACAGTTCTGAACAACGCCAAGGAATTGGGCGTCGACCTCTCGAATATCACTGATGTTGTGCTCAGCCATCATCACCAGGATCATACCGGAGGATTGATTACGCTGCGGCGGGCTAGCTCCAAGAAAAATCCGGCGGCGCTTTCACAAGCTTACGTGGGAAAGGGCATTTTCATCGCGCGACAGAATGCCGGTAAGCCTTTCGAGTTCATAGTCAACACCAAGCGCGATTATGAAGCGTCGGGCGGGAAGTTCATCGAGTTCGATCATCCAGTGGAGGTCTGGAACGGAATTTGGTTGACGGGTCCGGTGCCGCGCAAATATCCGGAACGAAATTGGAGCGGCAATCGCCAGATCCAGACGCCGGAGGGATGGAAAGAAGACAACCTTCCCGAAGATATGTCGCTGGTGATCAATACCGCGCAGGGGTTGGTGGTGGTGTCGGGATGCGGGCATTCGGGAATCGTCAATACGCTGGAGTACGCGCGCTCGACGATTCGCAATGCGCCGATCTTTGCCGCAATCGGCGGATTTCATCTGTACGCAGCTGGACGATGACAAACTGCGTTGGACAGCAGGCAAGCTGAAGGAGTTCGGGCTCGGGAATTTCCTAGGTGCGCATTGCACGGGTATCGAGGCGGTTTATCGGATCCGGGAGTTGACGGGTCTGGATCGCAAGCGGTGTGCGGTGGCGGCGGTGGGGGCGGTGTTCGATTTAAATAAGGGACTGGATCCGGGATCGATCGCACGTTGAGGGGTCTGGTGAAAAACCAAAAAGGCACCGACTCCCTCACGGTCGCGGTTCGGTAAGCGATTCTTGCGGTACGCTGAATCTATGGCTGATGACAAAGAACGCACGCGCGATGAAGTTGCTTTGGAGCTGATGAAGTTCATCGCAGTGACCACCGGTTACGGAAAGGGCACGGGCGCCGCGGGTTTTACCGGGAAGACCGCGAAGACGCCGGAAGAATACACGGATGCTCTACTGCAGTTGTTCGAGCGGTGCCGGGCGGCAATTGGTAAGGAATAAACCTTCGGATTCGGGCAGGTGGGTTTTGGAGCCCGCCTGCCCGAACTGGAACGCTACTACTTCTTCTTCTTCGCGGCCTTCTTCGCCGCCTTCTTCGCGGCTTTCTTCGAGATTTTCGCTTTCTTTGCGGGAGCTTTCTTGGCCGACTTCTTGGCGGGCGCCTTCTTGGCCGCTTTCTTGACCGGAGCCTTCTTCGCCTTTTTGGGAGCTGCCTTCTTCACAGCGGCCTTCTTGACGGGTTTCTTCGGGGCAGCCTTTTTCGCTGCCGCCTTTTTCGCCGGAGCCTTCTTTGCAGGAGCCGCCGGCTTGGGTGCGGGTGCTGCCGCTTTTGCCGGCGCCTCGGGCGCGGCTGGTTTTACCGTCGCCTTTTTCACCGGTTTTTTCTTGGGCGGCGCCTCGCTGGCGGGAGCCGGGGTGTGCGCGGGAGCGGGCGGCGGAGCATGCTCCGTCGTAGCTGGATGCGGTGGGGTTAACTCGTCCTCGTCTTCGTCCTCTGCACCATATTCGTTGACTCCAGGCTGAACATCCAGGTGTTCTTCCTCGTACCCGAAGTCGTCCAGATCGTCGTCAGCGGCGAAGCGAAAGTTGTCAAACATTAAATAGGCCTCCTGTAGGGCTAAACCACAATCTAGAATAACTCGTTTTTTTCGGAAGGCAATAGCCAAACTGAGGACTTTTTTCTAAGCGGCAAACTGAAACTAATTCGCGTTGGGGCGATGTTTGGTGGCGAGGGCCGCGGTCTTGTTCGAAGGGGTTGCAGCCTTGTGGGAGGCAGTGGTTCGATGGGAGACTTTACGCTTGACAGGCACGGTCGCCAGATGCGCCGAAGCTCGCTGTGGATAGCCGGCTGGAATCACAAGCAGGTCGCCCGGCTCAGGGACACGCACTTTCTGGTTCGCCGCCGAGATGGAACTCACGGGCGTAGAGTATCGATGAGCGATGGTGTCGAGGGTCTCGCCCTCAAGGACGCGATGGACGCGCCAACTGGCGCGATGGGCGGCCGGAACCTGGCTTAAAGCCGCACGGACCGCGTCGGAGGTACCGGGAGGTACGCGCAATTGATATCCGGATGGAGCCACCAACTTCAACACGGCGGGATTGAGTTCCTGGATTTCTGAAACCGGACGATCCGCCGCATCTGCGACCAGGGCCAAATGGGTGGGAGCATCGATATCCACGCTGTCGTACCGGATAGGCTCGTCTAGATCGATGCCCTGCAGGTCATAATCCTTGGGATTTTTGGCCATGATCGTCATGGCGATGATCAGCGGAACGTAGTTGGCGGTTTGCTTTGGCAGCACGTTTAAGCGGCTCAACTCCCAAAAGTCGGCATAGCCGGTTCGCTGAACGGCGTGTTCCACGCAGAAGGGTCCGCAATTGTAGGCCGCCATGGCCAGATACCAATCGCCGAAGGTTGCGTACAGGTCGTGTAGATGGTGGGCAGCGGCGCGGGTGGCTTTTTCGGGGTCCATGCGATCGTCGGACGTCGCGGTTTGATTGAGACCGTACTGCCGTCCGCGGAACTGGACGAATTGCCACATTCCCACGGCGGCCTTATACGATTTGGCACGCGGCAAGAAACCGGATTCTGCCTGGGCCAAGAAGATCAATTCCTGGGGAACGCCCTCGTCATCCAAAATCCGCTGGATCAGCGGGCGATAGCGGCCGGCGCGCCGGAGTCCGGCGATTAGCGTCTTGTGTCCGCGATCGGTGGAGAAGTAATGAATGTAGCTCAGGACGGCGTCGTTTTCTTCCAGAGGCAACTGCGATACCGTGGCGGCAATTTCCTCCTTCACTTTGGGCCGAAGGTTGGGATCGGTGGGGAAGGTTAACTGGAGAATTTCATCGAATGGGGTTTTGTCGTAGACCACTTCGGACTGGGTGACGCCTGAACCAAGACCTTGCAGATCGTACCGGTAAATGGTTTCGGCCATCTGATCCAGCCGGCGCTCCAGGCGTTGGCGGTCCGGAATGTTTTCCGGTGCCGACAGCAGCACATCCATCGAGGCATCGAATTCACGCCGGGCTCCGGGAAGATCACCCTGCTGGTAGAGCTTTCGACCGGTGTCGAAGTGTATTTCCGCTCTGAAAATTCGCGAATCCGCCTCGGTATTTCGTGGCGGCGCTAAGGCCCGCTGCAGCATTTCGGGTGTCTCGCTGGAGTAGAGACCGGATTCAAGTTGGGGCGGTTCTTCGAAGCTCGACTGAACCGGGGCTGGCGTTGACGGAAGGAAGGATAATTTGAAGGCCTGAGACCTGCTGGAGATACAACTGGCGAGTGGCAAGGCCAGTACGATCAAGAGTAATGATAAAAGGATACCGGAGCGGTGACTGCCCGTCATCGTTTTCCTTGTAATCGGTTGTTCAAACTCAAACTCTAAGACTTTATAATACTGTAGCCGGGAGGTCAAGAGCTGGGATGACCTTTGATAGTAAGATACCATACAAAACTAACAGCAACCCGGTACTAGATTATCGGGGAAATGCTTGATGTCCTTTAGGGCTCGCAGGGTAGGTTCGGTGGGCTTCGGGACTGTTCACGCTCCCTTGCGGTCGCGGTTCGGTTGCACTCTTTTGGTTTTGGGTTGTTGGGTGCTTGCGGGGCAGGAAAAACTGGCGCGAGTGTCCGGCCACGTGCTTCGGGCGGATACCGGAGAGCCCGTTGCCAAGGCGATTGTGACGCTGCATCCGCAGGACGCGGCGGCCGGACAATCTGGCGAACGTGTGATTTCCACGGGTCCGGATGGCGTGTTTGTGCTGTCGGGTGTGGGGCCTGGCACGTATGCGATCGAAGCGGAGAGGAATGGGTTCGTTTTTAAGTTTGGCCGGGAGGCGGCGCTCAAGGTTCGAGCGGGGGAGGATGCGTCGATCAATATTCGGTTGTCGCCAGCGGCAGTGATCTCGGGAGTGGTGCTGGATCCGGATCAGGAGCCGGTGGAAGGGCTGCCGGTGATGGTGCTCCGATTGAGATACCAGCGCGGTGCGACTCGGGAGCTGTCGGAGGTGCAGTCCGTGAACACGGACGATCAAGGCCGGTTCCGCATTTACGGCCTGGGGGAAGGACTCTTCTATCTTCGGACCGGCGGGCGGCTGCAGCGTCCGATGACCACGCTTCCGCTTAAAATCGGACCGGAGCGGAGCTTGGAATATGGGGACGCATGGTATCCGGAAAACGCTCTCAATGAGGATAGTGAACCGCTCCGCGCGGTTGCCGGGGCGGACCTTCGGGGCATTCGAATTTCGGTGACGCCGGAGCCAGCCTTCAGCATCACTGGTCGAGTGGATGGAGACGTTAAGGCTACCGCGGTACATTGCAGCAAAGTGCTTCCATTCTTGTTTATGTTCGGAAAGGGCGGTTCGGAGATTCAGCCGGACGGTTCGTTCAAGATTTCGGATTTAACCGCGGGAGATTATGTTCTCACGGCGCAAGCGGATGCTAAGGGCCAGTTGCGGATGTTGGGCTATGCGAAGGCGCGCATTCTGGATCGAAATGTTCGGGTAAACATTCCTGTCGGCCAGGCGGCGGAGGTGCGCGGCGTGGTGACGGCGGAAGGAACGGATTCGCTGCCGCAGGGACTGCAGGTATGGCTGTATACAGGGGAAGGCATGGCAATTTATCCGTCCGATCTGGATAAGAACGGAGGGTTCCACATCCACGATGTGCCGCCGGGCGAGTTTCGTTTTGTGGTGATGGGGCCTCGGCGCGACGAGAGCTATTACATGAAGGATGTGCGTTGTTCGGGCGCCGACTACACCACGCAAGCGGTGAAGCTGGACGTTGGAGTTCCGCTGAGCGATTGCAAAATCCAAATCAGCAAGGCAACTGGTGGGGTGCGCGGCGAAGTAATGGATGGAGAGAAGCCACAGACGGGGATCTGGGTGGTTTTGATCCCGGAATCGCGGGAGCTTCGGCGAGTGCGGCGTTACACGTTGCGGGTGAAGACGGACGCGGTGGGGAAGTTCGAGATCCGAAACGCGATCCCGGGGCGATATTCGCTTTTCGCGCTGGCGGCGAACGATGAATCGCGGGAGTTTGCGCTGTCATTCGCCGACCGGAATCAGGGCGAAGCGCAGAGCGTGGAAGTGAAAGCCGGGGAAGCGCAGACGGTCAGCCTGCGATCACTTGTGCTGCGCTAGCTCGAGCTCAGAGCCGACGAATCCCCAGGTGACCCAAACGTTGCCCTTTGACACGCGTGCGAAGTACTCCTTGGCTTTGGCTGGATCGCCATTGTAGAGATACCAGTTGCCGATTTGATAGGAGATGGTGTCGAAGCTCATTTCATTTTCATGATCGTTGGGATCCGCGGGAGCTTGGGGAAGAATCTCGGCCTCGGTTTTGCGTCCCTGGTAAAAACGAACCAGGTTGAAATAGAAGATGGTGTGGCCGGGGTTCGACTGCATATCCGGCGGGATTTTTTCGAGCGCTTTGGCGGCTTCCTCTTTCTTGCCGGCGCGGCGGAGGGCTGCGTAGCACCAGTTTGTGAAGTTTACGAGATCGTCCTGTTTGGTTACCAGGTCGCGACCTTTGCAGAAGGCTTCGGCGGCGGGTGCGAATTCGTTCATGAAATAGTGAGCTAGTCCGAGATGGTAGTAAGCTTCGGTTTGCTTCGGATCGAGCTCGGCTGCTCGCTTCAGATCGTCGCGGGCGGCGGTGAATTGGCGCAAAGGCAGTTCCCGGTGTCCGCGTTCCAGCAGTAGGTCGGCGTTGTTGGGGTCGATTTTGATGCCGCGCGTGCAGACGGCTACTGCTTCTTTATCCTCCCAAACTGAAGCGTGCGCTTGCGCCAGTTTCAGGATTAGTTTGACGTCCGTCGGGTGCTCGGCCAGTGCTTTTTCCGCTGCGGCGACTGCGCTCTTTTCATCGGGGAGGGAGTGGAATTCGCGTCCCAAGGGAGATTTGAGTTCTGTGACTTGACCGAAGAGGCAAGGCGATAGAGTGAGGAACGCGGCAAGGCAGTGGCGCATAAGTGTTTCGCATTATAGCGGTTCGCAGGCTAAAGTGCCTGCCGCGAATGAACGCGAATAAACGCAAATGCTAGCTGAGATTCAAGATTGAGACTTCGGGGCGGCAGAAGGCGCGGACGTGGTGGGGAGAGCCTAGTCCGCGAGTGATGAAGAGTTGCCGACCTTGCCAGTCATAGCGACCTGCGATGAATCTTTTGTCGTGCACCGGGGACCAGAGCGGCGTCAGGCCAGGGATTCTGGCTTGGCCGCCGTGTGTGTGGCCGCTCAACATCAGATTCCAGAAGTGCTTTTGCAAGTGCTTTTTGCCGTCAGGATTGTGGCAGAGCACGATTGTTGGCGAGGAGGGTACGGCGTTTTGGAAGGCGCGTTCTGGATCGAACTCGCCGCTCCAATAGTCGCCGAGGCCGACCAGCGTCAAGCCTTGTTCGATGGCTGATTCATTGTGGAGAACGCGCACTCCTGAAGTGCTAAGGATTTTGCGCATGAAGTCGGTGGGAAGGCTTCCGCGCTCCCGGGCCAACCAAGCGCCGCCGTCGTGATTTCCGAGGACCGCGTAGGTCGGTGCGGTATCCGCTGCCAGGCGTAACAGATGCCGCAGGCCAGTTTGATCGAAGCCACTGGTGTAGCTGACGAAGTCGCCGGTGAGGCAGATGAGATCGGGGCGCGTTGCGAGTCCGGCGCGGAATCCTGGTTCGAGATCCGCGGCGCCCATACCGTCCGAGATGTGGATGTCTGAAATGTGGAGAAGCCGCCTCGGTTGGATTCTGGACATATGGATAGGAGTGTGGGTGACTTCAAACCAGTGAGGCTCGCGGCATCCGAACCAGAGTGGAGCGAGGGTGGTGGGGACGAGTGCGGTTAGGAAGGAGCGCCGGTTCACTACTACAGCATAGTACTTGTTTGTGCAAAGTAGTTTTCTTTTTTGCAAAACTCACTAAATCCCGGAAAGTAGTGGAGGAGACCCCTTTAACTCCCAAAAACCAGCTAAGCTGGCCTTAGGAGCAGTCTTAATGCCCGATTTCTCTGCCATGCCGGAGGTCTTCGTTTCCAACGCTGACCTCGCCGACGCAGTCTCCCGAGAGGTCAAGCTTGGAAGATTGCGCAAGCTCGGGTCGCGGCTTTACACTCGCAACCTGAAAGAACCACCTGAGAGGATTGTCCAACGGAATCTGTGGCCTTTGGTTGGTGCGTATCTCCCGGGTGCGCTTATCTCGGACCGCACTGCGCTTGAGAATCGGCCGGCTGAGGACGGTTCAATCTTTCTTGTCGCGGAGCACAAACGCGATATCAAACTACCGGGAGTGACGTTGCGTCCGCGCAAGGGACCGGGTCCGCTCGAAAGTGATCTGCCATTCATTGCCGGATTGAGAATTGCCTCTCAGGCCCGTGCCTTTCTCGAAAACATGCGCCGTTCCCGCGCGCGCGATGGAGTTGCTAGGACATTCACTAAGCGCGAGATTGAGGAGCGGTTGGACGGGATGCTGCGGAAGGGCGGCGAATCCGCGTTGCAACGCCTGCGCGATGAGGCTCGAGAAATTGCGGAAAAGCTGGGTTTGCAGGAGGAACAGCAGAAGCTGGACGTGTTGATCGGGACGTTGCTTGGGACACGCGGCGCGCCGTTGGAATCGCCGGTTGGGCTGGCACGCGTCGCGGGGTCGCCTTACGATCCAGAACGGCTCGATTTATTTCAGCGACTCTTTGCGGAGTTGGCGGGGACCGCGCCGATCACGCGACTCGCGCGCGCGACCAATGGTCCCGCGCTTCCATTCTTTGAAGCTTACTTCTCGAACTTCATCGAAGGAACCGAGTTCGCCGTGGATGAAGCCGAGGACATCATTTTCAACGGAAAAATACCAGCTGAGCGCCCAGAAGACGCTCATGATGTTCTGGGAACCTGGAAGCTGGTTTCCGATCAAAACGAAATGTCCCGGATTCCGCGCAACGCCAGCGAACTGAACGTGCTTCTTCAAAGCCGTCATGCGCGGATTATGGAGGGGCGCCCGGACAAAGGGCCGGGACGTTTCAAGGCAGATCGAAACCGCGCGGGATCGACGTTGTTTGTCGCTCCCGAATTGGTGCATGGGACACTGACGCAAGGTTTCGAGATTTACCAGGGTTTGGCGAGTCCGCTGCAGCGTGCCATTTTCATGATGTTTTTGGTCTCTGAAGTTCACCCGTTCGCGGATGGCAATGGGCGTACTGCGCGCGTCATGATGAACGCGGAATTGGTGGCGGCTGGTGAGTGCCGGATCATTGTGCCGACGATTTATCGCAACAATTATTTGATGTCGCTCAAGGCGTTGTCGCAGAACAAAATCACGGGTGCTCTCGTGCGGACCATGGATTTCGCGCAACGGTACACGGCGGCTGTCGACTTTTCGGAAATGAATCGGGCGCGCTTCATCCTCGACCGGACTCACGCCTTTGCCGATCCGAATGAGGCGGATGCGGCGGGCGTTCGTTTGACCATCCCTCGGCGGAACTGCTTGAGACCGGGGACTCGGGGCTGGGGACTAGGGACTAGCGGCTGGATCGCAGGGCTGCAAGCATACGGGGATCTTCGAGAACCGCGTTCGATTCGAGCCACGCTTGCTCGACCTTCGCTCCGGCTGCGACTAGGAGCTTCGCTACTTCGATTTGTTTGCCCTGATTGCCAGTTGGCGGGTTGGAAAATCCGTGGATGGCCCAGCCAAGAGGTGGGGATTGGTATTTTTCATCCTTAAGATTGAGATTCGCGCCGGGGATTAGTTTCTTGGCTAGCTTGGCTTCGCCCAGTAGTGCGGCCCAGTGCAGCGCGGTTTCTCCGAACAGACCGCGCAGCGCCGGATTGGCTCCGGCCTTCAGGAGCTGAATGCCCACTTCTTCCGCGCCAAGGCTTGCGGCTCCGATTAATGGCGTATCGCCTTTTCCGTTTCGTTGGAAATCGATTTGTGCGCCGGCTTTTAGCAGGGCATCGATCAACGGCAGCTCATGGCCCTTTTGAAGTTTTCTCTCGAACAGAAGATCGGAGACATAGTGCAGGGGATGCGTATGGTTGCGATCGTTGGTTCCCCAGCGGATTAGCGTGTTGGCTTGCGCGGGATCTTTTTTCAGGATTCGGCGCAGCGCGCCGGCGTCGCCGTCTTCGAGAGCTTGCTTCACACCACAATTATCTCAATCAACGGCGTGCGCTACGATTTCTACTGGATGGCGTTCATCACCATTTCCGGCGAGGCGGCCACGCGGCATGAGGAGTTGGCTCGAATCGCGGCGCAGAGATTGAACTGCGAGCTGGTGACTGAGTCGCGCCTGGGGGATGTGATCGCAGCCGAGTTTGGGGCGCGCGACGGCATTCCGGACAAAGCCTGGCCGCACCTGGCGGTTTCGATTCTGGCGCGACTGGGGACTGAGCACAATCTGGTGGTGTCGAGCATCGGCTCCGAACTCCTCTTCCGGAATCTGCCAGGCGTTTTGCGCGTGCATGTGACGGATGCGGAGTCGCGACGCATTGGGAATCTGATGGTGGAGCGGCGGCTGGAGCGCGAGGATGCCAAAGCGCTACTTCGACGCCTGGAAGCGGAACAGACGTCCGTACGGAAACATCGCTTTGGGCGGGCCAGCGGGCGTTTTGATCATTACGACCTGGTGATGAACGGCGAAGCGCTTTCCACCGACCAGATGGCGGACGTGCTGGAGGCAGCGGCGAAGTCGAAAGGGATGTTGGAGGCGGGGCTGCTTTCTTTGGCGGCGGAAGCGCAGTTGCAATTTCAGGTGCGGCTCAAACTGGCGCGCTTTGGAATTGTTCCGCCGGACCGGGTGCATCTGGAGCGCAAGGAGTTCGGGCATCCGAGCGAGCAGGTGTTTGCGAACCTGCTGGATTTTTACCGGATCGCCTGGGAATATGAGCCGCGCAGTTTCGCGCTGCAGTGGGACAAGGATGGGAAGGTGCAGGAAGCGTTCACGCCGGACTTTTACCTGCCTGAGTTCGATCTGTATGTGGAACTGACCACCATGAAGCAGGCGAATGTGACCAAGAAGAACCGGAAGATCCGGCTGCTGCGCGCGATTTATCCGCACGTGAACATTCAGGTGTTTTATCAAAAAGACGTACGGGATCTGGTGATCAAGTACGAACTGCCGGAAAAGCTTGCCCAATGAACGAACCCGCGATCGAACGAGTTTTATTTACCGAGGAGCAGATTGAGCAGCGCGTTCGGGAAGTGGCGGGCGAGATATCGGCGCGGTATGCCGGCCGGGAGCTGAAGTTGATCGGAGTATTGAAGGGATCGGTGTTCTTTTTAACGGCTCTGGCGCGCGAGATCACGGTGCCGGTGCGGTTGGATTTTCTGGCGATATCGAGCTTCGCCAATCAGCGCGGGGGACCGGGGATAGTTCGGATCGCGAAAGATCTGGACGATAGCATCGAAGGCGATGACGTGATGCTGGTGGAAGATATCGTGGACACCGGGTTCACTACGCGGTATCTGCTGCAGCACCTGGCGGGGCGGGGTCCGAATTCGCTGGCGCTGTGCACGCTGCTGGATCGGACTCCACGGCGAATTGTGCAGATTCCGGTGGACTATCGCTGCTTTGAGATCCCGGACCGGTTTGTGGTCGGGTTCGGGTTGGATCATAAGCAGCTTTATCGGAATTTGAAATATATCGCGGTGTTGAATTTGGATCCGCGGCCGGTGGGGTAAAGAAATGGGGGACACCTGTCCACGGGTCACCTTATTCTACGGTTGTCGCGAAATTCTTCGGGGACAGGTGTCCCCCATTTCATTCGTCGCGGAGGATTTCTAGGGGTTTTTGGCCTAGGATGCGGAAGCTTGCCATCCAGCCGGCGGCGTTTGCGATTAGTGCGGTCGCAACTATCGCCAGAAGGCTGGGCACGAGTGGAAAAGAGATTTCGGAATCCAGCATGCGCTTGAGCAGCAGGTTCGCGAATCCGTTGGCGAGCAGTGCGCCCATGGTTCCGGCTACCGCGCCGAGGATCAGGAACTCGACGGAGAAGATGCGGCTGACGCGCCAGCGCGTCGCGCCCAGAGTCTTCAAGATCACTACTTCGCGCATGCGGCGGAAACGCGTGCCGGCTACGCTCGATGACAGAATGATGGCGCCCGCGAGAATCGCGAACATCGAAATGAAGCGGATTACGAGCGAGATTTGATCCACCACGCCCTGGAATGTCTGGAGCACGTCCGCCATGTTGACGACTGTGATGGTGGGATAGCGGTCGTAGAGAGCTTGCTGCAGAGCTGGAACCGCGGGAGGCTGGACGCGCAGGGCGCCGTAATAGATGACAGGGAATCCGTCGAGCGCGCCGGTACTGAAGATGAATTCGACGCGGCTGGCCAGATGAATTTCGTCGATGCGGTGGATGCAGGCCACGCGCGCGGATAGTTCGCGGCCGGAGATGGTCCAGCGGGTGATGGATCCTGGTTGGACGCCGAGAGTTTTCGCGGCTTCTTCTGAGATGCAAATCTCAGGAGCAGTTGGAGGTTTGTTCCACCATTTCCCGCGCAGTACTTCGACGTTGCCGGACATGGCCGCGGCCGATGTTACCGAGCGCGCATAGCGGAAGCGGCGGCCCCAGCCTTTGAGAACTTTCTTCTGAATGTCCTCGCCATCCACTTCGACCAACTTGGCGGCGACGGTTCCGATCAACTCGGCGGAGCCTTCGATGCCGTGCTGTTTCTTCAGAAGGGCGAGAACGGCTTCGCGATCCTTGGGAGTGATATCGATGAGGAAGACATTCGGCATTCCGGGTGGCGCGGTGCGATTCATTTGCGCGACCACGCCACGCTGGACGAGATAAACGGTGAGCGTGAACATCACGCCGATCCCGAGCGCCACCAATACGGTCTGGGCATGGTTGCCGGGGCGATAGAGATTTGCGATGCCATGGCGGATTGAGGTGGGGAGTTGCCGTCGGCTGGCGATCTTCAAGCCGCGCAGCATGAGCCAGGCGATTCCGGAGAGCACGGCTAAACTGACCACGAGTGCGCCGGCGAAGTAGAGGCCGGTTTTCCAGATGTCCTGCGGCGATCCGCTGGCGAAGGACATGGCGATGCCCGCGATTCCGACTACGATCACCGCGCCGGCGGCGATGGAAGCGCGGGATTGCGCCAGACGCGCGCGCCAGTCCTTCTTCGTCTCGCCCATTTCGCGGCGCAGGATCAAGTTTGGTCGAATGCGCCGGATGCTCAAAAGCGGCGGGAGGGTGAAGAGCAGCGTGGCCATGACAGCGATCCCGATGCCTTGCGCGGCGGTGATCAGATCCCAGCGCGCCGAGGGTTCCAGTTGGAAGTAGCGCGCGAGAAATCCGGGGAAGATTCTTTGGATTACGATTCCGAAGGCTGCGCCGAGCAAACCGCCGGCCAGTCCGAGCGCGACGGTTTGGATGAGATATATCCGCATCAGGTGGGTGGAGCGCGCGCCGAGACATTTCATGATGGCGATGGAATCCATGCGCTGCTGGATGTGGGCTTGCATGGCGGTTGCTACGCCGATGGCGCCGACGATCAGCGTGATGAGGCTCACCAAGCTCAGGAATGTGGTGGCGCGGCTCAGGCCTTGGGTGATGATGGGATGAGTCTCGCGGAAATCGGCGATCAGGGCTTCTGGAAAGGCCTTTTTCAAGCGCTCGCGAACGTCGGCGATGGAGGGCGAGCCGGGTGCGAGACGAAACAGAAAGCGTTCGGCGGCGCGGCTTCCGGGGAGCATGAGACCGGTGCGGTCCAGGCCGGCGCGCGTCATCATTACGCGCGGACCGACGTTGAGGCTGCCGAGCATACGATCCGGCTCATAGGTCACTTGACCGATGATGCGGAAAGACTGTCCGCCGAGCTGAATCATATCGCCGACCTTCAGGTGCAAGCGCAGGAGGACGTCGTCGGAAACTGCGACCGTGTCGGATTGGAGAACGCTGCGGAGCGGTGCAGGCGGAGCGATCCGAATTTCGCCATAGAACGGATATACGCTGGGATCCACCGCTTTGATGGAGACCAACATGGGACCGCTGGATGGTCCGCCGGACGCCATGGTCAGGGTTTCCGTGATCCAGGTGCGTTGGACGCCGGATTTCGCGAGCGAATCCATGACGGACGTTTGCAGCGAGCGTGGGCAGTTCGAAGACGCGCAGCGAAAGGTCGGCTGCCATCAGGGTTCGGGCCTGGCTCAGCAGCATTTCGTGAAAGGCGCGGCTGAATCCGCGGACGCCGGTGAGCGATCCGACGCCGACAGCGACCGCGAGAATCACGAACAGAAATTTGAAGGATGACGAGCGGGCTTCGCGCCAGGCGATCTTGAAAGCGGTGGACCAGCGGAAATTCATGGCGTTGGTCACGACTAAACCGTCGCGAAGGGCGATCAGGCGGCCGGCGCGGCTGGAGAGAAGCGGATCGTGCGTGACCAGCACGAGCGTGGTGCCTTCGCGCTTGTTGAGCGAGATCAGAAGTTCGAGAACATGCTGGCCGTTCTGGCTATCCAGATTGCCGGTGGGTTCGTCGGCCAGAAGGATGGGCGGCTGCACCATGAAGGCGCGGGCCAGGGCGACGCGCTGCTGCTCGCCTCCGGAAAGCTGGACGGGATAATGATCGCGGCGGTCGACAAACCGACGCTTTCGAGCAAGTCGCGCGCGCGGGAGCGGCCAGTGGATCCGCGGCCGCCAGTCAGTTCGAACGGCAGCAGAACATTTTCTTCGGCGGTTAGGGTGGGTAGCAGATGATAGGACTGGAACACGAATCCGACTTTGCGGCCGCGCAGCAGGGCCATGCGGTCCTCGTCGAGTCCGGTGATATCTTCGCCATCCAGGATGATTTTGCCGGAGGTGGGTGTGTCGAGACCGGCCAGCAAGCCGAGCAGAGTGCTTTTGCCGCTGCCGGAGGGTCCCATGATGGCAACGAACTCGCCGTGCTGGACGTCGAAATCAATGCCACGCAAAATGTCGACGCGGTGCGTGGCGGTTTGAATAGTTTTGGTTAGCGCCGACACCCGGATGGCGGGCGTACCGATGGAACCTTCCTGCAATTCTTTATTATGGCATTGGGTGAGGATCATCTTCTTAGTTGGATGTGTCGCGGTCTCGATTGGTTTAACGCAATCGGGCTGCGGAAGTTCCCGAAGCGAGGCGACCGGGGCGGCGAAGGTTGAGGAGCCTCCTCCAAAACCGGCGACGCCGGCAAGTTCGACGGACACGCGCCCTGCGATTGTCACGTTTGGCGATAGCCTGACGGCAGGATTTGGGGCGGAGCCTGGAATGAGTTATCCAGACTTTCTGCAAAAGGATCTGGATGCCGCGGGATTGGGTTGGCGCGTGGTGAATCAGGGTGTGAGCGGCGACACTACGACGGATGGCGCGAATCGGGTTGGTGAGGTGCTCGCGGTTCATCCGCGAATCGTGATTCTGGAGTTCGGAGGGAACGATGGGCTGCGCGGGCTTCCGATTGAGACTACGCGGGCGAATCTGGAGCAGATGATTGTTGCGCTGAAGAGCGCGGGAGTGACGGTGATCCTGGCGGGGATGACGCTGCCGCCGAATTATGGTCCGGAGTATATTCGTGGGTTTGAGCAGGTCTATCGGGATTTGGCGGCGAAGTATAAGTTGGTTAGGATTCCGTTTTTGTTGGAGAGCGTTGCTACGGATAAGAGCTTGATGCAGAGGGATGGGATGCATCCGACCGGGCAGGGGAATGAGAGAGTGGCGGCTACGGTGATGAAGTATGTTCGGCCGGTGCTGGGGAAGTAGTTCTCGCGTCGAAAAAAAATCGGGGACACGACTGGTTACTTTAAAGTTTGGAACAGTTCGGACGCTTGCCCGTCATGTCCCCGATGCTTGCCGGAGTTCCGCAGTGGACGGGTGCGGTGGCATTTCAGGCAGAGGGTGCGGAGGTTGCTTAGGTCGCATTCGCCGCCGCCTTCCGCTACCGCGAGGATGTGGTCGGCGTCCCAGAGGCTTTTGCGGGATCGGGTGATGCCCCATTCTTTGAATGCCTTGAGACGCGGCGCGCCTCGGAGGCGCTTGAGATGCAGCCAGGCTGCCAGGCAATCCACGCCGCATGCGGCGCAGATTCCACGATCGCGAGCCAGGACTTTTTCGCGGATATAACCGGAATCGGTCCTCAGGCGCCATTCTTCGACGCACCAATCCGAGCAAAAGGTCTGGCGTCCTTTGGGAACTTCGAGATTGCACCAGCGGCAGAGGTTGCGGCCGTTGGGACCTTTGGGAAGGCTCTCGCGGTCCGCCCAGCCGCCCGGCATGTTGCGGACCGTGCTCATTCCGGATCGGCCAGCGGAATGACAACCGATTCCTTCGCGGTGCCGAGCACGATGGTGGTTCGGGTGCGGACTCCTGGAATGGTCTTGAGGGATTCGAGCAACAGGCGATCCAAATCGCGTGTGCCTCGGCAGCGGACTTTGAGCAGATAATCGTCGTCGCCGGAGACATGATGGCATTCGGCAACTTCCGGAATGGCTGCGATTCGTTTGAGGAAAGCGGGGCGGCGATCCGGACGATCCAGCGCGACGGCGATGAAGGCTGCCAGCGGGTAACCGGCGGACTCGGCGTCCACCAAGGCGGCATAACCGCGGATGACGCCGCGTTCTTCCAAACGATGCACGCGGTCGGCGGCGGCGGGAGCGGAAAGGCCGAGGTGTTGGGCGAGCTCGGCCCAGGTGGCGCGGCCGTTCTGCATGAGCAGCCGGACCACCTTCGAATCCAAGGTTCCAAGCATGAATTGACTAATATTACTTGTATTGATAGGATCTGTCAATGGTACCCATACGATTCCAAAGTTGTTTGGCGTCATGACTTACGATTTCCTGAGCGATGGGCAGGCCTTGGCGGAATTCACCGGCCAGTTTGAGCAGGGGACGCTGCCAAAATCTCTTTGGACACACGCGGCTCATCTCGCCGTGGGGACCTGGTACCTGGTAACTTTGCCAGAAGAGGCTGCGGTGGAGCAAGTTCGGACTGGAATCCGGCATTACAATGAATGCGTCGGGACCGCGAACACCCCGGATAGCGGCTATCACGAAACACTCACCTTGTTTTGGCTCCGGACAATCGGAGAATTTTTGCGGCATCAAGAATTTTTACGGCATCAAGAAGGCGTGGGCGGGGCTAGAGGCGTTGACAAGCTGGAAGCAGTGCGGCGTGTGGTGGCGGAGTTCGGGGGGCAACGGGATTTATTCAAGAAGTACTACAGTTTTGACTTGGTGGCATCGCGAGAGGCGCGGGCAGGCTGGATGGCGCCAGATAGAATTGTTGGGTAGGCAGGGAACAAGAGTACACTGAGATACATCTAACGTTATGAGAAGTTGCGACCTTGGCAAGAATTCCGGTATACTCCGCAATTGCATCTGCCATGGCCGCAAGGAAGGCTCGGTTGGCCTGACTCAAAAGAAAAACAAGGGATTGGGAGGCGGGGAGTGTCGCTAAAAACATCAAGATTGTCCTTAGCTGTAGCTGTCGCGATGACGGGCGTACTTTGCGTGGGGCCTGCGCGGATGCTGGGGCAGGCACAGGCGCCGAGCACGGCCGCGCCGCAGAAAAACTGGAAGGATCGGGCGGAATACGATCTGTACGACGCCATTACTAAAGATACGAACGCGAAGTCGAAGCTGGACAAGCTGCAGCAGTGGGAGAAGCAGTATCCGGCCACGGATTACGCCGATGAGCGGCAGATGCTTTTTCTTACGACGTATGTTGCGTTGAGCCAGCCTCAGCAGGCAGTGGGAATCGGCAAGCAGATTCTGGCCAAGGACCCAAAGAATTTCAGCGCGTTGTACTACATCATGTTCTACACCAGGGCGCTGGCGGGAAACAATCCCACTCCGGAAGTGCTGGACCAGGGCGAAAAAGCCGCCAAAGCGATTGTCGACAATATCAACACGCCGCCGCCGAACGTAACCGAAGCGCAGTGGAAGACGGCCCGTACGGACGTGGAGATCCTGGCGCACATCACGCTGGGGTGGATCGATATGCAGCGCAAAGACTGGGAGGGATCCGAGGCGGAATTCCAGAAAACCATGCAAATCAACCCCAACAACGGCGAGGTGGATTATTTGATGGGCACGGACATCGCGAGCGAGAAAAAAGTGGAGAAGATGCCGCAGGCGCTGTGCTTTTTTGCCCGCGCCGCCACCTACGATGGCAAAGATGCGCTGAATCCGGATGGGCGGAAGCAGGTGCTGGCCTATGTCCAGAAGGCTTACAGGACTTATCACGGCTCCGATGAAGGCTTCAACGATTTGCTCGCGGCCGCCAAGGCGTCGCCCACCTGTGATGCGGGCGCGGTGCATATTGAGGACGCCAAGAGCATCGCCGATCGAAAAGATAAAGAGGCCGCTGACGCTGCAGCCAAGAATCCGGAACTGACCCTGTGGAAGAACATCAAGGCGGAGCTGACCGGTGCGAACGGCGCTACCTATTTCGAATCCAGCATGAAGGGCGCGCTGCTGCCGACCTTGAAAGGGAAAGTGGTTTCCATGACTCCCGCGCTGAAGCCGAAGACGGTGGTGATGTCGCTGGAAGATGGAACCACACCCGATGCCACGTTGAAGTTCGAGACGCCTTTGGCTGGAAAAGTGGACGTGGGCACGGAACTCTCGTTCGAAGGAGTCCCGGATAGCTACACCACGAGTCCTTTCATGGTGACGTTCGCGGTAGAAAAGGACAAGCTGCACGGCTGGACCGGGAAAAACGCACCAGCGGCTCCGGTGCACCGAAAACCGGCCGCGAAGTAAAAGTTAGAAAATTTTCATATAACACGCTCCCAAGAAGTTGCTTGGGAGCGTTCGTTTTTTTAGCGACTGCGGGTATACTTGACAGAGACTAGGAACTGGAGGCGTTGAGTGTTGTTTCAATTCTGTAAATTTTCGGTGGCGGCGGCGATGGTTGGGATCTTCGGCTTGACGCCGGTGACGTTACTGGGTCAAGCCCAGCCGGCGGCGCAGGCTCCGCAGAAGAACTGGAAGGACCGCGCGGAGTACGATCTTTACGACGCCATCACGAAGGACACCAACGCGAAAACGCGCCTGGACAAGCTGCAGCAGTGGGAGAAGCAGTATCCGCAGACCGAATGGCTGACGGAACGGCGGACCATGTTCATCACCACGTACGTTGCGCTGAACCAGCCGAAAGAAACCACCGAGGCGGCAAAGGCGCTGCTGGCTACCGATCCGAAAAACTTCACGGCGCTGTACTACGTGATGTATTTTACCCAGGTGTTGTACTCACAGAACAAGTCGAACGAGGTTCTGGATCAAGGCGAGCAGGCGGCCAACACGATTCTGGCGAACATCGACACACCGCCGCCGGGAGTCACGGCGGAGCAGTGGGCGAAGTTGCGGCCGGACATCGAGCTGCTGGCGCGCGTGAACCTGGGCTATATCGACATGTCGCGATCGAAATGGGATGTGGCTGAGACGGAATTCGGGAAGAGCCTGCAGTTGAGTCCCAATAACGGGCAGGTGGATTACTGGATGGGCGTGTCGATCTGGTCGCCGAAGAAGAGCGATCGGTATCCGACGGCCATTTTTTATTTCGCGCGAGCGGGCACGTACGAAGGGCCGGGCGCGACGGATCCAACTACGCGGAAGACGGCGCTCGATTTTGCGAGACGGTTGTACAAGAACTATCACGGCAGCGAGGATGGATTTAACGATCTGGTAGCCGCCGCGAAGGCTTCCCCCACGCCGCCGGCCGATCTCAAGATCGTGGACGCGGTGAGTATCGAAAAGCAGAAGTTCGCCAACGAAGAGGAGTGGACGAAGGCGCATCCGGAAGAAGCTTTGTGGAAGACCTTGAAGGCAGCGCTGACCGGCGCGGATGGCGGCAACTATTTCAGCACCAGCATGAAGGACTCACAGGTCCCCACGCTGAAAGCCAAAGTGGTGTCGCTGGAGCCCGCTTCGAAACCGAAAACAATCTTGGTTGCGGTGGAAGACGGAACGAACAATACCGAGACCGCCGATGCCACGTTGAAGTTTGAAGCCGCGCTACCGGGCAAAGTGGAGCCCGGGACCGAGTTGACGTTCGAAGGCGTGCCGCAGAGTTATACCGCGAGTCCACTGATGGTGGTCTTCAATGTCGATAAAGACAAGCTGCACGGATGGACGGGAAAGAATGCGGCGCCCGCGCCGGTGCATCACAAACCTAGAGCGAAGACGTCCGCGAGCAAGTAACGGAATACACCGGTTTTGGGGCTTGCTCGGCCCGGGTCAATACGAAGCTAGCAGCGACACGCTCCCAGAGGTCCAAGGGAGCGTTCGTGTCTTGGACCGCCGCATAATAAGCCAGGAAGCGCTGAACTCGCGGGGAGGCCGTGGCGTGGAACATGCCAATCAGCATGACCGCCCCCAGCAACAACCCCGAACTTAGTTTGGCTCCGCGTCTCATTACAACTGTATAGACGACTGGTCTCTGGAATGGTTGGGGAGAAACTTTTTGGCCGCAGATGAACGCTGATAAACGCGGATGTAAGAGAAAGAAAATAAGTTGCTTATCCGCGTTTATCTGCGTTCATCCGCGGCTAAGAATCTTACCTTACATCTTGTAGCGGCCCAGGTCTTCGTCGTTCAGACTCTCGAGCCAGCGGCGCAGTTCTTCGTTGTTGATCTTGTCGGTGGCTGCATTGGCGGACTTGGGGTTCTTGAGCACGGCTTCATCGACATAAATTGGGCAATCCAGGCGGAGCGCGAGCGCCAGAGCGTCGCTGGGCCGGGAATCCACGCTGATGAGATCGCCATCTTTGTCGAGCCAGATCACGGCATAGAAGGTGTCGTCCTTCAATTCACTGACCACCACTTTGCGGATTCCAGTGCCAAGGCCGAGCAGCAGTGTCTTGATGAGATCGTGCGTCATGGGGCGCGGCGTGGAAACTTTTTCAATTTCGAGGGCGATGGCATTAGCCTCGTAAATTCCGACCCAGATCGGCAAGATGGCGTTGCCATTGATGTCCTTCAGTACAACGATGGGCATGTTGGTAACGGGATCCATCATCAATCCGCGGATTTTCATTTCGACTTCCATGCGGTCCCCCTTTTGTTCTAAGCTCAATTCACTCGCTTCCCCTGCCAACGAATTCGGACCTGCGCGCGTGACACGAACGTTGCAATACTTGCCGGCCAATGTATTTCCATCCTTCGGGCCGGGAAACTCCGAGTGGGTGAAGTTGAGCGGCCGGTTCTGAGTGGTTCTACCAATCCATTGTCCCGTGCCCTGATTATAGCCTTCCACGAAGGCCTCCTCGACGGTCCCAACCAGCGCGGAATTCCGGCGGATCTGAATGTCGCGCTGCATTTCCTGAAGGAGGGTGTGACGGCGCGTCTTCTCTTCTTCGGGAATTTGATCTTCGAGCGCGAGCGCTGGCGTATTCGGCCGGCGCGAGTATTTAAAGTTGAACAACGAATCGTATTGTACTTCTTCCAGCAGTGAAAGCGTTTGCTCGAACTCGGCTTCGGTTTCGCCCGGGAATCCCACAATGATGTCGGTGGTGATGGCGATGTCGCGGCGGGCGTTCTTCATCCAATCGATGCGGCGCAGATAATCGTCACGCGTGTAAAGACGCTGCATGCGTTCGAGCATGGCTGAGGATCCTGACTGGACAGGCAGATGCACGTGATTGCACAGCACCGGATTTTCGTCGATGGCGTCTACGATTTCCTTGACGAAATCGCGCGGATGCGAAGTGGTGAAGCGAACGCGGCGGATGCCGTCGATCTCGCCCATGGCGCGCAGCAGGCGCGCAAAGTCCCAGCCGGCGGGCGAAGGGTCGCGATAGCTGTTCACGTTCTGGCCGAGGAGCTGAATTTCGATATAGCCTTGGGCGGCGAGATCGCGCGCTTCCTTCAGCACGCTCTCGCTGGTGCGGCTGCGCTCCGGTCCGCGCGTGAAGGGCACCACGCAATAGGCGCAGGATTTGTCGCAGCCTTCGATGATGGTGATGTAGGCGCGGTGCGGATTGTCGCGGCGAGTAAAGGGAGTCTCGAACGCATCTTCGGTATCCAGGCTCAGGCCGGTGACCCGGCGGTTTCCGGATTCGAGCTGGACCAGCATTTGCGACAGCTTGGAATAGCTGGCGGATCCGGCGACGAGGCTGACGATACGGAGCGCGCTCGAAGATGCGCTCGCCTTCCTGCTGCGCCACGCATCCGAGGACGCCGAAAACTTTTCCTCTGCCATGTTCCTTCTTGAACTGATCGAGGCGATGAAAAACTTTCTGTTCGGCTTTGTCGCGAATGCTGCAGGTGTTGTAGAGGACCAGGTCGGCTTGTTCGAGATCCGGCACTTGGGTGTAGCCATCGGAAACCAGAGTGCCGATGACTTTTTCCGAATCGTGCGCGTTCATCTGGCAGCCGAAGGTCTCGATGTAAAAGGTCTTCATGGAAGCGCGACGATTCTATTGTAACGGGTGGTGGAAGAAGGGTGGTGGGTTGTAGGTGGTGGGTGGTGGGAACTGCCTACCTTTCGCTCCGCTGAGAGCCGGGATGTTTCACCTTGAGTTGAGTAATACGGCCGCCGCCAAGCCGCTGGCTTCCGGCCGACCGCTTTCTTCTTTCGCCAGATGTCGTAACTTGTAAGCGCAAGCTTGAGCTTTCCGTCGCGCTGAAGCCGGAAAACGTTCTTCGTGACTGTGTCCGTGGACGGGAATCGCGCAGTGAAGCTGAGTGCTCTGCCATCCCACCTCACTTTTGTAATTTCGAACTCTTCACGGGTTGTGATGCAAAAGCCCGAGACGTGAAGGCGATTTTCTCTTGCCGCAAACACAAACGCGGTGTTGGAAGTCTCTTCGTCGGTAACCCAGGTCCCAATGAGGGCGTGCTCGGCAGGTGTCGAAGGGAATTGAAAAGCGCGGGTAGGTTTCACGATCGATTTTGATCGGCCGCAGGAATACTTGGCCGGCTGGCGGGATGACGAGGAGCTTCTGGAATACGCGAGAAGCGCGCGGTCGGATCTCGCGCAGAGAGTTACCGTCTGGGGAGAGGACGTAGCGGATGGCTTCGACTTTGTTATTCACGCGGAGAGTCACTTCGAAAGTCCAATCGTCGGTTCGATGGAAAGAAAGCCTGGGGCCTTCTGGCGATATTGTCTCGCTGCCGTCCAGATTCAGAACCAGCTTGGCTTGCGAATCGACGGTGATTAGCAAGCGGTGGGAAGTGGCTGCAATATCCAAGTTTTCGCCGTCCGCCGCTGCCCAGCTTCCTATCCAGGTTGCGGGGACCGGCGTCACTTGGCCAAACGCGCCGCTCGCTGCAAGGAGACTGATTGCGGCTAGGCGGTGCATGTTTTTAATTATAAACTGCGCAGCACGAATACCAGAAGCACTAGAAAAACAAACCAGTCCGAGATCATCGCGATGTACTCCTTTGCGTTTTTGCCGGGATGGAAGATGTGGGCGGCTCCGGCTAGTCCGTAGTAGAGGCCGCCGACGATCGCTGCGGGGATGAGCCATCCACTGCGGAAGATGCTGCAGATTCCTAGCAGGCCCATGGACAAGTTGGCGAAGCCTAATTCCCGGACGAGGGCGAACGATCCGTGGTCGCGAATGCCGAAAATTTCTTCGGCTGTGAATCGGGGCTGCATCACTTGCCGGACACCCGCGATGAACAGCCTGATACCCGCGGCCCAGAAGACAAACCATTTTCCGGTGAGTGCGAGGATGCTGACAGCATGGTTGGAAAGGGCGGATTCCGTGATGACGGAAGCCACTGGAAAAATCAGCAGTAACAAAACCACGGCGACGAAGTACATCAACTCTTCAAGTTTAGCGACACTCGCACGCTGTAGTTCGTGTAAACTATATGTTTTAGGGAGGTGTCGTCTTCAGCAGTAGTTTGCTCATCAAGACTGTCTCGCCTGACACCACGCCCACGCTTGTCCGAAAATTCTGCACTGGCCTTTTTTCTCTCATCTTCCCTGACGACTGCCGGATCTGCGCTCAGCCACTGCGCGAGATCTCGCGCGTTCCGGTTTGCCGGGAATGCCTGGCCAAAGTGGAACCGCTGGCAGCGGATTATTTCTGCGCGCAATGCCGCGCGCCGTTCCGCAACGCTTTTCCGTTAGACGAAAACGGATTGTGCGCCTTGTGCCGCCGGGGCGTGAGCGGATTTGACGCGGCGTACTCCTACGGATTCTATGAGGGCGGCTTGAGGGAACTGATTCATCTTTTCAAATACGGGAAGGTGCAGACGTTAGCCAAGCCTTTGGGACGCTACCTTGCGCTGGCGCTGCCGCGTGAAGAAAGCTTCGACGCGATCGTCCCCATGCCGCTGCATTGGCGAAAGCGGTGGCAGCGTGGATTCAACCAGGCCGATTTGCTGGCGCATGAAATAGCGCGACGAACGCATACGCCGGTGAAAAACGCGCTGCGGCGCGTGCGGGCGACTGTTACACAGGCGGGGCTGACCAATGCCAAGCGGCGCAAGAACGTGTCGGGAGCTTTTCGTCCCAGGGGCGACAAGGCGCTGCGTGGACAGCGAATTTTACTGGTGGACGACGTGCTGACCACGGGATCCACGGCGGCGGCTTGCGCGCGCGCGCTGAAGATGGCAGGCGCCCGGCAGGTGGTGCTGCTTACGCTGGCGCGAACCGACCGCCGTATCGGGTTTGATTTTGAGCTTCGTGATTCCAATTTCTCCGGGAGCACCGAACATGCCTAGTCTTGACCGATTGCATCGACCAGTTCTGGTATTGAACGCCAGCTATGAACCCATCAACATTTGCGCGGCGCGGCGCGCGTTGGTGCTGGTGCTGAAGGGCGTGGCGTCGGCCGAAGAGCAGTCGCTTGCGCATATCCATTCGGCGCGGCAGTCCCTGCGAGTGCCCTCGGTGATCCGGCTGCTGGAGTATCGGCGCATCCCGCATCAGACGCGCGCGTTGTCGCGGAAGAATATTTTGATGCGCGACCGGTACACGTGTCAGTATTGTCATCGCCTCATGCCGAGCGGCGAACTGACGCTGGATCACGTGGTTCCGCGATCGCGCGCGGGCGAGACTACCTGGGAGAATCTGGTGGCGTGTTGCCATCCCTGCAATAATCGCAAGGGCAGCCGGACTCCGGATGAGGCGGGAATGAAGCTGGCTCGAGCGCCGCGGCCTTTTAGTTTGCACACCAGTCGGCATCTGATGCGGTTGCTTGCCAAGAGCGACGATCAGTGGCGGAAGTATTTGTTTTATTGAGCGGAGTGGAAATCGGGGACACGACTGCGGTGTTCTGAGTTGGACGAGTCCACTAAGGTAGCCCGTCATGTCCCCGATTTCGGTTACTTGGGTTTGTGGCTTGCTTGGAACATTGCGTCCAGCAGATCCTGCGAGCTGCCGTCGTAGTCGGCGTCCAGCGACCACATCCAGCTTCCGCCCAGGCCGCGCTGCCAGTCTGAATACCAGACTCGATAGAACGTTGAAGTCGGATCATCGTAGGTGATGAATCCCGGGCTTCCGTCGGATCTAAGCATGTAGGGCACCAGCGTGACCTGGTCGAGTATCGATGTCCAACCCTTCTTGTTGATTCTCTGCTTGATGAAGGTACCGTAGTTTTCCGTCAGCACGGAGTTGTCGCAGTTCTTGCATGGGCCGTATAGCGCGCTGACGTTCTTGTAGAAATAGCCGTAAAATGGCGTCGCGATGTTCAGCTTCGCGGCAGGGATACTGAGTTGGGTGAGGTAGATATCGATGGCTTCCTTGATGCTGCCGCCGGGCTCACATTCGTAGGGCTCGGGATTGTTTGGATCCGGAAAGATCGGCGAATTGAACTGGGCGTCGTCGGTCCAGGGGCCGGCGCAATCGAAGGTCAACAGGTTGTAGTAATCCACCAGCGGCGTGACTTGGGGGAAGTCGTATTGCGGAGGACCCCAGGGTGGGACATCGGCGGAAAGAATATATTTTGATTTCGGAAACGCGGCGCGCAGGGCCAGCATTAGGTTGTAGAAGGTTTGTTCGTCAAGATCGGTGCTGGGATACTCCCAATCGATATCGACGCCGTCGTACCCGTTTGTCTTGATGAAGCTCTTCAGATTTGCGACGAGATTGGGAATTGCGGCGGTGGAAGTTTCGAGTCCCGGAAAATCGCCGCCTAGTAACAGCAACACTTGCACGCCGGCCTGATGGCCTTTGGTGATGAGATTGGGCTCCAGAAATCCGTCCGGAATGGTGAGATTACCGCCCGCATCGAAGCCCACGCCCGCGTGATTGATATGGGTGAGTTTTTGGAACGGAATCTGGTCCGAGCTGTAAGGCGGGGTCTGGGTTCTGCTCCAGTAGCCGTAATCCGCGATCAATCGCTTGGGCAGCGCGCTGGCTGTGGTTGGGGTTTGCGCGGACGCATTGAATGCGATTAGGAGAAAGGCGGCAAGAGTCGAAAAGTGCTGACGATGCAGCATGGCATGGTCCTTTCTTGCTTGTAATCAGGGGAAGTATATCACGGGGGATAAAGCAGCAGGTGTTCACACGAGTGTGAACACGGCACGCAAGAGTGCGTGCGCTACGTGTCACAATCTACCTGGATGCCCTTCATTCCTGAGAGTCCGGATGAGTTGGCGGGGATGCTGCTGGATGCGGCAGCCAAGCAGCAGGCGATTGTTCTATGCGGGAACGCGACCAAGAATCTCATGGGTGGGCCCATCGCGCCCGCGGACGTCGCCATTTCCACTGCGAAATTGAATCGCGTGCTGCAGTACGAGCCGCGCGATTTGACCATCAGCGTGGAGGCTGGGATCACTTATCGCGAATTGAGCCGCGTGTTGGCGGAGCACCGTCAGATGGTGCCGTTGGATCCGGCGTTTTCAGAGCGCGCTACGGTAGGTGGAATCGTGGCGGCGAATGTGAGCGGTCCGCGGCGAAGGTTGTATGGAACGGCGCGCGATATGGTGATCGGCATGACGTTCGCGACGCTGGAAGGCAAATTGGTCCAGACCGGCGGCATGGTAGTGAAGAATGTGGCTGGGCTCGACATGGGAAAGCTGATGATCGGATCGTACGGCACCCTGGCTGCAATCACGGTGGTAAATTTCCGGGTGCATCCGATGCCAGTTGGGACGCGGACGTTTTGCGGCGAGTTCGAACGGGTAGAGGATGCGATGGCGAGACGCGACCAGGTGCTGAAGAGCCAGCTGCAGCCTTCCGCGATCGATCTGGTGAAAGACGATTCGGGTTATCGGCTGTTGATCCAGGCGGGCGGGAGCGCGGCCCTGCTGGATCGTTATTCGCGAGAACTGGAGTGGGCGCGGTCGATGGAGGGCGGGGAAGAAGACGCGGTGTGGGAGGAAATTCGGGAGTTCACTCCAAGGTTCCTGGCGGCGCATCCAAAGGGTTTGGTGATCCGGACTCCGTGTGCGCTGTCGGAAGTTGGCAAAGTGATGGAGGGTTTGGCGGCTCCGGCTTTAGCGAGAGCGGGATCCGGCGTTTGCTGGGGATATTATGCGAAGGCGGAAGATTTAAAACCAGGCGTCATCGAGTTCGCGCCGCAGGAGATCCGTGAAACCATGGAATTGTGGCCGAGGCCGGGGAGCGACTTTGAGATGATGAAAAAGATCAAGGAAATGTTCGATCCGGGACGCCTTCTCAATCGCGGCAGGCTCTATGGCCGCATCTGAAGTGAACTTATACGACAAACCGCAGCAGAGCGATCTGGATAAGTGCGTGCACTGCGGATTGTGCCTGAATGCGTGTCCCACGTATCGGGAGCTGCGCGTTGAAATGGATTCGCCGCGCGGGCGAATTTACCAAATGGCGCAGGTGGCGAGCGGGACAGTTGAGATTGGGCCCTCCTATATCGAGCACATCGACCTTTGCTTAGCCTGCCGCGGTTGCGAGACGGCATGTCCTTCCGGCGTGCAATATGGACGGCTGGTGGAAGCGGCGCGCGCGGAGATCGAGAGCAAAGTCCGGCGGCCATGGAAGGAACGATTGATCCGGCATATCGTGTTCCGGAAACTACTGCCTTCCCGATTCAATCTGACGCTGGCGGGTGCGGCGCTCTATTTTTATCAGGCGTCGGGGTTGAAGCGGCTGGTTCGGACACTGGGATTTTTGCCGCGGCGGTTGCGAGAGATGGAAAGCCTGGCGCCCGAGATGGAGACGCCGTTCTTCTATCGCTACTACGGCAGCGTGCAGGCGGCTGAAGGCGCCAAGCGATATCGAGTAGCGTTCCTGGGCGGATGCATCGCGAACCTCAGCTTCGCTCGACTCAATGAGGCTACCGTGCGGGTGTTGCGTAAAAATGGCTGCGAAGTTTCCATTCCACCGGGGCAAGGCTGTTGCGGGGCGCTGCACGTGCATGCCGGGATGCGCGAGGAAGCGCGGGTGTTGGCGCGAAGAAATATCGATGCACTGCTGGATGGAAATTACGACGCGATCCTGACCAATGCCGGGGGTTGCGGGTCCACGTTGAAGGAATACGGGGAGCTGCTGGAACACGATCCGGAATATGCGGAAAAAGCCCGGCGGTTCTCGGCGCTGCATGAAAGATGTGACGGAATTTCTGGCGTCGATCGAACTGAACCAAAATCTGCGTGCGGTAAGGAGTGTTGCTACGTACCAGGATTCCTGCCATTTGGCGCATGGGCAGAAAATCCGGTCCGCGCCCAGGATGTTGCTGGCGTCCGTGCCTGGATTGGAACTGCGCGAGATGCAGTTGTCAGACTTGTGTTGTGGAAGCGCGGGTATTTACAACGTGGTCCACACCGACATGGCGATGGCGCTGCTTGAAAAAAAGATGGTGTCGGTGAACGCGACGGGTGCGGATGTGATTGTCACGGCGAATCCGGGCTGCATGTTGCAGCTTGCGGCGGGCGTGAGGAAATTCGGGCGGGGGCAGAGGGTGGCGCATGTGGTAGAGATACTGGATGAAGCGTATGGGAAGCCCTGATTGATGAATGCCCTGGATGTTCCGCATTCAGTAATCGCTTTTGCTTCCGCGTTTCTGGCGGGAGCGATTAATTCCATCGCGGGTGGTGGGACGCTGGTGTCTTTTCCGACGCTGATTTGGTTGGGGCTGCCCTCTGTGACGGCCAATGCAACCAGTACGGTGGCGATTTGGCCGGCGTCGGTGAGCAGCATGTTTGGATATCGCAGGGAGTTGAGCGGTACCGCGCCGCGGCTGCTGGTGTTGGTAGTCCCAAGTTTGATTGGCGGCATCGGAGGGGCGCTGCTGCTGCGCATCACTCCTCCCAAAGTGTTTGACGCGCTGGTGCCGTTTTTGATCTTGTTTGCGACGCTGCTATTCATGGCGCAGGAGCCGATTCAGCGCAAGTTGAAGACCGCTGACGGCGCAGCGCGAACGTCCACGCACTGGCTGGCGGGAGCTTTGGTGTTCCAGTTATTCGTGGCGCTCTACGGGGGATATTTTGGCGCTGGTATCGGGATCTTGATGCTGGCGGCGATGAGCATCATGGGCTTGTCCGACATTCATCAGATGAATGGGCTGAAGAACTTTTTCGGTGGCTGCGTCAACGGCGTAGCGGCGGTCTACTTTATTTGGGCGCGGATGGTTTATTGGCCGTTCGTGCTGATCATGGCGATGGGAGCCATTGTGGGTGGATACACCGGAGCCGGCGTGGCGCGGAGGATCGGACGGACGGCGGTTCGGCGAATTGTGATTTTGATTGGATTTGCGATGGCGGTGTCGTTGTTTGTGAAATTCGTGGCGAAATAACAGCACCGACTCCCTCACGGTCGCGGTTCGGAATGTGGCATCCGTGCGTTACCGAACCGCGACCGTGAGGGAGTCGGTGCCTGTGGGCAAAGCTAACGGAGGAAATCGCGGATGTCGGCGTTTACTTCGGCTGGTTTTTCGTGGATCACCCAGTGGGTGCCTTCGGGAATGCGTTTGATGGTGAGCTGTGGCACGAACTGGTCCAGCCCGTCGAGATTCTGCGTGAGCAGCGCGGTGTCTTTTTCGCCCCAGATTACGAGCGTTGGAACTTTCACTGTGAGCGCGGTTGGATCCACGGCGAAATTTCCGGTGGACGGCGCATCTTTGCCGGCTGGCGGTCCCACGTGATTGGCGCGATAGTAATTCAATCCGCCGGTGAGCGCGCCCGGCTGCGACCAGGCCTTGATGTACTCCTGTTTGTCTTCTTCGGTGAACGCGCCGCTCTTCAAGCCGGCGCCCAGAACCGCGCCGACCAATCCCGCGTAGTTGTTGGCGGAAAGCGTCTTCTCGGCGTTTTCGCCGCGGAACATGAGCATGTACTGGCTGGCTTTTTGTTGAGCGGGATCTGAAGTCAGCAACTTTGCGAATACGCCGGGATGCGGCGCGTTGATGATGACGAGCTTGGAAAGATAATCCGGATGCGCGATGGCGAACGACCATGCAACCGCGCCGCCCCAATCATGCGCCACTAATACGAACTTCTTGTGATGCGAGAGATGATCTGCAAAAGCGCGGATGTCTTCCACCAGGCTGGCCATCTTGTATTGATCCAACTCAGTTGGTTTGCCGGACAAGTTGTAGCCGCGCATGTCGGGCGCGACGGCTTGATGGTCCTTCGAGAATTCGACGAGCTGGTTTTTCCACTCGTACCAGAACTCGGGGAATCCGTGTAGAAAGAGAATTAGCGGACCTTTGCCGGCGGTGACGTAGTGCAGATTCACGCCGTTCACTTTGACGTATTTGTCCTTGAGCATCGACTTCTCCTTCTTGGCTGAAGCCAGGCAGCATCCGGCGAGCAGTAGTCCAACGATGAATAGGCGTGCGGAACGAAAGGCCATGAAGGAAGATTAGCAATTGTTGCTGGTTGCTGGTGGCTGGTTAAGATCGCTCGCCGGGGACTTCGATCATCTTAGCGTGGCGCCACAAGCGATCGAGATCGTAATACGTGCGGGCTTTCTCGGAGAAAACGTGGATCAGGTAATCGCCATAATCCGCCAGGACCCATTCGGCGTTTTCGAAACCCTCCACGCTGACGGGGTGTTCTCCGACATCGTGAAGCTGGCGGCCGATCTCTTCCGTGATGGCCTGAATTTGTTTGGGATTACTGCCGGTGGCGACGACGAAGAAATCCGCGAAAGAGGTGACTTCGCGCAGATCGAGCACTCGAATATCGGTGGCTTTTTTCGATTCAGCGGCGCGGGCTGCGATGAGCCAGGGCGGAGTTGAGACCGGTGCAAGCTTCTGTCGGGCGGTGTTACGTAGGTCGGGTATAGCTCGATGAATCTCCTACCTGTATGGTACACTGAAAAAACCAATGCGACAATTGCTTGCAGTGGTTTTGTCTCTTGGCGCACTGGCTGCGTTTGGCGAAACCCCCGCCGCAGAATCCCCGCAAACCATTGTCAATAAACGAATTGAACTAGCGCAAGAAGAACTGCAAAAAATTACGACGCTGGTTCAGGCCGGCGCTCTTCCAAAGTTAAGACTGCAACAAGCAGAGCAAGATCTCGCCGATGTCCAGGATGATGCTGTGCTGGCCCGGACGCTCTACGGCGAACTGCCTGTGGAGGACCTGACCGAGCAAGTGATCGAGGAAATGGTGGCTGCGGCCGAGCGACGCGTAGAGCGGCAGCAGGCAAGGCTGGATGCGGTGAAGAAGCTGGTGGACGAAGGTATCACCGCGAAGTCGTCTCTAGACACTCCGGCGCAAGAGTTGGCGGAGCGGCGCATGAATCTGGATCTGGCGCATTCACGCGCTCATGTGATGGGTGAACTTGCTGCGCTGGCGAAGTTCGAAAAAGCCAATTCGGAAATCCAGAGCGCCACTCGCATGGAATATCGCGACATGTTCGCGCCTGGAATGGAACATTACGAAGGCAGCGGGAGTTTTACCGAGTCGCGGGATTTGAAGCCGCTCGCGGTAGCCTTCAAGAAGAAGTTCGAGCATCCGTTACCGATTAGCGCGGAGGGCGAAACAGATTTGCATCGCGCTTTGGGATTCGACCATTCCGGCCGTGTGGATGTTGCCGTCAATCCCAGCGATCCGGAAGGCGTGTGGCTGCGCCGTTATCTCAAGTCCCGGCAGATTCCCTACTACGCGTTTACCCGCGCGATTCCCGGCAAAGCTACTGCCGCGCATATCCACATCGGCACCGGAAGCACCCGCTTGCACAACGCCGACTAATGGCTTTAGTCCCGCGCGTTTTTCTCACCGCTGAACAGATCCAGAAGCGCGTGCGCGAAATGGGCGACCAGATCTCCAACGATTTCCCACAAGGACCGATTTATCTGATCGCGATTCTCAAAGGCGCGTTCATGTTCCTGGCCGATTTATCGCGCGCCATCCGTACGCCGTCACGCGTGGAGTTCATCGGAATATCGAGCTACGGCCGCGGCAAGACCACGTCCGGACAAGTGAAGATGACCAAGGATCTGGATGTTTCGATCGAAGGACACCACGTGTTGGTCGTAGAAGACATCGTAGACAGCGGCGTGACGTTGACGTACCTGATGAATGTGCTGAAGCAGCGCCGGCCAAAATCGCTGAACATCGCGACCTTGTTGGACAAGCCCGACCGGCGGCTGCGTCCAGTGGAGGTGGCGTACGTGGGTTTCAAAATCCCCGACGAGTTCGTGGTGGGATACGGGCTCGACTTCGCGGAGGATTATCGGAACCTGGCCGATATTTGTGTGTTGGGGGAGGAGGCCCGCGGGGCTGGGGGCTCGGGGCTTGGGACTGGGGACTCAGGGCTCATCAAGGGTTGAGATATTTGTTCTGCTGATTTGACTATCGTTACGGATGGTCAAAAGTTTTCGAGATCTTGACGTTTGGCGGCTGGGACTAGATCTCGCTGAAGCGGTTTATCAGTGTACATCGTCCTTTCCCAAGAGTGAATTGTTTGGTCTCACTGCCCAGATGCGTCGGGCTGCAGTTTCTATTCCATCCAATATTGCTGAAGGACGCGCGCGGAGTTCCACGAAGGAGTTCTTGCAATTCCTATCGATCGCTCTCGGTTCGCTGGCCGAGCTGGAAACCCAGTTCGAGTTAGCTGTTCGGCTCGGCTATGCCGATAGTGCCTTGCATCCTGTGATGCCGTTGTCTGACGAGGTTGGGAGAAAGATCCGATGCCTACAAAAGTCGCTTCGAGCGAGATTGGCCCCGGCAGTCCCGAGCCCCTAGCCCCGAGCCCCGATTTAGCCCCTAGACGGCCGGCTTCACCACCGGCGGAGGCAACTCACGCGCCTCGCAGCTGGATTCGAAGTTGCATGCCTTGTGCTGGCCGTCGCAGAAGGGTTTGTTTTGCGATAGGCCGCAGCGGCAGAGCGAGATCACTTTGCGGCCGGCTAGGCCGTATTCGTTGCCTTGGGCGTCATGGATTGTGAAGTCGCCTTCAATCCGTATCGGGCCGTTGTTATTCACTGTGATCTTGGTGGCTGCCATCACAGTGATCGTAGCAGATCGATATAATGTGACGATTATGGCCGGTGCCGCTGACGTTCGCTATGCGTTCCGGCTGCTCTCGAAGACTCCAGCGATGGACCCGATGGTTGCGCTTCGATGCGAGTAAAATGCGCCGAATGAAAGCGAAAATGCACCGGCTCCCTTACGGTCGCGGTTCGGTAGGAAAAACCTGGTTGCTTCGGATTTTATGCGGGCTAGCGGGTAGTGTTGTGCTGGCGCAAACCCAGCCGGAGCAGCTCGCCAAAATCAAGACGGCTGTAACCGAAAATCTGATCCGGCTTCCGAACTACACCTGCACAGAAACCATCCAACGCTCGCAGCGGGCGAAAGTCGACCGCCGGGATCGAGTGATGATGCAGGAAACCATCCGCATGGAAGTTGCGTTCCTGGACGGGAAAGAATTGTTTGGCTGGCCGGGAGCCGCTAAGATCGACGAATCAGATATCCATAAGATGATCGATGGGTCCATTGGCAACGGCTATTTTGGATTGCTCTCCCGCAGCATCTTTGCCACTTCCTATGCGGCGATTGAGTACGGAAGCGACGCTGAGCTGGAGGGCAAGGCCGCCGTCCGATACGACTATCGCATTTCGAAAAGCAGCGGGGCCTACACGATTACAGGTGAAACCGGCAGCGCCGCGGTAGACTTTCACGGGTCGTTCTGGGTGAATCCATCCACGCTCGATTTGCTGCGCATCACCGCGGATGTGGATAATCCGCCGCCCTTGCTGGGAGTGAAATCCGCGAACAGCATTCTGGATTTTGATCGGCAATCGATCGGTGGGTCCACGTTCGTGCTTCCACAAAAGGCGGAGTTGACGGTAATGGACACCAGTGGAACTGAGAACCTCAGCCACTTGAGTTTCGCGAGTTGTCACCAGTTTGTCGGAGAGTCAGTGATCAAGTTTGACATGGCGGATGATGCCTCGGCACGGGCAGTATCGAAGGCGGCTCCGGTTCCCATTGCGTTGCCGGATGATTTTACTGTCGATTTCAATTTGGATTCACCAATTGAATGGGGCGCTGCGGCAGGCGGAGATCCGGTGCACGGTACGCTACGGGACAACGTTCATCAGGGCGGCCGAGTGATGGCGCTGAAAGGCGCGGGCCTGTCGGGTCGTATTTCGCATGTCGCTATGCGCGGCGACTTGTATTATGTGGAACTGGTTTTTATTTCACTCGATTTCCAAGGCGGCCGTGCGGATCTGACCGGGCGGCGAAACGGGATCTCGGTGAAGGACGCACCGCTCATCTTCACGTCCACTAAATTCAAGCTCAACCGGGGGGCCCATTTGACGCTGCACAGCAGGCTGCTAAAATCCTTACGGAATGATTCGATCCGTCCTTAGAGCGGCGTATTTCCTGCTCGGTGTCGCGCTGGCGCATGCGCAGACGGATGATCTGGCGAAGATTAAGACCGCCGTCGAAGAAAACCTGGGCCGGCTTCCGAACTACACCTGCACCGAAAGCATTGAACAATCCGAGCGGCTTTTGATCGAGGGCAAGCCTAAAGTGACGTTCCTCGAAAAGACACGACTGGAGGTGGCCTTCGTCGAGGGGAAAGAACTATTTGGCTGGCCGGGAGCAGCTAAGATCGATCAATCCGACGTCGCGAAGATGATTAAGGGATCGATTGGGAACGGTTACTTCGGGCTTTTTTCCAAAACAATTTTCCAGGCTCCCTCCACGACGTTCCAGAAGGCGAATGCCGCGGAACTGGACGGCAAGCCCGCTGTCCGCTACGACTATCGCGTTCCGCAACTGACTGGCGCGTACTTTATCAAGACCGGGACGGCGAGTGCAGTGGTGGGATTTCACGGATCGTTCTGGGCAGATCCGGGTACGCATGACCTGATTCGGATCACGGTGCGGGCCGACGATATTCCCGCGGCGCTCGGACTGGCTTCCACCAGCAGTCAGCTCGATTTCGATCGCCAACGCATCGGCAGTTCCACATTCGTGTTGCCACGAGGCGCGGAACTCTTGGTCACGGATGCCGACGGAGCGGAGAAACAGGTCCGGTTGAGTTTTGCCCGGTGTCACCAGTTTATTGGCGAGTCCGAGCTCAAATTTGACGATCCCGCGACTGAACCGATGGCGGCGAAAGTTTCCGGGCCGATTCAATACATAGTACTGCCCGACAATTTCAAAGTGGATTTCAATCTGGACACGTCGATCGATTGGGAGAGCAGCGCGAGCGGCGATGCGGTGACCGGGACGCTACGGGACGCCATTCGGGCAGACGGCGAAATTGTGGTGCCGAAGGGCGCGGCGATATCGGGCAGGATTGCGCATCTCGTCGATGCGAGGCGACTCGTACTATGTGGAGTTGAATCTCACTTCGCTTGATTTCCCTGGCGGCCATGCGGATCTTGCGGGCCGGCAGAACAAGTGTGCAGGCGACTGGCTTGCCGCTGGTCTATCGATCAGCGAAATTCAAGCTCTCGCGCGGCGCTCACCTGACGCTGCACAGCCGGTTTACAACCGAACCGCGACCGCGAGGGAGCGTGAGCAAAAGTCCTGCGTTCGTGGTAGCGCTCCCTTGCGGTCGCGGTTCGGTAAGAGGCCTTTCCGAGCCGCGAACGTAAGCGACCGGTTGTTGCCAGTATTTGGAAAGTTGGGGTCTTCACAAAACTTGCCCGAAGTGCTGTAAACATTACGCGAAATGCCTACCATCAAAAAGATTCCGCCAGAAACAGCAAGAATCCTACGATGCAGGTCCTGACGCTGCACAGCAGATTGGTAGAATCCTTACATAATGATCCAATTCGTCCTTGAAACGGACCGCGGGCTCTTCGACGACGCTTTTCGATTTGCCCAGCAGCAGGTGCGCAAGGTGATCGAGACCTATCCGGATTACTATCCGATGTACACCAGCAATGGGCGCTGGAAGCACGAGGGTCCGGCGTGGACGCACTGGTGCGACGGATTTTTCCCGGGCATGATGTGGATTTTTCATAAGCGCGGCAGTGTGCCTAACGCGAACGGGCAGGCTGAATACTGGATGCAACAGGCAATCCGCTACACCAAGCCGCTGGAGCCGCGTAAACTCGACCGCGAAGTTCACGACTTGGGCTTTCTGTTCATGCCCACGTTTTATCGCTGGTATCAGATCGCTCGCGATCCGAAACTGAAGGACGTGATCATGGAAGCTGGCAAGACCCAAGCCATGCGATTCCAGGAAAACGGCCAGTACCTGCGATCCTTCGTGGGCGAGAATTCCATCTTCATCGACATCATGATGAATGTCGGCATCATTTTCTACGCTGCGCGCGAAACGGGCGACCGGCGGCTGCGCGATGTGGCCCTGCGCCACTGCCTGACCACGCGCCGCTTCCTGGTACGTGGTGACGGATCCACCGCGCATGAGGGCATCTTCGATCTGGAGACCGGCGAATTTTTGCGGCAGGCTACGCAGCAAGGTTATCGCGGAGACTCCTGCTGGTCGCGCGGCCTGGCTTGGTCGTTATACGGATTCAGCATCTCGTACGAATACTCGCGCGATCCGCGGTTTCTTGAGACGGCCGAAGTCTGCGCGGATTACTACATCACGCACTCCAATCACGACGGTGTTCCGCCGTGGGATTACAATGCACCTCCGGAGAGCCGCAAGCTGCTGGATACATCGTCAGCCGCGATCGCTGCTTCCGGATTGCTGCGCCTTTGCCGGCTGCTGCAGGATCCGGTGAAAGGGCATTTTTATTGGTCCACGGCGATCACCATTCTCCGAACGCTTTGCGAGAAGCATCTCGCGAAGAAAGACAAGAAGTGGGAGGGGATCCTGAAGGGCGGCGTGTATCATCTGCACAAAGAGCTGGGCGTGGATGAGTCTGTGATGTGGGGCGAGTATTATTTTGTGGAGGCGTTGGAGCAGGCGCTGACGCAGTTATAGAAACTAAGAACGGCTCGGTGACGCACGACACCTGCATTCCTTTACGAAAACTGGCAACAACTGAGCGCTTTCACTCGCGGCTCGGACAGAGCCTGTTACCGAACCGCGACAGCAGCATACGTTACGCTTCCTTGCGGTCGCGGCTCGGTAACGCCCGATACCTCAATCCGAGCCGCGACCGTGAGGGAGTCGGTGCCTTATTCCGAACGAAGCGAGCTCATGGGATCCGCTTTTGTTGCGCGGCTGGCTGGGAAATAGCAGGCTAGCGTGGTGGTGAGAAGAGCGAGCACGGCCACGGCCGCGAAGGTGATCGGATCCAGTGCGCTTACACCGTAGAGCAGGCTTGCCAACAGACGGCCGAGCGCGGCGGCGCAGAGCAGGCCGATGCCTGCTCCCGCGATGGACAGCGTCAGGCCTTGGCCTACGATCAGCCGTTGCAGATCCCAGGGTCCAGCGCCGAGCGCGATTCGCATTCCGAATTCGGGCATCCGTTGGCTCACCGAATAGGAAATCACGCCATACATTCCGATGGTTGCCAGCACGAGCGCGAGCGCCGCGAAGAGGCCGATCAGGAACAGCGTGAAGCGCTGGCTGGAAACGGAAGCGTCAGCGATTTGATTCATCGGGCGCAGATCCGCGAGCGCGATCCCAGGGTCGAGCTGGCGCAAAGCGAGACGCAACTGCGTAGCGAGCTGTGCGGGGTCTGAGTTCGCGCGGATGGCCACCGACATATCGGTGTTGTCGAACGGCATTTGTTCCAGCGGCCACCAGAATGCAGCTTTTGCGGCGGTGTTGGCTGGCTGATCTTTCACGTCGCCGACCACGCCGACAATCCGGAACCAATCTTTCTCGGCCGGTTTATCGCTGAAGGAAATTCGTTTGCCGACGGCGTCCTCACCCGGCCAGTAATGCTTCGCCATGGAATCGTTGATCACGATGACGCTTGGGGGACTCCTTGAGATCGTGATCGGTAAAGAATCGGCCATTGAGCAGCGGAATTCCGAGGGAGCGGAAATAGTCGACCGAAGCCACGTGGTAGCGGGCCGTGGTTTGGTCGTTGTATTCGGCGGAGCGGCCTTCCACAGTGAAGCCACCGGCGTTTTCGTCGTAGCCGGTCCAAGGCAGGTCCGATCCCACGCCGACCGATTGGACGCCGGGAAGCGCCGCGAGATTCGCGATGAGTTGGCTATAGAACCGGCGCGACTGCTGCGCCGTTTTGTAATTCTCATAGGGCAGCGAGATGCCCGCGGTCAGAACTTGCCGGGGACGGAAACCGGGATCGGAACGCAGTAGATTGACGAAGCTGTGGAGGATTAAGCCGGCGGCAATCAAGAGCACGCAGGCGAGTCCGGTTTCGCCCACAACGAGAATGTTCCGCAGACGCAACTGGCGGGAGCTGCCGGTGGAACTACGTCCGCCTTCCCGCAGGCTCTGCTGCAAATCCGCGCGCGAGGCGGTGAGCGCGGGGACCAGTCCGAACAAAAGGCCGGTGACTACGGACACTCCGAGGGTGAACAGGAAAACCCAGGGGTCCAAGTGAATTTCCGAGGCGCGCGGAAATCCGGCGGGGAGAAAAGCCACCAGGGCGCGGACTCCGCCGACTGCTAACAGAGTTCCCAGAGCGCCGCCTGCGAAAGAGATGACCAGGCTTTCGGTGAGCAATTGCCGGATAATTCGGCTGCGCGCAGCTCCTAATGCGGAACGAACGGCGATTTCGCGGACTCGGGCGCTGGAGCGCGCCAGCAGCAGGTTCGCGGCGTTGACACAGGCGATGAGCAGCAGCAGTCCGACGGCGGCGAGCAACACCAGCAGCATGCGCTCGGTTCGTCCCACCAGTTCGCGGTAAAGCGGGACCAGATAGACTCGCCAGCCGTCCCCGGTGACGTGTTCGCGCACGAGCTGATGGAGAATGGCGGTGAGATCCGCGTTGGCCTGTTGCGGCGAAACTCCGGGCTTCAAGCGCCCGATCCCTTCCATGAAATGCGAGCCGCGCCGGGCGGGGTTGCCCTCAAAAGGGAAGGGAAGCCAGAGATCCACGGTGTCTCCGTCGGCGATGGCGTGATAGTCGTTCCCAGGATGCTGGACGCCGGGCGGCATCACGCCAACCACGGTGTAGGACTGCGCGTTCAGCATGATTGTTCGGCCGACGATGCCAGAATCCGATTGGAAACGCGTGCGCCAGATGCGATCGCTTAAGATCGCGAGACGGCTGGCGGCGGGAACTTCGTCGGCGGTGGTGAACTCGCGGCCGCGCGCGGGCGAGAAGCCGAGTACGCGGAAATATCCGGCGGTCACACGGAAAGCATGCAGCATGACGGGTTCGCCGGCGCCAGAGAGCTGTGCGTCCGAGCGAACGATTCCCGCCACGCTAGAGAAGGTGCGATTGCGGGCGCGGATATCGCGCAGGTCGAAGGGGTTGAGAGGGAACTTCGGATAAGAGTCGCTATTGAAAAAAATGCGGACGATGCGGTCAGGCTGGGCGTACGGAAGGGGACGAAGGAGCACGCCTTCGATGACGCTGAAGATTGCGCTGTTGGCTCCGATGGAGAGCGCGAGCGTGAGCACCATGATCACGATAAAGCTGGGCGTGCGGCCCAGTGTGCGGATCGCGTAGCGGAAGTCGCTCCAGATGGTTTCGAATTTGGTCATTGGTTTTGCGCCATGCCCCCTTGGTTAGTTACGGCTGATTGGGCAAAAGGTTACTAACTCTCGCCAGTTTGGCGGCGGCGATGGCTTGTCCCACGTGGCGCTGGGTGTGTTCGGCTATGTGGGTCAGCAGGCCGATTCGCGTGGTAGGCAGGCGCTTCCGGCCTACGCCGCGAGGGTCCCCGAGGTTGTCCGGGTTCAGCGCGCGGACGATGGATTCGGCACTTTGGAAGCTCGATTCCAATTCGGCCAGGAGTTGTTCCAGCGATGCGCCTGGATCATGCTCGCGCTGCAGCGCGGCCATCTGGATTTCGGAAAGCTGGTTTCCTTCGAGGTAGGTGATCAAGCGATCGGTGCTGCCGGCGATGTGGCGAATGTGGAAGCCGAGCGATCCGAACCCGTGCGGAGTGGCCCAGACCTGTCCGGTGGTGAGTCCGGCGGTGTGATCGGCAAGATCTTCGCGGGCTTGTTGGAAGGCGTAAAGGATGGGGGCGATGAGCGGGTGAAGGCCGGGTATGGGTCCGCGCAGCCACGGTTCGGGGAGAGAGGGCATGATTCTCCGATCGTAGCGTCTTGGCTATCGAGCCGCAGTTTCACGGCTTGTTTTCAAAGGCGTCCCGGAGTTTGTCCGGCAAGGGCTTGAAGAATGAGTTTGGGATCTTTAGTTTGTTCTTGGCAAGCCCGATAGGGCGCTTAGCGTGTCGCGTTTGAGGCAGGGAACGAAGCTCGGCGATGGGTACGTTTCGCTTGCAGAGTATGATCGTTTCTCCAGTTGCGACGCGTTCGAGATATTCCGACAGGTGCGTCTTGGCTTGGTGAATATTGACCCGGATCATAGTTCATTATCGGGCCAAGGGAATGGAATAAGTCAATGGATAGTGTTTGAAAAATCGGAGCAGCACCGACTCCCTGACGGTCGCGGTTCCGTTACCGAGCCGCGACCGTAAGGGAGTCGGTGCCTTTTTGGTCTTTGCACAGACCCTAAGCGACCTGTGACTTTGGCTTTTCAAGCGCCTCAAAAGCCCTGCATGTGCTAAGATTTTGATCCCTTGCCAGTATTTAGATTTCTTCCTACCCGGATGTGGGGGCTAGCCCGACGGAATTGGCCGGTTGTTGCCCTGTTGGTGCTGTTCGGAGTACTGTACAGCTTCACGATAAATTCCTACGGGATGTTCGTGTGGGACGAGTCGGAGTACGCTTCCATCGGACGCTCTGTGCTGCGCGGGCAGGGATTTGCGATTGCCGGTGTGCCGAATAAGCTGCGGCCCCCCTTCCTACCACTGGCGGGAGCCGCCGCCCTGTGGCTGTTTCACAGCCAGGGGGATGATTCAATTCTTCGGGGAACTGCTTGCGCGCTGGCTCTGGCGGCCTTGCTTTGCATCTACTCTTTTGGCGCGGCGTTTTTTGATCGGACCACCGGCTTTGTTGCGGCCTTCCTTCTCGGCATAACACCCTTCTTCTGGACGTTTGTTCCGATGTTCCTGTGCGAAATTCCTTTCCTGGCTTTCTTCGCGGCGGCGGTTTGGTTGTTCTATTCCGGCATCTATTTTGACCAGCGCTACTTTCTTTGGAGTTGGATCTCGTGCGCCCTGGCGTTCCTGACGCGGCATACGGCGGTGTTGTTTTTTCCAGTGATTTTCTTGTTCGTCTGCATCGCCTGGTGGCGGGGAGGATGGGAGGTTCGAGGCAGGATCCTGAGCCGCGCCTTTTTCCTGAGCCCACTCGCCGGGTTGCTTCTGTTTCTGCCTTGGCTCGGGCGCGAATACTTTACTTTCGGAAATCCGCTGGCTGGACTGAAGCAGGCAGCGCACCAGTTGCAGGATTACATGCCTGACGCTTCCATGCCCTGGAACTTCTATCTTCGGCGCCTGCCTTTCCTGTTGTCGCCCGAGATTGCCGCGATCGTTGTGGCTGGAATCGTTTGGGCCTGGTGGAAACGCGATCGTTTCGCCCTGCACAATTTCCTGGTTGCCACATTTATCCTGACGTGGTTCAGTTTTTACCGGTACAAAGAGGACCGAATCGTCAGCTCGGCGTTTCCATTTCTAGTAATGATCGCGGCTGTCGCTCTGGCTAAGACGACGGCGAGTCTTCGTCCGCCTATGCGTGGCATGGTTCTAGGCGCTCTGCTGGCTGGGTCTCTCATCCTGAACCTGCGCGCCACTCGTCCGATGTTTGAAAACACATTTACGCCGGGTTATCCAGGGTTTCTGGACGCCATGGCGTTTCTGCGGGAAAATGCGACACCCGGCGCAACAGTGTTGGGCGCCAATTTTCCACAGATCCACTGGTACTCCGATCTGCGCGCCGTCGATATTCCCAATGAGACAGCGCTTCCGGACGCACTGCGGAAATCCGAGTGGGTAGTGATCACGAATTTCGAGCCTGCCCAAGAACCGTATGTGCTCAAGCTGATAAAGCTGATTCCAAATATTCCATCCCGCGAGAGCGCGATATTTTGGGACAAAGAGTGCGTCACAGCGGTAATCCGGTCGGACAAATTGCTTCAGGCCCTCAGGGAGTGAAGTGGGTGGGGCGGACCCCCTGGTCCGCAGCCGACGCCCCCGTCGGCTTGTTGAACAAATAGAAAGAAACGCGAAGAGTGGGTCCGGGGGGACCCACGCGGACCCGGGGGTCCGCCCCACAACTATTACGACGACGCGGCGGCGGAGGAAAATTTCTGGTTTTGCACTAGCTTTTCTGCTAGGCGGGCGCTTTGTTCCATGTAGTGTGCCAGGTCGGGATTGGTTGCGGCCACGGTGCGGATCTGCTCCGACAGTTCCCGCGAAGCCGGTAGAGCTTTTCGCCCGGCCCGGACGAACGAGCGAAGCGTCCGGATGACTTGCTTCTCCAGGATGCTGGAGGAATCGGCGGAGGGCACGCCGGCAAGACGCAAAGCTTGATCCGCCGCCATCAGTACGGAAAACAGCACGCTTCCGGTACAGGTTAGGGAGGCCAGGTAAAAGGGCTTGAGCGAACGTTCGATGGTCACCGCGCGCCGGTCCCGGTGTTCCACCAATCGGCGCGAGCGTAGCACCGCCAACCGGTCTCCCTCCAGCAGGTAGCGCAGATCGTCGAAGCCTGGAATGACGCAAATGGAGCCGACCGCCGCGCCGCGTGCGGAAAGCCCATGTAACTCGCCGCTGTCGCGCCATGAGCTGCTCAGCACCACAGCCTTTCCGTTAAAGTCGATGGATGCGGACGCAAGATCGTCCAGAACCGGACGCAGCATCGGCTCGGGCACGCACACCAGGATCAACTCCGAAGATCGAAACTCTTCGTAGTCTTTCACCGGATGGCCTGCGCGCAGTTGATTTGCAATCCGGCTTGCCAGCCGAAATGATGATGACTTAACCGGCCCCAACCGGTCGGAAAGCCAATAGAACCTTGACAAGGACGAGTCGGTGAGCTTACCCGCCCCGATCAGGGCTACCGACTTGGCTTTCTTCATAGACTGTGATCGTTTTCAAACTCTTGATGCGGTCGCGTAGCTGAGCCGCCTTTTCGAACTCGAATTTCTTAGCGGCGGCTCGCATGCTCTCCTCCAGCTCGTGGATGAATTTGTCGCGTTGTTCGGGAGTCATCTCTTCGGCCGGATCTTCCGGTTCCATGGGAACCGTTACATAATCCCCTTCGGCGATTCGCACCAGGCTCATGTCGATCGGCTTGATGATGGATTGCGGGGTAATGTGATTATCGATGTTGTACTGCTCCTGGATGGCACGGCGCCGGTTGGTTTCTTCGATCGCGCGGCGCATGCTGTCGGTATAAACATCCGCGTAGAGCACCGCCTTGCCGTCCAGGTGCCGGGCCGCGCGTCCCATGGTCTGGATGAGCGACCCCGCGGAGCGCAGGAAGCCTTCCTTATCCGCATCCAGGATAGCGACGAGCGAAACCTCCGGCAAGTCTAATCCCTCGCGCAAGAGATTGACGCCCACCAGCACGTCGAACTCGCCCCGGCGCAGGTCGCGCAGGATCTTCATACGATCGAGGGCGGCGATCTCGGAATGCAGATAGGCGCATTTCACTCCGACCTCGGTGTAATACTCAGACAAGTCCTCGGCCATCCGCTTGGTCAAAGTGGTCACCAGCACGCGCTGATTTTGCTCGGCGCGTTTGCGGATTTCGTTGAGCAGGTCGTCCACCTGGCCTTTGATAGGCCGGATTTCCACTTGAGGATCCACCAGGCCGGTGGGACGAATGATCTGTTCCACTACAACGCCGGCGGCTTTGGTGAGCTCATAGGGTCCAGGAGTAGCTGACACGTAAACCACCTGATTCACTCGATTCTCGAACTCCTCGAAAGTCAGCGGACGGTTGTCGAGCGCGCTGGGAAGCCGGAATCCGTAATTCACCAGGACGTTCTTGCGCGAGCGGTCGCCATGGAACATCCCGGACAGTTGCGGGACGGTTTGATGGCTTTCGTCGATGAAAATCAGATGATCGTTGGGCAAATAATCGAGCAGGGTGGGCGGAGCTTCGCCAGGCAAGCGTCCCGAGAAATGCCGGGAATAGTTTTCGATCCCGTGGCAGTAGCCGATCTGGCGGATCATTTCGAGATCGAACATGGTGCGCTGGTAGAGCCGTTGGGCTTCCACCAGCTTGCCGCCGTTTTCGAGTTCCTTTTGCCACCATTCGAGTTCGCGCTCGATGCTCACGAGCGCCGATTCACGGGTCTGGGGCGTCATCACGTAATGCGTTTTCGGATAAATGGGAAGGCGCAGGTAAGTTTGCCGCACCTGGCCAAGCAGCGGATCGATCTGGCTCAAGCTTTCGATTTCATCGCCCCATAATTCGATGCGATAGGCGTTGTCGTCGTAAGTGGGGAAGACTTCGATCACGTCACCGCGTACGCGGAATGTGCCGCGGACAAAGCTGGAGTCGTTCCGCTCGTAGAGGATGTCGACCAACCGGGAGGTGATCTGCTGGCGCGAGATCTTCTCGCCCTTCTCGAGCATGAGCAGCATCCCGTAGTACGCTTCGGGCGAACCGAGTCCATAAATGCAACTGACGCTGGCGACGATTACGCAGTCGCGGCGCTCGAACAGGGAGCGCGTGGCGGAGAGGCGCAGCTTGTCCAACTCGTCGTTGATGGTGGCTTCCTTCTCGATGTAAATGTCACCGGAAGGCATATAAGCTTCGGGCTGGTAGTAATCGTAATAGCTGACAAAATATTCGACGGCGTTGGACGGAAAAAACGTCTTGAATTCGTGATAGAGCTGCGCGGCGAGGGTTTTGTTGTGAGCCAGGACCAGGGCGGGGCGTCCGGTTTTCTCGATGATCTGGGCCATGGTATATGTTTTGCCGGAGCCGGTAACTCCGAGCAGAACCTGGTGTTGCTCGCCATCCAGCACGCCGCGAAAAAGTTGATCGATGGCGGCTTGCTGATCGCCACGCGGCTGGTAGTCGACGCCCAGGTGGAATCCCATGAGACTTATAGGATATCAGCCGTCCCGTTTCTGGTTTCTCGTTTCTGGTTTCTGGTTGGGGATTGCACGGTAAGTTGATACAATGGCAACTCGTGCGAAACGCTCTCTTTTGGTTGCTCCGCGCCTATGCCTACTGTTTCCATCTGGTGTTGGCGCTCTTTCTGATTGGGATTTCCACGGTGGCGCTCACTAGCGGCACCAGTCTGACCCTGGGTATGTTGCCGTGGCAGGGTGCGACTCTGACGAGCGCGACCCTACTGCTCGGTTTAGTGGGAGTGGTTTCGATCATCATGGCTGTGACGGGTTTCGTGCGGTGGCTGTTTCCGCTTTGGACCCTCATCGCGCTGATCCTGATGCTGCGCGGATTCTTTTTGTCCAGCTACACGTTTCCGAGCGCCGGAGACTTTCGATCCGCGGTATGGCTGAGCATCGGGGCTTTTGTGGCGTTTATCGGCAGCCTGAGTTTGTTCGGCCGCCGGCGCGCGCGGCGCTAAACGCTCGGCGTGCTGCGCATCCTTCGTTTCCTCGTGTTGTCGGTGGCAGTTGTGTTGCTGCTCAGGCAGGTTCGCAAGCCATCCAAATGGGTGGGCAGGCTCTTTTTATGGATCATGAATCTTTCCCACTCCAGCCTGACGGATTGGGGCTTGCAGCACGTTACCGTGGGAAAGCGCTTCACGATTCTCGATGTCGGTTGCGGCGGAGGTAGAACCATCCAGAAGCTGGCGGCGCATGCCACCGAAGGCGCTGTTTACGGAGTGGATTATGCCAAGGGGAGCGTGGTGGCGTCGCGCGCGAAAAATGCGAGCGCCATCCAGGCAGGGCGGGTTGCAATCGCCCAAGGCACGGTGTCCAAACTTCCCTTCGCCGATGGCAGTTTCGATCTTGTTACCGCCGTGGAAACTCAGTATTACTGGCCCGATCTGCCGCGAGATATGCAGGAGATCCTACGCGTGCTCAAGCCAGGCGGGACTCTCATCATCCTGGCGGAAAGTTATAAGAAGTCGAACACAAACAACCTGTTGCATCCGGTGATGAAAGTTCTGAGCGCCGCATACCTGAGCGTCGAAGAACAACGGGATTTATTCCTGACAGCGGGCTTCCAGGATGTGGAAACGTTCGAAGAGCGCCGCCGCGGCTGGATGTGCGCGGTCGGTAAAAAAGCTGCCGCTGCTTAGTTTCTCGATTGGAAGTAGGGCGGACCCCCGGGTCCGCGCGGGTCCCCCTGGACCCGCTCTTTGACCGAAGAAAACAAGCCGACGAGGGCGTCGGCTGCGGACCAGGGGGTCCGCCCCACATTGGCTCACCGGTTTCGGGAAAACTAAGTGGCGTGTAGCTTCTTATACTCCGCCAGGCACTTTTCAGCGGTTTCCGGCGCTGAAAAGCGGCTGCCTTCCTGTTCGACCAGGTAGAACTCGGCGCCGCCGGTTTTCTCCGCGGCTTCAAAGACTTGCTTCCACGGAACAATGCCTTCGCCGAGCAGCGCCTTGAAGCCGACCGCCGGATCGCGCGACCAGTCCTTCAAATGCAGAGATTGAATGCGGCCGGGATTTTGGTTGATCCAGGCCACGGGATCGGCGCCGGTTTCGATGCAGTGGCCGACGTCGAGTTGCAGCATCACGTCCTTGCCTGTATTGGCTGCCAGCACTTCCATGGGACGTTTGCCATCGAGTGGCGTGAACTCGGCCTGGTGATTGTGATAGCCGGTCTTGATCCCTTGCGGCTTGAGCTTTTCGGCGGCTTGGCTCAACGTGTCTGCCACCGCTTTCCATCCATCCAGCCCAGTCACGCGATTCGCGCTAGCCATTACGATGTATTTGCTTCCGATGATCTGATTCAGCTCCGTGGCCTTTTCCAGCCCAGCGCCGACGAAGGAATTGGGTCCGTTGTGAGTGGAGTAACAGCGAATGCCAAGTTCGTCCAGCAGCGCGCGAATATCTTTGGCCTGTTGCGGGGTCCACTGCATGTAGGGCGCATAGAACTCCACGCACTGATATCCCATCTTGGCGACGGACCGGACAGTGCCGGTAAGATCCTTGTGAAGCTCGTCGCGGACCGAGTAGAGTTCCAGGCCCACCGGGATTTCTTTGCTCGCCGGGGCGGATGTGGCCAGAGGCGCGGCTGCGGCAAGCGCGAGAAAAGTGCGGCGTGAGATGTCGGGGGCGATCATGCTAGGCATGATAGCAGCAGTGGGGCAGGTTGGTAACATTGTTGGGTAACCTGCCGCCGATTGCCAATCGGCGCGAAACTCGGGAGACTGCGCAAAACCGCGGGTTAGCAACCCGCTGCAGGATGGCATCCTGCCCCACCTATTTGTCGGGATTGTTGGGATCGTCTTTGCCCGGTTCCTGCTTGGGTGTGAATTGGGACGCCAGCCGTTGCGCGGTGGCGAGCTGTTTCGGCTTGAGCTTTTCGGCAACCAGATCGCGCTGCGCTACGCATTTCTGATCGCCCTTGGCGGCGCACACGTTGAGCCATTTGTAAGCTTGCACGTAGTCGCGTTTCACGCCTTTGCCGCTGGCGTAAAGGGCTCCGAGATTCAGTTGCGCCTTGGCATAATCCTGCTGCGCGGATCGCTCAAACCAGTTCACGGCCTGGCCGTAATCCTGCGGCACTCCCAACCCGTCGATATAAAGGAGCCCGAGGTTGAATTGGGAAGGCGCGTCGCCCTTTTCAGCTAGCGGACGCCACTCTTTGACGGCAGTTACGTAGTCTTTCTTCTGATAGGCGCTCAGGCCTGCCGAAAAATCGGCGGCGGAGGCGGTTAGAGCAAGCAACAGTAGTAGAGCTACCAACGAAGTTATGTTTCGCATAGAGTGCTTCCTAGAAATATTGAAGCACACGAGGCTGGTCTTGTTTCACGCAGCTAAGGCACCGACTCCCTTACGGTCGCGGCTCGGAAAGAAAGCGCATGGTTTCTTCCAGAAATACATCCAGCCGATCATGATGCACCCAGTGTCCGGCCCCGGGCACGCGCACCAGGCGATGGTTCTTGATCACCGATGCGCGGCCGTCCGCGTCTGGATCCGGCGCCCAGCTTTCCATGCCCCAGAACAACAGCACGGGACACGTGATCTCCCCAACGATGGCGCGCAGATCTTCCAGACGCGTGCCATAGGGCGGGAAACCGCGCGCATAGTTATCAAACTTCCAGACCAGGGAACCGTCTGAGTTCCAGTTGGTGCCGTGCAGCGTGAGATGGCGCGCGACATCATCGGAGAGGTGCGGATTCGCTTCCTTCATCCGGGCGATGGCCGCTTCCAGATTCGGATAACTATGCGGCTCGCGGCGCTCGGTTTTCCGGACGCCTTCAATCCAGGCGCGCATCCGCTCGGGTGGCGGTTTGTGAACCGGATGCGAGGCCGGAAGTCCGAGGCCCTCAATGGAAACGGCTTTGTGCACGCGGTCCGGATAAATGCCGGAGTACAGCAGCGTGATGATGCCGCCGAGCGAGTGGCCGATGAGAGTGACCGGAAAATCGTGGATGACATCGATGAGCGCGGAAAGATCCAGGACGTGTTCGGCAAGGCTGTAGAGCGCGCCGGGAGCCCAGGCGCTGTTGCCGTGGCCACGGAGATCCATGGCGTAGACGTGGAAATGCTCGCGTAGAGTGCGGGCTACCCAATCCCAGTTACGGGCGTGATCGAGCCCGCCGTGCACCAGGACCAGCGGAGGTTTGCCGTCCTGGCCCCAGTCCCAGAAATGGAGTTTGAGGCGATGGGAGTAGTAGTAGTGGGAGACGGGTTCCAAGTTATTCAGTGTAGGAAATCTGGGGACACGTCTGCATGTTGCGTCGTGGCGATGTGGTCAAGCTAGCCCGAAGTGTCCCCAGATTCTACTGCTTCAAATGGGCGGCTTGTTCGCGGACTTCGGCGTGATGGCGGACGTCGATGCCCTTCATCAGGAACAGCACGTCTTCGGCGATGTTGGTGGCGTGATCGGCGATGCGCTCCAGGTTGTGGGCGATGAACATCAGGTCCACGGCGCGCGGGATGGTGGTGCTCTCTTCCTGCATGAACGCCACCAGCTCTTTGTAGACGGCGTCGCGCAGATGATCCACTTCGTCGTCGGAGAGCAGCACGCTGCGCGCCAGTTGCTCATCGCGCTTCACCAGCGCGTCCAGGCTCTTGCGAACCATGGCTTCGGCCAGGTCCGCCATTCGTGGGATATCGATCAGCGGCTTTACCGGAGGCTCCTTCATCAGGGACAGTGCGCGTTCGGTGATATTCACCGCCAGATCGCCCATGCGTTCCAGGTCGCCGTTGATCTTGATGGCAGCGGTGAGAAAGCGCATGTCGCGCGCCATGGGTTGATAGAGCGCCAGCAGACGGGTGGCAAACTCGTCGATCTCGATGTCCTTCTGATTGATCTGCGCCTCCTTCCACAACACTTCCTTGGCCTGCTGCTCATCGCGCTCCACCAGCGCCGAGACGCTTTGGTGGATGGCGGATTCCACCAGGCCGGCCATCTCGAGCAGGCGGCGCTGCAATTCGTCGAGTTCTTCTCTGAAGTGGACCAAGGACTGCTCCTTTACGGCGTACAAGTCATCCAAACCCAATTATCCAAACCTGCCGGTGATGTAATCTTCTGTCTCTTTTCGTTCCGGGCGCTTGAAGATGATTTCGGTTTTGTCGAACTCTATTAATCGGCCAAGCAGGAAGAAACCTGTAAACTCCGCCACGCGGGCGGCCTGTTGCATATTGTGCGTGACGATCACTTGCGTGCACTGGTCCTTCAGGGTAAAGAGCAGATCTTCGATCTTGGATGTCGCGATGGGGTCCAGCGCCGAGCACGGTTCGTCCAGAGAAGCACTTCCGGATCCACTGCCAGCGCTCTTGCGATACACAGGCGCTGCTGCTGGCCTCCGGACAGGCTGTAAGCCGATTGGTGCAGCTTGTCCTTCACCTCTTCCCAGAGCGCGGCTCGCTTCAGGCTTTGTTCCACCATATCCGCGAGCGATTGTTTGCCCTTGAACCCATTGACGCGCAACCCATAGGCGACGTTATCGAAAATCGATTTTGGAAACGGATTGGGCCGCTGGAACACCATGCCCACGCGGCGGCGGAGATTGGTGACATCCAACTCAAGAACGTTCTGGCCATCCAAAAGCACCTGGCCGTCGTAGCGTGCGCTCTTGATGGTCTCGTTGATGCGATTGAGCGTTCGCAGAAATGTGGATTTCCCGCAACCGGAGGGTCCGATCAACGCGGTGATATGTTTCTCAGGAACCTGCAGGTTGATATCATGCAGCGCCTGAAATGTTCCGTAGAAGAAATTAAGACTCTCGGTCCTGAGCTTCGCCTTGGACGGGGCCTCCTGCGGACTAGAGGGCGGCAGTGGCGGAACCATCATCTCGCTCATTTTTGCTGATCCTTGTACGGCGCCCATAAAGACAAGCTTACCCCCTTTGGACCGTGGCCCCTCTCGCGAGAACCCAGCGAGCGGCTATATTTGCAATCAACACCAATCCCAGCAGCACCAAACCAGCGGCCCAAGCCTGGCGGTGCCAATCGTCATACGCGGAAATGGCTAGTTTGTAAATCATGACCGGAAGAGTGGCCGTCGGTTCGCTCAGTTTTTCCGACCAGAACTGGTTGTTGAAACTCGTAAATAGAAGCGGGGCGGTTTCCCCTGCAACGCGCGCCACGCCCAGGATCAGCCCGGTCAGAATACCTTGACGGGCGGCGGGAACAATCACCTTCAGGATGGTCTGGGTTTTGGTGGCGCCTAACGCGAGTGAACCTTCGCGCATGGAATTTGGAATAGCGCGCAGGAACTGCTCGGTGGTGCGAAGCCCGATCGGCATCATCATCAGGCTCAGAGCAAAACCGCCGGCCCAGGCAGAGAAAGTGTGCATGGGTTTCACCACCACGGTCCAGGCGAAAATTCCGATCACGATGGACGGTACGCCGTTCAAAAGGTCGGCGGTATAACGGACGAACATCGGAAACGTCTTGCCGCCGAACTCGGCCAGGTAAATGCCTCCCAGAAACCCCACCGGCACGCCAATGGCGATCGCGATCAATATGGTAATGCCACTGCCGACGATGGCATTGGCCAACCCTCCGCCGGTCTCACCCGCGGAAAGCGGCAGCTTGGTGAAGAAGTTCCAGTCCAAAGAGCGAAAGCCGTTCCAAACCAGAAAACCAAGAATCACGAAGAGGACGGACACGGTCAAGAAAGTGCACAGACCGGTGAGCGCCAGCATCACGTTGTTTAGGATATTTCTGCGTTTGGTGCGGCCCATTACTCTTGCTTCGATCCCTTCTTGGTGGTGGCCAGGATCAGCAACTGGGCCGAGGCATTCAGGATGATGGTAATCAAGAACAGAACCAAGCCCAATTCAACCAGAGCGCCCTGGTAAAGTTCGCCGGTAGCTTCGGTGAATTCATTGGCGATGATGGCTGCGATGGTGTAACCGGGCGCAAGCAGCGAAGCGTGAATGCTGGGGTCGTTTCCGATCACCATAGTGACGGCCATGGTTTCTCCCAGCGCCCTGGCCAGTGCCAGGAAGATGGACCCGATTATGCCGAGCCGCGCGTGAGGCACTACCACCTGCCAGGTGGATTCCCACTTCGTGGCGCCCAGAGCGAGCGCGGCCTCGCGTTGTTCGCGCGGCACCGATAGCAAGGATTCTCGCGAGATGGAAATGATGAAGGGAAAGGTCATCACGGAGAGAATCATGGCGGCAGTGAGGTAGCTGTAGCCATAAGCTGGGCCGCGGAAAAGGGGCAAGGAGCCGAGAGTTGTCTTCAGGAACGGCTCGATGTGCAGGCGCATCAGCGGTACCAGAGTGAAGAAAGCTAGCAATCCATAGATCACGCTAGGCACGGCTGCCAGCAATTCAACCAGAAAGGTGCATATGTTGGACAGTTTTGGCGGCGCGAGCTCGGACAGGAAAATCGCCGCGCCTACAGCTAAGGGAACCGAAATCAGCAGAGCGAGAAGAGACGTGAGCACCGTTCCGTAGATGAACGGCAAGCGCCCCAAATTTCTCCGCGATGGGGTCCCAGGATTTGCTAAACAGGAATCCAAAGCCGAACTTGGCACGGGCCGGGTAAGATTGAATCCACAGCTGGTAAACCAGGAAAACGGTCACTAAAAAGACACTTGCAGCGAAGATGAACGTGATGAGATGAGCAGCTTTATCTCCGTCCCGGAGGCGCTTCACGAATTTCCGCGCCGCCGGTTGAGGCGGCGCGGCGATCACTGCGGTTCCAGCCATGAGGAGCTTACTGAATCAGCCCGATCTGCTTCTCTTCCTTTACAACCACCGGCTTGGGGAGCGCTGCGTAGTCGAGTCCCGCCGCGAACTTCTGCCCGTCCGCTAGCATCCACTTCAGAAACGCCTGAATGGCGTTCCTCTTGGTGGCGTTTTCGATCTTGCTGGGAATCAGCAGCCAGGTGAACGACGAAATGGGGTAAGCTTTCTTTCCCGGGGCGTTCGTGATGGAAACGCGAAAATCGTCCGGCATGTTCTTTGCGGCTCCTGCCGCAGCCTCGGAAACAGTGTCGAAATCCGCCCGGACAAACTCCCCGGCCGCATTCTTCACCGCCCCGTATTGCATCTTGTTCTGCGCGGCATAGATCAATTCTACATAACCGACTGAGTTGGGTGTCTCTTTCACCGTTCCGGCCACGCCCTCATTGCCTTTGCCACCCAGCCCGACTGGCCATGCGACGGAGGTTCCCGCGCCAACTTTGGTTTTCCATTCCGGGCTGACCTTCGACAGATAGTCGGTCCACACGAAGGTCGTACCGCTGCCGTCCGAGCGATGTACGACTGTGATGTCAGAGTCCGGGAGTTTTACTTTTGGATTGTCTTTCTTCAGCCGGGCATCGTTCCACTTCGTGATCGTTCCTAGATAGATCCCAGCTAGGGTCTCCGGAGTGAAATTAAGAACTTCGCTTATCCCCGACAGGTTATAGGTTGGTACGAGGCCACCCATGACGGTGGGGAAGTGAAGAACCTTGTACTTGGTGATTTTCGCGATCTGTTCGTTGGTCATCGGCATGTCCGACGCCCCGAAATCCACGGTGCCCTGCGTGAGCTGTTGAATTCCCGCGCCAGATCCTATGGACTGGTAATTGATCTGGACATCCGAATGGAGCTTGTGATACTCCTGGAACCACTTTTGATAAATAACCGCCGGAAACGTGGCGCCCGCCGCGTTGATGGTATCCGCGAATAAGTTGCCTCCCAGTACGGTCGAAATCGTTGTAAATACGATGGATAGTCTTAGTTTTGTCACACTCGTTCCCCCGTGCGGTTTATCTGCTACCGCGTGTTGAGGATAGCGTTGTGGGGTTAGCGAAAAATGACAATACGGTTAATATTGGGTTACATCGAAACTGGTTGTTGCCTTTAAGGGTTTAAGGGCTTGATGAACCATTGAACCGGGGAACCGTCAGTGTGAAGCGCGAGCCTTGTCCGACCTGGCTTGTGACCATGACACTTCCGCCCATCCCTTCGATCACATGCTTGACGATGGAAAGACCCAGGCCAGTGCCGCCCATTTCGCGCGAGCGGGCTTTGTCCACCCGGTAAAATCGTTCGAAGATTCTCGGGAGATCTTCCGAGGGGATTCCGATTCCGGTATCGGAAATGATGATCTGCGCAGCGTCGTCCGTGGCTTGAGCTTCTACTCGAACTTCGCCATTGGGGCGATTGAATTTAACCGCGTTATCCAATAGGTTGACGAAAACTTGTTCGAACTGGAGTTCCTTGCCGAGTACTTGGATGTCGTCCACTTTGTCGCAGAGCAGACGCACTCCCCGTACCCGCGCAACGGATTCCACGGTGCGTATGGCGGATCCAAGCGCGGCTCGAATCGAGATCGGCTTCGGGGCAGTACCGGAGTTGTTGGATTCCAATTCCGAGATGGTCAACAGGTCAGAGGCGATGTTGGTGAGCCGGGTAGCCTGTGCCTCGATAATTTCGACGAAGCGGCGATTGTTCTCGTGATCTTCCAGCGCCCCATCGAGCAAGGTTTCGGCATAGCCTCGGATAGCCGCCAGAGGAGTGCGGAGTTCATGCGACACATTGGCGACGAAATCCTTGCGGACCCGTTCCAAACGCTCGAGTTCCGTGACATCGTGCAGGATGGCGAGCGCGCCCGGCGTGGAGGGTCCGGCCATGGGCCCGGCCAACACTTCAAACGAATGCTGCGCGGCCGCCGCGAGAGTGAGCCGGCGTTCCACCCGTTCCCCATGTGCGAGAACATCGGTCATGATTTCGATCAGCGTGGGATCGCGCACCAGTTCCACTAGTTGCATGCCTGGGTTCACTGGAATTCGCGCTCCTACGGTTCGGGCGAAGGAATTATTACAAAAAGTGACGCGCAGATCTTTGTCCACCGCGAGAACGCCTTCCAACATGCTGTCCAGGATGGCCTCTCGGCGTGCGCCTTCCAGCTTGAGGCTCTCCAGCAGACCGCGGATGCGCGGAACGGTGCGCCGCAGGGATTGGGCCAGTTCTCCCAGGTCATCGTCGCCCGAGGGCAGCTCCTGCTCGGAAATCTGAGGATCAAGCAGGCGTTCGGTGTAGGCGCGCAAGCTGGATGTTTGGCGGGAGAACGATCGCACGAAGATAAATGCCAGTCCGGCGGCGAGCGCGAGGCTGATCACCGAAACCGCCAGCAGCCGGAATTGTAGTGCGCCGGCGCGTGAGTGAATGGGCTCAAGCGATCGGGATAGCCGTAATGCAGCGAAGGGCGTGGTTTGTAGCGGAATTTCGACGGACAGTAGGTCGTCGGTTGTGCCGGTTGGCTCGGAATCGGCTAATGTCGCTCCGTCGCCACCAAGCAGGGTAATGCGCGCGCCAGTTTGCATTGCCGCCCGCTTCGCCCAACTGTCGACGTTGTCGGCTGGAAACTGGGCTGCCAGCACTCGCGCCTGGCCGGTGAGAGCGGCCCGCAGATCTTCCGCCTCGTTACTGGAGGTCAGGCGCGTGACATAAAGATCCACGCCCAGTAGGGAAATCGCCAGCAGAACGAAGGCGCTCCAAAGGAATCTTCTGACGATTCGGGTTCGCATGCGTTCGGCTTGAGCCTCGAATGAAATGAAATATAGCACGAGCCTTGTGTGGTCGCTCGTTTTGGTAGACTGATCGAGGCTGCACGGTAGTTCTCAAGTCACACATAATATGAAACTTTTTCCGCGTCAGGAGCGGTTCTACGAATTCTTTCTCACCCAGGCCAAGATCATCCTGGATGCATCCAAATTGTTGCTGGAAGGTGCGCAAGCGGGCAATTCGGAGCTAGCCAGCGCCGCGGCGAAGATCAAGACCCTGGAACAGCGCGGCGATGAGGTGATTCACGAGATCTACACGCGGTTGAATCAAACTTTTATCACGCCGCTCGATCCGGAAGACATCCACTCGCTTTCTTCGCACCTGGATGACGTGCTGGATGGCATTGAAGACGCTGCTTATCGCATGGTGGCGTATCGCGTGGAGCCGATCCCGCACATGGTGGTAGAGTTATGCAAAATCGTGTACTCGTGCGCCGAAACATTGCAACAGGCATTTGTGGCGCTTGAAACGAAGCAGGCGGTGCTGCCTTACTGCATTGAAGTGAATCGGCTGGAAGAAGTGGCCGATCAACTGGTACGCGATGCCGTGAGCGAGCTGTTTCGAAGCGAGAAAGATCCCATCACTCTGCTCAAGCTGAAGGAGATCTACGAATTCCTGGAGCAGACTACCGACAACTGCGAAGACGTGGCCGACGCTCTGCAGAACGTTGTGGTGAAGAACTCCTGACGCATGGAATACTCGCTCACGCTAGTGGGCGTCATCGTTCTGGTGGCGCTCGCCTTCGATTTCATCAATGGATTTCACGACGCCGCGAATTCCATTGCCACCATTGTTTCCACTCGGGTATTGACTCCGTTCTGGGCGGTGGTTTGGGCGGCTTTTTTCAACTTCAGCGCGGCATTCCTGTTTGGGACCGCGGTGGCGAAGACAGTGGGTGCGGGGATGGTCCACCTGGAGTTCGTCACGCCCTGGGTGATTTTAGCTGGATTGGTGGGCGCCATCACCTGGGACTTGATCACGTGGTGGTTTGGGCTACCCACCAGCTCCTCGCACGCGCTGCTGGGCGGCTACGCAGGGGCGGCGATGGCGCACGTTGCGCACGTCAAAGGCATTCAACATTGCTTCGAAGCCTTGATTGTGAGCGGCTGGAGCCTGACGTTGATTTTTATCGTGGTTGCTCCGCTTATCGGCTTTGTTCTAGCGATGCTTCTGATGATCGGCGTATATTGGCTGTTCCAGGATTTCAATCCGAAAAGAATGGACACGTACTTTCGCCGGCTGCAGTTGCTGTCGTCGGCCGCGCTTAGCGTATCGCACGGGACCAACGATGCGCAGAAGACCATGGGTATCATCACCGCGGTGCTGGTGAGCTCAAAGCATCTGGACAAGTTCGAAGTTCCTTTTTGGGTATTGATGTCCTCCTATACCGTGATTGCGCTGGGAACTTTGTCGGGAGGCTGGCGCATCATCCACACCATGGGAGCGCGGCTGACCCGGCTGAAGCCACGCAGCGGATTCTGCGCGGAAACGGCGGCCGCCATCTCGATCATTTTTTCAGCGCATTTCATGCATCCGGCGCCGCCGGTCTCCACCACACACGTCACCGCAGGCGCGATTGCAGGAGTGGGCTCCATCCAGCGCTTTAAAGCGGTGCGTTGGGGAGTTGCGACGAACATCGTCTGGGCTTGGGTTTTGACCATTCCCGCATCGGCATTGGTGGGCTGGATTTCACTGACGGTCTTTCATCTGTTTATCCCGGGACTTTAAAAGCACCCACTCCCTGACGGTCGGGGTTCGGAATGAGGCACCCTGTTACCGAACCGCGACCGTCAGGGAGTCGGCGCCTTGCCTTTTTCGTTGTAACAAATTCACCCGTTCGTAACAATCTGTTCATTACACGGTAATACCCCAGCCGCTATTGTCTATAAGAACCGAACAAATCCAAACACTGCAATTTTTGTCCGCGAAATTTTAGGAGGAGAGCAGGAACATGACAATTAGAAGCTTGGCGCGTCTGGGGACGCTCGCCAGCCTGGCATTGGGCCTGATAACCGTATCATTTGCCCAGGACAAGAGCGGCGACGATGTCGCTCAATTGAAGGCGCAGTTGGCGGCGCAACAGAAGCAGATCGAAGAATTGACTCGCCGGCTGGACGCCATCGCGAAGCCCGCGGAGGAAGGCAATGCGGCCGCGCGGCGCCCGCTGGATCCTGCGACCAGGCCGTTGGTCGCCAGCACCACGCCGATATTTCCGACCACACCCGCGCCAACGCCCATAACCATCGCGCCGTCACAGACCAGCAACAGCGACACATCCAGTCCGCTGCAATTCAAACTGGGTGACGCGTACTTCACGCCGGTGGGATTCATGGATATGACGTCCGTGACTCGATCCACCAATCCGGGAACCGGCATTGGCACCAACTTCGGCAGCATTCCTTACAGCAACGTTCAAACAGGAAGCTTCGGCGGAGAGCCGTCTGAGCATACAGAACTCGCGCATCGGCATGCGCGTGGACACCAGCTTCAAAGATGTGAACGTGATGGGATATTGGGAATCTGACTTTTTGGGTCAGCTCGGAAATCCGCCCAATGGCGGCCTGGCAGTCAGCAGCAACCCGTACGTCTTCCGCCTCAGGTTGTTCTGGGTGGATGTCACAAAAGGTGGCTGGGAGTTCCTGGCCGGCCAATCCTGGAGTTTGGTGACGCCGAACCGTCGCGGAGTTTCTCCGCTGCCTGGCGACATCTTCTACTCGCAAGACATAGACGTAAATTACCAGGCGGGTTTGACGTGGGGTCGCATTCCCGGATTCCGCGGCGCTTATCACTGGGGCAAAAAAGCGGCGTTCGCCATCGCGCTTGAAAATTCCGAGCCGTATGTTGGCGGCGGAAACGGCGGCAGCGCGATTATCGCTCCCGCAGCAATCGCGGGCATTCTCGGCACGCAGGTGAACAACGGCGCGAGCGTTATTTCCGCATCGGCGCTGCATCCGGACATCATTGCCAAATTGGCACTCGATCCAAGCGACAAGTTCCATATCGAATTTGTGGGCCTGGAGTCCACCAACCGGATTTCGAATCCGGCCAGCGTTCCAGCCTTCCAGACCAACACCAAGGCCGGCGGCGGCGGCGAGATCAACTTCAATTTCCAACTGTTCAAGAACTTCCGCCTGATCGACAACAACTACTGGAGCGCGGGCGGCGGCCGCTACATCTTCGGACAGGCGCCGGATTTCGTGATCCGCGCCGACGGCAGCCTCTCGCTAGTGCATTCGGCATCCACCGTGGCCGGCTTTGAAGCCACTCTTGGAAAGACGTTGGTCTATGGTTACTATGGCGGCGTCTACATCGCGAAGAATCTGACAGTAGATACGACAGGAAAACTCGTCGGATATGGACCGATCTCGAGCGATGGACAGAATCGCGCCATCCAGGAAGTCACGTTCGGCACCAACACAACGCTCGCAAGGAATCCGAAGTGGGGCGCTTTAAACCTGATGTTCCAGTACTCGTATCTGCAGCGCAATCCGTGGCTCGCGGCGGCTAACGCTCCGACCAACGCAAACCTGAGCATGGGATTTATCAACCTGCGCTACACCCTACCCGGTGCGCCTCCTCCAATCAAATAAATAGTTAGGCAGAAAGCTGCGTCAATGATCGCCGGCCCCGGAAACGGGCGCCGGCTTTTTTTTGGCGGGCAGAACCACGGGCCACCTTGTCAAAATGGGCGTCGCAGCGGGACAACTTGTCTACGCGCTCATGCGGGATACTGTTAGTTAACCTTCGTGCTGTGTTTAACTTACGCTTCCCAAGGACTCCGGTCTTCCAACTGCTATCTAGAGCAGCGAATTCGAACTTGCGGAGGCGACCTTGGAGAAAGAATTGAAAGACCTGGTGGAACAACTTGGAAACGCGATCGACGAATCCATCGCCCAGTCGGGGAAGATCGGCGACATCGTGCATGAGATGGAAGAGGCGGGCTACGACCTGACCTTGGTTCTTGAGGCCACGATGCGTTTTACCCCGAAAGGTCAGTCTGGAGAAGAGGAACCGCTTGCGCCCGAATTGGAGTCGTCCCTGTCTCGACTGGTGCCGGCGGGTAAGTTCGACCTGACGCCGCAAGACGAGGAGTTTCTCCAAGCGCTGCAAATTGCTATATGATCGAGCAGGCGGGCCGATGAGAATCCTGTGGGTCAAGGCCGGCGGAATTGTTCCTGCCGATACGGGTGGGAGAATCCGCAGCCTCAATATCCTCAAGGAACTCGCGCGGCGCCACTCGGTCACTGTTTTCACCTATTATGCGGAACACTTCGGCGATCAACACCGAGGTAGCGAACTCAAGGCATTCGCGGATGTAGTGGCAATCCCGATCGTTCTCGCGCCGCAGCGTACCTCGCGGGATTACCTGCGCTATGCGCGAACGTTGTTGTCCTCCACACCGCATAGCATGCAAGTAATCGGAGGGGAATCCGGGGGCCGGCTGCGGTACTTCGATGATGCCGGCATACGCCGTCGCCTGAATAGCTTAATCGCGGGCGGAAATTTCGACGCGCTGGTCTGCGACTTCATTTATCCGGCAGGTCTCATCGATTGGAGCCTGCCTTGTCCAAAAATTCTTTTCACGCACAATGTGGAGGCCGATCTTTGGAAACAGCAGTTTGCAGCGGCCAACCATCCGGTGAAGCGATTCCTCTACTGGAAGGAATGGCGGGCACTCGGCGAAGCGGAACGCGAGTATGCGCGCCAGGCTGATTTTGTCATCACGGTTTCCGAACAGAATCGGGATTATTTTTCCCGCTACGCGCACCCGGAACGAGTTTCGACAATTGCCACCGGGGTGGACATTGAGGCGTTTCGTCCTTCGGACGCTCCGGTAGCGAATTCCATGGTGTTCACTGGCTCCATGGACTGGATGCCGAATCAGGATGGCATCCTTTACTTCGCAGCGGAGATCCTGCCACACATTCGCCTGGAAATTCCGGATGCCGACCTTTGGATCGTCGGGCGGTATCCCGGCCGCGAGATTCAGGCTTTGGCCAGCCATCGAGTCCACGTCACTGGCCGCGTGGAGGACATCCGGCCCTATCTGCGAGAATCGCCGGTTTACATCGTGCCTCTGCGCCACGGCAGCGGGACGCGGCTCAAGATTTTCGAGGCCATGGCCATGGGCAAAGCGGTGGTGTCCACCACGCTGGGCGCGGAAGGGCTGCCGGTAACCCACGGCAAGAATATTTTGATTGCCGACCATCCAAGGGAGTTCGCTGGCGCGGTGGTTCGCGTTCTGCGCGACCCCGAATTGGCCGCCGGGCTCGGTGGAGCCGCGCGCGCCCTGGTGGAACAGCACTTCACATGGCGGACCGCTGCTTCGCAGTTCGAAACGATCCTCCAGGAAACCGTGGGTGGTTTTCGGAAACCGGCGAGCGCTAGAAAGACAGCGTAATATTGGCTTCTATTTGATTTTGTTGGGTGTGCGTGGAAAATGCATCGAAAATCTGGTTGACCCAACGCGTATAACGGACTTCGGGCACTACGCGGATCCCAAATGGATCGATAAATTGTAAGCCCGCTCCGGCAACGAAGCCTCGCGCGTTGCGGTGCGCCACTGGTGTTGGGACCGAGGTGCAGCAAGACTGCACGCCGCTCGCGTCGGTAGTGTCCTCCGACGTTCTGAAACTGGTCGCGTCGCGCCAGGCGCCTCCGGCCTCTACAAACCAGCGCGGTCCCGGGGTGTGCCGGCTTTTCCCGTAGTAGCGCAACACGAAAGGAACGTCGAATAGATGCGCCCGAGTGTCGTCATGCGCGGTGGTGGTGGACGTGATAGGCACTACAATGCCCCCCTCCACGATATTGGTAACGGTGTTGACGCTGGTGGTAAATTGATACCCGATTTTCCGGTAGTAGATGCCCGCCGCTACAGCGAAGTGATCGGTGAGTCCTGCTTGCAAAGTGATTCCGTAACCGATCCGGGCCGACGCGTTGCTGGTGGTGTAATCCGTGGTCACGGCGGCCGAGTTGACCACACTGGTGGAACCCCCGCGAATGCTGCTTAAACCCAGAACTGATAGCGTGGCGCCCGCTGAAAACCGGCGCACGAAGCTAGTGCTGCTTTTGTCCGGAGCCGAAGAAGATGAAGTACCGGTCGCGGGCGGGGTCGTGCTCTGAGAAGTAGTGCCCTGAGCCGGCGGGGTGGTGCTTTGAGCCGGTGGGGTGCTCTGTGCTGAGAGCAGGCTAACTCCGTATAGACACACCACTAGAACGGTAACGTTTGATTGCATGGCCAAGGTATGATCCTAGCAGACGTCTCTACTGTGGCGCACGGGTACACGGATTGGTTGTGGGGCAGGATGCCATCCTGCAAGCGGGTTGTTAACCCGCCTAGTTTACGCCGATAAACAATCGGCGGCAGGTTACCAACCTGCCCCACATTTCAGGGATTGCCTGTCATTTTCATAACCGCTCCCAGGTCTTCATACTGATCTGTCGCGATAAAATCCACGCCTGCCGCTAGCGCCGCCTTCCACCGGGCGAGAACGGTTTCTCGCGAACCGAAGTTATAGCCGGCGTCCCAACCCATACCTTCGGCCGGGGGAAAACCGTCCAGTGTGTAGAACCGGATCCAGTATCCCAGGTTGTGCGCGTGATCCACCAGCGCACGCAGGCGGCGATCCGAGGCTTCGGTCCAATTGCCTGCTTTGGTTTGACCACCTTCTTCCACCGCAAACCAGGAGTTGTTGCACCAGCGCCGATAGTTGGTGGGTTTCTCCGAAAGCAATTTCTCGGGCGGTAAAGTCGCGGCCAAGTGGATGCGTTCCTGCTTCGATTTTCCTTCGATGGGATTACCATGGGCGGAGCCGAACACGCGAAGTTTCGCTCCGACGGCCACCTGATTGAAGAAGACCGCTTCCTGCTCATCCGAATCTTCTGTTATTGCCAGGATCGGCTTCGCTTCGAATGGCGAAAGTTGGTTCGGATCGCCGGTTTTTACGGCAGTGGTGAGCCAGCTTTCGTATTCGCCAAGCAAATCCCAAACCGCCTGCAGCAGCGGCGCCTCGGTGCTCTTGAAATCGAAGTGCAGGACGATCAACGGCCAGTGGCTGCGATCGCCATCCGCCAGAGCTTTCTCCACGATGGGCCGCACGCGCTCAAAGAAGTAATCGCGGAGCAGAGGTTCCGAGCCAGTGGTTTTCGGTTCGTGAGAGAGCACCACTCGGCCCGCGCCCTTGGATCCTTTGTGATCCCACGCCAAGTCTTGTTCGATGCTGACCGGAAACCCGGCGCTCAGTGCGCGATCGATGCGGTCCCGCCAGCGGCCCTGGTACGGGTAGCAGTTGTGCGCGTCCAGAACCGGGCGATTGTGATTGAGAAAATCGAGCGAAGGCGTCTGCGGAAACGCTGCCAGGGTGGACAAGAAAAGAATTGCGCCAAGTTTCATCATGCCGAGCATAGCAGCCTATTGTTTCGTGGCGGCAGGTGCGGGCGCCGAACCAGTTGCCGGGTTGTACTTCGGATTATCCGGATTCTCCGGACGATCGATGGGTTTCACCGCAGGCACGGGCTTCGCGCTGTCGATCCAAGCGGTATAAGTCAGATCGCGCAGGAACTCGGCGCCTGCCGCCATGCGTTTCAATACCAGCTCACGCGCCTGCTGGTCGTCCTTATTCTCAAACCCATGCCGCATATCCAGCCGGTAGACATCTTCCACGAAATTGCGGGCGTCGAGAGAGTGTTTCAGCGTCGCCTGCCAGGGATCTTCCAGATAGCGCGGTGTCTTCGATACGTATTTGAGCAGGTCCGATTCGCTGGCGCCGATCAGATCCACATAGCTGGATTCGAAGCGCTCATGAATCTTCGGATCGCGGGTGTAGCCTTTCGGATTTTCGCCGGACCAGCCATCGTGATGGATGGAATCGTGCAACGGCATGGCGGCGTCCGCGGCATAGTGGCCCACCCATCCCATATAGAATGCAATGTCGCTCGCGAGCATCTGCTTCACTTGCTCGGGATCCTGATACAGCGGCGAGATTCCCGCGTATAATTTCGCGATGTCCCTGGAGCCCGCGACGGTTGTGCCGGTGACATTGCGATACAGCCGCATCCCGGCCTTCATTCGCTCGTAGCCTTCCATGATCGAATACGCCTCGAGCCCGGTGTACCGAATGTTCAACAACTTGGCCCGATCCGGATCGGACTTCACGGTCCGCAGATACTCGTCATACACGCGCAGGATGAATTCCGTGCGCGAGAGTGGCAGCACGGGGATGAAATCGAAGCCCTCGGTGTACCAGCTATGATTTGAATCTTCCGAGATGCGAAGAAATGGCTCGGACACGCTGCGCCAGGTATCGGGGATCGGCCCGAGATGGCCGATGTAGGCTTTCTGCGTCTTCAGGAAGACGGGCCCATCGGATGGAATGGTCTCAACAGCGGCGAGATTCGCCAGCGTGTGTCCCCGCACGCCCCACGCACCAAGATTCTGGATCGCCAGCAGTTGCACCAGGCAGAACGCAATCGCTTTGGTAGTCACGAAATCGAGATTACCACCCTCACCCCACGCCAATGATGACGTTGCTATTACGGTGCACGGCGTCACTTTTCCATTTCCAAACGAACCATCCGATGCTAAACTGCTGTTAATCGATTTGTAACTAAATCGACATAGAACTGAAACATTTCGATTGGGGGCGTTGCAGGTCCAGTGCGGCTTGTTCTGGAAATCCTCACTCTTTGCGCTTTGATTCCAGCGGCTTCAGTGGCCGAAGACGTTGAATGGGCGGGACTCTTGGCCCAAGGCCAGCAACTCCAGGCGCGGGGCCGATACACCGAGGCGGCAGCCTCATTTCAAGCAGCCGTGGATCATGCGAGCGCGTCCGCACAACCGTTGGAAATAGCGCAGAGCATGTACCAACTTGCGCTGGTGAAGCAAGTTCAGGGCGACTACTCCTCGGCTGCAGCGCTATACAAAAAAGCCAGCGTTCTATGCGAGCAGAATCGCGCGCCGAAGCTGATGGCTGCCATCCTTTTGAACAACGCCCGCCTGAACGGGTTGGAGGGCAAGTTTGAAGCTGCGTCCGAGCTTGCGGGAAAATCACTGGAATTGCATCGGATGGAACTTGGACCAAACCATCCGAGCGTGGCCGACACGCTCGATGCGGTTGGCTGGATTCAACTTCGGCTGGGCCACTACCAGCAGGCGGGTTCCGCCTATGCGCAATCGATCTCGATCCGCCAGCAAGTGAAACCACCAGACCAAGCGGCCCTTGCGGCGACCTTGAACGACATGGGATTCCTGCAGTATTCACTGGGGCATTACGGCGAAGCGGAAGTATCGTATCGGAAGGCGCTGGCGCTGCGGCGTGCAGCGCTAGAAGCGAACCATCCGGACGTCGCGGACAGCATGCTCCGGCTGGGCGAATTGTATCGAGTGCAGCATCAGTACAGCAAGGCGGAACAGCTTTTAGAAGAGTCGATCTCGACGCTCGAAGCGGCGCTTGGCCCGGAGCATCCGCGCGTGGCGAATGCGAACAACAACCTGGGGGTGCTGTATTGCGACGAAGGCCGGTTGCGCGAAGCCCGTCCGCTGTTCGAGCGCGCCCTCGCAATTTACCAGAAGGTTTTCGGCAAGGATCATTATCAACTCGCCGGGGTGCTGAGCAATCTGGGGCTCATCGCAAGCGATCGGCGCGAGTACCAGAAAGCGGAAGAAGCATATTCCCGCGCGGTGGCGATCGAAGAAAAATCCGTGGGGCCGGAGCATCCCGAGGTCGCATCCATGCTCAACAATCTGGGGCAAATCTACGGCTTCGAGAATCGCTATGCGGACGCCGAAAAGCTCTATCTCCGGGCCATCGGGATTTGGGAACAGTCGGTGGGCGAAGCGCATCCCGATTTGGCGGGATGTCTCGCGAACTATGCGGCGTTGTTGCGCAAGGTCCACCGGAAGAAAGAGGCGGGCGAGATGGAAGCGCGCGCCAGGCAGGTGATGGCGGCTCACGGGAAGAACTATTCGGCGGCGACGCTGGTGGATTGGCACGAGCTGCAGCGAAGGTAGAAAAAAAGAAAAGGCACCGACTCCCTTACGGTCGCGGTTCGGAATGCGGCATCCGTGGGTTACCGAGCCGCGACCGTAAGGGAGTCGGTGCCTTACTCAGTAGACAGGCTACACAATATATGGTAGACTGCCTACACAATGAAACGCGTTGAACTCCTGCAAGGCACGCTCGACCTTTTGATTCTGCGCACTCTGGTTTCAGGGCCGAGCCACGGCCACGCCATCGCCAAAAACATTCAGCGGACTTCCGAAGAGCTGCTTCAGGTGGAAACCGGATCGCTTTATCCCGCGCTGCACCGGCTGGAAGCGCAGGGCTGGATCGCCGCGTCCTGGGAGCTATCCGACAAAGGCAAGCGCGCCAAGTATTATCGCCTCACGCCGAGCGGACGAAAACAGCTCGCGAGCGAACAATCCAAGTGGCAGACGTTTTCGCGCGCCATGGGACTGGTTTTGAATCCCGCCGACCAGGAGGCGCAGTGAACGCGTTCTTTCGCAAGTTGAGCTGGTTGCGCCGCCGCCGCAGTAAAGAGGCTGAGCTGCGCGAGGAACTGCAGTTTCATCTGGAGGAGGAAGCGGAAGAACGTCAGGCGCAAGGGTTGTCCGAAGAAGAGGCGCAACGAGTGGCGCGGCGGGAATTGGGAAATCTCACGCAGGTGCAGGAGAGCACCCGAGCCGCCTGGGGATGGATCCTGCTGGAACAATTCGTCCAAGACCTGCGCTACGCTTTCCGGACTATGGCGTCCAACCGGCTGTTTACGCTACTCGCGATCCTGTCGCTCGCGCTCGGGATTGGGGCCAACACTGCCATCTACAGCTTCATGGATGCGATCCTGCTGCGCTCGCTGCCGGTTGCCGATCCGCAGTCGCTGGTGGTGTTCAACTGGCACGCCAAGCCGCACGGCCGCGAGTGGGTCATGCATGGCATGAGCGGCACGCACCTATGAGGATCCCGATAAGGGAGAGACGGGCGGCATTTTTCCGTATCCGGCGTTCGAACTATTCCGGAAAAACGACGCGGTGTTTTCGAGCGTATTCGGGCACTGCCAGTGTTTTGCAAGTGCGAAGCCTGAACGTGACGATTCAAGGGCAAGCCGATCTTGCCTCCGGCTGGAACGTCTCAGGCGATTACTTTGGCGGGCTCGGCGTTCCTCCCGCAGCCGGGCGGCTGATCATTCCTGACGACGACCGGCCGGGAGCTCCGGCAGTGGCCGTGGTCAGCTACGCGTTCAGTCAAAGGCGCTTCGGCGGCGCGGACAACGCGGCCGGTCAGCCGATTCTGATCGACAACCTGCCATTCACAGTGGTCGGCGTAACGCCGCCTGAATTCTTCGGCGTGGATCCAGCGGCGGCTCCGGACGTCTATCTGCCGATGCACACCAACGAACTTGCTCGGCGCCGGCCACCAATTTGGTTTCCGCCCTTCGGACTATCTCGAAAAGAATGACTACTGGGTCGATGTGATGGGCCGGTTGCGTCCGGGAGTCAGCATCGCGCAAGCGCAATCCGCTCTTGCGCCGGCGTTTCACCAATGGGTGGCGAGCACGGCAACGAACGACAAGGAGCGGGCGAGCCTTCCCGAGCTGGTGATCACGGCAGGGCGCAGGCGGGCTGGACACCCTGCGCCGCCAGTACTCGAAGCCGCTCTACGTGCTCTTGACGCTGGTGGGATTGATCCTGGCGCTGGCATGCGCCAATGTCGCGAATCTGCTGCTGGCGCGCGCCTCGGCGAGAAGACGGGAGATCGCGCTACGGCTGAGCGTGGGCGCCGGCAGGTTCCGCATCGTGCGGCAACTGCTGACCGAAAGTATTCTGCTGGCGTCGTTGGGCGGGGTATTGGGAGTCCTGTTCGCCATTTGGGGGATTCGCTTCCTTACGCTGCTGCTGGCCAACGGCCGAGCGAACTTCACCCTGCACGCGGAATTGAACTGGCATGTGCTGGGCGTGGCCGTTGCACTGTCCTTGCTGACCGGCGTACTCTTCGGCCTTGCGCCGGCGCTCGCAATCCACGCGCGTGGACGTGATGCCGGCTCTAAAGGAAACGCGAGCCGCGTCGGCACGTGTTCCGTCGCGTCAGTCTTAGCCGTGTGCTGGTGGTGGGGCAGATCGCCATCTCGCTCCTGATGCTGGTGGCGGCCGGACTGTTTGTGCGGACGCTCGCGAATCTGGAATCCATCGAGCTCGGCTTCAATCGCCAGAACGTGCTGCTATTTCAGGTAGACGCGCGGAAGGCTGGACACAAGGATCCGGAGATCGAAGCCTTTTACGCCGATCTGCGGCGGCGCTTCGGCGCGATTCCCGGCGTGCGCAGCGCTAGTCTTTCCGAGGGTTCGTTGGTCGGCGGCGAGAGCGGTCTTCCAATCGGCGTGGCCGGAGCGCCGCCCAACGACGCAAATCGAATTTTCACCGTCGGACCCGCATTCTTCGCCACCATGCAAATTCCAATTCTCGCCGGCCGCGACTTCGAGGAGCGCGATCGGCCAGGATCGCCGGCCGTTGCGGTGATCAACCAGGTATTCGCCAAAGCCAACTTCCAGGATCGGAATCCTTTGGGACAGCACCTGATCCTGCGCGAGGCTGGGGAAGGGGATCGTGTGGGGCGCGATATGGAAATCGTCGGAGTAGCCAGGAACGCGCGCTATGGCAGTCTCACACGGAATCTTCCGCCGGTAGTTTATTTGCCGTACGACCAAGGCTATCCGCAGCCGAATCAAATGATGTATGCTCTACGTACTTCCGGCGACCCGCTCCGCTATGTCAACGCTGTTCGCGAAGCAGTTCGACTGACGGACGCGCGCGTGCCGGTGTCCGACGTGCGAAGCCAAGTGGAGGACATCGACCACACAATCAACCAGGAAATCACGTTTGCCGGGTTGTGCAGCGGCTTCGCCATCCTTGCGCTGGTCATCGCTTGCGTTGGTCTCTACGGGACCGTGTCATACAACGTCGCCCGCCGCACCAGTGAAATCGGAATTCGAATGGCGCTAGGAGCGCGAAGTGGCCGGGTGGTCTGGCTGGTTTTGCGCGAAGTCTGCGGCATGGCCGCGGTTGGATTGGCGATCGGTCTGCCGTTGGCGCTGGCGGCATCCAAACTTGTGAAATCGTTTTTGTTCCGGACGAAACCGAATGATCCGCTTTCGTTGGCGATTGCGGTGGTAACTTTGTTGAGCGCCGCGCTGGTCGCGGGGCTGGTACCGGCGCGGAGAGCCTCGCGGATCGATCCGCTCAGCGCGCTACGGCACGAATAATTAGAACGCGGCAGCGCCTGCTTCGGCCACGGCATGGTCCTGCTCACCGCTGCCGCCGCTGACGCCGATTGCGCCCACCACGTGGCCGTCCTTCTTGAGAGGAATGCCGCCGGCGAAGATCATCACACGTCCATGGTTCGACGCATGAATTCCAAAGAACTGGCCGCCGGATTGGCTGTGTTCGGCGAGACTCTTGGTGGGAATATCGAACGCTCGGGAGGTCCATGCCTTGTTGATGGAAATGTCCACGCTTCCAATCCACGCTTTGTCCATGCGGACGTGAGCCACCAAATTGCCGCCGGAATCCACCACGGCGATGTTCATCGGCTGGCCCACCTCGCCGGCCTTTTTCTCGGCGGCGGCGATCACTCGTCTTGCGTCTGCTAGCGTAATCATATAGAGATCTTATCGCACCACAACGGCACCGACTCCCTTACGGTCGCGGCTCGGTAACGCACGGATGCCGCATTCCGAACCGCGACGGTAAGGGAGCCGGTCTCTTTTAAGCCGCCAGCTTTTTCGCTACCGCGCGCCGGGCGCGCAGCAAACGGATGCGGACAGCAGTTTCACTCCAACCGTTGGCCAGCGCGATTTCCCGTACCTGATAGCCTTCCAGATAATGCCGTTGCAAAACCATCTGGTCGTTCTTCTTGCAGGTTTTGAGCACGCGTTTCAGATCGATCACCGCAATATTTGTCCGGCTTTTGGCGATCAGTTCGGGAAGCTCCTGTAGAAACGGCTCGCGCCGCAGGCTGCTGCGATACAGATTCAGCGCGATCGTATTCATCCAGGTCAGCAGCATCTTCGCGTCTCGCAACTGACTAATCCGCTCCCATCCGCGTACCCATGCCGCTTGCGCCGTTTCGCTCGCCGAATCGCGAGATAGTCCGCGCGAACAAAGAAATCGAATCGTGAGATTGAAGCCTTTTTCGTAGGCGGCGCCGAACTCCTGCTTCGTCATTGTTTCCTCCTGTGCTCCACTTTCCGTACCAGTTGATCCGGTACAGTGCAATTCGTGCCCCAGTTGGGCAGAATGCAGTCAAAGTGCGGCCAATGTTGAGTTAGAGCGAGGGGAGACCCAGGGACCTACCTTGGTAAGTTAGGAAAGAAGTTCTAGCAGGGCGCAAAAGTTCCCTGGATGCGGCTGGAGAATGATTTGAGGCAGGCGCAGGAAGCGCCCGCCTGTAGGTAGAAACCGATTACCGTTCGCCCCGGACTTCTACGGTCGACAAAAGGCGACCTCGATCGCCGCGGGAGAAATCGAACAATTGGAAGATGTACTTGGTGTGATGCGAGATCCAAGGCGCCGCGCATCGATCCCCTTCACATTCCTTGCTGGCGCTGAATTCACGCTCTTTGAAAGTCCGGCCGCCTTCCGCGGTCACAAACACTTTCGCCCTCTCCACGCCTCGCGTGTGCCAGTGCAGAAAAGTGGTGCACTCCTCCTTGCCGCCTGCGATTCTGCACGGATTCGGCTCGGCTCTGATCTCTCCCCAAGGTTCTTGCGCTGTCACCACTGCGGGAAACAGACACAACCCCAACCCACCAACCAACATCAGGAATCGTTTTTGCACTCGCATCTCCTTTTCATCTCTTCTGTTGTAACCAGACGAGCCTCTATTCTACCGCTGGACTTGCCAGGTGTCAGAGACAAGATCACCGGTCGCTTACGCTCGCGGCTCGGAATGCAACGTCCGCTGTTTACCGAGCCGCGACCGTGAGGGAGCCGGTGCGGGGCTTCCTTAGTTTATGAATTGAAAAACTCGACCAACACAGGGGCGATCGCTTGCGCTTTCAACATGTGCGTCTGTCCCGGGAGGGTCCGATATGTGGCGTTCGGAATCATGCTCGCCCAGCTTCGCATCGCGTTGCGCATCCACGCGGGGCTCTTGCCGCCGTCGGCAACCAGCACCGGCGCTTTTGCCGTTGCCCAGGCTTCTGCCGGCAGCGGCCGACCCTGGCTGTAGGGTTCGACAATTGTGATGTCGTACACCAGCGTATGAGCCACCGAGGTGAGCTTTCTCCAAACCGGCATCCACTGCATCATGAAAATGCCGAACCCAGGCACCCCCACCCGCCGCATGAAAAGCTTCACGGCTTCGCCGGGCCGTCTCGCCACGACAAACTGCTGCAATTGAGCGCGGAAGTTTTCGGGCAATGGCGAATTTGAGCCGTCGACGATGTAAGGCGCTTCGTAAAGAGCCAGCTTGCGAATGCCTGGGAGACGCGTGCCCGCCTGCATGGCGAGCGCCGCGCCAGACGACACGCCGTAGACATAGGCGGACCCGCCTGCTTCTTGAATGAGCGCTTCGAGGTCCTCAACTTCGCGTTCGACGGCGTAAACCTCCGAGTCCGTGCTCTCGCCCCGGCCACGCCGATCGTAGGTGAATACGGTAAAGTGCGGCGCCAGAAGTTTCGCCAGGGGACGCGCGGGACCGGAGTCTCGATAACATAGCGCACCGTCAACAAGAATCAGCGGCGCGCCTGCTCCCGAACGTTCGAACTCGATCCGCGTGCCGTCCTTAGAAACCACCGCCGGCATTACTTCAGCGCCCTCTTGGCGATTTCATCGCGCAGCGCTTTCTCGTTCTCCGCCGCCTCAGGCCCGAAGTCGGCAGCATCGAAAACGCGGCGGATCTCAATTTCACTGGGTTTATCCGGACCGTGCGGCATAGGGCTGCGCATGGCCCAGGCGATCGCCTCCTCTTTCGATTTCACCTGGATCAGCCAGAACCCCGCGATCAGTTCCTTCGTTTCCATGAAGGGACCATCGATTACGGTCGGCTTTTGACCGGGCGCGAACTTCACCTTGGCGCCCTTAGAGCTGGCCTGCAAGCCCTCGCCAGCCAGCATCACGCCGGCCTTCACCATTTCGTCATTGAACTTCCCCATCGCTTCCACCAACTCCGTCGACGGCATGACGCCGGCTTCCGAGTCCTGGTTGGCTTTCACAATTAGCATGAATCGCATACGTTTCTCCTTTATAGTGCCTTCCACTAAAGAAGTCGAACGGGAAACGGGCGGATCGACAGGGTCGCGAATGTTTTTTTCGGCTCAGACGTGCTGGTCCAGGAGAATGATGTTTCCGTCGGGATCCACTGCCATCAGACTGGCCGGACCCGTAGTGCTCTCGTCCGCTTCTGTCGTCAGCTTAACCCCTTGGCCCTTGAGCCTGCGTTGAATTTCGCGGACGTCCGTGAAACTGGGGAGCTTTTGGGCGTTTTGGTCCCAGCCCGGGTTGAAGGTGAGAATGTTCTTCTCGAACATGCCTTGAAAAAGGCCGATCGCATGATCGCCGTTCTTCATGATCAGGAAGTTCTTCGAAGCATCGCCGAAGAAGGCCTTGAAACCGAACTTCTCGTAAAACTGGCGCGAAGCCGCGAGATCCTTGACAGTCAGGCTGATTGAAAACGCTCCAAGTTCCATCGGCGCCCCTTTCTCAGGTGGAACGGTTTTTTGCGATTGATTCCAGGCCGGCATTGCGGCGGCAGCGAGCGTCAAAGCCGCTCGACGGGTATGCAAGCTTCGAGATCGAATGTTTCCCATCCTATTTCCTCCGGAATTCTTACAAACATCTCCATGCCCGGCAGATCCGCCGGCTGGTAGCCGCTCGCTGGCAGCCAGATTCGATAGAGATACTGCCAGGCGCGTCCCACCTGATCCAAGTTGCCCACGGAATGGAAGGCGACAACTTGTTGAGGCTTGAAATCGCGGACGCTGAAGCCGGCCGCGGCGCATTCGGATTTCGCGGGCAACGATTCAAAAGATGGCGCCGGACGGCCTCGCGAACGGACGATCTCGGCCAGAATCCCGCCCGGCGTGCGCGGAAACGCGATGCCGAGATCATAGCGGTATTTTTCGGACGGCGTGATGGACGGATCATCCAGCGACATGCCGATGAGGACCACGTCCCGGACATCGGCGCCCCTTTGCTTGAGCCAGGCGAGGAGCGCGTGGTAGCTGTCCAGCAATCCTGAATTGGCAAAGGGCGAGTAGATGCGGCTGTAAACATAGCGAAATTCTTCGTAACGGCGGACCCGAAGACGGACATTCGTTGCAGCTTTCCAACGATCAAGTTCCTCTACAGTATGGAACGGGATCGCCTCCGGCTCTTTGCAGATCTTGCTATTTTCGAGCGGGCTGCGCCGATCCCACGAGCTGGCGGTTCTATTGAAATGGCTCTTGAACGCGCGCGAAAATTCAGCGGTGCCGCCGAAGCCCGTTTCTAAGGCGACATCGGTGATCCGCATTTTCGGCGACGTGCGCAGCAACATCGCCGCGCGCTCCAGCCGCACGCGCCGCACGTGGGTGTTCAACGTCTCGCCCGTGACACCTTGAAAAATCCGATGAAAGTGGAAAGGCGAGAAGCAGCCGACGCGAGACAGACGGGCTAGCGAAAGTTCGCCGTCCAGATGCTGGCTGATGTAGTCGAGCACCTGGTTGACCCGGTCTTGATAATGAGGATTGTGGCGAATGGGCAACAGGTACAGCCTAGCAGTCCGTGGTGGAAGTGCGGGCGCTGGCAAAAATGGTCGCAGGCACGAAATTTAGCGTTGACCTACGTCGCTGGTTTGTGGTCTAGCGGCGCGAAAATTCGAGCCTGGAGCCTGTGAAGAAATCCAAATCACCGACTCCCTTACGGTCGCGGCTCGGTAACGGGGTGTCTCATTCCGAGCCGCGACCGTAAGGGAGTCGGTGATTTGGATTTATTCACACGTTCCTGTCACCACATTTGCCGAACCTACCATTTCGCTCGCTAATCCTGTTCCCCGAGCGTTTGGACGTAGGATTTGCCGTATGGGTAGAAAAGCTCCTTGCGGCCTTGCTTCCATGCCTCGCGGAGTTCGGGAGTGGTGATGTCCCAGTCCGGCCGGCATTTCCTGGTAACGGCGCGTAAATCCTGGCGGAGATCTTCGACAGTGGGCCGGCCGAAGAACCAGTAGCCGTTGTAGACCTTATAAACAATGAGACCCGGTTCGAGGACAATGACGTGCGGAATCATCGGATTGTTCACTGGGTCGGTATATTCGGCGATGTCGAGATCTTTTTGGACGATACGCCCCGCGTCCGAGAGGAACGGCCAGTGCGCGCCAACTCCGGTGCGATATTCGTTAGTCAGCGTAATATTGTCGGTACTGATGGTGACCAGCCGGCAGTACGCAACTTCCAGCTCGCGATGGAGTTGCACCAGCCCCTCAGCCTGCCGGCGATCCTTGGGGCAGAAGCTTCCGCGGCTCAAAACGAGAACCATCGGATGTGGTCCTTGCAGCTCGGAAAGCTTCCGGTGTTTGGCGGTATGGTCGGATAGCTCGTAGTCGGGAAAAATAGCACCTGGAACAATGTCAGATCGCATGGAAAATCCTCAATCGCTACGATAACAGCACCTGAGCATGTTAAACTTCTTGCTCCAAGACGTCGAATTATGACAATGAGCTTCCGGTGGCTGGCTCGCGTTGGTACTGCCTTTCGTCTCGGTCTATTTTTGACCGTTCTCAGTCTGCCTGCTCCAGGAGCCTCCACGTCCATCAGCTTGAACTTTTCCGGGAACGGAAGCGGCGATCCGAATGCCGTCAATGCGGCAGGTTCGGGAAACCTTACGCCATTCGGAGCCGCAACGGTGGTCTTCACCAGCAGCGGCAGCGATCCGAACTCGCTGAGCGCCTCTCTCGTCATCACCATCAACTCGGGTGGGACCCTTTCGGCATCCAGCACTCCCGCCTCATTTACCACGGATGGGCTCTCCGGCCAGATGACCGTGACAGGAGGAACCGGACCGCTTGCGGGCGCCACTGGATCTTTCCCATTTACCTTTACGGTCCCGCCCGGAACACAGTCATCGGGCTTCACTTTTACGCTTACCGGCTCAGGAACAATCAACGTCAATCCGCAATCATCCAGCGTTACGCTCGCGGATGCTGTGGTAGGCGTGGCCTACTCGGCGAACATCACGCAAGGCTTATCGAGTGTTCCTTCGGACGCGCAATTCGTCGCGACCGGAACTCTGCCCCCGGGTCTGTCGCTTGCTCCGAACGGATTGCTGAGTGGGGTGGCGACGCAAACCGGCACGTTCACCTTCAATGCCGGTTACAGCCCATTTAACTCGCTCACGGTTTCAATCACGGTGGATCCAAATCCGGCGCCACCTATCGCGGTCACGCCGGGCATTTTGAATTTTTCGGCCGCGCAAGGCTCTTCCACCGTTCTGACGCAATCGATCCTGGTGGCAAACAGCGGGGCCAGCCAGCAGACCATTGCTGCCTCAGCGAGCACCAGTTCCGGAGGCAACTGGCTTCAAATCTCACCCGGTTCAGAAACGGCAGCGCCATTTGCCAGTGTTTCCGTTACGGCGAGCGCCGACCCGGGAAAACTGGCGCCAGGTACCTATCTCGGATCCATTGCGATTTCCGCAGCACCCGCCAACCAGAGCTTCAACGTGGCAGTGCTGCTCACCGTCAGCAATGGGCAGGCGGAGCTGCAGCTATCGCGCTCCGGACTCTTTTATGAGGCAGTAGCCGGCGGAACGAGTCCTCCGGCACAAAAGATCACGGTGGTGAACAGCGGCGGAACATCCCTGGACTATTCGGTGTCGACATCCGTCACCTCCGATGTACCGAACTGGCTTGTTGCTTTGCCGAATTCAGGCACTCTCGCGCCCGGGGCATCCGCGACGATTTCGGTGACGGCCCTTATCGATGGACTCGCCACAAATGTCTACTATGGCCAGATTCTGGTCTCGTCCCCGGGTGCGGCCAACTCGCCGCGGGTAGTGACGGTGGTGTTGAATGTATCGGCTGCCAACTCGGTTGTGGACCCGACGGTTGCGCCAACGGGCTTGATTTTCGTGGGAACCGCGGGCGGATCGGATCCCGCGGCCCAGACGATCTCGCTGAACAATCCGTCGCTTTCCGATGTCGCGTACAGCGCGGTGACGTTTTTCATCAACGGCAGCAAGTGGTACACCGCGCTACCGGCCAGCGGAACGGTGGATGCGGGTTCGTCCGACACGGTTACCGTGCAGCCGCAGCTTGCCGGGCTGGCTGCCGGCGTATATATCGGGGAAATCGCGCTCACTTTCGGAGCGAACAGCTCCACGCGCAATGTCGCGGTGGTGTTGATTGTGATTCCCGGCGCGGCGTCGCGCACGGCGCACGTTGCATCTCCCGTCTGTGCGCCCACCAAGTTGGTTCCAGTATTCACCCAACTGGGGGAAAATTTTACGACGGTCGCGGCTTGGCCGGCGCCGCTGGAAGTGACCGTGGTGGACGATTGCGGGAATTTCTTGACGGAAGGCGATGTAGTGGCTTCGTTTTCCGATGGCGATCCGTCGCTCCCGCTCACTTCGCTCGGCGGCGGGATCTGGAGCGCCACCTGGCAACCAAGCAGTGCGGCGTCGCAGGTAGTGGTGACGGCGAATGCGCAGGAACTTGTACCGGCGCTGCAGGGAACACAATCCATCGGAGGCTCTTTGCAAGCGAATCCGGTGACGCCGTCGATTAACACCGGCGGTGTGGTGAGCGCGGCCAAAGGCGGCAGCAATCAGCCGCTCGCGCCCGGTGCATTCGCATCCATCTACGGAACCCATCTGAGCGCAGGGCAAAATCCGGCGCTGAGTCTACCGCTCGCGAATCAACTGGGCGCTACTCAAGTGGTGTTGGGTGGACGCGCACTGCCGTTGCAGTTCGCCGCCGATGGCCAAGTGAACGCCGTGATCCCTTATGACGTACCGGCCAACACCAGCCAGCAGCTTATCGTCGCCAACGGGCCGGCGCTGTCGATTCCACAAACTGTAGTTATCGCACCGGCTCAACCGGCAGTGTTCGCGCAGGCCGACGGATCTGGCGTGGTGTTCGGTGTGGCGCCAGGAGCCAGCGCTCAAATTCCGGTGAGCGCGGATCATCCGGTGAGTGCAGGCTACGCGATTGTCATCTACTGTGCGGGATTAGGCCCGGTGGATCCAGCGGTAGAAGCTGGTTCGGCGGCGCCCTCGGCTCCGCCCGCGCAAACCACCAATCCGGTGACGGTCAGCATCGGCGGCAAGGACGCGAAAGTGTTCTTCGGCGGATTGGTGGGTGGATTCGCCGGGCTCTATCAAGTGAACGCATATGTTCCCGCGGGAATCACGCCCGGCGCAGCGGTTCCGCTGATCGTTACTGTCGCTGGATTCGAGAGCGCTCCGGTCACGATCGCGGTGCAATAAGCTATGTTGACCAAGGTCTTAGGTTGGACAATCGTGCTCGTGTTCGTCATCGGAGTTGTCTGGTGGTTGGTGGATCCCGTCGGTTTCGCAAACAATCCGCTTTTTACTTATTTGAGACTGCGATCCTCCGGCTACCATCGCTAGATTCCCGTTCCGAACCGCGACCGCGAGGGAGCGCTACCACGACAGCAGCACGCGTTACGCTCCCTTGCGGTCGCGGCTCGGTTTGGGGGACCAGCTCGTAACGATGCATCTTCGGCTGCGCTTTCGCGCGCGCCATGCTGGCCACCTCGGCATCCAGCGCATCGAGAGCCGTCATCGCCGAATCCATGCTGCGCGGCTTCTCCGCATCGAAAGAAGTCTGGATCAGGTGCCAGCGCGCCCAGTGCAAAACATTGTGGCGATACGTGAGTTGAAGCACTTCGGATGCCTGCTTCGACATCGGCGTGTCCAGCTCGGCGAGGTTTACCCCGGTTCCCCACTGATCTGAAGAGTAGGTGGCGATGGTTTGTTCATCAATCCTGAGAGCATATCGGCCGGCCGCGAGCCCGGTCACGGTCAGCATTTCCCGATCCAGGCTGTCGACGAAATCGGAAGAGGAGAACGCCAGTTGAACCAACTCCTTCGACGGGAATCTCTCGATTGGGATGGGAAGGGCGGAGTCCATCTGGGTCCAGGCGAGATTGGCGCCCGGAAGAGCTGTAATGGATGTGTTGGATGCTGTTCGCACCGCGCGGGAAGTACCGTCGATTTCCACCGCCGATACCAGCGCCGGCGCGTTCCATGATTTCAGCAGCGCCTCGGCCATGAGGTAGTGCGTCGCGGCCGCCGGATGCACTCGGTCTGGAATGAGTTTCTGCGCCAGCGCGGAATCCGTTGCATTCGCCTTCTGTAACATTGCGACGACGCCGGTATTCAGGTCGGCGTACTGCAGATGCTCACGCGTCGCAAGCTCCTGGACGAAGCTGCCATAGCGGATGAGCACGCCGTTGTATCCGCCATCGAAGAGCGGCGCGCGTGTGACGTCATCGTAGGGAGAAGGCTCGAGCGCGGTAATTCGAACGTTCGGGAGGCTTTCCTTCAACACTTTCACGATGCGCTCGTATCCGGCGCTGTAAGTTTTGAAGATCGCGGGATCGAAGGCGCGATAACGGCCGTCATTCATACCGAGCATGATGGTCACAACGGTGGGGTGGTACGCCACCACATCCCGAGCAAGGCGCACGTCGATGGGCCCGCCGGCGCCCCCATCCACTTGATCGCCCGGCCATCCGGAATGAACAAACTTGATGTTCAGCTTCGGAAATCGAGTAAGAACGTAAGCCTCAGTGAAGGTAGTATAAAGCCGCTGATCCGTGATGCTGTCGCCATAGAAGACCACGCTGTCTCCGTCTTTCAGGTAGAAGTCGCCTTGAGCGGACAGCGTGAGCGAACACGCGAGCAGGAGGAAGAACCGCATACTGCTCATGGTAAAACGAAGAGCAAGGTTGAGCCCATGATCACACTGCGGGAGCAATTCGGCCAGATCGACATCTATCTCTTCGACCAGCTTCTAAGAGGCCGCATCACGCCTGGAATGCGGGTCCTCGATACCGGATGTGGCGGCGGTAGGAATCTCGTTTACTTCTTACGACAAAGCTACGAAGTCTACGCTGTGGACCAGGACGCGCAGGCCGTGCACAGCGTCCGCGCCTTGGCTCGTTCGCTCGCTCCATCGCTCCCAGAGTCGAATTTCCGAGCGGAGGTCATTGAACAGATGTCGTTCGAGGATGCTTTCGCAGATGTGGTCATCAACAGCGCAGTGCTTCATTTCGCCGGCGACGAAGCGCACTTCGATGCAATGCTGAACGGGACGTGGCGGGTCCTAAAGCCCGGTGGACTCTTCTTCTGCCGCCTTGCGTCCACAATCGGAATGGAAAAGCAGATCGAACACATTCATGGACGCCGCTACAAGTTGCCCGATGGATCGGAGCGATATCTGGTGGATGAAGCGTTGCTCCTGTCGCACACCGCGAGGCTGGGCGCAGAGTTGGCCGATCCATTGAAGACCACGGTTGTCCAGAATCAGCGTGCCATGACCACTTGGGTGTTGTGGAAGAATGGGATTAAAACCGATGGATAACGGGATTGTCAATCAGCCGAGCAATCACTCGGTTGACCAAACAGTGGAAAAGCTCCAGGAAATTCTGCGGTCGAAAGGGATCACGCTGTTTGCGCTGATCGACCACAGCGGGGAAGCGGAAAAGGTGGGAATGAAGATGCTTCCCACAAAGCTGTTGGTGTTCGGAAGTCCCAAAGCCGGTACGCCTCTGATGCTCGCAGCGCCCAGCGCCGCCATCGATCTCCCGCTCAAGATCCTTGTTTGGGAAGACGGCCAGGGCAAGGTTTGGCTTTCCTACAACAGCCCGGAATATCTCATGAGGCGACACAATCTGCCGCAGGACCTGCTGAAAAACATCGCGGTGGTAGAAACTCTGGCGGCTAAGGCTGGGGAGTAATTAAATCCCAAGGCTTGCGCGCTTGCCGTGCGAGCAGCTTCGATGCCTCGCCATCGTCCACGAACTCCTCGGTGTCCGCGTTCCAGCGCAGTTTTTTGCCGGTCTTGAAAGCGATGTTCCCGAGATGCGCCACGGTGGTGGAGCGGTGGCCGGTTTCGACGTCCCCCGCGGGCGTGTTGCGCGACCGTACACACTCAATGAAGTTCGCCGCGTGCAGCCGCGTGGCGTCCGTGGTGTTCCTGTGCGTGCGTTCCAGCGGCGATTCCGCGGAACCGGGCTTCTTCGGCTCGGGATAAACTTCGTAGCCCACGCGATCGGCATACAACGCACCGTTCGTTCCGTAGAACGCCATACCGTTGGGCCGATCCTCCGCGCCGCGGGCGTTGTAGTACTGCATTCCGGGAGTGCGGCCGCCCACGCCGTGGCCGTTGAGCAGGCAAGATTCGTAACTCATCACGAAACCTGGATACTCGTAAGTCACCTGCAGTACGTCCGGAATCTCGCCGTCGTCGCGTAGGCTGAAGCGCCCGCCGCTGGCCGCGATGGTGCGCGGCGCAGTCACGTGCATAATTTGGTGCACGGTATCCAGCCGGTGCGTGCCGAAGTCCGTGATGTAGCCGCCTGAATAGTCCCAGAACCAGCGATAAGTCACCAGAAAGCGCTTGCGGTTGAAGGGTACGTAGGGTGCTGGCCCGAGGTAGAAATCCCAGTCGAGGCCGCTTGGAGGTTCGGAATCCGCCTCATGTCCGATGCCTTCCGGATAGCGGTTCGCGTAATTCCAGACGCGCACCCAGTTCACTTTTCCGAGAGCGCCGCTTTGCACTATCTTTTCGACTTCGCGAAAATGCGGCGCCGAGCGATGCTGTGTACCAGCCTGCACGATGCGTTTGTAACGCCGCGCGGCGGCCACCATCGCACGGCCTTCGCGGACATTGTGCGCGAGCGGCTTCTCCACGTAAACGTCTTTGCCCGCCTGGCAGGCGAGCACCGTGATGGCGGCGTGCCAATGGTCTGGCGTGGCGATGTGAACGGCGTCGATGTCCTTCCGGTCGAGCAGCCGCCGGAAATCCTGATACGCCTGTGCCTGTGGACCGGCCCACTCCTTCGCGCGCTCGGCGTTCGGCAGATAAACGTCGGCCACCGCGGCATACTCCACGCCGGGCGCTTCGCGCATCAAACCTGCTACATACCGTCCGCGCCCGCCGCATCCGATCAGGCCCACGGCAATGCGGTCGTTAGCGCCGTGGACCCGCTTTGCCGCGAGCGCGGCCGCGGCGCCGCTGGCAAGGAACTGGCGTCGTTGCATGTGCCGATTATCGCTCGGTTGAAGACGCAACAGCACCGACTCCCTTACGGTCGCGGTTCGGTAGCACTCTTTCCGTTCCGAGCCGCGACCATAAGGGAGTCGGTGCCTTTTTGGTTTTTTAACCCTCTTCGCCGCACACCCGTCCGCCCAATCTGCAAAAATTTGGATATGTCACGCCGCGTCTACACTCCGGCTTTCCCGCTTTCGCAGCACGTCGAATTCATCTGGCGCGCGACAAACTCGGGGACGCTACCGTCACGCCAGCGTGTCTATCCGGACGGTGCAATGGCGCTGGTGATTCATCTCAAAAAGCCAACCATGTCCTTTTTTGTCGATGCCGAACCCCAAACCATCCGAGTTCCGTTGCTCGCCGGCCCCTATTCCCGGTCGTTTGAAATTGATCCGTCGGAATCTACTGAAGTCATCGGCATTCTTTTTCGCCCCGGAGCTGCTCGTATATTCTTTCCGGTCGCGGCGCATGAACTGCATAACATCGACATCGCCCTCAGTGAATTGTATCCGGATGAGGCGGACCGCTTACTCAATGACTTGTGCTCCGCAAGGGACGAGCGGAATCAGTTCTTGGTGGTGGAACGATACTTGAACGGGAAGCTGGCGCGCGCTGCTCCCGTCCATCCCGTGGTGCAGTATGCGGTTGAGCAGTTGTCGCGGGAAGATGCAGTGAGCAGCATTCGAAGAGTGCAGTTGGATACTGGTTTAAGCCATACCAGGTTCATTCAGTTGTTCCGCGAAAACGTCGGTCTTACCCCGAAGCTGTTCTACCGCGTCAGGCGTTTCCGAACTCTGCTCGACCGTATTGAGAAGGGCATGCCCGTGAACTGGGCAGCGCTCGCACTCGATTGCGGATACTTCGACCAGGCACATCTTATTCGAGATTTTCGCGAGTTCGCCGGCATGACGCCGCTCGATTACAGCCGGGCGATGCCCGCTGCGAGTTGAAATTTTTCCAATACGGGCCTTTCGCCGCCCGGCAGAATGGGCTCATGGCAATTCACACGTCTCATCCTCGCCTGACTCTGGCTTTGGCGGCCTTATCGCTGACCGTCGTGTACGGGGCTGCATCCGTGCAATATCCTGATAACTTCCGACGTTGGGTTCATGTGGGAACCGGAGTGATACTGCCTGGCGGTCCGCTGCCGGAGAGCGAACAAGGGATGCACCACATCTTTGCGAATCAGAAAGCAATCGACGGCTACTCCTCGGGCGACTTCGCCGATGGCTCCGTCATCGTTTATGAGTTGCGCGAAGCCCAGCAGAAGGGTGGAGTCATTTTCGAAGGCGAACGCCGAAGAGTGGATGTGATGATCAAAGACTCCCATCTCTACAGCAGCACGGGCGGATGGCGATTCGAAAGGTTCCTGGGTAACGACCAGTTGCAGGATGCCGTGCGCGACACGGGAACCTCGTGCTTTGAATGCCATTCGAATGCGAAAGCACATGGGTTCGTTTTTAGCCAACTCCACTGAAAGCCCAGCAACAGGTTTGTGGCGTCCAACTTCCGGAGGCTGCCGTTGGGTACCGCCCGAGCCTTCCGTGACGTCGGCTTGCGCGCGGCCCCGCCGCTTCACTTTGAGGTACTCGCCGGCGCTCGGCGCACTGAAGATTTACCCGAAATTTGACGATTAGTGCTCAGACGCCATGAGTAGAGCTGCCTCAACTGTTTCCGAAGCGTTAAAAAGGGTACCGCCATTTCCTCCAGTGGCCGCCAAGCTTCTCAACTTATTGGCGAAGCCTGAGGTGGAAACCAATGACGTGGCGGAACTTATCAGCGGCGATGCAACCTTCACGGCGCGCATCCTGCAGCGCATCAACTCCCTTGAATTCGGACTGGTAACTCCAGTAACTAACGTAGGACAGGCAGTGGCGCTGCTGGGGATCGACCTGACACGGAAACTGGTCTTGACCCAAGCCACGGCGGCCTACGCACAAGGCGCCTTGAAGACTGAAGAGTTGCGACGTTGCTGGCAACATACGGTGGCAACCGCCGTCCTGGCCGATCTGCTCGCGAAGGCCTGCGGGGAATACACCGACGTTGCATTTACGGCAGGCATCATGCACGACATCGGCCGGTTGGGACTTCTTGTAGCGTATCCAGCCGAGTATGAACAGATCATTCGAGATGCTGCGGCGCGCTGCCTGGATCTTCTCGACTTTGAGCGCGATGAGTTTGGGATGGACCACGCGGAGGCAGGTAGGATTCTGGCGGAACGTTGGGGATTGCCGGCGGGTCTCGCGCAAATAGCCGGCCGCCATCACGATCCCTGTGAGGGCACAACGCTCAACCTGCTTAGCATTGTTCATGTGGCTTGCCGTCTCGCAGATGCTCTGGGTTACGACGTGGTGAAACCGCGCGTGCCCTTGGACATCGAGACTGTTCTGGCGGAATTGCCGGCTCGTGGCAAAGTAGCGCTCGGTAAATCCCCGGACGAACTGCGTGCCCAAATCGAGAAGGCGATTTCAGAGTATGGCTCCGAGGAAGGCCGCATCCAACCGGAGGAGGGACTGGCTATGCTTGCGGCCGCCGCGACAGAGGACTCGGCCGGTTCGCCAGTTGCTGAATCAAGCCCCGCTCCCGATACCGCAAAGTCGCGCAAGAATTGGATGCCAACGGCTGTCGCGATTCTGGTGGGTGCGGCTATCACGATCGCTCTTCTGATTTGGATGACGCGCTAGCCGTCTCGCCGTACTACTACGAAAAATTTCGTTGACACTACGAATAACTTCGTAGTAAGATTCTCCCATGCGGAGATCTTTGAATCGCCCCACGGACTCGGAACTCGAAATTCTACGTGTCTTGTGGGACAACGGTCCCTCCACCGTGCGCGAGATCCACGGCATTCTGAACCGAACCAAACCGACCGGGTACACCACCGTCTTGAAACTAACGCAGATCATGGTGGAAAAAGCACTGGTTCGCCGCAACGAAGTGGAGTTTCAGCGCGCGCACGTTTACGAGGCCAGCGTTCCGAAAGAGCAGACCCAGCTGCAGCTTGTCGGCGATCTGGTTGGCCGCGCATTCGACGGGTCCGCCAGTGAACTGGTGATGCGAGCTCTTTCGGCGAAAACAGCCACACCGCAGGAGCTGGACGAGATCCGCAAACTTCTGGACGAATACGAGCGAGGCGCGAAATGAATCTCACGAATACGATTGGATGGACGTTAGTGCATTTTGTGTGGCAGGGAGCAGGCATCGCGGCGTTGCTCGGGGCCGCGCGACACGCCCTTCGCAATAGCAGCGCGCAGGCACGCTACATCGCAGCGATGGCAGCTATGTTGCTGATGCTGGCATCAGTCGGCGCAACTTTCGCCTACCTGGACTCCGCAGACATTCAAGCGCTGCACCAGCCAGCGGCCCAGAGTTTCCTCGCCGTTCCAGCCAGCCAGACTGTTCAGCCAGCGGCGGCATCCACTTGGCGCGACCGCATGCCGGATTATTTCCCGGTCCTGGTCTACATCTGGATTGCTGGAGTGACGGCGCTGTCTTTCCGTTCGCTTGGCGGATGGGTAGTCACGCAGCTTTGGAAACGCCGCAATGTTCGGCTCGCCGAGGCGTTCTGGCAGGAGAGCATGGCTCGACTCGCAGCGCGCCTCGCCATTTCGCGGAAGGTACGCCTCTGGGAATCCGCCATCGCTCGTACGCCCGCAGTGATCGGCTGGATTCGTCCCGTGGTATTGTTGCCCGCGAGTGCACTCTCCGGCCTCGCGCCCAGCCAGATTGAGGCGCTCTTGGCGCATGAGCTGGCTCACATCCGCCGTCACGATTATCTGGTCAACCTGCTCCAAACCGCCATCGAAACTCTGTTGTTCTACCATCCCGCCGTGTGGTGGGTGGGCCGTCAAATGCGGGCCGAGCGGGAAAACTGCTGTGACGATCTAGCTGTCGCAGTTTGCGGCGATGCCTTGGTTTACGCGCGCGCCCTGACGGAGCTGGAGAAGATCCGGATGGCCACCCCACGCCTGGCAATGGCGGCGAACGGGGGATCCCTGCTCGATCGTGTTCGCCGGCTGCTGAAACCGGAAGGCGATCCCGCATCTTCACCTTCGATGACGCATGCCGATTGGGTCACCGGAGTTGCCATCGCTTTGTGCGCTGTTTCCATTTGGGCGACATCGCGCGTGCCGGCGCGGTTGCAGCCGGACCGTTCCGCGCAAAGCGTGCGTCTGGTGAATGCTGTTTACCAGCAGGGTTCCGAGCCGCGGCAGAGCCCGGCCGGACAGCGCGTGATTCAGACGCCGAAGGCAACACTGGTCGCCCTGGCCGAGCCCGCGGCGCAGGCCGAGCAAACCACGGAGCAGTCATCGGACAAGAGTTTTGTGGGAGGCATCGCGGCCCTCGGCTACAAAGATCTGTCGGTCGACCAGCTCATTTCGCTCAAGATTCATGGCGTCACAACCGAGTATGTGCGCGATCTGATGGCGGCGGGGTTGAAGTTGAAAGTGGATGCGCTCGTCAGTTTTGCGATTCACGGAGCCAAGCCCGGCGACATCGTGGAAATGCAGAAACTGGGCTACCAGCCAACGCCCGACGAGATCGTGAGCATGTACATCCACGGGCTGACACCCGAGTATACGCGGCAAATGAAATCCGCCGGCTACGGAACGCCGAGTTTCGAGCAGCTCATCTCGTTCAAGATCCATGGCGTAACTCCCGAAATCGCGGAACAATTCAAGCAGGCAGGCGTGCGCGATCTGAATTTCGACAAGCTGGTGGCGCTCCAGATCCATGGCGCGAGCCCCGAACAGGTGAAGCAAATTGGCGCGCTCGGTTATCCGAACCTCGCCGCCGACGACGTAATAAGGATGTGCATCCACGGCGTAGATGTGGACTTCGTGCGCAAAGCCCAGAAGCAAGGCTTCAAGGACCTCAGCCTGGACAAACTCATCCAGCTGAAACAGTACGGAATTCTCGACTAGTTCAAAGGACGAAAATATGACTCGCATCACTCTGCTCGCTCTTAGTGCGCTCACGCTTGCTTACGCTCTTCAGGCGGAAGAAACCATCACCGGTCAGTGGATGATCGGTCCGTTGCCCGCCAACGGCAAGGTAGAACTCACGCTGCATCGATCTTCCGAGCGCTCGCAGATGACGAGTAGCTCCGCGCTTCCCCTGGACCAACTTCACGGACTCTCAAAGCAGCAAATGGATTCGCCGGCCGGCGGGACTGTGCACTTTGAGATCGCACGCGACGCAGGCACGCTCGGCTGCGATGGCTATTTCCGCGCGGGAAACGGCGCCGGCGCCTTCACGTTTTCACCGAATGGGAATTTCGTCTCGGAAATGCGCTCGCTCGGTTACAACGGGCTCCCGGTGGAAACCGTATTCTCGATGGCCGTGCATGACGTGAAAACCGCCTACGTGCGAGAACTCAAATCGCTCGGCGTCGCGCCAGACTCGTCGGATGGGCTGATCTCGATGAGCATCCACAACGTGACCATCGACTATATTCGCGAGCTCAAGAACCTCGGTCTCCGCGAGCTGACGGCGGATCACCTGGTTTCGATGCGCATCCATGACGTGAGCGTCGAATTCGTCCGCGACCTGAAGGGCATGGGTTATAACCCGAGCGCGGACGATCTGGTTTCCCTGCGGATTCACGGCGCAACATCCGACTACGTCAAGCAGATGAAGAATCTCGGCTTCAACCCGACGCTGGACCAATTTGTTTCCATGCGTATTCACGACGTGAGCCCCGAATTCGTTCGCGACCTGAAGGGCATGGGATACAGCCCGAGCGCGGACGATCTGGTATCGCTGCGCATTCACGGCGCAGACTCCGAGTACGTCAAGCAAGTGAAGAATCTCGGCTTCCACCCGACGTTGGACCAGCTTGTTTCCATGCGTATCCATGGTGTCACGCCGGATTACATCCACAAGGTACAAGCCCGGGGAGTTAAGAATCTCACGGTGGATCAGTTAGTGAATCTGCGTATCCACGGCATCCTCGAGTAAGCAGCCAGGTGGGGTTGCCGGCCATCTCGAGCCGAACGGTTGAGGGCCTCGTGCGACGGACCGCTGCCGGGCGACGATTGAGCAAGGTGAACGCTTTACCTTGAGAGCCGCCATTTCAAACATGCGGGGGAGAACGCGCGAAGCAGAATTCCGCAGAGCAAAAAAGCTCCCCACCCTGGACACATCATTGGAAATTCCTGATCAGCACCGCATCGGTTCCGTCCGTGCCGCGGGAGAGAGCCAGGCGGCCGTCGCGGGACCAGTCGAACCAGAAGATCCGGTCCGATGTGAAATGCGTCGCGGGTTGTGGAGGGCCGCCCGCAATCGGTTGGTCCCAGATGTTACCCACGCCATTCACGGTGTTGATGAAACTGATGGCGCGTCCATCGGGACTCCAAGCAAACTGATCACTGGCAGTGGCGGGCAGCGGAAAAACCTTGGCAGGCTGGCCGCCCGCGAGAGGGAACATCGCCAAGTTCATTAAATCCTCTGGGTGCAGCGGGTCCGACAAGGTGTAATTCTGATTGCGCCCCCGGCGGCAGGAGGCGATCCACTTACCATCCGGGGAGATGGCTGGCCAAGCCGAATTGTAGTCGGTCAACTGCGATGCGGGGCCTCCGTTACTTGAAACCTTCATCAGCACATCCTTGCTGCCCAGGGCTGTGAACACCACCCACCGCCCATCGGGCGATATGGCGGGCTCCTCATCCTTCTTGCCCTGCGTAAGCTGTTTTAGGTTGGTGCCGTGTTCGCTCACGACCGGCACCAGTTGCACGATCAGCGTCACGTTTAAGCCGGTCGCCAAGGTTTCGTACCCGGCGACGTTGAACGTCACGGACAACGCGTGGCCGGGCACGCAGACGGTGCCGCTATCGGGTACCGGACACTGAGGTAGCGGGAACAACATGCCTGTACCAACGCAGGTCCGCTTGTAGGACTTAGTGGAATGAAACCACGATGAATCACTTTCGAAAGCCTTTTGCCTCCGTTGTTGGCACTCTGCTGATGTTGCCCACTGTTTGATCTGAGTGGCACAACGTGCCCGACGGGGTGGTCCCCTCGGCGATGGTTTGGATGAGCTAAGCAACGCAACAGTAATTCATCAATCCGGGCGCATGGCAAATGGAATAGTGCCTGCATTCCGCTGAAAGTACACTTTCATACGCGATAATGAATCGGTACCCGCACAAGGAGTCTGTCATGAACCGTCGCCATCTCCTCGCCGGACTCGCCTTGGCGAATCTTCCGGCGAGGACACAATCTCGAACACCCGAGGCCCCCGGCCCCGGTGAATCACTTTACATTCCCAAACCCCAGTTGGTTGAAGACCGCCGGTTCCTCCACGATTTCATGGAGGAATTTGCGTTCGTCGATTTGATAACGGTGTCGCCCTCCCTTCGAATAACTCACATTCCGGTTTGGCTAGACCGAACCGCAGGCACCTATGGAACGATTCACGGGCACATCTCGCGCCAGAATCCGCAGAGCAGCGCTTTCGACGGCAAGCAAACCGGCGTCATTGTTTTCCATGGGCCGCACGGATACATCTCGCCAACATGGTACGCAACGAAAGGAAACGTGGTGCCAACGTGGAATTTCGCGGTGGTCCACGCGAGCGGAAAACTGCGCCCGGTGGAAGGTCACAAGGAACTGAACGAGTTGCTTTCAAAGTTGATCGCTAAATTCGAGGGTTACGAGGGAACCAGCTACGACTTCGCCAAAATCGGCGACACCTACAAGAACGGCCTCATGGGCGGCATTATCGGCTTCGAACTTGAGATCGAACTACTGGAAGGTAAGTTCAAGCTCGGCCAGGACCGCAGCCCGGCTGATAGAGAGAGCCTTCTGAAGAAGCTGGGAGAGGCGAAAGCACCGCCCACTCTTCGGGAATTCACAGCAAACTTTTACGAGCTGCGGAGCAAGGGCTGAACATTCGGAGCAAGTCTACGAAGCGGGTCTGTTTCCGGCCTGCTGAAATCCAACGAATCGGGGACGGTCCGTGTCGCTTATGAGCTGTGGGTCAAAGCACCGCGCGGTCCCATGCGTTTAGTAGGATGAAAGCGAACTTAGTGTATCGGGCGCACTTCCGGTCACAAGCGTGCACTCTTACACGATTTGCGTGACTACCCGTTGAGAACGTTGAACCTGCAATGATGGACAGTCTGTATGAAGACCAACGAATGGGCGCGACTGCTGGCGTGACCAGGCTAGTAAACCAACAGCGGCTATTGCGGAACGAGTACCTGGCCGCAGAGAACCGCATTCTGCGAGCGCAGCTGTGCAAACGACTGTGGCTGACCGATTCAAAGATCTACGCTGCCAGTTGTGAGCGCGGCACCTGATGTCGAGCTCGGCGAGGTGACCGGCGCACGCCATCAGATCCGACTGTGAGTTCGTGAGCAGACGCCGAACCCAAGGCCCGGCCGCCACAAACTAAGCATGTGAGACGACAGGCTTCGAACGAGTGGTCGAGTATCTGGTTTTGGGCCAGCCGAAAAATTTTGCATCCAACCAAGCGTAATCTGCATATAGTATTGGACCTCCCCCAGTGCTTTTGTTCAACGCATCCATGCTGGCGATCAGAAGGTCCCGTGGCCGCAGGTCGAGGGCATGGATGCCTTACCAACGGAGGGGAGAGCGATGGATTCACAGAACGAACGACATCTCCAGGTTGACTGTGTAGTCGCACGCATACTAATGCTACGGGCGTACGCCGCTCTGATGAATGTACAGAGGGACCCCATGAGTGACGTGGGCGAGATTGATTACGTGCGCTATTTTCGATGCTGCCGAGCAGTACAGGACTATGCCGTTGCGGTTGAGCGATACCGTCGTGCAGTGCGGGCATGGATTGATCACGTTCTGAATGCTGAGCGATCCAGTTGCTTGTCAAACATTCCGCGGTCGTATTGCCGGACAGGTGTAGAACATGTTGATCCGGAAGACCAAAAGTGAGATCCCCATTGACGATCGATTTCAATGGACTCGAACGAACAACTTGGGCAGGAGAATAGGTGACCGCTCGAAAATCCCTCCCCGTCCAGATCCTTGCAGTGTCGATTCTCTCCCTCTTCCACTCCCCTGCATACTCCTCCGGCGCACTCGTAACCCTTCCCGTAACCGATGGGAACGACCTCCAATTCGTCAATCTGTCTGTTGCCGGGGCACCGTTTCAGAGCAGGGTCGACAGCATTGCACAGGATCGCTATGGTTTCATGTGGTTCGGTTCCAGCGACGGTTTGTACCGTTATGACGGGTACAATCTTAAGCCCTACCGGCGCGAGCGTGGCAACCCGAACAGCCTCAGCGATGACAACGTCACCACGGTTTACCTCGACCGCGCGGGCATTCTCTGGGTCGGCACTGGCTATGAAGGACTCGACAGGATCGACCCGGTGTCGGACACTTTCACGCATTACCGCCATGACCCGGCCAATCGCGGCAGTTTGACCGACAATGCAGTCCATTGCATCTATCAGGATACGGCCGGCGCTCTGTGGGTCGGAACCAGCGGTGGCCTTGACCGTCTGGGCCCGGCAGGCGGAACCTTCGTCCATTACTTGCACAATCCTCAGGTTGGCGGCAGCCTCGGCAGCAATTTGGTTGTCAACATATCCGAAGACCGTTTGGGCAATTTGTGGGTCGGCACCGTCGGCGGCGGCCTCAACAGGCTGGACCGAAACACCGGTCGTTTTTCGCCCTTCCTCGATCCCAACAACCCCCGAAGCCCGGGTGATGACCGTGATGCGGCGCTAAGTCACATCCGCGAGGACCACTCTGGTGTGCTGTGGGTAGGCAACGACTTAGGCACTCTGAATCCGAAGACCAGATCAGTCACTCACTACGCGTTTCGTTCGAAAGAACCCGGCGGCGAAATCGTTACAAACGTGAGAGCCAGTCATGAAGACCGGGACGGCGTGCTGTGGTTGGGTACGCACAACGGGTTGTTCAGACTCGATCGCGAGCGCAAGCAATTCGTGCGTTACATCAACAATCCGGCAAATCCGCGCAGCCTGCACAACGACGACATCCTGTCCCTATTCGAGGACGCCGAGGGGAATATTTGGATAGGGACCCAAAACGGCGTGAGCCGGTTCAACCGCAAACCGATCTTTTTCAACTATCAGCATATGCCTGGCAATACAGAAGGCCTGGTGGACAATACGATCCGGGCCGTTCAGGAGGACAGCCAGGGGGCACTGTGGGTCGGCACCCGCCGCGGCCTCCAGCGCCTGGATCTGAAAACCGGCCGATTCACCCTTTACCAGCACGATCCCCACGACACCCACAGCCTTTCGAATAACTACATTACGGCCATCCGGGAAGATCGCTCGGGTACACTTTGGATTGGCACGGGCGGAGGGGGACTCGACCGGTTCGATCGCAAAACAGGACGTTTCTTCGCCTACCGTTATGAACCGAACAACCCTGCGGGCTTGAGTAGCGACGGCGTCCAGTCCCTGCTCGAAGACCGCAATGGGATGCTTTGGGTGGCCACCGCCGCGGGCCTGGACCGCTGGGACCGCCGAACGGGACGTTTTACGACGTACCACCACGACGCGGGGGACCCGCATAGCTTGTCTGATGACCAGATCAAAACCGTGTTCGAGGACCGGGCCGGCACCCTGTGGGCCGGGTCAAACAACAAAGGACTGAACCGTTTTGACCCTGCATCGGAGCAGTTCACTGTCTATCGCCACAACCCCCAGGACCCTGCTAGCCTAAGCCATGACAAAGTGAATGCGATCTGGGAGGACCGGCGTGGAACTCTGTGGATTGCCACCCAAGACGGCCTCAACCAAATGGACCGTGGCCGGGGAACCTTCACGACTTTCACCCGCAAGGACGGCCTGCCGGACAATGCCGTTGAAGCGATTCTCGAAGACAATCACGGGTCGCTTTGGTTGGCCACGAACAACGGCCTTTCACAGTTTAGTCCCCTGACCAGGACCTTCCGCAACTATTCCGAATCGGATGGGCTGGCGGGAAATGCTTTGAACCCGACTGGCCTCCAGGGAAGTTGCCGCGCTAGGGATGGTGAAATGTGGTTTGGATCTAGGAGCGGCCTGACTTCCTTCTACCCCGATCGGATCTCCGCTAATCTGTATGTCCCACCGGTGGTATTGACGGACCTCCTTTTGTTCAATAACCCGGTACGGCCGAGTGCGAACTCGCCGCTGATCCGGCCCATTTGGGCGCAGGATTCTCTGACGCTGAATCATCGGCAAGGCATCTTCACGCTGGAGTTCTCCGCCTTGAGCTTTGCGGCTCCTGAAAAAAATCGCTACCGCTATAGGCTGGAGCCGCTCGAAAAAGACTGGAACCAGGTGGATAGCTGGCGGCGCCTGGCCACCTATACCAGTCTTCCGCCCGGAAAATACCTGTTCCGCGTTCAGGCATCCAACAATGGCGAGGTGTGGAACGAGCAGGGCGTGACGCTGCCCATCAGCATTCTTCCGCCCTGGTGGGCCACCTGGTGGTTCAGGATCATTGTCGGACTGAGCATTGCGGGGCTCGCATTCGGAGCCTATCGTTCTGGAGTGAGAAGTTTGCAGCTACGATCCGCAAGCCTTGAGGCGCAAGTATCGCACCGAACCTGGGAGCTATCCGAACGAACCGGCGAGCTATTGGAACGAGCCAGCGAACTCCAAGTTGCCAAGGATGCCGCGGAAGCGGCCAACCGGGCCAAGAGCGCGTTCCTGGCCAATATGAGTCACGAACTTCGAACGCCACTCAGCGTCATCCTGGCATCCTCCGACCTCCTGAGCGAGAGTAACCCAACCCTCGATCAGCGTGAAGACATCGCCGCGATCGGCCGCAGCGGCAAGCATCTCCTGGGACTGATCGACAACGTGCTGGATGTTGCCAAAATCGAGGCTGGCAAAGAGGGACTCGCGATTGCAGCCAACGATTTGATCTCCACAGTTCGAACGGTCGTTGCAATGATGCGGGGCCGGGCTGAGGAGAAGCATCTGGCGCTCGTTTACTATCAAGCGCCTAAAGTGCCGCGCTACGTCCACGTAGATGCGTCGAAGGTGCGGCAAATCCTCATCAATCTGCTCGGCAACGCCATTAAATTCACAAAAGAAGGAACCGTAACGCTACGGCTGAGCACTCAGCCGGCTGATGAACCCGGACGCGCCCGGCTTTGTTTCGATATTGAGGACAGTGGCGTGGGGATTCCAGAACGCGACTTGGGCCGCATATTCGAGCCATTCGAACAGGTGCGCAATGGTGGTCCACAGAAGGGCGCAGGTCTCGGCCTGTCAATTACTCGCCGATTTGTCGAGCTGATGGGCGGGAAGCTGCGTGTGGAGAGCGAGGTGGGCCGAGGTTCACGTTTCGTGGTGGAACTGCCGCTGGAACTGGCAAGTGAGTCGGAGACTTACAGCGTAGAACTGGCCCCAGGGCATCCATTCGTCCTTGACTCAGGCCAACCGGAATGGCGGGTTCTGATTGTAGAGGACGACGCCGAAAGTGCCACGGTCTTGCGGAAGATGCTAACTCGCTCCGGCTTTCAGGTGAGGGTCGCGGAGAATGGAGCACTCGGGATCGAGGCGTTCCGACAGTGGCGGCCGCACTTTATCTGGATGGATCTGGGTATGCCTCAGTTGAGTGGCACGGAAGCGACATGGCGGATTCGCCAGTTGGACGGCGGGGCGGAGATAAAGATCGCCGCCCTAACTGCATTTGGAGATGCTTCGGAGCGTGACGTGATGCGCGCAGGCTTTGATGACTTCACCTTCAAACCATTTCGCCAGAACGAAATCTTCTTCTGCATGGCGCGCCACCTGGGTGTGCGCTATTCGGCTTCGGAGGGGATTGGAAATAAGTCGCACGCGTAGCTTTTCGTCCGGGTCCCCGAACAGGTCGAATGGGTGCTGATTAGTTAACAGGAAAGGCTGTGAAGCGCTTGCAGGCAATCGCATCCGACCTGCAGGATTGCGTGCGCATCGATTCCAGAGGAGTTGATCGGATCACGCTCGCCAGTTGCTGCTGCAAAAGCCCAGCCATTGAGTCGGGAATGTGATCGATCATCATGTTAACTCGCGAATGGAATCTGGCGATCTGTTCGGGGACCCGGAAAAGCAAGCCCACCCTGTAGTTAACAGCGCGCCGAAACGGCGTAGACCACTCGATCCGCGCGTACCGGTAGAGCTTTACCCCGCGCTGCAGGCCCAACCCGTGCGTGGCACGTTAATGTCCGAGACCACTCGACGGAATTCCTTTCCACTCCTCATGGGGACGGCCGCACAAGGATTGTAGTTGTTCCCTCCTTCGAGTTCAAACCGCGTACTGCCTGGGTACTCAGGCGTAGCGATGCCAATGACCCCGGTGGTCGTAAAAGCCCCCGCGATACGGATGGCCGTAACCTCGATACGGACGCCAGGCGCCATTTCGATAGTAAAACCCCTTAGGGTAATATCTCGAATGGTAAGGGTATGCCTTTGCTTGGGAAATGTTCGACGTCGGCACAATGTATGCCGCTAGAAGAAGCCCGAAAATCGCAAGTTTCTTAAACATTTGACCCTCCTGGGTAGCTTGATGTCGCACTGTGAGCACCGGCGCAAAAATCTCTGCCGTAAATCGGATGCGCCGTAATCCCATGCTTGTTCGATCTGTGAATCGTAGACCTAGGTTTTAATGTGAGGCTTATATCTGGTCGGGATGCAGTCTATTTTGCGCTTGGGCCCTCGGTTACCTGGACCAAGTCTTCCGGACGAATCCACTTGGCAAACGCAGCTTGAACCTGCCGCGGAGTGAGCCTCAGGTATATGCGCGCCGCTTCGGATGGTTCGTTTAGCGGAAGTTCGTCTTTGGTGCGCGAGATCAAACCTTCCGCGATGCTCTGAACACTGGATTCCGAAAGCGGAATTTGCTGGAGAAGCAGGACCTTGGCCTGGTTCAGCGTCTCCTCGGAGAGTACACGAGTTTGCATGTCCTTCAAATCGCGCTTTACGATTGCACGTGCCCCCGACACATTGTGAGGGTCACAACCGTAGTTAATGGTATAGAAGGCGCCGGTCGGACCGGCTTCGAGCGTCGAGGAGACAGTGTATACAAGTCCGGTATCCTCGCGAAGATCACGAGACAACCGGCTTGCGTAGAACCCTCCATCCAAGACGTGGCTCCCGAGATTCAAAGTATAGTAATCAGGGTTGGACCGAGTCACCGGCAACGTTTCCGCGAGAGTGACGTCAGCTTGAACGCGGCTGGTGTTTGGAACTTCCGTGTTTGATGGTGGGTTAGCCGAAAGCGGAGGCAGAAGACTGCTGGGTTTCGGCCCATGAGCTTTCCAAGCTCCGAAATTGTGTTCGATGACCGAACGGGCCCGTTCGGGTGTGACCTTTCCGATAACGACGATCGTAGCCAAGTCGGGTCGAAACGCGCGCCGGTAGTAGTTGCGGACATGGGCAAGCGAGAGTGAGGAGACGCTACTTAACGTCGCTGAATCAAGACCAGGGTCATCTTTCGGCAAGAGGGCCGACTCTAGTGCATTTTGCCTGAGATACGCCGGACTCTGAAGTTCTCCCGCCGCGCTGTCGGCAAGCTGGCGCTTGATGATTTTGAACGCGCTGGCGGGCAGCGCCGGATGTAATTCATTTTCGGCGAGGAGTGCAACGCCGCGCTCGAAATTGCTGGCGGGTATTTCGAGTGAAAAATCCATGCCGGATGATTCGTTGGCGCCGATGTTGTCCAGAGCTTTTTGAAACCCGATCCGGTCTAACGATACCGTGCCATAGGAAAGCAGCTCATTCAGCACCTGGTTGGCGCCTTGATCCGCAGAGCTTTCCTGATCAGAATTGTTTTGAATAGAGCCGAAGACGCTGATCGTGTCGCTGATCGTTTCGGGTTGCACGATCAACTTCAATCCATTCGAAAGTGTTGTGACTTCCGGATGCACAGTCGAAACTGGCACGGTGAGCTGATTCACTTTCTGCGCCCAATCGGGGAGCGGAACGGTCGTGTTTTTCGCAGGCGCGAAAGACTCGGTTCCACCGGAGTACGCGGCTGAGACCGGCTGGCCAGAGGGCCGCGGCGTCAAAATTGCCGAGATCGATTGCTTCGGATCCAGAAGGTGTTGCGCGATATCACGCACATTCTCGGGAGTGACCTTCTGTATCGCATCAATGTCATCGCTGGGGGACTGACGTCCTTCGGCCAAGGCATCAGACCAAAGCATGGCGAGGTCCGATATGGAGTTCTTTTCGAACTCGGCGTCAGCTACTTCATGCCGCTTTGCGGCACTGACCAAATCCGCTGGAATTCCATTCTTCGCGATGTCTTGAAGAACCTTCCGAATTTGACGGAGATGTACCCTGCCATCCTCGCCCGCCGAAAACGAAGCCATAGCATAGCCGAGGCTCGCTTGGGGCAGGCTCTCGAGCCAAAACCCAGCGCTCAACGCCTTGCCTCTCGGTCCAAGATCATAGAGGCTTCCACGCTGGCTGTCGAGTACGTCGGCCAGAACCTTGGCTGCTGCGAAATCGGGACTATTCGAGCCTGGCCAACGGAATGCAGCCACCGCGAGCCCATAAGCCTGGTCTGTCGTCAGCCGTAAAGTTTCAGGTCTCAGGGGCTGGAGTTGGACCTGCGGACGCGCGGGCAGCGTCTTCGCGGGAATTGAGCCGAACAGACTTTTCACTTCGGCCAACGTCGATGCGGGATCGACGTCTCCAGCGATTACAAGAATCGCGTTGTTCGGCGCGTACCAGGTGTCGTAGAATTTCTTGAGCATGGTTCCGGTGGTCGCATCGAAAGAAGGCCGCGTGCCGAGCGCATCGTGCTCGTAAGGAGTTCCCCGGAACATCGCCGACAGAAGTTGTCTGTGGCACACGTACTCGGGATTCGAAAGATCCCCTGCCACCTCCTGTTCAATGGCGCCCCGCTCACGATTCCAAAGTGCGTCCGTGGCGAAGTAGATTCCGCATTCGAATCGATTCAATACGCAATGCCACGTCCACGTCTTGCTTCGGTATGGTGAAAAAAAACTGCGTCACGGACTGCTGAGTGTCGGCGTTAAAGTCGCCCCCCATCGCGGCAGCTATGTTGGACAACTGATCGGCGGACAGCTCCGGGCTGCCGCGGAACATCATATGCTCGAGAGCATGAGCAGCGCCCGGAAAGCCCGGTGGGGATTCGTTCGATCCAACCAGGTAGTTCACTACCGTTGTCACTACGGGAGCCAGAGGGCTGTGTACGATGACCACTCGAAGACCGTTTTCCAGCGTGGCCCTTGACACGTCCGGCACGGATCGCGGGGCTTCCGTCAGCAGAGGACCGGACAGGGCAACGGCACTTAAGAGAACTTTCAAAAGGGTGCTCGAGGCCCGCCGAGGGATTCGGGGCAATTTGGGAAAAAGACTTCTAAAGGCCATCATGCGGTTTGCGACAGGAGTTCTCGATCATACGGCGCGTCTACGGTCTGGTCTCGCGTAGAATGCAGCCGGTGTGCTTCGACGCGATCTACGCCTCGGGGCGCACTATGCCGTCGTGAGGACGCGATAGAGCGCTGCGAGTGATCCTAGAGGATGCGTGTTTGAAAGTTCAGACGTAACAGGCCGGTCAAACGTATACAACTTGAGGGTTACCGCAATTGAACGTTTTGTGCGAAACTCGGCGCATACGGCACAGATCCGAGGCCTGCAGTCGGGACCCAGAAGTGAAACGCCACCGTGTTAACTGCCGGATCAGATCTATACTTCGTCCGGGGACCCGGACGGACAGGCCCACCTGTAGTTAACAGGGGGCTTTCTGAATTATGCAGAGATTCAGGTTCAGCCAGGTGATAGCGGTGTTCTGGGTTGCGAGCTTGACGTCGAGTGCTCACTTGCCCGCCCAACCCGCTCCACGGAATTCGATCGTCGAGGTTGAGAGCGTCTACGCCGACTTCGTGGACGCTCTGGATGCGATCGAAACTATCGACTCCGGCCTCGCCAGCCGCTTTGACGGCAAGGATCGTCCGCAATGGCAGCGAATTTATCGCCAGAAGCGCACGGCGTGTGCGGCTCTGCTGGCGAAGGTCGCCGCAGACGGACTGACGCAGAGCGATGCGCGCGCTGTTGCCGTGATGCGCCGCAAAATCCAGAGCTCTCCCGTCCGCGCGGACCGGTTGGAAGACTCGATGCATCCGTCACGACACTGCCGGGACGCGGAGCGGAAGGATCTCTCGTACCGGGGCCTTCGCGATGCCTTGTACGCATGTTTTGACGAGACCGGCAATCAGTTGGAATTCGAGGGTGCGCGGCTCACGCGGCTGCACGCGCTGGACCTGCTGAGCAGCATGGAGGACTTCAGCCGGCGCAAGGCACTCTTCCTGTCATTCGTACCGCTATGGCAAGCGATCAACGGGAACGACGAGCCCGGTAGTCCTTACCGGCGATTGATCGCCCAGGCTGCAGCCGACGCGCGGAAGCACCGCTCGGCGATCGATCAAGTTGCCGCCGAAGCGGGTGTGCCAGCCACGCAGGTGGAAGATTGGCTGGAGCAGATCCTCGAAGCCTGGAGTGAAGTTAGCGGAGACCAACAGATGGAGCCTTGGGACTTTCGCTACCAGGCCGGCGAGGCCGATCGCGCGCTGGAGCCTCTCATCCCGCGGGGATCGCTGCAGCCAATCACCGAACGATACTACCGCGATCTCGGCGCCGACCTCGAACGCTTGGGCGTTCTCCACGATCTTGACCCTCGGCCGGGGAAAGCGCCGCTGGCATATTCCGACGTAGCCAGATCGGGGCGAACGATCGGCGGCGTTTGGCGGTCCACGGTGGCGCGCGTTTCAGCCAACTACGAACACGGCGGGCTCGGCAGCCTGAACGAATTCGTCCACGAAAATGGCCACGCAGTGCATTATGCCGCGCTCCGTACACGGCCGGCGTTTATGGATGTCGAGCCGCTTTTTGACGAGGCTTTTGCCGATGTGACGTCGTGGGACACTTATGAGCCAGCTTGGCAGCGCAAGTATCTAGGACACGCGGCGTCCGCCGAAGCGTCGCTGGCCAGTCTGTACTCGAGCGTCGCGCTGGATGTCGCATGGTCCTTGTTCGAAATCAAAATGTTGCGTCAGCCGGACGCGGATCCCAATCAATTATGGTCCGACATCGCCAGCCGCTATTTGCATATTGTTCCGCATCCGGAGTGGGCCTGGTGGGCGGTACGGGTGCAACTGGTGGAATCGCCCGGTTACATGCTGAACTACGGTCTGGGAAGTGTAATAACGGCCGATTTGAGGCGCCACATTCAAGAGTCGTTGGGGACGTTTGAGACGGGCAACCCAAGCTGGTACAACTGGGTCTCGGAGCGGCTGCTGCGTTTTGGATTGGAGCGCCCAACGCCGGCACTCCTGCGAGAATTTCTGGGGCGTGCGCCTTCTCCGGAGGCGCTGTTGATGGACATTCGCAGGCTCAAGGCACGCCGGAACTGAGTTTCCGCTTGGGGAATCGGTGACCGGTGGAGGGTAAGGCATGCTACTCCACTGGCACTACAACCAAGGGGCGATTTGAGTAGACTTGGTTGACGGCATCCACAATGAAACGGCGTTCTTTCCTGCGGCAAAGCGCCGCCTCCTTATTGGTTGCATCCTACTGGTCGGCGCGTGGGCAGCCGAACCGCGCCCAGCGCGAGTGGCGACACTACGGCGGTGATCCAGGAACGACGCGGTATTCGCCGCTGGATCAAATTAATGCTTCCAATGTTGGCAAGCTGCAGGTCGCCTGGGTCTATCACACGTTGGATTCCAAGAAGCGTCCTCGGACCACCATCGAATGCACGCCTCTGGTCGTCGATGGCGTCATGTATCTCACCACGGCTCTCCTCAAGGTGTGCGCTTTGGATGCCGCCACGGGAGCGCAGCTTTGGCGGTTTGATCCGTTCGAATCCATGTTCGGAGCTGCCGGCGCCAAGGCCACGGTGGAAGGCGCCGCTTCGCCTCGCGGTGTCAATCGCGGGGTCGCGTATTGGGAGAGGGGCGAAGACCGGCGAATTCTGGTCACCGCGCTCTCCAGTTTGATCTGTCTGGATGCGAAAACCGGGAAGCCGGTTCCTTCGTTTGGCAAGAACGGCGCGGTGGATCTCACCAAGGGCTTGGGCCGAGACATCTCCGGACTGCTCTATGATGTCACCTGTCCTGGAGCGATCTACAAAGATCTGATCATCCTTGGCTCAGAGGTCGGCGAAGGTCCGGATCCAGCCGCTCCGGGGCATGTCCGCGCTTTTGATGTCCATACCGGCGAACAAGTCTGGATCTTTCACACCATGCCGCAAGCCGGCGAGTTCGGCCGCGACACGTGGCCGGCCGACACGCCGAAGACGGTGGGAGGGGCAAACGATTGGGGCGGGCTTAGCGTCGATGAAAAACGTGGATGGGTGTTCCTGGCCACCGGGTCGGCGACTTTCGATTTCTGGGGTGGCCAACGCCTTGGCACGAATCTATTTGCGAACTGCGTGATCGCTCTCGACGCCGCAACAGGAAAACGCATCTGGCACTATCAAGTTGTCCATCACGATCTATGGGATCGTGACTTGCCGTGCCCGCCGGCGCTCGTCACCATTACTCTTGATGGCAGAAAAGTGGATGCCGTTGCGCAGAACACCAAATTCGGCCAGCTTTTCGTGCTGGACCGCGAAACCGGAAAGCCGCTGTTCCCAGTTGAAGAGCGACCCGTTCCCGCGTCCGACTTCCCAGGAGAAAAGGCTTGGCCCACTCAACCCAACGTCCTGAAGCCGCCTCCCTACACGCGCCAGATCTTCACCGAGGCCGACGTCACCAACATCTCTCCGGAAGCCCATGCCTACGCTTTAGAGATTTTCAAGAAACAGCGTACCGGCAATCAGTGGCTTCCAGGCAGCGCGCAAGGCACTTTAGTATTTCCAGGGTATGACGGCGCCACAGATTGGGGCGGCGGCTCATTCGATCCAGCCACGGGATTCTATTACGTCAATTCTCACGACGAGCCATGGATCATGAAGCTCAAGCCTACTCCCGAAGGCGCCGGATACCCGTATACGCTGGCCACCGGTTATCAGCGCTTCGTAGACCATGAAGGCTACGCAGCCATCAAGCCGCCCTGGGGCCAACTGACAGCCATTGATTTGAATCGCGGGGAAATCGTTTGGCAAGTTGTGCTGGGTGAACACAAAGAATTGACGGCGCGCGGCATTCCCCAGACCGGGACACAGAATATGGGCGGATCGGTGGTCACAGCGGGAGGCCTTGTTTTTATTGGCGCGACGCAGGACGAGAAATTTCGAGCTTTCGATAAGAAGACCGGCAAAGTTCTGTGGGAGGCCGATCTGCCGGCCGGCGGATATGCCAGCCCCTGCACTTACGAAGTGAACGGCAAGCAGTATGTTGTGATTGCCGCGGGCGGCGGAGGCAAGCCGCGCACCAAGGCAGGCGATGCGTTTGTAGCGTTCGCACTCCCGTAGCTGCGATATGACAAAGACGCTGTTGCTAGTGGGATTAGGAGCGTCATTTTTCGCGCAGATCAACCAATCGGCGGGACCGCAGCCGATCCCGTTCAGTCACAAGACGCATTCCACATATGTGCCGCGCTGCGTGTTTTGCCATCAGGTTCAGGCTACTGACGGCAGCATGTGCCTGCCTCCTGAGGCCAAGTGCATGCAATGCCATTCGGCTATTGCGGTGAAAAGTCCGGCGATACAAACGTTAGCGCGATATTTTCAAGAGAAGAAATCCATCCCTTGGGTTCCAATATACGAGCTGCCGGATTACGTTTATTTCTCGCACCAAACGCACGCTGCAAAGTCCAAGATCGGCTGCGCGATCTGCCACGGACCGGTTGCCAAGCGTGATGTTATTACTATGGAAAGGCCGATTTCGATGGTGGCATGCGTCGACTGTCATCGGTCCAACGGCGCGCCATCGAAATGCAACACATGTCATAGCCCCAACCCATAAGGCCGGCTGCGCTCGGCGGCAACTTGATGCCGGCATCGCATGCGGCTACGATCCGAACGTGTGCTGATTCGAGTTTTCTTTTCCGAATCGGCAGACAACTAGTCTGCTGCGGCTCCTAAGCTGCGCTGACTGAGAAATTCTTCGGTCACCTCGGGCGGTGCCCAAGGCCACGTCCTGCGTGCTCTTGCATAGATCAGGAAGGCGAGGCCGCCCAATGCTACCCAAGCGAAAGAAAGAATAATGGATAGCCTATCTAGTGCCACGAACGCATAGCTCCAGCCCGCCAGAGATATCAGACTCGGCAGGGGATAAAGTGTCTGCCGGTATGGCCGATGCAAGCCCGGCTGTCGTTTGCGTAAGACGGTTAGTGCAACTACTTGCCCAAGGGATTGAATCAGGACTGTGATACCGGTCAGCATGTTTATGATAGCTGGCACATCGAAGAAGCTACCGATCGCGACAACCGCTCCCATGACGACCAGTGCTACGTGCGGGAAATGAAGTCTTGGGTGTAACTTGCCGAATGAGGAAAAAAACACGCCATCGCGTGCGGCGTTGAATAGCACTCGCGAACTCCCGAGCAACCCCGTAAAAATAGACGCTATCGCTGCGATCATTACTAGTACGCTGACCAAGATTGAACCTTTATGGCCCCAGTACATACCCACCACCGTTGCAGCAACGTTCGTCGACTTCGCTACTTCCTGCCATGGCGCCGCACCCAAAATGCCTAACTGCATGGAAAGGTACAGAGCGCCAATGGCAAGAATGGAGAGTATGATCGAGCCGGGCAAAGTTCTTCCAGGGTTTTTTAGTTCTGCGCCCATATAGGCCACAGTGCCGTACCCCGTATAGTCATAGAGTGCGATCACGAGTCCACCCCCGAGACCTGCAAGAAACGAGCCACGGCTGAGCCAGTTTGGGGGAAACGCGAACGCTCGTCCGGCGTCAAAATGGCTGAATGATGCGGCAAGTGTCACGCCAATCGCCGCAATCGTGACGCCCCACAACAATAAGTTAATGATTGGGACAGATTCAATCCGCCGGTATAGCAGCCCAACAACAGCGAGTACCATGACCAATCCGATCACATGGTTTTCAACAGGTGACAGATTCGGCACGAAGCTTCCCAGGTACTGGTAGAAGCCGATTACCCCACAACTGAGAATAAGAGGAAGTGACAGGATCGCAGTCCAGACAAAAAGGAAGGGCATCAGCTTACCGCTTCGATATTGGAACGCCTCGCGCAGGAATAAGTAGCTCCCGCCCGCCCCTGGCATGGCTGCTCCCAATTCGGCCCAGACCAATCCATCGGCCATCGCGACTATCGATCCCAGGATCCAACCCAGCATAGCCGGGGGCCCACCCATAAGACTGAGCATCACGGGAATCGTAATGAAGGGACCGACCCCGCACATCGCATTCATATTGATTGCCGTGGCTGAAATCAGTCCAATCGACTGGTGGAAGTGCGGTTTCTCAGCCAGCGGGGTTTCAGCCTGGTCTGGGATTGGTTTGAACGATCGATTGCTCACTTGATTGGCAGCATGGCTTAGCTACGCGCGATGTTCACCAGACGCATAAATTCCTTCGCCCGCTCCGGGTCCACGCTGTTCCAAGTGTGTCCATCCACCTTAAGTGAGGAGCCAACGATGCAACCGTCCGCAACCTGGAAGACATCCGACACCGTTTCATGACGTACGCCGGTATTTGCCAGGACTGGCGTGGCCGGCAACACCCGTTTTACATTCTCCAGTTGCGAAAGCGGGGCCGCTTCACCCGTAATGGCGCCTGACACCAGCACAGCATCCGGGATGCTGGAAAAGACCGCGGAACGCGCCCGATCGGGGAGAGAACGTTGGTCCAGGGAATGGGCAAATTCCGCCGACAGGTTATAAAGCATGGCGATATCCTTACGACCGAGCCGGTTGCGATACCGCATCGGCTCGGCCGATCGTCCGGCCCAAGGACCCATGTCCGAAGCGTAAAATCCAGTGCAAATCTCGCGAATGAAAGACGCGCCCGTGGCAGCCGCCAGTGCGATGGAACTCATGGGGTCCCACAGGACGTTGACGCCGAACGGGATGGTGATGAGCGGACGCAGCTGGCCGATCACATACGCCATGGCGGTGGTCGACGCTATATCCACGTTTAGTTCGTAGGGCCGGTCATTCTCGTTGCCGAACATCACGGCATCCACACCGGCAGCGAGGAGCGCTTGGAGGTCCTTCCTGGCTCCCTCGACGATGAGCCCCATGCCGCCTTCTTCGTCATACAACGGCGTTCCCGGCAGTGCAAGAAGATGAACCATCGCAATAACTGGCTTCGTGTCACCGAAGATGCGTTTGAAATTTGTCATTCACCTGGTCCAGAGGGTACGTACGTGCGGCGCAACGAGCCAAACATTCTCCCGGTCGAGTGGTATCACGATGTCATCACCGGCGATCAATATCGATCACAAAAATACCATACATGAACATTCGTCTCAGGCTTGCAGGTTCTGACTTGTTCATCTATGTTTAGATCTGCGTGTCAAATGTGATCGTAGCTTCGTCGGTTCTGACGGCCGATTTTGGCCGGCTCAGCGAGGAGGCCGCCGCTGTCCACGCCGCGGGGGCGGCATGGCTCCATCTCGACATCATGGATGGCGTGTTCGTGCCCAACATCAGTTTTGGGCCCGACACCGTGCGAGCCATGCGCGCTGCGACGACGGCAGTTCTCGACGTGCATCTGATGATACATCGTCCCGATGAATATCTGGTTGAATTCGCCGACGCAGGGGCGGACAGAATCAGCGTTCATGCGGAGCTGGGTCCGCACGTCCATCGAACCCTGAGCGCAATTCGCGCTTTAGGAAAGAAACCCGGACTCGCGCTCAACCCGTCGACCCCCGAGGGGGCTATCAGCTATCTGCTCGACGACATCGATCTGGTACTGATCATGAGTGTGAACCCAGGCTTTGGTGGGCAGAAGTTTATTCCGGCGATGCTCGAAAAGGTACGCCGTGTAAAGACAATGATCGGCAACCGGCCGATCGAAATCGAAGTGGACGGCGGGGTGACAACTGAAAACGCTGCGTCGATCCTAGAAGCAGGCGCGACGGTTCTGGTAGCCGGATCCGCAGTCTTCCAGGGCGGTGCCTCTGCCTACGCGAAAAACATTGCGGAATTGAAGGGCAGCCAGCAGCTCTCATGAGCTATGTACTGGGACTTGACATAGGCACTACCTCAACGATCGGCATTCTAATTCGTCCGGAGGGCGAAGTAGTTGCGTTGGCGGCGCGCACCGTCGACCTGTATTCCCCCAAAATCGGATGGGCGGAGGAAAACCCGGAACAATGGTGGTCGAACGTTCGGGAGATCGTCGCCGAAATCCTTGCGAGGGGAATCGATCCACACGAGATCAAGGCGATCGGCGTTACTGGCATGCTGCCGGCCATCGTCTTGTTGGACGAAGCCGGAACTCTACTTCGCCCCAGCATTCAACAAAGCGATGCTCGCTGCGGAGCAGAAGTCGAGGATCTCAAGCAAGAGCTCGACGCCCAAGCGTTCGTAGCACGAGCTGGCAATGGCCTGAATCAACAGCTCGTGATCGCAAAACTACGCTGGATTGAGAAGCAGGAGCCGGACATTTTCCGAAAGATCGGAACGGTGTTTGGATCGTACGACTACATCAACTGGCGACTCACTGGAGAGCGGGCTGTTGAAAAAAACTGGGCCCTAGAAGGCGGCTTTGTGGATGTTGCGAGCGGTACGGTAGCTGACGATCTGGTAGCTCTGGCGCATATTCCACGGTCCGCACTCCCCAGGAAGTCGGAATCGCACGAGATCCTCGGACACGTCTCAGCCCAAGCCGCGGCAGCGACGGGGCTGATTGAAGGAACACCGGTGGTAGGCGGCGCAGCGGATCTCATTGCGTCCGCCTTAGCCGCTGGGATCACTCGAAAAGGGGATGTTCTTCTCAAGTTTGGCGGGTCCGTTGACATACTGATCGCGACGGATGAGCCTGTCACCGACGCTCGCATGTATCTGGACTATCACCTCATCCCCGGCCTTTACATGCCTAACGGGTGCATGGCAACCGGTGGCTCCGGCCTGAACTGGTTCGTAAACACCTTTGCCACGGGCGAGCGCGTGGAAGCGCGGGCCGCCGGCATCTCCGTCCACCAATTGTTGGATGGGAAAGCCAAGGACATACCAGCCGGCTCAGAGGGACTGACCATATTGCCGTATTTCCTGGGAGAAAAAACTCCGATCCACGATCCTTACGCCCGCGCTGTCTTTTTTGGACTGACCTTGTCACATACGCTCGGCCATCTGTGGCGCGCAATGCTGGAAGGCTACGCGTACGCATTGGCTCACCACATCGAAGTGCTGCATGAGATGGGCTACGAGACAACACGGTATTACGCCTCCGATGGCGGCTCAAATAGTAAGGTCTGGATGCAGATCGTGGCCGACATCCTGCAGCAGCCGATACAACTCTTGCGCGGTCATCCCGGCTCGTGTCTGGGGGCAGCATGGACCGCAGCCGTCGGCACCGGCATGGTGAACCATTGGGGTGACATCTCAGTGTTCATTGGGAAAGACACCCTCATCGAACCCAACACCGCGAATGCGGAACTGTACGCGAACGGATATCGAGTCTTCCGCAGCCTGTACCATCCCAGCCACCGCGAGCAGCAACAGTTGTGAAAATCTCATAAAGCCGAGGAATCTGTATGACACCAATTGAAAAATTCGGCCTGGACGGTAAGGTAGCCGTAGTTGCCGGCGGCGCCCGCGGCATCGGATACGCAGTCGCGTCGCTGAGCGCTTCCGTAGGGGCAAACATCGCCATTATCGACATTCTCGAGGACGTCGGGATTGAAGCAGTGCGCAACCTGAGTAAGTCGTCCGGCAAGAAGGTTCTCTTTTACAAGGCCGATTTGCGAGACCCCAGTCAAGCGAAGGATGTCGCTGCCAGAGTCGAAGCAGATTTTGGCAGGGTTGACGTGCTTTTCAACTGCATTGGTGTCAACCCAAACACGGACGTTCTCGAGATTTCGGCGGACGAGTGGACAAATGTTATGAACGTCAACGTCAACGGCCAGTTCTTCATTGCCCAGGCATTTGCCAAGCAAATGGCTCGCCACGGAGGGGGGAGCATCGTCGCCATTGGATCGAATTCCGGTTTCATCATCGACAAGCCCCAGCCTCAAGCGCACTACAACACGAGTAAAGCGGCAGTACACCAGATGGTCAAAGCACTGGCAGTGGAGTTGGCGCCGCACAAGATTCGAGTGAATGCAGTTGCTCCCGGCTACGTAATGACCGAGATGACCAAGCGCGGGCTGAGCACTCAGGAATGGGTGAAGCTGTGGGAAGAGATGACTCCGATGCATCGGTTTGCGGATCCGTCGGAAATTGCCTACACGATGTTGTTCCTGGCCAGTGATGCCGCCAGTTATGTCACAGGCGCGATCTTACTGGTCGATGGCGGCTACACCTGCTGGTAAGCGGCAGTCGACGATTGATTTGCGGCATACGGGAAAGAAGTCGTTCGCGTTTATTACGAAGCGAGAGAGAGGGCGATTCGCGTCGTCAGGTGAAGCGGAGCGGGCGATCCGCATGCGGACTGACGACCGCGATTCAATTACGATCGTTCTGCGGCTATTCCCGCCAAGCTAAATCCGACCCTTTCGGCGCAGTGCTCCGCATGTACTCCGCAAAGGTCCGTACAAAGTAGGTCATGCGCGGCACGCCTTCGGGAATATTTCCCGTATAGCAGTGCGGCTCGTTGTTGCCGAATTCGAAGCTACCGCCGTAATACGGCCCTTTCCCGCGCAGCTTCGTGCTCTCTAGGAACTGCTCCAAACGGTGCGCGGCCGCATCCAAGTAGAAGGTGTCTTTCGTGCCCATTGTCACGTGAAGCTTCCCTTGCAGCTTCGGACCCAGCCGCTCCCAGTCGCGCTGCAGCAGTGCGGTCAAGTCGTAATGATCCCGCCAATATTTAGCCACTTCCGGATCGATCGCGCCGGTCTCTGCGTCCCATAACTTGGCCGGATAGCCGTCCGCGCCGGTTGGGCCGAAGGTAGCGTGGAAAGCGTCCATTTGGCCGCCTGAGCGCCCGCGCGTTCCCAACACCGCTTCCTGACGGCTGAATGACTCCATCGTCGCAAGAATGTGATCGTTCGGCCGGCGGCCGAGCAACTTCGGAAAGCGCTCGAAGGGCCCTTCGTCGTAATACGCGTTGTGGTCCGCGTACACGTCGATCGACTGGAACGCGTGAAAATCCACGGGATCCGGACAGAATCCCCAGGCGCCGCCGAAGTACTCGGGATAGAAGATCTGCTGCGCCAGTGTCATCCAGCCGCCGGTAGACCCCCCGAACACAACGCGCGCCCAAGGCTCTCCGATGGCCCGGAACTGCTTCTCGATCGCAGGATAAAGTTCCTTCGTCAGCGCGTCGCCGTACGGGCCGGCGTTCGCGGTGTTCACGCCATAGGAATCGTCGTAGTACGGAGTGGCATGATCGGTTACTACTAATAGCATCCGCGGCAACCGGCCGGAGGTCCAGTCTTGATAAAACTGATAGGCCGACGCCCCGCGCGGCTCCGGGTTGCCGGTGGGCGCCGTTTCGCTAAACCCTCGGAAATCGCCACTGAAATGGTTCTGGTAAAACGCTACTGGATAGTGCTGGTTGCCTTCGTCGAAATCCCGAGGCACCAGTACGGACGCGTTGAGGAATACCGGCCGGCCCCAGAACTCCGTCAGGAGTTTGCTCTCGAAGCGCACGTGGCGAACGTACTTTGTGTCTTTGGGCGATTCGATCGCCGGAATCATCTGCGTGAGTTCCAAATTGATGACTGACGACGTCTGTACTTCCACCTGGAGCGGTTTGCTGTATAGATTGCCGGGCGAGCGGTTCCATTGCTGGCCTTCCCCGTGGTCCGGATGGAGTTTCAGGACGTGGCCATCGGCGCGATGGAAGGTTTCATAAACGTTCAGTACGGCTTGAACGTTGTATGTCCCTGGTGGAAGATTGGCGATGCTACGTAAAGGCGAGCCCAGCGTGTTGCCTCGCATTTCCAAAGTATCCCCCGGCTTCCAGCCGTCCACGTCCATACCGAAGATCTGTTGCGTCTCAAGGCCCCATGCCACCTGAAAGCGCGGCTCGCCTTGTAGACTTTTCGATACCACTACGATCAGCCGGCCATCCACGGGAGCGGCGCGCAGTTCGGAGTTGAGACGAATCAGGAATCGTGGCTCGGCTGCCAGCGAAGATGCCACAACAAGAACCAACATCGTTAAACGCATGAAGGAAATGATACTCGATTCAAAGTGGCACCGCGGACGCATAGCTCCGCGCGCCATGGCTTCGAGTGCTCAGGCTAAGAATGGCTCCAGCCGCTTGGCGATGACCGCTTTGGGCTGCGCTCCCACAATACGATCCACCTCGCGGCCTGCCTTAAACACCAGAAGAGCGGGAATGCTGCGGACATTGAAGCGTTCCGCCGTCACCGGATTCTCGTCTACATTCAATTTTCCGACGCGTAGACGCCCCTGGTTCTCAACCGCCAGTTGCTCGATAGTTGGCGCAATCATCTTGCACGGGCCGCACCACGGCGCCCACATATCCAGCAGTACCGGCAGCGGCGAGCGTTCCACCTCGGCGGAGAAATTGGCATCCGTGATCGTGAGCGGCGCTGAAGAGATCACCAGCGGCGTCTTGCATCGCCCGCACACCGGTTGAAGGCCACGTTCGATCTTTTCGCGCGGAACACGATTGTTCGCGCCACAGCTTGAGCAGCGGATCAGCTCTGTGTCTGTCATGTCGGTGCCGGTCATGACCGCACAGTTCATTGTGCCACACGCACTGGTTTCCGGGACGGCGTTCACGGGAGGAATCCGTCAGCGCCCTTGCATGTGGGCCGCGTAAACGCAGGGGTCCGAGCTAGCACATCGTTCGCGGCTTCCGGAACCAACTGGGTGAGGATTAAGCCCGTGTCCCAACTCGACGCTGTGTGCCCCGACGGGTAGTACGGTGTCAAGTTATGCGGGAAAGAGTTCGTTTTGTTTCGTAATGATCGCTTGTCCAGGAAGTCGCCTCACGCCGCTGTCATTGGATCACCAGCGGACAAGTCCCCAGCGCCAGTTTCGGTACCTGCACGTCCGCTTGCGCAAGTCCCACGTATCCCATCCCCGAATGGATCTTACCCGCCTGCTCGTGAACTGCCATCATTCCCATCGCGACCCCGGTTTTGATCTTCATCATCCCTCCTGGCAAAGCAGAATATGACGATTCATATTTGACCTTCCCGGATTCACTAAATCTCAGCAAACCCCACGGGGGTAATTATTTTAAAAAGGGATCTCTCGGACAACGGCCTCGGGGCGTAAGGTCCAGAAAATAAAATGCTCGCGTTCTGGGCGAATCGAAGGCCAAGTCAAGAGCTAAGAATGAAAACTCGACCGGGGGAACAGAACGGCGCGTCATTTTCGCTCGGACTGAGTACTCGGGTAGTCGAAAAATTAAATCCCAAGCTACGCCTCGCGGCATCTACTCGCCGCGAGAATCTCCAATGGAGATTAGCGAGGCGTCGTCACATGGTGCAACTCCGCAGCCGTAGCCTTTTACTCAACCTCATCCTGTCCTACTTGGCGTGCTCCAGCGCTATTGGCCAGCTACCAACAGCTCCTGTGGAGGTCGCATCGCTACCGACCACAACCACTTCGGCCCCACCCTTTCAGGTGGAGTCCAATCTAGTATTGATCCCCATAACCGTACTCGATCATGATGATCATTCCTTTCTAGGCCTTCGCAAGGAAGATTTTAGGTTGTTTGACAACAAAACGGAACAACGGATTACGCAATTTGCAAGGGAGGATGTGCCGGTGTCGATCGGATTCGTTATCGACGCGAGTGCAAGCATGACTGGCAAGCTGCGTAAGTCGCAAGAAGCAATAGCAAGCTTTCTCGATACCGCAAACGCCGCGGATGAGTTTTTCCTCGTACAGTTCAATGATCAGGTACAGCTCCGTCTGGACCTGACTAAGGACAGTGACGAAGTACGAAGGGAGCTAAGGTTCCTACATCTCCGTGGGGAGACAGCGCTTTTAGATGCGATGCATTTCTCCCTAGGCCACATGCGGAGAGCGCACAATCTCAGGAGAGCGCTTATTATCGTCTCCGATGGAGGAGACAATTGTAGCCGGTATACCCTTCGAGAACTCAAGAATCTTGCCCGCGAAAGCGACGTACAAGTCTACGCCATGGGGATCTTCGATCGGCCCGATTCACGCTTGCGAACACTGGAAGAGTTGTCGGGGCCTGCCTTGCTCCGCGACATCGCGCACCAAAGTGGCGGGAAGATGTTCGAGATCAAAGATCTGGCAGAGTTACCCAACATCGCAGCGAAGATAAGTGAGGCGTTGCGGAATCAATACGTGCTGGGTTACTCGCCATTGAAGGCCCTAAGGGATGGCAAATACCATCGTGTCGAAATTAAACTGACTCAGCCGAAGGGGGCGCCGAAATTGAAAGCCGGCTGGCGGCGCGGCTACTACGCGCCGGACTCCCGTGAACTCGTGACAAAGTAGTGGTCGCGAGAGCTCTACCATCTGCACCACTGCACGAAGGGTGCGGTGTGCCGTTTTGGACCAATGTCCGGTTTGGGGCCGACTGCGACAGCTAGAAACTCAACTTCGCTGTGAAGTAGAGACTTAGAGGGTTATGTTTGGCTCCTCAGGTAGGATTCGAACCTACAACCCTTCGGTTAACAGAACAAGAATAAACGTACTACCAGATACTTACGCGGAACGGTCGGCCACCTGAAGCGATGATAGGGAATGCAGGGTAACGCTTATCGTGGGCATAATGTGGGGTTTGAATGTTGTGCGCCAGTGTTCGCGGAAGATGTCAAGATTCTAGGTAGGAATTCAACCCGCGACGTCCAGCTTGGGAAGACGCCGATAAATTAGAAACAATGGACATTGCGTTTCCGTACACCTTGTTCTGGCGATTGGGAAGACCCAGTTTTCATTCTTGTGCTTGGGCCGGATCTTAACGGAGCGGAAACGGTGCACATAACCTCATACTCTCGGTTCGATAGGAGACCGATCTGTCATATTGAAATAGGCGAATCACCACGCGTTTACTAGTGCCGATAGCGAAAGGGTTTCAATGGAAGTGTGGTTATGAGCCTCTGGCACCGTTCAGGGCTACTCCACCAAGTCAATAACCAGTCTTACCAACAACTTGCGAAAGCCTGATTCGCGCTGACTCGCGCCGAGTCGCGCCGTAATGGGCACAATTTTGGGCACAGTTCAGCAACCCAATCTCCCTCCTCCGTAAAGTCACTTTAACTAGGTTCACGACGGCCAGCTTCTCAGAATTCGTTAGATCTGACCAACCGTCGCTCCCGCGTCGCAGATCTGGCGACTTTGTTGGCGGCAACGAAGACGTCACTCATCGCCAGTTTCATAGGCTTTGGGAGCGACGACTCATCAATCGGTTTGCGTTCCTGTCCGTAGCCAAATCTCGCCTGGAAGACAGAAATCAGTGACTTAGTCCATGCTGATCTGACATTGTTACGAGCGCTAAGTTTCATGACTCCGGCAAAGCCGACGCCAGCCCGTAGCATCTCAGTCCCGTATGTGTGTCGAAACTGGTGCGGGACGATGCGGGCGGTAATTCCGGCCGCCGCCGTAACCTCTCGCAATGCAGCGCGGAGTTTGCGAATCAACATGATAACGGCCGCGCGGCCGGGCCAGCAACAAGCGGCCCGCGGGCGGCGCATCCAGCGGGCGCAGAGAACGGATCCGTTCGACCAGTTGACAGACCATGGAGTCCACCGGAACCCAGCGTTCGGTTTTGAGTTTGCCCAGCGGCACATGGATGGCCCACTGATCGGGCCCCAGGGTGCGTAAACAATCGACGGAGAGATCGACACATTCGCCGATGCGCATGCCGGTGTGACGGAGGAGTAACAGGACATTACTGACGCAGATCATTGCGGCGCAGCAATTCCCGCTGGATCAGTTGATCCTGTTCCGGAGTCAGAGGGCGCGGCAGACGGTGCTCCTTGCGGGGAACGTCGTCACGACCGAGCAGATGGGCCAGGGCCGGGAGTTGCTGGGTCCAGGCGAGTTCTTCCAACATGCGGCGCAGGTAGATCACATAGTTGGCGCGTGTAATCGCAGCCAGTGGCGGGTTGTGCGACCGCAACAGAGCCAACCATCCGAGGATGTGGGGATCGCGGCGCAGTTGATGGAGCGAGTGAACCTCAGGATACTGAGCGCCGAGATAAGTCAGAAAGTGCCGGACTGTTCCGCGATAGGAGGTAACGGATGAATCACCGAGCGAAGTCGTCACCGATTCCGACGCTGGCCGGAAGAACTTCGTCAGAGGATGGATGGGGAGCGGAAGACGTTTTCGTTTCATGGCTGCAACGGCGGAGCGGGCCGGATGTGTTGGGCAACCGCGCGAGCGTATTGCTCCCAGACGTCTTGTGGAGTGAGTTGAATGTAGACCAGTGTGGTTTGAATCTGCGCATGCCCCATGAGCTGCATCAGCGCCGGGAGGCTAATGCCCGCACGGATCATGTCCGAGGCGAAGGTGTGCCGAAACCGATGCGGGTTAGCCTGCGTCACGCGCGTGGTTTGCCGGTGATGACGGAACAACGAACGCAGACCGGCAGGTGTCATCCGGTTACCGCGAGCCGGCCCTTTGAGACAAACGAATAAAGCCTGGCCACAGAGAGGAGGCCGTTCCAGACTCAGATAGTGATCGAGCAGTTCCACGGACTCGCGAGCCAGCGGCAGGACGCGAATCCTTTTGCCCTTGCCCTGGACCCGGATCTGCGACTCCGAGAGCTGGACGTCCTCACGATTGAGCGCTAAGACTTCGCAGGACCGCAAGCCATGCAATAACATCAGGCCGACGATGGCCAAGTCGCGCGAAGTGCGGAAGCTGGACCAGAAGCGGGCCACCTCCTCCACCGATAGCGGCACAATCACGCGTTTGGGCGTCTTCACTCGCAACTGAGTCAGCGCCGGACGCAGCCGTCCATAGCCAAGCCGTGATTGCCGCCAATACCAGTTCTGAAAGCCGGGCGCAAACAGACGAGCGGCTTCGGGAAACTCACGCCGAATGGCACGCTCGGCGGTTCCTACGCGACGATTGATGCTCTCGGCAGCAGGCGGCGGATTCTGGTCGACCTGGAAGCGAATGTAGTCGAGGAATGTTGACTCGGTTAGGGCCTGTTGGGTGATAGTGGAGGTCTTATGCGCGGCCGCCCACCAGCGCAGAAAATGAAGCAGATCGTGGGCATAACTGCGCAGCGTGGAATCGGCCACGCCACGGACTCGCTCCTGGTCCAGATATCGATTGATCCACTCCACTTCCCGACCGGTCTGCGCGACCACGCGAAACGGACTGTGCGCGTGGCTCAGTCCGAGCTGTTGAGTTACATGGAATCTCACAGGCCAGCCCGCTTCAACAGATGGTGAAACTCTTGAGCATTGCCGCCACCGATGAAGAAGCTGTTTGGGTCGTGGCCATCCGGCAGTGAAACGAGGAGCGCGGCTACACCTCGCTCCCTCAGCCGGTCGGATAGGGCACGCGCCGCGAGTTGCCCGCTGCCATTAGTGTCGGCATCAAAGGCCAGATAGACGGTTCGCTTGCCGTCGCACAGTTGCCGAAACTGGCGCGCATTGAGATGGGTTCCCAGCGAGCAGGTGACGTTTTGAAACCCAGCCTCCCATAGCACGGCATAGTCAAACAGTCCCTCGACGAGAATTACTTCCGGATAGGATTGGGCTTGCTCCCAGGAATACAAGCCGCCCTTAGCGCCCGGCAAAAACCGGTGAGGCGGCGCCGATGTCGAGATGCTGCGGCCGTAGAGATTGCCTTCCAGCGGAAACACGATGCGATGCAGGTATGCGTCGTAGCCGGCGGCCGTGACTAAACCGGCTTGACGCAGGGCGAGGAGCGGGTAGCCCAAGCGCGTCAGCCAACCTCGCAAGCAACCGCCGGGCGCGTAACCGATCTGCATATGCTCGATCAGCTCCGGTGAGCGAACTCCGCGTTGACGCAGATAAGCAACCGCCTCGCCGTGGCGGTGTAACTGCATGCGATAAAAACTCGCGGCTTCGTGCAACAACGGCGCCAAGCCACGCCATTGCTGCAGCAACGCCAACGCTTGCGGGAACTTCACCTGGTGATAGAGTTCGGCAAAGCGGATCACGTCACCGCCGCGGCCACAGCCGTAGCAGTAGAACAGGCTCTTGCCGGGATCCACCAGGAAGCTTGGTTTTTGATCGGAGTGCAACGGACACAGTCCCATCCATCGACCGCGGCTGAGTCGCCGGGACGGTTGCCAATCCTGAGTCTGCAGATAGTCCAACAGAGGAATCTGCTGTTTCAACTGGTCGAGCGCTTGGCGACTCACGGACTTCTGGCCTCGATCGGCAGAATACGGCAGAGCGCGCCCAGATCCCAGGCAAGGATGGTGGGCGTCTGCAAAAAGTGCTCGCTTTGAGTGCTAGCTCTCAACCAGCACCACACGCTGACGAGGCGGCGGTGTGCCCATCGGCGCACGGTGGATGGATCGGGCAAGCGTGTCGGATCTTTGCAGTGCGGTGCCGCTTGCTCGGCAGAATCACCGGCGGCGATGCGCTCGCAAGACAGCTGTCGGCACCGCAGGCTGTAGTGCCCGGAAGGCGCCAGCCAATCGGGCAAGATCGTGAAGGTCTTCCTGCATGGTCGACAGATTCCGCGCCGCACCCAGATGCATTGGCGCTGATCATCGTGACCCTGACGGAGTCGCTGTCCGTGGCCGATGATCGTGTTCTCACTGCAAACGGGACATCGCCGCGGCAGGAGATCCAAGGGGATCACCCCGGGTCGAGGTTGTCTTTCGCCTCTGGCAGTGCGATAAAAAGAATCACGGCTGGCGTGAAGGCCCGCCGCTGACCGTTCCCTGCCAAAGTGTCGATCTGCTGGCCGGGCCTTCACCCTCCGACAAAGTCAGTTTCGAACGAGAAAAGAATACTGCTTTGCGTCGGTGGCCGCCAGCCCCTCACTCAGGACATTGGCCGGTATAAAAGGACTTCCGGCCCGCGACGATCTCCAAATCCGCGCGCAGCGCGTTTCACGTCAAAGTGGCCGCTTTAGCTTCCTGCAACTTTGGCGACGATTCGATTACGACGCGGCCCCCAGAAAAAAGGTAGACACTCTACACAAACGTCGAGTAGAATGACTACACAATGATCCAGAAGCCCCTTACTCGCGTCGAGCTTCTGCAAGGGACGCTCGACCTGCTTATCTTGCGGACGCTGCTGGCCGGGCCAACGCACGGTCACGCAGTGGCCAAGCACATTCAGAGGACTTCGGAAGATCTGCTCCAGGTGGAGATGGGGTCGTTGTACCCAGCGCTGCACCGGCTGGAGGCGAAGGGGTGGATCGCGGCGTCCTGGGAGGTATCGGACAAGGGCAAACGGGCGAAATATTACCAACTGACGGCACTGGGGCGGAAAAAGCTCGTGGGCGAGCAATCGAAATGGCAGGCGTTCGTGCGGGCGATGGGGTTGGTCCTGAATCCAGTGGTCGAGGAGGAATAATGATTGAGTTCTTTCGCAAGTTGAAATGGCTGGTTCAGCGGCGGCGCAGGGAAGAGGAGCTGCGAGATGAGTTGCAGTTTCATCTGGAAGAAGAGGCGCAGCAGCAGGGGGTGGAGGGTGTGTCGACGGAAGAGGCGCGGTTTGCTGCACGGCGCGAGTTGGGAAACGTCACGTTTTTGCATGAGGAGACGCGGTCAGCGTGGGGATGGACCTTCTTAGAGCAGTTTGGCCAGGATTTTTGGTATGCGTTCCGGACGATGAATGGCAACCGGCTGTTCACTTTCTTGGCGGTGCTGTCTTTGGCGTTGGGGATCGGAGCGAACACGGCGATTTATAGTTTTGTGGATGCGATCCTGCTGCGGGCGCTGCCGGTGTCTGATCCAGAGTCGCTGGCGGTGTTGAATTGGCATGCGAAGCAGGCCAAATGGGGCAGCTTTGTAATGCATTCCATTAACGGGGGCACTTACGACGATCCGAAGACGGGAACAACGGCGGGCATTTTTCCGTTTCCAGCTTTTGAACTTTTCCAAAAGGCGGATGCGGTTTTTTCGAGCGTATTCGCCTATCACCCTGCTGAAGATCTGAACGTGATTTTTAGAGGAAACGCCGATCTTGCGAAAGGCGAGTATGTCTCCGGGGACTATTTTCGGGGGCTCGCCGTTGCCCCCGCCGCAGGGCGGCTGATCATTCCAGACGACGATCGGGTGGGAGCACCGTCGATCGCGGTGATCAGCTTCGTACTCAGCCAGCGGCGTTTTGGCGGACCCGAGAATGCCCCAGGACAGTCCATTTTGATCAACAATGTCCCCTTCGTTGTGGCGGGAGTGACGCCACCCGGGTTCTTCGGCGTCGATCCTGGTGCGGCTCCGGAAGTCTACCTTCCGATGCACGCGGACCTATCAGGGGAGGGTGCAGGCCGATACCAGGATCAAAATTATTATTGGACCGAGGTTATGGGTCGTCTTCGCCCTGGCGTGAGTTTGGTTCAAGCCGAGGCGGTACTCCGTCCGATGTTTCGCCAATGGGTGGCGAACACGGCCCACACTGATGCGGAGCGCGCGAATCTTCCAGAGTTGAAGATGGAGCCAGGGGCGACTGGGTTGGATAGTCTTCGAAGGGAATACTCGAAGCCCCTCTATGTGCTGCTGGCGTTGGTGGGATTGATCCTGGCGATCGCGTGCGCAAACGTCGCGAATTTGCTGCTGGCGCGGGCGGCCACGAGGCGTCGCGAGATCGCCCTACGGCTGAGCCTGGGGGCGGGGCGGTTTCGCGTGGTACGGCAGTTGCTGACGGAGAGTGTGCTGTTGGCTTCTCTCGGAGGATCTTTGGGCGTTTTGTTCGCGATTTGGGGGATTCGGTTTCTGACTCTGCTGTTAGGTAACGGGCAGACAAATTTCACATTGCACGCCGAATTGAATTGGCATGTGCTGAGTGTGGCGATCGCGCTTTCGCTGCTAACGGGCGTGTTATTCGGGCTGGCTCCGGCGATCCAGTCGACGCGGGTGGATGTGATCTCAGCGATGAAAGAGACGCGAGCAGGTCAGCCACGTGGACAAGGCACGTTCGGACGCATCAGCCTGAGTCAGGTGTTGGTGGTGGGGCAGATCGCCCTCTCGCTACTGATGCTGGTGGCGGCCGGGCTCTTTGTACGCACACTGACTAATCTGGAGTCGATCGCGGTCGGGTTCAATCGTGAGAACCTTCTCCTATTCGAATTGGACGCTCGGAAGGCAGGCCACAAGGACCCCGAGATTACGGCCTTCTACGGCGACCTACAAAAACGATTCAGCGTCATCCCGGGTGTGCGGGATGTGAGCCTCTCAAATCAGCCGTTGATTGAAGCCGGCTTCGGCCTGAGTCTTCTTATTCACGGTAAGCCGTCAGAAGCGGACAACCGCATGTTGGTTGTGGGCCCAGGATTTCTTAGGACCATGCAGATTCCGCTTTTGGCCGGCCGCGATATCGACGAGCGTGACCAACCTGGCTCCAAGGGCGTCGCCGTGGTGAGCGAGTTGTTCGCCAAGGTTAATTTCGGGAATGAGGATCCACTCGGCCAGGAGGTCAGGTTGCGGGGAAAATATCAGCATCCGGAAACTGGGCGAAGTCTGGAGATCGTTGGGATATGCAAGAACGTGCGATATGGCGGCCTGAAAGACAAGGCTCGGCCGGTGATCTACATTTCTTATAACCAGGGTTATCCACAACCGGAACAGATGGTCTATGAATTACGGACGACAGGCGACCCGTTACGACTCGTCCACGCCGTGAGGGAAATCGTGCATCAGGCAGATCCGTTGGTACCTGTCACCGAAGTGAAAACCCAAGTGGCGGAAATCGACCAGACGATCAATCAAGAGATTGTGTTTGCTAAGTTGTGCACGGGGTTCGCGATGCTGGCGCTCGTAATTGCCTGCGTGGGACTCTACGGGACCGTATCTTATAATGTCGTGGGGCGAACGAGCGAGATTGGGATTCGGATGGCGCTGGGGGCTCGGCCGGGAACCGTGGTCGGTATGATTCTGCGCCAGGTGATTGCGATGGCGGCCCTGGGGCTCGCGATCGGCGTGCCGGTGGCGTTCGGGGCGTCAAAATTGGTGGAGTCGTTCCTATTCGGGATGAAGGCGAACGATCCGCTGACGGCAGGCGCGGCGGTGGCGATTTTATTGGTCGCAGTAGTGCTCGCCGGTTATGCGCCGGCCAGGCGGGCGTCGCAGATCGATCCGATGGTTGCTTTACGGCACGAGTAATCGACGGCGAGGAGAAACATACCTCTGTAACTCAGCATTCAGGAAAACGGAATCGCTTAACTCCGGGTCGGCTGGCCAATTCGGAAGTTATTTTTTTGGTGGGCCAATCCACTTTGACGAATAGCCGCTTATGGTGACATGTGCCAGCGCGCTCCCCAAACGGCGTTGTGGGAAGCTTGCGGAACAGCACGTCATCCACCATTATCGGTTGGTGAATTCTTCGGTGTCGAGCACGCTCTGACGCGCTCGGCACGCCTCGGGAAAGAGTTTTTGCCTGCGAGTGTTGAATGCCCATTTCTTCCAATCGGAACTTTGTGGACCGTGACACCCAAATCTGACCTTTCTCCGAGTGGCGCGTAATCCGTCCACAGAGCCGGATTTGCGGCCAGTCCGAGCCGGCTGTTCGCTCAATGCCCGCGCGCACTGAGATCGCGTCACGGCAAGCTCGCTTTTGTCCACCGCGCTTATGGGACAACAGCGAGTAGTCGGATGCTGACGGGCATTGTCATCTGCCTTCAACTTACACAACTCGGGGAGCGGCCTCACCTAAGCCCCTCCACCAGGTGCAGCTCGTGCAGCATTTGGACCACACTGTAGGCGTAAGCCTTGGCGTCGGGCGTCACTACAATTCCAAACCCGGAACTGACGCCGGCGCGATCGGAGGGTGCGATTTCCCGGACGAGCTCGCGTTTGCCGGTCTCGTAGTTCAGGCGCATCAGCTTCGCGGGGAGTTCGCTGGTGCGGATGACGAACAGGTCGTTTCCGCCGGGCACCCAACCGCTGACCCGGTCGTCGGGTGTTATGCCGGCGACCTCGCGCGGGTCGCCTCCTTCGAGAGGGTAAAGCCGGAGCCTCCGGTCCGAAACTGAAATACCTGGAATGTATTTGCCATCCACAGAAACAAAGCAACCTCCGACAGCAGTCACGCCCTCCGCCGAAATGGGCCGCGGGCGTCCGCCGGCGATACTCATACGATAGATTCGAGATCCATGACCCGGTTCGCTGGCGAAAAGTATGATCTCTTTGCCGTTGGGATGGAAGAACGCATTGCGCACGCGGAATCCCTCCATTGGGATATGCCTGGTTTCTCCAACGTCGACCGGGTAGATCGCCAGGCTTTGGCCGTCAGTGGCGGATGTCAGTACCCACTTCTGGTCCAAGGACAACACCGGAACGCGGCCGGGCCCCAGCTTCACGCCCGCAGGCGCATTCACATCGCGAATATATGCAAACCCGGTGCCACCTGCTCCTTCACCCGATTCGTCGAACGTGATCAGTTTGCCGTCGGCAGAGATGTCACGGACCAGAGACCAATCGAGTCCCGACACCTCCCGCTCGCGTGCGTCACCCGGGCCACGATAAAAGATTCGGGCCCGGAACTCCAAACGCTGCGGCAACCAACACGCGACCGTCCCGCGCTATGTCTTGAAGTACGAGTTGGGCCACCTCGCTGGAGATCAGGCGCTCCCGTCCCGCGAGCGTTACCGCGCGGAGTTCGTTGCGAGCCCCGCCGGTGGTGCCGGTAAACCAGATCTCATCGCCCTTCGGGGACCAAGCCAAGCCTTGGATATTGCTGGAATACCACCGCGAAAGGAGCTTTTTCTGGCCGTTTCGATCTACCACCGCTACGGAGCCATCGGAGTTGGTGGTGGGATGCTCGAGGAAAGCAATGTGGCTGCCGTCGGGCGAAAAGCGCAGGTCGCCCAGAAAACCCGCGGACGATCCCTGGTATAGCAGCTTGCCGGGCGGCGACTGAATCTGCCAGCCCTTGGTTGTTTCCACGATCACAGCCAGGTCGGCGCCGTCCGCCGTCCAGTCGGCGAAACGAACATCGTTCAACATGGGCCGTGGTTCGCCACCGGAAAAGGGCGCCCGAGCGAGTGTGCCTCGATTGTAGAAGGTAGTGGACCGAAGATTGAGACCGAGCGCCAGTTCACTGCGCGAGGAAATGCCAAACACTCCTGCGCCCGAGAAGCCGAGCGGCCGTGACTCGGGACCATCATCGCGCACAGTGAAAACTGGTAAGGTTGGTCTTCCCATTGCGCGCTGTAGACGATGGTGTGGCCGTCGGGCGCGAAACGCGCTGCCTGGATCTTGCCGCGGCGATAGGTAAGGCGATGGAATTTGAGTGCGGGCGAATTCGTCCATCGGCGCCCCAGCAGGACCCCGCCCGCCGCCGCTAATGGGACGGCCGCAGCCAATACTCCCAGCGCCTCACGCCGCGTAGTCTGGCCCGGCGGAGTGCGACCTGCAGCCGGCGCAGACTGCGAAGTCTGGGACAGCGATTCCAGATCGAAGGCCAGGTCCCGGGCGGACTGAAAGCGATCGTCTGGGTTTTTCTCCAAACAATGGCGGACGATTCTGTCGAGCGCGGGAGGCAAGGTGTGGTCGAGTGAAGTGAGATCGGGCGGATCTTGCTTGAGAATCGCGCTCATCGTATCCGCAGCGGTGTCTCCATGAAATGGCCGCTTGCCCCGCAAGCATTTCATAGAGGACGCAGCCCAGGCTGAAGATGTCGGAGCGCTGATCGACCGGTTTGGCGCGCACCTGCTCGGGCGACATGTAGGAAGCAGTGCCCAGCACGGCGCCGGGATCGGTGACCTGTGTCTCGGTGACGTTGTCGGCGGACGGCTTTTCGGAAGTGGTGACTTTGGCTAATCCAAAGTCCAGAATCTTAACGCGGCCATCTTTGGTGAGGAACAGATTCTCGGGCTTGATATCGCGATGGGTGATTCCCTTGCTGTGGGCTGCCGCCAAGCCCGCCGCGGTCTGGCGGGCGATGTCGATGGCCTTGGAGACGGCGAGTTTGCCTTCGCGGAGCCTCTCCCTCAGCGACTGGCCTTCCAGTAATTCCGAGACGAGGTAGGCCGCCGGCTCATGACCGATATCGTGGACCACGAGAATATTCGGATGGTTCAGCGCGCTGGCAGCCTGCGCTTCCAGTTGGAAGCGCCGCACACGGTCGGGGTCAGCTAGCGAAGGATTCGGGCAAAACCTTGAGTGCAACGTCGCGTTTCAAGCGGGTGTCTCGCGCTTTGTAAACTTCACCCATTCCGCCCGCGCCGATAGACGCGACGATCTCGTAAGGGCCCAGCCGAGCCCCAGAAGCTAAGGACATAATGATTTGTTCGATTCTACCTCGGACGAAGCGCCGAGGCGTGTGTACCTTCCCGTCCGCGGGGATGTGGCATTCTTCCACTCCAAGCGGAGCCTGAGCTTACCGAAACAACGCGGCACGGCGTACTGGCGAAGTTGCTCGACAGTTCCGTCCGGGTTGGACACTCGGAGAATGCTCCCCCGAGCTGGCTTACTTGGACGTCGGTCCTGGTAAGTCGGCGTCCATACGAGCAAACCGCGTCGTCCACAAGACCAGCGAGTCGAAGTGAGCGGCGTTTATGATTCCTATCGGTGATGTAGATTAAAGAGCCTTTCGCGCGTTTCATTAGAGCGCTCACCGCAGTCTTCTAGTAGGCGCGTTCCGCCTTCGGCTTGGTGGCCGCCTTCTTCGCGCTTGGACTTCTCGGTGCTGGCCGCAGGGCCTCACTCAGATTCCTCCTCCGAGCGGGTTCCGGAAACGCTTGATTGGGACCTGTGGCTCGGCAGGCCCAGCCCTGTGGCCCAAAGCGTAACCGTGTCTCCGGCCTTCGCACTGTTCGTGAAGCTAGTCAGTGAGCCGTTCAAGGCGTCGAAAACACGCGGGCCTTCGCCTCGGCTGTTGACCGTGTAGATGCAGGGTGACTCCTTCCACTCGCGATCTGCGCCGTTGGGGCGCACTGTTAACTACAGGGTGGGCCGTTCGTCCGGGTCCCCGGACGAACAGGCATACCCTGTAGTTAACAGGCTACCTCAGCATGAGCCGGCAGGCGTGTTTAAGCGACTCTGCGATCCTGTCGTTTCTTTCGCTTCTGCTTGGCTGCCAGTTTTGCGAGCATCCTTCGAAGTCCATCGAGATCGCTGTCAGATAGTTCGTCAGCCAGCCGAAAAAACTTTCGTGTTGTGATCTCGCCGGCTAAAAGGCGATCGAGAAGCTCCGTTGCGAGTGTGTTCGTACCACTGCGTTGCATTTCATATTACTCTTGCACCAATATACACCTTCAACCTGTTGCCAGCCCTCGCGGGAAGCAGACGGGGCGAAGCGCGCTAATTCGCACCGAAACAATCCACGGCAGCGCGATTCCAGAGAACATCACTTGACCCTGCGCGGTCTTTTTTTTTGCGCCGCAGCGCTGTGGCTCTGTGCCTAGGCAATGGGGAGCGAGTTGCTTGTTCCGCTCTCAACTTATCCCCTGTCTCAAAACGCGGGGCGGGTCAGAATGGATTTTGAGTCTTAACTGTTTGTGTCAAAAATGGGGACAAGTCCATGCTGCCCATGACTCCCGACGCATTGATTCCAGAGCGCTTGCTTAAGAGAATCCACTTCAACATCGGACAAGGCTAAACAATCGAACGCGGAAACAACACAACCGCCTGTTACCTAGCGGGGTTCACCACCCTATTCATCTGGGGACCCGGACGAACAGGCCCACCCTGTAGTTAACAGCGCGCCGCAACGGCGCAGATCGCCAATGGGGGAGGATTGCCAGAAGGAAGCAGAAAGCAAAGTGGCCCGACTGGAACAAGTTGGTAAGTTGCTGGAGATCAAACCCACCGGCAAGAAGTGCAAAGGAATGGAGGGCAAAGCAAGGCATGATGCGGGTAGAATCCTACTCGCGAGAGTGGGCGATGACAGTACAGGCCGACCCGATGGAGAAGGGGTTCGGCCTAACACTTGCGGCGGAGAAACGCCACCACGCCGAGAAGGCCAGTGGCCAAAAAGACTGCGCTGGTGGGTTCTGGAACGGCGCTCGGGCTCGTCTGAACGTCCAAAATAAGCTGTTGGCCGGCGGTGACGGAATCACCTGCCAGGTTAAACAAAACGTTGTCCGCGTTAAAGGAAAATCCAGAAGCGCTAGAGATGGGCGGCCCGACGAAGGGCACCGGCGAAATCGTACTGGCCGAGTCGAGCGTTACGCCGGTTATAGTTGGGGCGCCTGTGAAAAATAGGTCGAACCCGTTGAAAGCGCCGGCACCTGATGGGGCGGAGTACATAGCCGACAGGGTTGCGGTCCAAATTATCTGTGAACCTGAGACGGCGAGCGAACCGTCGAACGCCACAGTACCAGCCGGAAACTCTGGGGGAATTCCGGAGGTAACGGCGACGGGCCCAATCGGACCGCTGCAAATAGTGGGGATGTTGCAAAAAGTTGTCTCATCAGGAAACAACAAGACAGCGGTCACCTCAGAACCCATCAGGTCGGCACGGGCAATTGTTGGCGAGAAGACGGCAAACGCTAGAGTAACGGCAATTCCCATTAGCGAAGATTTCTGGCGCATCTTACCCCTCCTATCAGTTGTAATGTTGAACGATCCTATTCGTACCAGCCGTCGAACGAAAGTATTATATACCTGAACGTCCCTGCGTGCCGCCCTTTTTCGCCGTTCATCGCCTTGAAAAAGTACTAGCCGTAACGAGTAACTAGTTTCTCGTCGGACCTTCCGATGTGGAGACCGACATACCCTAGGCTTTCAAAGAGTTCGGAGAGAAACTGCGTTACCCGGAACCTCAGGTAGGCACCTCGAAGAGTTTGTCGATGAATCGATTCTGCCGCCGGACGCGACTCCCGCACAACCACCGCACTTGGCCATTCCGAATTATATTTATCGCCTCATAACCCTGAATCGTTCGGCGCGCAGCCTGGAATTCGCGGAACCCTTGCTCTGCGTTCACTCGCCGTTTGATCGCTCGATGGTCTTGCTCGATGATGTTGTTGAGATACTAGGACCGGTCGGTCGGCCGCGGCCAGTTCGCAGTAGCACAGAAGCGCGGTTTTCCCGCCCGTTTTTTGTAATTCGCCAGGGACACGTAGCTCCTCGGAAAGCCGGGATGGGGCGTGACAAATGCAGGGGGCCAAAACCCCGCAAGGAGGACACGCCCCCGGCAATAGTAAGACTGATATCGGAGCCAATTGTATCCGGGCAACTTTTATCCTCGCCACGAGTCTCACGGATGCCGAGTGTGGTTGGGAGTCTGGCGAGTTGTCGGGGACTTTGACTGAACGTGGGGAAATGGCGCTGCGATTACCCGACGGAGTGACGGGCACCCGTTCCGGCGCGGCGCATCATTACGAGAGCGAAAGCGAAAATTGCAAGCGTGGAGAGCGCCGGCATAGTGGTCCAGAAATAGAGCGTGACGGGCGACGCGGTGGACCAGCCGTTGTGGGCGTCGTGGTAGGCGATGAGGAATCGTTGAGGAAGTTGGTAGGCGAACCCGAAACTGGCCGCGGTGGCGAAGGCAAGCCGCCAATCCCGGAGTCGGATTCCCGCGACGAGCAGCATTGCCACGCCGAGGTATTGTAGCAACTGATAGTGGGTCCAGGAGACGGGAGCGACTGCCAGGCTCAAAGCGACCAGCCCCGCCATGGCCCAGGGGATCTGCCGGCCGTTCAGGCGGCCACGGCATACAAAGGCGAGCGCGATCATCCCGCCCGCGAAAACCGCGCGCGCCGTTCCGACTGAGATCAACTCAAGTTGAGAGCCGAGGTGAAGCGTGGCGGCCACATTTCCAAACTCCCAGTCGGCGGGGAGAGGCGCACCACGGGTGATGGGGGTGAAGAGACGGAGCATCACCGACGGCACGGACCAGCTCCACATGTCAGGAGTACCCATCCAGTAGTGGGCGCTGACGGGCGCTAATCCACGACTTCACTTTCGAGGCCTGCTCAAGCTTCACTCGCGTTACGGCCTGCAAGATTGCTCGCCCGCCCAAAGGCGGACTGTGTCCCGAGGCTTCGACCCGGCCAGTTACCCGTCCGAGCCGCTCGGTAGCTATCATGTCTTACCGACAACTACATGAGTGGATCCTCCTTCCACTGGTGATCTGCGCCGTTGGGGCGCACTGTTAACTACAGGGTCGGCCGGTTCGTCTGGGTCCCCGGACGAATCGGTAGTTCCGAGCGCCAGTTGACATGCTGCCACACTAGGACTACTTTCTTGTCCGCGCGGATGGAGCGAACTCTGATACTGGCAACTCCTCTGGAATCAGTACATCGATAATCTTGCGACACGCAAGCGATTGCTTGCACGCGATTCAACTCCGCTTGCAAGGCTGTTAACTGGGTGGTGGGCTTAGCCGATTCGTTCGGGACCCGAACGAACAGGCCCACCCTCTAGTCTCCAGAAAGTAAACGCGTAACTCGTTTACTTTCTGTCCGCACTGAGGGCCCACGGCCCTCCGCTGGTTAACAGCGCGCCGCAACGGCGCAGATCAGCAATGGGAGAAAGGACCCATCCACGTAAGGAATTTGAGAGGCTACCCTACACAAAAAAGGGCCTGCCTTGATTGCCGTTGCGCACACACTTCTCCAACTCCTCTTCCAGGTACTCAGCACGGGCAAACCATATGCAGGGGCGTGGGCAACCCCCTCTCGATGAGCGCCAAAGAAATCGAATTATACGGCATCACGTGCGCCGACTAGGCAAGCTCGGCATTGGGATCTATTCGATGCAGCCTTCTGCTACCGCTGGCCTCGGACGGCCATTAAAGGCGGTGCTCCTAGAACCCCGACCTCAAGCAACATCTTGAGAAGGTAATTTTCGGAAGAATCCTTTAATGATTTCCGGAGCCGCTCAATAAGGATTGCCTTTCGATACGAACTCAGACCCCGAGATCATCCGCATGGTTCAAGATCCGGAATCCGAAGTATTCGCAGCACGCGGGCGTCTGCGCTGGGCATCTGGAAGATATCCCATGGTGTGCGACGGCATCCGGAAGCCCGCTTAGGTCGAAGTGCTGACAACAGGTGCGCTGCGTCCAATCGAACTGCGGTTGTTCATAGCCCAGATGGGAAGAAGCGCGCCATCTTCGAAGTCGATCTCGATCGCCTTGCGCGAGTTAGCCAACGATGGCAACCTCATGGCCGTCTTGCGAAGCGTGGTATCGATGACATCCCCCGAATCGCCAACAAATACATATCGACCATCTCGACTGTGATGCAACCACCCATCCTTGAGGCAATCGTATGCGCAGGGCGACTCGTTGCCGGACAACGTTCCGACCAATTGGATATTCGCGACCTGCCTGGGAGCAGACCTGGGGAGCCCCGTTATATCGAATACATGCACGTAACTATTGATCGAATCCATTAAATAGATCTCTCTTTCATCGGGAGACAGGGAAATCCCATGACTAGGGGCCGAGGCCGCCCCTCCAGCAGTCGGAAATCCTTGGACCGGAACCGTATAGAGGATCCTTCCAGTGCTGATGTCCCCCACCTGGAATCCGAGAAATCCACTCAGAGTAATGAATATGAGGCGCTGGGCGCCATTGATTGTGAAGGGCCGAATCCCCCCAGTGCCCCCCACCGGGCCAATTTTGCGAATCACTTGATTGGTCCGCGTACTTGCCACCACAAGGTAGTTCGTGTATCTCGGCCCCAAGTAAACACGGGCGCCATCTAGGCTCACCACCGTGTTATGCGGGCCGGTCCCCCGACTATCCATTGATGCCCTAACATTTCCGCTGTTGGCGTCGATAACTTCCCAGAGGCCCCTGGAGGCTAATTCCCCGGTGGGCATGTAGATCGTATTCCCATCCGTGCTAACGGACATGCTGTCCACTCCGAATGGATACTGTTTCATCCAGACCACCTGGTCGGTCATGAGGTTGTACTTGAGCATTGATCCGCCGCTGCCTTTGTCGCTGCCATAACTGATGTAAAGCATTCCCGTGACGGCAGAGGCTACTGTCCCTCTCACGCCAGCAGAGGTCGGCACTCTGACATTTTTGACTAAGGCGCCTCGATTGTCCATGTCATAAACTTCAATGCTGCCGTCCGGGAAAACATATTCATAGTGATGCAGCCTGCCCGCGCGGGCAGGAGACGGGATGGCAAGAGACAAAAGAGCAGGCGCCAACAAAACGACGAGCGTGTAAAGCGCACCGCCCCGGTTGACAGGGGCTTTGCAGACCCCCGGCTGCTCCTCCGGAAACGAACAACGTGGCGCGCAGGAGTGGCAGCGGATCTGTCTGTGATCAAGCGCTTCCCAAGAGCCATTTTGTCGAACGTGATTTACCAGGATTCCCGCAAGCGTGGGCATAACTCCTCCCACAGTCTCTAATCGAAGCTGACTGCCCAGATCGCCGAGCAGCCACCGCCCAGGTATTTCGGGCAATGACTGCTTCGCAATCGGGAACGGCCGTGCCAAGGGTCAGAACTCAGCTTTGGCAGCAACTCCCCTCACGGCGTTTTTCGTGCGTTCAGATCAAATTGACTCCATGCCATCACCTTCCCGAAAGGGTACCGTTGGTAATCGTAACCGCCCAATACCTAAGATGCCTTTTATTTAGATTCAGTTTATTTCCTTGGCATGACGACGGCGCGATATAACTCCCCGCAGCGACTCGGAACAAATTTCCAGTCCAAGGTTCCAGAGGGTTCATCACCGCTAGTGAGAGAGGATAACGTTGTGAAAACGAGTCGAACAACTTCTTCTATTCTGATAGGCGCTGTTGCACTAGCCGCCGCTGTCTTTGCACAGCCGGCGGAGAGAATGATCCCCGCGGGAACGGTCGTCCAAGTTCGCACGAACCAAACGATCGACTCACGTAACGCGGCTCCCGGGCACGTTTTTACGGGCCTCGTGGCGCACAATGTGACTGATGGAAAGGGGCGCGTAGTGATTGCCGGAGGGGCCCCGGCTGAGTTGGTCGTCAGAAATGTCTCCAAACACAAGATGGTTCTCGATCTGCAAGCCATCATGATAGGGGGACAACGCTATCACGTCTTGTCGGACACTGCGACAGTCGAGGGAACAAATAAGAGCGGCTTGGGCGCAAATAAGCGGACAGCCAAGTTTGTGGGTGGGGGCGCACTAGGAGGCTCTGTGATCGGTGCCATTGCGGGGGGCGGAGCGGGAGCCGCAATCGGTGCGGTTGCGGGAGGAGCCGGCGGTGCCACTGCGCAGGTCTTGACGAAAGGTAAATCAGTTCAAGTACCCGCTGAATCGCTCGTAACATTCCGGCTCACACATGTCTTCCACACCTAAAACCGCGGCAGTGTTGCAAGTTTCGGAAACGGAACAAGAGTTCGTAGAGAAGGCGTTGTTCCTGAAATTCAGACGGCTACTTCAATGAGTTGGTTGGTGAACCGATTCTGATGCTGAATGCTATGCGCGGTCAGAGACGCATTTTGTCGGGTACATAAAAAAGGACCTGTAAGGCGCGTTGCTTCTGAAGCTCAACGAAGTGCGCCCGCACAGCTTGAATACCGAAAGATTGGCACTGCGCTAGAAGTTGGTTGACCCTACTCGGGAAGTTTCCCAGCGGCCCTGAGAATCTGCCGGGCGACGCATTAAGGAATCGCCGCTGGAAAACGGATTAGCCGCAAAGAGCCACTGTTCACGACCGAGTTCCTGAATCTGCTGGGCGAAACAGGTGTGAAGTCCGTCAGGCTACCGCCACGATCGCCGAATTTGAATGCCCACGACGAGAGATTCGCGCGGACCATTAAGGAATCGCGTCTGGAGCACATGATCTTGTTTGGCGAGGAGTCCATGCGGACAGCCATTGGCAACTTCGTCGCCCACTATCACACCGAGCGCAATCACCAGGGGCTGGGGAATTGGCTGATCCTTCCACAGGCGGGGCATGTTGGGGCCACAGGACCAATCCAGCGACGCCGACGCCTGGGTGGCATGCTGAACTATTACTATCGCGCCGCCCGAGTGCACGACTTAAAGGCTATGATAAATCTCTGAAAGACTGGTCGTCGAATGCGTGTAACTATAGCTCACAGCAAATCCAAGCAAGAGGCAAAAGACGTTGTGGAGCGATCCATTGACCATATCTTCAGTGGTTTCAACCTTGGGGCAATCCGGTTCACCGCTCAGAGGAAGGATTGGTCAGGCGATACCGTAACGTTTTCGCTTATGGCGAGGTTGGGATTATTGCGAACGGCGATTCGTGGGTTGGCGATTGTGACTGATCACGAAGTTACACTCGACGTCGATCTGGGTTTGTTGGGTAAGCTGATACCCGACCAGGCTGCAAGAACTCAAATCGAGGGTCGTGTCAAAGGTCTGCTCAAGTAGACAGCCTCGAAGGGACTACACTCATCCTCATACGACCATTATCAGCAGTGTTGCAAGTTTCGAGAACGGAACGAAGACTTCGGAGAGAAACTGCGTTAGCCACGGCTGATCCAGTGTGGGGGAAACGCGAACGCTCGTCCGGCGTCAAAATGGCTGAATGATGCGGCAAGTGGGTCCGCCTGGCGCCTGGAGCACGTGGCGCGAATCCTCAATCAGGGCATATCGATCCGCCGATTCCCGAATCACGCGTTGATAGGGGACACACGCGTTGATAGGGCTTGACGCTGACCAGCAGTGGGTGTATTCTTGCCCTCAACGTGATGAGTAACATGGTGGCGAGACAACGACGATGAATTGGTTTTCGAAACCAGTTTCTGCGGACAGCATGGTGCAGGCATCCCTTCCTGTCCTGGAAGGCTTTTGCGCGCTATTTGGAGTCATTGCGATCCTGATGCTGCTTATCGCATTGCTCCATGCCTTCTTGGCGGTTGGATCCGCGAGCCCGCACCAGGAATTGCATCGATTCGACGCTGCGAAGGAGCGCGTTGACCGCGCGCTCCCGACGCCAGCCGCGCCAAGGAAGCTGCTGCAGGTCGCGTACCTTCGGGACAGGTACCGAAACCTTTAAACCGTTTTAGGCCACTCGCCAGCCGGCGAGGCTAGCCATAGCTTTGCCGGCGCTGATCTCAGGCTGAATAGTCAACTCCAGGGCTGAGATGTCTTTCAGTTCTACTCGATAATCTTCGACTTCTTCCGTGCTGCCATCGGGGCTGAAATTCCATTTCTGGCGAACAATCTCTCGGAACGGCCGCCCACCCCAGGTGAACGACCGCAACACGAACTGCTGGGTTCGGGCGATCTTTGTTTCCGAGAACCGAAGCCAGATTCGATGTAACACTTGTGGTTTATCGAAAACGAGGCGGATGACTTGTTGGCCTTCTGTAGATGCCCGCCAACCGCTCTGGTTGGTGAAGGCAGATTCAATTGGGTACGCCGGATCCTCCGATGTAAGCTCCACGGTCGCGATTCTCTCCAGATCTAGCCAGCCATCATTGGCTCGGGCATTGGCAAGAGCCGGTTGAGCTTGAACAACGCTCTTTCGCATACATCTTCCTGCCAGCAGGTTTTTGCCCAGACTCCTTGACTTTCGCAAATCGAAGAAACAGCCAAGAATCAGACGTTTACAGCACAGATCGGTACCGAATGTGTACCTTTTTGGACAGTTTATCCGCGAAAGCCCGTCCATAATCGGCCCTATTTGGTTCGGTTGACTCGCCCGGTTTAGGCGCCATGGGCCGTCGGGTGGGAGAACAAGGCCACGGCGCCGCCACGACGTCAACGAGGGCGCTTTCTGCCCCAGGAAACGGCATTTTAGGCCACGACGACCCCGAACATTCCGGGGTACGAATGGTTTATCTCCCAATTCCCCGGAACCAGTGACGTGCCGGGTCCGTGACGTCACTTACTCTGGCCTAGAACGCTGGAACGCCGCACCGCACCGTGGCCGAGGCGGCGTTTGGACGACGAGCTGCCTGAAGCTATTTCCCGATCTTGTACGTCCGTTCGCCTGCGGCGTTCTTGGACGATTCGATCTTCTCGCCGCCCTTGCTGCCCAAGATGCTGACGAAGCCGCGCACGGTGTGCGCTTGCCATTTGGTGACGGCCATGATCTCGGCCAGTATTGCGCCTTTGGCGCGTTTCATCATCGCGATCACTTCGGCCTTCTTGTTGGCGCGTTCGGTGCTCGGCTTGCTGGCTGGCTTCTTTGCACGCGCCGACTTCTTGGCGGATTGTCCTTCTTAGCGGGCGTGCGCTTCGTCTTCGGAACCTCAGGCGCCGATGCGTTCTTTTCCGATTCAGTAGCAAACGTTCATTTCGTTTCTCCTGACCGGGCTGCGGTCGTACATTCATCACTCCGGCCAGGAGAAACATCAAGGCAATTCTGCAACGATTAGGCCGGCGGCCGCATCGGCTGACGCCGTACCAGCGCACTTGGCGGTAGTGGGTCCGTTTGAATTTTAGAGTTCGCTGTTTTTGTCAGGATGTCTCAGCTAGGAGTAGTGTGAGCCGCTCCGGTAGCAAATCTTCAGCACACGTTACATACGCTTGACCGCCTTTGCTTGAGCGTGCCCCGAAGTAGACCCACCGGTCCTGAACTGAAACCCAATCCCACCGGATTGGATCTAGCGTCCAGCCGGCCGCTTTTAGTATCGGAAGGATTCGGACTACCTCGCCTTGAATGTCCGGCTTTAAGTCGGCGGGAAACTCAGCATCCATAAGATATCCCTGGAGTCGTATGAGTAAGAGACACCTACAGGGGTCGGCTAGTTACGTAAGTAGTTTCGGGCAGGTTACAGCAATCGCAGAATTGCACAAACACAAGAGGTTGTACACCTCGGGAAGTCCCTGATTGTAATCCGGTGTTCACTAACTTTATACTCCTGACTGGTGTCCTGCGAGTTCTGTGATCGGCTGATACGCGAGTGGGAAGAGACGATCAAACAGTCTTCAACCCGCGCCGCTGATCCAGCTAAAGTTAATCTGGCTAGGATGCACGCGGCAAATCTTCTGGCGCTCCTCAATCTCCATCGGGCTGAGCATTCCCGCGTTCCTTTTACGCCGCTAGCTCTCGTGGTGGAATCGCCGGAACGTTAGCAGGTTCCGGCACGCCAAATATCGAACCAACACAACCTAACACCACTACTCAATTGACGGGCTGGGCCCCTTTTTTATGTACCCGACAAAACCAGCTTGGGGTGGCTGGGCCCTCATCTAACAAGTGCTCCGGAATTAATTTCCCGCACGCCCGATCGGCTATTTGTCCGGGATTCGAGGTATTTAACAGGTTGTGTCGCCTGGCGTGTCGCCCTTACGAATCAAACACTCGCGCGTAGCATCAACGTTAGGGTGGGTTGCACGCAGAAAGTGAAGTTCAATTTGTCGCGCGTCACTCTCCGCATCGGAGCGGAAGAAACACGCGCCCGTTTCAGGCGACGTCCGACAGTTCGTGGGTCGAATACGGCTCGGACTGTGGCGCACTTGAATCTGCGCCCGCAGCGGGAGCAATTTGGCTATCTGTGAGCTGACGTGAGAGATCGATGTGGCCGCGGATGTGGCCGCCGTCCTCGATCACAATGCCTGCCGAGTGAATATCGCCAAGGAACTCCGCGCCTTTGCGGATATATACCTTTTCCGCCGCTTCGGCCTTGCCCTCCAGCGCACCAAAAACCTCGATCTCGCGGGCCTTCACATTGGCGCGGACATCGCCGTCGCTTGCAATGGTGAGACGGTGTTCCATCATTTCGATGGTGCCTTCCACGTCACCTTCGATGATCAGATCCTCGCGGCTTTGGATCTTTCCCTTGAACACAACACTTTTTCCGAGCACGGCCTTCGCGGCGGATGAGTGTAATGCAACAGATGGGGAGGCGGACATAAACAACTCCTTGGTCTGAACCTTTCAGATCGGTAGTAACAATGATCGGCGTCCCTTCTGCGGATCTCTAAGTACTCACTTTGAGGCACAGCCAGCCTTGTCACTCAGGAGGGGACTTGATGCTGTAACGGTACAACTCTATCAAATGGCTTTCAGCCTTAAGCACGACTTGGTTATCAGAGACAATAAGCCTCCCCTTGGCTAATTTGTTCAACCGCCAGTATCGCTGAGGCTGATAGGCCGGTCCAATGCGTCAGATAGGCCGAACTTGCGGATAGTTCGCTAGAAATTGGGCTCTATGTTGCAATTGGCGGCAAGATTGCGTGCCTTTATCAGTGGGATAAACGGATTGTCACTGACCTTCACTAACAGCGATGGCTGCGCGCTCACCTGTTCGATGACCGGTGAGGCGCCCTTGATCAGGGCTTCGGCAGGAACACGATAACCGTTCCCGGTCGAGCGGCTCACGTAGAAGCCGGGTGTTTCCAGATCGTCCCAAGACACCTCAGGATGTGAAGCGTTCGTCTTTCGTTCCCTTGTTTGCGATTCCATTTTGGAGCGTCCTCGTTCTTTCAGATTTCCAAAGCGTGAGGCTTTGGTTTGAACCGCTCGTGTTGAGCCGCTAGTCAACTATTCGAGCAATCGCGGCGGGAACGATTCCGATTTGACTGTCTCGGACTTATTAAATTTTCTGAGGGGGTCGCATCCAGCGCATCCGCGCGGGCAAGCGCGACCGCCTCGTCAATGGGAACCGGCACAGCGAGGTTCTTCCCTCCACCAGCTCCATCAAAATGGCCGATTGCTCGATCCCATAAATGGGGGCGATGTGAGGATGATTCAATGCCTTCAGCAACTGGGCCTCGTGCTGAAACGGGGCCATACGGTCTGTTTCGCTGGCAAAACGCATCTGGCAGAATCTTGATGTCGAGGTCGCCGTTTCTACGCGAATCGCGCGCACGATACACTTCAGCCATCCCGCGCGCACCGATCGGGCCGAGGATTTGGTAGCGCCGAGTTGGTCGCCGGTAAGAGAGCGACATAAGCAAGGTTCAGCCCAGTTTACTCGGTCAAAACTGGTGAGTGGAGTGCGACGACCAACGCGGAAGTTTTCCACTTGGCCCAGTAACGCCCTTTCGCAGATGTGACCAGTGGAATCGCGGCTTACACCCGAGGACCTATTTACGACAAGCGCACAAAATCTAAGTTTAGGTTTTAGTTGGAGGAAGTAGCCAGCACCCAACCCGAATGCCGATTGGCTGGTGAATTCACTTCGCAGGAGAATTGCTTACCCACGCTCTCAAATCGGAGGATGGAAGGTGTTCTTGTTGAGGCTGGCGAGGTTCGGCGAGTTCCTCCAAGTCCCGCTGAAACACGATAAAGCGCTTCTCTTTCCAGAGGACTTCGATCATCCGTGTATGGGTGGAAGGACACTCCGCGAGAATGACCGTGGATGTTGGAATGCACTCGAGCAAATTACGACCGAAGAGCTGCATAGCACAGACCTCGCTCCGAAGAACAAACTCTTGTGGAAGCCGAATGTCCATCTCACTTCCTCGCAGACGGAAACAATTGCTCCGTTACGTCGATTTTCCCCACAGTTCTCCTACCACTACGCAGGTCTTCCGCGGGCATGAGACAGAACTTTACCCTCATAGCGAATCTTGACAAAAGCGTCCTCATCAATGTCTCCACCTAGGAGAATCACCAGGGCACTTGGGGGAATAAAAATCACGTTGCGTAGTTCTCCTCAGACAAAATGGCCCTACCGCGAGTTTTCAACTTGAAAATGGTTCCCACGATTGTCCTCTCCTTGAAACTGAAGACAGTTCGATGCCGCATAAAACGACGCAGATGTAAGAAATGTTCGACGCTGAAAAAAGCGCATAGACACTTCTATTCGTTGCGGAACTGGGGTATGATTTTGTGGTACCGAGAGTATGAGATATCAACGTTCAGCACAGCATCATCGAGTTCCCCCACCTTCGTTACGTACCCATCAATCCGCGATAGGATCCCATCTTCGGTATCCGAACAAATTGCAGTGGTTCGTGACTTGGCTCACAGCCAGTGTTTTATCGTTGGTCGTGCTCGGCGTGCTACTGGCGATGCACCGTTAGGGCGTTCAGAAGATGCATGCGATGGAGAACTGGCTTCCTTGCACGCCCCGCTTCTTCGCCGGCTTGGCCGTCTTAGCGGGAGCGCGCTTCGTCTTAGGCTCGCGGAACTTCAGGCCCCAAGGTGTTGTTTTCCGATTCTGTTGCGGTGTTCATTGGTGGTTTCTCCTGACCGGTCTGCGGCTGTCATATTGATCGCTCTGGTTAGGGAAAACATCGAGTCAATTCCTAAAAGATGAGGCTGAGGCCACCATTGGATCGGAGCGCTGGCGGCCCGAGCCCCTTTTATTCGGAGCCGACAAAACGGGAAGGCATGTGCTGCACCCCTGTGGAACAGGTTCCGGCTGTAGTGCAAAATCAAAAAAAGGGGGCACGACCAACGGATCATGACCGCGCCCTCAGGAGCATTCAACAGTAGAAGAGTGTACTACTCACCGCCAAATCTGAATAGGATTCCCGCTGATAAGCGGAGGCCGTTCTGATGTGTACTGGTCCCAGTCAGGAGGCTGGGATAAGAGGTCAGCATGTAGTCTATTGCAAACGGCCGGAGGGCGAAGCGCTTGGAGACCTTTACGTCAAGGCCGCCGCCCGCCGTCATGGAAAAGTCGGTTTGGGAAGCGCTCACTTTAGCCGTTATCTGTACGCCGGGCCCGGGGAAAAAAGGATCATGAGGTGTGACCACGGGCAGCTCGGGCGTGTTGGGACCCGTCACTACGCTCAGTGACTTGCTGAGGGATCGGTCCGCTGCGCCGAACAAGACCTGAACATAGGGACTCCAGCGCGACGACCTTTTATATGAAAAGCGCGGTCCGGCTAGAAAGAATGCTGTTCTATCGTCCACATTGAATACATTGACGTTTCCTCTATTCACTGCACCCAGATCAACGACGCCGCTAAACCGGTTGCTGAAATTGTAAATGAACTGGCCACTACCGCCGCTCATGAAATAGCTACCGAAGTGATCGTCAAGCAAAGGTGTGTTGCTTTGCAGATCAGTCCTGAGAGTGGTGTAGCCCAGAAACGCTTCAAACTTGGGTCCCTCAGTGTCAGTGGCGGATGCCACTAGTGTAAACAGCAGTAATCCAGCGACGAGCGTGATGCTCTTCTTCATCTGAAACTCTCCTTCAAAAGGGAAATGAAACACGGATCCAGTTCTTTCTCAATTCACTTGAGAAAAACCGTCTTGCCCTGTCGCACAAGGTGATCACAATCTCGATCAGAATGGCTTAATTCTTGGGGTGAAAGTTGCCGCGAGGAGTCTTCGACTAGAGCGTGAGCCCGGAAATATATTGAATCCAGTACCCACTATTTGCGATCAAGCATGCGGCTAATGCCTAGAGGAGAATGCAAGTGTCTCATGATTGTGTCAAGTCGCAAAGTCCAAGTCAAATTGACCCGAATGATCCGCTTGGCTCCGTCGCTGAGATGGCCTCGCAGAAAGTGCCCGCCGGCGTCGATCGGCGAGCCTTTTTGATGCGAAACGCCCTGATCGGCGCGACGGCAGTCATTCTGGACCGTCCCGTGTCGGCTCAACAGAGAGCGGACAGGTTGGCGGGAACGCCGCCGACGCCGCAGCTTTCTCCGGCCCTATATGTTGTGAAGGAGCAAAAGGGCCCTATATTGACGCTCCTGGACGAGTTCTACAAGGTAGGACCGGGCCCATCGAGTTCGCATACCATCGGCCCCATGCGCATCACTTATGATTTCTATCAGCGCTTCACGAAGTTGCCAGGGGACCAGCTATCCAAAGCGACGACGCTCAAGGTGCACCTGTTCGGGAGTCTCAGTGCGACTGGTAACCGCAGCTACGTGGGCTGCTGACGTAAGGCTTCTTCGTTAGCGTTGCAATGGTGTTCAGCTTCTAACGAATCCCGGAGATCGTAGTACTCTATGCAGACACATGGTGCAGCGGTTAACAAATCATCACACTCAGAACATTGATCGTGTGGGCCGCGCTGCATGAGCACACTCCAAGTTGAAAAATTACCTGTCCGGTTGTAAATTATTCACAGACGTAACTAATACGATGCTCTGACGAATATCGTCACGGAATGCTAGAAAACCACGATGCTTCCAAAATCCGATCCTCATCCCGCTCGTGCCATCATCAATCGGGAGCTTAATCTTCTCACCAGACGGGATGGTGAACCCCAGACCGGTCTCCTCCCAGAAGGCAAATATAGGTCCAGCGATAACGTACGTTCTGAACATGTGAGGGTAGAAGCACGCTTGGCACCACGAGCCGATCTTTATTCCAAGTAACGGTTATAACACACCTCTATTTTGTCGGCATATAGAAAAAGCCTCAACTCGCCAATTGTTCTATCACTTTGCCCAGAGTAGAAACCGCTGCGATGGATAGACGATGTAATCGCGCGATTGCTTGACTGAAAGCCGCTCGCTTTGTCTCGCGGTAGGCCGTTGCGAAATTTGTCTCTCTAAGCCATCGGTACAGCGTTCTAGGATTTACGCAACCTGCCTGCCAGCACGCCAAATGCATTCTCGTGGATGGATCGGCCGCATTCATCACATCTGCTAGCTTTACGGAGTCCGCGCATGAACGGAATATCGAACTAGGCGTATTGTTCCGTGACAACCGCTGGGTTGTGCCGTCGATCCGGTCGAAGTTTCCAGAGTCTCATTCAGAACGGATTCCTAAGCCGCTGCCGGGTGCACTGAAGCGTCGAAGTACAGTTGGCTCCTCCGAGGCGTCAAACGATGAGTGCAGTCTCGTGGCCTTCTCGGCGTGTGTGTGCTTCGTCTTCAACCGCGGAACCTCAGGCGCCGATGCGTTCCTTTCGATTCAGTCGTGGTGTTATTTCGTCTCTCCTGACCGGGCTGCGGTCGTGAGCATTTCCTCACTCCGCTCGGGGAAACAGCAAGGATTGTTTCAACGACTAGGGCTGAGGCCACATCAGGGCACATCGGATTAGCGGGTTGGGATCCCTTTTTCCAAATACCCGACAAAACCTTGGGTCTTGCAGCGTCGTGACCATTGATCGGAAATAAAATAAACCTTCTTACTTTCTGACCCCCTCAACGGAAATATGGGGCATGACAAGCCAGGCTCTCGGTTGATGAATGGGTCCGGTTGGTGGACCATCTTGGGCCTGGTCACCGCCGCTACCCTCCTGATACTCGCCGTCATACTCCTTCGGTCGCATAACTCAGCGGACCAGTTGAATGTGGACCCACACGCAAGGGGTGAAATCGAGAAGGCAAGGGGACGATAGCTACCAGAGATGCCGGAGTCTATGCTCGTATTCCTGGTCACCGAGTCACGACAGTCACGCGCCTACTACTGTCTACGCTCCTGTGGCGATCAGACTCACATCACGCCGCGGTGTATTTGTATCGCAAGATCAACCCTGCTTCAGAGAAGTTAGTCAGCATTAGCGTCCCCATGATCGGCGACGAAGAGAGAGTAATCGACGCCTGCAGTGTGTTAACTGTGAATAGAACTGCTGATTCGTTCTGCGACGACCCGACTGAACAGGCCCACCTGTAGTTAACAGCGCTCCGATCACTTGTGGAGGAGGAAATCGAACTAGACGCGTCGGCGAATATTACGCAACTCTGACAGTCGAACCAGCCCTCGCCCCAGTCCAGTAGAGTGGACAGCCAATGGAAACGAACGCTAGGCCATTCATCAGAAAAGATGGAGTCAACTGGAGATCTCTAACCGCTTTTACCGTTTTTCACGTGGGCGCGATGGTCGCACTGTTCTTCTTCACTTGGCCGGCTTTCTTTACCGCATTGGCTCTGTACTGGGTTTCTTTGAGCTTTTGTATAGGAATGGGATACCACCGCCTGGTCACTCATCGTTCCTACAAAACACCGAAGTGGATGGAGTATTTCCTAGCCACGTGCGGGACGCTGGCCTTGGAGGGTGGCCCCATGTTTTGGGTTGCGACACATCGCATCCATCACAAGTTCTCCGACAAGGATGAGGATCCGCACACGCCGCGCGACGGCAAGTGGTGGAGTCATATCGGTTGGATGCTGGTTGGCAACGCGACCCAATGTAATGTAGAGGAGTGCTCCCGCTACGCGCCGGATATCTGCAAGGATCGGTTCTTAGTTTGGCCCTCGAAGTATCACTATGTGCCGCTGGCCATCGTCAGTATCCTGCTGCTGGCTTTGAGTGGCCTGCCGTTTCTTCTTTGGGGAGTCTTCTGCCGCGTGACGATGGGGCTGCACGCTACCTGGATGGTCAATTCTCTTACGCACTTTTGGGGAAGCCGCTGATTTGCAACTCGGGATGGCTCAAGAAACAATTGGTTGGTTGCATTTCTGAGTTTTGGCGAGGGTTGGCACAACAATCATCACGCCCATCCGACATCGGCCCGGCATGGGCTCGCGTGGTATGAGATCGACCTGAGCTGGTGGGAGATCCGATTTTTGGAGATCACTGGCCCGGCAACCGCTGTGCACCGCGCCAGCCTGCCCACCCACGATCCGACAACAGGGTTGGTTGGCGCGCCAAATCCCGCTCTGATGGAGAAAGATTCAGGGACGAGTTCTAGCGACGGTGCCTCCGAGGTATCTAAAGTTTTGCCCAATTTCGCGACCGACGACGACAACCGACCGTTGGCGCTCGGGAGTTTTCCGAATTAAACCGCCCCAAAATGGCATTTCAGACGGGTTTTCCTGCATTTTCGCGCCGCCTCCGCGCCACCCGATCCCACAGCGCGCTAATCGGTACCAGATCATCAGGGGGCGCTTATGGAATTTCTCGCGCGAGAGAGGCGTCGCGTGCATTTTTCTGTGTATCCGCATTTGCGCAGAAGCTGCGCAAGTTCCACTTCGAAGCGACTGCCGTCCTAAGGCGCGCCTTTATCGCAAATCGAAAGATCGGCTCCCTCCCCGCGCATTTTAATTAGCTACTCGGAACGCAGCGCTTCCATGGGATCGATTCGGGCGGCTCGGCTTGCGGGGATTAGGCTTGCGACGACGGCGACCGCCATCAGCAATGCCGCGATCGCGGCGAAAGTGAGCGGGTCCGTCGCGCGGACGCCGAAAAGAAAACCACTCAGCAAGCGGCTGAGTGCGAAGGCTCCCCCTAGCCCGACAGCGACTCCAGTAAAGGCAAGAATCAGCCCACGCCGGACAACCAGGCTCACAATGCTGTTTTTCGTGGCGCCGAGTGCGATGCGGATTCCCAGCTCGCGCGTTCCCTGATTTACCAAGTAAGCCATTACGCCATAGACGCCGATGGTCGCGAGGATTAGCGCGACCGCAGCAAACAAGCCCAGCAGTGTTGTCGAAAACCGGCGCGTGGCGAGCGAGGCGTCGACGCGCTGCTCCATGGTTCTGACGTCGTAGAGCGGCAGATTCGGATCTAGGCTTCGAATTACACTTTTCACCGCCGAGGCATCCACGTTGCCGCGGACGACCACATTAATTTCGCGCTGCGTCGCCTGAGTCTCCGGGAAATAGAATGCGATCCGGGAGTCGGCGTCGAGCGTGTACTGTTTGATGCGGCCAACGACGCCCACCACCGTCAGCCACGGAGACGTACCATCGATGCCTCCACTCCGGACGCGCTTGCCGATCGGGTCCTGCCCGGGCCAAAGATGCGCGGCCATATATTCATCCACCACGATGACGCGAGGTGAGTCCGTTGTGTCATGGCCGTCAAACAGCCGGCCACGACGCAGGGGAATTTCCATCGCTTCGAAATAGCGCCCGCCCACGATGCGCTGATCAGCGTTGATGAAGTTCTCGCGCGACGGACGCACCCGGTTTTCTACGGTAATGGGTCCCCAGGACCACACCGCGCCCAACGGAATGACGGACACTCCACCCGCCGCAGTTACGCCAGGCAGGCGCTCCAGCCGGCCCCAAAGCTCGCGATATGTGTCGCGAACGGCGCGAACATCGCTGTACCTACCGCCGGCCATGGTCAGATTCAGCGTCAAAACATTTTTCGAATTGAATCCCAGGGGGACGCGTAGGAGGGAAGTCATGCTCCGAATCAACAGGCCTGCGGAGATCAGAAGAACTACGGACAACGCCAACTCAGCCACGACCACGAGGGCCAGCGCATTCCGTCCTCGTCCCTTTACGGCGGTTGCTCTCGCGTCCTTCAAGGACTCGTACAAGTCGCGGCTCGAAATCCGCAGCGCCGGCGCGAGTCCGAAGATAATGCCTGAGCACAGCGAGAGCAGTGTGGTGAACAGCAGGACTCGTCCATCGATAGAGACTTCGCTCAGCCGCGGAATGCTTTTGGCCCCCAGAACGCGTATCCACTGCAGGCTCGCGGCTGATATTACGACGCCGAACAGGCCTCCGCCCAGGGCCAGCACCAGGCTCTCGGTAAGCAACAGACGCAGCACGCGCGAGCGGCTTGCCCCAAGCGCCATTCGCAGCGACACTTCCTTCTGGCGCGCCACCGCGCGCGCTAGCAATAGGTTGGCGACATTCGCACAGGCGATCAACAGGACAAATCCCGCGGCCGCCAGCAAAGTGATGAGCGTGCGCCGAACGTCACCGACGACCTGATCGAGCATGGGGACTACCCCAAACGTCAGCCCTCCTTTAGGTGGATACAAGTCGGGATGATCTTGCCGCAGACGAGCGGTCAGGGTATTCATTTCCGCCTGCGCCTGCTGAATGGAAACGCCTTGCTTCAACTTGGCGACGATATTGTAGTCTTCGTGGCCGCGGTTAGTGCCGGCGGCAGCAGGTAGAGGCAGAGGTAGCAGGATCTCGCCGAACTCGGCACCGTAGAGCGTCGGCAGGCTTTCGTGTGGCAACGTGAAGGCCGGCGGTAAAACACCGGCGATCACATAGGGCGCGCCGTTCAGGATGATCGACTTTCCGATCACGCCGGGGTTGCGGCTGAAGCGGCGCTCCCACGTGGAGTACATCAAAATCGCCGCTGAACCTTGTCCCGGGGTGTCCTCGGCGGTCGTAAACAGTCGCCCGAGCAAGGGATGCGCGCCCAACATGGGCAACAGGCTGGATGACATCAGGATGGTTCCGACTCGCTCCGGTTCACCGTTTCCACCGGTCAAATTGGCGGTTCGGCCAATGGCGATGGCGAGATCCTCGAAGCTTCCCTGGCTGGCGCGTATGTCGAAATATTGAGCAGTGGAAAACCAGTCCTGAGCAATATTTAAGCCGGGGGACCGATTCCAAAGGATGGCCACGCGGTTGGCATCCCGATAGGGTAATGGGCGGAGGAGCAACGAATTAGTGACACTGAAAATCGCTGTGTTGGCTCCGATCCCGAGCGCGAGAGACAAGACCGCAGCACCGGTGAATCCGGGCGTTCGTGCGAGGACGCGAGCGCCGAAACGCAGATCATCGAGCATCGGCAATAGTTTAGTACTCAAGCTATCGCGTCGCAGCCCTGTAGATCACCCAGAGACGCCTGGATGGCAACCAATCAGCTCTCGTCTCAGGGAGATGATCGCTGGGTAGTGTGCAAGTCGCTGCTAGGTCGCTCAACCGCTAATTCTCAAACGGAGTGATGACGGTGAAACCTCCATTGCCATATTGAAGGCTGAACCCGGTCAAAGTAGTCGAGTACAGGGTAACTGGCTGGACGATGAAGCTCCCCATCCTCCCCTTGGTTTCGGGAAAATCAGTGCCAAGATCCATCCAGTACAGGACACCTGGCAGTTGGTTGATGGTCTTCTGATTCACGACATTTCCTGAAAGCCCTTGGACGGTAACCTGAAGAGGGATGGGGGTGTCGCATGAAAAGGTGCAGACCTGAGACGTCAGTATCCCCATGCCCGTGAGCCTGCCGTCTGTGTTGTCGGAAAAAAACGGTGAGCGTTTGAAACGCCTGACCCCTGAGCACCATGGAGGACATGAAGTCAGGGAGCCCCGGTCTCTGTTTGCGAAAGATCGTCTGCCCGAAAAGATCGGCGACGCCGGACGTTGTCTCCTCGATCAATGCCCATCCGAGGATTTGCGGACTCTGCTGCACGCCGGTTTCGAAGATGACGGTCTGACCGGGTTGAAGGGAAAAAGCGAAAATCGAGTTCTGTTCCCCGTTTGTTAGGTTCACTGTCCAGGGCTGCCCAGCCTGCGTGTAGAACTGAACAGTGCCGGCAGCGACGTTGCTGTTATCGACGTCCGTCAACACGATGCGCTGGCTCCATCCCTCGCCGATGATGACCAGGGGGACGACCTGCGTGTAGAACGTCGTAACTGCACTTACCCGCGGGCGGAGTTGCGCAAGCGCAGTGCCGGCGACGAGAATTGTCATTGCTAAGTTCTTGAGAATCATATGGCTCTCCGAATCCTTCTAATGCCCGGAAATCTGTTCTCATACAGCTTGCCTCCGCTGAATATCTAAAGGCGGTGCTATTTACTGGCCGTAATGCCAGAAATACCAGAGCTTGCAGACTCTTGGTAGGTGAACGATCTACTGCTATTTTTGGGCAAACGGGTCCATGACCTTCGTGTGGCAAAGAAACGGTCCCAAGAGGAATTTGCCCACGTAAGCGGCCTTCATCGAACCTACATCGGCCAGATCGAGCGCGGTGAGAAGAACATCAGTTTTGGCAATCTTTCCAAGGTGGCCGGGGTGCTGGGTCTGTCGCTCTCAGAATTGCTATCATGACTGGAGCAGCGGCAGGAGGGAGGCTTCTCACATCAACCTAAGCAACGCGGTGTGCGCAGCTCCAGCGATACATTTAGGCTTCAAAAGCTTGTGAAGCAGTTACAGATTCAACCGTCCGCCATGAATCGAGTAACCGCTCGAAGAACTCGCATTTTCAGTTTCTACTCCGAAGGAATCGGATAAACGTCAAACGAAGCGTCACTCCGGTAGAAAGTAAATTAGCGTCGGCGACGCGCCCGTTGTTTTACCGGCGCCGTACGCTTGGCTTGCGTTTCTGTCGCGCGTCTTGGCGAACTACACGCGTCTTCTCGGACCTGTCCCGAAGCCGTCCAAAATCGGTCCAATTTTTCAACCTCGCGCTCCCGCAGAAAATCAACTAACTCGAAATTGACCTCTGCGCGCATCTCTTCCGCGATTAGCGGAACCTCTTCCAGGCCCCTTGCCTGACGCCGGACTTGATCATTTGCTGGAATTGGTTCACGATCTGATCGAAGCAGTCGTTAAGCCGATAGAGGATCTCATAAAGCGAGACCTTCAGAGGTATCTCGCAAATTGCTGCGGTCCCCTTTTCCGGTTTCCGTGGTTTTGGCATGGACACATGTGTCGCTCATGGCTGCCACCTTTGCAAGTCCGAACCCACGCGACAGTCCGTCGGGTGAAGTTCGTCAGGTCACGTCAAACGACTTGTTTCCATGCTCGCATCATGGATTCCCGCCGAAATTGGCCGCTTCTTGTTCGCTCGATTTGGGATAAATTCTGCAGGAGAGTCCAACTGACGGGAAGCCGACTTCCCAAGCAGCTAGCGATTCGGCTAATACAAGTAGTTCCGGGTTGCCGATAATACTTTCCGAATCCAGGCATGCCCGGTCCCGGCTGCTACTTTCCTCCAAAGAGCTTCGCATCTGATTGATTGCGGGTTGAGTCTCGTACGGCCCCAGCATGGGGCCGCCTGTCAGAGGCATAAGGTTGAATTATGCCTCCCCGTGCGGTCCGGTTGCTCTAATCCGGCCAAGAGAAAATGCATCGGAAGCTTCCGCGGCCCATCGTTGGTAAAGAAAGGAAGTCGTGATGAAGCGTTACCAATTGACCCTGGCTGTAGCATTGCTTTTCGGACCAGGCTCTTATGCTCAAGACCCGATACACGCCACCGATTCCGCTCCCGCGACAAAGATCGAAGACCTTCGCCCCTTTACTCACTTCGCTTCCATCCCGGCAACCTCAAATCCGCAAACGATTAAGTTCCAGAGGGTGATGACCACGAAAGTATTCACCAAGGTGAAATCCACGTTTGACCCAGGTTACTGCGAACTACTCCAATTCAGAGACCCAGGAGGGTCAATGTACTGCCCCGACAGGCGTGACGCGTCGCCCGCTCCCGCTTATGAAGTCACGTATACCTTCACCGGCCAGCCGCTGGCGTCGGATGAATACGGCAACCGTTACACCACATATCAATTCCACGTTTATTTCCGTCCCGGGGAATTGACCTCGGCCTTACGAAGAACTCTCTCTGCGGGCAAACCAAACCGTGCTGAGCTTGCGAGTTACTTCAAAGTAACGACTACTCGCCTTCCTGTTCAGGCAAGGGTCATTGACTGGGCGAATTCGAGTCTATGCGAAGGAAACTACGTGGATGGCATGTGGATGCGCCACAACCAGAACTGCCAGGACAATATCCACTTCAAGACTGTGACCATGCCATCCGAATACATCACGGTTCGAGTAGAACCGATTTCGATGTAGGCTATACAGATCCTGAACCTCCGGTCGTTTTGGAAATACCAAAAACTGACCTGTCTTGTGTGCCTTGCTTTTCGGTCTTCCGCCACAGTCGATTGAGAGCGCGACGAAAGCAGTTGCCGATGCAGACTGGCCCCTAAACGATTCTCAGAGGGATGCCGTCACCTGTCTAAGCCACCGGCTTTCACTTGTTTGGGGGCCTCCGGGAACAGGCAAGAAGACAACCGCTGCCTCGCTCATTGCTGGCCGTATCCTGCCGTCACTCGAGCTCGGACGAGCTGCGCCTTCACCGAATGTCCGCCGGCAGCCGGGTAAACCGATCCGTTGGCGAGAAGGTACACCGTGGTTTTCCGGACTGAATGAGATCCTGGAACCTGAGCGCCGACTGGTGGCGGTTAGCCTCCTCGGACAATTCTGGCGGAATTCGCGTCCCGACAACGCTCCCTCTGACGGGACGGCGGACGACGCGGCGCGGCCATCTGAGTTTCCCAGTTTGTACCTGCCGCCTTTTCCGTATTGGAACCGGCTCAATTTCTTGGGCTACCCGCCATCTCCGCGCCGACGCGGGCGCAGGCAGTGCGGATCCGGCGTGAAGCCCCTCAGAATCCATCGTCTCCGCCATGATCAGCATCAAAAGATTCCAGCAGGGAGAAACGTAATGAGGACGAAAACATTAATGATTACGCTTGCAATTTTGAGCATCTTTACTGCTCAGCAGGCCATCGCAAAGAGTTCCACGAAAACGTCCGCCAAGACTTCGGCGACAAATAAGAAGCATCGCAACAAGAACGCGAAGAAACCTCGGCCGTCGTACCATAGTTCGCCGGCTACGAGGGGTGGGCCTAGTACTCGCCCGTAGCTTGACGGCTAAAGTTAGGAGCCGCCTTAGGCATACGACGCTGGAAAGGGCGTTTCTGGCGCACCGGGCCGATGAGACTGTCACAGTTTCGGCCTCGTTGCTCTTGCGCTCGGATTTTGCGGGCTCACTGACGAGTTGTAGGCATACTATCGAGATTGAACCAGCCGGGGCACGCCCCCTGGCACAACTACGCATCGGGCGTTGCACGTCCAAGTGCGATAACTTCCTAGTGCGCTGTAAGACCGGATTTCCGCTCCCGTTCGGGCCGCTCTGTATGACGTGGACTGCGCGGCTCTAATTGTGCAGCGCCAGTCATTGCGGGGCGTAACAGAAAATTTAATGAGTCCAAAATCGCCGGCGGGAATCGTTGCACGAAGGAACCCAAAATGGAACTTCCAGCCTGCAAGACATTAGATAACCAAGGCGTGATCCGTCGCAGATTTCTGAGCACGGCTCTTGGCGGCTGCGCGTTTAGTTCTTCGTTTGCCTCTGCCCAGTTTGCGCCAAACATGAGTGAGACTTTGACGAAACAGGAACGTGACAGCATGACACCTTCGCAGGTAATTGACGAATTGAAGAAGGGGAATCAGAGATTCCGTGTCGGAAAAATGGCTCCTCGAAATTATCTGGCGGAGAAACGATCTAGTGCGGCGGGGCAATTCCCGGCGGCCGTGATACTCGGTTGTGTTGATTCGCGAGTGCCCGCCGAGATCGTATTTGACGCCGGCATAGGAGATATTTTCACCGGACGCGTCGCCGGCAATGTCGTAAACGACGACATGTTGGGCAGCATGGAGTTCGCATGCAGCGTTTCCGGCGCGAAGTTGGTGTTGGTGTTAGGGCATACGGCATGTGGGGCAGTAAAAGGCGCGATCGACGATGTCGTGCTGGGCAATCTCACGGGACTGCTGGCGCGAATCAAACCGGCGATGCCCGCGACGAATTTTTCCGGCGACAAGTCGAGCAAGAACGCGAGTTATGTTGACGCCGTCGCGGGAGCGAACGTCGTTCTGAGTCTCGCTGAGATTCGCCGCCGCAGTCCCATCTTAGAGGACTTGGAAAAGAAGGGAAGCATCAAGATCGCCGGAGCGATGTACAACGTCGCAAACGGCGTAGTAGAGTTTGTGGCGTAATCGCGACCTCGCTTTAGATGCGAAGCCGTCGTTCCGCGCCTGGACTCCACGCGGTTGTGAGCGTTGCAGTCGTTTCTCGATGGGCAAGGATGTTCGCGATGTCGCCGTTGCTGATGATGCGGCGTCGCGGCTGTGGAGATAGTGCGCGATGCGCTGTTTCCGGCTCAGGCTCGGACAGTTGGCGCAGGAACTCAACGGGTCATCCTACAGGACTATCACCACAACGTAGACTGGCACTCTTGCGATACGTCGGAGACGAGAATGAGGCGGTTGTCTTTGCTCTGCTCGTTGATGTACCTGGGAGACGCTTCCGCAGTTAGTCGCAAGCGGCGCATTGTCTGCGTCCTTACGGTGTGTTGCTTTCTCGCTTTCTCGGCCCGAGCGCAGCAACAACAGAAGCCCGAAGATCCCGAAGATGAAAAGCAGATAGGGCTCTGGCTCGATCAGGGACTTTCCACCGAGTTTTCGTCGAATAAATCTCTGGATATCGAATTCCACGAGCGGTTCGACGAGGGAGCGTCGAACCTGTTCGAGTACTTCGTTCAAGGCGGCGTCGCCTTTCGTTTGCGACCGTGGTTCACGCTCATGCCGATTTACCGTTACCAGCGTTTTCCTTCAAACCCAAACATTGCATACGAAAACCGGCTGCAGCTCAATCTCACCCTGAGCACGTCCCGGGGCCCATGGCGTCCGATCCTCCGTACGCTCATCGAGGGACGCTTTCCCAATACCCAGTCTTCATCCGCACGCCTTCGATTTCGCCCCGGCGTCGAGTACACTCTGCCACTTCGCACGTCATGGCGTCCCGTGGTTGTCGTGAACAACGAGTTCTTCCTCGTCCCCTGGAATAACCCTTTCGCCAACGGAGGCAGTAGCTACACCCAGAACCGCTTCCAGATAGGCGTCCGGTTGGGCGTCACCGATTCGTTTTCCGTTCGGCCTTACTACTTATTACAGTCTGTTGACCTGCCCGGTGGCTGGGACACAAACGAAATTGTCGGTATCTCGCTTGCCCTGAAGATTCAGCGCAGCACCAAGTGAGACGTTGTCGTTAACGGCTACGGTTACTGACCTCGCATACAGGTCGCGGCTGCGAATCTCTGATGCTGGGTATAAATCTTTTGAATTTTTATTCAGGAAATTTCATCACGCCTGAAGAAGATTGGGCACAGCAGTCCGTGCTTCCAAACCCGGATAAAACCGCGTTGCCGGGCCCGAGGTGATAAAAGAGCGACCCAGGAAAGAAACACATATGAGTGCACAAGACAATATCCAACGAGCAGTTCTCCCCATCCCGGACCAGCCACACAGGGGTTTGACCACCTACGATGCTAAGGATCCGGATACCAAGTTTCCGCCGATCCGAGAATTGCGGCCGCCCGCGGGCGCGCCGAATGTTCTGATCATCCTCCTCGACGATGTCGGTTTTGGCGCGTCCAGCGTTTTTGGCGGTCCATGCCGAACGCCAAACTTCGAGAGGCTGGCGGCTGATGGCTTGCGGTACAACCGGTTTCATACCACCGCGCTGTGCTCACCCACCCGCCAGGCACTTCTGACAGGCCGCAATCATCACTCCGTCAACATGGGGGGCATCTGTGAGATCGCGACTTCAGCGCCCGGCTACAGCTCGGTGCTGCCGAAGAGCAAAGCCCCACTCCCGATGACACTGAAGCTAAACGGCTATTCGACCGCGCAGTTCGGTAAATGTCATGAAGTTCCGGTGTGGGAGACGAGTCCAATGGGCCCATTCGACCAATGGCCGACCGGCGGTGGCGGCTTCGAGTATTTCTATGGTTTTCTCGGCGGCGAAACAAACCAATGGTATCCCGCCATATATGAGGGCACGACACCGGTCGAGCCCGACAAGACGCCGGAAGAGGGATACCACTTCACCGAAGACATGACCGACAAAGCGATCAAGTGGATCCGCCAGCAAAAGGCGTTGATGCCTGACAAGCCATTCTTCGCCTACTTCGCACCGGGAGCCACACACGCTCCCCATCACGTCAGTAAGGAGTGGATCGATAAATACAAAGGCAAGTTCGATCAAGGGTGGGACAGGCTGCGCGAGGAGACGTTCGCGCGCCAGAAACAGCTCGGCGTGATCCCGCCGGACTGCCGTCTGACCGAACGTCCGGCTGAGATTCCGCCTTGGGAGAGCTTCTCCGCTGAGATGAAACTGGTTTTGGCCCGCCAGATGGAAGTATACGCGGCTTTTCTGGAGCACACCGATCATCACATTGGACGGCTGATTGACACGCTGCAGGATCTCCAGGAATTGGACGACACGCTGATCTACGTGATCATCGGCGACAACGGAGCGTCGGCAGAAGGGACTCTGAACGGCAGCTTCAATGAAATGTGCATGCTCAATGGCATTCCTGGAGTCGAAACGGTCGAATTCATGAAGAGCAAGATCAAAGATTTCGGTGGACCGAATGCCTACAACCACTATGCGGTCGGTTGGGCGCACGCCATGGACACCCCCTATCAATGGACCAAACAAGTTGCATCGCATTGGGGCGGCACGCGCAACGGAACTATTGTGCACTGGCCCAAGGGGATCCAAGCCAAGGGAGAGATCCGCACTCAGTTCTCGCATGTCATCGATGTGGCTCCCACGGTCCTAGAAGCGGCAGGCCTGCCGCAGCCGGTGATTGTCAACAGCATGCAACAGGACCCCATGGAGGGCGTCAGCATGTTGTATTCATTCAACGACGCCGAGGAAGCCGATCGACACGAGACTCAGTATTTCGAGATGTTTTGCAACCGTGGCATTTACCACAAGGGTTGGACCGCAGTCACCCGGCACAGCACACCCTGGGATACGTCGAAACCGCTGCCAGCGTTCGACGAGGACGTGTGGGAGTTGTATGACACGAACAAGGACTGGAGCCAATCGAAAGACCTGGCGAAAGAGTATCCTCAAAAACTGCACGAACTGAAGCGGCTGTGGCTGATCGAAGCCGCCAAATACAGCGTTCTCCCGCTTGATGATCGGAGAGTGGAACGCCTTAACCCGGACTTAGCGGGCCGACCTCAGTTGGTCAAGGGGAACCGGCAGATCTTGTTCAGCGGCATGGGGCGGCTGAGCGAAAACTCGATCATCAACATCAAGAATAAGTCGCACTCGGTGACTGCGGAGGTAGTCGTCCCGAAGTCCGGCGCGAAGGGCGTCATCGTCGCGCAGGGCGGCGCCTTCAACGGCTGGAGCCTCTACACCAAAGACGGCAAGCTGAAATATTGCTACAACTTCCTTGGGATCAAGCTGTTCTACGCAATCTCAGACCAACTGATTCCGGATGGTCAACACCAAGTTCGGATGGAGTTCCAATACGATGGCGGAGGCTTGGCCAAGGGAGGCAACGTTTCGCTTTATGTCGATGGTCACAAGGTGGGCGAAGGCCGCGTGGAAATGACGGTGCCAATGGCCTTCTCGGCAGATGAGACGTGTGACGTTGGGAAAGGAACCGGCTCGCCGGTTTCACCCGACTACGACGCGAGAGACAACGAGTTTAGCGGTGAGGTGAACTGGGTTGAGATCGACATCGGCAAGGACTCGGTGAATCTCGATCACCTGATCTCACCGGAACAACGTCTTGAACTCGCCATGGCGCGACAGTAACCAACCTTCAGAGCGGAGAAGTATCGGCAGAGCCAAGAGCCCGAATAGATGCAATCCATAAAGAAGGACATGTTGTCATTGCCGCGGCCGTTTCATCTTCTGGCCAAGCCCGCCGGAGCCATCTGCAATCTGGACTGCAAGTATTGCTTTTTCCTGTCCAAGGAGATGCTGTACCCGGGCGACCGCTTTCGCATGTCCGACGAGATGCTGGAGACGTACATACGGCAACTTCTGGAGGCGCATCCGTCCGATGAGGTCAACGTCGCATGGCAGGGCGGCGAGCCCACCCTGATGGGGCTCGACTTCTTCCGACGCGCCATCGCACATGTGGAAAGGTATCGGAAACCGGGGCAGAATGTCCAGCACACGATTCAGACTAACGGTACCCTCTTGAACGATGACTGGTGCGGGTTCTTCAAGCAGCACAACTTTCTCGTCGGCCTGAGCGTAGACGGCCCGAAGGAAATGCATGATGCCTACCGCGTCAACAAGGGCGGCGCCGGGACCTTCGATCAAGTCATGCGAGGTTGGGAGATGCTGCGCCGCCGCGAAGTGGATGTCAATATCCTGTGCACGATTCACGCCGCGAACGCCGATCACCCGATCGAAGTGTACCGGTTCTTCCGGGATGAGCTGCAGGTCAACTTCATGCAATTCATCCCCATTGTGGAGCGGACCACAGAGTCTTTCCTCCCTCTTGCAAACTTGGGTTGGGGCGAACGGCCCGGATCGGATCGCCCTCTCTACACGCAGCACGGCAGCGTAGTCACCGAGCGATCAGTCGGCGCCGAACAGTTCGGCCGGTTCCTGATTGCCATCTTCAATGAGTGGGTGCGCCACGACGTGGGGGCCGTGTTCGTGCAGACCTTCGACGTGGCGCTTGGAAGTTGGCTTGGGCAGCATAACTTGTGTATCTTCTCTCCCACCTGCGGCGACGCCCTCGCTCTTGAACATAATGGGGATTTGTATTCCTGCGATCACTACGTTGAGCCCGAGTATCGGCTTGGAAATATTCAGGAGACGCCCCTGCGAGAGCTTGTGGATTCGCGAAAGCAGCGCGCGTTCGGGCAGCACAAGCTGAGTACTTTGCCAAATTACTGTCGCGAATGCGAGGTGCGATTTGCTTGCCACGGTGAGTGTCCGCGGAACCGGTTCATCATAGCCCCGGATGGCGAACCCGGACTCAATTACCTTTGTGCGGGCTACAAGCTATTCTTCAAACACATCGATCCCGCGATGAAGATCATGGCGAACCTGCTCCGCGAAGGCCGCTGGGCCGATGAGATCATGCAGTTGTATGCGGCTCAGGAGTCAATGACGGCGCAATATCCTCCGGGTCGCGTCAGGTTCGGTCCAGCCAGTACTTGAACAATCTGGTGGAGCAGGACCATCGTAGAGTGAAGCAACGAATTTCGGCCGATGCTGGGATTCAAACGATTCGACAATGCGGTAGTAACGATCCCCGGAATCGAGCTCGCAGGGAAGATCAAAAAGGGGCAATTCAAGACGCCGCAAGCTCGGCGCGTGCAAAGCGACGATGACGGAACTGTCGAACGCGATATTCGTAGCATTACTCCCTTCGAAATCAATCAACGAGGCGGAGTCAACCGATCTCATCGTTAGTGTGAGTTGGCACCATTACCCTTTCTCGTATGGTCAAAATACTCGTCGCAGCACCGTGTTCGTGTTCCGGTGCTCGAAGAGACATCACTTAACATTGTTACCTCGACCATTCGCAGGCCCAACGTCTCTAAGGTTTCGAGTTTTTGACTATACGGGCTTCCGCCATTAAGAATGCAAGGGCCGCAGTAGCTAGCAGTGAAGGCCGGGGCTTAGCCACGGTACCATAGTTGCTCTAGTATTCGTCTTTTGTTCTGTTGGCCAAACGGCCATCTCGTATTTTTCCTAACAACGTGATAGCATCGCGAAATCAGAGGTGTCGTCGATGGATTTAGCCTACCGGCTCACCGAACCAATTACGGTCGTTACCGGCGAAACGGGACACACTCGGCTTATGGAACTCGCGGAAGGCTCCGTGGTCCTTTGCACAGATTCGTCAGCGGACACGGTTGGAATGATAGAGGGATCGTGCGAAGGAGTGCAGGTGCTCATATTCCTTCGCGATCTTGAAGAACGGGCCGTTCAGGTTTCGACGCAGCTTCGCCGGATCGAAAGTTTTCGAAGGACCGAATCCGGCATCGGCATAGAACGTCCCGGAGCCGAGTAAGTCGGGACCGCGTGTTTCGTCGCCTGCGGTACCGCCAAAGAGCCATCACGTGAGAAGTCCTTCGGCTCACGAGGCCAAACGCAACGAATGAAAGCGTACTGGCGAAGCCTCGGAGTAAAGTCGTCAGAAAACGTGATCCGGTCTCGCACACACGCCAGAGCGCTACATGGCCAGTCGTCCATTGTGAGCTTCGCCCTGACAAGTACTGCGGCTCGGAGTCCTGCGCTCTCTCACGCTACGCACTTGTTTGCATCTCTGGCATCTTATGGTATGACCTGACCCCAACCTCTTGTCGTGGGCCTCACCTGCCGATTCGACGAGAACCAGATGTTCAAGGACGGAAATTCGTAGGGGATCTGCGGTTGCTATCGCGATTCTGTTTTGCTCCTTGCTGGTTCGCCTTAGCTAACGGCGGAGCGCGGCGACGAGACGTCATTTCTCCTTCATTCCATTCCGAAACAAAGGTCTGATGTGGTCCGCCATGATGGCTGAAGCGGATACAGCGGCCACTCGGGCTATCTGGCTGGCACACGTTACAGATTTCTTTCAGAGGAGCTGCTCCATCGATGTATTTTCGCCGCCCACAATCTACCACAGCTCAATAAAGCGTCCCGACAACGCTTGGTAGCGCGCTATAAGTTACCAAGTGGCACCGACGCAGTCAGGCCAATAAAACCATCACCGAATTGGCAGCACTCTTGAAGATCACGGGTTAAGGCCCAACACTCTTGCCCGCTAAGTTTGACACGCAGGAGGCCAAACAGGAACGGGACCACAGCGGCGTTCGGCACCCTGGGATCGACCGCGGCGGGAATGCTCGGGATGGGCCTGTGCGCGTACATGATTTTCATCACGGCGATGCGTAGAGTCGAGGAAGGGCGCTAGACCGGGGACCTGAGTCAGCCGGTGGTTTCCCTTCCCCGCTCATCAAACCGGACGTGCCCAGCTAGAGCATCCGGCTTTCCGACTGGTTTCATCGCAACGCCCACGAAAGTGTTCTGATAACACAGCACCGTGCGACGGCACTCCAGATACTTCCTTCGCGCTGCGACAACAGCTGGATTGGGAGCATTCGGAACCACAGCGGCTTTCAGACTTTCGTCAATGGCCGCTCCGTAGCTCTTTCTCCAGCGCACCAGAAGCAAGGGTCCTTTCCTCCGCCGGCATTACCCAGCCTCCACGGTTGTATCACCCTCTCCGCCTTCCGGGCTGGCCATCACCCTATAGATGATGTTGAAGGTGCGACCTTCACCACACTCGGATATCCCGCAATTACCCAGATCACCTTTCCGGCATGCTGCGCTCAATACCCCGGCGGATCGAACAGGTGCTCTTATCGATTGCTTCCCTGTCCGTGCTGCCTTCCCCGGTTAACAGGCGGGTCGGCATCCACGACTTCACTTTCGGGGCCTGCTCAAGCTTCACTCGCGTTGCGGCCTGCCAGATTGCTTGCCCGCCTATAGCGGACGTTTGTCCCGAGGCTCCGACCCAGCCAGTTATCTGACCAAGCCGCTCGGTAGCTACCATGCTCATCGACGTTTACATGGATGGGTCCTTCCCCCATTGGCGATCTGCGCCGTTGCGGCGCACTGTTAACGACAGGGTGGGCCTGTTCGTTCGGGTCCCCGGCTGAATCGGACGCGTACTGGTTAGTTAACACGAAAGAGGTAACGAGGCATTCAAAACTATAGAACTGGGCAGCGAGCCATCACGGATATCACATTATTGATTCCAGAGCAGTTTGCTCTGCCTTATGCTCGCATCAAGATCCGAGGCCCCGGCAGGCGAAGCGGGAAATGAAACGCCACCGTGTTAACGGGCGGATTCTATCTATCGATTCGTTCGGGGACCCGGACGAACAGGCTCACCCTGTAGTTAACAGGACTCATTCTTCGTGGCAAAGTATGGCAACCGTAGCAGGTTCCTTTGTCCCGTCCGGTTGAACGATTTGGTTATGATTCGGACAGCCAACCTGGGTCTTACGCCCAACAGTGATGGGTGAAAACGCACAATGCGAAAGCTAATCTGTTTTCCGCTAATCGTGGAACGTTGCCGGAATCTGCGTCTCGGAATCATCTCTTGCGAAGATATAGAGCTGAGTGTTTGCGGCCAAAGTCCGTTACCGGTGTGGTGCGAAGGAGATTCTTCGATCAAAGAAGGGTGATGACAGGCCTGTGCAATAGCCTACGACATAGCCCATTTCCGTACCATGCCGCAAACGGACTCCGTAAACGCGCCGAGGTCCGAAGGCTTCGAAACAAAATCACGCGCTCCCAATGCCAAGGCACGTTGTTTTTCGTGTTCGTTGGTAGTAGAACTGAAAACCACCACTGGCGTCGAGAAAAACCACCGTTGAAGTAAACTCAGCCCAGATATCTTCGGGATGTTCAGATCGAGGACGATCAAACTCGGTTCGAAACCCGGTTCCTTCAGCATCTGGAGTGCTTGCTGTCCGTCCGTGGCTAGGTGAACCTTAACGTTCATGCCCGACTCCGCCAAGACCTGCCGGAATAGCACAGCGTCACCTGGATTGTCTTCGATGAGGAGTACGTCGACCGACTTCAACCCCTGTTCCGACATAAGCCAACTTAACATACCGCCGCTCCTATGGGCGCTGTTCGTAAGATCACGGCGGTAATCGGGATGTCTCGGAGCGCTCAGGAGCGGGTAGCCGGAGGCTGCTCGGATCAGACGGAATGGTTCCCTGCGTGCCTATTCATCAAGCGCCAGCGTCAACGGAATTCAAACACCGGTGCTCGGACAGGTGGTGGTCCAAGTTAATTCGAGCCTGTTCGGAGATCGCGCGTGATTGTTCGACTTAGCCGCGCATCCGGTGGTAGTCCTCCTTCGACACGGTATCGCTCGCGGCTTCCATCGCTTCGACAGCGGTGTTGTAGTGGGCTACGGCTCGGCGATATGCAGACAAGAGTTTAGACAGTTCTTCGCACGTGGAGAACATATTTATCGCGTCGGGATACCATCAACAATGTCTCAGATACACCGCAAGCGTGATGTTCGATTCGTTGATTGTTTTGATCGAGAGTTGCAACAAGCGGAAGATCAGCCTGTTCTTTTCCATTCCGTCGAGCCTGTTGAGATTGGCACGGGCTCGCGATTTGCTTTCTGCTCTAGAACGATCAGTTTGGTCATTCTGCTCTCGCAAAGGAAGCAGCTAAACTTTCCATGTGCCGTTCCAAGATGGCGCGACAGGCTGTCCAGGGTGGATTGAATTGCACCGAGTATCGCTTGCTTACGGGGATTATCCGGCCACTGCTCAACGCTGTGGAGCCGGTGGTGTTCGGCAGCTAACCAAACGGTGTTGAACTCCTGCATACCGGCTTGACGATGGGCACTTTGTGAGCCAAACCCGAGCATGCATAGAATCAGCAAGATTGGCAGTGCGAATTCGATGTTCTTGGGAAATAATTCCTGGAAATGTCATTTCTTGATCCGTTAAGGCGAATCGGTTCCATGTTCAGCTCGAAGATGAAATCGTCGTGGTCGAATGCGGCGGGCCGAAGCGTGGGACTGGCGGGTAGTGGGTCCGTTTGAATTTCTGGAGTGCGCTGTTTTTGTCAGGGTGTCTCAAGCTAAGAGTAGTGTGAGCCGCTCCGGTAGCGAATCTTCAGCACACGTTACATACGCTTGCCTGCCTTTGCCTGAGCGTGCCCCGAAGTAGACCCACCGGTCCTGCACCGAAACCCAATCCCACAGGATTGGATCTAGTTGCCGCTTTTAGCATCGGAAGGATTCGAACTACCTCGCCTTGGATGTCCGGCTTTAAGTCGGCGGGAAACTCAGCATCCATAAGAATATCCCTGGAGCAGTCTGACCTTGAGACTCCTACGGGGGCGGCTAGTTGCGTAAGTAGATCCAGCTAAAGTTAATCTGGCCAGGATGCACGCGACGAATCTTCTCACGCTCATCAATCTCCATCGGGCTGAGCATTCCCGCGTTCCTTTTACGCCGCTAGCTCTCGTGGTGGAAGCGCCGAAACGTTGGTAGTGGGCCATTCTAATTTTACCCACCCTTAATGGGTGCCTCGCCTAGCAGAAAGGTGAGTCGCATAGGGGCCGATCCTCGGGGCACATCAGATGAATTTGCCTGCCGGTTGCTGACTTGGCGCAGAAGGAAACGCGCTTTCGTTACCAATGCTGGATTCCCACTGAATCGGTTCTACCTTCCAACCAGCAGCTTGCGGCAGCGGCAGGAGTCTGGCCAATTCGGCTTGAATGTCTCTATGCAAGTCTGGTGGGAACTAACCGGCCATAAAGCGAGATCCTACCAGATCAGGTACCGGAGCGTAAAAAATTGCGCCTGTCCATTGCCATCCTCCCATCAAGCGCCTTGTTTCATCTCGCGAGTGCTGCTCTTAGTTGCTAAATCCCCCGGACAACGCTAGCGATCCGAAGGTCGATCGACTACTTATTCGCTCGTCCAAAGCCGGGATAGGGCGTGACAAAATGCCGGGGACCAAGACCCCGCAAGGAGGACACGCCCACGGCAATAGTAAGACTGTTATCGGAGCGAATTGTATCCTCGGCAACTTTTGCCCTCGCTATGAGTCTCACGGATGCCGAGTCTGGTTGGGACTCTGGCGAATCGTCGGGGGACTTTGATCGACGCGGGGTACACCTTGCGACCCACAGACCCAATCGCATTTCGCTGTTAAACCCTGTAGAGTTAAACTCGTGACTCGCGGGCAAGCACCTGATTGCAATGGAAGAAATACGTTTCGAACCAGGCGATGAACCGGAGGTGTTGGTTTTGCACCTCGCACGAGTGCGAGCGTGGTTCACATCACCAGTGCAAAGGCGTCCTCTCGGTCGATCCGGCAACTGGCGAACGATCCATCGGCTGAGACCGCGGAAACCGCGTTTTGCATTTGTCCGTGTCATGAAGTGCCGGGCAGGGCGTAGCCGCGAGCCGTCTGCTACTACCCAGGATGTAATACCGCTTCTGCGATGCTTGAGCTGTTACTTCCCTTGCTTCTTCCGCTTCGCCGCCCAATACGCCTTCATGCGTTGGGATTGCTCCTTGCGCGCAGCGGCAGACATACCGCCCTTCCGTTTCTTGGGCGGAGCAGACGGGGGAGCCACGGTGGCAGCTGGCCCAGCGCCAGCGGAGGAATTCTTCGGAGAGCGACCACGCCTTTTAATGGGCCCCTGGAGAGCTTCAATCGCTCGATTGAGCTTATCGCGCTCTGCGACGAGTAGCGCGAGGATGTGATCAATTGGCATAAGGGGTGATCGTAGCACGAAGCTAGGCACGAATCGAACGCGAAGGGCATAGTTGCTGTCGAGCCTTGCCTGAATTAGAATTACGCGCAAGGAGTTCTGACATGTCTATGCCCTCGCCGAGCACGGAACTAAACGTCTCCATTCGTCCCATGCAAAAGGCCGATCTGGTGGAAGCGCGCCGGATCTTCCGTCTCGCCTTTGGCACATTCATCGGTGTCCCAGATCCTGAGGCATTTTGGGAGGATCGAGAGTACATCTTCACGCGCTGGCGCGCCGATCCACAGGCCGCTCTGGTTGCGGAGGTGAACGGCAGACTGGCAGGTTCGAATTTTGTGACGAGATGGGGCAGTTTTGGCTTTTTCGGTCCCCTGACAATCGCTCCTGAATTATGGAATCAGCATATTGCGCAGAAACTGCTGAGTCCCACCATGGATCTCTTTGAGAAATGGAGCGTGCGAGAAGTCGGTCTTTTCACATTTGCCCATAGCCCCAAACACGTTGGGCTCTATCAGAAGTTCGGATTCTGGCCGCGATTCCTCACCGCGATCATGTCCAAACGCGTCACTGGCGGCGAGGCTTCGGCAATCAGGTACTCGGCGCTTAATGAGGCGGAACGAGGCCAAGCTCTGAAGGCGTGCTCTAAGCTGACGGGGTCTATCTACGATGGGCTGGACGTGACCTCAGAAATCCGAACGGTAGCGGTCCAGAATTTGGGCGAGACAGTCCTACTCTGGGGCGGCGATTCGCTCGATGCGTTCGCGGTTTGCCATTGCGGCGAGGGAAGCGAAGCCGGACGAAACACTTGTTACATCAAGTTCGCAGCCGTCCGCCCAGGGCCGCACACCGAGAATGAGTTCGAACATCTATTGAACGGCTGCGAAGCGCTCGCAGTAGAGCGCGGTTTGGAACGAATGGAGGCTGGCGTAAACCTCAGCCGCAGCCTAGCTTATCGTCAGATGCTTCGGCGCGGTTTTCGAACTGATATTCAGGGGGTCGCGATGCACAAGCCGGACTCACCTGCCTATAATAGGCCGGACGCCGTGCTACTGGACGATTGGCGCTAGCACTCCGGCTACCGTCGCGAGCGCTCGTCCGTAGGCAATCGGGCCCGTGCAGATTAGCCATGGATGCCGAGTTGCGCGGAATCCCTCGCGCTCTCACGCCACGCACAGGTTGCGCCTTGGCCGTCCGGGTCCAGGTTTCGGCGGCCATTGCTTCCGATGGCTAAGCCGGTAGAGTGCCGTAATCCATCTAGCGCGGTCCTGACAATCCGGTTGCGTGCGCAAGTAGGCGCGAAACGTGCCTTTCGAGTCCAACAAAAAAGATTTTTATCAATGCACCACAACCCCCAGCGGCGCGGAGGAGGACCCGGCAAAATCCGTCGTGGCGGCGAAAGTAGCCGTAAATGTGTAGTGCCCGTTGCTCAGGGTGCCCGTCGTCAAGCTCGCGACACCACCAGTCATGGTCACAGATTGGATGACGTTCTTGCCGTTGTAGAACGTCACCGTTCCCGTTCCAGGAGCGCCGTCCGGCGAACTCACCGTTGCCGTCAGCGTGACTGGCCCCGGCGAGGAAAGATTTGTGCTGCTGGAGGTCAGCGTCGTTGTGGTTGGATCCGGATAGATCGTAAAGGTCGCGGTCTCGGCAGGAACGGCGGCAAAGTTGCCCTGCGCCGGATAGCTGGCGGTTACGGTGTGATTCGCGGGCGCGAGGCCCGTGATCACCAGGGTTGCCACGCCCTGTGCATTCAGCGCTGACGTCTGCGGCGCGCCGTCTACTATCCAGTCGACCGACCCTTGTGCCGGCGTAAACCCGCCGACCGTTGCAGTGCAGGTTAAGGTGGTTCCGTAGAAGAAGTTCGGCGCATGGCAGTTCAAGCCCAGCCGTACAGGCTCCGGATTTACGGTCACCGGCTGCGCCGCTGATCCGGCGAGAGCATAGGTGGCATTGCCTCCATAGACTGCAGTCAGCGAGTGAACGCCAACGTTCAACGACGGTAGCACCAGCCCGGCAGTGGCTCCCGCGATAACGAGAGGAGATTGCATGAGCTGTTTGGTCCCGTCGTAAACGGTCACACTGCCGGTTGGCGTTCCAGCGCTTCCTTTTACGATTACCAGGAAGCCCGCAGTTACCGGATAGCTCACCGTGGTTGGCGCGACATCGAGCTGCACAGACGCTATGTTGACGGTCGCGCTGACGGCGGACGTTCCTATGAGGAAGTTGGGATCTCCCGAATAAACTGCTTTGAATGTGTTGGCGCCCGCCGGCAGCGCGGAGGTTACCAGCACGGCGGTTTGACCTGTCACCGGAGCGGGTCCGAGCGAAGTTGCGCCATCGTAGAAAGTCACGCTGCTCGAGAACGTTCCGCCATATTGCGGGGTGAGCGTCGCAGTCAAGGTCGCGGTAGTGCCAGGCGAGGCGGCGGCGAGGGACACGGAGAGCGCAACGCTTACACTGGCCTGCGTAACCGTCAGCGTGCCGCTGGTGTAGTTGATGGAGTAGTTCGGATCGGCAGCGCCGATGCAACTGGTCGCATATGGCCCCACGCTCGAGGCACTGGTTGCGGTAGTCGAGCAGATTGGCTGCGTGGTTAGGCTGGCCGCTGTATCGGTGTACTGAAAGCCGCTATAGGACGGAGTGATTACGGGTACCGGACCGGCGTAGACCATGGAGCCGCTGGAGGCGGGGATGTTCAATGGGGCCTGAGCGATCACAAACGAAGCAGGATTGGTGGGCGAGGCGCCGTAACTGGCGGTGGCAGCTTGCGCGACATTTAAAGCGCAGGTGCCTACGCCTGTGATGGACACAGTTCCGGATGAAGTGACGCTGCACCCGGCGCTGTTCGGCCCGAGACTAAATGTGAAAGCTCCGGTACTGTTCGAGGTCACCAAGCTCGCAACGCTGAACGGGGCGTTGCCGTACATCTTCGCGCCTAATCCGGAAAGGTTGAAGTTGACAGTAGCCTCCGGAATCACCGTCAATACGAAGGTTTGCGGAGTGCTGGAGCCAACTGAGTTGCTGGCGGTGATGGAAATGGTGTAGCTGGGTTGGCTACCAACGGGCGGCGTGCCGCTGAGCGTGCCGGCGTTGAGATCGAGCGTGACGCCGTTTGGAAGCGTTCCGCTTTCGCTATACGTCGGCGCCGGGAAACCACTGGCCACCACTTGGAATGAACCCATGACGCCGGCATAAAACGTCGCTGCATTCGCGCTGCTGATGGCGGGCACTTGGTCGACGGTCAAGGTGAACGGTTGCATCGCATTGGGCAGACCGCCGTTGCTCGCGATGATGGTGATGGGATAGATGCCGGTTGTCGCCGGCGTTCCGGCGAGCGTGCCGTTGCTTGCAAGCGTGACGCCGCCGGGCAGAGCGCCGGTCTCGCTGAATGTCGGCACCGGCAGCCCGGTGGCGGAAGCTGTGAATGAGCTCGCCGTGCCTACGATGAACGTGGCCGAGTTTGGACTGGTGATCGCGGGCGGCGTGGGCGGCGGTTGCGCGTTCGTCCACATGGTGATATAAGCCTGCGCTGAACCGAATAGCGGCTGAAGCTGGCCCTGGCTGACTCCGACGTTCTGCAAATCCGCAATCATGTCCGGGATCAGGCCGATATGCGCAAGCCCGTCGACGTTGTAATCGAAGGTGCGCTGGCCGGTGACCTGGTTGCTGAACGTGCCGAAACTTCCGATGGAAAATGGGTAAGCGAGCCGGTTGGTGCCCTGCGCGATGCGTTCGGCGGAAGAACCGCCACAGGCCTCGCTGCCGAAGCGCGGCCCCAGGTGCCCAGCCACGCCGTTGAAGTCGCTTCCGATGGCCACCGGGCCGCCCATGGCGTTGACGCCGTATAAATAGGATTGCGCCCATTCGGTGGTGGAGTAGCGGCAATAGTTCGGAGGGTTGTTCACGGTGACTTCGAGTCCGGCGCCGCTGGATGCGCCGAAGGGACAATTGCCGGCCGGACAATAGCCATTGCCGGTGTCCTGTATGTCGTCTTTGGTGATCAGTGAGATCATCCCGCCTAAGCTTTTGATGGTTTGCACTTGCGCCAAGGTACGCATACGCTCATGACGGCCGAATCGGCTGCCGGGAATGTACGTCTGCTGATATAGGTCGAAAAACAGGACATGGCCGGCCATGATACCGGAGTAACCGCCGTTCCCCTGGGCCATACTAATGGTGTCGTTGAAGGCATTGATGGACATATGATCCACATCGAGGATCATTCCCATCTGCATGGCTTGTTGAACCAGGTACTGCCCTAGTGACGTCAGACCCGGTATAGCGTGACACGTCGCGGAAAAAAAGCTGTAGTCGGAGCCCGGGAAGACGCCAAATCCCAACAGCGCCTCGAACGACTCCAAACCGGAACTCAGTCCAAAGCCGTAACTACCTTCGAAGGTGGTGGGACAGTCTTGTGCCTGCCACAGCGCGCCTTCTTCAACGTAGTTCCCTATGTTGAGGGCGTCCTCCCACGTCGCCGTGCTGGCAAATGCATTATCGAAATCGTGGACCGGGAAAATATGGCGGACGCCCATGTTGTAGTACTTCTGCAGTTGCTGCAGGACGTACGGCGCGGTGCAACCCGGACCTTCCCCGTTCAGCGAACCGGTGCCGGCAACGGAGCCTGGCGTGACGTAGTGACAGTTGAAAAGGTTGTCGACCTCGATACCAAGGACCACCGCTAATTTCCCTTGCTGGATGACGGCGGTGGCTTGTTGCGGAGTGGTCACGATCTGGAACCAGGATGGTCCGGGTGAGCCGGTTTGCGTTGCGTAGCAATTCGGGTCGGACATCTGGCAAGCGCCATTGGACCATCCTTGTCCCCCTGGGGAGCCGTACTGAGAATCGAGCCATCCTTGAAACGCGACAGCCGCGCTCAGTTGAGGGTCGATAAAACTCATGGCATTGGAGCAGTCTGTTCCGGAGACACTTGGATTGCCCTTGCAAAATGTCTCGTTGGATACCGCGTGCATGACCATCAGGCGCATGCCGCCCTGCCAGGCGCGCTCCAGCCATTTCCAATAGACCTGCTGATGAATGGTGCTGGTCCATAGGGGCCAGCCGTTAAAGGCCGGGGCGCCGAGATTCGATCCGGCACCGTCGTTGCTGCCGCCGCCTACGACGGAATCAAAGGCGGAGTGGTTGCCGTGAAAAGTCACCTCGTTCGCGCACAGGTTGTTTCCAAGAAAAGAGGTCAGCAGGTAACTCGGACATTGCGTGAAACCGATGGTGCCGTCCACCGGTGGTTCCAGCGTACCGCCGGTCTCTTTTACGCCCACGGCGCTGGTCAGCTTCAGAGTGGATCCAAAGCATTGGGCCAGCGCGGCGTTGATACCGTTTGGGTCCCACGCTTCACCGCCCAGCATTGCCCCGCCCGAACCCAGATTGGCAAACATGTGCACATGCAAGTCGGCGAAACCACAGACGCCGGAGGGCGCACACTCGAGATCGCCACCGGCGTAGGTAGGTACTACGGGCGTGAAGGTCCAGGTGCCGGGAGGTCTGGCTTCATTGGGGCCCGTTGTGCTTGAGTTGGTGGTGGGCTCGGAAATCGGCTCAATAATGGTGCAACTGGTGGTGGAGTTTTCCCCAAGAGCAGTGGGGCCGCCGCAGGTGCAATCGCCCGCGCACCCCGGAACTTCGGTCAATTGGACCTCGGTGAATGTATTGTTTGGTCCAGGGACGCTTATGCTGTTACAGGTCCCGCCGTTGTTGCTGTATTCGAGCGTTCCTATGCAGCAAGCGCGCTGGCCGGGCCCGCCGCAGGCCTTCATCTGAACGCAGCTGGTGTCGGAGCTCGAAGTCGTAAGGTTGGAACAGACGCAGACGCCGTCGTAGCATCCGGAAATCTGGGTAAGGCCGGAATTGCACGCGCCATTACTGGATTCGCCGACGCAGCAGGCGCGCTGTCCATCACCACCGCACGCTGTCGGCTGGACGCACATCTGATTCGTGGTTTCCGACGTAATGATTCCGTCGGAGCAGGTATACGCGTTGCCGGTGGTTAGGGGCACCAAGCCGGTATTGCATTGGAGGCCGCTCGTGGCAATTTCTCCGTCCCCGTTGCAGCAGGCGCGTTGGCCTGGCCCGCCGCATGCCGTACAGGCTGGGGCAATCAAGCTGGGCGCCTGGGAGTCGCAATCGGCAAGGGATGCTACCGGCGCGGCGAGCGCGAGCGAAATGAGAAGTGCCAGCCTTTGTAGACGATGGAACGCGAGACCTGTTGGGATCATATTCCGCTCTCTCCTTCTAGCGGCGACTCGCGCCGTCTGAATTCTCCGAATTTCCAGATGGTGACGGGACAACGCCCGCCTGGATGCCAGGTCTTCTGGCACGAGACAACGCGTCCTCAATTTCACGGGCGATGGTCTCCTCAGGCTGAGCACCGGAGACCAGCACACCGTTCACGAATAAAGCTGGGGTTCCGGTAATGCCGGCACGGGCGCCGTCTTGCGCATCGTTCTGAACATCGGCCTTGTGTTTGCCGGAATCGAGGCAGGACTCGAACTGCTTTTCATCGAGCTTCAGCGCTCGCGCATTCTCCAGCAGCTGGTCGCGGGCCAGGGTGGAAGAGTTGAAAAGGCGATCGTAATAGTCCCAAAATTGGCCCTGGTCTTCGGCGCAGCGCGAAGCCTCCGCCGCGAGCTGCGCTTGCTGATGAATGCCGGTCAGCGGAAAGTCGCGGTAGGCGAGCGAAACGTTGTTTCCATATTTAGCGAGCAACTTATTGAGAGTGAGCCGCATCTGGCGGCAATACGGGCATTGAAAATCGGAGAACTCGACGATGGTCACGGGGGCGTTCGCGTCGCCGCGCAAGCGTGAAGGATCGTAGCTGACCTGAGTTTTTGGCGGGCTCAACAGCACCGCGACGTCTTCGGTGGAACGAAGCGACTTTATATAAACCTGCCTGGCCTGCTGCAGCCTGGCTTGCACCAGCGCCGATTGCAGCTGATCTTTGATCTCGTCGAAGGGGCGATTCAGCTTCTCCTTCTGGCCAAGGTAAAAGGCTTCCACCTCCGCATTGGTGGGCGGCGCGAGCTTCGCGTCTACCTCCTCGTGCAGCAGTTGCTGTATCGTCAGCCCTTTCTTTTTTGCCACTGCCTCGAGCAGCTTGCGATCGATCAGGCCGTCCAGCGCTTTTCGTTTGGCATCGTATTCCCGCCTTTCGAGCGGCAACAATTGCGCTCGAACGGCAGAGGCCACCTCGGTCTCGTAAATGGGTTCACCGGCTACGCTGGCGGCGACGGTACCGGATTTGGCCTCAGGGCTTTGGGCGAGCGCTGCCATGGCGCCCAGAATGCAAGTCAAGACGAATCCGCCGATCGAAATTCTCAAGTTCATCATGTACCGTCCGAAAAATCGATTGCGGCGTGGCGCCGCTACCCAGGTAAGCGGGAACGGAAGTAAGAATTGGTCACGTTCGAGCGTGGCCGTGATATGATCTTTAGTTCTTATTTACTTAGGTGGCACGTGGAGACAAACGCAGACCGGGGCGAGGTCACGCGGTTGTTGCTCGCCTGGAGTTCCGGGGACGAGCAGGCACTCGAGCGGCTGACGCCCATCGTGTACCAGGAACTGCATCGGTTAGCGAACGTTTATATCGTTCGAGAGCGCGCGGATCATACCCTGCAAGCCACGGCCCTGGTGAATGAAGCATACTTGCGGCTGGTGGACCTGCACGGAGTAGGCTGGCGCGATCGAACCCATTTTTTCGCCGTGGCGGCGCGCATGATGCGCCGGATTCTGGTAGATTTCGCGCGCTCGCGCAGCTATCAGAAGCGTGCCGGCGGAGGGGAACGGGTTTCACTCGGCGACGCGCCCATTGTGGGAGGGGAACCGGGCGCGGAGATCGTGGCGCTGGACGACGCCCTGAGCCGCCTGGCGGAGCTCGATCCGCGCAAAAGCCAAGTGGTGGAACTGCGATTTTTTGGCGGCCTGCGAGCCGAGGAGATCGCTGAGGCTCTTAAGATTTCGACGGAAACCGTGACCCGCGAGTGGAGAGCGGCTAAGGCCTGGCTCTATAGCCAGTTGAAGGAGGGAGATTCCGTTGGAACCTGAGCGCTGGCGGCAGATCGACCAGTTGTATCAGGCCGCGCTCGACCTCGAGGCGCACCGCCGCTCCGCATTTCTTGACGAAGCATGCGGCCAGGACGCCGAGTTACGCCGGCAGATCGAAATCCTGCTCGCGAGCGATGCGAAAGCCGGCAGTTTCATAGAATCTCCCGCGATTCTGGCGGTCGCGCGCATTGTGGCCGAGCAGGGCGCTCGAACTCCAAAAGGATGGGGCGACCCGGCTGGGGCGGGCGGTACGGTGGCACACTATCAAATTTTGGGAAGGCTGGGCCGCGGCGGCATGGGCGTAGTTTATAAGGCCGAGGACACCAAGCTCGGCCGTTTTGTGGCGCTCAAATTCCCGCCTCAAGATGTTATTCCCGAAGCGGAGGCGCTGGCACGATTCCGGCGCGAGGCGCGCGCCGCTTCGGCGCTCGATCATCCGAACATCTGCACCATTTACGAAATCGGCCAGCACGAAGGCCAGCCCTTCATCGCCATGCAGTATCTGGAAGGGCAGACCCTGAGGCATCGAATAGAAACAAAACCACTCCACACCGACGAACTGCTGGATCTGGCAATTCAGATTGCAGGCGGATTGGCCGCCGCGCATGCCAAGGGAATCATCCATCGCGATATCAAGCCCACGAACATTTTCATCACCGAGCGCGGGCAAGCGAAGATTTTGGATTTCGGCCTGGCCAAGGTGACGGCGGGGCCGGTGGCTGCATCTTCGCTGGAGCTCCAACATCTCACCAGCCCAGGGACGGCGATGGGCACGGTGGCATACATGAGTCCGGAACAGGCACGCGGCGAGGATCTGGATGCCCGATCCGACCTATTCAGTTTCGGCGTCGTACTCTACGAAATGGCCACCGGACGGCATGCGTTCGGCGGGGCGACCACGGCCGTGATCTTCGATGAGATTCTGAACCGGACGCCGGCGCCGATCACCGGCTCGAATCCCCGGCTGCCGGCCGATGTGGACCGGATTGCCGGCCGTCTGCTCGAGAAAGAACGCGAGCTTCGCTATCAGACCGCGGCGGATCTCGGTAGCGATTTGAAGCGGCTGAAACGGGACAGCGATTCCGGACATGTGAGAGCCGTCCCTTTGGCGGCCGAACCGCAACGGTCCACGCCGCGCACTGGACCCACCACGGAAGGAGTTTCGAGACAACGGAACGGAAGTTATGCCGCGACGGGCGCGACGCGTACGTTCCGGCGGTTGCCGCTTCTCGTATGGGGATCGCTGCTTGCACTCGCGGTTGTGGTGGGGACGGTCTGGTTCCTGCGGCGCGCCGCGGGTCCACAGTCTTCGGTTGAGTTAAGGCAGAAACGCCTGACCTTCAACTCCATCGACAGTCCCGTCTCGTCGAGCGCCATTTCGCCGGATGGCAAGTATCTGGCTTTCGCCGATCGTGCCGGAATTCACGTGCGGCTGCTGGCGACAGGGGACGAGCGGCTGATTCCGAAGCCCTCCGGCGCTTCCGCGGACGCCGCGTGGGGGCTCGACTCCTGGTTTTCGAACAGCACGCAGCTGCTGGCCGACACGTACGAACCGGACGGACGGCAAAGCATGTGGACCATTTCCGTGCTCGGCCAAGCCGGACGCGAGCTTCGACAGGGCGCTCGCGGATTCGAAGCTTCTTCGGATGGGACACACCTCGCCTTTTCCCTCGGCGGCGGGTCTTCCGGAGGAATACAAGAGCTTTGGATCATGAACCTGCAGGGAGGCGATGCGCGAAGGGTCCTTACACTACTGCCGGGCGAGGGGTTTGGGAATGTGCACTGGTCGCCGGGCGGGCAACGTCTGGCGTTTATTCGCTTAGCCCAGGCGGCCTCGATCGAGACCTGCGACTTAAATGGCGGCCATTGCACCATGGTTGTGTCCGAACCGGATTCGTCGACCCTCGAAGATTTCTGCTGGCTTCCGGACCGACGAATCGTTTACTCCCGCGTCGAACCTGGCGATTGGGATACCTCGAATCTTTGGCAGATCGGGGTCGATGCGCGCAGCGGACTGGCGGCCGGTAAACCCCAGCGCATCACGCAATGGGCAGGTTCCAATCTCACCGGGCTTCGCGCCACCGCGGATGGGAAGCAGTTGGTGTTCCTGAAAGGCTCGTACCGGGGGCGGCTCTATCTCGGTGAACTTTCGGCGCACGGAACGCGTCTCAATGCGCCACGAATGCTGACCGACGACGAAGCCACGCCGTGGCCCGCCGCCTGGACCGCCGATAGCAAGGCGGTGATGTTTTTGTCTGGCCGCAACGGGACAACAGCCGTGATGAGACAGGAAATCGGCCAGAGCTGGATTGAATCTCCGTTGGCCTCGCGTCCGGAAACAGTTATTTCATTTTCCGAACGAACCGGAATCCACGTTGGCGGCCTTACTCCCGATGGCCAGTGGTTGCTGTACCATGAGGTACCCGATCAACCTTCCACCCGGCGCCGCGTCACGCGCGTTCCAGTGAAAGGCGGGCTGCCGAAACTTGTGATGGAGACGCGATTCCAAGGCATGAGCGCATACAATTGCGCTCGTTTTCCGGCAAACCTGTGCACCGTCCTCGAGAGCACGGAGGATGGGAAGCGGATGACCATTACCGCTTTCGACCCGACCGCGGGTAGAGGCAGCGTGCTGAGGACTATCGAAAAAGATGCCTCGGGAGGCGACTATTATTGGGCGCGGGTGTCTCCGGATGGGTTGAGTTACGCGCTGCCGAGATACAACGAGCCCGACATTCACATTCGCCTGCTTTCACTGCGGGGTGGTTCCGACCGTGAAATTACGGTGGCAGGCTGGCCCAATTTCTCCGGCCTGGAGTGGTCCCCCGACAGCAAAGCGTTCTATTGTGGATCGGCATCCCCACGCAGCCGCACTCTTCTTCGCGTGGACCTGAATGGAAACGCGAAGGTGTTGTGGCAGGTGGACGGGGGGCTGGGCGAGAATGCTCTGGGACGCTATGGAGCCCGCTACCATCCGCTTCCCGCGCTGTGGGGCTTAGCATCGCCCGACGGGCGCTACCTGGCGATGGAAGGCCACGTGTCTGACGGCAGCGCCTGGGTGCTGGAAGGGTTTTGAGCCGCATTTTGAACGTGACGGTCACTCAACGACGGCCACAATGATTACAATGAACATCACGGCCTGACCGTTTATCATGGACGCTCCGTTCAGCGCGTTTGATGCGTTCTCCAATCGCCGAACAACCCTGAAGAACCATCCGTTCTTTTGGTTCACCCTCGCCCTTGGAGTCTCGATGGCATTCATGTATTGCTACGAAGGGTGGATCGCATTCCGCTTTGAGCCGGTTACGGATTCTCCCGGCTGGTCGGAAACGTGGAGAGCTGGTCAGTGGCTCGTTACCGAAGTCGATCCTGCTGGCGCTGCCGCGGGCAAGCTGAAACCCGGTGATCAGGTGCTGGCATTAAACGGTGACACGCGCGCCGGGCGGGTTGGGACACGATCCTATGAACACTTTGCGAAGCCTGGCTCCTCATATTCACTTCGTGTCCTCCGCGAGTCACGCCCGTTGGATGTCTCCCTGGCCTGGCCTCGCGGTCACGAGCCCCGTGCGCGTGCGTCCTCATTGAGTTATTTACTCGTCAGCTTGTCTTTCTATGGTGTTTCGGTTCTTTTTGGTCTGTCCAGGCCAGAGGACCGCGCGACCCAACTCGGCGCCTTGACCTGCTTCGGCGTTGCCCTGCGGCTGGTGCCATTGGCCATGTGGCCTTTTGACGGCCTGGATCGGCTGGGCACCGCCATGCGGGACGCGGTGGATCTTCCGGACCCCTGGCATCTGGCGCTGGGTTACCACTTTTATAGTTATTTCTGCTCGAACTTGTTACGGGAGCGCATCTGGGGCATCGTGCGGGTGCTGCTCTACGGCATCGCTGGTGTATTCTTTCTGGTGGGCGCACCTCTTTCCTGGTTCTACATGCTCGGACAGGAGAGCGTCCTGCGGTTTTCCTACCAACATCAGGACTTCCTGCTTTTTCATCACTTGCTGCATTGGCAGTCTCGCGTCGTGTTTGAACTCGCCGCTCTGCTGGCCATGTGCGCGGCAAATACGGTCAGCTATTTGCGTGTTCGAGATCCGGACCAGAAGCGCCGCGTACGTTGGATCGTGTTTGGTTCCGTCGCTGGTCTTTTGCCCCTGCTGCTCTTTGACGCCGCCGACGCTGCAATCAAGTGGGCCGGTGGCGATATTCGGAACTTCTGGCCGGCCGGCGAAGACGTCACCAACCTGTGTCTGTGCGTGATTCCATTTGCCACCGGCTATGCGGTCATCAAGCACCGCGCCATGGGAATCAGCGTCGTAGTCCGCCAGAGCATGAAGTACTTGCTGGCGCGCAATGTGATGCGCGTGGTGCTGCTTGTGCCGGTCGTCGGATTGGTTCTCCCCATCGTGCGAAATCCGAATCGCACCGTCGCGGAGTTGTTCTTCCAGCAGTCCATGTATTTGAACCTGATTCTGCTGGCGTTCCTGTTGTTTGGCCTGAGATATCGGGTGCAAGTTCGAACCTGGTTAGATCGAAAATTCTTCCGTGAGGCCTACAGCCAGGAGACCATCCTGCGGGAGCTGATCGGGAAAATCAAAGAGCTGGACTCCATCTCCGAAATCTCGAAGATGGTCAGCCGCGAAGTGGAATCTGCGCTGCATCCGCGTTGTCTGAGGACCTTTTATCGCGAGAAGGAGCGAAGCGACCTTACGCTCGGCTATTCCTCCGGTCCCGGAAGTTCGGAGATGAAAGTTCCGGAGTCTTCGCACATCCTTCAATTGTTAGAGGTCAACCGGCGGCCCATGGACTTCCCGCTGTCAGACGGCATCGATCTGCCCGTACAGGAGCAGCAGTGGCTGGAGCGCTTGGAAACCAGCTTGATCGTGCCCATCACCGGCAGCCGCCAACGTCTGATGGGTCTCCTGCTGCTAGGTGGAAAAAAATCGGAGGAACCATACACACGCACGGATCGCAGCCTGCTGGAGGCCATTGCTTCCCAGATGGGCGTGGTCTACGAGCGGGCCTGGCTTCGCGAGCAGGTCGGAGAAGAACAGCGCATCCGTCGGGATGTACTGGCCCATCTCGACGAAACGGACATGAATCTGCTCAAAGAATGTCCTCAGTGCGGTGTCTGTTTCGACAGCACCACGCGAACCTGCCCGGCCGACGGAACTGAGCTAACCATCACTTTACCCGTGGAACGCACAATCGACCGCAAGTACCGGCTGGATTGCCGCATCGGACGGGGTGGAATGGGAGCGGTTTTTGAAGGCACCGATCTGCGGCTGAACCGCAAGATAGCGGTCAAGGTCATGATCGGCAGTCTTTTTGGAAATCGCTCCGCTTTGCGCCGCTTCGAACGTGAGGCCAAAGCCGCGGCCGTCTTGAACCACGTCAACATTGTGGCTATCTATGATTTCGGCATGATTGGTCAGGACGGCGCTTACCTGGTGATGGAACGGGTGTACGGATCCACCTGGCGGGCGGAATTGCAACGGCTCAGCGCGCTGGCGCCGGTTCGCGCCGCCGGTTGGTTCACGCAATTGCTGACCGGATTGCGGGCCGCCCATGAAGCCGGCGTTGTCCATCGCGATCTCAAGCCCGAGAACGTCCTGGTGGTTCCGCTTGAGGATCATTCCGAACGGATCAAGATTCTCGATTTCGGCTTGGCCAAAATGCGTCTTTTCGAGAGCGGTGAAACGCAGAGTCTCAGCATCGCCGGTGGCATCCTGGGCACCGTTGGATACATGTCGCCGGAGCAACTGAGCGGCGCTGAGTCGGACGAGCGGAGCGATGTGTTTGCTGTCGGTGTGATGGCCTTCGAGGCAATTACGGGACGCCGCCCCTTTGAGGGTCGCAGTTACGCGGAAATCTTGACCAACATGGTGCAGGGACAGCTTCAATTGCCTGGTCTTAGCCGCGAAGTTCTGACCTTGAATGCAGTGCTGGCGCGCTGCATGGCAAATGACCCGGCGGCGCGCTATCAATCAGTAGCCCAGATGCAAGTGCCGCTCTTGGAGTCTCTCACGGCCTGCCCCGCATTGGCTGGTCGCGCCAGTGCTGCCGCCGACACGGCTACACGCAGCCTCGGAGCAGGCGAGCTGAGTTAAACTGAGCGTTAACTTCCACGGGTGGGGATTCAAAGACGAAAAATGATAACCAAGGTGCTCGGTTGGGGAATCGTGGTCTTGTGTATCGTTGCCATTGCGTGGTGGCTGATTGACCCGATCGGATTCGCCAACAATCCGGTCATCGTCCACTTACGAAACATCTCCATCAGTTCATCGGAGCGCTTCCAGCATTAGCCGGGCGTCGTTTCCCGCGCCTGGGAGACCGGCGGGCTGCCATGAGTCAGCCGGTTTTCCGAAGCATTATTCTAGATTAAATGCGAAAAAGACTGAAAACCTTCACCAGCTTGCTGTAGGATGTCGCACGCAATCTCATCCAGCGGTCGATTTCGGTCGCTGATCTTGGCCCACAGTCGCACGACGGACTCATACATGAGTGGATCCTCGTATGGTCAAAATACTCGTGGCGCCATCCAAAGAGCCCAATTTAACATTGTTACCTCGGATCATCGCTGGTTTGTTTTCAAAGGCTTCGAGTTTTTGACCATAGGACAGGGTGGGCCTGTTCGTCCGGGTCCCCGAACGAACCCGCCGGCCCAACGTCGAGGTAACAGACCGACCAACCAGGTTGAAGCAAATATAAGGACGTGCATTCGTGTCGCAACATTGCTGCAGCACTGATTCCAGTGGAGTTGCGCAGCATGAAAGGGCGCACGGTCGGCGACCAGTCCAGAATAGTCAACCGCTTCAGTGTTGTAACTGCCGCGTCGAATTGGCGATCCGTCGGGGGACCCAGACGAACAGGCCCACCCTGTAGTGAACAGGCCCTTGTGACTTGTTTTCCGGTGGAGCAAGAGGCGCTTGACTGGCGGCGCCCACCGCCATTCCGTTCAGAGCGTGCCCGTCACATGTGAGATTGGAACGGTTCGGCGCGAGTACCTGGATCGCATCCTATTCTGGACGGGTCTACGGGTACGATTCTACACCTTAGGTTGATTGCCACCCGTTCGTCGGTGGTGCGCTAAAAGTCGGTTGATCGGGTATGAGCCAGAAGCCGCATGAGCCGCTCTGCGATCCGGTCCTCGGGACATACCAAATGGAATTGCCTACCTGCCCCCAATTTGGCGCTGAAGGTAACACGCCGCTCGGTGCCTGAGGCAACATCCCAACGGATTGGATCGATGATCCAGCCTGCTTCTTTTAGTAGCACTAGGGTTCGGTCTAATTCAGCTTTGACATTGGCCTGAAGGTCGTGGGGAAGTTCAGCAGCCATGCCGCCGATCCTATCAAACGAAACTGAAGATTTAGTGACGATTGAAATGGGGGCTACCGGGTTGTGCTGATTAGATGGGTTGGCAGGTTCAAGCAGATGCAGCGGTTGACTTGACACGGTTGTGCTTGGCCGCTTGGTGGATTTGGAGTAGGATGATGATGTTATCAACATCCACCCGTATAGCTAAAGTCTCTCGGACGCTGGATGGGGTGCAAGCTGAAAGCTTGACGGATGCTTCGGCCCACTCTCGAATGAGGCGATCACAGTACGCACAATCTGGGTAGCAGCTCAGGCCACCATACAGATTGGGCATGTGATGAGAATTGTACTAGGGTTGTAACGCAGTTACAATCGTGGAATTTCTGATGGTGGCATCAGGCTGTGATGGGCGTCCAATGCAGGGTAGTGGCTCAGTTTGAATTTTCTTGACCCGATGTCTGGTAGTGGCTGAGTTTCAATCACTCATCACGCAACAGCAGCCGTTGCATGAGAACGTCGATGGAGTCCCAATTGCATGACTGCATTGTCACGCCTCTGTTCAGCTTGTTCCATTCGCTCCCGCAGGCGATGCGCCTCTTGGGAATCCTTGCGAATGTGCACGGCCTCCAAAGCCTCTAACAGATTATGATACGCATGGGAGGATTCGAGCGCGGCTTGTAATAGGTCGGCGCATTGAGAGCATGCTGCGCGGTCGTGCGGGGGCACTCAGGTAAAGTAGCACGATATAAGGCGTACTACCAAGCAGTAATGGTAGTTAATTGCCTGATCTTTCGACCCCGGTGATTACCCCTGGGAATGCTGCTGATTGTGATAAATATTTTCGCGAATGCACAAACCGCGCTCCGTGAACTGGACGGACACATTATCCGAACACGGCTGCTAGATAAGAAGCGGGGCGGTAACAGGTCCCGCTTCTCGCCCACGCGCTACGGCAGGGCCACGGGCGCGTACAGCAGCCCGCCTCAAATCGTAACATGTAGACCATTCGTGTCTACCAGAACAAAACAGAAGGATCGCAACTTGCCGGGGGAGCCTCGGGACAATCATTGGGACCTATACTCGGCGTACTTACCAATACAACCCATGATTCCGATCTAAAATTGGATCGGACGAACTTTAAAGACGCGCTCGATGCCACCCAACTAGTTGCGACCAAAGCCTGCCGCAACAAATCGCAGTCCATCGGATCAATCCGGCTTGGGCTAACCAAAGCGAGTGGGCCTCGGCTGAGCGGAACTCGTGATGCCAGACCTGGACGGCGATCCCATGGCCGTCACTGCGAACAATGTGACCGCGCATCACCAGTTTCAAGCGATGAACTCCATCCAGAAAGAGTGGCCAGTTAATCGCTAGTTCGATCAAACCACTAGCCGGTAAAGAATCCGTGGTTGCAAGAAGGACGCCTCCAGAACTTACGTTGAGCGTTTTCGCAGTTCCAAAACGCTTTTTTCGATCTTTATCCAGCAACTTATATTGCGCATCCAATGTGATTGGGTAGCGGCGGTGCAAGCGCCGATCAGAGCGCCGCGATTCTGCTGCGCTCGCAGCACGCACCAAGACGGGAGCGGGGGCCATTCTCCCTCCTTCGAACAGAGAAGGGGGTTCTTCACCTGTCCGCAAAGTGATGCAACCGATTTCGCGCGCGGCGTACTTTTTTGGGGCAATAGAATGGATCCTCCTTCCACTGGTGATCTGCGCCGTTGGCGCGCACTGTTAACCACAGGGTGGGCCCGTTCGCCCGGGTCCCCAAAAACACGGTTTTCAAACTTTTTCTCTCAAGATTTCTTAATGTTTGTGGGGTACCCGGGGGATTGATTCGAACTTCCGACCGACCCCCTGCACCGAAGGCGGATTCCGGCCTCTCGCAAAAATGCCCTATTTTCAGCAGCTTCTGTTTCAATGAGATGCGGCTAGCTTGTTGAACGCTGTTGAGCTTTATTGAACTCTCGGCTTCTCGCGTCCTCAATTTTTATCTACAGTCGCACACCTCGTGAAAGATGTTCTTCGGGATACGCCCATCGCAAAACGGATGATGGGCAACGGGGAGTATACAATTTCTTACTCTCGCCTATTTGAGGAGGGCAAGCAAAAACTCTCAGTCAAGCGAACATAATCCGCGACGAGCAGAAACCATTTATGACTCGTTCTCTCGTTGTCCAACTCGCAGTTCAGCGGCAGGAGCAGATTCGAGAATCAGTCCCTGCAAGTGTCCACTACCGTAGTGGCCGCAGTAGCCGCTCCATAAACTGTGAAAACTTATCGTCCCGAGCAAGCATCTCCGTCCCGGACCGGGCTCAACAGCGGCGATGCCTTCAATTCGTCCACGCTCAATCTCGAAAGTCCGCCGGGAACCACTGTCGCGCACACGGCCTTCGCCAACGTCTGTCCCCGCATCTCGAGTATCTTACCCACGTTCCACTCAAACAGATGGCCGCTCCCGTACACGATCACTCGCTCGCGATCCGACGAAAGACTCGCCTGCTTCAATGAACCATTCGCCTCCCAACGGATGCCGATTTCCACAGTGCCTGATAGATCCCACAGTGACACTCCGGAAGTGCCGATGGTGAACGCGCGGGTCCCATCATCAACCGGCAGGATTTGTCTCACAGTGTCCCGCGTGTCCATCACATCCCCAACTGGAGCCCCACTGGCAATGTCCCAAAGCCTCAGACTCGTCCGCGAATCGTCAGTCTCCTCCTCCATAGCAACTAGGCGCTTGTTCCCCGGACGGAATCGAACCGCCGACGCCAGCCTTTTCAGGGCTGCTTACCGACTATGCTAAGTGGTTCAGAATCAGCGCAGGTCATAGTTGCAGAAGGAGTTACGAAAGAGTGATCTTAGGACTCATTGGGATGATTTAGGACGTTTTCGCCCATGTTCCCGTATTGTTCCCGCCGTCCTCGGCGTGGATTCGCGCCGGTGAAGAGCCCGGCACGTGGGAGATACAGCCCAGGGAGCATAACTGCCAACAAGAAGGGCTAGTCATTTCCTCCGTATTCGGATCGGGTGCAATTTGTGGTTTGCCACTGCGAGGGCGGTCATGAAGCGCGCGTCGATCCTAACCGCACGTGCGTCCGCGCTCGAGCGAATCAAGGCGCTGGTGCTGGACACGCTTCCATCCCCTGAGAGTAAGCGGGCATATCGGCAAGCCCTCGACGATTTCTTCCGTTGGTGTGAGACCGAGACGACTGACGGATTTACCAAGGCCACGGTCAATTCCTACCGCGCCAGCCTGGAGGCGCGGCGCCTGTCGGCGTCCACGATCAACCAAAGGCTTTGCGCTATTCGTAAGCTCGCGATGGAAGCAGCGGATAACGGCTTCATGGCAACCGAATTGGCCGCATCCATCTCGCGAGTCAAGGGGGCAAAGCAAAATGGGATTCGTGCCGGCCAATGGCTCACGCGTGAACAGGCCGAACGTTTTTTCGGTTCCAAACACGACAACACTGAAGGGAAAGCGGGACCGGGCGTTGCTGGCACTGCTCGTCGGCTGCGGCCTTCGTCCGAAGGAAGCCACCACACTTACCGTCGAGCACATTCAGTTACGTGATGCACGCTGGGTGATCGTAGATCTAATTGGCAAAGGCGGACGCATCCGCACGGTGCCAATGCCCAGTTGGGTCAAAAGCGCGATCGACACATGAATCACTTCCGCTGGGATCGACAAGGGACTGATACTTCGCTCGATCAATAAACGTGGGTTGGTGCACGGGAATGGTATGACGGCTCGGAGTATTTTCGACGTAGTGCAAATGTCCGGTTCAAGCATCGGGCACCCCACTCTCGCTCCGCACGATCTGAGACGCACATTCGCAAAGCTGGCGCACAAAGGTAGGGCGGCGGTAGAGCAAATCCAATTGAGTCTGGGACACTCGTCGGTCACGACGACCGAGCGGTATTTAGGTGTTAGGCAGGATCTTACAGATGCACCCTGCGATCATTTGGGATTGACGATCGATGTTCGTCAATGAAACAGCGTATACATGCACGAGACACCGCTCACGGGTAGCAGCGCTGCCTAAAATTCACGAAATCCCGGCAATCGATTGCAACAGAACGTCGAGCACACTCCGGCCACTAACGGGCATTAAGGTAACCATCCAGGACATTACCTCTGACGGGTGGGGACATCGAGTGAAATTGGGAGTGGCGGGATCACTTGTGGGGTTTGCCGACTATACGTCCCGGTGAACGTCGGGCACCGTGAGCAAAGTCGGGGACCAGCGTTTCACAGAAAAAGTCCTTGAATTTACTCTCCAGCAACCTAGCTAGGCCGGCCTCCAAGGATTTTGTTAGCATGATCACGACATTGTCACATTTCCAACAGGACACGTGTTTGATCCGAAGCCAGCGAAGGAGTTTCGAATGACGGCCAAATCGCGTACCGAAGAGTTTAATCTCATTGATGAACCGAGTGTTGTACACACCCTCCGAGTGACGCTTGTCGCTCTCGCCGCTTCCGCGCTCGCTATCTCGGCATTCACTCTGTTGCTGAGATGGCGGCTTACTCCTCAACTTGCCGCGGCGGTCAGTGCGTCAAGCCTGGTCGCTTTCGTGTTGAGCCGCTCCGGCAGGATAAGACTGGCCATTATGCTTCCCCTGTTGAGCATTACTTATGCAGTCCTGCACTTGGCCGTTAGGAGCGATGGCATCCAGAACATTGGGCTTGCCATCCTTCCTGTTCTGATCATAGTGTGCAATCTGGTGGTGGACCGCCTGACGCTTGTACTCTTCACTGGCGGCATTATTCTCGCCGTGGTCGGCATGCTTGCGATCAGGTATTTCGTGCTGGCGGCGGAGCGCTTCAGCACGAATGACATGGGCGACCTCGTCATTTTCGCCCTCACCTGCGCGACTGCGGCGCTGGTGGGGCGGCTGCTTACGTTGCGGATTAAGGAGGGCTTCCGGCGAGCCCAAACATATTGTCAGGCTTTAAGCGTGGCCGAGCGGAAGGTCCGGCTAGTTGCCGACAGTTTGAGCGAAATGGTGGTGGCTTACGACATGCACAGAAGTCTAACGTACGCCAACATAGGCGCCGAGAAGCTTACCGGTTACGCACCTGCGGAACTGCAAGTAGCGGGCCCTCTATCGTGGACCCACCAGGAGGATCGGATGACGCTCTGGGACAAGGCCTTCGACGGGCAAATGATTGACCAGGTCGTGTACCGCCTGATTACGAAGGACGGGACAGCTCGGTGGGTCGCGGGGTCCTGGGGACCTGTTGTCGACGAAACGGGGTACCAGGTCGGTGTACGGGCGACTTGCCTCGACATCACAGAGCGTATGGTGGCTGAGGAAGCGCTTCAGGAAACGACGCAAAAGTATCGGACGATCGTTGAGGAAATCGCTGAGAGAAAGCGTGCTGAGCGGTCGCTTCTAGAAAGTGAAGAACGGACGCGTCTGGCGATGCAGGTAGGACGGATGTTCGCCTTCGAATGGAACCCCCGCACCGATGAAGTGAAGCGTTCCCATGACTGTGCTGACATAATTGGTTCCGGGTCCGAGGCGACCCGAGAAGCCGGAAAAGAGTCTATCAAGCGGATCCACCCGCAGGACCAGGAACGCCTCAGTCAGACCGTCAGAAGCTTGACGCCCGTGAATGACACGTACGAGATTCAATACCGGGTGATCCGACATGGCGGGCAGATCGCTACATTCCAGCAGACGGCCGGGCATTTTTTGACAACGGCGCCGGGATGACCCGGGTCATCGGCGTCATCGCGGACATCACTGAGAGTAAGCAAGCTGAGATAGCGTTGCGCGACAGTGAGGAGCGATTCCGTGTAATCTTCTCTCAGGCGGCTGTGGGAATGGCACAGACCGGCCTCGATGGCGAGTGGCTCCTTCTGAACGACCGGTTTTGTGAGATCCTCGGCTACACAAACGCCGAACTGCGCGGAAAGACGTTTCTGGATTTCACTCACCCGGACGACCTCGATGCATCTGTAACTGCAGCTCGCCGGCTTTTGGCAGGCGAAATCTCCTCGTGGTCGACCGAGAAGCGTTATATAGGCAAGGACGGCAACATCGTTTGGGTGCGTTTGTGTGTATCGCTTGTGCGGAATCAGGCGAACGGTCCACAATACTTCATCTCCGTGGCGGAGGACATAACCGAGCAGAAGCTGATCGAAGAACAGCTGCGGGCTAGCGAGACGCGTCTCATGGAGGCGCAGCACCTCGCCAAGGTCGGGAGTTGGGAACGGCAAATTAAAAGTGACACGATCCACTGGTCCGAAGAGATGCTTCGGATTCTTGGACTGGCGAATGGTGCTCCATCTAACCTCCCGACTTTTCTGAGCTATGTGCACCCCAAGGATCGAGAAAAGATCTTGGAGATCGACGACGAACTCCATTCGAGTATCGCACCCGTTGAGGTGGAGTATCGAATCATTCGGCCAGACGGCGAAGGGCGGTTTGTGCGCTCCATTGTTGAAGGTATCAGAGACGATCAAGGCGTACTGGTTCGGATCTCGGGGGCGACTCAGGACATTACCGAGCAGGTTAAGGCGCGGGAGCTTCTGCGCGAGAGCGAAGGGTATCTAAAGAATGCAGCGAGTCTTGCGCACGTAGGCTATTGGCAGTGGGACATTAAGACCAACCGCGTATCCGGTTCCGACGAAATGTTTCGAATTTTCGGAAAACCGCAGAATTACACACCGAGTTACGAGGATTTTCTGCAAACGGTCATACCACAAGAGAGGGAGCGAGTAGCCCGGTGGGTAAACGACTGTCTTGCGGAGAAGAGAGGCAACGTTATCGAGTATCACATCGCTTGGCCTAACGGTGATCTGAGGACGGTCTCGTGCATTTCCGAGTTGTCACTCGGTGAGGAAGGCCTGCCGACGCGAATGTTTGGCGCCTGTCAGGACATCACGGATTTCAGGCGCGCACAGCGAGAGAATTTGGCTAAACAGAAGTTGGAGAGCATCGGAACTCTGGCCAGCGGTATTGCTCACGATTTCAATAACCTACTCGGTGCCGTGGTGGCCCAAGCGGAGCTGGCGCTAGCGGAGCTTGCCGCTGGATCACGTCCCGAAGAAGAACTAGAGGCGATCCGGAACGTGGCGATCCGGGGTTCGGAAATCGTGCGTCAATTGATGATCTATGCTGGAAAAGATTTTGCGGCAGGCGGCCAGGTCAACGTAACATGGATCGTAGAGGAGATGCTCCAGTTACTCAAAGTCTCGGTGTCGAAACACGCTATTCTGGAAACGGATCTCGGAAAGGATCTTCCGGCTATCCGGGCCGATGCGGCGCAACTTCGGCAAATTGTGCTGAACCTCGTGACGAACGCGTCCGAGGCGTTAGGAGATCAAGATGGGGTGATCCGCGTGACCACGAAGTGCGTGGGGGTTGCCCGGGCTGCGACGATAACATCAGGCTTGGCTGAGGGCGATTACTTACAATTGGAGGTCTCCGACAGCGGCTGCGGCATGTCGCAGGAAATGCAGGCTAAGGTGTTCGACCCATTCTTCACGACGAAATCCAGGGGTCACGGCCTTGGGCTTGCGGTCGTTCAGGGGATCGTGGTGAGTCTCCTCGGGGCAATCAATGTTGCCAGCGAGCCGGCCAAAGGTACCACGTTTCAGGTTTTGTTACCTTGTACCGAAACCACGGCTGATGCAAACAGCGCCTTGGTCCCCGGAACTGGGGAGCCAGCGCGTCTCTCTCAGGCAATCACCGTGTTGGTTGTCGAAGATGAAGATCTACTCCGGCAAGCTGTCGTGAAAATGTTGCGCAAGACAGGCTTCGAGGTACGGGAAGCCGCCGATGGGTCGGCTGCAATCGAACTTCTACGCGCGAACGGGGGAAAGATTGATGTGATTCTTCTGGATATGACCATCCCTGGAGCTTCCAGCCATGAAGTTGTCGCTGAAGCCGCGCAAGCTCAGCCGGATGCAACCGTGGTTCTAACGAGCGCGTATAGCCAGGAGATGCTGACGCCTCCCATGAACGCGCCGCAAATCTGCGGCTTTATTCGCAAGCCGTTTCAACTCGACGATCTCGTACAGAAGCTTCGGAATGCCTCGCTCGTAACTGCTCAGCTGCCAGGGAAACGCGCCCCAGAGGCGGGCGTGGCTTTCGCTGGCACGACTAGTTAGCTGCCATTCATCCCAGGATTCTAGCCTGTGGACGTCACTTGGCCGTGTAACGCCGGTTGCTCTCTTGCCCTGATTCTCAAGAGGTCTCTCTCTCAGTCGGTGGGTTAACCGACTATCTGGTGGGCCAAGATTTTCGTCGAGCCTGATAGATCCCCTTCCTCTTCGGGCCCCGTGGGCTGAGCTTCGTCGGCTTCTCAACCGCGACCCTCTTCACCACGGCTACCTTTTTCGTGGCAAGGGTGGCCCTCCTTGCCACCGCCATCTTGCCCCTCAAAACGGGCGTTGAGACTGCCGCCGCTGACCTTCCCCTTCGGCCGAAGAAGGTGGTGAGCGACCGTTGCATCTTACCCAGTGCATGACTCACTGCGTACGCCATCTTGGCCGCCTGTGCGCTGGCATTCAGGGGTCGGGCCCCCGTGGGACGCACTTCGATCAGACAGCGCTTGTTCGTTTGACCCATCTTCTTGCTATCGACGTCGCTGAGATGGACCTCAACCCGGGTAAGCCTAATGGCGAACCTACTAAGAACGCGACGCACTTCGCCTTCGACAAAGCAAATCAGACTTGCGTCGACGGCGATCGTTGTGTCGCTATTGACTTGAATCTTCATCTCGTCCTCCGGCAGAAAACGGCATCTGAATGAGGCAGCGCAGGGCAATCGACAACGACAAGAGGGATCTCTGCAAGAACCATGGCCGCTTGATGAACGATCGTAGAACACGGGCTCAAAATATTTGAGACGCGGATGCGGGCCCGCCTTTTCTTGAGTTCCGAATTGGATTGGAATAGAACCGGTGCGATGAGCCCCCGACCGCCCAAGTGTTCACATGGATGGGAAACGAGCTATCCGCGGAAGAGCCCGATAAGCAGCATGTCATTATCGGTAGCTACTTACCAGAGGCTGGGCGCCCTTATTTACCGAAGCTGCCCCTGACCGACACGATGATCCAGACTGTGATCGGTTCATTGAGGTAGTTGCGGCTGAAACTGACCTTGACCGTCGTGGTCGGCGGATTCACACCGCTACCCTCCGGACGATCTCCTTCCACTTCACCCGAGGCATTCTGTTTCACATGAGAGCTGGTACTGCCGGCCGCGATAAAGCTCCTGCGAACCGTAAATCCATTTTCTTCCAATCGCCGTTTGTAGAACTGCTGCAATTCGGTCATTGGGGAGGTTGTCTGATACTTACGCGAAAGCGAAGACTCAGGTCCTTGGCTGGACCGGGTTGGCTCCGGAAGATGCTCGCCATTGACGCCTACCAGCCAGGAAAGCCAAACCAGCCGCGGCGCGTCGTCTCGATAATGAGCGATGGGGGCATTGGCCGTGAGATTCGGAGCCAGAAGGGCCTTCTGCGTCTGAGATTGCGGATAAACCGGCTGGTCGTACTGCTGCATTCTTGCGTTGCCTTCCCGCTCGATAGCTTCGCGCCTAGCGTTGATCTCGCGCAAGCGCTCTTCGTTGTACCGCTTGATCTCTTCGGCGGATTTGAGGTGGTAACCGGAACCGGCACCTCGGCTTCCCGCATCGTATGAGGCCTGCCTGACGCTTCCGTTCGTCACCACAACCGCGCTGCCGGATGCAGCTTGCGGTTCCGCTAAAATCTCTTTCGAAGCGCAACTTATTTTGACGCCGGTTCCTAACGACGATTCGTGGATCTTAATCAGCAGATCGCATTCTGGCGCGGAGGCGCGAATCGATGTACCGAAGCCGTCAAAATTCGAGACGAAAGTAACGCTGTTGGTTGCGAACAGCTTGGCGAAGTGTTCGGACACATCTTCTGGTTTGGCCGCCGCCGTGTAAGAGCTCTCCAGCAGCCTTGAAGAGACGGTTGTGGCTTCCGATGCGCCCGGAAAAGGAATCAGCCAATGCGGCAGGGACGGCTGTGTTGGCGCGGGCTGCCCCAACAAAACGCTCGCGCCGAGCAACAGCGTCGGAACCATGCGCCCCATCAGCAGCGAGTATAGAGACTGGCTCTCGAGAAAGGAATAGGTAGGAAGACTTAGAGAGCTAGGTTTAAAAGATCGGACAACCAGGAATGGACAATTTCGCGACACTCATCCCTGTTCGGTACTTCACGTAAGCGAGGCGCAAACACTCCTCACGATTCGATAAAATGTCGGTGCGATCAAAAACGATAAAGCCAGCTTGAAAGAGGATGACGATGACCATAACCACCGAGAGGCCGGCGCTCAGTTCTGCCGCGGCAGCGTACTTAAGCAAAGAGCGAAAGCTCTTCATTGATGGGAAATGGGTGGCCGCGAAGAGTGGCAAAAGCTTCGCTGTCGAGGATCCGGCCACGCAAGAGACCATTGCCCGTGTCCCAGCGGGCGACAAGGATGATATCGACTTGGCGGTCCGCGCTGCGCGCCGAGCTTTTGAATCCGGCCCGTGGGCATCTTTCACGCCGGCCGAGCGATCGCGAATTGTCTGGCGCCTTGGCGACCTTCTTGAGCAGCACCGCGACGAATTCGCTGAGTTGGAAGCGCTCGACAACGGCAAGCCGGTAACCAACGCTCGCAACGGAGACGTGCAGGGCTCGATCGAGATGTTCCGTTACATGGCCGGATGGGCAACGCGATTAAATGGTGAAACGATCTCCGTGTCCAGCCCTGGGAACTGGCACGCCTATACTTTGCGAGAACCCATTGGTGTTGTCGGCCAGATTATCCCTTGGAATTTCCCCCTGATGATGGCGGCATGGAAACTAGCACCAGCGCTGGCGGCGGGATGCACGATCGTGCTCAAGCCCGCTGAGCAGACTCCGCTCTCCGCGCTGAGGTTCGGCGAACTCATCCAGGAAGCGGGGGTACCAGACGGTGTGGTCAACATTGTCACAGGGTACGGGGAGACCGCAGGTGCAGCCTTGGCTGAGCATACAGATGTTGATAAAGTGGCGTTCACTGGCTCAACCGAAGTTGGCAAGCTCATCGTCAAGGCTTCCGCCGGAAACCTGAAGCGAGTCTCGCTAGAACTTGGCGGGAAGTCGCCAGCCATCGTATTTCCAGACGCCGATCTAGATCTTGCAATTGCTGGAACGGCATCCGCCATTTTTTACAACCAGGGTCAGTGCTGCACGGCGGGCTCCAGGCTCTTCGCACACAAGCGAGTGTACGATCGCATCGTTGCTGGGATTGTGGCTGAAGCCGGCAAAATGAAGGTCGGTCACGGCCTCGATCCGACCGTCAGTCTTGGACCGCTTGTGTCGAAGGAGCAGCATGAACGCGTCACTGGCTTCATTCAGTCCGGACGGCACGACGGCGCTGAGGTCGTCACTGGTGGAAACGCCTCGGCTGGTCCGGGTTATTTCGTTGAACCAACCGTGCTCGCGAAGACCAATCGCGACATGCGTGTGGTGCGCGAGGAAATTTTTGGTCCTGTGGTCTGCGTTCAGTCCTTCGACGATGATGATCTCGATGCGGTCGCCAAGTTCGCTAATGATACGGAATACGGCCTGCAGGCCAGCATCTGGACACAGAACTTGAGAGTTGCCCACATGATGGCCCGCAAGATTAAGGCTGGCACAATCTGTATCAACACCCATAATTACGGCGATCCAGCGTGGCCTTTTGGGGGATACAAGCAGTCCGGTTGGGGTCGCGAGATGGGGAAGGAAGTGATGGAGCACTATACGGAGACCAAGTCAGTCGCGGCAAGGCTGTAAAATCAAGCGTCGCAGCGACTCCGACGGCATTGTCGGAAACACGGAGTTAGCAGCATAATACGCTCGACTGTGTGTGCCGTCGCCCTGTCAACGGGCCGTTCATGGCGTTCGGTCCGGAAAATGGATCTGCTTGAAACAGCGCTGGTTCGTCGCCGCGCGGTTCTTGAGACTCGGGACAATGAGCTAACGTGATGCCGAGAATGCTGGACCCATTCCGGTTCGTCCTGATCGCTGTCGGCGGATGGATGAACCAACGTCAACGGGACACTCGGTCGACGTTTTTTGGCGCCTGAAACTGCCGTTAGACGGTCGCGGAACGCCGTCAGACAATTGATCGGATGGGTAGTTCATTGGCGGGTGAGTTGCTTCCTGTGGTGCCGGATCCTCTGCCGCCTGACTGCCCTTGGGATTCGCCTTTTCGGGAGACGCAGCCTGTAAATACCCAGTATTGGATGACTCTTCCTGCGCCTCGTCGAATGTTTTCTTGACGTCCCGCCAGAATATCTTGGTTAGGAGTCCCTTCACGGACTCATTGATGGCATGCTAGCGGGAGTTTCGTCGCGCTGTCGGTATAGCTGCGACGCTACAACCAGGAATTTGGCGCCCCCCGGAAACGAAGCCTCCCTAATGGCCTTCCCTTCGCTCATAATAAATCTCACGGTAGCAGGCGATACAGGGCCGTGTACGGCGACAAAGCGGGTCGTTGTGAACGCAGCGGTGGCGGCCGAGGACCGCATAGAAAACGATGCACGCGATCACCACGAACAGGAGAACGAGAACGATGCGTTGCAAAGGCACAGCGAACTGCGCCTTCCAGCATACTGCTCCCGGTTCCTCCGTAACTGGAAGCGGGTGAGGGCCGGCGAAGCGATCCCGACTGGACCGCTTGGGGAACGACTCGTTATGTTCCATTAACGGGCACAATGAGTGACTGCCGTGCCGGAACGTAAAATGGCAGCCTCGCTGCTCCTCGTTTTTATGTTCGCAGCGGCACACAACATGCGCGGTGGAGGCAGTTGCGAACCTCAGCGAAATCCGTTTCGGGTTCGGTAGATCGATACTCCACTTTCCGGTAAGGGCGTTTTTCATTACTTATCTGGCGAACTCCCTCCGATCAGACTCCGGGGGCGTAGCGGGGCGGCACCCACTTTCGGAGT
>CAVZFZ010000004.1:0-89792 GCA_963774655.1 Bryobacterales bacterium | reverse complement strand
ACGAAAACAGGAAGCAAACCGCGGAGTACATTCCAAAACACAATCCAGCCCACTCCACGCCATCGGTATACACGCGCGATGTTTCGTTCGACGCGCCGAAGACGTTATGCGCTACCGCGACTGGAAAATAGAGCCACATGCAGAACAATCCCAGCCAGGTGCAAATCTGGACCAGCGAGAGCTGTCGCATGGTAACCGGCATCGCGGCCACGGATTGAAAGATCTCGCGCGCATTGGCCGCCAGCCCTTTCGATTCCGACTTGGCTTTTCGGAACGCAGCCAGATCCGGCGGCGGATACTCTTTCGTTGTGGAAATGGTCCACAGCACAGCGCCAAAGAAAACTACCGCCCCAGCGTAAAACGAAAATCGCACCGATGTTGGGATGGCGTGCGCGGCGGTTCCCGTAGCGCCCACGTGCAGCCAATTCGTCAGCACATAGGGCAGCGCTGATGCGATCACGGCGCCGAGCCCGATGAACAGGCTCTGCATCGCGAACCCGCGCGTGCGCTGCTCTTCGGGTAACAGATCCGCAACGAACGCTCGAAACGGCTCCATGCTCACGTTGATGGACGCATCCAGAATCCACAGCAGCCCCGCGGCCATCCACAGAGTGGCGGATTGCGGCATCAACACCAACGCAAGCGAACTCAAGATTGCGCCAGTGAGAAAGTAGGGGCGGCGGCGTCCCAGCTTTCCCCAGGTATGGTCGCTCATGTGGCCGATGATCGGCTGCACGATGAGCCCGGTCAGCGGCGCGGCCAGCCACAAAATCGGGATCTGATCGGCGCGCGCGCCCAGGTATTCGTAGATGGCGCTCATGTTCGCCATCTGCAGCCCCCAGCCGAACTGGATGCCGAAGAAGCCGAAGCTCATGTTCCAGATTTGCCAAAAGCGCAGCCGAGGTTTTTCCATGCTCGATATGCCCCTATCGATCGTACATTAAGGTGAGCTGCTTTAGCCGATCGCGAATTTGTTGGGTAATCGCACCGGGACGCGCACGCCAATGCCAATTTCCTTTGGTGCTTCCGGGCAGATTCATGCGCGCTTCATTCCCGAGCCCGAGCACATCTTGCAGCGGAACAATCACGGTATCCGCAACCGATGACATTACCGCGCGAATGAACGCCCAGTGGATCTCGCGTCCATCTGTGTTGAGATAGGCCTTGGTGAAGGCGCGCTCGCGCTCCACCTCCTCTTCGGACCGCGTGCTGTTCCCCGCCCCCTGGCTCTGCCACCATCCTTCGGTTGTGTCGTTATCGTGCGTACCTGTATAAGCGACAACCTCGCGCGGGTAATTGTGCGGACGGAACGTGGGCGCCTGCGGATCGTTGCCGAATGCAAATTGCAGCACGCTCATGCCCGGAAAATCGAATTGGCGCCGCAGCGCTTCCACCTCCGGCGTGATCACACCCAGATTTTCCGCGACAATCGGGAGCGTACCGAGCGCCTTCTGCAGCGCTTCGAACAAATCCGCGCCGGGACCTTTCGCCCAACGGCCGTTGATCGCAGTGGATTCTCCCGCAGGCACTTCCCAATAACCTTCGAATCCACGGAAATGATCCAGCCGGACCATGTCCACCACTTGGAACGCCGCGCGCATCCGATCGATCCACCATTTGTATCCGGTAGCCTTCATGTGATCCCAACGATAGATGGGATTGCCCCAAAGCTGTCCCGTCGCGCTGAAATAATCGGGCGGGACACCGGCCACTTTCCGGGGCCTGCCATCCGGATTCAGCTCGAACAGCTCGGGGTTCGACCACACGTCGGCGCTGTCGTGTGCGACATAGATCGGAATATCGCCCATGATGCGGACGCCGCGCGCCTGGCAATACTTCTTGAGCTCGCTCCATTGGCGATAGAATTCCCACTGCCAGAATTTCTGCAGCTCCACCTCGCGCGCATCCGGTTCCTGGACACGCCATTCGGTCCACGCGACTTGTCCGTTGGCGTTTTTGAGCGCCATGAATCGCGCGAAATCGTGGAGCCATGCCCGGTGTTCGCTGCTGAAAGCTTCGAAGTCAGCCGTTGGGCGAAACTTTTCGAACGCTTTTCGGAGCAACCTCGTTTTGTAGGGAATTACGCTGGCGAAGTCCGCCGTGTCTTCCGGAAAAGCCGGCGGTTGATCGAGATCTTTCGGAGAAAGGTATTCGTGCTCTACCAGCTTTTCCAAGCTGATCAACAGCGGATTGCCGGCGAAAGAGGACAAGCTCTGGTACGGCGATTCGCCATACCCGGTCGGCGTCAGGGGCAGAACCTGCCAGATGTGCAGGCCGGCCTCCGCCAGAAAATCCGCAAACCGGTAGCTCTCCGGGCCGAGGTCGCCCACGCCAAAACGGCCGGGCAGGCTGGTGGGGTGGAGGAGAATCCCACTGGATCGCGGAAACTTCATGGTGCCATGCTAGCAGACGGGTCGCGCCGCATCCCTGTGTTATTCTGAAACCAACGAAAGAGCGTTGTTTATGCGTCCCCGTACCGCACTCGCGGTTGGATTTCTTGGAGTGATTTCGGCGTGGGGCGTGCTGTTCGCGCAAAAGGCTTTCAAAGAATATCCCGCCCTTGAGTACGAGAACTTTCCGGTCCCAAACGACTTCGGCAGCAAAACGGAATGGGTGCGCGCGCGGCTTCGCTATCCGGATATCTACGGCTATCCGCAGCGCCAGCTTCGCCTGCGCGATGGACGCGAATTTCCGGGTTACTGGACCATGGATTATCCGCGCTCGGACCGTCATTTGCTTTCCGCCGTTCGACGCCTGACTCGCATCGATACGCGTCTGGCGGAACAGGTGACGGAATTCGATCACACCGACGATGTCTATAATTGGCCCGTCCTTTACGGAGTGGAAGTGGGGCATTGGCTGCTGCCGGAAGATCAGGCCGCTCAGTTCCGGGAATATCTGAATCGTGGCGGCTTCTTCATGTGCGACGATTTTCATGGCGATGAAGAATGGGCCACTTTCATGGCCAGCATGAAGAAAGTGCTGCCGGGCCGGCCGGTGGAAGACATTCCCGACAACGATCCCATCTTCCACACGCTGTTCGATCTCGACGAACGGTTTCAGGTACCTGGTGCGCAATTTTTCCAAAGCGGAATCACGTATGAGAAGGGTGAGAGCGGCAAGGTCCCGCACTGGCGCTGCATCCGCGACGATAAGGGACGAATCGTAGTTGTGATCTGCCACAACATGGATCTGGGCGACGCGTGGGAATGCGCCGATGAGCCGCGGTATTTGGAAAAGTGGTCGTCACTGGCGTTCCGGATCGCGATGAATTATTTCATCTACGATTTGACGCACTAAGAGCACCGACTCCCTTACGGTCGCGGCTCGGTAACATCTCTTTCCGAACCGCGACCGTGAGGGAGTCGGTGCTTTTGCGTTCTTATCGCTTTTTCGGCCCAGGCGAAATCGCATCCCAGCGCGAATCGCCGGTCTGCAGATAATCCTTGGGCAGCGTCTTCCAATCGGGACGCGTGATGCCGTTGAGATCGTAGACGACTTTCCCGCCGCGCACCGTCAACTCGCACTCGAGCTTCTCATGACCGCGCAGATTCGCTCCATTTGTGTCCGTAAATCCGAAGTCGCCTTTCTCCAGCTTCAGCACCGCGACATCAGCCGGGGCTCCCACTGAAAGATTGCCCAGTTCGTCCTGATGAATCTCGCGCGCGGGATTCCATGTGGACTTCGCAATCACATCATCCAGCGAAACTCCCAGCACCAGAAACTTGCTCATCACGTTCAGCATGTCTTTCATGCCGGCGTTCATGCTGCCGGTGTGGAGATCGGTGGAAATGGAATCCGGTGGAAAGCCTTCTTTGATGGCAGGCATGGCGACGCGCCAGAGAAAACTGCCGCCGCCATGGCCGACATCGAAAATTACTCCGCGCTTGCGAGCTTCAAACATCGCGGGATTTACGTGCCCGGATTCGTCCAGCTCATTTCGCAATCCGGAATAGCAGTGAGTGTAAATGTCGCCAGGCCGCAGCTTCTTGGTCACTAACTCGCTCATGGGGCGTTCTTTGAAGTTGGTTCCGAAATCTACCATCACCGGGATATTCGCGATGGTTCCCGCTTCCACCGCGGTTTCCACCGGCGTCCATTCGGGACCCGCGTAGTGCGCGCACTTGAAGCCGATGATTACGCCTTTGTGTTTCAGCGCCATCTCCGCCGACGGTTTCGCTTCCATGTCCGCCAGAACATTTTCGTACTTCGGGCCACGCATGCCGGCGCCGACGATATTCAAGAATGCCAGCACCCGCGTTTTCGATCGATCGATCACGTGCTGTTTGAAATCTTCGAAATTCCTCCAGCCCGCGCAGCCGGCATCGGCCACCGTGGTCACTCCACCGCGGAACGTGAATCCGTCCGGATACACGCTCAGGTCGCCGGCATAGGATCCCTTCTCGTTGTCGCCTGTGCTCGCATAGACGTGGACATGGATGTCCACCAAGCCGGGCGTTACATACAGCCCATGCACGTTGACAACTTTCAGAGCCTGCGCTGGATCGATATGTTCCGCCACCGCTGCGATCTTGCCGTCCAGGATGGCGACGTCACGGACCGCGCTGATCTTGTTCTTGGCGTCGATCACGTGGCCGCCTTGCAAAAGTAAATCGTACTGCGCCTGCGCGAAGCAGACGCTTGCCGCAAAAAAAAGGACTGCGCTTTTTCTCATGCCTCTCCTCAAGAAAATAACCGGTCGTGGCTGGATTCTTTGTCCCACTCCAACGTCGGCTCAAAATAGCCCGGCTCGGCCAGATGCTGCTTCATCACTTCATCGTTCAGCGTGACGCCCAATCCCGGCTTTTCGGGAACTTGGATGAACCCGCGATTCACGATGGGCTTGTCGACACCCTCCACCAGATCGCCCCACCAGGGTACTTCGACCGAATGATTTTCCAGCACCAGAAAGTTTTCGGTCGCCGCCGCGCAATGCACGTTCGCCATGCACGAGACGGGCGTTCCGGCGAAATGCATACACATACCCACGCCATACTCCTGCGCCATGTCGCCGATTTTTTTGGTTTCGAGAATTCCGCCGGATGTCGCAAGGTCGGGATGAATCAGATCCACGGCATGATTCTTGCATAGCTCAGTGAACGGTTCTTTCAAGTAGATGTCTTCGCCCGTCAGCGTGGGAACGTCGATCGCGTCGGTGATCTTCTTCCAAAGATCGGTGTAATACCAGGGAATCATGTCCTCCAGCCACGCCATGTTGTACTTCTCCAGGCCTTTGCCGAGCTTGATGCAGGAGTTGACGCCGATGTGCCCAAAGTGATCGGCCGAGAGCGGTACGTCCATGCCGATGATTTCGCGGACGGCGCCCACATAGTCGGCCATGGCTGCGACACCGCGATCCGTCAGCTCAATCCCGGTAAACGGATGCTGGATCTGCGTCACGTCGAGCGTTGGATCCATTCCAAGGGGATGCGTCACCATTCCGGGCTGCTTTTGGATGAGATCGATTCCCAAATCCATTTTGAGCCAGGTGAAGCCCTGATCCATGCGATTCTTCAACCGCTGGCCGTAAATCTTCGGATCCTCCGATTCCACGGTGTCTGCGTAGATCCGGATGCGATCCCGGAACTTTCCGCCGAGCATCTGATAGACCGGAACGTTGTAGGCCTTGCCGGCCAAATCCCACAGCGCCATCTCGATGCCGCAGACGCCGCCGGCCTGCCGCGCATGAAATCCGAATTGCTTGATCTTGCGGAAAATCTTGTCCACGTTGCAGGGGTTCTCGCCCAGGATGCGGCTCTTCAGCAGCAAGGCATAAGTTTTCGAACCGCCGTCGCGCACCTCGCCGAGCCCATAGATTCCCTGGTTGGTATCGATGCGCAGGACCGGGCAGCGCATGGGCGCGCGCGCCACGGTGGCCACGCGCAGGTTGGTGATCTTCAAATCGCTCGGACGCGACGCCGTGTTGGTGTGCTGCATCAGAGCATCGAGCGTTTCATCCGCCCAAAAAGTCGCGGCAGCCAGGGCAGCGCCCGACTTCAGGAATCCGCGGCGCGTGGAATTTGTCATGTTTTACTCCGTAATGATCCGATCCGCCCATTCCACCAGCGACACAAAAATGGTGGGATTCCCAAGCTTCGCGCCCCACGGAGCAAGATCCGCCTCGGTAATCCCTCGCGCGCGCGAACAGGCTCCGCAAGCATAGATCTGGATGTTCCGGCCGGCGACCTTTTCGAGAGTTTCCACCAGCGGCGGCCATCCCACCGGCACCACGGCGGTGGCCACGGTCTTGCGCATTATATTCACGGCCTCTCCTAACAGAAAGATCTGCACCTGGTGTCCGGCTTCAGCGAGCGCCAGGCCGTGAAGGAAGGGGAAAGCCGCTTTCGTAGGATCGTCGGATCCCCAAGCGCTTTTCATGAGGACTTTGAGAACGGGTCGCGCGGATTTCTGCGCCGCCGCGCCCGGTAAGGCCAGGAATGACAGTGCGGCAAAGCGCGCGAAAAATGACCTGCGAGGTTTCATGATATTCTCTTCCCGGAGAAAGTTATGCCATCGAAAGTTCTTTGGATCATCACGCTTTTCGCGGCCGCGGCCACCGATGCACAAGTGTTCACGCTCAGCCGCGACCAGATCATCGAGTATACCGCTAAGAATCCTTTCGAGCGATTCGCGGATGGCCGGCCCAAAGTGCCCGATGCATTGCTAGAGAAATTCAACGCTATGAGCGTGGAAGAGGTGTGGACCATCCTGGATCGCGTCGGCTACAAGAACCAGTACGAAGGCCACTGGCAGATTCTGCATCCGGAGAAGAAACTGATCGGGCGCGCGGTGACGGCGCAGTTCATGCCGTTTCGGCCGGACGTGAACGAAGTGCTGGAAGCCAAAGCCAAGGCGCAAGGCCATCGCAGCGGGAACCAGTATGTGCTGGATATGCTGGGGCCCGGCGACGTGATTGTGGTGGATCTTTTTGGCAAAGAAGAAGGCGGCACTTTCGTCGGCGACAATTTGGCAACGTATGTTTACCAGGCCACCAAAACCGGGATGGTGATCGACGGCAGCGTGCGGGATCTGGAAGGCATTTTCCCCATCCAGATGTCGGCATATTTTCGCAGCGTGCACCCCACGCCGATTGAGAATGTCATGCTGACGGGCATAAATGTTCCCATCCGGATCGGCGGCGCTACGGTGATGCCGGGCGACGTGGTCTTCGGGGATCGAGAAGGAGTCTACTTCGTGCCGCCGCATCTGGTGGAACAGATTGTGAAGAACGCCGATGAGCTGCACATTCACGACGAATGGACTCAGATGATGATGAAGACAGGCAAATACAAATCCAGCGAGATTTATCCGTCGCCCAAAGATCCGGAGTTGAAGAAGCAGTACGAAGAGTATAAGAAGAAGCGGATGCAACAGTAAAGGGCCCCGGCTCCCTTACGGTCGCGCTTAGGAGAGAACCTGTTACCGAGCCCCGACCGTGAGGGAGTGGGTGCTTTTTGTCAGTGACACGAACGTTCCATGGTCTGAGCGAACGTCCGGAAGTCTAGCTTCACATCCCACGGTGTGCCGGGAAGGAAGTGGCAGGCAAAATCCAATCCTGCAGCAATGCGTGAGTCACATTGACGTCAATCCAGATTTGGTTGGCGTCCTGCCCGCGTAGTCTATATTCAGTTTGCGGAATGGACACTTGGCGTTCGGGCGCCAGGTTCGCGCTGGAAGACAGCCAAGACAAGGTGTAAAAGCTGGGATTCAACGGATTGACAGGCGGCGAGAAATACACCCGAGCTACAAGAGCGGTCCGTTGCAGTAGAAATCCATATGCCCGTACACCGTGCCGCCGCTATCTTGATCGGTGAGATGCACCACGGAAACGCCATTTTCATCCGCCAGGTTCGCCTGCACCACTTCCTTGGTGGTGATTCCGAATATCTGAGCCAACGGCACGCACCGCCCAGTCTCTGTAGAATAGTTTGCATGATCACCTGCCGCCGCGATTTTCTTCGATCCGCCGCGTTTGCCGGAGCTGCCGCCCTGGGCCAGGTTCACAGCAAAGCCTCCACTTCGAAGCCCGGCATGCCCGGACCGTTTCCCGGCCGCGTTGTTGCGGTGGAGCACGCGGGATGCATCGCGCAGAACATCTATCAACCGCAGCCGGTGCGGCAGATGATGGAAACGGGTATGAAGTCGTTGACGGGGGCACCGGCTTGGACCGACGCTTGGCGGTCGCTCTTTGAAAAGGGCGACGTGGTTGGGATCAAAGTGAGTCCGGTTGGGGGCAAGAATTTATGCTCCGACGCGACGGTGTTGCATAATATCCTGGCCGGACTGAAGGAAGCAGGTGTCCCAGCTTCGGACGTCATCGTTTTCACCCGTTATCACGACGAGATCTATGATGCAGGCATCGACAAGTGGATTCCGGCCGGCGTGCGTTTTGAGGGCGCCAGCCAAAAATACGACGACGTCCAGTTAGACATGGGCGGCTACGATCCTGACCACTTCATGGAAATGGCCCTGATCAAGCCGGGCGAAAGTCTTAGCGACCCGCACTTCCGGCGCTCGTATGTTTGCAAGGTCGTGACCAGCAAGATCAACAAGCTGATCAATCTGCCGGTGCTGAAACATCATCAGTCCGCGGGCGTCACCATTGCGCTCAAGAACATGTCGCATGGGATGGTGAACAACGTGAATCGAAGCCATCTTACTCCTACTTTGAACGCATGCGGCGTTTTTATTCCGTCGGTAGTGAGCCTGCCGGTGATTCGCGAAAAGGCCGTGCTGCATATTTGCGACGGCGTAAAGGCCTCCTATCATGGTGGCCCCGGCGCGCGGCCGAAATTTGTTTGGGAGCACAAGACCATGTACTTCGCTACGGATCCCGTGGCGCTGGACAAGACCGGCTGGAAGGCGATCGATGCAAAACGCGCCGCCGCGGGCATGCCGTCCATCGAGCTATCGAAGCCCGATCCCGACAGCGGGTTTTTGAACTGCCAGGTGGAACACATCGAGATCGCGGGGCAGCTTGGGCTAGGCGTTTTCGAGGATGAGAAGATCGACGTCAGGCGAATGAAGCTGGCGTAAGCAGCTAACCGAGCCGCGACCGCCAGGAAGCGTTCCGACAGGGCTCGTGGTAGCGCTCCCTTGCGGTCGCGGTTCGGTTAGCACGCTGGACCTACCGGATCACGAATTCGATATCGCGCTTGATCCCCACTTTGCCCTTGGTGAGATCGTGGTCGGGCGATTCGTAGGTATCCGCCTTCTCGCAATTCGGCGACTTCACTTCAACGCTTGCCGCATCCACCACGATGAAGAATTGGAAAGCCTGATCGGTGGCTTTGCACGCCGTGGACGTGTTGAAATGCTTCCCCCCCGCGGTGGCTTTGCGTTCGAATTTGGTTCCGTCAAACTGGTAGACAACCTTCTGCTTGTCGCTTTCGAAGTCCACCACCCACTCCATTTTCTTCTGCTTGCCGAAAACGTTCTTGCCCGGATCGGCAAACGTTAAATTGAAACTCTTCGGCGCCCCCGGTTTTAGGAAGATATAGTCGGCAGTTCCGGTGCCTTTCAACCATCCGCCTTCGGCCTTTACCAGTGACGGCGTCTCGAACCAGACTTTTCCCGCAGGCTCCGGGATCGCTTCGGCGGTTTTCTTGCCCGTTGCTTCCGCAGCCAATTTCAGCTCCACCGTACCCACTTGGCCTGATGTGACCGCGACATCGTTTTTCGATTGCGGTGTGAATCCAGGAGCCTCGGCAGTGATGGCATATTTGCCTTCGGGAACCCACACCACATCGCGGCCGTGCGCGTGCTGGACGTCCTGGCGGTCGCTACGGTGATAACTTACCTGCGCGTCTTGCGGAGTCACTTGGAACTGCAGCCGGCCCATCTCCTTCAACTTCGCATCGTTCGCTCCCAGCTTGATCTCCTGGCCGCGCGCGAAAACCCGGGCTACCGGCTCGGGCGACTCGAAATGTTCTTTGCGGAATCCAATCTTGTGCGATTGGGGCGATACTTCGATCTTTCCGGCGCCGGCCGTATCCAGCGTCTTCATCGAGACGCCGTCCACCAGCACTTCTGCTCCCGGCGTTCCACCTTCGATGGTCAGAAATGCTGACGTGGCTACCACGCTCTGTTTCAAGTCCGCGGCCAGTTGGACCGGCTTGTCCTTCACGAATTCCACCTGCTGCGTGAAGTTGTCGTAGCCGTCGGCGGTCACTTTCACAGCATGTGGTCCGGGCTTGCGGACCACGGCCGGCCAATTGCCCGGCTTGTTGGGCTTTACTTCGCGATTATCCACGAAGAGCCGCGCGGATGGGACGTTCGATTGAACTGCTAAATACGCGACGTTGGTGTCTGCGTTGAGCCCGACGTACAGAACCGGCGCGTTCCCGGCGTCAATCAGAATCTTCGGGAGATCCTTGTTGCTGAAGACCAGTTCGTGGTTGGTAGCGCTCACTCCGGTAAGCTTCAAACCTTCGGCTGGGATGGGCTGCGGTTCCTGGCCGTCGAGATTTGCGCGCAATGAGGGAGAGCTGCTGTACACGGATGTCTCGGTGCCGAGGCTGCTCACGACAATCAGATCGGCGGGTTTCGGCGCACTCACGCGCGGCGTCTCGCCCGGTTTCGCGGCAAAATTGAAGGACAAAATTTCCCTGGCTCCATTGCGTAGCGCCACAGCGTGATCAGCGCCATCGGCCGGGATCTCCATATCCGGCATCCCTTCGGTCAGCGCGCCCTTCTCGACGTTGTCCACGAAAATAGCGCCGGCTTTTTCCGCCGTGGATAAATGCAAGTGCACCGGTTCCGGATCCAGGGTGAAGCTCCACTGCGCATCCGGATGCTTGGATGCTTCGTGTACTGTTTTGTAACCGGCGCGCGAGACCACCACATCGTAGGTTGCGTTGGGGTCGAGATCCGCTGATCCCGAGCGCGCTTCGCCGTTCACGGTCACCGTGGAATCGGCTGGCGTGATCTGAATTTTGGTTGAAATCTTGGCAGTCGCGGTCTCGGCCGGCTGCGGCTTCTGGCGATTTCGGATATAGGTGAAAACAATTGCAGCCGCGGCTACAACCAAGACTCCCAGGATGATCGCGATATGGAAGGGCGAAAGCCCTTTGGACGGCGAACCGGGTTTCGCCGGCGGCTTAACGATCTTGGGAACTTCCGGTGTGCTCGCGGCCGCGCTGGCAGGCGGTTCTTTCGCCGGCGGCGGAGGCGGCGCAGCGGACGGGGACACGCTCGCTCCTTGGACCGTGGCGCCTGGTTCAATAATAACGGTCGCCGCGGAATCAGCCGACGGCTTGGGCGGACTCATCACTCTTGTGGCTGCGGATGCGCTGGCCCATCGCTGAATTTCAGCGGCGAGCGAACCGATTTCCGGATCATCCGGATGCTTTTGCAGGATCGATGTGGATTGTTCGATCAGCGTGCCCATTTCGTCGGCGTTTCCGGGCTGCTCCACTTTTTGCCGAATCGCCCGCAGAGCTTCCACGTCACCCGCACGCTCTTTGCCGCGACGCGCATCCCGTGAAGCGTTGCGCAGCGTGGTTTGCAACTGCCCCAAACGCGTTTCGTTCGGATACAAAGCCAACCCCGCATCCACTTTGGCAATGGCGGCATCCAAATCGCCGGCGGCTTGCAGGTCCCGCGCTTCCGCCAGGCAATGCGAGACATACTCCTTGCGCTTGATGTCCACCATCAAGGTGCGCAGACTGCGGGCGCCGGCGTGAGCCTGGTCCAGATCGGTGGCTTGCTGGATCAACGGCTCCGCGGCGCGCCAATCCACATCCATCAGTGGCTGCGCCTGGCCGATCAGCGCATTCACCAGCGATTCACGAATCGCGCGATTTTTCGGATCCAGCTCCATCGCGCGGCGGAGGCTGGTGACGGCTTCTTCGAAGTGGCCCTCCGCGCATAGCGCTTGCGCATCGCTCGAGAGCGTGCGCGCTTCCGAGCTACGTTCCAAACCTTGCTTTGCCAGCCGCTCCAGGCCGGTCAATTCGCGATCCTGTGGATATTCCGTCAGGGCTTTTGCCGAAAGGTCACAAGCGCGCGTGAAGTCGGACGCCTCCAGCGTGCGATCGATCTCTTCAATCGCCCTCGCCTTGGATTCCTCTTTCGACTGTTGCTCGCGCCGCTTCATCAACTGCGCGACTTCCACTTCAATGCCGGGATACTTGGGATAAATGTTGCGCAAAATATCCCACTGGCCAATGGCTTCCGTGAATAAATTCTTCTCTTCGTAGTGCCGCGCCTTGGCCACGATAGATTGCACCAAGTCGCGCCGCTCGCGCGTGAGCTTCAGCGATTGCTGGAACTGCAGCTCGTTCGGATACTTTTCGCAGGCTTCCTTGAAGATGTTTACTTTGCGATCCAGATCGGGCTCGCTGCTCACGCGCTTGCCAATTTCAGCGATGTAGGCCGAAAGCTCCTGCCGGCCCTGCTCTACGGCTTCCAGCTTCAGCGCCTGGAAAATGGCGTCGTTGGGATACTTCGCGACGAATTCGTCGCAGATCTCCAGCGCGCGTGTGAAGTTCTTTTCCGACAGATTCCGGCGCGCCTCTTCATAAGCGTTGTGGATGCTGTCGCGCTCCGAACGGATCTGGTTGTAAAAGCCTTGATAAACCGAGTCGCGGTCCGGTACGGAAGCATCCGGCGTCTGGCGTCCCAGATCCAGCAAATGTTCCAGCTTGCTCAGCGCGGTGCTGATCTCGCCGTTGTTGTAGGCCTTGAGAGCCGAGCCATAGAGCTGCTCTTTTTCCACTTGGATGCGGCTGGCATCTTTTTCGCGCCGGTCCGTTTCGTTCAGTAGCTCACGGGCGCTCGGATCGGACTGGCGAATCTTGAATACTTCGTTCAACGCCTGCCGGGCTTCGGTGAAATCGTGACGATCCAGATGACGGCGCGCCAGGCTGATCCAGCTTTCAATCTGCCGCTCATTGCGCTGCTTCTCAATGGAACCGCGCATCGCGTGGGCATCCGCGTTTTCCGGATCCATCTCGAGGATCTCTTGCAGCTTTTCGAGGGCAAGGGGAATCTCGTCCTGTTCCACGCGCGTGCGCGCAGCTTCCAGCAGTTGCCGGATCTTCTTCTGCCGCGTGGCTTGATCGATCTTCAAACGCAGCAGCGCGATTTCGGGATCGATATGGCCTTCGGTCTCGAGCTCAATCAGGATCTCGGACGCGAATTCACTGTCGCCTTCCGCGAAGGTCTTCTTGGCGCGCTCAATGCGTGGCTGTATCTTCGAAGAATCGAACCGGTCGATCGGCTGGTTGTGAAACGCCTTCTGCAGGATGTCGCCGAAATCGCGCGCGCTCGAGAAACGATGAATGGGCGCCTTCGCCATGGCTTTGTGGATCACCATGCTGACGATCTGCGAAACCGCCGGATTGATTTCCGTGATGGGCGGAGGAATGCGGCGGCGCACTGCCTCAGCGGTTTCCGCCGGAGTCTTGCAAGCGAAGGGCTTGCGGCCGGTCAACGCCTCGTAGCAAACCACTCCGAGCGAGAAGATGTCGGAAACAGGCGAGGCCGGCTTCATCTCGATCTGTTCCGGCGCCATGTACTGCCACGTGCCTTTTTGCCCGGTTACGGAATGCGAACCCGCTAGATAGACCACGCCGAAGTCGATGATCTTGGCGGTGTCGTCTTCCATCACGAAGATGTTGCTCGGCTTGATGTCGCGATGAACCAGTCCCTTTTCGTGCGCGGCTTGCAATCCACGGGCAACTTGCGTGATGATGGCGACCACGCGCTCGACGGTGAGCCGCGAGCTGGATGTTTCGATCAATTTCGAGAGCGTGGCGCCCGGCAGCAGAGGCATCACGAAGAACGGCTTCTTCAGGCCGTGCTCGTCGATTTCGCCTACATCGCGGATGTCCACAATGTTCGGGTGGCTGATGGAGGCAAGCACGCTCCATTCCTTGCTAAACAACTCCACCGCAAGGGGATCGGAGACGTCGCGCATGGTCTTGAAGGCCACGGAACTTTTGGTTTTGACGTCGATGGCGCGGTAAACCACACCCATCCCGCCTTCACCGAGAAGCTCCTTGATCTCGTACCGGTCGGCGACTAGGGACTGCGCAATCATGGGCTTGTCTAACGAAACGCCGTGTGCCACTCAGGATATCAGTTTTTCCCTGGACTTAGGAACAGCCATCCGTACCTCGTAGTTTCAGTACCAGAGCTCCTAGCGCTGCCTCCCAGTCATATAGTGAGGCTTGGGTTCCTTTTGTAACAGGCGGTTGTCTGGAGTGCCCTGCGAACATTTATCTATGATGATCCGTTGCTGCTGATGGACCTCAGGAGCGGGCTGGCACACATTAGAATTCCAGCCATCTAAACCTAGGCCCGTGTCGCACACGATAACCGATGAAGTGAGTGCGCTTTTGCTGTCCCAAAGAGTGTTGGAGGCATCACCTCAGTGCTACACAAGTGTTTATCGCCAGATGCGGAGTCGGCAGCGCCGCAAAATTGCTAGAAATTGATGGATGCAAAATGATGCCACGATTCCGCCTCTAAAAGGGCGCTACGCGCCTAATCGGTAGGGGTGTCCCGCTGACTCGAGACCGCCTGCGCACCTAACGTGATGGTCCGACATGCCGAGGTCTTGATCATATTTTCAAACAACTATTCAAAAACACAATTCTTGCGTTGATCGGCTTTGGCGTCACGCAAATGAATCTTTCCAAAGAACCTTCCCCAGGGCCTGTAATGTCCTTTTAATGTGGAGAATAGCACGCTTGTCGTGTTAAATATCCATTGACTTTTTAGCGCGGAAACCGAGATACTGAGTAAGCTCGCTGGATTTATTGTGCAATGTAGCAGAACTCGCGGGCACCTCGTGGTTTTTTTTTGTGAAAGGAACACAGAGCTTATGCCCAAATATCAACTAGCCGCGGCGCTCGTAGTCGGTACGGTCTGCGCCGCAGACTATCACATCGACAACAGAACAACCTCGCTGGAAGTCGTTTCAATAACCGACGATGTTCGAGGCCGCGGATTGCCTTTGATTCAGGTTGTTTTGAGGAACACGTCTAAGAAGCCAATCGAAACGCTGATGGTTGGAATGGAGGATTGGACGTTCGTTCGGGATGTGGATCTATTTCAGGGCGGGATGCGTCCGGGCGCCACGCTCACGCTTGACGTTCAGGCACCCACTCAAAGACCTGGGGGAGACGACGCACCCGGATCGCAGGACTTCCACATCTTCGCGGCGGTGTTCGACGATAAGAAAGCCGACGGGGACGCCGCCTCGATCGATCGGATTTTTGACGACCGCACCGGCAAGAAGCAGCAGTACGCGCGGCTGCTGGATCTGATAGAGAGTGTGGAGCGTGAAAAGGCGGGAGACGTGAGATCTACGTTCAACGAATTGGTGCGGCGCGTGGCGAAGCTACCAGACTCGACGGATCCGTCTGCAAGAAAGTGGGTCGGCGCTGGCGCTGCTGCGCTTCGAAATGCCAAAGTGGAGAGCCTCAAACGCCTCCTCTCAGGCGACAAGGCGCCGGACGATGAATATCTTCGTTCCCGTCTCGCGGCACTCAAAGAAGAATGCGTGCTGTTCGCGAATTCGCTATAGACTTCAACTTACCGAGGAGACCTTGCGTGCACAAACTAGCGATTGTCGTTTCATTTCTATCATTAAGCGTGCTCACGTTAAATGCGCAGAATTGTATACCGACTGTTGTAGCAACCGGAACAATTGGGGAACACCAGTGCCCGGTTGGTGGTCCATACGAGATTGATGCGCGCCAATATAAGGGTACGTACCCGGATGGTTATACAGCGCTGATTACAGGGTCAGGACACCTCACATGTGCTGCCTCCGGCAGTTGTCCGAACAATGTAAACACCTACACTGACTGCCTTCCGACATTCGGGGTCGCCAGTGGCAACGGCTTTTTCTCGGTAACGACCACAAGTTACACCACGAGTTCGTCAATCGTTGTCTGCTCCCTCACGAACCCGCCCTACCAGTACACAAAGGTACTTTGTGTGGAAGATCCTGGCAACACAGGGACATTGACCTCTACCCACAACTGTACAGGTCTGTGCGACTGCGGTTCGAACGAGAAATGTTGTACGAACTGGGGTTGTTACCCCACTGATGACACGTGTCCCTCTAGCCCCATAGTGCTGGACACGTTCAACGAGGGGTTCCATCTCACCAGCTTGAATAACGGCATCCGGTTTCACCTGCTGCCCGGCGGGCCATTGCAGCAGATGAGTTGGACGGACGCGAACTGGCATAACGGCTGGCTAGCGCTGGACCGAAACGGGGATGGAACAATCGACGACTTCACGGAACTGTTCGGCGACCTGACCGCTCAGCCGCCAAGCAACAATCCGAATGGATTCCTGGCCTTGGCCGTGTTCGACCATCCGTCGAACGGAGGGAACGGAAACGGGTTCATCGATCCCGGCGATTCGGTGTACTCAAGCCTTAGGGTCTGGATCGACGCGAACCACAACGGCTTCAGCGAGCCCAGCGAACTGCACACGCTTCAGGAGCTTGGCGTTTTCAAAATCGGGCTCAAGTACAACGAAACACCTTTTGTAGACCAGTATGGGAATCGGTTTCGCTTTAAGGGATCGATTTGGGATCAGGGCGGTACTGAGAAGGACGTTTGCTATGACGTGTTCTTGCAGATTCAGACGAACTGAAAGGCTACCTGCATAATGCCCACTCTATTTCGTATTTCTTTGATCTGGCTTTACGGTTTGCTCCTCGGCTCCGGTTTGCGCCTTGAGGCGCAGCCTGCCGCATGCTCCCAAGCATTGACGGAAAAACAGAAAACCACATTCACTGAATATGTCCGGAGTAAATACAAGCTTCCCGCTACAGTTGCTCTTTCGCTCAAGAAGGTCACCGCCGTGCCGGACGCCTGCTTCCGGGAGCTGGTATTCGAGGGTAAGAGCCCGTTCAAGACCTGGGAGCTGACGCTCTACGCGTCGCCTGATGCACGCTTCCTCAGCAGCGATCTTTTCGACACTGCCGTCGACCCAGTGCAAGAGCAGCGTATGAAGGACGAGGCCTATATGAAAGGCCTGGTACAAGGAGCTAACGCGACTCGAGGTCCCGCCAATGCGCCAGTCACGATTGTGGAATTCTCGGACTTCGAATGTCCGTTCTGCCGCAACTTTGCCCTGATTCTCGACGAAGCGCTTTCCAAGGACGCGGACGACGTTCGCGTGGTTTTCCACCACATGCCGCTGTCAATCCATCCGTGGGCGCGCATGGCGGCGGAGGCGGCGGGCTGCGCACAGCTACAGAGCAACGAAGCCTTTTGGTCGCTGCAGGATCGGATTTTTAAAGACCAGACGGCAATCACCGCTGGGAACGCGAAGGAAAAACTGGCCGGATTCGCATCGGGTACCAAGGGAGTTGATGCCGCGGCGCTTGAGAAATGCCTCGCTACCGGGATGTCTGTCGGGCTTGTGCTGAAGGACATGAACCTGGCGGAATCGCTCCAGATAAACGGCACTCCCACCGTGTTTATCAACGGTCATCGAATCCAAGGGGTGGAGAGCGCGGCAAAATTGCTCGAAATGATTGCGGAGGCGCGCAAAGAGGCCGGGGCTCATCCCCTGGCTCACCCCCCGTCCCCGACAGCTTCTGGTACACGATAAGTCCAACCCTGTTGCCAATCCGTTACCTTTTCTTACCTGAGGAGTATCTAGAAATTAGATGCATCTTCCGCCGCTAGAACTGCGTATCCACAAGAGAGGACCGCGCTCATGATCCACACGCTTCGCATCACATGCCGAACCCTGGCCAAAAGTCCCGCATTCAGCCTCACCGCCATCGCGGCGCTGGCGCTTGGCATCGGGGCCAACACCGCCATTTTCAGCGTTGTGAATCAGGTGCTGCTGAATCCGGCGCGGCGTCTCGCATCCCGACCGCATCGCGGCGCTCCGGGTGAAGTACGACAAGCTAGCGCTGAAGAGCATTGGCGTCTCGGTTCCCGATTTCTCCGACGTTCAGAAGAGCACACAATTGTTCGAATCCGGCGCGATCCTGGGATCAGGGCGATTACAACTACACCGGGTCCGGCATGGCCGAGCGGCTGCAAGGCGCGGCGGTATCGCTGCAATGGTTCGATGTCTTCGGCGCCAAACCGCGCCTTGGCCGCGTGTTCCAGCCGGAGGAAGACCATCCCAAGTCGAACCAGGTTGTGGTGTTGTCCTATGCGGCGTGGAAACGGCTCTTCGGGCAGGATGCCGGCGTTCTTGGCCGCACCATCGAGCTGAACCGGACGCCCTATCGCGTGATCGGCGTGATGGGCCCGGAATTCCGCTGGCCGGCGGCTACCGATGTCTGGGTACCGCTCGGCCTTCCCGCCGATGCGTATAATCCGGGCAATCGTTTCAACGAGAGTTACGATGGCGTGGTGCGCCTGAAGCCCGGCGTCACGTTCCAGCAGGCCAGCGCGTTCACGCCAGATTCTCAGCGATCGAGTTCGAAACGACGGAACCAGAGGCGGAGCCTACGCGAAAGATTCCGCCTGGGGCATGTTCCTGGTTCCCTTCACCGACTACATCGCGGGCGACACCAAGACCCCGATGCTGGTGCTGCTCGCTTCCGTCGGATTCGTGCTGCTGATCGCGTGTTCCAATATTGCGGGCTTGATGCTGGCGCGCGCTTCCGGACGCTCTCGCGAAATCGCGGTGCGTGCCGCACTCGGAGCCAGCCGCTGGAATTTGATCAATCAAACGCTGGCCGAAAGCCTGGTGCTCTCTTTCGCGGGCGCGATCCTCGGGCTGGCGCTTTCGTTCGCGGGCGTCCGCGGATTGCTTGCCCTCGCGCCAGAAAGCTCGATGGTGGCTTTGGATGTTCGTATGGATCCGCAGGTACTGCTGTTCACCGCATTCGCCGCCATCGCAGCCGGAATCCTCTTCGGGATTGCGCCGGCCTGGCAGATCTCGCGGCTGGATCGCTTCGATGCGCTGCGCGAGGGCGGACGGTCCGGTTCCGCTGGACTTCGCCGCCAGAGCCTGCGCGCCGGGTTGGTCGTTGGCGAAGTGGCTCTCGCGCTAGTGCTGCTGGTGGGCGCCGGGCTTTTCTTGCGCAGCCTGGCTTCGCTCGAAGATGTGAATCCCGGATTCCAACCGAACGGACTGATTACAGGGGCAGTCACTCTGCCCGACGCGCAGTATGGCGATGCCGCGAAACAGATCGCCTTCTATCGCGCTGTTCTGGATCGCCTGGCGAGTCTGCCTGGTGTGTCGAACGTGGCCGCCGCTGTGCCGGTCCCGTTCAGTGGACAAGCCGGATCCGCCTCGTTTTCCATCGAAGGGCGTCCATCGCCGCCCGGCGATCCCGGCCCGCACGGCGACATCGGATTCGTCAGCCCTGGCTACTTCGCCACCCTGAAGATTCCGTTGAAAAGCGGCCGCGCGTTCACGGACCAGGATCGGACTAACACCGCGAGCGTTGCCATGATCGATGAAACGCTCGCCCGCGAATATTGGCCCAATCAGGATCCGGTTGGCAAGCACATGCGCAACGGTCCCGATCAGCCCTGGGCCACGATCGTCGGCGTGGTCGGCCACACCAAGAATTCCGATCTCGCCGGCGATGTTGTGAAAGGCAGGTATTACTTTCCGATCCTGCAGCAATCGTTCGCTTTCCCCTTCACCAGCTTCATCGCCCGCACCGATGGCGATCCTGCGCGTCTCACGGGAGCGCTGCGGGAAGCCGTGCGCGCCATCGACCCGTCACTCGCTGTTTCGCGGATCAAGTTGGTATCCGATATGGTTTCGGCATCGCTTGCGCCGCGCCGTTTTGTGGTGACGTTGCTCGGAATCTTCGCCAGTCTGGCGCTTTTGATGGCCGTGATCGGGCTCTACGGCGTCATCAGTTATTCGGTAACGCAGCGAACCCAGGAAATCGGCATCCGCATGGCATTGGGCGCGCAGGCGAGCGGCGTGTTGAGCCTGGTGATCGGACAAGGCATGCAGCTAGCCGGGATGGGCGCGGCCATCGGCCTGGTGGTTTCGTTGATCTTCAGCCGGCTCCTGAAAAACCAACTGTTTCAAGTGAGCGCTTTCGACCCGCTCACATTCCTGGTAACCGCGCTGGTGTTAATTACCGCAGCCTTGTTGGCGACGTACATCCCAGCGAGGCGTGCGACGCGAGTGGACCCAATGGACGCCCTAAGGCATGAATAGTTGGGTTTGAGGAACCGAAGAACCGAACAACGGAATAACCGAATAACCAGGTCCGGTTCTAAATGTTAACATTTAGAATCGGACCTGTTCATGCTTGACTCCCGCCGCAAATTCATCGGAACAATGGCCACTGGTCTGGCCACCACGCTCGCTTCGCCCAAGGGCGTGCTAGGCGCGAACGACCGGATCCGGATGGGCATCATTGGTGCCGGCGCGCGTGGCACTGAGCTGGTTCATTGGGCGCTAGCGTGTCCGAACGTCGATTTCGTCGCGTTTGCCGACATCTACACCAAACGCCTGGAAGACGCGAAGGCGCTGGTTCCAAACGCCGCCACGTATCTGGATCATCGCCGGCTTTTGGATGACAAAACCATCGACGCCGTAATCATCGCGACGCCCCAGCATTTGCATTGCGAGCACTTCGTTCATTCCATCGAAGCCGGCAAGCACGTGTACCAGGAAAAGACCATGGCGTTCACGGTGGATCACGCCAAGCGCATGCGCGCCGCTTATCGAAAGTCGCCCAAGCTCACCGTGCAGGTGGGACATCAAAGTGTTTCGTCCGGGCAGATGCCCGATGCGCTGAATTTCCTTGCTACCGGCAACGTGGGGAAGATCACCGCGGTGCATATGCATATGTATCGCAATACGCCGCACGGAAAACCGCAGTGGGCGCGGCCGGTTTATCCGGATATGAATCCGGAAAATATTCTGTGGAGTTCTTTCCTGGGCGAAGCGCCGCAGCGCGAGTTCGACGCCAACCGGTACATCAACTGGCGCTACTTCTGGGATTATTCCGGCGGCAACGTCTACGAAAACATGTGCCACCAGCTTTCCTTCTGGTACAAGGCGCTCAATCTGCAAATCCCGAAAGCGGTAACGATGACGGGGGGCGTTTACCTGTGGAAAGACGGCCGCGAAGTTCCAGACACCATGAATGTGTCGCTGGAGCATCCGGAAGAAATTCTTGTGAGTTGGGACTCGGGCTTCGGAAACAATCAGCTGGGAGTTACTGAAGACGTGCTGGGCGACGACGGAACCATATCCAAGGGCAACTCCATTCGCTACCTTCCCCAAAAAGTGAATCGCCCGGACGGTGTGGAGTTGGTCGGACGAACCACCGCGCCGGGCAATGCCCACATGCAGAATTTTGTCGACTGCGTTGGCACCGGCAAGGAACCAGCTTGTCCCTTTGAACTTGGCTTCCGCGTCTCCATCGCGTGCCGCATGGCGATCGATAGTTACCGGCAGGGCCGGACACTGCGTTGGGATCCGGCAAAAGAACTGATCGTCTGATTCGGCTTGGATCACCGGTCGCTTACGCTCGCGGCTCGGAATGAGAGAGTGTTACCGAACCGCGACCGTAAGGGAGCCGGTGCCGTTCTAATCCCCGCAGCACTTTACTTTTTGTTACTATGTAAAGTGATGGCCGAAGCTACCCTCTCAAGCAAAAACCAAATCGTGATCCCGCGCGAGGCTCGCGAAGCCTTGGGCGTGAAAGCCGGCGACAAGTTACTGGTTGTTGTGCGCGGAGACCGAGTAATCATTCTCGAAAGGCCAAAGTCCCGTCACGCAGCTATCCGAGGACTCGGCGCCGGCAAATATCCGCGTAATTATATTCAGAAGGAACGAAAGAGTTGGGACTAGCCCGGCTCCAGGGTTTTCTGAGCCGGCACAACCGCATTGCACTCGATACCAATATCTTCATCTATCAGTTGCAATCGAATCCTCGCTACGTGTTACTAACCGACGCCATCTTTCACTGGCTCGAACAGCCGGGGCATCGCGCGGTAACGTCCACCATCAGCATGACCGAACTTCTCGTCCAGCCGTATCGAAATTCTGAACAAGAGATAGCGGATCAGTTCTACGCGCAGCTCGCCACCTACCCGAACCTTGAGTGGATCGCTCCAAATCTCGCAGTTGCGGACATCGCGGCCCGAATCCGGGCCACGCACAAACTTCGGACTCCTGACGCGCTCCAGGCCGCGACCGCTATCCATGCGGGCGCCACTGCCTTGGCGACAAATGACCCGATCTTTCAGCGAGTGCAAAACATCGAGATGCTGGTGTTAGATCATCTCCTGTAGGATTCTATGCGCTGAATTTCGTGATACGATTCTACGCGAACATGTCTTTTCTAAACGAACCCACTCGCCGCAGCCTGCTGGCACTGGCCCCAGCCGTGCTCCTCGCGCAAAATAAGATGGACCCGGCCAAGCTCGTCCCCCCGTTCCCGGAAACCGGATTCCAGAATATTTTCGACGGCAAAACTCTCAGCGGTTGGGACGCCGATCCGGACTTCTGGCGTGTCGACAACGGCGTCATCGCCGGAGAAACAACGCCAACGCATCAGCCCAAGCAAAATACCTTCTGCATCTGGCGCGCCGGGCAGCCGGCCGATTTCGACTTTCGCGCACAATATCGATTGACCGGCGGCAGCGCCGGCAACAGCGGCTTCCAGTACCGCAGCATCGAGCGGCCCGACGTCGCGAAGTGGGTGATGCAAGGCTATCAGGCCGACATCGACGCGCAGCAAACGTTCACCGGCCAGCTTTACGAAGAACGCGGCCGCGGATTTCTGGCGCTACGCGGGATGCTCGGCTACGCCGCCGAAGGGAAAAAAGCCGGCATGCTCGGAAGCGTGGGCGATTCCGATCAATTGAAGAGCTACATCAAGGTGGAAGATTGGAACGATATCCAAATCATCGCCCAAGGCAATTCCTTGATCCATTTGTGGAACGGTCATGTGATGTGCGTGTTTGTGGATGACGACGCGGCGCATCGCAAGGCCGCTGGACTGATTGGTATCCAGCTCCACGTCACCCCAACTGGAATGAAAATCGAGACACGCAATATCCGGATCAAGACTCTGTAGCGGTAAGCAACACCGGCCCACCGTGAGTAATCACAATGGTGTGCTCATAATGAGCCGACAGGCTGCGGTCGGCGGTCTTGATCGTCCATTTGTCCGCGGCCAGCAGCGCACGGCCATTTCCGGCGGAAATAATCGGCTCAATGGTGATGACCAACCCATCCGTTAATTTGCCGCGGCAGCGGCGATCGAAATAATTCGGAACTTGCGGCTCTTCGTGGATGGTCCGGCCCACGCCGTGCCCACAGAGTTCCTTGATCACGCTGAATCCGCAACGACGGACTTCCCGTTCCACCGCGCGGCCAATCTCATACACACGATTCCCAACCTGCGCGACTTTCAGGGCTTGCCGGAAAGCGCTTTCCGCGCATCTTGCCAGCGCATCCGCCGCGGGGGAAGTCTTCCCTGCCCGGATGGTAACAGCAGCGTCCGCGACGAATCCGTCTTTCTCAGCCGTGACATCCAACTTCACCAAATCGCCCTCTTCGATCTTTCGCCGGCCAGGAATTCCGTGGATTGCCTCGTCGTTCACGCTGATGCACGCGGTGCCGGGAAATCCGTATACTTTGGGCGGCGACGATTCGGCGCCTTCCCGGGCCAACACCCTGGCAGCCACGGAGTCGAGTTCCGCAGTGGTCACGCCGGGACGAACCGCCGCCGACATTTCGTCCAACGTCAGCCGGACAATCTTCCCGATAGCCTCTAGCTTCTTGCGTTCCGTTTGGGATCGAATGGACATTTATTGCTTCAGTCCAAGAGTCAAGGCCGGGGTCCGGGCACAATGCGAAACCGGCGTTTGCCCTCGATCCGGTACGTTTCGAAATCCGCGTGATCCACCGTCAGAATTGTCCCGATGGATTCGCGTTTCGCGAGGAACACCAGCGTCGCATCAGCGAAGTCCATCGGCCGATCCCAATACCGAGACATCAGTTCATTCAGATGAGGCAGGTCCCCATCTCCAATGCCGCCGACCACGAGTGCGCCGGAACGCACGAATTTCCAGGCGGACTCCATTTCCTGCCGCGAATCGCCGGTCAAGTGAAACAACTCGGTCAATACCGCTTCGGACGTCAGCAGTGGAAGGCGGAGTTGGCGAAAGACGAGGCCATCGGCCGTTCCTGCAGGCAGGGCGAGAGTCGCTTACTATCGATGAGCGCGTCAGCCGGCCTGACGCTTGGACAGACGCTTTCGAATCTGTTCCCGAGCAGTCTTGGCGCGACGCGGACTTCCCCCGGTTAAGACGCCAAGGCAACTTGCCACCTTGTTTTGCAGGGTGCGCTGGACTTCGTCGCCGGCCGCATCGGTGCGGATTTTTTGCAACTCTTCCCGTGCCACGACTTCCAGGATAGCCGATGTCGAGATTTTATTCTGCCGTGCTGAGCGCACCCTCACCTTCCCGCAAGCGCGCAGCCTGCGTGATCAAGTAATTCCGCTCCGGGATGTTGGTGGTTCTTTCGGCCGCCCGGCCATAATGCTCGATAGCAGCTTCGCGCTCTCCGGCCATTTCCAGCAGATGTGCGCGGACTGCATCCAGCCGATGATTGCCTTTCAGGCGACCGTCCGTGTTCAGAGCATCCAGCAAGTCAAGTCCTGGGCGCGGGCCATGAACCATGGCCGAAGCGATCGCGTAATTCAACTCCACCATCGGATTGCCGGACATGCGCCGCAACAGATCATACAGCGCCAGAATTTGCGGCCAGTCCGTATCCTCCGCGCGTGCGGCTTCGTCATGCACGGCGGCGACCGCGGCTTGAAGCTGATAGGCGCCTACCGACCCTTTCTGCAAAGCCGCGCTGATCAGCGCCACGCCCTCTGAAATTTGCGCCCGGTCCCATAGCGTTCGGTCTTGTTTGGTGAGCGGGATCAACTCACCGCCCGGCCCCGTTCGCGCCGCGCGGCGCGCATCGGTGAGCAGCATCAGGGCCAGCAATCCCATGACTTCCGCATCCTCCGGCAGAAGATTGAGTACAGATCGCGTCAGGCGGATGGCTTCGCTGGACAGTTCGCGCCGCGCCAACTCCGGGCCCACGCTCGCCGTGTAGCCTTCGTTGAAAATCAGATACAGCACATGCAGCACCGCGCGCAACCGCGCGGATTGCTCTTCGTGACTCGGCAGCCGGAAGGGCACGCCCGATGCCTTGATGCTCTGTTTGGCGCGGCTGATCCTCTGCGCCATGGTGGCTTCGGGTACCAGGAATGCGTTGGCGATCTCGACGGTGGTCAATCCGCCCACCGCTCGCAGCGTCAGCGCGATTGCCGACGACGGACTGAGCGCCGGATGACAACACATGAAAAACAAAGCCAGCGTGTCATCCTGTTCTTCGTCGCAGAGAACAGCCTCCGAGCCCAGGTCTGCCGCCGCAGCGGTTTCCCGGCGCCGCCGCGCTGCTTCGCTGCGTAAATAATCGGTCATGCGCCGCGAAGCCACTTGGATCAGCCAACCGCGAGGGTTCTCCGGAATACCGTCTCGCGGCCATTGAACGGCCGCGGCCATGAGCGCCTCCTGAACCGCGTCCTCGGCGGCGGAGAAATCGCGGAATCGGCGCAGCACAGCTCCGAGCACTAACGGCGCGAGGTCTCGCAATAATTGCTCGGAGCCGGCGTCGAGCGGCATCAGGGCATTTCGTCGGGCGGGCCGCTCATCACTTGCCGCACTTCAATCGGAATGCTCATCGGCGATCCACCAAGCCCAGGGGCAGCCGAGGCCCGTGCGGCGATCTTGTAAGCCTGCTCAGTGGTTTCCACGTCCACAATCCAGTATCCGGCGAGAAACTCTTTGGACTCCGGGAACACTCCGTCCGTGACGGGTGCGCCGTCCTTTCCAGCTCGAACGATTTTCGCCTCTTGCGGGCTCGCCAAGCCCTCGGCCGACACCAACTCTCCGGACTCGCGCAAGGATTTGTTCAAACCGAGCATGAACCCGATGTGCGCCTGGATGTCCTTTTGCGGCCAGGATCCTATGGATTCGTAGCCGTTCCTGGGGCAGTTCATCATCAATATGTATTTCATGTTGAAGCTCCTTTCGATTGTACTTTCACAGATAAGTCGGAGCAGGCGGCGCATTCTCGACATCGCTTACAATTTTTATCAGAGGAGCCATTATGGAAGACCAGAAGAGCACCGACCAGAAGAACACCAGTGACATGCCGCGTCGCGACTTTGTAGCGCTTTCCGTCAGCGCGGGCTTAGCCGCTACGGCAGGTTCGGCCTTGGCTGCCGCAGACGTAGTGGAAACCGACGTCGAGATTAAAACTCCCGATGGGACTTGCGATGCCGCCTTTATTCATCCGAAATCGGGCTCGCATCCGGGCGTGCTGTTTTGGCCGGATGCTTTCGGATTGCGTCCTGCCACGCGTGAGATGGCCAAACGCCTGGCGAGTTCCGGATATTCGGTCCTGGTACCGAATCCCTTCTATCGTGTTTCAAAGGCGCCCTTCACGGATGCATCCAAGTTCAACTTCCAGAATCCGGAAGAACGTGCCAAGCTAGGTCCGCTGATGGCATCGGTGGGAGCGGCCGGCAATGCCGAGAAGGATGCTGTCGCTTATGTGGCGTTCCTGGATGCGCAAAAGCAGGTCAACAAATCGAAGAAAATCGGGACCCAGGGCTACTGCATGGGTGGACCGTTGGTGGTGAGAACGTCCGCCACGCTGCCGGATCGCATTGGCGCAGGCGCGTCGTTCCACGGCGGAGGGTTGGTCACGGATAAACCAGACAGCCCGCACTTGCTGGCTCCGAAGATCAAGGCGCACATGTATTTCGGAGTGGCGTCGGATGATGACGCGAAACAGCCGGATGCGAAAGACAAGCTGAAGGAAGCTTTCGTCGCCGCAGGCAATCCCGCGGTGATTGAACTATATTCCGATGCGCTGCACGGCTGGTGCGTTCCGGATATGCCCATGCGGGACGGCAAGCCGCTCTACAACAAGCCAGACGCTGAGCGTGCGTGGGGTAAGCTGCTGGAACTTTATAAGAGCTCACTGGCTTAAGAGACGGCACCGACTCCCTGACGGTCGCGGCTCGGTAACGCCCTCTTTCCGAGCCGCGAGCGTGAGCGACCGGGGATTCCACGATATACTGGCTAAACTATGGGGAGACGAATCTTCCTCGGTCTATTGCTCGCGAGCGCTCCGTTATTGCGCGCCGTCACTTTTCCCGATCCGACGGTTGACGATAAAGATGCGGCGGGAAAGCACAAGACGGCCGTTCTGGCGGGCGGCTGCTTTTGGTGCATGGAAGCAGTGTTCCAGCAGATTCAGGGAGTAGAGAAAGTCGTCTCCGGATATTCCGGCGGCGATGCGACGTCCGCGCACTATGAGATCGTCAGCACTGGAAAAACCGGGCACGCGGAGTCCGTGCAGATCACTTACGATCCCCGCAAGATTTCCTATGGACAACTATTGAAAGTGTTTTTCGACGTGGCTCACAATCCAACGCAACTCAACCGGCAGGGACCGGACTTCGGAACGCAATACCGGTCCGTGATCTTCTTCTCCAATCCGGATCAGAAGAAAATCGCCGAAGCGTACATTAAGCAGTTGGACGAAGCCCAGGTGTTCCGTGCGCCCATCGTGACGCAGGTGGTGGAGCTGAAGACGTTTTACCCGGCAGAGGAACACCATCAAAACTTCTGCAACCGGAATCCGAGCAATCCCTACGTCATGGGCGTGGCAATGCCCAAAGTGGAGAAAGTGAAACAGAAGGTTCCGGAACTCGCGAAGTAAGCAACCCCCCCCCACCCACAACTTATGAATTCTTTGATTAGAACATGCCTGACTTGCGCGCTCGCTGCCGCATCACTATTTGCATCTGAGGGAAGCATGATCAGCGTGCACGCTGCGAGCGATGTCGCGTTGGATACCAAACCAGATTCCGCATTCTGGCAAGGCGCGCGGCCAGTCACGGCGGACAAGAACAATTTCGGGAAGCTGGTTCCCGGATTTGCGACTGAAATCCGGTCGCGTTGGACTGACGGAAATCTCTACTTCCTTTTCACATGTCCGTACCAGGAGCTTTATTTAAAGCCGAATCCGGTGACGGCCACCGAAACCAATGAGCTCTGGAACTGGGACGTGGCGGAAGTATTCATCGGGGCCGATTTTAAGAATATTCTACGTTACCGGGAGTTTGAAGTTTCACCTCAGAGCGAATGGGTGGACCTGGACATCGATCGGGCGAGCAAGCATCCGGAAGACGGGTGGACTTGGAATTCCGGATTCAAGGTGGCGACGCGAATCGACTATGCCAATAAGATTTGGTACGCCGCGCTGCGCATTCCGTGGAAAGCAATCGACTCGCGCCCGCCGCAAAACGGCGCGGAATTCCGAATGAATCTGTATCGGTCGCAAGGCCCGCCGAAGAATCACAAAGCCATCACCTGGCAGCCAACCATGGACAGCAACTTCCATGTGCCCGCGCGATTCGGATTGTTGAAACTGGAGTCGAAATAGGTATTTATCATGGGCGGTCTCAATCCAATCCAGCCGGCTGGCGCGTTAAAACAGCGCAGGCACTCGCGCTATCCGGCCAACCTGACGCTGCAGATTAAAGCCGTTCGCGGAACCCGAGTGGAACCGGGAACAGGCCGCGTGCTGGATGTTTCCGAAGGCGGCCTCTGCTTCGTGGGGACGCGCTACCTGCCGCCCGGAACGGTTGTGAACATCGAGTTTGAAGATTGCCGTCTAACCGGCGACGTGAGACATTGCAGGCTCAGGGAATATGCCTCTCACGTGCAATTTGTCACGGGCGTCCGGATAAAACAAGTGCTGAACGGTCAGGAATCGTGGAAGACCTTGTTGCGCGCTTAGAAAGTGGGGCGGACCCCCTGGTCCGCAGCCGACGCCCCCGTCGGCATGGTGATGAACCGAAGAGCGGGTCCAGGGGGACCCGCGCGGACCAGGGGGTCCGCCCCACTTACCTGTGTTGCCGGTTCCAATTCGCAAGATACGATTCCGCGGCCAGCGATTCCAGTTCCCGTCCCTGTTCGTAGCGCCATTCGGTGAGCTTCCGATCGCGCAATTCCTCCAGCAATTGAACCCGCTGCTTGGCTTCGTTATATTTCTTCTTCTGCGCGGCGAGATCGCGTTCCGAACGCGCCGTCAGCTCGGCCAATCTCTGCGCTTTCCGGCGTAGCGCTATCCCGTAATCCACCATGGCGCGTAGATCCTCGCCGCGTGGATCCGGCAGCGTCACGATGGACGCGCTCAGTCTCGATTTCTCAGCGCCCAGAGCCGCCGCTTGCATCTGCAGACGAATCTGTTCCTGGCCCAATCGTTTCAATTTGGCTTGTTCAAGCGAGAACTCCAGCGTGCGCCAGCGCAGCACCTTATCCAACGGAAAACGAAAGCGTCCCATGCCGTTTTCTGGTTACCCCAGATGAGCGACCAGCTTTTCCAGGCGTTCCAGCGTTTCCCCCAGGCTGGAGAACGCGTGTGCATCCTGCTTCAGGAAATTTAGAATTTCCGGACGGTAGCGGATGCAGGCATCCAGCTTGGGATTGCTTCCGGCAGCGTAGGCGCCCAACTGAATCAAGTCCTGCGAATCGTGATAAAGCGCCAGCGCCTCGCGAATTTTCTGAATGGAGGAAATCTGTTGCGGCGACGCGACGCGAGAAGTCAGGCGGCTGAGGGAATTCCGGATGTCGAGTGCCGGATAATGGCCGGCGGCGCCGAGTTCACGGGACAAAATGAAGTGGCCGTCCAGAATCCCGCGCACGGCGTCGCAAATCGGCTCGTTGAAATCGTCGCCCTCCACCAACACCGTGAAGAATCCGGTTATGGAACCTTTTTTGAAATGCCCGGCGCGTTCGAAGATTTTAGGGAGCAGGGCGAAGACCGAGGGCGTGTATCCTTTTTGGCTGGGCGGTTCGCCGGCAGCCAACCCGATTTCGCGCTGCGCCATAGCCAAGCGAGTGACCGAATCCAACACCATGAGCACATTCTTGCCTTGATCGCGGAAATACTCTGCCACCGCCAGCGCCACGAAGCAGGCACGAATGCGGAGCGGCGCCGGCCGATCGGAAGTGGCCACCACAACAACGGACCGGCTGCGGCCTTGCGGACCGAGTTCGTTTTCAAGAAACGCCCGTACTTCGCGGTTGCGCTCGCCCACCAGCGCAATCACGGTGACATCGGCGTCGTTATGCCGCGACATGGCGCCCAGCAGAGTGCTTTTGCCGACGCCGCTGCCGCCGAAAATTCCCACGCGCTGTCCTTTGCCGCACGGAAGCAATCCATCGATGGCGCGAATTCCGGTAATCAGCGGTTCCGTGATGTGCTCGCGATCCAAGGGACACGGCGCCGCCGCATACAGCGGATAGGTGGCGGATGCCTGGATGGGAGGGCCGCCGTCGATGGGCCTGCCGAATCCGTCCAGTACACGCCCGAGTAGTTGGGGGCCCACTTTCAACAAGGCTTCGCTCTTGCGGGCAATCACGCGATCGCCTAGCTGCAGACCGTCCATTTCCTCCAAGGGCAGCGAGAGAACCTGCTCATTCCGGAAGCCGATCACTTGCGATCGAATGGAACGCCCGGAGGATGTTCGAATCTCGCAGAAATCGCCGATGGAAACCACCGGGCCGCGGGAAGCGATTAACAACCCCACCATTTCGGTGACTTCGCCGACCCAGGGGAGCAGCTCTACTTCGGGAGTGTGTTGGATCAAAGATCCGATGGGAGAACTCAGAACCGCGCTCATTCTAAGTACCTAACTTGTCGATCAAGCCGCGCTCAATTTCGCGCAGCTGGGTCTCTACCGAAGCGTCTAACAGGCCTTGTGACGTATCGAAGAAGAGCTCGCCGGGATTCAGCGCCGGATCGGGGGACAAAACCAGATTTTTGGGCGACCCCGCCTGCTCCAGACACTTGCGCACCAAAGTTTCAAGCCCGGGATGCATCCGGACCCGGCTGATCTCGCGGGCTTGCAATTTCGAGAATGCGGCTTTCACCAAACCGGCGAGTGCGTCGGGATCGATCACCACTTCGCGGTGAACCACGCGCGATGCAATCAGGGTTGCCAGCCGCACCAGGTCCTGTAATGTCTCTTCGCGAAGCGACTCGCGGAGTCTGGCGAGTTCCGCGAGTGTCTTAGCCATTTTTTCGAAGGCCGGAAGAACTTGCTGCTCTGCGTCCCGGCGTCCAGCGGCGGCGCCTTGATCGAATCCCTCGCGGCGTGCCTGATCCACTAGCTGCGCGGCTTCGCGAGCGGCGTCCGGGCGGGCAATGTTCGATCGATCGGTTCGCGCCGAGGCCACGGTGCGCCACAGCGCGGGAGCGGCCGCCAGTTGGTCGCCCGCAAAAATCTCAGACGACATATTGATCGCCACCGCCGCCTTTGAGACTCAGCACACCTTCGGACTCCAACTGCTGAACCACGGCGAGGATTTGCTGCTGCGCGGCCTCGACGTCGCGAATCCGGACCGGCCCCGTAGCTTCCATGTCCTCGCGCAGCATTTCGGCCCCGCGCTGCGACATGCACTGTAGAAAATGATTCTTTATCTGCTCGCTGGTGCCTTTGAGCGCCACTGTCAGAAGCTTCTTGTCGATCTTGGCAACCACTTCCTTCATGGCAGTGGGATCGATCAACAGTAGATCCTCGAAGGTGAACATGTAGTGGCGGATGGCGTCCACCAGTGTCTGTTCGTCTTTCATGTTCCCAAGAATTTCGTCGCTTACCGCGGAATCCATGCGGTTGAGAATTTCCGCAACCGATCGCGGGCCGCCATGCGCTTCCATTCTCAGTTGCCCAACGGTCTTCAATTTCTCCGAGATCACCATGGATACCTTGGCCACCACATCCGGCGACACTTTGTCCAGTTGCGCGATGCGGAGTGCGACATCCGCCCGGTATTCCACGGGAAGGTTGGCGATCAGCAACGCGGCTTGCGCCGGCGAAAGATGCGAGAGGATGAGCGCGATGGTTTGAGGATGCTCCCCTTCCATGAATCGGCTCAATTGCAACGGATCGGCCTTCTGCAAAGATTCGATGTTCTTGTTGGCTTGAGCGCCGGATTTCGGCAGATGTTCGGCGATTCGCTTGGCGCCCTCGGGGCCGAACGCGTTGGCCAACATTTTCTTAGCCAGATCGAAACCGCCGCGCGCGCCGCTGCGAGTCGCCTGCGAGAACTCCTCCAGTACGAATTCGGTTTGGGTGGGTGTGATTTTGTCCAGGCGGGCGATCGCCTTACTCACTGCTTTTACTTCTTCGTCATTGAGCTGCTTCAGAATTTCGCCGCCCAGTTTGTCACCGAGCGCGACCAACAGAATAGCGGCCTTTTGCGGGCCGGTAATTTTCAAGGGTGGGTTTTCGTTCACCGTCATAGGATCTTATGAGTGCGCCTCTTCTTCGGACAGCCAGCCGCGCAGAACTCCGGCCCAGGCTTCCGGATTATTTCGCCCGCTTTCCTGCAGCTGATTCAACAGAACCTCGGTTCGGGAGGGCATGAGCGCAGGCAGGCGTGGAGTATCGCCGGCGCCAATCGCGCCCGGTTGCTGAGCAGAGGCGGCGGGTAGGCTCGCCATGGAAGCGGAGGGCGGCAGTACCTCGGGCATTTCCTGGTACGACTGTCTCTTCTTGCCGCGAGACACAGCGAACACCACCAGCGCAATCACCAGGACAGCCCCTCCGGCAGCGCCGTACAGGATCATCGGTTTCTGTTTCAGCGTCTCAATCACCGTTAAATTCTGCGGCTTAGCGGAATCGGGCGCCGACGCTGACGGCAGTTCCATGTTCATGGTGTTGTCGAAGGGCAGCGCTTCCACGGTGAGTTGATCGCCCCGCTCGGCATTCAATCCCACCAGCGCGGACACCAGAGACTGGATGGTCTTGAGCTTCGCGGTATCGGGCGGCGTAACCACGCGATGCATATTTTTGCCCTGGCCTTCCCATTTCGCGCCCTGGTCCACCAATACCGCGATGGACAATCGCTTGATCGATCCCTGAGGAAGCTTGACGTGCTTGGTGACGCGGCTGGATTGATAGGCGATGCTCTCGCTGCGCTTGCTGGAAGTGGACCCGCTGCCGGTGGGTTTCGGTGCGGCTGTAGGCGGCAGATTCGCAGCGGTTCCAGGAGCGGCCGGGGTGGTGGCGGCGCGGGTTGTTCCGCTGGTGTCTTCTGTCTTCTGCGAGGTCACCATTACGGACTTGGTGGGGTCGAACGTTTCTTCACTTTGTTCGCCGCTGGACATGTCGACATCTGCCGAAACACCGGTTCGGAATTTGTCGGCGCCCAACAGCGGGTCGAGGGTGTTGTTGATTTTGACGGCCAGGTCGTGTTCGATGGCTTGCCGGTATTCAAGCGCGGCTTCGCTGATTTGCGCTCCGTCGGGCAGACCGTCGCGCCGGGGGCGGTTGAGCAGATTCCCGCTCATATCCACCACGGAAACGGACTCGGGCGCCAGGCCCTCCACCGCGCTCGAAATCAAGTTAGTGATCGCGGTTATATTTTGAGCGGACAACCGGGAGCCGGGCCGCAGGCCTACTAACACGCTGGCTTTGGCGGACTCGCGGGATTCAGTGAAAACAGATTCCTTGGGCAAACTCACATGCACGCGGGCCTGTTGTACCTCCGCCAGAGCCATGACGGAGCGTTCCAGTTCCCCTTCCACCGCGCGCCGGTAATTCACATGCTCGGCAAAGTCGGTAATCCCGAAATTGGTTTTGTCGAAAATCTCAAATCCGATGCGGCCGGTTTTGGGAAGTCCGAGGCCGGCCATTTCCAGGCGCAGTTCCGCTACGCGGGCTTCGGGAACCATCAGGCTGGTGCCATTCTCCCCAACTTTATAGACGACGCCGCTCTCGCGCAGCTTTGTGACCATGGCGCTGGCATCTTCCGGCGCCAAAGCCGTGTAGAGCGGCCGCATGCCGCTTTCCTGTTGCCAGCGCGAGAACCACATCACGCCCGCGGCCACAGCCAGCGCGCAGATCACGATGGTCACCCGTTGCGTCGCGCTCAGGGATTGCAGAAGTTTCTTAAGTTGGTCCATGGATTGAAGAGAGCCGCGCTAGGCCTGGGTCAGACTTGCATCTTCATGACTTCCTGATATGCCGACAGCACCTTGTTCCTGACCTGCATGAACAAGTCGAATTCCAGGGAAGATCGTTGAGTCGCCAAAGCCACCGAATGCAATTCCTCGTTGTTTCCTGCGAGAAAACTGTTTACTGTTTGCTGAGCCTGGGCCTGCGATTTCTCAACGCCGCCCACCATGCTTTCCAACATGGATTGAAAACCGCCGGGAGAAGCAGCGGTGGTGGTGTTGGTTGCAGAAAGCTCGGGAAGACTTACGGGCCGGATGGCGGAGATTGGTATCGACATGAATTTAACGGAACAGTTCGAGTGATTTTTGGAGCATGTCCTTCACGGCGGAGATGGCCGCCACATTGGCCTGATAGCCTCGCGACGCACCCATCAGATCCACCATGTCCTCGGCCGGATTGATCTTCGGAAAGGCTACGTAGCCATTTTTGTCCGCGTCCGGGTGTCCCGGCATGTAACGTTGTACCGGCTCGCTATCGTCCACCGTGGTTTGAGCCACCGACACTCCGGAAACATTGGAACCAAGCGCGTTGCTGAGTTCCGATCCGAAGGAACCCACCGACGGGTCTTCCTCAAACACCACGTCTTTCCTGCGATAAGGGCCGCCCTCGGGAGTGCGCGTGGTTTCCGCATTGGCAAGGTTTTCCACCAATAGCTCAGCCCGCGTTCTTTGCGCCGACATTCCCGAACCGCTGACGGAGAGAGACGAAAAGAGGCTCATGATGTCTTGCCTTCGTCAATAGCGCTGCGGAGGGTCGCCAGCTCGGAGCGCGCCAGGTTGGTGGCCACCGCGAATCTTAGAGCGTTTTCCGAGAGCAGCCGGGCTTCCCGGTCCATATCCACGTTGTTGCCGTCGTTCTTTGTCTTAAGTCCGGAGACTTCGACCGGAGTTGGCTCCTGGCTGTCGAACTGGCTGGAAAGTTCTGCGTGGAAGTCGATGTCTTTGGTTTTAAATCCAGGCGTGTCTACGTTGGCGATGTTCGAAGCCACAAGCTTCTGGCGGGCGCTCAACAGATTCATGTAGCGCTCGATGCCGACACCGGCGTTCTCCAGCATGATGGCCATCGCAATGCAATTTGCCTGCCGCGAATTGGGGAACCTTAAATCAAGGAGTTGGAAACAAAGAGCGTTTTAAACGTGACGGTTGGCGTTGAGATTTCGACAACCGGCCCGGTGGCTCACGGGTCTGCGAAAAAACCAAAAATGCACCGACTCCCTTACGGTCGCGGCTCGGAATGAGGGACTCGGTTACAGAACCGCGACCATAAGGGAGTCGGTGCCTTTTTTCTTTTCACGCCTACAAAACGTTGACCGCCCGCGCGGCGATTAACACCACTGTCATCAACGAGATCGACGCCTGCACCATCATCATCAACTTCGCCCAGCGTGACAAAACCGGAACATCGGTCGGCGAAAAAGCCGTGCTGGTGTTGAACGCCAGGAACAGATAATCCACGAATCCCGGACGCCAGGAACCGTCGCTCTCTTCCGGCATCATCATCTGCGGAAACAGGAAAGCTCCGTCGCTATGCCCCTTACGCAAATCGCGCACGTTCGGACCGCCCGCGTCCAGCCGCCAGTACCAGGAGGCGAACACCAGGATATTCGCGGTCCACAATGCCGCCGCCGCGAGCAGCAGTGTCTTGGGCGGATCTTTGTGCTCTGGCAGTCGCGCGATCAGCATCGCTAATGACCAGATCATCCCGGCAGTTACCGTGGCTGAAACCAGGTGTCCCAGCACCTGATTGATATCATGGCGTCCGATTCGATGCGTGATCACTGTGGGAATCAGAAGCACTGAGACAACAGCCAGTAGCAGCCAGTAGGGCCCGAAACTCAGCGGTTCCGGCAGCACCGCATTGAGCCCACCCACCACCAGGATCGCCAAAACGGCCGGCCACCTAGGTTCCGTCCTGGTACGGGCTGCTTTCTTGACATCCAAGAAGTCTTTGTTTTTCTCAGGCATGTGGACTATACTGAATGTAGCAGGTCACCTCTCCCATGAAGGTTGTAGTACGCAGTCAGTCGTTGTGGTTTACGGTGCTCTCCATTATCCTGCATGTGCCGATCAGCAGGGTGAAGAGTAAGGTAAGTGTAGTACTACGCAAGCCCGTCGCAAGGGTAGAAACCGTTCAAGAATCCAAGTACTGGAATCGCGTCGCCTTATAGTTGCGCTATGCGCACAACCTTTGCGTTGGTCGCATCCTTTGCTCTAGCGTACGCAGCCGAACTGCATCAAGCCGCGCGTGTGTGCGATGCGGATCGCATGCGGCAGTTACTCTCCCGGCACCCGTCGCTGAACGAACTTGACGAGAAGGGGATGACACCCCTAAATATCGCAGTCGACTCACGCCAGACTGTGTGCGTCGATCTGTTGCTCGATGCCGGCGCAGATCCGTTCAAGCGCGATTGGAGGGGCCGGAACGCCTTTGATGCAGCACTCAAAATCCCAGACCTTCAGGATTTGCGAGCCATCTCGGTCCTGCTATATAAAGTTGGCCAGAAGAAACCGGGGGGTCCAACGGGACCGCCGCCATGGTCGCTTGAGTATTCGGAGACGCGCGGCAAAACCGGTGTCACTAAGATGCTGCTCGCGATGGGGGCGGATCCGAATGCGATTGGTACAGACGGCGCAACGCCACTCGCCAATGCCGCATTCCAGGGCGATCTTGAGGGTGCGCGCTTGTTACTTGCGCATGGGGCGCAGGTCAACGCGGTAAGTAAGGCGGGCACGCAGCCGATCCATGATGCTGCGCTGGGCGATCACGCCGAGGTCATCCGGGAACTCGCGGCGCACGGGGCGGATATTAATGCGCGCACCCGAGATGAGGCTCAAACGCCGCTATACATCGCAGCAGCCATGGGCAAGATGAAAGCGGTGGAAGCGCTAGTGGCTCTGGGCGCCGATCTGAAAGCCAAGGACTCCGAAGGGCGGACTCCGCTTGATGCGGCCGAGCGCGCAGGCCTGACCGATGTCGTGGCATTCCTCACTCGTGCCGCGGCGAGTAAGTGACCGTGTGTGACCGAACCGCGACCGCAAGGAAGCGCTACCACGAAACCTGTCGGAGCGTTCCGTTGAAGTTGGCTTAACCTAAGAGAATGCACGTTGCCTGCATTCACGCCCATCCGGACGACGCCGAAATTCTAGCCGGAGGCACACTCGCGTTACTCGCGGCTTCCGGGAACAAAGTAACCATCATGAGTATGACCGCCGGAGACTGCGGTACCGGCTCGGTGAGTCCCAAAGAGATTTCGGTCATCCGCCAGCGCGAGGCTGCCGCTGCGGCTAAAGTGATTGGAGCCGAATATCAATGCGCCAAGTTCCGCGATCTCGCCATCTTCAACGATGACGAATCCCGGCGGCGCGTTACCGAACTAATCCGCAAGCTGCGGCCCGACGTAGTTCTCACCGCCTCGCCCGCCGACTATCATTGCGACCACGAAGCTACGAGCGTTTTGGTACGCGACGCGTGCTTCGCGGCATCCGTGCCTAATTATTCGACGAACGCGAAAGATCCGGCCGCGCCGCTGCACTCCATCCGCCATCTCTACTACGTGGATTCCATCGCGGGGGTGGATCGAATGGGCTCTACCATCCAACCGGACTTCATAGTGAACGTCAAAACCACATTCAAAGCCAAGCGCCTGATGCTCTCGGCGCACGAGAGCCAGCGCGAATGGCTGAAGCGCCAGCACGGAATCGAAGATCCAATCCAAACCATGGAGCGCTGGACGCGCGCCCGCGGCAAGCTAGCCGGAGTGGATTTCGGCGAAGGATTCCGCCGCTACAAAGGCCACCCGTTCCCGGATACGCCGCTGTTGGAGGATTTGTTAGGCGCCAAGGCGCTGGGGCTGGGGGCTCGGGGCTAGGGGCTCCGGGCTGGGGACTCGGGGCTCGGGGCTGGGGACTACTGCGATATACCGCGCTCCGGACCAGTCCCCAGTCCCGAGCCCCCAGTCCCTGCGGTTCCCAAAACGATTTTCCACAACAGTTCAGTCCCCCGGTGCAAGTTTCCCGGCGAAATGCGTTCGTCGTTTCCATGCGCGCGGCTTTCTCCGCCTTCGCGTACGAAGATCGGAACACCGTACACCGCCATTCCTTTTTGACGCAGATACGATCCGTCCGTGGCGCCGCGTGACATGTAAGGAACCACTAACGCATGCGGATTGCCGGCACGGAAAACCTTTTCCATCGCTAAGAAGAGCTCCGTGGTCAGCGAACTGGGTTCAGTAGCCGGCATCTCCTGCCCGGGCTCTGGTGAAATCGCAATCGCGGGATCGTTGATGATGTTGCGAAATCGCGTCTCGACTTCTTGCCGGGTTTCACTCGGGAGGCGCCGCACATCCACCTGCGCGGTGGCCTGGTTCGGAATCACATTCACCTTAAAACCGGCGCTGAGCATGGTCGGAGTAACCGAAGTCCGCAGCATGGAATTCAACTCAGGATCCGTGGCCTCAATCATGCTAGCGGCCGTTATGGCAGTTGACTCCTGTTCCAGCTTTCCCAGCAGCGGGGCAAGCCAAGCGTAGTCGGGAAGCTTCGCGATATCGGAAAAATACCGGCGCGTGGTGGTGTTGAGTTGCACGGGCTGAGCCGCACCCGCGAGCGCTGTGAGGGCGCGCGCCAGATGTACCACCGGGTTATCCGGACGCGGCAGCGACGCGTGGCCAGCCGTGCCTCTCGCCGTCAGCACAACCCGCGTCGGAACTTTCTCGGATGTCTGGATCTGAAAGATGCGAGTTCCCGAGCGAATGTCCAGCGCTGCGCCGCCTTCGTTCAACGCAAACGCCGCGTCGATTTTCGGATACGCATTCCGCACCAGCCAATTGATGCCGGTGGAACCTGCCTCTTCGTCGGATTCGGACAGCAGGATGACATCCCGCGTCAGTTTCACCCCTCGACGCTTCAATTCCACCATTACGGCAAGCTCCGCGGCGAGAAGCGATTTGTCGTCTTGCGCCCCGCGCCCATAAATGTAGCCGGCGCGAAGCTCGGCCGAAAAAGGCCCAACTGTCCATTGCGAACGGTCAGCCGGGACCACGTCGCTATGTGCCATCAGCAAGAGTGGGCGCAAGTTTTCCGAATGAACCGCCGCGGGAATGCGAGCGACAAAATTCAACCGGGCCGGCCGGTCGCCCAGCAACTCCGCACTGATTCCATTCGTGGACGCGACGCGCTTCAAATACCCGGCCACGCGCGTCTCATTGCCTGGCGGATTGCTGGTGTCCAAGCGAATCAGGTCCACCAGGTAACGCTCGGCCCGCGCGCCGAGGCTGGCCGGCTCCTGCGCAACGGCGACGGACCAAGTCAGGAGCAAAAGAACGAGTGGCCGCATTGGGATCAATCTTATCAAGCTGCAAACCTATGAAAACATCCAAATCACCGGTCGCTTACGCTCACGGTTCGGAATGAAAAGTTACCGAACCGCGACCGTGAGGGAGTCGGTGCCTTTGCCTTTTTTCAATGGTTCCGCACTCAGTACCAGTACGGCTACCCGGCACTTTTTGTGCGTTTGTTGTTGTGCCGGAGTCCACATTCAAGGTAGAAGGGTAGGCGGTGAATCTAAATTATGATGCACTCACCCAGTTGCCGAACCGTTTGGAGTTCATCCGGCAATTGGAAGCGGCGCTGACCGTTGGATTCCAAGAGCGGTCGCTGCTCTTTATCAATCTCGATCGATTTCAGCAGATCAACAGCGCGCTGGGATATGCGGCGGGCGATCAGCTACTCGAGTCCGTTGCCGCGCGATTGCAAAACATCTTGCAGGACGGCGATCTAGCCGGACGCGTCGGGGGCGATGAATTCGCCGTCCTAACCAGCGGGCTTCCCACTTCTTTCCTCGAAGCTCTGCGCGCGCCTTATGAAATTGAAGGGAACGAACTGTTCGTCACCGCCAGCATCGGTGCCGCGAACTTCCCGCTGCATGGCCAACACGCTGCCGAATTACTGCGCAACGCCGATTTTGCGATGTCGCGCGCCAAATCCAGTGGAAAAGACGCGCTGGAGATTTTTACGCTAGACAGCGCCTCTTCCGGTGTCGACCGGCTTCGTCTCGAAAACGCGCTGCGCCGAGCGCTCGAAAACCACGAGCTCCATCTGGTCTATCAGCCAGTGGTCAACATGGACGGAACGGTGGACGGGCTGGAAGCGCTACTCACCTGGCGGCATCCAGATTTCGGGACCATTCCACCGCGAAGGTTCATTCACATCGCCGAAGAGACCGGCCTCATTGTTCCCATCGGGGCTTGGGTGCTGGAGCAAGCGTGCAGCCAAGGCGCGCGCTGGCTCGCGGCCGGATATCGAAACAGTCGCATCTCCGTCAACGTGTCCGGCCGCCAATTCGAGCGCCGCGATTTTGTTGCACAGGTGGCGCAAGCGTTGCGCAGCAGCGGTTTCCCGCCCGAACGTCTCGAACTGGAATTGACTGAAAGTTATCTCATGCGAAATCTTCCCGAGTCCATTGCGCGCATGCATGAGATCCGCGAGTTGGGCGTAAGCATCTCCATCGACGATTTTGGGACGGGATACTCGTCGCTGAGTCATTTGAGCAAACTGCCCGTAGACACGCTGAAAATCGACCAGTCTTTCCTCCGCCGTCTGCTGGAGCCGAAAGGATCTCTGCCGGTGGTGCAAAGCATCATCCGGCTGGCCCATGGCATGAATCTGAATGTGGTGGCCGAAGGCGTGGAGACCGAGGCCGAGCTGGATTTAGTGCGAGTCCTCGGCTGCGACAAAGTGCAGGGTCACGTCTACGGTCCGGCAGTGAGTTCGGAAGAAGTGGGGCAGGCGCTTTCGCCGGTCAATTCCTGAACTCCGCAACACTCCCCTTCGAACCAACAGCCCATCCAACTCCGAGCGCATTATAACCGTCCGCGCCGAATGCTTTCCACGTTGCGCCGTTATCGGTAGAAACATCCGATCCGGACGGCCCGGTAGCGATCCAGACGCCGAGCTTCTTCCAGAACGCAACAGCCGAGCGATACCCGCCTGGGTGCGCTCCGGATGGTTCCCTCCAAGTCTCGCCACCGTCTTCAGTGACGGCGACATTATGCGCCGCATCCCCAGCCTTCCTGTAATCGCCGCCCACAGCGACGCCGTGCTGAGCATCTGAAAACGCCAATGAGAAAATTCCGGCGCTGGCCGAATCGTTTCGAATCGGAGTCGTGGCGACGGTCCAAGTCAGCCCGCCATCCTTCGAACGAAACACGCGCGCCGCGCCAGGCCCACCGCTGGCCAACCAAACGTCGCGATCGCCCATGACGATAAGACAGCTATTGCTCGCCGCAAATGCGCCTTCGTTCGGAAGCGCCGCTGGCCCGGACTGCCGGACCCAATGTTCGCCGCCATCCGCAGTAGTCAGAATCACGAACCGCCCATCCACCGAATCTCCCAGCACGATGCCATGTCTTCGATCCCAAAAGCCAATCGCGTCGAAAAAGCCTTTCGCATCGGGATTCGTGAACTGCAGAGTCCAGCGCTTTCCCGCGTCACTCGTTTTGTAAATGCGCGACTTCTCGCCCTCGCCGCTGCTGAGAAGATAGACAACGCGCGGGTGCACCGCATGCACTCCGCGAAAATCAAGCTGCTCAGCGCCCGGAACCACAGCCGCGTGAAAAGATGCGCCGCCATCCGTAGTCACCAGGTACGTTCCGCCCGTTCCGCTGGCCCATATAACTTTCGCATTCGCCACGCTCACCCCTCGCAGTGAAGCCGTGCTCCCGCTCGCATGAGGCGTCCATGTCTGGGCCTGAGCGGCGGCAAGACAAATCAGTAGTACCGAAGTCTTCACAGGTTTAGTGTAATTAACATTCGCACATACATTTTTCTCTTGAACACCTTCCGAAAGTGGAACGTCCGCGTCTGAAGATTACGACAGCGGCCATCCCCGCGCTTCATCTGCGTGTCATGAGAAGCAGTTGAACGAGAATCTGGCGCCTTTGAAGCGCTACCTGATGCGCCAGGCGGGACGGCCCTGGACACATTTATGCAAGATGGCAAAGTCTACGAACGTGGATAGCGTTCGGCTAGGGAGGTTCGCGGCTTGTATGTGCACCCCGTGACAGGGATCATCCGTCTCCCGACGCGCCGCCCATCGAAGCCCAAGCGCTAGCCGCTATCTTGGTGTACCGCCCATGAAGATCGGGGGCAAGCTCAAGACGAGTGAACTTTTCCAGAACCTTCCGCGTACCTCTATTGAACTCGATGGGGAGGGACAAAATGGGAAATCTGCTCAAAGACATGCGCTACGGCGTCCGGATGCTTTGGAACAAGCCGGCGTTCACGATCACGGCTGTGGTGGTACTGGCGCTCGGAATCGGCGCCAACTCAGCGATTTTCAGCCTGGTAAATGCTTTTCTTCTGCGGCCGTTGCTCATCCAGAACCCCGAGCAAATCGTGGGCGTCTACAGCAGAAATGTTCACAAGGCCGATTCCTACCGGGCATTCTCCTATCCCAACTATGTGGATCTGCGCGAGGGAAATGCCGTTTTCAGCAGCCTTGCAGCTCACAACATGGCGATGGTCGGGCTGGCCGAAGGCGCCACCACCCGCCGCCTGTTCGCCGATCTGGTTTCCTCCAATTATTTCTCCACGTACGGTGTTTCGCTGTTTCGTGGACGAACGTTCACTGCCGCCGAAGAACGCCCGGGCAGCGCCGCGGAAGTGGTCATCGCCAGTTACGGCTTCTGGAAAAAGAACGGAAGCGACCCTGACTTCGTTGGAAAAACGCTCCGCGTAAATTCTCGGATTCTTACCGTGGTGGGGATTACCGCCGAAGGTTTCACCGGAAGCGAAGCGCTGCTGAGCCCCGAACTGTACATGCCGCTGGGTCTGCACGATGCGATGACCAACGATTTTGAGGGCGTCGGCCGGTCGCTGGCCGTGCGCGCCAACAACGTTCTCATTCTGGTCGGTCGCTTAAAGTCCGGGCTCACGCAAAAAGCCGCGGATTCTCAACTCGCGGCCGTAGCCTCCGGTATGGAGAAAGCTTATCCGGCCGAGAACAAGGATCAGACTTTCATTGTTCATTCCCTTTCGCGGCTGAGCATCTCGACGAATCCAACGAACGACAGCCAGGTCTGGGTTTCAGCCGTCCTGCTGCTATCCATGGCTGCCGTCGTTTTGCTGATCGCGGCGCTGAACGTGGCGAACATGATGCTGGCGCGCGGCTCGGCGCGCCGAAAAGAGATCGCCATCCGGCTCGCATTGGGCGGATCGCGCCGAACCATCGTGCGTCAACTGTTCACCGAGAGCTTCCTGCTGGCGTTGGCTGGGGGCGCGGCGGGTTTGGTGGTGGCTTACTGGAGCACCTCGACGCTGATGCACTCCTTGCCGCGCCTGGTCCCGATCGATCTGGTGTATTCCGCTACGCCCGATATCCGGATTCTGGCCGCCACCATGGGCTTCTGCGTATTCAGCACTCTGTTGTTCGGTCTAGGACCGGCCTGGAATTTATCCCGTCCCAACGTAGTCTCCAGCTTGAAAGATGGCGAGAACGAAGAGATTGCATCCGGAAAACGCGGGCGTCTGTTTTCGCGCAGGAATGTCCTGGTGATGAGCCAAGTCTCTCTGTCACTGGTTTTGCTGACGTCGGCTGGGCTTTTTGTCCGCAGCGCTCAACGCGCCGCCAACGTGGAGCCGGGATTCAGCTTGGATAGCGGCGTGATCGTCGAAGTAGATCCCAGCATGGCCGGCTACGACGAGGCGCGTGGCCGCCAGATTTTCCAAACGCTCACCGAACGGCTGGGCAGCATCCCGGGCGTGCGATCCGCGAGTTTGGCCGGCACCGTTCCTTTTGGAATGGTGTCGCTAGGCCGTTCCGTGCAGCGATCGAGCGACGCGCCGCCATCCGCAGCCGACCCGTCCGCTAAAGGCACCGTTGTGTCGATGGGCTTCAACATCATCGGTCCGGATTATTTCAAGACGCTCGGAGTTCCTCTGCTGCGCGGGCGGGCATTTACTGCAGCGGATACCAAGACGCCGGTCGTGATCCTGGATAAAGCCGCCGCTCACAAGCTGTGGCCCAATGAGGAAGCAGTGGGCAAACGTGTCCGGATGATCATGAGCGAAGGAAGCAAAACGCAGGACGCTGAAGTTGTGGGTGTGGCCAGCAACATCCAGGACAGCATCTTTGGTGGTGAATCCCAAGCTCGCTTGTATGTACCGTTTGGGCAAGAGTATCAAGCGGACATGCATATTCATTTGAAAGCCGCCGTTCAAGGCAGCGATGCCGAGGCGCAGTTGCTGGATACCGTTCGGCGCGAGATTCGTTCGGTGGACAGCCGGCTGCCTGTTCTCACGTTGAAGACTCTGCGGCAGCATTTGGACAGCAGCGTGGAACTGTGGGTGGTCCGGACGGGCGCGCGGATGTTCAGTCTGTTTGGTTCCGTCGCTCTGGTTCTGGCCATGGTGGGACTCTACGGCGTGCGTGCCTACACCGTGGCGCGCCGCACGCGCGAGATCGGCATTCGGATGGCGCTGGGCGCGAACACGGGCGATACGCTGCGGATGATCCTGCGCGAAGGGCTGCTGGTAACGTCGATCGGCGCCGGCGTAGGCTTGCTGCTATCCGCCGCATTGGGCCGCGTATTGGCGGGCTTCCTCTACAAAGTGAGCGGCGCGGATCCGGTAGTGTTCACCGCTGCCCCGATCTTGCTCGCAATGATTTCACTTCTCGCTTGTTACATACCTGCGAGAAGAGCCGCGCGGGTAGACCCGATGGTCGCACTGCGGTATGAATGATCAAACGGCACCGACTCCCTTACGGTCGCGGTTCGGAAGGAAGTTACTGAGCCCCAGCCGTTAGGGAGTGGGTGAATTATTCAATCACCAGCAACAAATCTTTAGCGTCTACTTTGTCGCCAACGTTCACGAGCTTCTGCGTCACCTTGCCCGCCACGGGCGAGTAAAGGGTGGATTGCATCTTCATCGCTTCCATCACCAGCAAGCGATCGCCCTTGGCCACGGTTTGTCCGACATCCACTGAGATGCTGGAGACTGCCCCCGGAATCGGCGCGCCCACTGCGCCGGCATTCGCCGGATCGGCTTTTGCGCGCGTCGGCACCGCCGCCTTGCGTGACAGATCGCGGATGGTAACCTCGCGCGGCTGTCCGTTCAGTTCGTAGAACACGGTCCGCGTTCCGTCCGGTTGCGGCTCGCTGAGCGTGAGGAACTTCAACACCAGCACTTTACCGGGTTCGATTTCCACCGCGATCTCTTCGCCCGTGTCGAGACCGTAGAAGAACTGCGGTGTAGGCAGCACGTCTACGTTTCCGTAAGACGATCGTGCGCGAGCAAACTTCACGAAAACTTCCGGATACATCAGGTAACTCAGAAGATCCGTGTGCGAAATCTTGTGACCGAGTTTCTTTTCCACCGCCGCTGTGGTTTGCGCGAAATCCACTGGCGCGAGGTGCTCTCCCGGACGCCCCGGCTTGGCTTTCACCCCACCCAGGATCGCCCGCTGCATTTTCTCCGGCCAGCCGCCCTCCGGCTCCCCGAGCGAACCTGAAAACATCTCGATCACCGAGTTCGGCAGCGTGAGGCCATGATCGGGACCGAGGCGCTCCAGATCCTGGACCGTCATTTTGTGCGTGACCAGAAAGATCGCCATGTCGCCTACCACTTTGCTGGATGGCGTGACTTTCACGATGTCCCCGAAAGCCATGTTGACGTCCGCATACGTCAGTGCGATTTCGTGCCAGCGCGCTCCCAGCCCCATGGATTCGGCCTGTGCCTTCAAGTTTGTATACTGGCCGCCCGGCATCTCGTGGATGTAAACTTCCGCAGTGCCTGAAGGCGGAGCTTCATCGAACGCGGCGTAGTAAGTGCGAACCACTTCCCAGTAGTCGGCGCTCTGATTCAACGCTGCCAAATCCAAGCCGGTATCGCGCTCCGTGTTCGCGAGCGCGGCCACAATCGAGTTCAGATTCGGCTGACTGGTGGTCCCACTCATGGATGAAATTGCAGCATCCGCCGCATCCACGCCGGCCTCAGATGCTTTCAAGATGGAAGCCGCGTTGATGCCGCTGGTGTCGTGCGTGTGGAAATGGATCGGGAGCCCGACTTCTTCCTTCAAGGTCTTGACCAATTTCCACGCGGCGTACGGCTTACATAATCCGGCCATGTCTTTGATGGCCAGAATGTGCGCGCCCATCTGTTCCAGCTCCTTCGCCAGACGGACATAATATTTCAGCGAATACTTCTCGCGCCGCGGGTCCAGAATATCGCCGGTGTAGCAAACAGCCGCCTCGCAAATTCGACCGGACTTTTGCACGGCTTCGATCGGGATGCGCATGTTCGGCAGCCAGTTGAGCGAATCGAACACGCGGAAGATATCGATGCCCTGCCGCGCGGATTCCAGAATGAACTCTTCCACCACGTTATCCGGATACGCCGTATAGCCTACCGCGTTCGAAGCCCGCAGCAGCATCTGGAAACAGATGTTCGGAATCGCTTCGCGAAGTTTCTGCAGCCGTTGCCATGGATCTTCATGCAGAAACCGCAACCCGACATCGAAGGTCGCGCCGCCCCACATTTCCAAGCTGTAGAGATTATGCAGACGATGCGCGACAAAGTTCGCGATCGCCAGCATGTCGTGCGTTCGGACACGCGTCGCCATCAAGGATTGGTGTGCGTCGCGAAATGTTGTGTCGGTGATCAGGAGCCGCTTCTGCGAAGTGGTCCATTGGGCGAAACCCTTCGCGCCAAGCTGATCCAGCAATTGGCGCGTCCCGGCGGGCGGCTGCGCGGCGTTGTGCGGCGGAATGGGCGCCGGACGAATGGATTCCGGCCGCGGCCGATTGGCTACTTCCGGATTCTTGTTGACGATGACTTCTCCGAGATAGGTAAGCAGACGGGTGGCGCGGTCGCGACGGTTCGAAAAACGGAACAACTCCGGAGTCTGATCGATGAATCGCGTGGTGGCTTCACCCGCTTGAAACACGGGATCGTTGACGACGTTCTCGAGAAACGGGATGTTGGTCTTCACGCCACGAATGCGGAACTCGCGCAGCGCGCGGTCCATCCGCTGGCAGGCATGCGGAAACTCGCGTCCCCAGGCGGTTACTTTCACCAGCAGCGAATCGTAGAAGGGTGTAATCACGGCGCCGCCGTAGGCCGACGCGCCATCCAGCCGGATGCCGAAGCCCGCGGGCGATCGATAGGTATGGATCTTGCCGTAATCCGGAACGAAGTTGTTGGCCGGATCTTCCGTGGTCACGCGGCACTGCAGCGCAAAGCCGTGCACCACAATGTCCGGTTGCGCCGGAAGGTTGATCTCCACCCCGTGTAGCGCATGGCCCTGCGCGATCTGGATCTGGCAACGCACGATGTCGATGCCGGTGACCATCTCGGTGACCGTGTGTTCCACCTGCACCCGCGGATTCACCTCGATGAAATACCAGCCGCCGGTGTCGGCGTCCACCAGAAACTCCACTGTTCCGGCGTTTCGGTAGCCGGCAGATTTGGCGAGCGCAATGGCGGCATCGGCGAGCGCGGATCGAATGGAAGGCGCGAGCGAAACGGCCGGCGCCACTTCCACAACTTTCTGATTGCGGCGCTGCACTGAACAGTCGCGCTCATACAGGTGCAGAATGTTGCCGTGATTATCCGCCAGAATCTGAATCTCGATGTGCCGGGCGCGTTTGATATAGCGCTCCAGGAAAACCGCATCGTTGCCGAACGCGGAACCGGCCTCCTGCCGCGCCTCTTCCATGCGCTGCTTGAGATCGGCGGGCTTTTCCACCACGCGCATGCCGCGTCCGCCGCCGCCGAACGCCGCTTTGACGATCAACGGGTAGCCGATTTCACTGGCCAGCCGCTCGGCTTCGGCGAAATCCACTACGGCGTCGGGGGTACCCGGAATCACCGGGATTCCCGCCTTCACCGCCAGGTTCCGGGCGGCGGTCTTATCGCCCAGCAATTCCAGTAGATCCGCGCCGGGTCCTATGAAGGTGATACCGGCCCGCTCGCAGGCACGCGGCAGCGCCGGATTCTCGGCCAGAAAGCCATAGCCGGGATGGATGTAATCGACGCCCTTTTCGGCGGCCAGCGCGACGATTCCTTCCACGTCCAAATAGGCTTGAACAGGGCCTTTCCCCTCGCCAATCAAGTACGCCTCGTCGGCCTTGAAACGGTGCAGGCTCAGCCGGTCTTCCTGGGAGAAAACGGCCACGGTCCGGATACCCAACTCATTGGCCGCACGCAGGATGCGGATCGCGATTTCGCCGCGGTTTAGGGCGAGTAGTTTTCTCATGCTGAAACAACTATTATCGTGGAACACGGCCCCGCGAGTCTTCGTACTAGAATCCAAGGAGGTAATCGATGCGGACGTACCTTCGTTTATTGCCGCTGGCGCCCGTCCTGCTGCTGACCGGCTGCGTTGACTTTGGGGACTTTGGGGATTCGGAAGCTTACAAGGAAGATTTTCACCACGTCTATCCGCTGAGTTCGGGCGGCTCGGTGTCGATTGAGACTTTCAACGGCTCCATCGAGCTGGCAGGTTGGGAGCAGAACTCGGTGGAAGTGAATGGCACCAAGTACGCCAGCACCCGGTCGGCGCTCGATTCCATTAAGGTTGACGTGAGCTCACCATCGGGATCGATACGCGTGCGGGCGTCGAAATTATCGGATTTCCACCATAACATGGGCATGCGTTTTACCGTTCGCGTTCCCAAACAGACGCTGCTCGATCTGATTGCTACCTCAAATGGCCACGTGCGGATTGAAGATGTGGACGGCAACGCCCGGCTGCGAACGTCGAACGGAGCAATTCGCGTGAGCCGGCTGAAGGGCGAACTGGAGGCGCGGACATCGAATGGCGCCATCGAAATCGATTATCTGGATGGCAACGCGAAGCTGCACACTTCGAATGGTTCCATCCGGGCCGAATCGTCGCATGGAGGATTTGATGCCACCACATCGAACGGAAGCATCACCGCGCGGTTGAGCGATCCGGCAGGCACTTGGCCGATTCACGCGGCATCCTCGAACGGGCACATTGATTTGCGGATCGACGCGCATCAACTGCCGGAAGTGCGTGCAGAGACTAGCAATTCCTCTATCGTTCTGCGGCTACCGAGCGGCGTGAACGCGGACGTGCGCGCCCACACCTCGCATGCCTCGGTGTCTTCGGAATTCGAAGGAGTTCACGCCGACAATGAACACGGCCGCGGCGAGCTCAGCGGACGGATCGGCGGCGGGGGACGGATGATTGAGTTGTCGAGCAGCAACGGATCCATCAAGATCGTCCGGCTTTAGTCCAAAATCAGCTAGCCTAGTGAGGTGAGCACAATTCCTTCCCCGGGACAATGCCGGGGGCGTTGAGTGATCCGCCGCTGAGTACCAGTTACGGCTACTCATGCAAGAGCTGGATGGCGCGCGAGGTCGAGCGGAAATTTCTCGGCGGCAAATATTACGCTTGGTTCGCACGCGAACTCAATCCTGTTGGAGACAGCTCGCGCACGCCGAATGGTGAATCCTCGAATCCGTTGCATATCTATTCCACGTTAGACACCGCGGTGAAACGGAAAGATGTGAATCACGCGAAGATTAAGGACTTGCGGGCGGGGTTATTGCGTGTGATTAGTAAGTATGTCGCGCCCTTCGACAGGGATCGGGCTAAAACGCTACGCCACGAACTCCGCAATGCAAAGATCGAAATGTTCCATCCTCAACTATGGCGGCTGGATCTTTCGAGAATCGATCCGGCCCGAATCAAAACGGATCGATCCATGCCTGGCTGGGACGAGCAGTACATCGCTGACCTGATCGAAGAAGAATTCGAAGTGATTGCGGAGTAAACTTGCGATTCTACTCGTCGTCGGCAAGTTCTGAATAGCGAAGTGCGAGGTCGCGAAGGTACGCGCGAAAGCTCCCTAATTCGGCTTGCTCTGGCCGCGACTCGCTTTGTACAAACTGGTTGGCCTTTTCGAAATCCTTACGTGCGGTGTTGAGATCGGATTCGGATAGTCTTGATCCCAGACCCGCCATACGCTTCTGCACCTCGTCATTTACCTCAGAAAGCGTTTCAGGACGTATTTCCAACCACTTGGCTTCGTCGGAGGCGAGGTCAAGCTGCTTCCAAAGGGCGAGATAGAACTCGCTCATCTGGAGGTACTTCGCAGTTCTGGTGCGTACGGGTTGCGAAGACATTTTGTTATCCTACCTAACCTATCGGCAAGAGCATTGCTGTTTAATAGATTGGCATCGCCCTGACATCGACTGAAGGCAATCGAATTACCAAATCCAACATGCTGATTTCATTGGGCTGTCAGCAGTTGTACCGTGGTGGATTTTCACCATCTACGGTCGAATTGGCACCAAAATGGTCAGAACATATAGAGCGGGGTGCCCGGCACCGGGGCGGCTGGCTCATCGGATGGTGCACCCACTGGCTGCTCCTGCAGCTCGCCGGCTACCGGGCGGCAGTAGATACCGCTGTCTCCCAAGTACACTTCGAGCTCCGATGGCCTGGGTAGTGTGCCTTGGATCAGGGCTTCCGAAAGCGGATCCTCGATGTACTTTTGTAGCGCGCGGCGCAGCGGACGGGCGCCGTAGCTGCGATCCACCAGCGTCTTTTCGAGGATGTATTTCGCAGCGTCTTCGTTGACGCGGATCTTGATCTGCTTGGCAACCAGATTCACGTTGATCTGCTCCACCAGCAGGCTCACGATCTTCAGCAGGTCTTCGTCCACCAGCGAGGTGAACAGAATCACTTCGTCGAGGCGGTTGAGGAATTCCGGGTTGAAGGCCTTCTTCACTTCGGCCATCACCTGATCCTCCACCTTGGGAGGGACTCCGGTATTGGATGGCGCCGAGAACCCGATTTGCGATTTTTTGTCTAAGAATCGCGCGCCGAGGTTCGACGTCATGATAATGATGGTGTTCTTGAAATCCACCGTGTTGCCGAGTCCGTCGGTCAACTGGCCATCTTCGAAAACTTGCAGCAGGATGTTATACACATCCGGATGCGCCTTCTCGATTTCGTCCAACAAGATGATGGAGTACGGCGCGCGCTTGACGCGTTCGGTCAATTGGCCGCCTTCTTCGTAACCCACGTAGCCGGGAGGCGAACCGATCAACTTCGAGACCGAGTGTTTTTCCATGAACTCGGACATGTCGAAGCGGATGAGCGATTTTTCGCTACCGAACAGGAATTCGGCCAGCGCACGGGCGACTTCGGTTTTGCCGACACCGGTGGGTCCCAGGAAGAGGAACGAACCGGAGGGCCGCTTGGGCGATTTCAGGCCAGCACGCGATCGGCGGATGGCGCGGGCCAAGGCAGAGATGGCTTTTTCCTGGCTGATGACTCGCTTGTGCAGCTCTTCTTCGATGCGGATGAGCTTCGAAACTTCTTCTTCCTTGATGGCGGTCATCGGGACGCCGGTCCAGCGCGCGACCACGTCTTCGATATCGTCTTTGGTGACTACTCCGGTGGACGTATCGTCCAGGTTGTACTTTTCGCGAAGCTGGCGCAGGTTTTCGCGTTCCTTGCGCTCTTCGTCGGAATAGAAACGCGCTTTTTCGAACTCGTGATTGGCGATCGCATTCTCCATGCGATGCACGATGAACTTGATGCGCTTCTGGATATCGGCTACTTCGCCGGGAAGCGTGGTCTGGCGTAGCTTCACGCGCGCGCCCGCTTCGTCGATCAGATCGATGGCCTTGTCCGGAAGAAAACGATCCGGAATGAATCGAGTGGAGGTGTGGACGGCGGATTCGATGGCTTCATCGGTATAGGCCACGGCGTGGAACTTTTCGTAGCGCTCCTTGATTCCGAACAGAATGCGGACAGCGTCGGTTTCCGTAGGCGGTGGAACTTTTACGGCCTGGAAGCGGCGTTCCAGAGAGCGATCCTTTTCGATCGACTTGCGATATTCGCCCGGCGTGGTAGCGCCGATGCACTGGATCTCGCCTCTCGAAAGCGCCGGCTTCAAAATATTGGCGGCGTCGAGCGAACCTTCGGCGGATCCCGCTCCGACTAACGTGTGCAGCTCATCTATAAAGATGATGGCGTTCTGATTTTCCATCAGCTCTTTCATGATGGTCTTGAGGCGCTCTTCGAACTGGCCCCGGTATTTGGTACCGGCGACGATCAACGAAAGGTCGAGCGCGAGGATGCGTTTGTCGGCAAGGAACGAAGGCACGTCGCCATCCGAAATGCGTTGGGCTAAGCCTTCGACAATGGCTGTCTTGCCCACGCCTGGCTCACCGATCAGAACCGGATTGTTTTTGGTGCGGCGGCACAGAATCTGAACTACGCGTTCCAGCTCATAATCTCGACCGATGAGCGGATCGAGCGAGCCATCCATGGCCGCTTGCGTGAGATCGCGGCTGAACTCGGCCAGCAGGGAGCTTTCCTTGGGCCGGCTGGAAGCGACTTTTTCCGAAGAGGAGCGTTGAATCTCTTCGCGAACTTGCGAAAGCCGCAAACCACGCTCGTGCAGGATCTCGGCGGCAAAACATTTCTCTTCCCGCAGCAGGCCAAGCAGCAAGTGTTCAGTCCCGATGTGCTTGTGATTGAGCCGTTCGGCTTCCTCGGCGCCGTAGGCCAAGACCCGTTTACACTCGTGGCTCAAGGGAAGGTCGACCGATGTGGAAACCTTCTCCCGAATGGTGGTGTGGGCTTCAATCTGCTTGCGAATGGATTCGATGGCCGCATGCGAGCGCAGAAAACGATTGGCCAGCGCTTTGTCCTCACGAAGCAGGCCGAGCAGAAGATGCTCCGTCTCGATATAAGGGCTGCCGAACTGGCTGGCCTCATATCTCGCGAAGAAGATTACCCTGCGCGCCTTTTCGGTATAACGTTCAAACATAATTCCCGCCGTCTCCTAAAATCATCGGCTGTTCGGTCTCGGATCGGGAGGGTAGCCACCCCTCTCCCGGCTTTATGTCGCCGGGCTTTCCCTCGTAAGACCAGGGAGCCAGAATCCCTTTCTCCAACTGCAAGACCCGATCGCAACTGCTGGCGAACGATATATTGTGGGTTACATAAATCGAAGTCAGCTGATGGGAACGATGCAGATCACGAAGCAAGGAAACGATCATTTCACCCGTCCGGAAATCCAGGTTACCGGTGGGCTCGTCTGCAAGCAGAATCGAAGGATTGCCGGCCAACGCCCTGGCAAGAGCGACCCTTTGTTGCTCACCGCCCGATAATTCTCCCGCGCGGTGTGAGGCGCGGTTTTGTAAGCCAACTTCATCTAACCTCGCCAACGAAACGGGCTTCGCGTCCGGAACGCTTAAGCCCCTAATCAACATCGGCATCATCACGTTTTCGAGCGCCGTAAACTCAGGCAGCAACGAATGATTCTGCCAAACAAAACCAATCTCCCGGTTGCGAAACTCAGCGAGCTCGGACTCCGAGAACTGAGAAATGTCCTTGTGTCCGAAGTATATCGTACCCTCCGAAGGCCTGTCTAGCGCGCCCAAGAGATACAACAGAGTACTCTTACCGGCACCGGACTCTCCGATCAGCGCCAAGCGCTCGCCGCGCGGGACTTCAAAATTCAGGCCAGCGAAGATGGTGAGATCGTTTCGCCCGGATTGGAACTTTTTGCTGAGATTGACGCCGCGGATGGCAGCAGCGTCATCGGTTTGCATTTTCTAGATTTGACCCCTCTAGCCTTAGGCTATCATGCGCGGCAAGATTTCGTGGGTATCCCACTTCAGATTATCTAGGAGCGGTGACGATGACTTGAGCTATCGGCGCGCTTCCTTGCGGTCGCGGTTCGGTTGGTGATTTGAAATCCAGCTAGTGCGGCGCTCGTTCGCCAGGGCCCGATAACGGATTCCGGCCAGGCTGCAGCCTGTCTCCAGTTCCGCTTGTGAAAGGTAGCGAACAGGAGCGCGGGCATCCACGCGCGTTACCACCTGGGTGAGACCGCTGAGCATGGCCAGTTCCGCCGGTGTCGTGCTCTTGCTGATGAGTACTCCTCTTCCCTCGATAATCACGTGCGGGTGGCTGGAAAAGATCGCCTGACATGGATAGAGCATGCCGCCGGAGAGGATGGTCCGGCAAATTGGATCGGTGCCGAGGGCGTGGATTTGATCGTCGTCCGGTAGTTCCCAGGAGGAACTGCGGCAAATTTCCTCCAACGCGGAGTAGTCGGCGGGATGGGTCTGTCGAGGAGAAACGGCCAGCCGTCCTTCCACCTCGAGCAAGAGGTCTTCGACTGCGTTCGGATTCGCACCGCCAACCACCAGGCCATGATTACCCAACACGAACACATCTGTATCCGGGTTGGCATGAAATGCCTGCTGAATCGCGCACGCCAGAGGCAGGCCGGACGCCACATACGGAATCCACTTCCAGTGGATTCCGTCGAGCTTGTGCCGCAGTTGGACGGCGGCATCCTGGCGGATTGCCCAGGCGATGGTGCTGACGGAATGAACGTGAACCACCACGCGGTGCGGCAAAACGGCATGCATGGCTGTTTCCACAGACGCGCCTGGATACCGGCGAGAAGGATCCAGACCCCGCCGCAAACATTCTTCGGTAACATCGGTTAGATCCAGCGGGAGGAAAATGTCGTCCCGCATGGCATCGACCATCCATTTTCCCGAGGCCTTGATCCATAAGACCCCACCAAGCTTTATCGAGCTGTTTCCGGTGCTGGCTTGTGTCAGCAAAGGATCGGCGCCAATTCGCGCAGTCAACAGCCGCAGCCGCGCGAGTTGGACTTGGTTGGACGAGGGCATGTTCGTTGGCATGGTCATCCCGCTACCCCAACACCCGCAGTGGGTCTTCCACGACCGCCGGTGGCGGCGCTGGTTTCGCGAAGGCGTGCCCGATTTTGAGCGAGGTTTTGAAAATGGCTCCCACGGGAAGGAAGCCGCCAAGTTTGTGGGCCGCGACCGCTGCTAAACCCATGGACGCGATGCATCCGCAGGAGCCGCAGTCCGGATTGCCGCCGAATTGGCACGGGACGATCTTGGTCTTCAGGTCCGCCGAGATGGTTTGAGTGGTCAGAGCAAAAATACAGTCCTCAGGACGCTTCGGAGGCCGGGCGAACTGCCGGATCATCCCCTCCGGCATATCCAATTTTGGAAACTCCCTGCGCAGCTCGAGCATGTCCGAGATGGCCTCTGCGCGCTCCAGCGGATCCAGCATTTCCGGAAGCTGTTCCCCGACTTGCGGCGTGAATAAACTGAACCAAACTTTGCGGATCTCGGGACGGGGCGTCCAAAACTCCAGGAATTCCCTCAAATAGCCGGGCCGCTTCATCATCTGGCCGGTGACGGTGCAGTGGAGGGTAACGTTCTGGCGCGCAATGTTCTGAAGGATACGCGCGTAGGTTGCGGGTGCGCGCCGCAGGTCGTGCTCCGGCTGCAATCCATCGATGGAAACCACGATATTGACGTGGGGCATGGACGCCCAACTGGAGGCCAGGGAGCGAAAGGCGCTGGTGACAACTTGCACATGAATTCCACGAGCCAGCAATCGTGGGATCATCTCTTCCAACTCCCGATACCGGACCAGCGGATCGCCACCGACGATGGAAAGGTGTAAGGGACGGACCCGGTCGACCAATTCGAGAACGCCATCGATGAGGGGTTGGCCCTTGAGGTCGTTCAGAGATCGCAAAGTGGCGCCGCCGCCGAGATGCGCGTCGTTATATGCGTAGCACCCCGGGCATTGCAACGGGCACTCGCGAGTAATCTCGATGGAAAGCGAAGGACGCTCGCCCTTCAAGATCTTGCGCCATGCATTCAGAATTTCCGAAGTTTTCATGTATTATCCCTCTCCGCTCGATTCAAATAAGAATGAGAACACCGTTAGAACGGCGTTCTGGCTCGGTGCTATTTGGAAATTGAAATCCGCTTAGAGGGCGGGAGGAGACGAGTCAGCGACAGATCCAGCCAATGCAACGCAATCGCTGGAACGCGCCGGTTTCGACTGTTCCGCAGGATTAAGCCGGTGAATTGGAGAGTGATGCGAAAGGCAGGCAAGATCTCCGGTCAATGGTTCTTCCCGAAAACTGCCGGCGAAATCACGTAGACAGGAGACTTTTACATCCACGGAATGCGGCGTAACGGCAGGAGGATCAGGGACGGCGTCGACGGACGCGATCACTAAGAACACGCATAACACCAGAGCTATATGCGAAATGAACTTCATCCCTATTATGCTTATGATACCTGATTTCCTGGCCGTTGGTAGTGCGCTGAATCTGTGTCCCCGGGAGTTTCTATTGGGGTGAACGGTCGGTCCACCAAACAAAGTGCCATCCGCAATCGTTCGCACTCGACACGAGCCTTCACAGCATCGAGGCACAGCTTTGAGTATTCGCCATTCGGCGATAGCGCAGCTTTCCTGTCGAGTTCGTCTACCAATTCGGCGTACTGTTTCTGTGCCGTTTCGTATTGTTCACGCAATACGGTTCTGCGGGCCACGCAGGTGGCCTCGATGGGAGGAGTCAGCAACATGGGGACTCTCCTTCGGCTTGTGCGATAGTTCCTATTTACCGTTCTCCAGCCTCTCAGCGGATTCCCACAGACGGAAGGTCGCTTTAAAATATTCATTGGAGCACCTAGAGAAAACCCTAGCACAACCACGACGTACCTAGTAAAAACACGAGTGCCGTGTGATTGTTGCGTGCCTAGGCCTACCTTCGCGCTGCAAGAACGCGTGAACCAATCTGTCTTGAAGCGCGACAATTCCCTTACATTGCTGCACCAACGTCGATGGACCCACACTATCGCCGCTGATGGGCAACCGAGGCGAATCGATAAATCCGCAGCAAACGTTTAGCGCACTACCTGGCCGTTGTTCGTAAGTTTCTTGATCTGCTACACTCTCGGTCCTATGGCGGACATGCACGGAAAGGTGGTAGTGATTACTGGAGCCACGTCCGGGATTGGATGGGTGGCGGCCGAGAAACTTGCAAGGATGGGCGCGCGGATGGTGCTGATTGCACGGGACCGATCGCGAGGCGAGGCTACACTGGCGCAATTGCGGGAAGCTGGACCGGGAGCTGCTCATACGGTTCGTTACGCCGATCTCTCGACCATCGCGGAGATGAAGCGCGTGGCTGGAGTAATTGCAGCAGCCGAGCCGAGCATCCATGTTTTGATCAACAATGCCGGAGCTTTGTTCAGTTCGCGCCAGGTGACTACGGATGGCCTGGAGATGACGTTCGCGACCAACCACATGTCGTATTTCGTGGTGACGCACGGCTTAGCGGACCGGCTGCGCGCTACGCCGGGAGCACGGGTTGTGAACACGTCATCGCATGCCCACAAGGGAGCCCATCTGGATTTCAACGATCTGCAATCCGCGAAAGGTTACCGCGGATTTCCAGTCTATGGCCGTTCCAAATTGTGCAATATCCTGTTTACGCGCGATCTGGCGAAGCGGTGGGACGGTACGGGCGTGACTGTGAACTCGCTGCATCCGGGATTCGTGTCTACCCGATTCGGAGATCAGAGCGGAGGCGCCTTCCAACGTTTGATTCAAGTTGCGAAGGTGTTTGCGATATCGCCTGAGAAGGGTGCGGAGACCATCCTTTATTTGGCGACGTCGGATGAGGTGGCCGGGACGAGCGGAAAATATTTTTACAAATGCCGCGCGGTGAATCCGACTAAGGATGCGCGGGATGACGAAGCGGCGCTGAAGCTGTGGCGGGAGAGCGCGCGGTTCGCGGGGATGGGTGGGGATTAGCGCGCGCCTGATCGTTAAACCATGACGCGGAGCCGGTTATTTATTGCGTTGCGAGCGATCCCGATTGGGTGGGTAACCCTGGCCTTGCTTGTGTTTCTGGTTGAGCATACGGTACTTCGCTGGACCGGCCCGTTGCTTGGCGCGCAATGGATCGCTACCGCTCAGCTCGGTCTGGATTGTGCCGTTCTGATTGCCACTGGCTGGGTGGTTGGGCGACTGTCGCGACCGGGTCCGATGTTTGGAGTGCTGGCTTTCACTGCGACGCTTATTTTCTTTGACCTCAGTTTCTTGGTCGCGATCAATGTGCCTTGGCTGGTTCGGTTGACGATCCATGCATTGAGTGGGGATGGGAATTACTTGAGCGCACTCGCTTCGACCGCGGGCAGTCAGGCGCTTTTGTTTGGATGCCTGGTGGGCGGAGGGTTGTTGAGCAGGGCACGGGAGAAGCCGGTGTCGATTGCGGGGGATCTTTAGTACAACCGATCGCTTACGGTCTCGGCTCGAATGGAGTGGGCGCTCCGACAGGTTTCGTGGTAGCGCTCCCTTGCGGTCGCGGTTCGGTAACAGGCTCTTTCCGAGCCGCGAGCCTACACAAATGGGGGCCAGCGTTACTATTGCTCGTTCAAGACCACGACTGGATCTATTTTTGTCGCCAACTGGGCGGGACGGAGGCAGGCGGCTAACGCGACGGCGCCGAGGAGAATGATGACCATGGCAAGCACCAAGGGATCTAGCGGGCTGACACCGTAGATCTGGGTCTCTACCGCTTTTCGCATTGCGGCGGAACCGACGAGTCCAAGCACGAGGCCGCATCCGACCAGGAGCATTCCTTCGCGCAGGAAGAGTTGGAAAATGCCTGCCGGGCTGCTGCCTACGGCGAGGCGGATTCCGATTTCGCGGCGGCGCTGGCCCACCAGATACGAAAGCACGCTATAGATTCCAACGGCTGAAAGGAAGAGGGCCAATCCGCCGAAGGCTAAAGCCAGGGACATGGCGGTTTGGCGGGATGAGAGCGATAGCCTCTTGCGCTGCTCGATGGTCTCGACCTGGAAGAGAGCTAGCGCGGGGTCCACGCGGGCGATAGCCGATCTGACCGCCGGAGCGACCGTCGAGGTGGAGGCGACGGCGAAGGTATAGGATCGCTGCGGCGATTGCGCAAAGGGGAAATAATAAGCGCCGGTCTGGTTTCCGCCGCCCGCCAGGTCTTGTAAGCGCGCATTGTGCACCACGCCGATTACGCGGAACCACAGAGTATGCTCATCCACAGTCGCGAGGTTCGGACCGTTCGGTTGATACATGCGGCGGCCGGTGGGATCCTGATTGGGCCAGAACTTCTTGGCCAAGCGTTCGTCGATCATGACCACGCGCGGCGAGTTTTCCGTGTCGCGTTCGTCGAAGTAGCGGCCGCGCACCAATGTCATATCCATGGCTTGCAGGTAGCCGGGCGTAACAACTAGTCGTAAGGGCGAAACCACGGATTCACCGGGCTTCCTCTGGTAACCTTCGGCGAAGATGACGCCATCGCTGCGGTCGTTACTCAACGGGATCATCGTAGTGGCGCCCGCGCCGGTAACGCCTGGAATCTGTCGGATGGCTTCAAGCGACCGATTCATCAATGCTCGCAGTTCGACTTCGCCGGGGTAGCGGGAGCGAGGCGCGTTGGTGGAGGCAGTTAGAATGCCAGCGGTTTTGAATCCCGGATCCAAATTCAAAAGCTGACGGAAACTAGCGAGCAGCAATCCGGCACCGGCCAGGAGTACGAACGCGAGTCCGATCTGCGCTACTACTAACGTCTGGCGCAACATCCGGGATCGCCGGCCGCTGGTTCCGGTGCGGCTGCTGGCTCGAAGAGCGGTGGTCAGGTTCGCTTTCAAGATGCCGGCGAGGGGAACCAGGGCGATGAAGACTCCGGTTACTACCGATGCCGCGAGTGCAAAAAAGATGGCGGGGGCGCCGGCGTGTACTTCGGCGGCACGCGGGAATCGATCAAGACCGAATTTTCCCAATGCTCCGATAATCGCGACGCCCAGAGCCAAGCCCGCCGCACCGCCCGCCAGGGCCACGATCAAGTTCTCGACGATGAGTTGTCGGGTGATTTGCGAATGGCTGGCGCCGAGCGCCAATCGGGTTGCGAACTCTTTGGTCCGGGCATTGGCGCGCGCCAGCGCGAGGTTGGTGATGTTCAGAGCGCCGACCAGGAGGACGAACACTGCAGCGCCCCACAGCAAGTACAGTGTTCCGCGGACGTCTTTTACCAGCAGATCCTTGAGAGGAGTGGCTTCGGTATGAAACCCAGCATCCAGAAGTATTTGCTTGAGTTGGGGAATTCGATCCAGATTCGCGGCGTTCAGCGCGTCGATCTGGGCCTGGGCCTGCGTAAGCGTGGCGCCGGGCTTGAGCCGTCCTACGTTATACCAGTTGTTGTTGTGGAATTGATGTTTTTGTTCTGGAGTGAACGCGAGCGGGATCCAATAACGGGCGTCGGAATCGACGAACAAAAAATCACGAGGCATCACGCCGACGATGGTGTAGGGACGGTCATTCAGACGCAGATCGGTACCCAGGGCCGCTGGGTTTCCGGCGTAGAGCTTTTGCCAGAGCGCGTAGCTGAGGATCACTTTCTGCTCGGCGCCAATTTCTCCCTCGTTCTCGGTGAAGGTGCGGCCGAGCGCGGGGGCGACGCGCAGCAAGTGGAATAGGGATGGTGTGGCGGCCATTCCTTCGATCCGTTCGGCGCTGCCGTTTTCGTTCAATGTATGAGCCGTGTCCTTGAACATGGCCTGCTCTTCAAACGCCGTGACCGCGCGCTGGCGGTCGTAGTAATCGCTGGCGCCGCTGTAGTTGGAATCGACAACTCCCGCTTTGGGATATCGATTGGACATCAGGATGATGGAATCCGCGTCAGGCACTGGAAGGGGTTGCAGAAGGACGGAATTGACGATGGAAAATAACGCGGTGTTGGCGCGCGATGCAGATGGTCAGGGTGAGAACCACCATCGCTGTGAAACGGAGGTCCTTACGGGCGGACCGGAAACCGAAACGGAAGTCGCTGAGCAGGGTTCTCATCTTGGGCCGACATCTCCTGTGACGGGTACGCAGGAATGGAGGGTGAGGTTCCAGGGAATCTGGCTTTATAGCATTTTGTCTTTTTGGATGTTGCGCATTTCGTCGATGATGCGCTCGAACACGCGTTTTACGGCTTCGGCGCTGAGCGGGCCTTGGTTGTTCACGGTGACATTGTGAAACACCTGATCCTCGCGCTTCGGTTCGTAGATGGGCAGGTTGAGATCCTGCTTGATTCGTCCGATCTCTTCCACCACGCGGGTCCGCTCATTGAGCAGCCCCAGGATTTTCACATCCAGGACGTCGATCCGCTTACGGCAATCGGCCAAGGCTTCCATGCTCATGGATTCTTCGATGGTAAACCACTCGAAAGGTCGCGGGCTAGGGCTTCGAGCTTAGCGGGAAGATCGGGGCTGGCGGCGTTTTCTTCCACAACGCGGACGATGGCGGTTCCTACGATCACACCATCCGCGACCGCGCCAACGGTGCGGACTTGAGCGGCCGATCGAAATTCCAAATCCGACGGCGAGCGGCAGGTCAGTCACTTTTCGCATGGCGCTGACGAGCGGTGTTACGGCGTCTAGATACGGTGGAACGCTCGCCGGTGACGCCGGTTCTGGAGACGAGATAGATGAAGCCGGTGGAATACTTGGCCACCAATTCGAGACGGCGTTGCGTGCTGGTAGGAGCGGCGAGAAATACCGTATCAAGACCGGCTTTGCGCATGGCGCCGACGTAGGGCTCAGCTTCTTCGACGCTGAGATCGGTGAGCAGGCACCCGTCAATCCCGCGCGCGGCGGCATCGTGGGCGAGCGATTCCAAACCGTAGCGAAGAATGGGATTCATGTAAGTAAAAAGCAGCAGCGGAATTTCGGAGCGCTTGCGAATGGCGGCGGCGATATCGAGCACCGTGGAAACTCTGGTGCCTGCGGCGAGAGCGCGGGCGGAGCCGCGCTGGATCACCGGGCCATCCGCGATGGGATCGGAAAACGGAACGCCCAATTCGATGAGATCCGCACCGCCCGCTTTCGAGTGCCGCCACCAATTCCGGCGTCTGATCGGGCGAGGGGTCACCTGCGGTGATGTAGGCGATGAATGCCGGACGGCCTTCCGTCCGGAGCCGTTCAAAGAGCCGGCCGATTCTGGTCTGGCTCATCGAGCTCCTTAAGATTTTCACGATAGATGTCGGTGTCTTTGTCGCCGCGCCCGGACAGGTTGATGATGAAGAGCTGGTCTTTGGCGGCAGGTGCGCGGCGGACAGCTTCGTGGACTGCGTGCGCGGATTCAAGCGCGGGAATAATTCCCTCGAGATGCGCGAGCATTTGTGCAGCGGCGAGCGCGTCCTGATCCGTGGCCGAGACATATTCGGTGCGGCCCTGATCGCGCAGCCAGGCGTGCTCGGGTCCAACGAGCGCGTAATCCAGGCCGGCGGAGACCGAATGCGTTAACGCTACCTGGCCGTCGGTGTCCTGCAAAAGATAGCTGTAAGCGCCGTGCAGAACGCCGGGCGATCCGCCGGAGAATCGCGCGGCATGAGCGCCCAGTTCCGCGCCGCGTCCACCGGCTTCTATGCCTATCAAGCGGACGCCCGCGTCGCCGAGAAAAGCATGGAAAATTCCGATGGCGTTGCTGCCGCCGCCGACGCAGGCGAAGATCGAATCCGGCAGGCGGCCTTCTCGTTCGAGAATTTGGCGGCGCGCTTCTTCGCCGGTGACGCGGTGAAAATCGCGGACCATCATCGGATAGGGATGGGCGCCGAGGGCCGAGCCAAGAAGATAATGCGTGGTGTCGACGTTGGTCACCCAGTCGCGCATGGCCTCGCTGATGGCGTCTTTTAAAGTGCGGCTGCCGCTGGATACGCCGACCACTTTCGCACCGAGCATCCGCATGCGGAAGACGTTGAGACGCTGGCGGCGCATGTCCTCCTCGCCCATGTAGACGATGCATTCCAGTCCAAAGAGCGCGCATACGGTGGCGCTGGCAACGCCGTGCTGGCCTGCTCCGGTTTCAGCGATGATGCGCTTTTTGCCCATGCGTCGCGCGAGTAAGGCCTGGCCGAGGCAGTTATTGATCTTGTGAGCGCCGGTGTGCAGCAGGTCTTCGCGCTTGATGTAAATCTTGGCGCCGCCTAACGTCTCGCTGAGGCGCTTGGCGTGATAGAGAGGCGTGGGGCGTCCGGCGTAGTTGGTGAGTAGATCTTTGAGTTCGGATTGGAACGAAGGGTCCAGGCGCGCTTCGAGATAAGCTTGCTCCAGTTGCTCGAGCGGGGCCATCAGGACTTCGGGGACGTAGCGGCCGCCGTAGGGGCCGAAATGGCCGGCTGCATCTGGGGACTGGGGACTCGGGGCTCGGGGCTGAGTGGACATACGTGGTTAGTTGTCGAGTGCTGCCTTTATGAACTGTCGCATTTTTTCGTGGTCCTTTATTCCGGGGGATTTTTCCAGCCGCGAGCAGGCGTCTACACCCCATGGTTGGGAGGCTTCGATGGCTTGGCGGACGTTAGAGGCGTCCAGGCCGCCGGCGACGATGATCTTTTTCGTGAGACCTTTGGCGCGCGACCAATCGAACGTTTTGCCGGTGCCCCCATACTCGTCGTCTTCTTCGGACGGTGCGTCTAGCAGCAGCGCTTCCACCGTCTGGTCGCTTACGCCGTTCACGATATCATCGTTGGTCCGGCAGGCGCGCCAAATGCGGATGCCGCGTGCTTCTGACATTCCGTACAACTGGGCCACATCCAGCCCGACGTTGATTGCAATCTTTGCCACTGAATCCGCCCCTTCGCTCACGAAGATACCAACCTTCCACACACTTGCGGGGATCTTCTCACCGATAATCGCTGCGCCGGTGGGCGAGATGTAGCGCGGGCTTGCGGGATAGAAATTGAAGCCGATGGCGGAGGCGCCCGCTTCCATCGCGGCGAACGCATCGTCGCGGTTGGTGATGCCGCAAATCTTGACCATCATGACAACAACGCTCGCAAAGCTTTTTCGGGGTCGCCGGATTTGATTAGATGCTCGCCCACCAGAAACGCCTGGTAGCCGGCGGCGCGCAGACGCTGGATGTCTTCGGAGGAGCGAATGCCGCTCTCCGTCACTTTCAGGATGCTGTCCGGGATCTTGTCGGCCAGGCGCAGCGAGACATTGAGATCCACTTGAAAAGTATGGAGATTGCGATTGTTTACTCCGATGATGCGCGCGCCGGACGCGAGGGCAGGTTTCAGTTCCTCTTCGTCGTGCACTTCCACCAGCGCGGACATTTTGTAGCTTTCGGCCAGCTCGCGGAACTCCCGCATCTGGTGTTCGGTGAGGATGGCCGCGATCAGAAGAATCGCATCCGCTCCATGGGCGGCGGCCTCGTGGACGTGGTAGCCGTCAATGGTGAAATCCTTGCGCAAAGCTGGGAGGGTGATGGAAGCACGCGCGGATTCCAGGTCGGCCAGACTACCTTTGAAATGCTTTTTGTCCGTGAGGACGGATATTGCAGCGGCGCCCGCGCGCTGGTAGGCCTCGGCGATTGCGACCGGATCGAAATCTTCGCGCAGGACTCCGGCGCTGGGCGATGCTTTTTTGACTTCCGCGATTACTGCTGGTTGGTTTGTGGTGAGAGCTTCGAGGAAATCTCGGCGGTGCGCTACGGAATCCTCGGCGGCGATCGCTATGCCGCCCACACGATCCACCAGCTCCGCCTTTTTGTGCTCGACAATTCTAGCTAGGATGTCGGGTATGGTTTTTAGCATGGGCGGGAATATCCATTGTAGCGCTGGGTCGAATCGTTACGCTCCCTTGCGGTCGCGGTTCGGTAAGAAGGCTCGGAACCAACAGCAAGAGACTATGCAAACCGAACCGCGACCGCAAGGGAGCGTCGGAGTGGTGGTGGATACCCGGAATTAGCTCCGGCAGAGGGACTTTACCAGTTCGTACAGAAACACCGAGCCCTGATAAAAGTCGTTGATTCCGACGCGTTCGTCGCGGCCGTGTGCGCGGAAATCTTCGATGAAGATGCCTTGAATCCCGTAGGTCGGGATGCCGGCGCGGCGCAGATACAGGCCGTCCGTCGCACCCATCACCATGGTCGGGATTGCCAGGACTCCGGGCCACATGGTGTCAGTGATTCGTGAAGCCTCGCGGAAAAGATCGGGGCGGAGCGGCGAGGGCGGGCCGGCTTCCATTTCGCGCGCGGGGGTGATGGAGACTTGATCGTCCGCGACAACTTTCTTTAGAGTTGCGAGAACCTCTTCGGGCTTCGTTTCCGGGAGGATGCGGCAGTTAACCATCGCACCGGCGGTTTGCGGCAGTGCGTTCAGAGCGTGGCCGCCATCCAGCATTGTGGCGACGCAAGTGGTCCGCAGCATGGCGTTCAGTTGGGTGGAATCGGCTGATAGTTTTTCCATAGCGTCCGTCGAGCCTCCGGCCGAAGCCTTCATAAGGGAGGAGGTTGGCTCCGGTTGAATCTTGGACATTTGTTCCAGGAAGGTTTTGGTGACTTCGTTGGTTTGGACCGGGAAATGATACTTCGACAATCGAACCAATGCTTCGGCCAGGCGATAGATGGCGTTATCGGGAACGGGCAGCGAGCTGTGGCCGCCTTTGTTTTTCACTTCCAGCCGGTAGTTGCCGACGTACTTCTCGCTCACCTGGACATTGTTCGAAACGCGCTTGCCATCGGCCATATAGCCCCATCCGCCTTCGTTCAGACAATATTCGGCGTCGATGAGTTCGCGATGATTTTTCAGCAGCCATGCGACGCCGTTGTAGGGACCGCCACCTTCTTCGTCGGCGGTCAGGGCCAGGATCAGATCGCGATCCGGCTTGAAACCTTCGCGCTTGTAGCGAATCAGGTTCGCGACCCAGATGGCGGCTTGGGCCTTGTCATCGATGGTGCCGCGGCCGTAGAAGAAACCGTCCTTTTCGGTGAGCTTGAAAGGGTCCATGGACCAATCGGTTGGCTTGGCTTCCACGACATCCAGATGGGCCAGCAGCAGAAGGGGCTTGCGCTGGCCGGTGCCGTGATAGCGGGCGACCATATTCATCTTGTGCGGCGCGGCGCCGAGGATGTGGATGTCGGAATCGGGGAATCCTTCGGCTTTCAGGCGCGCGGCCATGGCTTCGGCGGCCGGTGTGGTGGCTCCGGTACTGAATGAAGTGTTGATTTCGATTAGCTGCTTGTAGATGTCGTGCGTTAGCTTCTGGTATTCGGGCGGAGGGAGCGGATCGGAACTCGCGGACAGGCACAGGAACGCTGACAAGACGGACGCTGACAAACAGGGCTTCATTCGCATTGACCTATGTTACTCGTATCTCGGGGAGCGGGTTGACAACCCGCTGCAGGATGGCATCCTGACCTACACGTACCTGCTATTCTGTTTGGTCATGGGACGAATTGCTGGGTTATTGCTTGCATTGAGTTTCCTGGTTGGCGCGGCGCCTCCGGCTCGCGATCCTCAGAGCGATTCGCGGCTCAAGAAGGCTTTTCGCACGGCCGGAGCAGAACGGCTGGATCTATACGCACCTGGAAGGGACGCCGTCCGAGATCGGGTATCAGCATGGATATTTGCTGGCGGCCGAGATCGAGGATGTCCAAAAAGTTGTGGTGCTGGGGCTGACGCACGATACCAAGAAGGAATACGCGTTCTTCCGCTCCGCTGCTGAAAAAGTCTTATGGCCGCATGTCGAGACGCAGTATCGCGAGGAGCTGAAGGGCATCGCGGAAGGTTTGAAGGCCAAGGGCGTCGATCTGGATCTTTGGGATGTGGTGGTACTGAATGCGTGGCTGGAACTTTCGCCCTACTACACGAACTGGTACGACCGAGAGCACAGGCTGGTTTCCCAGATGCGGCCGGCGCCGGAACATTGCAGCGCTTTCGTGGCAACGGGCAGCTACACCACGGATGGCAAAGTCATCATCGCGCATAACAACTGGAGTGAATATAAGGAAGGATCGCGCTGGAACGTGATTTTCGACATCGCGCCGGTGAAAGGCCATCGCATGTTGATGGACGGCATGCCGGGGCTCATCCACAGCGGCGACGATTTCGGCGTGAACAGCGCGGGAATCGCGATCACGGAAACCACCATCGGCAGCTTCGACGGATTCGATCCGAGTGGCGTTCCGGAATTCGTGCGGGCGCGGAAAGCCATGCAGTATTCCGGGTCGATTGACGAATTCGCGCGGATCATGAAGGACGGCAACAATGGGGGCTACGCCAACACGTGGCTGATCGCGGACAACAAGAACAACGAGATCGCGAATCTGGAGTTGGGATTAAAGCACGTGACCTTGGAGCGCACTAAGGATGGGTATTTCGTGGGCGCGAATTTTCCGGCGAATCCGCAATTAATTCGGGATGAGGCGCGCAATTTCCCGGTGACGGACATGTCGATCAGCGCGAACGCGCGGCACGTCCGCTGGGATCAGTTGATGGCGGAAAACAAGGGCAAGATCGATGTAGCCGCGGCGCAGCGCTTCCTGGCCGATCATTACGACAGCTACGACAAGAAGATCGAGCCGAATGAACGGACGCTGTGCGGGCACATCGATCTTTCGCCGCGCGGTTCGAAGCCGTGGCAGCCGGAATATGGTCCGGCGGGCGCGGTGCAGAACAAGGCGGCCAATGGATCGATGATCGATCAGATGGCGTTTACGGCGGCGATGGGACATTCGTGCGGGTTGAGCTTCAAGGCTGCGCAACATATGAAAGAGCATCCGGGGTTCGAGTGGGAGAAGGACGCGCTACGGGATTTGGACACGCACGCTTGGACTACTTTTCGGATTGCACAGTAGGTTCGCAGGCGGAAGCGCCTGCGCCACCTTCTTGCATCTAGAGTTTCTGTTGGGGAGAAGCAGACTTCAGCTGCTCCGGGGCTAGCAGGCGGATGTTGCTGCCGCTTAGTTCCCAGCCGGATTCGGGAAGACGGTCCGGCGAAGCGCTGAAGATAATCTGGAAAACATTTCTATCGTTGGATGCTTGTAGCGGTTTGCCCGGTTTGGGATAAACCAGCGCCAGATATTTCAGAATGGTATAAACGTCCGCTTCTTCGGGGAGCTGCCAATCCACATCCTGCGTGCAGAAGCGCACCCGCGAACCGCGCTGCGACATGTTCCATGCGAGAAAGGCGCAGCGATCCACGGCGGTTTCAAACCAAGCTGCGTGATCCTCGGGGGCGTCTAAATCCAGGAAAAACGCCACGGCCTGCTCTTTTTCCCGGGCGAATTCGCGAACCTGCAAGTCACCGGTATGGGCGGTAGCTTTCCAATCCACATAACGCGCGCTTTCCAACACTTCATAGGGGCGGATGCGGTAAAAATCATGACCTTGCCCGCGATAGAAGGACGCGATTTCGCCTTCGAGCGAGAGCAGCAGATCCTCGAAACCGGGTTGCGGATCGATGGATGGGTAGATCAATACTTCACGCAGCAACGGGACATTGATTCGGCGTTCGGTGAATCCGAACGGGAAACGGGTGGAGAAGCGGAAGCTGTTCTGCCGGTACGAACCACGCCGGGCAAACAGAAGCTCGACCGGCTCTTCCACGCGCGCTCCGCCGGGGATGACGGGAAAGTAGAGCGGGAACGAAAGGCCGCTATCGCCGGAGGCTGTGACGTGGATGGAGAACGACGGCATCCAGCCCTTGGTGTTGCGAATCACGATGCGGGCAAGCAATTTCCGGCGCGCGGAGATGTGTTCGGGCAACAGGAAGTCGAGTTCGAGTCCGGCGAGCGAAAGGCGGCTGATGAATCCGGAGACCATGAACGTGGCCAACATGACAGCCAAAATGAGGAAGAGCAGATTGTTGGCGGAAGCGAAGGCGCCCAGCGCGACAAGCACCGAAGCCATGGTAAAGAGCAGCCCCAGGCGAGTAACCTGTTGACGCATTCCGAGGTCGAGCGAGGAGTGGAGGCGGGACCAGATGCGGAGCACGTATTACGAGAATACAAGGAATTCAAGAAGCAGCCGCTACGCACTTCCAACGGCACCGGCTCCCTCACGGTCGCGGCTCGGAAAGGAATCCGCGGACTAGGACACGAAGTGGACCCGCAGACTGTAAGCCGGTTTCTGTACCCGGTAAAGGGCGATGGCCATTCATCTGGGCCAAGCATCACTGCCTGGCTCTAGCGACCTACCCGAGAGTCGGACGGAGCGGGCAGCTCCTCCCCTCCTATTTGGTCTTGCTCCGCATGGGGTTTACCCTGCCGGCTCGAATTACTTCGGCCGCGGTGCGCTCTTACCGCACCTTTTCACCCTTACCCCCGACACAAGCTCGAAAGCCCGCGCCACGGGCGGTATATTTTCTGTGGCACTTTCCGTAAAGCTCGCTTTGAGCGAGCCTCCCCGGCCGTTAGCCGGCATGCTGCCCTATGGAGACCGGACTTTCCTCCCGCCGGCGAATCGAAATCCGCCTTTGAGCGGCCACCCGTCTACAGGTCCAGATTCATTGTTGCATTATCCAGACAAGGCACCGACTAGAATGAGCGTCGACGATTAGACAGCTTCGCCGAGCCGCGACCGTGAGGGAGTCGGTGCTTTTCTATTTGGTGCCGCGCGAACTAAACGGATTCCAGAGTTTAAACGGCTTGGCGTGGGCGACGGGTTTGGGGCGATTGGGTGGGGCGGGCTTGGGCCCGGTGAAAACTTGCGAGATGTAATCCTGCTCCTTCTGCTCAAAAGCAACCACGGCCGGATGCACGGGACCGATGAGGAAACCATCCACGGTTTTTCCGTTCTCGCCCGAAACCGAAACGGAGTAACAAGTTTGCAGTCCCCCTTCGAGGCTGTGACGAACCACTACGGCGTCCGAGCTCTGCACAACGCGCTTTACTTCGGACGTCTCCGAACAGTCCGAGAAGAGAAGCGCTGAGTCGGATTGGGCCAGCAGGGTGGTCGCAGCCAGAAGAAGGACTGCACCCAAAGTTGGGTTCATGCAGTTCCTATTCAACTCGAATTGGGGAAGGGTGGAAACTGGTCGATGGTTTCAAACTTGGTGAGGGAAGTACTAGTCTGAAAGTTTGATCACTGCCAGATCCTCGGTCGGGTTTGAGGTATGCAACCACTAACAAAGGAGTCCGGCGTCTGGGTGTTCTTCACAGGGGAACCCTTGTCCGCTTCAGAGACGGACGAAACGCTGCAACAGATCCGCGAGAAGCGCGACTTGTCGAATCTGGGCGACGGTGAATGAAGTTCTGGTTCGACACCTAGATCCCCTCGCAGCGTTCTAGGCGAGCACGTCCATCGTCAGGCCAGTCTCAATCTATTTATTAGATTCGATAAGTCGAGTAGCTGCTGCTAGCGCGTACCCAGCGGCGATGTTATTCGTAAGTAACGTGCGCGAAAGGCTCTCCATCGTCGCCCTCAACGGCGACGAGTACGCCCGCGCTTTGGAAGCCGCGGCCGCGCTTGGCATCGTGGGTGGAGGAATCTATGACGCTCTGCTTGCGCAGTGTGCCGTAAAAGCTCAGGCGAAAACGATCTACACCTGGAACGTCCGGCATTACGCTCAATGCGGGCCGGAAGTGACCCGTCGCTGGCGCCAGCCGTAAGTTCAGAGCGTTCGCCCTCGTCACCACTTTAGACCGATTTTTGATGCACGTGTTGACAGGCTACCTGTTGTCTGATGTAGTATATAGCTGTTGGCAGCCAACATGTCTGAAAATAAAACCGACGTCCCGTACGGAACACTGGACCTGCTGATCCTGAAAACGCTGGACACGATGGGGCCGATGCACGGCTACCGCATCGCCCGGAGAATTGAGCAGGTGGCGGAGAACCTTTTGCGATTGAATCAGGGGTCAATTTATCCGGCGCTCATACGCCTCGAAGAGCAGGGTTGGATTCGCACGCAGTGGGGGATTTCCGAGACCAAACGCAAGGTCAAGTTTTACTCGCTGACCCGGGCAGGCGCAAAGCAACTCAGTGTCGAGGTTCGGAACTGGGAGCGAGCGACAGCGCTGGTGGCGCGTTTTCTGGAGGCGGAATCGTGAAATTCCGATTCACTGCGGCTCGTCTCGCGGCGCTGATTCGCAGGCGTCGTCTGGATAAAGAGCTACAGGGTGAAATCCTCGCCCACCTGGAGTTGGCTGAGCGCGATGCCCGCGCCGCAGGACTGTCGGAGGAGGAGGCTCGGCGCGAGGCCCGCCGTGGTTTTGGAGGAATCGAGCAGATGAAGGAAGAGCATCGCGAGCAACGGAGCGTCCGGTGGTTGGAGAATTTGTGGAGAGACGTTCGATATGGGATGGCAGCACTTGCGCGGGATCCGGCGTTTGCGGCAATTACCATCGGATTGCTGGCACTCGGTATCGGCGCCAACACGGCGATGTTCAGTATCGTGGACGCGGTGTTGCTGAAACCGCTTCCCTTCCCTGAACCGGAGCGGATGGTGAGGGTAGTGGAAACTCCGGAGCCGACGAAGCGCAATCCCACCACCACGCTGACATTCCTCGACTGGAAGCGGCAGAGCGATATCTTCGCAGCATTGTCGGTAGAGTCACTGACGACAGCCGCAGTGGAGACAGACGGAAATCCGGCGCGGCTTACGGGCAAGCTGGTATCGGCCGATTACTTCGACGTATTCGACGTGCGGCCGCGGCTCGGGCGCGCTTTTGCGCTGGGCGAAGATCAACCTGGAGCAGCCATGGTGGTGGTGATCAGCCACGGGCTGTGGCAATCGTTGTTCAGCGGCGATCCCGCGATTCTGAATCGGGAGTTGAAGCTGGATGGTGTCTTCCACAAAATTATCGGCGGTGTTACCCAGGGGAGCATTCGATCGGGACGAAGCTGTCTTTTGGAAACCGCGAGTCTTCACACCGGAGCAAATGAATCGCGGCCAGCACGTGTGGGACGTGGTGGGCCGGCTGCGCGCGGGGGTGAGTCTCGGCCAGGCGCAGGCCAAGATGAATTTATTGAGAGCGCGGCTCGACAAAGAGCTGGCGTACTTCAAGGATTGGGGTTTCGGGGTGGAGCCATTTGAGAAGGCGCTGGTGGGCGACACGCTGCGCCGATCCATCTACCTGGTGTTCGGCGCGGTCCTGATCGTGTTGCTGATTGCTTGCGCAAATGTGGCGAACCTGGTGATGGCGAAGGGCGCTACGCGGCGGAAGGAGATGGCGCTCCGAGCGAGCCTGGGAGCGAGCCGCGGCCGGTTGATCGGGCAGTTGCTCGCTGAAAGCCTGGTACTTTGCCTTCTGGGAGGCATCGCCGGTGTCGGGTTAGCCTTCACTCTGCTGCGCGCCGCGGCGCCGCTGGTCGCGGAATCGCTACCGTTCACGGCCGATCTCAGTCTGGATTTACGGGTGCTCGGCTTTGGCGCGCTCGCTGTGATGGCGGTTCTGATACTCACGGGGCTGCTGCCTTCCTTGCAGACCTCCTTTGGCAAACTGTCCAGCGCATTGAATCAGACATCGCGTGGATCGTCGGGATCGAGGGCTGCGGTACGGCGCACAATCGTCATCGGGGAAGTTGCGGCATCCGTTGTGCTGATTTCGGGAGCGGCGCTGCTGTTCAAGAGCCTGGAGAAACTTCAGCATGTGGATGCGGGAGTGAGAATCGACCACGTAATTACGATGTCGGCGGATCTTCCAGCGTCGGCCTATCCAACGCCCGAAAGCGCCGCCAGGTTCTTCGATACCGTTGTGCAACGGCTGCGATCGGTGCCCGGAGTGGAGCAGGCGTCGGTTACCCAGAGGCTGCCTTTGCAGGGGGCGGCGTGGGGCGAGTATCTGAGTGTGCCGGGAATGAATGTGCCGCTGGTGGTTCGCGTGAAGATGATCGATCCAGCGTATTTCGACACGTTCGGCATTCCCCTAAAATTCGGGCGCGGACTCAAAGATCGCGATCGCGCGGGCGCGCCGCTGGTCATGGTAATCAACGAAGAAACGGCGCGCGAATTGGCGGACAAATTCAAATTCGCGAATCCGGTGGGACGAGTTGTTGCCATTGACTTGGCCGGCTACGGCCCGATTCCGGAGTCCCACGTAAACGTGCAGATCGTGGGAATGATTCGTAACGAGCGTACGGGTGGATTGAATGCGCCGCTAGATCCGGTGGTCTATGTACCGTTAGCGCAGATCCCGCAGCAGGACGTCAACCTGGCAGTTCGAACGCAGATCGATCCGTTGTCGCTGGTGTCCGGTATTCGGGAAGCCGTGCGGCAGGTGGATCCGCATTTACCCCTGGGGAATGTGAAGACGATGGAACAAGTGAAGCAGCAAAGCATGCTGTGGGCGAAGCAGCCCACGTGGGTGGTGGGAGCCTTCGCCGGAGTCGCTGCGCTGATGGCTGCACTGGGACTTTACGGCGTGCTGGCAAATGCGGTGACGCAGCAGCGTCGCGAGATTGGCATTCGCATGGCCTTGGGCGCGCGGCCGGGCGACGTGGTGTCGCGTATTTTGCGCGGCGCCTTCTTGATGCTGCTGGTGGGGCTCGCAACCGGACTGGCTGGAGCCTTTGCGCTGACTCGGGCGCTGAAGAGTCTCTTGTTCGAAGTGTCGGCGCTGGATCCGGTGGCGCTGGCCGTGGCTTGCGTTCTGATGACACTGGTCGGTTTACTGGCGGCCTGGATTCCGGCGAGCCGGGCGGCGGGCGTGGATCCGATGACGGCGCTGCGGGAGGAAGGGTGATTGGGATACGCCACTTTCGGCCTTCGGTCATATCGTACTAACACACCCAACCGAACCGCGACGGCGAGGGAGCGTACGCAAAAGCGCCGCGTTCGTGGTTGCGCTCCCTCGCGGTAGCGGTTCGGAACGGAGAGAGTGTTACCGAGCCGCGACCGTGAGGGAGTCGGTGCATTTTTTCCAGGGTTGACAAGACTGCCCAGGCATCGGTATCATACCCCTATAGTACTTATGCCTGTTCCACAATTGTTTCGCCGTCTGCGCTATCTCCTGAACCGGCGCCGCTTCGATCGGGAGCTGGCGCAGGACATGGAGTTTCATCGGGAAATGGCGGGAGCCGAAGGCCGGGGGAACTTTGGGAATCCGCTGCGGCTGCGCGAAGAGGCGCGCGATGCCTGGGGCTGGACTTGGATTGACACGCTGTTTCAGGATTTGCGCTATGCGGCGAGAGTGCTGGGAAAGTCGCCCGGATTTACGCTGGTAGCGATCCTGTTGCTAGCGCTCGGTATCGGCGTGAATGTGGCCGCTTTTGGATTCTTCAATTTGATGGTGCTGCGGCCCTTGCCGGTGCGCGATCCAGAATCCATTCTGCACTTCCGGCGGAGCGCTCCGGGAAATTTCGCGGATAACTTCGCTTATCCGGAAGTCGCGTTTTATGGCGCACACGCTACGTCACTATCGGCCGTGTTCGCGCTGCATTTCGATAGCCTGGCAATGGAGGGTGAAGAAAAACCTTTGAGGTCACATTTTGTGACCTCTAATTTCTTTAGCGAATTGGGCGGGGTTTCCGCGCTTGGAAGAACGCTGGATGCGGCGCGTCCCGAAACTGAGTTGGCGGCGGTGCTGGATCACAGATTTTGGGAGCGGCATTTTGCCGCCGACCCCGCGATCGTTGGAAAAACGATCCGGCTGAACGGCAAGCCCGTCACTGTAATTGGCGTTGCCAGCAGAAACTTTACCGGTTTGGGATTAGACCCTCCTGATCTGTGGCTCCCGATTTCTCAGCAAGCTTTCTTCAGCAATCGAAAACAGGTGTTGACGGATTTCTCCGAGAGCGGCATCCAGGTGCAGATGTGGGGCCGGTTGCGGGCGGGCTTGAGTCCCAAAGTGGCCGAGCAGGAACTGAGTTCGCTGGCCAAGGAGTTGCGCGCGCAGCATCCCGACGACATTTGGAAAGGCGAGACGCTTCCGAGTGAACCGGGAGGACATGCGCTGATTGTGCGGCGGGAAATGGTTCCGTTTCTCGCTATGGCTGCGGTACTGGGATTGTTGATCCTGATTGTGGCATCCAGCAATCTTGGCGGCCTGCTGCTGGCGCGTGGTGTGACGCGGGAGAGAGAAATTAGCATTCGGATCTCCGTGGGCGCCGGCCGTGCGCGGCTGATTCGACAGTTGCTTACCGAAAGCCTGGTGCTGGCCTCGCTCGGATTGGCGGTAGGCTTGGCGCTGGGATCGATCCTGCTGCGGCTTCTGATTATCGCGACCGATCTGCCAGCGTGGGTGAACGCGATGCCGGATTGGCGCGTCACGGTCTTCGCCGTCGGTATTGGATTCTTTTCAGCGATGCTGTTCGGATTGACTCCCGCGTTGCAGGTCTCCGCAAAACGGCAGCGCGCGACTATCGCGCGTAAACTTCTGATTGGCGCGCAGGTGGCGGCCAGTTCGATCTTGCTGATCGCGGCGGGGCTGCTGGTCCGCGCGCTGAATCACGCTGTGTACACGAATCCCGGTTTTGAATACCGCCAGGTTATTTCGATTGATCCGCGGTTCCGCGCTTACACGCCGGAGCAGGCCAGGAATTACTTTGATTCGTTGCGCGAGCGCCTGCGGGCGATTCCGGGCGTGGCGTCCATGGGGATTGCCACCAATCCGCCGCTGGGAAATCGATGGAGCGTGGTGCGGACGGAAATCGGAGGTCGCGCGGTTGGCATTCATATCAACCATGTGGATACGGCATTCTTCGAGACCATGAGAATCCCTCTGTTGCGCGGACGGAACCTGGCACGGGGCGACACGCAGGCGATCGTGGTCAGCGAGTCGCTTGCCCGTCGCCAATGGCCGGCGGAGGATCCGGTGGGCAAGACGTTCCGGATGGATGCTGAGAATCTGACGGTAGTTGGTGTAGCCGGCAGCGCAAGATTGGTCTCGCCGGAAGATTCGGACGCGGTGGAAGTTTATCAACTGGCCGGTGCGGATCTCACGCCCATGGTGGTGATGGTGAGAACGCTGACACCCCCGGAAGGACTGCTACGGCGCGTTGCGGCGGCCGCGAAGGCCGTGGATCCCCTGCTCTTCCCCGACGTTCAACTGCTGAACGATTCGTTTCGCGCCAAGCTACGCTTCTCGGAGTATGCCGCGCTGGCTGCCAGCGTCCCCGGCGGAGTCGCGCTTCTGGTGGCGTGCCTCGGCATTCTAGGGCTGGTTTCTTTCGCGGTGTCGGAACGGACTCGAGAGATTGGGATCCGAATGGCCCTGGGTGCGAAGCCTGGGAATGTGTTGGCATTCGTGCTGCGACAGTTCTCGGTTCCCATTATTGCGGGGCTGGTGGTTGGGATCGGCGGCGCTATTGCTTTATCGCAGGTGCTGCGGCGGATGCTGTTCGGGATCAGCAATCTCGATCCGTGGGCTTATCTTGCGGCGCTATTCGTCTTTGCAATTGCGGTCGCGCTGGCGGTGACGCTGCCGGCGGCGCGTGCGCTGCGGATCGATCCGGCGGGCGCGCTGCGCCACGAGTAGTACTGGCATTGCACGGGAAGCGCCGCGCATGCGCAATTTCGAATCGATAAGACGCGCCTTGCTGCATCGAGGACGTTTTGGGCAGTGCCTGAATACTCAGCCGCACAGGTAATGAAGGCGTTTGAAGAAACAAAATCACCGGCCGACATATGGGTCTGTGAAAAAACCTAAAGCACCGACTCCCTGACGGTCGCGGTTCGGAAAGACTTTCCCATGCTTGGAGAGCGTTACCGAACCGCGGCCGTGAGGGAGTCGGTGCCGTATCTATCAAGCACCACCAGGTTTTGCTTGAGGTGGCTCCCACTCAGGTACAGTTTAACAAGCGGTACTGCGCTTGGATCCATGCAAAATCCCGATGAACCACGTTCCGCAAAGTACGCGTGCTTGTTCTGGATAGCCGGTGCACTGGTTGTGGCTCCAGGCGTGGCCTTCGCGCAAACCGACGAGATCCAAGTTTATGATGCCGCCATTGCCGAGACGGGCAAGTTCAATCTCATGCTGCACAACAACTTCACCCCGGATGGCCGCCGGACTCCGGCATTCCCCGGTGGCGTGGAGTCGGACAGAGCGCTGGTGGGTGTCGCTGAATGGGCCTACGGCGTCACCGATTGGTTCGAACAGGGTCTTTACCTGCCGCTGTACAGTTTCTCCCAGAATGATGGCGCCACGTTCAACGGCTTCAAACTGCGGGAACTGTTCGTAAAACCGCACGCAGCGGACAGCAGGTTTTTTTACGGCGTGAATTTTGAATTCAGCGTGAACCAAAAACAGTGGGATCCGAGACGCTTTACATCCGAGGTCCGGCCAATCGTCGGCTGGCATTTGCATCCTGTCGACATCATTGTCAATCCGATTGTGGACACCTCTTACACGGGCGGCTTTAAGAGCCTTGACTTCGCGCCCGCGGTACGAGTTGCTCACAGTTTCACGAAGGCGTGGGCGGCGGCCGTTGAGGAATACGCCGACTACGGGCCACTGCGGGATATCTACACAGCGCGCGAACAATCGCAGCAAATATGGGCAGTGCTGGATCACGTCAGCAAGGTACTGAACATCGAAGCCGGCGTGGGGTTTGGCTTGACCAGCGCATCGGACAAAGTGACTCTGAAGCTAATGCTTTCGCGTGATCTCAACTGAAATGGAGAACTCATTACGTCAATCTCGATCGCGATCCGTAGCGCCTAGTGGTAGCGCGAAAGGTGTTGGCTGGCCAAATTGGTAACACGGGTCCGTAAGTGATGGAAACCGGGTAGAATAAGGATACGGTGAGGTGCGAGAGTGGTTGAATCGGGCGGTCTCGAAAACCGTTGAACCTTTGCGGGTTCCGTGGGTTCGAATCCCACCCTCACCGCCATATTAGAATCAGCAAGATACGCACCGGATAATTTCCACGTACCTAATACGTGCTAACATTTCGGTAGTGCCCCTCAAGGTATACCGCCGCCATCTCGCCGCCTGCGAGCATAAATCGAAGGGCAGAACCTTCCAGCGCTGCAAATGCCCGCTGTGGATTCAGGGACTCTTCTCGGAAAACCAATGAGAAAGCCCTGGACGTGGAACAAGCTGGGCGCGCGGGAACAGCTCAAGCGCGACCTCGAAGACGGCATCAAGCCCAAGCTCCCGGAAGAACCGAAAGGCGTTACGATCGAGCATGCCTTCAAAACATTCATCAGTGACTGCGAGAGCAGAAATTTCAATCCCTTGACGCTTGCTAAATATCGACTTCTCGAGAGGAACTTCGTTGAGCACGCGAAAGCAAGAGGTCTTGCGGTGCTTGGTGACATATCCGGTGATTGCATCCGCGACTTCAGAAAACTTCGTAAGCTTGGAGCTCGGACTCTGCCCAAAAACTCGAACGGTTCCGAGCATTCCTCAAGTTCTGCGTCGAGAACGCCTGGCTCCAACCAACCCTGCAAAAGCGATCAAAGCCCGCAGGTAAAAACGCTTCCAAGAATCCCCTTCAGCGAAAAGGAAATCCAAAACCTCCTCGCCCAGGCGAAGGACGATCGGGAGCTTGCATTTGTCCTCAGACGCTTCGGCATACCGGCCTCCAGCAATCGGAGGTTCACTTTTACGGACTTCGGCGCTCTCCGATGATCGTGTATTTCTTTACACCACCAATAGGCACGCCAGTAAGCATCGTCATACCGGACAGGCTGCTCAAGCTCCTCAAAGCCATCGAACCCCGCGGCGGCTATTTTTTTTGTCCGCAAAGATTCGACTTCCATGCACACGGTGGCCGACCTCGGCGGAGGAGGATAAAGATCCTCTCGCAAAGATGCCGAGGTTTCCCCGGCGCACCCCCATCGGTTCCGTCATTCACTCGCGGCCGACCTGCTCTCGAAGGGCGCCAGCGTCGAAGATGTAGCCGCAATTCTCGGAAATAGCCCAGCCGTAGTTATGAAGCACTACAGCCAGTGGACGAAAGTCGCCAGGATCGGCTCGACGAATCGTGTCTTCTACCTGGAACCGTTGTTGGTCCGCGTGAAATAAATTTAATTGCACATCGTGCAAAAACCCCCCAACTTTCCTCTTGCAAACAACCCTTCACTCTCTGCCATATACTGTTGCCGTACCCGGTTGTATTTGGGTTTCGTCGGTGGTTTCCCCATTCGACGGAGTATAGAGCGGCCAGACTATCCAATTTCCCGCCAGACAGTGGGAGGCGGCTCACGCGTTTTCCCTGGTTTTAGCTTGAGCGACACGTGGTAAGCGCGGGTAGCAAGTCAGGCTTATTTTGGAAGTTTGCAAAATGGCGAGAAATCGCCGACGCCTAATAAGCGTATCTCACGACGACGAGGAAGCGTTGCCGAAATTCCTCTCGTAACACATGCAGTAATGCACACTACACCCTCACCAGGGTGCGGGGAGCTCGGGGAAAACGGGCTTCCCACACTTCCCAGCACAAATTCATAGGTGAGGTGTGTCCATGCTTGCGACCGAACGTCATTTTTCCATAAACCAGTTGTGCGAACTCTGGTTTGCCCGCGGAACACTCTAACCCGAAACGGCAAGAAAGCGACTTGCCACCAGAACTATCACACCGTACGACGATGGTTTTTCGACCGTAAGGGCGACCCCAAGCCCGCGTTATAATTTCGGGAATGGGAAGAACATCTGTTTTCAAGTTCCGAATCAATCGCATTCGCTGAATACGAACATCGCACTAAGAAGAGGCAGGCGGCGTGACCGCCCTTTAAGAATAGGCCCGGCCCGCTCAGAAATAAGTTAAAGCCCCTGGCGGTTTGTAAGAGCCAGCAGGGGCCTGACTCGCCCTGGACGAGCGGCCGGGGAACATGTCTATCGCAATGTTGGGAGATGGAAACACATGTCACACAGCCGACGTTTCACGACTTATTTAGTTCCTCACTCTATACCCGCGCCTTTAGCGTGTCCAGAGGAGCCACGCTCTGACCGCTGGTATTCGTGCTAGTTAATTGGCGAACTGAACACGAGCTGCCAGACGAAGTTCCAGCGAACTCCAGGATCGCTTGGTCCTGAACTGGTTTGTCGATGTTGAAAGAGCCATCGGGAGGCCGTCATGACAGACCTTGGGTTCATCGTCTTCTGTTGTCTCCTCGGCATCCTGGCAGCTGTTGTCATTGCCGCGTTCCGTCTATTGCCCGCCTCCAGGCCGAAGGCGGAATCCGAAGAAAGCACGCCGCCTCCGCCATCTGCATTAAGCCTTGAGGCCACAGTGATAGACCATTTCCAGCTCGGCACGGGTCCCCGCCACCGGACGCGAGGTTTTTTCTGCAGGCTCCGCATCCGAATCCGGTCTATGAGATCAGCTTCACGGGAGTCATTCGAGGCTACAAGAATTCTCTGGCCGACGCCTTTTACGAACCGACCGCCAGGGAAATTTCGCCCACAGGATGTCTGTTCCGTGTGAACGGGACACCCTTGCATCGCTTGACTTTCGAGGAGCTGTACAGCGATCGCTGCAACCATCGGTATACGATCAGGATCGACTCGGGCGACATGCCGCTTACGCTCGCGCTCGATAATCGCGTAATTCGGCGCTATCGCCTAAGGCGACCTTGCTTCCGCAAGGTCGTTGTTTTCAGTGAGCAGCGGCGTCGAGCCGAGGCGGAGCATGCGGCCGAGGAAGCCCGGCGAGCGGCGCGACAACAGGCGGCAGCTGATGCCGATCGCTTTTCAGAGATCGTGGAGGCACTCTCCATCCGCGCGGAACGAACCCGAATTGGGCGGACCCGCAATATCGCGCAGACTTTGCTCGGCTTCATGCCGAAGAGCTCGTCCAGCGCCAAAGTGAAATCCGCACGGATCCAAACCAACTTCTTGAGCAACACCGGTAGTCATGTATCTACGGCGGCATCATCCTATGGTCCTCGCTACGCTGCTGCCGTTTTGAATCGTTGTTGCTAGCGGAAAAACTTTCTCTTGATCGGGCGATCGCAGCGGGTGAAGCACCCAAAACGGCGCCAACCCAAATCCTCCTCGATGAACGCCCGAAACGAAAACTGAACGCCGCGCAGGTGCAGCAACGAAAAGTGCGGCGCCAGCAGATAAAGTTAGGCGACACACTGGCTCTCGCCAAAGACCGTGTGGCGACCGAAGAAGACGTCAAAGCCTACGTCCGGGCGAAGTACGCACATCTTGAGGAAGATGAGCACAAGCGATCATCCAGAAGATTCTCGACCAGGTTGAGCAGGGGGAAAACCAAAATGGAAAAACACTCTGATGAGAATATTGACATCACCTTTACTCAAACCAGCGGCATCGCTCGTACTTATAGTTACGACGCTTAGGTCATGGGCGGCACGCGCATCCATTTAGAGTGGGTGCTCGAAGATCTGGCGAGTTCCTGGAAATGCCGACGACCTCGCCGCAACGACCCCGATGTTCCTTGACCGCGCACAGCGTATTTTCGACAGCGCGCTTCGGAGAAAGAAGGAAGCCGGTGATGCAGAAGATTCCTAATCCACAATTGTCGATCGGCACGGATGTCGACACTGGCGAGCCGATAAGCATCGGGCTACACCGGCTATCTGAGCACTTGGTGTGCATGGGACCACCGGATGCGGAAAACCCGCGGCCTCATGCTCAAACTCTGGGAGCAGCTCACGCCGATTCCGACATTTCTGTCGTCGCGATGACCACCAAGGCGATTTCTGCGAGAACTGCGCTGACTTTGCAATCGGCCATGGCCTCACGAAGACTTTCCTTGAATTCAGCCAGGCCATGTTCCGATAGGGTTTAATCCGCTGAAGAAAAACGGCTGGCCGGCCGAGCGCCACGAAGATGGCACGCACGGCCATTCTCGGCTCACATGGGAAGGATCACTCGACCAGATGCCGCAATTGAGCAGGCTAATGTATCTTGCGCTCGCGGTGTCCCTTGAACAGGGTCTCGATCTCCCAAAGCGGCCCGCCTCCTGGGCCTGGCAAATCGGGGCTCCGCACAAGTATGCTCCACACGGTGGAGAGCGAATTCCTTCGTGAGGCGCTTGCATGGTTCCACCACTTGAAGGACGCGAGCCAAGGACGAGCTGCTCATGATACGTTGGCAAGACTTGGTTTCGTCTCTGACCCCACGGTTCGGGCGATATCACTGAATCGGAGTGTTGCTTCGATCCAGGCGACATCATCAGGAACAACAAGAAAGCCTGCGTCGATTGTTCATTTTTCAATCCGCTCGTCCCAGACGACGCGCGGACAATGCTTCGGCTTATTTTGAACAGCATCCTCGCGCACAAATTCGCTGCATCGAAGGAGGAGCGTACGCTCACCGTCCTCTTGCTCGACGAAGCCCCACAGTACAGCACGATGGATCTCGCGGCCGCGTTGGAACTCGGGCGCGAACTCGGCTTGTATGTCGTGCTTGCGAATCAATTCCCGAGCCAGTTCAAGCTGAGTAAGGAAGATACCCGGCTCTTCGCCGCGGTCGAGCACTGCGCACGGACCAAAGTCATTTTTGGCGGCATGCACGTGAGTGAACTCAAGCCCGTCGTCGAAGACCTGATGATCGATCAATATAACTGGATGACCGTGAAGGATGAACGCACGACGCTCGAATGCGAGCCCATCGAAACGACCCGGGAAAGTCCCCACGAAATCTTGGACCATCGGCGGAGCTCTGGGCTTGAGCACCGGCAGCTCGACGTCATCGGCGCATGGCGTTTCGCGCGGGGCGTCCAAGCAGTGGGGCACCTCCTACGGACATAGCGAGGCCCTGTCCCACGTCCATTCGAGCGGCAACAGCACGGGCATGACGACCGGTGAGACCATGCTTCCGAACGGCGAAATTATCTGCGTCGCGAGCGGCACCAATGGCGCAAGCGATGTGGACACGGAAGGCGCGACGAGCGCGGACAATTCTACGGAGAATTCCAATCCCATGGCGTGCAGGAAGGAACCTCAAAAACCGAAACGACAGGCACCCTCACTGGTTTCAACGCGAGCATCAATGGAAGTTGGTCCCAAGGCACCACGCCAATCCCCTTCCCCCTATGCGAAAAGAAGAATCGTGTCTGCGCTCACCTTCCAGACGCTCGACGAATTCCTCACCCTTGCCCTCCAGATCATCAAGCGACAGCCGCGTGGACACTTCCTGATCAAGGTACCCGACCAAAAAGCCGTTTTTGTCCGGGCATACTTCGTGCGTGAGCCATGGATTCCTACCGCTATTCGCACGAGAGCACTGGAACGCATCCTGCGCTCATTAATGACAGAGACGAAGGAGCACCCGATCCTCCCCATGCGCGAAGCTTCTCAATTGCCAGCACCGGGGGTAGAATCACCAGAAACCCCGTCCATTCCGCCGGAAGTTACCGACGAGGACTATTTCCTGCGATAACCACCATGCCAGCAAACCAAGGCTTTGAACTCCAGGACGGCGACGTGCAGGTGATCGGTTTCGTCAACCAGCTGCGCGCCGCCACGCTCCATGATCACCTAGTGCCTCTCACGGGCCGTTCGAAAAAGGCACTCCGCGCACGACTCCTCAAACTCCGTCATCGTCGCTACGTCACGCCCGTTGCGCGATTTCCTCCAACAGCATGTGTTTGTCCTTGGGCCCGAAGCAGCTTCCGTTCTTATCGAGGCAGGTTTTTCCCCGCAGGCCATCGCGTCGCGGCGCATGCGCGACCATGAACTGAAGCCGATGACCATCCAGCACCTTCTTTTTGTGAGCACCATTCTCACCAAATTAATCCGCGAGGAGCGTGAGAGTCGAATTAAGATTATCGACTGCCAGCACGACGGCCCGGCGCTCTGGGACCACGCGACCGGCCTTGACCGGAATGGCAAGGAGACGACGCTGCCCGTGAGGCCGGATCTCAAGCTCACCCTCCAGGACACCGCTCGGCCTGGAGGGGCGCAACGTCGCTGACTTCTTTGTCGAAGCCGACCGTGGCACCATGAGCGGCGATCGCATGGAACAAAAGATCCGAGGCTATCTCGCGTACCACAAGCAGCAGCGGTACCTGAAGAAATATCCGCAGATGAAAATGTTCCAAGTGCTTACCGTAACGGAAACACGGTCCCGCGCCAGCTATCTTGAATCGCATCTTACGCCCATCCTACCGATGGGTCCTGCCCGGCGCGCCTACCACTTCGTGGCCTTCGAGGATCTCACTCTCGACGCACTCTTTACACAACGCTCCGAAGTTGCGTGACAAACCGTGGAAGTCGTGGTATACAACGACCACGCTCGCCGGTGACTGCCGCCTCCAGCGACCGCATAGGCGCTGCGCTATGGACCGAGCTCTGCGGGGGAAAACAGCCACTTCAGGACCCGGCTGGTTTCCCACCGAAAGCGTTGTCCCGGCCCCGATGGCGGTATCAGGTTGGATCAGGAACAGCCAGGCTGAGGCGTGGGTTGGCCGCGTTCTTCGGCCGCCGACGTTTGGCCGGCGAGCTCCCCTGCGGGGGTTGACGCAATGTGCGTACCTGCTATCGTGAAGATGAAAGTTTAGGCCGTCCCCGACGTAACCAATCACTATGACTGTTGCCCTCAAAAACAAGAAACCGGTTGTAGTTCCTGAGGCCGCCCTTCGACGCGCCGGGTTTAAGCGCGGGCAGGAGCTCGAGATGAGGCCTCGGGTGGCGTGATCACCATCCTTGCGAAGCTCCCCACCGCCGACGACGAATACACGCCGGAGCAGCGCCGAATCGTCAATGTCCAACTGGCTGAAGGCCTCGCCGATATTCGCGCAGGACGCGTTCGAGGTCCTTTTGCACGCATAATGAGTCTGAGTGATTCTCTTCATAAGGAAGCCAAGCTCGAGCAAGAAAACCTAAACGCTCGACCTCGATGAGGCTCGTTCCGCAGCCGGCCTCGAGCGAAAGTATGCGAAGGCGTCGGCAACGCGTCCAGCGCGCTTTCGACAAGCAGTCCTTACTTTTAGTTCAGAACCTCCATCACCCTTCTCTGCGCGCCAAAAATATGACGAAGCCCAGGATCTGTGGCAGGCCCGCGTGAACAAAGACTGGCGCTTTTATTTCCTTATCCAGGACGACGTCTACTACATCGTGGACATCATCCCCCACCCGAAGTGACGACTTTTCTTTTTGAAACCCGTTTAGGTTATCCCCATCTCGACGCGCTCCCCGTCCGCCCGTAAGATTGATGGATACACTTGGAATCTCCCCCCGCGCGTATTGGCCGGAGTCTCGACCCTTATCGCGAAGGCCCGCCCGTTGCGCTCGATCCGGGGGCACGCCGCAAACATCTTTGTGTCTGCGGCGCCACGGGCGCAGGCAAGAGCCATCTGATCAGCTCGGTAGTAGCCGCGGACCTGGCGCAGGCATGGCGTTACCGTAATTGATCCGCACGGCGAGCTAGTCGCCGGACTTCTCGCGAACCACATCCCGAAGATCCCGCAGCGAAGATGTGATCGTGCTCGATGCGAAGGACCAGGCGCGGGCGCTCTCCATCAATATTCTCGATGCGCCGCGGCCGGAGCAGAAAGCGCTTGTCGTCTCGAACGTCATGAATATTTTTGAGACCCTCTGGCGCGACAGCATTGGCCCCCGGATGCTCGATATTCTCCGCAACGCGCTCTTCGTCCTTATCGAGCAGCCGTTTCCAACATCCCTTGCGGCACTTCCCACATTCCTCACGGACGGTGGATTTCGAGGCCAGATGCTCGCACGCATTCGCGATCCGATCATCCTCGACTTTTTCCATAACACGTACGACCGCTGGTCGAACTCGTTTCGAGAGGAAGCCATCAGTCCGGTGCTGAACAAGGTGCGGGCGTTTCTTACGAATCCCCTTCTCCGCGGGATCGTTGGCAAGGCGCCATCGAGCTTCAGCTTCCGCCGCGCGATCGATGAGCAGAAAATCATTTTGTGCGATCTTTCGAAGGGCGCGATCGGATCGGACAATGCGCGGTTACTCGGATCGCTTATTGTGATGCAGGAGAAACTGGCCGCGTTCTCCCGGCAGGACATTCCCGAGGCCGATCGCGTGCCGCATTTCCTCTATGTCGAAGAAGCACACAATTTCGTCGGCGACGTCGAGTCCATTTTGGCGGAGACGCGCAAATACAATTTGATCTTGACGCTAATCGTGCAGAGCTTCGACCAACTGAGCGAAGAGCCGCAGAGCGCGGTCTTCACCAACTCCGGCTCGCTCATCAGCTTCCGCGTGTCGAACGCGACGCGGAACGCCTCAGCAGTGAGTTCGGCGCGTCCTGTCGGCGAGTTCCCTCCAGGAACTCGAAGACTATACCGCCTACGTGAAGACGCTCGTCTGCGACGAGACCCACTGCTGGCCGACGATCCGGTACGGTTCGCAACCTATCCGCCCGATCCCGGAAGCGCGGCATGGCGTCCAAAGAAAAACTGATCCGCTTGAGCGACGGCGGTACACGAGGCCGCGGGCGGGAGATAGACCCGACATCGCCCGCCTTCTTGCGCGGCCGGCCGAACCACACCAGCAGCCCGCGGCTCGCTTACGAGAAAACGGAAGCGCTAGCAAGACTACAATCGACCGCAATTCTGGTGACGCTCCAGCATCCCTTTTTTATTTTTGAAAACAGCGAAAAGCAGACTCATGCCACCTCCCCCCTTCTGGTTCCTCCCCCTTGCCCCGCAGATTCCTTTTTTTCCGACCCTGTTCGCTTCACGGCAGAATTCTGAACGCGCAGGCCCTCGGCGGGCTACTCCGAGCAGTAACCCGCCTTCGGGCTCTGCTGCGGTGCTTTTTAAGAGCCGTGAAGCGAACGGCGGAAAGGTCGAAGAAAAACCAATAAATTCAAACAACCACATGGGATATCTCCAAGAGGTTGACCGTTGGCTCGATGCCATCTTCAACGATCTCGCGGACGGCAAGCTGACTACGCCGAACTGAAGCGGGACATCCGGAGCAGGATCCTCGAATCCTACAAGAACGGGCTGAAAGCCCGCGGGGAGCAGTCTCCGCTCCACGCGCAGCGGGAAGCAAGCCCCGCCGGTTCGAGCGGCGCGAAGCATTAACGCAACGTAAAACTGATGACAGTGCTGGTGGCACAACGAGCGGAACGCCTTAAAGCAATTCCGGCGCAGGTGGCGAGAGGGTCATTGCCCCGTGGTAATGCGCATGAGAAACGAGGATGGAACTTGAAACCGCGCCCCGGAGCAATCAAGCCGCAAATCCTGCCATGAACACGCCAGCACGTTTCCCTAAGTCGAAACAAACCAAATTACAAAATCCATGCACTTACACACGGTGGTCAAAGTGAAAGCCGCCGACGAGAAGGAGGCGGTGAGGACGCGTGAAAGGCCTCCTCACAGACGACGGCGAATATCGGATTCAGCACCCGTTCGATTGGGTCGCCGAAGACGAGACGAAAATAAGCGAGGAGGTCAAGACCGAGCAGGACTTTCCTCGCGCTCCGGACGATGGAACGCGCCACATGCGCCGACCACCTGATGCACGCTTTCTCTGAAACGGAAACGATGAGCGAGGGCATGCGGGGGTTCTGTTTACGCATGGCGGGAGAATGCCTCGAAGAGAATAACTTCTGGAGCACGGAGAGATTGCAGTTCACGCTCGATTGGATGGAAGGCGACAAGGTCTTCTACGTTGATACCGACCGCCATTATTGAATGTCCGATGCCCCGCAGGGCACTCGCTACTCCCCGGGGCAGTTTCTTTGGGCAAGGGGGAGGCAATATCCCCCACCCGCCCGTTCGGGAGGTGTCAGGAGTAGGGGAAAGAAAAAAGCGGCCTGGAGACGGGCCGCCACAATTGCAGAGTGTTTTCGATTCGAAGGCTATATCACAGAAGCCAGGGTACCGTTGATATTCCTCCGTTGGCAGCATCTCCAGCTTCACCCATCCGAGAGGCTTTCCACATCGACCTGGTATGCGACGCGCCGGAGTCTGTCAGCGATCTCTTCCGTTGCACTTCGGCCGGCTTCATCGCCGTCGAGCATGACAATGACCTGGCCGAAATGTTCCGCGAGAAGATTCCTCTTGCGCTTTGCTCATCGTGGAGCCCATGAGTGCGACGCAGGGAAATCCCGCTTGCGTCACTTTCATGCAATCGAAGAAGCCTTCGACGAGAACGACCGACAGCTCCCCTCTCACGCTATGCAGGTTAAAAAGTTCGAGCGACTTATGGAAGCCCGCCGGAAATTTGTAGCGGGGTTCCGATCCGTCGATCGATCTTCCGGCATACGCGACGAGTTCGCCAGTTCGCGTTATGGATCGGAATCACGCATCTGCCTTGCATGACTCCCTTTGCCCGGAAAAATTCCGACGCCGAACTTTCGCGCGGTCTCTTCCGTGATTCCCCTCTCGTAGATACGGGTGACGCGTGATCGATTTTCTGAAGTGTGAAGGTGAGCGGTTTGTTCGTTTCGCTCTCCCCTACTCCGTTCATTTTTTCTTTTGAAACGAGTTTCGTCCTCCGGTTCCTTGCCCGCGGAAATTTCCGCGCGAGGTTCCTTGCCATCCGGCCGCGTGATTTTCCCGCGGCCGGAACGAGAAACCAGGTTTGCAATTTGATCGCTGCGTCGCGGATGGAACACTTTTCCATCGCGGCGACGAAATCGAGACGTTTCCGCCGACCCGGCCGCGCGCTTTCGATGCACGATTCCGACTGGCACGCCCAGGCGCCGCCCACTCCTTTGTTGAGCGTCGCGGTGAAACTCTCGTTGCTCTTCTTCGATCCGTGGGTCGGCAGCGGGCATTTGCCCCGGAGCGTGTTCGGTCCCACCGGCGGAGATGGATGCCGTAGTGGTCGATCACCATCTGCAGCGTGACCGTTTTTTAATTTCGTCGAAGCTTACCCAATCCATTGATTTTATTCTCCTTAGTGATGTTTGGGACTACTCGCTGACCCTTATGCCGATCCCTGCTCTGTCAATGTTTGGCGAACGGCCTCGACAAGTGCACTTGCGGTATGGTGCACTGCGAAACAAATGTCCGCTTTGATACCGGATTTTACCTGGTGCACTTGAAATCAACGATGCTGGTGCACTCCGAAACAAGTGGTGCACTCCAAAGCAAGAAACAGTGCACTGCGAAACAAATTTTAGTGCACTCCAAAGCAAGAAATAGTGCACCCCGAAAGCAAGTTTCAGTGCACCGCGAAACAAGTGCGGCCCACTCGAAAACCCCAGGATTGCGTGGCCGATCCAGAGCGATTCCGAGGCCGCTAGATATTCTTAGACATTTCAGATATTTCTCAACAATCAACACCCTATGTTGTTGATGGAAAAGGACTTTCATGGAAGAATTAAAGGATCATGGAGGAGGGGAATGGAACAACTGAAAAAGGGGAACCTTTGAAGGGGAGTCCGACCATCGGCCGGCCACTCGCAGTCCGAGACCTTGCCTTCGACCGAGTTTGTGAAGGTTGAAAAGAATCTGGCCTCACTCGGCTTCTTCACGCCATCGAGTAAGCGACTCCGGAACGCCCAGGAGAAATCATTCACGATCACGACCGTCGCCGACGGGAAAGCGGTTGGAGTTGAAGGGCACCATCATCCCTTCCGCGAAATACGGACTGCCGATCACCGCCGACCAGGACAAGTGGATCGCACTCTGCAAAATTCTCACCGACATCCTGCAGAGAGAGGGGAAAGTCACAAACCCAATCTCATTCACCTCGGCCGACATTCTTCGACTCTTGCACAAGCACCGGCACAGCGGAAAGAATTATCGCGAAGTCGAAGAGTGGCTCGACGTGTTTTTTTCGACCACCATTTTTTCCGAGGGCGTCGTCTACCTTGCGAACGAAAAGCGCCGCGTGAAAGATCGCTTTCGCGTGTTCGAACGCGCCGTGAGTTTCGGCAAGGAACTTCCCGACGGCAAAGTTGCCGACAAAAATTATGTTTGGTTTTCCGACTGGCAGTTACAGAACATCAACAGCAACCATTTATTGCCGATCGACCTCGAAGCGTATCGCGAACTCAAGAACCATATCGCGAAGGCACTCGTGCCGCTTCTTGCAGATTTGGCTCTACGCCACGCGTGACGAAGGCGTTTTTGAAAAACGCTATGACGAACTCTGCCAGATTTTGAACATCCAACAGTACCGATATCTTTCCCTGATCAGCCGGACGCTCGCCCTCGCTCGATGAGCTGAAGGAGTTCGGCTATCTCGCCGATTGGGGGATCGAGAAGACGAGCGACGGACAGAGTTACAAAATCATCTTCTATCACGGCGAGAAATTCCATCGTGACCGTCGCGCGCGCCTCAACCGTAAACGATCATTGAACGGGGGAGACAG
>CAVZFZ010000003.1:0-439435 GCA_963774655.1 Bryobacterales bacterium | reverse complement strand
GCAAACGCTCTATCCAGACTGAGCTACGGGCGCCCTGTGGACATTATAGCGTTGCTCTAGCCAAACGGCACCGACTCCCTTACGGTCGCGGTTCGGTAACGGCTACTTCTTGGCGGCGCTGGTGTGGGTGGCGGAATGCTTCTTGGTGGTCTCGGCGGGTTCCTTGAGGAGCGTTTCGATCATGTTGCGCCAGTAGGGCTCGGTGCGCATTTGCTCGTCACCCGTGACCGGCGACGTCTGGGAGCGGATCATGCCTTTGCGATCGATCCAGACGATTTGCGGGACCACGTAGCGTTCCATGCGGGAGATGCCGAGAAAATCAAGCACCGGGTCGAGCGGGCTGTAGCCGACTTTGTAATTGATGTTGAAATTCTTCATGAAATCTTCCACGAAGAGGTTCGCCATGTCGTTAATGGCGACGCCGACGGGTTGGAATCCGCGCGGGCCGTACTCGGTGTAGAGTTTCGAAAAAGCTTGCGACGCGTGCTGGCAATGGACGCAGGTGGTGAAGACGAACGAGAGCGCCACCACTTTACCCTTGAAGCTGCTCAGCGGGACCTGATTCCCATCCGCATATTTTATGGTGAACTCCGGTGCAGGGCGGGGGGTGGCGGGGATCTCCGCCTGCAGGGCAAAGACACCAAGCATAGCTGCGGCGGCCACTCGAATCGAAAGCATCCAAAAACTCCTTTGTTTTAGTGTAGCGGAGATTTCGAACCTTCGATATGGTTGACGGTAACGCCGTCCAGCCAGGTCCGGAAGTAGCCGGAATCGCCGTGCCCGGCTAGTTCGGAGGCGGTCTCAGATTGCATTTCCACGGTCTTCCATTTGCCGCGCAGGACCTTCGCGTAAAGGTCGAAATATTTGCGGGCGGACTCGGGCGAGTCCCATGTGGAAGCGTAGACGAGGATGGGGAATTTCTCGCGTTTGTGTTCCAGCAGAGCGTAGGAACTGCCCGCGAGATGCGCGGCGACCGTTTTCCCCTGATCCTCCGTTATGTATTGCGTCAGCAAGACTTTGTAATCGAATTCACCCAAGCTGCCTTCGGCGAGAGTGCGAAACGCGCGATGATCCGGCGGTTTTGGCGCAGGTGGATTCGAGGGCGCGTGGTGCGTCAGATAAAGATCAGGATGCATAATCTGCTGGGTGCTGAGCGGCGGATGCGTGAACACTTCCGAAAACGAATCGCGGCCAAGTTTACGAAACACAGCATTTTGAAACAACATGCCGGCGGCATATGGGAACACTAACGACTCCCGGATATAAAGCGGGGCTTTGGAAAAAACGGGATACTCGCGGGCGGAGCTTTGGATGGATTCTGTCATGAGGTCGAGCATGCGGTCGGGAACTTCGGCCGGCTCGCCGTCCTGCTTGGCGAGATAGGCGGTCATCAGCCAGGTGGCTTGTCCTTCCATAACCGCCAGGCGGGCGGTTGAACCGTCGTCGCTGCGGGCGCCCTCCTGAATGTATTTGCCCAGATGGAAATGCTGGTCGGCAAGGGCGTGTGCGAGCTCGTGAACCAGGGCGGTGCGTTGCTCCAATCCGCCGCTCGAGCCTTGCAGAACGAAGAGCTTTTTCTTGTTGTAGTCGTAGAACGCCGCGGCCTGTTCGGTTAACAGGTCCACGGTATTTTGGCGGAGGTCGAAATCGGTTGGAATCAAGCCCAGCATCTTGAGGGTGAGTTCTTCGGCGCGGATGTCGTCGGGCTTCAGGGTCTTCTTGATTTTCTGCTCCAGGAAAGCGCGAAGCTGGTCTTTGTTGAGAACGCCGTAGGGCACGGGATGAAGAAAACGGAGGCCGGTGATGTCGGCTAGCCCGGTCTCGATTTTTCCGATTTCGGAAAAGAAGGGCGGCGGCTCGGCGGCGTTGAGGAGCCCGGCGGCCAGGGCGGCAAACAGGGCAATGCGGGGGGCGCGTGGGAGATTCATGAGAGAATAGAATCTTCATGGTAAAAGAAAAAGCAGTTGAGAAAACGAACGACCATTTGTATTCCGCCGAGTATCACGGCAGCGGGACGTTCATCATTAGCAAACCCAAGCGGAAACCGGGCAAGCGGCGGCAGTCGCGGTTGAAAAAACCGCAGCGGATGGCTAGGAAGTAGCTTCCTCGCCAGTTCTTCGGTTCTTCCGTTATTCGGTTAATCGGTTCTCAGGTGGGCCTGTCGGGCGGCTTCGCCCTGGGTTTCTACTTCAACTCTGCGTCGAATTCGTAAAGGCCTTCGTTATCCTTGACGGTGGAGTTGATGCGGTGATTTACCGAGAACTCGGTGCGGCCTTCGCGCTGGCGCTGGATTAGGGCTCCGGCTGGGGCTTTCGAATCCACGAAATACTTGCCTGCGGCTGTGCTGATGCCTGAAGGTCCGCTGCATCCGGCTTCTCCCGCCTGCAAATCCCAACAGATGATTCCGTGTTGATTGGTCACCACGACGGTTTTGCCGGAGGGGTTGGGTACGCTCGCGCTCCAATCCACATTGGCCGGTAGAACCACGTGGAAGCCGGCGCTGTTGGGTTCCACGATGGCTTTCTCGGGCGTGCAAAGGCCGCGATTGGGGAGGCAGGACCACATCAGGTAGGTGATGTCGGAAGAGACTACCGAGGCGCTGGATGAGACCGCCGTGCCGTCGAAGGACCAGTTCAAGATGTCGTGATTCTCATAGCCGCCGCCGGTGGAAGCGGTGAATCCCACCCAGGCGGCGCCGTTGTGATCGACAACAATGGAAAGATCCACGCGCGCTTCCAGATCGGGTTTGCGCGCACCGTCCAGATAGATGGCGAGCATCGGGGGATGAAAAAGGATTTGGACGGTGTGGATCTTGCGGTCCTTTAGGTGAACGTGGAGCTTGCGCGTAGAGGCCAGGCGATCCTGGGGCCAGCGCATCGCCGCAGGTTTGCCCGAGGTGCGGAACGCGATGTAGTTTCCGGAAGGATCGCCTTCTTCCCGATTCTGAAACGTGTCGAAAAAAACAGAGAAGCTCCACGGAATGCCCGGCCGGCTGCCGTTTTCCCGGGCTGCCACGGCGAAGCCGCCGGCCGAGCCGCGGCCACCAATAGCCCGCGGGCCGGAATTTTGGATGACGAACGCGAAACCATCCGCGCCTTTGCCGAGGCCGCCGGTTTCGGTGAGTTGGAACTGAAACGTGGTTTGAAAGCCGGCGCCGATGGACTGTTTGTCGTGAAACCAAGCCGCGCCGGATCGGCTTTCGGTAGCTGGAGTCAATCGGAGAACATTGCCGGCGACTTTGGCGTCACGCACCATTTCCAGGCCGTCGGCGGAAGAGAAATCGGGGAAGCGAATGGCAGCTTGAGCAGATACCGCAAACGATACGAGGAGGAGTGCGGGAAAGACGGCGCGACTCAGAATATGAAGCTTAAGCCGCCGCGGACAGCGCGGGGATTCTGGATGAGAAGAACGCTCTGGCCGGTGTCTGAGACCGTGATATAGCCTTGGGCGAGCATGTTGCGGAGTTCGGCGGAAGCTTCCAGGCGTCCGGGCATCCCGAGGAAGGATGGGATGGGTTGCCGCACTCGGATGTTCAGGCCGGGCTCAGGGTAGTTCCTCTGGGTGAGATAGAAGTGGGTGGGCATGAGGGCCCGGTAATCCGTCCACTGGTAGCTGGCGCTGATGATTGTTCCGGTAACCGGCAAGGTGGCGGAAGCACGAGCGGAAGCCCAGAAGCGCTGCGTGGGATGAATAGTCGAACGCAACTCATCGGCGCTGGCCACGGGCAAATCCTCCGAACCCGCGATGAGAGCGCCGGCTCTTCCAAACGAGGAGCTCAATTCAACTCTGTCGCCCAAGGCTTGGGTCACGGACGCGGCATATCCGAAACGCTGGAAGCTGCCGGCATCAAGGACGCTACTTTTGGACGAGATATCGGGTAACAAATCGCTGGGCGAGAAGAGTTCTTCCGGAGCGGAGACCGTCATCGCGAGGTTGGTGATGGACTCGTGATAGCCGGTGACATCCAGCGTGGTGGATTTCAGCTTCTTCTCGTAGCCGATTTCGAAATCCTGCGAATGTTGGACGGCTGCGCGTCCATCGATCAGCGAGAGCCTGGGCAAAACCGAGAGTGCAGCGAGATCGCCTGCCAGCGCCGCGTCATTGGCGCCAAGTTCCGTGCGATTGCCAGTCTGCTCTGCCGCGAGAAGCTGAACCGGCGGAGCACCTGAGCTGTAGGCCACCTGGACCTGGCCATTGTCGCCCAGAGTGTAAGTGAGGCGCGCGAATTTGCTGACGTAATTCAGGTGATCGAGGAAAGTGATGGAATCGAACGCCGCGCCGTAATCGAACCGCAAATTTTCCGTGATCTCGCGGCTGTCGTGCATAGCCACCGAGAGTGTTCGGATGGCTGGCGCACCTTCGGGTTGTCCCGGAGCCACTGAGGGGCCGGAGCGGCCAGGCAGATACACCTGCTGCATGGTGACGGCCACTTCGGGTCCAAACCCATCGCGGCTGAAACTGGTGCGGAATCCGGTGGCGGGCGAGGATGCACCGGCGCTATAACCGACATTACCGCTGAGTTGAAGACGGTTGCGGCCGAACAGCGAAGTAGCCAGGGCGAAGGCGGTTCCGAGATCCGATTGCGAGGATGAGCCGCCTAGGGAACCGGGATCGCCCGCGGATACTCTCAGGACGCCATATGTTTCCGAGAAGGCGCTTTCTCCGGCCGGTTTGTCGCTGGGATCGGAAGGCGTGTCCGGGAGAAACCGAAGTACGGGGCGCGTGGACGACGCTGCTTTGAGGGTCCATTTCCAATCGTCGCTCATGAGAGCGCTTTGGCCGGGCGGCGCGTACACCAGTTCGATGGAACTGAGGACGCTGGCCAGATCGACGTAGAGAAGGCTCTGCACGCCGGGCTGGACTGCGATTTTCTGCTTCATCGCAGGGACAAAGCTGGCCAGACTGACGCGGACGGAATACAAATCAGGAGTGAGAGAAACGAATCCAAACAGGCCGCGTTCATTGGTGATGGTTCGCTGGATCAAACGCTCGTAGCGATTGAACAACATCACGGAAGCGCCCATCTGAGGCACGCCGGTAGAATCCCGCACGAAGCCTGCGATACTTCCGGCGGTGATTGCGGGGCTTGCCGCACGAGATACCGACGCCGACGACGCCAGCACCGCCACGAAACTGACAGCGAAATTTAGGCGACCTGTCATTCTCCCCGTGGTAGATCCCTTAGGGCCTATTCTGTGCCTTGCCTAACTACTCCTATAGCTTACCTTACTTAACCGTAAAGTTGGCGGTGGGTGTCAAGGTCTGGTTGCGGTTCTTGTCCACCACCTTCATCTTCAGTGTATATTGCCCCGGATCGAGTGATTGGAGCGGGAGCAGTTTTTCCACAGTCACTTGGGCCGAGGAAGCTCCCGGAATCTGATTGACCTCTTCGGTATAATCCAGCACCGGCTTGTCGGCGCCGGCTTTGGTGATCTCGTACTGGATGGACCCATTCGGCTTGTTGGTCTTCTCATCCGGGCCAAAATTGTAGAACTGCATATAAATGCCGAGCTTTTCGTTGCGCTCGAAGGTGTCGCCCATGCGCGGCCGGATTTTTGTGTCGCCGATCACGAACTGGCCGGTGCCGATGCTTCGTGTGGGGACCTTTTCGATCAGATCGGCGAGGATCAAACTACTGGAAGCGAGTTTTTCTTCCTCGAAGCGCGGAACGTTGAGCGCCATCGGGTAGGTGGTCATATTGCCGCCGACGATATCCTTAACCACGACGTTCAAGCGATACATCCCCGGGGGTAGCGGGATGGCCTTTTGATAAATGGATGCGCCTTCGATGGCTTTGCCGAGTAGTTCGACAGGAACCGGCACGGAAACCACGTCTTCGAAGTAGTTCACCACGCGGCCTGCGATGGACGTAATCCGGCCGTAGATGTTGACCGTGGCGGTTGCGACTTTGTCCTTCTGCTGGAACTGCAGATCCTTGCGCTGGAGCTGCACGGTGATGGAGGCGAGCACCGTTGAATCCGTAATCCGCATGAAATCCGCCTGAACTTTTACAGGCAGCGTGTTGTAACGGATGTTGGAGCTAACCACGGCATCCAGATCCTTGAACTTGACTGTGGGCGGCTTTTGGAGTTTGGCGAATTGCTCCAGGCGTTCAAATTCGTTCATGCTCGCCGGCAGCGGTGAGGTGCCGGTGCCGAGGTGCGTACCGTCGGTGCGATTGAAACGGTCCGTCTTGGTGGACATCCCCATCTGTTCGGACATGGTGAGTCCGGCGTTGGGAACATACAGAAGGGCGTCCTTCTCGGACGGGTCCATCGTCATGTGAAATTCGCCGGACATTGTGGGATCGACGAACTCGATCATGATGTTGGTGCCGATTCCTTCAATGTAGCGATAGCGCCAGGTCTGGAACGGATAGGTGGAAGTTTCGCCGCCGCCCTCTTCGATGGGGCGCTCATAGCTGCCGCCGGAAGAATGGTCGTCAATCTCGTCGGGGGGACCGTACATGATGTAAATCCTGCCCCGATCCGTTTTCCAGCCCGGAATTCCCGAGGCGTAGCGTTCGTTGGCGTATGCGATACGGCGGTAGTGCTCTTCTTTGAACTCGTTTTCTTCGGTGTCGGGCGTGGGATCGCGCCTCAACCAGAACTGCTCGATGAACTGCTGACGCTCATCGTCAGTGGCCAGGCGCTTCCAGGCTTGTTTTTCTTCGTCGGAGATGATGTAGCCGACGTCTTCATTGAGCCATTTCTTATACGGGGTTTCGAGCTCTTTTTGCAGCTTCTTCTCTTGTTTCTTGCGCTGCTTCTCGGTCATCGGCTTGGCGACGGTCTCTTTTGCCGAGGAATCCGAGGCGGGCTTTTTGTCCGATTGATCGGATTGAGCGATCGCTATACCGACCAGAGCAGTCAGCGAAACAGCAGCGGTCGAACCGCAAATGACAAAGAGCTTTGTTTTCATACAAATCACCACCGAAGGCCTAATTCGAGTCTGGTAACCATTTTAGGCTTATTGCAATCCTTGGTCAAGGACGTGTGGGATGCGCGGGGAGTTTCAAGGCGTTGTGTCCGTCGTCCGTTCTGACAAAATCGCAGCTGTCAGAGCATATTTCTATGCGTTGATCGGGGCGGTCCGGCAGGCCTGGGGTGGGGCGTGAGGCTAGGAAGCTGACCTTAGCATCCGGAATCGCTTTCATGATGGGCTACGGCCCGGTTCTCTAACGCGTTTGACTCACAAACGCATGCGAGCCACGAGGAAAGAGTACGATGAGAATAAGATGGAGAACCGGCATGCAACTGAACGTCCCGCCTGACCTTGAGACTCTTATCAACAAACGCCTTTCCAGCGGCGAGTACGGCACCGTAGAGGACGTGCTGCGCCGTGCTCTTGAGGCTCAAGATGCCGAAGAAAGCTGGACCGACGAGGAGCGGCAGGCATTGTCTTCTCATATCGAGGAAGGTTATCTGCAAGCGGAGCGGGGAGAGCTGATCGACGGTGCGCAGGTCCGCAATGAAATTCAGGCGATGAAAGACGACTGGCGTTTGTCCAAGCGATGAGGGCTTATGCTCTCACCCGTCTTGCCAAGGCGGATATTTTTGATATTTGGTCTTATATTGCCGGGGACAGCGAGGACTCGGCCGATCGCGTTGAGCAAGCAATTTACGACGCGTGCGCTTTTGTTGCCGAAGCGCCAAATCGTGGTCACTCTCGCCCCAGCCTTACACCCCGGGCGCTTCTTTTTTGGACCCTGACTCGCTACCCGAACTATACCGTCGTATATCGGCCGGAGACGGTTCCCCTTCAGATTGTCGCCGTTCTGCAGGGAAAACGAAACATACGGCGCATCCTGAAACAGCGCCCGTGACCCCGGATTCGGGCAGGCAGATTCCCGGATTGGGCGGTCAGATTATGATGAAAAGTGATGTCTGAATCGATATTGGAAGACCGCCGAAAACTGGATTTCGCAAAAGAACTTGCCGCCTTCTCCGGTTGGTATCACAGCATGAACTTTCGGTAGTGGGTCAGTTTCAACACGTGGGGCAGGTTGGTAACGTTGGTAACCTGCCGCCGATTGCCAATTGGGGCAAACTGCGCGGGTTAACAACCCGCTGCAGGATGACATCCTGCCCCACATTCTGAAGCTGACCCACTACCAGAAAAGTTGAGCCGCGGATGCACAGGGATGCACGCGGATAAGGAATTCTGTTTTGGCGGTTAGGCTTAAGCGAATCAGGAATCGCCCAGCATGGCTTCCATCTCGCGTCTCGCGAAATCGAGCGCGGGTAAAGCGTGCTGGACTTTGATATCGAACTTAAGCTTTTCGGCGAGTGGCGCGAGGAGAATCTTAAACTCGGGATCGGGGACGTGAATTTCGGCTGGGATCGCGCCTAGAACCACCTGCTGGAGCATATTGCCCGTGGAGTCCTCTGGAGCGCTCACCACGGGTTACCTCACGGCAATCGGATTCATCAGCCGCCTCGTGAACCTTCGAGCACGTATAAGCGCAAAGCATGTAGCAAAAATTCGGGGACACGACTGCTTCCGTTCAAGCTTGAAAGAGTCGTAAACGCTAGCCCGTCATGTCCCCGAATTTAATTTACTTTGGCGGGTAGGCTTTGGTGAACTTGTTGCGGGAGTTGTAGACGGTGAAGGATCCGTCGGGCTTGGCGGTTAGCTGCAGGTATTTACCTTCGCAGTGCTCGTCGACGTTGGCGATGAAACTGTCCGGGACGTTGTGCTCTTTGCCGCCTTCCATCGCATAGTGGACCTGCCACATGTCCTCGAGACCGGGGGAATCCTTGATGATTTGCCAGGCGGCGGGACTGCCTCCTTTGCGGGCGCCATTGTTCATGATCGCGACGCGCGGATGCAAAGCATCCACTAACGCCGGCGAATTCGATTGGTCCAGGCCGTGGTGCGAAGACAAAAAGACGCTAACGGTTCCGATTGGATTATTGGGGCACATCAGCTCCAGCTCTTTGTTCCAGGTGAGATCGCCCATGTCGATAAAGCGGAAGCGCTCGTAGGTCAGCAGGATTCCGAGCGAGCGTGCGTTCTCGGATGGATCGGCTTCGCGCTTGGGCGATGCGTCGCAAAATGTGTTGGGCTGGCCGGCGCCAGGAAGCGGAGCTTGGAGATGTTCGCCGGCCGCGGTCAACACTTTGACATCCACGCCTTTCAACGGAATGGTGTCGCCCGGCTTCACTACCATGTGCTGGATGGGGACGCGTTGCAGAATCTTAACGTAGTCGGTGTAGTCCTCCTTCACGACGCGCGCGTCCTCCATATTGGGACCGTGATCGATGAAGGTGCCGACTTTGATGCGGTCGGCGAGTTGCGGGACGCCGCCTACGTGATCGCGATGGTAGTGAGTGATGAGAACGTAGTCGAGCTGTTTGACTTTGGCGGATTTGGCGGCTTGCACAATCCGGTCCGCATCACGGCCATCGAAGCCGCGCCATCCGGTATCGATCAGCAGGGAGTGGCCAGTGGGAGTAACGATGAGCGTGGCTTGCCCGCCTTCCACATCGATAAAATAAATCTCCAGGGCTTTGGAGGAGAAGGGCAGTGCGAACGCGCCGGGTAAAGCGAAAGTAATCAGTAGTATGAAAATCAAGATCGAGCGAAGCATTGCTCGCATCCTATCACAGCGCGGTAATATTGGCGGAACAGGCGCTGAGAGCGTAACGTAGTTAGAGATAGAAGTCGAAAATGCCATTTTGTTGCCAATGCGGGCAGGGAGTAGGAAATCAGGACGTGTTCTGCGCGCATTGCGGGAACCGCCAGCCTGAAACGAAACCGGCCACGGATTACCTGCAGGGGATCAGCTCGCGCACTGCGTCGCTACTTTGCTACATCCCGATTGTCGGATGGGTGGTCTCGATCGTGGTGTTGGCATCGGTGCGATTTCGCGAAGACGCCAAGGTGCGGTTTCACGCGTTCCAGGGCTTGTATCTGTTCGTAGCGTGGCTGATTGTGGATTGGGTGTTAGGTCCACTGCTGAGTTTTCCACACGGATGGGGACCGCCTTTTTACAGGATCGTTCCGGCGCTGATGAAGGTGGCGGTGTTCGGCGCGTGGGTGTTCATGATTATCAAGACCGCGCAGGATGAGATGTACAAGCTGCCGATTCTCGGCGAGCTGGCCGAAAAATCGGTATCAGAACAACGATAGGCATCGTTGTTCCGATACCGGTTATTCGGTTATTCAGTTCATCGGTTCTTCGGTTCGTGAGCTTGCACCTGTCGGCGGGGACCGAGGACACTACCATCTGAAGAACCGATGAACCGAAGAACTACTTTGTGGCAGCTGGAGGCTGGCGCAAAGTATCCGGCATATCCGCCAAGATGTACGCCATCACCGCCATGGCTGCGATGTTGGCGCGGAGGTCTTCGGGTTTCACTTTGTCGGCAGTGTCGGCTTGGCTGTGGTGCCAGTCGAAATAGTGGGTGCCTACTGTGCGCACCGCTAGGCCGGGTACGCCATCCTTCATTAGCGGGGCGATGTCGGCGCCGCCTCCGCCGGGTTGGATGGAACCTGCGTCAATGCGCTCCAGCAGTTTTCCGATGTCGCGCATTTTGCCCAGTAGCGCCTGCGTGTCGCCGCGGCCGGTGATGCCGAATCCGCTGGGCTTTTCCGCGCCGCCGTCCATTTCGATGGCGGCTACGTGATTGGAAATCTGGTCGCCCACCCATTCGCGATAGGCAACGCCGCCGGCGCCGCCGTTTTCTTCATTGGTCCAAAACACGACGCGTAGAGTGCGGCGGGGGTGCAGGCCGAGTTGCACGATGAGGTGGGCTGCTTCGAGGGCGGTGATGATGCCGGAGCCATCGTCCTGCGCGCCGGCGCCTACGTCCCAGGAATCGATGTGGCCGCCCATGACCACGATTTCTTCCGGTTTTTCCGAGCCTCGAATTTCGCCGATCACGTTGGCGGAATCGGCATCGGGGAGCATGTGGCCTTCCATTTCCAGATGGACCTTGACGATGTTGCCCGCATCCGTCAGGCGCTGGATCAATGTGGCGTCTTCAATGGTGATGGCGGCCGCGGGGATTTTCGGAGCGCCGGGATTATATTCGAGCGCGCCGGTGTGCGGCGATTGCAAACTGACCGGAGTGACGGAGCGCACTAGAACGGCAACCGCTCCGAGCCGGGCGGCGCGGGAAGGGCCGGAGGCGCGATAGGCGACCGTGCGTCCATAGCCTTCGTAGGGAACATTGAAGAGCACGATTTTGCCTTGCACTGCATCGCGGCCTTTTTTTTCGAGTTCGTCGAAACTCGAAACCGTCAGTACCTCGGCGGTGATGCCTTTTTTGGGCGTGGCGATGCTGCCGCCCAGGCCGAGCATGGTGAGCGGCTTGGCTACGGGCTCGAGCAGAGCCGCACTTTCCGCGCCGCGCACCCAATGCGGGACCTTCACGGGAGGCGTGGCGACGTTCACCAATCCGTCGGCCTTCATTTGCGCGGCGGCCCAGGCGATGGCTTTTTCGAGGCCGGTGGATCCGCTGAGCCGGTTGCCGATGCGGTCGCAGAGGAATGCGAGCTTGTCCAAGCCATCATGATCGACAAGCGCGGCATCGATCAGCTTATTGGCGGTGTCGCGATACTGTTCGGCTAGATTGGGAGCATCTTGGCTCAAGAGCGGCAATGCTAGCGCGATGGCCGCAAGGAGGGAAAGCGCGCGTCGGGTCATTAATGGTACAGAATAGCAGTTGCGAGTCCTATGAGATTACTGATCGGTTTGATTGTCTTCGGTGCGGCGCTGGGGGCGCAGACTTTCGACATTGTGCTGGCCAATGGGCGCGTGATGGATCCGGAAACGAATCTGGATGCGGTGCGTAACGTCGGCATTCGCGGCGGCAAGATCGCGGCGGTGTCTGAGACGGCGTTAGAAGGGCGCACTGTCATCGACGCGAAAGGGCTGGTGGTGACAGCGGGCTTTATCGATCTCCACTCCCACGGGCAGACGCCGGAGAATTACGGTTACAAGGCGCGCGACGGCGTCACCACGGCGCTTGAGATGGAAGTGGGCGTGAATCCGGTTTCCGCCTGGTATGCGGCGCGGGAAGGAAAAGCGCGAGTCAATTTCGGCGCAACTTCCGGGCATATTCCGGCGGCCATGACTGTGTTGCATGATTCCGGGCTGTTGCTGCCTCGGGACAAGGCCGCTACTGGTGCGCCGACGCCGGAAGAGCAGCGGAAGATCGTCGAATTGGTGCGGCAGGGGTTGGACGAAGGCGCGCTCGGAATCGGGATGGGGATCGCGTATGTCCCAAAGACCAGCCGCGAGCAGATTCTGGAAGTGTTTCAACTTGCCGCGCAGCGTCGCGCGACGATTTATGTTCATATGCGCGCGAGCGGGCCGGTTGATCCGGGCGCGATCGACTCCCTGCAGGAAGTGCTGGCGGATGCGGCGGCTACTGGCGCATCGCTGCACGTGGTGCACATCGGCAGCACGGGTTTACGGCAGGTTCCGGTTTGCTTGCGGATGCTAGCCGGGGCGCGGGCGCACGGTTTGGATGTGACTACCGAAGCATATCCATACACCGCGGGAATGACGGATCTTGCATCGGCGATTTTTGATGAAGGCTGGCAGGTGCGCACCGGCGGCATCGGATATGGAGATTTGCAGTGGGCGCTGACGGGCGAACGGTTGACGGCGGACACGTTCGCGAAGTATCGCAAGACGGGCGGCATGGTGATCCTGCACAGCATCCCGGAAGAGGTGGTGCGGGTGGTGATGGCTGATCCGACGGTGATGGTGGCGAGCGATGGGATTATGGATAACGGGAAGGGACATCCGCGCGCGGCCGGAAGTTACGCGCGGGTGCTGGGGCGTTATGTTCGAGAGCAGCACGCGGTGTCGCTGATGGACGCGCTGCGCAAGATGAGCTTGCTTCCGGCGGAGCGGTTGGGCATCCAATCGAAGGGGCGGTTGCAAGTGGGCGCGGATGCCGATATCGCGGTGTTCGATCCGGAGCGAGTGGTGGATCGAGCTACGTTTGAGAATCCCGCGCAGTATTCGGAGGGCATTCCGTTCGTGCTGGTGAATGGTGTGGTGGTGGTGCGGGACGGGCAGTTGGTGGAGGGCGTTGCGCCGGGGCGCGGGCTGCGGCGTTAGAGCCAAAAAGCACCGACTCCCTTACGGTCGCGGTTCGGTAACACCCCTTCCCTTCCGAGCCGCGAGCGTAAGCGACCGATTAGTTGTGGCGCGGGTCCGGGCGTGTGCCTGCCTGCGAGATGCGGACTTCATCGCCGGATGCAAGCACTTTCCAGGTTTTGCCATCCACGGATTCCGACCTTTCGAAATGGATGCGATCCTTGCCTGAAAAAACGTTGGTGATCCGGTAGTATTTCGTTTTGCCGTTGTCTTCTTCCTTGCTCGGATAGGTCCAGCGGTCGCCTTGGATTTCCAGATCGCCGCGTCCGGCCGCGTGGCCGTCGGGCAATATCGGTTGTGTGTAGTAAGAGCCTTTGGTTTCGGATGGCGTGAAGGCCAGCAGCGCGGCGACCTTGCCGTCCACAGTTTGCTGGCACAGAAAGTATTGGCCCATGTCGAAACAATCGTTCTGGATTTTGTTGGATACCGGCGCTGAGCCGCGAGCGGCGTTCATGGTGAATTGCCAGGTCCCCTGGTAATTCCAGAGCGGTTCGAATGGGGAATCGGCAGCGAAGAGGCCGGTGCATGCGAACGCAAGAAAGATGGTGCGGGAAAATCTCATAGATCCTAAGCCTGATGCCAGTCCTGAAGTTTGAATCCGTGCTGGCGCATGATCTCGCGGGCTTGTTCCAGCGCTTCGGGCAGCACGTAAAAAAACGCGCCGATGCGCTCACTCATGAACAGGACGCCGCCGCTATACTTATCGGGTTCCACCGCGTACTCGATGCCGGATTCTGTGAGCGCAGTTTCCAGGCGCAGAGCTTCTCTTAGCTTCTTGGCGATGTAGATGAGGTCCATCTCCTGATCCTCAAAAAAACTGGCGTCCCGGCGCACTCGCTTTCAATCTTATCGCGATCTGTTATCGTCATACGAGCATGAAGAAGCTGATCGCTGGAATCTGTTTATTGAGCCTCGCGGCCGCAGCGCAAACGAAACGCTGGACTGAGAACGCCGCAGGGGATTGGTATTCGCCGGAGCCCTGGCTAGTGGGCAGCGACTACATTCCGGCCACAGCGATCAACGAACTCGAAATGTGGCAGGCCGAGACATTCGATGCGAAGCGGATTGACTTGGAATTGGGTTGGGCGGAAAAGTTGGGGATGAATACCATGCGGGTATTCCTGCACGATCTTTTATGGCAGCAGGATGCCGCTGGATTCCGGAATCGGATCGACGAGTTTCTGAAGATATCGAGTAAGCACGGTATCAAGCCGATGTTGGTGCTGTTCGATTCCTGCTGGGATCCGGCGCCGAAGTTGGGAAAGCAGCACGCACCCACGCCGGGGATTCATAACTCGGGTTGGGTGCAAAGTCCGGGAGCGGCGGCGCTGGAAGATCCGAAGCAGTATCCGCGGTTGGAGGCGTACGTGAAAGGCGTGGTTGGCGCTTTTGCGAACGATCCGCGAATTCTCGCCTGGGATATCTGGAATGAACCGGACAATGTCAATACTGGCAGCTATAGCAAGCTGGAGCCTCCGAATAAAGTGGCGCTGGTGGCGGCGCTGCTTCCGAAGGCGTACGCTTGGGCGCGCGCGGCGAATCCAAAGCAGCCGTTGACCAGCGGAGTTTGGACGGGCGAGTTTTCGGATCCGAAAAAGCTGAACGCGACCGAGCGAACGCAACTGGATATGTCAGACGTGATTTCGTTCCACAACTACAGCGCGCCTGACGATTTTGAGAAGGAGATTGTAGTGTTGCAACGCTATCATCGTCCACTGCTTTGCACGGAATACATGGCGCGCGGGAACAAGAGCACGTTCGAGGGGATTCTGCCGATTGCGAAGAAGTATAAAGTGGCGGCGATCAATTGGGGTTTGGTCGCAGGCAAGACGCAGACCTGGCTGCCTTGGGATTCCTGGGCCAAGCCCTATGTGGGGCGTGAGCCGGCGGTGTGGCATCACGAAGTGTTTCATACCGACGGAAAACCTTATCGGCAGGATGAGGTGGATTTTATTCGGAACACCATCGGCACGAAATAAAACAAATGCCTCGAAATGAAAACCGAGGAGCGACGGCAAGGTTTGCGCTGAACGTGAGGGCATTCCGTTCGTGGTAGCGCTCCCTTGCGGTCGCGGTTCGGTTAGTGGGTGGAGGCTACTTCAGCGGGCTCGGGCGATTCCTCCACTTTGACAAACACAGGCATTTCAAGGATTTGGGGCTGCTTGCCTGCCGTTTTGAGCACCAGTTGAAAGCGGCCTGGTTTCACCGACGGCGGAATCCGGAATTCGATGAAGTTGTCGGTCTGATTCAGCACCTTCACCATCATGTCGAGCGTTTGGTCAGACAGATACACGGAATCGATTTTTTGTTTGCTCAGTTCGCTTCCTTGTACGCGGAGCACGGCGCCCACCCTACCACTATCGGGACGGACAGAGCTCAGCATTTGCGCCTGCAGCGAGGCGGCGACGAGTAGAAGAAAGAAGCAGCGGCTGGTGATTTCCGTCATGCCCCTCTTTAGGCAACGCGATGGCCAAAGAGGAATTGTTGACAGCAATTGATTTCATGGAGCGCCTGGGACAAACTGGCGCGTTCAGAATGTCAGGTTGTCCTTAGAATGGGGTTATGTGGAAAGCCAGCATCCTACTGGTACTTGGTGTCGGGACGATTGTTGCACCGGCCCAACAACAGGTGACAATTGATGCGCACGGGGCGGCATCGCCGTTCCCACATTTCTGGGAAGAAATGTTTGGATCGGGACGCGCGATTCTGACGCTGCGCGAGAGTTATCGCAACGATCTGGAGGCAGTAAAAGCAATCACGGACTTCCGCTACGTGCGGTTTCACGCCATCTTCCACGATGAGGTGGGAGTTTACAACGAAGACGAGCATGGCAATCCGGTGTATAACTTCGCGTATGTGGATCAGATCTACGATGGGCTATTGAAACGCGGCGTGCGGCCGTTCGTGGAGATCGGTTTCATGCCGAAGAAGCTGGCGTTCAATCCGGACGCGCTGCATCCGTTCTGGTACAAGCAGAATGTCTCGCCTCCCAAAAGCATGGAGCGGTGGGACGACCTGATCCAGCAATTCGCGCGGCATCTTTTGGAGCGATACGGTACCGAAGAACTAGCCCAATGGTACTTCGAAGTGTGGAATGAGCCGAACATCGATTTCTGGAACGGAATTCCGAGACAGAAGAGTTATTTCGAGCTTTACGATCACACGGCGCGGGCGCTGAAAAGCGTGAGCCCGCGGTTGCGTGTGGGTGGCCCATCGACTGCGGCGGCCGCGTGGGTGGATGATTTCCTGAAGCACGCGGCGGAGAATCATGTGCCGGTGGATTTTGTTTCAAGCCACGGATACGCCGACGATACAGTGCAAGATCTCTTCGGAACGAACGAAGACATTCCCATGGACGATCGGGTGTGCCGCGCGGTGGCGAAAGTGCGCAAGCAGATTCAAGCCTCGGCGACGCCGAAGCTGCCGCTGTTCTGGACCGAGTGGAGTGTTCCGGGCATGAATGAAGCTCGCGATACGTCGTACGTGGGCGCGGCGCTGGCCAATACGATCCGCGAGTGTGACGGAACGGTGGACGCGATGTCGTTCTGGACGTTTTCGGATGTCTTCGAAGAAGGCGGGCCGATTCCGCAGCCGTTTGTCGGGATGTTTGGTTTGCGTGCGAAGGGCGGCATCAATAAGCCGAGCTATTACGACTTCGGACTGCTGCACAAATTGGGCGATCAACGGATCGCGAACGCGGATCCGAATGTGATTGTGACGAAGCGGAAGGATGGGGGGTTGGCGATCGCGGTTTGGAACCTGGTGGATCCAGATAAGAAGGGTTCGGCGAAGAAGGTTCGATTGGTTTTGGAAAATGTTCCGAGTGATGCGCCGGTGGAAGTGAGCCGGGTGGACGACGAACATGGAAACGCACTCGCGGCGTATCGGGCGTTGGGGAGTCCTCGATATCCCACTGAGGAGCAAGTGGCGAAAATGAACGCGGCGAGCCAGCTTCCGCCAGCGAGCCAGGGTCATCTGGATGGAAATCATCTGGATCTGGATCTGGAACCGAATGCCTTGGCGCTGGTGGAAGTGAAAACGAGATCGTCAGCGGCTGAAGCGCCACGGGATTTCGGATTCATGAGCCAGCCCGCGAGTTTCCAATCGTTCCAGCATATGGACCGGCTGGGATTTCGGATTGATCCGGTTGCGAAGGGGGATCGCGTGTATCCGCTAAAGGACGCTGCTGGATCATTCGGCGCGACCTACACATGGCAGGGAAAACGGTACAGCTTGGACGATTATTTCCAGCGCAGTTTTGTGTTGGGCTTTCTGGTGCTGCACGACAACCAAATTCTGCTGGAGAAATATTTTCACGACGCGGATCGAGGTTCGCGATTTCTTTCGAACTCGATGCAGAAATCCATGGTCTCAGTTCTGATCGGGCAAGCGATCGAGGACGGGAGGATTCAAAGCGTCAACGATCCGGTGGTGCGGTACTTGCCGTATCTGGCATCCGGCGGATACAAGGACGTCACGATCAAGAATCTGCTTCAGATGTCGAGCGGCGTGAAGTTCGATGAGGCGTATTTGAATCCGGAGTCTGAGATCGGCCGCTTTGCGAATGCGCTGATACTGGGCACGGAGCCATTCCGCGATTTTGCGGCGTCGATCAAGCCTAAAGTAAAGCCTGGCACGCGTTTTGAATATCAGAGCGTCAACACCGAAGTGCTCGGATTGCTGTTAGAGCAGGTGATGGGAAAGCCTTTGCATGTACTCATGCAGGACGGGCTGTGGAAGAAGATCGGGGCGGAGAACGATGCGTTTCTGTATCGCGGCGAGAATCAGCCGGATGAATGCGCGTTCGGATGTTTCAATGCAACGGTACGGGATTATGGGCGCTTCGGCTTGATGGCGCTGCATGGAGGCGAATTGAATGGCGAGCGCGTGGTTTCCGAGAAGTGGATGCGGGAATCCACTCAGCCGGATGCGGCTTTTCTTGAGCCGAGCGCGGCCAATGGGAATTTGGGGTATGCGTATCAATGGTGGGTTCCGGCGGGCACGGAAGGCGCGTTCATGGCGATGGGGATTTATGGGCAGATGATTTATGTGAATCCTGCAAAGCGTGTTGTGATTGTGCAGACCAGCGCGTGGAAGCTGCCGGATGAGGAGGCCAGTTGGGCGGAGAGCGTGGCGCTGATGGATGCGGTTGCGCGCGGGGTTCGGTGAGAGATTCGGGTTGAAAATTCGGGGACACGACTGCTTTCGTCAAGCTTGAAATTTGGCGTAACGCTAGCCCGTCATGTCCCCGAATTTGCCGAATTTCGGGCCATGCGGGCTTTCAGTTGCTCTGGTGGGCCGAGCGATGGGCGGCGGGATTTTAGAACTGCGAACGCTTCGTCCGTGGCTTGCAAGGTCTGCTTTGACGTCTTCCTCGGTGAGTGCGGCGCAGATGAAATTGTTGTGCCAGGGATGAATGTAGACTCCGCGGGTGAGCGCTTCGGCGGTCCAGCAATATCCCAGGCGCAGATCCGGATCGTCGTCGAACAGGATCATGGGCATTTGCACCGGGCCTGTTTGTCGCAGGCTGAATCCATGGGCGGCGGCTTGACGGGCTAATCCTGCGCGCAGCAGAGCGCCGGTTTTTTCGGTGCGTTCCAGATAATCCGTACTTTGGATTTGGTTCAGGGTCGCGATCGCCGCGGCCATGGGGATGGCTTGGAACCAGTAGGACCCGGTGACGAAAATTCCCTGCGCTCCGGCGCGCGCTTTTTCGGAGCCTGCCAGCGCGGAGAGCGCATATCCATTGGCGATGGCCTTGCCCCAGGCGCTCAGATCCGGCTGAACGCCGACCTTCGACCAACTGCAATCGCGCGCTACGCGAAAACCGCCGCGAACATCGTCGACGATCAGCAATGCGCCGCTCTTGTCGCAAAGGCTGCGCGCGGTTTCGGCGAATTCGCGCGTGGGAAGACGCTGGTCTGCGAACACATCGTGCTGGAAGGCGGATCCGAAGACGCCGGCAACGTCGTCGCCCGCCGCGTGGAAGGCTTCCTTGAGACTCTGGGGATTGTTGTAATCGTAATGCAAGATGTGGGCGCGCTCTTCCGGCACGATGCCGGTGGGGAACGGATTGCACCAGGGTGCCGAGCCGTGATAGGCCTTGGTTGCAACCAGAATCTTCCGCCTTTTTGTGTGGGAACGGGCGGTCATCATCGCCATCGTCGTGGCATCGGTTCCGTTCTTGCAGAAGATCACCCAATCGGCGTGCGAGACCATCGAGACGAATTTTTCCGCGAGATCCACCATGATTTCGGACGGTCCGTTCATGGTGTCGCACAGAAGCTGCTGCGCAGAAACCGCGGCTTCCACTTTCGGATGGCGATAGCCCAGCAGATTGGGACCGAAGGCGCACATGTAATCGATGTACTCGTTCCCGTCGGCGTCCCAGAGGCGGGCACCCTCGGCCCGGGTGAAGAATTGCGGGAAGACATCCGGCAGGATGGCGGTGGATTGGTGACCGTACATGCCGCCGGGGATCACGCGGCGGGCGCGTTCGATTAGTTGTTTATTGCGTTGGTTGTTCCATGGCATGATTCACCGTCCAAAATTATTGGCCGCAGATGAACGCGAATGAACGCGGATAAGAATGGTACGTTTACTTTATCGCGAATGTCGGTTACTACGCTGGAATACGACGGGCTGGCGCCTACTAGTACTCGAACTGTGATCGCCGGACTTTTTCTCGGGACGGTTGCGTTCATGATCACTGGGATTCAGCCGGTGCTGCTGGGTGGGTTAGCAGAAGAGGGCCGTTTATCCGAGGCTGCGTTGGGACGCGTGGCATGGGCTGAGGTTACCGCTCTCGCGCTGGCGGCGGCGATTGGGCCTCGGTTGTTGCGATTCGGATCGGCTCGCCGAACCATCGCCGCGGCTTGTCTTGCGCTGGCGCTTGCGAATGCCGTCGTCTACTATCAGCCACGATACTTCGGCGCTGATTCTATCGAGGATTGTGGCGGGCGTGATGGAAGGGTTACTGCTGGCAACCACGAATATCGCGATCACGCGCGGACGGCATCCGGAGCGGCTCAGCGCGTTGTTCCTGATGGTTTCGGCGATTCCGCAGGTGGCCGCTTCTTATCTTTTGCCCGCTACGGTGATGCCGCGATTTGGAGCTGATTCCGGATTCGGGCTGCTGTGCGCGCTTGCAGTGGTGGGAATCGCGGTGGCATTTCTCTTGGGCAACGAGATTCAGGACGCGCCGCCACAGAGATCGGCCGCGCAAGTTTGGACGCCAGCGGTGCTGCTTGGATTATGCGCGGTGGTTCTACAAAACGCCGCGAACGGCGCCGGTTGGGAGTATCAGGCGCGCGTTGGGCAGAATTTGCATTTCTCCGGGAAGCTGGTGGGGACCGCGGTAGCAGCGGATTTGGTATTTCAGATTATCGGCACTTTTGCGGTTGCGTGGATCGCGTGGAAGATTCCATTCCGGCATGTGTTGCTGGGGAGCTGCTTCATCCAGGCCGGCATTCTGATCGCGCTGGGCATGGTTCATGCGCCGTTGGCTTATATCGCCATTTGCGCGCTTTTCGGGATGATGTGGCTGGGTGTGAATCCATATCAGGTGAGTTTACTAGTGGATCTGGATAAGACCCGGCAAGTGGCGCTGCTGCTGGCATCGCTGCAGTTGATGGGATTCAGCACTGGGCCGCTAATCTGTTCTTTCTTCGTGAGTCCGGGGAATGTTTCGGGTGTCTTTTGGTGCGCGGCGGGTATGGTGCTGGTAGCGTTTGTCCTGTATGTTGTGGCGATCCTAGTATCTAAGCGGGACCGGGGCTAGTATTGTTCTATTATTGCTTTGATCGTTGTTCCGGCGTATTCTCGTAACTTACCGGCACCGGGCCAGAGATTGATACCAGGCATCGAATGTATCAATCTCTCAGCCTGGCCCGGCAAATCTCCTCGAAGTAAAAGACAAATTCCGAGGCACTTTTGCCTGACCGCGCCGTATTGTATATATGGGCTCGTTCCTACAAGATCTTCGCTACGGCGTCCGGACTCTCATCAAGGATCGCGCTTTCCTTTTCACCGCGGTACTGGCTCTCGCGCTGGGTATCGGATCCACCACTGCGATCTTCAGCGTGATCGACAACGTCCTGCTCGAGCCCTTTCCCTATACCGATGGCATGCGATTGATGGCCATCATGATCCACGATAGGAGCAGCAGCGACACGTTCGGCCGCGAATTCTTTGAACCGCCTGAATTTCTGGATTACCAGGAACAGAATCACGTGTTTGATCGCTCCATCGGTTTACGGTCGGAAGGCGTGCTCATGACGGGGAGTGGCGCGCCGCAATCTTTTCGAGGCGCCGGCGTGACCGGGAACACGTTCGAGTTTTTGGGCATTGCCCCGTTGCTGGGACGTACGATGACGCCGGAAGACGCAAAACCGGGTGCGCCGCCCGCGTTCGTTCTAAGCTACAAGGCCTGGCGGAAAACCTTCGCCATGGATCGAAATATCCTGGGCAAAACATATATTTTGAATGGCCAACCCACCACGCTGGTTGGGATCATGCCCAAACGTTTCGCATGGTGGGGCGCGGATCTGTGGCGGCCCACTTTTGTAGATCGCGCAGACTCCGGCCAGAATGCCCAATTCGTTTTCCTGCTGGGCCACTTGAAGCCGGGGTTGACTCCAAAGTCGGCCGCGCCCGATCTGGAGATTCTGGGGCACCGGTTGGCTAAGTTGTATCCGAAGAATTATCCGAAGCAGTTCGAAGTGACGGCGCAGCCGCTGGTGGATAACGTGGTGGGGAGATTCCGGAGCACGCTGTACACGTTACTGGCGGCGGTGGGATTGTTGCTGTTGATCGCTTGTGCCAACGTAGCGAATTTATTATTGGCGAAAGCGACCGCGCGCGACAAAGAATTCGCCGTGCGATCCACGTTGGGCGCGGGGCGTTGGAGGTTGGTCCGGCAGTTGATGGTGGAAAGCGTGCTGGTGGCATTGGCGGGCGCGGCGGCGGGATGCTTTTTCGCTTGGATCGAACTAAAGGGGCTGATCGCGCTGTTGCCGCAGTTTACGTTTCCAGATGAAGCCGACATCAGCATGAACACTCCGGTATTGCTGGCAACTTTGGCGGCTGCCTTGTTGACCGCGCTGCTTTTCGGATTGGCGCCCGCGCTTGGGGCGGCCGGCAAAGATTTGAATGTGGCGTTGAAGACCACTGGACGCGGCAACAGCGGATTCCGGCGGGGACGGCTGCGCAACGCGCTGATCGTCAGCGAAGTGGCGCTGTCCTTGGTGTTGCTGGCGGGCGCGGGCCTGTTGATGCGGAGCTTTTTCCTGCAGCGGAACGTGGATCTCGGCTTCCGTCCGGAGAAGGTGCTGAGCGCGCAAATCCAGCTTCCGGCCAAGCAGTACACAACTCCGGAACAACAGAACCGCTTCCTGCGGGAACTGTTGCCGCGTCTTGAGGATTTGCCGGGAGTTACCGCGGCGGCTGGCGGTCTGACTCTGCCTCCCTTCGGCGGGATCAATACGGATTTTGAAGTGGCCGGCAAAACGCATTCGGATACCTGGAAGGGCGACATGGTTTTGTGCAGCTCGAAGATCTTCGCAACGATTGGCACGCGGCTGATGGGCGGGCGGCTGCTTTCCGAAGAAGATGTGATCGGAATGCGAAAAGTCGCAGTGGTGAATCAGACTTTCGCGTCGAAATATTTTCCGGGGGAAAGCCCCATTGGCAGGCAGGTGAAGCTGGCGGGGCTGGAGAAAGCTCCTACACCGATGACGAATCCCTGGTTTGAGATTATCGGAGTTGTTTCGGACGTGAAGAACAACGGCGTTCGGAAGGAAGTGCAGCCGGAGGCTTACGCACCCTATACGTTTTCGAGCTACGGCGGCTTCTTCGTGTTTGTGCGAAGCGTAGGCAATCCGGCCACGCTAGTGAAAGCCATGGACGATCAGATCTGGGCCTTGGATCGGAACCTGGTGCCGCAGCAAACCAGCACGCTGCAAGATCAATTGGATCAGTTCGAGTTTGCCCAGCCGAAATTCAGTCTCACGCTTTTTGCGGTGTTCGCGGGAATTGGATTAGTTCTGGTGAGCGTGGGAGTTTACAGCGTCATCTCTTACACGGTGTCGCAGCAAAGCCACGAGATCGGGATCCGGATGGCGTTGGGCGCCACGCCGGGAAATGTGCGCGGCCAAGTGATGTTGGCGGGGCTGCGCTACATCTGGATCGGCATCGCGGTTGGATTGGGGCTCACTGTCGTAGTGGGACGCGTGCTGGCGAGCGAGATCTGGGGAATTTCGGCGCACGATCCGTTGACGTTGGCGGCGCGTTGCCGTGCTGTTGACGTTGATCGGATTGACGGCGTGTTATATACCGTCGCGCAGGGCGACGCGGGTGGATCCGTTGATTGCTTTGCGGTATGAGTAAGAGGGTTTCTGGTTTCTCGTTTCTGGTTTCTCGTTCGTGTTACCGAACGGCGACCGCAAGGGAGGGTAACGTGCGGTTGTGATTTGTCGTGGTGGCGCTCCCTTGCGGTCGCGGTTCGGTTAGGGTGCCCTAGACGCTCAGCAGGTGGGCTTGGGTTGGGGCGTTGTTTAACGTCGCAATTGCTTTTGCGTACCAGTGGAGTTGGCGCTTGTAGTGAGTTTGGTTTGTGCCGAGGTCGGCGTCGGTTTTGAAGTCCACGATTTGCCAGACGCCCTTCTCTATGAATGCAAGATCGATGATGCCTTCCAGCACCTTCCGATCTTCCAGTTTCAAGACGATGGGGAATTCGCGGTGCAGACGCATGGAGCTGCGGGCTCTGGCTAATAGTGGATGCGCCAGGGTTGCTGCTACAGCTTGGATCGCGTGATCCGTTTCTTCCGGAGTGGCGCCTAACAGGCGGGCGTGAACTTTCGCCAACGCGGTGATTGCTTCGCGATCCGCGTGCAGAGGGATGTCGCGCAGGATGGTGTGAACCAGTGTTCCGAATCTTGCGCCGGTTGGGCGGCCGAGGGGCTTTTGGATGGAATGGACGGTAACTTCCACCTTGAAATCGGGTGGCGAATCGCTGGTTTCACTCGCTGTGAAAATATCGAACTGCCTGGCGCCGCCGGCTGCGCTCACTTCCTCGCGCGTTTTGCGCCATGCGTGATACGCGTCCAGGCTTGACGACTTCGACATCCGCGGGCGTGAGAATTTCGTCGCGCCGAAGTCCCAGGTTGGCGGGCGGCCTGAGATTCAAGGTACGCGGATCCCACCAGACTACGGAGTGCGCACCTTGCTGCGGCGTGTGCAGCCCGGGTTTGACTGAGGGTTCGTCGTTGAAGAAAAACGGACGATCGATGACCGAGGCGTCGCCGAATTTCGGGCAACCCGGAGCGGCGTGGAATTGCGATAGCGATCATGCGCTGGGTAGATGGCTTTGTTCAACGGACTGAGCCAGCCGTCCAGTTCCTCGATCGCCCACCGCGGGGACCACCAGCAGATCGCGGGCGCGGGTGGCGGCGACGTAGGCTACGCGCACGCCTTCGGCACGCTCGCGCAGTCGTTCTTCGGATTCGTTGTCGCGCAGTTCCCAGGGCGCGCAACGCAGCAGGCGAGTGGCGCACAGACGCTGCGCGGGCATCCACGTAACGATCCGGATCGCCGGCCGCGATGTTGGCGGTCATGTCGGCCAGAATCACGATGGGAAACTCCAGGCCTTTGGCGGAATGGACGGTCATCAAGCGGACGCCCTCGGCGCCTTCTTCGAGCACGGGCGCTTCATGCGACTCGGCTTTTTCCGCCTGCGTTTCCAACTCTTCGATGAAACCGCGAAAAGAGATTCCGCCCGAAAGCTCGAAACCGCGCGCGAGATCGCCGACGCGATAGACGTTCGCGAGCACCTGGTGTCCGGCCGGGCGCAGAGCGAATCCGGCGTGCGCGCGAGTGGCTTCGAGCAATGAATTGACGGTGTCGGCGATGGGCCGGCGATTGCGTTGGCGATGCAGAGCAGGCCAGCAGGCGCAGCGCATCCGCCACTGGTTGGAATTCCGGAGGGAGTGGTTCCGGGAGCTTGCGGAAAGGATGCAGTCGGCCGATTTCGTGATGGAAGCGCAGCAGCAGATTGTCCGGGATCGCGAACAGCGAGCCTTTCAGCGTGGCGAAAAGCGACAGTTCGTCCTCCGGCCATTCGATGGCGGTGAGCGCGGCGCGCAGGGTTTCCACTTCTTCGCGGTTGTGAAACGATTTCGAACCCACCAGAAGATGCGGGATCTCGCGGGCTTCCAAAGACCGGACGTAATCGCGCGTGATGTCGCGGCCGATAGTTGGTGAAGCGGCGGAAGAGCATGCAGATTTGCTTTTCGGTGACCGGCAGAAGCTGGCCGGGATTTTCCGGATCGCGCACTTTCCAGCCGCTCTTGCGGACCAGCCACTCGACGAACGCCACGATGGTATCCGGCAGGCAGGCGTCGATGGAAATCTTGCGAGACGCGCTGGCTGCCGTAGGGCTGCGGGACGGGCAGCGCGATGACGCTGGGTTGGCCCTCAATGGGCGGCGTGCTGCCGATGCAGGGGCGAGTAGGCGGCCTGGCCGGCCAGCGGCGTCGTCCTGCATTTCGGAATGAAACGCAGTGTTGACGCATTGCTGGATGGGCCGCAGAGCGCGGAAGCTGGTGGTGAGCTGCAGCGCGCCGACGCCGCGCGCGACCAGGGCATCGCGGATGTCGCGGTAGAGCACTACGTCGGCGCGCCGGAATTTGTAGACGGACTGTTTGGGATCGCCGACCACGAACAGCTTTCCGGGTTTGGGCGTGACCTGCAGCCAGTCCGATTGCGTCGGGGTCGTCGGACGGCAAGCAGCAGCAGGATCTCGGCCTGCAGCGGATCGGTATCCTGAAACTCGTCGATGAAGATGTGGGTGAAACGGTTCTGCAGATAGCGGCGGACCTCGGGTTTGTCGCGCACCAGATCGCGCGCGAGGATCAAGCAGATCCACGAAATCGAGTTTGCCGGCGCGCGCGCTTTCAGCTCGTTATAGCTTTCCACCAGGTCCCACATTTCACCGCGCAGCGTTGCTGCGAGGTCGGCGTCGGCGGCGGCTTGGAAGGCTTCTAGATTTTCGATCAACTGAGTGCGCGCGGCCACCACTTGCTCGCGCGGCACGGCTTCGGCGAAGAAGCCGGAGCCTTTCTTGCGTATCCCGCTTCAAATCGCGGAGCAGCTTGATCAGGAGGCTTTCGAGCGTGTCGTAATCGCGCGCCCGCGTGGTGGCTTTTTCCGCGCGCTCGATCCAGGTGACCAGCGCTTGCGCCGGACGGAGAGAGCGGACCAGATTGTCGTTGAATTTGCGGCAACAGGCAGCGGCTTCCGCGACCAACTTGATTTGCTCGATCAGCCGGTCGATTTCCGTGGATCGCGATGGAACGGCGGCTGCGCCAGGCGCTGGGATGGTCGCGCCATTCGATCAGCTTCCAGGCGGCGTATTGAAGCTGGTCGATCGGCGGACTGGCATCGGCAGAATCGCGCGAGGCCAGCCGCACCAGGGCGCGGCGCAATCCGGGAGCGCCCTCGGCGAGCTTCTGTTGGAACCAGGCGCGGAAAGCGCGTTCGTAGATACGCGAGGCCTGCTGGTCGGAGAGCTCTTCGAAAGCCGGATCGACGACCGCTTCCACGGGCCGCTCGCGCAGAATCTGCGCGCAGAAGGAATGGATGGTGCCGATGGAGGCTTCTTCCAGATGTTCCAGCGCGTGTTCGATATTTGCGCGCTCGTGCGGCGGTGAGCGCGGATTCGCGCGCGCGATCCAGTTCCTGGCGCAGACGCAGCTTCAATTCGCCGGCGGCCTTGTTGGTGAATGTAACGGCGACGATGTTGGCGATGGTGGTCAGCGCCGCTCGCGAGAACAGCTGACGATGCGCGCGACCAGCTCCGTGGTTTTGCCGGTGCCGGCCGATGCTTCCACCAGCAGGCTTTCGTCGAGCGAGGTGCGGATGCGCTCGCGCGCGGCGCTATCGTCGAGTTGCGGATGCTGTCGGCGTCATTTTCGATTGCAGATCATGGCAGGTTGCGAATCTCGATCAGCGGCTCCAGACGATCCGGCTGCTTGCGCTTGGCGCGCTGCTCTTCATAGGGGCCGCAGACGGGGCGATAATCGCAGATCGCGCAAGCGCCGGTTTGCGGAGCGGCCGGCAGAAAGCCTTCCTCGACGAATCGTCCGATGGTTTCGAGCACGCGGCCATGCGCTGGCGCGACTGGCGTATCGAGCGGAATGCCGACGGCGGAGAAATCGCCGCGCTGGGTGCAGAAGAAGAGGCTGCCGGATTCCACGGCTGCCCCAAGAATCTGTTCGGCCGCCAGCGCGTAGAGCAGCGGCTGGAGGATGGCGCCGCCGCCGACGTATTGCGGACGGTTTTGCGGCGCCTTGCCGGTTTTGTGATCGGTGACGCGCAGGCTGCCGCGCGTGGAGTGCTTCTCGATCAGATCGATGGAGCCGCGCAGGCGGATGCCATTCAGGATGGTGGCTTCGTCGCTGGTGCTTTGCGGATCGCGATGCTGGCTGGCCGGGAGCCCGAACGCGAATTCGAAGTGCAGCGGCAGCCAATCCGGCGGAGAGCCGGCGACCTGCTGGATCCAGCCGCGCAGATCGGTGCGGACGTCTTCGATTTCGCTTTTCCAGACGCGCGGGATGGCGGGCGCGAGATCGTCTTCGAATTTAGCCGCTACGCGATCCAGCACCTGGTCGGCGAGATCGAGTGTAGCCGCCAGCGTATCGGTGGTGATGGGAAGAAGTCCGGTTTCTTTTAGCTGGCGGAACAATTCGAAACTGCACTGCGTGGAAAAGCGCGCCGCGGGTGAGCGGATCCATTTGTTCGAGCTGCACCGGCGCCTCGCGCGGGCGGAACTGAAAGATGCCTTGCAGCAGGAAGCGGTAGGGGCAGGCGGCGAAATGCTGCAGTGACGACGGCGAATAGCTGCGCTCGGAAAAGCGGTGCGCTCGCAAGGACGTCGAGAGTCGCGGGATCGGGATCCACCAGGCCGTCGGCGGCGGTCCAACGATTGCGCCAACGGCGGCCGCGAGTGCGGAGAGATCGCGCCAGGCTGTCGTTGACTTCCATCAAGTAGCGGGCGCTGCCCTTGGCGCTCTCTCGCGGAAGTTTGAGTGCGGCTTGCAAGCGATGCGAGATCGTACTCGGCGTCATCGATGGCGATGGCTGGGTCGGCGGGCGCCGGCCAATCCAGCCGCGAGGGAGCGCTGCGTTGCGGCGCGCTTCTTAAATTCGCGCAGAGATGGGAGCCGGCCCTCGGCGGCGCGCACAACTTCGAGCGCATAGAACGAAGGAACGCGTGGACGGGACTGCGTCACATCCATGCGCGGGTAAGAAACCACCAGGCGCTGGGCGGCTGCCGCGGCGGCGGAATGCAGCAGCATGCGTTCGCGCGCGATGCGTTGATCCTGAGTTTCCAATTGATGCTGAAGTTTTACGCGGTGCTCGTCCAACAAAAGCGGATCTTCGAAGGCGCGGCGCGGGAACAGGCCTTCGGCCAGGCCTGGCAGGAAGACGACGTCGAAAGTTCGAGCCGCGGGCTTCGTCGATGGAGCCGACGAAGACGTGGCCATAGCGGCGCCGTGGCGGATCGGTGCGCAGCGATCCCATTTTTTCCGAAAGCACGTCGTACACTTCTTCGAGCGTGGCGGGGCCCACTTCGCCCATGGGCTCCAGCTCGCTGAGTACGGCGAGCACGGATTCGGGATGCGCCAAGGCCATTTGGGCCAGCTCGGAAAGCCGATCCAGCCATTCGCCCCAGCGCGCGGCTTTTGGCAGCGAACCGAGCAGGTCGATCAGAGGGAGCGCGAAATGTTCCAGACGCGCGAGCTGTTCGATGCGGCGCTCGATGTGCGGGCGATGCGATTGGTCTTCTTTTTCCAGGTCGCGAAGCTGGGCTTGCAGTTCAGCGCGCAGTCCCCGAAGGCGCCGCGCCCAGCGCTCGTGTCCGCCGATGACGGCTGCATCCACCAGAAGTTTTTCCCAACCGATGGGGACGGCCAGGCTGGTTTCTTCGACGGGATCGACCGGTGCGGAGCCAGGCGCGGGCGGGGCGCTCGCGAAGTTGGCGAGGATTTCGTCGTCGGGAGGAACCCACTGCGGAACCGGCTTAATCGGCGCGCCATTGTGATCCACCGGCGGGAGTTGGCCGAGGGACAAATACTCGGCGAAGCGCGAAGCGGAGCAGCCATCGGAGGCGCAAGCGAGCAGCGCAAGAAAAGCGCGTCCCGTGGGATCCGGCCGGGCTGCGCCACGGCTGAAATAGCCCGGAATCGCGGCGCGGCGCAGGGCTTCTTCCACCAGCGGCTGATATTGCTCGACGTTGCGCAGCAGAATCGCGATGCGATCGAAGGTGGTGCCTTCCGCCGCGAGTGCGCGAATGCGGCGGGCGATTTCCACGCACTCCAGGTTTTCGCCGGCGGCTGAAAAGAGCAACTCGGGATCGGGCGGGGCGGCGGGCGGTTGTTCGGGAGAGAAGAGCCAGGCGCGAACACGATCGAGTGTGGTGGCGGGTGGCGCTGTGTCGAGATCTTCCGGCGTGAGATTGAGGAGGGTCGCAATGGACTGCTCTTCACCACTAATCAGCGTGGCGAGAACGTCGGGCGATTTTTCGATTAGTGCGCGCAGGAAGTTTTCATGGCTTTGCGATTCCACGGTGATTCCGGCCACCAGAATCGGAAGTCCGGTGAAACGATTCGAATTGGCGAGAGCTTCTTCCGCAGCGAACTTGAGCAGCATTGGCAGGTCCGCTAGCGATCTTTGCTCGAGCTCCTGCTGGTACAACTGCAGCAAGTACGCAAGGTCCATGCCGGCAAGGCCGGTGGCGGGGAGTTCGGTTGCGGAGACGTTTCGCAGACGCAGTTCGGCGATGGTGCGGGCGAGAGCGCGCGGGAAGCCGGGAGTTTGCGCCACGGGCGAGAAGTAGCTCAGTTTCTTCGAGCGCCGCGCTGCATCCACGATGCGAGTGGAGATGGCTTCCATGCCGAGGCGGCTGATGGGAGCGAGAGATCGGCGGCCCATGGGTTGCGCGGCGAGGTGGGCGGCGAGTTGGATCAACGTAAGTGCGTGGAGTCCCTGGCAGCCCTGCGGGAACGCCGTAATCGCGAGTTCATTGGCGGCGGCGCGCGTGGGAGCGAGAATCAGGATTTCCGATTGGGCGTGTGCAGCAAGGAAAGTGGCGGCGCGCTGGAGCAGCTTCGACGTGGAACGGCTACGGAGCAGCGAGCGAGGGGCCACAATCAATTATCTCGCTTGCGCTCGCGGGGCTTGGGGTTGGGGGCTCGGGACGGTGAGCTTTTTACCGCGGATAGGGGTGGCCGCGTAATGTTGTAAAGGCGCGGTAGAGTTGTTCGGCTAGGATTACGCGGGCGAATTCGTGCGGGAAGGTGAGGGCTGAGAGTGACAGCAGCAGGTCGCCGCGATCGCGCCAGTTTGGGGGCAGGCCGTCCGCGCCTCCGATGATGAAAACCAGATCGCGCGATTCCTGTTCCGCCTTCGCGATCAGTTTTGTGAATTGGGCGGAGTCTTGTGATTTGCCCGCTGGATCCAGCAGTATTTTCCTGGCTGACGGATGTTTCGACCATGGGTCAAAGCGCGCCGGCTGGATTTCGCGCATTTCGGTGCGGGCGTAGTGCGTACAGCGCTGGATGTAGTCCTGCGCCATGCTGTTTGCATTTTGGTCGCGCGGTTTGCCGATGTAATAGAGGTAGAGTTTCAAAAATTGTTACAGTGTTTACGCTCCCTTGCGGTCGCGGTTCAGTCCACGCCATGCTGTTTCAGCTTGATAATCTGTTCCGGCTGTCAGGCCCTTCATGCCACTGGCTTCCAGGCGCGCGATGTAATCGCCATTCACGCCGTTCTCCCACATGCTGGTGAGATCATGCAAGGTGAGACGGCCGTATCCGGCGGCTTTGAGCTGTTTCGGGAATTCCGGGGAGATTCCATGTTCGTGCAGGCTGATGATTTCTTCCGTCGCGAACTGGTAGCCGCTGTCTCGTACCGCGCGCACAAAATCCGGATTCACGCCATGATCGTGCAGTTGGATCATTTGCTTGGGAGTGAGATTTAAGCCGGCCTGCTTTAGCTCGGCGGCGAACCTGGGGTCCACGCCGTGTTCGTTCAATTGGATGAGCTGCTCGGGGTCGAAATCGTAGCCGTCTTGCTTCAACCGGGAGATAGCTTCAGTGGAAACGCCATGGTCGTGCAGGCGAATCAGATCCTCCGCGGACAAGTGATATTTGGGAAATTGCAGGTCGCGGACATAGCGGGCATCCACGCCGTGATCGTGCAGTTCCGTTATTTCGTGGGCGTTCAGTGAGTAGCCGGCTTTCCGCAGTTCTCTTAGGAAACTGCCCTCCACACCGTGATCATTGAGGTGAATGAGATCGGCGCCGGAAAAATCGTAGCCGCTGCCGCGAACCTCAGCAATGTACTCGACGGTGATATTGCGGCTTTTCAAATCGATCAACTCGCGCGTGTTCAGATCGCGCAGCCCGAGTTTGATTAGTTGACGGACATAAACCAGATTAATGTCCATCAGAGCCATCTGAAACATCCGGCTCTCATTGATGTCGTCGAAGCCGAGCTTGCCCATTTCGGTGATGAAGGAAGGATTCGGGGAGAAGCTGAAACGTCCGCCGCCCACTCCGGCGACGAGGGCGCCAACGCAAACCAGACTTCCCGCATCCCGCTGGAGCTCGAAATGGACATTCGAGTGGAGCGTGCTCATATCGTCGCGCGAGAGGCCCTTCAGATCGTCCACGCGATAGTCCGAGCTTTCCACCCATGTGGACGTTACGGTGGAGCGCTTGAGCGTGAGCTGCACTTTGCCGGTCCCGGCCATCCAACGGTTCAGATTCCAGGTTCCGGTGGTGGGGACTGTGGTATCAGCCGCCTGCGCGAGTAACACAACCAGAACGCAAAGCGAGATAGCAACCGGTTCGTTGATTCTCAATTTCATGAATTGCATTGGGACGGCTCCTAGATTCGGCTCCTAAATAACTCCAGCGCGGACGAGTTTGATCACTTGTTCGAAGGTCAGGCCTTTGAAGCCTTGTTCGCGAAGATTGCGCAGCGATTTGGGCGAGAGACCATTCTGCTGCGCCTCCACCGCCTGATGCGCGTCGACTTTTGTATATCCGGATTCCTTCAGCGCTTCAAAAAGCGAGGAGGGAACTCCGTTGTTATGCAGATCGATCAGTTGCTCCACGCTGAACGGGCCGAATCCCAGAGCGTGGATGCGTTGGGCGTTGTCGAGATCCACGCCGTTCTGCGCCAGGTGAATCATGCGTTCCACATTGAGGCTGGGAAGCCCCGCCGCAACGGCTTTGCGTGCATATTCCGGCGAGACGCCGTTGTTGTGCAGATTGATCAGATCCTTGGGAGACGGCGTGCCGAATCCGGCGCGCAGCATACCTTGGATGTATTTCGGATCCACGCCATTGTCGCGCAGCGCGATGATATCGTCCACCGAGATTTGCGTGTAGCCAGCGTCCACAAGTCCGGCAAGATAGCCTTCGCGATGCGTGTTGGCGGCGACGGTAGCGAATGGTTTTTGAGAAGCAAGAGCCGCGGCAAACGGCGTAGGAGCGGTGGACGCCGCCCCAGGCGCGGCGGACCATGCAGGCGGCGGTGCCACCGCTTCGCCTGCGCCGGCGCTATCTCCATAACCTGCGCTCGGCGCCGGTGGCGGAGTGAATGCGCGCGGAGTTGGCGCCTCGACGGATTCCGCTGCGTCTGCATCAGGCTCTGCAAGCGCTCGCGGAGCGGGCATCGCGGGAAGCGTTTGGACTGCCGGAGGCGCTGCCAGCTGAGCTACCGGTGTCGGTGGGGCAGGCGGCGTGTTCTGTGCGCGTAGCCGCATGCCGCTGCTGATTGCCAGCACGGCGATCAAAACGGTGGCGAGTGCGATCCACACCGGCAGCGAACGGCGGCGCGGATCATCTTTCCCGAGCAGACGGCGCACGCGGCTGACAAGCGGTCCACCAGTGGCGGCCATGGCGAACTGTGGATAAGCACCGCGCATTTCTTCGAGCGCGGTGAGAGCGCGAGCGTACACCACGCGGTCCCCACAGGCGGCGATGGCGAGATCGTCGCAACAGTTTTCCCGCTCGGCGCGGATGCGTTTCGCGACCCACCACATGGCGGGATGGTAGAACATCAGAGCTTCGATGGCGCTTTGCAGCAGGTTGGCTACATAGTCGAAGCGGCGAATATGCGCCAATTCGTGAGCCAGTACAGCTTCGAGTTCCTGCGCGCTGAGATTGATCAAAGCGCCGGCGGGAATCAGGATCACGGGGCGAATCCAGCCAATTACCGCGGGGACTTGCGCGAGAGTGGACTCGCAGAGTTTTATGCCGCGTCGAATTCCGAGTTGTCCGGCTAGAGCGGCCAGGCGCGTTTGCCAGATTTCCGGAAGCAGGCGATTGCTGCGGCGCTTCAAGCGCTGTGCGACGAACCAGCCGGCGGCGGACCAGGCAGACATCGCGACCACGCCAGCCAGCCAGAACCACACCACCATTGTTAGATAAGGAATCGGGCTGGACGACGGCGCAACCGGCGAGGACGAGATTGGCGCCGAAGCGATCCGACTGAGTACTGGCACGGAAACCGGCAGCGCGGCGGAAAGTTCGTGGTGTTGGAACAATGCGAGGAACGTAGCAACGGCAGCAACGGGCATCGCCATCAGCGCCGAATAAGAAAGCACGTAGCGCAGGTTCGCGCTAGCACGCCGCAAGAAGAGATTCGCCGCCGCGAATAGAATGCCGATCGCGGCGCATTGCCACAGGGAATGTATGAGCGCCCAGCCGAGCGCATCCATGAGCGTCGCTTGCATCACGCGCCTCCAGTTTGTTCGAATTCGTCCAGCATATGGCGGATTTCCGCCAGTTCTTCGGGATTCGCTTTCTTCGTCGCGAGCGCCTGCATCACCATGCGAGCAGCGGAACCGCCGAAGACGCGGTCCAGCAGATCTCCCACCAACTGCTTCTGCGTTTGATCCTCGCGAATGCGCGGTGAATAAACGTGAGCTTTGTTCTTCTCGTCGCGGCTGACCAGGTCTTTGTCAGCCATGATCTGCATCAGCTTCAAAACCGTTGTGTATCCGGTGCCAGGTTTGGTCTTCGAAAGGATCCCATGCACGTCGCGCACGGTGGACGGACCTTCGCGCCAAAGCACGCGGAGGATTTCGAGTTCGCCATCGGTGGGTCGGTGTTGCTTCGACATGAGTCCAGGTTAATACGAAAGGCTTCGTAGGTCAATACCTTTGTTGAAAAAAGAGCACGGAAAGTACCAGGAGGCAACTGGCGGAGGATGCAGGGCTTGTGGGGATTGGACTGAGTAGGGGAGGCGTCCGATACTGGGACGGTGTGTGCAGGGACGGACGTTTTCAGAGCTGGTTAACGTTCGCTGAGATGGGTCGTCCAGTATGCGAACGGGAATGTGGGGCAGGATGTCATCCTGCAGCGGGTTGCTAACCCGCGCAGTTTGCGCCGATTGGCAATCGGCGGCAGGTTACCAACCTGCCCCACCAACGGGAAAAGGGACGGGTGCATAGAAATGAAAACTCAGCGATTTCTCATCGCTCTCACGATTGTCAACTTAGCGCTGCTAGTGCGGGTGCGCGCGAGTATCGTGGTGTACCCGGCAGATCCGGAAGTCAAAATGCCGGCTGGAACGACACTTCGAAAGGCCGGCCCAATGTGAAAATATCCGCTACCGAGGTGGGATCTGCAAACGGCTTTGGGGGCGAGTCGGATCCGACCTATATTCAGATACTGGCGGAAGGCGCGAACACTTCGCTGAAGTTGGTGAACAAAGATGGACGACAGCAGGTGATCAAGCCGTAGCAGCGATACCGATCAGATGCCGGCGTACCACGCATAGCCGCCTTCGGGCGATGCCGAGCCCAGGCCTTGGCCGAAGGTTTTCAGATTATCAGTGACCGTGAGGCGCGTGATGTATTTCACGTTCTTGTAGCCAAGCTGGCGCGGAACGCGTAGACGAAGCGGTCCGCCATTGCCGGTCGGAAGTTCGCCGTCATTCATCCCATAAGCGACCAGAGTCTGGGGATGCAAGGCGTCCGCCATATCGATGCTGTCCCACCACTCGCGGTCGATCGAAAAATAAACGACATACTTGGCTTGCGGGAGAATCCCGACGATGTCAAGCACGTTGGAAAGCGGAACGCCGGTCCATTTCGCGATATAGGACCAGCCTTCTTCACACGCCAAGTGAGTGATCTGACTGCGGGATGGCTGCCTCTTGAGGTCCGCCATGGAAAACGTTGTGGGACGCGCCACCATGCCGTCCACTGCGAGCTTCCAGTCCGCAAAGCCTCCAGCCTGGAGTTTGCGGTAAGCATCCAATTTTGGCGGATCCCCATTGGCGAACGGTGGATTTGAAATTTCGCTCGCCGGAAATTCGCGGGCCATGGAGTGGCTGGTGAGGATTCGCTGCGCGGCGTAGGTGAGCGTTTCGCCGGGACCGTAGGGACCCGCGGAATCGGGCGGGATCAGTCCGAAACGCTTCGCCAGTCCGCCGGCTATAGCCAAGCCAGATGCGCCGGCCGCTGCCGCAAGCCCGGTGGTGATGAGTTTTCGACGGTTCATGCGAGCTCCTTTTCTGTGCCGGCGCGGCCTGTGATCATGGCGCGCATGCGGTTCTTGAATCCGGCCACGCAAATCATCACGATATGCACCAGCAGGAAGAGAAAAAGAAATATCGAGACGAAGAAATGAATGGTGCGCGCGGATTGCTGGCCGCCCAAAAGTGTAACTGTTGCAGGAAATGCGGATGCGACAGCGGGCGACATCGCGAGGCCGGTCCAAATGACCAAGGGAAACAAAACGTAGATCACGATCAGGTACGTCAACCGCTGCAGCAGGTTATACGACCACGCTTCTTCGGGGCCGGGCCGTTCGAAACGCAAATGACCCGCGATCGCGCTCCCGAACGCGCGCCACGACCGGTCGGCACGGCGCGGAAGCAGTTGGTTGCGCAAGTGTCCGCTCACGAGGCTGAAGATTACGTAGAGAAGTCCGGTGAATACAGCCACCCAGGCGGTTTGAAAATGCATATACCGGCTCCAGCCGTTTTGGTCTGGTAGAACGTAGCCGTAGCCGGTGGGAACGAGGGCGCGGGATGCCGGGATCGGCAGTTTGAACAGGTAGGGCATGTTCGCATTGCCGGCTTCGCCCCAATAGAAGCGCGGATGCGAGATCACGATTTCCACTCCGCTTACGAGCAGCAGCAGAAAGCACACCGTGGTAACCCAATGCGTGACGCGGACCAAGGCGGAGTGCCGCGCGGCAACCGTCCGGGCCGGGATGGCTGCGGCGGAAACTGCGGCCGAAGCGGAATCGCTCACACGGGAATGCTAACAGGCGGCGTGTGCGTGGTGCAAGCTGTGGTAGGGCCCGAAGGGTGCGTTGTAGGCGCTCAAAAAAAACCAAAATCACCGGTCGCTTACGGGTCTGTGAAAAAAGCTCAGGCACCGACTCCCTCACGGTCGCGGCTCGGAAAGAGGATTCGTATTTTGAGGACGTTACCGAACCGCGACCGTGAGGGAGTCGGTGCTGTTCCGATTTTCAATCCTACACCGCGTCTTCAACGCACTTTTCAGGCACTCCCCAAGCTGTCAGTCCTTCTTCGAGGTCCATTTCATATAGGTTTTATAATCCGCTCCCGGAGGCGCCACCTCAAATTTTCCGTCGAGTGCGGGACCATTCATCCAATACGAAAGCCGATAGCGAGGCCCAGGCTGAGACCCGTCCGATTCGAAAGTGGCGTTGTTGGCTGAGGGGAACGTGAGATCGTAACGGATGACGTGGCCCTCGGAATCGAAATAGATGGCGTGCGGCTTCGAGTCCGGAGCATCCAGATAAATCACCATCAGATCGTCGTGGTGCTGGCCGGAATTATAAACGGCTTGGTTATGCCTGACGATGATCTTTCCGTTCAACTCCTTCTGGAACGAGAATCCACCTTGCCCGGCGCCGAGCGGAGTGTCTTTTTCACCGGCGATTCCAGTCCACTTGCCGAGCAGAAATTCGAGTTTGCTGGACAAGACAGAGTCTTGTCCCACGGCTGGAAGAACGCTCAGCACGGCCAAGCCTAAAATCGCAATCGTCCGCATATTATTATTTCCTCGGGAAAGAGAACTCGCCGCCCGGATCGGTTTGCTTCAGCGCCTTCACTTGCCCATTCTCCATGACGAACTCAAAGATTACGTCGGAGAATTGCGGTGTCCGGAAACGCAGGCCCTTTACCTGACTGAGCGGCAGCGGCGGCGAGCCGGGCTCCACCAGGGCGAGTCCGCTGTTTTCCTGATACTTCACTTGGATCTTTACGCCGGTGGGCGTGTCGTAAGAGCCGGCTAATTGAGAGAGGAGCTTCGCATCGAGAATCTCCGGCTTGCGTTTGAATACCGCCTCGGCTTCGTCCAGCGACATCAGGGCCTCTTCCACATCGCCCTGCGGATTGGTGCGGAAATTGACGGACCACTTGCCATCTTCTTCGTCATCCGGCGTATCGAACCGGTCGTAATGGAAATGCGTCATCGGCATTTTGATTTTGTGGAAGTCGAACTGAAGCTGATTGTCTTTGAGCGCGATTTTCATCACGCCGTACGCGGGATTGTCAAAGTCGCCGACGTAATCCGCCAGCGCGTGTGAGGGATGAGTGTTCGGTACGCGATCCTCGCCCGCTTTCTTGCGCGCTTCCGTGCCGGCCTTTTTTCCTTTCAGGCGAATGTCGAGCACGCGCTGAGTCCAGGGTGTCTGGTCCATACCCAAGCAGCCGTTCGTACACGTTATAGGTGATCAGGTTGTACAACGGCGCGGTGTGATTTCCGATGACGAAGACCAGCACGCCGACGTGCTCCTTCGGCATGAACGAAACCTGCGTGTGGAATCCGGGAAGATCGCCGCCATGCAGCGTGACCAGGTGTCCGCGATAGACATTGGTCTGGCGTCCCATGCCGTAGGCGGAGTTCAGCGACTCCCACCAACCGCGTTGTTCGGCGGCGGTGTTGGGCAGCCCGATCGCGGGTTGCAACGTCTGTTTTAGAACATCGGAAGGCAGCACCTGCTTGCCTTGATACTGGCCGTCGTTCATCAGCGCGATCAGCCAGTGCGACATGTCGTTGATGTTCGACACGATGGCTCCGCAGGGCGCGACGCCGGTGATGTCTTCGTAATAAGGAATTTTGTAGAGGTCGAAGGTATCGCGCTTTTCTGTGAAGCCGACGCCGTGTTCGGGCTGCTTCACCATATCCGCAATGCTGTAACTGGTGGATTTCATATCCAGCGGATCCAAAATCCGGTCGCGCACGAACTGCTCCCAGGTTTTTCCGGATTGCAGTTCGATCATGTAGCCCACGGCCGCGAACATCAGGTTGTTGTAAAGGAACGCGGTGCGCATGGGCTCCTGCGGTTCCAGATATTTCAGCCGGTCGAACAATTCCTTACGCGTAAAATCGGACTTGATACCAGATGGTGTCGTGCCGCGTGATTCCGGTGCGGTGCGACAGCATGTCGCGCAGCGTTACGGAATTGTTGAGCTGCTCATTGTTGAACCGAATGGATTGCACGGACTCGCGCACCGGTTTATCCCAGGTCAATTTGCCTTCCTCCACCAACATGCCGGCAGAGACGGCGGTGAACAGCTTGGTGTTGGATGCGATGGGGCAAACCGTACCGGGCGTGAAGGGCAGCTTGTTTTCGTAGTCGCGATAGCCGTAACCTTTTGCGAAGACAAGTTTATCGCCGACGACAATGCCGACTCCGATGCCCGGCCCGTTCCAGTCTTTGAGGACTTTGGCCATGTACTCGTCGAAGCCGGTTAGTTTTTGGGCTACGTCGATGTCCTGGGCTTGGGTGGTCAGGGGCAGTAGCGCGCACAGAAGTGCGATTGCGATGCGATTCAGTTTTGACATGGAACCTGTCCTTTCCGGTAGCGCTTCCTTGCGGTCGCGGTTCGGTAACACCTTCTTACCGAAAACCGGCTTCCATAGCTTATCGCGGATTGATTCGCTAAGCTAGATCTCATGGCTGGCGTAGCGCCACAGTTCAAACCGCGCGAGTTGCTGATCCACACCCCGGACGGAAAGACGCGCACACTTCCCTTGGATCGCGATCGTTACACGCTGGGGCGTTCCAGCGCCAACGAGCTGTGCTACGCGGACGACGCGGGCCTTTCCCGCCAGCACATGGTACTGGAGCGGAGCGGCGAGACGTGGACGGTCCAGGACTTAAATAGCAAGAACGGTACCTTCGTCAACGGAACCCGGATTGAGGCGGTGCGGCCCTTGGGGCCGAGCGATCGCATCACGGCCGGCCACCTGACGCTGGAATTCGCCGAGAAGCTGGTTGCCCCAGCCGCCAATACGGTGATCTTTGTGGAGCCGAATGCTCCTAGCACCGCGGTTTCCACTACTGTTGCCACCAGCCTGGAAGGATTGCTCAGCGACGAAAAAGAGATCGAGAGCGGCGCGGCGATGAAGGCGCTGATTCGTGCCGGGCGGGAGTTGGCTGGCAACATGCCGCTGGACGATCTGTTCAAGCTGATCATGGATCTTTCGATCGACGCGGTGGGTGCGGCGCGCGGCGTTTTGATGACTGTGGAAGGCGACGATCTGGTGGTGCGCGCGGCGCGGGGCGAGGGATTCCGCATCAGCAGCATGGTTCGCGATCGCGTGATCAACGAGAAAACATCGCTGCTGGTGCGCGACGCCCGCTTGGACCAAGCCTTCGCCGAGCGCATGAGCATTGTGCAGCAGCAGATCCGAAGCATGCTGGCAGTGCCGCTGCAGACCGACGATCGCGTGATCGGCTTGATCTATCTGGATTCGCCGCACTTCGTGCACGAGTTCACCAAAGAGGATCTCAACGTCCTCACGGTGATGGCGAACGTAGCCGCAATCCGGATTGAGCACACGCGCCTGGCCGAGGTGGAAGCGGCCGAGCGTTTGCTCGCGAAGGATCTGGCGCAAGCGGCCGAAATTCAGGGGCGGCTGCTGCCGACGCAAGCTCCGGATGTACCGGGTGTGGATCTGGCAGGTTACAACGCAGCTTGCAGAACCGTGGGCGGCGACTATTACGATTTCCTGACCTATCCGGATGGCCGGGTGGCGATGATTGTCGCCGATGTTTCGGGCAAGGGCATGCCGGCCGCGTTGTTGATGTCGAGTTTGCAAGCCCGCGTGCAGGTTCTTTTTGACGATCCGACGAATTTGGCGGCTCTGGTGACGCGGCTGAATCGAATTATTGTTACCAACTCGCCGACCAATCGGTTCATCAGCTTCTTCATCGGCGTGTTGGATCCGCTTAGCGATCAGATCACCTACGTCAACGCGGGACACAATCCCCCGCTGCTGGTGCATCACAACGGCGATGTCGAAAAGCTGGAAGGCGGTGGATTGCTGCTGGGAATTCTGGCGGCCGCGCAGTACGAGCAGCGAACCTGCCACCTGGAGAAGGGCGACGTTGTGGTGCTCTTCAGCGACGGCGTCACCGAGGCGTGCCGTCCGGATATCGACGAGGAATTTGGCGAAGACCGGTTGGCGGCAACGCTCGCGGAATTGAGCCGCGATTCCGCGAAATCGATTATTGAGTCGATTATCCAGCGGGTGCATGATTTTACGTGCGGAGCGCCGCCGGCGGATGACATTACGCTGGTGGTGGCCAAAGAGACTATAAAAAGCACCGACTCCCTAACCCGGCATAGCCGGAACCAAAACCGAACCGCGACCGCAAGGAAGCGTAACGCAATACAGCGGCGTTCGTGGTAGCGCTCCCTCGCGGTCGCGGTTCGGTAACAGGTTCGTTCCCAGGCGCGAGTGTAAGCGGCCGGTTGTCGCCAGTTTTCCGAATCCCGTCCGACGGACTGTAAACACTGGGCGAAATGCCTACCACCAAAAATATTCTGCCAGAAACGGCAAGAATCCTACGATGTAGGTCCTTACGGCCGCGGTTCGGAAGGAGCTTACCGAACCCCGACCGTGAGGGAGTGGGTGCCTTTCACCGGTAGGTCAGCAGGTCTTCGCTTTCCAGATGGGGATGATTGTTGAAGCTGGCTAGCGAGAAGCGCTCCGGTGAGAACAACCATTCACTGTAGCTGGCGTTGCGCGAGGTCCAGCTCATTTCCAAGGTTTTCAGAGGCGAGAGATCCAGCGCCAAACGAACTGTGGCGGCGATCACTCCGCCGGAAGTGAAAACCGCGATACGGGCGTTCTTACCCGCGTCGTTCCGGATGTGTGCGATGCCGCGATCGATGCGGGCGCAAAAATCCCTCCAGGGTTCCACATCCGGCGAATCCAGTTCTTCATTCACCCACATGCGCGTGATGCGTGCGAAAAGTTTGTCGAAGAGCCGGAATGCCACGTCCTGTTCACCGGCCTGGCGAAACTCGGCTTCGAGCGCGCGGATGTCTTCGTGCGTTTCCATCAAGCCTGGCAGGAATGTGCGGACCACTTCGATTCCCGCATATTCATTCAGATCGGGGAGCGTGATTGGTTCCGGCCACGCAACACCCGCACTGCGATACACATCTGCCACTAATTCGCCAGTTCGCAAATGCCGGCACGCGGGACCATAGTAGACCTGATCGAATCGGGCGCCGGTCCGCACCCAGTATTCGCCCAAGATCAGCGACTGCTGTTCACCGCGTTCCGAGAGTTTGTCGTAATTCTCTTGTAGAAAAGATGCTTGTCCGTGACGCACGAGAGTGAGTAGCGCCATGGATCACGACCCGATCTTTCTCTTCTTGAGCCATTTGAAGATTTGCGGCCAGAGTTTCGTCATGTCGGCGGGAACGGGGATGAGTTCGGCGTCGCCACTCTTCAACGTATTGGTCAGTTGCACGCCATCGCTGAGAAAATTGATTACCGCAACCATTTTGGAGGCGGGCGTCGCCCCAATCGTCATCGCCAAGGATCCCCCGGAACCCTCGCCTAGTACCAGAATCTGATTAGGATCCACTTTGAAGCGCGCGGCGTGATTGTGAAACCATTGCGCCGCCGCCAGGACATCGCTAACTGGGGTGGGCTCGGGTTCCGACGAGCGATACTCCACGTTCGCAACAACGAAATCGTGCTGCGCCAAAGGCACGCAGAATTTTTCCAGCATGCCGGCTTTTTCGCCCGCGCCGTGGATCACGATGACACCGGGGCGATTCTTCAGCGCCGGAGCCGGCGATTGAATGATGTCCAACACCGTTTCCGGATAGGGGCCGTATCGAATGTTGGCTTCAATCTGGTAATCGGCACAGAAAACGAGTGGGGAAAAAACTAACAGGATTGCGAGCTCACGGGAAGGGAACATCCAGGACCAAGTAGGAGGATCAAGTTCGGGGAGCGTTCCAAATGGCCGCCCCCCGCATTCATTGAAGCCCAGTGGACTTCAGAAAAGAAACTACGACTTTTTCGGAGGAACTGCGCAACCGCCCTTGCCCTTGCAGGAGTTCTTGCCCGAGCAGCCGTTGTCGCCCGTCTTGCAGCCGCCCTGTCCCTTACAGGTGTTCTTCCCGGCGCAATCGTGCTTCGCTTTCTTCTTCTTCTTCTCGGTGGTGTCCTGTCCGAACAGTGCGGATCCGGCAACCAATCCCGCAGTCGCGGTTCCAAGAGCGATGGTAAATTTTCTGCGATTCATCAAACTGCCTCCCTTAGTAGACTTGTTTTTCCTCGATGAGCATACTGCTTCGCCCACCGCTGCGTTCAAGCTTACCCACTTGTCCGTCCCGAATCAAGAGGGATGGCGGCCTAAGCCCCATTAAGAGTAATTAACATCCGTTGGGGACGCCAGTTACGTACCATAAAGGATATGGGGACGATATCCCGTCTCACAGTTACACTATTTCTCCTGGTTTGTTACAGTTTGCGGGGCCGGGACTACGGGCCTCCCGTGGGCTCAAAGATGCCGGGATTCGAGTTGCCGGATCAGGAGGGTAAAGTCCATAGCCTGGCGGACATGCTGGGTCCGAAGGGCGCCATCATCCTGTTTTACCGGTCTGCCGATTGGTGACCGTATTGCAAAGCCCAGCTGGTCGAGCTGGAGCAGAATCAGGCTGAATTCCAGAAACTGGGTTTAGGCGTGGCGGCCGTCAGTTACGATAGCGTGGCGGTTCTGCATAACTTCGCAGAACGGCGTGGCATTCATTTTCCGCTTCTCTCGGACCCGGAGTCGAAAGTGATTCGGGAGTTGGGAATCCTGAACGAAACCATTCCGAAGGACAATCCATTTTTTGGTGTTCCCTATCCGGGAACTTTCCTGCTGAATGAACAGGGCGCGATCACGGCGAAGTATTTCGAAGACGACTTCCGCGAGCGCTACACGTCGGCCGAAATTCTAACGCGCCAGTTTGGCGTGGGGACTGGGCCGCGGACTGAAGTGGAAGGGAAGCAACTTAAGCTGGAGGCTGGGTCGAGCAATCCGGTGGTCGCGGCGGGACAGCGCGTGTCCTTGACGCTCGACATCGAAATGAAACCGAACATGCATGTGTACGCGCCTGGCGTGGAAGGGCTACATTCCGATCGACTGGAAGATGAAAGAATCTGCCGCCGCAGCCGCGCATGAGGTGAGTTATCCGGCTTCTGAAAAGCTGCACCTGGCGGCAATCGACGAGACCGTGCCGGTGTATAAGGATCATTTCCGGTTGACCCGCGACATCACGATCGCCCAGGACGCGAAGTTGCGCCCGGCGCTGGACGTCTCGGGAAAATTCACGGTAGAAGGTGTACTGCGCTATCAAGCTTGTGACGACCGTGTTTGCTACATCCCGCAGGAGCTTCCGGTGAAGTGGACGTTTCAGTATGCCGAGTTCGATCGCGTGAGAGTTCCGGCTGAGATGAGACGGAAGTAACCGAACCGCGACCGCAAGGGAGCGCTACCACGAACGGCCAGCGGCCCAGCAGACGCTCGAAAAACCAAATGTTTGTGAAAAAACCAAAAGGCACCGACTCCCTTACGGTCGCGGCTCGGTAACGTCCTCAAAATACGAATCCTCTTTCCGAGCCGCGACCGTCAGGGAGTCGGTGCCGTTGGCTCGCGTCTTGAAAGCGCGGCGTTCGTGGTAGCGCTCCCTTGCGGTCGCGGTTCGGTAACACGCTGTCCGGCGTTAGCGACCGGTGGTTCTCGCTACAAACATGATCTGGTAGCCGAACAGGCCCGGAAACAACCAGGTGAATCCCGCGAGGATGCGATTTAGCGCCTTCATCACGACGTTATCCGGCGACCAGCCCAATACCAGTTCCAGCGGGATCACCGTCTGTTGTTCTTCCACAATGCCGTATCCGTTCGACTCCAGCAGCTTGCGCGCGGTCTTTCTGGTGAAGAATCGAAGATGGGTTTTGTCCAGCAAGCCTCGTTCGGAGTAGTCGAACCGGCCGAGCAGCAACGTCAGGCGGATGTAAATGTTCGCGATGTTCGGCACGGACACGATCAACAGCCCATCGCGTTTCAAAACTTCGTGACTCTGCCGCAGGATCTGCTCCGGATGCCGGAGATGCTCCAACACATCCAGCAATAAAACGCGGTCGAAGCGTTTGCCCTCCAACTGGCGAACCACCGGCGCGATGCCATCTTCCAGGTCGGCGGTGAAGTATCGTTCGAATTGAGAACTCTCAGCGGGAATCAACCGATTGTCCACGCCGATGATCTTGTTTCCGTTAGCGGCCAACTCGGCGGCGAAGAAGCCTTCCCCCGCGCCGATATCCAGCACATCTTGATTCGATCCCACCATCTGGCGCGCGTAGTAATGGCTGGATGCCTGGCTGTGCTTGATGGGGTAATGAACGAAGTACTCCTGGAACTCCGGGAAACACTGCACCGAGCGGCGCGTTTGCTTGTACCGCCGCACGGCGCGCGCCACATCGGCGGCGTATCGCATCCCGTTCACGTAGCAGATTTCGTCGCCATAGTAGGTGGGGATGGGCACCTCTTTAATTCGGTAGCGCTGGTGCTGCAATTTGATGATGATTTCCGTGTCGAAGTGGAAATCGTCGGTCATATGCGTGAAGTCGATGTTGCGCAACGCGTGCAGACTGTAGGCGCGATATCCGCTGTGAAACTCCGTGAGATTCATTTTCAGCGCCCGATTCTCGAACGTTGTCAGGATGCGGTTTCCGGCGTACTTATACAGCGGCATGCCGCCCTTGAGCGCGCCGCCGTAGTCCTTCATCATGCGGGAGCCGAAGACGGCGTCCGCTTCGTCCGCAACAATGGGGTGGTAGAGGTGCGATAAAATTTCCGGCGCGTACTGTCCATCGCCGTGCAGCAGCACGACTATGTCGAAGCCCTTTTCCATGAAATACCGGTAGCCGGCTTTCTGATTTCCACCATAGCCGAGGTTCTTTGAGTTCGACAGGACTTGCAGCTTCTCGAGCTGGCGAAAATGCTTCAGCCCCATGGCTAATTCATAGGTGGCATCCTGGCTGGCATCATCGAAGACAGCGATCTCTTCCACGTTTTTCCAAACCTGGGGAGTGATGCGCTTCAATACTTTGTTGAGGGTGGTGACTGCGTTAAAGGTGACGATTAGGATCCCGATTCGCTTGCCGCGGTTATCCGCTAGCGGGCCGTCGTCCAAAAGCGCGCTGGTGCGAAAGGCTGGAAGTGGCTCAAACGGCAGAAGATCGATTGCCGGTTGCTGGTCCGAAACTTGGAGACGCGACTCCATCGTCAGCTTTCACTGTGCCACCTTAGCGAGAGCGAAGCAACCCCATTTTGGGTACTGGAGCGGCCCCGGAACTTAGCTATACTAAAGTTTACAAACCCACCGTCTTTTTCAGGAGTTCGCACGCATGTTTGATTTATTTCGCAGCAGTCAGAAGGGCAAGAAGATCCTTCTAAGCGTAGTGCTGGGCGTAGTGGCACTTTCCATGCTGCTCTATCTTATTCCCGGAGCCGGCACTTCCATGGGCAGCGGGAGCAACGATCAGATTGTCGCCGAGATCGGCTCGGATTCCATTACGGTCCGCCAGGTGGAGCAGGGTATCCGCAACGTGATCCAAGGCAGGCAGGTTTCGCCGGACGTAATTTCTGCGATCGTTCCGCAATTGGTGGAGCAAACCATCACGGATCGAGCGCTGGCGTATGAAGCGAAACGGTTGGGTTTTCAGGTCTCCGATTCCCAGCTTGCCACCATGATCCGCACCGACCCGCAAAAAGCCACTGCGACTCCGCAGCAGTATCAGATGATCATCGAGCAGCAATACGGTGAGACAGTTCCTGAGTACGAAGGCAGTCTCCGGCTGGGCCTTTTGTCTCAGAACATCATGCAGATTGCCACCGAAGGCGCTTTCGTGTCGCCCGCTGAAGTGGAAGCCGAGTACCGGCGCAGAAACGAAATGGCGAAGGTGGATTACATTGCCTTCGATCCGGCGAAGCTGGGCGATGCGGCGAAACCAACCGCCGAAGAACTGAAGGCATATTTCGAGAGGAACAAAGCCTTCTTTCCCGCGCCCGAATCGCGGGAGGTTCAGCTAATTGTGGTCGATCCGGTGAAGGTAGGCGAATCCATCCAGATTCCAGATTCGCAAATCCTGAGCTACTACAATTCCAACAAAGATCAGTTCCGCACCAAGGAGCGCGTGAAGGCGCGCCACATCCTGATCTCGGTTTTGAACAAGCCCAAGGACGAGATTCCTAAGCTCAAGGCCAAGGCCGAGGATATTTTGAAGCAGCTCAAGTCGGGTGCGGACTTCGCAAAGCTGGCCGAGCAGAATTCGGACGACAAGACCAACGCTGCTAAAGGTGGCGACTTGGGTTGGGTGAGCCGGGGCCAGATGGTTCCGGAATTTGAAAAGGCAACCTTTGCGTTGAACAAGGGCCAGACCAGCGACGTGGTGACTACCAACTACGGGTTCCACGTAGTGCAAGTGCTGGATAAAGAAGATGCCAGGCTGCGCCCGCTCGCGGAAGTGAAAGGTGAAATCGTGACCGCGGTCAAGGGTCAGATGCTGAACGACCGCTTGCAGGCGCTGGCGGACCAGGCGCGCGCAGAGTGGATGAGGGCTCCTCAGAATGGGAAGCAAATCGCCGGCAAGCTAGGTCTGCTCTTCGTCACGGCAGACAATTACAAGCAGGGCGATACCGTCCCCGAGCTGGGCGTCGATGCGCAAATGGGAGCCGCTATCGCGGCACTGCCGAAGGGTGGATTCAGCCAGGTGGTGCAGTCCGGCGAGAAGCTGGCCGTCGCGCAAGTGACCGCCATCAATCCTCCGCATCCCGCCAATTTTTCGGAAGTAGAAGCCAGCGTACGGGCTCGCTTTGACCAGGAGAAAGGCGTCGCCCTGGCTGCGGAAAGATCCAAGAAAGCTGCTGAAATCGCTAAGGCCAATGGTGGCGATTTGAAAGCGGCCGCCAAAGCCGTGGGGCTGGAAGTAAAGACCAGCACGCCGTTCAACCGCAGTGGCGCCGTAGAAGGCCTGGGGGACGCCCGGTATCTGGGAGATTCGTTCGACAAGCCGGTAGGGACTGTGATTGGGCCGCTCAATGTAGGGACGCAAACCGTTTTAGTCAAGATTGTGGAGAGGGTGACTCCCGATATGTCTAAGATGGGTTCAGAGCGCGATGCCATCGTAATGCAATTGAAGCGCAAGAAGAGCAATGAGCGCGCCGAGCTTCTGCGGGACAGCGTGGTCAACTATCTCTCGCAAAAGGGCAAGGTGAAAATCCACCAGGATGTGATGGAACGGTTGCAAGCTCGCTATCGCAGCTAGCGCCATCACGGCATGCTGCATACCCTGCTGGATTTCCTGCGGACGCTCACTACGCCTGAGCGCCTGATTCAACTGCTATCCACCGCAATGTCGGGATGGCTGGGCTACGCCATGCTGACTGGTATCGTTTTCGCCGAGACCGGCCTTTTGGTGGGTTTCGTGCTGCCGGGCGATTCGTTGCTTTTCACCATCGGCGTCGTCGCCGGAGCCGGGCAACTGAATCTCGGGATCATTATGCTGCTGCTCACCTGCGCCTGCCTGCTGGGGGATTGGTGCGGCTATTTATTGGGGCGCCGAGCCGGTCCGGCCATTTTCAACCGTCCGGACTCCCGGTTCTTCAAGCAGGAGTATCTGCAGCGAACGCATGCGTTTTACGAAAAGCATGGCGGCAAGACCATCATCTACGCGAAGTTCGTGCCCATCATCCGCACCTTTGCGCCCTTCGTGGCTGGTGTGGGAAAGATGCAGTACTCGCGCTTCTTATCTTTCGACATTTTTGGCGCCATCGGCTGGGTCTTTTCGATGACCATCCTGGGATATGGCTTGGGCGGAATTGGAGTGGTGCGGCGGAACTTCGAGAAATTCGTATTGTTGGTCATCTTCGTATCCGTGTTGCCCATGATCACCCAGGTGATACGCGCGAACCTGCAACGCAAGCCCGCCAGCCGCTAATTCTTTCATCGCGAGTGATATAAAAGCCGCCTTCCGTCCACTAGAGTTTCGGATGTCTACCTCAAGACCCATGAAAGTCCTGCTAGTGGAGGACAACCTGGAACAGGAGCAGCTTCTGGCGGAAGTGCTCATTGAGATGGAAGAGAATCGCCAATGGTGCAATTGGCGTACCGCCCGCGTAGTGCATGTGGAACAACTCGCGGATGCGCTGCAGTGTCTGCGCGAAAACCGGTTCGACGTTGTGCTGCTGAATTTGACGCTGCCCGATAGCCCGCTGCTGCTGGATTCGTTCCACAGAGTAAACGATTGCGCCGGCGGGGCTCCGATCCTCATTCTGGCGGATGAAGAAGATCCGAATCTGGCCCATTTGCTACTACGCGAGGGCGCGCAAGATGTACTGCTGAAATCGGAGATGGAAACTGCGCCGTTTGCGCGATCGCTGCGCTATGCGGTGGAGAGGCAGCGTGCGGTGGCGACGGATAATCTCACCGAAGCGGTCACCCGCCTGAGCTTCCTGTGCCTGGGCGCCCGCTATGTACAGTTCTCTCGCCTCACTCCCTTCCCGCTTTTCTTGGCCTCCGTCGAGCTCCCCGAGCCGCCGGTGCAAACGCCTTCGGATCGTGAGTCGCGGGATATCGTGTTGCTCAGAGCGAGAGAGGTGCTCGCGTCCGCTTTCCAGCCGCCTGCGTTGCTTGGCCGGGTGGGGCGCAACCGGTTCGCTCTGATGACTGCTGGATTGGCCGAGACCACGTTCGAAACGCTGCTGAATCGGGCGGCGATCGAGATTGACGGCGCGGCCCGGCAATACTTCCGCTCTCCGGCCGCAGTCCGTTTTTCCGTTACCCAGATTGAGGGAGACATAGACCTGGACGAAATGCTCGGCCGGGATGGGGATGAATTCGCCGAGAGCGCCCACCGGCGCGCCAAAACCGCTATGCTTGCAGATTGAAAATCGCCCTGGACGCGACCTATAGCTTGGGCCCGAATCTTTCGGGCGTGGGAGTTTACTCGCGCCAGATTCTGCAGGGCCTCGCGGCGGCGCATCCGGAAACAAGCTTTCTCCATTGCTACCGTCCGCACCGGTTTCTTGCATCTTTTGGAGAGAATCTGCCGCCGAACAGCAGCCGAAGATTGCTATGGAAGAATTGGCCGCGGCGCGTGGATCTATTCCATGGCTTGAACCAGCGTATCGACGCCCGTTACCGCCGCACCGTATCCACCTTTCACGATTTGTTCGTATTGAGCGGGGACTATTCAACGCCGGACTTCCGCACCAGATTCGCCGCGCAGGCGCGCGATGCGGCCGAGCGATCCGATCTGATCATCGCCGTCTCGCAGTTTACCGCCGGGCAACTGGAACAGCTTCTGAAAGTGGACCCCGCGCGAATCCGCGTCATCCGGCACGGAGTCCGTCCTGCGCCACGCATCCTATCTCCGCTTGCCCGCGAGCAGATGATTCTCTTCGTAGGCGCGATTCAGCGGCGCAAGAACATCGTGCGGCTGGTGGAGGCGTTTGAAGCAGTGGCATCCGGTTGGAAGCTGGTGCTGGCGGGTTCTTTCGGATTCGACGCCCAGGAAGCGCTCCGGCGAATCGAGCGAAGCCCGCGCAAAGGAGACATCCATGTTCCGGGCTACGTATCCGAGCAGGATTTGGAAACGTTATACCAGCGCGCTTCCGTCTTTGCGTTTCCGTCGCTCGACGAAGGTTTTGGAATGCCTGTGCTCGACGCGATGGCGCGCGGAGTGCCAGTGATCACGTCGAATGTTTCGGCTCTGCCGGAGGTGTCAGGCGACGCCGCGTTGTTGGTGGACCCTGCTGACGTTCAGTCCGTCGGGGAAGGTTTGCGGAAGCTAACCGAGGATGCCGCGCTGCGCTCGGAGCTGGCGCAGAAGGGTTTTGAGAGAAGCGGTGAATTCAGTTGGGAGAAAGCGGTGCTCCAAACCTGGAAGGTTTATCAGGAACTTGTTACTGAACCGCGACCGTAAGGGAGCCGGTGCCTTTTGGCCGGTGGCTTAACTCTTTTCGTCGTCGATGGCGATTTTGAGAGCCTTCAGGAATTTGTGATCCTGCGAGGTCAGCTTAATCCTGCCGGTAGATTCGAACCGGCGCTTGGGTGGTGGCGCCGTGTCGGGCTCGGCTTCGGCATCATCGGATTCGTACTCGCCGGATTCATCCCGTTTGTTGAATCCAATAGTGGCTTCGAGGACCAGAAAGACGTCGTATCCAGCCCGCTTGATCTCACCGATGGCGGCCGCAATACGATCGGAATCCGACAACGATTCGTTGATCGCGTTGCCAAGTTCCTGCATCAGTTCTTTCAGTTTTTCTTCCAAGCATCGCCCCTTTCTGCGCGGGCCACTTTCAGCATAACACTCTACCTTCTGGATGTTGTCAAGGCGAGGACAGTTTCATTCAAATTGGAAGTGCCCGGTTACCGGGCATCTTGCTCCCCCTAATTATATCGGCTACACCCCGTATTCTCGTTAGCAGAGTAGTGGGTCAGTTTCGGCACGTGGGGCAGGTTGGTAACCTGCCGCCGATTGTCAATCGGCGCAAACTGCGCGCGGGTTAACAACCCGCTGCAGGATAACATGCTGCCCCACTACCGTTAGCAGAGTGTTCGTTACACTAGTACTGGCGTCATGTATCAAAAGGCGAAGAAGTTAGCGTCCCATGTCCTACCCGGAGTGGTGCGTCCGATCCACATCCTTTGGAATCAGGTGATCGGCTTTATTTTCCTTGTGCTGGCCACGGTTTTCGGTTTTCGAGTCTTCCGCGGCCACGAACCTGCCGGCATGCAGTTGGCTGGCGGCGCGTTCGTTCTGCTGATGGCGTGGTTCGGAGTCAGCGCTTTCTGGCGCGCCCGCAAGATCTCCAAGTCATGAACGAAACTCCGGGCAGTCCAGCGGAACTACCAGGGCAATTTCCTTACACCAGAGGCATATACCCGGACATGTATCGCGGGCGCTTATGGACCATGCGCCAGTACGCCGGGTTCGGTACTGCCGAGGAAAGCAACCAGCGGTACCGCTATCTCCTTTCGCAAGGCATCACGGGACTTTCGGTCGCCTTCGATTTGCCCACGCAGATGGGAATGGATTCCGACCACAAGTTGGCGGCAGGCGAAGTAGGCCGCTCCGGAGTTGCCATCTGCTCTTTGGAAGACATGGAGCGCTTGTTCGATGGCATTCGACTGGCGGACATCACCACGTCGATGACCATCAACTCCACGGCGGCGATTTTGTTGAGCTTTTACGTTCTAGTGGCCCGCAGGCAGGGTGCGAATCTGCGCAAGCTCTCAGGCACCATCCAGAACGACATCCTGAAGGAATATATCGCACGTGGAACATATATCTACCCGGTGCGCCCGGCGATGCGGATCATCACCGATCTGTTCCGCTGGGCCTCAGTGGAGCTACCGGAGTGGAACACCATCTCGATTAGCGGATATCACATCCGGGAAGCCGGATCCACGGCCGTGCAAGAAGTGGCATTCACGCTGGCGAACGCCATCGCCTACATCGAGGCGGCGCTTGCGGCCGGTTTGCAGGTGGACGAATTTGCTCCGAGGCTTTCTTTCTTTTTCAACGCGCACAACAATTTTCTGGGGGAGATCGCCAAGTATCGGGCCGCGCGTCGGCTTTACGCGACTTTGATGCGCGATCGGTTTGGCGCTCGCAATCCGCGCTCGATGATGCTGCGGTTCCACGTGCAAACCGGCGGATCCACCTTGACCGCGCAGCAGCCGGACGTGAATGTGGTGCGAGTTTCCATGCAGGCGCTGGCCGCGGTGCTGGGTGGAGCGCAATCGCTGCACACCAATGCCAAAGATGAAGCGCTTTCGCTGCCTACCGAGGAGGCTGCGCGCCTGGCGTTGCGGACCCAGCAGATCATCGCGCACGAGAGCGGCGTGACCCATGTAGCGGATCCGATGGGCGGCAGCTACGCCATTGAATCGATGACCGATGAAATTGAGAGTGGGGCACGCCGGTATATCGAGCGGATCGACGGCATGGGTGGAACGTTGGCGGCGATCGAAAGCAACTATATCCAGAACGAGATCCAGAACGCCGCTTACGAATACCAGCAGGCGGTGGAGCGCGGCGAGGCCGTAGTGGTGGGTGTGAATCGATTTAAGCAGGCCGAAGGCGAAGCGCCGGTACATTTCAAGCTGGATCCGGAATTGGAGCAGCAACAGATTGCGCGCGTGCGCGAGGTGCGGGCAGCGCGCGATGGCGCTGCTGTTGAAGAACGGCTAAAGGAGCTTGAGAAGGCCGCGCGGTCGCACGATAATTTAATGCCGCGTATCCTGAGCTGCGCGGAAGCTCGTGCCACGGTGGGGGAGATTTCAGATCGCCTTCGGGCGGTGTTTGGCGAATACCGTGAGGCATGACGCGGCGCACGCACTCTGCGTGCCGTGTTCGCACTCATGCGAACACCTTTTTCGGCCGGATTCCGGGCGTTCACATGAGTGTGAACGCGGCACGCAAGAGTGCGTGCGCTACGCCCCTACTGCCTTCGCGTGAGCCCCGTCCCGGGCGAAGTCTCTGACAACTTCGCGCACCGATTCGCAAAATCTCTTTTCGGTAAACCACGCTTTCCGCTCCGCCATCTGGCTACGCAGCTCGCGCTCCAGCGCTTGGTTCTCGATGACGCGCACGATTCGTTCACAGGCGTCTTCGACGGTTTCAAACGTCAATCTGCGGTCGTTTCCCACGATCTCCACCTGGCCGCCCGAATTATGCACGAACGGAATACATCCGGCGCGCTGCAATTCGGCGGGTGCGATTCCAAAATGTTCTTCCAGCATTGGATGAATCCCGTACCTGTGCTGCGATAGCTCCTCTAACAACTGCGCCCGGCTGACATCGCGAATCCAGCGAAACCAGGGCCTTGTTGCGGCCATGGATTCTATCCGCCGGCCGTATTCGACACCGTCGCCGTGCCCGATCAGCGTAAGCTCCAAAGCATGCCCGCGGCGTCGAACGGCTTCCACGATATCCACCGCCATTTCCCAGCGCTTTCCAGGATTGACGCGGCCGACTGCCGCCATCGCCAGGCGCCTTTGTTCGAACGGTACGTCGACAAAATCTCCCGGAACGGGCGGATAAACGACCCGCGCTTCGGTCCCATGCGCCTTTCTGATTTGACCCACGACATACTGGGAGTTTGCCAGCATCCAATTCCGGCGCAGGCCGGAAGGCGTGGCACGTGCGAGGATCAGGCACGATCTGCGATAAATTCCAAGCACACCTGGGATTTGATGATACCAGCGCATTTCCTGAGCGGGGCGGGGAAGGTAGTACCAGGGATAATTGACATACTGCAATCCGCGCCGGTGAAAATCCATTTCGTTGCTGGTGCCATAAAGAACGTCGTAGCTTCCTTGACAATCCACGTCCTGAGCCCAGCGCATGCTGATGCAGATATCCAGCAACGCGCCCGGGGTCGGCATATTTCGCAGAATGCGCTGATAACGGGCCGGCGCCAAATGAAGCTCGACATCGCTTTCCCGCAGACTCGTACCGAAGCTGAGGTTTACAGCGGCGTAGTCGATCGGTTCCAAGGTGGCGAGCGAAACATCGAAATCCGAGCGCAGCGCTTCGAGCGTCCATGCTGCCATGACGTTACCGCCCCCCGTGCTCCCTAGCCTGGGGTGGACCACAAGAATGCGCTGTTTCCGCATAAGGCCAGTATAAATGCGGCTACCCGGTTTTCGAGAGAGTCTGATTGTTCGAAAGTACTGGCCTGCCTATGCGTTGCGGTATGCATCCGACAACGGTACGTTGAATTGAGACCGATGAAACCCTTAGAAGCCATCCGGCGGCCGGAGTACTTGTTGCGTCCGCAGCAAATCTGGCGCAGGCTGCGCAAGCGGTCTTTGTGCGCTAGAAATGCGCTTCAGCTCGCCTGGGGATTGCCGGTGCGCGTGGACCCCGTTTCCCATATCGGCGTCGACGTGATGAACATCGGAATGCACGACCGCGTGGTACCAGAAGCGATTTGCCGGCTCTTGGATTCCGGAGAGCATTCGCTCGATGTCGGCGCGAATATCGGGCAGAACACTTCGATAATGGCTTTGGTTTCCGGATCGCGCGGGCGAGTAACCGCTTTTGAGCCGAGCCCGGCAGCCTGGGATTTTCTTATCGGGAATGTCGAGAGCTGGGCTCCTTATGAACTCGCGCCAATCCAGCTTGTACGGAAGGGGCTCAGCTCTCATATCGGCACCGGAGTGTTGCGCGATGTGGGCGATTTGGGTGGATTTTCTTTAGAGGAGGAGACGCCGTTCCTGCCGAGGATTGTGTCGGAAGGCGCGCAGCAATTCGAGATCGAATTGACTACACTGGACGCCTTTGTGCCCGCATCCGCCGAGATCAGCTTGATGAAAATAGACGTGGAGGGTCACGAATTAGCGGTCCTCGAAGGCGCCGCGCGCATTCTGGCGCAAAAGCGAGTGCGGGACATCGTTTTCGAGGACTTTAACCCGCAGCCGAGTGCGGTAACTCGCTACCTGGAAGCAGCCGGGTACGTGGTATTTGGACTCTTTCATGCTTGGCGCAAACCTGTGTTGCTGACTCTGGAAGAGCGTTCCAAAGTTGCCCGAACAGGGTTCGATACAAACTTTCTCGCCACTCGCGAACCCGGGCGGGCTCTGGCGCGATTTGCGGGGACCGGGTGGAAGTGCTTGAGGGTCCGGGCGCGCCGCAAACCGGCATAAGTTCTATTTGGCAGCAGCCCTTTCCAGCCGGTCGTGAATGGCAGCCCACTCCGGCGTTTGGGGAGGCCGCTCGACGGCAATCCAGTCGAGGGCAAAGGCGTCGACTTGATGCAGCGTGATGTAAAGCGCCGTGGCGTAGGCCTCGGGTTGCGCAGGCATCCGGACGGCGCGAGCAGCGTCAGCGGACGCATGGATCCACAGATATGCGCCGCGTCCGCGTGCGGGTAGCTGGCCTTGACTCACGAGAACCAGCGGAGTTCGCGGGCTATAATGCCGCCGGTGCATGCCAGGCGAGGGATGCGCACCGGCGACTGGGTCTCCTGAGACATCGACTGGACCAATGACTTCTTCGATCTGGGCTTTGGTCAACATCCCGGGCCTCAATAGTAGAGCTCTGGCACCTGCGAGCGACAGCACCGTGGATTCGATTCCAACTTTGGCGGGACCGCCGTCCAACACCATCGCCACGCGATCGCCCAAACTTTCGCGGACGTGCTGGGCCGTGGTGGGCGACAATTCGGTGAAGCGATTTGCGCTGGGCGCGGCGATGGGAACCCCGGCCTCGCGAATCAAAGCCAGTGCGATCGCGTTGTCAGGCATCCGGATGCCGACGGTGCCGAGACCGGCCGTCACCGAATGCGGAATTTGAGGTTGCTTCAGCAGGACCAGCGTCAAAGGGCCGGGCCAAAAACGCCGGGCTAGTAGATCTGCTGAGTTCGGCCAATCGCGCACCAGGCCGCGCGCCATTTCGATGGAATCCACGTGAACGATCAGCGGACTATCGGCAGGGCGGCCCTTGGCGCTGTAGATTTTTGCCACGGCTGCGGCATCCAGCGCGTTGGCGCCTAGCCCGTAGACCGTCTCGGTGGGAAAGGCCACCAACTCTCCCGAACGGATCAGCGCTGCGGCGCGGCTAATTTCGGAAGGCTCAATCAGGCAGATCTTCCTTGTCATCGCCTGACTTTCCGTCGCCGGCGATTTTGCCGGTGTGCTTGAACACCAGGAACGCGTGCGTGAACCGGTCCAGATCGCCATCCAGCACACGATCCACATCACCGATGGAAAGCTTGGTTCGATGATCCTTGATCATGCGGTAAGGCGCCAGGACATAGCTGCGGATCTGGCTGCCGAAGTTAATGTCGAGCTTGGTGTCTTCCAGCTTCTTGTCGGCCGCGCGCTTTTTTTCCATCTCGTATTCGTACAGCCGCGCGCGCATCTGTTTCATGGCGCTGGCGCGGTTCTTGTGTTGCGACCGCTCATTCTGGCACTGCACTACCAGGCCGGTCGGGATGTGCGTCATGCGCACGGCGGATTCGGTGCGGTTTACGTGCTGGCCACCCGCGCCGCTGGCCCGGAACACATCCACGCGGATATCTTCCGGTTTGATGTCGATGTTGATGTCGTCTTCGATCTGCGGATAAACAAACACCGAGGCGAAAGAAGTGTGCCGCCGCGCGTTGGCGTCGAAAGGCGAGATTCTCACCAGCCGGTGCACGCCGATCTCCGATTGCAACAGGCCATACGCGTTCTCTCCGTTGATTTCCACTGTGGCGGACTTTATGCCCGCGCCCTCGCCTTCCAGCCGATCGGTAACCACGGACTGAAAGCCATGCCGCTCAGCCCAGCGCAGGTACATACGCAGCAGCATCTCGGCCCAGTCCTGGCTCTCGGTACCGCCCGCGCCGGGATGGATTATCAAGATGGCGTGCTTTGCGTCGTTCTTTCCGGAAAGCAGCATGCCGGTCTCGAGAACCTCAAGACGTTCGGCGAACTTCTTCATGTCGCCTTCGAGTTCGGCGGTCACGTTTTCGCCCTCGCGTGCCAACTCGAAGAGCGTGTCGAGATCCGACGTCATACGCGCCACCTCGGCCACTTCGGCGAGACCCTGTTCCAGCTTCTTGCGATCCTGCATGATTTTTTGCGACTTTTCGGGCTGATTCCAAAAGTCGGGATCGGAGATCTGTTGTTCGGTTTTGGCTAGCTGGGATTTTTTGCCGGGCGCGTCAAAGATAGCTCCGCACAGCGTCGGCCTGCTGGCGGAGCGAAGCGTACTCTCTTTCGAGTTCTTCCAGTGTCATGAAGTTTCATCTTAGCAGGCTGCTTACCGGTCGCTTACGCTCGCAGTTCGGTTTCCGAGAGCGTTACCGAACCGCGACCGTAAGGGAGTCGGTGCCTTTGGTGGGATATTGGAGAAAAAGGTATGAGATACTTCATCACCTTTGCCTGTTACGGCACGCACGTTCATGGCGCGCAGCGAGGCTCCGTCGATCGCAATCATAACCTGCCTGATAGCCGTACATTGGAGATCGATTCGAATCGCGCCGAGATCGAGAGCGAGGCAATGGCGCAGGCGCCTTATCTGCTTGATGAGCGCGCTCGGACGCTGGTTTTGCACGCTATTCAAGAAGTTTGCGTACACCGCGGATGGAACCTGCTCGCCGCACACGTGCGAACTAATCATGTGCATGTCGTGGTGGAGTCCGAGGCTAGGCCTGAGAAAGTCATGAACGATTTCAAATCTTATGCCAGCCGTGCGCTGAACATCGCAGAGACCGATAAAAGCCGGCGTCGCTGGGCGCACCATGGAAGCAACGCGGTGGCTTTGGAAAGATCAGGAAGTTAGAGACGCTATTCGATACGTGATTGACGAGCAAGGGGAGCCAATGGCTTCATTCGTTGCTGACATGTTCTAAAGGCACCGACTCCCTTACGGTCGCGGTTCGGTAACGGACGCGCGAGCGTGAGCGATCGGTGGTTTCGTCAAGGCTAGTGCCATTGCCGCCCAGGCGGTGCCGGCGGAGGAAATCCATTGGTCGTGGTGGTGCGGAAAGCCGCTTTCGAAATACGGTTGGAACTTCACGGCGCGGCTGATCACGTGCCAGGAGCCGTCTTCGAACTGCGTATCTAAAAGAAATTTGACGCCGCGCTGATACGCCACGCTTGACACGGAAACAACCGACGCTTCGTGCAAGGCGTACAGGGTTTGACCTGTCGCGTACGCGTCGGTCGGAAATCCGGCGCGTTGCGACCAGCCGCCATCTGGTTGTTGTTGGGCCAGCAATTGCGCGCCTCGTTTGCGGATCACCGATTTGTCCGCGTTGGTCCACGCGAGACCCAGCAACTGCATCACGCGCTCTTCAGTTTGACTAGGTTCAACAGCGAGCAGCCACGCTCGCGCTCGATCCACCCGCTGCTCGGTTTCCTTACGGCGTCCGGGCAGCGCGTATTGCTGGATGGCCCGGACCGCGTATGCAGTATCCGACACCGGCGAATATTGCAGCGGCGGCCGGCGGTCCACGCCTTGCCACGATCCATCCTCGCGCTGGGCGGCCATCAGGCTGTGAACGTCGGCGTCCATCAACGCATCCGCCGGATATTTCTGCGCGGCAAGACTCGCCAGAAACAAGCTGTCGATCATGGGATAGCCGCCTTTATTGCGCGCTACCAAAGTTGGCTCGCGATCGGAGAGGCGACGCGCCACCGTCATCTTGATCTGTTCGGCGGCAGCTTTTTCGTCTACATGAAAACCACGATCGTGCGCGATGCCGATCAGCATCCCGGTCAGCATGTGATGGTGGCAGCCTACGCAGCCCGTTTTTTCGAAGAACTTGGGCGCGGACGCAAGCAGCAACGCCGCGCTTTTCTCGACAGCTTCTTCGATTTTGAAATGAGCCAGACGCGGTTCGGGCTGGGCCGTGGCGGGCGGCGACCCTTGAGCGCCAGCGTCTTCGAGTAAGTTCACGAGCGGCGTGGATCCCCACTTTCGAGCCCAATCTAAGGCGGTTAGCCCGTTCTCGTCGCGATGATTGATCTCCGCGGTCTTCCCGATCAGCAATTTCAGAGTTTCCGCATTCTGATCTTCGTTTGTCACAGCCAGCATCAGCGGCGTGAGGCCTCGCATATCGCGGGCGTTCGGATCTGCGTGCGCGTTCAACAAGAGCTTCACGGTCTCCGGATCGTTGCGCGGAGCGGCCCAGAGCAATGCACTGGTGAGACCCACTTCTTGCTGGCCGGATTGCGCCGGGACCCGGATGGCGGAGCGCTGGTTCACATCCGCGCCGGCTTTGAGCAAAGCCTCCACGCTACGCGGGCGATTCATCTTCGACGCCCACATCAGCGCCGTCTCTGTCAGTTTCAACTGTTTTTCATTCGGATCCGCGCCGCGCTGGAGTAGTTCCCGCACGATCTCGCTGTCGCCCCGCGCGCAGGCCAGCCACAATGGGCCGACGCCATCTTTATCCACTGCCTTTGGGTCGGCGCCTTTGTCCAGAAGCAGCAGGACGGTGGGAAGATTGCCTGGCGATGCCGCTGCCACAGACAGCGCAGTGTAGCCATAATTCGAGCGCGCGTTGATATTGGCGCCATGCGCGATCAAGGTGCGGACCTTCGCGAGATCGCCTGCCGCCCACATCAGCGCATTGATGCCGAGATCGTTCGACGCATTGGGATCCGCGCCTTTGTCCAGCAACAGGTTCACGTACTCAACGTCGCCGTAGAGGACGGCGTACATCAGCGCGGTAGCGCCCTTGGCGTCGCGCGCGTTCGCATTCGCGCCATGTGCGAGCGATGATCTCAGCGCGGCAAGATCGCCCTTGCGAATTTCACCGAGCAGTTGATCGCCGGGAATCTCAGCATCGGCGGCCACCGCGCAGAGCAGCAACAGCAAAAATTTATACATGGAGGTCCAGCACCTTACCGAGCTTGCCCACGTTCCAGCCCTGGGTTCGGCCAAAACTTTCCTCTTGACCAGCCGCTTCGTGGATGTGCCCGCAGTAGAAGTAGAGAGGCTGATGGCGCTGAATGAATTCGCGCACGGACGTGCTACCGAAGTGTTGGCGCTCGCCTGCACGATCCAGCTTGCTGTCTTTCGGCGGAGTATGGCAGATCAGAATTAGAGGTTCGAGGCCGGCGAACTTATCCAGCCGACGCGGCTAGCTCCTGTTCCGTATATTCACCGGGTGTGTTGAACGGCGTCGGGTTCGAGTAGCCGAGACCGGCGACGGTGTACCTTCCCAGTTGCAGGGTCCGTCCGTGGAAATTGTGAAATCCGCACTCCTCGCACAGGCGCTCGATATCGGCCTCGGACTCATGATTCCCCGGGATCACGTACATCCGCTCGGCGCGTTTTTGCAGCACCGGAGCGAGCTGGTCCAGTCCTCTGCCCCAGTTCGCCAGATCACCGGCAGCGAAATAATAATCCGCGTCGATATCCATCAGCCGTTCCAACGCGGATTTGTCTCCGTGGATGTCGGAGAACACCAGCAGCCTCATACGTCAGAGCGTAGCAGGCTGCTATCGGTTCGGGCTAGGCCGCCGAACGATGTTTACTGGATGGCCGTTCCAGCGCCTTTTTCAACTGCCGGCATTTGCCCTTCGAGATCAGGACGAATTCGGAGAGCAGCGCGTATTCCGCCTTTGGCAGGGCTTTGTGGCCCGCTCGCAGATATCTTGCAAGCAGGCGATGTTCGAGAGTGGCATCTTGGTATTCGCGGAGCGCGCGCGGCTTCCGCAAACGGGTTGCGAGCTTCGAGGTTCGCATCGTGTTAACTAGATCCGATCCGGCGAATTAGGTTTCGATATTATTAATACTATTAATATACCTATTATTCCCATCGCAGCGCGATCATGCTCGTTTCTGGTTTCTGGTTTCTCGTTCGCAACCCCTGGGTACAGGAACGAGAAACGGTTTTATTGATTCGGTTCCCAGAGCACTTCCGGAATGCCCATGACATGATTCGCCCACCGGCTCCAGACAAAAAAGGCGTCGCTCAAGCGGTTCAGATATTGGATGGTCTCAGGCGGGATCTCTTCCTCGCGCGCCAGGCTCACGGCGATCCGCTCCGCACGGCGACAGATGGTGCGGCAGGCGTGCAGTTCCGTATTCAAGCGGGAGCCGCCCGGCAGCACGAACGATCGCAGCGGCGCGAGATCCGCATTCATCCGGTCGATCTCGGTTTCGAGTCGCGCGATTTCCGTCGATGTGATCCGCGCCTGCTTCGGATGGACGTCTTGCGGCTGGGTGGCGAGGATGGAACCCAGGTTAAACAACTCGTGCTGGATGCGCTTCAGAATCGCTGCCAGTTCAGGGATCGAATCGGCGGAGGAAATGCCGGCCATTCCCACGAAAGCGTTCAACTCGTCGACGGTTCCGTAGCACTCGATGCGAAGTGAATCTTTCGCCACCCGTTGTCCGCCAGCGAGATGCGTCTGGCCTTGATCGCCAGCTTTCGTATAAATACGATTCAGCGCAATGCGCGGCGCGTCGAATTTGGATTCGGCCATGAAAAACGTCCCGCTTCTATTGTCATGTATCTTGTGGAAGCTGGGGATAACGATTCCCATGCGATCTGCCGATGAGTCTGTTGGGTATGAGTGTAGAGACTCTTGATAGCGAAGCGATCCTGGCCCGATTTAACAAGCTGGTGAGCGACCTTCTACGCGGGACCATGAACCGTAACACGTTCCAGCCGTGGGAGATAGAGATCTTGTTGGACATTGAGTCCTGCAACTTGAAAGACGCTGTGGGGCGTGAAACGCTGCGCCGCTACCAGAAGGCCGTCCAGCGTTCGATGGAGAAAGGCGCGCCGACGCCGCTCCGGCTTTCGGAATACCTCAGCAACAAGAAAACTGCTTCTGCCGCCAAACTGAGTCAAGCGTAACCGCTCGAATCAGCCGTTCCGATCCGCTTTGCTATCCTAATGGTGCGCGAGGCGCATCAAGGAGACAAGGGTCATGGGTTGCGGCAGCGGTGGACTGGTAGATCCCCGATTTGAAGAACAAGCTGGCGGCCGCAAGGTTTTTTGCGTCAAATTCCAGAAGGAAATGCCCGGCCTGGACGAAGTTCCGTTCGACGGCCATCCGCTGGGCCAGCGCATCTACGAGAACGTCTCGAAAGAAGCCTGGAAGATGTGGCTCGAGCAGATGAAGATGATCATGAACGAGTACCGGCTGAATTTGGGGACGCAGGAAGCTCAGGAATTTCTGCTCAAGCAAATGGAAGATTATTTCTTCGGCGCCGGGGCCGCGCTTCCGCCCGGTTACGTTGCGCCCAAGGCCAAGGGTTAGCCGCCCATCACAGGCAGCGCGGTCGCAATTTCAAAACGCAGTTTTGCATGCGAGTCGCGCAACGCTTGTTCCACAACGTCCGGAGAATCGCCGCGCGCGAAGATGAATCCCAGGTAGCTGTTGCCTTCCGGAAGCGGCACCAGTTTTTGTCCTTGCTTCGCGGTAATGAGTATGTCCTCAATTCCCGGCGTGGCGCGCGCGTGATCCAATTCCTCGACGGCCACATAAATTCCTTCGCGCGGAATCGGGATCATCATGACGCCCGCGGCTGGAGTCGGCATGGCGATACCCGCGACGTCCTCGCCGGCGGCATGGCGGAGTATCAGATCCTCCAGTCCCGGCAGAACGCGCGCGCACAATCCGCCGATGGGCCGCGCGGCTACTTCCAGCATCCAGACGCCGCGAGCATTCACGCGCATCTCGGCGTGGATGGGTCCGTGAGTTAATCCCAGGGCTTGGATAGCGGATTCCGTGGTGCGGATCAATTTCGCGCTGTGTTTCGGCGATTTCGCGTGACGGCGTGATGTAGATGGTTTCTTCAAAGTACGGACCATCCAGCGGATCCGGTTTGTCGAACAGCGCCAGCACTTGCAGCCGGCCGTGGATCAGGATGCCTTCGAGCGCAAACTCGTGGCCCTCAATGAAACTTTCCACTTGCAGGAATTGATCCTGCTGGTCGTGGAGACGCGCGATCTCCGGATCCGAAAGCAGCGCTTGAATGCGCCGGAATGCAGCAGCGAATTCGTCCGGATTGTTAGCGCGAATGACTCCCCGGCTGGCCGAGAGCCCGAGCGGCTTGAGTACGCACGGATATTGGGCGCTCCGAGCGGCCGGGTGCGGCCCATCGGCGAGCGCGATGCGCTGGAACTCGGGCACAAGCAATCCGGCGGCTCGAAATTGTTCGCGCGCCAGAAATTTATTGCGGCACGCGAGGACCGAGTCAGGCGAATTGTAGGGAATCCCCATGAGTTGGGCGGCGAGGGCGGCGATATAAGCCGGACGGTCCCCCACCGCGACGATTCCGTCCACTTTGGCTTCCGCCGCGATGGTGCGAGCCGCGCCTTCCGGATCTTCGAAGCGCAAAGGCAGCGCGTGGTCTCCCCAAGGATCGTCGAGCACGTGGCATCGATCGGTGGCGAGCGCCAGTTGAAAGCCCAGACGTTTGGCCGCCTCGGCGAAGACACCGGTTTGATAGCCGGTGGTGGCGCCGATCAGCAGCAAGCGTCGTTTATCATCACTCATCCCACCACCTACCACCCACCTCCCACCACCTACACAAGAGCAACCTGCTCTTCGGTTGGCTCCGCTCAACAATACCAGGGCTCGTCCATATACGGGATGGTCGCGCGCGGCATTAGCTCGAAGTTGTCGGGCAAAGGCTGATCGGCTACCAACTCCCACATCTTGCCGAAGATCTCCCGGCGTGGCGCCTTCTGCGCGGCTAGCTTCAACGCTTGTTCGGCGAGCGCGTCCATGGCCGGATCCCCATGCTTCCAGCGATACAGCAGCGCCGGCTCGTCGAAGCCGGTAATTAGAGACTCTACGTCGTCCAGTTCCAGCATCCGCGAACCGCGCGGAATCAGCAGCCGCAGCGCGAGCTGAATTGGCGCGACGTGTTCCACCAGGTTTAGCTCCAGCAGCGCAGCCAGCAACTCGCGATACGACTCGCGCGTGGTCCACGGCGTGAATGCGATGAAGGTCGGTGCCAGCGTAAGGCCGGAGGATCGGAATTCCCGTACCACTTCGACAAAGTCGGCGCGCGTGTGGCCTTTGTCGAGCTTTGCGAGGACAGCATCGTCCACCGATTCCACGGCGCTGGTCACAAAAAGGCAGCCAGTCTCTTTCAAGCGAGGCAGCAAATCGCGATGCTTGAGCAGATGTTCAATCTTGATGGTTGCGTCGTAGGAAAGATCGGGAAACTCCTGGTGCATGGCGTCGATGATTCGCATGGCGTGCGTCGGACCGTTGAAAAAATCCGGATCGCCAAACGTGACGTGCTGGGCGCCGGCCGCTACCTGGCGGCGGACATCTTCCAGCACGACATCCGGCTGTACGATTCGAAATGCGCCTTGATAAACCGGAACCACTGGACAATGCCGGCACAAATGCTTGCAGCCGCGGCTCGCTTCCGTATAACCGGTGGTCTTTGCGGCGCCGTTGATCCGCAGATGTGCGTAGTCTTCTAACGGCGGAAGCGAAGATCGAAGCGGAGGCAAAAACCGAAGACGATCGAGCGAAATCAGCGGACCGCCGTCCATCCCGTTTGCGAGCGCGGCCAAGCCGGGTTCGAATTCGCCGCCTAAAATCGTTTTGACGCCCAGGCTGCGCAGGTACGATTCGTTCAACGGCGCATACAGTCCGTAGCAACACAGGTGTGCGGCGGGATTCAGCCGCCGGATCTTCTCGATCACCTTGACGGCCAGCCGCGTGGCCGTGTGCATCGGGAGATAGAACGCAACCAACTCGGCCGCCGCTACTTCATCCTGAGGCAGCGATTCCACGCAGAGATCCACGCAGGTCACTTGGTGGCCATCGGCGGCGAGCCACGCCGCGGGCGAAGCCAGTCCAAAAGGCTGGCGGCCCATCTCGTAGGTGGAAATCAGCAGAACCCGCATGCGATCCGTTCTCATTATCCTCCGAACCAAAACGGCACCGACTCCCTGACGGTCGCGGTTCGGTAACATCCCTCCGAGCCGCGACCGTCAGGGAGCCGGTGCCGTTGGTTTGGGTTGACACCCGACCCAAATCGGGCGCATACTTGGGTCGAATGGCCACCCAAGAGAGCAACGACCGTCTGATTCTGCTGCAAGGCACGCTCGACCTGTTGATTCTGCGCACCCTGGTTTTCGGTCCGCAGCACGGGCAGGGCATCGCGCGCGCCATCCGGCAGACTTCCGAAGACTCGCTGCTGGTGGATCACGGCTCGCTCTATCCGGCTCTGCAGCGTTTGGAAGATCAGGGCTGGATCAAAGCCAAGTGGGGGATCAGCAAAAACAATCGCAAAGCGCGCTTTTACAACCTCACCGCCAAGGGGCGGAAGCAACTGACGTCCGAAACCAGCCAATGGCGCAGGCTGGTAGCAGCCATCGGACGCGTTTTGGGACCAGAAGAAGCGGGAGGGTAACGCCATGTTTTGGAAAAAACGAAAGCAGAGCGATTTTAACTCCGAGATCGCGGCGCACCTGGATCTGGAAGCCGACGAGCTGGCCGAAGAGGGAGCGAATCCGGGCGATGCGAAACATCGGGCTCGGCGGGTCTTCGGCAATGTGACTGCTTCCGAAGAACGCTTCTACGAAGCCAGCCGCTGGGTGTGGCTGGAACAGTTCGCGCAGGATTTGCGCTACGGCTTGCGCACTCTGCGGCGCAATCCAGGATTCACTTTGGTCGCCGTCCTTTCGCTCGCACTCGGCATCGGCGCGAATACGGCGGTGTTCAGCCTGGTGGACGCCGTGATTCTGAAAACACTGCCCGTTCGCGCTCCCAATGAGCTGCGCATCCTGCAATGGGTGCGCAAACACAACGGATTGGACGTCAGCACCAGCGGTTACAACTCCGAGGATCCCGCCACCGGGCAATTGATCTGCGGTTCATTTTCCTATGAGGCTTTCCAGGCGTTCCGCAAAAACGTACCGCAGTTTTCGGATCTGGTAGGCTACGCCCGCCAAGAACTCACCGTTACCGCGAATGGCGCCAGCGAATTTGCCTACGGGCACTTTGTATCGGGCAACTACTTCACGGCGCTCGGAGCGCAACCGTTCATCGGCCGGCCGATTCTCAACGAGGATGATGCGCCAGGCAGACCGCGCGGTCGCAGTGCTGACCTATAGTTACTGGGGAAAACGATTCGCGCTCGATCCAGGAGTGGTGGGCCGCGTGATCCTGATCAACCAACGGCCGGTGACCGTGATCGGCAGTCATGCAGCCGCGCTTCCAAGGTCTTTATCCGGGGCACGCCGTGGATTTCTTCGTGCCGATGTCGATGGCCGCCGAGTTTGGGCCGAAATGGTTCTCGCTCACTCAGCCAGACACCTGGTGGGTGCAGATCTTTGGGCGGTTGCGGCCCGGCGTTTCCGAACAAGCCGCGCAGGCAGCGCTTCAGGCGTCGTTCGCCCACGCCATTGAGGCGTTTGCGCCGCAAGCAAAAACACCGGCCCTCTTGCTGCGTCCGGGCGCTCGTGGCGTCGGCCTGCTGCGGAATGAAGCCTCGCGCACGCTGAGCATCCTTGGCGCGGTGGTTAGTCTGGTGCTGCTGATCGCCTGCGTCAACCTCGCCAATTTGTTGGTTGCCCGCTCCATGGCGCGCAGGCGTGAGATGGCCGTGCGTCTTTCCATCGGCGCCGGAACCGGCCGGCTGGTCCGGCAATTGCTCACCGAGAGTTTGCTGCTGGCGGGAATCGGCGGAGCCGCTGGGTCTCGCGATCGCAACTCCGCTGTTGAAAATTCTGCCGCGTCTTATCTCGGGACCCGAGTCGCTTGGTTTGGATGTGCGAATCGACGCGCGCACGCTTATCTTTATGTTGGGCGTCACGCTGCTGGCCGGACTGCTGTTCGGCACGCTGCCGGCTTGGCGCGCCACCCGGGTCAGTCTCGCACCGACCCTCAAAGAAGGGACATCCGGCGCGGGCGGAGGCCCCAGGCTGCGGTTGAGCCGCTTCCTGGTCTCCGCGCAAGTCGCGCTCTCACTGCTTCTGCTAGTCGGAGCCGGGCTTTTTGTACGCACCCTGATGCAACTGTCGGCGGTGGATCTCGGCTTCCGTCCCGAACGGCTGCTCACGTTCGACACCGATGCCAGCCGTAGCGGATATCAAGCGGACAGGCTCAAAGATGTGTACCGGCGCCTGCAAAACAAGCTCGCCGCGATCCCGGGCGTGGAGTCCGTGGCCATGTCGCAGGAGCGGCTTCTGCAAGATTCGGAATGGGACTCCGGAGTCTACGTTCCTACGCGCACCGCGCCTCCCAAGAAGAATAGCGCGCTGCTGCTCTATTGTTCCGCCAACTTTCTTTCCACTCTGCGCATCCCGGCGCTGCTGGGGCGTGATTTTACTGCTTCGGATGAGACCGGTTCCGGCCGGGTAGCCGTTGTCAATCAGCTTTTCGCGGAGCGCTACTTTCCGGGCATGAATCCCCTGGGGCAAATTTTCTATCTCGGCGACGGGAAGGCGCCCGGCAAAGGAGAGCAGCCTTTTCGCATCGCCGGAATTGCGAAAAACGCTCACTACACCGGGGTGCGCGAGGAACTCTCGCCGATCGCTTACCTTCCTTACACCACACTCGACGGTCTGCATGAAATGACATTCGCGATTCGAACGGCGCTTCCGCCGCTGGCGATTGCGAGCGCCGTTCGCCGCGCCGTTGCGGAAACCGACCCCGCCATTCCGGTGGCGTACATGAAGACGGAAGAGCAGCAGGTCGCCGAATCGATTGCAACGGAGCGCCTGTTCGCTGGGCTCGTCGGCGCGTTCGGAGCCGTCGCCGCCTTGCTCGCCGCCATCGGTCTTTATGGCGTGATGGCGTACTCGGTGGCGCGGCGCACTGTCGAGATCGGTGTCCGGCTGGCATTGGGCGCGCACCGCTCGGGTGTTCAATGGATGGTGTTGCGCCAGAGCCTATGGATGGTCGCGCTCGGTCTCGCGATCGGAATTCCGTCGGCCTTGGCGTTGACGCGCTTATTACAAAAAATGCTGTTCGGAATAGAGCCTACCGATCCGGCTAGCTTCGCCGCCGCGGCGATTCTGATGACCGCCGTGGGAGCGCTGGCAGCCTGGGTGCCGGCGCGCCGCGCGTCGCGCGTGGACCCGATCAAGGCTTTGCGCTGTGAATAGTTTGTTACCGAACCGCGACCGCAAGGGAGCGTGCGCAAAACTGCTGCCTTCGTGGTATCGCTCCCTCGCGGTCGCGGTTCGGTAAGCGACTTTCGGGCCTGCTGGGAGGCGGTTACATGTGCCCTTCATCCGCCGAGGGTCCGTAAATCGACGGCACCGGAATATCGTTCAGACGCAGATAAACGCCAAGCTGCGCGCGATGGTGGATGGTGTGGTTCATCACGAAACCGCGGATACATGCGATCTTCGGCATGGTGAATAACGTCTTCCCGCCCGCCAGCAGCGACCACGGCTTCAGAAAAGTCTCGTCGCTCGCTCCCGCAATGGCCGCGCGCGCGGCCGCCGCGTTCTTGTCGAATTTATCGAGCAGTTCTTTGTTCGAAGCAACCGGCTCCTCTTTATAGGGCGGGGCACCGGGCGGTGAGATATCGAACGAATCCTTCGCGATCGTGTCCACGGTCCAGCCCAGCATGTTGACGATGTGAGTAGAGAGCGCTCCCATGGCAAACGATTTCGGATGGGGCTTCCAGCCGAGTTTGTCATCCGGCACGCGCTCCAGCGTTTTGCGCGTGCCCGCCATCTCTTGATCGAATTCAGGCAATAAGCTATCTGAGATTTTCATTAGGGTTCCTTCGTTAGGGGATTTTGGTGCTGCTGGATTATGATAGGCGAACAATAGGCGAAAGTCAATAGTTAGGTCTCAACGTTTTTGGCTCTTTTGCAGTTATTACTAACGAACAGTGAATACGAGGGAGCTTACGCTCGGGATGGCAGATTTCCGGCTGAAGGCCGAAGACGCCGGCCAATCTGCCGGACTCCTGGAACGCGCCAAAACGGGCGACCTGGAGGCCTTCGATCAGTTGATGCGAGCTCATGAGAAACAGGTACTGGGCACGGCGCTGCGGCTGCTCGGGAATCTGGAAGACGCGCAGGATGCGGCGCAGGAGACGTTTCTGCGTTTGTATAAGAGTCTGAACCGGCTGCCGGACATTCAGGAAATCAAACCGTGGTTGTATCGCGTGACTGTGAACGTGTGCAATGATATGCATCGCGCGCGGCGGCGTCGCGGCTGGGAACCACTGACCGGGGTCGAGCCGGTCACGAGCCAACTGGATCCCGAGCTGGCGTGGGCGCATCAGGAGCGAGGACGATTGGTAGAGATGGCGCTGAAGACTTTGCCGGAGAAAGAACGCGCGGCCGTTGTGCTGCGGGATATGCAGGGGCTTTCCACGCGTGAAGTGGCTGGGATTCTGGGTTCGTCTGAAGTAACGGTGCGATCGCAGATTTCGGTAGCGCGGGGGAAGCTGAAGAAATTTACGGATCGATATTTGAGGAAGCGTTTATGAACGACAGCGAGGAGTTTGAGAAAAACGCCGAGGCGATGCGCGAGTTGACGATACCGCCGGCTGCGTTCGCGGCGGTGCGCCAGCGTGTGTTGAGCGAGATTCAAGCCAAGCGGCGACGGACGGCGTGGTGGGGATGGCCGGCGGTGGGGGCGGCCGCTTGCGTGGCGATCCTGTTTGTTTCGTATCTTCCCTCGAACCCGCCGCGACCCGTGGCTCTCGTCGCGAGGAAAGATCCACCGAAGATTGAGTGGACCGTCGCCCATCCGGTCCGCCAGAAGAGTTCGGGCCGGTTACTCGCGCAAGCGAGGCCGGCCCGCAAGACCGAACCACTTGCAATTGTAAAGATGCTGACTGACGACCCGAACGTGATCATCATCTGGCTGGTAGATCAAAAAGGAGATTCATTATGAAGAAGCTGTTGATTGCGTTGTTGTGCGTGAGCGCCGTGTTTGCACAGGATCGGGTACAGAAGGTCGTCACCATCAAGAATGGAAATCGGAACGGGATTCTGCACACGTTGCAGGAACTGGCGCCGACCAACGGGATGGTGATCAGCACCAGCGATAACGATCACTTGATATTGAGCGGCCCCAAAGATACGGTCGCTGGTTTTGAGGAGATCATCAAGCAATTGGATGTGGCGCCGGTTGTTAAGAAAGACGTTGAGACGACGGTGTACATGATTATCGCTTCCGCGCAGTCAGCCAATGCTGCGTCTTTACCGCCGGAGCTAGACCCCGTGGTGAAACAACTCAAGAATATTTTCAACTACAAGGGGTTTCGGGTGCTCGAAAGTTTCGTGCTCAGGTCGCGAGACGGGGAACACGGCGACACCAACGGTTTCCTGCCGCCGCTTGAGAACTTGCCTCCGGGTAACAAGATTTCCTATCAGTTCCAATACAACAAGGTGAGCATTGATGGCGCCGAAAATGCGAAGGTAGCCCACTTTGAACGCATCCGGCTAGCGATACGGGTGCCGATCGCGGTTCCGACCGGGACTACCAGCGTGGATGCGAGCATCTCCACCGATGTCGATGTTCCCGAAGGCAAGAAAGTAGTCGTCGGCAAAACCAGCGCGCTCGAAGGCTCCGATGGCGCACTCATCCTCGTCATTTCGGCTAAAGTAGTGGATTGAAATCCGCACAACTTGTAGCGCCTCACACGCTCGAAGTCGTCGAAACACGGCTCGCCGCAGATCCCGGCCCCGGAGAGATTTTGGTCAAACTCCGCTCGGTCGGGATCTGCGGCAGCGACATGCATTGGTACACCGACGGCAACATCTACGGCTATCCGGCTTCCTATCCGCAGATCCTGGGACACGAACCAGCGGGCGAAGTAGCTCTCGTGGGATCCGGTGTGACCAATTTCAAACAGGGCGACCGCGTTTCGATCGAACCCACCGTGAGTTGCGGCCACTGTGAATATTGCCTGAGCGGACACCACAACAATTGCATGCGCGGATTGTTCATGGGATCACCGCAGCTGCCGGGCTTGCTGCGCGAGTTCGCTACTATTCCGGCACACAACGCCACGCTCGTCCCAGAAAGTTTCAACTACACGCAGGCCTCACTCATCGAACCGGTCGCGGTGATCATGCACATGCTGGAACTGGTAGAGATTCGCGCGGGCGATAGCGTGGCAGTGCTCGGAGCAGGGCCGATGGGTCTTCTCGCCGCGGCCGTGGCACGCAAAGCGGGCGCGACACAAGTGCTGGTTGCGGACAAGCTGCCGCATCGAATCCAAATGGCTTTGGATCAAGGCGCGACTGCCGCTGTTCCGATCGGCCAGCTGCGCGAAGCGGTGCTCGACAAAACGCGCGGGCGCGGCGTGGATATCGCGATCGACGCCGCTGGCGCGGCCGAGACGATCAACACCGCGCTGGCCATCACGCGTTTGGGCGGGACGTTCGTGCTGATCGGAATCCCGAATCATGTTCCGGTTGGCGTGGACCTGTATAGCCTGCAAGCGAAGGAGATTCGTTTTCAACCGGTCAAGCGGTCGAATCACCGGTCAGAGCCTGCCATTGCATTGTTGGCTGCGGGCGCGATTCCAGAATCCATCGTCACGCACCGCGTGTCGCTGGAGCAGGCTCCAGAGGCGTTCCAGATGCTGGCGGAGTATCGCGATGGCGTGGGAAAATTGGCCGTAGAATTTCCCGCATGAACCGGTCGCTTACGCTCGCGGCTCGGAAAGAGAGTTACAGAGCCGCGACCGTGAGGGAGTCGGTGCTCTTGATCTTTAATCTCAAGCCATGAAGCATTTTTTGGCGATCGATCTCGGTGCCGAAACTGGGCGCGCCATGCTGGGCACGCTTCATAACGGACGGCTCATGCTCGAAGAACTGCACCGCTTCCCGAACACGCCGGTGCGCCTGCCTACTGGCTTGTATTGGGACACCCTCCGGCTGTTTAACGAAATCCGGCAGGCACTGTTTATCTGTGGCCGTGACAGAAAAATCACGCTGGACGGCATTGGGATCGATACCTGGGGTGTCGATTTTGGATTGTTAGGCGCCGACGGCGCACTCGTGGATAACCCGCGCCACTATCGCGATTCGCGCACCAGCGGGATGCTTGAGAAAACCTTCGCCACGGTGCCGCGAGAGGAGATCTTCGCTCAGACCGGCATCCAGTTCATGCCGTTGAATACGCTCTATCAGCTCAATGCGATGCGCCTCAGCGGCGCGCCCGCTGCTCACATCCGCCGCGAAGCTTCTGTTCATGCCGGACCTATTCAATTACTGGCTGACCGGCGAGATGCGGGCGGAAATAACCATCGCCAGCACCTCGCAATTCTACGATCCGGTCAAGAAACAATGGGCTACCGGATTGTTTCGAAGATTGGATCTGCCGGAACGAATCCTACCCGAGCTGGCGACGCCCGGTACGCGGCTGGGAACGCTATTACCGGAAATCGCGGAGTGGAGCGGGCTTTCGTCCGGCGTTCCAGTATATGCAACAGCCTGTCACGACACGGCGTCCGCGGTCGCCGCGGTCCCGGCGGAAGGCGACGGCTGGTGCTACATCAGCTCCGGCACTTGGTCGCTGATGGGCGTGGAACTGGATGCGCCCATTATCAACGAGCAATCGCTGGCGCTCAACTTCACCAACGAAGTGGGCGCGGAAAACACCATTCGCTTCCTGAAGAATATTGCGGGCCTCTGGCTGCTGCAGGAATGCCGTCGCGCGTGGGCATTGGCAGGCCGCGAATATAGCTACGGAGAACTTTCGAAGCTTGCGGCCGAGGCGCCGCCGCTCGGAACCCTCGTCGATCCGGACGCTTTTCCGGAACCCGGCCGCATGCCGGAACGAATTTCGGAATACTGCCGCGCGCGCGGTCATGCAATCGCCGATCAGCCCGGAACCGTGACGCGCTTGATCCTCGAAAGCCTGGCGTCTACTTATCACAAAGTCGCCGCGAATCTTGAAACGCTGACGAACCGGACAATCAGCCGCATTCACATCGTCGGCGGCGGATCGCGCAATCAGTTGCTCAATCAACTCGCGGCCGACGCAACTGGAAAGACGGTCATCGCGGGTCCCACGGAAGCGACCGCCGCAGGGAACATTCTAGTGCAGGCCATGGGCGCGGGTGCGGTCTCCGGACTTTCTGAGGCACGCGAGATCGTCCGGCAGTCCTTTCCGCTCGAAATCTACCAACCGAGCCGCGACCGCGAGGAAGCGTGAGCAGATTGGTAAAATAAACTTTCACTCGTTCAAAACGTTACCAGGAGCAGAATGGCAACTAAGCGCATTGGTATTCTCACCGGAGGCGGCGACGTTCCCGGCCTCAACTCGGTGATCAAGGAAGTCACCTATCGGGCAACCGAAAACAATTGCGAAGTGTACGGGATTCGCCGCGGCTGGGAGGGATTGACGCACGTAAATCTGGACGACCCGGCGAGCAAAACTCGTTACGTACTTCCGCTCACGCGCGAAAACACGCGGACTATCGATCGCTACGGCGGCACGGTGCTGCACAGCAGCCGGACCAATCCGTCCAAAATGCCCAAGCTGCCGGACTTCATCAAGAACCAGAACTTTCCAGCCAAAGAAGTTACCAAGGGCGGAAAGACGTCCATCGCGTACGACGTCAGCAGCCAGGTGCTCGGAAACCTCAACAAACTCGGTCTGGATTCCTTGATTGCCATCGGTGGCGACGACACCTTGAGTTACGCCGCCAAACTGCACGCCCTTGGCGTGAAAGTGATCGCGGTTCCGAAGACCATGGACAACGACGTCCGCAATACGGAGTACTGCATCGGATTCTCAACCGCAATCACGCGCGCCACCGACGCCATCAACCGGCAACGCACCACCGTTGGGTCGCACGAGCGGATTGGAATTTTTCGCGTGTTCGGCCGTGACGCCGGCTTCACGTCTCTCTACACCGCCTACGTCGCATCCATCCGGTGCTGCATTCCCGAGCATAAAGTGGATCTGGAAAAACTGATTCAGCTTCTCATCAACGACAAGAAGCACAATCCCAGCAACTACTGCCTGGTGATTCTCTCGGAAGGCGCGGAGTGGGAAGGCTACCAGGTGCGCGAGTACGGCGAAGCCGACGCCTACGGGCATCGCAAGAAGGAGAACGTTGGGGAAGCTCTGAGCGATGAGATCAAAAAGCGGAGCAACGAAGAAACCATCGTGAGCGATTTGACTTACGATCTTCGCAGCGGCGCTCCGGACTTCGTGGACAAGCTGATCGCCTCCACATTCGGGACCATGGCGCTGGAAGCCGTGCTGGACAACCAGAGTGGATTGATGGCGGCGCTGGTGAACGGCTGCTACACCATGGCGCAGATCCCCGATCCGGCGCTCGGCCCACGCCACGTGGAAGTGGAAACCATGTACAATACCGAACGCTACCGGCCCAATTACGCCAACAAGACCGGCTTGCCGATTTTCCTCACCCGCGCCTGATGCCTGCTTTCTGGAGGCGGCTTCTTCCACGGTCCGCGCCGCCTCCGCTCCCCGAAATTATTCAACATTTCAACGAAGCCGCCGCCGACGAGGAGCATTTTCCTTCCACCATTGATCCGCGCATCTATCACGTGCAGTTGCTGATGGAACATTTCGGCGACTTGAACGGAAAGCGCGTATTGGATGTAGGCTGCGGCAAGGGCCGCTTTGCGCGTGTGCTTCGCGAGCAATATCCGCAGTCAAGAATCGCAGCTTTCGATCTGGCGGAGGCCATGCTGAAATTTGTTCCCGCGGGCGCGAGCGCTTGTGCGGGGTCGATGACCGCATTGCCTTTTCGCAGCGCCAGCTTCGATTGCGCCTATGCCACCGAATCCCTGGAACATGCCGTGGATATCGATGCGGCGGTGGCCGAGATGTGCCGCGTGGTGAAACCGGGCGGGCGAATCGCCATCATCGACAAGAACGCCGAACATTGGGGCAAGCTCGCCACGCCGAGCTGGGAAAAGTGGTTTGACCGGAAACAACTGGAGCGCCTGCTAGCCAGGCACTGCGGCCAAGTTTCGAGCCGCGAGATTTCCTATTGGGAAGACGTGGCTCCCGACGGATTGTTCCTGGCGTGGCTGGCGGAGAAATAAATTGACATCATGATGCCATCCAGCTAGCATCAAGATGTGGCAGCCAGAACTACCATTACTCTGGATGACGACGTCCGAGTAAAGCTCGAGACGGAAATGCGCAATTCCGGAAAGTCATTCAAGGAAACCGTCAATGAGACGCTACGCCTGGGGCTGCTCTCGCGCCAATCGGCGCGCAAGCTTAAGCCGTACAAGGTACACGCAAAGAACCTCGGCTTGAAACCCGGCTACAGTTTTGATAAGCCTTGGGATCTCATCGAAGAAATTGAAGGTCCGGACTACAGGTGATCCTGCTCGATGTGAACCTTCTGCTCTATGCCCACGACGCAAGTTCGAAAGATCACCATCGTGCCGCGCGGTGGCTGGAGGAGGTTCTTTCAAGGCAAAGCATTGTGGGATTAGCGTGGGAGACCATTCTGGCTTTTCTGCGGATCACCACGCATCCGAAGATTTTGTCGGAGCCTTACACCCTGGAAGAGGCGATGGATGTTGTTGCCGGCTGGATCGCGCGTCCCAACGTGGCCGTCGTCGGCCCTACGGAACAGCACTGGTCCGTATTAAGGAAGCTACTTCCAAAATCGCGAGTGCGTGGCTCCTTGATCATGGACTCTCACCTTGCGGCGCTTGCGATTGAACACGGCGCCACCCTATGCACCAACGACCGCGATTTCGAGCGGTTTCCCGGGCTAAAGGTGGAGTACCCGCTTCAATAGCACGGGGTCTCACTTCGGCAGACGCGCATTGATAAACTCCGAAATGCGCCCCGCCGCCGGCGGATCCATATTCGCCAGTACCGCGATCACATAGCCTGACTGCGGGAAAATCTTCAGATCCCCATTCATTCCCGGAGCGCCTCCGCCGTGGCCAAACCAGCGGACGCCGTCCACTGTACTGTCGAAGAATCCATACGCGTATTTGCCGCCGCGCCCGCCGCCGTTGTCTACTTTTCCGGTGGTGAGAAGTTCGGTGTACTGTCCGTTCAAGAGTTTATGGCCGGTTAGCGCGTTCGCAAATCGCAGCAGATCTTCCACCGTGGAGTATCCGCCGCCCGCCGATGTCCCGCGCGGCGGCAGCGTGTCCGTATTCGGTTGCCAGGTTTTGCTCTCTTCTTTCGTGTAACCGATGGAGCGGTCCTTCACCGCTTGATCTTCCGGCATGGAATCGGTGGAATTCATTCCCGCAGGTTTGAAAACGTGACTGCGAACGTACTCGTAGTAATCTTCGCCGCTGACCTTTTCGACGATCAAACCGAGCAGCAGAAAACCGTAGTTACTGTATTCCCAGCGGCTGCCCGGTTCAAAGGCCAGGTCGCGCTTTCCGTAGAGCGTTACGTAATCTCTGAGCGCGCGAAGTTCCAACCGATGCGCGTCAAATTGCGGACCGAAGAAGTCGCCCGTGCCGCCGGTATGAGTGAGAAGGTGATGGATCGTCACCTTTGACGCAACATTCTTGTTCGGATAGTCGGTGAGATATTTTCCCAGTGGATCCGTGAGCTGCAATTTGCCGGCTTCGGCGAGCTGCAGAATCGATACCGCGGTGAACATCTTGTTCATGGAGCCGATGCGGAAGCGGGTATCCAGCTTGTTGGGAATCTTCTTCTCGCGGTCCGCCATTCCAAAGGCCGCGGTATAAATGGGTTTGCCGTTCTTGGCGAGCAGGACCGCGCCGGAAAACCGGTCCGCCGCTACTTCCTCGCCCACTTTCTTGCCCAGCGCCGCCAGCAAATCCGCCTCGTTGAGGCGTGCCGGCGGCGGCTCATTCGGGTTGTCGATCGCCCTCAGGTCAATGCCGGTGATCAAGTGAGGCTCTGCGGCATCTACGTCAATCACAAACCGCGCGTACTGGTTGGAATTGCGCTCTTTCACCAATCCCGTGAAGTGCGTTGGTGTGGAAGGCTCCGCCTTGATGAATTCGAAGCCCCCTGTTTGCTTGCGGAACTCCTCGTGCTCCTCTTTGTTGCTCTGACGCTTGGGGAAGTTCTTCTCGGAAAAACGCTCAAAGACCGAGGGGTCCGAATCGTTAAACGCCGAAAGCCAGGCGGCGAACTGGTGCGCGGCTGGGGTATCGGGAAACTGCGGCTGAGCTCCGCAGGAAAAGAGAGCGATCAAAACCGGGACGACCAAGCGCATCTGCATACCTATTTATACGTATCATGCATAAATTCAGTCCATTGATATTAGGAACGATACACTATTCACAGCATGAATATCAGTTCGGTAAACCTGAATCTCCTGCTGGCATTTGAAGCACTGATCGAGGAACGCAGCGTTAGCCGCGCAGCGGTGCGTATCGGCTTAAGCCAGCCCGCCATGAGCAACGCGCTGGGACGTTTGCGCGCCACGTTTAACGACCCGCTTTTCACTCGCACCGCTCGCGGGATGACGGCCACGGCTCGCGCCTTGGAACTGGCGGGGCCGGTACGGGGAGGATTAGCCCAACTCCGCGCCGCGCTGGCCGAACGTCCGCGCTTCGATCCCGCTGCAAGCACTCGTGGATTCCGTCTGGCCATGACCGACTATGCTGAAATGCTAGTACTGGGCCCGCTGCTGCGCCGGATTCAACATCGCGCGCCCGAAGTCCAGATTCTAATTCGCCGGCTGGATCGGATTTTCATCGCACCCGAAGCGGAACTTCGCGCGGGCGCATTCGATGCAGCCATTGGATTCTTCCCGGAAGCGAATGCGTTGGAGCCTGGCACTTACTCGCGCGATCTGTTCGTCGAAGAAAATGTCTGCCTGGCGCGCAAGGGCCATCCGCTGATGCAAAAGCGGCTGACGCTGCGGCAGTTCGCCGGCGCGAACCACATCGCAGTCTTTTATCGTCCGGATAGCCGCGGGTTGATCGACAATATTCTGGCCGGCCACGGACTTCGGCGTCGCTTGCAAGCCGCCACCCCGCACTTTCTCACAATACCCTTTGTAGTAGCGGAGTCCGACTTGATCGCGGTGGTGCCCGCTGGATTGGCGGCACGTTTCAAAAAGAAACTTCCTTTGGAAGTCCGCAAGTCGCCGCTGCGGCTTCCGCCGTTCCACATGCGCCTGCTATGGCACGAGCACACGGCGGAAGATCCGGCGCACGCCTGGCTGCGATCGGAGATTCTGGAATGCTTCCGATCTATACTAAATGGATGACGCGGCGAAATCTCGGCATTTTAATCGGCGCTTCTCTTCCGGCCATGGCTCAACAAAAACCTGACAGCTTCATGCAGCTACCGGCAAATTTGCCAGTGCCATTGGACGATGGCGCCTGCGACCATCTACCCGGCATGAAAATTCCAAGTATCTCGCTGCGGTCCACGAAAGGCCGCATGGTAAATCTGGCGGACCCGTCCAGCGAGCGAATGGTCGTCTATATTTATCCCCGCACGGGCGCGCCTGGCAGCACCGTGCCTGGCACGTGGGACGAAATTCCCGGCGCACGCGGATGCACGCCGCAGTCCTGCTCCATGCGCGATCATTATCGCGAGGCCAAAGCTCTGGGCGCGGAGATATTCGGACTGTCGACGCAGACCACTGAATATCAGAAAGAGGTAATGGAACGGCTGCATCTACCGTTTGAAATCTTGAGTGACGCGGATTTCAAATTTACTCACGCTTTGAATCTGCCCACGTTTGTCTTCGAAGGCGTGACCCTCGACAAACGTTTGACCTTGGTGATCAAGGACGGAAAGATCGAGAAAGTTTTCTATCCGGTGTTTCCGACCGATAAACACGGCGAACAGATCGTGGCCTGGCTGAAGCGAAAGCAGGGAATCTCAGGCTAGGAAGCCCAAGCGTTTCGAACGCGACAAACACAAGTGTTCGCGCCACGCGTAGCGCACGCACTTTTGCGTGCCGCATCGCCACTCATGGCGATGCACGGCGGCTTGTAAAATCCACTGGCGACAGCCCGCTGGCGCGCCTTCATTTCGCCAACTCATCTACCTTCTTCACGTCGTCGTCGAGACCTAGCAACTCCCAGCGCTGCAGCGAGAGCGGCACGTTGCCGTTGCTCCATACGTAATCGTGAAAATCGCGCAGCTTGAATTGATCGCCTAACTGCAAACGCCGCTGCGCCAGCATCCTCTCGATCTGCAGCTTGCCAATTTCATAAGCAATCGCTAAACCCGGCGCCGTGGAGAAATCCGCAGCTTCGGATTCGGCCGTCTTGCGGTCCATGGGGACCGTGCGCGCCAGGTAATCCGCGGCTTGAGCGATTGAGAAATCGCCCAGAGCAAGTTTCACATCGGCTTCCACCCGCAATGCCCGCAGCCGGGCAAAATTGTAAATGATCTCGCGCGTTCGCGGACTGTCATCATACAATCCCGCCTGCAGCATCATCTCCTCCGCGTAGAAACCGATCCCTTCATTCGCGCCGGAATCGTAGAAGTGGCGCCGGATCGGATCCGGATTGCGCCACGCGAGTGATAACTGAAAAAAGTGCCCCGGCACGCCTTCATGCACGCCCGTTGTGCGCGTGTCGCTCGCATACGCTTTGGCGAAGTAGGGGAGATCGGCGGACGGTGGATCTATCCAGCGCGTTCCGTCCTGATGCAGGCGGGCGGGGCTGGTGAAATCATCCAACTCGCCGAATCCATCGAACGCGTCGACATAATCCGGAGCCAGCCGCAGCGTCCAATGCGGCAGATCCGAAGGAACAGTCAGGATCTCGTGCGCCATCAGATAGCGGCGCGTCGATGCTTCATCGCGCACCATGCGCTCAATCTCTTCCTCGGAAGTCGTTGCCATCTTCAACTCTGGTGCATGCAGATCGCGCTGCCGCTCGTAACTTTCCATAGCGAGTACACGGTCGAAATCCTGACGCGCCATGGTCAACAATTGTTGAGCCGTATAGGGCAGCAACGCGACGCGGTGCAGGAAGAATCCGTATGCTTTCTCGCCGAGAGCAAAGTCGGGTCGCATGCTGGACAGGTTCTGCTTCAACCATTCGCGATAATCCACCAAAGCCTGGCTTGCCTTGGTAATCGCCAAATGCAACCGTGCGCCGAAATCGCCGGCGAGCGGGGCAAGGCCGGCGTCCACCCGCTTCATTCGGGTCTCGACATCGGAAAGGGAAGCGATGGCCAATTGTGCGAACGGCTGCACGGCTTTCAGATTCACCTTGGCCTGATCCAGGATTGAGGGAACATTCTCCGCACGCATCACAATCTCGCGCCAACGGGCCTCGTTGAATGGCGGCGGAGGCATCAACTCCTCCTGCAGCGCGCCCACGGTCTGCTCGATGTAAAAAGTGGGGTCGCGCCGCCAGCGCGGATTTACATCCAGCTCCCACCGCACACGCGCGATCGCCGAACCCATGAGACGGTAATCCACTTTTTGCGCAATCGGCCACGCATTGGGATGCATCGCGTTCCAGCGGCTTTCGAACTGGGCGAGATCGGCTCGCTGTTTTTCGACCGCCGCTTCGGACCAATCGCGCACGCCGGCCGCCCGCTCGATGCGGGGAATATCGTCGAACGTGAAGGGGCGATAGATGGTGCGCCACGCCCAGAAATCGGAAGCCAACCGGTCCAGTGAATCGGTTTTCTCCTGTGAGAAGAAGATGGCCGGAAGCAACAGCAGAACCGCAAGCATTCGCCGCATACGAACCGCAGCATAACACTGTGGGGCAGGATGTCATCCTGCAGCGGGTTGCCAACCCGCACTTTAGCGCCGATTGGCAATCGGCGGCAGGTTCCAACGTTCCAACCTGCCCTACAAGCTATTCTGTATCTAGGATTATGAGTTCTCCCAACGCGACGCTTCCGCTGCAGGAGCGTGTGGAAGCGCAGGGTCATTTGATTGACTCGCACATCATGGAGCAGATTTTCGACAGCGTGGTGGAGCACGGCGGACGCTTCGAAGTGGAGCAGTTCCGCATCGGCCGCACCAACAGCGAACCGTCGTATCTGCGCTTGAAAATCGACGCGGGCGACGCGGAATCCATGCAACGGATGCTCTCGCAGTTGCTGGGCTTGGGCTGTTCCATGGTGGATTCGAGCGACGCCGAACTTCGCGCCGTGGAGCGCGACTGCTGCGCTCCCGAAGATTTTTACTCCACAACAAACCACAAAACGTATGTGCGGCGAAACAATCAATGGGTCGAGGTGCAGAATCAGCGCATGGACGCACTCATCGTCGTAGCGGGCGACGCAGCCTTCTGTCGCAGGCTCCGCGATGTCCGCGCCGGGGATCAAGTAGTCATCGGGATGCGTGGTATCCGCGTGGCGCCTGAATCCAAAGAGCGCGACCGCCTGGCTTTTGCGTTCATGAGCAACGGCATCTCGTCGGAACGTCAGGTGGAGACGGCGGTGAAACAGACCGCCGCTCTGATTGAGCACTCACGCGCGGCGGGACACAAAATCGTCGCTGTCGCCGGGCCAGTGGTTGTTCATACGGGGGGCGCGCCTCCGCTTTCGAGATTAATTCGGGAAGGCTACATTAACGCGCTGCTCTGCGGCAACGCGCTCGGCGTCCATGATATTGAGGCTGCTCTGCTTGGCACATCGCTCGGTATCCGCCAGAGCGACGGCAGGCAGGAAGAGCACGGACATCGCAATCACATGCGTGCCATCAACGCAATTTATCATTGCGGAAGCATTCGCGGCGCGGTGGAAAACGGAAGGCTGAAGTCAGGCATTATGTACGAAGCGGTAAAAGCCGGCATCCCGTTCGTTCTGGCGGGAAGCCTGCGCGACGATGGTCCGCTGCCGGATACGATCACCGACATGAACCGAGCGCAGGACGCGTACGCCGAGCAGTTGAAAGGCGCCGGATTAGTGCTTTGTCTAGGATCCATGCTGCATTCCATCGCCGTGGGCAACATGCTCCCGAGTTGGGTGAAAATCGTGTGCGTGGATATTAATCCGGCTGTTGCCACGAAAGTCAGCGACCGCGGCACCGGACAGGCGGTCGGCATCGTGACCGATGTCGGCCTGTTTCTGGATTTGCTTGCCAGAACTCTCATCCCAGCAAAATGAAACGCATCTATACGGACGAACAAGCCAGCGCCGGCGTGCGCGACGCGCTGCCCGAAATCGAAACCTGGCCGAACCAATATCCCGGCTACGAAATTGAAATCGTGCTGCCGGAGTTCACCTCAGTTTGCCCGCGCACCGGCCTCCCCGATCATGGCGAAATTACCCTGCGCTATGTCCCGGATAAACTATGCCTGGAGTTGAAGTCGCTGAAGATGTACATGCTGGCGTATCGGAACATGGGCATCTTTCAGGAGAACGTGGTCAATCGCTTTTTGCGCGATATCGTGAAAGCCTGCCGTCCCGTCTCCGCGATTGTGATCGGCGAATTCACGCCGCGCGGCGGGGTGTTCACGAAAATCACGGCGGAATGGAGCAAGCGCGTTAAGAAACATGGATCAAAAGGGTGAAGAGTTAGCCGCGGTTGTCGCGGAAATCCGCCAGCGCGTTCGCGCGCGACATCCGAATGGAACGGTGTCGGGCGATGTTCCGCTGCCGGACCTGACGCCGCTGCTGCATGCGCGCGACGCGGCGGAAGGCAAAGTGGCCGCGATCGGCTCGGTGAATCCGCGTCCGCCGGGACTGGTAAATTCGATCGCGCAAAGTGTGAAGCGGTTGGTGTCGCGCGCGCTCAATTGGCACGTGCGTGAGCAAGTGGAATTCAATCGCGCCGTACTGGGGTGCGTGCAGTCTACCATCGAAGCCCTGAATGATTGCAACCGCGCCGTATCCATGCTGTCGGCTCGCATTGCCGGGGCCGCGGATGCCGAGCAGCACCTGAACGACATCCGGACGCATTGGAATCAATGGCGGGTGGAGTGGGACCAAAAACTGAGCGCCACCGAGATTGCGTTCTTGAGAAGCGTGGCCGATCAGCAGGGCGCTTTCCAGAACCGGGTGACTTCCATGGAAGCCACGTATCGTGAACTGATGCGTTCGCAGCACAAGAATTTTGAAGCTGCGCTGGAACGGTCCGTGGGATCCATTCAGAAGCAGATGTCTGCCGATATCGAAGAGCTGCAAAAGAAGTTTTGGGCCGACATGGAACGAATCCGATTGGAATACGAGACCATCATCCATGCCGAACTTCGCACCTTGCGTCAGAAGGCTTCTTTCCAGCCGCCATCCGCGGACCCCCCTGCGGCGGCCGCTCCGCCCGGCTTCCACGACATTGATTGGCTCAAGTTCGCCGAGAAGTTCCGTGGATCTGAAACCGCCATTGAGCAGCGCCAGCAAATCTACGCGACAGCGATTTCGCGACCATGCTCCAGTTCTCGATATCGGATGCGGCCGCGGCGAAATGCTGGAGGTGTTTCGCCGGTCGAACATCGAAGCGACAGGCATTGATCAAAATGAAGACTCGCTCGCGGTTTGCCGCGGCAAAGGGCTGCGAGTAGAATCGGCGGACCTCTACTCCTATCTGCACGCGCTGCCGGATTCATCGTTAGGTGGAATCGTTTGTTCGCAGGTGGTGGAACATCTTCCGCCGGAGCGGCTGCCGGAGCTGCTGCGGCTGGCGCACGCCAAGTTACGTACAGGCGGCTTGCTCGCGATCGAAACCCCCAATCCGGAGTGTCTCGCGATTTTTGCCACGCACTTCTATCTGGACCCGACGCACCGCCACCCCATCCCGCCCGCGCTTCTGAGCTTTTATCTGGAAGAGGCCGGATTCGGGCGCATCGAAGTGGAGCGGCTCAGCCCGGCGATTGAAAGTATGCCGTCGCTCAAAGATTTGCCGGAAGCGTTTCAGAAGGAATTCTTCGGAGCGCTGGATTACGCGGCGTTCGCGCGCAAGCTCGGCTAATTCCGCGCGAGTTCTTCGTACATCTGCTTCTGACGAGCGGCTATCACATCCCAGCCAAACGCGCGTTCCACGGTCAGGCGAGCCTCGCGCTCCATCTGCTGCCTGCGTGCCGGACTCGCCAGCAAATCGAGAATCGCTTGCGCCATTTCCTGACCGGTGGTCGCAATCATCACATCTACACCGGGATTCAGATCCAGTCCGTTGATGCCGGCCGGAGTGCTGACAATCGCTTTTCCCATCGCCATCGCTTCCATAATTTTGATATTGGTACCGGCGGAAGCGAGCAGCGGAGCCACCACTACGGCCGCGCGCTGGTATGCCGGCCGCACGTCCGCAACGAAGTCCTCCACCTCTACTCCCCGTTGCGCGAGCTCCAGCTGCACCCGATCGCGGTAGCGATCCAGATAATACTGGTGCCGTGCGCCCGCGATGATGTGCAACGTCGCGCCCGCCGCCTTCAGTTGCGGCCATACTTCCCTCAGGAAAAAGTCCACCGCCAGGACATTGGGCAGGTGCGCGAATGATCCGAGGAACAGCAGGCGGCGCGGATCGGGAACAGCCTCCGTCGGACGATAGCGCTCCAGGTCCACACCGTTCGGAAGACACACGGCCTTCGAGTGCACCGTAATCAGCGCCCGGTCCTTTTCCGACATCACCACCACGCGATCTACATGGCTCCAAGCCGCGGTTTCAAATCGGGTCCACTTCTCGAGCTGTCGCCGCAGCTCCCAATCGTCGCCTTGCGCCAACAGTTGCTGATAAAGATCCAGTGTCACGTCGTGCTCTACCAGTACAGTTTTGGCGGGCTCGCAATCGGCCGCGTATAACGCCATTTGCGTGAACTCGAGCTGCACCAGCGCCGGCTTCCACTTGGCGATAGTCTGGCGCAGCGCGGCATGGAAAGCGGGCGAATCAAACTCTTCCACGATGTCCGGCCGGCTGGTGGAAGGCAGCAAATGCGTTCCCGGACGCTTCACCAAAACCACTTCGATACAAATATCCAAAAGTTCGGGCGGCGCCTCGCGCGGATCGCCGGAAAAAGAAAGCAGCACCTGGTCGTAATCCTGCGCTGCACGGCGCATCAGGTTGTACATGCGCACCGCGCCCCCGTGAGCCAGCGGAAAAGGCAAGTAAGGAGTAGCCACCAGGATCACGGGTTTATTCCGTGGCGCATGCCCGGGAATAACCGTAACCGCGCCGCTGCCGATGGCGAGAATATGCTCGTCCTGCAGTACCGGTGCGGGAATCCGAGCGGCCCACAACGGCGCGCGCAGCGCTTGCCCCAACGCCCACGAAGCGGCGGCATTCGAATTCGTCTGCGCGCTCATCCGGTTCAGCCGCTGAATCGCCTCGCGCCAAAGCCGCCGGAACACGGGACCGCTGTGCAGCGTCCGCACCAGGAAACGCAGGTAGTTCAGCTCCAGAATCCGCTCCAGGAATTCCGGCGCGTAGTAGCGCGAAGTTGTGGTGCGATGCCGATGCACCACGCGCGCGCCAGCCACAAAAACAGAGGGCCAGCCTTGTTGCCAGCCGCGAAATCCGAGATCGAGATCCTCGACGTAAGCCGGCTCGAATATCTCATCCAATCCGCCAAGTTGAAGCAATTTCCGGGCATCGAAGAGCGAACAGCCGCCACTTCCATAGAGGACGTAGCTCAAATCTTCGCCGGGGAAGGGCAGCTCGCAGCGCGCCGGAAAATCCATCGGTTTGCGCTCGGCAGCAACGGGCATCACGGCCTTTCCGGTTTCTTCACGGCGGACTCCGTCAGGAAAAAAGATCTGTGCGGTGGCGCAGAATAAGATCGGGCACCGCATCGAAAGCCGCGCGGAGCGCCGCGAAGAAGCCCAACTCCACCAGCATGTCGTTATTCAATAGACAAATATGCGCGTAACGCGATTTCCGAATTCCGATATTGACCGCGCGCGCGAATGACAACGCGTCCGCCGACAGTTCCAACACCACACCGGGATATTCGCTTTGCAGAAAAACCGCTGTTCCGTCGTCGGAGCCATTGTCCACAACCACGATCTCTCCGCCAATTTGCGCGACTTGGCGGACCACTTCCGGCAGCATGGCGCGCAGAAGATCTTTGCCGTTTCGCGACGGAATCACCACCGAAATACCCGCCTGCCGCGGTTCCGGTAATCCCGCCGCCAGGCGCCGCGCGGGCAACAGCGATTTCAGCAGCTCGGTCGGCACCACCGCGGATCTCGCCAGTAACGCCAGCAACGGCCGCCGGAACGCTTTCGGATGCACCAGTCTCCAAAAGAACGTGTAGACAGCCCCCCCTGGTGAGAAATGCCACACCAGAAAATTGCGCGTCCTCCAAAGCACGTGACGGAGAATGGTACCCGCAGCCACCGGCCGCAGCATGAAGTGCCCAAGATTCTCGTTGAATGCCAGAAAATTCCGGGGCGACAAGAAGAAAGCGATCCAGCGCATCTTCCAATAAGGCATGCGCGGCTGCAGGATGACAGCGGAAATCCGGATCTTGCGGCCGCGAAAGTGCCAGCGGAAGAACGCCAGGTTTTCCCAGAACCCGCGCGCGACGCGAAACGGAATCCACGTCTCTCCCTCCGGCGCAAACTCCGAAACTACAACCAGCGGGATCTCCGGAAAGAGCTGCCGCATGTGCTCGATCGCGGTGGGAATCAAGTCCTCCGACCCCGAAGCAAAGAGGACCTTGACGGTGTCGCTCAAATCAGTAAGTGCCGGCGAGCTTCGAACGCATTGTTCTTGCGGTCGTCCCACTGAATGAGCGCCTGCACGCAGAACGCGGTGGAAACCGGATTGACGAATGGCAAAGCCTCGCCGCTTTTGCGTCCGAACAGGAATCCGCCGGCCACGCGAGCGTCAGCCGACTTGAGTTGAAAGCCAGCGGCATGTTTCGCTTCGCGCGCCGCAGCCACGCGATCGAGCGGAATGCCCGCCAGTTTCTCGCCATACAGCCGCGCTCGCAGCAGTTGTGCATACACGTCCGAGCGGGCGAACAGCGGAGCGATTTCCTCAAGGTAAGCCGACACGCGATCCAGGCCGGCGCGATAGGCTTGCGCGCAATCCGAGCGGTCCAGAACCGGCAGCAGGCCTTCCAGGAAATAAAGATAGGCATGCAGACGATCCATCACTAATTCCCGACTGGATGCTCCGGGCAGAAAGTCGTGTTCGCTGAGTAGCGCGGCTTCTACAGCGGACTCGTACGCCCGCAGAAATTCCATCTCGCCGGTGGTTTCAAAAAGCTCGTACCACGCCATGGCGGATTTCAATTGGTAACAGCCAGGCATGGCAGACCAGCGGGGCTCGTATGGCAACGCCTGTTTGTTCGGCAGCGCAAGAATAGGATGAATGGCGTCCGGCGACCGGAAATCTTGAGCCATGGAACGGCCGGCAGCGACTGCCGTATCCCGCAATTGGTCCTCTTTTGACACACGCCATGCGGCCAGCAGCCCACGCACGATGATCCCGCAATCGAAAAAATAGGCCATGGCGCGCGGCTGCGTACCGTTGTTGGAATGCTCGAACGGAAAAGTAGCCAGGTGCGGATCCCACGCGGTATTCGCCAAAAATCGAGCGCCGCGCAAAGCCGCGTCCAGATATTGCGGTTGGCCGGAATGCTGATCCAGGTAGAGCAGAGCGCTTACAGCGTAGCCGGTGATTTCGGTGGAAACACGGGCGTTTGTTCCCAGGTCTGAGCGATAATATCGGGCCACTCCCCCGCTCGATTCCTGAATTCCGGACTCCAGAAACCAGCGGCCCGCCCGCTCCACCAAACTATTCGTCCGCGTAGACAAAAGAAAGCCCATTGTAACACCCGGGTATCCACGCCGAACCGCGACCGCAAGGAAGCGCTACCACGACAGCTCAGCATTCGCCAGCTGGTAACTGCCGGCAGAGTCGGCAGGCGAAAGCGCCTGCCCCACGTTGGGCGCGGGTGGGGCAGGCGCTTCCGCCTGCCAACGTCTTCATCCCCTTTGCTGGGCCGGTTTCGCGCCAATGGCAGCTGTCGTGCACGAAAACCGCAACAGCATGGAAAGTTCTACGATTTGGTGCGGGATCGGTGTGCTCGGGCTTCACGCCTGTGGCGGTTTCTGCAACATCGCCGCCGAAGAAACGGTAAACTCGAAACCCGAGACTGCCTGAATCCGTCCGAGGTTGTTATACTGGGTCCTTAACCCGCGAAGTTTAATCTAATGAAGCTCTGTCTATTAGCGTTCGCCACATGCGGGGCCATGTTTGCCGCCACCGCCATGGATTTTATGACCGGCCAAGCGGCCCGTTTGGTCATCGGCCAAGTCAATTTCACTCAACAGGATATCGGCACTCCTACGCAATATGTCCTGGGAGCCTGCAGCGGTCTGGCCTACGCGAACAACACGTTGTTCGTGGTGGATTCCAATCACATCCAAGCCACCCCCGTCCAGAACCGGGTTCTCATTTATCACAATCTTTCCACTCTGGTCCCTCCGCCCACCGCGGAGATTCCCCAGGGAACCCGTTGTCCGGTCTGCGTTGGAAACCAGCATATTGGCAGTGCCAGTCTGGTGGTGGGGCAGACTGATTTTTCAGGCGACCTCCCGGCTCAAACCCAAACCGGGCTGTATAATCCGAGTGCGGTAGCCACGGACGGCAAGATCCTGGTCGTGGCCGATACCGACAGCAACCGCGTTCTCATCTGGAAGAGCATTCCCACCACGAATGGGGCGCCTGCCGACATCGTGCTGGGCCAGGACAGCTTCACCACGGGCGTCGCGGGAACCAGTAACAAAGCGATGCGCGGTCCACAGGGCGTCTGGATTCAAGGGACTCGGCTGTTTGTGGCGGACACGCAGAATAGCCGCATCATGGTTTGGAACACCATTCCAACCACCAACAACCAGGCCGCCGACTATGTTCTGGGCGAGCCGGATTTCAGCACCGCGCCGCCCCAAACCACGCTTGATCTGCCCGCTACGTCCAGCAACCTGTTCTCGCCGGTGTCGGTAACATCCGACGGTCAGCGATTGTTCGTCACGGACCTGGGGCACTCGCGCGTGCTGATCTGGAACTCGATTCCGACGCAGACCAACGCAGCCGCCGATGTTTCGGTGGGCCAGCCGGACTTAACCAGCGAAGTGGATAACAACGCCGCCGCGTTGTGCAAGACCAATGGCAACGACGCCAATGGAAATCCCACGTATCCGGCGAGCTGCTACGGCACTCTGAGCTTGCCCCGTTACGCCCTGTCGGACGGCACTCACTTGTTCGTCGCCGACGGAGGCAACGATCGTGTTTTGGTATTCGACACCATCCCCACTCACAGTGGCCAAGCGGCGGATCAGGTGCTCGGCCAACCAGACGAATTCACGGATAGGGTCACCGACGCCAGCGACACATTCGATCCCAATGCCAACGTGCTGCGCTCCAGTCCGGCCCAGATCCGGACCCCGATGTCTCTGGCGTGGGACGGCTCCAATCTTTACGTAAGCGATCCATTCGACCGGCGTGTGCTGGTGTTTACTCCGGCCCTCCCTGTTATTCCGGTGAACGGAATCACGAACTCTGCCAGCCGCATCGTATCCGCCCTTGGATCCATCACCTTCGGCGGCACCATCACCGCAACCGACACTATCACCGTCACCATCAACACCGCGACTTACGAATACACGGTGGTGACCAACGATTCACTGGCCACCATCATTTTGAATCTCACGGATTTGATCAATGGAACAAAAACGGGCAAGCCGGATCCGAACGTCATCGCTACCGCGGGCGTGTCTGTCAGTCAACTATCCTTGACCGCCAGGGCCCCGGGTCTTCCGGGCAACAATGTCACCTACTCCGTGGTGGTGGCTGCGGCTTCCAGCACCGGCACTCCCACCGAAACCGCCACCACCGCCGGCGCGAATCTTAACGGTGGCCAAAATGCCGGATTCGTGGCGCCTGGGACATTGGTCACTCTGGTCGGCAAGTTCCTCAGCAATGGCACGGCCACCGGCGTTCCCAATGCACAAGGCTTCTATCCAAACAAATTAGCCGGCGTCGAAGTGTACTTTGACGGAATTCGCGCGCCACTGCTGTATGTTTCGCCGACGCAAATCAACGCACAGCTCCCGTTTGAGGTGAGTGACGCGAACGGCGTTACCGCGTTTGTCAGGACGGAGCAAACGGGCGGCGATGTCACCGCCAACAGTAAATATCGGGGTCCCCGTGGTCGCATCCAGCCCCGGTATATTCGCGCTGAATGGCACAGATCCTAGAAAAGCGTATGCCTATCACACCTCGAACTACGGTATCGCCGTGGTCAGCGTGGATGGGGCCATCCAGGGAGGCGACATCGCCACCATCGGGATTGAGGATCGCGAATATCACTATACGGTGCAAGCCACCGATACGCTCGCGACCATTCGCGATGGTTTGATCACTTTGATTAATTCCAACGGGAATGAAAAAGTCACCGCCCAACCGGCCGGCCAGTTTACGCGAATCGTGCTGACCGCGAAAGTTCCCGGTCCACCCGGCGATGGAATCGTGATCTCCGGCACCATCAGCACCGGCGCCTTGGTCATTGTTACGGTACTGGCAACGCAGACTACGTGTTGCTCCAGTGTGGCCGGCGCCCCTGTAACCCCGGATAATCCGGCCGTGCCGGGCGAAGTGATCACCATTTTCGCCGCCGGACTTGGAACAGTAACCGGTCCCGGTGGCACTAGCGTGCAAGTGACCGGCCAGGTCTATAACGGACCTGCATTCAATACGCCGACAACGCCGGTGGATAATGCGCAAGTTGGCGGATTGAGCGCAAACGTTCTGTTCGCTGGCCTGGATCCCGGAACATTGGGCGTCTACCGCGTGTTGGTGCAGCTTGATCCAAACACGCCGACGAATGCGAATTCACAGATGTTCATCGCGCAGAGCGTGTTCACCAGCAATATTGTGACTCTGCCCATCGTGGCCCCGGCCCCGCCGGCGCAGTAGACGTATGCCCAGGTGGCGCAGGCGCTTCCGCCCAATGTCATATAGTTTTCTGGAAACTGAGGAGTGATGTGGGGCGGACCCCCTGGTCCGCAGCCGACGCCCTCGTCGGCTCGTTGGTTGTAGGAACCTGATTTCGTTGACGGAAGAGCGGGTCCAGGGGGTCTGCCCCACACTCCTCCAGGGTCATCCCAGTCTTGCGAAAACTATATAACATTAGGCGCTTCCGCCTGCGAACTTCTAGCGACCGAAAATAAATCGCGCGCGCCGCGGATCCGCTCCGCCATTCAACACTCCGTCGTGAACCCAAATCACGGTCGGCGCCGATGAATTGCTCCAATCGCCCGCCACGGTTACCCGATGCCCCAGCGCGCTGAGCGCATCCGCGGTGGCGCGAGGAATCCGCCCTTCCAGATTCAATTTCGCCGGCACGAATTCGTGATTGCCGAACGAACTGTAGAAATGTTCGGTCTGGAAGCGCGGCGCTTCCACGGCTTCCTGCGGCGTCATGCCGAATTCGATGATATTCAGCAAAACCTGCAGCAGCGCCTGGTCCTGATTGTCGCCGCCGGGAGTGGACATAATCATCTCCAGTTTTCCGGCGTGAGTGACCAGCGTCGGACTCAGCGTAACGCGCGGCCGCTTGCCTGGCCAGCAATTGATTGGGATGCCCCGGCGTCATCACGAACGATTGCAACCGGCTGGTGAGCGGAATTCCCGTATCGCCCGCGATCACCGAAGGCAGCCAAGCGCCGCTCGGCGTGGCTGAAAACGCGTTGCCCTGACGATCCACCACATTGACGCAGGTGGTATCGTTCACCGCTCCCGCCGCGCCTTGCGTCGAAGGCACCGTGATGCGCCTGCCGAAGCCGCCCGGCCGGTGTTCGATCGAAGCATGCTCCGGATCGATCATCTTCCGCCGCTCAGTGGCGTAATCTTTCGAAAGCAGAATCTCCTCGGGGATTTTGCTGAACTTGGGATCGCCGTAATATTCGTCGCGATCCGCGAACGCCAGCTTCACCGCTTCCACCACTGTGTGCAGATACTGCGGGCTGTTGTGGCCCATGGCTTTCAGGTCGTAGCCTTCCAGGATATTCAGCGTCTTCGATCATTACCGGCCCCTGCGTCCAGAAACCGGGCTTGTAAATCTCGTAGCCGCGATACGTGCCCATCTTGGGCTCGTCCATTTCGGCGTGGAAATTCGCGAGATCGCTATAAGCGATCAAGCCGCCGTTCTTCTCTGAAAAATCGGCGATACGTTTGGCGATGGAGCCCTTGTAAAACAGATCGCGCACCGCTTTCAGCTTGGCATCGCGTTTGCCGCGCGCCTTCTTTTCAGCCGCCACCAGCTCACGCAAAGTCTTCGCCAGAATCGGTTCGCGGAAAATCTCGCCGCGCGGCGTGGGCACGCCTTCCGGGTAAAAGAACTTCATCGAATCCGGCCACAAGCGTCATGATGCGCTGATAGCCGCGCAGCATGTTGCCGAACTCTTCCGGCATCGGAAAACCTTCCTCTGCATATTCGATGGCGGGCTCCGCGACTTCGGCGAAGGATTTGGTTCCGTATTTTTCCAACGCCAGAATCAAGCCGTCGAAAACTCCCGGTGTAATCGCCGAAAGAATTCCTTGCATGGGGACCGGTGGCATGTGCCCCGAGTCTTCCCACGGCTCGGGCGAGCGGTGCTCGTAGAACTCGACAGTGGCTTTCGCCGGCGCCACTCCGATGCCGCTGATGGCCACCGTCGGACGCCCCGCCATTTTTACCAGCAGCGGCATTTCGCCGCCCAATCCGAAGCGGCTCAATTCGGTGACGCTCGCGGCCAGTACGCTGGCCACTCCCGCATCCACGGCATTGCCGCCCTGCGTGAGGATGCGGTAGCCCGCCTCCACTTCAAAGTTATTGGCCGCCGCCCACCATCTCATGAATGCCGCGAACCGGCGGAGCCATAGTCGGAGGAGGCTGACCTTCAACTAAACACGCAGTCAGGACCGTGAGGCCAACCAGAAACCAGAAACGAGAAACCAGAAACGGCTTTTGCTTCATCTTTTAGCATTGTCTAACATTCGCCGATACTTCCGCAGAAGCTCGTAGATCACCACGCCGCCGGCGGTAGCGACGTTCAACGAATGTTTGCGGCCCAGCATCGGAATCCGGACGTAGGTATCGCACAAATCGAGCAGCGGCGCGCCCAGGCCGTCCACCTCATGTCCGAACAGGATGCAGACCGGAAAGCGCGGCTGCCAGTCAAAAAGATCCACGGCATGGACGCTGGTTTCGATGGCCGCAATCTCATAGTTGCGTTCGCGCAAGCCATGAATTACCGACGCTGCATCTCCTTGGTACTCCCACGGAACCGTGTCTTGCGATCCCAGCGCGGTTTTGGCAATGCCCGGCTTGGGCGGGCGGCCGGTAATCCCGCACAGGTACAGCTTCTCGCAGGCGGCCGCATCCGCGGTGCGAAAGAAAGCTCCGACGTTGTAGAGGCTGCGAACCTGATCCAGCAGGATGGACACGGGAATCGGCGCGATCCCTTCGTAGGGAGCCGCGCTTTGGGTTGCGAGGTACGGCAGCCGCTCCGCCACAGTTATCTCTGATCCGCCGTCCATTGATTGAGACGATCGAGACTCCGGAGAAACGGCTTCAATCCTCCGCCCAACAATATCGCCGCCAGCGAAAGCGCCGCCAGATGCACCACCAACAGCGAATAATTCACCGCATCGTCGCGCCGGAACAAATACTGCGTACAAACAGCGACCGCAGTCGGGCCTAATCCCAGGCCGATCATGTTGATGATGAACAGATACACCGCCGATGCCTGGCCGCGCATCGGGTTCGGCATCATTTGCTGGATCGCCGCCGCGGCAATTCCGAAGGGCGCCGCCGCCATGATGCAGCCGGGCGCAAGCCAAAGTGTTGCCCATCCGGCCGAGGGCGCCAGATACAGAAGACAGCTCACCGGAATCCCGATCAGCGCCACCAACATCCCCACCAGCATGTTGGCGTTTAGAATTCCGCGCGCCCGCAGCAGATCGGCGATCTTTCCAGCACCCACGATTCCGATGGATCCGAAGATAATCACCAGTGAGCCGTAGACGATCCCGGTATGCGGAATGTCCCACTGAAAATTGCGGCGGAAGAATTCGGGAATCCAGGCTCCACTCGCGTAAGACGTCAGCGATAACAAACCGAATCCGAAAGTATGGCAGAGGAACGTTCGCTTGTTTTCCAGCATGTAGGCAAACGCATGCGAAGCCGGCACCGAGGATGCCTGGCGCGCAATGCCCCGCCGCAGCGGTTCCCGGATGGAATACACCAGCGGCGCCACCAGCATCCCCGGTAGTCCCACCGCGAGAAAGATCACCTGCCACGGGCGCACCGCGCCTACCAGCGGCAAAATCCAGGCTTCCTGAGCCGACGCGAATCGCACCACGATTCCGCCCAGCAGGTACGACATCCCCGCGCCGATGTAAATGCCCATCGAATAGACGCTGATAGCGGTGCCCAGTTTTTCCTTGGGAAAGTAATCGGTGATGAGCGAATAAGCCGAGGGCGAAAGCGCTGCTTCTCCTACACCCACTCCGACGCGAAAGAGCAGCATTTGCGCGAAGTTTCTGGCCAGCCCGCACAGGCCGGTGAAGGCGCTCCAAAAAACCAGTCCCGCCGCGATGATGGATCGCCGGCTGCGCGTGTCGGCCAAACGTCCCAGAGGAATGCCGCAAAAGGTATAGAACACCGCAAAGCTGAAACCCATTAGGATGCTGACTTCGGTGTCGGTGATGTGCAAATCGCGCCGCAGGGGCCGCACCAGCAGCGAAAGAATCTGCCGGTCGATAAACGAAAAAACATACACCAGGGTGAGCACGCCCACCACGTACCAGGAGTAGCGCGGCGGAGGATAAGGCGTTTCGCTTTGCTGGGTCAAAGGAGCGGGCGCCGGAGGGGCTGGCATGAGTAGAGCAATTCTATCGCAGTCAGTACACTTCGAAGCAGAAAATCCGATTGTCTCCCACGGGCGTCAGCGCATACTCGCCCGCTTCCAGCATTTCACTCGGTTCGATTTTGTAGAGATGATCCTTCAACGGCGTGACCCTGAGATGCAGCGGCTGACTCGATCCTTTTCCTTCCTTGTTGGGCAAAGACACTTCGCGATTGCCATCTTTGACTTCCAACAGATAGAGCTCAATTCGCGCCGGCGAGAGCTGCCTGGCGTCAATGATGAAAATCGGCTCAGGCAGTGGCGTGCGGGCCGGGGAAGCCGGCCCTGGAATGACGAACAGGGTCTCCTCTTTTTTCCGCTCCTCGCGCGCTTTTCCAATTTCGATTTCGGTTAGCTTCTTGGCTTGAAGCAAGTAAGGCACATCGGGCTTGGGAGGGAGAGGGCCATCATATTTCTCGTCGCAGGAGAGCCACCCCACAGCCAGAAACAATAAGCACAAGAGTTTTGTACCCATGGCTTCCAGTGTCCCGCTTCTGGTAGCGGGATGCAGAGACCGACCTTCCCGGTAGCGCTTCCTTGCGGTCGCGGTTCGGAACCGAACGCCCACCAGCAACCAGCAACCAGAAACCAGAAACCAGCCCCCAGCCCCTAACCCCGAGTCCCGAGCCCCGTTCTTTCCTCCACGACGGTACAAACGCGCAGGACCTCGGCATCGTCGATCGGCTTGCTCAGCACAAATCCCTCGCCACCCTGGAATGCGCGCGCCAAATCGGTATCGAATCCATCGGTCAACAAAACGAAAGCACCCACCTGATAGCGGACGCGTTCGAAGAACTCCACCCAGTTCAAGCCGGGCAGGCGGACCGCGCACAGCGCCATATCGAACCGCATCCGCTGAACCAGATCCACGCCTTCTTCAGCATTCGAAACCGGCACCACTCGATCGCCGCGATCGCCCAGCAACTGCAAAATCTGGTGCTGCACCTTTGCATCCGGATCCACCACCAGAACATTGAGGTGCCGGCTTCTTCCGCCGAGACCGGCTCCCATCGCCGGACCGCTCGCGCGCTGTTCCACGGCTTGCAGTTCGATATCGAAACGGGCCTGCACCGGCGACACACGGACTGATCGAAACTCGCCGCCATGGCTTTGAATAATGCCCCGGCAAGCTCCCAGCGCCAACGCTCCGCTGCCCAGATGATCGCTATCGCTCGCATCCAGTCTCTGAAACTCCGTGGAACGCGTAGAGTACGAAATCTCCACCAGCATTCGTCTGGCGAGCAAACTGCTTGAAACCGTGATCAGTTTTTCGCGGGCATCTGACGCCGCCTTTTCAGAATCCACCAGCAGATTTAGCAGCACTTGCTCGAGCTGCCCGGGACATCCCATGATGATGGTTGGTTTGGCGGCCAGTTGCGATCGGATCTCCACGCCTTTGGCCTTGCACTCCGGCTCGCGGAACTGCAGCAGCCCGTTCAGCAGCGCGGTGAGATCCACCGCCTGCACGTCGGTTTGTTCCACTTTGGCCAGCGAATCCAGCCGCATTACGATCTGCGAGGCGCGCTGGGCATCGGCCGCAATGGTTTCCACCTCCTCGCGAAAATCGTCTACGCGGTGCGACCGCAGCGCCGAAGCCCGCGCCACGATGGATTCCAGCGGAAGCCGCAGCTCATTCGCGATTTCGGAAATAAGCTGGCCGGCGGCCGCCAGTTTTTCGCTGCGGAATAATTGCTCTCGCACCGAATGCTGCTCTTGAAGTTTCAGCGCGGTGGCCACCTGATTCGCCAGATGCTGCAGCGCCGCTTGATCCGCGTGGCTGTAATAGCGGATCTTCTCGGTGTTGTGCAGTTCCAGCACTCCCACCAGTTCGCTTTGCGCAAACATCGGAACGAAGATGGCGGCGCGCGGGCCATTTGCGCCGGGCTCTTTGAAGAACGGACTGCGGCGCGTGTCCGGGATCGCGATCAGAGTGCGATTCCTAAAGCACGCGGCGATGCCTGCCGCCATGCCGATCCGTGGATTATCCAGCTCGATGGATTCCATTACTCCACCAGTTGGATGAACGCTTTCGAGCGATTTCGTCCCGCGGTTCAGCAAGTACATGCCGGTGCCGGAAGACGCGGAAACTTTCGGCAGGGTCATCTCCAGGCGCCTGAGAACCTCCGCCGGCGACGTTGCGCCGATCACGTCCTCGCCCAGGGAATTCAGGACACGCATGCGCCTGCGCAGCGCGGCCATTCTCCGTTCGCGAAACCACCAGATCGCCAGCAGCGCCGCAGCCAGCATCACGGACGCCAGCAGCAACGGAGGCGGGATCATCCAGGCTTTCTCGATAACGCTGATCGAAGCAGGACCAGACGCCAGGATCTGGAAGTATCGGTTATAAGGAGGCAGCCGGCAAAACTGGCTGTCGATTCCTGTCACGCGAATTCGATCGCCGGAATGGAACTGGGGCCCGGGTTCCTGCGTCGCCCGCGGCAGCACCACATCCAGGGAACTGCCTCTTTCACCGATGGCGATCATGTTTCCGTCGGCGTTCTCTTTTTCCTGCGAAACTACGCTCTCCGTAGTGACCAGTGTTCCCAGATACCGGAACGAAGCCAGATCGGAAATCCGCAACGCTTTCGGCTTTGGAGGCTCCGCCCATCCGGTTCGCCGCAGCGTACGTGGCATCTGCACCGCCAGCCCGGCATGCCGTGAAATGATTCCTTGCGATTCCACCCAATCTCCCGGCTTCAAATCCCGGAATTGCCGCTCGGAACCTTCGAGCAACAGCCCATAGCCGGCTTCATCCTGGATGGCCAAGTAGAGTGACTCCGATACTCTTATCGGAGCGGCGGAAACTTGTCCGCTGACCAGGACCTCTTTCCCGTCATAGACCGGTGTCCAATCCGGCGCCATGCGGGAGCCGGCTTGCTGGAGGGTCAGGTGGGACTCGGCCGCTACACCGGCTGTTAGGCCAAGGCAAATTAGAGCCGCGAATGAACGCAGATGAACGCGGATAAGTCCTGTATTTACTTCTAGTTCACCGCGTGTCATCGCCCTCGGTATCATGGACTTGGCCCTATCCTAATTAGATCGGCAGTTCTAAGGTAAAAGCGGAGATTGGCAGCGCCTGCTCAGGCGTTACTTATTTGGAGACTGTTCTGTATACGAAATTGTATACAAGAACTCGCAATCGCGATATTCTGAGAAGGTGAAGACCGTCAAGTCCCCCCCGAACGTCCGTATCAACCCGCGTCTCACGAGCTTCTTCCAAACTCGCCGAGGAAGAACAGCAGTCCATGCAGTCAGCCCTGGATCGGGCTCTCGAACGGTATCGCCGGAGAGATTCCTGCGCGCGGCGAACGCGGATTTTTCGGCCTTGAAACAAGATGCCAAGGCTTGGAAGCAGGAACTCCGTGAACGAGAGCAATGGGAGAGAGACTCTGGGGGATGGATTATCCAACGAGTGATCCACTCGGAACCAGCGCGCGGCGACATATGGATCTCGATTTGAATCCTGTCTTGCGGCGTGAGCAGGCCGGCTTCCGCCCAGCCCTCATTCTTCCGTCGATCTCTTCAATGAAGGCCCGGCCGACCTGATCGTGGTCGTGCCCCTAACCCGCACCGCGCGTAAAATCCGATGGCACGTCAGCATTCTGCCGCCCGAAGGCGGCTTGTCCGCGGAAAGCTTCATTCAGTGCGAGAACATCCGATCAGTTTCTAAGCAACGGCTTAAACGGCGACGAGGCCGGATCTCGCCCCGCACGCTCGATCAGGTTGAGGATCGCATCCGGATTCTGTTGGGCTTGTGAAATTCGTGGCGGTAAAAAACCCGGTTCCGAACTCCGCTCGTAAACCTATTTCTTCCTTTCGCCGGAACTTGTCATCCGCTTGGCGACCTCTGCCTGGAGCCGCGTCGTTTCTTCCGCCGTGAAAAGCAGCCGTCCGATGCTCATCAGTTCAAAATGCTGCCGCCGCCAGCGCGCGCACATTACGCCACTCGGTGAATGCGCGGCGCCCAGGAGCAGATGACCGATCTCGTGGGCAATCGCAACACCGAGGATTTGAGACTCGCTCGCGCGGACGTTATTGGCAAGCACCACAACCACCGGATAAGATACGTACGCGTAGCCGCCGCCGGCACCAGCTTCCGGCGCATGGATGGCAAACCCGAGCGTTTCGTCGCTGAGCGCGGGCGGTCTCTGGGGCGTGATGCGCAGCCAGAACTCGGCTGGAGTAAAGTTGCGATGACAAGGATTCAACGTGCCGTCCAGAACCAAGCGGGGAGGGCAGTGCAACCAGACAATCTCAAGGCCGGCTTTGCGGGCGATGTATTCCGCATCCTTCTCTGCCTTCGTAAGTATCCAATCGGGGACTCTGGCATCGTTTACAACCCGCATGGTGATCTGGAGTTCGGCTTCCGCCAAGCCTGCCCAGCAGAGAATCAGGCCGAACAGCAAGTTCATTTTCACGTCGCCCTCCGCCGCGACGGGCGCGGTGAGAGCGATTCTGGGCCTTGCAGCCGGAGATCTCGATGCAACCGAGGCTACCGTTCAGTGATCCGTCAGTCACGAGCTAAATCGCTGACAATGGGTGATTTGTGCCTGTGCTAGACTCTTACCCAAGTTCAGAAAGAGCGCATGGAATCCGTTCGAGCCCGCGTATTCCGGTTCGGAGCTTTCGAACTCGACGTGCGCTCGGGCGAACTGCGCAAGCACGACATCAAGATCCGGCTGCAGGAACAACCTCTGCGAATCCTGCTGATGCTGCTGGAGCATCCGGGCGAGGTAGTCCTGCGCGAGGAAATCCGCAAGCGGCTCTGGCCGAACGACACCATCGTCGAGTTCGATCACAGCATCAACGCCGCCATCAAACGGCTGCGGGACGCACTCGGCGATTCGGCCGGCAATCCTCGTTACGTGGAAACCGTCGAGCGGCGGGGTTACCGGTTCCTGGGTGCGGTGGAGGTGGTGCCGCAGGGTCCAGCGGAAGCCGTTCCGCCAGCGCTAGCCATCGAAGCAGCCGGCGACCTCACTGGCAAAACCGTCTCGCATTATCGCGTCCTTGCGAGGCTCGGCAGCGGAGGCATGGGTGTGGTGTACAAAGCTCAGGACTTGAAGTTGGGCCGCGAAGTCGCGCTCAAATTTCTTTCCGAGGAACTCACCGCCGATCCCACATCGCTCAAGCGCTTTGAGCGCGAAGCCCGCGCGGCGTCCGCTTTGAATCATCCGAACATCTGCACCATTTACGGCGTGGAAGAAGACGCCGGCCAACCCATCATCGCGATGGAGCTGGTGCCCGGCGAAACTTTGGCTGAGCGAATCAAGCGTGGATCGATGCCGCTCGACGAAGCGCTGAACATCGCAAAACAGATGGCGGAGGCGCTGGAAGCTGCGCACGAAAATGGAATCGTTCACCGCGACCTGAAGCCGGACAACGTCAAAATCAAACCCGACGGTACGGTGAAGGTGCTGGATTTCGGCCTCGCCAAGCTGGTGGAAGCTGCTGCGCCCGCCGGGGGTCCGGAAGATTCGTTGACCATGGAACCGTCGACGCGCGCCGGGGTGATCCTGGGCACTGCCGCGTACATGTCACCCGAGCAGGCGCGCGGCGCCGCGGTGGACAAGCGCACGGACATCTGGGCTTTTGGCGCGGTTCTCTACGAACTGCTGGCGGGAAGGCGGGCGTTCGACGGAACTTCGGTGTCCGATACGCTGGCTGCCGTTCTAAAAACCGAGCCGGATTTTCAGGCGATCCCGGCCCGTATGCAGCCTTTGTTGCAGCGTTGTTTACAAAAAGACGAAAGACAGCGGTTGCGGGACATCGGCGATGCGCGCATCGCGCTGGATGAAATGAGTGGCGTCGCAGCTTGGCGGCGGCTGGCGCCCAAGCAGTACATCGTTTCCTTAGCCGCTCTCGCCATGGTCGCCATCGGCGCCCTCGTCGGCTGGTGGCGTTCCACGCAGCCCATGGATCTTTCGCGTTACCGCTACACGCCGTTCGCGGTGAGTCTACCGGAGGGACAATCCATGCCCTTTTGGTCTCCGGACGGAAAATCCGTTGCCTACACAGGCGTGGTAAAAGGCCATCAGCAGGCATTCGTCAGGAATCTCAACGCGCCGGACGCCACCCAACTCACGTCCGATAGCGTGGAAGGCAGCATTGTTTTGGGCTGGACCCCGGACAATAAGCGCGTGTTGGTTCTTTCTCCAGGTCCGAACGCCCCGGAAACGAAGAAAACTTTTGCAATTTTCTCGATTGCGGTGGTGGGGGGCGAGCCAGAGATGTTCTGCCCTCTGCCTGACTATTTGTACACCGCCATGCCGCCGTTTTGGCAGACGCTTATTATCGACATCTCTCCCGACAACCAGACGGTGGCCATTTTTGGACAGCCACCCGGTCGAAAAAATACAGTTCTAGTATCATCGCCGCCCGGCTCTCCGTATCGTCAATATGAGCCCGCTCCATTTGCAAGCCAGACGGCCGGCAATCCTTGCTTTTTGAGGTTTTCACCGAACGGCAAGAAAGTAATTCTCAGTTGCACCGTCGAATCCGGCCTGGAAGACGCTTGGCTTCTTCCTTATCCTCCCGGCAGCTCGGCGCCTCGCCGGATTTTCACGCATTTCCCGCCGCAAAGGGGCACCGGCTACGCTTCTTGGATGGCGGATAGCCGCCACGCGGTCCTGGAACTGGGCATGTCGCCTCAGAACGATCAGCGTCATCTCTGGATGGCCGATACAGAGTCCGATGAGTCGTATCAGATCACCGGTGGAATCGCGACGCAGGGCGAGCCGGCCATTTCGCCGGATGGCCGTCGTATCATCTACTGCGAGCAGACTGACGATCTGGACATCACGTCCGTTTCTCTCGCCGACGGCAGATCCACAAAACTGATTGCGACCGACGTGTATGAACAGATGCCCGCATGGTCGGCTGGCACCCCGAAGTTCGCTTATGTCACCAATCGCAACGGGCCAATGGAAATCTGGATGCGTTCCGGCGACGGTTCGGATCAACCCTTGGTCACTCAAAAAGAATTTCCCGGCAATCTCACCGGCTTCCTCACCGGTCCGCTGCTATCGCCGGATGGAAAGAGGCTAGTCTTCACTCGCGGGTCGGCGGAAGGCGCCTCTCGCACCTGGATTCTGTCGTTGGGGACAGCAGCGCCACCGGAACTCTTGAATGACTTCGCACTCGGCAATGCCGGCGAAATTGAAGGAGCGTGGTCGCCGGACGGCCTGCGATTTGCCGAACTCGCGGATTCGATGGCGGACTCTGGTTCGAATACGCGGCTGACCATCGTCAAAGTCGGCAGCCGTGAAAAACCGGCCGTGCTTCGCGAGCATCTCGATCCCAGACTGCCGGATTCGTCTCCTACTGGGGAATGGCTGACGTTCAGGGAAAATCGCGAGTGGAACCTAATTTCACCGGACGGCAAGTCGATAAAGCCTCTAGGAAAAATTTCAAGCGATCACCTGGCGTTTTCCAAAGACGGCGCGCTGCTCTATGGAATCCGCAACGAGCAGGACAAGTTGACGCTTTTCTCGATTGACGTCGCAAACCTTCGAGTCACCGATATTGCCGACTTGATAACGATCTCGCGCCATCCTGGCAATACAACCCGAGCATTCGTTTCAGCCTTACGCCGGATGGAAAGAGCATCACCTACACCACCGGCACGCGCCGGAAATCCCTTTGGATGCTGGAAGGTTTTCGGCAGCCGGGCTGGCTATTCCGCTTAGGACTCAAACGCTTTCCTACTTCACCGCGATCGTCACCGCCGGACTCACTTGTCCTGAAATGTTTATCACCACCGGTACCTGATCGCCAGCCGTAACGCCCGCCGGAACCACGGCGTTGATTTGATAGACGCCCACTAACCCCGGCGTCAATCCGGAAAAAGCCACGCCCGCTGATTTACCGCCGACGGTGACTTGTGGCTGTGCGCTCGTCTTCGCTGCGGGAGAAGGCGACGCAGCGCCCGGGGCAATGGTCTGATTCACGCCACCCAATCCGCCACAATAAATCACCAGCGTGTCGCCAGCCGTCGCGGGTGAACTTGGCCCAGCCAAAAAGCTGGTCTGCCCGCTCAATGTATTTCGAACCGCGAAGATGCTTCCCTGATTCGCCGCGCTTGGCTGCGGATTGAGGAACACAGCGGGTTGCGCCGGCGCCACATCGATCGCCATCGGAACCGACACCGTGGTGTCGCGCGTCACCAGGATTTGCTGGCTGGTATTGGGCGTGATATCCAACGGAATCGCCGCGTTGAGCTGTCCGTTCGAAGCATAGAACAAGGGCGCCGATTCGCCCGCGATCACCACCGTTGCGCCTTGCAAAGTCGCATCGAGCGGCAAGCCCGGTGGCCCCGCCCGACGCATCCGCGAGCTGGCTACCGAATACCGAGACGATTGCGCCGGGCGCGAGTGGAACTCCGGGTGCGAAGCTCGCCCCGCTCACCACGCCAGAGAGTTGCGGCGCATTGCTTGTGGCTGCAAATCCGCCAGAGAGTTCCAAGGATCCTTGCAAAACGGGTTGAGCAGCCGAGGCATTTACGGTGATCGTCAGTGGCGCGGACGAATTGTTGCTTGGATTCCAGGTCGCCTGCCATTGGCCTCCACTGCGCAGCGACAACAGGCTGAGCGGCGGATCTCCGTTTGAGAAAGAAACCACCACGCTTCCGGTATTCAGCGCATTGCCGCAATCGTCCACCACTTTCGCCTGCAGCGCCAGCGGCCATCCTGCCGGTACGGTGAAAGATTGCCCAATCGAAGTGAGAGTGGGAATCAGTTTGGTGGGCGTGCAACTCACCGCCCGCTCGGTTTCGTCCAACTGCTCTGCCTCGCTCGACGCGCCTGCCGGGGCTTTCTTGACGATCAAATGCAACCGCACATCACGAACCCGGCCGTCCGAAAACTGCAGCGTCAGATTGCCGTGGTAGACGCCCGGCGCCAAGCCATCGGTTACCGGCTGCACTACGATTTCAGTTGGCGCATCCAGCGCAAGGGTCGCCTGTCCGGGCAGGTAGTCCACTTCGATTCCGTTCAGAAAAACGCTGGAAGAGTAAGTTTTGGGAGTCGCGGCGATGTTGTAAACGAACACACTCTGCGATCCGGGCGAGTTTGTGCCCGCGGTTGTGACGAATACCAGTTCGTTCGGCGTCACCATTTCTCCAATGTCCGTCCCGGACGGCAACACTCGCAGCAGCACTGTGATTACGTGCGGCGTATTCGCTGCGCCGGGCGCCGTGATGCGCACCAATCCGTAATACTTGCCAGCGGCGAGCCCAGTTTGATTCACCGTGACGGTGACCTTGGGCGGTGCGTCGCCCGCCACGCTCGATCCGGACGAGGGTGTCACCGACAACCACTGTCCCCCGGACAAAGTAGTTGTGCTGGCGGTCCAATTCATGCCGCCGGTCCCGATGTTTAGCACGGCGAAGGTTTGCGGCGGCGCAATGCCGCCTTGCTGCACGGTCGTGAACGTAAGTCCCGAATGCGAAAGCAGAATCGCTTGGCTAGCGCTGCTAACCGTCATAGTGACCGCGACTATCTGAGCCGCGACCGTAAGGGAGCCGGTGCCTGAAACAGTAATCGCACCGAGATAAGTTCCCGGCTGCAACCCCGCCGGATTCGCTTCCACCTGCAACACCACTCCGGCTGTCGGCGTGGCTGTCCCGGAACTTGGCGAAACCGTGAGCCAATTTCCGCCATCGTTGGTTTGAGCGACGGCTTGGAAGGGCAATGTCCCACCTCCCGAATCGCCGACCGTAACCAGCGCCGTCCGCGCGGCCGCATTCATCGGATAAGTGAACGAAAGCCGAGACTTGTCGAGCGAAAGCTTGGGCGGCAATCCGGCGGCCACGTCAAATTCCACGGTGACCGGAATCGGCGCTGCCGTCCCAGCTTGCACCATCAGCGTGGCGCGGTAAGTATTGGCGGTGAGCTGAGAAGGATCCGCCTGGATTTGAATCAACCGCGGCGTCACTCCGCTCGACGTCGAAAGCGTCAACCAATCGCTGCCCGCGCTCTGCGTGATGGTAAAAGGAACCGCGTCGATAGATCCCGTCACCGTCAGATATTGCGCCAGCGGCGGCGCGCCTCCGGCATTTCCCTGAAACGTGAATGCGAGTGGCGCGGCCGTCGCCTGCGGCTGATTTGCCAGAATTACGCGGATCCGATTGTTGCCGCTGTCGGCAACATACAAATTGCCGAGCGAATCCATGGCCAGTCCGAGCGGTTCGTTGAAGAGCGCTTTGGTCGCCGGACCGCCATCGCCTGCGAATCCCCCGCTGGTTCCGCGCCCGGCCACTGTCGTAATGGTGTTGTCAGGTGCTACTCGCCTTACATGTCCCTCAAAATCGGAGCCGGTGAAATAAAGATTTCCGCCAGCATCCAAAACCATCCCGCTGCGATACTCCACCGAAATGGAAGCGTTTACTGCGTTGCCGCCATCGCCGGAGAATCCGGAGACGCCGTTGCCCGCCACGGCTTGCACGGTGCCGTTCGCCAGAACATGCCGGATATACGCGCCATCGATCGCGTACACGCCACCCTGATTGTCCGCCAGCAATCCTCCGAGATTGCTGAACGTCGCGCTCAGCGCCGACCCGCCATCGCCGGTGTGGCCGGATTGGCCCGTGCCTGCGATCGTATTGATGATGCCGTTCGGACTTACTTTCCGGATCCGAAAATTCCCGCTATCGGCGATAAACAAATTACCCGCCTTATCGGCAGCCAAGCCCTGCGGATTATTCAGAGCCGCGCTCAACGCAGGCCCCTGATCGCCGCCAGATCCGGGCCCGCCGGTGTTATTGACGATGGTCTGCGGCACGCCACCGGGCGCCAGGCGTACCACCATGTTGGAGGAGAGCGTGTATAAATTTCCGGCGCCATCGGCTGTCAGATCGATCAAGAAAGGCGCGTTAAAGGGCGGTTGCGTAGTTGCCGTGTTGAGAATGCCGTCGCTTCCTATTTTGCGCAGCCCGTTCGAGGAAAGAAAATAAACTGTGCTGCCATCCGAGCCCACCGTTATGTACGCCGGGCTCCGCACCTGAGCGCTCACCGCGGGAGTGCCATCCGGCGAGTATCGATACTGGTCGTTGCCGGCGACAATGGAAATAATTCCAGCCGTCGAAATCTTGCGAACCAGGCCCCGAAGATCCTGCGATGTATAGAGATTCCCGGCGCTATCTACGGCGAGGCTGCTATCGGAAAACGAGGCGCCGTTGAGGTACACCTGCGACACCGGCACATTGTTCGCCAGGAATCCGGCATTGCGCGTGGTAGAGCCGATATAACTCGAACTACCGTTGGTGGCGAATTTGATCAACACCCCAGGGTTAGGCGCAAAGCTATAGATATCGCCTTCAGGACTCACCGCCACTGCCCGCGCCTGGCTAATATTCACTGCGAGCGGCGGGACCCCGTTGCCCGGCGCGAGCGTTCCCCCGCCCGCCACCGTGTTGATGATTCCGCTCGCGATCGTGATTTTCCGGATCCGGCCGGGGGACGACTCGGCTATGTAGACGTTGCCCGCCGTGTCGCACGCAATCCCGATCGGACTGTTCAGCCCCGCCACCGTCGCCATACCACCGTCGCCGCTAAAACCATTGATTCCCGTTCCCGCGACTGTGCTGATGGTTCCGTCAGGTGCTACCTTGCGGACCACGGCATGTGACCGATCCACAAAATAAACGTCGCCCACCGAATCCACCGCGATACCCAGCAGCGCTCCCAGCACGACGTTGGTCGCCAAACTTCCATTGACGGGTTGACTCGTGCCGCCGCCAGCGTAGGTGGTGATGATCCCCGTTGGATCGATGCGCCGCACCACTGAGCCGGACGTAATGAAGACATTCCCCGCCGCATCCACCGCGATGCCGTTCAGCACCGGAGGCCCGAGCTGCAAATCGAAATTGGTTTCGTCGCCCCCTATCGATGCTTCAGTCGCCGGACCACCATCGCCCGAATAACCGCCAATTCCGTTCCCAGCGATGACGTGGATAATCCCATCCCCGCCGACGCGGAACACGACGTGGTTATCCGGATCGTTGAAGTAGACATTGCCGCTGCGATCAACGGCAATTCCCGTCACCAGCCCCAGGCCGGCATTGAGCGCGGGTTGGCCGTCGCCATTGAATTGCGCATCGGTGCCGGCGAATGTGGTGATTACGGCTTGCGCGCGGCCGAGTCCAAGGCCGGCCAGCCAAAAAGCGCAAAAGAAAGAGAGTCTCGTCCTCAACTGGTTCGATGATACAACGTGGGACAAGCTTCCGGCTTGTCAAAAATCACCTAAAATGGACCCGGAATGCGCCGCACCTCCGCCATCCGCCGCAGCTCCGCCCTCCTAGGATCAGCGCTGTTTTTCGTCCTAGCTCCTTGTACAGTGGCAGGCCTGATTCCGTGGTGGCAATCGCACTGGCAGATGGCCGCACCATTCTTCGGCTGGCAGCCTTTGCGAATTGCCGGCGTCATTCTGATCGTAGCCGGCCTCCCAATACTTCTAGATTCCTTCGCCAGATTCGCCATCGAAGGTTTAGGCACACCCGCGCCAGTTTTTCCAACGCGTCATCTCGTCGTCACCGGATGGTATCGCTACGTCCGAAATCCGATGTATGTCGCGGTAGTCTCCATCATCCTGGGCCAAGCCCTTTTGTTCGCAAACGTCCACGTCCTTGAATACGGCGCTGCAGCTTGGTTGGTGACCCACTTCTTCGTGTTGGTGTACGAAGAGCCAACGATGCGCGCGACTTTTGGCGACGAATACCGCGAGTTCTGCGCGAATGTTCCGAGATGGATTCCACGTCTGACTCCGTGGAGTGCAGCTCGCTAGCCCCGAGTCCCCAGCCCCCAGTCCCCTGCCAGGTGTTAGCATGGATGGTTGTCAGGCTCCGGGCTTCGTGCAACGGGCGGCTGTGAACCCCGCCAGGTCCGGAAGGAAGCAACGGTAACGGTTTAGTCCGTGTGCCGCGGATCACCCGGGGTCTGGCATAAGCTCTCCATCCACGCTTTCATGTACCAGGTAATCGCCAGGAAATATAGACCCCAATCGTTCGCCGAATTGATCGGCCAGGAACACGTCCGCACCACGCTCGAAAACGCTATTTCGCAGAAGCGGATCGCGCACGGTTACATCTTCTCCGGCCAGCGCGGCACCGGAAAAACCACCGTCGCGCGCATCCTGGCGCGCTGCCTCAACTGTATCGAAGGTCCCACGCCGACGCCCTGCGGCAAATGCGCCAGCTGTCTCGAAATCAGCGGCGGCAACACCGTGGATGTCATCGAGATCGACGCTGCATCCAACCGCGGCATCAATGAAATGCGCGAGCTGCGTGAGAACGTTCGTTACCGCCCGGCACGCGACAAATACAAGGTCTTCATCGTCGACGAAGCGCACCAGATCACCAGCGAAGCTTTCAACGCGCTGCTCAAGACGCTGGAAGAGCCGCCCGAGTGGGTGGTTTTCGTGCTGTGCACCACCGAAGTGCACAAGATTCCCACCACCATCGCGTCGCGCTGCCAGCAGTTCAGCTTCCGCTCTGTGGATTTCGCCGAAGTGGTAGAGCGTATGGAATACATCTGCAAACAAGAAGGTATCGAAGCGGATCCCGAAGTGCTGAGCGTGCTGGCCCAAATGGGAGAAGGCAGCGTGCGCGATTCTTTATCCGCGCTGGACCAAGCCATCGCCTGCTGCGGCGTGAAGCTGAACGCCCAGGAAGTCCGCGGACTGCTCGGCATGTTCTCGCTCGATTCGCTGAGCGAGGTAACGCAGGCGCTGGCCGCGCAGGATTCCCGCCGTATGCTCGATCTGGTGATGGAGCTGGAACGCAACGGCCGCAACCTGCAGCACTTCTGCCGCGAGCTGGCGCGCTATTTCCGGAATCTTGCTCGTCGCGAAAGTGGCCGGCGCCAACACGCGACTAATCGCGGCTTCCGGACCCGAACAAGAACGCCTGGCCGAGATCGCCGCCGGATATTCCGAAGAAGACCTAACGCGCTACCTGCAACTCACGCTCGACCTGTTCAAAGATTTGCAATTCTCCCTGCAGCCGCGCCTGCATCTGGAGATCGGCCTGCTGCGCCTGATCCAAGCTGGTAAACTGCTGCCGATCGAAGAAGCATTGGCGAGCCTTGGAAATTCCGGCGGCGGTCCAGCGCCGTCCAAAACTCCTCCGCCGGCAAAATCGGGGCTCGGGGCTGGGGGCTCGGGACTCAAGGCGCAAGCTCCAAAGCCCGAACCGCCCGCGCCCAGTCCGAAGCCGCAAGCCCCGAGTCCCCAGCCCCCAGCCCCGAGCGGCAACGACTGGAGCCAAAGGCTCCACTCGGCGCTGCTGGAAGCAGGCATGCAGTTCACCGCCGACGCGGTAGAGCATTCCGAGATCACCGAAGTAAACAACGAGCTGCATTTCAACACTCCCGAAGAGTTCCGGCTGGCGCTGAGCGAAAAAGATATCCTGAAGATCGTGCAGAAAGTCGCCGGCCGCCCGATGCGCGTGAAAACCACATTCGGCGCCGGGAGTGTCACGCAAAGTCTCAAGCCCAAAGCGCCGCTGGACGATGTTTCCGAGCGCGCGCTGGCGCATCCGGAAGTGCGGCGATTTCAGGAGATGTTTCCCGACGCGCAGGTCCGCGTGGTGCGTAATCTAAAGGAATAGGAACCTATGAAACTTCCCGGAAACATGCAGGCCATGATGAAGCAGGCCGAGCAGATGCAGAAGAAGATGCAGGAGGAGATCGCGCTGATCCGCGTGGAAGCCACTGCCGGCGGCGGCATGGTTACCGTTGGGATGGATGGCAAGAAAATGGTCACCGCGGTAAAAATCGATCCTGAAGTGGCCGGCGACGTCGAAATGCTGCAGGACATGATGCTGGCGGCTTTCAACGAAGCGTCGAAAAAAGTAGACGACGCGACGCAGGAAAAAATGGGCGGCCTGTTGGGCGGGATGGGCCTGCCGCCCGGGATGTTCTAGTTGCCGGATTTCGCCGAACCTTTAGCGCGCCTGATTCAGGAGTTCAAGCGCCTGCCTGGCATCGGCCAGAAGTCCGCGCAACGGCTAGCTTTCCATGTGTTGCGGACGCCGCGCGAGGATGCCGAGCGGCTGGCCATGGCGCTGACGGATGTGAAGGACAAGCTTGGGATTTGCGTGGCGTGCAACAACATCAGCGATGGCGAGCTGTGCAACTTCTGCCGCGATCCGCATCGCGACCGCACTTCCATTTGCGTGGTGGAAGAGCCGCACAACATTCTTCCCATCGAAACCACGCGCCAGTTCTCCGGTTTGTACCACGTGCTGCATGGATCGCTCTCGCCACTGCGCGGTATCGGACCCGAGCAGCTCAAAATCGTGAATCTGCTGGAGCGGATTCAGACCGAAGAGATCCAGGAAATGATTATTGCGACCAATCCGACGGTGGAAGGCGAAGCGACTGCGGCCTATCTCTCGCGCCTGATGAAACCGCTAGGCGTGAAAGTGACTCGCATCGCAATGGGCATCCCGGTAGGCAGTGATCTGGAGTTCGCCGACGAAGTGACCATGGGAAAGAGCTTAGAGAATCGCCGGGAGATGTAGGCGAGTTTGCTTCGGTTCGAATGGAGCCAAAGAAAGGCTGATGTTAATCTTCGGAAGCATGCTGTAACGTTCGAAGAAGCTACTTCTGTCTTTGCTGACCCGCTCTCGATAAACCAGACCATTCCGAGGACGAGGATCGTCTCGTAACGCTGGGAGTCTCTCACTTTGGCCGCACACTGGTTGTGGTGCATACTGAAAGGGACGAGGCGGTACGAATAGTCAGCGCCAGGATTCCTACGAAAGCCGAGAGGGCACGCTATGAAGAAGACACCAAGTAAACAGCGCGCGCCATCCATGCGGGCCGAGTATGACTTCTCAAATGGCGTTCGCGGCAAATACGCTAAGCGCTTCAAAGAAGGCACCAACATAGTTGTGCTGAGGCCCGAAGTCGCGGAAGTATTTCCCGACTCCGCCGCAGTCAATGACGCACTAATGGCGCTCGCGCAAATCGCCAAGCGCCGCCCCGGCTCGAAGTAAATTCGGTGACAGGATACTCAATTCCCGATTCTTGAGGATGGCGAAGGTGCGCATCCCAATCCTTTGAGCGCGAGTTTGGCATAACGCCGGACCTCAACACTTCGGTCCTCTCGCGCTGCCTGGCGCAAGAGCCCAACAGTTTTTTGCCCTCTGCTTCGGGCGCACCATGAAGTGCGTGCTCGATCCCATGCAAAGCAGCTTTTCTCCCTGTAGAAAAGCGTGCCTCAAATAACAGTTCTCCCAAAATCTCGACGGTTCGGGAATCACGCCACTCATCCCCAAGCAGGTCTCCTGCTTTCCAAGCGGCGAAACCCGCATCTCCCTGTATGTTCAGCAGATAATCGCGGATCAGTCGCAACACCCTTGCTTGATCTGTGCGGCTCAGGTCATTTCGATTCAGCGCGCAGAACATGGTGAATTGGACTTCGTACCAAAGAGGCGATGAGCAGTCTCTCAGTAATTTGTCAAAACTCTCGAACGTCTCCGGCAGCAGAGCCACAATCAATCGGGCAGATCCAGCCCTTAAGTTTTCATCCTTTTTCAGCTTGCGATTGTTCAAGACGCGCTGACTGAACCGAAGCACATTCCAGCGTTGGCCATTGGGCAGATGACGAAATCGTGTTCGTATATCGTCGGAAGCCAATTCAGAAATCCCTTCTACGAAGCTTTGCGGGTGTCTTCTGGCAGACATTTATTCAATACGAGTTAGTACCGGCGGAGAAAATCGGAAATTGAGTATCCTGTCACCGGATTATTTGCAGCGGATCGTGCTCGCGCAGCCCGCTCGCGCTGAGCGATCCGATCTTCACATCCACCATCTGATTCGCCGCCCGCGCCACCGCCAGATCCACCTTCAAGAAATTGTCGGATAGCGCGCCTTCCGCTAGCGTCACAACCGAAAGTGTCCGCCCGATCATCGATCTTCGGAACTCCAGGTTCTTCCGCGCTCCCAGTTCCCGCAGAATCCGGTTGCGCTCCTTGCGGACTTCCATCGGGACTTGATCCACACTCTCCGCCGCCGGCGTACCTGGACGCTCGGAGTAAGTGAACACGTGTAGATAAGTGAACGGTAGGCTCTCGATAAAGGTCCGGCTCTCTTCGAACTCCGCGTCCGTTTCGCCGGGGAAGCCCGTCATCACGTCGGCGCCGATTGCGGCATCCGGCATCCAGGCTCGTGCTTTGCGGATGCGATCCTCATAATGCCTCGGACGATACTTGCGATGCATGCGGCGCAACACCCGATCGGATCCGGATTGCAGCGGCGCATGAACGTGCTTGGCGATGCGCGGGGAACTCGCCATCAGCTCCAGCAGTTCGTCTTTCCAATCCATCGGCTCTACCGAACTCAGCCGTAATCGCTCGATCGGGGTTTCGGCGAGCAGAGTTCGGATCAGATCCGTAAACCGCCCCCAACGTCCCAAGTTAATTCCGCTGAGTACTACTTCGCGATAGCGCTCAGCCAAATTCCGCACCTGCGCCACCACCTGCTCAGCCGGAGCGCTTCGCGAGCGGCCGCGCACGAACGGGATAATGCAGAATGAGCATCGATTATTGCAGCCATCCTGAATTTTTAGATTAGGCCGAGTGCGATCGCCGCTTGCGTCCTCCACCGGCGCCGACAAAAATTCCTGTTGCGCGAAGATGTCGCCGACGCGAATCTCGCCGTGATAGGGAACCTCTTCCGGTTCACTGACAATATCCGGAATTTGAATCTTATGTGAATTCCCTACTACCCACGCCACTCCGGGTAATACTGCTATCTCCTCAGGTGCACGTTGGGCATAGCAGCCAGTGACAAGAATCCGCGCTTCAGGATTTTCCCGATGCACCCGCCGGACGGTCTTGCGAACATCTTCGTCCGCGAAAGCCGTGACGGTGCAGGAATTTAGAACCACCAACTCGGCGTCGCCGGAACTCGGCGTCGACTGGAATCCCCGATTGAGGAGAGCCGCTTCGATGGCAGCGCCGTCCGCTTGCGACGCCCGGCAGCCGAAATTGTGGACGTGGAAGCGTTGCACAGTTTTGATTGTAACTAAGGTGCAGGAAAGAGGCCTAGCGCCGATAGATATGCAGATGCCGGATCGCGTCCTATCCCAGGAAGAAATCGATGATGTTTTTCGAAATCTTCGCGACTCGCCGCAGGACGACGATCCCGCCAAGCGCGCCCAACCGTACGATTTCCGCCGGCCGGATCGCATCGCCAAGGACCAGCTCCGCGCCATCCACATTCTGCACGAGAATTTTGCCCGCAGCCTGGCTTCCAGCCTCTCCGGGTATTTGCGCGCCTATGTGGTGGTAAACCTGGTCTCGGTGGAACAGCTATCGTTCATGGAATTTTCGCAGTGCCTGCCGTCGCCGAGCTGCCTGGTTTCGCTCGGGATGAAACCCTACGAGGGCAACGCTGTGCTTGAGATCAATCCAGGTCTGGTGTTTCCGATTGTCGAGATGCTGCTCGGCGGCGGAGCGCGCTCCGCGCTCAAGCTCTCTCGCGAAATTACCGAAATCGAACAAAGCGTGTTGGACGGGTTGTTCCGCATCACGCTGCATGAGCTGAAAACTGCCTGGCACGCCGTCACGCCCATGGAATTCACCATTGAAGCGCACGAAACTGAACCGCAGCTCCTGCGAATCCTGGCGCCCAACGAAGCAGTGGTAGCGGTGAGCATGGAAGTTCGGATTGGCGACAACACCGGGATGATGAACATCGGCATCCCGTCCATCGTCGTCAAAATGCTGCGCCACAAGTTCGACCAGCAATGGTCGGTGCGCAAGTCGGAATCCACGGAACAGGAACAGGCGAGAATCATGCGCCTGATCCGCCCGGCCAAGATGTTCGTCGACGGGCGCCTGACCGGGCCCACCATGCGAGTGGAAGACTTGATGGATCTCAAGGAAGAAGACGTCCTGACGTTCGATTATCCGGTGCAGCGTCCCGTGGATTTATCCATCAACGGCAAGATCAAATTCCACGGTGGTATCGTCAGCGCCGGCCGCAAGCGGGCTTTCGAAATTGAAGAAGCGAACAAAGCCGGCTGAACAACCGGGAATCAGAAGCCGGACTGGCTGCGCGCTTTGGCTTCTGCTCCAGGATTTTTCTCCAGAGAGTCGCTGCCAGTAATCAGTCGTGCGCCCCGGTTGAAGGTCAAGTAGAGAAAACCCCAGTGAATGAAAACCAGAATACGGTTTGAAAATTCCACCAGGTACATCAAGTGGACGAAGAGCCAGATAAACCAGGCCACAAAACCCGACAAGTGTAGCTTTCCGATTTGCGCCACTGCGGAAGCGCGCCCGATGACCGCGAGATTGCCTTTATCAAAATAACGGAACGGCGCCGCAGTGCCGCCGCGCAGCCGTTTCTGAATCAGGCCGGCCACATAGCCGCCCTGCTGCATGGCCACTTGAGCAACTCCGGGCAGTAGCTTGCCGTCCTGCTCGTGGTGCGCCAAGTCGCCGATGACAAAAATCTCGGGATGGCCCGGGACGCTGCAATCCGGATTCACTAGCACACGTCCGGCGCGGTCGAGCTGCGCGCCGGCCCGTTGTTGCAGCGTGTGGCCCAGCGGAGAAGCTTGTACGCCGGCGGACCAGATCACGGTTCGGGCAGCAATGCGTTCCGAGCCGGATGCAAGTTTCACGGTGACGCCGCCGGGCTCAATCGAAGTCACCATCGCACTGGTCCGGACTGTGACGCCCAATCGCCGCAAGGACGCTTCCGCTTTCTGCGACAGATCCGGCGGATATGCGGGAAGCACCCGGGGACCACCTTCCACCAGCAGGATCACGGCTTCCTGTGGACGAATGGACCGGAAATCCCGCCGCAGCGTATCGTGCGCGATTTCGCCCAGCGCGCCAGCCAGCTCCACGCCGGTGGGTCCGCCGCCCACTAGGACGAACGTCAGCCACTCGCGCCGGATCTCCGGATCGTGCTCCTTCTCGGCTGCCTCGAACGCATAGAGAATCTTGTGCCGGATTTCAGTGGCTTCTTCAATGGACTTCAGCCCCGGCGCGGTGCGTTTCCAATCGTCGTGGCCGAAGTACGAGTCGCTGGATCCGGTGGCCACCACCAGCGTGTCGTAATCGAGTTCCCCGGAATCCAATATTACTTTGCGATGCTCCACGTCCAAATCCAAGGCTTCGCCCAGTAATACCTCGGTGTTCTGCTGCCGCCGCAAGACCGCGCGTAACGGTGAGGCAATTTCACCGGGTGACAACGATCCGGTGGCTACCTGATAGAGCAATGGTTGGAAGAGATGGAAATTTCTGCGATCCAGCACGGTCAATTGCACGGGCGCCTTGCGTAAAGCCTTGGCGGCGTAGAGCCCACCGAAACCGCCGCCGAGAATCACAACTCGATGCTTAGGTTCCATAAGCCCTCATTTTATAGATGCGGCATTCACTATCATAGGTTCAGGATGAAATACCGAACACTCGGCAAAACCGGCTTTTCCGTAAGCGATGTTGGATTTGGAGCTTGGGGCATTGGAGGAGCCCTATGGCAAGGAGGTAACGACGACGAGTCCGTGCGCGCCTTGCACCGCGCGATCGACCTGGGCGTTAACTTTATCGACACCGCGCTGGCCTATGGCGATGGCCACAGCGAGAAACTGGTGGGCCGAGCGGTGCGCGAATCGAAAAAACGAATTTATATCGCTACGAAGGTTCCGCCCATGAACCAACTATGGCCGGCGCAACCTGGCATCGGGATCGACAAAGTTTTCCCCTACGAATACATTCTGCGCTCGACCGAAACCAGTCTGCAACATCTGAAAGTGGACACCATCGACCTGCAACAGTTGCACGTCTGGAACCCGGAATGGTTTCATCGCGACGAATGGCGGCGGGCCTTTGAAGAACTCAAGGGTTCGGGCAAGGTGCGCGCGCTGGGTGTCTCGATCAACGACCATCAGCCAGATTCAGCGCTGGAACTGGTGGAGTCCGGCTTGATCGACTGCGTGCAAGTGATTTACAACGTCTTCGACCAGACTCCGGACAAGAATCTGTTTCCGTTAACACAAAAGATGAACGTCGGCGTGCTGGCGCGCGTGCCATTCGACGAGGGAAGCCTTACGGGAACCATCACGGAAGCCAGCGTATTTCAGCCGGACGATTTCCGCTCGCAATATTTTGCTGGGGATCGAAAGAAGCAAGTTGTCGAGCATATCTCGGCGTTGGAACGCGACCTTGGCATCACGCGCGATTCGCTAGCCGAAATCGCCCTTCGTTTCACCATTAGCCCTGCGGCGGTTACGTCTACGATCCCAGGAATGCGGACCGTGCGAAACGTGGAACGGAATGCAGCCGTTTCAGACAAAGGCCCGTTGGATGAAGCCACGCTCAAGATCTTGAAACGCCACGCCTGGGACCGGAACTTTTACGATTGAAACCGACTCCCTTGCGGTCGCGGCTCGGAAAGAGACACCCTCTTGCCGAACCGCGACCGTGAGGGAGCCGGTGCCTTTCGATTTTTCAGAGCTTCTCTAATGTCGGCGGCGTCCGTCTGACATTCTTCAGCGCCTCGCGCTTGCTCAACGGGCTGAGGCGCTTCTCGTTGGCCTTCACATACCGGAGCACTTCCTTGGGATCGGTCCAGGCGTGCTGCCGTAGCGCCCAACCAATCGCTTTACGCAGGAAAAACTCCGGCCGCGCGAGCGATGGCCGGATGCATTCGTACAGCAACTTCAAATCCGTATCGCCCTTGAACTTGAGCTGCGCCAGGATTGCGCTGCGGCGTTTCCAGATATCTTCCGAAACCGCCCACTCCCGCAAAATTGCACGCATCTCTTTCGGATATAGCTGCAGCAGTTCACCGATGCGCTGGCTGGCAATAGAGTCCACGTAATCCCACCAGGCGCCGGTAGTAATTATCTCTTCGAACAACGGCAAAGCATCGGGCGTTCTGAATTTCTGATAGCTTCGATATCCCACCAGCTCGATCACGGCGTAGCGTTCTTCGCGATAGCGCGCGCCGCGCCATAGTGCCAGCGCGGTATCACGCCAATCCTCGAACGAATCCAGCGGATGCACCGCTAACACGGCCTTGGTGGCTTTGCGAAACGGCACGGCCTGGATTCCCAGGTACGGCATTGCCGATTTCATGTACGCCTGCATGATCGGCGCTTTCACGGGATCGGCTAATTCGTGCAAAGCCTTGCGAAGTTCGCGGATCAGCCTCTGGTTCGCTGCCATTGCTCCACTATGCTACATTCGTTCAACCTCAAATGGCCTCCGCCGACAGCGTCCGGACACACAGCTCCGAACTCAAGAAAGAACTTGGCCTCGGGGATCTCGTTCTCACGCAAATCCTCTACGTCGTCGGATCGCACTGGGTGGGGACTGCCGCGAAGCTGGGTTCGTCACAAATCGTCTTCTGGCTGCTAGCGCTGGTATTTTTCTATGGGCCGCTGGCCGCGGTGGTGATCCACCTGAATCGCAGCATGCCGCTGGAAGGCGGTCTCTATCAGTGGGCCAAGCTCGGGTTCAACGATTTCATCGGCTTCCTGGTGGGCTGGAATCTGTGGCTCTACATTATCGTCTTCATGTCCTCGCAAGGGATGAACATATCCACCAACATCGCCTACGCCATCGGGATGGACTGGTTGGGCGCCAACAAGCTGTTCATCCTGGTGATTACCATAACGCTGATCGCCTTTTTGATTGCGGTAACCGTACTCGGCGTCTCTGTCGGCAAGTGGTTTCAGAATGCTGGTGGAATCGCGCAAATTGTTACGTTCGGCGCCCTGATCTTCATTCCCTTTCTCAGCCTCAGCAGCGGAAAGCTGCACCAGTATCATCCGCTCGCGCTGGCCATGCCCGCCGTTTCGCTGCTCAGCCTGAATATCTTCGGCAAGATGTCCATGGGCGCGTTCAGCGGATTCGAATACGTTGCGATTCTAGCCGGCGAATGCAAGAGTCCCGCGCGCACCATTGGCCGATCGGTCCTGATCGCTTCGCCGATCATTGCCCTGATGTTCATTCTCGGCACTAGCTCGATCCTGGCGTACGTTTCTCCGGAACAAGTGGACTTGGTCGGCCCCATCCCGCAGGTGCTGAGCATTGCGTTCCGCAGCTTCCGCTGGGCAGGTCTCATTGGGCCCCTCGTGATTCTGCTCCTGGTGGCTCGTCAGCTAGGCGCGTGCACGCTGGCGGTGGCGGGCAGCACGCGGCTTCCGATGGTTGCCGGATGGGACAACCTGCTTCCCGGTTGGTTTTCGAAGCTGCATCCGAAATACAAGACACCCGTCAATTCCATACTGTTCGTGGCCGGAATGATTCTGATCACAGGCCTGGTCAGCCTCGTTGGGGCCGGGCAACAGGAAGCGTTTCAGATTCTGGATAACGCCTCGGGGATCTTCTACGCGCTCGCCTACCTGGTGATGTTCGCCATTCCGATCGCGAGCCGGCGCGCGCCGCGGTGGCTCCGAGCCGCGGCAGTTTCCGGTTTTGCGGTAACGCTACTTTACTCGGTTCTTTCGATTTTCCCCATCATCCAGGTAGAAAGCTGGTGGAAGTTCAGCGCCAAAATCGGGGGAGTGGTTCTAGGTGCCAACGTCGTTGGTGCGGGGTTGTATTGGATGGAGCGGCGAAAACAAATTAGCCGCAGATGAACGCTGATAAACGCGGATAAGAAAATGCAGCCTGTTTTATCCGCGTTCATCTGCGTTCATCCGCGGCCTAATAGCCTTTGCCCTCTTCCCACGCGCTAAAATCGAATCTTATGCGGCCCCGCGTCGTTTTGTGCGCTTTCCTCGCGGCGGGAAGCCTTTTCGCCCGCCAACCGGTCCTCGGGCAACACGCCATGGTGGTGGCGCAGGAGCCTCTGGCCACTGATGTTGGCATCGCTGTGCTTAAGGCCGGCGGCAATGCTGTGGACGCTGCGGTTGCTGTCGGGTTCGCGCTCGCTGTTACCTATCCCTATGCAGGCAACATCGGCGGCGGCGGATTCATGCTGGTGCGGTTTGCCGATGGCAAAACTACGTTCATCGACTTTCGGGAGAAGGCGCCGCTGAACGCCTCGCGGAATATGTATTTGGACGCCAAGGGCAAGGTGACCAGCGATAGCCTGGTTGGCTGGCGGGCCTGCGGAGTTCCTGGGTCCGTGCGAGGATTCGGCTTGGCTCATGAAAAATATGGCCGCAAGCCCTGGACAGAGCTGCTGGATCCGGCCATCCAACTCGCTACCGGCGGTTTCCCCCTGACATTTCAATTTACGCAATCGCTGATCGCGGGAACTCCGAGCAACAAACTGCTTGCGCAATTCCCAGAGTCGAAGCGCATTTTCCTGACTCCGCATTACGGTGATTCGCTTTCGCAACCGGAGCTGGCTGCCACTCTGAAGCGCATCCGCGATAATGGCCCCGGCGATTTCTACGAAGGAGAAATCGCTCACCAGCTCGCGGCCGCGATGGAGGCCAACGGCGGATTGATCACGCTCGAAGATCTAAAACAGTACCAGGCTGTGGAACGCACCCCGCTGCGCGGCCATTATCGCGATTATGAGGTGATTACCGCGCCGCCTCCGAGTTCGGGCGGCATCGGGATTCTGCAAATGCTCGGAATGTTGGAAGGTTCCGGCTACGAAAAGGGCGGCGCGGGCTCCGCGGCGTCCATCCACTATGTCGCCGAAGCCATGCGCCGTTTCTATGCCGACCGCAGCGAATATTTCGGTGACCCGGATTTTTTCAAAGTGCCTGGCACGAAATTGTTGGACCCCCGCTACATCGCGCGGCGGCGCGCCAGCATCGATCCGCAGCGCGCCACCTCCAGCCAGCGGATTCGCGCGGGCAATCTTGTCCCCTATGAGAGCACGGAAACCACGCATTTCAATGTCGTGGACGATGAAGGCACCGCCGTGGCGGTCACCTACACGTTGAACGGCGGATACGGCAACGGCGTTACCGTCCCCGGTCTGGGGTTCCTGTTGAATAATGAGATGGATGATTTCGCCGCCAAACCGGGTGAAGAAAACATGTTCCACCTGATTCAGGGCGAGGCGAACGCCATCCAACCCGGCAAGCGCCCTTTATCTTCCATGACGCCCACCATCCTCACGCGCGACGGCAAAGTCTTCATGGTGTTGGGCGCGCCCGGAGGATCCCGCATCATCAATGGTGTGCTGCAAGTGATTCTGAACGTAGTGGACTTCCATATGAACGTGCAGGATGCTGTGGATTGGCCGCGGTTTCATCATCAATGGATGCCGGACCAGCTCTTCCTGGAGCGAGGAATTTCTCCGGATACGGTGGCGATGCTGCGCGGTATGGGTCACAAAATCGCGCCGTATGAGAACACGGCTCCAGTGATCGCGCGTGTGGAAGCGATTGTGAACGAGAACGGCTGGCTGCAAGGCGCCGCCGATGGCCGAGGCAACGCGAAGGCGGAAGGATACTAAGAAACGCTTGGTCGGTTGTTCAGTTGTTCGGTTGATCGGTTCCGCGTCCGCGTTTCCGAACCGAAGAACCGAACAACCGAATAACTGAAGAACGGTTTTTAAATGGATCACGTTTTATCGACACATCTGTTTGTCAATCATCGGCTCAATACCGTCTGGTTGGAGAAGATCCGTCTGGCCGGCGTGCCGGCGGTTGAGATATTTTGCGCGCGGCAGCATCTGGATTATCGCGATCGGGCCCAGATCAACGAACTGGGGCACTGGTTCCGGGCGTCCGAGATGAAGCTGCATTCGCTGCACTCGCCCCTGTATAGCGACGACGTCTGGGGACGCTCCGGCCCGAACGCGGTGATCAACATCACCGAGCCCGTGAAATCGAAGCGGCTACACATGATCGATGAGATCAAGCGCGCCTTGGATATTGCCGATGTCATTCCGTTCCGATACCTCATCCAGCATTTGGGAGTGGCTGAAGAGGAATACGACGAATTCAAGGTGGATGCCGCATTCACGGCGCTGGAGGAAATCAACTTGTTTGCGCGCGAACGCGGCGTGGAAGTGCTGCTCGAGAATATTCCCAACCAGCTTTCCAGCGCCGAGCGTCTACTTACATTTCTTGAGCTCACGCACTTGAAAATGAACTTCTGCCTGGATGCCGGTCACGCCAATCTCAAGGAAGGCGTGTCCACTGCGTACACGATTTTGAAGGGACGCATCCGATCCACGCATTTGCACGATAACAACGGCAAGGACGACAGCCATCTGTTCCCGTTCTTTTCCGAGGGAGGAACCATCGATTGGAAGGCGGCCATGGAGCTGCTGCGGACCGGCGGCGGTCAATTCCCGTTGCTGCTGGAGCTGCGCGAGTTGCCCGAATTCCCGTTCCCTCAGGCGATCGAGGTGGTGAAGCAAATTTTCGAAAAGCTGGAGAGCATCTAATGCACCACCCTGCCGGGCCGAGCCGCGACCGTGAGGGAGTCGGTGCATTTCGACCATAACTAACTCATGTCCTATCCAAGAATCAAAATCGAAGACGCCGGCCGCCACACCGGCGAGCCAGTGGAAATCGCAGGCTGGTTATACAACATCCGCAAATCCGGAAAGATCGTATTCCCCCTGCTGCGCGATGGCACCGGCATCATGCAGTGCGTCGCCGTGAAAGCCAATCTGGATGAAGCGCTGTTTGAAACCCTGAAGAATCTCACGCAGGAATCCGCACTGATTCTGCGCGGCAAGCTGCGCGCCGAACAGCGTGCGCCCGGCGGCTACGAAATGGACGTCGAGGGCGCCGAGATCGTGGATCGAGTTCCGGAATCCGATCCCTACCCCATCACGCCCAAAGAGCATGGGCCGGAATTCCTGATGGACCATCGCCACCTCTGGCTGCGCAGCAAGCGCCAGCACGCTGTAATCCGGGTGCGTCACGCGGTGATCAAGGCAGTGCGCGATTTTTTCGATTCGCACGGCTTCACGTTAGTGGACACGCCCATCTTCACCCCCGCCGCGTGCGAGGGCACCACCACCTTGTTCGAAGTGAATTACTTCGACGACGAGAAAGTGTTTCTCACGCAATCCGGCCAGCTCTACAACGAAGCGGATGCCATGGCGTTCGGGAAAGTCTACTGCTTTGGGCCGACATTTCGCGCCGAAAAATCCAAGACGCGCCGCCATCTGACGGAATTCTGGATGGTGGAACCGGAAATGGCTTATGCCACGCTGGACGACGTGAAGCAGTTGGCCGAGGAGCTGATCGTCTTCGTCGTCGGACGCGTGCTGGAGACTCGCCGCACCGAACTGCAGGCATTGGAACGCGACATCACCAAACTTGAAACGGTGAAGGCCCCCTTTCCGCGCATGAGCTATGACGACGCGGTGAAAGCGCTCCAAGCAAAGGGCAGCGAGATCCAATGGGGCGGCGACTTTGGCGGTCCCGATGAAACCATGATCACCGAAGGTCTCGATCGGCCTCTGATGGTGGATCGCTATCCCACGCAGGTGAAAGCGTTTTACTTCGAGCCCGATCCGGATCGCCCGGAGCTGGCGTTGGGCGTGGACGTGATCGCGCCGGAAGGATACGGCGAACTGATCGGCGGCGGCCAGCGCATCCACAATCTTGATCTGCTATTGAAGCGGCTGGAGGAGCACAAACTGCCGCCGGAAGCGTTCAACTGGTATATCGATCTGCGCAAATACGGCAGCGTGCCGCACGCCGGCTTCGGCATGGGCATCGAGCGCTTTGTAGCGTGGATGTGTGGCCTGGAACACATACGGGAAACCATTCCCTATCCAAGAATGCTGTACAGGACCAAGCCATGAAGAATGCTTTTCAGTCCCCAGCCCCGAGCCCCCAGCCCCCAGTATGAGAAAGTCTCACATCGCGATCATCGGCGCGCCGCTCGATCTCGGCTCCGGACGCCGCGGCGTCGACATGGGACCCTCCGCGGTTCGTGTCGCGAATCTGAACGGCCGTTTGGCTGAACTTGGCTACATCGTCGATGATCTCGGCAACGTGCCGGTGGTGCAGCCGGAAAGCCAGCCGGAAGGCCTCCCGCAGGCCAAGTATCTTCCTCAGATCACCGATACCTGTGTCCGATTGGCGGAGATGGTGGCGCATGCGCTGGCCGAAGACAAGTTCCCGCTGGTTCTGGGCGGCGATCATTCCATCGCCGTGGGCACCGTTTCCGGCGTGTCGAAGCACGTTCGCGACAGCAAGGGAAAACTCGGGATGATCTGGATCGACGCTCACACCGACATGAACACGCCCGGCACCAGTCCGAGCGGGAACGTGCATGGGATGCCGCTGGCCTGCTGCATCGGCGCGGGACCCGAGGAATTAACCCGCATTTTCGGCTATTCACCCAAAGTGGATCCGGCCAATGTTGCACTTGTGGGTATTCGCTCAGTAGACGAGCAGGAACGCATCAACGTGCAGCACTCCGGCGTTCACGTCTTCACCATGCGCGATATCGACGAGCGCGGGCTCGGGACCGTGATCGAAGAAGCCATCCGGATCGCCAGCTCGGGAACCGCCGGGTTCCATGTATCGCTCGACATGGATGCTGTGGACCCTCAGGAGGCTCCGGGAGTCGGGACGCCGGTACGCGGCGGCATCACTTACCGGGAAGCGCACCTCGCCATGGAAACGCTCAATGATTCCGGCAAGATGCTGTCCATGGAAGTGGTGGAGGTGAATCCGGTGATCGATGAAGCGAACCGAACGGCCGTCTTAGCCGTCGAACTAGTGATGTCGGCCATGGGCAAAAGGATTCTGTAATACGAGATGAAAAAGCGAGTAGCGGTTATTTACGGCGGACGCAGCGGCGAGCATGAGATTTCGCTTCGCTCCGCCAAATCGATCATTGAAGCGCTGGACCCGGAAAAGTACAAGGTCCTGCATTATCTGATTTCGAAAGAAGGCAAGTGGAGCCCGCGCCCGATCGTACCGGAGCCCAACGGCAATCCGGAGATCGATGTGGTGTTTCCGGCCGTGCACGGGACGTTCGGCGAGGATGGCACGCTGCAGGGTCTGCTGGAGCTGGCAGGGCTTCCCTACGTAGGTGCGGGTGTTCTGGCGTCGTCCGTATCGATGGACAAGGAAGTGATGAAGCGCCTGGCTAGGGAGCGCGGCCTGCCCGTGGTGGATTACAAAGTATTTTCCAGCAGCCAATTGAAGGATCTCGACGGCATTTGCTCCACCTTCGAGTTTCCAGTGTTCGTGAAGCCAGCCAATCTCGGGTCTTCAGTAGGAATTTCGAAGGCGCACAACTGCGTGGAGTTGAAATCCGCGCTGGAGCTGGCGGCGGCCTACGACCGCAAGGTGATTGTGGAGCGCGGAATTCAGGGACGCGAATTCGAGTGCGCAGTGCTCGGCAACGATCAGCCGGCACCCTCGGTTCCTTGTGAGATTCTTCCCTCGCGCGAGTTCTACGATTACGACGACAAGTATCTGCTGGAAAAAGCGGGTACAGTTATCCCGGCGGATCTCGCGCCGGAACAGACCGCCGAGTTACAGCGTCTGGCCGTGGAATGCTATCTCGCGATGGAGTGCGAAGGACTGGCGCGTGTCGATTTTCTGCTTGAGACATCCACTAACCGTCTCTTCATCAACGAGATCAACACTCTGCCCGGCTTCACGTCGATAAGCATGTACCCTAAGATGTGGGAGTATTCAGGATTGCCGATGCCGAAATTGGTGGACCGGCTCATTGAGCTGGCTCTGGAGCGGCATGCGGCCCGGCAGCACCTGCGCTATTCGAAGTAGATGATTTTCCCTCTGTTGTTTTTTCTCGCGGCTCCCAAATCCACGGCGGATCTGGACAGCTCACTGAAGCGCTTTACCGAAGTGCTGGCCGTTGTACAGAGCCAGGCGGCTGATCCGGTGAATACCGAGGCCGCAGTGTATCAGGGGGCCATCCCAGGTATGTTAAAGCGCCTGGATCCGCACTCCATCTTCTTCGATCCGCAGCAGTACGAACAGCTCAAAGAAATGGAACACTCCGAGCGCAAGGGATTCGGAACCGTGGTGTCCATTCTTCCGGGCCGCGTCATTGTGCTGCAAGCGATGGAAGGGACGCCGTCCGCAAAAGCAGGCTTGCAGCCTGGCGATGAGATCGTGGCCGTGAATAACATCGCGTTAGCGCGGCTTGAGTTCGAGCAGATCATCGGATTCTTGGGCGAAGCCCGCCAGCACCAGGCCCAACTGATTGTGCGCCGTCCCACGCAATGCGCGCCTGCTGCAGTTTGTGCTGGATCCCGCGCTGGTGGATTCTCCCAGCGTGGACCGCAGTTTCTTGTTGCAGCCCGACATTGGTTACGTGCGCGTCAACGCGTTCGATCCGCAGACGGGAAAGCAGTTGAAAGAAGCGATTGAGAGCCTGGGCGGCGGCAAATTGAAAGGCCTGGTGCTGGATCTTCGGGATAATGGCGGCGGCGTGGTGCAGGCGGCGCTGCAGGCTGCTGCTTATTTCCTGAAGCCGGGACAACGGATACTCAGTGTGAAGGGCCGCAGCATCAAGAGCCAGGATGCCGACGCTCCTCCCGATGCCGGCATCTATCAATTCCCGCTCGCGGTGCTGGTGAACGCTAAAACCGCCAGTGCATCCGAGATTTTGGCCGGCGCGCTGCAGGATCACGACCGCGCGCCCATTCTGGGCGAGCCGAGCTTCGGCAAGGGGCTGGTCCAAAATGTCTTCCCATTGTCTGGGACCACTGCCATCGCGCTCACCACGGCGTTCTATTACACGCCGAGCGGCCGATCCATTCAAAAGCCTTTGCCTTCCGGTCAACTCGAGCTGGAAAAGCAGCCCGAAGAGTTCAAAACCGATTCCGGGCGGATGGTGACCGGCGGCGGCGGCATCCGGCCTGATGTTTCCGTGGAACCGGAGCCGGTGACCCGCTTGCGCATGGCGTTGGATGCCAGCGGGACTTTCACATCCTTCGCGACCTCCTACATCGAAAAGAACAAAATCGATGCGAGCTTTGATGTTTCGGCCAGTGTGCTGGAGGATTTCCAGGTGTTCGCCTCGGAACGGGGAATCCAGCCGAGCGTGGGTGAATGGGTGAAGGAACGTCCGTGGGTGCAAAGCCGCTTGAGGCAGGAGATTTTCAATCAGGCGCTAGGCGTCGCGAAGGGCGACGAGGTAGAGGCACAGCGGGATCCGGTGGTGCGGGCGGCGATGCAGAAGCTGATGCCGTAGCAAACCGAACCGCGACCGCAAGGGAGCGTCGGAGTGGTCGTGGTATCACGCTCCCTTGCGGTCGCGGTTCGGTAACGGCACCCTACACCGCTAGCTGATATTCCTTCAGCTTCCGGTAAAGCGTGGTGCGGCCGATGCCCAGCAGATTAGCCGCAATGGCGCGGTCTCCCTTGGTGTATTCCAGCGCGTCCATAATGGCGTTCCGTTCCACTTGATTCAGTGGAACGATGGGCGGGCGTCCCGGCTCGGGAGTTGCGCGATGCTGATGCGAGTCCGCTTCTCCAGGAGGTTTCGACAGGCTCTGGGAACCCACTGCCACCGATAGATATTGCGTCTTCTTCAATAGCAGGTGATTCTGCAGCATGGACGGCAGTTCCACCACGTGCAACAGTGGACCGGAATTGATGGCAACCATGTGCTGAATACAGTTTTCCAGCTCACGCACGTTGCCCGGCCAGTCGTAGGAAATCATGGCTTCCAGCGTTTCCTGCGTTAGCGTATGATTTCGGCCGTGGCGCGACAGGAAGTGGGCGATCAAGGCGGGGATGTCCTCTTTGCGGTCGCGCAGCGGAGCGATGCGAACGTTCACCACGTTCAACCGATAGAACAGATCACGGCGGAAGGTTCCCTTTTCTACTTCTTTCGCCAGGTCGCGATTGGTGGCGGCGATCACGCGGAAGTCCGAGCGCCGGTGCATCAGCGATCCAACCGGGCGGAACTCTTTTTCCTGTAGCACGCGGAGCAGCTTGGCTTGCAGATCGAGCGGCAACTCGCCAATTTCATCGAAGAACGCTGTGCCGCCATCGGCAGTTTCGATCAGGCCAATTTTTTGGCCCACCGCGCCGGTGAAGGCGCCTTTCACATGTCCGAACAGTTCGCTTTCCATGAGGGGACCCACCATGGAAGAGCAATCGATGGTGACGAACGGTCCTACCGGATTGACATTATGGATAGACCGGGCGACTACTTCCTTGCCGGTACCCGTCTCGCCCAGCAGCAAAACTGGCCAGCGACACCGGCCCAGCTTCTCCACCATCCGTAAGACGTTCCGGATTCGTGGCGACTGCCCTACTAGAACATGTGTTGATTGTTCAACTTGCGCAAGCATTCAAAATCCTCAGGGGTGAATCTGCCCTCATGGGTGTGTAGTGCTTGGTACCAACATAAACTCTACGGGTACTTTAGGATTTCAGCAACACCCCAACGTACTGGAATGGGGGATCATTTGCGGAGGAGGCCACACCTCATTTGGGGGTATCGGATTAGTACGGCTAGATAGGATCCTGACGCCGCGCCTTGGGTATACACCTTATCCTTATTGTTGGGGACCTGAGCCGGGCGACCCGGCAACCGGGGACACGGCCGGCTCATCCAGGCGTACAACAAACCCCGTTCCCACTTCTGTCCTTATTTGATCGGACAGGGCATTGGCCGCCTCCTCGGTATGCTCCTTTCCCACCAGCACGCGCCAGAGTGTGGGATACCCCTTTCGCAGTACAAGGCGCGCCGTCCCATGGTCCCGTTCCATAGAGCTGCGCAAGCGCTCCGCCCGATCCTTATCTTGAAAAGCCCCGGCCTGGACCGCGTACCAGTTTTCCGCCGGCGCGATGGCCCGCAGCGAGAGGATGTCCACGCGAACTTGCGCGACACCGGGTCCGATCATCTCGATCGCCCCGGCCGCGGCGTGAGAAAGATCGATGATCCGGCCGGCGACGAAGGGACCCCGATCGATAATCCGGACCTCCACGGATTTTCCGTTGCCGAGATTCGTGACCCGGACCATGGTTCCGAACGGAAGGGTCCGATGAGCGGCGGTCAGTTTCTCCATGTCGTAAATTTCGCCGTTCGCGGCGGCGCGGCCGTGATACGGATGTCCATACCAGCTGGCCAATCCGGTTTCGGTGGAGCGCATCGGAGCGGGAGCGGATGGCGTGGCCGGTGCGGCGGCCGGTGCAATGGATGTTATGCGGTGTTTCTTCGCGCAACTGGAAAGCAGGAGACACCCGAGCGGGAACGCCAGCGCGGCAAACCGGGCGCGAGTCACCATTTGGTCCGATCGTAACGCGGACGCGGCGCGCGGGCAAGAACAAAATCGCCCAGTATTGGTGTTTCAAGGCTCGGAACAATTCGTCAGAGAAATGGTTTTGGCTGTTTTTGCCTCCTTCGGGACCGTTCCCGACCCCGTCTTCGAGCTCGATGTGCATTTTTTTCTTGACTTTCGGCTCAAAGAACCTTATATATGAATCACACTGCGATCTTGAGATCGCAAATCTGATGTTAGGGAGAATCACTCGATGAAGAACGCAACAAAGAAAGCTGCAAAGCCAGCAAAGAAAAAAGCACCCAAGAAGAAGAAGTAGTTTTGGGCGCCCCGAGAGGGGCTAGCAGTTAAATTAGGGTTCATGCAATCGGCCCCGAGAGATCGGGGCCATTTTTATTTGGTGGCCGCGCTTCCTCACTCTCTTCCCTCATAGATGTTCGGAATGCTCCTGGTGCGCTAAGATTTCTGCATGCGGCGGCGAACGTTCCTTCAAGCAACGGTGGCCGCATTCGGCGCGCGGTCCGCGTCCGCTGGAGGTGACGTGTCTACAGTCCCAATTCGTCTTGGCTTCGATTCCTATACAGTCCGGGCTTTCCATTGGAAAGCGATTCAGCTCCTCGATTACGCGGCTAGCTTGAAGCTCGACACCATCCAACTCTCGGGCCTGGAGGACTACGAGAGCTTCGAGCCGGCCTACCTCGCCCGTGTGAAGGATCACGCCGCCAAGGTCGGCATCGCGATCGACGGCGGTATGGGATGCATCTGCCCGCTGTCCGCCAGTTGGAATGCCAAGGATGGCGACCCCAAGGAGAACATCCTGCGCGGGCTTCGGATCGCGAAGGCCGTGGGAGCGAGTTCCATGCGCTGCTATATGGGCAGTGCCAAGGATCGCCGTAGCCAGCAACCTTTGGAGGCGATCATGGAGAGCACAATCGCGGTCCTTCGTTCCGTGCGTGCGGAAGCGATGGACTTGGGTGTGCGCATCGCGATCGAGAACCACGCAGGCGACATGCAGGCGCGCGAGGTCCGGACCATCATCGAAGAAAGCGGGAAGGACGCGGTTGGCGCTTGCCTGGACACGGGAAATCCGATGTGGGTGGTGGAAGATCCGCTGGTGACGCTGGAAGTACTGGCCCCTTACGTAGTTACTTCGCACGTGCGGGATTCCGTGGTCTACGAACATCCCCGCGGCGCCGCCGCCCAATGGACCGCGCTAGGCGACGGATGCATCGACTTCCACAAGTTTATGGATCGCTACCGCGAGCTGTGCCCGAAGGCAGCCGTGCAGCTGGAGATCATCACCGGCCGCCCGCCCCAAGTGCTCGCGTACCTGGAGCCGGATTTCTGGAAAGCTTTTCCGAAAGCGAACGCGGCGGAGTTCGCCCGGTTCGTGGCGCTGGCCCGGAACGGCCATCCATTCACGGGCTTCATGGTGGTGGAAGACGGGACAACGGAGCAGCGCCCCGAGTTCACAGCCGCATTGCGCGAGCAACAGCGCCTGGACCTGGAGCGAAGCTTGGAGTACGCGAAGAAATCGCTGGGTCTGGGTGTGCGGTGGCGGGGTTAGCTCTGGTGACCGAGCTTCCAATGCGAGACCGGGTTGGCGCCGGCCCTGAGCCAATAAATTGCATGCCCTCCATCAGCTACAGCATTGACCCAAGTAACGTCTCTCGTGGCTTCCACTCGCAATTCGGCGCGAGCACGGTCATCAAGCGAGACCACGAGCTTGTCGGTCGCGAGCGCAGCCTCGACAAGGTGCAAGTCCTTCATCACTGCCGGAGACAACGTCACCTGAGACCGGACGTCTGCATTCTCGACGACTCCAATGTCGACAATCTTTGCCTGGCTCCGCATCTCTGCGCGCCACCTCAGTGCGAATAGTGACTGGTGCTTGTCCCATTCGCCAGCGAGTGCGACGGTCATTACGACCCTGTGACTTATCCGCAGTACCTCTTGAAGAAACTCTCGACTTCGATATGAGCTTGGACGCAGAGTTTGCCCCGCCGCCGCTGCAACGGATGCATCCACGACAAGGCGCCTCGAAGGAACCGCCATCTACCGGGTCAGTTTGCTCTCGACGGCGTCGAGGTAATCTTGCTCCGACTGGAGATTGACGTCTCCAAAATCTTCGGGCCAGTCACCAAACGCCCCGTTCTCGTCAGGGACGTCGCTCTTGACTTGTGTAACGCCCGCCTCTGTCCCGCGAGAACCAATGCAACCGAACCAAGTCGGCAGCGAGCTCTCCCTTTGCCACGAGCGTTTGGACGGCCCTCAACAACAGTGAACTATGTGTCTCAGCCACAACTCTCACGCCGCGCTTGGCGGCATTCGCCAGAATATCGGCTAGCTTAGCCTGAGCGCGCGGGTGAAGGTGGATCTCGGGCTCTTCGAGATAGACAAGTTGGCTATCGCTCGCGGCCAACAGCGCGACTAGCACGGGCAGAGTCTGAGACACACCGAACCCGACATCGGCGATGCTCACCATCTCATCGATTCCGCCGGAGAGTGTTACTTGCAAGTCTATTTCTGCCTCGTTCAACCTGCGTGCGATACCGTGTTGGCTAAGTCTAGACGCCGAAGGTCGTCGTTCAGAAGATCCACATTTCGATTATGTTCAAATTGCCAATGGGCAATGACACTCGCGACATAGTATTCGAAAGTCCCAGGGAAACTCGCTCCTACAGCGGTGGCAGGATATGTTCGGGATGAATTTCCTCGCAATCCAGGTACGTGAATCGTATTTCGGAGAATTGGATCGACCCAATTGGTCAGGTCAACTGAACCTAGACTAGAACCCTTAAACGCCAAAAAGAACCGATTGCGCACCACATGCAGGTCATCCAGATTGGGCAGACCATCAAGTTGGGCTGCGATCTCTTCGGTCGTCATTTCCGGCCGAAGGGTGCTGTTAAATAAGCGCGTGACTGTACGCTCTTTGAGTATTTGGACGCCCTCCGCACCCTTCTGAAACGTGATATCAAATTCTGCGTTCGGCAACGCAATCTCGATCGATAGATTTGTGCCTTGGCTGCCATTCCTTGAAAGGAATTGATCGCTTGACGTGAACTTCACGTTGGGCCCACCAATCCATAAGCGGCCCAGGATCAAAAGTTGATTCCAGCGTCTGCTTCAGCATCAACAACGGCTGCATGATGCTGGACTTCCCCGAACTATTCGCGCCCGCCAGAATCGTCAGCGGGGCGATCTCAATGGATTGCCTCTTGCTGATCGATTTAAAGCCCTCTACCGCGATCCGGGTAATCCCGTCGGCCATAGAACAAGCCTAGCCTAACCGGTTCAGCGCCGCCCGCAGCTCTTCCAGCGTCATCGCGCCTGGATGATACAGGCGCACGATGCCTTGCCGGTCGATCAACACCACGTCGGTGTCGTGCTCGCGCCGTAGTTCTTGAAGTTTTCTTCGCTGATCGGCGCCGGGACATTTAGCAGGTCCGGATAGAACTTGTGCCGGACCTCGTCGATGTACCTGGTCTCGTCCGCTGGAGCCGCCTCCTCGCCGCGCGCGACGTAACCGTAGCGCTGCGTGGGCGCCACCACTACCAGATCCTTCGATGTGTACTCTTTACGGATCTCCGCCAGGATCCGCGCCTCCTGCTTGCAATCGCCGCACCAGTGCGCCCAGAAGAACAGCATCACCGGCTTGCCCTTGAGCGATGCCAGCGGCGTAGGATTGGCTCCGAGAAACTCCCGTTCATCCAGCGCCGGCGCCGCCTTGCCTTCCAGGCTGAGCAGGTTGATATTTTTCTGGATGCGAGTCCGGATCGAAGTTGCCTCATACTGGGTCAACTCCGACCGCAGATAGGCGACAGCCGCGCTACGATCACCGCGCTGGGTGAGTACCTGCGCCTCCACCTCAATGGCAGCCCCCAATGCGAGCGGAAGGTATGGCTCGGCATCCAATGGGCGCTTCTTCAATTCCTCCAGGGACAACCTCTCCGTTTCTTTGGCGTACGAGTCGGCTTTATCCCACTGCTTCGCGCCGAGCGCGCCGCGCCCCATCCAGGACAAAGCCGCGATCATCTCCGGCGTAACGCCTTGACTGGTCCGGTACTTCTGAATAATGGAATCGCCCAGCGCGAAATTGTTTTGCGCCGCGGCCTGGCGAACGTCGTTGATCACGTTGGCCCAGGCGAGGGCCGCCAGTAAACCCGCTGGGATCAGTTTTGACAGCATCTACATTGAGGATAACAAGCGTCCGCCATCCACTACGATGGTCTGGCCGGTGAGGTACGACGAAGCATCCGCGGCCAGCAACAGTGCGACGTCGGCGATTTCCGGTGGCTGGCCCAAATGCCGGATCGGCTGCTTGCGAAATCAATTGGTCCAGCTTGGCCGGATCTTTCCAGTAATACTCGCTCAGCACGGTCTGCACCAAGCCAGGCGCGATCGCGTTCACGCGCACGCCTTTCGGCCCGAGTTCCACCGCGTAGGACTGCGTCATCATGATCAGCGCCGCCTTGGTCATGCTGTACAGCAAGCCGTGATATTGCGGACGTAATCCGGCAATGGATGCGATGTTGATGATGGATCCCGAGCCGCGCTCGCACATTCCGGGCGCCACCAGCCGCGTCAAACGGAAGGTGCTCTTCAGATTCACTTCCACCATCTTGTCGAACTGGCCGTCGTCCATCTCAATCGCCGGGCCCTGGGCGACGTTGGTGGCCGCATTGTTCACCAGGATGTCGATCCGGCCGAAGTCGCGTGTGGTAGTGTCCACCAGCCGCTGCAGCTCTTCCATCTTCCCCACATGGCACGCCACAGGCACGATTCGGCCGGCCAAGCCTTTCAATTCTTCCGCCACTTGATCCAGCGTGTTTTGCTTGCGGCCGCAGATCACCACCGTCGCGCCCTCGCGGGCGAAAACTTCCGCCGTCGACTTTCCGATACCGCGGCTTGCTCCGGTCACGATGGCGACCTTGTTTTTCAGTTGGCTCATAGGATCACAGTTTCAAATTCTTTAGGTACTCGCGGAAATCCCCACCCAGATCGTAACGCCGCAGCGCGAACTCCACCGTGGCTTTGAGAAATCCCAGCTTGTCGCCGGCATCGTAGCGCGTGCCTTCGAAGCGATACCCGTAGATCGGCCGATTGCGCAGCAGATGCTTCAACGCGTCGGTAAGTTGCAGCTCTCCTCCGCTTCCCGGTTCAATGGATTCGATGGAAGCAAAGACATCCGGCGTCAGCACGTAACGGCCAATGATGGCCAGGTTGGACGGAGCTTCGGATGGCTTGGGCTTCTCCACCATATTCCGAATGCGGAACAAGCGATCCTTGCCCGAATTATGCGATACAGGCTCAGCATCCACTGCGCCGTAAGCGGATATGGCGTCACCTGGAACCTCCATCAGCGCGACCACGGAAGCCCCGTAGAATTCGTAGACATCCAGCAATTGCCGGATGCACGGAATCTCGGATTCGATCACATCATCGGAAAGCACCACCGAGAACGGCTCGTTGCCCACCAGCTCTTTGGCGCGCAGGACCGCGTGGCCCAGGCCCAGCGCCTCCTTTTGCCGCACGTAGGAGACGTCGATCATGTCCGAGACGCTGCGAACAATCGCCAGCAGATCCTTCTTGCCCTTGGCTTCGAGCGTTTGTTCCAACTCAAAGCTCACATCGAAATGGTCTTCGATCGCGGTTTTGCCGCGTCCCGTCACGATGATGATGTTTTGAATGCCCGAATGGAGAGCTTCCTCCACTCCATATTGGATGAGAGGCTTGTCCACCAACGGCAGCATCTCTTTCGGTTGGGCCTTGGTAGCTGGAAGGAATCGCGTGCCGAGTCCCGCGGCGGGGAAGACTGCCTTGCGAACTTTAGGAATCATCAGAACTATTGTGTCAGAGCGAGAGGTTTTCGAAAAGCTCGGTGGTAATTCACCGACTCCCTCACGGTCGCGGCTCGGAGTGGGGCGCTCGGGCGGTTACCGAACCCCGACCGTGAGGGAGCGGGTGCCTTTCTAGAGATCGGCGAACAGTTCGGCGGGCGTTAACTGAAACGGATAATCGGCAAGGCTGAGCGACGAGATGTTCTGGAGGCCGAAGTCGGTGTAGATTGAGAACCGTCTTAGCGACGGATCGATGACCCAGATGTGAGCGACGCCCCAGTTGCGATACTCCTCCAACTTTTGCATCAAATCCGAGTAGCGATCGTCTTTCGAAAGGATTTCGACGACGAGTAGCGGGGGCCTGTCGGGTACCTGTTGATCCGGAGGTATCCCAGCGAAGGCCGAAACATCCGGTATGCGATATACCCCGGCGGCGACCTTCATCCGAAGCTCTACATAGCCGTAAAGACGGTGACTCTGTCTCAAGCTCTCGAACAGGAATGCTAACAAAGTCTGAATTCTGGAATGAGTCAAATCCAGCATGCCGCGCTCCACAATCTCACCGTGGACGAACTCGGCATCATGCTCAGACGTCATGCGCAGATAGTCTTCCGCCCGGATCTGGGTCTTGGTGGCCATCTGCTTGGAGCATAGCATGCCCCAACGCACCCGAAATTTCGCCATCGGGCAGGCAAATCAAGCACTTCGGCTCGATGTTCACGACTCCGGATCGAGACAGGCTATAATGTGGGTTAATCCTACTTCGCAGCCACCTTCGGCAGCGCTTCTGGAGTCAGAATGGCTTACGTTATTGCAGAACCCTGTATCGGGACCAAAGACGCGGCTTGCATCGACGCTTGTCCGGTGGATTGCATCCACCCCAAAAAAGACGAACCCGGATTCGCCGAGCTCAACATGATCTATATCGATCCCGTGGAATGCATCGATTGCGGCGCCTGCGTGCCGGTTTGTCCCGTATCGGCGATCTTCGCTTTGGATGACCTGCCGGAAAAGTGGTCGGAATTCGCCCAAAAGAACTCCGAGTACTTTGGACGTTAACGCCTACGGCCGGTAGACCGCCGAACTCGTATCCGTTTCCCAAACCCGAATTTCCGAGACCCGCACCGGCGGTTCGCTCTTCAAACCGTTGTGCAAGCGGTCATAGAAATACTTCGCGATGTTCTCCGCCGAAGGATTGATTTTGTCAAAGGGATCCAAGTCATTGATAAAGCGATGGTCCAGATATTCAATCGCTCCGCCCATCAGGCGCTTTACGTCCACGAAGTCCACTAACAGGCCGGTCGAATCCAGTTGCTCGCCCTCGATGGTCACCCGCACCCGATAGTTGTGGCCGTGCACGTTCTCGCACTTGCCTTTGTAATTGCGCAGCGCATGCCCGGCCGCGAAAGTCTGTTCCACGGAAATTTCAAACATCGAAAAACTTCTCCACGTCACTCAGCTTGGTAGTAAAACTGTAGTCCGGCAAGCTATCGAAAAACACCTGCCCATAGCGCTGCTTGGTAATTCGATTGTCCAGCAAAACCAGCGCGCCCCGGTCAGTCTTGCTGCGGATCAGCCTTCCAAATCCCTGTTTCAACGCCAGCGCCGCTTGCGGAATCTGATAATCGTAAAACGGATTGCCCCCGTCTTCTTTGATGCGCTGAATCCGGGCTTCCACCACGGGATCGCTGGGAACCGCGAACGGTAACTTGTCTATGATAACGCAGCTCAGTTGATCGCCCTGCACATCCACGCCCTGCCAGAACGAGGATGTTGCGAACAGGACGCAATTCGGCGTGCGGCGAAACTCATCCAGCAATGCGCTGCGCGGGCCGGTTCCCTGCAGCAGGGTCGGATAATCGATCTCGAGCGACACGCGATCGTAGACCATGCGCATCTGCTGATAGCTGGTGAACAACACAAAAGCGCGTCCGCGCGAGTGGATCAGGACCCGGGTGATCTCCTCGGCGGCAGCTTTCGGGAACGCCGGCGTGCGCGGATCCGGCATGTGCTGTGGCACATACAGCAGCGCTTGTTTCTGATACTCGAAGTGGCTTGGGACCACCAGCGACCGTGTGTGCCGGATGCCGAGCCGCGTTTCCGCGAATTCGAACGTTCCGCCAACAGCCAGCGTGGCGGAGGTCAGGATCACTGTGTCGAGTGCATCGAACAGCTTCTCTTCCAGAATCTTGGATACATCGATCGGCGTGGCTTGTAAGAAACATCCCCGGCCGCGCCGCTCAATCCAATAGACGAAGCTCCGATTGTCGCCCCGGCTCCAGAATTCGAGTTGTAGCTTCAACTCCATTGCCCGGCGGTGCAGAGGCAGGACGTCTTCCGGAACGCTCTTGATCAGTTGGAGCTGAGTCGCCAACAGTTCCAAAGCGCGCAATACATCGTCGAACTTCGCCTGATGGCGCTCAAAGAACGCAACGTGTCCCTTGAAACCCACGCGCCCTTCCGATTCGCCGAACAGTGCGAAGAACTGCTCTGCCCGATCGTCCAGCGTTTCGAGAATTCGGTCCAGTTCGCCCGATCCGAATTGCTTGGCGCGCGATACCGCCGCGACATCGCGAACCAGCTCCTGAAACTGGTAGTTGCTCACTCCCGCGCCGAAGTACTTCCCCACCACATCCTCAATCTCGTGCGCTTCATCAAAAACCACAGCGGCATACTCGGGGATGATGCCGCCATAATCGTCTTCTTTTACTGCGAGATCGGCGAAGAACAGGTGATGATTGACGATGATGATGTCGCTCTCGTGCGCTCGCTGATGCATGAGCGTGAGAAAACAGCGCTCGAACTGCTGGCACTTTTGCCCGCTGCACAAATCGCGCCGGGCGTCGAGCTTTTGCCAGGCCGAGCTCGATTCGGGCAGCGTTTTGATCTCAGCGCGGTCGCCGGTAGTAGTGGTCTTCTCCCATTCGCGGATGATCTGGAAATCGGCAATCTCCTCCAGGCCGGCCAGCACCGGTTGCTTCTCGGCGTCGTAAATCTTCTGGCGGCAGGCGAAGTTGTTGCGGCCCTTCATATAGCAAACTTGGATTGGCCGCTCAAAATGCTGCTGCAGGAACGGAATATCCTTGTAGAAAAGCTGCTCCTGCAGATTCTTGGTACCGGTGGAGATCACGATGCGCTTGCCAGAGAGAATCGCTGGCGCCAGATAAGCCAGCGTTTTACCTGTGCCTGTGCCGGCATCCACCAGAAGATGCTTTTTTTCCGCCAGGGCCGCTTCAATAGCTTCGGCCATCTCAAGTTGGCCCGGCCGGAACTCGTAGTGCGGGTGCCATTTCGACAGCAGCCCCTGCCGCGAAAAAAATTGGCGCGCCGTGAGCGCCTTGGCCGCCGAAGACATCTCTTTCAATGTAACGCAGGCCATCTTTGAACACGTCAATGGTTGTGCGGACAGAAACAGAGCCGCGACGGCAACGGAGCGTGTGTGAATCGCTACGACCGTAGATTGCTGGTAGCGCTTCCTTGCGGTCGCGGTTCGGAACGGGTCTCTCTACGGCAAGCCGGTGTGCAAGGATGCATGCGCTACGATGAAATTAATGCTGGCGCGTCTGCCGCTTATTCTCCTCCTCGCCGCACCGGTATTCGCGCAATCTTCATGCGACGAGACGCCTGCTTATTCGCCTTGCGAGATGCAGTTCGATTTATCTACATCCGATCTCGCCGCGCATCGCAATCCCTATTCCGACATTCAGCTTCAAGTGGAGTTCAAATCACCGCAATTTCACACCTACGCCATGCCGGCGTTCTGGGACGGTGGCCGCAAAATGCGAGTGCGCTTCTCGCCCACCGAAGCCGGTCCATGGAGCTATCACACCACCAGCAACATTCCGGCGTTTGACGGCAAGGAAGGCGCGTTCAATTCCATTCCCTCGCCCTCGCCCGGCTACGTGAAAGCCGCGAATGTCCATCATTGGGCCACCGACAACAAGAAACCCCATTTATGGATCGGCTACATCGACGATCGTTTTGCATTCAATCCCACACAGGAGTTCGATCAGAAACTCAACCAAGCCGTGGAAAACAAATTCACCCACTTCCGCGGCTCGATCCTGGGAAATGCGGCCGACCGCAAGCGTGTTTATCTTGGTCCCGACCAACCCAATCCGGCGTACTTTGACGATCTCGATGCAAGAATGCTTGCCATCCACAAGCGCGGCCTTACGATCGACTTGATTCTGGCTTCCGACCCGGGCTACATCACCAGCCTGTTTCCCGATTGGCAATCGCGAGCGCGCTTTGTCCGTTACATCGTCGCCCGCTACGCGGCGTTCAACATCACCTGGCAGGGTTTCGAAGAATTCGAAAATTTCGCCGACGGCCGTGCATTGTTAAAAGAGATTGGACTTGAATTGAAAAAGCTGGACCCGTACCAGCATCCACGCTCTTCGAACGCCAAAATCACGTCCGCGCCCCTCCTTGCCGATGGCTGGATGGATTTCGTGATCGAAGGCTCGATGGACGATGTGGTCGGTTCGGTGGAACATCAGCTCTATCAAGTCCCGTTCGTCGGCGTCACCGACGCGCAGCATCTTTGGGACACCAGCATGAACGGCGAGTACCCCGAGTTTCGCGGCGAGGGCGCGTCGCTCTGCCTCCACTGGGTGGATTTCATGGCCGACACGCGGCACTGGGAGCTGGAACCGTATTTTGATATCGACGGCGGCAGATCCGTGGCCTTGGAAGAAATCGAATATGTGAATTACATTGGACATCCGGCCGTTCCCATCGAACTGTCTGTTGAGAGGCATGGGTACGATGTCTTTTGGTTCAATCCCGTCACCGGCGAATATCTGGATCAGAAAAAATACAAGGGCGAACATTTCACCGGCCAGGCGCCAGATACCAGCCATCCCTGGGTATTGTTGGTTGGGCGCGAAGGCCGCAAAGAATCGATGCTCAAGTCCGTGAAGTTCGACTCGCGTGATGTACCGATCCAGGAGCTGGAAACAAATCCGCAGAAGGTGCCGTATGCGATCGTTGAACCATTCCCCGACACACTGCAGGCCGGGAAGCCGGTCCGCTTTTCGGTGAAGTTGACGCGAGAAACGCGCGCCACTCGTTCCATGATGTATCTCTGGACCGGCGAAGTCGCCGCCGACGGTCGCGGCTATCGCGTGTTAGGCACGGGTGCGCCGGGCACTTTCATGATTCCGGCTAGCATAGCCACCAATTTCCCGGCTGTCCTCAGCATTCATCTAACGGCTTTGAATGCGAATGGCAAAGCCTACGCCGCGGATCGGGTGTTCCAGCTAACCAAGTGATTCTTTCCATCGATACCACTTCCGAATTCGGAAGCATCGCGCTGACGGAGCGAGACACCCTGGTTGAGGAAGTGCTGCTGCACTCACCCGACGGATTCGGCCACATACTGTTTCCTCAAATCGAGCGATTATTGGCGCGTCACCGTGTTTCGGTTAGTCAGATGGATTGCTTCGCCGCGACTTCGGGCCCGGGTTCCTTTACAGGCGTCCGGATCGGCCTGGCTGCGGCCAAAGGTCTTGCGGAAGCTGCATCGAAGCCGATGGTTGCGGTTTCCAACTTGAAGGTGCTTGCATTTTTCGGGATGGCGCCATTGCGTGCGACGGTACTCGACGCCCGCCGCGGTGAAGTTTACGGCGCAGTCTACAACGCCGCGCTTGAAAGCGTCGTGGAAGAAGCAGTCATGAAATTTCCGGCGTGGCTCAAGACTTTGCCCGCGTCCGGCTATCGAATTCGTATCCACCGATTTCGAACCGTTCCGGAGTTTTCGTGGATGCCGGCATTCCGGTGGTAACGGCGCCGCGCACGCTGGCAGCGGCAATCGGACGCATCGCGTCGGGTGAGTTCGTAGCCGGCCGCGCGAGCGATCCGGCGGAGATTGACGCCAACTACATCCGCCGGTCAGACGCGGAGTTAATCGTGAAAAAAGCACCGACTCCCTGACGGTCGCGGTTCGGAATGAGGCATGCGGTCGTTACCGAACCGCGACCGTAAGGGAGTCGGTGCTTTTTGGGAGCGCTACTCTTTCACCTTCATCACGAAATAAGTGAATTGTGCCCCCGGATCCAGCACAAGCTGGTGCGCGGTCTTCGGCGGAATGTGCACAATATCGCCGGCCGAAAGCTTCTGCCGCGCCCCGCCCTCGATGGACGGTCCGCGCAGCTCGTTCGGCGCGGTGGTCTTGCCGCCTTGCAGCGTTCCGCCCACAATCAAAGTCGCAGTGCCGGATGTCACCACGAACAGGTCGGACTCGGTTTCGTGCAATTCGGCCTCGCCGTTGCCCTCCCGGTGCGCCACCATCGTGTAATGGTTGCCATAATCCGTCAGGCGTTGGCCGACGAACTTCTGGGCGTTCATCTTGGGCGCCAACGCCTTTGCGAAGCCCTTCAATTCTGAAGCGCTCCAGTACTTATACCCAGCTGGTTCCTCCGCGCCAATCAGGGGGAACACACAAATCAGGAACATCAGTTTGGTTTTGTTCATCGGATGAATTTCTGTACTCGCCAGTTCTTGATCTCCGCCACATAGATTGCACCTGTGCTGTCCACGGCAATGCTGTGCGGGAAATCCAACTTACCTTGGACCTTGCCATAGGATGACAGCACTCCCAGAATCTGTCCGTCCAGATTTAGTTTCACGATTCGATTGTTCACTCCGTCGCACATGTAGATGGCGTTTTCTCTCGCGACATAATCCAAGCCCCAGGGCGCGCCAACATCGGTCCACTTACCGAGAAATTTCCCGTTCTGGTCGAAAATCTGGATGCGCTGGTTGAGCCGGTCCGCCACATAGACGCGGCCTTGGCTATCCAGCGTAACGTCGTGCACCAGGTCGAATTCGCCGTCGCCCGTCCCCTTCCGGCCCCAATGCGTGATGTACTCGCCGTCTCGGTTGTACCGGACCACCCGCGAATTCACATAACCGTCCGAAACGAAGAAATCGCCATTGGGTGCGAATGCGAGATTGGTCGGACGATTGAATCCGTCCTTGGTTTCATTCGTTCCGGCGCCTCCAGCCACCTGGCCGATCATCATCAGCAAATGGCCGGATGGCGTGAATTTCATCACTCGATGCGCGGCCACATCGACAGTCCAGATGTTGCCATCACGGTCCACACGCAATCCGTGCGCCGTGGTGACGGGAACTTCCGTCCAAGCCTGCAGCAGCTTGCCGGACTTGTCGAACTGCAGCACCGGATGCGCGCTGCGATTGAAAACCCAGACATTGTCGTCCTTGTCGATGGAAACGCCCGAGCACTCTCCGAAATTCCAGCCTTTGGGCAGTTGCGCCCAGTCCAGCACAACGTGATAAGGCAGCGGCGGACCGGACTTGAGTTCCCCGTACACGGGTAGCGCTGCTGGTAGCGCCGCGGCTGCCGCCAGAACGAGAAATTCGACGCGCATGGGCTTGAGGGTATGCGAAGCAATGTTTGAAAGTCAACTGGAGGGCGAGTACAATCTCTATTGGCATGAGGGATTTGGATATTCCAGCATGAACGTCTCTGTGAAAGGCGATTACGCGCTCCACGCCATCTTTGACCTCGCGCTGCAGCCGCCCGGCGAACCCATCAAAATCGCCGATATCGCCCAACGTCAAAAAATACCGCAGAAATTTCTAGAGTTGATCCTAGCGGGATTGAAGCAAGGCGGTTTTGTAGAATCGCGCCGCGGCGCCGAGGGCGGCTACTTGCTCTCGCGGACTCCGGACTCCATCACCGTAGGCGACGTGATCCGTTACGTGGAGGGCGCTAAGAACAACAAACCGGCTCGCAAGCAATCGGCCGGCGATCCGTTCACCGAAACCTGGCGCCGCGCTGAATCCGCCATTTCGAACGTGCTGGATAAGACCACCTTCGCGGAATTGGTCCGCAACTGGCGCGAACGGCAAACCAAGTACGTACCGAACTGGGAGATTTGATGTTATTTCAAGACAATTCGCTGAGCATCGGGCGGACTCCGCTCATCAAGCTCAACCGGGTCACCGCAGGCGCGGGTGCTACTGTGTTGGCCAAAATCGAAGGCCGGAATCCGGCGTATTCGGTGAAGTGCCGCATCGGCGCCGCCATGATCTGGGACGCCGAGAAGCGCGGCCTGCTGGGGCCTGGCAAAGAATTGATCGAGCCCACCAGCGGCAACACCGGCATTGCGCTGGCTTTTGTGGCTGCGGCGCGCGGCTATCCCATCACGCTGATCATGCCGGAGACTTTCTCGGTGGAGCGGCGCAGGATCTTGCGCGGATTCGGCGCCACGTTGATCCTCACCGACGGAGCCGCCGGGATGCAAGGCTCCATCTCAAAGGCGGAGGAAATGGTGGCTTCCGATCCTGGCCGCTACGTTCTTCTCCAACAGTTCCAGAACCCGGCCAATCCCGAGATCCACTTCAAGACCACAGGTCCTGAAATCTGGGAGGATACCGGAGGCGCGGTGGATGTCCTGGTGGCGGGCGTGGGCACCGGCGGGACCATCACCGGCGTCTCGCGCTACATCAAGAATGTCCAGAAGAAGAAGATTCTCTCGGTGGCGGTGGAACCAGTTGGCAGTCCGGTGATCTCGCAGACCCTCCAGCATCAGCCGTTGAAGCCGGGCCCGCACAAGATTCAAGGGATCGGAGCAGGATTTATTCCTGGAACTTTGGACATCGGAATGGTGGACCGGGTGGTGCTGGTCACGAATGAAGAATCCATCGAGATGGCTCGCCGGCTGGCGCGGGAGGAAGGGATTCTTTCGGGAATCTCGTGCGGGGCGGCTGCGGCCGCGGCGGTTCGGCTGGCTCAGGAGCCGGAGATGGCGGGTAAGACAATTGTTACGATTCTGCCCGATTCCGGCGAGCGATATTTGAGCACGGCGCTGTTTGAAGGAATCCCGGCAGAATAGAAATATCAAAAGCACCGGTCGCTTACGCTCGCGGTTCGGAATGCGGCGACTCGGCGTTACCGAGCCGCGACCGTAAGGGAGTCGGTGCCGTTGGCAATTTTGGGACGCAAATAGAAAAGGCGGGCGTTCCTTGGGGTGATAGGGTGGAACGCCCGCCGTCGTAACGGGGATTTGATTAAATAACGCGGCGCGCTGGCCCTGCGTTACCCCCAAGGGATAATCTTTGCGAAGCTTTACATAGCGCGCGCCTGTGGGGCAGGATGGCATCCTGCGCGCGGTTGCCAACCGCGCCGGTTCGGATTACCGTAACACACTCGAAACAAGCAACATCGCGGCAGTCAGAAGTACGACTGGATGGCTGAGAACTCGGTTTGGAACTCCTCCAGGACAATTGGGATGCGTTCTCCGAGTGCTAAGGATTCCAGCGCTTGCTTTCCATCTTCGGGTGTCCCCTCGAAAAGGCTGAGCGACGTTCCGATGCCGCGTACATATCGATCCGCGACGTTCAGAACACGGCTCAATCTGATTTCGCCCGGTGCCAACAGCGTGGTATCGAGATCGGGTGTTTCGGTAAAACGAACCGCCCTCTGGATCGGCTCCGGCAGGTTCCAAACAGCTAATGCTTCGGCTGACAGTTCCAAATGACTCATCCCCAGCACCTGCTGCTCGTATTCGATGATCCATTTTGGCGACTGCTGGTACAGCAACGTGATCTGCTTGTATTCTTCAGGCAGCCCAAGAGCCACCAGCAATAGCCCAAGGTCATGGAACAGACCCGCCGCAAAGGCTCCCTCGGCGTAGTCTACCGGCTGGCCTTGTGTCAACAAATCGGCCATGATCGCTACGCCAACGGAATGCAAATTGAAGCGAGCCATGGACCATCCAGGAGGTGTTTTCACCTGGCTCCACATGCGCGCTACCGACATACTCAAGGTGGCGTTGCGCAGCTTCGCGATTCCCAACAAGGAAACCGCATGCCGGATGGAATTCACCGTACCGCGCAATCCATAGAGGGCTGAGTTCACCAGCCGCAGGACGTTGCCGGCCAGCGCGGTGTCTTTTTCGATGAGATCCGAGATTTTGGCGAAGGAGACATCCTCCTGTGCCAAGCTCGCAATCAGCCGATTCAAGATCGGCGAAAACGGGGGAAGCTGGGCCAAGGCGCGAAGTGCCTGGTCCTTCACATGGGATGGGGCCGCGGAACCGGTCACAGTTGTCTTATCGGACGTTTGGGCAAAAAGTATGAGGTTGCCCCATCCTGTACCATGGGACTGGCTCATGTTTGCAGCAATTTCCGTCGCCAATCTCCGTAAGGTATATGGCACTAATGCCGCCGTCGACGGGCTGGATCTTCTCGTTCCGCGAGGCAGTTTCTTCGGCTTTTTGGGCCCCAATGGGGCTGGAAAAACCACCACCATCCGCATGCTGATGGGCCTGGCGCCACCCACCTCCGGCAGCATCGAGTTGCTGGGCTTCCGATGCCCGAAAGAGCCCTTGGAGGTGAAGGGCAAGATCGGGCTGGTGCCGGACGAATCGCTGCTATTCGACCATCTGACCGGCTTGGAATTCACCGAGTTTGTGGGGCGCTTGTACGGCTTGACCCGTCCCGTAGCGCATGAACGCGCCAAGGAACTCCTGACGCTATTTGAATTGGATGGCGACGTCAGGAAGCTGATCGGCGACTACTCCAAAGGAATGCGCAAACGGGTAGCCATGGCAGCGGCGCTGATTCATCGCCCGGAACTGTTTTTGTTGGACGAGCCGTTCGAAGGCGTGGATGCGGTGGGCGCCCGTCTGATGAAAGAGATCCTCCTCGAGCAGGTTCGCCACGGCGCTACCGTGTTTTTGACCTCGCATGTCCTCGAAGTAGTGGAACGGCTGTGCGACCAGGTAGCGATCATTCACCAAGGCAAGCTGGTACTCAAGGGACCCATGGCGGAACTTCGCAGCGGATCGGAGACCTTGGAGGACGTCTTTGTCCGGGTGGTCGGCGCGGAACGGCCCGCGGAAAGCCTGGACTGGTTGTAGATCATGTGGAATCAGGCGCGGGCCATCGTTTGGGCGCAATTTCGCACAGCGCGGAACTACATCCCGCGGTCCAACAAGCTCGGTCTCATTTTCTCCGGCTTGCTGATGGCTTTCTGGTATGCGGGCTTTGCGTTCCTCGCGTTGCTGGCGGGAATTTTTCTCGCGAAGCCGGATGAGTTGTACTTTGTCCACCGGGTTTTCCCCACTGTGCTGCTCATGTGTTTTCTCTACTGGCAACTCATTCCGATCCTCATGGCCTCCACCGGATCCGCGCTCGATCTCAAGAAACTGCTGGTCTATCCCATCCCCCACCGGCAGTTGTTCACCATCGAAGTACTGCTGCGGATCTCCACCGGCGTGGAAATGTTGCTGCTGCTGGCGGGAGCGGCGATCGGTCTGCTGTTTAATCCGAAAGTGCCTTTTTGGGCGCCCTTCACACTGGTCTTTTTCGTAGCGTTCAATTTGCTTTGTTCCGCTGGCGTGCGGGACCTGCTGGTTCGTCTGCTGGCGCGCAAGCGCGTACGCGAAATCACCACGCTCTTGTTCGTACTGGCCGCCGCACTGCCGCAGTTGATGCTGCTGGGAGGGTTCCAAAAGCAGCTCAGGCGCGCTTTTTCCTCCGAAGCTTCGCCCTATTGGCTCTGGACCGCGGCGGCGCGCCTGGCAGAAGGCCAATTCTCATGGATCAGCCTTGCGGTGGTGTTGACGTGGACCGGCGCGGCTTATTTCTTCGGACGCTGGCAATTCGAACGCGGGCTCACCTTCGATTTTGGCGAAGCCGCCGCAAAGAGCGCCCCACGCGGCCGCACGGCCAGCCGCTTGGACTGGCTCTACCAGCTTCCAAACGCCGTCCTACCCGATCCGCTGGCAGCCCTGGTGGAAAAGGAACTTCGCTTTCTCAGCCGCGCCCCGCGCTTTCGCCTGGTGTTTCTGATGGGATTCTCGTTCGGCATTCTGATCTGGTTTCCCATTGCTTTTGGCGGACGAAACAGCGCATCGCACTCCCTGATGGGCGACAACTATCTCACGTTTGTCAGCGTTTATGCGCTGTTGCTGTTGAGCGATACCCTGTTTTGGAACGTATTCGGATTCGACCGTAGCGCGGCACAAGTGTACTTCCTGGTTCCCCTGCGAATCTCAACCGTTCTGTTGGGCAAGAACCTGGCTGCCACTTTCTTTGTGTTGTTGGAGATCGGCACAGTGGCGCTGGTCTGCGCGTTGCTGCGCTTACCCGTCACCGGTCTGCGGACACTGGAAGCTTTCTCTGTAACGTTGGTGATCACCACGTTTCTTTTGGCCATCGGCAACCTCAGTTCGCTCTACAATCCGCGGGGCGTGAATCCGGTGAAATCGTTCCGAACGGCTGCCGGCGCGCGCATGCAGGCCATGCTGATGCTACTGTTCCCTGTGACGCTCTTGCCGGTCGCCCTGGCTTATCTGGCGCGCTACGCTTTCGACTCGGAATGGGCGTTTTTCGCGGTGCTGCTTTTCGGCGCGGTGTTAGGCGGATTGCTGTACTGGTTCTCCATGGGGTCGGCTGTGAAAGCGGCCGCGAACCGCACCGAGCAGATCATCGCCGCACTCAGCCAGGGCGATGGATTGGTGCAGAGCTGACGTGGATTGCAAGTTTTGCGAGATCGCTTCCAAGAGCGTAATTGTGTTTGAAGACGACATCTCGCTGGCATTTCTGGATCACCGGCCTTTATTCCCCGGCCACACGCTGCTCATTCCCAAAGTTCACTGCGAGACTTTGGCCGACCTGCCGGCGGATTTAGTCGGTCCGTTCTTCGCGAATGTGCAGCTCTTGTCGAGTGCGGTGGAGCGCGGTATGCAAGCGGAAGGGAGCTTCGTCGCCATCAACAATCGCGTAAGCCAAAGCGTCCCCCATTTGCACGTGCACATCGTGCCAAGAAATAAAGGGGACGGCCTGCGCGGATTTTTCTGGCCGCGCCAAAAATATCGGGACGAAGAACAAATACAAACCGTCCAAGCGTTAATCAAGTCCGCGCTCTAACGCAACGCTATCCTTCTGCCTTGCGGTCGCCGCTTCCGAACCGCGACCGCGAGGGAGCGCTACCACGACACCGCAGGCTGCGGGGAATGCGTGCGCTACAGCGCCGGCCCCGGAAACGGACCCCGCGCCTCCTCCATCCGAACAGCAATTTCCAACAGCAATTCTTCTTCATAAGGCCGCCCCACCAATTGAATCCCCACCGGCAGCCCACGTTCGTCCTGATCGAACGGGATCACCACCGCCGGCAATCCCAGCAAGTTCACGGGCGTGGCGGGCATCATGGCTTCGAACAATCCGATGGTCTTGGCGGGAGTTTCAAAACGGCGCTGCCGATGTTTGAATGCAGCGATTCCGCACGGCGGCATCAAGATCACGGGAAATTGCTCCATCTCACGCAGCAAGCGGGAACGCATCTTGTCGCGTACCGCCAGATTCTGCAGGATCTGTTTGGCTGTCGGCTCCGGCTCCGCCAGCGCCTGCTGCATGAACTCCGTACCGGTCCAGTGCGCTTGATCCTCACGTCCACGAATGATCTCCGCAGTCATTCGGGCCGGGAGTTCGCCGAAGAAGAACCACCACAAATTGGGCGCCGCCTCCAGACCCGCTGGTTGAAACGGTTCCACCGGGAATCGGAGATCCGCCAGGCAGCGCGCCGCTTTTTCAATCGCGCGCGTCACACCCGCTTCCACTGGTACTCGATAGAATTGCGCCATCAGGCCGATTCGCACGGCCGCGATATCGGGTTCGCGAAGCGGAACCGGCGCTGAAAAGGGATCCTCGGAATCGTAGCCGGCCAGCGCATGGAACAGCATCCGCAAATCGCGAGCATTGCGAGCCATCGGTCCCGCAACGCCGATCATTCCGGATGGGATGGTTCATTTCCGGCACGTGCCCGGCCGCCGAAATCCTCCCCGGCGTGGGCTTCAATCCGGCGATGCCTGTGAAGTGCGCGGGAACGCGAATGGATCCGCCGCCATCGGTGCCAAAGCCGCCGGCCGAAAAGAAAGACGCGATGGCCGCCGATTCGCCGCCGCTCGAACCACCCGAAGTCCGCTCCAGATCCCAGGGATTGTTGGTGCGCCCCACTACGAAATTGTCGGATTCGTAATTCGAGAGGAACTCGGGGCAGTTGGTTTTACCGATCGGAATGGCCCCGGCCCGTTTGAGTCGCGCGACGCCCGTTGCATCCTGCGCCGGCCGGGAATCCGCGAAGAAGCGGCTGCCGCACGTGGTTGGGACGCCCGCGATGTTGAAGCTGTCTTTGATGCTGACGGGAATCCCGTGCAGCGCGGGCAACAGGGGACCGGAGGAAGACAACGCGCGTTCTGCCACCTGAGCCGCCGCGCGGGCCGGCTCTTCGAACACCCGAATGAAGGCATTCACGCTGGGATTGTGCTTCTCAATTTGCTTGAGATGGGCGTCCATGAGTTCGACGGGCGATAGTTTGCGCGCACGAATCAACTCCGACATCCGGCTCAGCGTGAGGCGATGGGGCATCCATCTATTTTAGGAGGGTCTCGAGCCGTTGCAGCCAGGAGCGGAAATGGGGACACTCGTCTTGGATGCGGGCGAGCCCAATTTCCTGTACGGCGAGGACTCCGAAGAGAGGCTTCTGATAACGCGGTTCGAGAGCCTCTATCCGTTTGGAAGGCGCATTCACAGGCGAGTCGTTTATTTCTTCCGGAGTTGAAAACTCGTTCCGTATGTCTCGAAACCTGCCTTCTAGGTCCGAGCGATCTATTGCGCGGCTGAAAGCGGCGCAGTCGCTAAAAAGCAAGGCTTCGAACTCGTGCATCACCACAAAAGGCACGAAGCGGTCGGAATTGAAGCCGATGCCCATCTTAGCGCACAAATCGTCTCGCATCGCGTCTTCGACGCACTGCGCCATTGCGTTAATGCTTCCGCATTTTTTCGATTGCGCTCTTCCTGGCCAGGCCTCTGGCAAACCGTAATAGTCGACCATGGTCGTCGCGAAGCAACCAGGATCATCGATCAGGTGATTTGCGATGCCTTTTCTAACTTGTGGCCAAGGACGGATGCCCCCGCGCAGCTCGCGTTGGCGCGCGTTGCCGATGATCCGAGCGCTAACCACATTGGGTTCAAGGTGATTCCGCAGTACTTCATTTACGAACGTCTCTTCGGTCTGCCCCTCCACATGGATTAACAATCGGGCCATGATAGTCAGACTGGCATTGGACGCCCGCCGAACTCGTTCTTTTCCCAAAGCTGCCCAAGGCTGTAGTCTTCAAGCCACTTCTTGAGCGGCTCGGATTCTAAACGCCTGAGCTTCGTGCCGCCATCAACGCGGTCGGCGACCAAGACGTCTTCCGGTTCGAAATGATCCAACAGTACAGATGACTGAGTGGAGACAATCACCTGAGCCGTCACAGCCGCTTGTCGAATGAGCGATGCGAGGACTCCTAGAGCATAAGGGTGCAGACCCGAGTTCCGGTTCGTCCACAAGGATCAGTGACGGGCGATATTGTTCTGGCTGGAGAAAAAGAGCTGCTAAGGCGATAAAGCGTAGTGTCCCATCCGACAGTGACGAAACATCGAAGTACTGATCAGATCTTTTATGTCTCCATTCCAGCTTGATGTCCTCTGGCTTCAGCCTGAGCGGATCAAGCCTAAAATCCTCGAAGAAAGGCGCCGCCAATTGCACGGTGCGAATCGATCAAATCGTACGAAACCCGGTGCTTCTCCCGGAGGAAGTACAGAAAGGCGGGTAGATTGGCGCCGTCCGGTCGTAACAAACGATTGTCATCGACCTTCGCCGTCTTGCGCATCGGCGAAGAGAAGCCCGTATCGTTGAAGTGATACGTTTGCCAGCGACTCAATCGCTTGGCGACCCACTCATGCGACTTCCACCGGGCATGGCCTCGCTAATTCCTGCTTCTCGTCCTTGTTGGCGAGAGTGAGAACGGTCCCGAAATCCCCGTCTTCGTAGGGGAGATCTTCCACTTCCACGAGCACGCGCTCCTCGGATGGAAAAAGACCATCGTCAGCCGCTCGGCACGAGTTTTAGCTCGTAGTAGGCGTGATCGTTTCCAAAACCAAGTTGAAGACAGACTTCATTGGTCGTTCCCGAACCGAAATGAAGTATCTTGTCCGCTCCGCCCGCCTTGACCACATATTCCCTCAAATGGCCTGCGAGGACGATCTCCTGAAGAAAATCAAAAACGCCAATGAAGTTCGATTTCCCAGACCCATTCGCGCCAATCACAATATTGATCGGCCGCAGCGGTAGCTTCTCAATCGACGCTATGCTCTTGAAGCCCTGAATGGTGATGGAGTCGAGCGCGTTCGAGGGCATGAGATCACCATCATAACAACGCGGGTACAATAGCTGTCGTGGCCACTTTCACCTTCGAGCAAGCCCGGCAATGCGTGCTTGAGCGAGTGGCTGAATCTCACCCAACTCTAACCACCGAAGAAGTCGCCTGCTGGAGTCCGCCGGACGAGTGCTGGCGGAATCCGTGGCCGCCGATCGCGACTATCCACCGATGGCACGCTCGGTCCGCGATGGATTTGCCGTACGTGCCGCGGATCTGCCGGGCGAATTGCGCGTGATCGGCGAGGTGCGCGCCGGCGAGACATTTTCGGGCGAGGTGCGGGCAGGCGAGGCTGTCGAGATTATGACCGGCGCTCCGCTCCCGCGAGGTGCTGACGCCGTAGTGATGGTGGAGCATGTCACGCTCAACGGGCGCAGCGTGAACGTGCCGCGCACCCTCCGGTCCGGCGAGAATGTTAGTCCGCAAGGCTGCGAAGCAAAGAGCGCGGAACCGCTGCTCGACCCGGGGCATCGGCTCGGATTCGCCGACATCGCATTGCTTGCCACGGTCGGCCGATCACGCGTCACGGTCTTCCGCAAGCCGCAGATTGCGATTCTTGCCACCGGCGACGAGATTGTGGATGTGAACGAAACCCCGGCCTCACACCAGATCCGCAATTCGAATTCGCAATCGCTCGCCGTGCAGGTTTCGCGCGCCGGCGGATGCCCGCGCATTTTGCCGGTGGCTCGCGATAACTACGCCGCCACGCGCGAGCTGGTGGAACACGGGCTGCAATTCGATCTGCTGCTGCTCTCAGGCGGCGTTTCGGCCGGCAAGTACGATATCGTGGAGCGCGTGCTGGCGGATCTCGGCGCCGAGTTTTTCTTCGACCGCGTTTTGATTCAGCCCGGCCAGCCGCTGGTGTTCGGAAAAGCGCAAGGCAAATTCTTCTTCGGACTGCCGGGAAATCCTGCGTCCACCATGGTGACGTTCGAAATCTTCGCCCGCGCCGCGGTGGAAATCCTGGGCGGCGAAAAGGAGCCGATGCTCGCGATGCTCTGGAGCAAGCTCACTCAGGAGTTCCGTCACAAAACAGGCCTGATGCGATTTCTGCCGGCGCGTGTCAGCCCGGATGGCGCGGCGGTGACGCCGATCCGATGGCAGGGATCGGGCGACGTACCCGCGCAGGCTCGCGCCAATGCGTTCCTGGTGGCTGAGCCGGATCGCGAGAGCTGGGCCGCAGGGGAATCGATTCGGGTGTTAATGAAATAGGCCGCGGATGAACGCGGATAAACGCCGATGAAAACGAAAAAACTGAGCCACTATGATCAATCCGGCGCCGCCCGCATGGTGGATGTTTCCGAGAAAGCGCCCACCAAACGAACCGCCCGCGCGCACGCGTTCGTGAGCATCCTTCCCGAAGTGTTGGCCAAGCTGCCGGAGAATCCGAAGGGCAATCCGCTCGAAATCGCACGGGTCGCCGGAATCTCAGCCGCCAAGAAAACCGCCGAGCTGATCCCGCTTTGCCATCCGCTGATGCTTTCGCACGTGGATGTGGAAGTGACCATCGAAGCCAATGGCGTTCGCATCGTTTCGAGCGTAAGCACCACGGCGCCTACCGGCGTCGAGATGGAAGCTCTCACTGCGGCCTCAGTGGCGGCATTGACCGTCTACGACATGACCAAGGCGCTGGATAAATCCATTGAGATTCAGAATCTCCACCTGCTCGAAAAAACCGGCGGCAAGAGCGGTGATTTCAAACGAGACGATATCAAATCGGTATGATTCGAGTCGCTATCGTCACGATCAGCGATTCAGTGGTGGCTGGCACGCGCCAGGATCGCTCTGGCGCCGTGTTGCGCGAGCGTGTTGAGGCGCTCGGCTGGCAGGTGACCGTTCAGGAGATTGTGCCCGATGAAGTGGATCGAATCGCGGCCGTTCTGAAGGAGCTGGCGGACCCCGCGCAAGTCTCGCTCATTCTCACCACCGGCGGAACTGGCGTTTCTCCCCGCGACGTCACGCCGGAAGCCGCCCGTACCGTCATCGACCGCGAAATTCCCGGGTTGGGAGAAGTGATGCGAGCCGAGGGGCGCAAAATCACGCCTTTCGCCGCCCTCTCGCGAAGCATGGCCGGCATTCGCGGAACTACGTTGATCGTCAATCTACCAGGCTCGCCCAAAGGCGCGGCGGAATCTTTGGACGCAATTTCGAAACTCGTCCCGCACATCGTGAATCTAATAGAAGGAAGGACCGGTCACGGCGATGTGCCAAACTAGAGCTATGCGCAACACTCGGATGCTGCTGTTGCTGTGCGCGGCAGCCTTCGCCCAACAACAACCGGGAACACTCGATCCGGCGAAGCTTCAGCCAAAGGCCACGGAACCCGCGAAAGTGAATGAAAACGATCCCGCTTCGGATCAGGCTGACAGGATTACCGTTACCACGAATCTCCTCATTGCGCCCACCACCGTTCTGGATAAGCACGGCGATTATGTGAACGACCTGCAGATCCAGGATTTCCAGCTTTTCGACAACAACAAGCGGCAGAAGATTATCGCGGACGTCCATTCTCAGCCACTTTCCCTTGTAGTCGCCATTCAGAAAAGTTCCAACCTGAACGAAATCCTACCGAAAATCCAAAGAGTCGGGTCCATGCTGAACGACATCATCGCGGGCGCCGATGGCGAGACGGCCGTGATTGCGTTCGATCATCGCGTAGTTGTAGCCCAGGATTTCACCAACGAGACCGGCAAGATCACCGAGACCATGAAGAAGTTGACTCCCGGTAGTTCACAGCACGCCGTCGACGATGCCGTAATGTTCGGCATCCGGATGTTACGCAAACGGGAAAGCAATCGCAGGCGTGTGCTGCTGCTGATTTCCGAAAAACGGGACAAGGGCAGCGAGATTCGAGTGCGCGAAGTGTTGACCGAAGCCGAATTCGCCAACGTCGTAATTTATTCTTTGGACATATCAAGCATCGTCGCGGGCCTCACTTCGCAAGCCATGCCTCAGCCCCCTCCATCCATCCCGGCCGCGGCGCAGCATATGCCCGCCGGCGTCGACGCCACGCCTACGCTCGTCGAACAGAATTATTACATGGGCAATTACGTTCCCATGTTTGTCGATATCTTCAAAGCCGCGAAGAGCATCTTCGTGGAAGAACCCGTGGTGGTGTTTACGCGCTTCACCGGTGGCAAAGAGTACCCGTTCGTCAGCGAGAAGAGCCTGGAACGGGCGATCCAGGGAATCAGCCAGGAGCTGCACAGCCAGTATCTGCTGAGCTACTCGCCGAACACCTTGACAGAGGGCGGGTTTCACGAGATCCGTGTGACGGTGAATCGTCCGCAGCTCGAAATCCGAACGCGGCCAGGATATTGGGTGGCGGCGCGGCCGAATTAGTAAGAAAACCGTTTCTGGTTTCTCGTTTCTGGTTTCTGGTTAGGAACTGAAGCTCATCGCTGCAAAACTTACCACGCTTTGCTCGTCGATATTCCATTGCTGATACCGCTTGAGCGTTCCGCGGGCTTGTGGGACGGTCTTCAGGAACGTATAAATCGGCGACGATCCGCACCACTTCAGATCGTCTTCGCGATTCGCCTGCACCAGATTCCAGAATCCGCCGGCATCGGATTCATTCATGCGCTCGATCCGGATGCGATCGCGCTCGGCGACGGCCAGCATTTCGCCTTCGTCGGCGCGCGCAGTTAATTTATCGCCGTAGCGGCGGCCCATGTGGGCCATGTCGACCCCCAGCACCCAGAACAACTTATTGCCTTCGCGAGCCGCCAGGTTGCCCAGAGCGCCAAAGAATCGCTCGACATCCGGATTGTCTTCCGGCTTCCCACCCTGGTAGATGCTGCGCGCGAAAGATCCGCACAGAATCGGCAGGACACGAATGTTTTCGCCATACAAATACTTCAGGAACAGTACCTGAAACTCAATGGAGTGCTCCACGGCGTGGCAATAATCTTCCATTCGCACGGCGTTGGGTGCGGCGGCCGCAAGCTCATCCACCAACTCGACATTCGTAGCGGCATCGCCGAACGGCGTGACGTATGGTTTGCGCGTCAGTCCGAACTTGTCCGGCTCGCCGTAATGCGACGTCCCGAGAACGACAAACGTGCGGTCCTGGTACGCAGGAAGCAGCGTCGCATATGCATCGCGATACGATTCCCATCCACCGAATGGACTCACGTGCGGCGCCGCAATCCCGATCTGCGAATCTTCCGCACCTTCAGCTGGCGCCGCGCCTTGCATGAATTCCGAAATAGTCTTGCGCGCTTCTTCCGGATCGTCAGGATACGCCGATCCGGCGTGGGACGCCTCTCGTTTGGGCGCAGCCGCGAACTCGCCGATGCGCGCCACGCGGAGCTGCTCGAACTTCTCATCTTCCAGAAAGCCGGCGTCGCTCAGCGCATCGTAGAGATTTTTCTCGATCTGGCCCACCTGGATCTCGCCGGTAATCCGCACCAGCGCCGCGCGCAGATCGAGCACCGTCTGCTCGCCGTCAAAACAGGCCAGGCACGAAACCAGTTGCGGCGGGATCAGGAGCATCGAATCCGAGAATCGGAACGGATCGCGCACCAATAATCCCGGATGTTCAGGATCGGAGGAAGGCACGAAGTCGAGGCTCAATCGAAGGCGCGGGAGCGGCTGAGACACTTCATCCAATATCGCACGCTACTCGCAATTCAGTCCGGCAAAATTTTGGCGCTACATATTTTTGACATGGCGCTCGCTCTGGATTTGCTGGAGTTTACCCCTGGAACGTCGCGTGCTCTCGAATCCGTCGGAGCACCAATTGGCCGCATCGCAACCAGCTTTAATAAAACCTGTCCCCGCCGTTTCAACGATCGCCAACGCCAAGCTGCCTGCGTTGGATGTATTCTTATTGACCGGAATCGCCATCGCGTTCACCGCAACTTTCCTGGGTCTGCATACGGCCGGCGTCAGTTTCAATTACTTCCTCCAACCGGTGGCGGCCATGATCGTTCTTGGGGGCACCGCCGGAATCATGCTGATTACGACGCCGCGGCATGCTCTGGTCGAGTCATTCCGGGGAGTGATGGGATTGCTCTCGGCGGTGGAAAACGATAGGGCGGCTCTAATCGATGAAATCGTCGACTATGCGCGCCGCGCCCGCAAGACTGGTGGAATTCTTGGGCTGGAGCCAAGCATACAAAAAGCCAGCCATCCGCGCCTCAGGCATGCCCTGGAGCTAGCTCTGGACATTCCCAATCACGCCGAACTTCGCTCCGTGTTTGAGACCGAATTGCAGATGGCGGAGCGGCAAGGCGACGCGGATGCCAAGACCCTCGAAGTGGCCGGCGGCTTCGCGCCCACGCTCGGCATCATCGGCACCGTCATCGGGCTGATTCAAGTGTTGCGGCAATTCTCGAATCTTCCCGCCGTGGGTTATGGAATTGGAACCGCGTTCGTCTCCACCATCTACGGTCTGGCCTTGGCCAATCTGTTTCTGCTGCCGGTGGCGCAGCGGATTCGGGCCAGAGTCACTGAGAAGTTTGAAACTCAGGAACTCATCCTGGAGGGTGTACTTGCCATCGCCGAGGGAGGCCATCCCGCGGTGATTCGCATGCGGCTGAATTCATTCCTGCGTCATTCGACTTCTCATTATGATTCGCCGAAAACCTAAATATCTGCTGTCCGAGAGCGGCGCAGTCCGCGAGCGTTGGCTCCTCAGTTACACCGACATGGTGACGATCCTGTTGATACTTTTCGTGTCCGTTGCGGCTCAGGGAATGAAGGCTCGTGTCCTGCCGCCTCCCGCGATTGCGCCCCGTCCCGCTCCGCCAGTGGTCACTGCCCGTCCTACTCTGGTAGAAGCGGAGCGCAAACTGAAGCCGGAGGGTCTGGACGTGAAGTTGGAATCTCGCGGGCTAGTGATCAGCCTGCTTCAATCGATTCTATTCGCTGCTGGGGACGACCAGGTGAACCACGAAGCGTGGCCCTCGCTTTCCCGCATTGCCGAGGTAATACGCGAAAACAAGAACAACGTAGTGCTGGTTGGCCACGCCGATACCACTCCGATTCACAATCGCCGCTTCCGCGACAACTGGCAGCTTTCCGCTGCGCGAAGCTTAAGCCTTTTGGCGCTTTTGACCTCTCGGTACGATATCCCTGAATCGCGCCTGTCCATAGAAAGCTTCGGATCCAATCAGCCGCTCGGTCCCAATGATACACAAGCGGGACGGGCAGCCAATCGCCGCGTGGAGATTCTGATACTGGACGATCCCGCTTCGCGTTAATTCGGCCCTCGGCCAGCCCATGTGTGGGGCGGCATACTCTCCAAAGTCTTGAACATTTCTGCCAAGTTGCGTAATAATGGCGTAACTCGGGAAAGCATTTTTGCGCGTAATCTTCATCGGCACAAAGCGGCCGGTTCGTGTGGCCGCTTCAGGTCTGGCACTCGCCGGGTTCTGCTTCTTAGCGATTCTGGCGTGGCAGATTCCGGTTGCCTGCGCTCCCATCGTTGTTTATGGACTAATCGGGTTCCAACAACGCGATCAGCTGCAGAGCGAGTCCGAGGCGGAGGAGCCAGACAAGCAACACGCCGCCAGTCTGACACTGGCCGGGTTCTGCTTTACCTCGCTGAGCTTGTTGGTGAGTTTTTTCAACGAAGCCATCCAGCGCGAAGACAGCGGACCGGAAAACATGATTCTGTTTTTTTGTTGCGCGCTCTTCTGTTTCATAGCCTCCTCTTTGTCTCTCCGCCACCGGACCAACAACATTTTCGGATTCCTGTCGGAGGCCTTCATCGACAATGGACTCTGGTGCATTCTGGTCGGTTTGCTTGCCTATTTCTCCCGGACCGGAGGCATGCGAAAACCCGCCATCGCCATGTCTGTGCTGCTGGTTTTCTACGCGACAAGTTTGATCTTGCACTTCCGTCATCGATTCAGCGCTTAGGCAGCGATGAAAAAATATTACGGTTCTGTAAAAAAAAGGCACCGACTCCCTGACGGTCGCGGCTCGGACCGAACCGCGACCGTCAGGGAGTCGGTGATTTTTGCAGCCCGCGCCTATAATGGGGCAAAGGGGTTTTATGCGTCTCGGACCCGTTCTCTCCGGGCTGCTGTTCGCTTCCGCTTCCACTCGCGCCGCTACCCAGCCGCCGGTCACTTTTTCCAAGGATGTCTTACCCGTATTGCAAAAAAGTTGCCAGGCTTGCCATCGTGCCGGGGAAGCCGCTCCGTTCTCGCTCCTCACCTACGAGGAATCCAGGCCCTGGGCCAAAGCCATGAAGGAAGCGGTGCTGTTGAAGAAAATGCCGCCCTGGTTCGCCGATCCGCACGTCGGGAAGTTCTCGAACGACCGTTCCCTTTCGCCGAAAGATATCGCGACGCTGGCGGCTTGGTCCGACCAAGGCGCACCGCAAGGCGATCCCAAAGACGCGCCGCCGCCGCTCCAATTCGTCCCAGGCTGGCGGATTCCGAAACCCGATGCCGTCATCGAGATGCCCAACGATTTTCGTGTTCCGGCCTCCGGCGTTCTGGAACTGCAGCACATCGTAGTACCCTCGGGATTCACGGAAGATCGCTGGGTCCAGGGCATCGAAGTGCGTCCGGGCAATCCTGCCTTGGTGCATCACATTGTCGTGTTCACGCGCGAACCGGGTTCCAAGTGGCTGAGGGACGCCAAGCCAGGCGTGCCGTTCGATACGGATCCCAAAAAGCGCAAGCGGCGCAAAGATGACGGACTTCCAGGCGAATCCATTGGCGGTTATGCGCCGGGCGCCTTTCCGATCCCGCTCCCACCGGGGCAAGCCATCTTGATTAAGGCGGGCTCCGACATTGTTTTTCAGATGCACTACACCACCAATGGAAAGCCAGGCGTGGATCGAAGCAGGCTGGGTCTGGTGTTCGCTCCAGGGCCTCCCAAGCAACGCGTCGCTACCCTATCTGCCTACAACGACAACTTGAAAATTCCCGCCGGCGATCCGAATTACAGGGTGGATTCGGTGTTCGATTTGGGCGCCGAAGTGGAATTGACCGGACTGCACCCGCACATGCACTACCGCGGCAAAGATTTCGAATTCCGCGCGATTTATCCCGATGGCCGCACCGAAACTCTGCTGCACGTGCCCAATTACAGCTTCAACTGGCAGCTCACTTACTATCTTGCGAATCCAATCGTTCTGCCGAAAGGAACCCGGATTCACTGCATCGCGCGCTTCGACAATTCCTCGAACAATCCCAACAATCCGGACCCGTCGAAAGATGTGAGTTGGGGCGATCAAACCTTTGACGAAATGATGATCGGCTTCTTCTCAGTGGCGTTCGATGCCAATTTGCCCTTGAAGAATCTAACAGCCGAGCCATCTAAGGAAGCGAACAAGCCCAAGCCCAAATCGCCCAAAGAATTGGCCGCTCTCCAAGCGGTTCAGGACGCCCGGACTCCCGATCAGCAATTGCAGGCCATTGAGAACGTGCTCACCAACTTCGCCGATACCGAATTCAAAATCATGCTGCTTCAGACCGCCATGCAGATCGAGCAGCGCAAGGACGATTTCGCGCAAGTTTTGTTCTACGGCGAGAGACTGCGGAATGCGGATCCCAAAGGTGCGTTCGCGTTGGTCACGCTGGCGTCCGAAACCGCACGTCATACCCGCCCCTCTGACTTCGACAAAGAGGAAAAGCTCGTCAAAGCAGATCAGTACGCCAAAGCCGGCCTGGAGAACGCGAAGGTGATGCCGAAGCCTCCGGGCATGGCCGAAGATAGATGGGAATCCGCAAAAAAGGATTTTCAATCCCAGGCCTACGAAGCGATGGGTCAGGTCGCGGTCTTGCGGCAGAAGTACGACGAAGCAATCGCGGACTTCAAACTAGCCATCTCGACAGCCGCCATGCCGGACGCCGTTACCTGGATCCGCCTGGGCCAGGCGTATGAGGATTCCGCCAAGTTGGATGAAGCCGCGGATGCATTCGACAAGGCCTTGGCCACGCCCGATATCAGTCCCTCGGTAAAATCGGTGGCGCAAGCTAAGAAAGACGAAATCGCCCGCCGAAAAATTCCCGGATCGAAACCCGCTGCCAATCAGTAGGCCGGCGTATCTGAGAAGAGAGTATAATGAGCTCAGAATCTGAGGATATTAGAACATGGCGAGAATCCAACCGGTACTAACTCCAGCCGAACTTGCGTTAGTGGATCAGATGGCCGATTTGACCGGCTCAAAACGCACGGACGTGATCAAGAGCGCACTGGCGGTTTATCACTGGTTCGTGCGGCAGGCTATTACGGGCAGCCGTGTTGTGGCGCGGAAGCCTACAGGAGAAGAAGTCGCGATTGAGACGGCGGAGCTTGCGGTCTTGGAAGGCAAGGGAAATCGCCTGAATCCAGAAGAATTGGGTTTGCTGGCCAAAGATCTTGCGGCAGCCACAACGCCAATCGAGGCAGCTCGGATAAAAGAGCGCCTCACTCGCGGGTTCTATGGCATTTAGTTTTGGGAAACGAAGATCACGATGCCCAAAGTCCGTCGTCAGAACGTGCCACCAGCTCTTTTTCAACATCTCCTCGATCGCGTCCAGAGCCGAAAGATTTCCGCTACTCAGTTAGCCTTGCTGGCTAGGTGGCTTGACGGCGAGCCCGAGGTCCCTGAAGGTTTGTGGTACAAGCGCTTCCCCGGCATGGCGGTCTGCGGTGAAGGCGAGTTGATCAAGACTTTTTTGCTTCCCGGCCAGGCGGCGAAGGGTAAGCGCATTCCCTAATTTCCACACAATCCTCCAGGAACAACTGTTTCGGCCGGGGTGTCCAAATGACATGTTACGTAGACTGCTCATCACGGAATGGGTGCTGGAATGCGACGGCCAAAAAGTGGTTGCCGCCCGGCAAGTACGAAGTCTTGCGGACGACGGGAAGGTGCAAATCGTCGACACGCACGGACAGACTTCCAACACGATTAGGGACGCTCATGCGGTGATGATCCAGCCATCCTAGCCACGCGTTATAATCACCCACTTGAGGACAAGTGATGAATATCTCGCGTGAAGGCGCGCTCGACTTCGTTTCGCTCGGCGCGCTGATCCACCGGCTGGATCCCGGAATCGTACCGTTCCGCAAGGCGACGGAATGCCAGATCCACGTGAGCGGAGGCGAGTTCAATGTGGCCGCCAACCTGGCGGATTGTTTCCGCATGCGCACCGGGATTGTCTCGGCCATGGTGGATTATCCGATCGGTGAATTGGTGGCCGAACGGGTGAAGGCCATGGGCGTAAAGCCTTTTTACAAGCGCTTTGCGCACGATGGAATGTCGGGTCCGAATATCGCCACCGTCTATAGCGATCGCGGCTATGGCGTGCGTCCGCCGGTGGTCTTCTACAATCGCGCGAACGAAGCTGCCGCGCGGCTCAAGCCAGGCGATGTCGATTGGAAAACGATCTTCAGTGGTGGAGTGCGCTGGTTCCATAGCGGCGGAATTTTCGCGGCGCTCTCGCCCACCACGGCCGAGCTGATCATCGAAGGCATGCAATCCGCCAAAGCCGCCGGCGCCGTGGTCTCCTTCGATTTGAATTTCCGCGAGAAGCTCTGGAAGAATTCAGGCGGCCCCGAGCGCGCCCGGTCCGTGATCCAACGCATCGTTGAGAACGTCGATGTCTTGGTGGGTAACGAAGAGGATTTGCAAAAAGGCCTGGGCGTGTCCGGTCCGGAGGTGACGGCCGAGTCGAAACTCGATCCGGGCGCGTTTTTCGGGATGATCGATCAAGTGATCGCGCAGCACCCGAATATCAAGATCGTCGCTACTACTTTGCGCGAAGTGCACTCCACCAATTGGCACGATTGGTCTGCCGTCGCATGGGTGGAAGGCAAAAATTACGTCGCTCCCACCTGCCAACTGCATATTTACGATCGCGTCGGGGGCGGCGATGGATTCGCCTCGGGGTTTTTCTACGGACTCATGTCGGACGCGCCGCCCGAAGAAGCTCTCAGGCTTGGTTGGGCGCACGGCGCGCTGCTGACCACGTTTCCCGGCGATACCACCATGTCGACGCTCGAGCAGGTGCAAGCATTAGCCAAAGGCGGCACAGCGCGCATTCAGCGCTGAAGGCGCCATGGGTCGCTCCTGTGCCTCTTACCGAACCGCGACCGCAAGGGAGCGTAACGCTCACCCCCCAAACGCATCCAACGCCGCACCCAACCGTTCCAAGCTCTCTTCCAATGCCTCCGTCTCCCCTCCAATCCCAATTCTGAAATGATCCGGCATCTCAAAAAAAGATCCAGGCACCACCGTACCCTCATACTTTTCCCGGAACAACTCACAAAATCGATCCACCGGCCCCGTCAACAGCTTGGGGAAAACAGTGGTTCCAAATTTGAGTTGCCTTACCTCCAGATCCTTGCGCCCATTTAGAAACTGATTCAGCAACACGCGGTTCGTATCCAGCAACGCGCGCGCCTGCTCCCTCACTCTTTCAAAATTCCGCAGTACTGCCAGGCTCAGCCGTTCCGCCGGATGCGCCATGTTGACATCGAACAGATCATCCAGCAGCCAGATGCGGCGCGCTAATCCCGGTTCAGCCAGAATCCAACCGCAGCGCAGCCCGCTCAGCCCATATACCTTCGTTAGACTGCTGGTCACTACAAACTCGGGCCCCAAAAGTGCGGCCGAGCGTGGCGCAAGCGGGAAAGCGGCATCCAGGTAAACCTCGTCCACAAGAACGCGCGCGCCGGCGCGGCGGGCAATTTCTCCCACTGCGCGTAACGTATCGTCGTTCGTGAACGCGCTGGACGGATTATGCAGATTCGTGATCACGATCAAGCGCGTGCGCGGAGTGATGGCGCGCTGGATCTCCGCCGGTTCGAGTGCGAAACCAGTTTCAGCCCGGCGCGAAAAGCGTCGAACATCCGCCTGCAAATAGCCAAGGGTGGCCAACAACAATTCGTACGTCGGATGTTCCACCAGAACTTCGTCACCCGGCTCAAACATTGCGGACATGGCCAGCATATTTGCCATGGAAGTGCCTGCGGCGGTAACAACGTTCTCCGGCGCCACGCCGCAGTGCGCCGCCACCGCTTCCGTCAGCGGAGGATAGCCATAATCTCCCGCCCGGGTGATTGGATCAATGTCTTCGGCAGTCAGGCCAAGCCCGGCGAACGTGGCGCTGCGCAGGCCGCTGGTGGCCAAGTTGTAACGGGACCCGGATCGTTTCTTGGCCCATTGCATATACGCCGAACTCATTGTGCGATTCATGTCTTTGCCTTTCCCAAACGCCGCCAGTACAAGTACACCGGAATTCCTGAAGCCAAAATCATCCAGCCCATCAGGCTCTCTTTCGGATGGCTGTAGACAGTGCCTATCACGATCAGGGCGCAAGCCGCGATGAACAGCCCGGTGGTCCAGGGGTGGCCAGGAACCAGATATCCAACCGTCTCGTTCGAACGCGCGCGCCGGCGAAAGACGAACAGTGTGGAAGCAGTCAGCCCGAAGAAAATGAAGTCTGAGGAGATTACGTAGTTGAGAATCTGCTCGTAACGGCCGGACAGCGCGATCACGATCGCGAGCAAACCTTGCAGGGCGATCGCTACCACCGGCACCTGCGTGCGTTTCGATACAAAAGCCACGCTCCGGAAAAACAGCCTATCCTCGGCCATGGCGAAATAAACTCGCGGCGCGGTCAGCATTCCCTGGCTCAGGAATCCCAGCGTTGAGATGGCGATAATAATTGCCGTCAGGGTGGCGCCGCGGGATCCGATAGCCGCCTGCATCGCGGTGGACGCTGGTGTTGTGGTCGCACTCAAACCATCCGGACCCAGCACGCGAAGATAAACGAAGTTCATCGAAAGATAAAGGATCACCACTCCCAGCACTCCTATCAACAGCCCGCGCGTCAGATCCCGCTTGGGATCGCGCAGTTCCGCCGACATGAAGCTGGAGGTTTGCCAGCCGCCGTACGAGAACGCGATCGGCGTGAGGGCCGCTCCGGCTGCTTTGAGCAGATCCCAGGATCGGAGCGGCGGAAGTCCAGCGATCGCCATCGGGTGGGGACGGCCTGTATAAACAATTCCGCAAACCACGATGGCGGCGATAGCTACAATCTTCATGGACATCAGAACGTTTTGCGCCGTGCTTCCGGCACGCACGCCGAGGCAATTGATGATCGTCAGGAACGCGAGCACCAGGATCGCGATGATTCCATCCGCAATCTCCAGATGAGTCACGTCCAGAAAATAGCGGGCGAACGTGACAGCAACCGCCGCCATTCCGCCGGTCTGCGTCACCAGCAGCAACGTCCAGCCGTAGATGAATGCGACTGAGGGATGATACGCTTCACGCAGGTAGGCGTACTGGCCGCCCAGCAGCGGACGCCGCGCGGCGAGCTCTGCCCAAATGAATCCGCCGGTCAGCGCAATAATTCCTCCCAGCGCCCAGGCGCCCAAGATTAGCGCGGGCGTGCGCAATTGCCGCGCCACAATATATGGATTGATGAAGATGCCGGAGCCAATGATGCCGCCCATCACGATCATGGTGGCGTCAAACAGGCCCAGCCGTCGGGCGAGCTGGCTCATTTAGTCACTGGGACAATTCTGCCATTAATCGCAGTGGTGTCCTCGGAGCAGTCACTGTCGGGGAGCCGACAGATAGATAAATAACCGAGATAGAAATTATGGGAATTCGCTGTTGAACTTGTCAGGATATCGCGATAATATCGGTGACACAATCTGTTGGATTGGCCTGGGAAAAGTTGATTCTAGCGAGATAGTTGAGAAGCCGGAGGGGTGCCGGAGATGTTAGGAAAGATTCATGGCGCGAGCGGAGGGCAGCGCGTTAGGCACGGATGCTTGTTCTACGAGACCAAGCAGGATATCCTTGACACTCTCATTCCATTCTTCAAGACCGGCCTCGATCACCAGGAGGCCTGCCTTTGGATTGTTTCCGAACCTCTGACCATCGAAGAAGCTGATCAGGCTTTGCGGCAAGCAGTTCCGGATCTGGATCGATTTCAGGCCGGTCAAAGGATGGAGTTCACTTCCTGTTCCGGCTGGTGTTTGGAAGGAGCAGCGGACGACCCGCAGCGCGTTCTTAGTCTCCTTCACAACAAACTGGTGGAAGCGTTAGCCAGGGGACATGCCGGACTGCGACTCAGCCGCGACGGCCGATGGCCCGATAGTATCCACCGGGAGCGTCTGCGGGACTTCGAGAACCAGTTGAATCACAGGGTTTCCGCGTATCCGTTGTCGATCTTATGTACGTACCCGATTCTCCAAAGCGGCGCTGCCGAACTGCTGGAGGCGACCCGTGTGCACCCCGTGTGTACGGCGGTTCAAAACGGGGACTGGGAGGTTGTTGAAACGCCGGAGCTGAAAGAGGACAAAGCCGAGATCAAGAAACTGAATCAACGCTTGGAACAGAAAGTGGTGGAACGAACCCACGTGCTGCACGCGGCGAATGAAGAACTCAGAAAGCAGAAGGAAGTGTTGCAAAAAATCTTTGATCATATTCCGGTAATGATCAGTTTCCTGGATCCTGAAAATCAGATTAAGCTGGTCAACCGGGAGTGGGAACGCATACTGGGTTGGACCCTGCAAGAGATACGCGCGAAGAGGCTGGATATAGTGTCGGAATGCTTCCCCGATCCCATAGATCAGGAACGAGTCTTGAACTTTATCTTAGGGTCCACCGCCGAATGGGGAGAATTCAAGACCAGAGTTCGGGATGGCCGGGAGCTGGATACCACCTGGGCGACGGTCCACCTTTCGGACGGGACCACGATCGGGTTTGGGCGCGACATCACCGGGCAAAAACAGTTGGAAGAGCGTCTGAGGACGGGCGCCGATCAGTTGCGGGCGCTTTCCGCCAGCATCCAGACGGCGCGGGAAGATGAGCGAACCAGAGTTGCCCGCTTCATTCACGACGAGCTTGGATCCGCCTTTACCAGCCTAAAGTGGGACCTTGAAGGCATGCACAAAACTCTCTCGAAAACAGTGGATCCGGCGGCGGCGGAGGCGCTGCTGGCCAAAATTGGAAGCATGAAGAAACTTGTCGAGAGCACCATCGATACGATTCGACGGATCGCTTGGGAGCTCCGGCCGAGCATCCTGGATGACTTGGGACTGGTGGAGGCAATCGAGTGGCAGGCGCGGCAGTTCGAAGAACGAACCGGCATCGTTTGCAATCGGATTGGGTTTGTCGACGGCGTGAGTCTCCCGGAAGAGCAATCCACCGCGCTTTTTCGTATCTTTCAGGAGGCGTTGACCAACATCCTGCGGCATGCGGACGCAACGCTAGTCGACGTCACGTTGGCCCAGGAAGCTGAAGAATTTGTCATGGCCATCAGCGATAACGGGAGGGGCATCACGGGGATCGAAAAATCGGGCCTGGGCATACTCGGGATGCAAGAGCGCGTCCGGCTGTTGGGCGGGAACATTCAAATCCAGGGATTGGAAGGCTCTGGCACAACCATCGCGGTGCGAGTCCCTCTACCTAGAGAGGACTCCGGCCCGTTTATAAAAGGCATCCGAAAATGAGGCGAATCCTCATCGTGGACGATCATGAAGTGGTTCGGGCAGGTCTCATGCGAATTATTGAGCAACCGGAAACCGCTTTCGGCGAAGCCAGTAACGTCGAACAGGCGGTGAAACTGGCGGCTGAAGAGAACTGGGACCTGGTAGTGCTGGATCTCTCATTGGGCTTTCACGGCGGGTTGGAACTCTTGAAAGAGTTGAAACAAGTCCGCCCCAAGCTTCCAATCCTGATACTCAGCATGCATTCGGAGGAGCAATACGCCAGGCGCGCATTCCAGGCTGGTGCAGCCGGCTATATTACCAAAGACAGTCCCCCCACCGAGCTGATCCGGGCCGTGAATCGAGTGATGGAAGGGGGAAGATACGTGAACGAAGCCACCGCGGAACGATTCGCGCAGGACCTTGAAAAGGGCGCCGACCGGGACCGGCCCTCTCACCAGTCGCTCTCCGACCGGGAATTTGAAGTGATGCGCTTGATCGGCTCCGGAAAGACCGTCGGTGAAATTGCAGAGATCCTACAGCTCAGTAACAAAACCGTCAGCACCTACCGCGCGCGCATTCTGGAGAAGATGGGAATGAAGACCAACGCCGACATAATACATTACGCGATCCGGAACCATCTGTCCGATTAAGTTGAGCGAGTGTACGGCTGATTACGCGCGAGACCTGGAGTGATTACTGTAGGACAAAGACCTACGAAAGTGGGTGTTATGGTCTTACATTCGTCGCTATTTAAATTCTGACAATGCTTTTAATCGGCCCGCCGATATGATACCAGTATGCCAATGTCGGTTATTTTTTCGAGAATTTCCTTTTGTATTTACACTTGATGGGTGTACTATAGGCAGCATACTAGGGAATACCCTTAGGGAAAGTGGGCACTGTGCGGGCTCAAACCATTGAAGTAAAGCGGGCCACGGGGAGGATTCTTTGCTCCACGATCTTTCGTCCGGGAGGCAAGAAACTACTCGCAAAGGGACACGTAATCAGCGAGGAAGATGCGCGAATGCTCGAGACCGAGGGGTTGGCCGAGGTCTGGGTTACGGAGTTGGAAGACGGTGAAATCGGCGAAGACGAAGCCGTGATGGAAGTGGCCACTGAGATCGGCTGCGGGTCCCTCGAGATCCGCTTGGCCGCCGGCGGGCGCGCAAATCTATTTGCTACCGAGCCTTGTTGTGTTTTGGTGGATGATGAACTGCTGAAGCAGATTAACTGCACCTCCAGCGTCGCCATCGCAACTTCACTTAACTTTTCTTATGCCCGGGCGGCGCAGCGCGTGGCTACAGTGAAGAGCGTTCCTTTTGCGGTGTCCAAGTCCCAATTGGAAACGGTAATTTCCATCGTCAAAGAGCGTGGGCCGATTCTGCAGGCAAGGCCGATCCGAACCCCCAGCGTGGGCGTGCTGTATACGGATCCGCTGAACGGGGAACGAGCCCGTCAATTGTTCGAAAACATCATGCGCCAGCGGTTGGAGCGCATGGGGACCTGCGCGACGTTCGTCCTGGCTTCGCTCGAGGAGGAAGGCGCCGTGGCCCGATCTTTACAGCATCTGCTGCGCGGCCGTCCCACCACCGTCCTGATTGCTTCCACTACCGCGCCCGCCGGTCCAGACGATGTCGTTGGGCGCGCCATGTTACGCGCCGGTTGCCAGATCGAACGTTTTCTTGCACCGGTAGAGCCGGGCAATCTTTTGTTGCTCGGCTACAAAGACGATATCCCGATTGTGTCCGCCCCAGGCTGTTTCCGCTCCGCCAAACCGAATGTGGTAGATTTGGTGCTGCCTCCAATGTTGGCACGATATCACGTTACGGGTTGGGAGATCGCTTGCCTCGGTCTGGGCGGCCTATTGGCCTAGCAAAGCTCCTCCACTACCACGCACCGGCACCTCCGAGCCGCGCGTGGGTTGCTCCTCAGCCGGACGCCAGACCAGCGTCCGGCATTTTTTTGGTTGTGGGTGGTGGGTTGTGGGCGGTGGGAAAGGCCTATGGGTCCCGATACTGTACGGACATTGCGCGTGTGGCAAGAGGGCATAGCCTTAGTCAAGGAAAGCTATGCATTGACTGCGGCATGGCCAAAAAGCGAGCTGTTCGGACTCACCGGGCAAATTCGCCGCGCTGCGGTTTCAATACCTAGTAACCTCGCTGAAGGCAAAGGCCGGGGCACTCTGGCGAATTGGTTCGTTTCGCTCGAATTGCGCAGGGCTCCGCTTACGAGTTAGACACCCTTCTCGAAATCGCGCAAGCTCTGGAATTCGCCGATGCCGAACGCGTTGCCGCGATGCGCAAGCAGCTTTTGTGCTTGGTTCGGCAACTGTCAAGCTTCATTCAATCCCGACGGGTTTGAGCCTTTCCCACGACCCACATCCCACAACCCACAACCTGCTACGCTTTAGCGTAGCCGCCAATGCGGATACTCTCCGTCCAAGCTCACTTACTTTCTGCGCCGCTGGCTGCTCCCTTAAAACTGTCCTATTACGGCGGCACCCGAACCATCCTCAAGCGGGATGCCATGCTGATCCGCGTAGAGGCCGATAATGGACTCGTCGGTTATGCGCCTGGACAGGGCAGCGAGGCCGCCAAACGGGGCATTGACACGATGGTGGCGCCCTTTCTAGCCGGCCGCACTCTGAAGGATCCCGACGCCTTGCGCGTGCAGTTTCTGGACGGGGCTGGAGTTTCGGCGGAATCCCGCAAGCTCTACTGCTCAGTTGAGATCGCTTTGTACGATCTGGTGGGAAAATCCAAGGGAGTTGCGGTATCGGAACTGTTGGGCGGACGCGTTCGCGATCGGATCCGTTTGTATGGAAGCGCGGGAATGTATATGCCGCCTGCGCAGTATGCCGAAGAGGCCCGCGCGATCTCGAAGCTCGGATTTCGAGCTTACAAAATGCGCCCCGGCATGGGTCCGGAGCAGGATCTGGAGACGGTTCGCCAGATGCGCGAGGCGGTGGGTCCCGATTTCGAACTGATGGTGGACGCGCACACCTGGTGGCGCATGGGCGATCGGAACTATTCGCCGGAAACCATCAGCAAGCTGGCACGAGATCTCAGCCAATACGGGATCGCCTGGCTCGAAGAGCCTCTCCCACCGGCGGATCATGACGGATACCGTTTGCTGAAGAACCTGGATGTGGTCCCAATCGCAAGCGGGGAACACGAGCCTGACGAAGCCGGCTACCTGGATTTGATCGATACCGAGGCGGTGGACTACGTACAGATGGACGTGGTCTGTCAGGGCGGCTATGCCGCAGCCCGGCGCTTGTTCAAGGAAATCGAGCGGGCAGGTTTGAAGTTTGCCTTTCACAGTTGGGGAACGTCGCTGGAAGTGATCGCGGCCGCGCATTTGGGTATCTGTTGGCAAGAGCAAGTGGTGGAATGGTTGGAATATCCCTGTTACGCGGCGCCTGGCCGGGCAGGCATGTATCCATTTCCTCTGGCGGAGGAGATCTTAAAGGAGCCGCTCCGGGTGGAGAACGGTGATTTGATTATGCCCGCGGGTCCTGGATTGGGAGTAGAAGTGGACGAAGGTGTTCTTAAGCGGTATCCGTGGGTGCCGGGCCCCTGGTCGTTCTTCGAAATCGATTCGCCGCGCGAAACCAGAGCCGTAACCGGCGATCATAGCGAGCCCTGGTTCGGGGAAATCCGGTGACAGGATACTCAATTCCCGATTTAGCCGCCGCCATCGGTCTGTCGGCCGGGGGGTTGGCCTATGCCGTGCGCGGCCGGGGGTCCACGCTGTTTGCCCCTTCCGTATACCGGGGCTCCCAGACGCGGCCTGCCATCGCCCTGACTTTCGATGACGGGCCCAGCGAATCCACTCCGGAGTTGCTCGAGATCCTGGAGCGGCATGGCGCGTCCGCCACGTTCTTCCAATGCGGCGCGAACGTACGGCGTTTAGCCGGGATCGCGCGCGATGTCGCGGCGGCCGGGCACGAAATCGGTAATCATTCCGATACCCATGCACGGCTGTACTTGAGATCCTCGGATTTCATCTATCGCGAGCTGGCGGCGGCCGGGCAAGCCATCGAACAAGTCACCGGAGTACGGCCGCGGCTTTTTCGCGCACCCTACGGCGCGCGCTGGTTCGGATTGCGCGATGCGCAGCGCCGGCTGGGCCTGATGGGCGTGATGTGGACGACCATCGCACTGGATTGGAAATGGCCGGCAGCCCGAGTGGCGCGCCGTCTCTTGAACGGCGCCGCGAATGGGGCTATTTTTTGTTTGCACGACGGCCGCCGGCTAGAGCCACGGCCCGACATCCGGGCAACTTTGGACGCAGTACGCGAAGTTCTGCCAAGATTGATAGAACGCGGGTTCCATTTCGAAAGAGTGACCGAAATCCTATGTCCAACGAAGAACTGACGGAACGAGTCAGAAGAATTATCGCGACTGCGCAGCATCTGCCTGAGGATAAGGTTACCGCCGAAAGCACATTTGCCGAGCTCAACATCGATTCGCTGGACGGGATCAACATCCTCTTCGCGGTGGAGAGCGAATTCAACGTGAACATTCCGGATGAGGCCGCGCAAACTATTCGGTCCGTGCGCGACGTGGTGGAAGGGATCGCGAAGTTGCTGGCGGAAGGCCCCGGCGGGAACCAGGAAGCGGTTCGGGCCTGATGTTCTTTATACACTGTGGCGCAGGATTGCCTGCCCCACACGCATGAGCCGGCGGGTGGTGATTACCGGGGTGGGAGTGGTTTGCGCCCTGGGGCACAATCGCGCCGAGTTTTGGCAAGCGCTCGCCGAAGGGCGATCCGGAATTCGTCCGCTCACATCGATCGAGCCGGGCTTGCTTCGATTCGAGAATGGCGCGGAAGTTCCAGACTGGGATCCGCTGCGGCACTTCGACGACAAGGAAATCGGACTGCTGGACCGGTTCGCCCAATTTGGCGTGGTGGCGGCGCGCGAAGCTGTCGCCGATGCCGGTATCGAATGGAACACGGAACTTAAGGAACAAACAGCGATTGTCACCGGCAGTTGCGTGGGTGGACAAACCACCGAGGACGAAGGCTTCGTCAGTCTATATCGGAAGAACATTCCGCGCGTGAATCCGTTGACCATTCCGCGCACGATGGAGAACGCGGCCGCCAGCAGAATCTCGCTGGAGACAGGGATTGTTGGTCCAACTTACACGGTATCCACCGCCTGCTCGTCTTCGAATCACGCGATCGGCCAAGCGTTTTGGATGGTGCGAAGCGGCTCGGCCAGGATGGCGATTGCCGGCGGAAGCGAAGCGGTTTTCAGCCTGGGTTTTCTCAAGGCCTGGGAGGCGATGCGGGTGGTGTCGCCGGACACCTGCCGGCCGTTTTCAAAGGATCGAAAAGGGTTGATCCTGGGAGAAGGCGGAGCCATGCTGGTGCTGGAACCTTTGGAATCCGCGCAGGCGCGGGGCGCGCGGATCTATGGCGAGCTGGTGGGTTTTGGCATGGGGTCGGATGCCTTCCATATCACGCAGCCCTCGCCCGATGGGGCCGCGCGCGCTCTGCGAGGCGCTCTCCTGGATGGGGGTCTCGATCCCGAAGACATCGGTTACATCAATGCGCACGGAACGGCGACGCAGGCCAACGACGCCACGGAAACCGCGGCTATCCGGAAAGTATTCGGACAACACGCGGATCGGTTGCAGGTGAGCTCAACCAAGAGCATGCACGGCCACACGCTGGGCGCGGCGGGCGCCCTGGAGGCGGCAGCTACAGTGCTCGCGCTGCGCAATGGTGTTTTGCCGCCTACCGCAAATTACAACGTACCGGACCCGGCCTGCGATCTGGATGTGATCCCGAATCAAGCGAGGCAAGTGCAAGTAGAATGCGCCTTATCGAACTCGTTTGCTTTTGGAGGCCTGAACGCTGTCCTCGCTTTTCGCTCGGCATAACGCCGCGCGGTACGCGGCGTTAGTTCTTCGGTTATTCGGTTCATCGGTTCTGCCTTTTGTGGAGCCTTCCATCGCTGGAGAACGCGGCTTACACAGAACCGAAGAACCGAGCAACCGAATAACTGAACAACCCATCATCCGGCGAAGCCGTATGATGGATTTGGGTGATATGGTTGCTCCGGTTTCGGAGAGTAGTTCTAAGCGATCCAGCATTTTCGGCGCGGTAACGATTGTCCTTTCTCTGGCATGCCTCGCTTGGGCCTTGCATGGCTTGAATTGGTCCGAGCTTTGGGAGGACATCCGTGAGCTGGACTGGCGCTGGGTGGCGGTGGCGTGCATAGCCGACGTATTGGTCTACGTGATCCAGGGCTGGCGTTGGAGCCTGCTGCTGCGGCCGGTTGGACCTGCCTCCATTGGAAGTTCGGTGCGCGCCATCTTTGTGGGTTTGTTCGCCAGCGAAGTGTTTCCATTGCGCGCTGGAGAACTGATCCGCTGTTTTCTGCAAGCGCGCTGGACCGCGATTCCAGTATCTGTAACGCTGGCATCGGCGCTGATCGAGCGCATCTTCGACGGCATTGTTCTGATCGTCGCGTTGTTTTTCTCGCTGGACTATGTCCGGCACCTGCCGCTGAATCGAGGGCAGGCGCGCGCCGTGGCCATCCTGGCCGACGGCAGCATTTTTCTCACGGTGTTGATTGTCCTGTGCGGCGGGCTGTTGGCGGTTGCCATGTTTTGGCGCCAGCAGGCGCTCGAGATGCTCTTGAACGCCCGGATGTTCAGTTGGATCCACGTGATGATTGAGGACCTGCATCTCATCGGGCATTCACGCTTTTTGTATTTTTCCGCGCTGATGAGCGTCCCATATTTGTTGATGCAGGTGGTTCCGATCTATGCCCTGATGCAGGCTTATGAGTTGGATGAGGCGTCCTGGGCGCGGGCGGGAGCACTGATGGTGCTGCTGCGGCTGGGGTCGGTGGCTCCTCAAGCGCCGGGAAATGTAGGCCTATTCCAGGTGATCTCGACCCTGGGCCTAACGCTGTTCGGCGTTCAGCAAGCGGAGGCAAGACGCTTCACGCTGCTTTTGTGGGGAGTGATCACGCTGCCGCTTCTGTTCGCCGGCTTCGTGGCTGTGGTGGTGACCGGCGCGAAGATTGTCGACATTCATCGGGAAGCGCGAGCGGAGATGAGGGCAAGAACGAAGAATTCAGGAATTCAGGAAGCCAAGGAAATCGAGGATGTCCCGGGGAATGGCTGATGCCCCATAAGGCCGAACCGAAGAACTGAATAACTGAACAACCGAATAACCGTATAACCGGCGTCGCTCAAACCCCAACCGGGCGTTCGGCCCCCGAGTGACGGTGGAAGGGGCCCCGGCTGCCGTTGGGCAGGATGGTGCTTTCGTCGGAGCGGGCTTGGGCCAGTTGCGCAGCGGTCAGCTCCCGCGCTCCGGTTAGATCGGCGCCGCGCAAATCGGTACCGGCCAGCTTGGCGCCGCGCAGCCGGACGTTGCGAAGCTCGGCGCGGCACAGATCCGCGCCGGTCAATTGCGTTTCGCGAAGATCGGAATCGGTTAATATGGCGCGATCGAAATTTGTCGCCTGCAGATCCGCCTGAAAGAACTTGGCGCCGATGAATGCAGCTCTGGAGAAGTCGCATTCCTTTAAGCTGCTGTTGCTGAAATTGGCGCCTGGTCCACTGACGCCCACAAACCGGCAGGCTCGCGCTTGAGTTCGGTAGAAATGAGCTTTTGCCAGATCGCATTCGGAAAAGTCCGAGGTAGCGATGCGGGCATGGTGAAAAGAAGCTGAGTGCAAAATCGCTTCGGTAAACTTACAGCCCTCGATCAATGCTCCTTGAAATCGACCCTCTCGAATGCTGGCCCGGCGGAAGTTGGAATTACGAAATGTGGAATCCGAAAAAGTGGCCCCCGTTAGCCAACAAAAGGAGAATTGAGTATCCAAGACTTGAATGCCGCTAAGATCGGCCCCGCTGAGGATGGCTCGCTCAAAGTCCGCAGCGTCCACGATCGCCCGGCTGAGATTCGCGCCTGACATATCGGCATCCAGGAATGAGCTTCCTTTGATGATGGCGCCCTGAAGATTTGCTCCCAGCAACTTGGCTTCGTTCAGCGTTTCGCGTTCTAAAACACAGCGAAAGCCTGAGGATTCCTCTTCCGTCCACCGGGCATGCGTTTCCAGCACCTCATCCAGCGTGCGTCCATTCGTCATAGTAATGGTGTCCATGCCAGTCAAGGGTCTTATCGGCATCAAAGAACAGTTGTTGTCCGATAAAGGAAGGATTCTGCAGGAGACGTTATACTGGCAGCAGGCCTAAGCCTATGAGAATACTGATCGTCGAGGATGAAAAACGCATTCAGGACTTCGTCTCCCGGGGTCTCGAGAGCGGCGGTTATGCGGTGGACGTGGCGGGCGACGGCAATACCGCCATCGAGCTGGTTCACTCCACCGAATACGACCTCATCATCCTGGACCTGATGCTGCCGGACACTGACGGCTTGAGCGTGCTGGAGAAAATCCGCAATCGGAAATCAAGCCCGCCGGTGCTGATCCTAAGCGCTCGCGACGCGGTGGACGATCGCGTGAAGGGCCTGGAACTGGGCGCCGACGATTACCTCACCAAGCCCTTCGCGTTCGTGGAACTGCAGGCGCGGGTGCGTGCCCTGCTCCGTCGCGGCCAACCCACACCCGAACGATTGCAAGTGGGCGACCTTGCGCTCGATTGCATCCGCCGCAAAGTGACCCGACAGAATGAAAACGTGGAGCTGGCTCCCAAGGAGTTCAGCATCCTCGAATATCTCATGCGCAACCGGGGCCGCCCGTTAAGCCGCACCATGATCGTGGAGCACGTCTGGGATATGGATTATGACGGGTTGACCAATATTGTGGACGTCTACATTCGCCATCTGCGCAGCAAGATCGACGACAAATTTCCAGTCAAGATGATCCACACGGTGCGCGGCATCGGTTATATGCTGGACACGCCCGAAAAGGCCGTGGAAGGACAGGCCGAACCACTGTCATGAGCGGTGTTGGCAAGGCTCTGCGGTTCACGCGCGGATTGCGGTTTCGCCTGGCCTTCAGCTACGTATTCTTTTTCACCATTCTGCTGGTTGTGCTTGGCGTCGTTTTCCGGCAGACCTTGATCGCGACATTTCAGAGCCAGATGCTCAGCGTGCTGGAAGAGGAATGGGGGGCCGCGAAGGGCTACCTTCGCACTGGTGAAGCCGGACCGGATTGGGTATTCGATCGGGAGGATCCGGACGAAGTTTCGCAGTGAACCGTATCCGGCGCGTCTATCTGCTGGCCGATCCCGAGGGGCACGCGCTGGAAATTCAGCAATCTACGATTCCATTGGACTCGACACCCCGGCCGAATCAAGGCAATTCTGGCTTCAGGCAAGCCGGCCACGCGCGTCCGCAGGGATAAAGCGGGCATCCCTTACCTCATCCGGTCTGGTCTGATGATTGACGAACGGCACAATCGCTACTATCTGGCCATCGGCCGAGCGGTGGATTACAACGACAAAGTGGTTCGCGACTTCACCCTGAACTACTTTAGCCTGGTGCCGAGTGGTTATCGTCTTGACTGGCGTGCTGGGATGGTTTCTGGCCGGACGCGCGCTGGGCCCGGTTAATTCCGTGGCGGAGACAGCTCAGCGGATCACGCACTCCAATCTTGACATGCAGATTCCCTCGCGCCGGTCGGGCGATGAGCTGGACCGGCTGATTGAAGCTTTCAACCACATGATGACGCGCTTGAATCTCTCCTTCGAGCAGGTCCGGCGGTTCTCCACGGATGTGTCGCATGAGCTGCGCACTCCGTTGACCGTAGTGCGGGGCCAACTCGAAGTGGCGCTTTTCACCGCTGAGACGACAGAACAGTACCGCGAAGCGATGGTGAACGCGCTCGAAGACGTGGACCGCCTCTCGAACATTGTCCGCGCGCTGCTGATGCTCTCGCAGGCCGAATCCGGACAGTTGCTTCTGCAAAAGACGCAACTCGACTTTGCCGAGCTGCTGCGGGATCAAGTGGATCAATACCAGATTCCAGCCGAAGCGCAGGGCGTGGAGCTGACGGCCGAATTGCCGCCCATCTGCATCATCCATGGCGATAAGATCCAGCTGGAACGGCTGGTCTCGAATCTTTTGGGGAACGCCGTTAAGTACACGCCGGCCGGCGGCAGGGTGGTGGCGCGGCTCCACGGAGAAACCGGATGGGTGAAGTTCACAGTGGAAGATACAGGAGTGGGTATTTCACCCGATCATTTGCCGCATATCTTCGATCGCTTCTATCGCGTTCCTTCCGCGGATCCGGAGAAAGGGCTGGGACTGGGACTGAGCTTCGTAACCTGGATAGTGAAAGCGCACGGGGGAACAGTGACTGTGGATAGCGAACCGCACAAGGGAACCCGGTTCACGGTTTCTCTGCCGGCTGCGCCCGTGGACCTGGAAATCCGGGAGAGCCCGGCGCTGCCCCTGTCCGAGCAGGTACACTGAGAACTGCGATGGCAATGGAAATCCAAAGACGTGAACGAGAAGGCATCACGATTCTCGACTTGAAGGGCAGACTGGCTGTGGGTGAATCCTGCACGCTGTTGCGTGAAAGCGTCAACGAGCAGATAGCGCAGGGTCACAAGCAGGTGATCCTGAACTTGCAGCACATTGATTATATAGATAGTACAGGTCTCGGATCCATGGTGATCTGCTACACCTCGCTGCAGAAAATGGGCGGTGGAATGAAACTGGTGAATCTGAATCGGCGCAACCTCGAGTTGATGCTGCTGACCAAGCTCTCCACCATTTTTCAGATTTTTGCCGAGGAACAGGACTCCGTCAACGCCTTCTTCCCGGAGCGCGAGATCAAGCACTTCGACATCCTGAGTTTCGTCCAGAAGAACAAGGACGTCGAGTAAGCGTTCGCGATGTGGGGACGGGCAAAGAAGGGCGCGCTGGAAAAGGGCGCTCGCGCTCCAGCTTTCCAGTTGCAGAGTTTGGCCGGAGCAACCGTCTCGCTGGACGACATCCTTCGCAAGGGGCCGGCGCTGTTGGCGTTCTTCAAGATCGGTTGCCCGGTTTGCCAGCTCACTTTTCCGTTCCTGGAGCGGCTGGCGGCAGGTACAGGGATCCAAATCATCGGAATCTCGCAGGACGACTTTGGCGCCACCACGGCGTTCAACCAACGCTTCGGGGTTACGTTTCCGACGCTGCTCGATTCGGCGAAAGAGAACTATCCCGCCAGCAATGGTTTCGGCATCACCAATGTTCCCACGCTGTTTTTGGTGGAACCGGAAGGGCAGATCGCGAACACAATTACCGGTTTCTCGAAGCGCGATTTGGAAGCGGTGGGTGCGCGGGCTGGCGTCAAAGCATTCCGAGCGGATGAGAACGTGCCGGAATGGAAGGCGGGTTGAGGGTCGAAGAACTGAGGTCCGGTGCGGACCTGCGATAATGAGATTGGCAAATGGCTTCCAAAATATCTGAGGCATATCAATCGGTAGCGTCCATCGCCAAGGGGATGACGATCACCTTGGGCGAAATGATGCAGCCCACCATTACGGAGGACTATCCGGACTCTCCGCCGAAATTCCAGCAGCGCTATCGCGGCGTGCATGTACTGCAGCGCGACGAGAACGGCATGGAAAAGTGCGTCGCGTGCTTCTTGTGTGCCGCAGCCTGTCCGGCGGATTGCATCTATATTGAAGCGGCGGAGAATACCGACGAACTTCGCATCAGCGGCGGCGAGCGATACGCGAAAGTGTATAACATCGACTACAATCGCTGCATCTTCTGCGGGTATTGCGTGGAGGCCTGCCCGACGGATGCGATTACGCACGGCCACGGTTTTGAGATCGCCAGTTATAACACTTCAACGCTGGTATATCGCAAGGAGCAGATGCTGGCGCCGATTCCGGCAGGGGCTGAGTTTCCGTTGAAGGCCTCGGGCGATGACGCCGCTACTGGGCATTAAAAAGTTTTGGCCGCAGATGAACGCGAATAAACGCGGATAAGCAAAACGTCTGCTTCCGAGAGTCCTGAGTTCTTCTTGATATCGTCGCGCTTGGATAGTTTGCGCCTATAGCGTGCGAAGTATTCCGGGATGTCGCCGCCGTATTGGAAGCTGTACATGATATCCGCGAAGACGGCGGTGTGGGGAAGACCGAGCGCGTGGCCGGTCTCGTGGAGACAAGTCAGGTACACAACGGTATCCCTCAGAAGTTGGTCGGCCTGCGTGTCCAGCGGAGCGGGACGGACGTAAACCTCAGCGCCCCTTTTTCCATCCACCAGAATCGGACGCGCTTCGCCGTACAATCCCTGTTCCGAAGTCGCCCAGTACAGACGGATGCGGGCATGTTCGCGATCCTTTACTGGCGCAAGCTGAAGCTCGCCTGCCGCGGCGTTCTGCCAGGCTGCCATGGCCCACTCAGCCAACTGCGGATCGCCGGGTTGACAGCCGGATCGGGAGTCCTCACAAGGCGCGATCCAATAGCTGTAGCTTGCCGAAACGCCCGCCGAGAGAACCGAACAACCGAATAACCAAAGAACCGAACAACTGGCGGAAAGGAGGTTCACCTCCGTTCCGCCAATCTTTCTTCGGCCAACATTTTCACCTGAGCCTCCAGTTGATCGATGCGCTTTGTTAGCTCATCGATTAGTTGACCCTCGGGATCCGGCAGGTTGCCGTGCTCCAGGCTTCCCCCTGCATCCAAACGGGTCCGTGTTACGCGGCCAGGCACGCCCACCACTGTGGAATTGTCGGGGACCGAACGAATCACCACCGATCCCGCACCGACCTTGGTGTTATTTCCGATGCTGATGTTACCTAAGACTTTCGCGCCGGTGCCGATGACGACGTTATTGCCAATGCTTGGATGGCGCTTGCCTTTTTCCTTGCCGGTACCGCCCAGCGTCACGCCTTGGTACAGGATGACGTCGTCGCCGATTTCGGTGGTCTCGCCGATGACCACGCCCATTCCATGGTCGATAAAACAGCGCCGGCCGATTTGAGCGCCCGGGTGGATTTCGATGCCTGTGGCGGCGCGGATGAACTGCGAGAGAATGCGCGCCGTGAGCGTGAAACCGGCACGGTGCAGCTTATGCCCTAACCGATGCAGCAGGATGGCGTGGAATCCTGGGTAGCAGAAGAATATCTCGACAGCGCTTTTCGCGGCGGGATCGCCACGGAAGACAGTTTCGATTTGTTCCCGGAAGGCGCGGAACATCGCAGTTATCTCTGATTATCGCATCGGGCTCGGGGGATTCAGAATTCGCTGGTTTCGGTTGGGGCGCCCTGCTATCTCGTTCGCTCCCTTGCGGTCGCGGTTCGGTAACACCCGAACGCCGCATACCGAACCGCGACCGTAAGGGAGTCGGCGTCTTTTTAGAGCGAGAGAGTCGAAAGCATTTTCTCGAACGCGCTTTGATTTTCAGCCACCGTTTTCGCCGGGCCGGCGAACTTGAAGAATATCGACCCTTGGGGTCCCTCCACAATGGCGCCTAGCAGGCGATAGCCTTGCTTCGGCGGACCTTGGGGCGCTCTGGGTCCCCCCATGCCTGTGTAGGCGCCGGAGACATCCAGGGTGGTGATGGTCAGGCCGTGGATGGTTCGCTTTTCCACTTTCGGTGCGACCTTGGAACCCTCGAACTGGCCTTTCCAGCGATCGATATTCGCTTCCACGCTGCCGCCTTGACCTTGACCGAAATAGTAAACGGCGCATTCGCCGTCCGGCGAGACCTGATACGTGGCCAGGCGCATGGGCCGATCGCCTTCGGATTTCCAATTGGACGGAGCGGTCCAGCGGATCCCGGCGCCAGAATCGGCGGCCAGGATGGAGGTCAGGACTAAGCCTAGCAACGCCGCTGCTCGCATAAAAATCAGTATGACATCTTGCGGAGGGTGTAGTTTTTCAGCGTATCATTAGGGTCATGAAGATGTGGATCGTGTTCGCTGGAGTACTCGCGATGGCCGGATGTTCTTCGCCGGCAAAACAGGCAAAGCCCGCCGCTGCCAGTACGTCGCAGACGTCGCAGAGCTCCAATCCCGTTGCCAAGTACCTGGAGCTGGTGGGATTTCGCATCATCGAAAAGAGTCCGGGGCACTTGGAAGTTCGTTTCGGCGTGGTGAATCATTCGGAAGCCGATCTCGGCGAAGTGAAAATGGATATCAACGTCCGGACGACCACGGCCAAGTCCGACGATCCGCCGCTAATTACGTTTTCCACCAAGGTGTCGCTCGGCCCGTCGGATTTGAAGCTGGTGACGGTGGATGTTCCCACCAAGCTGCGCGTTTACGAACTTCCGGACTGGCAGTTCCTGAAGCCGGATTTCCAGTTGACCGAGCCCAAGTAGCGCAGATCAGCATTTTTTCAGCGAGTAGTGTTATTTTGGAGCAAGGACTCCGCCGCGGTGTTTCCCGATGCCTCACCGCTTGTGGCAGGATCGACCTGCTTCGACAGAGCGCCGCGCAGAGAGTTCACAACTTGCGGGAGTGGCCAGCAACATGCACTCACGCCAGTGCAGGTGTACGCGTCCAAACTTGCCTCCCCGGGTCAATCTTTTTTCGTTAGCGATGTTAGCTAATGACAGCCAACTTAGTCTAAGTACATAGAAGGAGCACAGGTGGTTCTGAAAAACTTTTCTTTCGCGAAGTATGGATTATTTCTTCTGTTTGGGGCAGCAGCCGCGCACGCCGCGCCGCAACTTGTTCTCACGCAAACGGCCTTTACTGTGGCTGTGGTCCCGGGATCGAATGGGGTGACCCAAACAGTGGATGCCGGGAACGCCGGCAGCGGCACGCTCAATCTCACGGCGACGTCGTCGGTGGAGTGGCTGGCGCCGACCATCGGAAAAAGTACGACCTGCTCTTTGAAAGGGCCCTGCATTCCTATTTCAATCGCGCTACAAACTGCTGCGTTAGCGGCGGGAACTTACACCGGGATCGTCACCATTGCGGATCCGGACGCAGTGAATGCTCCGCAATTCGTGTCGGTGACGGTGATGGTGGGGGGATCGGTGCCGGACAATCTGGTATTCTACGTGGCGCCCGGAGGATCCGTCTCGCAGGATTTTGTTACGGCTACGCAGGTGACGACGACCGTGGCGCCGCCCAGTCCGTGGCTCTCGATCGCGGTGGATGGCGTCGGAACTTTCACGTTCAATGTTCCTTATAAAGTGACTGCGACCGCGGGAAGCGGTATGGCGACGGGCGATTCCAACGCCACCATTACGCTGGCAGGCTCTTCGTTCGCTCCGGATAACAAAACCATTTCCGTGGTTCTTCACGTGACCACGCTTCCGATTCTAAATGCGACGCCTTCCACGGTGTCGTTGACCGGAGTGCAGGGAGCAATTAAGCAAACTGCCAGCATTGCCTTATCCAATGGCGGGCAGGGAACCCTAACGGCTTCGAGCGCAACGGCCGCTGCGGCGACCGGAAGCTGGCTCACGGCCACGCTGACGAACGGAGTGGTGGCCGTCACCGCGGATCCGACATCGCTCACGCCAGGCGTTTATCCCGGCACGGTCACGATTGCAAGCAACGCGGCCAATAGCAGCGTGGTGGTTCCGATCCAGTTCACGGTGGAAGCAGAGGGCGCGCCGGTGGCATATGCGGGCGCGGCTGTGAACAATGGCACGTTCGCTCCAGGAGAACCGCTGGCGCAAGGCGATATTGCAGCCATATTCGGCGATCAGTTTACGTTGCAGGGTGTGGCGTATCCTACAGGTCTCCCATTGCAAACCAGCATCAGTGGCACACAAGTGCTGGTGAACAATATTCCGGCGCCACTGTATTTCATATCCAACGGCCAGATCGATTTTGAGGTTCCGTTTGAAGTATCGCCCGGTGCAACAACCATCCGGGTGGTCCGTAATGGGCAACAGGGCAACCTGATTGCCGCGACGATTGCGGATAGCGCTCCACGCTTCCTGCTGTTGAACGGCGGACCTTACGCGGTTCTGAACACGCCTGATTCGCCACCCGTTGTCACTGGCGTTCCGGCGCATCCGGCCAAGGGCGGCGACGTGGTGATCGTGTATGCAATTGGGCTGGGGCAAACCAAACCGGCGGTGGCAACAGGCGCCGGCGCCCCGGGCAGTCCCAATTTGGCCAACGTGCCGAATGTAGAAGTTTGTCTCGGAACGAACACGCCGTTCGGAAAGGCCGATTGTTTCAAACCGGATTTCGCCGGACTGGCTCCGGGCTTCGTCGGGCTGTATCAGCTCAACGTGAAGATTCCGGGGGGGCTGCCTTCAGGGAGTTCGGCATTCTCCTTTACGGTGGGCAACGTGCCGAGCAATGTGGTACAAATAGCGCTTCAGTGACGGAGCGCCTTTACTATCACGACAGCTACTTGACGGAATTCCGGGCTCGCATTGTGGATGCGAGCCCGGACCGTCGCAAAATTTATCTGGACCGCACAGCGTTCTATCCGGCTTCGGGTGGACAGCCCTTCGACATTGGCCAGCTTGGTGGGGCCGAGGTGACGGAGGTCGCCGACGAAGAAGGAAGAGTCGCGCATGTTTTGAACGGGCCGGTGACGGGTGACGAAGTTGCCGGCGTGATCGATTGGAAGAGACGCTTCGATCACATGCAGCAGCACACCGGCCAGCATCTTTTGTCCGCGGTGTTGATTGAGCTTTTCGACGCTCCGACGGTCAGCTTCCACATGGGGGCCGAGACCAGCACCATCGATATCTCGCGGCCGCTGGAACCGAATCAGCTTCGCGAGGCGGAGCGGCGCGCCAACCAGATTGTTTTCGAGAACCGGCCGGTTCTACTCAGCTTTGAAGATTCGTCGCAAGATCTGGGTTTGCGAAAAGCTACCGAACGGCAGGGAACAGTTCGGATTGTCGCGATCCAGGATCTGGATCGAAGCGCGTGTGGCGGAACGCACGTTCGCGGGACGGCCGAGATCGGCGCGATTTTGATCCGCAAGCTGGACCGCATCCGGGGAAACCAGCGAATCGAATTCGTCTGCGGCATGCGCGCAGTGGAGCGCGCACAGGCCGACTACGCCGCGCTGTCCGCCGTTGCGCGGGCCTTCTCGGCGGGATTAGACGAAACGCCGGCGATGGTTGCGGCGACCCTGGAGAAACTGCAGGAATCGGAGAAAGTCCGGCGGCGCTTGGCTACCGAATTGGCGCAGGCCAAGGGGCGAGAGCTGCACGCGGCGACCGCGCCAGGCGCGGACGGACTGCGCAAGACGCAACAGCGCGTCACGACGATTTCCGATGAGTTGCGCGCCGAAGCGCAGAGTTTCACTGCGGGCGGCAAAGCGATTTTTCTGGCGTTGGCGGAAGATCCGCCATCGGTGTTATTAGCCGCTTCGCGCCGACAGCGGCGTAAATGCAGGCGCGGTGTCTGAAGGCGGCATTAGCGGAAGTAGGAGGACGCGGCGGGGGGAGCGCGCAAGTGGGGCAAGGTAGTCTGAGCAAGGAATCGCTTCAGCGATTTCTTGCTCATCCGTTGTTCGGTTGATCGGTTATTCGGTTGTTCGGTTCTGTGTGCGTGGAAAGGTAATTGATGAATCCGCCCACTAGGCGCGTCACAGCGATTGTTTGGTTGCGCAAAGTCTCGAATTCCTCGGCGGTGAGGTAGCCGAGATCCACGGCAATGTATAGATGGCTTTGGGTTTCAATAGCTGAAGCTCGGGCGATGCGAAGGAAGCGCAAAAACTCGGTCTTACCTCCACGGCCGAAACCCTCCGCGATGTTGGCCATGATCGAAACTGAAGCGCGGCGGATTTGATCGCGGAGTCCGAAATCGGCGGTGAACTTCCCCCGGTTAGACGCTTCGTAAATCTTGGCTGCCAGGATACGGGCTTCTTGCCAGCCATCAATGTCTTCAAATTGGCGAATGGTCACACGACCATAGTGGCCAATCGGTCGGCAAACTCTCCCACCGACAGAACCGAGTAACCGAATAACTGAACAACCGAATAACTACGCTCGCCTAGCGAGCGTATAACGGAGCGATAGCGACGAGCATGAGGCCGGCGAGAAACAGAACGAACATCAGCGTGAGCAGGATTCGAACCTTCGAACTGGCGCCGGCGAATTCTTTCCACACTAAAACGCCCCATAACGCGCTGACCATCGTCGCGCCTTGGCCGATAGCGTAGCTAACCGCGGGTCCAACTTGAACTTTGTTTGGCGCGCTGGCCGCCACGAAATTGGTGATCGCTCCCATGCACCACACGATGCCGCCGAAGATGCCTAAGGCATGTTGCGGGAGCGTTCCCTTGAAATAGGCAAGCATCGATAGTGGCTGGCCTTCCACGGGAAAATTCAGAAAGTACATATTGTAGACGAAGGTGGAAAAGAACACGCCCAGGGCGAAAAGAAATGCTACCGCGTAGGGGCCCAGGCCGGACGCGTCCACACCACCGCCCTTGGACATTTCTACCAGCGGATAAAATGAACCCATCAACACGCCGCTGATCAAGCTGAGGAGGATTCCCTTGCTGCTGGTGGATTTCTTTTTGCCGCGGCCGGAAGGCGCCGCTGGTTTGGCGTGAGCGGAATACGCCAGCGCGTCCACCACAATGGCGCACATCACCAGAGCCACGCCCGCAGCTAGCAGGGTTGGATTGCCCTGCGGGTTGAGGAAATAATTCCAGACCACTCCGATCACTAGGGCTAGCCCGATTCCAACCGGGAACGCCACGGCCAAACCTGCCACGGATATGGCGGCTACCAGCAGCATGTTCGCCAGATTGAATACCATGCCCCCAGCCACTGCATAAGCCATGTTGCGTTTCGCGGCCACCAGCATGTTGTCGGAGAAGGAAAGTTCGCTTCCCATGGAACCGAACGTGTACGCCGCAAGGATGGCGGCCAGCAGCACGCCCACCGAATAGTCGTAATAGAACAGTTCGAAGCGCCACTTCCCTGTCAGTTTGAAAGTATTGGCCCAGGAACCCCAGCAGAGCATGGACAGGACGATCAGCAGCAGGGCGCTTAAATACGTCTCGGGAAGGATCATATATGTTTCGGTGCTCCGCGATTCTACCACTGCACACTAGAGTGCTGCTGCATCCGGATGGTACGTCGGTTCTAAGGTGCTGCCTAAAGTTTCCAATAGGATGCTCCGACCTATGAACTATATAGATGCGTCCAGTTGGAAGGATCCCGATGAAGTTCGCGATTCCTGCGTTCGCTGTGTTTTTGGCCGCGGCGGCGCTGGCTGCGGACCGGCACAAACTGGATATCGATCCAGAGAGCGAGGATGGAATCCTGCTGCAGAGGATTCAGCAGGAGCCGCTTCCGGAACGTAAGCTCGCGTTTCTCGAGAAGTATGTGAGCCAATATCCCAAGGTTCCGTCGGTGGCTTGGGTCTATGAGCAGCTTCTTCCGATTTACTCAGCCGCAAAGCAGTGGGATAAAGTGCTGGCGACTGCGCAAAACCTGCTGGCGCTCGATCCCGCAGACTTGGATTCCGCTTTCGCGGCATTGCAGGCGGCCGAAGCGCAGAAAGATTCGGATCTGATCCGGAAGTATGCCATCGCGTCCTGGGACGCAGCGTCCAAAGCAGCGCAAGCGCCAAAGCCCGCCGATGCCGATGATGTTGCGGACTGGAACAAGCAGATCGAATTCGCAAATCAAGCGCTGGCGTACTCGGAATATGTTCTGGCTTCGCAAGCAGCGCTGGAGCCGAACTGGCAGCGCAAGGGGGAACTGATTCAAGCTTTGGAGCAGCGCAACCCACAGAGCAAGTTCCTGTCCGCGGTGAAGAGAAATATCCGGGTTCGCGAAGAAGCCAATCCCGCGCAAGCGTTCGCGATGGCTGAGCGCGGCTTGGCGGAAGATCCGAACAACGAAGACTATCTCATGCGGATCGCCAATCACTACATGAGCCGGGAAGAAGACTTGTCCAAAGTATTGACCTATTCCCTGCGCGTATTGGAAGTTCTGGAGAAGAAGAGCAAACCTGCGGGAGTCTCGGACGAGGACTGGGAGAAGAAAAAGGCGCGCTATACCGGTGGCGCGAACTGGATGGTGGGCGTGGTTTACGGCAAGCAAGCGCGTTACGGTTTGTCGGACCGCTATTTGCGCGCTGCTGTGGGTCAGATTCAGGACGACACACAACTGTTAGCCGCAGCCTACTTTTATCTTGGATACGACAACTACGCCTTGGCGGGTCAACTTCGCGACAAGGGCCGGGCCATTGAAGCGGCTAAGTTCAGCAAGCTGTGCCTGGCTATCGAGGGGCCATTTCAGCCGCTGGCGCAGAAGAACCTGGAAGTGCTGCGCAACGATTTTAACGTGGAGTGAGCGCCGCTCATTAGCCGGCCTTGCGGATTGGTTGCGCAGTGGTATTCTAATTAATGCTTTTGAAAGTGCACTCCCGCCGGCGCGGCTCCAGCAGCCGACTTGCATTTCCCCCCTCGTTTGAGGCAAGCTGGATGGTTTTCCAACTTTAATGGAACCGAATTCATGCGGGTGAGAATTCTCTATCACGACCACTGTTTCGATGGGGCTGCTTCAGCCGCATTTTTCAGCCGGTTTTATGAAGGCAAGTTCGCACCGGACGCCACGTTCGAGTTCACGGGGCTGGCCCACAGAGCGTCGCAACTATTCGACGACGGTTTGTTTGATGGCGACGTAAACGCGATCGTGGATTTCAAGTACTCGCCGGATCCGCGCCTGGGCTGGTGGTTCGATCATCACCAGAGCGCATTCCTGAGTCCGGAGGATGCCGAGCACTTCAAGCGCGATCACAGCGGCCAGAAATTATTCGACCCCACGTATCGCTCGTGCACCATGTTCATCGCCAGCGTAGCGCGCGATAAGTTCGGTTTCCATGCGGCGGACCTGGCGGAACTGGTGGAATGGGCGGACATCATCGACGGGGCGCAATACGCCAGCGCCCAGGAGGCGGTGGCGCTGCGCGCGCCGGCCATGCAGCTGACGCTGGTGATTGAGAGCGCCAAGGGATCGGAAATCATTCACAAGATTATTCGCCTGATGCGGCATCGAACTCTGGGTGAGATCATGCTGGAGCCTGAGATCCAGCAATTGTACGCGCCGCTGCACGAACGGCACATCCGCTCGATCGACGTGATACGCAATCATGCGCGGAGCGAGAATGGCGTGATTTTTTTCGATTTGGTGAGCGAAGGAATGGAGGGCTATAACAAATTCATTCCTTACTACCTGTTTCCCGAGGCTACGTACACGGTATCCGTGAGCACGTCGAGCTTCCGCACCAAAGTTTCGGTGGGATCGAATCCGTGGGCTCCTGAAGCTCCGAAGCACAACCTCGCGACCATTTGCGAACGCTATGGCGGAGGCGGCCATCCACGCGTGGGCGCGATCAGTTTTGAGATCGGAGCCCTCGAACAGGCGCGCGAAGTGGCTGGGGAAATAAGAAAGGAACTGGGGAGCTAGGAACGGCTTTTCGTTTCTCGTTTCTCGTTTCTCGTTGAGAAGTTTTCGCCTGGGCTTGCACCTTTCTTGGTGTGGTGATATCTCGATTCGAGGATATTGAAAGTTGGCAGCTCGCCCGGCAACTGGCGGCTGAGATTTACGGCGCTTCGCGTATCGGACCATTCGCCAGAGATTTTGGACTTCGGGATCAGATCCAACGGTCGTGCGTTTCCGTCATGGCTAACATTGCTGAGGGTTTTGGGCGTAACGGCAAGGTTGAATTCATCCGCTATTTGACCATCGCTCAGGCCTCCTGCATCGAGGTACAGAGCCATCTGTACATTGCTCTCGATCTCGCATATGTAGAGCAATGCGAGTTCCAGCGCCTCTATTCTTTGGCCGGGCGAGTTCGGCAGATGATCGGCGGGTTCATCCGTTATCTCCGAGGTTGCCACGATCGCCCCCAACGAGAAACGAGAAACGAGAAACGAACTTCTCCACATACTTCCCGATCAAATCAACTTCCACGTTAACTCTCACACCCGCGCGGTATTTTCCGATCACCGTGTTTTCATACGTGAACGGAATGATCGCAACTCCGGCCACGTTGTTTTCCAACGACGCGATGGTTAGGCTCACGCCATCTAGTGTGACTGAGCCTTTGTGAATCATGTAGCGGTCCAGATCGGGGGGCACTCGAACCTTGAGCCACCAGTTGCCGTCGGGGAGCGGGTCCAGCGACAGGAATTCTGCTGTTCCATCCACGTGCCCTTGCACGATGTGGCCGCTTAGGCGATCGCCTACCGCGGCGGGGCGCTCCAGGTTTACACGCGATCCTTCACTGAGCGCGCCTAGATTGGTGCGCGACAGAGTTTCGGGAGAAAGATCGCACCAGAATCCGGTGGGATCTACGTTGATCGCAGTCAGGCAGACGCCGTTCACCGCGATGCTCGATCCTTCCCGCGTATCTTCGAGCACCCTACTGCAACGGATGTGCATGCGGGCGCCGGCCACGGCGATTGTCCCTAACTCTTCCACGATTCCGGTAAACACTGTTATTTCTCCAGGTAAGCTTCCACTGCGAACTCGTCCGGGGGAATGGAATGCAACTTCACGCGATGGAATTGGATGGCATCGGTACGGCGCAGCCTGCCAGCGCCACCGGCCACCGGAAGCGACTGTAATCCACCCAAAATCTTGGGTGCGTAGTAGAAGAAAATCTTATCCACGATGCCGGCTTCGAGCGCGGCCCAGTTGAGCTTGCTGCCGGATTCGATCATGAGAGACCGAAACTGCTCGCCGGCCAAATAGCTCACCAGCTTTTGCAGATCGGCTCTGCCGCCTGGACCGTCACAGACCAACACGCGCACGCCTCGATATTCCAGCGCTCGGCGTCGTTCCTCGGGAGCGGCGGAGGTGGTTAGGATGGCGAGATCGCCGGCGGCGCTGGATACAATTCGAGAGTCGAGCGGCACGCGCAGCGTGGAATCCGCCACGATCCGCAGTAAGGGGCGGCTGCGCTCGGACCCGGTGCGGTCGGTGAGCAGGCAATCGTCGGCCAGCACGGTTCCGATGCCGGTGAGGATGGCGTCGGAATTGTGGCGGATCTGCTGGACGTGAGCGCGAGCGCGTTCACTGGTGATCCACCCGGTGTTGTCTTCCGGCGCTGCTATCTTGCCATCCAACGTGAGTGCGGCTTTCAAAGTAACGAGCGGCCGGCCGGTTCGCATGGAGTGAATGAACGCTTCGTTCAACTGGGCCGCGACGCCGGAATATTCCGACGCTACTTCCACTGAGATCCCGGCGTCGTGCAAGCGGCGCAGTCCATGGCCGGATACTAGCGGATTCGGATCTTCCATGGCTGCCACTACTCGAGTGACGCCGGCCTGAATCAGCGCGTCCGCGCACGGTGGCGTGCGCCCCTGGTGCGAACACGGCTCCAGCGTGACATAGAGCGTGGCGCCACGGGCACGCGGTCCCGCTTCGTCGAGTGCAAGAATCTCCGCGTGCTTAACCTGGGCGTACGTGTGATAGCCGCGTCCCACCACTTCGCCGCCATTCACCAGCACGGCGCCGACCGCGGGATTGGGGCTGGTTCGACCAACGCCCTTACGGGCCAGCTCCAATGCTTCGTCCATCCATTGGTTATTCATGTGTGACTGGTCACGTCGCAAAAAGAGAAGCGATGAATTTGTCCGGTTCGAAGGGCAGCAGATCGCCGGCCTGTTCGCCGACGCCGACGAATCGAATTGGCAGGTTCAGTTCGCGCGCAATGGCCACCACGATGCCGCCTTTGGCGGTTCCATCCAACTTAGTGAGCACCAATCCCGTGACGCCGCTCGATTCCGTGAATTTGCGCGCCTGTTCCAGGCCATTCTGGCCGGTAGTAGCATCCAGAACAAGCAGGACTTCGTGGGGCGCGGCCGGAATCACCTTGGCGGCGGTGCGGCGCATTTTCTCCAGCTCCGACATCAGATTTGTCTTCGTGTGGAGGCGTCCGGCGGTGTCGACAATGACGTAATCCACTTTGCGCGCCTTGGCAGCTTGCAGGGCGTCGAACAAAACCGCGCTGGGATCGGAGCCCGGAGATTGCCGGATCACGTCGGTAGAAGTGCGCGTTCCCCAGATCTGCAACTGATCGATGGCCGCGGCGCGAAAGGTGTCGGCGGCGCAAAGCAGCACGCTGCGGCCTTCGGCCTTATATCGATTGGCCAACTTGCCGATGGTGGTGGTTTTTCCGGATCCGTTGACACCTACCACCATCACGACTGCCGGTGGTTCGGATACATGCGGCATGGGGCGCTCGGCCGCTTCCAATATTTCCAAAAGATGCTGCGCGATGAGCTGCTTGATTTGCTGCGCGTCGCCCACCTGTTTTCGATCCACGCGCTGGCGGATGCTTTCGAGAATCTCGGTGGCGGTATTGACGCCGATATCGGCTGTAATCAGCGCATATTCCACTTCTTCGAGAACGCCGGCATCGATCTCTTTGCGGCCGGCGATGGCGTCTTCCAGGCGATCCACCAAACCTTCGCGGGTCTTTTGAATCCCCGCTTTCAGACGATCGAGCAGGTTGGGTTCTTGCGGGACGGAGCCGAATAGCGTTTGGATCATGGGAAAAAGGGCGCGGACCCTTCATTGTAGCGAATGCATGTTACGCTGGAGAAAAATGCGGTTCTCGAGTAGAGTTTCGATTTTACTCATGGTCGCGCTGGTGATGGCGAATGCGCAGTGTTTCGCGCAATGCCTCGCGCAGTCCGACGATTCTGCCCGCTCACATTGTCATCAGCACGGGCCGGCCAAGGCCGGGCGTTGCGTCCAGCAGCATGATTTGCGGGCTGGTGCGGCGGTGACTGTGGCGCCTGAGGACGGACTGGTTGGCTTGGTTGAGCTGGCCCATCTTCCCATACTTCTGGCAACGCCGTTTCGGATGGAACTGTTAGCGCCTTCGCCACCGCTTTCCGGGAACGCCACACCTTTACCTCTTCGAGTTTAGACTCTTTACGCTTGCTTGCGCGCGCGGTTCGGTTACGGGCTGTCGTGCGTGTGCGTGATCAAAAAGAGGTGATTTGTGTATAAGAGTGGCATTATTTGTTTACTGTTATTGCGCGCAGTCGCCGCGCAAGAATCGGCTGGGGCTTACTTGATGGGTCAAGCGTCGGGTACCAGTATGAATCCGCAGTCGTGGCCCATGCCGATGCTCATGCTGAATCCGGACGGGTGGAATCTGATGTTCATGGGCCAGGCGTTCCTGCTGGATACGCAAGAGAGCGGTCCGCGCGGCGCGGACAAATTCTATTCGGTGAACTGGGGAATGTTCGAGGCGAGCCACGATCTGGGCGGTGGCAGCATTATGTTCCAAACTATGCTCAGCCTGGATCCGGCGACCGTCACGAATCGGCGTTATCCCGAGCTTTTCCAAACCGGGGAAACCGCCTACGGCAAGCCGCTGGTAGACGCGCAGCATCCACATGATTTCATCATGGGACTGGGCGTTCAATACGCTCATCCTCTGGGAGAGAACGCGATCCTGCAGTTTTACTTCGCACCAGTGGGCGATCCAGCGCTTGGGCCGGTGGCTTTTCCGCATCGGGCTTCGGCGGATGAACTGCCAGAGGCAACGCTTTCGCATCACTGGCAGGATTCTACCCATATCGCGAATGAAGTGGTGACCGCCGCTATTATGCTTCACGACAAAGTCCGGCTGGAGGCCAGCGGATTTTATGGAACCGAGCCCGACGAGAATCGCTGGAACATCGACTACGGTCCCATCAATTCCTGGGCCGCGCGTTTCTCTGTTTTCCCTACGCAGAATTGGATGGCGCAGGTTTCTGTGGGGAGGATAACCAGGCCGGAACGGCAAGAACCTGGCGATGTGGTGCGCGCCACTGCGTCCGTCCATTACACGCGGCCTATGCAGGGATCGAGCTGGTCCACCAGTTTGATCTGGGGACGCAACCATGAAATCCTGGATCAGCGCAATTTGAATTCGTATCTTCTGGAATCCGTGGCGCCCTACCGGCGAAAGAATTTCTTCACCGGACGGATCGAACTGGTGGATAAAGACGAGTTGTTCAGCGACCAGCCGGATCTGGAAGCGCAGCTTGCGCGGACCGTGGGGTCGACGTTTCGCATTGGCGCCTACACCGCCGGATATACGCGCGACATCGGCACGTTCCACAATGTGGAAACCGGAATCGGAGCGAACTTCACAACTTACTCGATGCCCGATGCGATTAAGCCTTATTACGGGAGCCATCCGGTTTCGGTGAATTTCTTCCTACGCCTGCGGCTGAATCCGAAATGAATTACATCTCGGCTACCAGGAGGTTGACCAGATCGGCGGCCGGCATGGAACGCGCTCTCGTGAGCCCTTGCCCCGCCCAAAGCGATAAGAAATCCGGGTTCCCTTGCTGCGCCGCTGCTGTACGCATGGTACGCGTGAACGCGTTCTGCAATGGATAAGGCAGAATGGAATCCTCCCGACCTGTCAGGGTACGGATGAATTTGTTCGGAAGACCTCGCGCGGGCCTGCCGGAGAAGGCGCGAGTGAGCACCGTGTTGTCCCGCTCTGCATTCAGAATGGCTTCTTTGTGGACTCGCGGTGCGCCGGATTCGGCGGATACCAGGAATGCAGTGCCGAGCGCCGCGGCGGAAGCTCCAGCCGCGATGGATGCGGAGATATCGCGGCCATCCATCAGGCCGCCCGCTGCAATCACTGGAACATCGATAGCAGCGGTAATGCCGCGGACCAGTTCGAGAGTTGGCACCATGGAGGATTCGAACGGGCCGGCAAAAGTTCCGCGATGCGCGCCGGATTGCGCGCCTTGCGCGACCACTGCATCCACGCCGGCTTCGGCCAGCAGGCGGGCTTCGGCAACCGAGGTTGCAGTGCCGAGAATCAGGATGCCTCGATGCTTGAGGCGCGCCATCGCATCCGGATTGGGAATGCCGAAAGTGAAGCTGAAGATAGCTGGCTGCGCGGCGAGGACCGCTTCCAATTGCTCGGGGAAAGGATCGGGCTTGGGCAGCGGCGGCGCGGGCGGTGGCAGACCGAGTGTGTGGTGAATCTCAGCCAGGATCTCCAACATCGGCTGTGGATCGGCGTGCGCGTTTACATCCCATCCGCCGGAAAACAGGTTCACTTGAAACGGTTTGCTGGTGAGCGACTTGATCCGCTGTATGTCGCTTGCAATCTGATCGGGCGTGGAATACGCAGCTCCGAGGGAACCGAGTCCGCCGGCGTTCGAGACGGCTGCTACCAGTTCCGGCGTGCTGGGGCCGCCACCCAGGGGCCCTTGCAGGATGGGGTACTGAATGTCTAGACGCTTCAGGAATTCTTTGCTAATGGACATCGGTCCTTCGTCTACTATAGTCTTGAATCTCAGCCACATGACGCCGGAACAAGGCTACTTGACGACTCAGGACGGGTTGCGTTTGTTCTTTACAGCGCGTGGGCACGGGCCCGAAAACCGTTATCATTCCAAACGGGTTTCATCTACTGGACGATTTCGAGAATCTTTCGGACGCTTATACTCTGATTTTTTACGATCTGCGCAATCGCGGATGGTCGGACCAGGTGAGTGACGCCTCCAAACTCGCTCGAGGCATCCACAACGATGTGGACGATCTGGAAGCCGTGCGCCGGCATTTCGGAATCGGTCAAATTGATCTCATTGGCCACTCTTACCTGGGACTGATGGTGATTCTCTATGCGATGAAGTACCCGGAATCTGTCAGCCGCGTGGTTCAAATCGGGCCCATGGGACCGTACACGAGCAAGCAATATCCAGCGAATTTGACATGGGCCGATGCGGCGCTCCGGGAGATGCTCTTGAAGCTCGGCGAGTTACAAAAGGAGAGAAGCGCTCACGATCCGATTGAGTTTTGCAAGAAGTTTTGGAACATTCTCCGAGTGATGTATGTCTCGAATCCAGCCGATGTGGATCGGATCGATTGGGGACGCTGCGATCTCGCTACCGAGAGGAATTTCATGATGTATTGGAGCGAGAGTATTTACCCGTCGATCCAAAAACTGAAATTCGAAGATATATCGAAAGCTCAGGCGCCGGTATTGACGATCCACGGGACTGAAGATCGTAGCGCGGCCTACGGCGGCGGACGGGAGTGGGCGATGATGTTGCCGAACGCGCGCCTGATCAGCGTGGAAAAAGCGGGTCATGCGCCGTGGGTGGAAGCGCCGGAGTTGGTGTTTGAATCGATTCGGACTTTCCTTGCGGGATCGTGGCCTGGCGCCGCTGAGAAGGTGACGTCGCTGGAGCGGTAATTGAAAAAAGCACCGACTCCCTTACGGTCGCGGTTCGGAAGGGAAGGCGTTACAGAGATGGAATGAGAAGGCCGGCCCCCAGCGGGATGCGATAAGCTCCCAATTGGAAACGCACTCGAAGTGCAAAAGGAGAACCGGCCATGAAGCAGAATAACACTTGTCCAAAGAGTTCGAAGCGGAAAAGAATCCGCAAGGGATCGTTGACGATCGGAATGGACCTGGGCGACAAGACGAGTCACTATTACGTGGTGGACAGCGAAGGTGAGATGGTGCGGGAAGGCACGGTAGCGACAACCAAGAAAGGGATGAAGCAAAGGTTTGGCAGCTTGCCGCGGTGTCGGATCGCAATCGAGGTAGGGACGCATTCTCCATGGGTGAGCCGGCTGCTAAGCAGCCTGGGACACGAAGTGATCGTGGCGAATGCGCGGCAAGTGAAGTTGATCAGCGCCAGCACGCGGAAAAATGATCGGCTGGACGCGCAGACCTTGGCACGACTAGCGCGGCTGGATCCGGAGCTATTGAGACCGATCCGGCATCGGAGCGAGAAAGTGCAAGGGGATCTGATGCAGATACGGGTGAGGGCGGCGCTGGTGGATAGCCGTACTGCATTGATAAACACGGCGCGGGGAATGGCGAAATCGATGGGAGATCGGTTGCCCAGCTGCGATGCCGATCAAATGGGGGTGGGGAAACTGGCAGGGATGTCGAGTGTGGTGGTGGAGGCGCTGAGGCCACTGATGGAAATGGTGGAAGCGTTGACGCTGCGGATTAAGGCAAGCGATCAAAAGCTGGAGCAGCTGGCCACAAACGAATATCAGGAAACCGAATTGCTGCGCCAGGTGAGCGGAGTAGGACCATTGATCGCACTGGCATTCATTTTGACGCTGGAAGATCCGAACCGGTTCGGCAAGAGCCGGGAGGTAGGGTGCTACCTGGGACTCCGGCCGCGGCAAAGTGAGTCGGGGCAAAGCCGGCCGCAGTTGGGAATCAGCAAGGAAGGGGACAGCTACGTACGCAAGCTGTTGGTGCAAGGAGCACACTGCATTCTGAGTGAGCGGGGTCCGGACACGGATCTGAAGCGGTGGGGGCGGAAGCTGGCAGGGAAAGGCAACAAGAATGCGAAGAAACGCGCGCTGGTGGCGGTGGCGAGGAAACTGGCGATATTGTTGCACCATTTGTGGGTGAGTGGAGAAGTGTACGAACCGTTGCTGAATAGTAATAGGCGGGAGAAAACGAAAGCAGCGGCTTAGCGAGTGAATGGCTTTGGTAAGCCAACGCCGAGTTCGGGTGACTGCGTGGTCGCGGCGGAACGAGAGTAGCCGGAAACGGAGACGAATCAGTTCGGCACTGAGATAGCAGCACCCGTATAAATAAAGAACCCCAACTGGCACCGGGAGCTAAGAACTCCCAATGAAGAGTGCGAATGGAAGCAGGGTGAGTCGGCGAGGCGAAACCAAGGCAGTAGGGGGCGATGGGTTGGAACGAGCGGCGCTCCCGTTGGTCGCGATCACCAGTGCGGTGGCACGGCCAAAAAAGCAAAGCAAAAACAAAACCGCTCCTAAGCGGGAAAAAGCTGGCCGATGGCGCGCCTCCCGATGGTCGGGGGTCACCGTTCGTGGTGATCCGACCGAGTGTCGCGCTTCCCGTTGGTCAGCGATGGGCCGTTCTCGTTTAACGACCCAAAATCATTTTCGACTTGACACGGACCGGCCTTCTCATGGAAGCCGCGACCGTCAGGGAGTCGGTGCCTTTGCTGGTGCAGTGGGTGGATCTTTGGTCACCGTGTATAGCTCGCCGTTGCGCAAGTAGAGGCGCTCGGCTTCCGGACGATTGAAGGGTCGCGAGCCGCGGCGATTGAACACCGTGAGCTGATTGCCATCTTCATCCACCGCGCGATCCCGATCGATGCCTTTGGAGACCGCGAGCGCCGGACCTTTGGTGTGATACGTGGCGATGAGTTTGGGCGTGGGGCGCGGGCTGAAGCCAAGATAGTTCGGCGTATCGTTGGGCGCGAAGAGCTGAACAATTCGCATTCCATTCACTCCGTCGGCCAGATAGGCAAATGCGCTGGCGCTAGTCATGCCCAGCTTCACATCGCGCGTGTCGTCGATCTCGCCGCCGGCGTTGAATGTTTGATCGAGCTTCGGATGCTCCGGCCGCTCCACATCCACGATCACCAGTCCCTGCTTACCTGCGGCCACGTACGCATATGTACGCGCGACGTAGATATTGCGGGCGTCCGGGAGCGGCACCGTCGCGCCCGGAATTAGCCGGGGATGCGCAAGTGAAGTAACATCCAGGACCTTTAGCCCCTCGTGATCCACCACGAACGCGTAGCGGAACTGAACCGCTACGCCTTGCGCTTCCGCGAAGGCAATTTCGGATTCCACTTTTGGCGCGAGGGGATTTTCGATATTCACAACCACCAAGCCTCGGTTACACAGGATGTATGCATAGTGTCCGGCGATGGTGATGCGCCGCGCGCCATTCAAGATTCCGCCAGGATTAAACGCTCCGGCCCGCTTGAGGAAATTGTTCGCTGGATTTCCATCCAGCAGAGTCAGGACGCCGGGCGTTTTGCTCTTTAGATTCGGATCGCCAATGACCACCAAGCCTTCTTCGAGATCGGTGACGTACAGGAAGCCGTAGAACAACGGGATGGGCTGTTCTTCATTGTCGGGGATGTGAGTGCGCAGCGGATCCACGGCGAGAGTGGATGGCGATCCGACGGCGGTGGCGAACTTGGTCTTCACGTAGAAGCGCTGTCCGAGCGGCGAGACCGGAGCCGTGACCATCTTCTCTGAAAAATCTTTGTTATCGATATTGGCGACATCGAACGCCCGGAAGCCGCCCTTGCCAAGCGCTGCGTAAAGATATTCGCCGCGTAGCTGGACATCCAGAACGTTGCCGGCGTGGTGATCCGCTTCTTCGAGCTTGCCATGATGCTTCTGCAACTCTTCGTAATTGTGCGAGTAAACCAGCTTTTGAAGATCGCTGCCGAAGACCGCCGGCGGATCGTCATGCTCTGCCACGGGTATCCCGTCGTATCCCTTGGAACCCTCCGCCACGTACACGTAGCGGCCCATGAAATTCACCAGATTGGTGCCTTGCATCAGGAGCTGCGCCATCCAGGCGTTGTTATCGCCCTCGCGGGAGACGTGGCAATCCGTGCAGGTTTTCGTTTCGGTGGCGCGCACCGTGTGCGGATAATAGGGGCTGAACGCGAATCCGCTGTAGCCTTCGGCGGAAACCGTCTGCTGCATGTAATACAGCCAGTCGCGATTGGCATTCTGCGAACTCACCACCACCGCGCAGGTGGACCGCGTGGGAGCAACGCGATGCTTGGTCACGGTGCCATCGATGCCCAGCATGTAGATGTCGTCGCGCAGCACTTCGAAATTATAGGAAGTGTAGTTGCGCGTGGTGATCCCTTCGTTGTGCAGCATCGGCATCTTCTTGTTCGCGATCATCGGGAGGTGGCAGCCGAAACAACTTGTGGTCCAGGAAGAGTGGCAGGCGTAACAGGTCATGCTGCTGTTGGCGTGCGCTAGTTTGGATTCGTCCGCGTTTCCGGAGCCCCACGTCGTGCCGTCTTTCAGCAGAGTCTTGGCCAGGCGGGATTGCTCACTGTAGTGGGGATTGCCTGGCGTGATGGTGTCCATCACCTGCACCACTTCCCACGGATCGCGATTCTGCTCCACCATGGAACGCTGGAATAGCTTTCCGTCCTGCCAATAGAAGCGCCGCTGGCGCCACGGCGTCCGGAGCAAGGCGAGATCGCTTCCACCGGGTGGCGCGGCTGCCGCTGAAGTTTTCAAGTTTGCTTTTTTCGAAATTGTCCCATGGCAATCTATGCAGTCTACTTCTACGGCGTTACGCGTCTCGCCGTACAGATTGCCGTTGCCGTGGTTGTCCTGCGCGAAATGGCAATCCTCGCAGTGCATGCCTTTCTCCAGGTGAATGTCGCGGAGATGCACGGCCTTCTGAAATTTGTCCTTGTCGTCGGGAGGAACAACGTTATCCTTCGCGTCGAGAAGTTCGCCCTTACGATCGCGCTTATAGACCGCGCGGAACACCCATCCGTGGCCGTGGAAATCGGCGAATTGCGTGTGCTTGAGCTGCGCGTTGAATTCGGGCGTGCCGATTTTTTCCAGGAACTCCAAATCCTTCCATTTGCCGCGCGCCGCCGCACCCTCCGGATTCGCGATCCAGGCTTTGTAGCGCTCTTCATCGCTCGGATTGTGTTGCTTCTCCGGATACATGTGCTCGCCGTCAGTCTCGTTGTCCCACCAGATGTAGCCGAGATAGGAAGCCACCATATTCGTACCGGGATGAATATGGCACACGATGCACTGGCTGGTGGGAATGGAGCGCGTGAACTCATGCTTGATGGGATGGCCGGATTCATTGCGCGGAATCGTGGGATCTTTCTGGAAGCTGTGCGCCTGATTGCCGAAAGATGCGTAGGGTCCGGAGTGAATCGTCGAACGGTCATTGGCGTAGATCACGTGGCACGCGGTGCAGCCGCTTTGCCGATAGTCGCCGGGATGGTCGTTGGTGCCTGGGAGCGAAAGGATGGGGTCGAGCAAGCGCGTTTTCTGCAAACCGAGGAACACGGGGTCTGTCCGAAGTTCGGTCCCGAATCCGCGTTCGCTCAGTTTCACATCCGGACGTCCAGGATCTTCTTCCGGATTCGGATTGCCAATTTCGGATCGCTCGCCTCCGCCGCGCTCGAAAACGCGCAGAACGTTGCCGGGCTCGGAAACTTCCCAGCGCGCCAGCGGTTCCAAATGCGGAAGGATGCCGTTCGCGCGAGTCTGTTCCTGCGAAGGCGGCGGGAAAGTGTTGATGCGCTGCGGCAAACCATCCGGCGAGTAGCTCTCTCCGAAGCGGGCGTTCTTATACGGGTAAGCTCCGTTGTTGTAGAGCGCCGCCTGCCACAGCATGGCACCGTGAGTCATCATGCTGGTTTGGACCGCGCGCACTTCTCGCGCATGACATCCGGCGGTTCCGCAAGTTTCTTCTGCCACGCGTAGATCGCCCGGATTGACGAACTGGATGTACTCCTTGCTTTCTTTCAGCCAGTTGGTATAAGGACGGATAGGATTCGCCGAGCTCTTCCACATGCTGGCAATGCGCGGCTGCGGGTGAGCTTTCTTCTTGGCTTGCTCATAAGGTGCGTCCCCGGATTTTGTTCCAGAAGGCGGCTGAATTGCGGCATCGCCGCCGTGGCAATCCGTGCAGCCTAAGCGCACCGTGCCCGTCGTGTGCATCGACGGGGAGTCGGTGAGTCCGTGACAGGACACGCATCCGGTGCTCTTGCTGTCAGCCTGTTCTTGAGACTGCAGCAGGCGCGTGCGATCCGATTGCTGCGCCACCAAATAGGTGCACAAGAAAGCGGCCGAGACGCCGCAAGCGCCCGTGAACAGCAGTATTTTAGAAGCGGAAGCGGACATTGGCGAATAGGGCGAGCAAAGTTCGATTGGTGGAAATCTCTCGAAAACCTTGGAACGGCTCGAAGACATTGACGCCGCCCGTGAGTACAATGTTTTCCGACAACGGCGGCCGGTAAGTGAGTCCAAGGCCGGAATCCGCGCCCACTCCGGCGTGGATCGGTTTCTGGAACAATAACAGCTCTAACGATTCAGTACGCGCGAATCGGATCAGATTCAAATTCGCAAACGCCTTCAGTTTGGGCGTCAGGTCGGCATCCACTCCCGCATTGTATAGGAACAAGCCGGGATTCACGAAGTTTGCTTGTCCTTCGAGCTTGCTGGATTTGAGATCGGGAACCAGGCTACCTCCGTTTTCCAGTGCGACACCGGTGCCGGTTAGTCGCAAACCCTCGCGGTTCCAGAAGCTGAAGAAGCCGCCGGCGAAATTGGGATTGTCGAAGATGGTGTCGAAGCCGCGCGCGCTGCCGTCGCGAGGATCTTTGTCACCGGAGGAATAAAAGAACGAAGTCCGGTAGCGTAACCAATTTTTATCCAGCGATAACTCCACCGCAGCCATTTGGGCATTGATGGAGACGCGTCGCCCGGCGAGTGAACTAAAGGTGTCGTGGCCGAGCACCTGATAGAAGGAGTGCGTGATGTTGATGGGGCCCAGATGTCCGTCGCCATTGAAGCCGTAATAGTAGGCTCGAACGGCGTGCGGCTTCACCAGGCCGATGGCGGCCGGGCGCGCGAGAAAATTGTTGTTGTCGAACTTGAACGAGGGATCGTCTTTGTCGTAGTGGAAATTGACTTCCACGGTGTAGCCGGGTTTGATGAAATCCTGCCGGTACACGTTCGCGATCATCACCTGCTGCTTGCGATAGTCGAAGGTGTTGAGGCCGCTGTTGGTGTCCTTTTCGAGCATCGCGAAATAGGCCAGATTGTATTGGTATCGGTTGTTATTCAGGTTCCCGAAGATGCGCAGGCCGGGCTCCTGGTCGGAAAAAATGAAGCCGCGGAAATCGCTATTGAAGGATTGGATTCCGGCGCGCGCGGAGATGAAATCGTAGTTGCTGCTGAGATCGGCCAGCTTGACTTCGACGAAGGCTTCCTGCAATCCAACGTGGCTGTCGAGCCGCGTGTCTCCTTTGCGCACATCGACGTTGACAATGCCGTTTTCCTGCACGTTGAGATAGTTGATGTTTACCTCAGGCGTGATTTTGACGCGCCAGTCTACCGGACGGAACGATGTGTCGCCGTGAAACAGATCAAAAGAAAACGTCAGGTTTTCGCTGATAAAAAACTGCCTAAAGCCTCCGAAGAACTCCTGGCTGCCGGGGTTCTGGGAACCGAGGCCGCTCGGAACCGGGATGCGCCGGCCATCCGCGAAAGTATCGCTGATGAAAGAAAAATCAAAAAAGGTTTGATTTCCGATGATGGGGTAGTCGGCCTTGAGCTTGTTCTTGTTGAACGGATCGTACCAGTGACCTTTCGTGTACGGATACTCGCCCTTTTCGTTGTAGCGCCGATAATCCGGAAAATCGTAAGCCCAACGATTCGGCAGAACGTTGAACACCTTGTCGTCGCTGGGAAGAGGTTCCAGCGGCCGAGGTTCCCCAGTGGCGGCCGGCGGCGGCTCCTGCGGCAATGTCCTGTAAGGTGAGCTGGGAGCGGCCTCGGGCGGAGGTCCGGCGGGTTTAGGTCCGAGCGCGGGATCGCGGGGAATTTCACGAATGCCCTCAGAGCCAGTGGGGTTCGCTTTCAGCGTGAATTCGAGTGCGAAAACATCGCCGGCTTTGAGTTCGATATCGCCCTGCGCAAACGGTTCGAAACCGTCGCGGGAAGCCTTGACCTGGTAGCGGCCTGGTTTCACATTCAGAAAACGAAACACGCCATCGCCGGTTGTTGTGGTGGGAAAGCTTTTGCCTTTAGAAAGATCCTGCAGGATGACGGTGACTCCGCCTAAGCCCAAGCCGCCCTCGGTATGCGCGATGCCTTGAATGGCCGCGGTGCTGGCATGAGTTTGGCGTGGGATGTGTTGCTGATCCGCCTGACCGCGTGCCGCCAGCGCGACCGAAGAAGTCGCGAGCGCGAGCAACAGAAGAGGGCTGGCCAAGTGTTTCGACACTAGGAACCTTCTTATAACAACACAGGCAGGAAGGGGAGCGCTACATGGTGCGACGGATGGTTCTAACCGATGCCCAACTCGTCCACCTGTTCCAGAGGAGTGCCGCAGCGGCGGCAGATGATGGCCGAACAATCGCCGCAGATCAGCGGATCCGGCACGGCCGCGTGACATCGTGGACAATAGAATTCTGTTTGCGGTTTCAGTTCGTCGCCGGCCATTACTGTTACACTAACAGCAGAAACTGCTGCTCGTGACCTTCCCCCGCGCTGCGATTGTTTTATTTGGAATCTTTCTGGTTTCTTGCTCTCCCCCGCAAAGCGAGACGCGTTCGATCGGCGCAGCCTACGTTGGACCCGCCACGCTGCTGCTTCGTCAGGAATTGACGCCTAAGTCGGCGGTGTCCGCGACAGTCAAACACGGAGACAAGCTGGAGATTCTGGAATACAAGCGGCGATTCGTGAAGGTGCGTACGGCGCAAGGGGCCGAGGGATGGACGGACAATCGGCAGCTTCTCACGCCTGAACAAATGGCGGGGCTCCGCCGCATGGCGGAGAGCGCGTCTCAGTATCCGTCGCAAGGCGCGGCCACGGTGTTTGAGCCGCTGAACATCCACACGGAACCAAATCGAAGTTCGCCCAGTTTTTGGCAGATCCCGGAAACTGCAAAGGTGGATGTGATTGGGCATAAGCTCTCGCCGCGCGCCGCCGCGCCACAGTCAGCCACCCCGGTTGTGCGGCCGCAACCTCGAACGTCACGCCGGAAATCGAAGGACAAAGGTTCGCAGTCCAAGCTCGCCTCGCCCCCTGCGCCACCGGCTCCAAAACCACCTGACAACTGGTTGGAGCTTTCCGTTCCCAGAGAAGACGGTTCGGATGAAATCAAACCAGGCGCGAGCAAGGCCGCGCAGAAATCCACGGAGCCAGTCGCAATGGATGATTGGGATCTGGTTCGCACGAAAGACGGAAAGGTGGGCTGGGTATTGATGCGCGCCTTGAACCTGGCGATTCCCGATGAGGTTGCGCAATATGCCGAAGGTCATCGCATCACATCCTATTTTGCGCTGGGCCACTTCGCGGGCGGCGATTCCAGCAAGAATGATTGGCTATGGACAACCATCACCAAGGGCCAGGAGCCATACGAATTTGACAGCTTCCGTGTGTTCGTCTGGAGCCGCAAACATAATCGCTACGAAACGGCATACATTGAGCGGAAAGTGGTGGGACACTTTCCCGTTGAGGTGGATAACTCCGGGCCCGTGCCCAGGTTCTCGCTGATTTTAGACGGCGAGGGTGGGCAACTTCTCCGCAAGACATACACGTTCGAGGGCTATCGGGTTCGTTTGGCGACCAAAGAGCCGTACCAGGTTTCTAAACCGGCGGGAACGACGAGCAAGGCAGTCGCAGCCCCCCAGTCCGCCGCGGCGAAGGAAAAACACTGGTATTCGCGAATGATGGATGGCGTACGGCGATTATTTCACTAACTGTGGCGCACGCACTCGTGCGTGCCGTGTTCGCACTCCTGCGAACACCTTTTCAACGAATTCCGGGCGTTCACACGAGTGTGAACGCGGCACGCAGGAGTGCGTGCGCCACGGCTACTCTCCCTCACGGTCGCTGTTCAGAAAGGATCTATATGTTTGGAGAGCGTTACCGAACCGCGACCGTAAGGAAGTCGGTGCCTTTCTTGGTTTCCACCGACCCGTAAGCGACCAGTTGTCCCCAGTGGGTACTCACCGTCTCTGTGATTTTCATTTCAGCGTACTTATTTGCGTTTCGCGGTTTTCGGAACAACCCGGATCTCGAATAACTTCGGCCATAGCTTTCCGGTGACGAACAGCCGATCGCCCAGCGCATCGTAGGCGATGCCGTTCAATACATCCACTTGCTCGGCTCGATCCGCTGCGCTCAGGATTCCCGAAAGATCGATCCACCCCAGCACCTTTCCATCCACCGGAGAAAATCGCACGATGCGATCCGTCTGCCATACATTCGCATAAATTTCGCCGCGCACGTATTCGAGCTCGTTGAGACGCGTAACGGGACGGCCGGCGTCGTGAACCGTGAATCTCCGTTTTTCGAGCAGACTCCCCGCGTCCCAGCAGCGAATCTGCGCGCTGCCATCACTCATGTAGATCTGGCTTCCGTCATTGGCCAAGCCCCAGCCTTCGCCCGGATATTTGAAAGAACGTAACCGTCGCAGAGTGGACTGATCGTATACGAAGCCGATTTGCGACCGCCAGGTGAGTTGGACGATCTGCTGGTTCACCACAGTGATTCCTTCGCCGAAGAATTCGGGCGCCAAGTCGATCTGCTGTTCAACTTTCCCGGTTTCGAGTTTCACTTTGCGCAGTGTGGACTGGCCTTCCAATCCGGTGCCCTCGTAGAGAAATCCGGCTCGGAATTCCAATCCCTGCGTGAACGCGTTCCGGTCGTGCGGATAGACGTGAACAACCTGATAGCCGTACTGCGGAGTTTGAGAAGTGGCGGGCGCGATCGAGGCCAGTACGCACAAGGCCAGGACTGAGATTCTTCGAAGGTCCGCCATTTATCCCTGCAAGATCACTTTCAGGACGCCAGGTGTCGCTGCGCGCCGGAACGCGAGCGGCGCATCCTTCAACGGCAATATTTCCGAAATGAGGCTGTCGACGTCCACCAGTTTCTTCTGTAACAGCCGGAGCGCCGGCTCGAAACGGCCGCATCGAGAACCAACCAGCGTGATTTCGTTGACGATTACCGAAGCCGAATTAATCTCGACCGCTCCGTGGACGGTGGATTTCATCACCACGATTCCGCGCGGCTTGGTCATTTGGACGGCTTGCTGCAGTCCCTCGCTCGATCCGGTTGCATCCACCACCCAGCCATACTCTGCTCGCGGCAGGTTCCGCGCCATTCTCGCGTCGATGCCGGCCTTGGTTGCAATCCGGAGTTTGTCTTTGTGCCGGCCGTATTGATGAACCTCCGCGCCGTGCGCCTTCAGAACTTGTCCAACCAACAAACCGAGCTTTCCATCGCCCAGCACAGCCACTGGAGCGCCACGTGGGATTTTAACTTGATCCAGAATCTCGCAAGCGGCGGCGAGCGGTTCAACAAAAACGGCATGCTCCGTCGGGATCGCGCGCGGTACACGATGCAGGTTGCGCTCTGGCAAGGTCAGCAGTTCGCGAAATGCGCCGGGATGCTTCACGATTCCGAGAACCGTTCTTCGCGGACAATGGCGGCCAAGCCCTTTTGTGCACCAGCCGCAAACGCCGCACGCCAGGTTGATTTCGCCCACAACACGTTCGCCAACCAAATCCGGAGAGCCGGCAGCGACCACTTCACCGACAAACTCGTGCCCGGGTGTGCCCTGAAAATCGTAGTAGCCGCGTTGCAACTCCAGGTCGGTGTTGCAGATTCCGCCTTGGAGCAGCCGGATCAATGCGAATCCTTCCGGGCGGCGCGGACGCGCTTGCTTCCGAACGCGCACCACTCCTTTTTCGAGACGAACGGCGAGCATATCGTGGATACTTTAATCATGCTAGCCGAGTTGGCGTGCTTCGAGCAGAAGTGTCACGCGACATTTCCACTCACAGACGCGATTTACAATTGTCCGCAGTGCGGGGCGCTGCTTGAGGTTCGCTTCACGGAAACGCCGGCGGATGCAGCGACGCTCAAGCAGACCTGGCGCGAACGCCGGATGTCGAATCAGCCGATTGATCAGAGTGGTGTCTGGCGCTACCGCGAACTGCTTCCGTTTGATGGATTCAGTCAGAAAGCCGTAACCCTGCGGGAAGGGAACACTCCGCTGCTGAATGCGCCGCGCGCCGCCGAATACGGCGGCCTGGACCGGCTTACGTTCAAACATCAAGGCTACAATCCCACCGGATCCTTCAAAGACAACGGAATGACGTGCGGCGTGACGCAGGCGATTCGGCTCGGCAGAAAGCGCGTGGCGTGCGTTTCCACCGGCAACACTTCTGCCTCCATGGCGGCGTACGCGAGCGCGGCCGGTTTGGATCCAATCGTTTTTATTCCGCGCGGAAACATTTCGTATGGAAAGCTCGCGCAGGCGCTGGAGTACGGCGCCCGCACCTTGCAGATCGACGCGAACTTCGATCAAATTCTCGCGCTGGTGCGTGTGCTGGCGGAGCGCGCCGGCATATACCTGCTGAACTCCATCAACCCCTTCCGGATCGAAGGGCAGAAGTCCATCATTTTCGAAATGTTGGACGCGCGCGACTGGAATCCGCCGGATTGGATCGTGCTTCCGGGCGGCAATCTCGGCAATACCTCGGCATTCGGAAAAGCGCTGCGCGAGTTGCGGGAATTTGGATTTATCCACAAGATTCCGCGGCTGGCGGTGATTCAAGCCGAGGGAGCCGCCCCATTTTATGAGTTCCTGCAAACGCGCGGGGAGTTTCGCAGCGTGCCGGAACCCCGGACGCTGGCCACGGCCATACGAATCGGCGATCCAGTGTCGTGGCCCAAAGCGCTCTACGAAATTACCGAGTCGAATGGAGTTGTGGAAAAAGTGAGCGAGCAGGAGATTGCGGATGCGAAGGCCATCATCGGACGATGTGGAATTGGTTGCGAGCCCGCGTCGGCAGCGACGTTGGCGGGAATTCGCAAGCTCACCGCTTCCTCAGTAATCCGCCGGGACGCGGATGTAGTGGCAGTTTTGACGGGAAATGTTTTAAAAGACCCGGATTACATTTACCAATATCACACGAGCCAGCTCAAAGATCCGGAAGGCAAACTGATTGATTCGCGTTTCGGCAACCGCCCAGTTGTTGTGCCGAATGATGCCGAAGCGATTTTGAAAATTCTGAAAGCCTGATACCGTTTAGCGGCTTCGCCGCCCACCGCCGCCTTCGCGCCGTCCGCCACCACCGCCGTGTCCCTCGCGACGTCCGCCGCCCCCGCCGTGCCCTTCGCGCGGCACCATGGGACGAGCTTCGTTGACCACCATCGCGCGGCCCATGAGATCGCGTCCGTTGCAAGCTTCAATGGCATGGTTCGCGGCGGCGTCATCGTTAATTTCAACGAATCCAAAGCCGCGGGCTTCTCCGGTGAACCGATCGCGCATCACGTTGACGCTGTCCACGGCGACTCCAGCCTGTGAAAAGAAATCTGTTATATCGGCCTCCGTTGCCGAATAGGGGAGGTTTCCGACAAATAGTTTCATTGAATTCTCCTTGACGTTATGTGGCTATAGAGGCAGGTTCATGACCGCGGATTCGGGATCAGAAACAGGGCGAAAGCCGACGGGTAGGACTGACCGCCAATACACGATTTTAGTTTGCCAAACCCCTGCTGTACTGTCAAAAGGCGTGGTGTTAAAAAGGCGGCCAGCTTATCTCGGCGTAATCAATCCGCCCAACTTGTCCTGCTCGGACGCCGTGGTTCGGGGAAAGCGCGTGGAGAATGCTTCCAAGTATTTGAGCCCAGCGCCGGTATTGTAGAGGACAATTGTTTCATCCGGTTTCAAAAAGCCGTTCGCCAGGAGCTTTCGCAGCGCTGACACACACGCACCGCCCTCCGGAGCGGCGAAAATGCCTTCGTCCCGGCTCAGTTCGAGAGTCGCGTCCAGCAGCTCTTCATCGCTGACGGCGATGGCTGTTCCGCCACTCTTGCGAATGGCATCCAGCATCAGCGCATCGCCGAGTGGTTTGGGGACGCGTAATCCGGCGGCGACGGTGTGCGCGTTCTCCCAAAACTGGCTCTTCGATTCTCCACGCTCAAACGCACGCACCACCGGTTGGCAGCCCTCCGTCTGCACGGCGATCATTTTCGGGCGTTTGCTCGAAATCCATCCCATGCTTTCCATTTCGGCGAAAGCCTTCCACATTCCGATCAGGCCCACTCCTCCACCGGCTGGATAGAAGATGGCGTCCGGCAGCGTCCAGCCCAATTGTTCCGCCACTTCGTAACCCATGGTTTTCTTTCCTTCGATGCGGTATGGTTCTTTCAAAGTGCTGATGTCGAACCAGCCTTCGGCGTCTTTGCGCTCGGCAACCATCTTTCCACAATCGCTGATCAAACCGTCCACTAAAGTTACATGCGCGCCAAAAGCTCTAGCACTCGATGTAATTGGCTTGCGGCACATCGCGCGGCATGAAGATGTAAGCTTCCAGGCCAGCGGCCGCGGCATACGCCGCCAATGCGCTTGCCGCATTTCCGGCCGAGGGGATCGCCACCTTGCGGATGCCCAGTTCCACGCACATGGAGACAGCGCAGGAAAGGCCGCGCGCTTTGAATGAACCCGTGGGATTGATGCCTTCGTCTTTCACCCAAAGATCGTGCGCTCCCAGCCGTGCGCCAAGACGGCGCGTTGGAAGAATCGGCGTCATTCCTTCGCCCAGCGATACGACGGAACTTTGGTTACGCACAGGCAACACGGGAGCGTATCGCCACATGTTCGTGGGACCTTTCGCAACGTCTTCACGGCTCCAGATTGCTTTTGCACGTTCCAGGTCGTAAGAAACCAGCAGTGGTCCACCGCATTCGCACAGGTTGTGGATCTGGCCGGCCTCGCGCCTCTTTCCGCACACGCTGCATTCCAGGTGAGTAACAGTTGTCATCGTCGAAGTTCGTATCATAGCAGTGAGCATGATGCTGGAACGTGGCCGCTAAGAAACGCACTGGGGCGCGCAAGCCGCCCGCAAAGAAAAAGACCAAGTGGCTACGCAAGATCGCAATCGGCTGCTTGCTGCTAGCAGTTTCGCTCTACGCGTTGTGCGCCGCTTGCTTGCTGGGCCTACGCTGGATTGATCCGCCCACTACCGCCGTGCAGATGGAGCGTCGCGTTAGCGCTCTGTGGAAGCACAATCCATACAAGAAACGTTACGACTTTGTCCCGATGGGCCGGATCCCGGCCAATCTCCAGCATGCCGTAGTAGCTGCCGAAGACGGCCGGTTCCGCAAGCATCACGGCTTCGATTGGGTGGAAATGGAAAAAGTGCTGGAGCAGGATATTCAACGCCACAAACTGGGACGCGGCGGATCCACCATTACGCAACAACTGGTGAAGAACCTGTTTCTAACAACCGAACGCTCTTTTGTTCGGAAAGGAGTGGAGTTTAGCCTGGTTCCGCTAGTGGAAGCGCTGCTCAGCAAGGATCGGATTCTGGAGCTCTACCTGAACGTGATTGAGTGGGGGCCAGGCATCTATGGCGCGGAAGCCGCTTCTGAGTATTACTATCGCGTGCATGCGTCCGAACTGAACCGCGAACAATCTGCGCGCCTGGCAGCGGTGATTCCTGGGCCGCTGAAACGCAAGCCGGCTCAGATGAACGAGTACAGCCAGGAGATCCTGGATCGGATGGCGCAAACCGGCTGGTGAAAAAGCAAACGGCACCCAGAGTGCGTTACCGAGCCGCGACCGTAAGGGAGCCGGTGCTTTTTTCTTACAGCAATTCCGACATGTTGAAGAAGAACGGAATTTCCACAGCAGCGGTCTCCGGCGCATCCGAACCGTGCACCGCATTCCGTTCGATGTTCTTCGCAAAGTGTTTTCTGATGGTGCCCTCCGCGGCCTGAGCGGGATTGGTGGCGCCCATTGTTTCGCGCCAGTGTTTGATTGCGTTCTCGCGCTCCAGCACCAGCACGACCACGGGGCCCTCGCACATAAAAGTCACCAGGCCGCTAAAGAAAGGCCGCTCGCGGTGAATCTCATAGAACCCTTCGGCCTGTTGTTTGGAGAGGCGAAGCATCTTCATGCCTTTGATTCGGAAACCGGCCGCTTCGATCATTCCCAGGATTTTGCCCGTATGTCCGGACGCAACGGCATCCGGCTTGATGATTGCAAATGTTTGTTGAGTTGACATTTTCCTTAAAGTCGCACGCCGCTTACAAGCGGCTCTTGATTTTTTCCCCTATCTCGGCGGGGCTGGCGCACACAGTGATTCCAGCCTCTTCCATTGCCTTCATTTTATCTTCCGCTTTTCCAGCGCCACCGGAAATAATTGCTCCCGCGTGACCCATACGGCGTCCGGGCGGCGCGGTTTGTCCGGCGATGAAACCAACCACCGGTTTCTTGACATGCTTCTGGATATAAGCAGCCGCGGTCTCTTCGGCATTTCCGCCGATTTCGCCGATCATCACGATGGCGTGCGTATCCGCATCATTGTTGAAAAGCTGGATCGCGTCCACGAAGTTGGTTCCGATAATCGGATCGCCTCCGATGCCGATGCACGTCGATTGCCCGATATTCAATTTGCTGAGCTGCCCCACCGCCTCATAGGTCAGCGTGCCGGAGCGTGAGACCACTCCCACGTTGCCCTGCTTGTGAATATGAGCCGGCATGATCCCGATCTTGCATTTACCCGGCGAAATGATGCCGGGACAATTGGGGCCAATCAGCCGGGTCGGCCGGTTCTGCATAAAAGCGCGCACGCGCACCATATCGGATGTCGGAATGCCTTCGGTGATGCAGACCACCAGCGCTACGCCGGCTTCGGCGGCTTCCAGAATGGCATCGGCGGCGAACGGCGGCGGCACAAATATCACCGACGCGTTGGCTCCTGTCTGCTGCACTGCTTCCGCCACTGTGTTGAACACCGGCCGTTCCAGATGCGTCTGCCCGCCTTTGCCCGGCGTCACGCCTCCCACTACTTTGGTTCCGTAGTCGATGGAAGCTTGGGCGTGGAAGCTGGCTTCGCGTCCGGTGAAACCCTGGAAAAGCACGCGGGTATTTTGATCCACTAAAACGCTCATCGCTATACTCTCCCCGCCGCGGCCCGAACCACTTTCTCCGCTGCGTCCTTCATTCCGTTTGCGATGGGGAAGTTCAATCCCGAAGTTTTCAAGATCTCCTGTCCTTTTTCTACGTTCGTTCCTTCCATCCGGACCACCACGGGCACTTGGACATTCAACTCGCGTGCCGCGTTTACCACGCCGGTGGCAAGTACATCGCAGCGCAGGATGCCGCCGAAAATATTGATCAGCACCGCTTTCACGCCGGGGTCCGATAGCAAGATTCGGAACGCGTTCTTGATTTGTTCCGCGTTGGCGCCGCCGCCTACATCCAAAAAGTTCGCCGGGCTCCCGCCTGCGTACTTCACAATGTCCATGGTGGCCATGGCCAGACCCGCGCCATTCACCATGCAGGCGATGTTGCCGTCCAGTTTGATGTAGTTGAGGCTGAAGCGCGATGCCTCCACTTCCAACGGATCTTCCTCGTTCAAATCGCGCAGCTCCACCAAATCTTTGTGACGATATAGCGCGTTGTCGTCGAGCGTGATCTTGGCATCCAGCGCGTAAACTTTTCCATCCTTTGTGAGAATGAACGGATTGATCTCGGCCAGCGAAGCATCTATTTCTTGATACGCCTTGGTTAGCGCGGTCATCGCTTTCACGGCTGCATTGACGCTCGCGGCTGGGATCCCCATGCCAAACGCGAGATTGCGGCCTTGGTAAGCGGCCAGGCCATAACCGGCGTCGATGGTCTCTTTGAGAATCAATTCCGGCGTCTTGGCGGCAACCTCTTCAATTTCCATTCCGCCCGCCGCGGATGCCATGAAAACCGGCTTGCCTTGCGCGCGATCCAGAACGATTCCGAGATAAAGCTCGCGCTCGATGGGCAGCGTTTCTTCCACTAGCACGCGCTGCACGATGCGGCCCTCGGGTCCAGTTTGATGAGTGACCAGTTTCATCCCGAGGATTTTCTTGGCGACTTCGGCGGCCTCAGTAGCATCCTTCGCCACCTTCACTCCACCACCCTTGCCTCGACCGCCGGCATGGATCTGCGCCTTTACCACCACACTTCCGCCGAGTTTCTTCGCCGCCATTTCAACTTCATCGACGGTGAATGCTACCTCGCCCCTCGGCACAGGGACATCGTACTTGGCCAGGATCGCCTTGGCCTGATATTCGTGAATTTTCATGGGATCAAGGTCTAGTGTAGCAATTCATCGAAACGTTACTTCGCGGAGATGCGGCGTGGCATTGAAGGAATCCAGCGAGACGCGTGCGCGTGTGAAAATGAATTCGGTGAGCGAGCAGTTGCGGATGCGCCAGTTCAGTTCCATCGCCATTGGCTCCTTTGCGCCCACCACGCTTTGAACAGCCACGCCGATTGGCCCAGCGGACGTAAAAACGACAACGCGCCGGCTGGGACCATCCTTTTCCAGAATCCTTCGAAAGCCGCGCTGGACGCGCTCGCGAAAAGCCTGCCACGTTTCGAGACCCGGCACTTGCAGCGTGCCTGCCATCCACTGCGGCATGGCCTCTTCGAATCGCTTTTGTAGTTCGCGATTGTCCAGGATCGGCTCCTCGCGCTGCAAGGCGCCTAAGATGCCCGTCGCGTCGTACTCGTTGAACTCGGGCCTGGGCTCAAAGCTTTCGAAACCAGCCAGCTCGGCGGTATGCGTGTGTCGGCGCAACGTCCCGGAGTAAACTTCGTCGAAATCGGATGTTGCGCGCTTTCCAAAATTCGCCCAGCGCGATTGCCTGCTGTTGGCCGGTGGCGGATAACTGGTCCGAATCTTTTTCAAAGGGTTTTGCCTGCGCGTGCCGGACCAGGACCAGCGTGCTCATTTTGCCGGTGCGGATGCGCGAGCTTTCCCCAGCACTCTTTCCAGCTCCAACTTGGCGACGGATTCGCGATGCACTTCGTCGGGGCCATCCGCCAGGCGCAGCGTGCGGGAATTCGCCCATGCGCCAGCCAGAAAAGTGTCTTGAGAAACGCCGGCCGCGCCATAAGCTTGAATCGCACGATCGATCACGCGCAGCGCAACATTCGGCGCGATGATTTTGATCATCGCGATCTCTTCGCGAGCAGCCTTGTTGCCCACCGTGTCCATCATGTACGCGGCTTTCAACACCAGCAGGCGCGCCTGTTCAATCTCCATCCGCGAGTCTGCGATGTCAGCCCGTATGGTGCCTTGTTCGGAAATCTTCTTGCCGAAAGCAACTCGGGAATCGGCGCGCCGGCACATGGTTTCAAGCGCACGTTCGGCCACCCCCATCAACCGCATGCAATGGTGGATTCTGCCCGGTCCCAACCGGCCTTGCGCGATTTCAAAACCTCGCCCTTCGCCCAAAAGCATATTGGAAAGAGGTACCCGGACATTTCGGAATGTCATCTCGGCGTGCCCGTGCGGCGCATGATCGTAACCGAAAACCGTGAGCATGCGTTCGATGGTGACCCCAGGCGCGTCCATGGGTACCAGAATCATGGATTGCTGTTTGTGTTTGGGCGCGGTTGGATCCGTTTTGCCCATGAAAATGGAGATTTTGCAGCGCGGATCGCCCGCGCCCGAAGACCACCATTTGCGGCCGTTGATTACGTAATGATCGCCGTCGCGCACAATGCTGCTTTCGATGTTGGTGGCGTCGGAAGAAGCCACCGCTGGCTCCGTCATGGAAAAGCAGGAGCGGATTTCGCCGGCCAGCAGCGGCTTCAGCCAGCGCTCTTTCTGCTCGGCGGTGCCGTAGCGCGCCAGCACTTCCATGTTGCCGGTGTCCGGCGCGGAGCAATTGAAAACCTCGGGCGCCATGGTGGAGCGGCCCATGATCTCGCAGAGCGGGGCGTACTCCAGATTCGTGAGTCCGGCTCCGTCGTCGCTCTCGGGCAAGAACAGATTCCACAGGCCGGCGGCGCGCGCCTTAGGTTTCAACTCTTCAATTACTTCCGAAGGCTGCCAGCGATCATCCGGATTGAGTTCGTCCTGGAAACGCTGCTCATTCGGGTAAATGTGCTCGTCCAGGAAGGCTTGTAGCCGTTTCTGGAGCGATTTGACTTTGTCTGTAAATTCGAAATTCATAGAAATCCTTAGTACCGGCTCCCTTACGGTCGCGGCTCAGTAACCTCTTTCCGAGCCGCGACCGTAAGGGAGACGGTGCCGTTCACCTTCCGGTAAACACCGGGGCCCTCTTCTCTACAAAATGCGCCACGCCTTCCTTGAAGTCCTCGCATTGGAGACTCTTCAGCATCTCTTCTTCCGAGCTCTCAAACGCTTCGCCTAATGTTTGAAACATTGCGTTATAAACTTGCGTTTTGATGATCCCCATCGACCGCGGGCTGACGTTATTCGCCAATTCCTGCGCATACGCATGAACGCTTTGTAGAAACCCGTCCTGCGGGAACACTCGATTCACCAAGCCCATCCGGAGGGCTTCATTCGCGTCCACTAAGCGAGCAGAAAACAGCATGTCGAGCGCGTTGGATGGTCCGATCAAGCGCGGCAGCATCCACGCGAGGCCGTATTCGGCGATCAGGCCGCGTTTCGCGAAAGCAGTTCCGAAGCGCGCCGTGTCCGAAGCAAAACGCAGATCGCAATACAGCGTCAGGATGAATCCCAAGCCCACGGCAGGGCCGTTTACAGCGGCAATGACTGGTTTTTGAATGGACGGGAAGTAAGAATACTTCTTCTGGAAATCCGGCCGGATGTGCTGTCGCTCGCCGTTGCTCGAGTTTCGCAAGACTCCTTCGGCGCCCGCAAGACCTCCCTGCGCGATGGCGCCCAGCAGCGACATATCCGCGCCAGCGCAGAAGCCGCGTCCGGCGCCGGTTAGAATAATCACGCGAACACTGGAATCGCGCTCCGCTTCATAAATCGCCGCGCGGACTTCCTGGTCCATAACGGCGGTCCATGCATTCAGCTTGTCCGGACGATTGAGCGTGATGGTAGCGACACGTTCAGCGACGGTGTAAACGGTCTCCAGATTGGCCATGTTGCATGGATTATATCAGTGCCACAGCCTGCTGAATCAGGTTGTGGACGCGTTTGTCGAAATGCCGGAATCGTTCATCCTGAGTCTGGCCGCGATGAAAGCGGACGTAGATTTGCTGCAGCACCACCGCCAGCTTAAACAGTGCGAAAACCTCGTAATAATTAATTCGCGATACATCGCGCCCGGTGCGCTCCGCATAACGCCCGATTAGTTCCTCGCGCGTAAACCAGCCCGGTTCTGAAGTAAGCGACGCCTTGGCGCCACCCGGATCGCTCGGCTGCGACCAGTAACAAAGAATCAAACCCAGATCCACCAAAGGATCGCCGACAGTAGCCATCTCCCAATCCAGCACGGCTGCGACGCGTCCTGGATCTGCAGCGTCCAGCATCAAATTGTCCAGCTTGAAATCGTTGTGAACCAATGTGGGTGCGGGCGAAGACGGAAGATGATCCGTGAGCCATTGGATCAGACGCTCCATGGATGGAATCTCTTCGGTCTTGGCGCGATTCCAGCGTTCGAACCAACCGCGCACCTGTCGCTCCAGAAATCCAGCCGGCTTGCCGAGCGAAACCAATCCATGTTTCTCGATATCCACCGCGTGCAGTTCCACCAGGCAATCCACAAAGCCGCGGCTGACTCGCGCCGGATAGTCCGGGAAGGCTGCGAGCTCTTCGGGAATGCGGTCGCGGACTACAATTCCACGCCGCCTCTCCATTATGAAAAAAACCGCGCCGATGATGGAGGTGTCCTCGCACAGATGAAAAACTTCGGGCGCGGCATCAAAAAAAGGATGCACGGCCTTCAGCACCATATACTCGCGCGCCATGTCGTGCGCTTTCGGGGCCACTGGACCCAGGGGTCCGCGCCGCAGTACATACTCGCGCGCGGGTGTTCGCAAGAGGTACGTCAGATTCGAATGGCCGCCCGGAAATTGTTCGATGGACAAATTCGCCGCGCCGTCTAGTTTGTCCCGCAGATAACTGCTCAGCGCTTCCCGATTCAACTCTTCGCCGGTTCGAACTGCCGCTGTATCCGCACTCGCGCGCCTGGATTCTTCCATGGTGTCCAGTGGATATCATATCTCCGCAACTAGACAATCAACATGCAATCGCCGTAGGAGTAAAATCGATAACCAGCTTCAACCGCGTGCTGGTAAGCGGACAACACGAAATCCCGGCCGGCAAACGCGCACACCAGCATTAGCAAGCTGGATTGCGGCAGATGGAAATTCGTCAGCATGGCATTCGTTCTTTGAAAATCGAAGCCGGGACGAATGAATAGATCCGTTTTCGCCGTTCGACCCAAGTACATGCTTTCGACTGCGCGCACGCTGGTTGTGCCGGCGCACAGTACTCTCCCTGCTTGACGGATCCTGCAGGCGTTTCCTTCTGTAACGAGAAATCGCTCGGAGTGCAGCGACTCGCCACGAACCGGCTGAAACGTACCCAGCCCGACGTGCAATGTCACGTATGCGATCTCAGCTCCTCGATGCTCACACGCTTCTAGAATCTCCGGCGTGAAGTGTAGACCAGCGGTGGGCGCCGCGATGGAGCCGTTCTGACGAGCAAATACAGTCTGATAACGTTCGCGATCCCCGGATGTATCGGGGCGCTTGATATAAGGCGGCAATGGAACATGCCCGGCTTTTTCCAGCCACTCCGGAACGTTGAGGCCTTCAGGGAAGCGTAACGTGCGTTCGCCATATTCGCCATGCTCGACGATCTCCGCTTCCACTTCGCGGAAAAGTATGCGATCTCCGGTTCGCATTTTGCGGCCCGGACGAACCAATGCAGTCCAGGTTCTTGAATCGGCGCCGGCCGGTTCCACCAGCAGCACCTCAACCTCGCCGCCACTGACGCGCTGTCCAATCAGGCGCGACGGAAGCACCTTCGAATCATTCAACACCATACAGTCGCCGGGATTTAGAAACCCGGGGAACTCGCGAAACGTCCGATCTTCCCAGCGCCCTTCTGCGCGATGTAAAACCAGCATGCGTGAGCCGGCACGGTCGCGCAGCGGTTCCTGCGCGATCGAACTCTCCGGCAAGTGATAATCGAATTGGGAGAGATCCAAACTTCACGATACCAGTGCGCATCCTAGCGATAGAAACTTCGTGCGATGAAACCGCCGCCGCCGTGGTGGAAGATGGCAGGCGTATTTTATCGTCGGTGGTGGCCTCGCAAATGGAAACGCACGGCAAGTATGGCGGCGTGGTGCCGGAGCTGGCGTCGCGCGAACACCTGCGCGCGATAGTGCCGGTGGTTCGGAACGCGCTGGAAATTGCCGGCACCGGGTTTGATGATCTGGCTGCCGTCGCGGTTACCGAAGGTCCCGGCCTGGTGGGTTCGCTGCTGGTAGGCATTACTTATGCGAAATCGATTTGCCTGGCCCGAAATCTACCGCTCATCGGCGTCAATCACATTGAAGGCCACATCCACGCTGTGATTCTGGAAGCGAGCGAAAATCCCATCGAGCTGCCTGCTGTGGCGTTGGTGGTCAGCGGCGGGCACACGCACCTGTTTGAGGTCCGCGAGGGCTTCACTTACCGGCTGCTTGGAAGAACTCGCGATGATGCCGCCGGCGAAGCTTACGACAAAGTGGGGAAGCTGCTCGGATTTGGTTATCCGGGCGGCCCTATCATCGATAAACTTGCACCTTACGGCGATCCGCGCGCGGTGAAATTCACGCTGGCAAACATGAAAGGCAACAAGCTCGACTTCAGTTTCAGCGGACTGAAGACCGCTGTATTGCGCTGGACGGAAAAGCGCGATCTGGCGGGTGAAATCGAAGCGCGGCGGATGTTGCAGAATCCATCTATCGAGGATTGGCTGCGCACCACTCCCAAACCCACGCTCGATATGCTGGCATCCTTTCAACGAACCGTGATCGAAGAACTGATACGTCGAGCGCTGGCATCGGCCGAGGATATTGGTGCGAAAGCTCTCATCGTATCGGGCGGGGTAGCGTCCAATGCCGGCCTGCGCGCCGCGGCGCAAACTGCGGATTCCCCGTGCCCGGTCTATTTTCCGACGCCGGCGCTTTCCACGGATAACGCGGCGATGATTGGAGCTGCGGCGTTCGTAAAATTTGGCCGCGGCGCATTCGCCGATCTGACGCTACGCGCACAAGCGAATCTCACCCTGGCCTAACAGCTACCGAACCGCGACCGCAAGGGAGCGCTTCCACGACAGCAGCAGGCGTTACGCTCCCTCGCGGTCGCGGTTCGGTTAGGCTTCCGCTGGTGCGGGAAATATTTTGCCAAAGGAAAACGCAATTGGACTGTCGCCCCACTTCTGGCGGTGTTCCAGACGCTCGCACGCCTCCGCCACGCTCGGGATGTGGCCGGCTTCGATCCACCACATCGCCATATGCGCCTGGGCCGGTTTCTCGAACCATTTCGTCCGGTCCCGAAGCACACCCGCATGCGCGCTCTTGTAAACATATTGCTGAAGAGCCTCGACGGATTCCCAAACCGACATGTTCACCAAGACGAGAGGATCGTCGTAGGCTTGCACACCCGTTGCGTCCTTCAGACGCCAGATGAATCCTGGACTCCGCTCTGCGAGTGCGTTGATTTCGTCCAATTGCGCTACAAATCGCGCCATCACTTCCGAATCCAGCGGGCCGACAATTCGTCCGATGTTCACCTGCGCGAGATGATGGCGCATGCAGCTCTTAGGATTCGAGCCCCATTTGCGATAGCCGATAGCGCAGGGCGTTCCGCGTGAGCCCCAGCAGCCGCGCGGCCTGGCTCTTGTTTCCATTCGCGCGCTTCAATGCTTCTCGAATGATGGATTGCTCGTATTGATCCAGCGTCGTTCCCTCCGGCAGAAAATTATCGGCCACGGTGAAGCGCGCCGCGGGCGCCATGTCCAGCTTTACGTCGCCGGCTTCCAGAACCGATCCGTTGGCCAGCACCATGCTGCGTTCCAGAACATTTTCCAGTTCTCGGACATTGCCGGGCCAATGGTATTCCAACAGCCGCTGCATGGCCGCGTCCGAAATCGATTGCACCGGGCTCCCCAAATCCTTCCCGAGTTTTTTGACGAAGTGACCGGCGAGGTAGGGAATGTCTTCCTTGCGTTCGCGCAACGGAGGAATATTGATCGGCAGTACGTTCAATCGATAGTACAAGTCTTCGCGGAAAGTGCCCTGTTCGAGCGCTGCCCGCAAATCCACGTTGGTGGCGGCGAGCACGCGCACATCGATATGTTTCACCTTGTTGCTGCCCAGGCGTTCAAACTCGCGCTCCTGTAGGATGCGCAGCAGTTTCACCTGCACCGATGCGGGAACGTCGCCGATTTCATCCAGGAAGACGGTTCCGGTGTCGGCTTGTTCGAACTTTCCAGGCTTCGACGTGTTGGCGCCCGTGAAGGCGCCCTTCTCGTAGCCAAACAATTCGCTTTCCATAAGATTTTCGGGCAGCGCGGTGCAATTGATTTTTACGAATGGGCGATCCGTGCGCGGCGAGTGATGATGAATCGCACGCGCGATCATATCCTTGCCCACGCCACTTTCGCCGCATAGCAGCACTGTGGCGCGCGTAGGCGCAACCCGGGTAATGGTGTTGAAAATTTCGCGCATTGCTTCGCTGCGGCCCACGATATTGTCGAATTCATAACGTTGGCTCAGTTCCGCGCGCAATTCGCGGTTCTCATCGCGCAGTGTCCGCAGCTCCAGCGCTTTGTTCACCACGGTCATCAAATGATCGAGCGAAAACGGTTTGGGGAGAAAATCCACGGCGCCGGCTTTCATGGCTTCTACGGCGGTTTCGATGCTGCCAAACGCTGTCATCACGATCACCGGGGTATGCGAATCCTGACGGCGCAGGTTCGCCAGAAGTTCCAAGCCGCTCGTGCCCGGCAGTCGCAGATCGGTGAGGATCACATCGGCGCGATCCGCCAGACGCATTGCATCTTCCACGTTACCTGCCTGATCCACGTCAAACCCGGCGCCCTTCAATTGCAGCTCCACCACTCGCCGCAATTTCTCTTCGTCTTCCACCACTAGAATGGTGCCTTTCATTTACCCTCTTTCAGAGACTCCCGAAACGGAAGATACACTCGAAATACGCTGCCTTCTCCCGGCTGGCTTTCCACCGAGATACTACCCCCATGTTCGTCGACAATCTTCGAAACAATGGCCAAGCCTAATCCTACGCCGGCCGACTTGGTTGTATAGAACGGATTGAAGATATTCTCGATATGTTTTTGATCGATGCCCGAACCGCGATCGATCACCGCGATCTCCACCGTCCCGTCGTTTTCTCGCGTCTTCACCGTGATGCTCCCGTGGCGTGGGCTAGCCTGCGCGGCATTGAGCAGCAGATTGTACAGTACTCTCTCCATCAATTGGCCGTCCAGGAAGAAGGGCGGAATCTCCGGTGAATAGTTTTTGTAAATGGTTACGTCGAGCGGTGGTTGGTGTTTCTCGACATCACTGATCGCCTGATCGATCACTTGGGTAAGATCGGTCTTATCCAGCCTCACCGCGAGTGGGCGCGCGAAATCGAGGAAGCGCGTCACCAGCGAGTTGGTTCGATCCACTTCACTTGAAATGAAACCGGCCATTTCGAGCGCTACCGCGTTATCCGCGGGCACGCTCTTGAGCAGCATTTCGGCAGAGGTTTTAATGGTACCCAGCGGATTGCGAAGTTCATGGGCGAGTCCCGCCGAAAGCTGTCCTAGAGCCGCCAGCCGGTCGCTACGTCGCACTGCTGCCTCCGCTTCTTGTAAATTCTGGTTCGCTTCAGCCAGCTGTTGCGCCGCCGCTTGAAACTTCCGTGTTTCTACGCGAGTGGCTTCCGCGAGTTGATGCGCGAGGAACCCACTAAAGGCCATAACGACGACACGCAGCACAAGCTCCTCCACCTGATCCGGCGGGATGAACTGATCGGGCTGCACCCGGAACCAGAACGAAAGATATGCGCCGCATGCCATTCCGCTTGTGATGATGGTTCCCACGGCACCTAATCTTGTCGCCGCGGAGAGCACCGGCAGGACCAACACCAAGTAATAGCTGCTGGAGATTCCATCCGTCTGGCCGATCAGCAGGCAGCAGAGGACGAGTTTGATTGCGTAGGAAAGGATTACTCCATTGACTGAGGTCAGTGGAAGCTTCGGCTCCAGGATCTGGAACAAGCCCAGTGCGCAAAGAAACGTAACGCTAAACGAACTCCGGTCTGGTCCGAAGAGCACCAGGCCCCCGAACAGCAGCACCCACACGATATCCTGCGGCTGAACGAAACGGAAGATGCCGCTGCGGGACTCCACGCTGTAATCTTATCTTGACTCGCATACAATACAGCGTGGGGAACATCATGCACCTCTCTCGCCGCGACTTCGTCGGCATTCTCGGAGCTACCGCGCTCTCTGCTTCATCCACGGAACCCGAAATCATTTTGCTCAACGGCGTGATCCACACCATGGATCCGGCCAATCCCCAAGCCGAGGCCGTCGCGATCACAAACGGCCGCTTTTTGGCAGTTGGAACCAATGCCGAGATCGCCGCCTACGCCACTTCGCGCACCAAGCGGATCGATCTCGGCAAATTTCCCGTCTTTCCCGGCTTCATAGACGCACACATGCACGTCGCGGCTTCCGGACTGGAGCATCTGCTGAGCGTGGATACCGACCTGCCCTCCATCGCCGCGATCAAAGACGCCATCCGCAAGCGCGCTGCCGAAACACCCGCTGGAAACTGGATCCTTGGTTTTAAGTACGACGACACCAAGATGGCCGAGGGCCGCCCCATCAATCGCCACGATCTGGATGAGGCAGCGCCCAACAATCCCGTGTTTATCCGCCATCGTGGAGGACACACGGCTTTCGTGAATTCGGCCGCGCTGAACAAGGCGGACGTCAACGACCAGACTCCGAATCCTTCTGGTGGCGCTTATGAACATGCCGCGGATGGAAAGCTCACCGGACGCATCATGGACAACGGAAGCCGCGCGTTCGCGGCAAAGATTCCATCCACCGCCACCAGATCCGAGCGGCGCGACGGCGTGAAGCTGATCACTCAAATGTTGGTCCGTACCGGCGTGACGTCCGCGCACGATGCGTTGGGCGATCCAGAAGATTTGCTGGCGTATCAGGATGCATACGAAACCGGCGATCTGCACGCACGCATCTACTGCCTGATCGGAGCGGCCCATATCGACAAAATGATCCAAGCAGGAATACGAACCGGCCTGGGAAACGAGTGGGTGCGCGTGGGCGCGATGAAGCTGATGCTGGATGGGTCCATCTCAGAGCGCACCGCGCATTTGTCGCAGCCTTACGTGGGCCGTCCGAATGACTACGGAATCCTGATCATGGGCGAGGAGGAAATGTACACCTGGGCGCGCAAAGCGCATTTAGCCGGATGGCAGGTAGCGAGTCACGCCAACGGCGACGGAACTATCGATCAGGCGTTGCGCGTGTACGAACGGCTGCAGCGCGAGACTCCGCGCAACGATCCGCGATTCCGGCTGGAGCATTGCACCGTTATTAACGACGATCTGGTGCGAAGGATCAAAGCAATCGGGGCGATTCCAACGCCATTTTCGTCCTACGCGTATTACCACGGCGAAAAGTTGAGCGTCTATGGCGAGGAGCGCGTGAATCGCATGTTTGCACTGCGCAGTTTTCTGGACGCCGGAGTCCGCGCCACGCAGGCGTCCGACTATACCGCGAGCCCGTTCGATCCGATGATGGCGCTGCAATCGGAAGTCACGCGCACCGACAAGAATGGAAATGTCTGGGGACCGAAGCAGCGGATCACCATCCAGGAAGCGCTGCAGGTGGGCACGGTGAACGGCGCGTATGCGTCCTTCGAAGAGAACCAGAAAGGCTCCATCACGCCGGGTAAGCTCGCCGATCTGGTAGTGCTGGGGCGCGATCCGCTGCGCGAAGATCCATCGAAGCTGATTGGGATTCCGGTTCAACGTACGCTGGTGGGCGGCAAGTGGATGTTTGAAGCCTAGACATTCCCACTGAGTTGTGGACGGTAACGCTCCGTTGAAGACGCTGGTCCGTGATCGAAAAACAACGGCACCGACTCCCTGACGGTCGCGGCTCGGCAACGGGGCATCTCATTCCGAGCCGCGAGCGTAAGCGACCGGTGATTTGGTTTTTCAAGCGTCTTCATCACCTTTGGTGGGCCAGCTGGCCGATGGTTACTCCGTTGAAGATGCTAGTCCTTGCATACAGAGTTGGCAGGGACCAGCGTCTTCGACTGAGCGTGATTTCAACGCACCTTTCAGACACTACCTGCTCGGGCGGCGCGGGCTAGCGCGGCTGTGTCAAAATAGGCTTACACGCGTCCCTTCATGGAAAACCTGAAATCCCCAGCACCACCCGCGGACTCGCTAGCCGCGTCCGCCGATCAAGCCACGCCTTCCGGCGAGAACTCGTTCGCGGAAATCCTGTCTGAGTTCGAACAACAGCATCACGGTCCCGCGCGCGGGCAAGCCACCAAGGGTACGGTGGTTTCCATTACGCCGGATGCCATCTTTGTGGATATTGGCCGGAAAATCGACGGCATTCTTCCCACGCAATTGTTTCGCGACGATGCCGGCACGCTCTCCATTCACGTGGGCGATAAGGTGCTGGTCACCATCACGGGCAGCGATGGCGAGGGTTCTTACACGCTCTCCACCATCAAGGTGGAACGGCCCAAGGACTGGAGCGCGCTTGAAAAAGCGTTCGCCGAAAATCGCGCCATCGGCGGACGTGTCACCGAGCTAGTGAAAGGCGGCCTGCGGGTCGATGTCGGCGTCCCTGCGTTTCTGCCCGCTTCGCGCAGCGGCGCCAAGGAACAGGCCGACCTTGAGAAATTGGTCGGTCAAGACATTCAGTGCAAGATCATCAAGCTGGACACCGCTGACGAAGACGTTGTGGTGGATCGCAGGACAGTTCTCGAGGAAGAAGAAAAGCAATCGCGCCAGAAGCGGCTTGCGGAGTTGGTGGAAGGCGCAACTCTGCGAGGAACCGTTCGCAGCGTCACCGATTTCGGCGCCTTTGTCGACCTGGGCGGCGGCCTGGATGGTCTGCTGCACGTGACCGATATGGCGTGGCACCGCGTCGCGAAGCCGTCTGACTTCGTAAATCCGGGCGACTCGGTGGAAGTCAAGATCCTCAAAGTCAGCCCCGAGAGCCGGCGCATCTCGCTTGGAATGAAACAACTCACGCCGGACCCCTGGACGCTCGCGAGCGAAAGCTTCCAAGTTGGCCAGCGCGTGCACGGCAAGGTATCCCGCTTGACCGATTTCGGAGCGTTCATCGAACTGGCGCCTGGCTTGGACGGCTTGATCCACGTCTCGGAAATGTCGTGGGCGAAAAAAATTAAGCGCCCGGCCGACGTGCTGAAGGTGGGCGAAAGCGTGGAAGTAGTAGTGCTAGGCGTCAATGCCGCGGAGCGCCGCATCGCGCTCGGTCTCAAGCAAGCTTTGGGCGATCCGTGGGAGGAAGCATCTCGCAAGTATGCTCCGGGCACGATTGTGGAAGGTCCGGTATCCAGCCTCACCAATTTCGGCTGCTTCGTGAGCCTGGGCGACGGTGTGGAGGGCATGATCCACATTTCCGATATCACGCGCGAGAAGCGATTGAACCATCCGAGTGAGGCCTTGAAGGCGGGCCAGAAGGTTCGCGCAGTGGTACTGGAACTCGATCAGGAACGGCGCCGCATCAAGCTCGGAATCAAACAGTTGGAACCCACCACCGCCGACGAATATATTGGCGAGCACCAGGCCGGCGAAACCGTGACGGGACGAATTGTCGAAACGAACCGAGGCCAGGCAAAAGTGGAGCTGGGGGAAGGCGTTTTCGCTGAATGCCGGTTACCGGAGCGCTCGGCGGAAGTTCCGGTGGCGGCCCCGCAATCCGATCGGGTTGCGGATCTTTCTTCTCTAACCGCCATGCTTTCAGCCAAGTGGAAGCAGGGTTCTTCGACAGTGAAATCCGAGGGGCCGGAGCCCGTGCGCGCCGGTCAAATCCGCACTTTCCGCATCCTGAAGCTGGACCAGGCCGGCAAGAAAATTGAAGTCGAATTGGCCAGCTAAAGCGCCCCTCCGCTACTGCTGCGGCAGCGTGACGTTTTCGTTTATCCTCCGTCTATCAAGGTGTTGCAGGCGACAGTGGCCCAGGCGGCCGTTAGAATGGACGAATCCGAGCTGATTCGAGCAGCTCAAAGGGGCGATCAGCGCGCCTTCGAGCAATTGGTGCGCCTGTACGATCAGAACGTCCTTCGGCTGGCGATGAACCTGCTTCGATCGCCCGAGGACGCCAACGATATTTATCAGGAGGCGTTTTTGCGGGTGTTCAAGAACCTGCATAGTTTTCGGTTCGATTGCAGCTTTCATACCTGGCTGTATCGGATTGTTACCAATCTATGCCTGGATGCCCTGAGAAAACGCCGGGTGCGGCGCGAAGAAGATACGGTGGTGGAGACCAGCGAAGGATTTTTGGATCGCATGGATACGGTGGAAGAATCGCGAGCGCATGGCGATCCGCAGCGGCAGCTCCTGAGCCTGCAGTTGCGCGGCCGCATCCGCCAGGTCTTGGATGGGTTGACGCCGCGCGAGCGCGCCGTTTTTGAAATGCGGCATTATCAGGGTCTACGCCTGCGTGCGATTGGAGATATGTTGGGAACTTCTGAAGAGGCCGCGAAGAACTGCCTGTTCCGGGCGACGCAAAAAATGCGCGCCGCGCTAGGAGATTTCGTATGAAATGTGAAGACACGCGAACGTTGTTGCCACTGTTTCTCTATGGTGAGCTTTCCTTCGAGGACGAAGAGCGGCTGGAAGTACACATCGACGAATGCGACGCCTGCCGCGCTGCATTGGCGCGCGAAAAAGTCCTATTCAAATCCATTGACGCCGCCGAGATGTTGCCCGGCGCCGAGCTGCTGGCCGATTGCCGCGCCGAACTGCGCGAGCGATTGGAGCATGTGCAGCCGGACCACTCCAGTTTCTGGGACAAAATTCGCGAGGGTTTCACCATCCACTTCCATTTCGCCCCGGGCTTGATGCAGGTGGGCGGCGCGCTTGGCCATGCTGTTGGTCGGCTTCTTTACGGCGCGCGTTGCGCCGAATTCTTTCGGATCGTTTCGCTCGGCCAATTTGGTTGAGCCCGCATCCTCCTCTCGCGTCCGTTACGTGGAGCCGGTGGGTGCCGGGCGGGTGCAGATCGTGGTGGACGAAACCACGCAGCGTACTCTCTCGGGCACTCTTGACGATCAGTCTATCCAGCGCCTGTTGTTGACCGCGGCCAAGGATCCTTCCGACGCCGGCCTGCGAGTGGAATCCGTCAATCTCTTGAAGAACCAGCCGCAGTCTGCCGAGATACGAAGCGCGCTTTTGTACGCGGTGCAGCATGATTCAAACGCCGGCGTCCGGCTGAAGGCGCTGGACGGATTGAAGAATTTTGCCGACGATCCGGAAACGCGAAAGTCGCTCACCCAGGTTTTGCTGAAGGACGATTGCCCGGGAGTCCGCAAAGAAGTAATCGATATGTTGATCCAACATCATGCCGATTCCATGGTGGGCGTTCTGCAGGAAGTGATGGGTAAGGAACAGAACGGCTATATCCGGATGCGCTGCCAGAGAGCCCTGCACGATATGAATGCGTCGGCGGAGACATACTAACAACCAATGAAGCAGTTCGTTTTCATTTCTATCGTTTGTGCGGCGGCTGCAACGCCCAGCGCGCTGGCACAGATCACTCGCGAGGGCCGCTATTGGGTGAAGACCGTGAGTGGTGATGTGACCTCGTCTCCCTTTGATCGCTTTCGCCTGGATACCGTCGGCAACGTGGTATTGCAGGGCGGCAATGGCGAAAAAGTCACTTACAAACTCAAGTTGCGCGTGCGAGCGGCCGATGCCAGGGAAGCGGAATCGTTATTGCGCGAATTCGACGTGCGATCGCGTTCTCAGAATGGCTGGCTGCGGTTAACAGTTACGCCGCCGGCCAATATCTCGGAGGGACCGGAGTTGTCCGTGTCGGTACCGCGCTTGTTGCAGCAGGTGTGGATCGAAACACGCGGCGGCAACGTGCAGGCGACGGACTTGGACGGTGAGGTTCAGGCGCGTTCCGCAGCCGGACGCATGGTGGTGGACCGCATTAAAGGAAAAGCCGAAGTCCGGACCGGCGGCGGCGATATTCAAGTGGGCGATGTGGGCGGAACAGTTCGATGTTACTCGGGCGCCGGTGTGATTCGGGTACAAAGCGCGGGTGGTGAATCCTGGCTGGATACGGCGGGCGGCGAGGTGTTCGTCCATCAGGCCTACGGTCCGGTACATGCCGCGACGGCCGGCGGCAATATCCGGGTGGAACGGGCGTCGAACACTGTTTTTGCGCGCACCGCGGCCGGCTTGATCGAAGTGCAGCAAGCCGATGGGGCCGTGACTGCCGAAAGTTCCGCCGGCGCCATTCAGGTGAACGCGGCAAATGGAGTGCGTTGTGAATCCGCCTCCGGGACCATCCGGTTACGCAATGTTTGGGGCGCGTTGCGCGCTTCCACCGCCGCCGGAAGCATTATGGCCGAATTGCTTTCCGGGAATCGCATTCAGGATTCCATGCTCAGCACCAATGCGGGTGACATCACGGTGTTCATTGCGTCTAACATTCCGTTGACGGTGCTGGCGAGGAACGATTCAGGCGGGGCTAGCGGCAGAATCATTTCCGATTTTAAGGAAATCCGGGTTAAGGAGGGAAGCCTGCCCGGCGCGAGCCCAGTGTTGGCTGAGGGCGCCTTAAATGGAGGCGGTCCTCTGCTGCGCATCAACGTGAACGGCGGCACGATTTATTTACGCCGTCAAAAGTAGATTTCCTTGAGAGGTATTTGAGAGGTAATTGCATGGTTCGATTTCTTTCGCCGGTTACAATGCTCGCGGCCGCGCTCGGCGCGCCCTTGTTGGTGGCTCAGCAGATGGAGGTGCAGCTCGCACCCTCCGATTCCAATACGCCACAGATTTTCGAATTCCACAACGGTGGGATGCTTTCGGGTGGGACGTATTTGGGAGTGAATCTGTGCGAGATTCCGAGCGACCGGGCGCGTGAATTGAAGCTCAAGGAAGCCTACGGCGTGGAGATCACGCGTGTGGAAGACGGCAGCCCCGCTGAAAAGGCCGGCTTAAAATCCGGAGATGTCGTTCTCGAATACAACGGACAGCGAGTGGAAGGCATGGAGCAGTTCGGACGGCTGGTGCGCGAGACTCCTTCCGGCCGGGAAGTGAAACTGCTCATCAGCCGGAACGGCGCCACGCAATCCATCACCGCCACTTTGCAGACGCGGAAACTGAAGACCATGGCCACGGTGATTCCGAACTTCGACATGCCCGAGGTACACATTCCCGACATGCCTCAGATCTTCACCACCTGGCGAAATCCGATGCTCGGAGTTGAAGCGGAATCGCTTGGACCGCAATTGGCGGCGTACTTCGGCGTGAAGGATGGCGTGCTGGTTCGTTCGGTGTCGAAAGATACCGCGGCGGAGAAGGCTGGAATCAAAGCCGGCGATGTCATCACCAAGGTGGGCGAATCCTCGGTAACCACCCCGAACGAACTGGTGAGCGCCGTACATGCGGCGATGGCGAAAAAGTCCTTTCCCATCGAACTGATGCGAGATCGGCATGAGACCAGCGTGACGGTTACGATTGAAGACCGCTCCGAAAGAGTTGCCCCAAGCACGCGAGCGGTACACAACATAAAGATGTAAATTCACCTGCTTAGGAAGCAGCGCCGGCGGCAATTGCGGCGGATGCTTGGTGTACCTTCAGCAGCAGTTCCACTTCCCGGCGAGGCAGGCCCAAGGTGGCCGCGATTGTTTCGATCGGCTCGCCCCGGCGGGAGAGGCGGATCACCTGACTGCGTCGGCTGAGGTTCACGCTCCGCCGCGCTGGCAGCGGCGCTCCGGTTGAGCTGGCGCGCTCCTCGGCTTCGTGCAGCCGCGCGTTCATCGCGTCCAAACGGAGGGTGAAATCCAGCCTGGTAACCCGCGATCGCAACTCGTGCAGTTCCCGTTTCAGCGCTAGAAACACCAGCAGCAGCACGATTGCGCCCGCGGCTTGGAATGCATAGGAACCGGCTAGGATAAGAGATCGTTCGAGCATGCTTGTCACCAGTGTGTTGTCCTCAATACAAAGTTCTGAGCCGCTCCTGGCGGCTGATCACCTGGCGGATCCTGACACCGAAATTTCCTTCCACCACGACGACGTCGCCGCGCGCGATCACGCAATTGTTGACAATTACGTCCACTGGCTCGGAAACGGCGCGATTCAATTCCACAATGGACCCTGTCGTAAGTTTGATCACGTCTTTCAATGCAAGCTGCGCCCGCCCAAACGACACGCTCACCGGCAGTTCCACATCCAGCAGCAGGTCGATCGCGGTGGGTTTGCTTAATTCGCCAGCCGGCTTGGTGGAGGAATCCACGCGCCGCGGCGTTTCGACCCGCGCCGCGCTGTCGAGCACCTCCAACAACGTCTGGCTGAACACGCCAATCACCGGAAACGTCAGATCGCCAATGCCAATCTCAAATGAGTAGCCGCTCCCTTCCCCCGGCGCCGGAGTAGCCTCATGTCCCTCCTCGCACGCAACATCGGTCCGGGCGCGGGCCGACAAGGCGCCGGCAACACCCGACAGCGCCTGATTCACGATCTCGAGATAAGTGCTGCGAATGCTCTCCTGATCCCCGTCGTCTACGCCGGCGCTCTTGAGGATACGGTTTCCGATTTCGTTCCAGCTCTGCTGCGCGGCGCCCACCCACAGCAACACGCCCTCGCCCAGACTGAAGCGCTGTTGCCACCACAGGAGTGCGTTCTCGCCCGCTTCTAGATCTGTATCCGAAAGCTCATGGGGTGCAGAGGTGACGTTCGGCGACTCTCCCATCATGGCTTCCACGACGCTGGTCAATTGCCTGGCCATCTCTTCGGCGAGCCAGACCGCCGCCGCGTTCTTGTCCGCCACGGCTAAGCGCCTTTCTCCAGCGGCCAACGTTTTTGCATGTAGGTGCGCAAGCGAAGAATTGCCTGGGATTTGAGTTGCGACACGCGCGATTCATGCAGGTTCACCACCTTCGATATCTCGCGCAGCGTCAGCTCCTCGTGATAATAGAGGCTGATCACGGTGCGCTCCGTGGAGGGCATCTTTTCGATTGCGTCCGCCAGCAGTCTTTGCAGTTCCGATCGTTCCAGCAGCCGCGAAGGCCAGTTCTCTTCGTCGTCGGAAATGTATTTCAACAGACTGCGTCCGGCATCGTCTGGCGATGCGGCTTCCAGGCTGCCTAAGTTGACGCCCCGAATGTCCACCAGCCACTCGTGATATTCCTCCAGCGTCAGCTTCAATTCGTGCGCGATTTCCTCTTCAGAAGGGCCGCGATGGAGACGCTGCTCGGCCGCTGAAATCGCCACCTCAATTTGCTTGGAACGCTTTCGCTGCTGGCGGGGGGCCCAATCCAGGCCGCGCAAGCTGTCCAGGATTGCGCCGCGGATTTTATATTCCGCATAGGTTTTGAGTTTTACGTTGTGACGCGGATCGAATCGGTCGATCGCCGCAATCAACCCCAGCGTCCCAGTGGATATCAAGTCGTCCAGGTTCACGCTTTCGGGCAGTCTCTCGTGTATCCTCCGGGCGATTAAGCGGACCTGGGGGAGATGTTCCAGAATTAAGCGTTCGCGTTCTTCCGCCGCGCTGTCGACCGTCTGGTATTTCTTCACACCGCTGCTGGATTCCTTCGCCGTGCCTTGCGCTCTCATGCCGCCGCCGTTCCGAACTTTGATTTCGTAGCCGGCTCCGCTTTCAGAATCATGTCCAGAATCCCCTGCGGCGTGGCTGCCTCCAGGTCCTCTGGGATGCGCTGGCCACGCGACAGATAGGAGATCGGTATCCCCATCCGGACGCTCTGGCTGAGGAGTGGACCAAAAGTCTCGGTTTCATCCAGCCGCGTGAATAGCAGCTTACGCGGCCGGAACGTCTCGTATCGCTCGGCCGCCCTTCTTAAATCGGTGGTTCGCATCGAGGCGGGCAGCACCAGATGGCTGTCTATTCCCGAACAGCTGGAGAGGAGACGAGCTGCCTCTTCAAAGCCGTCCATTTCACTGTTCGACAGACCAGGGGTGTCGATCAGGACCAGATCTTTGTCGCGATGTTCCTCGAGCGCCCGCGCCAAGGCGGCCGCGCTTTCGAGAACCTCGCAACCGATCCCAAGAATGGCCGAATACGATTGCAACTCATCCGCGGCCGCGATTCTATAGGTGTCGAGTGTCAGAATCTGCGAACGTTTCCGCGAGGTGACCCCATGACGAAGAGCCAATTTCACCAGCGTCGTGGTTTTACCCGAACCCGGCGGCCCGATGAGTGCAACGATCCGCTGCGGCGAATCCGGGCAACCCAGCTCCGAGTCGGTGCTCACCAGCGAGCCGAGTTCCATGCGCAAAGCCTGCGAGGATACCGGAGTTGGCATTCTGCCGATTACTTCATAGGCGAGATCGGCGTACACATCGGCATCCGTGAGTTGCGCGAAAACTCTCGCAAGTTCCGGGTCGGACGCAAGACCTGCCATCCCTCCTCCTGAGCGAGCCAACGTCAACGCTAGCCGTTCCAATTGCTGCTTCAACTCCGTCACATCTTGGGATAACCGGTCCATGGGCGGCGCTGCGGCCTGGCGCGTTCGACTTATTTCACCCTCCGCAGAGCGGGCCTCGACACGGGACTCCGTTTCACCGGCGCAAACCACCTCATACGCGCCAAGATGGCGAGCTTCCGGACCGCTGCGCTTGGAATTTACCAGCATCGCGTCCAGCCCCATCTCGCGCCGTGCCTGGCCGATGGCTTCCTCGATTGTGTCCGCGAAGTACGATTTCAATCTCATGGTTGTTGGCTTTGTTTGAGCTCTCCCACCGATTCTTTCGCCGCGACTAGTTCACTGCACCCAGGGATACGATCCTATTCCCAGGAGGTATTTCGTTGTGGGATAGCACGGTTAAATTCGGGATGATACTCTCGGTGATTTGCCGTACGAAGAAGCGCGAGCCCGAACTCGTCAATAAGACCACTGGCGTGTCGGCCGGGCCGCAATACTTTTTGATTCGTTCCTGGATGTCCCGGATCCGCTGGGGCGGGAGATTCAGGTGACTGGAATTCTCCCCGTGTTCCACCGCGGCTTCGATCACCTGTTCCACAGCCGGATCTAGAAAATGCGCTGTCAGATCCCCCGACGAATCCAACAGCGGTTTCACCACTTGCCGCCGGATGGCCTGACGGACATATTCCGTCAGGAGTACAGTGCTCTTGGTGATTGGCGCAGCCTCTCCCAGCGCCTCAAGAATACTGGCTGCGTCACGGATAGATACCCGTTCCCTCAGCAGGTTTTGTAGAACTTTTTGCACCGCTGCCAGAGAGAGCAATTTTGGAACCAAATCTTCCACCAGCCTTGGGTTCTCTTCCGCCACGCGATCGATCACGGTCTTGGCGTCCTGCCGGGAGAACAACTCGTGCGCGTGACGCCGTACCACTTCGCCGAAATGCGTACCGAGTATGCTGATCGTGTCGACGATCGTATAGCCCGCTTTACGCGCCTTCTCCACGTTTTCCGGCGCAATCCAAACCGCGGCAATTCCAAAGGCCGGTTCGCGCGTGGCTAATCCGTCGATGACTTCGGATTTTTCATCGGAATGAATCGCCAGTTCGCAGCCCTGCACCAGTTCGAACCGCGCAACCTCCACGCCTTTGATGGAAAACAGGTATTCCCGGGCCTTCAATGTCAGGTTGTCGGTGACCCGCACTGGCGGTACGATATAGCCGAGTTCGGTAGCCAACTGCCTGCGAATGCTCGCGATTCTCCGCAGCAGCGGCGAGTTCTGCCCACCTTCCACCAACTGGACCAGGCCAAGCCCCACTTCTACTGCCAGCGGTTCTACCTTGAGCAGCCCTTCCAGGCTCTCCCGGACCGGTGCAGCGGCCGGAGCCTTTGTTTTATCGCCAGTGACATTTTTTTGCCGTAAGCGCCACGCCAGTAGCCCCACTCCGCCTCCCATTACGAGGAACGGAATCTTGGGCAGTCCTGGAAACGCGGCGAGCGCGACCAATACCCCGGATGCCAAGAGGAGGGGATGCGCATTGCTGAACACTTGCTTTTGGAAGTCGATTCCCAGTTTGGTTTCCGAACTGGTACGAGTAATGATTAAACCTCCGGAGATGGAAATCATGAGCGCCGGAATCACTGTTACCAGACCGTCTCCGATGGTGAGTACGGTATAGGTCTGGAGAGCGTGCTGCAAATCCATACCGTGCTGCAGCACGCCAATCAGGAAACCCGCGATGATGTTGATGGATGTAATGAGAATAGACGCCACCGCGTCACGCTGTGTGAAGCGCGAGGCGCCGTCCATGGCTCCATAGAATTCTGCTTCGCTGGCAAACATCTTGCGCTTCGCCCGCGCTTCGTTCTCGTCGATCAGGCCGGCGTTCAGATCCGAATCCACCGACATCTGTTTGCCCGGTAATGCGTCCAAGGTGAAGCGGGCGGTCACTTCGGAAATGCGGACGGCGCCATGATTGATTACGACGTACTGAATTGCAATCAACACCAGGAAGATCACCACGCCGATGATGTAGTTGCCTCCTACGACGAATGCTCCGAAGGCCTGGATCACATCGCCGGCCGCCGCCGTACCTGTATTTCCATAGAGCAAAATCAGGCGGGCCGAAGAAATGTTCAATGCCAGGCGGAACAGCGTCATCAGCAACAATGTGGTGGGAAAGACGCTGAAATCCACGGGCTTGGTAATGTAGAGGGAAACCAGCAGCACGATCACTGAAAGCGTAATGTTGGCGCTGATCAGCACGTCCATCAGGAACGGTGGCAGCGGCGTGATCATCGCCATCACAATCCCAAGCACGCCCAAGGGGACGATGAACTCGCGCCAGTTTGCAATAAGACCCGTTTGCGGCGCGACCGGGGCCGGAATGGCCGTAGCGGCACTCCGTTCTTTCTTGGCTGGGAGTCGCGTGGCCGGCACCTATTTCCCCCGCGGATGCATCAGTTTGAAAATGTAGGCGAGCACTTCAGCCACCGCCCGATACAGGTGAGCCGGTATTTCCTGGCCGACCTCCGCCGACTTGTACAGCGCCTGCGCCAGCGGCTGGTTCTCGATGATGGGAACCTGATGGTCCAGTGCGATCTCGCGAATCCTGCGCGCCAGATAATTCCTACCCTTCGCCAGAACCAGCGGCGCCGCCATTCCTTCCATCTCGTAACGGATCGCCACCGCGTAGTGCGTCGGGTTCACGATGACGGCGGTGGCCTTGGAAATATCCTTCATCATGTTGCGGCGCGCCAGATCGCGTTGGATGCGCCGGATGCGCCCCTTCATCTGCGGATTGCCCTCGGTCTCCTTGGCTTCGTCACGCAGTTCCTGCTTGCTCATCCGCAGGGATTTGTTATGCCTCCGGTATACCCGCAAGAAATCCAGGCAACCGATGGCAGCGAACAAAATCGCCGCTTTCCACAACAGAGTTTTGAGCGAAGCCGCTACCACCATCAAGGCCGGCACTATCCCCTCATGCGTCAGTCCTGCGAAAGCGGCCAAGTTGTCCCGGGAGATGGTGTACACGGCGAATGCGATTAGCGGAAGAAACAACAGCGCCTGAAGAAAAGATGCCATGTTCTGCGCCGGCAGCGTCTGAAACTTTTGCAGCAGACTTAGCCGCTTCAAATCGGGCGCCAACTTCTGAAAGGAAAGTCCAAATCTGGTACTTCCGAGTTGGCCCGCCAACGCCACCGCTACCAGCGCGAGTCCCATCCAGAGCAGCGGCAGACAGGTATACCCGACCGCCGTCCGGTAGATCGACGCCACACTGTGGGAGCTCAATTGAATGCGGAAAGCGCTCGCGAGGTAGTAGCGCGCCATCTCGATCATCCGCTCGAAAAATTTGGCGCCCCCCACGCTGAGCACTACCACAAATGTTAAAAATTGCAGTCCCGCCAAAAACTCGCGGCTAGCTGGAAACTGGCCCTCGCGCCGGGCTTTGTCTAGCCTGCGCTTGGTCGGTTTTTCGGTGCGTCCTTGGTCCGCCATTTCAGAAGGCCAGCAGCCGGCGCAAAATCGCGAAGGTTACGGCCCCCGCTCTTTCGAAAATTAGCCGGGTAGGAGCTGGCGACGCTGCTCAAAAACGCCATGCCGACGAGCATTTTTACGCCGAAGGAAAGTCCCAGCAGTTGCAATTGCGAATGCAGCCGGCCGAGCACCCCGAACGCGATGTCGAGTAACAGCATCAGGGCCAGGACGGGAAGCGCCATCTGCAGACCGGTCAAGAAAATTCCAGAACCCAGCCGCGTGACCGCCTCAATCGCGGCGCCTCTCAACACGTAGGTTCCGCTCGGCACCGTTTCCAAACTCCTGGCTAGAATGCGTATCACTTCCCGATCGAAACCGAACGCGAAAAACAAGCTCCCAGCGAATAGTTGCGACATGAGCTGCAGGGTGGTGGTGTCCGCCTCCGTGTCAGGGTTGACGGTGGATGCGTAAGAGTAACCGGCCTGTAGTCCGATTACCTGTGCCCCCATTTGGATCCCTTCCAACAAGAACGCGACGGCTACGCCAATGGTTAACCCGAAAGCCGCTTCGGCGGCCATCCATCCGAGCAGGCGGCCCCACACCGGACCGTCCAAAGCGGGCGCTGGCCATACCGGGACGAGCGCCATGGTCAGCGCCAGCGCGAGCACGATGCGGCTTGCGTCCGGGCCAGCTGAAAATCCAGGAATGGGCACAAAAGTAAGTACGCCCGATACACGTGCCAGCACCAGTAAAAATCCATACAGCGTGCTCAGGTTAAATGTGATGTCAGCGTGCATACGTGCTGAAATCGCCGAGGATCAGCGTCGTGTAAGCCACCAATTTGGCCGTCATCCAGGGCAGCAACAGCAGTAGCCCGAACAGGAAAGCAATCAGGCGCGGCACGGCCCCGAAGCTGGGATCCTGAATCGACGTTAGAACCTGGACCAAGCTGATCCCGATTCCCACCACGAATCCGATGGCAAGAATCGGCAGGCTCAACCAAAACGTCTCAAGCAGCGCGTGCCGGAAGATTTCCACCGCCATTGCGGAGGTCATGTTGAATAAAAGCTCCTGATCAGGGATCCCACTACGAGGTTCCAGCCATCCACGAGAACAAAGAGAAGGATCTTGAATGGTGCGGACAGCATCACCGGAGGAAGCTGCACCATTCCGATCGACAACGTCACCGAGGCCACGATCAGATCGATCACCATAAAGGGCAAGTAGAGGACTGCTCCAATTTGAAATCCGATCTTCAACTCCGAGAGCACGTAGGCCGGCACTAATACCGTGAGCCCGAGATCGGAAGGGTTTTTGGGCGGCGCCGTGTGCGAGACGTCCAGGAAGAGTTTTACGTCCTTTTCGCGCACGTAGCGGACCAGGAAAGCCTTTAAGGGCGTGGAGCCCTCCTGAAAGGCTTGCTGCCAGGTGACTTGCCCGCCTTCGAAGGGTTCCCAGCCTTTGCTGTAAATATCCAAGACCACGGGTTGCATGATCAGAAGAGTCAAAAATAGGGCCAGGCCGATCAGCACCTGATTGGATGGAGTCCCCTGGGTTCCCAAAGCCTGTCTCAGAAAATGCAGGACCACTGTGATTCGCAGAAACGGAGTCACTGACATGATCACCGCTGGCAGAACGGTGAGGAACGTCAACAGTACGATCACCTGCATGGGCGCGCTCAAGGTCGCAGACCCTTTGTTCTGGATCAGCGATACTCCGGCGAGCGGTCCCTGGTCTTGTGCCAACAAACCGCGCCCGAACCAGAAATACCAAGCCGCAACCGTCCACGGAGCAATCTTCACAATTCACCCCCGGAGGCGGCCGCAAGTTCTGCTAGCAGCGTGACACCAGCTGGGTGCAAAGCCAACACCAGATCCCGCTGTCCGATCCGAACGAGATGAATGGTGTGCTGTTGGCTCAGAACCAGCTTTCCGCGCGACTCCAGCAGCCCGGAGCGCCGCTGACCATTCCGCGACCCAAGGCGGACGTGGCCTTTCTTTCGGAGTAGCCACAGCGCCGTACACAGAAGTGCGAAGACGAACGTGATGGCGAGCGATTGCCGAACGATGTCCATTGCGCTCAGTTACTCCTCCAACCCGAAGTCTGTGATTCGCACGCCCACCGAGTCCTCGATAATCACAATTTCTCCGTAGCCGATCAGCGATCCGCCCACCAGGATGTCCATGTTGTCGCCTGCCGACCGCGCCATGCGGATTACGCTGTCCGGTCCTAACTCCAGAATCTGGGCAATGGTCATGATCCTTCGGCCCAGCTCTACCTCCACTTCGACGGGAACGTCGGCGAAGTCCGCGATCTCTTCCAGAGAACTCATGACCAGGAGTTGCCAACTAATGAATCAGTCCGATGGTGGTCTGGCTTAGTTCATCCACTGCCGAAATTACCTTCGAGTTGGCCTCATACCCACGCTGGTAGATGATGAGATTGGTGAATTCGGTGGCGATGTCGACCGTGGATGCTTCCACTGCGCCGCCCACTACCGTTCCACGCCCACCCGTTCCCGGGATACCCACCGCCGGGAGAGCCGAACCTGCGCTCAGTTCATAATTGTTATTGCCCACCGCGACTAGCGATTGCGGGTTGCGAATAGTTGCCATGGCAAGCTGGCCCACCACCGTTTGATTCCCATTGGAGAACTGCGCCAGGATCTGTCCTCCGTTTCCAATCGCCACCGAGACCAATTGGGATGCTGGCGACCCGTCTTGCGAAACGGCCGAAACCGACGAGGGCTGCGCATACTGGCTTATGTCCGGTGTCGTGCCGGTGTACAGATTCCAATTCACCGACATATCCGCGGCATTGTCCGCCAACCCGGAAATCACAAGCGGCGCAGGTGCCGGCGTACTCGAGGAGAGCGATCCGTCCGAGTTAAACGTCAGCGAGCCGGTGAGTGGCGTAAAGGGTGGGCTCTGCACATCCGCATCCGGGACGGCCACACTGTAGTTCCATTGGTTCGGCGCGGTGGGATCTTTCGTGAAAGTGGCCGTCACGATATGTGAATTACCAAGCGAATCGTAGACCGTCACCGACGTAGCAAAAGTGTCGGAGGGCTGCCCGACGACTGCGGCGGCGTTCAGATTGAGACTGAAAGAGATGTTGGCGGTTGGACTTGGAGCCTGAATGGTCCCGGTCGGAATTGTGATGTTTCCAGGCGCGGCGTTGGTACTGAGCGGGCCGGTTCCAATTTGCGTCCAACCTTGCAGCTGCTCGCCGGTGGCTGTGGTCAGATTTCCGTTCTTGTCCACTTCGAAGTTTCCGCCCCGGGTGTACTCGATGGCCGAGTTCTGGCCTTGGACTATGAAAAATCCGCCCCCCTGGATAGCCGAATCCAACTCTCCGCCGGTGGTCTGAATCGCTCCTTGTGTGAATTCTCGTACAGTGGTGGGTGTTCCCACTCCGAACCCCACTTGGGTAGAGCCGAGTCCGGCGCCGATCGATTCGGTGACCAAGTCGTGAAACGAGACCACGTCGTTTTTGAATCCAGGCGTGTCCAGGTTGGCCAGGTTGTTGCCCGTCACATTGATGGCTGTCGATAACGCGGACAGCGCGGATAGAGCGGTTGAAAATGATGCCATGAAGTCTCCTCAGGTAGTGGCTGTTGTGGGCGTGGTGGTTGAGGCCGCGGGCGCGGTCAGGATGGATTTGATCGAGTCTAGGTCGGTTCGCATTTGGACGTCTTGCTCAAGCGTGGCGAACTGCGCCAATTGCGCCACAAATTGCGTTCCATCTTGTGGCTGCGTCGGATCCTGGTTCTGAAGTTGAGCAACCAGCAGTTGCAGAAAAGTCTGCTCGCTTCCCAACGGGTCGAGCAGCGCGCTGCTGGAGTTGCCGGTGGACGATGATGCCGGCGCCGCCGGGGCGGACGGGCTCGTTGCCGTTACGTGGGCGATCATGTGTTATCCGTCCTCGTTTCATCTGTCGCGATTGTTTGTTCCAGTTGAGCCATCCAGCGCGCTTGTTGCCGCTGATTCGATCCGTTCTGACCTTGACGGCTCTGCCTCTGGTTGGTTCCCGAGCCGGCGTCCCGAGGGTAGCCCGAACCGTTGGAATCGGATTGCTCCGCGGCGGCGCCCGTGGCGTGACGCGAAGTCGCCGGAACCCACGCTTCGGTCTTGAACCCCTTGCTTTCCAATCGACCCACTAAATCACCCAAATCAGAGCGCAGCGACTTCGCCAGCTCCGGGTCGGAGCTGCGTACGGCGATCTGGACTTTGCCGCCTTTCTCGCTGACGTCGACACTGACTTTGGCCGCGTCCTCGCCGATCAGCTTCAAAGAGATCTGCCTGGCAGGCTGGAGTTGCGACCCGGGACTAGCTTCGACTTCGTTCGCATTGTTCATGGATTGGGCGCTGTGCTGAGAACGCGTGGATTGGGAGATCGCGGCGGATGCCGGCGCCTGAGACGACTGCGCCTGGATGGTTATTGCCTGAGGTGATATTGCCGGATGTGTTATTGCCGGGTTTCCCGCCGCCTGCACCGCCGTTGTTTTGGCTAAGGCGGACCCGCGCGAAACTTCCCCCGATGGTGTCGTCTGCGATGCAGAGGCTTGGGCTGCCGCCGGCTGCTGCGCTGTGGTCCTGGATTGCCCCAGTTGGGACGTTCGGGTGGAAGAGCTTGGTGCTTGAGATATTGCGGTCTGAGTTTTCATTTCTTGCGAATTAATGACATTTGCTGCATCGTCTTCCGATCCCGCTCTGCGTGCATCCGGCCCTCCCGCTGGTATGGCTAGCTGCGCTGTCTGTTTGATTCCCACTCCTGCGGTGCGTGGATCGAGGTTGGAATCGGCGTCGGCACCCAGTGGAATGGCGATCGATAGAGGCCGCTCAAATATCACGCGCTGTTCCCCGGCGGTGGGAGACGACGACACTTCCGTTCGAGCGGGCACATCACCGGTCGCAGGCTCGTGATTTGTGGAAGTGACTGCCACAACGTTCTTCGATTCGGGTCGCTGGTTCCAACTATCGTCGGGAAGAATCGGATGGCCGGGGATTACGGGTGGCTCGAACTGCGGACTCCTGTCAGTATTCGAATCTGGCCACGCTCTTTGTTCGATGCCGGGGTTCGTTCGCTCGCCTCGGATTGCGACGGGCGCAGTTACGGGTCCGATTGCTGGATCGCGCGGTTCGGTGCGGGGCTGGAGTTCGCCAACTCTCAAGAGCATTTCAACCGGCCATCCAGCGTTACTCGCGGAGCCATCACCTAACGCTCGAATTGCAACGGGATCGGTCAATTTTGTGGGAGACGCTTGCTCGAATCGCGACGAAAGAGGCGGGTCCGAGGCGCGCGGGTTGCCACCGCTCGGGGCGGATCGATCGGCTATTGAATGGTTATCGCTCGTTTTGGCGGCGCCTACCGCGAGAACTTCCGACGGCAGGCGACTGGCTTGCACGTCACCCACCGCGGTGTTGGTCTTGATTTCCAACTCCGCGCCCGGCGGCGATTCTGATTGAGTTAAGCGGAGTCCGAACGCGATTCTTGAGGTGGGAACCGCATCATTTTCGATTGGAAGCGAAGCAAGGGTTCGTGGGCTTGTCACGGTAGCGGGCGCAACAGCCGCCGTTTGAGACGCCTGCGCCGCGGCATCCCCCTGAGGTTCATTGCCCGGCGTCTCCGAAGCTTGAGAATCGGTTCTCCAAGTCAGTGCTGGGAATACGACCGGGGGCTGGATGAGAACCGGTGGAACGATTTCGGCTGTTTGAGCCAATCCCGCTTTCAGCTTGAGTTCGTTCTCCTTCACCGGGCCCACTCCGGTCTCGCCGATCTTTGAATCTTTACCCTTCGGCAGCGACGAGGAGTGCGTTCCATCCCGCTTCAATAGGTCCGAGGACGCTTCCTGGATCAAACCGCTGAGAAGCGACGATTGGCCTTTGGCCACCAGCCCGTCCACTAAGGATGCGAATGTTCCCAGTGGATCACCGCGTACTGAAAATTGCGCAGTTGGACCCAAGCTGGGGAAGCTGGAGGACGGCGGTGAAACCTGGATGACAGCGGCGACATTCACACACCGGCTTACGCAACTTGACCACCAACCCGCTAGTGCCGCCGTTCATACACTTACACTCATGGCGGCGGTACAAAATTGGCACAATTCCCGTTGTGGCACATTTCTGTCGCAACAAACTCGTCACTCGATCAACTCATCGATTGATTCCTCTTGAATATGAGCCTACTTGGCTTCCGGCCACTCACTTGCAATTCATCGAACGACGAGTTCGACATGGATCCTCTTACCAGTGCGGCAGCCAGCGGAATGCGATCCCGGATCGAAACCCTGGATATGCTGGCCAACAATATTGCGAACGCTTCAGCGCCAGGCTTCAAGACGGATCGTGAGTCCTTCGGCTTGTATCTTTCCTCGGAAGCAGCGGATTCTCCAGCCGGGACTTCTCCCACGGTACTCCCTGTGACGGAGCGTCAATGGACTGACTTTGCGCAAGGATCAATCACTCCGACTGGGAACCAACTCGATCTCGCGCTGCGTGGCAGAGGTTTCTTCGTCGCCACTGGGCCTTCCGGACCTCTTTACACTCGGGGCGGTAGTTTTCAAATATCCAAACAGAGCGAACTTGAAACTCTGGATGGATATACCATTCAAGGGCCAGACGGTAAACCGATCGAGCTGGATAGCTCAAAGTCGGTCGACATCAGTCCGGACGGCACGGTTTGGCAGGAAGCCCAGGCTGTCTCACAAATCGCCGTGGTCGACTTCCCAGATTCCACGGCACTCTCAAAACAAGGTAATAACTATTTCCGGTTGGACGTTTCGTCGGTGCAACCGGCGCTCGCAAGCGACGCTCAGATCCAGCAAGGCAAGATAGAGGCCGCCAATTCCCAACCTGCTGAGGCCGCCGTACGGCTGATCAGCGTCATGCGGGAGTTCGAATCGCTGCAAAAAGCTCTTGCGATCGGAAGTGAAATGGATCGGGAAACAGTGCAAGATGTCGCCAAGGTTACCTCATGAAAACGAAACGGAGCAATAAACAGTGATTCGAGCTCTCTACAGCGCAGCCAGTGGCATGTCCGCACAACAATTGAACATCGACAATATCGCCAACAACCTGGCGAACGCAAATACGAATGGCTTCAAGATGCGGCGAGTTCAGTTCCAGGATCTGCTCTATCAGAACTACGTACAGCCGGGCGCCGCGGCCGGTTCGCAGACCATCGTGCCCAGCGGTCTACAGATCGGGCTGGGTACGCGCCCCGCTTCGAACGAAATCATCATGACGCAGGGAAACTTCACCGAGACCGACAACCCACTGGATCTCGTCATTCAAGGCAAAGGATTTTTTCAGGTCCGGCTGCCAACCGGAGCGCTCGCCTACACCCGCGACGGCGGCTTCCAGCTGGACAATAACGGAAACATCGTAACATCCAACGGAAATCCCATTGAGCCGCAGATTACCATTCCAGCTCAATCGCAGAGCGTCACCATTGCCGCTGATGGGACCGTCAGCTATACGCAGCCCGGACAGACTGCCTCGCAGGTGGCAGGCCAGATTCAGCTCGCCAACTTCGTGAATCCCGGCGGCTTGAATAGCATCGGCCAAAATCTCTTTTCGCAGACCGATGCCTCGGGGGATCCAACGGTTGGGAATCCAGGCGGACAGGAGGGCCTGGGTTCGTTGACGCAGGGCTACGTCGAGGGCTCCAATGTCAGCATCGTGGAGGAATTCATCAACATGATCGTCAGCCAACGCGCCTACGAGGCTAACTCGAAAGTTGTGACTGCGGCCAATCAGATGTATCAACAGGTCAACAACATGGTGACTCCGTGAGGATGATTTTTGGCTTCGTGCTGGCAACCGTGGCCGGAGCCGGCGCTTGCGTCGAGGTTCCTTCGGATCGTGTTGTCGCCGGTCAACTCGTGGATGCCGCGCCGGTTCTCCGGCACTTGGCTCCGGGCACTTCCCTTGGCTTCGCGCCTTTGCCAGGGGTGGTACGCGTGATCTCAGGCCGGGAATTGAGTTCAATCGCCGCGCGCGATGGCGTGATTCTCAACGATGTCCCAGACGTGTGTATCAGCCGGGTTCTGCGTCCCATTACTTCAGCCGAAATACAAGCTGCCCTCCAGGCTGCGTTGGGTATCCCCGAAGCGGAGTTGACGCTCGAGGATTTCAGCAGCCAGCCGCTGCCGCCGGGCCAACTGGAATTCCAGCGTTCTACGCTCAGCCGGCCGCCTCCGAATGCTCCGGCATCCCCGGTGTTTTGGAGAGGCAGATTGATCTACGACCAGCACCACGGGGTGCCTGTGTGGGCGAAGCTCAGGATCCTGGTGAATCGCACGGTATTCCTTGCCGTGCAAGACATCGCAGCCGGTAGCATACTCCGCGAAGCGGATGTCCAAGTTTCGACTGTGCGCGAATTCCCGTCGTCGGTGCCCAGCTCAGAGTCCGCTAAGGAATTTATCGGAAAAGTTGCCCGGCGGATTATCCGCGCCGGCCAAAGAATTACCAGCAACGCGCTCGATGAGCCGAAAGACGTCACTCGCGGAGACATCGTACAAGTGAAAGTAGTCGACGGTCGCGCCACTCTTTCCTTTGACGGTATCGCGGTTTCCTCCGGAAAAAAAGGCGAGACCATCCTGGTCCATAATTCCGCCAGTGGCCGGAATTTTAGGGCCGTGGTTGAGGAAAAAGGAACGGCAGTAGTCCGGTTCGGGGTGCAAGACTAAATGCAGCATTTTCGGTTCATAATCTGGCTGGCGCTACCCCTTGCGGCGGCGAATAAGAAACCCACCCCAGCGCAGCAGATTCCACTGGACCAATACGTCCAGCAGGTGGAACAGCGTTCGCACCAGTCCTCGACCACCTCACCCGGCTCGCTGTTCACAGCCACTGGTCGGCTGGCGGATGGTTTTCGCGACGTTCGCGCGAGCCAGGTGTACGACTTGGTCACGATTGTCGTGAACGAGAACTCTTCAGCGGTTTCAACCGGAGCCACCAAGACTTCCCGAGCATCCAGTGTCGCGGCGAGTGTTGCTTCAGGCTTGCTTCCCAAAGGCGCCGTGAATGCGCTCTCGAATTTGGCTACCACCTCGAATAATCAAGCGCTCCAGGGGCAGGGAACGACCAGTCGTGGAACAACTCTCACCACCACGGTAACGGCCGAAGTAACAGCTGTCTTGCCGAATGGGAATCTGGTGGTTCAGGGACAGAAGGCGATCCTGGTGAACTCAGAGAAACAGATCATTACCTTGCGAGGTATTGTCCGGCCGGATGATTTGAGTCCTCTCAACTCGGTCTCAGCCGATCGTGTGGCCAGAATCGAAGTCCTGGTGAACGGCAAGGGCGTGGTGAATGATGCGGTGAAACGTCCTTCTATTCTTTACCGCATCCTGCTCGGACTTTTGCCCTTTTGACTTATGCATCTCCGATTCCTTGCCGTCCTGCTGTTATTCGTTCCGCTCCGGGCGATGCCCGCGGGAACGCGCCTTAAAGATCTGGTATCCATCGAAGGCGTTCGGGACAACCAGTTAGTGGGCTATGGGTTGGTGGTCGGTCTGAACGGGACGGGCGACAAAAGGGGCACCATCTTCTCCTCGCAAAGTCTCACCAATCTTCTCGCGCGCATGGGCGTCCAGATTGACCCCACTGCGATTCTTGTCAAAAACATGGCGGCGGTATTGGTGACCGCCAACTTACCGCCCTTTGCTCAACCGGGCGCAAGAATTGATATCACCGTCGCGGCGATTGGCGATGCCTCGAACCTACAGGGTGGAGTTCTGATTCTGACACCGCTGAAAGCCGCCGATGGCCAGGTTTACGCCGCTGCTCAAGGATCGGTGGTAACCGGCGGATTCGTAGCCGGCAAAGGCGGCGCGGGCGGAAGCAGCCAAACGGTAAATCATCCCACCGCCGGCCGTATACCGAACGGGGCAATTATCGAGAAGCTAGCGCCCTCCATCGCTCCTGAGGGGCGTATCAAGCTGCAACTGCGTTGGGCGGATTTCACCACCGCCAGCCGAGTCACGGGCGTCATCAACCAGAGGTTCGGAAGTGAGGGAATACAACTCGCAAAGGCGGAGAACTCCGCGCTGGTCTCGGTGGACGTGCCGGCTGAATACAAAGGCAGAAGAGTTGAGTTCCTGGGAGAACTCGAAGACCTCATCGTGGAAACAGATCGACCGGCTCGGATCGTGGTGAACGAACGAACCGGCACTATCATCATGGGTAAGGATGTGAGGATCGCACCGGTAGCAATAATGCAAGGCACACTCACGGTGGAAATACAGAATACCTTAAACGTATCGCAACCGGAACCATTCTCCAATGGTCAAACAACCCTCATCCCACAGACCAAGGTTACGGCGAAAGAAGAGAAAACGCGCAACGTGGTGCTCAAGCAGGGCGCGAGCGTGGAAGAGTTGGTGAGATCGCTGACTGCCATTGGATCCACGCCACGCGACATCATCGCCATCTTGCAAGGTCTCAAGGCCGCCGGAGCGCTTGAGGCCGAATTGGAGGTCATCTAAACAATATGTTGCTGGAATCTAAGGTTGCTCCCTCAATCAGTCGGGTCTCTCAAGCTGTTCGCGACGATTCCAAAGACAGTCCCACGCGGATTGGCCACGCCGCAAGGGACTTTGAAGCTCTTTTAATAGGCCAAATGCTGAAATCGGCACGAGAAGCGGGCGAAAGCGATGAGGAGGAAAAGGACCCCAACTCAACCATGATTGACTTCGGCGAGCAGCAATTCGCACAGGCTTTGGCCAGCAGCGGCGGGTTTGGTATCGCTAAGATGGTGGTGGCAGGGCTTACGAAACATGCGGATTGATGACTTAAATCGCACTCCGGTAACCCAAGGTACGGAGAAGACAGACCAGGCCGCGGAAAAGCGCGCGCTGGAAAAAAACAACGTCACCGATAGTAGCGACCAAGCTGAGGTTTCTCAGCTTGCGCAGGCGCTTTCTAGCGGCGATCCAGCCCGGCTGGAGCAGCTTCGCATGCAGGTGCAGTCCGGTAATTACGACGTGAATGCCGGGACGCTCGCAAAGTCGATTATCAACGCCCACTTTAAGGAATAGCGCTCGAAGCCGCTCGGAAGGTGCCAATGCTGGGCGCTACGAGGCGTAGGTGATTGACGCATTGTGTTGCGGGTAAGAAACGGGCGGCAGCCGCCTGAGCACAGATCTTCCACGCTTCTTCGAGAGTCCCCAGTAACCGTTCCGCTTCCGCGAGTGGTGGGTCGCATTGTTCAGAATTAGCTCTGATCAACAACATCTCGACATAGCCATATAGCTCCGCCAGGTTTTTGCTCAACTCGCCTCCAGCTTGTCGATTTAGTGAGAGTGAAAGTTCCGTAACGATCCCCATGGCCTTGCTAATCGCCAGCGATCGGGCACGTATATCTCCCAATCGGAGATACCGCCGGGCGGACGCAATCGAGTCTAGCGCCCCTCGATAGAGCAAGTGGACAAATTTCAACGGAGTGGCGGTGAGAACTTCTTCGTCAAAATAAACTGGATACTTGTTCGACATTCTACCCCTACGTATCGGCGTCTGCCAGCAATAGTATGCAAAGAGGGTGGACCTAAATCCTGCGCCAGGCGCATGACATATTCGGGAGGCACCTGGAGCACCACTTCATGCGTATCCCGGTTTTCCACCCGCATCACCATGCGATGCGTCGAAGGGTCCACAGAAAAAACGAGCTGATTCTGCCCCAGCATACCGCTGCCGTTCACCGACTTCGCGGCTTGCACCAACTGTCGGCGTTGCGCGGCTTCCTCTGGCGGTACGCTGACCGCCGCCGTCAGAGTCGAAGAAGCACGGGGATTGCTGGATGATATGGTCATCTCAAACCTTTCCCAAACGAAAAATACCTTTGTTGATGCTTATCGGTGCTCTTCGGGAAAAGTGTGAGAAATCTTCGATCAGGCCAGGTTCAAAACCTGCATCGTGGTGCCCTTCGACGCCTCGATCTTCTTTTGCAGCAGCATAATAGCGTAGATCAACTGCTCCGGCCGAGGTGGGCATCCGGGAACGTAAATATCCACCGGGATCACTTGGTTCACCGGAATCAACGCATAATTGCTGAATACCCCGGTGGAGGTAGCACAGGCGCCCATCGAAATCACCCATTTCGGCTCGGGCATCTGTTCGTACAGTCTTCGAATCACCGGAGCCATCTTATTCGACACGCGCCCTGCGATGATCATCAAATCCGACTGTCGCGGCGAGCCTCGCATCACTTCAGCCCCGAAGCGCGAAATGTCGTAGCGCGACCCGATCATCGACATCATCTCGATGGCGCAGCAGGCCAACCCAAACGACATCGGCCAGATCGAGTTCTTACGGCCCCAGTTGATCGCCTTGTCGATCGTAGTGGTGATAATGCTCTCGGAACCTTGCACCGCATCTTCGTTGTCAGCCCGCGCAAACAGCTCCGCGGGAAGACTGGGTTGAAACTTGAGGTCTCCGTCCACGATCCTATTATCACATGGACTCAACTCTGGAAACTGGTCAGACGATCGCACCAACCGCCAACGAACTGGCCGAGGCTGCCAATGCATGGGGCATCCAGAATTCCTATTGGGACATGTGGGGTCATCAGCACCACGCTTCCGCCGAGCTCCTGACTTCCATCCTGGGGTCGCTTGGTGTGAACGCCCGGTCGCGCGAGTCCTTGGGGCAAACTCTCGAAGCGCGCGCTTGGCAAGGATGGCATGCTCCCATTGGCCCGACTCTCGTGATCGTGCAAGGCCCAGCCCCGCCCGAGATCACGTTATCTCTCACTCAGACGCAGGCTCGTGCGGAGGCACTGCTTGAAATTCAATTCGAACAGGGCGGCGGAGATCAGATCCGGATTGCACTCGGCGAAATGCCGATTGTAGAAGAAGTTGTCTTACACGGCGAACCATTCGTCCGAAAACAAGTTCGCCTCGGCTCTGTTTTGCCGCTCGGATATCATCAGGCTCTCGCTGCATATTGGCGAACAGACCTGGCCCTCCACGCAATTTCATCGTTTGCCCGGATCGCGCCTACCAGCCGCACTGGCTGGAGCGAGGCCGCGCCGCGGGATTGGCAATCAGTTTGTACGGAGTCCGCTCGGACCGCAATTGGGGATGCGGGGACGTCACGGATCTGAAAGCCGTCGCGGATTGGGTAGCCGAGCAGGCCGGCGCCAGTTTCATCGCACTCAATCCCTTGCACGCGATTCCGAATCGTCAGCCCTACAATACCAGCCCTTACTTACCGAACTCCACTTTCTATCGCAATCCAATTTATTTGGACATCGAAGCGATGGAGGACTTTCCACTGTCAGCGAAAGCCGGTGGAGCTTCTTGCGCTCGCGACCACGCAGCGCGAAATCGCCAGGCTTCGAGCTTCCACGTTCGTGGAATACGAGCGTGTCTACCGGCTGAAACTGCGTTTCCTGAAACGGGTATTTCGCACCTTTCTGGAAGATGGAGTGGAAGCGAAAGACCGCCCGTGCCGCGGAGTTCTCGCAAATACATCGAGCGTGAGGGCGAGTTGCTGGAAGGCTTCGCCCTGCACTCCGCGCTCGAAGAGGCGATTCACGCCGAGCATCCGCATGTGTGGAACTGGCGATCCTGGCCGGAACCGTATCAGGATCCGCAATCCGCAGCGACTCGGGCATTCGCTCGGAAACAGAGCCGCAAGGTTCTGTTTCACAAATATCTACAGTGGCAGTTGGACCTTCAACTCCGCGCGGCTCACGAACACGCCCTGTCTCGCGGGCTGAGTATCGGTTTGTACCACGATCTGGCGCTGGCAACCGATCGATTTGGCTCGGATCTTTGGGCGCATCGCGACCACTACATTGCCGGCTGCCGCGTGGGGGCGCCGCCCGACGCGTTTTCGCCCAAAGGGCAGGACTGGGCGTTTCCTCCACCCAACTCCGAGCGACACTATCAGGACGGCTATCGGTTGTTTGCGGAGTCGATCCGCAAGAACTGCCGGCACGGCGGCGCGCTGCGCATCGATCACGTGATGCGCTTCTTCCGCCTGTACTGGATTCCCGACGGCATGGACGCGTCGGAAGGCACCTATGTGCGAGACCGTTTCGAAGATCTGCTCGGCATTCTGGCGCTCGAGAGCGTGCGGGAAAAAGTTCTGATCGTCGGCGAAGACTTGGGCACGGTTCCCGACGAAGTGCGCGAGGCACTGCATAGATTCGGAATCCTCAGCTATCGTGTGCTCTATTTTGAGCAGGACCGCGACGGCCGCTTTCGGACTCCGCCCGAATATCCGCGCGATGCCTTGGTTTCCGCCACCACGCACGATTTGCCTACGCTGGCCGGCTTTTGGACTGGCCGCGATATTGAAGCGCGCCGGGATGCCGGTCTCCTTCCCGATGACGGCGCGTATCGCGGCATGCTGGAAGAACGGGCAGTCCAGAAACAGAGGCTGCTGGATTTGCTGCATGGGCTCCATTTGCTGCCGGATTGGTTCCCACGCAATGCACTGGAAGTTCCGGAGTTGACTGGCGAGATGCATAACGCAGTGGTGGGTTTTCTCGCATCGGCGAATTCCAAACTGATGGTGCTCAATCAGGAAGACCTGTTGAAGGAAACCGAGCAGCAGAACCTGCCCGGCAGCACCGCCGAATACCGGAACTGGAGCCGCAAAATGAAGTGCACAGTGGAGGAACTTTGGGCCTCACCGGAGGTGCGTGCCTTTACGCAGATGTTCCGGGCTTGGCTGGAGCGGACTGAGCGCCTGAACGTACCGCAGCGGTCAGTTTCCCAATAACTGCTTTTGTTCCTCCGGCGGCAATTCATCCAGCAGCCGGGTGAACACGGCGTTGGTCCAACCGAAGCCCGCCTCATTAGAGGAATAGCCAAAGTGGATTTCGCCGCTGACCCGGGAACTGCGCCTCAACACGTCGTATTTCTCTACAATGACCCCGCTCTGTTGGTACTGCTCCAGCACCAGGGATAAAAACTCTCGCGAGATGCGATTGGCCTCGGCCGCATATCCATAGCGGCGCAGCCCTTCCACTGCGATCATCTCGATCGGGGCCCAGCCGAAGGGCGAATCCCATTGATTGCCGCTCGGATTGACGCTGGTCTGCAAACCGCCCGGGCGCTCGAACATCGCCACATTCTTCGCCACCGCCGCCGCCTGTTCCTTGGTCGCGATGCCGGCCCACAGCGGATAAAACGTCGTCAGGTAAGGATAGTGTCGCAGCCGGTGATGCACGAATTCATAATCGAAGTAGAGCCCGGATGGCTCGTCCCACATCAGTTGGTTGATTCGCGCGGCTCGATCCTTCGCGCGTTGGTCCCACAAGTCAGCGTCCGCCGACCGGTTCAGAATGCGGAGAATCTCGGCCGTTTGCGATTCCATCAAATACAGCAGTGAGTTCAGGCAGACCGGATTGTAGTGAATGATGTCGACATTGAACTTGCCAAACCGGTCCGACGGATCGAAGCCGGATTCCCGCATGGAGCGGTCCCCTTTGTAAAACAGGGATGTCAGAATATCCCGTTTCGCATCGAAGTATTCGCCCACGTCGTAGTCTGGAACTTTGTGCGTTCGAAAGTACTCTTTGATGAGTTCGTAGTGCGTGCGACCCTGTGCGTCTTTTTCGGAAGAAAGCACTTCGGGCGCTGGACCTTCTCCGAGATCGTAATAACGCGACAGTCCGGAAGCCGGTGTCAGGTGCGGATCGCTGGTCCAGAACCGGTAATATTTTTCGATGGCGGGCACTGCATCCGCGAGCCATTTTTGATCCTTCGTTTTCGCATAAACGCCCAGCAGCATTTGAGTGAGAAACGGAGGCTGTGAGCGAGTGAGGTAGTAAGTCCGGTTGGCGTTCAGGATCTTGCCGTACTCACGGATTTCATAAACGAAATTGTCGGCCATGTCCTTGGCCAGATCCAGCTCTCCATCGCGCAGCAGTCCGGTTTGAATGAAGAAACTGTCCCAACCGTACATTTCGTTAAAGCGGCCTCCCGGTACCACGTAAGGCTGCGGAAGGTACAGCAGTCCTGGTTCGTCCAGCTTGGTGGGATCGTCCGGCAAAACGCGAAGCTCAATCTTTGAGAACGCGGCCGGTGAAAGATCCTGCCGGATCTGCCGCGCAATTTTTCGAACGTCTTCGTTCCGGGAGACATAGATGGGCCAGCGGCCATCCGCATCGGGGTGAAACTTCGGATCCACGGCGGCGGTTGCCAGCGTACGATTCGATCGCGTGAGCAGCGCCCACGTTTTCTTGATGTACGTGAGAATCGGATCGTGCTGTTGTTGTGGTTGTGCCTGTGTCTGAGATGTCGCTTGCCCATAGCACAACACCACTACGCAGAGCGCACATCCGAATCTTCGAAATCGGCGTAAAATCACCATGAGAAAATCACCGTCGCTTGCTGATAGCCCTCTCCGGCTGGAAACCGGATCCGCACTTTCGACCCGGCCAACTCGGCGCCTTTGGATTGCATATTGGGCTGGTTAATTCGGACCGGCAGTTCGTACTCGGTGCCGCCGAGCGCTTCAAGTACAACTTCATATCGATTGGACGTCCGTCGCTCGTTCACCACCTTCAATTGCGACGTGCGCGCGCCCGGCAAAGGCAGCTCGGCCGGAATGCTGAGTTCCACAGCGGGCAAGGGCATGACTAGCTCGTGCACCGCGGCGGCCGGTTCACTGCACGGTTGATCGCGCGGCGCTGTTTGTGCAACCAGACAGAAAACTTCCGGCTTTGCCGATCGTGCGTGCACCAGCAGGCGATCCTTCTGCCGCGTATATTGAAGCTCGATCCGGGAATTTCCAAGCGGCACGTTGTGGAGTTTCGCGCCATCCCAACTCGCGGGCAGGTTGGGTGCGAGCCGCAGCGTGTGGTGCAGCGCGTCCCAATCCAGACCGAAAAGTCCGCGCAAGGCCGGTGTAACAACCATCGCGGACGACCAGACCTGGTGCGAGCTGCTGCGGCCGAGCGGCTGGTACAAATCGCCAGACAACAACTCGGTCACCGATCCCAGATCCTGCGCCCACGTGAGCCCGGCATTCTGCATCAAGTGGGCGTATCCCGACAGCGTTCTTCCCGCGCGATATTCGGCCAGCGAGACCCAGCCGGTAAACAGCGGCCAGATGGAACCCTGGTGATAACTGATGGGATCGTAGAACGAAGTTTTCGCGCTGATATCGCGCGTTCCCCAATCGGTGGAAAATTCCGGCGACGCCCAGCGATCGAGCATCGCATCCGCGCGAGGTAAAGCCAGACGGCCGGTCCACCAGGCCACCGCCGGATAAATGGTGGCGGTCCGATCCTGGCTGCCGTCGGCATTGCGGCTGAAGGCATAAAATTTGGCGGCGGCGTCGTAATACTCCGGCTCCAGCTTGGCGCGAATCTCTTCGGCTTTCTTGTGCGCGTCCGCCGCGAGCGAAGCGTCGTTCATCAGCGCGGCCAGCCGCGACATGGAATCGGCGGATTGCTGATCGAGAGCCGCGAGATAAATCTCCTGATGCGGCATGCTGGGCGGCCAGCTCTCTACCCATCCCGTACCTTCCGTGTTTTCATAAATGCCGTCGCCATCGGAATCGTGCGCGCGGGTGAATGCGTAGGCGCGGCGCACCGCGTCCCAGTGGCGGCGCAGAAAAGCCGTGTCGCCGCTGGCGTTGACATAATCCTCCATCGCCATCACGAACAGCGGCGTGGAATCGGCCGAAGCATAGAAATAGGGCGTGGACTTCCAATCCACCAGGTCGGCGCTCTGCGCGAATTCATGCATCATCTTCCCATCGGCGCGCTGCCGACGGATTAGAAATTCCAGCGCCGTCCGGGTCAGATCAAAATCGCCGTAGCCGTTGATCGCATAGGAGGTCCATAGCGAGTCGCGCCCAAAGAACCAGCCGTATCCGGGCCGCGCCGAGTCAGCGGATTCGTAATAACCGGCCACCAATCCCGCTTCGTCGTGAAACCGGACTTTTCCCTGATCGATGGCGATGGCCGCCCAGCGAAAAGCTCGATCGAACTCAGGGTCGGGCGTTTCACTGCTGAGCCGCGTGTCGAAAAAGTGAGCGTAATGATCGCGCGTTTTTCCGTATAGCTGCGGAATGCTTTCGTTCAGCGCCGCGAGCCGGTCGAAGTTCGGTTTCTTATCGCCGAGCGCGAAAATCAATGGGAAGAATAGGCCAGAATCGGTTTTCGGATCGAAAGCAAGTTTGAATTCGGTGGGATACGTGTGCGGGCGTTCCTGGTACGGAGCCAGAATCCCGGGCTCCGTTCGGGGCATCGCCACTAACCCGGAAAAATCCGGATTGTCGGTGTGCAGGATGTAATAACCGCCTTTTGTGATCCACTCGGCGCCTGGAGTTCCGAAGTTCGGCGCCGGCCAGGCGCGCAACATTTCAGGCTTGAATCGAAACGTGAGGTGCATGGGCCGGACGGAATCGATCTCAAAGAGCGCCACTGCGCCCGCGTTTCCGCGCGGTGCGAACATGTGTTGCCTCACCGTGAACGCCGCGTGCGAATACGTGATGGTAGTCATCGCTGGCGCAACTTCAATCGCCGCCGCAAGTGCCGTGACGTCGATCGGGACGGGATAATCCGCCAGCTCCGCCGTGATGTTGAAAGCGCTCAGAATCTTGACCGGATAGATCCAGGCCTCGAACACCCCGCTTTGGTCGCCGAAGATTGCCCCGTATTCTCCACCAACCGTGAATGGTTTAGACGGCTCTACCAACCGTGTAATGGTCAACGGATCGTGGCCCAAAGCGAATCGAGGGATTGGCCGCAGCGCAGGGGTCTGTTGTGCCTGTGCGGCCAGGGCGGCGATCAGGAAGACGGGGAGTCGCAACAAATTGAGTATGGCGCAAAGATCAGACGCGTGTGATGGTGACGAAAATGTCTTCGCCCGCCAGCGACAGCTTGGCGCCGCCATTCGCGACCGCGCCCGCTTCCAGCCGCTCAGCGAGAAGTTCGCCGCGCAAATAATCCTGGTGGGCAGCGATTGCTTCTCCGATTTTCGATGACGCGCTGTAATTCACCACGATGCGGTCCGAGATGTCGAGCCCCAGGGCCTTGCGCTGATCCTGGACCAGGCGATTGAAATCTCTCGCAACGCCCTCCTGCACTAACTCCGGAGTCAGCGTAGTATCGAGCGCCATGAAGGTACCCTGTTCGAGACTGCACTTCAAGTTATCTGGCCCCTCGAAGGAAACGATGATTTCGTCCGGAGCCAGCTCGAACGTTTGTCCGTCCACTTCGACCTTACTCACGCCCGTAGAGGCTTGTTCCAGCGCCTGTGCAATCGCCTTCAGATATTTCCCAGCGCGCGGCCCGATCTTCTTAGCGTCCGGCTTGAGGCGCACCTTTACCAGCTTGGTCTCGTCTTCAATCAGCGACAGTCGCTTGATATTGGCTTCTTCCAGAATCTGCGCCGCGTAGTCGGGATTCTCCAAAACCTTGCGGTCGGCGGCATCCCGCGGGACGCACTTACAGCGTGCTCAACGGCTGGCGGATCTTCACTTTGCTTTGCGTCCGCAAATTCAGCGCCAGATTCTTGAGCCGGATCACGGCTTCGATGCTCTGTTCCAGCGCTTCGTCAACCAGTCCAGCATCCACTTTCGGATATTCGGTCAGGTGCACGGACTCGGGCGCGACCGGATCCACAGCTCGCACCAGATTCTGATAAATCTCCTCGGTCAGAAACGGCAGGGAAGGCGCCATTACGCGAGTGACCGTGGTCAGCACCGTATAGAGCGTCTGATAGGCTTCGTTGTCGCTGGCCCAAAACCGGCGGCGCGAGCGGCGCAGATACCAGTTGGAAAACTGCTCGTCGAATTCCTGAAATGCTTCGATCAAACGGTAATGCTCATAATTCTGGAAAGCGCTGTTGGCGGATTCCACCAAACGCTGCAGGCGGCTCAACACCCAACGATCCAGTTCATTCACCGGCCGGGGCGGGGAACCGCTAGGCTTCCAGTCGTCGGCCGTGGCGTACATCACGAAGAAGCTGTAGCAATTCCAGAACGTCAGAAGTTTGCGGCGGGCCTCGCCGTCGATGGTCTGGCCGGTTTTCCCGGTGGGATGCAGATCCGGAAAATTGAGATTCTGCGCGGTCTTCTGCTCCGTGTAGATGTAGCGCATCACTTCGGCGCCCAGCGCTTCCGCCGCGTCATCGAAGGCGATGGAGTTGCCCTTCGATTTGTGCATTTCCTCGCCGCGGGCGTCGCGCACCAGGGCGTGGCCGAGCAGAGCTTTAAATGGAGCGCGCCCGTCCATCATGGCGCTCATCGCGAGCATCGAATAAAACCAGTTCCGGAACTGACCGGGAAAACTTTCGAGCACCAGGTCGGCCGGAAACCACTTCTCCCAGTAGGCACGATCGGTAGCAAACCGCATGGTGCTGAAGGGCACGATGCCGGCATCGAGCCACGGATTCCCGACGTCTTCGATGCGCGACGCGAGAGCGCCGCATTTTTCGCAAGCGATCTTTACCGCATCGACATACGGACGGTGCGGCGAGTTGCCCTCAAAAACATCCCAGCCTTCCACCGCTTTCGCTTTCAGCTCCTCGCGGCTGCCGATCACCATGAAATGCTCGCAAGCGCCGCAGACCCAGATGGGCAGAGCGAGACCCCAGAAGCGCTTCTTCGAGATCATCCAGTCGCGCATGTTGCGCAGCCAATCGAGCTCTCGGGCTTCGCCATCGGGCGGGATCCACTGGATGTTGGGCACCACGCGCTGGATGCGATCGCGCCAATCCATGCGGATGAACCATTCGTCCACCGGACGGAAGACCAGTTCCTCTTTGCAGCGCCAGCAGTGCGGATAGACGTGCGGATAGTGCTCGCGCGCCACCAGAAATCCGGTGGATTTCAGCGCCGCCACCACTTGATCCGCCACGTGGCTGGCATTGAGGCCGGTGAAAGGTCCGAACGCGTCTTGGAAGATCGCGCTCTCGTCCAGCGGTGCGATGAACGGAAGATTGTTCTCGTGCCCGAGTTGTTGATCCTCTGCGCCGCAACCCGGTGCGATGTGGACCAGCCCAGTCCCTTCCGCCTCGCTGACTTCGGTCCAGGCGATCACGCGATGCGATTCCGCGGCCGTGCGTCCGCCGCCTGTTACGCCATACGGAAAGAGGCCGCCGGGCGCGTTCTGCGCTGGTAGTTCGTCGAACGGCCCGGTGTAGGTAAGTCCGAGTAAGTCGCGTCCGGATAATTCTTCCAGCACTTCCACGCCGCCGCTGCCCTTCAGAATTGTGCGGATGGATGGAAGCTTGTGCGTTTCGTGCTTGCCTTCCACCTGCAGATCCTGAACGCGATCATGCTCGAAGTTACCTTTGCCGACGTAGTAAGTCCAATCGCCGTGGCGGACCTTTAAGTAAGTCATCTGCGGATTCACCGCGACCGCGACGTTCGACGTTAGCGTCCAGGGAGTAGTGGTCCAGACCAGCAGCGCAGCGTGCTCCTGGCCTTTGATGGGGAATCGCACGAACACCGAAGTGTGAGTGGTGATGCGCCGGCCCTCCGCCACTTCCATTTGCGAAAGTCCGGTGCCGCAGCGGCCGCACCAGGGCATGACGTCGTGGCCGCGGTAAATGAAACCTTCTTCGTGGCACTTCTTCAGGAATGCCCAGATGGTGTAATTGTTTTCGTCGGAGAAGGTGAAGTAGCTGCCGCCGTATGCGGCTGAGCCAAGTTTGCGGACGATCTCGCTGGCTCGCGCAGTTTCCGTGAGACCGCTGGGCAGCGCTACGGTGACAACCCGGTCGCCATCCGCCAGGGCGTCCCGTAGCGCTAGCAAAACTTTGGGATCGTCCCAATCGCACCAGTAGCCCAGCCGGATGGATTGCTCGGTTTGGCGCGAGGCGAAAGTGAGCACGCGCTCCTTGCACGCGCGCACGAAATTTTCGATGCCGAAATCGCGGATCTCGCGCTTGGTTCGAAGTCCGAGGCTTTTTTCCACCTCCACTTCCACCCACAATCCCTGGCAATCGAATCCGTTCTGGTAGCGCAGCGCCTGGCCGTTCATGGCGTGGTAGCGCTGGTACATGTCCTTGAGCGAGCGCCCCCAGGCGTGATGCACGCCCATGGGATTGTTGGCCGTAATGGGTCCGTCGAGGAACGACCAATGCGGTCCGTTGGCGTTCTTGGCGCGGAGTTTCTGGAAGATGCGATGCTCATCCCAGAAGCGCAGAATGTCGCGCTCCATGGCTGGGAAGTCGGGTACTCTTGGCACGGGCCGATACATAAGTTATGGGAACGACGGACGGAGAAATGGCGGAAAAGCGCCCAGATGATTGATGATAGCATCCCGGCGCAAGAAAACGCGTGCGCTGCTTGTAGTTCGTTCCCGGCCGAACGGGTCTTAGTGAATGAGTATGGGCAGCCGTATGAGGACTTGCATTTTACCGGTCGTATTTGTTTGCCCGCATGCTTATCCACAACTCTTTTCTTTTGGCGTGAAGGGCGGAACGCCTTTGTCGGACTCGACGTCGTCGGGCGATGTCGGAAACCGCACGATCGGTGGCGGCTTGTCCATGTTGGACATTCGACGATATACGGTGGGTCCAACCTTCGAAGTCGCTCTCCCGTTTAGACTTCGCTTGGAAGGGGACGCACTTTACAAGCGCCTGGACGTCATTGAGCATTATTTCCTGGCGCCAGGCATTGGAATGATTACTCGCACGACGGCCAATCCGTGGGAGTTTCCACTTTTGCTCAAGTACTCATTCCGTCAACGCTTTCATCCGTTCGTTGACGCCGGTGGAACCTTTCGGCGCATAGAGTCGGTCGACGAGAGCATAGAAAACTTCTTCGATGGACTGGAGCCGCCGTCCGTCACGCGCTATCATCACCTCAACTATCCATTAACCCAGGGAGGCATGGTTTGCGGGGGTGGAGTGCGGCTAAAGATCGCTGGAGTTCTGAAGATCACTCCCGAGATTCGCTACACAAGATGGACCTCGAAGGATTTGTTTCCCACCCGAAACCAGGTGGAGTTCTTAATGGGCTTGGGGCTGTAAGTCAGCGTTCGGCCGGCACTGAAGCGGACGCAATCCGATAAAACTCGTAACCGCGCACCTCTTCCGCCGCCCGGCCCGCGCGCTGCCAGACATCCGCAACGCCCACGTCTTAAGTAGTCACAATTTTCTTGCAGAAAGATACTCGCCGATCTCTTTCGGATCAAGTCCGAACGTCCACGGCTCGCCATAGGAGCGGAGCCTCGACAAGAGTTTCGGCGCACCGGGAAATTGGTCAGGCTGCTCGAGAACTCTGCGATCGACGTATGTGAACAACAGGACGCTCCCGGCTGCGGCTTTCGATATCTGCCGCAGCACCTCATCCACGGCCTCCGCGGATAGATAGTTGCTAACGCCTTCCCAAACGAAACATGCGCGCCGGGTGGCATCAAAGCCCGCGCCGCTCAGAGCATCCGAAACGGATTGCTTGTTGAAATCGATAGCGACGAATTTCACGTGCCTTGGCAGCGATCCTATTTCCCTGCGTAAGATCGCCTGTTTAGAAAGCGACGTTTCGGACCGATCAAGTTCAAAAGTGTTCACTCGTTGCGCCGTGGGCAACCGGTAGGCGCGGGTATCGAATCCGGCGCCGAGCAGAACGAGCTGCGCCGGCTCTTCCAATGCTCGCGTGACCTCGGCATCGATCCATTGCGTGCGGGCAATTCCCGCCGCTCGGGCGCCTGGAGAATTACCGTCCAGCAGTCGCTCGATTATCCTACGCCCCGCGCCGAATCTTGCGGCTTGGTAAACCCACTTCCGCCATCCATTCAGAAACAACGCCGCATACGGATCGCAGAACAGCCGTGACTCCGCCGGTCGTGTCGATTCAATGGCCCGGAACAACGCCATGTATTCGGCGGTAAGGCTGGCACGATTGCTCAAACCTCATTGTAGGTTCCCGCTGGACACGTTTAGTACGATAAAAGTACCAGATGCTCTTGAGCCAGCGAGCCCGCGTTTTTCCGTTCGTCCTGGCTGCCGGCGTGGTTCTCTTGGATCGCATCACCAAAGGAATCATCAAATCGAACATCGGCCTCTGGGATCGTCCGCGCGACGTGATTCCTGGCTTCTTCGATATTGTTCACACCGAGAATCCGGGCATCGCTTTCGGACTGCTGGCAGAATCCTCGGGTCCTTGGCGTAACATTCTGCTCATCGGATTTTCGATTGTCATCCTGGCGGTAATCGCAAGTATGCTGCTTCGCGGTGCACACAGCGCGGTACTTCGAAGTGGTCTCGGATTGGTGTTGGGCGGCGCATTTGGGAATCTATACGACCGCATTGTGAATCGCACCGTGACCGACTTCCTTGAGTTTCACGCCGGCCAGCACTATTTCCCCGCCTTCAATGTCGCGGACAGCGCCATCAGCGTAGGCGCCGGATTGCTGTTGCTCGACATGTGGCTGACGCGAGAAAGGAAGAGCGCCAGCAGCTCGCCCGAATGTTCCCGAAGCTAATCACCATCGGCAAGTTTTTTATTCCCACCTACGGAACGCTGGTCGCACTTGGATTCCTATTGGGTTTGTGGATTACGGTACGGCTCGCCAGGCGTGCCAAGCTGCCCATCGAGCCGGTGACCAATCTAACGATCTACTGCGCTCTGGCCGGATTGGCGGGCGCCAAGCTGTTCATGATCCTGTTCGACTTCAATCAGTATTGGGCCGATCCGGGATCGCTTTTTTCTCTGAGCACGCTGCAGGCAGCTGGAGTATATCAGGGCGGATTCCTGCTGGCGTTGATCGTCGCAATTCTGTATATGCGCCACAACCGCTTGCCGGCGTTTGAGACTTCCGATGTATTCGCGCCGGGCCTTGCGGCCGGACAGGCCATCGGGCGTCTCGGCTGTTTTGCCGCGGGCTGCTGCTGGGGCACGGAGTGCGATCGTCCCTGGGCTGTGACGTTTCGCAATTTGCAAGCGCACGATCTTACGAATGTTCCGCTGGGCGTTCCGCTGCATCCGGCGCAGCTCTATGAAGTATTCGCGGATGCCTTGATTTTCGCCGCACTGTTTTGGATGATCGGGCGGCCGCATCGCACGGGCGCGATCATCGCCTGGTATCTGGTGCTGTATTCCGGCGCGCGGTTCGTGATTGAATTCTTCCGCTATCATGAGCAGGGATTGCACGCAGGATTGTCATTGACGCAGTGGATATCGCTCGGAACGCTGGCGGCGGGAGCGATCCTGTTAGCGGCGCGGCGGAACGCGAAAACAGTATGAGCATATTGCGATTTTTTGGACTGGCGGCGATTGTGTTGGTGTGCTCCGCGTCAGTCGGCGTTTTCGAGCGGGACGTCGATATCGGCGAGACGCCTAAGACTGGCCTCGTCGAATTTAATGCCGACACCGGCAATTATCGAGTGACGGGCGGCGGGGCGAACATCTGGGCGAAAGTGGATGCGTTCCACTTCGCTTGGACGCGCATCTCCGGAGATGTCGTGATGACGGCGGATGTAAAGTTCGTCGGACCCGGCGCGGTGGACCATAGGAAGGCAGTGCTGATGATTCGCCAGAACCTGGATCGGACTGCGGCGTATGCCGATGTGGCGCTGCACGGCGATGGTCTTACGTCGCTGCAGTTTCGACCCACCGATGGCGCCGAGACAGCGGAGAAGCGATCCACTGTGAACATGCCTACTAGGATTCGTATTGCCCGGCTGGGAAATCAGTTCACGGTATATGCCGGGAAAGAGGGCGAAGAGTTGACGCCCACTGCCCCCGCTACGGTGGTTCTTGAGGATCCCGTGTATGTCGGGATTGGTGTATGCTCACACGATGCGAACGTTCTGGAGACCGCGATTTTTTCGAACGTGCGGATTGAGACCGCTGTTACGAAGCAGACCGTTGGCCGCTAGCCGGAGTTCTACCGAACCGCGACCGCAAGGGAGCGTGTGAATATTTCGGAAACCGTACGATCGTGGTAGCGTTCCCTCGCGGTCGCGGTTCTGAAGGCGGCATCGCACAGCGCGCGGTTGGCCCTCCCATTTCCGGCAGATAACCGGTCAGCTCAGTCTTCGAGCTTTTGGGGATTACTTTAACCCGGATGTCCATATCGCGCCGGCAGGAATGTCGTGGGGCGCCGTTGAGCTCCAAACGTTGGTGTCCGGCGTGTACTCGCGATCCAGGAAAAAGCATTTGGTCACGGCCTCCACGCGGCAGGCCGAGTCAGATTCCGCTTTCTCCGGAACCACGCAGTCGAAACCGATTTCAGCGATCTGCTCGGCTTTGGTGCCGGGCGGCAGCTCCACCGTGGTGCGAACAAATCCGTCCGGACTTTCGGCGGAATTCCGCTTCCAAGTGCGAATGGCGAAATCGGCATGGCCGAGGTGCGAACTGTACCAGCGCGGATTGCCTTTGAGCCGCACCAACGTGGCAACAGAACTCTCGCTGCGCCCGAGCTGCATCTCGAAATAAAGGTAATTGCGCGGATCGCTCACCTTTTCGCCGTCGACAGTTCCAAAAGGCCGCAGCTTGCCTTCGCGCTTCAGCTCCTTCGCCATTATTTTATAGGCGATTGGATGTTGATCCATCACTTCTTCACGCGAGTGCCCGGCAAGATCCACCAGGATAGGCGCAATTTGATATCGGATGGTATTGGGCGCGTCCACCTCGCCGATCATGTTGTTGTCCGTGACGGGCATCAGCAGCGGATGCGACCCATCGCGCCGTCCGCTGAATTCTTTCTCCTTGTGGCCATCCACCTGGATGCTGGCCCGACGAACGGAGCCATCCGTGTTCGGAAAAGCCCGGTAGACGTATTCCACATCCGTGGTCCTTCCCCAGCGCGCCATCAGCGCACGCGTGGAAGTGCCGCCGTCCTCATTCGAGAAGATCAACGTGTACTGCAGAAATGGATTCCCGTTCTCCGACAGACGCTCGCAGTAGAGCACCAAAGGAATGTCAGTGAATTTGCCAACGGTATTCGCTCGCGCATAAAACACCGGCGCATTGGCCAGTACATCCGACGCATCCTCGCGAAAACGTGCGGCGATTAATTCCACGCCCTGGCCGCTATAGTCCAGTCGATGCTCGCCTGCTGCAATTTTCCCGAGGAAAACTGTGTAAGTGAACTGCTCGGCCCCGGCGTAGAGCATCACCTGTTGTTGCGGCTCGCCATCCAGCACCAGCGTTGCGAGCCGGGCTTCGCGGCCCTCCTCAGCCCAATCGGTCCCGACAGCGCGCATGTCCAGTTCCGCGACTATCTCGGAAGTTTTCGAGACCGTGAAGGATCCCGCGCGCAGGCCGGCGCACAAAACAATCAGCAGCACGAAAAACCTGGCGATGGTTTCGAGTAGCTTCTTGGACGAGCACGGCTTGGCGAGAAATTCATCCACTGGCAGCGCGATTTCGGCGTCACCCGAGAGCACGACGATTTTCGCCGATCCGGAAGCAGCTCGGATCAAGCGCAGGCCGTCTTCAGGAGTAGGCAGCCGCAGATCCATCACCACGAGTTGGCATCCGGGCAACTGGTCGATTGCTTCCGCCGCATTTTGCGCGGCCGCCACTTCGTAACCCGCGTGTTCCAGAATCAGTTTGCGCATCTCCAGTTGGTCCGGATCGTCTTCCACCACCAGGATGCGAGCCATCAGGAAAAGTCGATGTGCGCGATCACCAGTTGCGGCATCTGGTTGTTCCAGCCCTCAGGAATGTCGTCGAAGGGTAGCCGGAACGCTCGCGTTTCGCCGGGCTTGAGCGGCGCGGCGACAATCGGCACCCGCTCGCGAATTACAACTTCGCCATAAGCGTTGTAGAAGATGCAGTACACGTCCACGTGCCGGGTGCTGCGATCGCCCGCGTTGGTGATTTTGCCTTCGATCTCGGTTATCGTCTGGCCCACGTAGCTTTCCGTGGCCTTCATGGTAACCTCGCTCAGCTTCAAGTTCCGGACGTAGGCCTTGGCATCGGGCGTCAGCGGCGCGGGCGTATTTGTGGATGCCGAACTACGCAGGACAAACCAGGCGCCAATGCCGCCCAGAAAAAGCAGCACCGCTGCCGTATAGATGATGGTCTTACTGGCCACTGACGGTCATCTCCGCAATCACGATGGTCGGCGACGCCACCGATCCTCGAAACTCCAGGTCGTTGCCCACGGACTGGAGGTCCATCAGCATCCGCTGCAAGGTGGACGCAATGGTGATCTCGGATACAGGATATGCGAAATCGCCATCTTCAATCCACTGGCCGGCGGCGCCACGCGAATAATCGCCGGTTACGATGTTGACGCCGGAGCCGATCAACTCTGTGACGTACAATCCCGTGCGGATGCCGCGAATCAGCGCATCAGGCGCGACGTCGCCTGCTTTCAGAAATAAGTTGCCGTGTCCCACTCCGGTGTTGCCTGTGATGCCACGTGCGGCGTTACCCGTGGTCTTCATGCCGAGTTTACGGGCCGTGTAGGCATTCAGCAAATAGTTTTTCAGTACGCCGCGTTCGATCACCACCGTTCGGCGCGAGGGCACGCCTTCGTCATCGAAGGGCGAAGTGCCGAAGAGGCCGGGCAGCGTTCCATCGTCAATGATGGTTACGTTTTCCGATGCCACGCGTTCGCCCAATTTTCCCGCCAGGAAAGACGCCTGTCGATAGATCGAGTCCCCCTCCACCGCATCGAAAATGCTGCCGAGCAGGGTGCGGGCTGTTTGGGGATCGAAAATGACCGGCACTTTCTGCGTGGGAACTTTTCGCGCGCCTAAACGCCGTACGGTTCGCTCCGCGGCCCGCCGTCCGATTTGAGCCGGACTTTCGATCCGGGAATATTTCCGCGCGGAGGAGTACCAATAATCGCGCTCCATGAATTCGCCTTGGCGCGCCACGGGCGTGGTGCTGAGCGAACAACTGCTGGTGCGGTACGATCCGAGAAAGCCGCGCGAATTGGCGAACACTCGCTCGCCTGAGTAGGCATCGAAAGATGCTCCTTCGGAGTTGGTGATGCGCGGATCGGCGGCGAATGCGGCCTCTTCCGTTTGCCGGGCCTGCTCGATGCGATAGTCCGTATCGATGGAGCTGACGTCGTTGGAGTAAAGCTCGAGATCGCCAGGGAGCGCGCCAAACTCAGACGGATCCGGCAGGCCGGCGTGCGGATCCTCCGTGGATATGGCCGCGATCTCGATGGCGGAATCCACCATTTTGCGGATTCCTTCGGCGGAAAGATCGGACGTATACGACGAGCCTACTCGCCGCCCCACCAGCACGCGCAATCCGGCGGCGCGCGATCCAGCGTCCTTCAAGGTCTCGAGCGACCGCATGCGGACCAGCGCCGAAAATTCCTCGCCTTCCACCACTGTGCATTCGGCATCCGTCGCGCCGCGGTCTAAAGCCAGCCGAATGGTTTTAGTTGCAAGTTCCGGATCGATCATCCCGCAGTGCCGCCCACGGTCATACGATCCAATTTGATGGTCGGAATCCCCACGCCCACGGGAACGCTCTGGCCTTCCTTGCCGCAGATCCCGACGCCTTCATCCAGTTGCAGATCGTTGCCCACCATGCTGACGTACTTCAGCGCTTCCGGCCCATTGCCGGTTAAAGTTGCACCGCGAACCGGCCGCGTGATCTTTCCATCTTCAATCAGATAACTCTCCGACGCGCTGAACACAAAATTTCCGCTGGTGATGTCCACCTGGCCACCGCCGAAACTGGCGCAGTATAGCCCGCGTGGCGTGGATCGAACAATATCCCCGGGATCGCTGTCGCCCGCCAGCATAAAAGTATTCGTCATGCGTGGCATCGGGATGTGCTGATAGCTTTCGCGGCGGCCGTTGCCGGTAGTTCCGGAGCGGAGCAAACGGCTGGACAGCTTGTCGAACAAATAACCGCGCAGCACGCCGTTTTCGATCAGCATGTTTCGCTCCGTGGGAACGCCTTCGTCGTCAACGTTGAGCGATCCGCGGCGATTGCGGATGGTTCCATCGTCGATGACAGTGACCAGCGGACTAGCAACTTGCTGCCCAATGCGATCGCTGAAAGCCGAAACTTTCTTGCGATTGAAATCAGCTTCCAAGCCATGTCCGACAGCTTCGTGCAGCAGAATGCCCGGCCATCCGGGGCCCAGCACCACTGTCATCTCACCGGCCGGCGCGGGCACGGCGGTTAATTGTACGATGGCCTGCCGCGCGGCCTCCTGCGCGAAATGCTCGGGCGTTTTCTCATTCAGGAAGAAATCGAGAGCAACACGCCCGCCGCCGCCTGCGTATCCACGCTGGGGCGTGCCATCGCCATCACGCGCCAGCACGCTCACGCCGAGCCGGGCCAGCGGTTGACGATCGAAGCTGAGAACGCCGTCGCTGGTCGCGACCAGAACCTGACGAAGGCTATCGATATAGCTGGCCTGGGCCTGAAACACGCGCGAATCGTAGGCGCGCGCAGCCCGATCGGCGCGCTTCACCAGATCCACGCGTTCGGCCAGGCTGGTTTCCTGCGGAGCGGTGATTAGCGGGTACAGGTTCCGCTTGTGCGATTCGTCGAACGCGGTCTTCTCAATTTGACTGGGACCTTTGGCGATGCATGCGGCGACTCGTGCGGCTTTCCGAATCTTTTCCGGGCTAAGATCGCCGCTATATGCATAGCCGGTGCGTTCTCCGGCAATCACGCGAATACCCACACCGAGCGAAACCCCTTGCACGGCGCTCTTCACGATGGATTCGTCGATGCTCAAATTGCTGGTGGCGAGGTATTCGAAATAAAGATCGGCATAATCGCCGCCTGCTGCCAAGGCTTCTGAAAGGTAAGATTCGAGATCGTGTTCGGTAACGCCAAACTTTTGGCCGAAGAAGGAATCGGAGAGGGCCATGTAATTTTAGGTTAGCATCCGCTGTGAAGTAGCATGGTTGACATGAAACATCGAGTCGTTTATTTGTTCGTCAGCCCTAGCCGCGACCCTCTCAGCCCAACAGAGCGGCGGATTGACGGCGCGTCAGGTGATTGAGCGGATTCAGGCGCACGTGGGCGTGCCCTGGCGTGGCCAAACAGTGGATACGTTCAAAGCGGGCGATCCCGACACGCGCGTAACTGGCATCGCAACCACGATGATGGCGACTTACGACGTCCTGGTCCGTGCAGCCGCCTCGGGTAAGAATCTCATCATCACCCACGAGCCCACGTTTTATAGTCATCTCGACAAGACGGAGGTTTTCGAGAAGGAGCACGATCCCGTCTGGGCGGAGAAAGAACGCTTCATCAAGGAACACAATCTGGTGGTTTGGAGATTCCACGATTACTGGCATCGGATGAAGCCCGATGGAATCATGTTCGGGGTGGTGCGAACGCTGGAGTGGCAGAAATTTCAGAACGCGTCGGATCCAAGCTTGTTCGTGATGCCGGAAATCACGGTGGGCCAGCTAGCGGATCAGATGAAGCAGCGCCTGGGGATTCACGTGCTCCGCTATGTCGCGAATCCGGAAATGAAGATCACGAAGGTGGCGCTGGCGCCCGGCGCATCCGGACCCGAACTCCACCGGAAGCTGTTGCAGCGCGACGACGTGGAAGTTCTGGCGATCGGTGAAGTGCCGGAGTGGGAGACCATCGAGTACGTTTCAGACGCAGTGTCGCAGGGCAAGAAAAAAGCGCTGATCTTGCTGGGGCATATTCCAAGCGAGCAGCCGGGAATGGACTACTGTGCGGAGTGGTTGAAGACGTTCGTCAGTGAGGTGCCGGTGGAATTTGTCGGGACGAAGGAGCCGTTCTTGTTGGGGAAGTGATTGATGAGAATTCAAGGATTCAAGAAGCCGAGGAAGTCAAGGAAGAAGGTGGCGCCTTACGGCGCAGCATTCCGATTTCCTCAAAAACCTAAAGCGCCGCCAGGCGCCACCTTCTTCTTCGACTTCCTTGAATTCTTGGATTCCTGAATTCCTGAACACCTACTGCCCCACCAGCATCTGAATCGCCTCTAGCTCTTTGCCTGCTTCCGACAGCTTGCCTTGCGACACTAGTTCCCGATAACGCTGTAGGTGCCGGCGGACTTCCGCAATACGGGTATCGGACGGTGGCGCGGGCGTGGGCGTTCCGTTCGCGGTGGGCGGGCGCGGCGCCGCTGCTTCTGGAGTCGGAAAATTCTGGCCTGCCAGTTGCTCCAAGGCTTGCTGATAAGTATCCGCGTACACCAATGTATTCCCCATCGCCAGTGCGATCTTCTTCAACTGCGGCATCTTGGCTTGCGACGCTTGCAGATAAATCGGCTCCACGTATAAGAACGTATGTTCGATGGGCAGCACCAGCATCTGGCCGCGCAACACTTGGGAGCCCTGCTGATTCCACAGCGTGAGATCTTTCGAAATATTCTGATCCTGGTTGATGCGCGCCTCCACTTGCATAGGCCCGTAAATAATCTCCTGCTTGGATAACAGCAGCACCACTTTCTCGCCCAGATGCTCGCCATCGCAGCGCGCCATCATCAGTCCGATGAGATTGTCGCGATTGCGCGGCGTAAACGGAATCATCAGCAGAAATTCTGGTTTCGACTCGCCCGGCAAAGTCGCCACTACGTAGCTGGGCACCACCGGCGCCGGTACGCCATTTTGCTCGCCGGTGAATTTCGCGATGTCCCACGCGTCCGACTTGTTATAGAACGTATCCGGATCGCGCATGTGGAACAGCCGGTAGATTTCCGACTGGGCGGCGAAAATGGTTTGCGGATAACGGACGTGCTCGCGCAATTCCGCCGGCATCGCGGAGGCGGGCTCGAACAAAGCTGGAAAAAGATTCCGATAGGCCTGCAGCAACGGATCTTCGGGGTCGAAAACGTACAAGTGGACCGTTCCGTTATACGCGTCCACTGTCGCCTTCACCGAATTGCGAATGTAATTGAAGGTTCCAACACCTTCCAGGCCGATCTCGCGCGAGTACGGATGCACGCGCGATGTCATGTAGCCGTCGACGATCCAAACCAGCCGGCCATCCGACGGTCAACACCTGATACGGATCGGTATCCCAGGAAAGAAAATCCGCTAATGTATCCAACCGGTGCCGCACGTTGCGGCGGATCATCATGCGGCTTTCCGGCGTGAGGTAACTCGGTGAGGAGAATGTTCCAATCGCCGTTCGAAACCGCCGCGGCCAGGCGCATCAGCAATGAAGAAATCGGGAATCCGCCTGTGCCGTCATAGCGATTCTCCACATTGTGCTCGCCGGCTGGATAATCGAACTCGGGCTGGGCGGTACGCACGAACACGGGGTCGTGCACGTTCTCGCCGTAATAAAGCTCGGGCCGGGTCAACTTCAAGCCGGGCAGGCTGATTTCGGGAGGAGTGTCTTTGATGGCAAGCACCGGCAGGCCGTTGGGCGAAACCTGATTGGCTTCCGCCATCACTACCCCGTAGCCGTGCGTGTAAATAAAGTGCGTGTTGATCCAGCCGTTGTTCAGTTGGGTTAGATCGAGTTCGCGCGGCGAGATCAGTACCTGCCGCATCTTGCCTTCAATGGTGTAGCGATCCACATCAGTTTGCGCATACGTGTAAAGCCGGTATGGCTGCAACTGAGGCAGCGTGTCGTGAAATGCGTGCCAGTCCCAAAGGCGCACGTTGTCGAGCAGCGGTTTATGTTTTGCCAGGTCGATTTTTTGTTCGGGTTGAGCCTGGAAGTCGATTTCCTGGGTGCGTTGGTCGATGCCATACGCAGCGCGGGTGGCGGCGATGTGGCGCATGATGAACGGACGCTCCAGGGAGATTTCGCTGGGACGAACGTATGTGGCTGTCACGATGGGTGGAACCACATTTCGCACAATGAACGCCAGCACCACCAACAATGCCAGCCGCCACTTGTTCGCGATCAGTGCAATGGCCGAGAGAATGCAGCTTACAATCAGGAACCAAACTAGCGGGATCGCGATGTTCTGATCCACATAATCCACGCCGACCATGAAGCTGCCGTGCTCCTCCAGCAGCATGCTGTAGCGGCCCAGGAAAAAGCGAACCGCGAGCGCCAGCAGAAATACGGCGCCCAATCCGCGGAAGAATCCCGAATCAAAACTGCCGGCGAATCCGAATTCGCTGAAGTTGATTTCCTGGACGTTTCTCCAATCCGGTACCCTGGCGCGAAGCTCCCACAGGCGTCCGGCCACCCAATAGATGAGTGCCGCGATGACAACCAGGCTGAGAACCAAGCTCAACAGGTCGGAATAAAACGGGACCTTGAAGAGGTAGAACGCGAGTGGATTTCCGAACGCCGGATCGTGCCACGCTGTTGCCGCGCCGCCCAGGTCCTTTCCACCGAAATAGCGGACCACCGTCCATGTGTCCAAGCTGGCCAGCGAGACCAGCAATGCGAGGAAGAAGATTGCGAGCGTGGATAGCTTGGCATACAACGGATGCTGGCCAAGCCCGGTTCCAGCATGTTTCAGAGCGCGTGCGTGAGCGATCCAGAAAACGGCAAATCCGAGCAGCGTGGCAGCGGCTGTTGGAATAAAGCTGTAGGCCAACATGCTGAACCATGTTGGGAGCTGGGCCATCTCCTTCCACCATTGGTAATCGATGATCCAGGAACAAGCCAGGCGTGCCAGGAAGAACAGCACGACGATGACAACAACAATGGATAAGCAGCCGAAACGTTTCGGGCCTGCTTCAATCCGGCGATTGCGATAGGGATTATTCAATGTGATCCAAAAGGCACCGACTCCCTTACGGTCGCGGCTCGGAAAGGAGTTACCGAGCCGCGACCGTAAGGGAGTCGGTTCACCGTTGCTCCGCGGTCCATACGATGCGGCCGTTGACTATGGTGGCCACTGGGCCACCGCGGAAAGTGTGTCCGTCAAAAGGCGAGTTGCGGCTCTTCGATGCGGATTTGTTTACATCATAGGTCCAGGCCCGCTCGGTGTCCAAAATCGTGACATCGCCGGGAGCCCCCGCCGCTAAAGTTCCACGATTCAAATTCAACACCCGCGCTGGGCCCGTGGTGAACAGCTCCACCATGCGCGCCAGCGAAATTTTCCCGGGATGCATCAGCCGTTCCAGCGTTAGCCCGATCGCGGTCTCAAGGCCGATCACTCCGAACGGGCATTTCTCGAACTCCTGCATTTTCTCGCTGCCGGCGTGCGGAGCGTGATCGGTGGCGATGACGTCGATGGCCCCTGAGACCAGCCCTTGCGTCACGCCACCCATGTCGCACTCCGAGCGCAGTGGCGGCTTCATCTTGTAGTTGCTGTCGTAGGGCGCCATTTTGCCATCGAACAGCGCAAAATGATGCGGCGTTGCTTCCGATGTCACCGCCAACCCGCGGCTCTTCGCGAAGGCAACCATTTCCACCGAATGGCGCGACGAGATGTGCGCCACGTGAAAACGAGCGCCCGTGAGCTGGGCCAGCAATATGTCGCGCGCCACCATCACATCCTCGGATGCGGCCGGAATCCCGCGCAGTCCCAGGCGTACGCTTTCCACGCCCTCGTGCATGTCGCCGCCCGCGCTCAGATGCAGGTCTTCGCAATGATCGATCACCGGAATCCCGAAGGACCGCGCCGTCTCCATGGCGCGCCGCATCACGCGCGCGTTCATCACCGGACGTCCGTCGTCTGAAACAGCCACAATGCCAGCCTGCACCATGGACCCGATGGATGCTAATTCTTCACCGGCGCTGTTCTTGGTAATGGCGCCGATCGGAAATACGTTTACCACCGCATGCTTTTCGGCCCGCTCGATGATGTAGCTGGTAACGGTGGCGTTATCGTTGACAGGAGACGTGTTCGGCATGCAGCAGATGGATGTAAAACCTCCCGCAGCCGCGGCGCGCGATCCGGATTCGATAGTCTCTGCGTATTCGAATCCCGGTTCGCGCAGATGCACGTGCATATCGATGAAACCCGGCGCCACAATCAGGCCGGTGGCATCGAACTTCTCTGCGCCCGTGACGTGTAGCTTTTCGCCGATGCTTGCAATCTTGCCGTCTTCGATCAACACATCGCGAATGGCGTCCAGGCGAGTTGCCGGATCGATCACGCGGCCGTTGCGGATGATGAGCTTGCGCATGGATTAGTTACTCAGCACCCGCTCCAGCACGGCCATCCGTACCGCAATCCCGTTCTCCACTTGATTCAGAATCACGGATCGCTGTGAGTCCGCCACTTCGGACGAAATCTCGCGGCCGCGATTGATGGGCCCCGGATGCATCACGATGGCATCGGGTCTCGCGAGCGACATATGCTCCAGCCCCAATCCGTAAAACCGGAAGTACTCGCCCGAGGAGAAAGCCGATTCGTGCTGGCGCTCCAGTTGCACGCGCAGCATCATGATCACGTCGGCGTCGCGCAGAGCTTCCTTGATGTCGTGAGTGAGCATCACGCCGGGCGTGATTTGCTGCAACTCCACCGGCAAGAGCGAAGCCGGCCCACACAGAACAATGTGCGCTCCGAATTTCGACAGCAGATACATGTTGGAGCGAGCCACGCGGCTGTGCGCGATGTCGCCGATGATTGCCACCCGCAGTCCTTCCAAGGTAGGGCGCCTATCCAGAATCGTTCGCGCGTCCAACAATGCCTGCGTGGGATGCTCATGCGTGCCATCGCCGGCGTTGATGATCGGCGTAGGCAGATGGCGCGCCAGAAAGTGCGGAGCGCCCGACGCTGAGTGCCGCATCACAATTGCATCCGGATGCATCGCGCCCAATGTATTCAGCGTATCCACCAGCGATTCGCCTTTATCCACGCTGGAACCGGAAGCGCTGATCGAGATGGCGTCCGCGCCCAAGCGCTTGGCGGCGATTTCGAAACTGGTGCGCGTGCGCGTGGAGGCTTCGAAGAACAGGTTGACGATCATACGCCCGCGCAGAACGTCGCGTTGATTCTGGGATTGCCGGGGCTGAAACGCCCTGGCCCGTTCCAATATGCTTTCGATCTCGATCCGATCGAGCGATTCGATTCCCAGCAATCCACCCGGCATCGCGGCTATACCTTTTCCACCAACAATACCTTTTCCGTCTGATCCACTTCCTGGAACTTCACTTCGATGATCTCGTTGGCGGTGGTCTGCACCATGCGGCCGACATAGCGAGCTTCAATCGGCAGCTCACGCCATCCTCGATCGATCAGCACCAACAACTGCACTCGCGCCGGGCGTCCCTGATCGAACAACGCATCCAACGCGGCGCGAATAGTGCGTCCGGTGTAGAGGACATCATCCATCAAAATGACGTCCTTGCCGGTGATAGGGAAATTAATCTCCGTCGCGTTGTGCACCGGCTTCTCGGATACCGTGGAAAGATCGTCGCGATATAAATTGATGTCCAGAAACCCGACGGGAACTTCGAGCTTTTCCAACGTTTTGATCTTCTCCGCCAGCCGCAGCGCCAACGGCACGCCTCGCCGGCGAATGCCGATGAATGCCAGGCGCCCCAGATCCTCGGTCTTTTCCAGGATCTCATGCGCCAGCCGGACCAGCGTACGGTCAATCTCTGAGGCGCTCATCAATTGGGCTTTGTCGCGAGTGGCGGCCATCGGGGTTAGCCTAGCATATCAATAGTGCTTCATCCGGTCGTGAATTCGTTTCGCGAGCTTTTCGATGTCTTCGGCTTTCTTTAGCGTCGGGATGGAGAGTACGTAGCGATCGTTTTTCTCGAGATCCGCCTTCAGTTGGTCGGCGAGTTTGGATAGTTCGCGGGCGTCATCCAGCGACTTCTGAAACTCGGCCTTCACGATCTCGTCCTTTTGCAGCTTTCCGTTGGGCAAACGAACTTCTTCGTTGGGGTCGGTGGCAGGACGCGGATTCTGAGCCGACGGTATTTGCGCGGACAGAGCCAATGCCAGCGCCAAGGGGAGCAAATTTGAGAGACGCATATTGGTCAACCTTACTCATAATATCCCGGCCGTCCGCCGGCTGATTTATAATCCCTGCATGGCCCACGTCGACAGACACGCTCCCGGCGAGTTTTGTTGGATCGAACTCGCGACCACGGACCAAAACGCGGCGAAGAAATTCTATAGCTCGCTGCTGGGATGGGAGCCGAACGACATGCCCATGGGGCCGGGCAGTTTTTACACCATTTTCCGGCTACAGGGAAAGGACTGCGCCGCCGGATACACCATGGGCGCCCAGGAGCAAGGCGTTCCGCCGCACTGGAATTTATATATCGCCGTGGAGAATGCCGATGCCGCCGCGAACAAAGCGGCTTCGCTTGGGGCGAAAGTGCTGGCTCCCGCGTTCGACGTGATGGACGCCGGCAGAATGGCGGTTCTCGAAGATCCCACGGGCGCTATTTTTGTTGTGTGGCAGGCCAATCGCAACGCTGGGATCGGAATCGCCGGCGAACCCGGCACTCTCTGTTGGGCGGATTTGAGCACCGGCGACGCAGCACGCGCGCAAAAATTCTACGCGGCGCTCTTCGGCTGGGAAATCACGCCAGGAGAAGGGAAAGGCGCGAACGGCTATCTCCACATAAAAAATGGAGGCCGGTTCATCGGAGGCATTCAGACGCCGGAGATGCGCGATCCGAACGCGCCGCCGCACTGGCTGATTTATCTCAACGTCGCCGACGTCGATGCCTCAGCGGCGAAAGCGAAGCAGCTCGGAGCGACTTTTTTCGTTCCTCCCATGAGCGTTGAAGATGTTGGCCGAATGGCAATTATGGCGGATCCGCAAGGCGCGGTATCGGCGATTTTCAAGGAATCGCCCAGACGCTAGCTCTGTTATGGACAATCTTTACGGACAGGCTGTCGCGCTGGCAGTTCCGGTCTTCCTGTTTTTGATCGCTCTCGAGCTGATTGTCGACCGCGCGCGTCATACCCGCTGCTATAACCTGGCGGATTCTATCAACAGCTTGAGCTGCGGCATTGTCAGCACCGGTGTGCGCGTGTTCTTCGGCTTCCTTGGAATCTTTTTCTACCAGTGGATCTATCAGCATTGGGCTCCGGTACGCTTGCCGGCCGGCAACTGGGGCGTGTGGATCTTCGCGTTCGTCTTCTACGATTTTTGTTACTACTGGAACCACCGCTGGGGCCACACGGTGGGATTGTTCTGGGCATCCCATGTGGTACACCACCAAAGCGAAGAGTTCAATCTAACCACCGCGTTGCGCCAGACTGGCACCGGCGCATTCACCAGTTGGATTTTTTACCTGCCCATGGCCCTGGCTGGAGTTCCGCTGGTTGTGTACTTGATAGCCGGCGTGGTCCAGCTCTTCTACCAATTCTGGCCGCACACGCGCCTGATTGGACGCATGGGGATTTTCGACCGCTGGATTCAAACGCCCTCCAACCATCGCGTGCACCATGCGCAGAACGACATCTATCTGGACAAGAACTACGTCGGCGTCTTCCTGATCTGGGACCATCTGTTCGGGAGTTTCCAGGAGGAACTCGACGAAGAGCCCTGCCTCTACGGAATCCGCGGCCAGCTCAAGAGCTGGAATCCGGTGTGGGCCAATTTGCATTACTACTGGGCCATGGCAAAGGACTGTTGGCACGCTGAATCCTGGATCGACAAAGTGAAGGTGTGGTTCGCGCATCCGGGCTGGCGTCCGGCGGATGTGGCGGCGCGTTTTCCGAAACCGGATTACGATCCACGCCGCGACTTCGTCAAGTACGATCCACCGGCCAGTGTTTCACTCAATCTCTATGGCTTCGTTCAATTCGTCGCGTTGATGGCCGCCAACAGCCACTTTCTCGCGCTGCTCACGAAGCAATCCACCGCCTGGAATGTCGCGTATTTTCTGTTTATCCTGGTGAGCTTGGTGTGCTTGGGCGGTGTGCTGGAGAGCCGGCGCGAATTTATGCTGCTCGAAGCGTTGCGCCTCACCACCGTCGCGTTTGCGGCGCTGGCCGGCCGTACTTGGTTCGGCGGGGTGCACGACGATCGGATTCTAGTTTCCATTGGAATCTTCGCCATACTTTCGTTGGGATGGCTGTGGCGAGCGTTTCGCTCACGGGAACAGACTGCGCCAGTAGCGGTTTGATCCCGTAACCGAACCGCGACCGCAAGGGAGCGTACAGGAAACCTGTACAATTAAATAGTGCCCGTCGAAACAACCTACACCAACCTGCGCGCCAAACTTGCGTCTGTTCTCGATCAGGTGGTCGACGATCGCGAGGTCGTAATTGTCCGGCGGCGTGGCGCACGCGATGTGGCGCTGGTTCCCGCCGACGAATTGGCCGGGCTGATGGAAACCGCGCATCTGCTTCGATCGCCCAAAAACGCGCAGCGGCTCCTCACGGCCTTGCGCCGCGCCAGGGCTCGGAACGGCAAGCCTGAATCCCTCCAGAAACTGCGCCGCGACATGAGGCTGCCTTCTGAAGACTGAACGAGAGGCGGTCTTCCACCGAGAGTTTCGGGAAGACCTGCGCTGGTGGGTGGAAACTGACCGGGGCGTGGCTCTACGGATATTGAACCTGGTGGAAGACGCCTTGCGAGATCCATTTCGTGGGATTGGGAAGCCAGAGCCGCTCAAGTATGAATTGGCCGGCGCGTGGTCCAGGAGAATCACGCAAGAACACCGGTTGGTTTACACGGTAAGCCGTAAGCGAGTCGATTTTCTTCAAGCGCGTTATCACTACTAACTCTTGCTGCGATAATAACCTCATATGCAGGAGGTGAATGTCGGAATCATCGGGCTGGGCAACGTCGGAATGGGGACGCTCGGCATCCTTACCGAGAACGCCAGCCAGATCGCGCTCAAGCTCGGCTTCCAGCTCCGAGTGAAAGCGCTGTGCAGTCCGTCCATTCATTCAAAAAAGCTGCACACCACGCTCGACAATGTTCTTAAGACTTCCGATTGGCAGGAAGTGGTGGAACATCCGGAAGTGGACATCGTCGCCGAGCTCGTAGGCGGCACTGCGGTGGCGCGCGAGATCATCGACGCAGCCATCCGCAATCGGAAATCGGTAGTCACCGCCAACAAGGAATTGATGGCGCTCTGTGGCGCCGAAATCTGGGACCGCGCCATCGCTGCCGGCATCAACCTCGCGATGGAAGCGAGCGTGGCCGGAGGCATCCCGATCCACAGCGTCTTGCGCGAAGGGATTTCGGGCGATCGCGTGACCACGCTCTACGGCATCCTCAATGGCACCAGCAACTATATCCTCACCGAGATCGAAAAGCGCGGCGTCTCTTTCGAACAAGCCCTGCAGGAAGCTCAGGGACTCGGCTACGCGGAAGCTGATCCAACCGCGGATGTGGACGGCTACGATGCGCGCTCCAAGCTGGCTATCCTCTCAGCTCTGGCTTTCGGCGAGAAGATCACACCATCCGATATTTACACCGAAGGCATCCGAAGAATTCTGCCAGTGGATTTTCAGTACGCGCACCAACTGCATCACACCATCCGGCTGCTGTGCGCCGCGCGACAGACGCACGACGGCTTGATTCTTTCCGTGCGCCCGGCCCTGGTTCCGCAATCGACAATTCTGGCTGGCGTCCACGGAGCCTACAACGCGGTTTGGGTGCGCGGCCTGTACGGCGAGGACACTTTCTATTACGGCCGCGGCGCTGGTTCTTCGCCCACTGGTGTTGCCGTGGTGAGCGACCTCATGCGTGTGGCGAGAGAGATCCGCTCCGGAAGTCCGGAACGCGTATCGCCTTTTGCCCACGAGCGTCTCGGAGAATATAAACCGATTCCAGTGACGCTGCAGCATTCCGCCTACTATTTGCGATTCCGCGTGGAAGACCGTCCGGGCATCATCGCCAAACTGGCCGGCGTGCTGGCGGATAAAGGCATCAGCCTGGATGCGGTGCTGCAAATCCCGGCCGAGAACTGGCGCGATCTTCCGTTCGTCATTACAGTCGAGCCGACTTCCGAGCAAGCCATCCGCGAAGCGCTGGCTGAAATGTCCGCGCACGAATTCCTGGTAGAGCCTCCGCTCGCCATGCCCATGGAGAAATCATTGTGAAACGTTTAGCCTGTTTTTTGTTGTTTTGCGCCGCGGCGCTCCCGCAGGTCGCCGAGAAAGCCAACGAAGGTTATAAGACCAAGGAAGGGCGCGAGAGCGTAGCGCGAAGTCTCGCTGATCCGCATCGCGATGTGACACAAAAACCGCGCGACATCGTGGACGCGCTCGCGCTGAAGCCCGGGAATGTAGTGGGGGATGTCGGTACCGGCGTGGGATTCATGCTGCCTTTCTTAAGCCATGCCGTGGGCGAAAAGGGACAAGTGATTGCGGAAGATATTTCCACCGATTTTCTCGACAAGGCCAAAGCCCGCGGGCAGGTGCTGGGCCTCGCGAATGCGAAATTCATCCTGGGCACCGAACAAGATCCGAAACTGCCGGCCGATACGCTCGAAGCCGTGCTGGTGTTGGATACCTATCATCACTTCGATTATCCGGAGGCGATGCTCGAACACATCCGCGATAGCCTGCTTTCCGACGGGCGCCTGGTGATCGTAGATTTCTACAAACGTCCGGATGCAATGCCCAACGGCCGCGCCATGGAGCACATTCGTCTGGACGAAGACGACGTGATTGCCGAAGTGGAAGCCAACGGATTCCGGCTGACCTCGAAGAAGGAACTGATCCCGAAGACGCAGTACATTGCCGTTTTTGTGAAGAAGTAAATGCCTGTGTTACCATCCTTTTGAGACCCGCCCGCAAGCGCCGGAGAGGTGGCTGAGTGGTCGAAAGCAGCGGTTTGCTAAACCGCCGTAGGGCCTTAAAGCTCTACCGAGGGTTCGAATCCCTCCCTCTCCGCCATAAGATTCTACTCATTTACGGGTATTCAAAAGACAGCGTGCATGTAACTTGACTAGATCTGATATACCATCTAAAATATAGATGGTATATCGAGATGCAGGCTGTCGAGTTGAAACTGAAGCAGGCCAGCGCGGTCCTAGGTGTCGAGCCCAAGGACCTCCAGAATTTGGTGCAGTTCAAGGTGCTGCGGCCAACGCGTCGAGACGGACTTTATTGGTTTGACAATCCGCTCCTCCTCGAAGCCAAGGTCGCGTTCTACCTGAAAGAATCGCTCGGCATGTCGACGGAAGTACTCGCCCGCTTTACTGAAGCCCTGTCGACCAATCTGAGGAAAGCGCGAGTAAACAGGCTTCGTTATCTGTGGCTGCGGTCTCTCCCGGCGAGAGGCCGTGAAGCGGTCGAGGTACGTATTCCAGTGAGAGAGCTGGCAAACGAGATTGAGGAGCAACTTCCTCGAGCCGACGTGCACCAGGATCTTCCGCGGGGCCGCAAGCGCGCGGGATGGAAGCGCCAATTCGCACGCAGTCTAGAGGCGGCCGCAGGTAATCTATCTGGCGTAACAGAGTCCCAGATCATCGAGGCAATTGGCGCGTACCGGGCCGACAAAAAGCGCTTGCCGGAGATTACTGTTGCCAGGTCGAGAAAATCCGCGTAGAGGAGTGATCGATACTTCCGTGCTTGTCGCAGGCATCTCAGGATTTAAACCCGGACGGGCCCGAGGGAACCCAAGCGCCGAACTTCTCCGCGACTGGCTGGAGAACGCGACTTTCGCGTGGCTGATCACCGAAGACATTCTTGCCGAATACAAAGAGGTGCTCAGACGCTTAGGAGTGCGCCGCAATCTGATAGGCGAAATCATCAACCTGTTAAGGGAGGAGGCCGAGCTGGTTGACCTTCGGGCAACTGCCGACCTGTCGCCAGACCCGGACGATAATGTCTTCTGCGCTTGCGCTGAGCAAGGTGGTGCGGCCTTCATTGCGACTCTTAACAGGAAAGACTTTCCTCAGAAGAGACTCTCCGCTAAAGTCATCTCACCAAGTGATCCAATCCCTACGACGCGACGGCGCCGCGCACGACCGATTGATTGAACACGGAAGTATTTCCGAACGTTCTCATCGGACCCGTGGCGCTCCGAATCCCTCCCTCTCCGCCAGTACTTTCGGCATCGCCTCCAACTACGCCACCGGGGCCCCAACCTCTTGCAGCGACACATGGAATTCAAACATCAGATCCGAAGTTCGGGGCGACCATCGGCTGATGGTCCATTTCACGCGTAAGAATCGCACAGCCGGATGCCTGGTGAGATTGAGGATCGTGGCGTAGACTCCGCAATATGATTTCTGCGGAAACACCAGCAGCGGCCGCGGCCCCCAATCGGTTCCCGATGTGGAACCCCACACCGAGACTTCCAGACCTTCCTGCTCCACCACTCGATTGATGCCGAGCGATACCACCAGCAGTTTGCCGCTCAGCGCGTCGAGTTCAATTGCCGGTCCCACGCCATCGCTTTTCTTTACTGATTCAGGAACCAGATAGCGGGGCACAGCACTCGGTTGTGGCATCTCTACGCCTCCATCGATTCGTACTTGCACACCATTGATTCAGCATGTGGGATACCACGCAAGCTGTTCTTGTAAACCCAATGTTTGCGACTCCGGATGCGTAATGCCACCCATTGGGCTGCCTCATTTCACCCAATTGAATTGGCGAGGTCGCCTGGAACCAGCGATGTGAAGCTGGTTGTTCGCGTGCCCCTGTGTCGGGCAGGTGTCCGCCATGCGACTACTCATCGCACTGATGCTCCTAGGTTCTACGGCGTGCGTGAAACGATTTCCGGTGGAAACCCCCGTAGTGCAGAATTCCTCGTCGCCGCAAGTGTTGCGGTTCAGCGCCCAGCCTAACGTCATCCATCGCGGCGAGACGGTGGTCCTTTCGTGGAATGTGCGCAATGTACTGTCGGTCGAGATCGAAGAAGCACTCGAACCGGAAAGCTCGCTCTCCGACCGTTTCCTGCACTTGCTCGGCCGCTACCCTGGCAACGGAACAGTAACGCTATCGCCGCGAGCCAGCGCAACCTATGTTCTGAGTTGTGGCCCCGAGGCCGCTTCTGGGCCGGTCTGTGTCTCTGCGTCCGTGAGTGTGGTGGTGAAGTGATCGGGAGCGCCATCCGAGCTTTCCGATGCGACACTGGGAATGGAGCCCTGGCATGAAACTGATCTCCTTTCCCGCACTGGCAGCTTTTGCAGTAATCGCCGGCGCATTCGCTCAAACTACGAAACCCGCGCCGAAGCGCAAGCCCGAAATCCAGGAAGTGAAAGCTACTGGATGCACCGTGCAGGCGGCCGAAGCAGGTTGCCTGCTGCTGAAGACGCTGGACGGCAAAACCACGTACAGCATCTTTACCGAGGATCCCACTCCCACGCCTGCCACTGGCATCGTCATTATCATCGACGGCAAGCCGCACCAGGGAACCACCACCTGCAAGCAAGGCATCGCATTGGATGTGACTCAATGGGAATCCACCGGCGAGAAATGTTTGCGCTAGCCGGTTTGCGTTAGGATGATGAGCGAAGTATGTCGGCGCGTCGGATTCTGCGCATCGTTCTCAGCTTGGCACTGGTCGCCGTAGTGTGGATGCGGGCAGGCCGCGATTGGCACAGCCGGTCCGGATCGTGGCTCGCCGGCGCCATCACGATCTCTGTCATCCTGCTACTCGTAGTGATCGCGGACGTTACGGGCGCGCGGCAGAAATGGCGCCGCCAGCGGGACGAAGTCCCCAAAAGACCCCTCGGTCTGGATACCTAGGGAAGCGCGGCAACCACGCGCTCAATATCCTCTGGCGAGATATAGAAGTGGGGAGAAAAACGAACCCAACCCTGGCGCGGTGCGGCGATGATCCCGCGCCCCTTCAGTATCTGCACCACTTCGCGGCTGTCCAGGCCAGGCTTGTGAACCGAAACGATGCCGGCTCCGTTTTCCGGCGTCCGGTCTCCTAACAATTGATAACCTTTTTTGGACGCCCCCTCGGCGAGCTGATCGGTCAGAGCCTGGACGGTTGGCGCGATCCGCTCAACCCCCACCTCCAGCAGAAACTCGATGGACGCTTTCAGCCCATAACACCCGATGGTGTTTAGAGTTCCACATTCATAGCGCCCGGCATCCGGACGCAGAGTCAAATCGCGCGACGAATAATCGTGATAGCCCGCGACATTGGTCCAACCGAACTCCACCGGGAAAATCGAATCCTGGCGACTCTTTCGGATATACAGGATGCCGCAACCTTCCGGACCCAGCATCCATTTATGGCCGTCGGCAGCCAAGGCGTCAATGTGAGCCTTTTCAACGTCCAGCGGAAACGCCCCCAGACCCTGGATGGCATCCACGAAGAAGAAGCAGCCATGCCGGTGACAGATCTCCCCGATCGCGTTCAGATCCACGCGCAAGCCGCTTAAGTATTGAACGAAACTGATGGCCAGAAACTTGGCGCCCTCACACGCCCGATCAATCACGTCGAGCGAGTCGGTCACAGAAAGCCAGTCGACCGAAACCCGGTGCTCTTCCAGTCGTAGCCAGGGGTAATAGTTGGAAGGGAACTCCTCGCGAAAGGCCACCACCCGGTCGCCCGGGTGCCAGTTGAGACCCATGGCAACAGTCGCGATTCCTTCCGAAGTGTTCTTTACAATGGCGATTTCGCCGCGCTCAGCGCCAATTAGCCGGGCTGCGGCAACTCGAAGCTGCTCATAGGTATCCAGCCACTTGTCATAGTGGAGGGAGCCGAAATCCAGCGCGTCCTGGGCCAGCCATTGCATGGCCTCGGCCGTGGGTCGGGGAAGCGGGGCAACCGCCGCGTGATTCAGATAAATCAGGCGCTCAGTGACCGGGAACTGATCCCGGTAGCGCCGCCAGAGCGGCTCTCCAGCGATGGTGGCGGCCGAAGAATTTTGTTCGAAACCCATTAGAACCACTATACGTTTAATGGATGGAGCTCTATACTGGTGTCTAGGAGTGTGTTCGATGAAACGCAAGCTGTCTGCTAGTTTCAGTCTCCTGGTGGTTCTCGCTGTATCAATCCCCAGCGTCTTCGGCGGTACCGATCCCAAGAAAGATCCGGATCAAATCGGAACTCGCGATGTCGGCAAAGGCGTCAACTTCTATTCTCTTCAAAAAGAGATGGCCATCGGAAAACAGTTGGCCAACGAAGTGGAGAAGCAGTCCAAGATCATCACCGATCCGGTCATATCGGAATATGTAAACCGGTTGGGACAGAACCTGGTGCGGAACTCCGATGCGAAGGTCCCCTTCACCATCAAAGTGATCGATGGCGAGGAAGTGAACGCCTTCGCGTTACCTGGGGGCTATTTCTTCGTGTACGCGGGGCTGATCTTGAAAGCGGACAACGAAGCTGAGCTGGCGGGCGTGATGGCGCACGAAATCGCGCACGTCGCCGCACGGCACGGCACCCGGCAAGCCACGCGTGGAGAAATCGCGCAGCTCGGTATGATTCCCGTCATGATCATGAGCGGTGGTTGGGCCGGATACGGGATCTATCAAGCGGCCAACATTTTGATCCCTATCGGATTCCTGAAGTTCTCCCGCCAGTTTGAATCCGAAGCGGACATGCTGGGCCTGGAATATATGTACAAGACCGGCTACGATCCCACCGCTTTTGTGGACTTCTTCGAAAAGATCGAAACACTCGAGAAGCACAAGCCGGGCACCATGGCCAAGGTTTTCTCCACGCATCCTATGACGGACGACCGGATTCGTGCGGCTCAGAAGAACATCCAGGAGTTGCTGGTGGCAAAGCCGGAGTATGTGGTTACCACGTCTGAATTCAACGACGTAAAAGCCCATTTGCTGGCCATGCACAATCGCCGCAGGATAGATCCTACCGAAGATCCGAACAAGCCGCGGCTGCGCCGGGCACCCGGATCCACCACCGGACCCATCGATCCCGACGAAGACGGTAAGACGCCGAAAGCCGATAGCGACGAGCGGCCTACGCTGAAGCGTGCCCCAGGTTCGGGGTCGAACTAGTACTTATCGCGGTTCCATTCGAAACGCAAAGATCCTTCTAGGCGTTTTTGGAATGTGGGTTTATACTGATTTGTAGGAGTGCAGCATGAATCGCCTCTTTTCCGCCAACATTAGCTTGGCGGTTTCGCTCGCCCTGGTTGTCCCGAACGCCGTTTTCGCCACAGACCCAAAAAAGGACCCGGATCAAATCGGGAACCGTGATGTCGGCAAGGGTGTGGACTTCTACTCCATCGAGAAGGAGATCGCGATCGGCAAAGGGCTGGCCCAACAGGTGGAGAAGCAGGCCAGAATCATCAACGATCCGGTGATCGCAGAGTATGTCAATCGCGTGGGACAAAATCTGGTGCGGAATTCCGATGCCAAAGTCCCGTTCACGATTAAAGTAATTGACAGCGACGAGGTGAACGCGTTCGCGCTTCCGGGCGGATTTTTCTTCGTAAACGCCGGGCTGATTCTGAAGGCGGACAGCGAAGCCGAACTCGCCGGAGTGATGGCGCATGAGATCGCGCACGTCGCGGCGCGCCATGGAACCAAGCAGGCCACGCGCGGCGAAATCGCACAATTGGCTATGATTCCGCTGATCATCATGACCTACGGAACCTGGACCGGTTATGGAATTTATCAAGCCGCCAGCATTCTGGTTCCAATCGGATTCCTGAAGTTCTCGCGCGGCTTCGAAGCGGAAGCCGACATGCTCGGTTTGGAATATATGTACAAGGCCGGTTACGATCCCACGGCGTTTGTGGATTTCTTCGAAAAGATCGAGACCCTGGAAAAGCGCAAGCCAGGCACCATGGCCAAGGTCTTCGCGACGCATCCCCCCACCGACGACCGTATCAAGGCCGCTCAAAAAAACATACAAGAGATTTTGGTGGCGAAGCCGGAGTACGTGATCACTACGTCGGAATTCAACGACGTGAAGGCCCGCATGATGGCCATGCACAGTCGCCGCAAACTCGATCCAGCGGACCCCAACAAGCCGAGTCTGCGCAGAACGGCAGGGACCACCGAAGGTCCGATTGACGCCGATGAAGACGGCAAGACGCCGAAAGCGGATGAAGATGAGCGGCCGACTTTGAAGAAGAGACCGTCGAATTAGAGAGAGACGAATTCAAGAATTCAGGAATTCACGAAGTCGAGGAAGAATGAAGCCGAGCTTCTTTGATTTCAGCAGACCAAGCACACCCACTCCTCACGCTTGAGGAGACTCTTTCGGAACGAACCCCTCCGGAATCTCCCACTCTGGAAATCCGGTCAGGATCAGCACCGACTTCGGCTTCCGGATCCGCGCGAATTCCGGTGCCAGATCCTCGATCGTGGCCGCGTCGATATTGGCGATCACTACGTCCGCCCATGCGGAGCGGATCGCGCCGGCCGAGCCCACGAACATCGGTAGCTGGACTCGCTCATGCGCGATTCGCACGGCGTCCGGATCGATATCGCAGCCAATTACCCTGCCAGCCCCTACCAGCGCCGCCGCCGCGGCGAGGATGCCGGAGCCGGTTCCGATGTCGGCAACCGCGTCACCGGGCCGCACGTGCCGTTCAATGGCCTCCAAGGCGAGCTGGGTGGCGGGGTGGCGGCCGGTACCGCAGGCCATCCCCGGATAAATAGGCAGACGTAACCGGCCGGGCGGCGTCACTTGGTCGCACCAGGGCGGAGTTAGAAAAAACCGCTTGCCCACGGCAATGGGTGGCCAGGCATCGCGAGTGGCCTGGGCCCAATCCACGGCCTTCTCTTCCCGTACTTCCGGGTTCTGGCTGGCGAAGCGGTGTACCTGGCTCAGGTCGTCGAAGAAGGCCCGGATGCCCCTTTCTTCCTCGACGATGCCGGTGGTGCCGCACTCCCACAGTTCGGCGATCAGAAGATCTTCCTGATCGGGAGGTGGGCGGAAAAGGAGCGAGAACATCCTACCTAGTAGGGTAAGGCCCCAGTCTTGCCCTCCGCTACTTCGAAGCAGCCGCTACTTCGCCAGTCTCTTTCGGCTCTTCCACTGTGACGTACAAAGGTTGTTCCAACAAGTAGGCCTGTTTGCCGGCGGTTTTGATGACCAGCTGCAATTTGCCGGGCTTGACCGAGGGCGGAATCCGGAACTCAATCACGTCGTCGGACTGGGCCAGCACCTTCACCATCATGTCCAGCGTATGGTCGGAAAGATAAAGTTGGTCCACCTTGTCGCGGCCGAGTCCAATCCCGTGCACGCGGACTACGGTTCCCACCTTCCCGCTGTCGGGGGCGACGCTTTTCATTTGGGGCACCTGCGCCGGCAAGGCTGCAGCAAGTCCCAGGGTAACGACAAGTAGCGAAACAACGGTCCATTTTCGCATGTTGATTACGCTCCGTATCTAGGAATTTACGCTGAGAGCGAACCGAGCGCAATGAGAGAGAAGGCCCAATTCGAATAAGGAAAAAGGTGTAAACCGATCTCCACCTTTTCGCTTAGGCTGCCTAAGGCGAAACGCGTGCTGTTAGCGTTCCGCGTTGAGGTGCAAACCCTTGTGGATGGCGTACAGGGCCAACTCCAGCCGATCGGATACCCCGAGTTTGTCGAAGATGTTGTGCAGATGATTCTTCACGGTCTGCTCGCTGATGAACATCTTCTCGGCCATTTCCTTGTTCTTATAGCCTTGCGCGACCAGCTGCACGATCTCGCGTTCGCGCTGACTTAAGGGCGAGCGCTCGCGGGACTTGCCGGATCCGGAACCGCCGATTTCGCCGGGGACGGCGAACTGCCGCATCACCGCCGCCGTGGTGTTGGAATCCAGCCAGATTTCGCCGCCATGCACCTTGCGAATGCTTTTCACGATCAGTTCCGGCGCGGTCTGTTTCAGCACGATCCCGGAACAGCCAAGCTTCATTGCTTGTACGAATTCGTTCTTGTCTTCCGACGCCGTGAGCACAATGACGCGAGTGCGCTTGTTGGTTTGTTGGAGCGCCTGTAAGGCGCTGAGGCCATCCAGGTTGGGCATGCGAAGATCGAGCAGGAGAACGTCGGGATCCAGTTCCTGGACCTTGTCGAGAACCTCGCAGCCGTCGCAGGCTTCTCCTACCACTTGCACGTCCTCTTCCAGGCTGAGGAGCTTGTTGAGGCCGTCGCGCACGATGGGGTGATCGTCGGCAATCAAAACGCGGATCACTCCCTTTCTGGCCTCCAAGAGATTTGGACGTGTTTCCTTATTTTCGATTGTCGCAAAACTTTCGCTCATGTCTAGCCTATCGGCGGGTCGAACTTCGATTCTACAGGGGTACTGGTACGGGATCAATTTCAGGTAACTCTTAAACCGGAGGGGGAAAGTACTTAGAGCGAGCTACCGGAATCCAAGCCGGGCGGCTTCCAGTTCGTTACCGGCACCCGATTTGAAACGCCATTCGGTTGCCCCCGTGACAGATTCTTGTCGTGTCCTCCATACTAATCAACTGAAAGCTAAGGCATTTGAACTTTGGCGGCAAGGGTGCACTGTAGCGCCCCGTGGTAAACAGTATCACGGATCAATTGGAGCGCTACATGGATTTACTGAGTACGCGGCAGAAGCTGGTTGCCTCCAATATCGCCAACGTGGATACCCCGGGCTACAAGGACAAAGACATCGATTTCCAGTTCGAATTCCTGAGCATGACCCAGAATGGAAGCCCCCATAATGGAAGCCCCAATGATGGAAGCTCCCAATGTAGTGGAGACGCCGGGTTTGGCAGTTCGAAACGACGGCAACAACGTCAGCATGGAGCGGGAGGCGCGACTGCTCGCGGAAAACGCACTCCGGTTCAATCTGGCTTCCGCATTGATGAAGACCCAGTTGAAGCTGATGACGGACGCGATCCAGGAGGGTAAATCCGGATGAGTCTTTTTTCGGTACTCTCGGTGAGCGCTTCCGGGATGGCGGCAGAGCGCACGCGTGCTGAACTTCTGGTGGAAAATCTGGCGAACTCGGAAACCACTCGCACTCCCGAGGGTGGGCCCTACCGGCGTAAAGACGCGGTCTTCACCAGCGCGCCGCAAAGTTCCCCGTTCTCGGCGGTCTTTCAAACTGAGATGGGAACGGGCGTGAATGGCGTCGAGGTCTCCGAGATCCTTGAGGACAACCAGCCGCCTGAAATGCGCTACATCCCCGGCCATCCTGACGCGGATAAGGACGGTTACGTGGCGTATCCCCGTGCCAATCCAGCCGAAGACATGGTCAATTTGATGGACGCTTCGCGCAACTTTCAGGCGAACACCGCCGCCATGACCGCCATCAAGGACATGATTTTGCATTCCATCGATTTGATGAAGTAGTGACTTGATGAAATAACAGATGCCGCTTCCCATCACACCCATTCGACCGGCGGCGATACCGCAAATTCAGCCGCTCGGCCACGGCCCCGGCAAGGCGGGAAATTTCCAGTCGGTTTTATCCGATGCCATCGGACGAGTGGAACAGTTCCAGCAGAACGCTCAGAATTCGATCGGCAAATATCTGGCCGGCGAAGATGAAGAAGTTCACAAGGTCGCGCTCCGGACGCAGCAGGCGGAACTGAGCTTCGACCTGTTTCTGCAGGTGAGAAACAAAGTGATTTCGGCCTACCAGGAAGTCATGCGTATGCAGATGTAGGCGGCTATGAAACGCCTGCTGGAGACTCTGAGCTGGAAGCAAGGCCTCTCGATCCTGATTGCGGCGGGAGCGGTAGTGGCAGGTCTGGCGATTTTCTCGCACTGGAGTCAGGAGCGGGATTTCCGTCCGCTCTATAGCGCCCTTGCCGCCGAAGATGCGGCCGCGGTCCTGGCCAAGGTTCGCGAAAGCGGGACCGAATTCCGCCTCTCGGACAACGGATCGACGGTGCTGGTTGCATCGGCCAAGGTGGCCGAGCTGCGCCTCCTGCTGGCTGCGGCGGGGATCCCAAAGAGCGGGCGCATCGGCTTTGAACTGTTTGACAAGACGAATTTCGGCGCCAGCGATTTTACCGAGCAGGTGAATTATCACCGGGCGCTGGAGGGTGAGCTGGAGCGTTCTGTGATGTCGCTGGCGGAAGTGGAACAAGCCAGGGTCCATATCACATTCCCCAAAGAATCGATTTTCCTGGAATCGCACCAGCCGGCCAAAGCCAGCGTTCTGGTGAAACTGCAGCCGGGGACACAGTTATCGGCGCAAAACGTCGCCGCCCTCTGTCAGTTGATTGCCAGCGCCGTGGAAGGCCTGGCCCCCGAGGCGGTTTCGGTAATGGATGCGCGCGGGAACCTGCTGAATAAAGCGCGCAGGGCTCCCTCGCCGGACGACCCGGAGCCGTCGGAAGCGGCCATCGAATATCGCCAGCAAATTGAACGAGACTTGCTGGGGAAAATCAACGGTACCTTAGAACCGTTGCTCGGTTCGGAGAAGTTTCGCGCCAGCGCGTCGGTGGAGTGCGATTTTTCGAGCGCTGAACAAAGCGATGAATCGTATGACCCTACCAAGTCCGTGCTGGCGACTTCGCAGAAGACCGAAGACATCAGTGGTGGAACAACCGCGAACGGTGTTCCAGGCACGGCCTCGAACCTGCCCCGGCCCACCTCGCGTCCCGGGATTGCTTCGAACGCCGTCTCGCGGCGGACCGAGAATCTCACTTATCAAACCAGCCACTCGGTCCGGCACGTGCGTCTGCCGCAGGGCGCCGTAAAACGGATGTCCATCGCGCTCCTAGTGGATTCGAGCGTTCGAACGGAGGGTACTGGACCCAAAACCAAGCGTATTATTGAAGCGCCATCGGCCGATAAGCTTAAGATGATTCACGACCTGGTGGCGGGGGTCATCGGGTTCTCAGCGGAGCGCGGCGACCAGTTAATCGTAGAGACTATGCCCTTTGAGGCTACGTTGAACCCGGAGCCTTCGCCCCTAGCGCCTAAGCCTCCGGCTCCGCCGCCGGCGCCTTGGTATGAGCAAGCCCTGCGGAACAAGTTCGTGATGGGGGGAGTGGGAGTCGCGGTAGCCGTGTTGTTGGCGTTGCTGGTGGTAGTGGTCCGGCTGTTGCGGCGCCGTCCCGGCGAATCCGCCGAAATGGCCCGGCAATTGGCGTCCTCGCCGGGTGAAAGTCTGAATACGCAGATCGAGCATCAGCTCGCGGAACAGGCGGCGTTGCGGCAAAAACAGGAGACGGATGCACTGAATGCGCTGAAACTTCCGCCCGTCACCAAGAAAGCAGAGGTGCTGACCAAACATATTGGGGAGCAGGCTAAGAAAGATTCCACCTCCATGGCGCACGTCCTAAGATCCTGGATGAGCGAGGCGAAGCATTGAGAGAGCAACGACATTGACGATGACGAGGCGAAGCATTGACGCCATGATTCAAAACGTAGAAGCCACGCCGCAGGTGCAGGTTTCCGGGATTCGCAAGGCCGCCATCCTGATGGTGATTCTTGGGGATCAAACCAGCGCTGAAATCCTACGTCAACTGGATGAGGAAGAGGTGCAACGTATCGGGCATGAAGTGGCCCGCATCACCAGCATCCCGAACGAGCTGGCTGAGTCCGTCCTGGACGAGTTCTACCAGATGTCGGTGGCGCGGGACTTCGTCCTGAAGGGCGGCGTGGATTTCGCCAAAAAGATGCTCATCACCGCGTTCGGGCCGGAGCATGCCCGGAAAATGATGGACCGGTTGATGAAGACGCTGGGAACGGAGGCGGCCAGCTTCGACACGCTGCAAAAAGCCGATCCGCAGCAGCTCGCGAAGTTCATACACAACGAACATCCGCAGACCATCGCCCTGATCCTCTCGCACTTGAACGCGTCGCAGGCCGCCGGACTGTTGATCTCGCTTCCGGCCGAGTTGCGTTCCGACGTAGCGCTGCGAATGGCCCACTTGGATCAGATCTCGCCGGATATCATTTCTAAGATCGCCGCCATCATCGGGAAGAAGCTAAAAGACCTGGGCGAACTCAGCCGCGAATCGTATGGAGGCGTTCGCGCGGTGTCGGAAATGTTCAACCGCCTGGACTCCGGCACCAGCAAAGAAATTCTGGAAGGAATCGAGCAGGACGATCCGAACCTGGTGGAGACCATCCGTCACTTGATGTTCGTCTTTGAAGACTTGCTGCTGCTGGGCCAAGAGTCGATTAAAGAGGTGCTCGGCAAGATAGACCGCAAGATCCTAACCGTGGCATTGAAAGGAACCAGCGAACAGTTGAAGGCGCATTTTCTAGAGGGCATGTCGCAGCGCGGCTCCGAGATGCTGAAGGAAGACATGGACGCTCTGGGTCCGGTGAAGATCAAAGAAGTAGAGTCTGCCCAGCAGCAAATCATCGCGGTGGTCCGGCAACTGGAAGCGGAAGGAGTGATCAGCCTAAAGGGCACGGTGGGAGAGCAATATGTCGTCTAAGTTGCACCGCGGCGGCGTCCAGATGGAACCGATCGGGTGGCGCCGCGTGGCTTTGAATGAAGACAATCGCCTGGTTGAGCCACCCTCCGGCAGCGGGTTTATCCCGCCGGCCGCTTCCGAAGGCGGTCGTCGCGCGCGGCCCGGGGATGACATCGAAGAAAAGATCCGATCCGCCCATCGGCAGGGCGCACAGGAAGGGAGCGCGGCGACTCGTCAGGAGATGGGCACGCAACTGGAGGCGATGAACGCCCGGATGGCGCGCGCGATCGAAGAAATGTCCGGCATGCGCCAACGTTTTCGTCACGAAGCGGAGGAAGACGTTGTCGCGCTAGCACTCGCGATAGCCCGGCGCATTCTGCACCGGGAATTGACCGTCGCGCCGGATGCATTGTTGGGACTGGTGAAGGCGGCGCTGGAAAAAATGGAAGCCCGCGAAGTGCATAGCGTCCGGATCCGGCCGGAAGATGCGCCGATGGTCAAGCAGTTCCTGGAAAAAATGGGACTGCCGCAGAAAGTGGAAGTGATCTCGGATCCGGGCCTGGAGCGGGGCGCGGCGATTCTCGATTCCAGCCGCGGCGCGTTAGACGCTTCGGTTGAAACGCAATTGGGGGAGATTGAGCGCGGCTTGGCCGACCTGGTCCGGCAGAGTATGATTTCGCTAGCGCCCTATCACGAACGCTTGGAGAAAATCGAGACCTGCCGCTGGACTGGCACCGTTACGGAGTTGGTGGGCCTCTTGGTGGAATCGAATGGGCCGGCAGCCGCGATCGGCGATTTCTGCGAAATCGGCACCAAGGATGGGCGTTTGATCCGTACGCAGGTGATCGGATTCCGCGACGGCCGCGTGCTCTCGATGCCGCTCGAAGAAGTCGATGGCCTGCACCTGGGCGACCCGATTACAGCTCGCAAGGAAGACGCCCGCATGGAGGCAGGGCCGCAGTTGTTGGGCAGGGTGATCGATGGCTTCGGCAAACCGCTGGACGGCCTGGGTCCGATCGGGGCGAAACTCCCGTACGATCTGTATGCCTCGCCGCCGGGCCCGCTGGAGCGGGAACCCATCGGCGAACCATTGTCCACCGGCATCCGCGCCATCGATAGCATGCTGACCTGCGGAAAGGGCCAGAGAATCGGGATCTTCGGCGGCAGCGGCGTGGGCAAGAGTACGCTGCTGGGTGCGATGTCGCGGCATAGTTCGGCGGACGTGAGCGTGATCGCGCTGATCGGCGAACGAAATCGGGAAGTGCGCGACTTTATCGAGCATGAACTCGGCCCCGAAGGGCTGAAGAAGTCGGTGCTGGTGGTGGCGACGTCAGACCGGCCAGCGCCGCTCCGGATTCGCGCCGCTTTCGTAGCGCTGGCGGCCGCGGAATATTTTCGCGATCAAGGCGCCGACGTCTTACTAGTGATGGATTCCGTGACGCGCCTGGCCATGGCGCAGCGCGAAATCGGCCTGGCTGCGGGCGAGCCTCCCAGCCAGAAAGGCTACACGCCATCCGTATTCAATCTGCTGCCTAAGATTTTCGAACGGGCCGGGCGTTTCAAAAAAGGCTCCATTACCGGATTCTTCACCGTGCTGGTGGAGGGGGACGACTTTAACGAACCCATCTGCGACGCGGTGCGCGCCATCCTGGACGGCCACATCATCCTTTCGCGCGAGCTGGGCGCTTCGGGACACTATCCGGCTATCGACATTTTGCAATCCGTGAGCCGGCTGGCGCCGCGGCTTTACACTCCCGAACAGCGGGAAGCGGCGTTCAAAATTCGAGACGCCATGGCCACGCATCAACGCGCCGAAGATCTAATCAACCTGGGCGCTTATGCCAGCGGCGCGAATCCAAAGTTGGACGCAGCCATCCGGCTCCGTCCGCAACTGCTCGAGTTCTTGAAGCAGGACAACGCCGCCCACGCCACTTTCGAGGAAACCATGGCTCGCATGCGTGAACTGGCCACGCAGACAGGATGAAACGGTTTCTTTTTCCATTGGAAAGAGTCCGGCGCTGGCGTTTGGAACAGCTGAATGTAGAAGAACTGAAACTCCAAAAGGTTCGCGCCGAGCGGGAATTGCTGGCCGAAGCCAAACTGCAAGTGCGGGACGGATTCGCCAAATCACGGTGTGATGTATTGGCCCAGCCAGCCATCCTGGGTTTGGAATTGGAAAATCTCGACTCATACGGAATCCACGTACGCGAGATGGTTCGTGGTTTCGAGAAACTGGAACAGGAAGCGGAGGCGAAAGTAGCGGAGCAGAGAAACCGGGTGCTGGAGGGCCGCCGCCAGTTTGAGCTGCTGGACGGCCTGCGGAAAAAAGCGCTGGTGAAATGGCGGTCCGCAGGCGATCGAGAGCAGGAAACCTTGGCGGGCGAGTTGTTCTTATCCAGATCGACCAGGAACAGGTGAGAGTGTTACTGAGCCGCGACCGCGAGGGAGCGTTCCGACAGGTCTCGTGGTAGCGCTCCCTTGCGGTCGCGGTTCGGTAGCCTGGCCGTGAGGGAGCCGGTGCCTTTGGATTTGAGAAAACCAGCGAACAGCTGCACATCCCGCGTAGAACCCGGAAAAGTCGCAATCACGCGTTCATCGGGATCGAGAATCACGTAAAAGGGCAGGGAAACGGTCTTGTAGCGCTCCTCTTCCATCTTGGCGTTTTCTTCGGATGCCGCGTCGGTCCCGTCGGTGTAGAGGTCCACCAAAACGAAATCTTTCATCAGCGGCGCGATCTCCGGGCGCGGGAACATATTCGCCTTCATCCAATGGCAGTTGGTGCAGGCGTTGCCGGTGAAATTGACGAATACCAATTTGTTTTCCGCGCGCGCTTTGGCGAGCGCTTCCTTGTACTGATTCTTCATCCAAACCGGGCCGCCGGATTCCGAGGCGCCCGCGGGCCCGAGCGAAACGGATTTCGCTTGCACTGGAATGGCGGCTTCCAATTCTCCCAGCGTAGCGCCAAACAATCCGGGAACCAGGCTGATGGAAAAGATCAAAAACAACGAACCCAGCAGCATTCGCGCGACACCCAACGATTCGTCGGGCTTGATTCCTTCCAAGCGCAGGAATCCGAGCAGATATAAGCCAGGCAGCGCGAACAGCACTACCCAAGCCGCGATAAACACCTCGCGCGAGATCAGATTCGGTTTGAAGAATTTGATCGGCGGTGCTCAGATACTTGAGCGATACCGCCAGCACGATGAATCCCAGCACCACTTTCACGCGCATCAGCCAGCCACCGCTCTTCGGAAGTTTCTTCAGGAACGAGGGAAACAAAGCCAGCACGAAAAACGGCAGCGCCAACCCGGAAGCGAACGACGCCATGCCGAGCACCGGCTGAATTCCGCCGGTTTGTACGGATGCCACCAGCAGCGGGCCCACGATCGGTCCGATGCACGCGAAAGAAGTCAGTGTGAACGTCAGGCCCATGATCAGCGTGCCGAAATAACCGCCGCCCTCCGATGCCTGATTCAACTTGGTGAGGAATCCCGACGGCAGGGTCAGCTCAAACGCGCCCAGCAAGCTCACTCCGAACACAATGAACACCAGGCCGATAAATCCATTGACCCACGGACTGTTACCTAGTTTCACTACTCCGATGGGTCCGGCGATGGCTTTCGTGATCAGGCCGAGCCCGGTAAAGAATACGATGACGCCAACGCAGAAGACAATCGCTTGCACAATGCCATCCCGCTTTGATGCCGAATTCCGGTTGATGAAGTACGAAACCGTGAACGGGATCATCGGAAACACGCAGGGCGTGAAGATAGCCGCGAGTCCCGCCGCGAATGTCGTCAGGAGGAAGAAGCCGAGGCCGGACGATTGCGGATTCTGCACGGGAGCGATAGGCGTCTTCGGCGCGCTCGTGGCTGCCGCGGCTTTTCGGAACTCGCGTATAGCCGGCGGGGATCGCGATCGTCTCCGCTTTGGCAGCCGGATCGATATTTACTGACGCGACCGCCGTCTTGCGCTTGGGCGGCAGGCACATGGTGTCGTTGCAACACTGGTATCGCACCTGCGCGGTCAATTCCACCGGACCGGCCGCTGCATCCTTCTTCAGTTCGATCTCATAGAGAAAAGTAACTTCTTCGCCGAAAGTTTCCGTATTGACGTTGAAGGAGGGATCCAGCTTTACGATTGCCTTCGGCTGATAAACCTTAAAACCCGCCACCGCCGCATTGTCGGCCAAGACCGCTGTAGTAGCAATCGGCGGACGCGGCGTCGTCAAGGAATAGAGGTGCCAGCCGGCTTCAATTTTCGCGGTCAAGCGTCCGAGAATTTTTGATCCTGGTGGCGCCGATTGCGAGTCGAAGGTCAGCTTCCACTGAACCGGATCCTGTGCGGCGCCGAACGCCGAAACCAGCACGACGAAAAAACCAGCGATCAACCGCATACTAGTCCGCGTTGGCAGCCGACGAGCTAGGCGGATGGCCGTTGGCTAATTCCGCCTCAATCCGCTCATTGATCTTTCCGCCGGCCAATTCTTTGGCCACTCGGATGGCGTTCTTGATGGCGTTCGCGTTGGAACGGCCGTGCGTGATGATGCACACGCCCTTCACGCCCAGCAGCGGCGCGCCGCCGTGCTCGGAATAATCCAGCCGCTTCTTGAAATCCTGAAATGCCGTGCGGGACAGCACGTAGCCAATTTTGCGCGTGATGGTGGCTTCGAGCGATTCGCGCAGCATCTGGTAAATCATATCTACCAGGCCTTCGCCGACCTTCAGCGCCACGTTGCCCACAAATCCGTCGCAAACAATTACGTCGAGATCGCCCGTGAAAATATCGCCGCCTTCCACGTTGCCGACAAAGTGGATGGGAAGCGCCTTCAACAATGGCGTGGCCGAGCGCGTCAGTTCATTTCCCTTATGCTCTTCTTCGCCGATGGAGAGCAATCCCACGCGCGGCTTGGGTTTCCGAAACGCCACGCGGGAATAAATGTCGCCCATCACGGCGAATTGGGCCAGCATGCGCGCCGAGCAATCCACGTTCGCGCCGACATCCACCACCACGACAGGCGTACCTTTGAGCGTAGGAAAAGCCGAGGCCAGCGCGGGACGATCCACGCCCGGCACCATGCCCTGCACCATTTTCGCAGTGGCCATCACAGCGCCGGTATTCCCGGCCGACACAACGCCGTGCGCCAATCCATCGCGAACCAGCCGCGACGCGACTCGGATGGAGCTATCGCGCTTGCTGCGAACCGCTTTGGCCGCGCTATCCTCCATGGTGACCTGCTCGCTCGCGTGCAGGATCTCGATAGGCAATCCACGCCAATCCGGATGCTGGGCCAACTCCGCGCGCAGAACATCCTGTTTACCCACCAGGATTATTTTTACACCGAGAGTTTTGGCGGCGCGAATGGACCCATCCACTTCGGCTTTCGGGGCGTGATCGCCGCCCATTGCGTCCACCGCGATGGTTAGCATGGGTTGGTCAGCATGCATTGGTCAGCATGGTCTGAGATTATACGATGCCGGACCTTTACTCTTCCGCCACTTCAATCACTTCGCGCCCCTTGTAGCGTCCGCAATGCGGGCAAGCGCGATGCGGCAGCTTGGGCTCGTGACAATCGGGGCACTCCGCGATGCCAGGTTTCTTCAGAGAATCGTGCGCTCTACGAGTGGACGTACGTTCCTTGGAATGTCTTCTTTTCGGATTGGGCATTATGTTCCTTTGACTTGAAGTTTTTTCAGCGCCGACCAGCGGTCGTCCGCCTTCTCGGATTCACAGCTGCAACTCACCAGATTGCGGTTTTGGCCGCAAACGGGGCAGATTCCCTGGCAATCGTCCTGGCAAATCCGCTGCATCGGCAGCGAGAGCAAAACGAACTCCCGCAAAATATCTTTCAGCTCCACGCCGCCTCCTTCATAGAAGGCGACTTCACTTTCTCCTTCGTCGATCTCCACGTCCTCTTCGTATCCGGCACGCTTGGCCGGGCGATAGAAGAGATCGAAATCCGAATCAATCGGAAACTCCGCCGGCCCCAGGCACCGGTCACACTCCGCTTGCATCCGGACCTTCAGATGTCCCTGAATTCGGATCTCTCCCAGAGTATGCGGGAGCAGTTCCGCGGCGCCCACCGCCTCCAGAGGCGTTGCCTGGCTCAGTCCCTGATCGTATTGGATTTCACCAGGAGCGAAGGCCACGTCGAAACGCGCCTTCTTTAATTCCAACTCCTTAACGCTGAAGAACACCCGAAACCTCGCCTGTACAGGGAGCGGTTAAACCCTTAGTATAGCAATGCCGAAGTGGGGCAGGTTGCTAACCTGCCGCCGATTGGTAATCGGCGCAAAACCGCGGGTTGGCAACCCGCTGCAGGTTGGCAACCTGCCCCACCCGCTACCGGAATCCGACCTCGCTTAGGATGATGCCCAGTTGGCGATGGTCGCCGGGAACGGAGAAGACTTGTCCACGGTAATGGTCACGCTGGCGCTTGCGCCATCGGGCGGCCAGGGCGGACTGGATAGCGTGTAGGCGCCTGAGCCGGCGTAAGTTTCGGAAGCTACGCGTTGATTGTTCAGCTCCACGGTGACCCGCCGCGCCGGGGATTGTTCCGGAATGGTGAACCGAACCACCAGCGGAGCAGGCTGAGCCGGAGGCTTCAATAGGATGACCGCGGTCTGGCTCATCCAGCGCCATTGGCCGCTTTCAAGCTGGTACACGCCACTTACGATTTGCTGCTCGGCTTCCGGCGCGTTCATCGGGAGATCGGACAGCGTGGGCTTGCGCTCCACCACCAGATCCGCGCGCACTTGGTCGATTACGGCGAGTGAAACATCGAAGGGGCGAAGTCCGAACGCGGTGGTGGAATAAGCCGACTTGCCCTTCAACGCAACGATGCGAAGAGGAATGGAGGACGTTATGGTTCGTTCCGCGATCGGCGCCGGAACTCCGCCACCTGTGGTGAACTGGATGGGAAGGCACAACGCGCTCGAAACTACCATCTCCCCAGGATGGACCGCTTGACTGGCTAAGATCGGCAGCGCCCCCTCTGACTCCAGGTAGTAACGCAATCCCCATTCGCCGTTGATCCAGACGCGTTTGGATGCGACGTCATTCTCGATCGCGCGCGCGAACTGGCGATAACCGTCCCAATGTTGATAGTTGACCGTTGCAAGGCCTAAACCCAGGACGAGAGAAACCGCAAATCCGATTCTTTGCCATCGTTGGCTGACGCGCTGTGTCGCCAGAATCGCGATGGGGAGCGCAATGGGCAACAAATACCGGGCGGACCCCGCGAAAGCTCCGGCCACCGCGCTGGCGAAAAAAATAAGCGTCCATTGCACCAGAAAATCGCGCCAGTTGCGCGCGCACCAGATCAGGATTCCGACGCCGATTGCGATGGAACCCCAGAACAGCGGATTCCAATCGTAGAGAGCGGCTCCAATTGCCGCGGGGATGGCCCAGAGCGTCGGAATCCAGAGACCCGGGAAAACCAACCAGGCAAGATGTCCGGTGAGCGCGACTGCACTCCGGATCTTCGGCACGAATGTCTGCAACCCGTAAGTTTGCATGTAGCCGGTCAGCACCTGGGCAGGCAGCGATCCGCTGGAAACGCGTTCGTAGATCTGCCAGGCGATGAGGATCACGGGCGCTGTGAGCGGAGCGATCCAGGCGGCGCGCCACTTGCGCCCCCAGCGCCACGCGTAAATCAGCAGAATGGGCGTCAGGATCACGGCTTGATAGGCGGCCATGGCGGCCAGCGCCATCGCGAGCGAGGAGGCGATTAATCTCGGGAGTGAATGGCGTTGGATTGCACCCACGAAAAGAGCGATTGATAGCAGCCAGAAAGCGAGAAAGGGCAGATCCGCTTCGAGCGAGTTGCCGTTGACGATAAACGTCGGCGTCGCGAGAAACAGCAGTGTGGCGGCAAGCGGATAAGGACTGAACCGATGCGCGAGCGAAAGCGCGCTGAGCGCGGCGATCAAAGAAAACAGGAGGTAAGCGGCATGAAAAGGAATTTCACGCACGTCTTTTAAAATGCCGAGCAGCAGTCCGAGATACCACGAATTCAGCGGCGGATGCGGGTGGCCGCGCATATCCACCATCTGCCCCAGAAAAACATAGCGGGCGTGAAGCGGATGCAGTGGATCAATCTGCGCGTGCTGAGCGCCGTAAAGATAATAAACATCGTCGCCTTGGATGGCTTGATTGAGAAATGGCACTCTCAAAGCCAAGACAAAAAGCACGACGATGAGAAGTTCCCGGCGCAAGAGATCAAGATAGCAGGGACAGAGCTGCGAGTTAGTTGGCCGGCATTCGTTCCATCGCTGGGACGGATGTGCTAAAACGGTCGCTACTCGTGGTTCGCCTTCGCAATGCCCTGATCGGGCCCAGCGCTCTCCTGCTTCTTTGCATCATCCTGTACTGGAAGCTGATCTATGATCCCTCCAACTACGTTTGGTTCGATCATTACGATCTTTGCGAACTCGAAATTCCCCGGCTGCAATTCTTCGCTCGCAGTATTCATTCCGGCCATCTGCCTTTGTGGAACCCGCACATCTGGCTGGGCCAGCCGGTTTTAGGGTCGAGTCAACCAGGATTGCTGAATCCTCTGAACTTGGTTTTTGCCAGTTTGCTCCCCTTGAAAGACGGCGAGCTTTCCTTTGGAGCGCTGAACTGGCTATTCGTGGTTTTGCATTTTCTTGGTGGCTGGTTCTGCTACCTTTTCTGCCGGGGAATGTCGCTTCCCGCAATTCCCTCGGTAATCGGCGGGCTGGCGTTCGCTTCCACTGGATTCTTCGGCACCTCGCCGCATCTCGATTTGGCCAGCGCCGCGGCTCTGACGCCCTTGATTTTTCTCTTTGCATTTCGTCTTTGGACCCGCGGCGTCATGCTCTCGAATGCCGTCCCCCTAGGCTTGGTTTTGGGACTGGCTTGGCTTACCGGACATCATGAGATCCCTTTGATTAGCAGCTATGCGGTACTACTTGGGACCCTCGGCATCTTTGTATATCGGCTGTGCCGTTCCCGTCGCCTCGAATGGCCGATTCTAGCTGGTTCGGCTGTCGCGTTCTGTTTGGCTTTCGCGATTAGCGCGGTCCAAACGTTACCGTTGATCGAGTTCGGACGTCTCGCAAAACGTTGGGTAGGGATGCCGAACCCCATCGGATGGGGTGAGCGAGTCGCCTACAACGTGCACGCTCTTTACTCAATGCCGTGGCGCGGCCTCGCCGAATTCCTTATACCGAGGGAAGATACTCCGGTTTGGTCCAACTATGTGGGAGTAACTGTGGTTGCGCTGGCGATTCTGGCATTGATTTATCGGTGGACCGATCCGGCGGTTCGGATGCTTGGAATCCTGGGACTGTTCGCGCTACTGTACGCGCTGGGAGCGCACACTCCCTTCCACCGTATTCTTTATGAATTGCTTCCGATGATGGACAAGGCGCGCTCACCCGACCGCGGCCTTTACCTGGCAGGTTTCGTACTCAGCGCTCTCGCCTCATTCGGGGCGAATGTCCTAATGAAAATCGGTATTGGACGGCGTAACATTGTGTGGATCGCAATTCTATGTGCGATCCCGGCCACTGCTGGATTCGCGTCTCATGCGCAATATGCTTTGAAGAGCCTTGCGGCAGGCATCGTGCTGACATTCATTGCCTGGAATGTGGCGCGCCCCAAGGTAAATCGGTTGGCTGGGTACATACTCGTCGCAATGGTGCTGCTCGAAGCAACCACTTGTGCGTCCTATCGCGTCGCTTATCTAGGTACCGGGCAGGGGGTTTGCGCTTGGGCTCTGCGCGACTATCGAGAGTTGGGCGTGAAACTGCGGGGCGATACTTCGCCTCACCGTGTGGCCGCTGAATACAACCAACTGATGACAGACATGGGAGATCTTTTCGGTCTGGACGCTGTGCAGTCGTTCGTGGCGGCCGTACCCTCCAATGTCCTGCGGTTGGAGCTGCATTCGCCACACACTGGCCAACTCATCGGAGTTACCCACCGCGTTGCAAAGCGGGAGCCACAGGCGGACGAGACGATGATAGGCGAATACGCACGCGGTGTCCGCCTGTTTGAAGTGCAGAGCGCCATGCCTCGTGCGTGGATCGTCCATCAGGTTGAGATCGTGAAGAGTGAGGATGAGCTACGCCGCGCCATCTACGATCCCGCCACGAACTTTGCTGCTACGGCTGTGATGCTCAATCGCGGCGCACCACTCGCCCAGTGTCCAGGATCCGATGCGGTGACCGTGTTTAGGCCGAATAGCGATACGTTGCTTGCGCATGCTGATCTCCAGTGCCGGGGCCTGCTGGTTGTCAGCGATTCCTTCTATCCGGGGTGGCGCGCCTACGTGGACCACCATCCCGAGCCGATCCTTGAAGTATTCGGCGCTCTGCGCGGCGTCGTGCTGGACGCGGGAAGCCACACCGTCGAGATGCGATATGAGCCGCTTTCCGTGTATATCGGCGCACTCCTTGGGTTAGCGGGCTTGGTGGCGTGCGCGGTTCTGGTTAAGGCGTCACGCTCATCACCGGATTGTTGCTGATCTGAGCGCCTTGCTTGATCACCACTGGATAGCTTCCCTTCGCCAGCTTCGGGATCATCAAATTAATCTGGCCCAGGCCGACGAAGCCTGGCGACATGCCGGCGAACTGCACTACTGCATTTACTCCGCCGAGCGTTGCTGTAGGAACTACCGTCGCATTCGAAACCGGGTCGTTCGAAGCCGGCGATCCGGTTTGCAGCGGATGATCCAGAGCGCCAAGTCCTGTCACGTACATCACCACCACGCTTCCCACTTTGGCTGGATGGGTACTGTCGGCCACGGTATTGTCTGCGTTGAGCGCGACCGCTTGGTTAGTGCCGGTGACAAAAATTCCCGGCGCCTCCGCGGTAACATTCACGGTTGCCGCCTGGCTGGCGATTCCGTTTGAAGTCACCACAACAGTAGCTGTCCCCGGCTGGGTCTCAAACGGGATTTGGAAGTTCGCCTGGAACTGCCCTACGAAGATCAGCGGAGCGGCGACATTGTTCACTGTGATGGACACGTTCCCCAAGGTGTCGGGGAGCGGTTTTACGCTCGCGCCGATATTCGAATTCGCGTAATTGGTTCCGAAGACACTGGCGATGGATCCGGGCGCTACGGTGTGGGAAAAACTGGCGGCGTTGACCAGACCGCCCGCCGAAACGGTTGGCAGAGGAAATACGAAAGCCGCCCCCTCTCCGCCGGCTCTATCCGGCGCGCCGGCTATGACCGTTCCTTCGCTGATGGAAACCGCGTTTCCGAACTCATCGCCGTTCTCGCCGTCCGCGGCGGTGAGCTTCATGGTCTGGGTCCAATTGGCGCCCGAGCGGGCGAAGACGTACGCCGCTCCCGCCCCTCCGCCTCCTTTATAAGCGCTAATAACAGCCAGATCCCCATCGATTGAAACCGATGTCCCGAAGATAATCCCGGCTATTCCGTCGGAGGGCTGGAGCATGGCTTGCTGGGACCAGTTTGTGCCCGACTGCACAAAAACGTAGGTCACTCCTTCGGCGCTGTTTTCGAAGTAAGCTCCGACGATGGCGGTGCCTCCACTCAATGAAACGGATGTGCCGAAATTATCGTTGACTCCCTCAGATGGGGTCAACTCGGCTTGCTGGGTCCAAGCGGTGCCGGTGCGTACGAACACGTAGGCCGCGCCCTGCAGCGAGTTCTTGCCGCGCGCGCCCAGCAAGACCGCATCTCCGCTCAACGATACACTGCTGCCGAATGAATCGTTGGGTACCGCATCCGAGGCGGTAAGCTTGGCTTGCTGAGTCCAGGTGGTTCCGGAACGCACAAATACGTAGGCCGCTCCAGTGGCGTTCTTGTTGGGGGCACTCACTACGGCTGTGTCTCCATCCACTGTGACCGGAGAGCCGAAGTTGTCGCCGGCGGCTGTATCGGCGCCAGCCAGGGTGGCCTGCTGGGTCCAGCTTGTTCCGGATCGCAGAAAGACGTAGGCGGTGTTGGAGGCGCCGATGACGGCGGTGTCGCCGCTGAGCGAGACGGACTTCCCGAAAGAAGTGCCTCCGCTTGCACCCGTCAGTTTGGCTTGTTGGCTCCAGGTTCCGTCAGTCGCGGAGCGCACAAAGACGTAGACCGCGCCCTGTTGGGAGGCCTTGAGTGGAGAGCCGATTAACGCCGTTTCCCCATTCACGGAAATAGCGCTGCCGAAGCCATCCGCGCTGGATACGTCGGGGGGGATCAGTTTGGCTTGTTGGGTCCAGTTCGTTCCCGTTTGCACGAATGCGTACACAGCGCCCTGCCCTCCGGTTTTCGTCGGCGCTCCAATCAGCGCTGCACTACCGCTCACCGCTGCCGTCGCCAGCCCATCACCCACCACCAGGTCTGAGGCGGCTAGCTTAGCCTGCTGGGGCCAATTCGTGCCCGCACGCACGAATGCGAAGGCCGCTCCGGTCAAAAACGAATTGTTGTAATTCTCCAAAACGATCGCCGTGGTCCCGCTCACCGCCACCGAGTATCCGAAGGAGCCACCGCCGTCTGAGGAAACCAGAGCAGCCTGCTGACTCCAGCTTGTACCGGTACGAATAAACACGTAGGCCCCTCCCAGTCCGCCTGCTCGGGATGTGCCGCAGTTGAATTGGCAGGTTTTGCTCGGGGCTCCAGCTAACACGGTATCCCCACTGATGGAAACTGAGAAGCCGAACAGATCGCCGCTCACTCCGTCGGCGGCGGTGAGTTTGGCCTGCTGGCTCCAGCTTGTGCCGGAGTTGATGAATACATAAGTTGCGCCGGTGCTGCCGGATTTTCCCGCGGCCCCCGCAACGGCCGTCGTTCCGCTCAACGAAACCGACGCACCGAACAGGTCGCCTGCGGCTGCATCGGCGGCGGTGAGTTTGGCCTGCTGGCTCCAGGCGGATCCGGCGCCCGCGAATACGTAGGCGGCTCCCGGGCCGGAAGCACTGCCACTTGCTCCAACCACTGCGCTGGCGCCGCTGACTGCGACGGATACGCCGAATTGATCGCCGGCTGCTCCATCCGCCGCGGTAAGTTTCGCCTGCAGGGTCCAGGTGGTACCAGACTGCGCGAACACGTAGGCCGCCCCTTGTGCGGAATTGACGCCACTCGCTCCGATTACCGCCGTGGCGCCATCCACTGAAACCGAACTGCCGAATTGATCGCCAATGCCGCCGCCCGATGCAGTCAGCTTGGCCTGCTGGCCCCAAGCGCCGCCCGAGAACACAAAAACGTAAGCCGCGCCTGTATTGCCGCCCTCGGAAGGCGCGCCAACCAAGGCAATGTTGCCGCTGATCGAAAGAGACTGTCCAAAGTGCACACTGCTGGCGCCATCGCTCGGGAGCAGAACAATCTGGGTCAGGGTCGGATCAACAGTGACGGGATAAAGCGCGCCGGTGTCATCGATTACCACTCGGACTCGATGGTCACCTTCCACTACAAGCCGCGAAGCCAAATGCTTGCCCCTTGCGTCCCAAGCTTTCAGATCGCCATAGCGCAGCACGGCGTGACCCCGCGAATCGAGCAAAGTTAGTTCGCTGGACGAGTGAGGCTCCGGGTGCAGGTTGCCTGTAATATCGAGTGCGATCTCTAGCGGGCCGCTCGCCAAAGTCGGCGGCGCAGTTAGCGTGAATCCTTGTTCCAGCCCTTGCGCTTCGTTGACGTACCACTCAGTCAGCGCGCCGCGCCGGTATTCGATACGGTTCTTCGCGCTCGATATCAGCGCCGCAGCCGGCTGTTCGAGTTTGCCGCCGCGGCCATATCCCACGAACCGTAGCCCGAACGCCTCAGCGCCGTGAACCATCCGTGTTTCTGAGGGCCCAAACGAGAGTTTCAGGTTCTGTGCCGTGTTCCGAGCGGTGAAACCGTTCGGCTCTATCGCGTACGTCGCCTGAAGCCAGGCTTGTTTGAGACCATCGCGGTTCGGAATATTTTGGGGTTCACTCGCGGCCAGTAACGTAGCGCACGTGACGAGAATCCAAGACTGTTGCGGCATGGCACACTCCTATCAACTTGAATCCCCCAGATACCTACACCGCGTAATGGAACTTAGAATCGCCTCACGCTTTTTGCAGCGATGCTAAGCCGATCATAAAATGCCTGGCGAAAGTTTCGCATATACCGGCGTCTCTCTCGCATTTACTTACGAGGATACTTGATGCTTCTCCGGATTTGCACGTTTTTTTTCTTGGCCGTCGGCGTTTACGCCGCTTCCGCTCCAGTTGTCCCACCGGCGAGCGTGGTGAACAATGCCAGCTTCGCCGTTGGTACGAATTCTTTGGCGCCCGGCACCATCGCGGCCATCTTCGGTAGCAATTTGGACGATGGAACCAATAACGCGTTTTCTTCCTTCGACAAAAACGGGGAATTGCTCACCACACTGGGCGGCGCAAGTGTGACGTTCAACGGAGTCGCAGCGCCCATGTTCTCGGCCTTCCCCGGTCAGCTCAATGTCCAGATTCCCGAAGGATTGGGGACTACCGGCTCCGCCACGGTTGTTGTGACGGTAGCTGGACAATCCAGCCCGCCGCAAACGGTCCCGCTGGGTTCGTTTTCACCAGGAATATTCAGCATCAATCAGAAAGGCACGGGCCAGGGTGCGATTCAGATTGCTAATACTTCAACCTATGCGGCGCCATCCGGGAGTATCAGCGGATCGGCGACACAAGCGGTGAAGCCGGGCGAGTTCATCACGATTTATTGCACTGGATTGGGAGCGGTGACGAATCCACCTGTGCCCGGAAAGCCGGCATCCGACAACCCACTTTCCCACACCGTGACCACGCCCAAAGTAACCATCGGTGGCGAGAACGCGGCCGTTAGTTTCGCGGGATTGTCGCCCGGCTATGTGGGCCTCTATCAGGTGAACGCACAGATCCCGGCGGATGCAACTGGTGGAAACGCAATCACGGTGCAGCTCAGCTTGTCCGGAGTTCCAAGCAACACGGTTACCATCGCGGTGGACGCTCCGGCGGGCCTCAGTGGCAACAAAATCACGGCGGGCGACCAACACACCTGCGCGGTGAACGGCGCCGGAGGTGTTTTGTGTTGGGGCTCGAACGCAAACGGCGAGCTTGGCAACGGCACCACTACGAAATCGCTGACCCCCGTCCCCGTTACGGGCCTTTCGAGCGGCGTAGTTGGGATCACCGCTGGCCAGAACTTCACTTGCGCGTTGACCAAGGCTGGGAGCGTGCTGTGCTGGGGCGTCAACACGACGGGAAATCTCGGTAACGGCACCACCACGGACTCCGATGTTCCGGTGAAAGTGCTGGACGTAGCCGGCACTGGGCCGATGACCGGCGTGGTCGCGATTTCCGCCGGCCAATATCACGTCTGCGCCGTAACCAGCGCGGGAGCGGTCCTCTGCTGGGGAGACAATGGCGAAGGCGAGCTCGGCCCGGAACCCAATTCCTTCCGCTCCGGGCTTCCGTACCAGGTCACGGGAATTCCGGCTGACATCGTCAATATCGCCAACGGGTCTTACTTTTCGTGCGCCCAGACCAGCAAGGGCGCCGAGTGGTGTTGGGGCACCAGTGGCGGCGGTCAACTTGGCGGCGGACCGAACCTTCCCAATGAGAATCCAGTACCTGTGTTGAACCTGGCGGGGACCAGCCCACTGGGCGGCATAGCCTCAATTGCCGCGGGCTTTGCCAATGCCTGCGCCATAACGAACGCCGGATCGCCGCTGTGCTGGGGCGAGAATCAGGACGGCGAGATCGGCAACAACACGAACATTTCTTCGGACATTCCGGTGCAGGTTCTGAATCTGGCGGGAACAGGGCCGCTGAACGGCATTGCGGCCGTCACGATGGGAGAAAACGACACGTGCGCCCTCACCACAGCGGGCGGAGTGCTTTGCTGGGGTAGTCCCAACAACGGAGACCTGGGAAACGGAAAAAATCAAGCATCCGAGATCCCGGTGCAGGTTTCAGGACTGGATTCCGGGGTTACGGAAATTGCTTCCGGCTATCGGCACAACTGCGCGATCTTGAGCAATGGTGGAGTGATGTGTTGGGGGTTCAATATCAACGGCCAGATTGGGAACGGGAACACCGACGACCAGCCGAGTCCCGTGGCAGTGTTGGGTGTTGGTGGTGGTGGGCTGCTGAAGTTGTTTTAAAGGCACCGACTCCCTCACGGTCGCGGTTCGGTAACACTCTCTCCGTTCCGAACCGCGACCGTAAGGGAGTCGGTGCCTTCGCGCTCGTCTATCTTTTGTAGAAAAGCAGCAGCCTCCGGGTAATCCGGACGAAGTTTGAGGGCTTGGCTGAAATTCGCCCTGGCACTTACTAAATCGGACTTATAAACGAGATGGTAGACGCCCAGGAAGTAATGGGCGCGTGGATCCTGCGGTCGTGCTTGAACGATTCGCTGGGCAATTTCGATGGCTTCGTCAAACATTCCGAGCTGGTGGTATTCGGCGGCCAGGAAATCGAGCCGCGAATCGTCGCTTGGATCGGCCGCGATCTCTTCCTTCAGGATTTCGATGTACCAGTGGTTCTTGCGGCGGCGTGTTTCCCGGTCGGATGAGAAGTTGTGATCGATCCGGACATCGGTTTTATGCAAGCGCCCGCCCGCGGAAAGAATCGAGCTGTCGATGACTTCGTGGACGCGGCCGCGATATCGATACTCGGGGCGGTTGGGGAACAGCCGGACGACATAATCTGTCAACGGAGTCTCGGAATCTGAGGAGTGATTGTGCCGCTCCAGGAAATATCCCGCATTTTCGCCGCCCTGGATGAGCGTTTCAATTTTGGAAGCGCTTCCGGCCGCAAGTGCTTCATCCGCATCCAGCATCAGAATCCACGGGCCGCGTGCGTGTGAAATTGCGTGATTGCGGGCGGCCGCAAAATCGACGACTGTAAAATCGAATCGGATTACCTTCGCGCCATATTTCGCTGCGATGCCCGGCGTATCATCCGTGGAACCGGTATCCACCAGAATGATTTCGCCGGCCAAATCTTTCACCGAATCGAGGCAGCGTGGAAGATTGCGCTCTTCGTTCTTCGCGATGACGCAGAAACTGAGCATGTCAGTTTCGATGATAAAACGGTTATTCCGCGCGCAAAGCGTCCACCGGATTCACCACAGATGCCTTATACGCCGGGATATAACTGGCCACAGCAGCGGCCGCAAGCAAACCAATCGATACGGCGGCGTAAGTAATGGGATCCACCGCGCTGACACTGAAAAGGAACGAAGCCATGATGCGAGTAATTGCAGCGGCTCCCGCCAATCCAATGACAACTCCAATCCCTGCCAGGAATACGCCATGCCGCACCACCATCGCCCGGAGCGTGCGCGGCTGAGCCCCCAATGCGATTCGGATGCCGAGCTCGCGCGTCCGTTGCGAGACGGAATAGGAAATAACGCCGTAGATCCCGACCACACCAAGCAACAAAGCCATCGAACCGGCAATGCCGAGCATGACCAGCGTGAACGAACTGCGCGCCATCGATCCGCGATAAATCTCCGCCATGGTGCGGACGCCGGTGACCGGGAGATTCGCGTTTACCGCCCACACTGCTTCGCGGATTTCCTTGAGAAAGCTTTCCGATCCGGCGCGCTGGCTGCCAATCACGAAAGTCGCACCCCGTTGAACGAAGTTGGACTCGCCGTAGAAATTCTTCATCATTACCGGCCAGTAGACGGTTGCGGGAGCCTTCTGATCGGGCCCGTCGTCGTGGATATCCTGCATTACGCCGATGATCTCCCGCCAGTCATCTTTCATGCCTTCCCGGATCCGCTTGCCGATGGCTTTGGATGGATCGCGCCAAAATTCGCGCGCCAGATTTTCTGTGACGATCGTTACCAGTCGACGCTCCCGAAGGTCCGTCCAGTTGTAATCGCGTCCCGCCATTAGCCGCGTTCCCAAGGTTTGAAAGTAGCCGGGAGCCACAAAATGAAAGCGCCGGATAGGCGGGATTTGTCCCTCGCGGTAGGTGCGGTCTTCCGCGTAGAGCAAATCGTTGCTATTGTTGCCGTCGGTGGGCACAGAGTTTCCGAAGGAAGCCGACCGAACGCCTGGAATCGCCGAAATGCGTTGCAGCATTTCCTGCTGCATACTGGCCACGCGCTCCGGTTCCTTCACTTGTCCATCCGGAATATAGACGTGGATGGTTTGCAACTGTTCGGCGTTGGTGAATCCCGGCTGGACCTGCCGCAGCGCGAAAAAGGTCCGGATCATTAAGCCCGAGCTGATCAATAACACAAGCGCCATGGCCACTTGCAGCACCACTAATGTGTTCCGCACGCGATGCCGTTCTTTGCTCTGGCTCAACGAGCGCCCACCCGCGCGAAGGACGGACGCCATGCTGGGTGTTCCGTACTTTAAGACCGGAATCAGCCCAAACATCAGCCCAGCAAGCAGAGAAATCGCAAGCGTGAACAACAAAACCTTGGGGTCGATGGAAATCTCGTCCAGGCGCGGCAGGGAAGCGGGCGCGATGTTCACCAGAAGTCTGAGCGCCGCATAGGCCAAGCCCAGTCCCACGATTCCACCCGTTACGCCGAGAGAAACACTTTCCACTAGAAGCTCGCGGGCGATCTCGGTCCAGTTCGCGCCTAACGAGGAACGAATTGCCAGTTCCTGCTGCCGGCCTTCCGCGCGCACCAGAAGTAGATTGGCCACGTTGGCACAGGCGATCAGCAGTACCACCCCGATGCTGCCCATCAGCACCCACAGCACTTGTCCCAGGTTGCCGATCACGTCGCGCTTCAGGGGCCGTACATCGGGGAAGATCTTCACATCCTCGAATATCTTCGCGCTGAAACCGGGCGGGGGCGGGAACTTGGTATTCACAATGGGAATCATCCGCGCCAGGTCCTGGTTCGCCTGCGCCAGCGTAACTCCCGGCTTCAGCCGCGCGATGCCCTGGTAGCTAAAGTTCCCAAGCGTGACCTTGCCGCGATTGAACTGAAAGGGAGCAAGCAAATCCAGCTTCATGTCCAGGAACCGGAAACTTTGCGGCATGACGCCGATGATTTCCTTGGCTTCGCCGTCCGCCACAATCCTGCGGCCGATGACGGAAGCATCGCCGCCGAATCTTCGCATCCAGTATCCGTAAGTCAGAATCGCGGTGGCCGGACTGCCGGGGGTATCGTCTTTCTCGGTGAACCACCTGCCGAGCGCCGGCCGAACCCCGAGCGCGGGCAGTATGCCGGCCGTAACGTCGATGCTTTGTACCCGTTCCGGACTCCCCATTCCAGTGATGCTGAAGCTGTTGCCGTTCCAGATTCCGAATTCCTGAAAGGAGCGATTCTCTTCACGAAACGTGAAGTAATCGGCGAATCCAAGCTGCAGCTCGTTGATGCCGATTCCCGGCGCCGATTGCCAGACGCCGACCAGTTTTTCCGCATCCGCATAAGGCAGGGGCTTCAGCAGCACTCCATTGACAACGCTGAAAATCGCGGTATTGGCGCCGATCCCGATCGCAATGGTTGCTAGGGTAACGATGGTGAAAATCGGCGATCGCATCAGTCGGCGGAATACGTGTTTGATCATGGCTATGGTAGTAGTACGCACCAGCGCCGCTGAAGTTCGCAACTATTTTTAGCTCAAAACTGCGGGGTTGGCAACCCCGCGCAGGATGCCATCCTGCCCCACATTTACAGTCCAAGTGTTTTGTGTGCGTAGGCCAGGCTCGCCCGGACGTTCTCCTGCTCGGCTTGGAGTTGTGCGTCCGGCGAGAGCCCACTGATCCGGGGCAGTGGTTTCGCGCTTTTGTGCTTCTGAACGAGTTGCATCGTCCGGGCTAAGAAAACGCCGTTGCGCTCCGGGAAAGTGGTCCAATACTTATCCGTTAGGCACGGAATCTGCAACGGATCGCGCGTGATCATTTCAAGCGAGAAGCGAGTGGACGGCCGCGCGCTTCGCACCAGCGAAAGCATGCGTGGCAGATCGAGAAAGCCCTGCCCGAGCACCATCTCCGACAGCAGGAATCCATCGTCGTACCATTCCACGCCCATGTCCTTCACGTGGGTGGCGATGCTGAACGGCGCCAGCAATTCGACGACGTTCATCGGATGGTCCAGCAGGGAAATGTTATTCCCGAAATCCAGGCACACGCCTAGATACTCGCTCGAATGGCTTTTCATGAGCGCGGCCAGCTCATCCGCGGTCCAATCCTTGTGGTTTTCCAAGGCCAGCGGCATCTTATGTTTCTCGAGAATCGGGACTGCCGCTGCAATGTTTCTCTGGCTGTCACTGACGAATTTGCGCCAGTCGGCGAGCGATGCGAACGTCTCATATCGGCGTCCGCTCAAGGCCCCTGCGCGAACGCACACAGCCCCCGCGTCTTTGGCATCCTGAATGCTTTTCTCAAAAGCGGATGTATCGCCGTTCGCGGGAAGCGGAACCATCCCCTCGATGTACATGCTGAATTGCTCGGCCCGTGAGCGTAATTGCCGCAAGTCTCCGCGCAGTGGCGTCTGGATTCCAGCCGCGCCCAGATCATGGCAGCGCGTCAGAAATTCGAGAGCATCCTTGGGCTTCGCGACCGTCATGTAGGAGGTCCAAGCGATGCCCATTCCGGCAGGCTTCGAATCCCCGAGCGCTTGCAGTGCCACGCCAGCCCCGATCGTTTGCACGAAACCCCGCCGCGTCAAGAGATCAATCCTCGCAAAACTTCGTCCCACGGCTTTCGATAGGGACGAAACAGCATGGTGGATGCCTCCGCATCCCTCAAGATTTCTTCTTGATCCGGATCCCACCGGATCTTTCGTCCAACGCGCAGCGAGATATTCGCCAGATGACACGCTGTGGTCGATTGATGCCCGCCTTCGATGTCGGCGATCGGGCGCTCGCGCGATTTTATGCAATCGAGGAAGTTTCGCACGTGCAAGTCGAACTGTTCATCCGAGGAGCCAGGCTCTTTCCGCGCTTCCATCCAAGGCTCCGGTTTCACGTCTTCCCGTACCGGCCCTCCCACGGGATGCCCCTGAAAAACCGGGATGGCATTTTCAGGACTCGACTTCATGTCGGGAACTACTTCAAACCCTCGGCGATTGATCACGAGGCTTCCCTTGGTCCCGAAGAATTCCAGTCCATTGCCGCCCGCGCGCCGTCCGGCGCTCGCTTCGCGGAAGGAATAATCGGCGGTGAACCCGTTGTATTCGAACAAGGCGTCTTGCGTATCTGGTGTCTCGCCCTCATCTTTCAGTGCAAATCGACCGCCACTCGATGAGACCGCCGCTGGTCCTTTCTGCCGCATGACCCACTGAATGATGTCGATCTCGTGCGCGCCGAGATTGGTCATCTGGCCGCCAGAATAATCCCAGAACCAGCGGAAATGGTACAGGCCGCGCATTTTGTTATACGGATGCGCGGGAGCGGGACCCAGCCACATGTCGTAGTCAAAATCATGCGGTGACGCAGAATCCGGGGGCGATCCGAAGCCCGGCATCACGTTGCGGAACGATCCGGACCGCGCGCTCATGACGGGACCGATGTAGCCTTGCTCGATCAGTTGCTTGGCGTGCTGGTAATGTTTTCCGGAGCGCTGCTGTGTGCCCGCCTGCACCACGCGGTTGTAGCGGCGTGCCGCGTCCACCATCCAGCGGCCCTCCCGCATGAAAAGCGATACCGGCTTTTCTACATAAACATCCTTGCCCGCAGCACACGCCATGATCGTCATCAGCGCGTGCCAGTGGTCCGGAGTGCAGACCACAATGGCCTGCAGATCTTTGTTCTCCAGCATTTTGCGGAAGTCGGTATACGGCTTGGCTGTCTGGCCGCACGCGGCAACGCCTTGCTCCAGGCGCGGCTGGTAGACGTCGCACATGGCCGCCAGATCCACATCTTTTTGATTCTTGAAATCGTGCACGTGCTGGCCGCCGATTAATCCGAAGCCGATGAAGCCGACCTGCACGCGGTCGTTCGCCCCGAGAATGCGTTTGTAAGATGCCGCGGCTAATGCCGTCAAACCAACCGCGCTTCGCCGTGTCATGGGTTGCATGAGTCCCAAATGAGTTTATCGTAAACTGCGTGCTGCAGCGCATGCATCTCGGACGCTATGTGTCACGTTTGAATCAAAAAAGCACCGACTCCGTTGAAGACGCCTTGTGGGGCGGACCCCCTGGTCTGCAGCCGACGCCCCCGTCGGCTTGGTGATGAAATCGTTGAAACTCGAAGAGCGGGTCCAGGGGGTCCGCCCCACTTGGCGTCTTCATCAGCTTTGGGGGGCCGCAGGCCCATGGGGAACTCCCCTTACGGTCGCGGCACGGTATGGGACGTTCTTTCCGAGCCGCGACCGTGAGGGAGTCGGTGCCTTTTCACGCCACGTCAGGTACCGGCTGCGGTGTATCCTAACTCCTATGCGCCGAGCACTTCTTCCGATACTTCTCGCCTCCGCGATTTTCGCCGAGGTTCCCACGCTTCCGCCCTTACGCGAGCAGGCTCGCATCCAGCAGGAGTGGCTGCGGCTGCGGTTGGAACGCAACCTGCCCGTCTTGATGCGGAAGCACGGAGCGCAGATGTGGATCGTAGCCTGCCGCGAATACGCCGAAGATCCGGCGTTCTTTTCGCTGGTTTCAGCCACCGTGTTCGCCGCCCGCCGCACCACCATTTACGTTTTCTACGATCGTGGCGCGAACCAGCCGCTCGAACGGCTCGCACTCGGAGGTGAGTCGAACGGCGGGCTGTATACCGTTTATCGCGATCCGGACTCGTCTAATCGTGAAATTTATGGCGAGACGCAGTGGCAGCTTTTGCGGAAGCTGGTGGATCAGCGGCATCCGTCCAGCATCGCGATTGATATCTCGCCGGTTCATGCTTTTTCGGATGGTCTTACGGTGGGAATGCGCGACAAACTGATGGCCGCGCTGGGCCCCGCTTACAAAGACAAAATCATTCCCGCGGAAAACCTGGCGCTTGAATATCAGGAACTGCGAGTTCCGGAAATGCTCCCCACGTATCGCGAAATGATGGAGATCGTTCACTCGTTGATCTCACGCGCATTTTCGAATGAAGTGATCACGCCTGGCAAGACCACCAACGAGGATGTCGTATGGTGGCTGCGGCAGAAAGTGAATGACGCCGGGCTTGGCACTTGGTTCCAACCGTCCGTCACCGTTCAGCGCAAAGGGCTCACGGCTACTACGCGACTCAACCCCAGGGATGGGGAAGTAATCGAACGCGGCGACGTTCTGCACACCGATTTCGGCATCACCGCGATGCGGCTCAATACTGACACGCAGCATATGGGCTATGTCCTCCGCGAAGGCGAGACCGCTGTGCCCGCCGGAATCCAGGCGGCGATGCGCAATACGGATCGTTTGCAGGACCTGCTGCTGGAACGCATGCGCCCCGGCCGAACCGGCAATGAAGTATTGGGCGACGTGCTGCACGCCATGCGTGAGGAGAAGATCGACGGCAGCGTTTACACGCATCCCATCGGAGATCATGGGCACGCCGCGGGTCCGCTGATCGGTTTGTGGGATCTGCAGCAGGGCGTGCCCGGCCGAGGCGAAGCTCCGCTGGTCGCGGGCAGTTGGTTTTCCATCGAGCTGCAAGCCACCACGCCGGTGCCGGAATGGGACGGCCAGAAACTCAACGTCGCGCTGGAAGAGGATGCCGCGCTGGATGAACAGGGCAAGATGTCGTGGATCCTGAAACGGCAGACGGAATATCACTTGGTGAAGTAACCGAACCGCGACCGCAAGGGAGCGCTACCACGACAGCAGCAGGCGTTACGCTCCCCTGCGGTAGCGGTTCGGTCCGCAGCGGGTGATATAATTCTCCGCAGATTTGTGAAAGTTGTTATGCGCTTTTGGATTGGTCTCTTTTTCGCCGGCTTGGCGTTCGCCCAGCCTCCCCTCATCTTCAACCGCTCGGTATACAACGCCGCCAGTTTTATGCCGTCGGGCGTTCCGGCGGGCGCGATCGCGCAGGGATCGATCTTCAGCATTTTCGGGGCTCAACTGGGACCTGCCAAGGCGGTGGCAGCCGGTTCGTTCCCCTTGGGGACCACGCTCGGCGGGGTTTCCATCAACGTCGTGCAGGGTTCCACCAGTGTCAGCGCGATTCCTGTGTTCGTGAGCGCTGGCCAGATCAATGCCATTATGCCGTCCAAGGCGCCGCTCGGCGTGGCGTCGCTGCAGGTGGTAGTGAACAACGCCCACAGCAACATGGCGCCAGTTCAAATTATCAGTAGCGCAGTGGGAATTTTTACCGCGAATGGAACGGGAATCGGCCCCGGGGTGCTCTACAATTTCGTCGCGCAGAATAACCAGCCAATTAATTCACCATCGGTTACGGCAAAACCCGGCCAGGTGATCACGCTATGGGCGACCGGACTCGGCCCCGTGTCCGGCGCGGATAACGTCGCTCCCACTGCCGGCAATCTACCGGTGCAAGTGCAAGTTTTCGTGGGCGGGCAAACGGCCGCGGTGCAATACAGCGGACGCAGCACCTGTTGCTCGGGTGTGGATCAGATCGTCTTTACCGTTCCGAAAAACGCTCCCACCGGTTGCTGGGTGCCGGTGTATGTAAAAACCGGAGGCACGACCATCAGCAACTTCGTCACCATGGCGATTGAATCCACGCCGGGAATCTGCACCACCGATGTCCTTCCGCAGGTGACTTCGGCGTTTCTGAAAGGATTGAAACTGGGCGAGGCGCTCGTCATGCGCGCCACGACACATCAGGATGTCGGCGTGCTTGCGCCGGTGGACATCACGTCCGATTACCATGTCGATTTCGCCTTCGAACCAAACCCCGGCCAATTCCCATTCAATCCCTCGCTCGCTTTTCCGCCGTCGGGAACTTGCACCGTGTATGGACTCCAAGGCGACATGCTAGGCGGTAGCTCGCTTCCCGGCATGGCCCCCAATACGATGCCACTGGATGTAGGCGCTCCATTCCTTTTGACCGGTCCCCTTGGATCGAAAACGCTTTCAGTTGGCTTCACCGGCGCACGCGCAGGCTATCTGGGCGGATCGATCTCAAACAATATTCTCCCGAGTTCTCTCTTTCTCGATCCCGGCGCCTACACGCTGCAGGGCTTTGGAGGAATGGATGTGGGTCCTTTCTCGACGTCGTTCACCATTCCGCAGCCGTTGACTTGGACCAATCGTCTTACTACAAACGTGGCCAGTCGATCACAGCCGTTGACCCTTTCCTGGACCGGCGGCGACACCGGCCAGGCGGTTGCAATTCTTGGCTTCGGAGAAGATCTCCCCACTAATTCGAGCGCCGTTTTCGTCTGCATGGCGCCGCCGGGAGCAACCAGTTTTACCGTGCCGGCCGATATGTTGACAAATCTGCCGGCCACGCGCGCGAATCCGTTGCAATCGAAGGATGTCATCTACATGCTCACCCTGGCTGGGTCCAGCGTGAAAGGCATTGCCGCCAAGGGCCTTGACGTTGGCTTGACGTCCTTCTATTCAATCATCGGGAAAACAGTGGTGTGGCAATGACCATCCAGTTCTCACGCACTACCAAATTCATGTGCGCCGGCATCGCTCTCAGCTTAGGCTGGTTCGTGTTAGAAAGCTGCGAGTGCGATCAGAACTCTATCGCGCATCCGGAATCTTGGGTGGCGTGCGACGGTAAGAACCCAGTCTTGATGCACTACGACGGATTCAGCGTTAAACCAGCCAACGACCGGCCTAACTTCAATCCTGATCAATGGAATTGCGCAAATACAGGTTCGCCGCCCCAGCCGAAATCGGGCGCTCCCACAATCCCCACTGGCACCACGGACGAGGGGCCATCTGTGCGAAAACCCCACGCCACGAGTTCGGGAACCGCGGCGTACCTTCCGCAGCAGTTGCTCGATCTTCCTTTTGTGCCGAACGTTCAGCCGCCGGCGACAACTACTTGCGATTCATCCTATCCGGACGTTTTGCAGGTGAATCACCTCAACGCATTGGTCACCCGCATCTCCACATGTCCTTTTGCGATCAAGTTAACCATTCCAGTGGTCACGCGGCCGCTCCAGGTGGTGATGACTCCCGACGGATTGACTGCCTTGGTTACCAGCTTCGACAATGCTTTGAATTTTATCGATCTCGCGACGAATAAGGTCACTTTCACGCTCATGACCGATGCGTCCATCAATCCGGACGGACTCGCAATCTCACCCGATGGGACCCGCGCCTACATCACCAGCTTCAACACCAACGGAGGAGTGGCGGTGATTGACCTGACTGCTCGAAAAATAATCGCGACCATTCCGACCGTCGCGTATCCTCAAGGCGTGGCGCTTACGCCCGATGGTTCGCAGGCCTGGATCACGTCGCCACTGGCTGCATCGGTGGATATTTACGACCTGCTCACCAACACGCACGTAACCGGCCTCGCCATCCCCCAGACTACGGACATTGCTTTCAACTCCACGGGTACGCATGCCTACATCACGACTAGCTCAACAATCCCGGGTAGCGTGGTGGAGGTGGATACCAGTACCTACAAGATCCTCACGACCTACACAGTTGGCCTAGGGCCAACGGATATCAAGATGTCCTACGCCGACCAGTTTCTGGTTGTGAACAACAACAGTGGAGGTTCCGTATCGGTGATCGACTTGCTAAAGGATGAGGTTGTCACTGCCAATATCGGCACTAACCCCTCCAGCATATCGTTTGTGCACTAGCATTCAGTAGGCGCATGCTTCCGTATTACCCTCAGCCGGTCCTGTCCTTGGGTCCGTTTCAGATCCACGCGTTCGGAGTTCTGGCTGCGACCGCTGTTGTGGTGGGCGGGCGAGTGATCCTGCGCCGCGCGCACCGACAGGGTATCCCGGTGGAACAGATGTTCCGCTTCTGTTTTTGGGTTTACATCAGCGCGATGGTGGGCGCCTTCCTTTCCAAAACTGTGCTGGAGGATTTTCAGGGATTCCTGGCCGACCCCGGCCGCATCTTCCGCATGAGCGTGGGAGTCCGGTCGGTGGGAGGAATCAGTTGCGGATTCCTGGCGGGCGTGGTCTGGTGCCTTTATCACAAGCTTTCGTTGTTTGAAAGCATGCGCAGGCTGGATATCATCGCCTACGCGATGCCCACCGGTTGGATGATTGGCCGCTTGGGCTGCGCGCTCGCGCATGATCATCGCGGTTTCGATTCCACCAGTTGGATTGCGGTGAGATTTCCAGAAGGTCCACGTTACGATCTCGGCCTCATTGAATTTCTGTTTCTGATCGGGCTGGTCATCGCCTTCCGCCTGCTGGATCGCAGGCCGCGCCCCGTCGGGTTCTTCTTCGGCCTCTATGGCGTGGTGTATGGCGGCTTCCGCATCTGGCTGGATACACTTCACCAGCAGCCTGCTCGATTCTATGGCGGCGCGGTCGGCGTTTTAATCGGCCTGCTGGGTTGGGCAATCATGCTGGCATTGCAAAGGTCACGCGCCACGCCTGCGCCGCTTAACGCTTCCGCCTAAAAACGCCGATAGAACCGTTGTGCCGGTGGCTTAGTGCGGACGCGTCGCCATAACCTCGTCTGTAACCTTTTACTCTCGCTCGGGTGCACTGTTAGCGGTGTCGCTCAGCGGTTGCCCGTTCTCACGCACATACTCCAAGCGCACCAGCTCACCGAAGCACAAGCCAAGCAGAAGTATCCAATACACTTTCACGCGGTCGTCACCTATTCCACCGCAGGGGATCTGTTCATTCAGGATTCCACCGACGGCATCTGGATCTCGCGGCCGCCGGATGTAACGTCGCCCAAAGTGGGACAGTTGCTGGACCTGGAAGGAGTCACCACGCAGACGGACTTCGCGCCGGATATCGCGGAACCCCACTGGCGAGTGATCGGGGAAGCGCCCATGCCGCCGCCCCGGCACCCTACCTACGACCAGATGGCGTCCACTTCGGAAGACTCGAAATGGGTGGAGCTGGAGGGGACAGTTCGCACCGCGATCGAAGTCCCAGCCGACAAGAACAACAGCCGGCATCTGCGCCTGAATCTGGTTGTGGAAGGGAATCGGCTCATCGTTGAGATTGTGGACGATTACAGCCTGCCGGAGCAGTGGGTAGGCGCTAAAGTCCAGGTGCAAGGCGTTTGTGCCGCGCTCTTCAACAACAACAACCAACTCACCGGTTTGATTATCCGATCTCCCAATCCGAAATATCTCAAAGTTCTGCAATCGGCTCCGCAAGAGGATTTCGCAATTCCGGTTAGTGATATCGCCGGCATCCAGAGATTCACCTTTAGCGGAACGCCCAACGACCGGGTGCATGTGCAGGGCACGGTCACGGCATCCATCGGCGATCAGGCGTTTTATCTGGAAGACAAATCCGGCAGCCTGTATGTCGAGGCCAGCCAATCCACGCGTTTGCAACCTGGGGCGCGTGTGGACGTGATCGGCTTTCGCGGAATTGTGGAAACACGGCCAGCGTTGCAAGACGCCGTGGTCCGCCAGATCGGGCTGACCCCGGCTCCGGCGCCGGTGCGCACCACTCCAGAGGAAGCACTCAAGAAAATGCAGGACCGGTTGGTGAGCCTGGAAGGGCGGCTCACCGCTGTATCGCTGCTGCCTCACGAACAGGTGCTGGTATTGCGGAACGGCAACGCGTTGTTCACCGCCGTGCTGGACAACAGCATCGGAATGCTCCTGCCAGCCTCTCTGCGCGAAGGCAGTCTGCTCCGTGTATCCGGCATTTGTCTGATGGAAAGGAGCGTCTCGCGCGCGCAGACTCCCGCAGCAGGAGCGGCGCAGACCACCTTCACCATTCAACTTCGCTCCCCGCGTGATGTTGACGTGCTCAAATACCCTCCCTGGCTCAACGGTGACAGGGCGTTGATGATCCTGGCGATTCTGGCGGCGGCGATCGCTGGAGCGCTGAGCTGGGTATCCATCCTGCGGCGTCGCGTGCGAGCCCAGACTGAGATTATCCGGACCACGCTGGAATCGACGGCGGATGGGATTCTGGTGGTGAATTCCGAGGGCAAGGTAGCCACCTACAATCAGAAGTTTGTCGAGATGTGGAAGGTCCCGGAGGAAATCCTTGCCTCGAAAGACGAGAATACGATCCTCGGCTACACGCTTACGCAGCTCAAAGATCCGGGACAACATCTGGAACGGGTCAGGCAACTCTACGCCGATCCGGAGGCCCAGAGTAACGACTTGATTGAGTTCAAGGACGGGCGAGTGTTCGAGCGGCATTCCGAACCGCAGCGAATCAAAGGCAAGACCGTAGGCAGAGTATGGGGTTTTCGCGACATCACGGAGCGTCAGCGATTCGAGTCCGAGCTGGAAGGAGCGCGAGAAGCCGCCGAGGCGGCCAGCCTGGCGAAGAGCGAATTCCTGGCCAACATGAGCCACGAGATCCGAACGCCGATGAATGGCATCATCGGCATGACGGAACTGGCGCTGGGTACCGTGCTCGATCAGGAACAGCGCGAATATCTGGACGCCGTCAAGAATTCCGCGGACTCCTTGCTCGGAGTGATCAACGAGATCCTGGATTTCTCCAAGATTGAGGCAGGCAAGCTGAGCCTGGAACCGATCGATTTCGACTTACGGGGCCAGCTGGGGCAAGCGATGCAGACACTGGCGCTTCGGGCGTATCAGAAAAATCTGGAACTGGTCTGTTCTGTTCCGCCCGAATTGCCTCAAATCATTTCGGGCGACCCCACTCGCCTTCGGCAAGTGATCCTCAACCTGGTTGGCAACGCGATCAAATTCACCGAGCAGGGTGAAGTGGTGGTGCGCGTGGAGTTGGAATCACGGGACTCGCACACTGTTACGTTGCACTTCACCATTGCGGACACAGGAATTGGAATTCCACTCGAAAAGCAGAAACTGATTTTCGAACCTTTTACCCAGGCGGACGCATCCACCACGCGCCGCTATGGCGGGTCGGGGCTGGGATTATCCATTTCGGCGCGGCTGATCGACTTGATGCACGGGCGAATCTGGCTGGAGAGTGAGGTGGGGAAGGGAACTACGTTCCACTTCACCGCATGCTTCGCGCATGCAGAATCCCGGCAACTGCCCCGTGTGGATTCAGCCGTCCTCAGGAACATGCGCGTACTGGTTGTCGACGACAACGCCACCAACCTTCAGATCTTCGAAAAGATTTTGCTTCACTGGGGAGCTCGCCCCTCGGCTGTGAATGGCGCAAGAGCCGGACTTTCCTTACTCAAGCAGGCGCATGAAAGCAACGATCCGTTTGCTCTGATGATTCTTGACCGGCACATGCCGGAGGTTGACGGATTCATGCTAATGGAGCAGATTCGTCAGACGCCCGAGCTGGCCGGGCTGCTTACGGTAATGCTGACCTCAGGCGGACATCGCGGCGATGCCGCACGCTGCTCGGAGTTGGGGATTGCAGCCTATTTGATAAAACCAGTTCTGCAATCGGATCTGCTCGACGCTCTGGTAAAAGTTTTGGGATCGCGCAGCCAGGCGCCCGAGGCTCTGACGCTCCCCAGCGGCGAAACCCTGAGCGACGGCCGCCAGGTTCTCCGGGTTCTGTTGGCGGAAGACAATCGCGTTAACCAAAGGCTTGCGTCGCGCTTGCTGGAAAAACGCGGCCATTTGGTAGTTTTGGCTGAGGATGGCGCTCGGGCTGTGGAAGAACTTCAAAAACAGAAATTCGATTTGGTCCTGATGGATGTGCAGATGCCGGTGATGGACGGTGTGGAAGCCACCGCTGCCGTCAGGAAGAAGGAAAAAATCAACGGCGGGCATATCCCGATCATCGCTATGACCGCGCATGCCATGGAGGGAGATCGGGAACGATTCCTCGAAAGCGGAATGGACGGCTACGTTTCGAAACCAGTTCATTCGCGTGAGCTATTCGAGGCGATTGACAGCCTGCTGGGGTTGAACTCGGCAATTGCGGAGCCGGATTCCGCTACCTCGGCGCCGGCGGCAGAGCGGCCACAATCACCGGTTGGGTAGTGGGCTGGCCGGCGCCGGCCTCATTCTCCACCGTCACAGCCACGGCGGCGGTAGTTGCCACGTTCACGGTTCCTGGTTGTACGTGCATGGCTCTGCCATCCTGCGACTGGAACAAGCCGGCCGGAACGGGCTTCGCGCCTTTCGGAATAATCCACATCTCGTAAATCTTGTCGGGTGGGGTGTGCGGAAGATTGTGAGCAATCAGTAACACTCCGCGCGCGGGATTCAGGAACACTTTGCCCTGCGGCGGCATGGGCTGCGCTCCGCCGAAAGATGCCTCGGTTGTGTTGGGACCGGACAGGATCGCAAACGCCTCGGTCAAGCCGGCTATCTGGGCCGTCTGCTCGCGGATCTCAGTTCTTAATCGCGCCGCCGTTTGCTCATACTGCTTGCCGCTTACACCGAGGTACAACGCCAGCATGCCCAGGGCGGCAATGCCCAGCGCTGAAGCCCACCACGGTATGCCGGCTCGTTGTTCGAACCCGACAGAGGCCAAAATGCGGCGGCGAAGCTGGCGCGACGGCTCAGCCCAAGGGGCGCTGGCGCCGATGAGCGTGACCGTTTCGAGCGATCGTTTTACTCCGGCCATACAAACCTCGCAATCCCGGCGGAGATGGGCGCGAATTTCACCTCGCTCCGGTTCTTCGGCGATGTCCAGGGCGTACAGATCATACTGATCGCGGAGTTCGTCGCAGTTCATGACGTCACCGCCACTCCCAACTCGTCGCGCAGGCTTTGCAACGCCGTCCGTACCCAGGTTTTGATGGTGCCGAGCGGTTGCCCCATCTTGACGGACATCTCCGATTGCGAAAGGCCTTCAAAGTACGCCAGCTCCATCACGGTCCGGTAGTTCGGAGCCAGCCGGTCCATGGCCGCCTTCACGCGCCGCGCCTGATCGGAGATCAGGATCTCAGCCTCCATCTCGCGATAGAGCGGAGCATGGTCGGCTTCGTTTAGCTCGATGATATTGCGCTCGCGTCCGGCGGAGGATCGCAGATAATCGATGGCCCGATTGCGGGCGATGGCCAACAACCAGGGGCCGATCGCGCCTTTTTCCGAGTTGATCAGATGGATCCGGTTCCAGACGCGCAGAAAGGTTTCCTGGACCAGATCCTCCGCGATGGCACGGTCGCGCACCACTCGCAGCACCAGTGCATAGGCGGCGCGGCCATAGGTATCGTACAATTCCGCCAAAGCGTGCGGATCCCGGCGCTGCAAGCGGGCGATGAGAGCCAGTTCCTCCGGGCCTGCGTAGATAGCTAGGATTAAGGGCAGCATCCTGCCGCCACGATTCGATATCGCCGATACTGTCGCATTCCGTCGGACCTGCTTCTGATACTAACCGATTAAGAAAAACCCCTCCGCCTTCGGCTACTGTTGCCCCGGCGGACCACTCTGCCTAATTTGTAATACGGGATGGGCGCGGTTTTGGATTTATTTTGCGAGAACGTGGGAATGGTTCCGGTGACGCTTCAACTTGCCTGTCGAGACTCTTGAGGCTATGGCAGTTCGGGTCATTCTTTTTGTCACCGCTCCTTCCATTGATCCCGCGCCCGCGGCTGTGTATCCGTTACATCGGACGGTTTTCTGTTGACGGAGCACTCGAAAAATGATATAAAAACCACATTCCGTATTTTTTGGAGGGGTAATGTCTCCCGCCTTGGCGCGTGACGCTGTCAGGCTTTTAGAAAACCATAACGCTGACCAGCGTTTACACCAACGGTATCCGATCATACTGAACGTGGAGTACAAGTTACTGGTTAAGGGTCGAGTGGAACGCCTTGGCTCGGGCCGTAGCAGAAACATCAGTAGCGGCGGTATTTGTTTTGAGGTGGATGAGACGTTACCGGCGCAAGGCCGGATCGAGTTGGCAATGGATTGGCCCTTCTTGCTAGAGGGTGTCTGCGCGCTGAAGCTGGTGATGCGAGGGCGCATTGTGCGGAGTGATTCCAATGGGATTGCCGTCAAAATCGCACACCACGAATTCCGCACAGCGGGCACTCGTTCGCGTCCCCGTCCTCTGGCCTAGGTGCGGGCCCGCGAAAAAAAATCAAAAGCACCGGTCGCTAACGCTCGCGGTTCGGGATGAGACACCCGTAACCGAGCCGCGACCGTGAGGGAGTCGGTGCCTTAGGTTTTCACAGAAGCTCCAACTCAGTCTCAAGTCCAGGTGCCTTCGCAGCCTTCCTCCAGTTCCTTCCAATAGCGCTCCACCGCGGCGCGGACCAATTGAGCGCGCGAGCGTACACCGGCTTTCAGAAAAAGCTGCTGGACGAATGCTTTGACAAGCGATTCGGAAACTCCCAACTTGTGCGCGATCTCCTTGTTCGTGCGTCCACTGAAAACGCCGCAGAGCACCTGCCGTTCCCGCGGGGTTAACGGACGCTGGGCATTCCGATCGCCGTTCTTAAGATCATCCGGGGCAGCATCTGATTCTCCGGGTGGCCGCTGCTCCGCACCGCTCATGATGTCGCGTATCTTTTCGATAAGCAGTTGTGGCCGTTCGTGCTTCAGGAAAATTCCAGCGCACCCACGCTGCACTAGCCGGCTAGCTTCGAGCTTGCTTACCCCAGCCGTTACCACCAACACTTTGCCGGAAAATCCAACCGTGCGCGCCAGATTCAAAAAGGCCCCGCCTTGCTCGAAGCCAAGATTGATATCCAGCAGCACGATGTCCACGGGCATCGTCTTGATTATTTCCAAACCCTCGCCCACCGTGGCCCCTTCTCCGATCACCTCAATGTCGCTCTGCGCGGCGAGCAATCGTGCAATCGCTTCGCGAAACAACGCGTGATCGTCGATCAGGAGAATCCGAGTCGCGTCAGGCACTTGCACTTTGCGTCATGATGCTGGGAAGCTCAACTACAAAGCAGCATTCCCCGGGCTGTTGCGTATGATGCAACTCCCCGCCGAAGGTCCGTATGATCGCTCTCGATATGAACAGACCGAAGCCGGTGGAGGATGCGCCGGATTGCAGCGGCTGGAACATGCGTTCCGCGGCTGAGATGCCCGGTCCGTTATCGGTGAAGCGAATGACAACGGACTCCCCCGTCAAACGGTCCGCGCTGATGCGGAGCTCGCCTTGCGGCCTGCCCTTCAGCGCCCGGCAACTGTTCTGAGCCAGATTGATGAACACCTGCAGCAGACCGGAATGGTCCGCGCGCACATGCGGTAAATCCGCGCCAATTCCCCATGCGAGCCCCGCCCCCGCCTCGTCGAAAGTTGGCGAGATTATGGTACGCAACTCCTGCAGCAGCTCACCGACATCCACGCCTTCCAGGATTTCCTCGCTGTCCTCGTGAAGGTCCTCGGAAGAGAGTTTCAAAACGCTTTCGATCACACTGCCGAGAGCGGCAAAATCGGCGTTCTCTTTGACGCCCGGGCAATTATTCAGATTTTGATAAAGAACGGACGCAGCGGCCGCCATGTTGCGGATTTCATGTGAAACCGCCCCCGCAATAATCCGCGAACTGCTGAGAAGTTGCCGGAGACCGCTCTCCTCGCGATCGCGGAGTTGCTCGGTAACGTCGGAGAGGATGGCGGCCAGACGAGGGCCGGACCGGCCTTCGTATAGAGAGACCCAGATGTGCGCATAGAAGGTCTCGCCGGCAAGCTGACGGCCGCTGGCCTCCACCACCGTGCGCATCGCGCGAACGGTCGGTTTTGATCGTAGCAGCTTGCCAAGAAGCGGAATGTAGGTTTCAACGGCATCGCCTTCGGGCGACCCCTGTGTAAATCCCAACAGCCGCCGGGCTGCTTCATTCGCTCTAGCGATCTTTCCTTCGGAGTCCACCGTGAGTACGGCAGCGGGACTGCTTTCCACCAACGCGCGCGCTTCTCCCTCGGCGTCCGAACGCGCCAAGGCTTCCTCCCGCATTCGGCGCATAATGCGGCCGTTTCGAACCAGCTCGCCGGCAAAGAGTCCGGCGCCGGTGAATGCCAGGAGACTCAAGCTGATTCGTACCGGTGCGCCTTGGTCGAAGGTAAATGGTCCAAATATTTCGCGTTCCAACACCAAGGCAATCGCGAGCAGGAAGATCATCCAGCGCGGTACGAAGGCTGCGGCCACGAGCAACGGAAGGAAAAATAGCGACGCAAGAGGAAACTTCGGACCGAGCAACCGCTCGCAAATGGTCAGCCCCGCAACCGCCACTACGCAGAGTGAAAGGACAACTGCGCGCGTACGAGGGGAGACCGGGTCGGTAAGATCGACGGACATTGCTCGCATTCGATGATAACTCTTGGACAATCGCTGTGGGAAGAGCGTTTAGGGACCTACTGGAAGAGTTCGGAACTTGAGGGAAAGCTACTTCCTGGCAACTATTCTACTAGCAATCGGACTGGCCGGACCGAACGTCCTTCACCAGGCGGCGAACCGAACCCAGCCATTCCTTCTCGGAAACGGGCCCCCAACCGGAAGGCCTTTCCAGAGTGGCATGGGCCGGCAGGGCGACCCGGACATTAGAGTCGTGATTGCGGATCGCGACAACCTTCGGACGACGAGTGGAACTCAAAGCTTGTATCAATTCGGAAACGCCGGATAACTCCGGATTCACAACGACTACATCCACTTTCAGATTCAAATCACGGGCCAAAGATAGGGTCTGATCCGAACTCAGGGTCGGCACAACCTGACAGCCAGCCTGGCTAAAAATCTGGCCCAACCACCAGACGAAACCCAGATCCTCGTCTACGATCAATACGACTGGTGTATGCGCTGATTCTCTAAAGCGCCAGGATTCCCAGGATGTTGCCGCCGGGAAGATCTCGCGATTCGGGAGCGCGCGCTGTTTGGAAGTCATGGTTATATTTGATTGCCGACGAGGCAACTTGCTTACCGGCTCCAATTAATCATTCGCATGAGAACTGGGAACGAAGCCCAGTAAAACATGTCTGTTACAATCCTGCAACCTATCTTTCGTACAGGGGGGATCTTAGTCCTATGCCAGGATCCGGTGGGAATTGGATGCAGTTAGTCCTTTAAAATCAACGGATAAGTCCAGAGAGCAGTTGCTCCGGACTTAAGGGCCCGTGCAGGTGGATGGTACGCGGAGCGTCCCGGTATGCAAGGGCGCCAACATAGTTGGGAGCGGGGTCCAAGTGTTGCAGGGTCCAGCCGTCGGCTAGGCTCGGATCGTTTCCGATATGCACAAACTTAGTAGGAGCGTCCGCCCCGAGTGTTACCTGGAACTGATCCAGTGGAAGGTACAGACCGTCACCCACCGCTTTGATATAGGCTTCCTTGCGTGTCCAACATCGAAAGAATGCGTGCGTTGCGGGTTGCCCGCCGCCAATCGCTTTTAATTCGGAAGCCTCGGCCTTACAAAAGTAGTGCGCCGCAATTTGCTCAATGTCCGGAACATCTCTCATTTCTTCCACATCCACGCCGATATCGACATCCAACGTGAATGCATAAAGCGCCAATTGGCCAGAGTGAGCCATATTGAAGCGAATACGCGAGTCCTGGCGAAGGACAGGTTTACCCCGTGGACCGTAATCGAACTCCACCGCTTGGGGCCGGCAATTCAGCGAGTGCCCGAGTAACAAACGCAGCGCACCGTGGGACAGCTCATGCGATCGTGTCAAATGTTCAAAAACGAACCGATCGGCCCGCTCGATTTCGGTCGGTGAAAGCAGATCCCGGTACTTGCGGGTCACCGCCGCTGGAGCTTCGAGCAAGACGGGCCAGACGTGGACGTCGCCAGATCCAGGAAGAAGATCCATGTGGTTAGCATAGCTTTTGCTTGGGGCTTGGGGCGGCATCCGACTGATAATTATAAGATTCTTAACCTCGATTCTACATCTGCAGGAATTGTACTAGTACTACTGAACCAGAAACGTCAGAAGAACTAGGCACCATGACAGAAGAACTAGGCATCATGACAGAAGAACAATGCTAAGATAATTCCCAATCAGACAATTTAGCAAGGCGCGCAGGCGGGGTGAGCTTGTCTTATTCTCTCTCGCGGTAGCCATGGGAGAACAGGGTGTTGCTGCTGGTCGCCTCTTTCAATTTCCGGAACCCAACGCATTCCCCGTGCGAAGCCAGGTATCACTGCGCACCGGTCCTGTGGGCGCGACGTGGCATTGAGCTTGGCAACCAGTACTGGAAGACAGCAGCGTCCGCATCCTTCACAGTACTGAAGATTGATTCAAACCACGCCAGCGCGCCAGCATAATGGGTTCACAAAACATATGGCCACAATAAATCACCCAGGTACGGATGTCGCATTTTCCGGTGAATTGTCTCGGTCGGCCACGTCGGAAAGAGCCCAGGTAAACGCCAGCGTTGCGGAGTTGGTGATGGAAACAGCCCGATTGACTCCGGAATCCATCGCGCTTTCCGCTGGCGCAGACAGCATGACGTTCCGCGAATTGGCAGAGCAATCTGCTCGCATGGCAACCTATCTGGTCTCGCTTGGCGCGCGGCCAGACGTCCCGATTGCTCTGTGTCTGGAACGGTCGTTCGATTTCATTGTCTCGGCCTTGGCGGCGTTGGCATCGGGGTCGGCGTATCTTCCCTTGGACCCTACCTGGCCGGCGGCGCGGTTGCAAAATATTCTGGACGATTCCCAAGCTCCACTGGTTATTTCGCGTGGTCCGCTGACTGGGCGCGCGGCCGCGAATGGAACGCGCAGCATCGATCTCGACCTTGCGTTCCCTGCGATTGCGCGGTGTACGCCATTGGCGGAGCCCATTGCGGTCAGCGAAGATAAGCTGGCGTACGTCATCTACACATCAGGATCAACCGGTCAGCCGAAAGGCGTGGAAGTTACCCATGGCAACCTGTTGAATCTCATTCTCTGGCATCGAAATACATTCGGAATTACCGAGGACGATCGGGCGAGCCATCTTGCAGGGCTCGGCTTTGACGCCGCGGTGTGGGAAATTTGGCCGCATTTGACGGCCGGCGCCACTTTAGTGCTGGTGGATGAGCAAGCGCGCAATTCGTCGGAACTGTTGAGCAATTGGCTGGTGAAAGAGCGCATCACGGTGGCATTTGCTCCCACGATTCTGGCCGAACCGATGCTGGGGCGCGGCTGGCCGGCCGGTACCGCGCTACGGTATTTGCTGACCGGTGGAGAAGCTTTGCATCGGCATCCTCAGCCCGGCCTACCGTTCACCGTAGTGAATAACTATGGGCCAACCGAGTGTACGGTTGTTGCGACATCCGGCGTGATACCGGCAACTGGAGCCGCCGACGCGCCGCCATCGATCGGAAAGCCGATCTCCCAGACGCAAATTCGCATTCTGGATGAGAGAGGCCTACCGGTAGCGCCTGGGCAAGTGGGCGAAATCTACATTGCAGGCACCAATGTCGCGCGCGGATATCGGAACAATCCCGAGACCACGGCGGAACGCTTCGTCGCAGACACGCTGAGCCCTGTTCCGGGATCGCGCATGTATCGAACGGGCGACCTTGGTTGCTTTCTTCCGGATGGGCAAATTGCTTTCCGCGGGCGAGTGGACAATCAAGAGCAGATTCACGGTCACCGTGTGGAAACGGACGAGATCGTTTGCGCGCTGAATCGTCACCCCGCCATTGCCGCGAGTGCGGTAATCGCCCGTGGCAACGCTTGCGCCAAAAGCCTGGTGGCCTATCTGGTGCCGCGGGAAACCGAGGCGCCCTCGGCGTCCAGTTTGCGCGAATTTCTTTCGGGTACTCTGCCGCATTACATGATTCCGTCGGCGTTCATTCGTATTTCCGCTCTGCCCTCCAACGCGAACGGTAAACTGGACCGCGGCGCGCTTCCCGATCCGGATGCGCAGAACCGCATTGAAGATGCCGGCTATCGCGCACCCAGTACACCGACAGAAGAGAGGCTGGTGCAAATTCTGGCGCCCCTACTGGGCGTGGATCGGGTAGGCGCCGACGATAATTTCTTCCTGCTTGGATTTCATTCCCTGCTGGCGACTCAGGTTGCTGCCCGGGTGTACGAGCGCTTCCACATTCAGCTCAGCCTCCGGCACTTGTTCGAAGCCAAAACGGTGGCGCGACTGGCCGCGGAGTTGGATCGCCAGTTGATCGAAAAGGTTAACTCGATGAGCGACGAAGAAGTCGCGCGCTATCTGGCCGGTTAAACGGGCTCGAATCTCATGGAAGCCGAACTTAGTTTGTGCCAACTCATGGAGCCGGAGGTGATGGCTTCCCCTTACCGGTTGTATCGGGAGCTACGCGAAACCGACCCCGTACACTGGGACGCTTTTCTGCATGCGTGGGTAGTAACGCGGTATAGCGATGTCGTCACTGTCCTCAGCCGTTTCTCAGCGGACCGCACTTTAACCAAGGAGCGGTTGGAGGCGATGGGGCTAGCGGGGCTGAATCCGATTTTCGAGGTGATGTCCCGGCAGATGTTGTTTCGGGACCCGCCCGCACACACACGTCTGCGAAATCTTTGCGCAGCCGCTTTTAGCCCGGCCAGGATCGCGGCCCTGCGCGGACACATTCAGAACATCGCCGACGGCTTGATTGACAAATTCATCGCAGCCGGAAGGGCGGATATCGTGCACGATCTGGCCGCGCCGATGCCCGCCATCTTCACCGCCGAGATGCTGGGCGTTCCGGTGAGCGATCACGAGAAACTGAAGCAGTGGTCGATCGACTTCGCGGAGATTCTGGGAAATTTTCAGCACCAGCCGGACCGGATTGCGCGTGTGGCCGCCAGTGTGCGCGACATGACCGAGTATTTCCGCCAGGCGATCCGGGAACAGGAGACAAATCCTCACGAAGGGCTGATCCACTCTTTGGTATTCGCGAGCGTGGATGGAACGCGTCTCAATGAGGAGGAGATCATCGCCAACTGCATTCTCACGATGATCGGCGGACAGGAGACCGCTACAAATCTTATCGGGAGCGGGTTGCTGACTTTGCTGCGCCATCCCGAACAACTGCGCATGTTGCAGGAAGATCCCACTTTAATTCCATCGGCGGTGGAGGAGCTGCTTCGGTTTGAAAGCCCCATCCAACACACGGCTCGCGTAGCGCAGGACGATCTTCAGTTGGGCGGAAAACTCATCCGCAGGGGCCAGTCGGTAGTTGCGGTTCTGGCGGCTGGGAATCGCGATCCCGAACGCTTTTCAAATCCGGACGTGCTGGACGTGAAACGCGGGGACAAAGGCCATCTCGCCTTCGGTTGGTCGGCGCACTTTTGTTTTGGCGCTCCTCTAGCTCGCATGGAAGGCCAGATCGCCTTTAGTACCATTTTGCGGCGATTGAAGAACCTGGCATTGGCGTCCGAAGATTTCGTGTGGCGGGAAAACCTGGGCTTGCGCGGCCTCAGCGGCTTGCCCGTACGCTTCGACCTGCCGCTTGAGGAACTTCCTGCTTTTCAGCATCAGTCTACGAGTCTCGCATGACAGAACCAAACGCAGCTTCGGAGGCCAGGCGCCAATTGATCGAGCGCCTTCGCCGGAGCGACTTGCAAACTGTGAGCGTGGCCGCACAACCTCTCATTTTGCGGTCACCGGATGCGCCGGCGCCGCTCTCTCCCAGCCAGAAGCAGGTTTGGTTTCACTCCCAGTTGGCTGCTGGAGTACCGGCCTACAACGAAGGAGTGACCATCCACAAATGGGGGCCGCTGGATCCAGTGGTTCTCGAGCGTTGCTTCAACGAGATTGTCCGGCGGCATGATATCTGGCGGTCCGCCTTTCTTCTGCACGATGGGAAGCTGATTCAGCGGATCGATTCGAATGTTCGCGTGCATTTGCCCTTCGACGATCTCAGCCATCTTCCGGCCGAAGAGCGTGAAGCAGAGGCGATTCGAATCGCGAGCGCGGACGTTCAGCGCCGCTTCGATCCCAGCCTCGCGCCCTTGTTTCGCCTGCGCCTGGTCCGGCTGGCTGAGAACTATCACCGAATTTATCTCACGTTGCATCATCTGGTCTTTGACGGTGTATCCATTTATCGAGTGTTGATTCGGGAGTTGGCCGCTCTCTACAACGCGTATTCCGCTCGGCAGATCTCTCCGCTTCCCGAGTTGGCTGTCCAATACGGTGACTATGCCTTGTGGCAGGATCAGCAATTGGCAAATGGAAGTCATGCTGGGCAATTGAAATACTGGCGCGATGCGCTTTCCGGAGAGCTTCCTATGTTGGAACTCCCCACCGACCGGCCACGCCCAGCCCAGCCTACCTGGCGAGGTGGAATGGAAACGTGCACCATCGCCGCGCCCCTGATCGATGCAGTGAAGGAATTGAGCAGAAGTGAAGGGGCAACCCCTTACATGACACTTCTGGCTGCATTCCAAGTTTTACTCTATCGGTATTCCGGCCAGGATGAAATCGTTGTGGGCGGCGCCACAAACATGCGCAACCGGCCTGATTTCGAGCCATTGATCGGATATTTCCTGAACACGGTGGTGTATCGGAGCCACGTTGGCGCCGATGTTTCCTTCCGGGAGTTCCTGGGACGCGTCAAGAATACCGTTATCGGCGCCCTGGCTCACAGTGACATTCCGTTCGACGCGGTAGTACGGGAACTGGCGCCTCAACGCGACACGGGACGTCATCCGTTGTTTCAGGTGTTGTTCTCGATGCGGCCCCCATTCACGGATTTTCCGGACGGCTGGGATGTTACGGACATGGAGGTGCACAGTGGGACTTCCACGTTCGACCTATTCGTGGAGTTTTCGGAGCACCCGCACGGCTTGGCTGGCCGGTTCGTGTATAGTACCGATCTTTTCGATCGTCCGACGATTCAGCGGCTGTCTGCGAATTTTCAAGTGCTCCTGAAAGAACTGCTGGCCAACCCAGATCAGGCTGTCTCCAGGGTCCCGCTGCTTGCCGACGAGGAACGAAACACGTTGCTGGTGGATTGGAATGCCACCCACAAGGACTTTCCAAAACTTCATATTCATGAACTCTTTGAAGCGCGGCAGGAAGCGCAACCCGATCATCCCGCACTGATTTTTCGCGGCCGGAAGTTCAGCTACGCCGAGTTGAACGTCCGCTCGAACAAGTTGGCGCATTATCTTCGGGAAAAAGGGGCGGGCCGCGGAACGTTGGTCGGCATTTACATGGAGCGGTCCTTCGAAATGGTGGTGGCTCTGCTGGCGGTTTTGAAATCCGGCGCGGCCTACGTACCCTATGACCCTGAGGTTCCGCAATCCCGGCTCGGCATGATGCTCGCCGATTCCCAGCCAGTGTGTGTTCTTACCCAGCAGCAGTTGATCGGAAATTTAGCGGAATACGGCGGGGAAAAAATCGTGCTCGACGCCCCGTGTGAAGGCGTAGAAGGTCAATCCGGTGCAAATCTCGGAATCGCTATCGCGCCCGGCGATGCCATCTATGCCATTTATACCTCGGGATCCACAGGCGTTCCAAAAGCCGCAATCAATACGCACCAGGCAGTAGCGAATCGCATTCTTTGGATGCAGGATGAGTACCCGATTCAGGCGAACGACCGCATTCTGCAAAAGACCCCGTATACGTTCGACGTGTCGGTATGGGAGTTCTTCTGGCCGCTTGCTTGCGGCGCGACGCTAGTGATCGCTGAGCCAGGCGGCCACCGGGATCCGTCTTATCTGGCGAACTTGATTCACACGCGAGCGGATCACGACGATTCATTTCGTGCCTTCCATGCTGCGGGAGTTTCTGGAGCACGGAAACCCAGACCTTTGCGGTTCGCTGCGCCGCGTTTTCTCGAGCGGGGAAGCATTGCCTCCCGATGTGACGGCAAAAGTTTTTTCAGCGCCTTGCGGCGGAGCTGCACAATCTGTACGGGCCTACCGAAGCGGCGGTGGATGTTACGTATTGGAACTGCGCCAAATGAGGCACCTTGCGTGACGGTGCCCATCGGGCGTCCAATTTCGAACGTCAAAGCTTACATCTTGGACCGTAATCTTGCGCCTGTCCCTATCGGCGTGGCCGGCGAGTTGCACATCGGAGGCGTTGCACTGGCCAGCGGCTATTTGAACCGGCCCCAACTCACCGCCGAGCGATTCATTGCGGATCCCTTTAGCGACGATCCATCCGCGCGTCTTTACAAGACCGGCGATCGCACGCGCTTCCTGGCCGACGGCAATATCGAATACTTAGGCCGGCTGGATAATCAGGTGAAGCTGCGGGGATATCGGATAGAGGTTGGGGAAATCGAGAGCGCAATCTTACAGTGGGATCAGGTGCAAGCCGCGATAGTAGTGATGCGCGAGGACAGCACGATAGGAAAACACCTGGTCGGCTACATAGTTCCGGCCGCCTCCGGACTAGATGCGCGCGCCATCCGCACCTTCTTGAAAGAACGCTTGCCGGACTACATGATTCCTTCTCACTTTGTTTTCTTGGAGAGCATGCCTCTGTTATCCAACGGCAAAGTAAATCGGAGTGCGCTACCGATGCCACAGCACTGTCCGCAAGCGACGCGCGAAGAGTACGTCGCCCCAGACGACGCTATTGAGCGGCAACTGGTAGCGATATGGGAAGCACTGCTGGGGACGCATCCGATCGGCGTCAATCACGATTTTTTCGATCTAGGCGGCCACTCCTTGCTTGCACTGGAGCTTCTCTCGGGGATTAAACTCCAGTTCGAAGTTGAATTGCCTCTAGCGACGCTGTTCTATGCGCCCACGATCAGGACCTTGGCGGCCCTAATTCGAGATTCGGAAGCTCGCGCCGTAGACTCGCCCATCGTCCCCATTCAACCCAACGGCACGAAACCGGCGATTTACTGTATCGGCGCTTTGGGCGGCGAGGTGATGCTATTTCGAAGGTTATCCCAACTGCTTGGGCAAGACCAGCCCTTGTATGGACTACAGCCGTTTAGTTTGGGAGAGCGCCTTTCCACGGTGGAATCCATCGCTGCCGGCTACCTCGCGGAGCTTCGGCAATGGGGCGAGCCCCGGCCGTTCGCGCTGCTGGGTTATTCTTTCGGCGGCTTGGTGGCCATCGAGATGGCTCGGCAGTTGCGCAAGAATGGGAACGAGCCGGCGGTCACCGCGATTATCGACGCACGCTATCTCGCCGGGTGTAAAGCCGTCGAGCCAATCAAGGCGCGAATTCACCGGTACCTCTACCACTTGGATCAAAGCATACGGGGGCCGCGGGGAATAGGTTATTTGGTGGACCGATTCCGATACTCATTTCTTCGAAGGGTCCGCAAGGTCTCTGAAGGTTTAGGAGTGGAGTTGCTGAAGACGGCAACCGACATTGTGGGCCGGCAGATGATTGCCGCCGAATCGTATCGTCCCAAACCTTACTCAGGGCGGATCTACATGTTTCGGGCCGAGTCTCGGACCGAGCTTCTAGACGACCAGACCATGGGCTGGGGGAAGATTCTTCTGGACCTACAAATCGACGACGTTCCCGGAGATCACGGAACCATCAACACTGGGGAAAACGTGAGAGTCCTCGCGGGAAAGCTGATGAAGATCTTGAAAAATGCAGCCAATGGGCAGGATGTCGAACGCGATGGAGCAGCGAGACGTCTTTCAGCGAACTCGCTGCACCAATCCGAACACGTCTGGCGCTGATCTGCCCTTCTCAACACCCGGAATTTGGTAGTGCTTGAAAAGTGCGTGCGCCACGGCTGCGTCCTCGTCTGAAGAAAGGTCTGCAAATTGACTCCCAAAGGCACCGACTCCCTCACGGTCGCGGCTCGGTAACACTCTTTCCGACCGGTGATTTTGTTTTTCAAGCGCTACCAACTCCCGTCAGTGCGCTAAACTGGAAGCGCATCGAATCGTGGAGACTTCGTTGCAATGTGAGGGTTGATGAAGTTCTTACTCGTTTTGCTGCTGCTGGGCGCCGTTGGTTGCCGCACCAATGAGACCCCCGAATCACAGGTGAACGACGCTGAGATTTTGGCCTCGGTCAAAGCGAAGCTGGCCGAAGGAATCGGCGCAACCTCGGTGACCAATATTTCAGTGAACGTGACCAATGGCGTGGTGAGCCTGTCAGGCACGGTGCACAATGCGGAAGAGAAATCGAAAGCTGTTTCGATTGCGCAAGCTGTACCGAAGGTAGTGAGTGTGAATGACAACCTACAAGTTTCGGCTGCGCCAACGGGCTGAGCCTCAGCTCCCGAACAGCTTGATCATTTTGTCCCGGGAAGTATCGATGTGAATCGCCATCGCCTGATGCGCGTCGATGGGCCGGTGCGACTCGATGGCCAACAGAATATCGGTGTGGGGGATCCATCCGGGGACCGTCTGCGTACACAGGGTATCCAGGCGCTGGACGTATCCGAGCGACAGGCGCAATTCGTCCACCACACGCTGGTTTCCTGCGAGCTGCGCCAGCCGCAGATGAAATGCCTGGTTGCACGCGAGGATCTCTTGCAGACCTGCCTTCGGATCGCTCTCTACGCGCACCAAGTCGCGCAGCTCGTCAATTTCATCGCGGCGCGCTGATAGCGCTACCTTCTCGGCGGAAAAGCATTCCAGGATCCGCCTGAATTCATACAATTCCACAATGTCGCGCACGGAGATGGGCGCGACCAGATAGCCTTTGCGCGGGATTCGCTGCAGCCAATTGTCTTGCGCCAATCGTCCGCAGGCTTCACGCACCGGCGTTCGGCTGGTGCGGCATTGCGCCGCTAACTCCACTTCGGAAAGGAACTCGCCGGGCCGCAAGCGCGCCGCGATCAACCATTCGCGGAGAGTCCGGTAGACGCGCTCTAGCTCGCCTTCCCTCTCGGCTTTTCTCCTGCGTACCAACGTCGCCGGCATAGTTGTTTGTGACCCAGCTTGCAGTTCCAGTATACAGCCTGTATACTGCAAGAATCCAGGGTACAGCATGTGCGGAATCGTTGGTTTTCTCGACAAGACGGGTAATGCCGCCGATACGCTTGGGCGCACCGTGCTCGGCATGCTCGATGCGCTCGGCTGCCGTGGGCCGGATTCGGCGGGTGTGGCGCTTTACGGCCACGGCCGGGATCACCAATTCGTCGCCCAAGTGGCTCTGAGTGGTCACAATGGTTTTGATACTTCGGCTTCCAAAGTTCTGGAGGCCGCAGCCAAGTTTGCGCCGGTGAGCGATTCCAGCATCACAGATTGTTACCTGCGCTTCCGGATCGGCGGTGAAGCGTGCATAAAGTGTTTGATGAAAGCCGTGGAATCGGTTGAGCCCGGGACGGAAGTAGTGAGCCTGGGGCGGCATCTCGAAATCGTCAAGCAAGTTGGATCGCCGGCAAATTTGGAAGCCACTTATCATGTTTCCGGATTTGAAGGCACGCACGGAATTGGGCACACGCGGCTTTCGACAGAGTCGCGCATCGATCTCAGCCATTCGCAGCCGTTCTGGGGTCACGGCTATCCCGATTTGGCCATCGCACACAATGGCCACATCACCAATTATCATCAGCTTCGCCGCCGGTACGAGCAGCGCGGCGTTCGTTTCTACACGGAGAACGATTCCGAAATCATCGCCATATATCTGGCGAGTCAACTGAGCGCCGGTCGCACGTTGGAACAAGGTTTTGTATCCATGCAGAGCGATCTGGACGGCTCTTTTAGCTGCGTGGCCGCCACCGATTCCCAACTTGGATTCGTGAAGGACCAGTTTGCTCTAAAGCCCTTGCTCTATGCGGAAACCGATGCCTTTGTCGCCATCGCTACCGAAGAGATTGCCTTGCGGAATGCTCTGCCGGGCGATTATACGGTGCGGGAAGCCCAGGCCAAGGAGTCTCGCATATGGCGGAAGTAAATTGCGAAGGGCGGAGCATTCGCGAAATCAACTCCGCGATCAAATCCTTCCTCCGTGAGGGAGAAAAGAACATTACCGTTACGAAACCCGGCGGGCGTCACAACTTGGGCGTCGCGATTCTCGAACCAGCCCACGTGGCCATTCAAGGGAGCGCCGGGTATTACTGCGGCGGTCTCGCGGATGGATCGACGGTGGAAATCACCGGGAGCGCCGGATGGGGTCTGGCGGAATCCATGCTGAACGGGACAGCCATCGTGCATGGGAGCGCCGGGAATGGAGCAGGCGCGGCCATTCGGGGCGGAGCGGTGATCGTGCATGGCGATGCGGCGGCGCGCGCGGGAGTCTCGATGAAGGGTGGACTGATTTTGATCGGCGGAAATTGCGGCTACATGGCGGCGTTCATGGGTCAAAAGGGATCGCTGATCGTTTGCGGCGATGCGGGAGACGCCTTCGCCGATTCCATGTACGCTACGGTTTGTTACGTGGGCGGAAAGATCGCGAGCCTGGGAACAGACGCTGTAATTGAGGAATCGAGCGCGGCCGACATCCAGTTTCTGGACGCTACTTTGGAACGCTATTTTTCGCCGGGAATCCGCAAAACCAAGCCCGCCGGGAAGGATTTCAAAAAGATCGTCGCTGGGCGGAAGTTATGGAATTTCGACAAGCGCGACCGGAAGATCTGGCAGGAGGCTCTCTAGCAGTGCTCGAAACCAGCGGTACGTTTCAACCCTCCGTCATTGATGAAATCCAGCGCAAAGCTGCCACGGGCATCTACGAAATCCGCGGCTTTGGGACGTTGCGGCAACGCCGCTGGGCCACGTTTGACGACCTGACCTTTCTGCCCTGCTCGCTGACCCGAATCCCGCTGGAAGGCTATCGCGAGAAGTGTTCCACCAAGACGGTGCTCGGCACGCGGTATGCGCGCAAGCCGATCGAACTCGACATCCCGATCATGATCACAGGCATGAGCTGGGGTGCGTTGTCGCTCAACGCCAAAACGGCGCTGGCAAAAGGCGCGGCCATGGCCGGTTCGTCGAACACTACCGGCGATGGTGGAATGCTGCGCGCGGAACGCGACAACAGCAAGTATCTGATTTACGAAGTTCTGCCGTCGCGCTATGGAATCAATATCCATGACATGCGCGAGGCGGATGGAATTGAGCTGACCATAGGTCAAGGCGCGAAGCCTGGAACCGGAGGCCTGCTGCTCGGTTCCAAGGTATCCGATGTAATTGCGCAGCAACGCGACCTTCCCATCGGCGTGGATCAACGCAGTCCCGCGCGGCATCCTGACTTTTTGGGACCGGATGACATGGTCATCAAAGTGGAAGAGCTTCGGGAGGCTACTGACGGCAAAGTTCCGATCTTCATCAAGATGGGTGCAAGCCGCGTGTTTGACGACGTCAAGCTTGCGGCGAAGGCAGGCGCTGACGTGATTGTGGTGGACGGCATGGAGGGCGGCACGGCGGCTTCCCCTGGGATTTTGCAGGAACACACCGGCTTGCCTACTCTCGCCGCGGTGTGTGAAGCGCGGCGCGCACTGGAAGACATCGGCATGTATGGGGAGGTGCAGCTCATCATTGCCGGCGGAATCCGGGATGGCGTGGATGCGGCCAAAGCGATGGCGCTGGGAGCGGATGCCATCTACATCGGGACCGCGGCGCTCATCGCGCTGAACTGCAATAAAGCAATTCATCAGATGGACTATCAAGCAATCGGCGCCGCGCCGTATCATTGCCACCATTGCCATACCGGACGGTGTCCCGTGGGAATCACCACGCAGGATCCGGCGCTGATGCGGCGATTGGAGATTGACGAAGCTGCCGAGCGAGTGTACAACCTGCTGAGCGCGATGACGCTGGAAATTCAGATGCTGGCGCGAGCGTGCGGAAAAAGCGACGTCCATCACCTGGAGCCGGAGGACATGGCGGCGCTGACAGCGGAAGCATCCATGATCTGCGAAATTCCGCTGGCGGGTACGAGAAAGGTTTTCGGCGCCTGATGTCGTTTCTGCTAGCTTGTCCTCAATGTGGAGAACGCAGCGCTTACGAATTCCGCTTTGGAGGCGAGGTGAAATCGCGTCCACAGCCTGGCGCGAGTGAAGACGCCTGGTATCGATACATCTACACGAAGGCGAATGAGGCCGGCGAACAGAAAGAGTGGTGGTTTCACCGCAACGGTTGCCACCAATGGTTTCAGGCTCTGAGAGACACGCGGACTAACACTGTGCTCTCCACTTGGCGCCCGGAGTAATGCAGAGTGGACATCCGCTTTAACGGAAAGCCCATCCCCATGCGGGAAGGCGACACAGTGGCATCGGCTCTTTACCGGGCGGGCCAACGCATTTTCACTCGCAGCTTCAAGTATCACCGGCCGCGCGGATTGCTCTGCTGCTCCGGCCATTGTCCGAACTGCCTGATGAATGTGGACGGGATTCCGAACGTCCGGACCTGTATCACGCCGGCGCGCGCCGGGATGACTGTCCGCCATCAGAACGCGAAGCCATCGCTCGATTTCGATTATTTGACCATTGCTCAGCGATTTGATTGGATGATGCCGGTGGGTTGGTACTACAAACGATTCACCAATCCGCGCATGTGGCACTTGGCCGAAGCGCAGATCCGCAAGGTTGCCGGGCTGGGAGATCCGCCTCCGCCGGATACTCCGGAAGCGGTCTACGAACACTCTCACATACAGGTGGATGTCGCTGTGATCGGTGGCGGCGAGGCGGGAATGAATGCCGCGACTCGAGGCAGCATCGGGCAGCGAACGAGTGGTGGTGGTGGATGATCAGCCGCGCGCTTTGCTTCCGCCCGGAGCGAACTTCACGTTGCTGGAACGCTCCTACTGCTTCGGGCTCTACGAAGGAAATTTGCTGGGCGTCTTGCAGAGAGAGCCACACGCGCAGGCGCGCGAGCGATTGGTTCATATCCGCGCGAAACGCATCATTGTCGCAACCGGCGCATACGAAGCGCCGTTGACGTTCAAGAACAACGATCTGCCCGGGATTATGTTGTCCAGCGCGGTTGGACGCCTGATTCGCAGGCACGGCATCCAGCCCGGAAACAGCGCAGTGATCGTTTCGATCGATGCTGCGGAATCGAATATTGCGGCCGATCTGCGCAACGCAGGTGTCACCGTCGTAGCCACGGTTCCGCCCGGCGAAGTATTAGAAGCTACTGGCGGCAAGCATGTCACCGGATTACGCACCAAACGGGGAAACTTCAGTTGCGACTTAGTTGTCATGTGCGGGCATCGCATTCCCGATACTGGCCTGCTCTCGCAAGCCGGTGCGAAGCTGGAGTGGAGCGAGCGTGCGGGCGCTTTTGTTCCAGTTGAATTTCCACCGAATGTCACGGCTGTGGGAGATGTACTGGGCACGGATTTGAAGGCCGCGGCTCTGCTTCCGGCCGCGCCGGAATCCACCAACAAGAGAACGTTCGTTTGCCTGTGCAATGACGTCACGACGCAGGATCTTTGCGATGGCGTGGCAGAAGGATTCGATCACGTTGAACTGCTGAAACGCTACACAACGACGACGATGGGGCCATGCCAGGGGCGGATGTGCCAGCTCCAGGCGATCGGCATATGCGCGCGCGAGACTGGCCGGACTATCCCGGAGACGGGCGTTACCACAGCCCGACCGCCGAATCCCGGCGTTACGCTAGGGGCACTGGGCGGAGCGCGCCATCATCCGATCCGCCGTACGCCGATGCATTATCAGCACGAAAAGCTGGGAGCAATCTGGATGGATCTGGGCGATTGGAAACGGCCGCGGTTCTATGCGCATCCCTCAGCCACTACCGAACGCGATTGCGTTCAACAGGAATATCAGGCGGTGCGGCAAAAGGTTGGGATAATCGACGTCAGCACGCTCGGAAAATTGTCCCTCAAGGGCCGTGACGGCGGGAAGTTACTGGACAAAGTCTACACCAATCGCTTTTCCGATTTGAGACCCGGACGCGTGCGCTACGCGGTGTTGTGCGACGAAGCCGGGATCATGCTGGACGATGGAACAATTTCGCGGCAGTCGGAAGATGAGTTTTTCATCACCACCACCACCGGCAATCTGGACTTCGTGGAGCAGTGGCTGGAATGGTGGATGGCGGGCGCGGGATTGGATGCTCAGATCGCGAATTTGACATCCGCCATGGCAGCGGTGAATCTCGCCGGGCCCAAAGCCCGCGAGGTTTTGAGCAAGCTGACCAGTTGCGATTTATCCACGGAAGCGTTTCCTTACATGGCATGCCGCAGCGCCGACGTGGCGGGAGTTCCCGCCATTTTGATGCGCATCGGGTTTGTGGGTGAAACAGGCTGGGAGATTCATTATCCGGCGGAATCCGGCGAACATGTTTGGAGCGCGCTGATGGAAGCGGGGAAGCCGTTTGGAATTCGCCCGTTCGGCATGGAGGCGCAACGCCTGCTTCGATTGGAAAAGGGGCACGTGATTATCGGCGTCGACACCGATGCGCTCACCAATCCATATGATGCCGGGATGGCCTGGGTGGTGAAGCACGAAAAGGATGACTTCATCGGGAAGTTTACTCTCGGAAAACTGGCCGCTGCGCCATCCCAGCAGAGCTTGGTGGGATTCCTGATGAACTCCGAGGAAATACCCGAGGACGGTGCGGCGATCCTGGTCAATGGCGCGCTGGCGGGACGCGTCACCAGTGCGCGTTACTCTCCCGCGAAGCAAAAGCCTATCGGGCTGGGTTGGGTTTCTGCGGCTGCGGCGTCGGAAGGCGCAACGATTGAGATTCGTGTGGGCGGTTTGCCGGTTCCCGCGACTGTTACGCGTCAAGTTTTCTACGATCCGGATGGTTCCCGGTTAAGGATGTGATGAAGCGATCTGCACTACATCGATGGCACGAAAAAGCTGCCGCTACCTTGGTGGAAGAGAATGGTTGGTACATACCGCTGTTTTATTCCAGCGCCGAACAAGAAGCGGGCGCGGTAAAAAGGAGCGTTGGCGTCTGCGACCTCAGTCATATCCACGAGCCGCTTTCTCCCTATGCGCGCCTTCTGATTTCCGGCCCGAATTCCCGGGCGCTTTTGAGCAAGCTGACGTCGCTCAATCTCGATCGGAACACGGCTTACGGAACCGTGGCACACGTTCGCGGGATGGTTTTACGCGACGCCCTGGGTTTTCTTGTCCTGGTGCCGCGCGACTACGCCGAATCGGTTTGGGATGCGATTCTGCATGCCGGCGAAGAGTTCCACATTACGCCCTTCGGCCTGGAAGCGCACCGGAGGCTGGAAGGGTGACCAAGAGAATGTGGACGCCACGGCCGCTTAAGTCATCCTATGATGTGGTCATCATCGGGGCCGGCATCCACGGTCTCGCGACCGCCTACTATTTGGGCAAGCGTCACGGGATGAAGAAAATCGCGCTGCTCGATAGAGGTTATTTGGGCGGCGGCAATAGCGGGCGCAACACGGCAATTCTTCGTTCTAACTATCGTACGCAGGAAGGAATTCCTTTTTACGACGCGTCTGTGAAGTTATATGAACAAATGTCGGAAGAGCTCGGTTGGAATGTGATGTTCAGCCAGTACGGGCATCTGACTACCGCGCACACCGATGCCTCTTTGGTTGGCTTGCGCGTACGCGCCGAGAACAATCAGGTGCTGGGCGTAGACAGCCGAATTATTTATCCAGCCGAGATCAAGAAGTTGGTTCCTGCGATGGACGTCAGCAGCAAGGCTCGCTTCCCGATACTGGCCGCGCTGTATCACCCGCCCGGCGGCGTGATTCGTCACGATGCTGTGGTGTGGGGCTATGCCCGTGCCTGCGATCGCATGGACATCGAAATTCATCCGTATACCGAAGTAACGGGCATCCGGGTGGAAAACGGCCGCGCGCTAAGCGTCGCAACGACGCGTGGGGATATCGCGGCTGGCTCGGTGCTCAATGTCACCGCAGGCTGGGCGTCCACCGTTTCGAAGATGGCCGGGGTTCCGCTGCCCATCGTGTCCCATCAACTGCAAGCTTGCGTCACCGAGCCGTTGAAACCCTTTCTGGATAAGGTGATCGTCTCGGCCACATTGCATGTTTACGTCAACCAGACCGATAAAGGAGAGCTGGTGCTTGGTGCGGAAATCGATCCGTACCAGTCGTACAGCATGCGCTCGACGCTACCCACGCTGGAACAAATCGCCGGCCACACGCTCGATCTATTTCCTCAGCTGCACGGCGTCCGCATCCTGCGCCAGTGGGCGGGAGTCTGCGATATGACTCCGGATTACGCACCGATCATCGGCCGCGCCGAAGAGGTGGAGAATTTCTATATGGATGTCGGCTGGGGGACGTATGGATTCAAGGCCGGGCCGATCGCCGGCAAGTGCACGGCGGAATTGATTGCAACGGGCAAGACTCCGGCGCTGATTGAAGCTTTCTCTCCAGGACGTTTTCGCGCGGGACAACTGGTGGGGGAAAAAGCAGCCGCGGCAGTTTCTTCATAAGTCAAAAAACGAGGACCTCATGACGATCGATAAGGTAAAGAAGCTGGTTCGAGACAAGGGCATCGAGTATTTCTTCTGCTCGTTTGTGGAGATGAGCGGCGCTCCGAAGGCCAAGCTGGTTCCCGCAACGAATTTGGATGAGATGGCTGCGGAAGGCGCCGGATTTGCGGGCTTCGCGGCAGGCGATTTGGGTCAGGGTCCGCACGATCCGGACATTATCAGCATTCCCGATTTCGAGTCGTTGACCGTCCTGCCGTGGAAGAAGAACGTCGCATGGGTTCCCGGCAATTTACACGTGGACGGCAAGCCGTCGGATTATTGCCCGCGCACCATCCTGATTCGTCAAATCGAGAAAGCGCGCGAGAAGGGCTACATCTTTAACGTCGGTGTGGAACCTGAGTTCATGCTGCTCAAAAAGAACGCAGCGGGGGCTTACGAACCCTGGGATTCCCTCGACACCCTGGGGAAGCCCTGCTACGACATGCGCGCGCTATATCGCAACCTCGATGTCATGACTACGCTGCTCTCTTACATGCAGGAACTTGGCTGGGGTCCTTACGCCAACGATCACGAGGATGCGAACTGCCAGTTCGAAATCAACTGGGCCTATTCGGACGCGCTGCGCACCGCCGATCGTCACACATTTTTCAAGTGGATGGTGCGAACCGTAGCCGAAGCGCACGGTTTATGGGCGACGTTCATGCCCAAGCCTTTTTCTCATCTCACTGGAAACGGCGCGCATTTTCACATGAGCCTAGCCGACGTCCACACCAACAAGAATGTTTTCCAGGATACGGCGGACCCGCTTGGCCTGTCGCAAATTGGACGATGGTTCATGGGCGGCGTGCTGCATCATGCGGAAGCGCTGGCCGCTATCACCGCTCCGCTTGTGAACAGCTATAAGCGGTTGGTGCGTGGCGCTCCGCGATCCGGCGCGACGTGGGCGCCTGTTTATGTAACTTATGGCCGGGCGAATCGTACGCAGATGATCCGCATTCCAGGTTCCGGAAGAATTGAGAACCGCATTGTGGATGGCGCGGCGAATCCTTATTTATCCTGCGCGGCATTGCTGGCGGCTGGCCTGGACGGGATCGAGAACAAAATCGATCCGGGGCCGATGAACACGGAAAATCTGCATGAGGCGTCCGAGGCGGAGTTGAAGAAGCGCAATATTCGCTTTCTGCCTTCCACGCTACGCGAGGCGTTGGACAAATTCTCGAAGGACCCGCTGTTGCAAGAAGAGCTCGGCATCGAGTACTCGCATTATTACCTGCGCGTGAAGGGCGAAGAGTGGCGCGCTTATCATCAAACTGTCAGCGCCTGGGAAACAGAAAATTATTTGAAGCTCTACTGAGCGGGTGAAAACATCAAAAGCACCGGCTCCCTTACGGTCGCGGCTCGGTAACGTCCTCAAAATACGAATCCTCTTTCCGAGCCGCGACCGTAAGGGAGCCGGTGCCTTAGGTTTTTCACAAACCCTCACGCTCGCGGTTCGGAAAGAGCAGGCGAAGCGCCTGCTCCTAGGCGAGCAGATCCGTCACGATATTTCCGGCGACATCGGTCAGGCGGAAATCGCGGCCGGCATAGCGATACGTCAGCTTGGTGTGATCGAAACCGAGCTGATGCAGCAACGTGGCATGCAGGTCGTGCACGTGAACTTTGTTCTCGGCGGCGGCGAAACCGAACTCGTCGGTCGCACCGTAGACATGGCCGGCCTTGAAGCCCCCGCCTGCCACCCACATCGAAAATCCGTAGGGATTGTGGTCGCGTCCGCTGACGGTTCCGTTGTTCGCGCCGGCTTCGGCAAGCTCCACAGTCGGAGTGCGGCCGAACTCTCCTCCCCAGATGACCAACGTGTCATTCAGCATGCCGCGCTGCTTCAAATCCCTCAGAAGAGCCGCGATGGGTTGATCGCATTCCGCCGCTAGCTTGCGATGCTCCTTGGCGATCTCGGTGTGGCTGTCCCACGGCTGGCCAGCGCCGTGCCAGACTTGCACGAACCGGACTCCCCTCTCAAGCAACCGGCGTGCGATCAGCATCTGCCGGCCTTGCAGCGTGTCGCCGTACATCTCGCGGATGCTGGCCGGCTCTTTTTTCAAATCGAACACGTCCGCCGCCTCCATTTGCATGCGGTAGGCCAGCTCGAAGGACTCCACGCGCGCTTCCATCACCGCATCTTCCTGGCGAGTCTGCGCGTATTGCGCGTTCAGTTTTTCAAGCAGCGATATTTGACGCCGCTGCTCATCAAGCGACGCGGTTGGGTTGCGGATATTCTCGATCAGCTTGTCGGCGGCAGTTTGCGCGGTGTCAATTCGAGTGCCCTGAAAAGCGCCTGGAAGAAAAGCGGACCGCCAGTTCTTTGCGCCTTCCGTCGGCATTCCGTTGGGACACAGCACGATGTAACCCGGAAGATTCTGATTCTCCGATCCCAGACCGTACGTGACCCACGAACCGAAGCTGGGGCGCACCTGCCGGACATCGCCGCAGTTCATCATCATCAGCGATGGCTCGTGATTCGGAATCTCGCTCAGCATGGAACGGATGACGCAGATGTCGTCGATGCACTTGCCAACTTCGGGAAAAATCTCGCTCACCGGGATGCCGCTTTTGCCCTGCTGGATAAATTGGAACGGCGATGGAAAGCCGGCGCCGGTGCGGCGTTCCGTCTGCATGTGGAGCGGGATTGCCTGGCCGGCGTATTTGGCGAGCATAGGCTTCGGGTCGAAGGTATCCACCTGCGAGGGTCCGCCGTTCATAAAGAGGTGAATTACGCGCTTGGCTTTGGGCGCGAATTGCGGCGGATGCGGGGCTAGCGGACCGTTCAATGTGGCCGCGCCGGATGCGGAATTGCTGAAGAGAGCGCCTAGGGCGAGCGAACCGAAGCCCATGCCTGATTGTTTTAGGAGTTGTCTGCGGGTGAAGTGATGTTGCGTCATACAGTGGTGGTCGTGGTAGCGCTCCCTTGCGGTCGCGGTTCGGTTAGACATGGTGGTCCTAATCCACAAAAGCGAATTCGCTGGTTTCGAGCAGCACTTGCGCCAGTTTTTCCCATGCGTTCAAAGTGATCGGTCCGGGGCCTGCGAAATCCTTATGGGAATCCCACACTTTCGATCCGGCGGTAACCACCGGCGCCCACTGGAAGCCATCATTTTCTGAATCCGCCCGGCAATCCACCATGAAATCAATCGTGTCGCCGGGAGCGACGGCCAGTTCTTTCACCGCGAGTTCGGCTTTTCGGTTATAGACGATCTCCTCCACTAACGTTTTGCTACCGTTTAAGACGATCCGCGCACGCACTCCGTCTCCCCATTCTTTGTGATACTCCTCCGGTTTGTTGGTTACCTCATGTGTGACGGTCCCGGTGATCTCAACCTTGCCACTGATGGGCGAAGTCCAGCGCCGGGTGATCGCTTTGGCTGGATCGTCGGTGGGCATGCCGCCTTTGGCGGAAAGTTCCGCATCACCGAATAAAGGCTGCGGTGTAATTGAGGCGGGCTGCCATTTTTCATTCACGAAATATTTCATCGGCGCGAATTTATCCATGGGATGCCAGGCCATACTGCCAGACAGCCTCGGGCGCGGGTTCCGGCTTCTGCGTCTCGGCGTGGACGAAATCCAGCGCGGATCGCACCTCTTCGCTTGTAGCGGCGCGCCCATAAATAACCTGGTACAAGCTGGTTCACGCGGGCAGATCGTTCGACGCCGATTGGATTTCGCCGCGTGCGGCCAAATGCTTCGATTCTTCCAGAATGAACGGGCTGTTCATGAGATACAGCGCCTGCTGCGGCACGGTGGTGAGGAACCGCTGTGGGACATGAGCCTCTGGGATCGCGAAATCGAATGCGCCCATCTCTCCCGGGATATGACCTCGCTCCAGGTACGCGTAGGCAGTGCGGCGCGGCACGGCGGGCTGGGCAGTCAGCGAGAACGGCGATCCACCGATCGCTTCATCGAGCTGGCCGGAGACAAACAGAATGGAATCGCGCAGCGACTCAAAATCCAAGCGCTGCCGGTTCATGCGCCAAACCAGCTTGTTTTCCGGATCCGCCGCGTGCGCATCCGGGACGATCGCGCGCTTGCCTGCTGGTACGTGCTCGAAAGCATGATCCATTTGTGCAGCTTTTTGATGGACCAGCCTTCATCCATAAAGCGTGTGGCAAGATAATCCAGCAATTCCGGATGCGTGGGCAGTTCGCCGCGCGTTCCGAAGTCGCTGGGGCTAGCAACGATGCCGCGTCCGAAGTGCCACTGCCATACTCGATTCACTATCACGCGCGCGGTAACGGGATTGTTCCTATCGGCGACCGCGTTGGCCAGATCCAAACGCCCGCTGCCGTGCGTGAAGGGCCGTTGGCTGGTGTCGAGCGCCGAGAGAAAATGCGGAGGAGTTTCGACACCTGGGTTGTTCGGATTTCCGCGGAGAAATACGTGAGCGGGGATCAACTTGGCAGACTCCTGAAGCGCCATGGCGCGCGGAGTGAGGCCGCGATAGCTGAACTCCACTTCCCATTGGCGAATGGCGCCTTTGAGGCCACCGAGAATATTATCGTCGCCGCCGTCTCCGCGGATCTCCACAAAATCTTCCAGCGGGACATTGGTGGGAGTGCCGTCGCCCCGCAGAACAAGGCGTAGCGCTTCGTCCTCTGGATTGGGGTTCACAGCCGGCGAATCGAACTTCGCCAGGACCTCACCGTATATTTTCGCCAGGTCGTCCATAGATCCTGGTGGATTCGCCGCAACGGCTTTCTTCAACTCCGAATTGGCACCCTCTGGGACAGGTTGCTGTACCTGTGCGGCTGCGAACGCGTTCCACAGCGTAAATACCGGGTCCCGCCGATCGCGGGCTGCACGCAGATATTCACGCCAGCGCCGGAGCATGTAGAGATTGAAATCTTTGTCCCGCGACAGCGCCTCGATTTCCGCATTGTCCATCGCTATGGCTTGCTGCGCTCCCAGCAGATAGCGTGAAATCCAGGATGCCTGGCGGAACTCGGCCACCAACTCGCCGTGCCGCTTAGTCCTGAATTCATCCAGGATTTCCTGGCGCCGTTCCATGCCCTGCCGGTATTGGTGCACCAGCGGCGAAGTGGAATCCTCTGCTAGTAGCAGCGGATATTCCACGGGCTCGGTCGAGTTGGCAATGATTCCGTAAAAGGAATAATAATCGCGCGTTGGAATGGGATCGAACTTATGATCGTGGCAGCGCGCGCAGGTCACTGTCATGCCCAGGAAACCGCGCGTGATGGCATCGATCCGATCGTCGATCATGTCATGCTCGCCCTTGGGGACGCTGCGGCCCAGCGTAATGAATCCGAGTGCGGCAAGATCTTTTTGGTCCGTCGGCGTCAGTAAATCGGCGGCGATCTGCTTCCGGGCAAACTGATCGAAGGGCATGTCCTCGTTGAATGCGCGGATCACCCAATCCCGGTAGGTGTACGAAAAAGCGAAGCGATCCGGCCCATCGGACGTGTCGGCGTAGCGCGCGACATCCATCCAGTGGCGTCCCCATCGTACGCCGTACTGGGGCGATGCCAGCAATCGGTCCACTACCTTTTCAAATGCGTTCGGCGTGGGATCGTTCGAAAAGTCGGCGATCTCCGCCTGCGTGGGAGGCAAGCCGATCAGATCGTAGGTGGCGCGGCGGATCAGTGTTCGCCTGTCCGTGGGTGGCGATGGTTTCAACTTCGCCTGGGCGAGTTTTGCCAAAATGAAATTATCCACCGGTGTCTTCGGCCAGTTTGTATCGGCCACGCCAGGAACTTCGCGGCCGCACCGGCCTTTTCAACGACCACCAGTCGCGCGATTTGTTGGACGCGGCGGTTTTCGGCGCATCGGTGCGCGGATCCGGCGCGCCCATCCGAACCCATTGCTCGAAATTAGCCACCACCTCGGGCGGAAGCGCCTTGCCGGGCGGCATCTTCAAATTGGGATCGGTGTAGCGCAGAGCCTTGATCAGCAGGCTGGAATCGGGATCGCCGGGCGTGATTGGAGATCCGGAATTGCCGCCTTTGCGCAGCAGGTCGCGGCTGTCGAGTTGAAATCCGCCTTGGACTTTTGGCGCGGAGGAACTGTGGCAGACGTAGCAGCGGCTGACGAAGACAGGACGAATGTTCTTTTCGAAAAATTCAACGGCGGCGGCGTCGGAGGCGGGAGCCTGCGCTAACAACGCCGGGAGTCCGGCGATGATCAGAAGGGCCCAGCGCATGTCTCAGTATATGCCGGCGGTTGGGCGGCTGACATCGATTGCGCTCTTAGAACCCGCTCCAGCGAAGGAGCGGGCTTGCCAATTGAAGCAAGAGCGGCTTGAGACCAAGCAAGCCGCCCATTGGCATACTATCCCGATTTCATCGAATGTTCACACGTTACCAGTTCCATATAGTACTGGATAACTATCCGTGATCCGGGCGACTAGCGCGCGCGGCGGACCACACGCCCAGGCTTCGCTCCGGTGTGTTCGCCGGCTTTGATCACTTCCACGCCATTCACGAAGACTTCCGATACGCCGGTTGCATATTGCAATGGTTTTTCGAACGTCGCATGGTCCTGGATGGTGGCCGGATCGAAGACCACGACGTCGGCAAAATATCCCTGGCGCAAGAAGCCGCGCTTCGCGATGCCGAGATTCGTCACGGGAAGCGAAGTCATCTTTCGAACGGCGTCTTCCACGGTAAGCAGTTTCTCGTCACGCACATATTTCGCGTAGACACGCGCGAAATTTCCGAAGGCACGCGGATGGGCGCTGGCCTTCAGAAAAATCCCGTCGTTTCCCATGGAATCCGCATCCGAGGCAAAACTCAGCCAGGGTAGAACAATCTGCTTGCCCAGGTTGTCTTCGCTCATCAAGAAATATACGGTGCCGATTCGCGAGTCGTCTTCCACTACCAGATCCATCGCGGTTTCCTCCGGCGTGGAATGGCGCATGCGGGCTACTTCGCCGAGAGTCTTGCCGGTGAGCGGCTTCAGTTTCTCGCTCTTGAACGCGATGAGGAGAATCTTGTCGGGCGATCCGGTGGCCAGGAAGAGATTATCCCAATGATCGCCGGGTGCGCTCATCTCGCGCTTCACGCGCGCGCGGATCGCGGGGTCCTGCAGGCGCTTGCGCCACGCTTGCAGTCCGCCTTCCTGCACCCAGGGCGGCATGGAGGCATCCAGACCGGTGGCGCCCGCGGTGTAGGTATACATGTCGGCGGTGATCTTCAACCCCGAGGCGCGCGCGTCTTCGATCTTTCGGATCACTTGCGGAAGCCGGCTCCAGTTCTGCTGTCCGGCTACTTTCAAGTGATAAATCTCGGCGGGAATCTTGGCTTGGCGCGCGATGGAAATCAGCTCGTCGATGGCTTCCATTTCATGATCGCCTTCATTGCGCATGTGCGAAATGTAAATGCCGTGATAGCGAGCGGCGACTTCGGCCAACGCCACCAGCTCATCCGTTTTGGCATACACGCCTGGCTGATAAATCAGCGCGGACGCGACACCCAGCGCGCCGTCTTCCATGGCTTTCGCGGTGAGCGCGCGCATCTGGTCAAGCTCGGCGGGAGTGGGCGCACGATTGGCCCGTCCAAGAACGTTCACGCGCGGAGTGGCAGCTCCGATGAACGATGCAATGTTTGTGGAAATGCCGCGGTGGGCGAGCGTATCCAAACCTTCGGCTAATGTGTGCCAGGGGACGTCATAGTGAAAATCCACTTGCTGTTTCTCGTACTCGGCGCGCATCGCGTCGTTCATCGGCCCCATGGATTCGCCTTCGCCGAAGATCTCGAGCGTCACTCCCTGCCGAATGTCGCTCTGAGAGCGGCCGTCGGCGAACAAGCCTGATTCGCCGCTCATCATGTTCACGAAGCCGGGGGCGATCACCTGGCCGTGGACATCCACGTCAGAGCGTCCGCGGGCGTTCCCCAGGTCACCGACTCGAGCGATGGTGTCGCCGGAGATGGCAACGCCGCCTGGAACGCATGCGGAACCGGTGCCGTCGCAGACGCGGCCGTTTCGCAAAACGATGTCATACTGCTGCGCGCAAGCACAGCCTGCAATAGAGATCGCAGCCGCGATCCAGACCGTTCTGCCGCAGGGTTTCGAAAGCATTTCACTATCCTCGCACGGTTGTTACTTCAATTTGGCGGGTTTGAGCGTCCAGGCCTGCAGGCGCGCCAGCTCCAGTAATTCCGGCGCGCTGAATCCTTCGGGATGGATCGGCCATTGGAAGCTGCCGCGCGCATCCGTGGACACGTATTTCTCTAATTCGAGATTGCCTTTGCGGACTGGAACCGCACTGGTTCCCCCCGCGTCGTTTGCGAGCGTCGCTACGAAATCAGCCAGCGACAGCTTCTCGGATCCGATCCAGACATCAGCCGGCAAACGATGGTTCACGTGGATAAAATCCGAAGCGTCGGCTTTGGCGCGCTCGAATGCCGGACGCGGAACGCTGGCCAAATGGTAATTACTGACGGCGCGCGACGAGGGTCCTTCTACGAAAACGGGTTCCATTCCGAGAAGTATTTCGAGCATCTCCGCTGCCGATAGCGCGCCGTGATCTGTTTCCAGAAACGTTTCGTGCCCGGCGAGATGCCGCGCGATAGAAGCCCGATCGCCCGAACGTGCGGCTTGCGTTTGGTAAAGCAACGGTAACTCGCGCGCGGTTACAAAGTGCACATCCGATCGCGATTTGGCGTGCTCCACATAGCGAATCAGGATGCGGAAGCACCGCTCGGTCTCCTCCGCTGTGCGCCGTGGCGGTTTCTTCCAGTCCGCGCGTTCCGGATTTGCGCCCTTGGCGAAATTTAAATCCCAGAAGGCGGTGGTGATGAACTCGGTGGGATGGTAGTAGATGCTGATCATCCCGCCGCCCTTTGCCTCCAACTGATCCGCTGCGTGATCGAATTTATCGAATGCCTGGGGAAGTGCGGCTTCATCATCCAGAGAAGCGCGAAGCTGATACTGTCCCATGCTGTACACATTCAGCAAGCCGCCATACCAAACCGGCTGTTCGCTGATTCCAACATGGTCGCCCTCGTCCAGATAGACTGGAATGCCGAAATGCCGCAATGCCCGGAATGTTTGCGGGGCCCACGAGCTGCCGGGTTGGCCATAACAGCTCGGCGTTGCCCCGAAAATCCGGCGAACATCTTGCACGCCCACTGTTTCGCGACGTTCGAATTCGGCCGCGCCATCCAGCCAGCCCATTTCTCGCAGATAGAGTGCCGGAGTTGGTTGGATGCTGTGGAAATTTGAGTGGTAGCCGATATCGTGATGGCCCAGCGCGCGAATCACATCGGTACGTCCGCGCGATTCCAGCACACGCGCTTTCTCGCCCACCACTTTGAACGTAGCGCGGACGCCCAACTTGTCAAGTTCGGTCGCGATGCGTAGCGCGGCATCATCGGCGGCGGGCTCGATGTAGTCCTCCGTGTCAAACCAGAGCACCACATATACCGGACCACCGGCCGCTAGTGTAGCGGCGGTCAGCAAAATCGCGAAGAGGAGTCGGAGCATTCTGCTTAGGTTAGCGCAGACGAAGACGATAAACGTGGCGCACGCACTCGTGCGTGCAGTGTTCGCACTCCTGCGAACACAAGCTGGACAAGGAAGAACCAAGTTCAGTGCGTTCACACGAGTGTGAACGCGGCACGCAAAGTGCGTGCGCCACCTCAAACGCCTTCGACCCATCGTGCAAGACTGGTTAATAAATCCGCACTCGGATTGAAGGAGCAGTTCACTCGAATGTTTTCACGCCGGAAGTTGATGGCAGGGGTGGGAGTTTTGGCCGCCGGAGCAGCGCGCGCGCAGTCACCGGTGAAGCCGTCCGGGCGCAAGCTGAAGATCATCGTGGCGGGAGGACACCCCGGCGATCCTGAGTATGGTTGCGGCGGCACGGTGGCGCGATACACCGAGTTGGGGCACGAAGTGATCCTGCTTTATCTCAACCGCGGCGATTCGGGTTACCTGGAAAAGCCCACCACGGATATGGCCCCAGTTCGAATGGCGGAAGCGGCGAAAGCGTGTGAAATATTAAAGGCTCGTCCTGCCTACGCGGGGCAATTCAACGGCAAGGCGGTGGTAGATGCCGCCCATCATGATGCATTCCAGAAAATCTTCGAAACCGAGAAGCCTGACGTGGTGTTCACGCAGTGGCCGATCGACGGGCATCGCGATCACCGTGCAATCTCGGCGCTTTGCTACGACGCTTGGCTGCGGATGGAGAAGAAATTCGCGTTTTATTACTATGAGGTCTCAAGCGGGGAGGACACGCTGATGTTCAGCCCCACTCATTACGTGGACATCACGCCGGTTGAACCGAAAAAACGCGCGGCCTGTTACGCGCACGCGTCTCAAACACCCGATCGCTACTACGCGCTGCAGTCGCAGGTAGCGAAATTCCGTGGCGTGGAAAGCGGCTATGGGCAAGCGGAAGCGTTCATGCGGCATGTGCAAAGCCCCTACGATGCTTTGCCGCAGAATCTGTAACATCAGGCCTTGGCCAGGAGGTTGATGTCTTTAATCTCCAAAATCTGCTTGGGATAACCTTTTAGCACGCTGTTGATCATGGCGAGGCCAACGTCCTTCATGGTACTAACCTGGTTTGGAAGCAGCGCGCGCAGCACCGGATAGAGCCAACCAATCACCCCGTAATATGATTTGACGTTTCGTTGCCCCGGCGTTGGCTTCATAAAGCCGGGCCGAAAGTTGTACACCTTGCTAAAGCCAAGTTGCATGAGAGCATTCTCGGTTCTTCCCTTCACGCGCGCCCACATGACCCTACCTTTCTCAGAGCTATCAGTGAGGCTTCCGGACACGAAATTGAAAACCATCCGTGGGTTCAGGCTCGCGAGGGTTTGAGCGAAATGAATGGTGATGTCGTAGGTGACGCGCGTGTAGTCCGCTTCGCTCATTCCGGCGGAACTGACCCCAGCACAATAGAAGCAGGCATCGTAGCCGGTCAACTGATCGGCGAAGCCATCCAGATGAAGAAAATCAGGCACGATCAGTTCACTTAGCTTGAGATGCTTCGCCGGATAGGGATTGCGGTTTACCATCAGCACTTGCTCGATCGCCGGATGCTCCAGGCATTCCAACAGAACCCCTTCACCCACCATACCGGTGGCGCCGGTGATGATCACTCTGAGTTTCGCGCCTTCGGATGGCATGGCTATCATTCTTCCACGACGTGGCCCCAAAGCGCGATCGAGCGATTGTTATCATGACGGCTAGACTCTCGGGGTTGAAAAAATGATCGGCGAAATTCTAGACGCCAAATATCGGATCGACAAACAACTGGGCGCGGGCGGTATGGGCAACGTGTATCTGGCGACGCATCTCGGCACCACGCGCGTGGTAGCGGTGAAGGTGATCGCTCCGAAGTGGGCCACCGAACCGCAGTTCCTGGCTCGCTTCCAGCGCGAAGCGCAGGCGTGTGGACGGCTGCGGCATCCGAACATCGTCAACGTTACGGATTTTGGAATCGCAAGAGCAGCCGGCGGCGCAATGCCGTATCTGGTGATGGAATTTTTGGATGGGCAGACGCTCCACACGTTCCAGAAAGAAAATCCGCAGCTTCCTCTGCCGCTGATCGCCGACCTGCTGGACCAGGTTGGACTGGCTCTCGGCGAAGCGCACCGGCACGGAATCATCCATCGCGATCTGAAGCCCGACAATATCTGGCTGGAACCCAATGGACGCGGCGGATACACCGTAAAGGTGCTCGATTTCGGAGTGGCCAAAGTCAATCTGCTCGGAGACTGGATTCCGCCGGCGCAAGAAAACGCGGCGCCGCTGGTCAGCCCTGTAATACCGGCTTCCGGCGACGAAATGGAAACTGCCGCGATGTTCGTGACGCGAGAACCCACGCCGGTCCAAGAGATGGAAACGGCCGCGATTGAGCCGACACCATCGGGATTGTCTTCCGGATCATTCGATAGCGGCGCCAGCGCGCAAACCATGCCGGGGAGCTTACTCGGAACTCCGGCGTACATGTCGCCAGAGCAGGCGCTCGGCAAAGAAATTGATTTTCGATCCGACATTTACAGTTTGTCCGTGGTTGCCTATCTGCTGGTGTGGGGCGAACTGCCGTTCTCGCGAAAGGCAAGCGATTTTATTCAGTATCACGAAAGTGGAAGTCCGGCGCCTCCAACCGGCGTCCGCAAAGTTCCGGGCGATGTAGCGGACGCGATTCTCGCGGGTCTCGCACGGAATCCCGAGGACCGCCCGCCTTCCGCTGTCGCTTTTGCGCGGCGCTTCCACAATGCCGTGGACGCAGAATTTCTCGCGCTGAGACGATCGAAAGCGTTTCTGATGCAACACCTCGCTGCGTATGCGCTGCTGATGGTGCCCATCTACGGAACGCTCGAAACCATTACGGCGCTGATGCTTGCATTCGATAAGTATCTGCTGCCCGTGGCCGTCCTGCGGATCCTTCTGGTTCCGTTCGCTGCGGGGATTCTGTTTATCTTTTTCGACAACCTACTTCGAGCGGCGGCGGCATTGATGGCGCAGGACGAACAGGTCCGCGTCCGACGGTTTCTATCGTTCCGGGTTTTTTGGAAGCTCGTTCGGATGCTGCCGCGCCTCGCTGTAACGCAAACCCAGGCGCTGCTATTTTTCGGACCGGGCTGGGTGACCGGCGATTGTTTATGGCCCGTGGTCCAAGTGGTTGAGAAGCTCTCGGGAAGGGCGGCGATCCAGCGATCGCGCGATCTGATGACCGGCTTGCGATCCGCCGGGCGCGCGTTGGCGATTCGACACCTCGCCCTGGCGGCATTCGCTGTCGGCACCGCCATCGCGTCGCTCGCAGCACTCTTGCGAAGCGGAGAAGTGGAACAGGAGAATGTGGTCCTCACTGGGACGTGGTTCCCGATATTCGCGATGTATGCGGCGGCTCCGCTCTTTCTTTACGACAGAACGGCGGCCAGTGACAGCGGTCCCCTGCTGCAGTTAGATCGCACGCCGGAAGTACGCGTCACAGCGCGAGCATTTTCTGTCAGCTCCATCATCTGGTTGGTGGCGGGGGCAATCTATTTCCTGTTTCATCCCATCAAGGTGTGGTTTTTTGGCGGTCGCTGACGCTGTCCTTTTCCAGCTCAATCTCAATCGCGGCCATGAGCTCCGGAGAATCCGGCGGCGTTCCGGCGTCAAAGCGCGCCACCGGATTGCCGTCGCGGCCGATTAGATATTTGCTGAAGTTCCACGGCAGTTCGCCGCCGGTTTTGGCGTTCCGTTTGGCATCCGTCAGAAATTCGTACAGCGGAATCTGGTCCTTGCCCGTGAGCGACGCTTTAGCGAACACCGGAAAACTCACGTTGTACAAGGATTTCATCTCATCGGAAGAGCCGGGCTCGCCATGTCCAAAATCATCGCTCGGGATTCCGAGCACTACCAATCCTTGCTCGCGATACGTGCGATACAAGGTGTCCAAGGCTTGCGTCTGGCTGCTGTAGATACTTCGGCTGGCCAGGTTGACGATCAGCAGCACTTTACCTTGGTAGGTCTTCAGCGGAGTCTCGGTGCCATCCGTCGAAACCAGCGAAAAATCATAGACCGACGACGCGGCGCACAGGGAGAGCGCCACGCCTAAAGTCAGTGAAGAAAGCCGTCTAAAACTCATAACGCAAAGCGAACTGCATCTCGCGCGGTGGCATGGAGCTTTGGAACTCTCCAAACGTGGACGGATTGTAGAGAGCCAGGCTCGGATTGGTGAAATTCACCTTGTTGAACGCGTTGTATGCTTCGGCGCGGAACTGGATGCGGTGGCCTTCCCATGGGAGCCGGAACGCTTTCGCCACAGCGAAATCGAAATTCGTAATCGGCGCCAGGCGCAGGATGGCACGCGCGCCGGTTTGACCCGGATACTGATCCGCGAATGAGTTTACCGCGCTGACATCGGAGAACAGACTGGGATTCCCGAGGCTATCGTATCCAACATTCCGTTGGAAACGGCCCGGTTGGGATGGCCAGCGAATTCTGCCAGTAGTTGGTGTTCCAGGTGTAATTTCCCTGGATCACGGTGGGCAGTCCACTCGAGAAACGCATGATGCTCGAAACCTGCCAGCCGCCGATGATCTGATTTGCCCAGCCGGGCGCATCATGCAGGAAGTGCTTCCCCTTTCCAAAGGGCAGTTCGTAGACCACGTTCGCGTTCACTTGCTGGCGAATGTCGAAGTCGGAAGAACCGCGGAACTGGCTTGGGAAAAACACGTTCTGAACCACCGCGCCGTCCTGTCCGGCTCCGCCTTCGGCCGCTGAAGCATTGTCGATGGAGTGTGACCAGGTGTAGTTCATGTCGAACGACCAGCCTGCGGCGAACGCGCGCCGCACCGTGACCGTCATGGCATGGTAATCCGCATCGCCGGCGTTCATCCAGGTGGGAAGCGAGCTGCCTTGCGGAGCAAAGAACGTGAAGCAGCCATGCAGCGAGGCGCAAGTTCCGTTGGGAGTATTGAACGCTCCGGGAATGCGATCGACCGCGTGCAGAACATCCAGGTAACTCCCGCCGTAGACGCCGTAGATCCCATAAAAATAGTTGGCGGACGCACTGCCGGGGAAATAGAAATTCGTCAGCGCCGGAAACAGATCCTGCACGAACGGGTTATTGGGAACCAGCGATGGTTTCGCCATCACCGCATCCGACGTGACTCCGGAGTTGTAAAGATTTCGGAAAGCGGTCATGGACTGCAGCCAGGTTTGTCCGGATACGGTGTCCTTATAGTTCTCAAGCGGCGTATACACATCCCCCTGCAATAGCAGCTTTCGCGAGAGCCGCCCGTTATAAGCAACTTCGAGCGTCAGCTTTCCGGGCAATTCGCGCGCGAACGAAGCGTTTAGCACGAGGGAATAGGGCGATTTCAGATTCGATGCGATGCCCTGGAACTCGCCCGAAATTGCATTCACGTTGGGCGGACTGTAGGGAAATCCGCCCACTGGAGGCGCCGGGAACGTCGGAAGCCCACCGGTGTACCGCGGTGAATCCGTGAAGTTGTAGGAGACCGGATTGTTCAGCGTGGTGGAAAGCCCGAACGACCCGAACTGATCGAACTGCGTGATCAGCTCGCTGCCAAAACGGTCGTAAAGCATAGCACCGCCCATGCGAAGCGCTCCGTTGCTGCCAAAAATCTTTTTGAGCAAACCGTCTTTTCCCCGCGGGCTGTAGGCGATCGCTACTCTGGGGCCGAAATTGTTGTTATCCGATCCGTACCAACTTGGCTTGCCGTTCACTGGACCGTTGAGGCTATAGCTCAAATAAGCGTTCGGCATCGCGTTCGAGGGCACGCCCTCAGCGCCCAATCCAACTCGCTGCGCGAAATAATTCTGGAGCGGAATGTTCGGCGTCACCTGAAGACCGTTGGCTTCGTAAGGCGGCCGGTCGTTGCTATAACGCAGCCCAAGCGTGATGGTGAGTTCAGGCTTGACGCGCCAACTATCGCTGACGTAGCCTTCGTACTCATTCATTTTGAAAGCGCGAAGCGCCGGAGCGCCTACTGCCAACGGGTCACCGTTGCGGCCGAACTGATAGGTGATTTGCGTATTGTTCACCAGTCCGAGCAGCACTCCCATCCCGGTGGCAACCGCGTCCGGGTTGGCGAGCTGCAGATTCGCATTGCCTGTTGATTTCTGGAGGAAGTTGGTTACATCGGTCTGAATGTCTTCACCGAGCCCCACTGCTACGGTGGTGGAGAATCCATAACTTGGATAGGAACCCGCATACGAAGATCGGTTGTTCGTCATGACCCGGAAGTTGAGGCCGGTGGTGATGGTGTGTTTGCCTTTGGTCCAGGTCACGTTGTCCACGATGTTATGCACCGGCAGGATTCTGGAGGAAGCGCGCGCGGCGTAGTTTTGCAGCGGATCGATATCCAAAAGTCCAAACGCCGCTCCGGCGACACCGGATTGTTCGACACCCTGCCGAGTGTAACCGTAGACCAGAGAGTTGATCAGGTTCGGGCGGATAACAAATGTATAAGTTGCCGCCAGGCCTTTGCTGTTGTTGAGCAGCAGACTCGCGGGCGCCTGGCCGGGGAACTGCGCCAGGAAGTTGGGATTATTTTGATCGGCATTGGAAAGCGTGCCACGCACCGACAACGTCTGGCGGTCCGTAATGATGAAGTCCATCTTGCCGACGTAAGCGCGGTTATCCAATTTATCCGGCGCGTTGAAGCGATAGCCGGTGAACGCGAGTCCACCATCGGCGCCGTATGCCGGATCGTTGCCCACCGGGTATTGCTTCAGGATGTTCTGGTATCCCTGGTTGACGCCGATGTGCAGAGGGTCGATCGCCTGTATTTGCGCGGACGTCAGCGTGTAACTGGCGCCGTTCGAATCCTGAAACTGGAGCATGCCTGCTTTGAGCGACTCTGACGGAACTTGGCGTTCCACCGCCAACTGGCTGGCGTCGATGCGGCGCTCGTAATTGAAGAAATAGAAGATGCGGTCTTTCTTGATCGGCCCACCGAGCGATGCGCCGAACTGATTGCGATTCAGCACCTGGCGATCCACGCCGCTGCGATTGTTGAACCAGGAATTCGCGGCGAACAGTGTGTTCCGGTTGTATTCGTAGGCGGAGCCATGCAGATTATTCGTACCGCTTTTGGTGACCAGCACTACTTGGCCGCCGGAGGATCTACCTTCGTCGGCGCCTTGCCCGGCCACCGTGACGCGGAACTCCTGCACGGAGTCGAGCGGGATGGGCAGAACCGAATTGAATCCAGCAGTGTGCGCGGAGCCGTTGGCATTGGAACCTTGCGAGCTTCCCCCACTCGCGATTCCGGAGTTCTGATTGTCATTGACGTCCACGCCGTCTAACATGACGTTATTCTGATCGCGGCGCGATCCCATCACCTCGCCCGTGGAAGTCACGCCGGGCTGCAGACTCAGCAATTCAACAATGTTCCGCGTGTCGAGCGGCAGTTGGCGGATCTGCGTTTCGTTGAACGCATTGCCTTCCGACGCGTCCACCGTGTTGAGCACCGGCGCTTCTGTGGTTACGTTCACCGTCTCACTCGTCTGGCCAAGCTTCCATCTTCAGATCCACCGAAGCGGGCGTATTCACCAGCAGATTCACGTCCTTGCGCGTCACGGTGGAAAATCCCGGTTTCGCGGCCGAGAGCGTATATTCGCCGGGCGGCATTTGCAAGAACTGGTAACTGCCCGCGGCATCCGATTGCGTTTGCCTGGAGGATCCCGTTCCGTTATTAGTTAGCGTGACGATAGCCTGGGCAATGGATGCGCCTTGTTGGTCGACAACAGTTCCGCGCAACGAACTGGCGGATTGAGCCTGGATCGCAATCGCGCATCCGAGAAGAGCGAGAATCAAGGACACTATCGATCTAGCGCCCGCGTGAGACGTGAACATAGCAAATCCCCTTCTGGTTTTGAGATTTCTGGCTCAACCGGGAGCGATGACGCTGCGTGGCACCGAAATTCGAGCCGCCGACAGGGCGGGGAAAAGCTTAAGCAATAATGTCGTGGATCACATTTCCGGCAACATCCGTCAGCCGGAAATCCCGGCCGCTATACCGGTACGTGAGCTTGGTGTGATCGATGCCGAGAAGGTACAGGATAGTGGCATGCAGGTCGTGCACTTGGACCGGCTTGTCCACCGCCTTCCAACCGAAATCGTCGGTGGATCCGTAAACGCCAGGCTTCACACCGCCGCCCGCCAGCCACATGGTGAAACCGTGCGGATTGTGATCGCGGCCGTTATGCGTCTGTCCACCCATGAATCCGCTGCCCATTTCTACAACCGGGGTTCGGCCGAACTCGGACCCGCAGACGACCAGCGTCTGGTCTAGTAAACCGCGCGATTTCAAATCCTTGATGAGTGCTGCGAACGGTTGGTCGGAATCGTGGCCGGTTTTGCGATGGAGCTGGATATCGAAGTGGTGATCCCACGGGTCGCCTTTGGCGTAATAAACCTGCACCATGCGGACTCCGCGTTCCACTAATCGGGCGGCCGTCAAACAGCCGCGCGCAGTGCTGCCTTCGCCATACAGTTTCTGCACCGCATCGCTTTCCTTGGTGACGTTAAAAACATCCGGGGCCTCGGTCTGCATCCGATAGGCGACTTCCATGGATTCGATCGTCGCTTCTAGCTGCGGATCGCGTGTGCGAGTCTGTTCCAGCGAAGCTTGTTGCAGACGCTCGATCAGATCCAGCTCTTTGCGCTGCTGCGACGCATCGAACCGCGCGTTGCGAATATTGGCAATCAGCTTCTCAGCGTCGAATTCCTTGTCGTGAGCTTCGTCCGATACGTAGGTTCCCTGGAACATGGGCGGCAGGAATGCCGAATTCCACAACGGAGGTCCCACCGTGGTTGGAACTTCCGGACACAGCACTACGAAGCCCGGAAGGTTTTTGTTGGTCTGGCCAAGTCCGAATGTGAGCCACGAACCCATCGACGGACGCCCGGGCTGGTTCGCTCCGGTGTTCATCATAATCAGCGCGGGCTCGTGATTCGGAATTTCAGTTTGCATGGAGCGGATCACGCACATTTCATCCGCCACGCTGCCCAGGTTCGGGAAAATCTCGCTGATCTCGATGCCGCTCTGTCCATATTTCTTGAACGAGAAGGGCGATTTCATCAAGGCGCCGGTTTTGCGCTCGTGTTGCGGGATAGCGCCAGGCAGCGGCTTGCCGTCGTACTTTTCGAGCATCGGCTTGGGATCGAAGGTATCCACCTGCGACATGCCGCCATTCATGAACAGAAAGATGACGCTCTTCGCCTTGGGCTTGAAATGCGGATCCTTGATCATCCACGGATTATCCGGTTCGCTCACGCCTGCAGCACGAAGCTGCTGGCCAATCAGACTGGCGAAACTGAGCATCCCGAATCCGCCGCCTGCGCGGCAAAGTGCCTCGCGCCGGGTCAGAGGTTGCGATAAAGGCGTGTGTCGCATTCATTCCTCCTAATTCACAAACTCGAATTCGCTGGAGCTGAGTAATGCGTGCGCATATTCGCGCCAGGCCGTGCCGGGAACGCCATTTACTGAATAACCAGGCTTATCCGCATTGGCTTTCAGGAACTCCAGGCCAATCTCCAACTCTTTGCTCGATGGTTCGCGGCTGTACACCAAACGGTACGCCTCTGCGATTCGAGCGGCGTCCGAACCCTTTGAATAGACTTTTTCGGCGAGCTTACCGGCATGCGCGTACACAAACTCGTTGTTCATGAAAAACAGTCGCTGCAACGGGACGTTGGTGGTGAAGCGCTGCTCGGCCGTGAAGCTCGGATTCGGAAAATCGAAAACCTGCAGATAGTTGTCCAAGTGAAAGCGGCTCACCTTGCCGAAGACCGTCCGTCGTGAATTGTCCGTCGTGAATTCGGAGGACGGTCCGCTGGTGTCTTTCAAATCCAGATCGCCTGCGACGAACAAAATGGAGTCGCGAATCTGTTCGGCGTCCATGCGCTGGCGGTTGAAGCGCCAATACAGGCGATTCGCCGCGTCTTTCCCGGCATTCTCAGCAGAGTCGTCCGTGCCGAGTTGGTACGCCGCCGAGAGCATGATCTCGCGCTGCAGCTTTTTGATCGACATTCCTTGCTGGACGAATCGCGACGCCAGGTACTCGAGAAGTTCCGGATTCGACGGACGCTCGCCCATCGCTCCGAAGTTGTCGGGCGTGTTGACCAGTCCCGTGCCGAAGTGCCACTTCCAGACGCGGTTCACCAAAACGCGCGCGGTCAGCGGGTGCGCGGCGATTGCGTTCGCCAGATCCAGCCGGCCGCTGCCCTTATCGAAAGGCCGAACGTTGGTCGACAATACTTCGAGGAAACGGCGCGGAACCATATCGCCCAGGCTATACGGGCTGCCGCGAAGATTCACCGCCATGTTCACCGGCGCGGATTTGTCGCCCACGCCGTGGACAAACGGATACTCCTTGGGAAGCTCCTTCTTCAGGCTGTCGATGCGCGCTTGAAGAGCTTCCACGTGTTCGCGCCAGGCCGGCCCCAGGCGGCGTTCCAGCGCCCACTTTTGAAACGCAAAAACTCCGGGCTCGGCCTTCTCGTCGTTTTCGTCGGATTCGGATCCGCGCACGAACAGATCCAGCCACAAAGCTCCTTCGGCGCTCGGCAGAGCCTTCAGTTCCAGGTCGCAACCGGGGCAGAATTGATCCTTGGTCTCGAACTCGTTGGGCAAAGCGTCGCGCCGAAGCGGTTTGGGAAGGCCGGCCTTGGCCCGGATGATCTGATTCTCTTCGTCGATCTTGCCCGCGTCGGCCATGATTTTGAGAACCAGCGCTTCGAAGTTGTCCGCGAGCAATTTGGCCTGCGCTTCGGTTCCGCCGGTAGCGACCATGGCCGACCAATCGTTCAGAAAAACGTAGCGCGGATGCGGCTTGGCCAGAAACTTCATCCAGCGCGCTAGAATTTCGGGATCGAGTCTCGCTTCGTCTGCAACCTCCGGCAACTTCGCTTTTGGCTTGCCGCTTACGCGCCAGGCGGCCAGCATATACTTCGCGGACTGGTGCGCCAGGATTTCGGTGAGCTGTTTCGCTTCCCGCTTGACGAACTCTTCCAGCTCTTCCGACAGATCTTCGATGACCTGCTCCTTCTGTTTCCAAGCCCGCACCTGGATATTCGAGACTCGCGGATATTCCACATAAGTTGTGCTGGCGAACACGCCCGCCAAAGCGTAATAATCCTTCTGCGACAGCGGATCGTATTTGTGGTTGTGACAGCGCGCGCAAGCCACCGTGAGTCCGAGAAAGCCGCGCGTCACCGCATCTATCCTTTCGTTGCGCTCGTCAGCGCGGCCTTGCACCGGCTCAGCCTGATCCCAGACCCAAGGCGCGTTTCCAAGAAATGCTGTGCCGGTAATTGCTTCCTTTTTGTCCAGAAGGTCACCCGCAAGCTGCGCCTTGACGAATTGGTCAAAAGGCATGTCGTTGTTGAACGCTTGAATCACCCAGTCGCGAAAAACGTACGCCCCCTGGAATGGCATGTAGCCGCGGCGCTTGGGATCGAGCCCGCGTACATCGTCCTCGGCATAACGTGCGACGTCCAGCCAATGACGTCCCCAGCGTTCGCCATAGCGGGGTGAAGCCAGCAAACGGTCCAGCACTTTTGCGTATGCATCCGGAGAATGATCGTTGACGAAGGCGGAGACTTCTTCTGGCGTTGGCGGAAGGCCGGTCAAATCCAGCGTGGCGCGCCGGATGAGCGTCTTCCGATCCGCCGGCGCAACAGGCTTCAATCCCGCGGCGTTGAGTTTGGCTAGAACAAAGCGATCAATATTTGTATTGGCCCCCTTTGAGCCCGGGGCCGCCGGCAGCCTTGGATCCTGCAACGGCTGGAACGACCAAAACCCGCGCTGTTGCGGTGTCACTTGAAAACCATCCGTCGCGCTCGCAGTTTCCACCAGCGTCGGCGCGGATTTCGGCCAGGGCGCACCCATCTTCACCCAGGCCACCAAGTCCGAGACCTCGCGCGCGGTCAGCTTTCCGCCCTTCGGCATTTTCAGCGCGCCTTCCTGTCGGACTGCTTGCACCAACAGACTGCCGTCGGGATTTCCCGGTAGGATGGCCGCGCCGCGCTCTCCACCTTTCAGCAACGAATCCCGCGAGTCCACGCGCAATCCGGAGGAAGCAGTCTGGGTGTGGCAACTCGCGCAACGTTGGACCAGCAAAGGCCGGATCTGATTTTCAAAAAAGTCGTCGCCGCTCGCGTCCACCGGCGTTTCGAGCGCGGTGGGCGTATTCTCCGTGTTCCAAACTGCTCCGCTCTTCACCCATTCCGTGAGATCCGCGATTTCCTGATCGCTTAGTTTTCCGCCCTTCGGCATTTTCAACGCGCCAGTCTGGCGCACGGCTTCAATCAACAGGCTGCGATCCGGATCGCCTGGCACAATTGCCGCACCCGAAGCCCCACCCTTCAGCAATGCCGGGCGTGAATCCACGCGCAGGCCACCAGCGGACGCATCCGTGTGGCAGGCGTTGCAACGCTTGGAAAGTATGGGCTGGATTCGCTCCTGAAAAAAGCTCTTTGGTTCATCCGCGCGCAGGGGTATCAACGCGACAGCAAGAGTAAACAACACGGCATACTTCGAGTGCAAGCGTGAATAGTCCCGCCGCTTGCGTCTCGAGAGAAGCATCCTTGCACTCCTTTGATTTGGTCAGTATCTGGAATACGAGAGAGACAGCGCAGTCTACGAATAGCGACGCGACGGGGTCTTCAAAGGTTGGAATAACCCGGGATTACCGGATTTGCCTTCCGCTCACACGAGGAGAAGTCCAGACAGGAAAGCAATGGTTATCAGAGAAGTATGGACGATGCGCTTGGCCTCTGTCAAGGTTGGTTGACAGGTTGGTTGATAATCAAAAAGAGGAGCTAAAAATATGACATCATCCAGCGAGACTGCGATTCTGGCCGGCGGCTGTTTTTGGGGCATGCAGGATTTGATCCGCAAATTGCCGGGCGTGATTTCGACGCGCGTTGGCTATTCAGGTGGCGACGTGCCCAACGCAACTTACCGCAATCATGGAACGCATGCCGAAGCGATTGAGATCGTCTTCGATCCCGAAAAGATAAGCTACCGGCAGCTTCTTGAATTCTTTTTCCAGATTCATGACCCCAGCACGGTCAACCGGCAAGGCAACGACCGGGGGACCAGCTATCGCTCGGCGATTTTCTACACCAATGAAACACAGAAACAAGTCGCGAACGATACCATCCTGGATGTAAACGCATCCGGACTGTGGCCGGGAAAAGTAGTTACCGAAGTGGCTCCGGCAGGGCCTTTCTGGGAAGCCGAACCCGAGCATCAGGACTATCTGGAGCATTATCCGAACGGCTATACCTGCCATTTCGTCCGTCCCAACTGGAAGCTGCCGCGTCGAGCGGAAGCACGCAAAGCCGGTTGAAGCCACGGCCCACCGGTGTGGTACTGCTGATGTGAGGACTGAACTTCACCGCGTGGGGGCGCGCTCCTTGAGCAAAAGAGTCACGAGGAAATTTTGAGCCTCATGCTCATCGCGGATCGTGCGCCAGCTTTGAAATGCCGCTTCGACTGCTTCGATTTTTTCTAGAACATCGGTTCTGCTCCATTTGATGGCACCGTTGTAATCGGCCGTGTGCCGATGCTGAAGCATCTGGACAAAGGTGTTTGTGATTCGGTGAAGATGTCTCAAGACGTCAAGATCGTGCCCTGGTAGGGGCCCGGTTTTGAAATAGTTGTTGAGCTCATCTCGCTTTGTGGTGCAGACTCGTGACATAGGGATATGCTCCAGCATACGGGCTAAAGTGAAACGCTCGGCTGGACGCTTCCAATTCTTAGCAGTCTCCGTACTCAGAAGATGGAAAAGCGCGTAGTACGCTGTTGACACCGATCTCCGAAGGCTGGCCTGCTTAGGACGCTTCGGCTCGCGATTGGCAAGATGCCGCGCCTGCTCAAGCAAGTCCTGAGGGAAGGGCATTCATTAAGCGCGTTCCCAAAATGGGTCGCGGAGCATCGCCTGCTCTGATTTGCTGCGGAAATTAAAGTACGTTTGAAGACCAAGCTCTTCGGCTTTGATTGTATGCTGGACTTTGGCGATGATCTCCTGGGTGGTTTCGCGTAGGCGTTGGGGGGCCGCTGCGTGATCGGAGATGACGATGCGAAAAAACAGAGAAATATTCCCCTGCACGTCCTCAGCAAAGGCGTACATAATGCGGATGACATTGGGGGCGAGAGCGCGTTCCGCGCGCTGAACTCCAGCGCGGATCTTGCTTTGATCCACGACCCCGCCAGGAATCATCGGCACAAAACTATTATCGCAGGACAATCAAGCATCCGCGACTATTCGTAGCGGAGCGCGATCGTTGGGTCCACTTGGAGGGCCCGGTAAGTCGGGACCACGCAAGCCAACAAAGCGACCGCGGTCAACAGAATCGAAACCGCAACGAACGTTGCCGGATCGGTGGATTGCACTTCCCAAAGTTCCGATGAGATGAATCGCGTTAGCGCCATGGCTCCAGCCAGTCCGAGCGCGAGGCCGGCGGTGGTCATCCAAATGGCTTGGCGAATCATCAGTCGCAACACACGCCATCCATCGGCGCCGAGCGCCATACGAATTCCGATTTCGCGCGTGCGTTGTTCCACGGCGTACGCCATGATCCCGTAAATCCCAACCGCCGCAAGCACGGTAGCAACCAAAGCGAACAACCCGAGCAGCATGGAATAATAGCGCGGATACTGAAGCTGCTCGGAAAGGTAACTTTCGAGCGTGCGTGGATTGCCAAGCGGGCGATTTGCATCGATTTCCGCCACCGCGCGCCGCAGAGCTGGCGTCAATTTCGCCGGATCGCCGCTCGTCCGCAGCAGAAACGTGAGCTGGAAGCGCAGGAAGTTCATCGTTCCGATGGCGTTCGGACCCGTTTGAAAGAAAGGCACGAAAATAGCGGGCTGTTGCGCCTTCTGTTGCGGACTACCCGGAATATCATGGACCACCGCCACAATCTCGCGCGGCTGATCTTCGGGAGACAGATCCACCCGCAAACGCTTCCCGATGGGATCTTCGTTGGGCCAGAATCGGCGCGCCATGGTTTCGTTAATGATCGCTACCCAAGGTGCACTGGCGGTATCGTGTGCGGTGAAATCGCGCCCGCGCGACATCGGGATTTTCATAGTCTGGAAAAAGTGAGGAGTAATCGGATAGTAGATCGCGCTTGGTGCGTCCGCTGCTTGCGCTGGACGACCCACGATCTCGAATTGCGTCTCAGGCGCGACGGTCATCGGAGGAAAAACGGACGCAGCCGCCGATTCCACGCCCGGCACGCTTTGCACGCGCTCAAAAACGCGCTGCAGCGTAGTAGCCGGAGTGGGGCTGATTTCCCACAGCGGGATCCCGCGATACATCGATACGATTTTGGCGAATTGCGAACCGGGGAAACGAAAATCGAAGGTCATCACGCCCGACGGATCGCATCCCAAATCAGACCCTTTCATCTTAAGAAAACTCCGGATCAGGACCCCGGAACCAATCAACAGCACCAGTGCGAGGGCCAGCTGAGCGCTCACCAGCGCAGCGCGGATTCGATGGCGGGCAGCGCCAGAACTTCCGCCTCGTGTGGCGTCCTTGAGCGATTCCGCCAGCCCCTGTTTCGAAGCTTGCAGAGCGGGCGCCAATCCGAACAGGATTCCCGTCACCAGCGACAATCCCAAACTGAACAGCAGCACGCGGCTGTCGAGCGAAATCTCGTTCAGGCGTGGAAACCACGGAGGCGCCATGGCAACCAGGATCCGGACCGACCACCACGCAAGAAGCACGCCCAGCGCTCCGCCGAAGATCGAAAGCATGACGCTTTCCGTGATGAACTGCAGGAAGAGCCGTCCTCGGCTGGCACCGAGAGCGGCGCGGATGGCAACTTCTGTTTGTCGTGACGAAGCCCTCGCCAGCAGTAGAGCGGCAACGTTGGCGCAGGCGATGAGCAGAACGAATCCCACCGCGCCTTGTAAGAGCATTAGCGGCTTATTCATGAATCCGAACAGCGCCTCTCGAACCGGTTGCACCCGAACACCCCACGGTTTCCCTTGTTCTATGTCGCGCGGAAACTCTTTCGCCAACTGTCGCGCGATCGGTTCCACATCGGCTTGCGCCTGCTCCATCGTTACACCCGGCTTCAATCGCCCGGCGACCATGAGATATCGCCCGGAACCACGCAATTGGAAATGAATGATGGGAAGCGGCGCAAGATACTCCGCGCGATCGTCGGAGAAGCGGAAATCCGGCCGCATCACGCCGATGATGTTGGTCTTGTTCCCGTTCACCAGCACCGTGCTGCTCAAAATGTTTTTGTCGCCGCCAAAACGGCGCTGCCATAAGCGATAGCTAAGCACTACAACGTGCGCCGGATGGTCGATTTCGTCTTCAGCCTCTGTGAAGAGGCGCCCCATCAAGGGTTGAACGCCTAAAGCTTGCAACAAGCCCGGTGAAAACTCCTCGCCGATGATCCGTTCCGCGGGCATGCCGTTTTCCGACGCGCCAAAATCCTGCTCATCCAGGGACATTGCGCCCACCTTTTCAAACGACCGGTTGCGCTCCTTGAATGCCATGTAGTCCGGGATCGACACGTATTCTGTTTGGTCCAAGTGCTGCGGGGGAACCGACCAGATCACCGCCACGCGATCGGGCGCCGTCCAGGGCAATGAGCCCCAAAGCATGGTGTTGATCAATGTGAAGATGGCGGTGTTGAGGCCAATGCCCAGGGCCAGGGACAGCGCGGCGGCGGCGGTGAATATCGGTCTTGCGGCCAACATGCGCAGACCGTAGAGAACATCCTGCCAAATGGCGTTCATATTGGGTAGCTGACGCGCGTCCAGTGGATTTGTCCCGTTTGGGCGAATCCGCATGAAGCAGCAAACAGGATTAGGAAGGAAACAGCCGTTAGAATGCAGGCGCGCCTGTAACCGAGGGAGTTTAACTTCCGCCTATCCAGTGTCGCTATATTAGAGTTAGACTCGATGTGTCCTCAACCGAAAAAGCGGCCTGAAGTCGTGGGCGCTAGTACCTGGATGGCCATGGTACTACTCGGCTTATCGGCACAGAGCCCGGTTGCAGCCTCTCAGCCGCAAGCGCAGTCTCAAGCGCTCATCAATCAGTATTGCGTGGTATGCCATAACGAGAAATTGAAATCTGGTGGGATTGCGCTCGCGGGGTTGGATTTGTCCAACATAGCCAGCAACTCATCCACGCTCGAAAAGGTCCTGCGCAAAGTGCATTCCGGAGAGATGCCTCCTCCTGGGATGCCGCGCCCCGACGCCGCAACCGCCCTGGCGTTCACTGGATGGCTACAAGACGAGTTGGACCGGTCCGCGGCCGCCCATCTGAATCCGGGAAGACCTACCATTCATCGTCTTAACCGGACGGAGTACAGCAACGCCATCCGCGATTTGCTCGCGCTGGACATCAAACCTGGCGCGATGCTTCCGCAGGACGATACAGGCTACGGCTTTGACAACATCGGCGAAGTTCTGTCGATGGCGCCGGTTCTGATTGAGCGCTACATATCGGTTGCGCGCAAGGTGAGCCGTTTGGCTGTAGGCGACCCGGATGTGAAGCCCGAGAGCGTGGAGTTCCGGCCTCCGAAAAATTCCAAAAGGCGCGAACGCGCGAGCGATGATCTGCCTTTCGACTCGGCCGGCGGACTCTCAATCAGCTATCGTTTCCCGGTGGATGCGGAATATGTCATCCGAATCAAATTGGCGCCCGCGGCTGGATTCGACGGTTTACAAGATACGAACAGTTTGGAATTGCGTCGGCCCATCCAGGCTGGAACGCGCAGCGTGGCGTTGACGTTCCCGCGCCAGGAAACGTTTCCGGAAGTGATTGCGGGCTTGCGCGGCGTGCCTGCTTCCAAGCCCACAGATGCGCCGAATTCCGGCGTGCCTCTTTTCGCCGATCTACGGCTGGATGGCGCCCGCCTGAAATCTTACGATTTGCCGGAAGGCGCCGCGCCGTCGTTAGCCAGCCTGACGATTTCCGGGCCTTACAACATAACCGGTCCAGGAAACACGCCTAGCCGGGAAAAGATCTTCGTCTGCAAGCCAGCCAGCGAGAAAGACGAAGAGCCGTGCGCAGAAAAAATTATCTCCGAGCTGGCCTATCGCGCTTTCCGGCGGCCGATTGCTGCTACCGACATCCAACCTTTGCTCGCTTTCTACCAACGCGGACGGCGCGACGGGACGTTTGAGAACGGCGTGGAAATGGCCTTGCGGGCTCTGTTGGTATCTCCCGATTTCCTCTTCCGTATGGAGCGCGATCCAGCGGGTCTGGCTGCCGACGCGGCATATCGCGTCAGCGATTACGAATTGGCCTCGCGCTTGTCCTTCTTCCTCTGGAGCAGTATCCCGGACGACGAGTTGCTCAACCTCGCGCAGCAGGGGAAACTTTCCCAGCCCGCTGTTCTTTCCAAGCAAGTGAGCCGGATGCTGGATGACGACCGGTCGAAATCGCTCGAAAGCAATTTCGCCGGACAATGGCTGTATCTGCGGAACCTGGCGCAAGTGAAGCCAGATCCCGACGATTTCCCGGAGTTCGATTACAGCTTGCGGCAGTCCTTCCAGCGCGAGACGGAATTGTTCTTTTCCAAGATCCTACGCTCCGATCGTCCGGTGACGGACCTGCTGGATTCCAAGTTCGATTTCGTCAATCAGCGTCTCGCCGAGCATTACGGATTGCCCAACGTGTACGGCTCGCAATTTCGCGAGATCGCCGTTACGGATCCGAACCGCGGCGGATTGCTGGGGCAGGGCAGTATCCTGACCGTCACGTCGTACCCGAACCGAACCTCAGTTGTCCAGCGAGGCAAATGGATTCTGGATAATTTGTTGGGCTCGCCGCCTCCGCCGCCTCCGCCCGAGGTTCCCAATTTGAAGGCTCATGGCGAAGACGGAAGTCTGTTGACCATGCGCCAGCAGATGGAGCTGCATCGATCGAACGCAATCTGCGCCGGCTGCCATTCGCGCATGGACCCGCTGGGTTTCGCGCTCGAAAATTACGATGGCGTCGGAAAATGGCGGAGCAAAGATGCCGGACATGAGATCGATCCTTCGGGAAAGCTGCCGGACGGCACCGAGTTCGAGGGCATGCCCGGACTCAGGCATGTGCTGCTAACTTCTCGGCGCGACGATTTCATCGCGACTGTCGCCGAACGGCTTCTCACCTACGCGCTCGGACGCGGACTTGAGACCTATGACAGGCCCGCCGTGCGATCCATCGTGCGGGACGCGAGCGGCAATGATCCGAACGCCACAGCACCGAGCTTTCGAGCGCTGATCGGCGCGATTGTGAAAAGCGTACCCTTTCAGATGAGGAGAACTCCCGAGACATGATCGTCCTGAAGAAAGCCCTTCCTCGCCGGACATTCTTACGCGGCCTTGGCACCACATTGGCTTTGCCCTTGCTGGACGCCATGTCGCCCGCCATGGCCGCAACTCGCCTGACGGCAAAGGCTCGCAGTGCGGCTGGGGTTCGTGTACGTCCCAAACGGAATCATCCAGGCGAATTGGCTGCCTTCGGCTGAGGGCGTCGGCTTCGATTTTGCTTCCACGATGAAACCCCTGGAGTCCTTCCGGGAGAGGCTGAATGTAATCAGTGGTCTGGCCCAGGTGAGTGGCCGCGCTCTGGGCGACGGCCCGGGCGATCATGCGCGGGCGGGCGCAACCTGGTTGACCGGCATGCACCCCAAGAAGACCGAGGGCGCCGATATTCACGCGGGTGTTTCCGCGGATCAGATCGCCGCGAAGGAGTTAGGCAAGTCCACGCAATTTGCTTCGCTCGAAATTGGTTTGGAAGAGCCCAGCATGGTGGGCGGCTGCGATTCCGGCTATAGCTGCGCGTACACCAACACCATTTCCTGGCGCACTCCTTCCACTCCCAATCCAATGGAAGTGAATCCGCGCGCTGTATTCGAGAGGCTCTTCGGCGATGGCGATTCCACCGATCCGGCGTCCCGGATGAAGCGAATGCAGGAGGATTCCAGTATTCTCGACTATGTCCGGGAAAGCGTGGGACGCTTGCAGCCCGGTTTGGGCAAGCGCGACAACAGCAAGTTGAACGAATACCTGGATGGCATCCGCGATATCGAACGGCGCATCCAAAAGGCCGAGCAGCAGAGCGCCGCGATGAAGATGCCTGTGGTCAACCGGCCGTCGGGAATTCCCGAAGAGTTCAACGATCACGCCAAGCTGATGAGTGACCTGCTGGTGATCGCCTTCCAGACCGATATGACGCGGGTTGTGACATTTATGCTGGCGCACGAAGGCAGCAACCGGAGTTATCGATCCATCGGCGTTTTGGATGGTCACCATTCCGTGACGCATCACCAGAACGATCCGGAAAAGATCGCGAAAACCGTCAAGATCAACGAGCTGCACGTCCGGACTTTCGCCTATCTGCTCGAAAAGCTGCAATCTACGCCGGATGGAGATGGAACCCTGCTGGACCATTCGATGATTCTCTACGGCAGCAGCATTAGCGATGGCAATGCTCACACGCATCACGATCTGCCCTTGGTTTTAGCGGGCGGCGCGGCCGGTCAGATCAAGGGTGGCCGGCACATCCGGTATCCCAAGGAAACTCCCATGAACAATCTGCTCCTCACGATGCTGGATAAGGCTGGCATATCGGCGGAAAACCTGGGAGACAGCACCGGGGAAGTCCCCTATCTCAGCGGAGTTTAGTGCTGCGAAGCAAGAAAAGCACCGGCTCCCTTACGGTCGCGGCTCGGTAACGCTCTCTAAATATGGATCCTCTTTCCGAGCCGCGACCGTTAGGGAGTCGGTGCCTTAGGTTTTTCCTTTCCCTCATCCTCGCGACGCCTTGCTTCGCAGCAAGCGATCTGCGGCTGATTGATGCCATCAAGGACCGCAACGCCAAGGCCGTGAACACCCTTCTCAACGAGCATGTGGATGTGAATTCTCCACAGCCGGATGGCGCTACACCGCTGGCTTGGGCCGTATATCTCGATGAGCGGGATACTATCGACCTGCTGATGAAAGCCGGCGCCAAAGTGAACACCGCCGATGAGTATGGAGAAACTCCGCTCACTCTTGCGTGCGCCAACGGAAATGGAACCGTCATCACGAAGCTTCTGGAAGCCGGCGCCGATGCGAACGCCGCGCGCTGGGATGGCGAAACGGCGTTAATGCTGGCTGCGCGCTCCGGCAACGCGGAAGGCGTCAAGCTGCTGCTCGAAAAGGGCGCCAAAGTGGACGCGGCGGAATCGCGCAAAGGGCAGAACGCGTTGATGTGGGCAGCGGCCGCGGGGCGTCCCGAAATTGTAGAGACGTTGCTCAAAGCCGGCGCCAACGCGAGCGCGGCTTCGATGGCCGGATTCACGCCGCTGGTATTCGCGGCACAAAAAGGCGACGCAAAGTCCGTCTCCGCCCTTTTGCAAGCCGGAGCGGATGTCAATTACACAGTTCCGAGCGGCCAGAGCATTTTGGAAATCGCCGCGATAGCCGGGAAGATTCAGGCGGCCGAGGTTCTTCTTGCGCAAGGCGCGAACGTGAACAGCGCGGACAACGCAGGCGCCACGCCTCTGCATATTGCTGCCCAAGCCGGCAACGTGGAACTCGTAAAAATGCTATTGGCAAAGAGCGCCAACCCGAACGCGCGTACGCTGAAGATCGCGGCAGAGGCGAACGCCAAATCGTTCCGTACATCGACTGGTGAACTGACCCCACTGCATCTCGCGGCAAAAGCGAATCATGAGGATGTGATGCATCTGCTGGCAGCCGCCGGCGCGGATCCGAAACTGAAAGGCCAGGACGGGACCACGTTGCTGATGTCGGCCGCCGGAAGTGGTCACGTCGGGGTGACGATGTATGCGTACGAACTGGACCCTGACATAAACGCCCTCACCGTATCCAGCTTCACTGCTGTTCATGCCGCGGTGAATTTTCCGGATGCCAAGCAACCTGACATCGCCAAAGTGGTCCAATTCCTTGCGGACAAGGGGGCAGATCTCGACGTGAAGGATAAGCGCGGACGAACGCCGATTGCCATCGCCGACATTTTGCCCCTGGACACGGTGGTGGAGCTGTTGACTCAGTTGATCATTAAAAGTGGGCACACTCCGCAGACGTTCACCAAGCGGTGAAGTTTGGGTAGTGGGTCAGTTTCAGCACGTGGGGCAGGTTGGTAACGTTGGTAACCTGCCGCCGATTGCCAATCGGCGCAAACTGCGCGGGTTAACAACCCGCTGCAGGATGGCATCCTGCCCCACAGTCTGAAACTGACCCACTACCGAAGTTTGATATCTCCGGCATAGTTTCGGGCGGGCGACATCGGCCATCGTGATCTGCGACATGTGGCCGTGAAAGAACGAATATCATTGAGAGAATGCGCGTTAAATGTTTCGTTCTCGTGGCCCTCTTGTCGTACTTGGCCGGCTGTTCGCGTCCGCCGGCCGCCACCTCCTCGATCCCGCCGATCGATCGCGACCTGATGGAGGTCACCGTCCCCCAGTTGGAACGGTTCTACGCCAACCACAAGTACACGGTGACGGAAGTGGTGCGCTGGTATCTGGCGCGAATCGGCAAGTACAACGGAATTTATCGCGCGGTGCAAACTCTGGATTCGACTGGTGCCCTGGCAACAGCCGCACAAGAGGACGCGGATGCCAAATCCGGTGGAACGGGTTTCGTGCGCGGACCTTTGTGGGGCGTTCCCCTCGTCATCAAGGCCAACACCAGCGTCAAAGGCCTCATCACTACGGATGGATGGAAAGGCTACACCATTCCAGGCCATGAACTCGTGGCTCCGAAAGATGCGACCATCGTCAGCAAGCTGCGCGCGGCGGGAGCTGTGATTCTAGGGCAAACCAACATGCCGGATTTTGCCGCCAGCGACACCAACCGCAGCACCGCGTTCGGGCGCACGGGCAACGCCTACGATGTGCGTTTCAGCCCCGGGGGATCGTCGGGCGGCACGGTGACGGCGGTCACTTCGAACTACGCGATGCTTGGCAACGGGACCGACACGGGCAACTCCATCCGGATGCCGGCCGCCACCAGCGCAGTGGTGGGAGTGTTTCCCACGCGCGGCCTGGTGAGTATCGCAGGCATCGCGCCGCTGGACTGGCTACTGGACAATACCGGGACCCATCGCGCGTGACGTGACCGACGCGGCGATCGCACTTAGTGTGATGGTGGGAGAAGATCCACTCGACCCGCGCACCATTGGATCTACAGCGAAAGCGCAGCCCGGTCCTTATCTGCAGTATCTCAAGACCGATTCGCTGCGAGGCAAGCGTTTCGGCGTTCCAGTCTGCGTTTTGCGAGGCCTGGGCATTCCATTTGAAGGCATTACGGCATCGGAAACTTCCGCCGAGGTCAAAGAAGACACCAAGGACGCTGTTCTTCCGCTTCGACCCGAAACGCGTGAAGCTTTCATGAAAGCCTTGGACGGTTTGCGTGCTGCCGGTGCCACCGTGGTCTTCGACGATTCCATTCTTGCCGAAAACTTCGCCGTAACCGTGGCTCGCGTAGGCACGGTCCCCTATATCCGCGATGGTACGGAGAAATTCCTAGCCGAATTCGGACCGCCGCAATATCACTCTCCCGCCGAATATCAAAAAGCCGTGGGATCCTCGCTGTCGGCAATTATCATTGGCGGCGTGAATCCAAACGCTCCCAAGGGCCGCAAGCCGATCGTGCAAGCGGTGTTTGAAAAGGATCCGCAAGCGCAGGCCAACGTGCTTGGCCCCCGGCAGAAAGCTCTCGATATTTATAACGAAACACTCGATCGGCTGCATCTGGATGGTTACGTCTATCCCGCCACGCAGATGCCTCCGCCGGACGAGACCATGCCGCAAGACGGCAAGATCAGCGAGGGTCCGCACAGCGCTACTGGATGGGTGAACATGATCGGCGTGCCTGCTGTAGTGGTGCCTGGTGGATTCTATCCCAGCGGACTGCCGTTCGGTTTGGAAATCTCAGCCCGCCCTTGGAAAGACGGAGACTTGCTCGGATGGGCGTACGCGTATGAGCAAGCCACGCATCATCGCCGGCCTCCATTGCTGGTGGAACAGGGCCTGCTGCCAAACACGACCCTAATTTCCGTTGCGCGGCCTCGCTAATCTTTCGATCAGCCTCGGGAACGTCCGCGCCAAGCTGCCGAAGGCGCGGGTTCCCGCGTGGCGCACGCTCCCAAGCGTGCCTCTTGCGAACACCTTTCTAACGAATTCCGAGCGTTCACAGGAGTGTGAACGCGGCACGCAAGAGTGCGTGCGCTACGGGCCGCAGACCAACTTGCCTCTACCAGTGATGCAATTACCGGGAAGACGCGTTGAGACCCAACGCTTTCAAATAGCCGGAATTCACACTGCAATTCTCGAAGCGGATCTTTTGCAGCAGATCCTGCAATGCTTCCCTTGAATCTTCCAGCGAGGGACGCGCTGCGATTCGTTTCTCCGCTTCTCCCGTGTTTGCGGGAATCTTCGCGTAGGCCAAAATGTCGTCCCAGTGCGGCGGCTGCGCGAAAGAGACTACCGCCGAAGTCTTCCGCATCTTCTTGTATGGCCAAAAGCACCAGCCCACGTCGTTCTTTTCCAGTACGCGCACGAACTGTGCAATCCACTCGTCTGTGTTCTCGCCGGACTCTCCCAGCCAGATCGGCACGTTGTATCGATCGCGAAAATCTAAATACTCCTGGATAACTTCCTGATTTGGAGCGGTCCAGTACTTGTGGAAGCTGTACATCACATTGCGATCGAAGGGAGCGCCGAACACCTTGAAGTTGCTGTCCCACTGCGCCCCGCCGAGAATGATCACGTGGTTGGTGTCGACCAATCGAATGGCTGCGCTGACGCGTTTGTACAGCGGCTCCAGGCGGCCGTTGTATTTTCGGATTCGCGGAAAATGAGGGATGGGCTCGTTCAACAGATCGTAGCCCAGGATCGCTTTCTCGTCGCGGTAGTGTTCGGCGAGTCGCTTCCAGACGTCGACAGTAAGATCCTGATCGGCGGCGCTTTCGAACAACCATGGATAACCGAAGCTGTCGTCGATGTTGGTGCCGGTTTGGCCGCCGGGCGCGCAATGCAAGTCGAGGATCACCCAGAGCCCTGCTTCGCGGCACCATGCGATCACGCGATCGAGCAACGCAAAACCCTCGCCTCCAGAGACGAAGAACTTGTAATGCAGCGGAATCCTGACAGAATTAAATCCAGCCTTTCGAAGAAAGTTGATGTCGCGCTGGGTGATGAATGCGTCACGATACTCGTGCCAAAAGTTGGCGGCATTGGCGGGTCCGATGAGTTCGCTGAAGAACGTCTCGATTTCGCGAGGCGATGCCGGGCCATCTTCCAGCAGGAACATGTAGCCTTCGGGCTCCAGCCAGTTTGCGAGGTTGGTTCCGCGCAGTAAGAGCTTTTGGTTTGCCGGCGTTACCAGATACTTGCCATCCGTGCGAACGAAGCCGGTCTCCGCGTGGGCTGGCGCATACGCTAGCCCTAGCAGTAAGGAAATAAGCCATTTAATTCGCATCGGATCCAGATCCATCATCGCTCATCCGGTGTCCGCGCTTGCTTTCGTGGATTGGAACACAATTCCTTGAGGGTATTTGGCAGAGTTCTACGCTTCCTGTTTAGAGATGAATATGCCGCAATCAAACCGCTTTGGTTTAAGCTTATGGCCGGTTCTTACGCTGCTTACCGCAGCCTCGTCCCTGGCCGCACAAACGTCCTTTGCGCCGTCGTTCCAATCCGCGATCCTGTCCGTCCCTTGTGCGTACCAGATCCTCGTGGGGGATTTCAACGGCGACAAGGTGCCCGATGTCGCTGCCTGGTGCTTGTCCCAAGAAGAAGTTTATGTGCTCCTCGGCAATGGCGACGGAACCTTTAAACCGTATGTGACGACTTCTTTTGCCAGTGCGCGCATAAATTCCGACAGCCCTAGCGACTACAAGATGGTAGCAGCGGACCTGAACGGTGACGGCAAAACGGACTTGGTTTACACGGGTTTTGGTCCGCGTATAACTGTCGAAAACCAATTCGGGGGCGTCTCAACGGGGGCGAGTTCAAGTGTGGTCGTGCTGCTTGCTACAGGCGATGGCACATTTGCGCCGCCCACTACCGTCGCGACCAGCCTGAGCGCATATGTGGAAGGCGCCGCGGATCTCAATGGCGACGGGATTCCCGACATAGTGCTGGACGGCGGAAACGATTATATTGGAGCCGAAATCATGTTCGGAAAGGGTGATGGGACATTCTCCCCTTCAATTCCGCTCGACCTGCCTACAGGCTACCTTGCTCTGCACTTCGACGCCGCAGCGGATTTCAATGGTGACGGGAAGCCGGATATTCTCGTCCAGAAGTGGGATGACGTTCAATTGAGCCACAATACGGAGCCGTTCTGGGTGATAGCCAATCAGGGAAATGGAGTCTTCAGCGCGCCGAGTCTCGAATTTACGCAGATCGCGCGTGTCAGCCGGACTATCGTCCTGGCGGACTTCAACGGGGATGGGAAACCGGATATTGGCGTTTTGGCGCCGGACCCGACCTCGGGAAGGGCATTCCGGGTCTATTTTGGAAACGGCGATGGCACTTTTCAGACGCCGGCCAACCAACTGGGCACCTTCGACCATCCGTTGTTCGCGCTCGACCTGAATGGAGACGGAAAAGCGGATATGGTCCAAATGACCGACGATGGTGACTTGATATTCTATCTCTCGAACGGCGATGGAACCTTTCAGACTCTGCCCGCGCAGAGTATCCTCGCCCCGTTTCAACCGACTGGGGTAGCGGACCTCAATGGTGACGGCAAACCTGATATCCTCGGCTTCGCCACCACCGGCCTCGGCGTTCTCCTGAACACCACCAGCCTTCCTTCCACTACGGGCGCAGTGAATGGCGCCTCTTTCGTCCCAGGGTCAGCGCTGACCGGCGGTGCAATCGCCTCGATCTTTGGTTCCGGCTTTGCGTCTGCCAATACTTATGCAAGCGTTATTCCGCTGCCCACCGACTTGGACGGCGTATCGGTGACCATTGGTGGTTTCCCGGCCCACTTGTTGTTCGCCGGCGCTAACCAGATCAATCTGCAAGTGCCCTGGGGAGTCTCCGGCAGCAACGCGGATGTCGTTGTGACCGTGAATAGCAAGCCGCTTCCACCTTACTCCGCCTCGGTCGCCGCGTTCTCGCCGGCCGTCTTCACCACGCAATCGGGTGTTGGGCAGGCGATCGCGATCAATCCGGACGGTTCGCTGGCAGGCACGGATGGATCCATTCCCGGAACCCTCACCCATCCGGCAAAAGTAGGCGATCCATTAGTGATTCTCGCAACCGGCCTCGGCGCCGTGACTCCTGCTGTTGCGGATGGCGCGAACTCCGAGGATACGGAGCGTGACACCGTAACCACTCCCAAGATCTTGATCGGAGGCACTGCGGCTCAAGTGCTGTTTTCGGGATTATCGCCCCAGTTTGTTGGACTCAATCAGATCAACGTGACGGTTCCGCAAGTCAAGGCGGGCGTGCTGCCGCTCGAAATCAGCATGGGCGGAGTCGTCTCTTCGGACAAGGTAACGATCGCAGTCGTGGATAAATGAGCAAGATACACAGCGCTAGAATCGCTCATGCGCTTTGAGATTTTCGTGATACGCTACGACGGCACTGGCGTTGAGCAGCTCACCGATAACCAAGGGGAGGAAGGTACTCCTTTATGGCAGCCCCTGGACCCCAGCCCAGTTGCCCGCCGCGAGAATCCTACGTGAGCAGCGCGCCGATCTTCTTCGAAGCCGTCGGGAATTTACCAATACCCGCGCCGACCACTTCATCGGCCACCGTCACGTACACATCCGCAACAGTGCCGGTGATGCGCGTGTGAGCGCCTTTGGCGAGTCTCTTGCTCCCACCAGCCACCAGCATCGCCAGGCCGCTGTTCTTATGCGGATTGGCCTCGGCATGTTCGTGGACGTAAACCAGGCTCGTATGGTCGAACAGTGTGCCATCGCCTTCGGGAACGGATTCGAGCTTCGCCACCAGATAGGCGAACTCCTCTACGTGCCATCGGCAAATGTCGCGCAGAACGTGGATCCCGTCTGTTCCGTCCGCACCGGACGTCTTATCCGCGGCGTGCGTGTAATCGTGATGCCGCGCCGATGTATAGCCGAGCCATGGGAACCGCGTCAGGCTCTGGCATTTCGTCAACATATAAGAGGCCACGCGCGTTTGACGCATTGCCAATGCCTGCACCAGCAAGTCGCTCTGCAATTTCGCGATGCGCGGCCAATCTTTCATGTCGCCGTCGAAGTCCGGCGGATCCACGCGCGCATACTCCGGGGGCAGGCCGGCAATGGAGCGCTCCAAATCACGGATGCTCGACAAATGCTCGTCCATGCGGGTCTTATCGTCACCTGGCAGCGACTTCTCAAGCGTGGTAGCATCCGCCCGCACCGCATCCAGAATGCTGCGCTTGCGGTTCACCCAACCCTCTTCGCGCGCGCCAAACAAGCGGTCAAACAAACGGTGCGGAATCATCTCGGGCGGCAGCGCGCGTTCATATCCAGCCCAGCTCATGTTGCGCTGCATGCTCTCGCCGAAGGATTCCTGCGCCACGCCGATCTGCAGCGAGCGGAACCGCGAATCGCCGCCGATCTTGCCCGCGATAATCTGGTCAATCGACGGCCCGCTCGGTCCGCGGCCAGTAAAATTCAGTCCGGTCATCAAGCCGCTCATCGAGTTCGTGTGGCCGTTCCCTTTGCCGCTGGCCGCCGCGTTGTCCACGCCGCTCAGAACATGAACGTCCTTGCGCCAGGCGCCCAGCGGAGCCAGGCACGGGGTCAGTTCGTAGTCGCTTCCCACTTCCTCGGGGATCCAATAGCGTTCCGGAATGCCGTTGCCGTTGAACCAGAGAACAAAACGGGTCTCAATGGGCTTGTCCACCAGGCCCGCACTCGAAGTGGCCGTCTTGGGCGTGGCGGCATAAGCGGTCCCAGCCGCATTGAACATCGACGCAAGTGGCGGAAGGCCAATCGCGATCCGCGCTCCAGCCGCGGTGATACCTTTCAACAGCGCTCTGCGGGACGTTCTAACGCGATTGGTGATTATGTGCGACATCCAGCCTCTGCTTCTCCTCGGGAAACTCTCTGGCCATCACTAAGGACGATATTAACACTTTGAAGCGGTAAGTTGAATTGCGGAAGTCGTCGGTCACGGCCCGGATCAGGGGCCGATCCGCCGCGGTTTCGCTTCTTCCGGTCTGAAACCGGAAATACTGTCTCACGATGCACTCCTGGCACTGGGAACTGGCGGCCAGCACCGCACCCAACTGTTGCGGCGACGAAAATTCCGAATTCGGAATGCCTGCGACGTACGCACTGGTGTCCAGCGGCAGCGTGATGATTTTCTTTTGCACGGGATGTTTCCCGTCTTCGTCTTCTTCCTCGTCTTTTTTCACCTTGAATTCAAGCGCCAGCTGCTCTCTTCGCGCCCCAACCGCGTCGAACTTCTCGAGCCCGAAACCCACGGCATCCATCAGCTTGTGGCAGGTGGCGCACGAGGGACTTGTGGTGTGTTCCGCCATCCGATCGCGATTGGTCTGGGGCTTAGCTTCCGTCACCGGCGGCAGATTCGTGTTTACGCCCGGCGGCGGATCCGGCACATGCTGGCACAGAAACTGCTCCCGTATAAAGAGGCCGCGCGCGGTGGGCGACGAATCTTCCGGTTTCGCTGTCAAGGCCAGAAACAAACCTTGCCCCAAAATCCCCGCACGTTCTGAGTTCGCTGGAAACGCCACCCGCTCGAAATCCTTGGCCGGCGCCGGCACGCCATAGATCCGCGCCAGTTCCGGACTGACGTAGCCGTAGTTGGCTGTAAAAAGATCCATGAAGTTGCCGTTGTTCCAAACCAGATCCGAGACAAACGTGCGCGCCTCCGTGATCATGGCGTTGGAAGTTTCGCGCGTAAAATACGGGAACTTGCGCCGGTCTTTGCTGGATGTCGTCAAGCGGTCAAATCGCAGCCATTGGCTGACAAACTCATCCAAGGATTCGTGCGCCCGCGGATCCGCGAGCATGCGCTGGACCTGTTTCTCCACACCCGCCCGCGTCGCCAGTTCGCCACGCTCGGCGGCGGCGAAAAGCTCGGCATCGGGCATGCTGTCCCACACCGAATAGGAAAGCCGGCTGGCCGTCGCCCACGCCTTCAATTTCGGGTCTGAGGTGATGTTGATCCAAAACAGGAAGTTTGGCGATTGCAGCATCGCCTCCACCACTAACTGCGCACCCTTCAGGAAATCCGGTTCTTTCGCGAGTAGCGATTCGTATCGCTTCTGCTCCGCAGGCTGCAGCGGCCGCCGGAATGCCTTCTTTCCGAATTCCCGCACAAACTGCTTTCCACACTCGGGCGAAGGCTTACACGAAATCAGTCCATGCGTATCGCCGCCTCGAAATGCCGATCGCGCCAGCTTCTCGGCGGCGTTGCTATACGCTTCCAACAATAGCGGCGAAATGCTTTGCCCACGGGACTGGTTCAAGAATCCGTTGACGAAATCCTCCGGCGGAAAATTCGCGGCCGGCGCCGTTTGGTCGCCCAGCAAATCGCGCACTGTGTGGTTGTATTGGCTGTGCGTCAAGCGCCGCATTCGTGCATCTTCCGGGGCGCCGCTGCCGTCACTTTCGAGCTCGCGATACTTCAGGGCTGTGGCCAGCTCGACGCCGGATAATTGCGCCAACTTCGCAATCCAAGCTTTCAATGCCGCTTCTTCCGGACTGTTCTGCTTGATCCGCTCGCCGCCGGTATGCGGCATCCGCGCGGTCGGCTTTCGCAGTAAGAGCGAGGCCTCCGGATTTTGCCGGTCCACCAAAACAACCAGCGAATTCCCAAACGCGGCGATCTTATCGGCATCCGCATCGGCTTCGGGAAAATGCAGCCGGGTGGCCGACGCCACGCCATCGGCGTTGTGGCAGGCACGGCAGTTCGCCTTCTCGAGAATCGGGAAAAGGGTGGTCCGGAAATCGCCGCTCTGCCCCCACAGAGCGCCGCCCGCCAAGAACCAACAAGATCATCCGGTTCAGCACGAAACTCTCCATCGGACCCGGCGCTTTTTTTCAGCCATGGGGCTCGTGCCTGTAGCATAACACTCGCAGCTGTAAAACGAGAAAGTCGGAGCAGCACCGACTCCCTCACGGTCGCGGTTCGGTAACTCTCCCCAAACATGGGACCTTCATTCCGAGCCGCGAGCGTAAGCGACCGGTGATTTTGGTTTTCAAGCGCCCTACAACCCACCTTTCAGGCACTACCACTGTTCCAATGACGCCGCTGTAGAATTAAAAGTGATGCGCCAACTCATTGCGGCACTCCTCTTTTTTTCAGTCGCCGCGACGGCAGCCACCGAACGCGAGGTCGCGGAGTGGGTGCTCCGCTGGGAAGGCAGTTTGATCCTGGAAGGATCAAACGCGCCCATCCGCGATCTCTCTCAATTGCCTCCCGGCGACTTCCACATTGCCTCCATCGACCTCACCGCCGCCGTCATGCGCCCCGTCGAGCTCGGCAAACTCGAAGGCCTCACGCATCTGCGGCAGCTTTATCTGCCGGGCAAAATCTGGAACCCGGGCGCGGGCAACGAAGACAAAACCGGTGTGTTTGAATCCCTCGCCTCGCTGACTTCCGTCGAGCGTCTGGCCTTCAGTTGGCATTTCAATTCGAATATCGAAGTCGATGACAAAGACATCGACAAGCTGGCTCCCTGGTCCGGCCTGAAGCAATTCCGCTGCGCGCAATGCGGACTCGCCAAACCCAAGTTGTCGGCCTTCTCCGAACTGCGCGATCTCGATCTCAGCGACAATCCCTTCACCGACGAAGGCATGGCTTCGCTCGCCGGGCTTCGGAACCTGAAACATCTCATTTTGCGGAACACGCTGGTCACCGACGATGGCCTCAAATATCTTGAGAATTTGACCGCTCTCGAAGAACTCGATCTGTCCGGGACTCGCATCACGGGCCGCGGCCTGCGAGCATCTCCGTAACTTGAAATCGATTCGCAGCTTGAATCTGCTAGGCGCGCAGGTGCCCGATGAATTCATGGACATCCTGGCCGGCATGAAATCGCTGGAGGTTTTGAATCTCTACCGGACGCTGGTGACGAACTCCGGCCTGGCCAGTCTGCATTCCCTGAAAAACCTCACCGACGTGGATGTCCGCTACAGCCGCGTCACGACCAATGGTGTCGAAGCGCTCCGCGCTGCCCTGCCCGAAGTCAAGGTCCGTTTCGATGGAGCCGCTCTTTCCAGAGCGCTTCGCGCCAGGAGCCGCGAAGCCCACCGATTCCTCTCCCGCAGGCCATCGCCAAGTGGGTTCGCCTGATGGGAGGAAGCGCTGACCTGGTGGATGGCCGCCTTACCTCCATTAACCTGGCTTCCACCTCCTTGAGCGATGCGCAGCTCGCCTTTCTCGAAAATCTCCCGGACCTCCAAAAACTCGATCTCCAGGTAACGCAAGTCTCCGATCTCGGCCTGGCCTCCGTCCAGCGGCTCACCGGCCTCCGCGAACTCAACCTGAGCAACACCACCGTCTCGTCCACGGGACTCTCGAAGCTCGCGGCGTTAAGCCATCTCGAAACTCTCAAGCTGGCCGGGACGCTGGTCGACGGGCCGGGACTGGCCCAGTTAAAAGGCCTAACTGCATTGCGCGATCTCGATCTGGACGGCTCCCATGTCGCCGATCGCGGTTTCGAAGACATCGCCTTGCTCACCGGCCTGCGCACTCTGCGGCTCCGCTTTCTCGACATCACCGACTCCGGCTTAGGCGGACTCGCGAAACTCGCCAATCTCGAAAGCCTCGATCTCAGCAGCACCGAAATCACCGACGCCGGCCTGAAACAAATCGCCGCCCTCACCAACTTGCGCGAGCTTTATTTGAACTACACCAGCATCGGCAACGCCGGCCTCGCGGCCTTGAAACCTTTGGAGCAACTCCAGCGGCTCGAACTGATCCACACCCGCGCCAACGACGAGGGCATCGCCTCAGTCGCCGGCCTGAAGAACTTACGCGTCGCCAAGCTCGACTACATGACGCTCGACGATCAGGCTGTCGCGTTTCTCAAGGATCTTCCCCGGCTGCGTGAGTTGAGCCTGGATGCTACCAGCATTACCGATCAGGGCGCGCAAACCTTGCGCTCCATGACTGAGCTGCGCGCCCTCAACATCTATCACACGCTGGTCACGGAGAACGCCTTGCTGGCGCTCAAAACCGCTCTGCCCGAATGTCAAATCGTATTCGATCGCGATTCGGCTTTGCCCAACCGGAGAATCCGCCAATGAAAGCCCTTTGGTTCGCCCTCGTCCTCTGTGCAGTTTCAGCCTGTGGCGAAACTCCAACCAGCGAAGACACGCAATGGATCACCGACCTCGGCGGCACCGTGGCGCGCAACGCTCAGGGCCTGGTCACCGGCATCAGCCTGCGCGGGACCTGGGTCACCGATACCGACCTCCGCCGCTTGAATCGCTATCCCGCCTTGAGTGTTCTGGATCTTTCGCTCACCCACATCACCGATGGCGGCATGCAAGAGATCAAGAACCTGCGCGGCATTACCGATTTCAATCTCTATTTCGCCGAGTACGTCACCGATGAAGGCGTCGCCGCCATCAAAGACTGGAAACGTCTCAAGCGCCTCAACCTGCACGGCACCAAGGCCGGCGACACCGCTCTCGAGCATATTGCCGGACTTACGTTACTCGAATCGCTGGATGTCGGCTCCACCTTAATGACCGACGTCGGCCTGGAACGGCTCACCAGCCTGACGAACCTCAGGTCATTGACCATGGGCGGCAACGAACTGGGCGACGCCGGCATGCAAGCACTCCGCCAGATGCCGAATTTAACTTACCTCGATCTGAGCGGCCGCCAGGGCAACGACAAGAACGTCTGGAGTATCGCCATGTCCGACACCGGACTCCAGGCCGTTCTCACTCTCAAGAACCTGCGCGAACTGCGCTTCTCTTGCGTATCGACGTCGGTGGGAATCGAAGGCGCGAAGCTGGGAGAAGTAAGCACCCTCAGCGTCACCCAGAAATGGTTGGAGCAACTCAAATCGCTGACCGGTCTCGAGCGGCTGAAACTGCAAGGCTGCGGACGCATCAATGATGAAGCCGTCGCGGCCCTCATCGCCATGCCGTCCCTCCGCGAAGTCGACCTGAAAGGCACCGCCGTCACGGAAAAAGGCGCGGACATGTTCCGCGCCGCCAAACCAAGAGCCGTAGTCTACATCGGGCCTTGGGAAGGCAAAGCTGCGGCTTACCGGAACAATTGAGCGCTCCTCACCGTGTGGTCAGTTGATTGCCAGCCTTACCGGTTGGCCAATAAGGCGGAGCATTTCCACCAGGGCATCGACGGTGAAAGTGGCGATTTTCTTGTTCAACACCTCGGACACACGTTCGCCTGAGATCATCAGAATTTCCGCAGCCTTGCAATCCAGAGAGTCGGCTCTTCCATCAGTTGCCGCTTCAGCAGACGCGTGTCGTTAATTTGTTTTCGAGAAGCTGCCTGTAGGCGTTTGGCCTCATTCGGCGTAAAACCCAGTTCCAGAAAGAGGTTCACCCCCGGCCTCGTCACATGACGAATTGTGGTGTCGATCTTCATTTCTTTCCTTTCCAACGCTGGCTCCTACATTATCGACCTTCTCCTGAGAAGGAATCATCCGGCTTTGCTATCCTCAAATCTAGACGCGCGCAGGACGCGTCCAGTCCGCGGAAAGGGCCGCGCCCACCTGCTGCTTTGAGGATTCACTTTCAGTTGACCCTCTTTCGCCTGTCATGCGGACCAGGCATACGAAGGAGGCAGTCTTGAATCTGGAACAACAGAAGAAACAGGCCCGTGAATTATTGCGGGCGATCCGTTCAGGCCACGCGGATGCCCTCTCGCGCCTGCGCCGCCAACATAGCCGCTGGACATCGGTAGACGACGCATCCGTGCGCCAACTTGTGGCTTTGCACGATGCGCAATTCGCCCTGGCGCGCGAACAAGGCTTCGCTAGTTGGACCAAGCTGAAGGCGTACGCGGAATCCTCATCACAGATCCGCCACACGCGTTTGTTCGTCGCGGACATGGCGTGGATCACGGACCGGGTGCATGGTTTGATGCGAACGCGCCAATCAGCGGGTCCGGCGGCTCTCGAACAAATCCGCGAATGGCATCCGCGCTTTTCGGACCTGACAGACGACGAGATTTTGCAGGCACCTTTCAGTGAAGACGACGCACACCTGGTTTACGCGCGAGAGCACGGATTCGACACATGGGCGGACCTGACGAACCGAGTGGATGTCCTGGCCCAGCGAAAAGACGTCGCGTCCGCGGAACCATTTCTGGCTGCCTATGAGTCGCTTCAGTCCGGGGATGTATCCAGGTTGCAAGCGCTGCTCGGAGTTCATCCGGGGCTTGCGAGGGAGCGCGGAACAAACGGAAACACACTTCTCAATCTTGCAGTGAGCATCGCCGCCAAGGCGGACCAGAATGTTGGCCTGTCCGCGATCGATGCGCTGCTCGAAGCGGGCGCCGATGCGAATGAGAGCAACGATCGTGGCTGGACGCCGCTGCATGCGGCGGCTTACTCCAATCAAACGGATATTGCCGCCACGTTGATTCGAAATGGAGCAGCCTTGGATGCGGAAGCGCACGGCGCGGGCGGTACTCCCCTGATTGCCGCGCTGTTTTGGGGTCATCGGGAAGTTGCCGATTTGCTTGGAAGCCACGGCGTCGCGCCAAGAAACCTTCGCGCCGCTGCCGGGCTTGGGAATCTCGAGTTACTGGAAAGATTCTTCAGCGATGAGCGCACTTTGTTGCCGGAAGCGGGCGCGGCACGCGGATTTTACCGTCCACATAGTGGTTTTCCGGATTGGCGGCCGTCCACCAATCCGCAGGAGATTCTCGACGAAGCGCTGGTTTGGGCTTCGAAGAGCAATCGCGTCGCTGTGCTGGATCGCCTGCTGCGAGCTGGCGCGAACATCCTGGCGGATCCCTATCGCGGTACGCCACTCATTTGGGCTGCGGCCTGTAACCGCTTGGAAGCCGCCGCCTGGTTGTTGGATCATGGCGCCGATGTGAACCAGAAGGCCACGTTTGGTGGCTTGACCCATGGCCAAGGCATCACCGCTTTGCATCTGGCGGCACAATCCGGACATTTGGCGATGGTCCAACTGCTGGTGGAGCGTGGCGCAGACCGTTCCATTAAGGATGACCTGTACAACTCTACGCCGGCGGGTTCCGCGGAGTATTTCGGGCAGCAGGCGGTGCGGAACTACTTGAGCTAAGCTGCACTCGATTCCTGTTTTCTCGCAGTGTCCCGGTATCGCTTCGGCGATATTCCACTCTTTGGCAGTGGGTCAGTTTCAGCACGAAGGGCAGGTTGGCAACGTTGGCAACCTGCGCGCCGATTGCGAATCAGCGCAAACTGTGCGGGTTAACAACCCGCTGCAGGATGACATCCTGCCCCACTGCCCGGCCGTTGAAGCATTGATAGGACGAAGTCCGCCACCCCTTAAACTGGTTTTCATGAGTAAAGTCCTCGTCACTGGCGGATCGGGTTTTGTAGGGGCCCATGTCATTCTGCAGCTCTTGAGCGCCGGTCATCAGGTGCGAACTACGGTGCGAAACCTCAATCGCGAAAGCGACGTCCGCGCCATGCTCAAATCGGGCGGTCAAGAACCAGGCGACCGCCTTTCATTTTTCGCGGCGGATCTGGAGAGTGACTCTGGGTGGCGGGAAGCCGCCGCCGGATGCGACTATGTGATGCACGTGGCGTCCCCCGTTCCGGTCAACGCCCCGAAACACGAGGACGAGGTGATTGTGCCGGCGCGCGAAGGAACATTGCGGGTGCTGCGCGCGGCTCGCGATGCCAACGTAAAGCGTGTCGTGCTCACCTCATCTTGTGGCGCCGTCTACTATGGTCTTCCCGATCAGAAAGAGCCGTTCGACGAAACCAGTTGGACCAACTTGACTGGCGATCTGACCGCCTACGTAAAATCCAAAGCCATTGCCGAACGCGCTGCCTGGGATTTCATCGCGAGTGAGGGCCGCGGCCTGGAGCTTTCCGTGGTGAATCCGTCAGGAATCTTCGGGCCGATTCTTGCGCCGGACTTTGCGCCTTCTATCGAAATGATCAAACGCTTGATGAACGGCATGCCTGGCGCGCCGCGGATTTATTTCAGCGTAGTCGACGTGCGAGACGTCGCGGAATTGCATGTTCGCGCCATGACTCATCCCTCGGCCGCGGGCGAACGCTTCATCGCGGTCTCGGGCGATTCCATATCCATGGTCGATATCGCCAGGATCTTAAGAGCCCGGTTTGGCGCCTCGGCCAAAAGAGTGCCGCGTTTTCAATTGCCGGACTGGATGGTGCGGCTGGCCGCAAAGCGTGACACATCCGTGCGACAGCTTCTGCCGCTGCTCGGCAAAATTAGAAATGCTACCAGCGAGAAGGCGCGGCGCGTCCTCGGTTGGTCGCCGCGCTCGAATGAGGAAGCACTCGTCGCCACCGCCGAAAGCTTGATCCGGTTTGGGCTGGTGAAATCTTAAAACAGCACCGACTCCCTCACGGTCGCGGCTCGGCTCCGTTACCGAACCGCGACCGCGAGGGAGCGTAACGGATGCTGCTGTCGTGATAGCGCTCCGCGTTTGCGCTAGATTGGTAGCTCATGAAAAAAACTCCGAAAGCGCCGGCCTATCGGAACCCGAAGCTCGCGCCGGAGAGAAGAACAAGAGACCTGCTGGCGAGGATGACGCTCGAGGAAAAAGCCGCGCAGATGATCTGCATCTGGCAACAGAAAGCGCAGACGTTGGTGGATGCGGACGGCCGATTCGATCCGGTGAAGGCCAGGGCCGCATTCAAGAAAGGCAACGGGCTTGGGCAAGTGGGCCGGCTGAGCGATGCAGGCAGCGGTTTGGATGCGCGCGGCATGGCTGAAGTGGCGAACGACATCCAGCGCTTCTTCTTGGAAGAAAGCCGGCTGGGCATTCCGGTGATTATTCATGAGGAATGTTTGCATGGGCACGCCGCGGTGGATGGTACGAGTTTTCCGCAACCCATCGGGCTGGGCGCGACTTTCGATCCGGACCTGATTGAATCCATGTATGCGATGACGGCGTTAGAAGCGAGATCGCGGGGCGCGCACCAGGCGCTCACGCCGGTGGTGGATGTCGCGCGCGATCCGCGCTGGGGACGTGTGGAAGAAACCTTCGGCGAAGATCCGTTTCTGGTTTCGCGCATGGGAATCGCCGCGGTGCGCGGGTTTCAGGGCGACGCCACTTTCCGCGACAAGACACGTCTCATCGCAACGCTGAAACACTTCGCCGCTCACGGACAGCCGGAATCCGGGATGAACTGCGCGCCCGCCAACGTCAGCCAGCGGGTGCTGCGCGAAACGTTCCTTTATCCGTTCGAACAAGCCATCCGGCAGGGCGGCGCGATCTCCGTGATGCCGTCTTACAACGAGATCGACGGAGTTCCATCGCACGCGAATTGCTGGCTGCTGCGCGACGTGCTGCGGAAGGAGTGGGGCTTTAAAGGCTACACCGTTTCCGATTACTACGCCATCTGGGAGCTTTCTTATCGCCCCGATACGCACGGCCACTTCCTCGCCAAGGATAAGAAAGAGGCGTGTGCGTTGGCCGTAAAGGCCGGGGTGAATATCGAACTTCCGGAGCCCGATTGCTATCTGTACCTGGTGGAGCTAGTCCGCAAAGGCGTGTTGAAGGAATCGCAACTCGACGAACTTGTGGCGCCGATGCTGCTGTGGAAGTTCCGCATGGGTTTGTTTGACGATCCTTATGTCGATCCGGAGTATGCTGCGGCGGTGGTTGGTTGCGGCGCGCACCGCAGGCTTGCTCTTGAGGCCGCGCGCGAAACCATCACGCTGCTGAAGAACGAAGGCGGGCTTCTGCCGCTGGATGCCGCCGCTATCAAGACAATTGCGGTGATCGGTCCGAACGCCGACAAGCCAATGTTGGGCGGATACAGCGGTAGACCCGCGCACTGCTCTACGGTGCTCGATGGGGTGAAAGCGCGAGTCCCGAAGAGCGTTAAAGTTCTCTACAGCGAAGGCTGCAAGATCACGCAGCCGGGTTCGTGGAACCAGGACGAAGTGCTGCCTTCCGATCCAGCGGAAGATCGCGCTCTGATCGCGGCGGCCGTGCGGATCGCGCGCAAAGCGGACGTGATCGTACTGGCGATCGGCGGCAACGAGCAGACCTCGCGCGAGGCATGGTCCTTGAAGCACATGGGCGACCGGACGAGTCTCGATCTGATTGGCCGGCAGGACGAATTGGTCGCGCGCGCTTCTGGCTCTGAGAAAACCGCTGGTGGCCCTGCTATTCAACGGCCGCCCGTTATCCATCCGCGATGTCGCGGAGTCGGCGCCGGCCATTCTGGAGTGCTGGTATCTCGGCCAAGAAACGGGCACTGCGATTGCCGAGGCCCTGTTCGGCGACATCAATCCCAGCGGCAAACTGCCGATCACGATTCCGCGCTCCGTCGGGCACGTGCCGGCCTTCTATAACCACAAACCATCCGCCCGCCGCGGATACCTGTTCGATGATGTTTCTCCGCTCTTCGCATTCGGCTTCGGGTTGAGCTATACGACTTTCGAATTCTCGCCGCCGCGGTTAGCCAAGACTCGCATCCGGCGCGACGGCTCCACGCGATTGTCCGTGGACGTGAAAAACACCGGGACACGCGCCGGTGCCGAGATCGTCCAACTCTACATTCGCGATCTGGTCAGCTCTGTGACGCGTCCGGTGAAGGAGCTGAAGGGGTTCCAGCGCGTTGTGCTGCAACCGGGCGAAACGCGCACCGTTGTTTTCGAAATCACCCCGGAACTGCTCGCATTTTGGGACGTGAACATGCGCTTCCTTGTGGAAGCGGGCGAGTTCGAGTTGATGACGGGCAATTCGTCGCGAGATTGCGATCTTCAGAAAATTACTTTGCGTGTAAACTGATTTGATCAGAGGAAAAGAGGCCCACGATGGCTGACAGCGCTCAGAAGCTGGCTGTTCGGGAAAAGCTCGGATACGCCTGCGGCGACATCGCGACGAATTTCTTCTTCCAGTCGATGATTCTCTACCAGACCCGTTTCTACACGGACACGGTAGGGTTATCCGCGGTCGCGGTGGGCTCCATGTTCCTGGTGCTGCGGCTTGGCGATGCCATTTTCGACCCGCTCATCGGCGCGCTTTCGGACCGCACACAAACCCGCTGGGGCAAGTTTCGCCCCTGGATCCTGGGAACTGCGTTGCCGTTCGGCCTCATCTTCTGGCTGGTTTACGTTTCACCCGACTTCGGACCGCAAGCGAAGCTGGTTTACGCGTACCTCACTTATTCGCTCGTGATGATTCTCTATTCGGCCAACAACACGCCCTACTCCGCGCTGATGGGCGTGATGACGCCTGACGTGAGCGAGCGAAACAACGTGGCGCGCTATCGTTTCGTCGGCGCGCTCATCGGCCAGTTCGTGATTCAAGCGCTGCCTCTGCCTTTGGTTGCGAAATTGGGCGGCGGCAATTCCGCCCGCGGCTGGGCCATTACGATGGGAATTTTCGGATCACTCATGGTGCTACTGAACCTGGTCACGTTTGCCACCACGCGTGAGCGCGTGCAGCCGGATCCACGGCAGAAATCTTCTGTGCGCGCCGACATCAAGAACGTCGTCACCTGCGGCCCTTGGCTTGTGATGTTCGTCCTTACATTACTGATTTTCACCATGCTGGTGGTGCGCGGCAGCTCCTCGAACTACTTTTTCGCGTATTACTTAGACCAGCAGCAGATTCAAACGTTCCTTTCCGGTTTCGGACTCGCCGGATCCGCTGGTCCGGTTACCGGCTGGCGGACTATCCTCAATTCGCTGGGTCTGCTGATCAATCCAGATGGCTCGAACGCCGCTGCCGTCGGGCTGAGCCTGTTCTTCGTGATCGGAAGCCTGGTGCAAATTGTGGGCATTCTATTCTCGAAGCCGCTGGCCGACCGTTTCGGAAACAAGGCGGTCTTCATCGCCGGCATGTTTGTGACGATGGTCGCGACATTTCTGGTGTTCTTCGTCGGCCCAACCGACATCCGGCTGATGTTCGCGTTGAGCATCCTGTGGGCGATCGGCTGGGGTCCAACGGTACCTCTGCTTTGGGTGATGATCGCCGATGTCGCCGACTACTCCGAATGGCAGACGTCGCGCCGCGCCACTGGATTCATGTTTGCCGGCGTGCTGTTCGCTTTGAAAGCCGGACTAAGCCTCGGCGGCGCGTTAAGCGCCTGGGTGATCGACGCTTTCGGCTACGTTCCGAATGCGGTGCAAACGGAACGGGCGCTGCTCGGGATTCGGCTGGGCGCGAGCGTGTATCCGGCCATTGCCATGGCGCTTGGCCTGGTCTGCCTGGCAAGCTACAAAATCGGTAAGAAGCTAAATATCCAGATTCAAGAAGAGCTGGCGGAGCGGCGCAAGAAGTTCGCCACCGCGTAACGGCCACGGAGATTCATGTGATGAGAAAGAGTCTGTCTCTGGTCCTTGTGATTTCAGTCTGCGCAGGTGCAGACGTTCCCACTCACCACTACCGCAATCTGTTCCTCGAAGCCGGCCATCCGCAGAAAGAAATTTCGACGAAGATACAGGCCGCCTTCCAGCAGTTATTCCACGGCGACCCGGAAACCCAAACCGTGTATTACTCGGCCGGACAGAACGTAAACGGACCGCTGGCCTACGTCACCGACGTCAACAACCACGATGTGCGCTCGGAAGGCATGTCGTACGCGATGATGATCGCGGTCCAGATGGACAAAAAGGCCGAGTTCGACGCGCTGTGGAACTGGTCGAAGACGTACATGTACCAGTCGTCGCCCAAGCATCCGTCATATGGATATTTTTCGTGGTCGATGAAGCTGGATGGCACGCCGAACAGCGAGTCGCCGGCGCCGGATGGCGAAGAGTACTGGGCCATGGCGCTGTACTTCGCGTCCGGCAGGTGGGGGAACGGCAAAGGCATCTACGACTATCACGCCGAAGCCGACCGGCTGCTGGACGCCATGAAGAACCGGAAGATTATCGATGGCCCGACGAACCGCGATCCGGAGACCGGAGGTCCGGAGTTTCACCCCGAACACAAGATGGTTCGCTTCACTCCGAATCTCCGGCGGCCGGACCACACCGATCCTTCTTATCACCTGCCCGCGTTCTACGAACTTTGGGCGCGATGGGGTCCGGAAGCCGACCGGCCGTTCTGGGCGGAGGCGGCCAAAGTCAGCCGCGACTATTTCCAGAAAGTGACAAATCCGGTAACGGCGCTAGCGCCGAATTACGCCAACTACGACGGCACGCCTGTCCCCGGCAACGGAGGGAAGAACGATAATTTCGGAGCGGATGCCTGGCGCACAGCGGCGAACTGGTCAGTGGACTGGTCCTGGTGGGCCGCCGATCCGCGCGAACCGGAGTTGAGCGATAAGATCCAGGCGTTTTTCCAATCGCAAGGAATGGATTCTTACGGGAACGCGTACACGCTCGACGGGAAACCGCTGGGCGGCTCGCACTCCACCGCACTGGTGGCGACGAATGCAGTGGCGAGCCTCGCGGCCACGAACCGCGAGCGCGCGGCCAAGTTCGTAGACGCGTTGTGGAAGGCGGAAATCCCGTCCGGCCGGTATCGATACTATGACGGCATGTGGTATTTGATGGGCCTGCTGCATTGCAGTGGGGAGTTCCGGATATGGGCGCCGAAATAGCATTTTGAGAGGTGAGCCGCAGGCCTATGGTTGAAAAACAAGGGCACCGACTCCCTCACGGTCGCGGCTCGGTAACGGGGAACCTCATTCCGAACCGCGAGCGTAAGCGACCGGTGATTTAATTTTTAATGGTCTCTCCGTGAAGCGTGGTTGGGATCGATACTATGATGGCATGTGGTGTCTTCTGGCCCTCGAAATAACATGACTCGAATTCAGTCACGATTCGCACTCGCGCTACTGCTTTGCGGCGCCTTCGTTTTCGCGCAGCCGGCTGCGATCCAACAGCAGCTCACGTTCACGCCCTATCACGCGAACGGCATTTACGATGTTGGAGAGCTAGTCGGCTGGACCGTTACACCCGGACCGGTCGCGCCAACCTACTCCTATAAGTGGACCATTCGCCGCAACAACGCCGTGATTCTCAAGGAAGGAAAGCTCGACCTTTCCTCGGGCAAGGACAAGATCGAGATCGCTCTCGAAGAGCCAGCGATGATCTACGTCGCTGTGGAGCCGGTGAATGCTCTGGATAAAGACGCGTCTCAGCAATTTATCGGAGGCAACACCGGCCGCAACAATGGGCTCTACGCGGTCGGCGCCGCCGTCGCTCCCACGAAAATCGCACTTTCGACGCCACGTCCTGACGACTTCGATGCATTCTGGGACGCCAAGCTCGCTGCGCAATCCAAGATCCCGATCAATCCTGAGCTGACGCCAGTTCAGACTGACGTACCGGGAGTGGAGCTAAGCATGTTCGTGCTCGATGCGCTGGGATCCAAAGCGCACGGCTACCTCGCCAAACCGGCCAGGGAAGGCAAGTTTCCCGCTGTGATCCAACTGCAATATGCAGGCGTCTACGCATTGAACGCCCAGGATGTTGCGAAGCGCGCGGTGGAAGGCTGGCTGATGCTCAACGTCGACTCGCACGACAAGCTGCCTTCGGATCCATCCGGAAACATCCCGAAGAATTATCAGGCGATCGGCAACACCGACCGTGAGAAATCCTATTTCCTGAACATGTACCTGCGCGACTCTCGCGTGCTGGATTATCTGCTGACGCGGCCGGACTGGGACGGCAAGACCATCGTACTGATGGGCGGCAGCATGGGCGGTCAACAGTCGCTCGCGCTGGCGGGCTTGCGTCCGGAGAAAATCACCGCGGTGCTGGTCTGCGTGCCGGCCGGCGCGGATACCAACGGCGACCTGCATGGCCGCAAAGCCGGTTATCCCAACTGGCCGCCGGACAATCCCGACGCAATGAAAACCGCGCTCTATTTCGATCCCGTCAATTTTGCGCCGCGCATCAAAGCCTCGGTGCTCGCAGGGATCGGTTTCATCGACACCATCTCGCCGCCCGCTGGCATTTGGACCGCGTTGAATCAGATCCCGGTCCCCAAAGAACCGCTGCCCCTGATCGAATCGGAGCACGACAACTTCACGCCCCAGAAAGGGCAGGCGTGCTCGATGAGAAGAGCGGAGATACTCGACCTTCTGAGGAAAGGCGGCGAGTTCCAGCCGAAAACGGCCTCTTTGGCCCCGATACGGCCTCCCGCTGTTCCACTAATCGCGCATGATCCTTACTTCAGCATCTGGTCGGCGGCCGATCGGCTGACCGATTCCATTACAACGCACTGGACCGGCAAGCCCAACACTCTAGCAGCGCTGGCGCGCATTGATTCCAAAACCTACACGTTGACGGGCGGCAGCAAATTTCCCGCCATGGATCAAGTCGCGCTGGAGGTCTTGCCCACGCGCACCATCTACCAGTTCGTGAGCGGCGGTGTGCGTCTCCACCTTACGTTCTTCACGCCCGCACTGCCGCACGATTTGGACGTCTTGTCGCGGCCGCTTAGCTATATCGAATGGGAAGCCCAGTCTATCGATGGTCAACAGCACGATGTCGCGCTATATTTTGACGCGTCATCCGAATTAGTTGTCAACACGCGCGATCAGCCAGTTTCGGCGACGCGCTTTTTGCTGGATGGTCAAACCGTTCTGCGGGCCGGCTCGCGCGAACAGCCGATTCTCGCCAAACGCGGTGACGACTTACGAATCGACTGGGGATATTTGTATCTCGAAGCCGACCGCTCGGATGGCGTTACGGCATCCATTGGATTGAGAAAGCAGGAATCCAATTCATTTTCGAAGGACGGCCGCTTGCCGGATTCCGACGATCTGGCGGACCACGGTGCGGTGCTGGCACTCGCCATCGACTTGGGGAAGATCGATTCCCGGCCCGCCTCCCGCTACGTGATGATCGCCTACGACGACCTCTACTCCATCGAATTCCTGGAACGGCGCGAACGGGCCTGGTGGAGGCGCAACGGAGAGAACGCGGCAACGTTGCTTCGCGCAGCTCGGAGCGATCACGATTCGTTGCTCCAAAAAAGTAAGGCCTTCGACGAGCAGCTGATGGGCGACTTGCGCAGCGTCGGCGGCGAAAAATATGCGCGCCTGGCCACTTTGGCTTACCGCCAGACGCTGGCCGCCCACAAGCTGGTGGCGGATGCCGATGGCACGCCAATGTTCTTCCCGAAGGAGAATTTCAGCAACGGCTGTATCGCCACGGTTGACGTCATTTATCCGAGCGCGCCGTTCACGCTGCTGTTCAATCCGAGGTTACTCGAAGCGCAGATTTATCCTGTGCTGGAGTACGCGCGCCTGGGTCGGTGGCGCTGGCCGTTTGCGCCGCATGATCTCGGAACATATCCGCTGGCGAATGGTCAGGTTTATGGCGGTGGCGAACTGACCGAAGAGAATCAGATGCCGGTTGAAGAGAGCGGCAATATGCTGATCCTAATTGCGGCGCTCGCGAAAGTGCAAGGCAATGCGACGCTCGCAGAGCGCTACTGGCCTGAGCTTACCAAGTGGGCCGAGTACCTCAAGAACAAAGGATTGGATCCGGAGAATCAGCTTTCCACGGACGATTTCGCTGGACACCTGGCGCACAACGCGAATCTGTCGATCAAAGCGATCCTGGCGCTGGGATCGTACGGCATGCTGGCGGAAATGACTGGCCGGAAGCAGGCGGCAGCCGAGTATCGCGCCACCGCTCAAGGCTTCGCAAAGAAGTGGATCGATCTGGCAAAGGATGGCGACCATTACCGCTTGGCCTTTGACAAACCTGGAACCTGGAGCCAGAAGTACAACCTGGTTTGGGACAAACTGCTCGGCCTGAATCTATTTCCCGTAGAGGTTGCGAGCACGGAAATCGCGTTCTACAAAACCAAGCAGAATAAATACGGCCTGCCGCTCGACAATCGTAAGGACTACACCAAGCTGGATTGGGTGCTCTGGACGGCGACGCTGGCCGGCAATCGGGCTGATTTCGAAACGTTAGTCGCGCCGGCGTATCAATTCGCGAACGATTCGGAAAGTCGCGTGCCTTTGACCGATTGGTATGACACGGTGACGGCCAAGCAGGTGGGCTTTCAAGCCCGCTCCGTGGTTGGAGGACTTTTTATCAAAATGCTTTCCGATCCGGCGATGTGGGCAAAGTACGCCAAGCATTAAAGGCTGCGTTACTGGATGCGCGCTCGCGGTTCGGAATGGGGCGTTCGGATGTTACCGAGCCGCGACCGTGAGGGAGTCGGTGCCCCTGTCCTACTTTGTAATCTTCAACTGGACATCCAGCATCACCGGACTATTCGGCTGGCAATCCACGCGATACATCGTCTGAGGCAACGGATCCTGATCGGTTAGTCGCTTCTCGCCGCGAGCGGCCAGCTTTTCAGTCACGGTGTAGGGCTTGCCTTCGTGCGCGACGTCTTCCAACTTGTACGATTTGGCCTTCCACTGCTTCTCCCAGCTGGCAACCTGCGCGTCAGTCAGCTTGATCCGGCCCCGTTCGATTTTCAACTCGTCCATGGGTTTGGGAGTAATCAGGAGCGTGAGCACTTCGTTCACTTGATCGGGCCTGCTTCGCTCCACTTTGAAATACGGCGGATTGTCATCCTGGGCGGGAATCTCAATCACCATGCCGGGGCCTACGTGGTTATCGCCGCCGCGCGTCCGCAGCGTCGGAAAGATCAGATACGGAACTCCTTTGGTCCCGTCGGCGTACTCGTCACGGTCGATGATGTACAAAAAGCCGTCTTGCCCAGACTCCGCGCTCACTCGCACTTTCTGGCCCTCGGCGACCGGCGATCCGGCTGCAACGCGCTCCGGCGTCCATTCCTGGCCGTTGGCCTCCTCTTGAATTAATGCGCGCTGGCCGGACCCCTCGCCCGCTTTACTGGGACGGAGGCGCCACACCGTGATGCCGACCAAAGCTCCTTTCACTGAGCTGGATGCTGGACGTTTAGCCGCTGGCGCCTTGGCCGCCGATGGACGTTGCTCAAGCAGCGTGGTGTCCCAAAGTTGCCGTGTGCGCACGTGTTCGTCCGCCGGCGCTTGCGCAAGCGCGAGTGTAGCCATGCCCGTCAGCAACAGGCTAATTCTGCTAGTCATGATCCAGTTGTAATTGGAGCGCCAGGACGCGGCCCCTGCCTTTCACAATAGTCATTTTATTGTCTGCATCTTCCGTGGCCTCCACCTTGGAAGCCGCTTTCAGCACCGCGATCACCGCACGCGCCTGGGCTGGATCAGCGACCGCTCCGAGACTCTTCGTATTTACCCACTGCTTCAATACCTCCAACTCCGGAATCGGATCGGTGGCGAAGATCATCCAGACTTTCTCGGCGCCTTTTTGTTTGTCGAACACGAAATACCCAGGGGAGGGGGGGATTTGGATTTCCTGTTCTGGCGCAAGCCGAGGCGATCCGTCCAAACCTGGAAAGAGCGTATTGAGATCGGGCTTCTCGTTTGTCGATTGAGGACCCTCGTTCAGCATGTATAAGTAACCTGGCATCGGGCTGGTGATGTGCAGGCGAATTCGATAGTCCTTTTCGAAGAGCCTCGCGCCGCTCAAGCGAGAAGGTTGCTCGAACGGTTTTCCGTTCCTGTACTTCTGCAGCGTGATGTAATAGCGAAACTCACGTTCCGGAAGAGGCGCCTCTACCGTGGACGCCGGAACTGGTTTCGGTTTCTTCCATTCGCGGAATGCCAAAGCTCCCGCGGCAACTATGAGGATAACCGCCGCCACGATCACCCATTTCGGCCTCGCATTACGGTCCTTCGATTCGGATACCGGGGCAGCGGCTGAGGCAGCCTGTAATTTCTTCGGCAGAGCACGATTCCCCAGCTCGTCCTTGCATAAATTGTAGAGATGGATCTTGACGCCGTGCTTGACCTCCTGAACGCCCAAGTCTTGTAACGATTCACCCCAACCGCGTAGCTGTTGCAGAACCTCCGCCACCTGTTGCGAAACCAGAATGTGGCCGGAATCCCCGCAATCCATCACACGCTGCGCCATGTTGATACCGCCGCCGACGACATTCATGTTCTCCCGGATGTCGGCATGGCGGCGCACCGGGCCAATGTGCAGACCCATGCGAAGTTTGATCTGGGCGTGGTCTTTCAAAGCAGCGGCGATTTCGAGAGCGCATTTCGCGGGTGAAACCGGATCGCGAAGAAACACTAAAGCCATTCCGTCGCCGGTGGGAAGCGAAAGCAATTCGCCCTTGGCATAGGCCACCTTATATTCCCCGGTTTCTCGAACAATTTCCTGCAGCATCGTGAGCAACTCAGTCTGCTCGTCGATGGAACCGAGTGAATAACTCACGATGTCCATGAACAACACCGACGCCATCTCGTAGGTGGCCGATTGTACGCCGGTGCTCATAGGTTCATCATCTTACCATCCGATGTGCTGAAAAAACCCAAAAAGGCACCGGCTCCCTTACGGTCGCGGTTCGGTAACGTAATCGAATACGAATCCTCTTTCCGAACCGCGACCGTGAGGGAGCCGGTGCCGTTGTTTTCATTCACGCAGCGCTATGGGCGCAATTTGCGAACAACGCGCGCGCGAAAAGCGCGGTCTGGCGCGGAACTCAGTGCCTTATTCCAATCCGCTCGCGCGGCTGCATCGTCACCCAGGCGCGCGTGCGAGTCGCCTCGCAATTCCAGGAGCGCGGCATTCGACGGGGAACGCGCGAGCGCGCGATCGATTTCAACCAGTGCCTGGGCCGCTTGACCCTGTCCCAAGTACAGCTTAGCCAGCGCTTCTTGCGCTCCCACATATTCCGGCTTTCCGGCAACGATCTTTTCATACTGATCGATCGCCGCGCCTTTCTCGCCTCGATCGGCCAGCGATCCCGCATAAGCGATACGGGAAGGCAGGAAATTCGGGGCAGCTTGAATGTTCGCCAACCAAAGAGTGTCTGCCTGACCGAATTGGCGGCGCGCGGCCAGCGCCAAAGCGAGATTGTGCCGCGCGTTGAGATCCTGCGGATCGTCGGCCAGCGCTTTTTGAAAGAACTGTAGGGCTCGGCTGTAACGATCCTGGGAGCGCGCCACGGTGCCTAATGCGTTCCAGATGCGCGCCCGTTCCGGCCAGGCGGCGCCGGCCGTTCTGCGCCCATAGGTCTCCAGGACCACGCGAGCCTTTTCAAACCAAATATTCGCATTGTCGAAATCGCCGATGCGTTCGTAGAGCAAACCTAAGTTATAAGGCAAATAAGAATAGCGCGGCGCGATGGACATGGCATATTGATAAAGCTGGATGGCGCGGTCATAATCGCCGCGTTCGGAAGAAACCAACGCCAGGTTATGTACCGGATAGGCCCAATACGGCGCGTACCGCATGGCATTCTGCAGGGCATCGATAGCGGCGTCAAAGCCTTGTCCTCGGCGGGCAATCTGTTCCAGTTGCGCGATCCCAAGCGCATTGTACGCGTAAGCGCGCTTTGGATCGATTTGAATCGAGCTCTCGAGCAGCCGCTGCGCGTCGGCATATTGTCCGTCGAAAATGCGCGCGCGGCCTTCACAGAACAAGCGCACGGCTGCGGTCGAATTCCGCATCTGGTTTTAGTCGAAGAGCTTCTTCGAACAGCTTGCCGCAACGTTCGAAGTCGGCCTTGGTCTGAGGGATCTCCTCGCCTTCCAGATAGCGCGTCATTACTTCCTGGCCTCCGTCCTCCAAGGCCACCTGAAGCTGACGTTGCTTTCGTTCGACCGTCGCCGGAGATTGGCTGGGATCGTTTTTGAGCGCCGCCAGCAATTGCGCGGCGCTGCCGGGGTCCTCTGGTAGCAGTCTGCCTTGCTGAAGCGCCTTGTCAAAGGCGTCGGAAGGTTCCGAAGATGGCGCCGGCGGATTGATTCCACGCGTATGGCGCGCGCGCAGACTTCGCACTTCCGAATCCGACAGCGGCTGCGCCGGAGGCAATCCCAGGCGCGCCTTGCGGGTATCGGCAACTAGCACCATGTCGTCGTCGGTGGCGACATAATCCGGCGTCTGCTGACTGCCGGTAAACTCGCTCACGTTTTTCACCACGTAGACCGCCAGATTGGCGAATGTGATCTCGTTCGTCCCAGGCTGCGCCGCTTCGCCATTGAGACCGGAAATCAGGAAGTAGCTGAAGGCTCCGTGGCCCCCGCCGAAATTGCTGGATTCCAGCGCGAACTTCTTGGCGTGGCTGGCCAGCATGACGCCCAGTTCTCCGGCGCGTCCCTCAAAAACGCGGCGGACGCTTGCCTCCAAATCCGTACCGCCGCCGATACCGGCTACATTGCCGGCGTGACAGACATCCAAGAAAACCAGCACGCGTCCAAAATGTTCAGCTTGCTCGGCGATCATTCGCCGAAAATCGGCCATGGGATAACCGGTGGTCTTGGCATCCTGGGGATTGCTTTCGTGCGTGAGGATGTAGGGATCGCGCTGGATGACGCGATGCGTTTCCGGATCTTCCTCCGTCTTCAGATAAACGCCGTGGGCCGCGACAAAGACAATCAACGTATTCGCGGCGGTTCCATGCAAGGACGCCATTTCGTGGACCGCATCGTCCACGCCGGCTCGAGTTGCCTTCTCATTGGTGAGCAGCCGGATCTGGTCCTGCACTTGCAATTCACCGCCGATCGGAGTCTTCAGCAGGGCGGCGAATGTTTCGGCATCCTTATCCGCGAACTGAAGGGATGTAACCGGCGGGTCCAGCGCGTAGCTGGAGATTCCAATGATCAGGGCGTAGGTCTTACCGGACGGACGCGGCGCAACAACCTTCGTCTCCACTTCCGGCTGCACCAGACTGCGCGTTTTGGGAGCTGGTTGGCTTGCTGGCGGCTGGGCGACCAGCGAAATTGAAAGCGCAAGGGTTCCGATAGCGAACAACCAGCCACGATGAAGTATCGCCTGCGCCAAGCTACCAATTTTAACGGCTTTCAGAGCGCAACCGCTGGTACGCCAACCTAGCGTACGCACGAGTGCGTGCGCTGCAGCCTATGCTATCTTCATTAAGAATCGTAGGTGTTATGTCCCGGATGTTGAAATACCTATTTGTTTTCGCCCTTTTCGCGCTCCTGGCGCCCCTCGCAGCCGCGCAGGACTTCATCTTGGACCAAACGGATCTGGAGTTCGATCCAAACGCCGGAACATCGCCTCCGTCGCAGGTCGTCCACCTCGCCAACAACCTGTCCACCTCCATCCACATCTCGCTAAATTCCACCACTCAGTCCGGCGGCTCCTGGTTGAGCGCCTCCATTGCACCAAATCCAGTGGCCGGGAGCGGGCAAGCGACCATCACAGTCACGGTAAATTCCTCGCACCTGCAAGCGGGTACCTATCTAGGCAAAGTGACGGTTAGCGACGGAACTACAAAGTCCTTCATCACCGTTACTTTGAATGTAAGCGGCGTCATCATTTCCGCGCCCACATCGAAAAGTATCACGCTGCTTCAGGGCGACACGGGCTCCGTAACGATACATGTGACTGGAGGACCCACCGCGCTGAACGTAACGTCGACGGTGCCCTGGCTGTCGCCCGGCGGCTCGGCAGAAGCGCCCGGAGACGTCGCAGTCACAGTGGATGCAACCTCCCTTGCGCCTGGTCCGCACACCGGCGGCATCACTTTGCAATGCGTCGGAGGATCGCCGTGCCTTCCCGCCTTTGTTTCCATTACGGCCACCGTGACGGCTCCAACTTTCTTGAGGGCCAACTTGCAGACGCTCACATTCCCAGCTTTTCAAGGCCGTGGAGACCCACCCGCGCAAAGCCTGCAGATCACCAGTAACGACGGAACATCCCTCAGCGTGGCTTTGGCCGCCAGTTCTTCGTGGCTGACGGTTTCCACATCCAGCAGCACGGCCTCTTCCAAACCTTTGGTCTTGACGGTCATGGTTTCGGCGGCGCAATTGATGTCCGGAATGAACAGCGGTACCGTCACAGCCACCGCGACAAACGGCTCGCCGCCCGTGGTGATTCAAGTAACAGCGACACTCTCACCGTTCACTATTAGCGTTACGCCCGCTTCGCCCGTTGCCGTTGGCGTGGCATCGGGAAAAACTCAAACTGTCGCGCTCCAAGCTGCGACGGCCGATCTATTGCCGGCAGTTCTGACAACGGCGGTACAAACCGATAAGGGAGGCGCCTGGCTCAGTGCGCCAGCCGCTGTAAACGCTCCGATAAATTTCAACATCACTGTGGACGCAAGCCAGTTGGTCCCGGGAAATTACACCGGATCGGTGACGCTTACGTGTACCAATGCAACCTGTGCGCCTGTGACGGTAACCATAAACGCGACCGTAGGCGTTGGAACACTAGCGCCCCAAGTAGATGCAGTCGTCGGGGCCGGGCTGAGTGTTCCGCCCGTGAATAATCTGGCCGGCAACGGACTGTTCACGCTGTTCGGAACCGGATTCGCCGATGCCTCTGTGAGCCGCAATGTGGTTGGATCCGATTTGACCAACAACATGCTGCCCACCAATCTGGCGAACACTTGTGTCGAAGGGGGCAACCAGCATTGGAGTTTGATTTTCGTTTCGGCTACGCAGATCAATGCTCTGGCGAATCCAATGTTGACGGCGGGGACCATTCCAGTTTCGGTGATTCGCAACTGCGGCCAGCCGGACCAGGTAGTATCGGCGCCGATCAACGTAACTGTGGCGGCCGTAACTCCGCAATTCCTTTTTGTGGTTCAAAATCCCAGCGGCAAAAACGAGATCGTGGCCGTGGAAGCTTCCACCGGTGCGAAGGTGGGCCCCGTTGGATTGATTCCAGGCGTCACGTTTACTCCGGCAAGTGCCGGCGACATCCTCACTGCCTACGGCGTGGGTTGGGGTTTCACCAGTCCGGCTGCGGTGGTGGGTGGCCTGGCTGCCGGAGCCGCCGATATCATCGGCGACCATACTTTGACTATCGGCGGCAAGACAGCGAAAGTATCTTACGCAGGTTTGTCGCCCGGCTTCGCCGGTCTCTACCAGATCAATTTCACGGTTCCCTCCGGGCTTGCGGCCGGCGATCAGCCGATCGTGCTGACCATTGATAAAATTTCCACGCCAACCGGCGCATTCCTTGCGGTGAAGTAGATTTGTGGGGCAGGTTGCCAACTGTTAACAACCCACGCGCAGGTTGGCCAGGCAATGCCACTTAGTTTTCCCAAGCTGGGATTTGTGACCGCAGGTAGGGCGGACCCCCTGGTCCGCGCGGGTCCCCCTGGACCCGCTCTTCGTGCGACGGACCAGCCGACGAGGGCGTCGGCTGCGGACCAGGGGTCCGCCCCACATCGCTCACCGGTTTCGGGAAAACTAAGTGGCATTGGGATGGCATCCTGCCCCACAACTACTTAGAATTCGATTCGCAGAAGCAGTTGCGTCTGCCGCGCGGTTTCATTCAGAGGCGCGAGCAACGGAAATCCGTTGTTCACCTCGCGGCGGCCGAACAGCGCCACGCCAAAATCCGGCGCTCCATAGACAGACTCCGGATTGTTCAAGTTGGCGTGATTGAATACGTTGTAGAAATCGGCCCGTACCGTGAGGCGTAACGATTCGCTTAACAAAGGGAACACGAAAGCCCGGCTGACGGATGCATCGGTATTGAAGAGCCCAGGCCCGGTAAAGGCGTTGCGGCCCGAGCTGCCGATTAGATTCGGCCCCGCAGGCGCAAACGCGCTCGCGTTCAGCAACAGCCGGCCTCCATTGACAGGTTGCGAAATCGAGGCCAGCTGCGGATGAATGAGATCGGCGCGCTCGTTCACCAAAAATTCCGTTCCGGAAAAAGGCGCATAGACCGTGAATGGCAAACCGGACCGCAGCGCGCCGAGCGACCCTATGGTCCAGTTCCGGAGAAGAGCGTTCCAGCGATGCGGCAGCCCCGTGGTTCCCGTTTGATAGGTGAAGAAAAACACCAGATCGTGGCGTTGATCGAAGTCGGAGTTTCCTCTATCGGCGCCGCTGTCAAACTGCCGCGTGAACGAAGAAATGAAGGGTGAGCCGGATGTCTGCGCTCCCTGAAAAGTATTGAAATCGAAAAAGGTGCCCGCCAGAGGCTCACTCTGGTTGTCGATGGAGTGGCTCCAGGTGTAGGACGCCTGGCCGCTGAAATGCTTTTTTTGAAATTTGATTGCGGTCACCAGCGCCGCATAATCCGAGCTTCCCTGGTTGGCTCGATAGTTTATGTAGCTGCCTATTGTAGGATTCAGATAGCCCGTCGGGTTGTCCGCGGTGGGCGTCACGGAAAGAGGCCGGTTGACTTGGTCGGTAGTGATCAATTGCGTCCCTTTGGAAGCCAGCGCGTGGACTTCCAGGTTGAGTCCCCGGGCCAATCTTTGTTGAACACCCAGCAAGGCGCTCTGGGTTCGCGGCGCACGCAGATCGGGCTGGAATGCCAGCGCCGGGATCACCGCTGAAAACGATTGAAACTGGCCGGCTGCTTCCAACTGCGCGAGCGGCGCGCCGAGCGGAACGGGTTGGGTGTACATCCAAGTGCCAGTGAGGTAGCGATTTTGAATTACGTTCGCCCATAGGTTGTCGAACAGCCGGTCATAGAAAATTCCGTAGGACGCCCGAATCACCGTGTGTCCCTTGCCCGTGGGATCCCAACCCGCCCCGATACGCACGGCCCAGTTGGAAGGGCGCGATGAGTAGACGGTCTGATTGCCCGACCCGGCGGGTAGCGACACTGTGGCATTCGCAATCGAGTTTGCGATCGACGGTCCGTCGCCGAGCTGGATCAAATAATCTGCTTGCGAGCCAATATTGACGGGCGATCCGAAGAATTCATAGCGCAGCCCGTAATCCAGGGTCAGACGATCGGTAGCATGGAAGCTGTCCTGCGCAAATGCGTCGAATTGCCGGTACCGATACGATCGGCCTGGTGTTACGGGCGCAAAACTAGTGGACGCGCGATCGTACTGCGCCTGCAAATAACCTAGGTTGTTGCGCTTGAAATCGTCGAGAGTGGAGAATTCCAGATAGCCTTCCGGATACACCGATACCGCAAGATCGATATTTCGCTGCAGAAACCCGCCGCCAACTGTCAAGACGTGACGGCCAACGTTCCACGACAAATTGTCCAGAAGCTCCCAACTCCCGCTGCCGTTTCTATAGTCGTAAGCATTCGTCTTGCCGGGCATGGCAATGAAATAACCCTGCGCTTGTTGGTCCACTACCAACGAAGGCACCTCCGAATGCGGAGTGTCGGCACGAATCGCAAGGCCACTGCGGCTGATCAGAAACTCATTCTGTTTGTGCGAACCGAGGCGCGAAATCCAGCCAGCCGCAATGGAATTGGATTGCTGGCGGAAGCGCAGCGCAAAATCCGGATATGGGTTGGAGAGAAGATTATTCTGGCCAAGCAGATCGATGGTGGCTCGCGCAAAGAATTGTTGGCTGGGGGAAGCCGTGTAATCCAGGCGCAGCGTCGCGTCGGATCGATTCAGGCTGGTGGGTGTCGCAATGGATGCAAGCGCTGCGTCGGCCGGACCCGTGGGAGTCGCATCGGGACGATAACGCCGCAAGATTTGTCCGGCGTAGCTTTCCGGATCCGTCGAGTCGATGAAACCCTGCGTGGGAAGAGCGAACAATTGTGGATCGTTGCGGCCATGCGACCGCAGCGTCTCAAATCCGCCAAAGAGGAACAGGCGGTTACGCAGAATCGGACCGGCAACGGTTGCGCCCGGCAGAATCTGCGTGAAGGTGGGCCGGCTGATACCCTGCGCATTTTCCTGAAAGCCATTCGCGTTCAAGACCTGTGATTCACCAAACACAAACCCTGCGCCGTGCCACAAATTTGTGCCGCTGTGCGTGATCGCGTTGGCGACGAATCCAGACGTGCGTCCGTATTCGGCCGAATAATTGGCCGTGGACACTCGATACTCTTCGATGAACTCCGGAGTAACAGCGCCGGCTGGGCCGGTTACCAGCAGATTGTTGTTTTCCACGCCATCCAAAAGATAATTGGACGAAGAGGGCCTCTGCCCATCCACGGAAAAGCCGAGTCCACGCGCTGTTGCCGTGTCGGAAGTAACGCCGGGCAGCAACAACAGCAAGGTATAAACATCGCGGCCAGCCAGTGGAAGGTTTTCAATATAGTTGGCGGAAACCACATCCGATAGTGAAATGTCGAGCGGTGAGATCAGCCCGCGATTGGCATTGAACACCGCCACGCGGCTGGTATCCACGTCTGGGCCGTAGTAGCCGAGCACCTGCTGCGATTCGGGAAGCAGCCAGCTCCGGTATTGTCCGGCTTCCCACACATCGTAGAGCGGCCTCAGCCGGAAATTCAGTTCCAGCCGCCCCGCTACCGGGATTTCCACCGCCCGGGCGTGCTGGGATTGATACTGCGGCGCGCTCACCGTGATCCGATAGCGCCCGGGCGAAAGCGATCCAATGGCGTAGGACCCACCCGAATCGCCATTCGTCGAGAAGGCTGCCGCGGTAGATTCGTTCGTGCAGGTCACGGACACTGCCGGGATCGGGAGACCGGTTGCAGAGTCCACGATTCGGCCGAGTACAATTCCTTGGGTAGTTTGTCCGCTTAGTGACCCGCCGATCAGGGCGAAGATCCACCGAAGTGCATTCCAGTGGCGACGGATCCCGGGCATGAACGACAACTTCTTAGTTTATGACACCGACTCTCCGCACGACATCGCCATGGAGGAAGCGCATTTCAGAATGTGGGGCAGGATGTCATCCTGCAGCGGGTTGTTAACCCGCGCAGTTTGCGCCGATTGGCAATCGGCGGCAGGTTACCAACGTGTTACCAACCTGCCCCACCTGCTGAAACTGACCCACTACCCGGGAACGAGCTATAATCGCGATCGGGGAAAGGGGGACTTCCATGTCCATCCAGTCGTTGCGTAAAGCAACATTTGCTCTCAGTTTGCTCGCGGTGGGGTTGTTCGCCGCTGAGAATCCGTTCGTGGGAACTTGGAAATTGAACGGCGCAAAATCGAAATTAGCCGGCAGCGGAATCGGGCCGAGCGGTGGGGTTCGCGTCGAATCCGACGGCAAGACCTACAAAGCATTCGTTGATACCACAGATGAGAAAGGACAGCCGGTAAAGTTCGAGTACGAAGCGTCGCTCAACGGCAAGCCGAGCAAAGTGACCGGTTCCGCGGCTATCGATGAGCTTTCACTCAAGCGAGTCAATGCCCATACGATCGACGCCACCGGGAAGAAAGCTGGCAAAGTGGTCTATACGGACAAGCGCACCGTATCAGCGGATGGAAAGACCTACACAATTTCGCGGACCGGCACCAGTCCGGACGGCAAGAAGTTTCACGCGACGATCGTCTTCGATAAGCAATAACCCTATCAGACCCCTCAGCGAATCACTGGGAGGATCACCGCTGAGGGGTGCGTCTTAGTTCTAAAGACGCGCTGTGTCGCGACTTGAAAGTCGGACTCCTTTGCTTCGAATATGTTCGGTACGAACTTCTGAGGATTCCGGTCGATCACCGGGAACCAGGTGCTCTGAACCTGAATCATGATGCGGTGGCCCTTCCGGAATACGTGGTCATGCGATAGCAGATCGATGCGATATTCGACAGGCTCATTCGGCGTGACCGGCTCTGGCTTCTCGAAACCGTTACGGAACCGGCCGCGCAAAACGTCCGCTGCGATCATCAACTCGTAACCGCCCATGGGCGGATCTTCCGGTACGCTCGCCGGATATAGGTCGATCAACTTCACGATCCAATCCGAGTCGGTTCCGGAAGTGGAAGCGAACAGATCGGCGATCACGTCACCGGCAATGGTGACATCTGTTTCGAGCGGCTTGGTCTGCCAGACGGCCACGTCGGGACGGCTCTCGGCGAAACGCTGATCGTCCACGTGCCAAGTGGACCAGCCCGGAGATCCACCGTAGGTCTCAGGAATCGGCCGCTCGCGATACGGAACCGGCCGGTGTGGATCGGAGACAAAGCTATCGAACGCATCACTGGTGTCTGCCGGCGGATCGAAGGAGGCTTCACCCGATGCTCCAAGATAGAGCCGGCGCTCTTGAACACCACTCGGAGGCCACTGATCGTACGCCTTCCATTGGTTCGAGCCTGTCTCAAAAAGCTGGATGCGCGGAAGATTCAGCGGGCCTTTCCCCTTCAGCCAGTATGCGAACCAACGGGCTTGGATATCCTTGCGGAAATAGTCGCCCGTGTTGCTTCCAAAATCGAGACTCTTCAGAGTGCGGCCCACGCCCGAAAACCAGCCGCCATGGTTCCAGGGACCAACCACGAGGTAGTTATACTGACGCGACTCTGGCGTCTCGCTCGCGGCAAAAATGCGCCATGGCCCAGCAAAATCCTCCTGGTCGAACCATCCGCCCACATTGAGGTTGGGCACCTTGGCGGAGCGAACGATTTTCTGCACAGCCTGTTGCTTCCAGAAATCGTCATAGTTGGGATGGGCGATGAAATTGTTCCAGGTGGGCCGCTGTCCGTCGAAATAACGAGCGTTTGCCTCGCGCAGGGGGCCGAGCTTCAGATACCAATCGTAAGTATCGTACTGCTTGAACTGGAATGTCTTGTTGGTCTTGCCCGTCTCCATCATGGCGGCATATTCGAAGCCGTAACTCAGCCGGAATGCGCCGTTATGATGAAAGTCGTCACCCAGAAACATGTCGGCGGGCGAGGCCTGCTCGGATGCGGCTTTGAGCGCCGGGTGCGGGTCGATGAGCGCCATCTCGGTAAGCCAGCCCCCATAAGAAATTCCCATAATTCCAGCGCGGCCATTGTTCCCGGGGATATTCTTCAGCAGCCAGTCGATCGTATCGTAAGTGTCCGTGCCCTCATCTATAGATCGATCGTCTTTCGAACTCCTGACCGGGCGCTGGATCACGAACTTGCCCTTCAGACTGGTAGCGGCCTCGAACATCCTGAAACACCAGGAAGTAGCCATCGCGGGCGAGTTCGCTCATTCCCGCGTTGATCGATAAGGCAGCGGACCCCACGCCGTAGGGGGAGCGCTCGATCAGGAACGGGAGCGCCTCTGTGTGTACTTTGGGCGAGAAAACGATCGTGTGAAGATGAATGCCGTCACGCGTAGGGATCATGTACTCGTGCTTCTCGTAATCATCGGCGACCTTGGAGGAACTCTCGCTTCCCCGCACGAGTGTTAAGTCTCCGGAAGTTTCGCCCTGCGTGAACTTTCCCTTGATTTCGCCGCCGGATGGGGAAAGCAATCCCTCAAACTTGAGGTTCCTCAGTTCCAGGCCGACCTTGCCATTCGAAAACGTGATTCGGTCAAGGTTCGATGCGGTGCCCGACTCCAGATTGATCAATGCGCCGGCATACGCGCCATCGCGTGGAGGAGCCACGTATAAAATCACGCGCATTTTCCCCTCCCCAAATAGAAGCGCTCCCTGCCAGACGCCATCAATGCCGCTGGCGGATGTCTGAGCAAACAAGGATTGGCAGGATCAGAACCGTTGCGAACGTGTAGGCAGCCAGTTTCATTTACGCGAACTATATCAGAATCGGAACACGTGCATTCTGCCGGAAGCCACGATGGGCCTTGCGGCCCCCAAGATGATGAAGGCGTTGGCAGGCGGAAGCGCCTGCCAGCTCTTCGAGCAAGCATTGGCGTCTGGAAAACCAAAATCACCGGTCGCTTACGCTCGCGGCTCGGAATGAGATTCCCCGTTGCCGAGCCGCGACCGTGAGGGAGTCGGTGCCGTTGTTTTTCAATCACGGCCCAGCGTCTTCCACGGCGCGTCGCCAAGCGCGGTCGGCCCGCGTTCCGAATCGCTTTTTGGATCGGTTATTTGATCGAACCCCCAATCGAATCCGATCTGATATGATCCTGAGCGGCCGTGAACAAACGAACCTTTCTCAACCTGCTCTCCGCCGCCATCGGAAGCCCCCTCGTCGCGCCGCTCTCCACCTGGGCGGCGAAACCCAAGCTCACCAACTGGGCGGGGAACCTCTCCTACAGTACGGACCACCTCCGCGAAGCCGCGTCGGTGGAGCAGATCCGCTCTCTTTTGAGGACCGAGGACAAAGTGAAGGTGCTTGGCACGCGCCATTGTTTCAACTCCATTGCGGACAGCCGTTACAACCTGCTTTCCCTAAAGCCGATGCACGAAGTGGTTGCGCTCGACGCCGAAGCGAGAACCGTGACTGTCGATGCGGGCATCACGTATGGCCAGCTCTGCCCGTTCCTCGATAGCAAGGGATTTGCGTTGCACAACCTCGCTTCGCTCCCCCATATTTCGGTCGCCGGAGCCTGCAGCACCGCCACGCATGGCTCGGGAGAGAGGAATGGGAACCTCGCTACCGCGGTATCCGCGCTCGAAATGGTCACCGCGAACGGCGACGTGGTGAAACTATCCCGCAAGGATGACGGCGAAGTCTTCCGGGCAGCCGTGGTCGGGCTCGGCGCTCTCGGTGTGATCACGCGGATCACGCTCGATATTCAGCCCACCTATGCCATGCGCCAGTACGTCTATGAGGATTTGCCGCTCGACCAAATGAAGGAGCACTTCGACGAGATTCAGTCGAGCGCTTATAGTGTCAGTCTATTCACCGACTGGCAGAAGCGCCGAATCAATGAGCTTTGGATCAAGAGCCGCGTCGGAGACGGGCAGGCCTTCGCCGCTCCCGCGGAGTTCTTCGGTGCGAAACTCGCAAACAGAAACGTTCACCCGATCCTCGAACTTTCCGCTGAGAACTGCACCGAACAGATGGGAGTGCCCGGCCCTTGGTATGAGCGGCTGCCCCACTTTCGATGGGGTTTCACTCCTAGCGCCGGTAAAGAACTTCAGTCGGAATATTTGCTGCCCCGTCGAAATGCTGTCGACGCGATTCTAGCGGTGGAACGTTTGCGCGACCAGGTGACTCCGCACTTACTGATCTCGGAGATCCGCACCATCGCGGCCGACGACTTATGGATGAGCACCGCCCACAGACAGCCCAGCGTAGCGATCCACTTCACCTGGAAGCAGGACTGGCCGGCGGTCCGCCGCCTGCTTCCCGTCATTGAAAAGGAACTATCGCCATTTCAACCCCGTCCCCACTGGGGCAAGTTATTCACGCTGTCGCCAACCGCGCTCCGATCGAGGTATGAAAGGCTCGAGGATTTCATCCAACTGGCGACGAAGTACGATCCGAAAGGCAAATTCCGCAACGACTTTTTGAACACCAACATCTTTGCGTGATCACGGTAATGGACAGACTCGTTGGGTAAAAGATACTCCTGACGATGTAGCCTCGCTGGCAGAATAGCTTGGTTGACGTCGGATCCTTTCGATACTATTTACACGGTTTAATTTACGCCCTCCAGGTAACAGAGTGCTAAAATACGCCTTGTCTCGCAAACAAAAGGCCCTCTCGCGTTAAAGAAGAGATCTGACTCGTGCCAGGCAAGAAACAACGGGCCGCTGGACCGTCGAAACGGGCCGACCCACCTGAAGATGCGGGTGTGCCCCAAACCAACTCAAACACCACGCCCCCTCAATGGTTCAACCGCGCGATCAACCTTATTCTCGGTGCGTATCTAGCTCTGCTTCTCTATCATGTCGTGTCGATGGTTTGGCTCTCTCTCGGATTCCCGTGGTCCAGTTCTTCTGACGAGAGCGCCCAGCTTGCCGAGGTAATCCGCTTCGCAAATCTCGACTTTCACCAGCGCTTCTTCGACATGCCCGGCACGCCTCTATGGATGTTAGGCGCGGCCGAATGGCGGGTGTGCTATCTTTTCGCCTCCTTCTTTCAGGGCCTGGAGGCAAGCTCAAATACCTTCACTTTTGATCGTCTCCAACTGCTTTTCACGCTGATGCGGGTGAATAATCTCGTGTTTTATCTACTCTCCGGCGTGCTGCTCTTTGGAATAGTCAACAAACTATCGAACCGGTTCGCTGCCACGGCAGCCACCACCCTTCTGGTACTGAATCCCGGCTATGCCGAGACTGTGGTATCTGTCCGCGTGGAGCCGATGAGTATGTGCTTCCTCCTCTCGGCCGTCCTGCTGGCTATTCAATCTCGAAGCCGCTGGAAATGGCTATGGGCAGGCATGCTGGGAGGCGCTGCAGCGGGCTGCCGCCTTCACTCCGTCACTATCACGGTCCCGATTTTGCTTCTGCTTCTTATCACCCGAACCTGGAGCCGGCGAAAACCGTGGACCTCCGGCTTTCGCCGATTTGCACAATACCTGGCTGGAGCCTTGCTCTTGTTATCCGCGCTGCTGGTCTATGTGCTCGGCTTCAGTCAAAGTCCTCTGAGAGCCGCTCATCCGCTTGGATTTTCGCTGCTCGCGAAAGTGAATCTTGTTTTTTTTTGGGCGCTGGTCGCACTTACTTGCGCCTATTTCATTCCGCGCGCGCGCCCTATGCTCGAAAAATTTGTCACCCCCGATCTCCTGCTACTCTCCGGCGGCCTCTCTGTGGGATGGCTGTTAGGCGTGCCGACCATCTTCAGCCAATTCAAATTCTTCCTGAGCAGCCTCGACTTCTATCAGGGCACTAGCTACAGGGACTTGGCCGCCGTTCACCTACCCGCCTTTCAACAGCTGGCCACGTACTTTCGCTTTTACGCCAAATTGATCGCGCCTAATAAAGTCACGCTCGTCTTATTAATTGCAGGCTGTTGCCTGGTTCTCGCCTCGAAACGGTACCGTCGTTTGATGCCTTACCTCATTGTGGCGGCAGCCTTCTTCGTCTCCAAACCATGGGATCTGCTGCGCGCGGCGCACCATGTCGCACTCTGGATTCCGTTCTTCGCCTTGATTTGCTCGGTGCCGTTCATGGCCTTGGCAAGCCTGGCCGCGAAACCGGCAGTTGGGTCCCGGCCGTTTGCCGGATTTGTTTTCCCGGCCATCGCCCTTGTGGCGCTCATCCTGCTTCGCCTCATTGTGTGGGACGGTCTCGACAATCTCCGGGACACCATGGCCGGCCATCGCGAGCGTATTCAGAACATCCAGGTTTCTCAAGCCTGGCTTCGGACCAACACCCCAAAAGGCGCCATCATCGCGGTGGCGTTTTATTGCTTTGGCCCTGAGGTTTTCTACTACTGGTTGTCGGATGCCGGCCTTCAGGTTCCTCCCCAGCCGAACGACCACCAGTTTGCGATGTGGTGGGGGGACAAGCAGAGTTTGAAGGGATATTCCGGGTACGCCTGCATGTCGCCCATGGACCTGGCCGCCATGGCCGAATGGGACGTGCGAAAACCCGGAAACGGGCTGAATCCGTATCGCGACGAGCATTTTCATCTGCTCCACTCCTTCGGCCAAGGATCTAACCGGATCGACGTGCTCGATTTCGATATGCACTGACCCCGCGGTACTCTTGATCTTCACCAGGATCTCGTCGCGTGCAACCTGACAGCTTTCATGCGAGCTCTCCTTGCCCATTCGGGCAGCTTCGTGAGCGCGCGGCCGAACTCGCGTTCCGCTAACCCTCGACACAGAACCAGGCAGGCGCCAATGTTGGGCAATCCTCTGGAATTAAGTGCAGCGTCGTTTGCGACACGAATGCACCGCACCGAGCGTCTTGTCTGCCTGTTAACTGTTAACTAGCTTCGTGGACCGAAACGGCGTAGAGGAAGCCAGTCTCAGTGCCATACTGAACAACGGGGGTCTTGCGGACATTTATCATGGCGAAAAAAAGGGCGAAGGCCAAAGCGGTTAAGGCGATTGAGAAAGCCGTCAGGAAAGCTGTGCAGAAGGGCGTCACTGAAGCGATTGTGGATCGCGCAGTTGAGAAGGCCATCGCCAAGGGCGCGAAACACAAGAAGGCCGCTCCCAAGAAAAGTGCGAAGAAGGCTACGCCGGCGAAAAAGCGGGCAGTCGTCGCGGGTTGACCTACTGTATCGTAGGCTCTCCGAAAGGACCGAAGTATTCCTCCAGATCGTCGTCCGGCGTTCCGCCCATGATCGTGCCATGCTCGGTTTGCCAATGCCCTATTTTCCTTCTGCCATCCTTGAGCGTTATCCAGCCGATGCAATACGCACCGCGAATCTCGTAAACGTCGGCCTGATAGCCGCCGTGCGTGAAGTAATGTCCGGGTTTGTCGATGAGCATTGGCGATCATTATATTAATCCTGCCGAGCCGATCTTGATCCCACTCAGATAAGTCTTCTCTGGACTCGGCTCTTGGGGTTAAGATTCGGCTTTTCCTGAACGGCCACGCATCTGCTCATACAGCCGCAGGAGAAGTGAATGCGAAAACTGGTTCTTACTGCATTGTTCGGCTTTGCCCTTGGAATGGTCCCCGCTCAGGCGGAGGTCGTAATCAAGCTCCGGCCCCCGATCAGCATCCGTGAACGCCGGTCGGTACGCCCGACCCGGGAGCACGTTTGGGTCAATGGATACCACACGTGGGATGGTAATGCCTACGCATGGCAGTCGGGTCGTTGGGAAAGGCCGCCGCACGCCCATGCAGTGTGGGTGGCTCCCCGATACCGGCATCGTCACGGCGGATATGTTTACGCGGAAGGCTACTGGCGATAGGTCTGCCGCACGCGATTTCTGACCGCCCGCGGTCATCCCGTGGTCATCTGGACGCTTTTCGGCGATAGCTGTGTCCCCCTAGTGCGTTAGACGGAAGCGCCTCGATCGCGGTAAATATTCGCGCCCTTAAGGAGCAAAAAAACAATGATCAGTTTCAGACTACTTTTCCAGCTCGCGCCGATTGCCTTTGCGTTGACGCCAACTATCCCCTTGTCCGCGGAAGAGCGCATGCGCGCCGGCCTTTGGGAACTTAGTATCACGTCGGATGGGAAGTCGAAGGGCTCTCACGACACGTGTTTTACACCAGGCATGCTTGAGCTTACAAATAGTCCCGCTAAGCTGTTGCGCGAAGCAACCGAAAAAGCTGCTACCAAAGGCGGGCATTGTTCGCTCAAGGACTACAAGCTGGACGGAAACGCGATTTCCACCACCATGGTCTGCGGCGCCAAAACGGTGGTAACTTCCAGCACTTATAGCTTGAGCAACTTCGACACAGTAAACACATCCTCGGAAGCGGGTGTCAGCATCGTAACTCACATAAAGGGCCGATACCTCGGCGCCTGTAAATAGATAGAGCCAGTATATTCAGAACCTATCACGCCGTGGTTCGAGCATGGCCGCGACAAAGAAGGCGCGGATCTTCTCATCCAGCGTCCGTGCTGCCGCCACCGATCTGGTCGCGAATCGCATCGCGTAGAGTCGAGTGCGTCAGCGGCTTTGACATCACGGTATCCGCGCCGAACATCTTGGCGCTACGCAGTTGGTAGCCCGCCCCGTTTTCTGCCACCGCAATTATCTTGAGACTAGGATATATTGCCCGAATCGCCAGGATAGTCTCCAACCCATCTTGCTCCGGCATCACGATATCGGTGATCATCAGATCCACTTCGCCCGCCTTCAGGACCGCCTCCGCCTCTAGTCCATGCGCCGCTTCCACTACCTGATAACCCGCCTCCCTGAGCTGGTCACCCGTAAGCGCACGCGTGCCAGAGTCGCCCGAGACCAGCAAAATAACCAGCCCGGACCGGGCGCTTCGGCGTTTTCTTTCCACCACAGACGGAGACGTTGCCAACGCTCGCGGCAACAGGACGTCAACCGCAACGCCAGATCCGGAAGTTCCCTTCACTGCCACCGCACCTTGAATGCGCTGGATAATCTTCCGGACCACGGGTCCCACTTCCAGACGCCCGCTCGTGACTGAAAGCTCTACTTGCACGTATTCACCGGGCGGCAAATTCATTTCGCGAGCGCTGCCGGGTTTCAACTCCACATTCGCCGTCGTAATAAGCAGCTCGCCTCCGCCCGGCATCCCGTCACAGGCGTCCGCGGCCAGGTTTGCAAAGAGCCAGTCGATTTGTTTCGGATCGCCTTTGATACGTGCCAGGTTCGGATCTAGCCGGGTTCCGAGGACGAGTTTGTCGCCGACGATGGGCCGTATGCGCGTGGCGATCCCAGCCAGGATAGAATTCAGGTCTACAAGAGTACACATCTTTTGGGTCAGACGGCGCACGCGGCCTTTTTCCGGCATCCGTGCACCTCGTATTAGATTGCGGGACCGGCGAGGAAAACAAAAGGGAGCTAACTGCTAGCTAACTTGGTCAAAAACCGGCAACGCATTGCGCGTGTTAAGCTTAACCAAAAGCGGGCGCAAGGAAAATAACGCGATGGCAGGCAGTAAGCCGGCAGCGAGCCTCGAGGATAGTGGGCATTCCGCGCAACCTTCTCCTGCCCAGATTCGGACCCAGCTGGATCGAATTCTGACATCCCAGCTTTTTGTCCGCTCTGAACGCCTGTGCCGGTTCTTGCGTTTCACCGTGGAGCTTACCCTTTCCGGTGAAACCGATCGAATTAAAGAATATACGCTGGGGCGCGATGTTTTTGACCGCGATAAGAACTACGATCCTCGGGCCGATTCCATTGTGCGCGTGGAGGCTCGCCGGCTGCGGAGAAAACTAAGCGAGTATTACCGGGAAGTTGGTTCCACCGATCCGGTCTCGATCGAATTTCCTCCAGGCAGCTATGTCCCAGTTTTCCAGCCGAGGCGCGCCGCTGTTCCCCGTCTGACCACTCCAACGCCTCTCCCGGAACAACGGCCACTGAACCCGCGCACGGTCGCGGTGCTCCCCTTTCTCAACCTTAGCCCTGACCCGGATCAGGATTTTTTCTGCGATGGTATCGCCGAGGAAATCCTGAACACGCTGACCTCCGTTCCGCAATTGAACGTAGTGGCGCGTACGTCCGTATTCCGTTTCAAGGGCAGCCACGACGTTCGCGAAATCGGCCGCCAACTGCATGCCGGCACGGTCATCGAAGGCAGCGTGCGCAAGGCGGAAAACCGCCTGCGGATCTCGGCCCAGGTGATTGACGCCGCCCAGGGGATCCTGCTGTGGTCGGACACATTCGACCGGGAGATCACGGATGTCTTCGCGGTGCAGGATGAAATCGCGCTGGCTATCGCGAATTCTTTGCATGTCACCCTGGCGGAACCTGCGAACAGGTTGCCATCCGGCGGGCGCAAGCCTGCGTTGGAAGCCTACACTCTGCTTCTGAAGGGTCGTCATTTCTGGAATCAGGTATCGCAAACTGGATTGCAAGCAGCTTTGCAGAAATTTACGCTCGCCATCTCGCTTTATCCTGATTATGCCCCTCCCTACGCCGCCCTCGCCGATGCTTATTTGAAGATTAGTTTTTGGGGAGTGATGCCGCCGCATGAGGGGATTTCCCGCGCTCGGCAGGCCGCGCTCGAAGCCGTTCGGCTGGACCCTGGACTCGCCGACGCTTACGCTCTGTTAGGCGCAATCGCTTCCTGCCACGACTGGCAGTGGGAGGAAGGCTCCAGGTTGTTGCGTATCGCACGGGAACTGCAGCCCAGCAACATACATGCCCTCGCTTACGGCGCTCTGCAGCACGTCTTTCGCGGTGAGTTCGACGAAGCCAGGCTGGTTGTCGACAAAGCTTCAGAGCTCGACCCGGTCTCGCCTTGGAGTTTTCGCAACCAAAGCTGGTTGCATTATTACCAGCGGCAATACGGTGCAGCCGCGGATTCAATGCAGAGCGCCCTGGCCCTCGATCCGCACTTTCGGGAAGGGCAGTTTCTGCTGGCTTATGCGCATCTCCGGCAGTCCCGCTTCACGGATGCGATCTCGCAATTGCTCGAACTCCCGGCAGGACCTTACGAGGCAACCAAGTGGGGCGCTTTGGGCGAAGCTTACGCCTGCTCGGGAAACGCGGCCGGGGCCAGGGATGCGCTGAGTAAAATCGACGCGCTGGCGCACACCGAATACGTTTCTCCCATCTGCCGCGTCGCCATCTATGCCGGCCTCGGCGATTGGGACCGCGTCTTCGAGCAGTTGGAGGAAGCGTATCTGGAACATACCCCCTGGCTCGCCGCGCTTAAAATTGACCCGCGCTACGATCCAATGCGTTCGGACCCGCGCATGACTTCCCTTTTAAAGCGAATAAACCTTGCCTGATTCGTCTTTCGTTGATAGCGCGAACCGAGGTGTGGCGCTAAAAACACATCGAACAGGTCCATGAAATACTTGCGTTGCGCAACATCGTGTTGGTACATCGCGGTTAACCTTGACCGGGTTGTGGTCTTTACCTGGATCACTCCGGTTCGGTTAAGTTTGCAAACCCAATTTTAGGTGATAGGGCCGTGTGGGGGGGGTAACAGGAATTGGCGCTCTTGAGCGTTGTCACGGCCTTTGACAATATGTTCTAATTCCTACATCCGATCTCGTTGAAACTAGTGGGACGATTCTTGCTGATCCTCGGCATCGGAGGCTGCATGGCGTAAGGGCTCCATGTGCATTGGAAAGAAGCCCGCATCGGAGGCAGACCTAAGAGTCGGCAACTCACGCCGCATTTCCTGTTTGATTGCGGAGCGGCGTCGAGTCAAGCAGGTCGGGGTCATCATGATACGGGGTCAAAATTTCGGCAAAGCCCTGGTGTTCGCTCTGGCATTTTCGGTTTCCGCCGCCGCTCAGGAATACAGTTTCCGCGTGTACGGCGCGGCCGAAGGGCTCCAGAACCTGGTGGTGCTGTCGCTGGCTCAGGACCGTGCCGGGTACCTCTGGGCCGGAACGGAAGGTGGCCTGTACCGCTATGACGGCAACCGTTTCCAGCTAATGGGGCCGGCCATGGGACTGCCCTGTTCCACCGAAACCCACGGCCTGTACATCGCTCAGGACGGTGCGCTGTGGGCCAATACCTGTGCCCAGATCTTCCGCTTCGACGGTCAGCGCTTTCAATTGATTCCGGGCGTGAACGCGTTACGGCGCGGCGCTCAGGTGATGACCGATGGCACGCACGGCAGTGTACTGATCACGACATCGAGCGGCATTTATGAAGCATCCGCCGCTGGTGACGGCTCCTTTTCGCTGCACTCGTATGGCTTGCCGGCGGCGCTGGCAGGCAAGCGGATGTACGGTATCGTCCGACAGGGTGGGCGCTTGTGGTTCGGATGTGACCAGGAACTGTGCTTGGAAGAGGGTGGGCGGGTTTCAGTGTTCGGACAAGAACAGGGGCTCCCGGCAGACATGTGGGACGGGATTCAAATTTCGCCCGATGGGTCCGTGTGGGTGCGCAGTCCGAAGAGCATATATCGCATGGCGCCGGGCCAGACCATGTTCTCCGAGGAAAACCCGCACATCGCATCGAGTGGATTCTGGGGTGCGATGACATTGGGCCGTGACGGCTCCGTCATGGTTCCAACCGATAAAGGTCTGGCAATCCGGACTGCGGCGGGGTGGAGCGTCGTAAACCGGACGAGGGGCCTGAGCAAGGACGTCACTGCAGCGGTGCTGGAGGATCGGGAGGGGTCCGTTTGGATCGGTCTGGCCGGCGGCGGTGTGGCACGCTGGATCGATCGAGGCGATTGGGAATCCTGGAAGGTGGACGAAGGCCTGCCATCGGACTTGATCTGGGGCATCCGGCGGGATAGGAAAGGAGTTCTTTGGGTCGGGACAAGCCTCGGGCTGGTTCGTCTGGACGGCTCGCGCGTGACCAGGAGTTGGACCAGAAAGGACGGGCTCGGCGGCGATAATGTCCGCTGGCTGGCCGAGACATCAGATGGTTCCATCTGGGTGGCGTCCAAGCCCGGCGGCTTGGCGCGCCTGGATCCGGCTACCGGGAAGATTCGTCGCCTCGACCGCACTGACGGACTAGCCTGCGATCCGGAAGATGTGTATGTGGACCGGCACGAACGGTTGTGGGTGCCAACCGCATGCGGGCTGTTTCGTAACGACAGGCCGACTGTATCCAACCGCTTCATCCGCTTGGATACGCCGGAATCGCTAAACCGCCGCGCATTGAAAATACTGGAAGACGCGCAGGGGACCATTTGGGTGGCCAACCCCGACGCCCTGTGGAGCCTGCGAGAAGGGCAGTGGCGCGAGCACCGCCGTGCCGACGGGCTGCTGACTGACAGCCCCTACGTGATGGCGTTGGCGGCCGATGGGTCAATCTGGATGCGCCATCGCTATGACGCGGGCGTGGATCGAATAGAGGTTTCCGGAGATCGCATCGTGCGCGCCACCGCAATCGTGCCGGCGGATCCGAAATCAGTGGAGGTGACGGCGTTTCACGGCTTCGATGCTTTCGGCAACTTCTGGCGCGGCAGCGCCAACGGCGTGGCGGTGCGGCGTGGGGACACCTGGACGACACTGACAATCGAAGATGGTCTGGTTTGGAACGATTGCGACGGAGAGGCCTTTTGGGCCGATGCGGACGGCGGCGTGTGGCTCGGCACCAGCGGCGGTTTGTCGCACTACCTTTCCAGAAACGGGCGCCCATACGCGCCGTTGGTTGCCGATCCCACGATCACGCGCCTGAAACTTATGGAGCCGGCCCGCTTGATCCGGGTAGAGTTCTCGACGCTGAACTACAAAGCCGAACAACTGGCGCACTTTGCCTACCGGCTGGACGACGAACCCTGGACCGACTCAGTGGGGCGGAACGTCTCCATCGCTGGGCTGGGACCCGGCAGGCATCGCTTGGAAGTGCGTTGCCGGGTTCGGGACGATCCATTCTCGCCCCGGATCGCCGGCGCCGAGTTCCTGGTGAAACCGGTATGGACGGAGAGGTGGTGGGTCCGGCTGCTGGCCTTGGCATTTGGAATGGCGGCCATCAGTCTATTCGTACGGTGGCGCCTGCGTACGTACGCGCGAAAGCATGCGGAACTGGAGGCGATAGTGGCCGACCGCGACTTAAGCAACCGTGCGCTGGATGAGAAAGCCCGCCTGCTTCGGACTAGTGAAGACCGCCTGCGCCTGCTATTCCAGCAGACTCCCGCCGGCATCTTTCTCTTCGACATGGACCTAAAGGTGACGGAATGCAACGATCAGTTCCTGTCGCTACTGAAGTGCGATCGCGAGGCATTATTCGGGCTGCATTTATCGATGTTGAGAGAGCCTGAGATACTGCCTGCGGTTCAGGCGGCACTGGCCGGGACAGAGGGTAGCTACGAGGGGCCGTGCACGCTTCGAACGGGTTTCGGGTGCTCCTGGGTAGCGCTCTCTACGGTGCCCTTGTGGGACGAGAATCGCCAGATCAAAGGCGGCATTGGCCTGGCTTTGGACATCACCGAACGCAAACGTGCCGAAGCTGCTTTACGCGAAAGCGAAGAGCGCTTCCGCAGAGTATTCGAGGAAGGGCCTCTTGGCATAGCGCTTGTGGGAGAAGGCTATCGCTTTCTGAAGGTCAACGGAGCGCTCTGTCAAATGGTAGGGTACCCGGAAGCAGAACTCCTCGAAATGTCTTTCGGCGATATCACGCACCCGGACGACCTCGCAGCGGATGCGGAGTTTACCGATCGGCTCTTGAAAGGCGACATACCCTTTTCCCAGCTGCGAAAGCGATGTGTGGGCAAGAACGGTGAAATTATCTGGATAAGCCTGACCGCATCCCTGATCCGCGATCGGGAAGGCGAGCCCATCCACGGCCTTGCCATGATCGAAGACATCACGGAACTCAAGCAAAACCAGGAGGCGGGACTGGTCAGGCAGAAATTGGAAAGCATCGGAATTCTGGCTGGCGGCATCGCCCATGACTTCAACAACCTGCTGGGCGGCATTCTGGCCCAAGCAGAACTCGGCGAGGCCGACTTATCCGCGGGTTCGTCGCCCATTGAAGAACTTCAACGAATCAAGGAGGCGGCGATCCGCGGCGCCGAGATTGTTCGACAGTTGATGATTTTCGCCGGAGAGGAACAAGCAACCCTGATGGCGCCAGTGGATCTGTCGCCACTCGTGGAAGAAATGCTGGGACTGCTGAGTGTCTCAATCTCCAAGCGGGCGGTGTTGATTACCAATCTCGGAAAGAACCTGCCCGCTGTGTGGGGTAACGCGCCGAAGATTCGGCAGGTGGTAATGAATCTGGTCATCAATGCGTCGGAGGCGATCGGAGAGAAAGAAGGGGAGATCCGGGTGAGCACTTCTCACGTGACCGTCGGCCGGGACTTCCTTGTAAATCTCATGACGCACGTGCCACCAGGCGAGTACGTGCAGCTGGAGGTGTCGGACAACGGGCGTGGCATGACGGAAGAGGTAAGAGCCAAGATCCTGGATCCGTACTTCACTACCAAATTCGCGGGTCGTGGCTTGGGATTGTCCGTCGTCCAAGGGGTGGTCCGGGACCACGGCGGCGCACTTGATGTGATCAGTGCCCCTGGCCAAGGCGCGACCTTTCGGGTCATGCTGTCTTGCACCTCAGACAGGGCTGCGGCCGTCCGAAGTTCCGTAACCCCCGCCCGGATAGCGCAATCCAGTTCTGAGATGTGGACAGTGGTTGTGGTGGAGGACGAAGAGATGCTACGGCTGGCCGTCGCAAAGGCGCTGCGCAAGGCTGGCTTCTCGGTGTTAGAGGCAAGCGACGGATCTGCCGCGATGGAGCTGATTCGCGCTCGCGCGCATGACATCGATCTGGTTTTGTTGGATGTCACATTGCCGGGCGTTTCCAGCCGCGAGATCTTGGAAGAAGCCGGGCGCATTCGACCCGAGCTAAGAGTGATTGTTACTAGCGCCTATGGCGAGGAAACCGTGAGTGGCATGTTCGCCGGGTTGCGAGTGGAGCGCTTCGTCCGCAAACCATTTCGACTCGATGATCTAGTCCAGTTGATTACGAATATTTGCCGTCTTAAGTCGTAAACCAACACGGGTGATTCACGCCAGTGGCGGCCCGGGATGGGATTCCGCTCGACACTGCGATTGTCGATAACCGGATGCCGCACGCGGAGCGTTCCTTCTCTAAGCTCTGGCCAGGCGATGATCCAAAACAACGCGGGGGTTTCAGGGTGACACGCGTAGCTTTTCTTGGTTAAATCGGAGAGACACGCCGGTCGCCAGAACCTGCGATTGTTGGATAGACGCAGGTCGGTAGGTTCGAGGCTGTCAACGAACCCATAACATCAGTCCGAATTTCGAAGGTGTGGCTCCCCGGAAACCATGGTTTCCAACCACCTCTCCACCCAAATTCATTAGTTTACGAGGCAGGCGCAGCGCGAGTGGTGCCAAAATCAACGTTCAGAGGTCAATCTCGGCCATGTCAACGTCCACAGACGGTGAGCGCCGCGCGGCTGATTTCATCGTCTCGTTTAACGCCGAACGGTTTGCGTCGAGGCGTCCGCCGGCCATTGAATACTGGGCCGACGTTTTTGCTGGGCGCAGTCTCTCAAAAACAGGTTTATGAGGTTCTGGTAAGGCATCCCCAGTTCTGCCGCCATTTGCTTGAAATAGGCCACCGCCGCCGTATCGAGGCGGATGGTGATCTGACTCTTGAGCTGCTTGGCGTAGGGGTTTTTACGGGACTTTGAAAAATCGTATTCTTTTCTCATTTGAGACTCCAATACACTTCCTCTTCTTGCGCTGTCGCGCGCCGGGCGGAGATCATCCGGATAACAGCATCGGACTCCCGGTAGCAGTGGCTGACGATGAGACAACGCGCCTGAAAGCTATAACCCAGCAACAGGAACCGGTCTTCATCCCCAGAATGATCAGGATCGTCGATCAAGCGGGCGCTCTCGTCCAGAAAAACGGACTCTGCCTCCTCGAATGAGACGCCATGCTTGGCAAGGTTGGTTCGAGCCTTACGCCGGTCCCAGGCAAACTCCATATTGCCCACAGCATTATCTTAGCAATACAGAGGCCCTCCGACCCGCTCGGCTCTGTGCAGACCGCTCGGCGCTAGCAGTGGATATCAGTCAGTGGCGGCGGGGAGCAACCCAGAGCGCTGCTTAGCAGTGGCTCCCACACTGGACGCATTTCGAACTTTTGCGGCATGAATGTCCCTCTGTTCGAACCAGGTTTAGTTCCTTCACTTCAACAATATCCGAGCAAATCGGGCGCGCCTATCCAACCTGGCCGCGCAGTCTGGATATGCCTCGAACCCGCCAGGGAGGCCAGGATAATTTCCGGATGGCGTAATCCAGAAGCAAGTCGCACGGGGTAGCTCATACGCCTCGCGGACTAGTTCGTTGCTTTTCGTCCGGATTACGGACGAGGGAACAACGTGAGTGCTATCCGAGTATTCGCTGGATATCGTCGTTGATCCTCATGCGATTAGTGTCACCGCCGTTCGTCAGCATGATCACCGTGATCCGTCTCGACAAGCGCCGTTCGATGAACGCTCGGAATCCTGCTGTGTTGCCTTGATGCCATACCTTCAGGCCCGAAGCGTCCTTACCGATGTTCCACCCAAACCCGTACGTGGTCGAACCCTCGCGGACCTGGGCGGGCCTGAAAGCAACGGCAAGCGTCTCTTGGCGCACGAGCGTGTCCTCGTAGAGCGCTTGATCGAAATGCAAGAGGTCACTGACTGTCGAATACACACCGCCGTCGCCCGTAGCCATTCCTTCAAAGTCATTGACACTGCCGTTCCTGTCGTACCCGCGTGCGACCCCAGCCTTCTTGTCTTCAGGACTCGTCAACACGAAAGTAGAGCTCATGCCGAGTGGCTTGAAGACTCGAGCGGCAAGGAACTGAGGCAACGTTGTGCCCGAAAGGCTTTCGACGATCTGACCAAGCAAGACATACCCGCTGTTGGAGTACTGGTATTTCAATCCCGGCGGGAACACCGGGTCCGTCACCTGCCGCAACGCCGCGAGGATCTCGGCGTTCGTCACACCCGGGCGATCGACCCCAAGATCGGGATAGTCTGGCACGCCGGAAGTATGGGTGAGCAACTGCCGAACCGTGACCGCCCCGATCATCGGCGAGAAGCCTGGCAGCAGTTGCGCGAGTTGAGCTTCGAACGTTACCGCACCCTTCTCCGCCAGCATCATCAAAGCTATCGCTGTGACGGGTTTCGAGAGTGAAGCGAGGCACGACGGAGTGCTGGTCGTGTACGGGAATTTCCCTTCCCGATCGGCTACCCCGAACGCGCCGCTGTAGACCACGATGCCTCTTTCAGCCACGAGCGCCTCACCGTCGAACAGGCGTTGTTCGTGCAGTCGCGCAAAGAGGTGGCTGATCGCTGCCAGGCGATCGGCCGGAGCCGTCGGCCCGGGCTGACACGCGACACTAGCGCTGGCGATTGTGGCAAGGAGAAACTGTCGGCGATCCATACCTCCCGCAAATGGTGTCTGGCCACCTCGATGACTTTGTGATCCCGAGCCAACCGCACTCAATGATCGGTTCTGGTGCATGCGGGAGATACGAGACAACGCTCGGGCTTGTTCGTCCGACCCGTTGCAAAAATGGCCCATCACCACTGGGTTCCCGATAATCGCCACCGTGTTGAGCAGCGGCCATCTCCAGGAGCGTCGGCCACTTGGAAGTCGGCACGTGTGGAGGCACGCCGCCGACTCGTTTGCGGGATCTCGGTCGGTTGAAGAGTTCGAGTCCACGCCGGGGTCACTGTCCAAGGAGTCCAATCCAGTAAGAAACGTCTGAAGTGCCCGCAATGAAATCAGTCGGATAGCGCGATCTCGGGAATTGATTTTTAGCTCCCCACACTGGACGCATTTCGAACTTTTGCGGCTTAAATCCCCGTGCGCTCGAACCAACAGAAATCCTTTGCTCAGTGAGGCATCTAGCCGCGCGTTCGTGCCGAATGCCCACATTGCTCTCAGCAGGCAGACCTTAGAGTGATACCGAATGCGGTATCATGGCGATGGTGGCTGGCGGCAAGACTCTTCAGAAGATGCGCAAGAATCCCGTGGGCTGGCGCATCGAAGAATTGCAGGCAGTAGCGCAGGAAAACTTCGTTGAGTGGCGCAGGCCCGGCCGGGGTGGCAGCCACGTTATTTTCAGTGCTACCGGTGTGCGGGAGATCGTGTCCGTGCCGGCAAAGCGCCCGATTAAGCCCGTCTACATCAAGCAATTTGTGGCGCTTATCGACGCCGCAGGAGGTATCACAACAAAGTGAGAACAACTTCGAATCAAACTCTTGACCAGTACCAGTTTACGGTTCGGCCCTTGTCGAAGGAAGAGGGTGGCGGCTATCTGGTGGAGTATCCGGATATTCCCGGATGCATGTCCGACGGCGAGACAATTGACGAAGCGATCGCCAATGGCCGGGAAGCCCTCCGCGATTGTATGGACGTATTCAGGGAGTCGGGCCGGAAGATCCCCAACGCCATTATCGAAGCCGCTCAATGGCGACAGCGACTGCCCCGGACGCTCTACTCAAAGTTAACGAAACAGGCCGAAAACGAAGGCGTCAGCATCAACAGTCTGGTGACGGCTATCATCGCGGAGGCGATCGGGGCGAAGCAGGCGCGTTAATAAGAGCGACTGGAGCGACAGGAACAGTCTTCCGTGGTGGACTCTTGAGTATTTGGCTCCCCGGCATGGATTCGAACCACGAACTTGACAGGCTTTTTAGATTCAGCAACTTTATTGATTCTACAAGGCCGCAGAAGTCGTCAAAAGCCTCAAAAGCACGCGCGTGGTACAAAATCGGTACAAACACCTTCCCATGAAATCGGGACGGCGTTGCCGCTCCATTGCTCAGGCGATCTCCACGGCATGATAGGATTCAGCATACTCTTCGCCATTGCTGCCATTCCGGGAACCGCTGACTGCAGCCGACTCTCACGCTCTCCGGAGAGACCAACCCAACATGAGAAGGCCGCAGGCGACGATCCAACTCCCGGCCACCCGAACCGCGATGCGGGTCCAAGGCCGGCGGAGAGAGACCACATGCGATCCAATCAGTGCCACCAGCACGAATATTCCGAAGACCAATCCAAGCAGCGCGGCAGCGCCAGCGTCCGGCTGCCCCATGGCTGCTCCATTTAGATAACCGTGGACGAGGCCCAGCAGCGCGGCGAGTGACGTCATCGCTCGCAGCGAAAGGTTGGCATCCGCGGCCACCAGGCCTCCGAGGAGCAAGAACGAGAAGGTAGTGAAGATGCGTGTGACACTCGTGGTTGCTGCGAGACCGATGAGGCCTCCCAGTAGCCAAGCAGCGGGAAGCACGAAGAGTGCGCGCCGGCCGTGCGCGGTTCCCCTCAGCCCTCCGAGGAGAGCCAAACCGATCACGGGTAACAGGTCCTCTGGGCTCAGTAGGAAATGCGCCAGCCCGTCATAGATCGGCCCCATCCCGGTCGAATTGAGGTGTGCCTGGGCGGCCATCGGAAAAAGGGCGGTTGATAACACAACCCCAGCGAGCCCTAACATCTGCTCTTTGAGCTTTCCAGCGTGGTTCAAGCGAATGCCCTCCACAGGAAGAAGACCCCTGCTGCCGCTACTATGCCGCCAGCCGCCCGCACGAACGTCTGACCACATTGCCAGCGGTGAATCGTTCCGATGCTGATCCCTACGGCATGCAGGCAACCAGTCGCGATGACGAAGCCCATGCTGTAGAGCAGCCCATTTTGGCCGGGCGGCAATTCAGTGCCGTGCGCATAACCGTGGAAGATGGCGAAGAATCCGACCAACGCAGCAGCTGCCACGAGTGGCGGGCGCAGTTTCAACAGGACCGCGGCCCCGAGCAAGATGGCCGAAGCAGCGATTCCGTACTCGGTCCCCTTAAGCGGTACTCCCATCAATCCGAGCATGCCACCAAACGCCATAACGATCGGGAAGGCAACCGGGAGAATCCAGATAGCTGGTGCGCCCAGCTGGGCTCCCCACAGACCTACAGCAATCATGGCCAACACGTGGTCGAGTCCCGAGATGGGGTGCCGAACGCCAGTCAGAAATCCGGCTGCCTCTCCTTTTTGGATGTGAGCCTGGGCCAACTGAGTCCAGAGCAGAACCGCGCACACCAAAGCGGCCGGCAGTGCGATGACACGTGGTTTCTGGGCTCTCATCGTGCGCCCTCGAATAGCAAAGCCAGGCGCTGCAAAGTCCAGAACGCACCAAGCGACCCCACGCTGTAACCGGGAAGCGCTCGCGCCCATCGTGGCCAGCGCACTTCGAGTATACGGAAGGACCGCTCAAGAGCCAATATCAGCCCGATGAAACCGAGTTGTCCGACCTCTACGCCTAAGTTGAAGCTGACGAGCGCGAAGGGCAGTTCCTGCCGAGGTAGGCCGGCACTGGTCAGTGCGCTGGCGAAACCAAAGCCGTGCAACAGCCCAAACGCGAACGCCACAACCCAGGGATTGCGAATGGTGAAGCTCGTTTCACCGCGCCACGACCGCACGATCTCAGGCCCGAGAAACAGAATGCTTAACGCGATCGCGGCGTTCAGTGGTATGACAGGCACTTCCGCATATCCGAGTGTAGCGACGGCCAGCGTGATGCTGTGTGCGACAGTGAATGCGGTTACGGTCTTCAGCAGCATCCAGCGGTCTGTGACGATGAGCAGCAGCCCCAACACGAACAGCATATGGTCGGCGCCGAAAAGAATATGCCGGATGCCTTGCGCGAGGTACGTGCCTGCTACTCCCAACCAGGTCTGAGAAGCTGCAATCTCCACCCAGGGCTGCGAAGGATGTGCAATGGTCGTCCACTTCCTGCCGTCAAGCATCTCCACGTGCGCGAGCACATCCGTGATGGTTAGTTGAAGACCGGGAAACTCAATACGCTTGCCCGGCAGACCGTTTGGCCCCGCATCAATCCACCGCCGTTCCACGAAGGAGTCCGCCAGTTCCTGCACGTTGGGCTCTCGCACACTCTTCACCTCGTCGGGCAACTTCAGCATCACCGGCAAACGCATGCCTGCCAGGACCGGCGTACGCCACAGCACGCTGAATTTGCCGGACGTGGTCTCTTTGATCTCGAGATAGGCGGGACGCGCCTCGTGTGCCGATGCAACGGATACGACAAGCAGCGAAGACGCGATAAGCCAGGCAAAACGGACAGCCCAGAGGGTCACAACGGTCCCTCGCCAGACGGAGTAGGCACTTGTTTCTTTGGCGGTGGAACTGGGTCTTGAGTCGCTTGTTTGTCCGAGGGAGCGGGGAAAAGTACGGCGTACTTGGCGCGCATCTGCCGATAGGACTTCTGCCAGGCGTGCTGCTTCTGTTCGCCCAGCCACGTTATCTTCACGTCGGTCTCAATTTCCTCGAACACTGGGATTCGCCCCGGAATCACGGCATCGACAAACACGAGGTGCCAGCCATAGCCTGACCCGATAGGCCCCTGCCATGAGCCCGGCCTGAGTTTCTCGAGGGCCACCACAAATTGTGGACCGAACTCCTTGGCCAAAGCTTCGGGCGCGCGGTCGCCGTAATAGTCCTGGAACATGAACCGATCGGCGAGCAAAACGGCGAGCTTGGAATCCTCGGGCAGGCCTGAGATTTTGGCCAATGCTTTGGCAGCGTCTTCCTGGGCATTCTTGCCGCGCTTGTCCGGCGAAAAGTACAGATGGCGAAAGCTGTAGCGGCTGGGAAGGGCAAATTTCGCGCTGTTATTCTCGAACCATGTCTTGAGTTCGGCGGTGGAAGGCTCGTGCGCGGCCGCGACGTCCTCAGAGAGGAACTCCATCTTCTGCGCCATGCGGCGTTTCACTATGGTGTCGTCTTTGTCCAGGCCCATGGCCAAAGCCTCGCGATAGAGCACTTCCTCGCGGACTCTATCCTCCACCATGGCCTGAAACTCTTGCGGGGTCGGCTGCCGATGCCATTGCGACTCGAAGTACATTTCCATCTGTCCGAGTTCATCAAGGCTCAGGGTAATCTGCCGCGAAGACTCGACTCCGCCGCGGCCACGATGGGTATAGGCGTAAAAGGAGAACACCGCGATCCCGATAAACAAGAAGTGGAGTAGCGGCTCGCGGAGCCAGTGTTTCAAGAAGGATAAGGGAAAATTCCGCGATCCAGGGCGTAACAGCATGTCTTGCTGATCCGGGGCGGGTCCAACACGAATCTCATTCATTGAGAATGGCTCGCTCTTCGTTGTTTCAAACACGCGCCGCCCAAAAGAAAGGTCAAGGTCGCATGCACCGCGACGGCCGGCCACAACAGGATTCCAACGTCGCCGCTTATCCCGAGGGCGATCAAATAGAGGGTGGCAAGCGCGGTGTAGGTGAGCATCCCGTAAAGCGGCAGGGCGGAGCCTCCCGCCGGCCAGCAAGCCACGCTGATCGCGACCAGACTGATGCCGAAGAACCGGCTCACGATGACCCCGGAGCCCCTGATCTCCGCGCCGCACAACAGTCGGACTACGATCTTTGGAAAGACGATCAACATGAGCCCGGTTGCCGCTTCACCGGCTGCTGCGAATGCGAGTACCTTTTTCATTTTTATTCCCGCCAGGAAAGAGCACTTACTGAAGGCTCTTCAGCTCCTGCTTTATGTCAGTCTCAACCTTTTGCATCACCTGGCTCGCCATCTTCCCTATCAACTCACGCCGGTGCTCTTCGCGTATCGTCTGGAACTTCTGCTGTTGCTGCTGATCCAAGAGGGGAGTAATTTTGGCATCCACTTCGCCGGCGATTGTCTTCAACTGCTCCATCTTCTTCAATGGACTCAGAGAGGCGTTTTTCTTGAGCGCCTCTAGTTTTGGCGCTTCCTGCTTGAGGAAGGGGACAATCTGCTGTTTCTGTTGTTCCGTCAGCCCCAGCTCAATCGAGAACTGGTTCAGCATCGCCGAAAGCGGATTCATGACAATCTGCGGCGTTGGGATCATTTCGTAGTTGGCATAGCCGAATTCGTTGCTGCGTGTGCCGTAATAGGTATCGCCTAGCTTGTATAGCGTGACCGCAAAGGGGTCCTGGGAAATCGTTGTCACTACTTTGCCGCCTTCAATCTTGTACGGCGTGGTGGTTCCCTGATAGCCGTCACGTACCGGGTTACCGACGCTGCTCGGGGTGGTGGCGCTCCTGCCAACGTGAAAGACCATGCTCTGACCTTCGGCGGTGTAGCTAACGCTGAACTGCTCACCTGTCACGTTGTTGCGCACCCAGAAGGCTTTGCCAACGATTAGTGCCTTCAACTGTCCATCACCCAAGGTCGTTGCCCCCTTCGCTTTAAGGTCCGCCACAGTCAAGCCAGCGGGCGCATTCTTGCGAGCATCAGCGCTGGGCGTATACCAGATAGGCGAACTCCAGGCGCGCTCCTGGCCGGTGAGCGGCACCATGTCGGGCGGCGGAACCCCGGCCTTTACGGCTTGCATGAAGGTCCAGCGCGGCGTGGGTATTTCCAGCACGCGGGCGTAGTAGAACGCATGCAGGCTCGCATCGAAGTCGGGATCGGTCCAGACTGATTTGAGTTCCGTCGAACCGACGGTATTGGTGTAGGTGGCTTTCTCCATGTCCACGGTGCTCGGGATCGCCGGAACCCTGCCCGACCACTTATCAGGCTTGCGGTCGCCGGACCAAGCCACGTCAAAGATTCTTTCGAAGCTCTGGCCGTTCTTAGTCCAGCCCTTGATGATCTGGATGCGGTCAAGATTGCCGGAGGTCGGGTCTTTGACTGCCCAGACAACGAACGTCGGCGCGGTGCCCTTCATTGGGGGCAGGTCGGCGCCCATAGGTACTCCGTTCGAGTACGACTGGTGTACCCAATCCCTGGAGTTCAGCGTGTCCTTGTTGTAGCCCCAACCACCGAAGAAGCGCAACTTGATGTGCGGCCCGCTGACGCCAAAGGTCTCTTTCCGATACATGGCGTCCCAGATGGACGCGCGAGTGTTTTCCTCGGCCCAAACGCCGGTCAGTCCACCCGGGTTCTCCAGTCGCACATCCAGGGTGCCTCCGAGCAAGACCCCAGCCATGCGCCTCTCAACGGTTCCGTCCACGGCGGCGTGTGCACCGTAGAAATTGTCCTGACGGTAGGGGCTGCCGGTGTTGTGCGAGTCGGAGCCTCCGGCCATGCCGAATTTGTACGGGTTGTAGCCGCGGGTGTCCTGCATGGCAATGCCGTCTTTGTAGGCCTGACGGGCGAAGCTGCCGTGAATGTGGTCAACACGGCCCACATCTGGGGTAAGACCCAGCAGACCGGTATAAATCTCATAGTTAGCGAACTCATCATTGGGCGATAACAAGGGATGGGTCTCTGATTGCCCCTTGACCTGCTTGATTTCTACAAGGCGCTCGTTGCGATCGCGTGAGGCTGCCCAGGCAGCATCGATGGGCCGTCCGAGTGTGTCGAGGTCGACAGGATACATCCAGCCGTCGCTCAAATTTGCATTGTGGGAGATGGCCAGCAACTCGTTGCCCGCCTTGCGCTGGGCGTCCATCCAGTTCCACAGGTCCTCGGGATGGGGGGAATCGAGCGCGCTGTAGGGCATTGGCGGAACATTCTTGCAGTCGCGGAAGAAAATGTTGCGATGCATGTTGCGATTGCCGGGCATGGAGGTCCACTCGTACGAACAGAACGCGGTGAATTTGCCCGGGTGGTTGTTCTCCTCGGCGGCCTTGATGGTGTCCTTCCAGACGGTGCCCGCCACCTCCGGTGTCATAAAAGCCTTAATAGGTGGCTTGCTGGTGAGAGAGAGAAGGTACAGGAAGACCTTCTGCTGGTCGGCCGCGCTGTTAGGATCTTGCATGATCAAGGGCTTCGACTCCGGAAGCTTGCTCACGTAGGAACCCGGAGTGTTCGCGTCTTTCGTAACGCCGACGTATTCAGCGTGGTCGGTCACACCCATGAAGTCCATTGGCGTATCGATCTTGATGTCGTAGCCAAGTGGGTGCTTGATGGTTTGGCCCTGAGCGTATTTGTACGCATCGTCCGGCCCGGTGATGCGGTTGCCGAATATCCAAGCGTCCACCGACCAACTGGTGTGGATGTGCTCCTCGCCGTAATAGGCATTGCGATCCGGGTTGCGCTCCGGCGGCCGCTCGACGCTCGACGTCCCTGCAGCCTCGCCGGTTGATTGCGCCGGTTGTGGGCTTTGGGATTTGTTACAAGAAGTCAGGCCGAAGCTGAATAGTAACAACGCGAAACCTGCCGTCGCCGCAACACTCGTCTTCATACAGCCTCCGTGTTCCCGTTCTGATGCGGACTCTGAAATCGCCGACTTATTTTTTGGGATCAGGCGTGCAGGGAAACACATTGCGGCGCCCCAGAGACCTGAGCGATCAGGAGGTGGCAAACCTTGCGCTGGTTCCGGCCCGTCGGTTGGTCTCGGCGCCCCGCATATCGGCAACGCCACGAGGCGAGCCAGCAGGGCTTCAGATTGCTGTCAGATTATTGAAGCATGTCCCAATGCTCACGCAACGTCACCGCTGCTCAATGGGCTGTTTTGTGCGGCGGTCATTGAGGGCGCCGGTACGAATGCCAGCACGGCCGAACGCGAAAACCGTGCTCGTTATGGCGAAATGACAGCAGATCTTTGCGACTGAAGGCTCTCGCTGTCCGCGCGGCCAATTCTGTTTATGGATTCGATTTTCGAATCCATGCCGGTTTGGTATCTACCTACTGCTCAGCATGTTAAGCACTTAGTAGCCTTTGTACAAAATCCGTACAACGACGCAGAAAATCCTTTATAAACTATTGAATCAAACGTGTGGCTCCCCAAAAACACGGTTTTACAACTTTCTCTCTCAAGACTCCTTAATGTTTGTGGGGACCCCATGATGGATTCGAACGGGCCGGCGCGGGTGACTCGCGCAGCCGATCCGCTATCGCCACCGGGTTCGTTTTGGCGCCGATGCGTTCTTTTAAGACTCGGGTTGCGGCATTCCTTTCGGTTCTCCTGACCGGGCTGCGGTCGTCACATTGATCGTTCTGCCGGAAGAAACTTCAAGTCAATTCTGTACCGACCCTCAAGAAGGCGAAGGCCGTGGGGGTCAGTTGGCGGGGGCAGTCCCTTTTTAATTAGGCCGACAAAATGACGGTCGTCGCGTGATACGCTTTTGTCCTAGCACCTGCAACTCCGCCGCTCGACGAATGCGCCCTTTTTGGCCACTCTTGTCCGTTGATGTCCAGACTTCTTGTGCCGTATTCTCTCTGCATGACACCAGCAAAATCCTCATCTCAACATGACGAGATCCTGAAGACTCTCCAGCTGTACATCGACGGCAGCAAGCAAGGTAAATCCGAACTGATGCGCCCCGCCTTCCACCCGCAAGCCTCTTTTTTTGGTTATGCCGGTGATCAACTCGCCGTTGGAACGGAATTTCTGTTCGATTGGATTGATAGCAATGGACCAGCACCAGGCATCGAACCTCGCGTCATCAGCGTCGACATCCTCGAATCGATCGCTGTGGTTCGGGTCGAAGTCGCAAACTGGTCCGGAAAACTGGCCGGTTCTGGCGTTCGCATGTCGGATCTCTTCACTTTTCTCCGAATGCCGGAGGGTTGGAAGATCATCCAGAAAGCCTTCCACTGGAATTCCTGAGTACGCCCGACAAGAGGGGGCGTGGTGTATGATCTTTGGATAAGGTTGCCAATGGTTGAGCGAAACACCCCTCAGAAAACGCTTGATTCCTGGAAACAAATCGCGGCCTACCTGGATCGCAGTGAACGCACAGCCCGGCGTTGGGAAGCGCAGGAGGGCCTTCCCATTCATCGGCTAGGGCACCAAAAGCACGATACTGTCTTCGCCTACAAGCACGAGATCGAATCCTGGACACGTCGGCGTACCAGTTTCGGAAGCAAGGATCCGGTTGGCGATGGGCTGAAAGCTCACGACCTTTCTCAAGTCTACGAGGCCCCGGCAAATAGATATCTGGTCGAACACGACGCGATTACCCGCACCATGGACCTCTACATCGCTGGCGCTCGCGCTGGCGATGAGGAACTGATGCGTCCAGCTTTCCACCCGGACGCGACGATATCGGGCTACTGTCAGGGCGTAGAATATAGCGGCTCCATCGAGCACGTCTTCGCGTGGGTCACCGCGAACGGGCCTGCGCCAAACATAGAGCCGTGCTTCGCGAGAATCGAGATCATCGAGACGATCGCGCTCGTCCACCTGGAGGTTCGGCGCTGGTCGGGCAAACTTGCCGGCGCGAACAGCCGCGCCTCCGACGTGTTTACTCTGCTCAAGCAAAGCGGAGACTGGAAGATCACACATAAGCTGTTCCATTGGCACAACGACTAAGGTTCCTCTGCGACGGTCGGAGCGCCAGATGGTGCGAATCTGGACCCATCGCCCAGCATTGGGAATCCGGCATCCTCGCGGAGCCGCGCGATCCGGGATGGAGAACGGCGCTATCGGAATGTGCCCCGCCAGACGAGTCGGATTTTCGTTGGTGGGCCGAACGGAGCGTTCCAGTGTTTCTCCGAGTGGGCCAGCAAGGATTCGAACCCGGATACAAACGATTTAGGTGCGTTTGGCCTGCTCAGGCTCAACGGAATTGAACACGATGTGAATTGGCTCCCCGGAAACCATGGTTTCCAACTACCTCTCCACCCAAATTCATTAGTTTACGAGGCAGGCGCAGCGCGAGTGGTGCCATCACTTCGTAATCTCGGCCATGTCAACCTCCACCGACGGTGAGCGCCGCGCGGCTGATTTCATCGTCTCGTTTAACGCCGAACGGGTAGCGTCGAGGCGTCCGCCGGCCATTGAATACTGGGCCGACGTTTTTGCTGGGCGCAGTCTCTCAAAAACAGGTTTATGAGGTTCTGGTAAGGCATCCCCAGTTCTGCCGCCATTTGCTTGAAATAGGCCACCGCCGCCGTATCGAGGCGGATGGTGATCTGACTCTTGAGCTGCTTGGCGTAGGGGTTTTTACGGGACTTTGAAAAATCGTATTCTTTTCTCATTTGAAACTCCAATACACTTCCTCTTCTTGCGCTGTGGCGCGCCGGGCGGAGATCATCCGGATAACAGCATGGACTCACGGTAGCAGTGGCTGACGATGAGACAACGCGCCTGAAAGCTATAACCCAGCAACAGGAACCGGTCTTCATCCCCAGAATGATCAGGATCGTCGATCAAGCGGGCGCTCTCGTCCAGAAAAACGGACTCTGCCTCCTCGAATGAGACGCCATGCTTGGCAAGGTTGGTTCGAGCCTTACGCCGGTCCCAGGCAAACTCCATATTGCCCACAGCATTATCTTAGCAATATAGAGGCCCTCCGACCGCTCGGCTCTGTTTTGACCGCTTGGCGTTAACAATGGATGTCAGGCAGTGGCGGCATGTAGCAACGCAGAGCACTGCATATCATTGGCTCCCTGGAAACGATGGTTTCCAACAACCTCTCCGCGAGACAACCCATTGCATCTAAAAACAGAACAGAAAAGTGCATAGACGTGGGAATGGTTGACGGAGGTAGCGCAGCAAGTTAGGGTAGAGTCATGGACGTGACCGTGCAGATTCCCGATGATCTCGCCAGCCGCTTGGGGACCAGGAACGATCTGTCGCGCCGCGCGCTCGAAGCCCTGGCTGCCGAGGAGTATAAGCGCGGTCGCCTCAACAAGCCCGATCTGAGGCGGCTTCTCGGACTCGAAACCGGCCACCAGATCGACGAGTTTTTAAAGGCTCACGATGTCTTCGAGGATTACACGTTGGAAGACCTGGAACGAGAGCGTGAGGGCTTGCGGCGACTGGGCTTTTGATGCTCATTGTAGTCGCTGACACCAGCCCGCTTCGTTACCTGGTGCAGATCGATCAGATCCAACTCCTGCCAAGGTTGTTTGAGAAGATCCTCATTCCCGCGGTTGTGTCCGACGAATTGCGGCACCCTTCTGTACCTGAGGTGGTGCGAAATTGGATGAGCAAGAAGCCGGACTGGCTCGAGGTATCCGCTGTGGATTCGAACGATGATCCGTCGTTGCGTGCCTTGGACGACGGCGAGAGATCTGCGATCTCGCTGGGTTTATCCGTCTCGGCCGACCTCATTCTCATCGACGATCGAAAAGGTGCGGCGGCAGCTCGCGCCAAGGGCTTAGAGGTCACAGGGACACTCGGTATTCTCGATCTGGCTGCCCACCGCGGCATGATCGACCTTGCTAATGCGCTCGCTCGGCTGCGGACTACGAATTTCCGCGGGCGCGAAGAGCTTTTTGTTGCTCTGCTCAAGCGACATCAGCACGGCGGCCAGTCCTGAAAGTCTCGGCAGACTCGACAACCGCGAGACCACAGACACCGCTACTGTCAACAGAGATAGCAGGAGTTGGAGAGTAGGCATCCTGGGAGCCCACGTTGGCTCCCCACACTGGACGCATTTCGAACTTTTGCGGCTGAGTACCCGCTAACTCCCAGGCGTTCTTTCAACGGTTTCGGGCGGCTTGATCGGAGCGAGTAGATGACCGCACGGACTAATTCGAACGCCTCCGGAGTTTGGTGAGATCGTCGTCCGGATTGAGGTGAGGCGTGCAACTCAGCCTCATGCTGCCCGTTAGCGGCCATCTGTGCCGCTGATTGGTGCGGCAGCTATTTCGACTGTCTCATTCTTCTTCCGCCTTTTACCGCAGGGCGGCGGTCGGCACTGGCCTCGTCCTTTGCCTCCATGTGCCTGTCCTACTATGCGGCTTTGTTTCTTCGCCGGAAGCAAGACCACGCAGCTTCTGGCGATTCCATAGAGTGGTCCTTGCGCTTTTTCTGTTCAGTCACCTCCTGGGTCGCCGGTCAGCGGCGGGTAGTAGGCAGCCCCGGACAGCTGAAGGGCGTCCTCCTCCGTCTTTCTTCTGCCAGTTCTGCAACAGATTGCAACAGTTTGTTAACAAAGTGCATCAGTTTTGGGTTCGCGGGAGCCGTGCATCAGTTTGTTAACAAAGTGCAACAATTTGCAACATCTGCAAATTGAAATTAGAGAAAGACACCATCCCTAAGCCTTGCGGCTTACGTTCGGAAGGTCCGTTGAGCGGGCTGTATGTCCCGGTCCTGTCCCACACTTGTCCCACTTTTGTCTCGGTTTTGTCCCCGCTTTTGTGCAGCCTCATTTTGGGTATACGCTAAAAAATAGCGGATTACCTCATTTTACGCTCCGCAGGGCCCATGGAAGACATGGCTTCAATGATTTCTGAGCAGCGTGTATGCGAACCAGGGACGCTCGCGCTTGAAGCCCTATCGCGAATTCGTGGACGAGTTGCGATGCCAGGGCTTCACGTGTAGGGATATCACCGCTCTACTAGCGGAGAAGTGTCAGTTCAAAACGTCGAAAAGTGCTGTCAGCCGGTTGGTGCGGACGCGATCATCGCATCGACGGAATCCGAGCCGCCCGCGATTGTTCACCCGTAGCACACCCATTTCGTTCTGTACCAGCAAACGGTGGCCGGTAGGCTCGACCCCTGCACGGCCAGCGCTCGCGCACGAGTAGCCCCTCCCTCGCGGCACACATCAATGTGAACCGCGGGCGTAGCAAGCCTTCGCCATAGAAGGGAAGACCGGCCTGCAATTGATGTGCGGCTTCAATCCAGAAGCGCGGCTGGGGGAAGTTGCAGCGCAAAGAAGTGCTCAACATCCGACTTGATCGGTTCCTGTGTATAGGCGCCACTCCAACTCTTAACCACCGTCCCAGTTGATGAGACGACGATTGTTTCCGGTGTACTCCCGAGCCGGTAACGCGCGCGGACGGAGGATGGGATGTTAACTTACACCGGAAACTGAACGTTGTTGCGACGAATAAATTCATCCAGGCCCGAGGCTGTTAGCGACAATCCAATGAAGTTGTATCGGCCACCCGCGTGCGACGCCAACAGCGCTATGTTGCGGCTATTTCTCCGGCACCAACTGCAACCGGGGCGAAAGACGTAAAGAACGGTGGGCTTGGATCCAGGGGTTTCGAATTGGATCAAATGTTGCTTGCCGGAAAGGTCCTGAACCTCAAATGGAGCAAGAGAAATCCCTTCAGGCAAGGGCCTGACTGGGGAATTCAAGACGGACTCCAAATCCAGTATGCGGAGTCCTTGCCGAATGACTATAGCTACGGACGCGCATAAAAGCACCAATAATATCGCGATCGCGAAC
>CAVZFZ010000002.1:0-63130 GCA_963774655.1 Bryobacterales bacterium | reverse complement strand
CAAGCCCACCCGATCCTCAGCAAAAGGCTGAAGCGAAAGCCGTAAACCGCGCCGTGCGCGCAAGAACGAATAGGGAGCCGAAAAAATGATCGCAGCGTTCCGGAGTGATTCAAAACTCGCCGCCGAAAAAGAGTCGGCCCGTCCCGTTGATTCGCGGATCCTCACATAAAAACGCCCTAACGGCCCGAGAATCCACTTGGATGTGTCTTCGCTATTGGAGTAGCGAACCGCATCTCGTTGTGAATGCTACTCTCTATTTGCAGAGCGGACCGTTGAATCAAGCCATTTATCCCGACCTTAAAGGCAAGCTCGCACTCATCACCGGTGCAAGCCGTGGTGACGGCATCGGTGCGGCAACTTGCCGCGCGCTGGCGATGCAAGGAACAGACATATTGTTCACCACATGGCAGGCCTATGATCGCGAACAGCCGCACGGCGTTGATGAGAACGGCCCCAGGTCTTTGGAGCAAGCGCTGCTAGACTCAGGCGTGAAAGTACGGCGCTTAGAGATCGACTTGGCACATCCCGATAGCGCGGCGCAGGTCTTGGATGCTGCGCAGGAGTGGCTGGGCTTGCCGGATATCTTGGTGAACAACGCCGCCCACTCCACCCCTGATGGGTTTGAACTGCTGGATGCAGCCACGCTTGATGCGCACTACGCGGTGAACATGCGCGCCACTTTCCTGTTAGCGGTGGAGTTCGCCAGACGAGCGAAAGCGCTGGGCCGCCTGAGTGGTCATATAATTAGCATGAGTTCCGGGCAGGATTGGGGGCCGATGCCAGGTGAACTCGCCTACGCCGCAACGAAAGGAGCGATTGAAGCCTTTACGCTTAGCCTAGCGTCTGAGTTGGTTCCTCTCGGGATTACGGTCAATGCGATTGACCCAGGGGCAACCGATACCGGCTGGGTGACCGAGCAAATGCGACGCCAATGGAGCGTTCCGTCGGGTGTGGCGAAATTCAACCAGCCGGACGATGCCGCACGCGTGATAGTGTTCCTCGCCAGCGATGCCGCTCGCCATGTGACCGGGCAGGTTATTCACGCACGGGGAAGCGCAGTTTAGCCCGGCCATCCTTTTTGCCGAACACTCCGTTCGGAATCATCCCAGAATGCCGTTCGTGGTCATCCTGGATTCAGCGCTCGGCTTCGCAGGAATCCCCAGATACATAATGGCGATTCAGCTCTGGGTCGATTTCGATTCGATTGGAATTATCATAACGTTCAGTTGAGGAAGTGCTGTCAGCGACCAGCGCAGTCCCGCACATTGCGCCACGGCCAGATGACGGAAGCTGGTGGGCATCCCTGGGATACGATTCGCAGCTACATCTACATCGGCTTGTTATTGGGGCCCTTCCCGGTGGACGGCCTCGGCTTTTGCTACTAGGGGCGCTTCCGCGATAACCACATCGCGCCCATTCCAAAGCCAACAAACACCAGCGAGAATGGTTCAGGGACGGCGTTCTCGGCGACCAGTTGCTCGGGTTTCATGATCTCGACAGACACGTTGCCGTTTATCGCCCCCGTTTCCATAAACTGAAAGCCCGGCGGTTCCGCGTTCGGATTGACAAGGATATTCTCCACCGTGAAAACAACACTCCCGGCTCCCGGTGGATTAAACGGCACACCCAGGAACTCGATCTCGTTGCTGGTCAGGAGTGTGCCCGCCGTCATGTTCACACCGTCAGTCAAGATCCATCCGCCAGTATCGAGTATCGACACGTTCATAAAGGCGGTGAAATTTACCACTGGTATAGCGTCGGGTGGAACCACCGGTATCCCGCCGGTACAATCCAGGGTATAATCACCCACCGCCCCAGACACGCTGGAAGGATCGAAGACTGGGACGGAAGCAGCGCCTGAGTCGCACGTGACTACATCCGCTCTCATCGCCGTGACAAAGACCAATAGAATCCACAGGGTGTTCAGTTTCATAGAGACGAACTCTCATCTTGCCGGACTCGGCATCAAGTAGTATATTCCTTTCTCTCGCCTCGTGGAACGTTTAAAGATTCTTACGCTTAGGTACGATTCGACCTACGTCTCCTCCGGCTTGTTCCTGCTGGCTGGTGGCCGTCCCCTCCGCTTCACGGTGGTCATTCACTTCAGCCCTGAATGAGCCTCTTCGTGGAATTTTGCGGACATCTCCGGCTGAATATTTCCAATTTGAGCAGCATAGACCGACGGCTCGTCCGTCGAACACTTTGAGGATTTGTTTAGTGAGGAACTTGCGGGCAAAAGGTGATGTCCCGATGGGCAAGTAGAATGAGGCCGGGATCAGCTGCATCCTGGGCTTTGTTGAATGCCTGTGACAAAGGCAAGCCCATCGAGAGGTTGCGATAAAACAGCTTTGCCCAGTTTATCGCGGCACCGGGCGCAATGGCCTGGTGTCCGGAGATTACATTGGTAAAGCGCGCCAACCGCGCGCCAAATTTGAGGGAATCGCACGTGATGATCAAAACGAGAGCAGCGCCGCAATCCTTAAGCATTCCCTCTACTGCCTCAATGCCTAAGGATTCTCTATGACCAGTCTCCCGCGTGGAGTCAAAAAGCAGGCGTTGGTTTTCCTTGTCCACAAAGAGGCCGAGGTGAACGCAATCCCAAAATTTCTCTGGTGCAAAATAGTCCTCGAAGCGATCTGCCGTTACGCCGCGCTCGCTCGTGACGCTCTTCGGAAAAAAGTTATGAATGTATTCAAGATCTTTTTCAAATCGCTGCTGAGAATACTGTGATGACGCGAGGCATAGCGCACGCCGCATTGGCACCGCGTGAATGGATGGGTCGGTGCGAGGCCCAAGGAGGTTGATCTGCCTACAAATCTTTTCTCGGGTTGCAGCTAGCGCAGTGTGAATGGCCGTAGAGTCTTTCAGATCAGGCTCATCGAAGACGAGATGCGTGATGCCCTCAAGATCGGTCATGTTATTGGGTGCCTTGAGACCTTGCGGGCTCAGCCAGAGCGCGCGCCCTCGCCCCATCCGGCCCATCAAGAGACCCAATTCGAAGATTACATTATCGCGAACTGTTGGTGATAGTGAGCCGCGAATCATGGAGCTGTCATCAGAACCAAAAACCAGTAGAGCAAAGTCGTAACTGTCAGCGATCTTCATCAGCCCATCAAGAATAGATTCGCCCAACGCGAACTCGGGAGCTTCAACCCAGACAGTAACTTCGCTGCAATCCGTCAGGATATCCTTAAGTGCGCGAGCAACCGGCAGCCGCTCTGTTGAGGAGCCGATGAAGAGTTTTGGCTTTTGCACTTGCGCCAGTCAGTTTATCAAATTCGCAGAAGCACTATCCGCTTGATTTTTCTTCGATTCGTGGCCGAAGGGAGGCGCTACAGCCCCACGTCTTTCCCGCAATCACTTGCCTAAATTCGCGCCCTTGCCCTTTTTGAGCCTCGTCGCGACATTTTTCGGACATACCGGGGGGTCGGGAATTTCAGAATTGCAGCGCGCCGCCTACCTAGTTCGGGTCCGCGCTGGCTTCACTTCTTCTTGACTAGCTCGGAATTTCCTACGGAGTGAATCCCGAAACGTGTCCGTGCTTGTCCTTCAAGACTGGATGGAGCAGGGCGGGATAACTGGCGTCCCGCTGTTCCGTTCGCTCAATCGCCATGGGCAAGCGCAACCGAACCGGCTGTCCGGCATCGACGTCGCCCGCGTTGTGAAGAAGCTGGCGGAGCGGGCGGGCTTGGATGCGGCCAAGTACGCGGGGCATTCACTTCGGGCCGGACATGCAACGAGTGCTGCCATTGCTGGGGCATCGGAGAGGTCCATCATGGGCCAGACTGGGCATCGGAGCGTGCAGATGGTGAGACGGTACATCCGGGATGGGAGTCTGTTCCGGGAGAATAGCGCCGGAAAACTTGGCCTCTAGACTTCTCGACCCTAGTGGCTAACTTGTGTTGGCCGCCGCCGTCATTGTACTCGCAATTTTGCTGAAGATCGTGCTGAGACTGACTGAAATACCCGGCACAAGTGCGATCGAAGCTACTGTCACGAGCGCGGCGATTAGAGCATATTCGATCATGTCCTGGCCTCGGGTGTCTCGCCAGATATCAAGCTTGGACATTGTTGCTCGCTGCTTGCCGTGCAACCAACTCGAAGATACAAACTTGTGGATGCCGTTGAACACCACTGTTTTCTTCCTTGACTTGCGAGTCGCAAACTTCGCCCAAGCTGTGAATAGGATGCTCAAGAGGGTGTATCTAAGGCTCATGCTGAAGAATGGCTTTGCGCAGGTCTCAGGGTGAATACGGCAGTAGACTTAATTTGGTACTCGATTTAGCATGGGGTGGGTATTAAGGTATGTTACGAGTAGGCGTAGCGAGAGGTTAGCTTGTGATTGCTACAGCCACAACTTCCTCGGCGCGGCTATTGTTATTCAGCCCACTTGCGAATCATTCCACAGACTGATTCACTGAATTCCTCAAGATCCAAGGATTTCGAGACAAATTCGCTTGCTCCCAACGCCAGCGCACGTTGTTGCTCTCGTTCGTCGGTCGAGGAACTGAAAACCACCACTGGTGTCTTGGTAGACCATTGTTCAAGCAAACTCAACCCTGGAATCTTGGGGATGTTCAGATCCAGAATGATCAAGCTCGGCTCAAAATGCGGATCCGTTAGCATTTGCAGGGCCTGCTGACCGTCCACAGCTAGGTGAATCTTCACCTTCATTCCAGATTCCGCCAAAACATGCCAGATCATCACGATATCGGCGGGATTGTCTTCGATCACGAATACGACGACCGGTTGTAACTGCTTCTCGGGCACACGCCACCGTTCGATAGACGCACGAGCGGGTGTTGATGCATCAGAAATTCTTCTGCGGTCAAACACGCCCACGAAAGGGAATCGCTTATTAGACCGTCACGAATGTTCACCCAGACACTGGATCGGACACCTCGGCGCTATTGCTCCGGAGATCCTGAACGAAGACCGTTAGCCGGTTTCCATCCCACCAGATCGTCTTCAGTCCGATCTTCCGGCGTATATGATTGGCGATAGTTTCGACGGTTGCTCCGATGGGGATGGTGACGACGGCGGTTTCTCCGACCGGAATCCCCGCAAGAGGTTTGATGATCCGGTAGATCGCCATGTCCGATGCAAAGATAGCAAGAACTCCGCGAGATTGGTAAGAGGGATGCAGCGATGACTATAGTGGAGGTTGAGTTCGGTGCGTAGCTACGGTAATCCGAAAGCACCATGGTGGCTCAGCTTGAAATCTTTCCTGCGCTTCCGGCCTCGCCGTGTGAAACAAAAATGCATCCCGAGCGTAGACGGAAGAATCATCGTGGAGCGAGGAACTGACATTGGCCACGCAATCAGTACCAACAGAAGACCCAGCGACAGTGCTCGGCCACTACATCGATGCTTTCAACAGAGGTGATGTGAAGGCAATGGCGAGTCAGGATACACTGAAGCCGCGAGGAGGATCGCGATGAAGTCACTTTTGTTGACGTTTGGATGTCTTACCGTCGGTGCTTTACTCGCATCGGCACAACAAAACATGAGCTTGGAAGTCAAGATACACTACACCGGAGCTGGAACCGTTGACTCGGCTCACAAGATTTTCGTCGCACTCTGGGAATCAGATGATCTTAACAGTGGGCCTCCGAGCGACGTTAAGTCGGTCACCTCAAAAGACGGCATGGCCACATTTTCGGATCTCAAAAAGACGCCGGTGTTCGTTAGCACGGCGTACGACCCAAGCGGGCAGTGGGACGCAACCACTCCACCACCTAGTGGTTCATCGCTCGGAATGTACAGCAAGTCGCCCCCGAAACCGGAGCCCATCCCCCTTACACCTGGAAAGGCTGCCAGAGTCACGATCAGTTTTGACGATACAGTCAAAGTACCCTAGGAAGGTATCACCTCAGATCGGCGTTCGTTTGCCCCGTACCTAGATGCTTTACTATCGTCTTCACGATCGATCGCTGGGGCAATCCGTTTGGTGTCGGTCTGATACCTCTTTTCAAACAACTCCCTCCGCCCCTCACGCTGGGAATACTTCGGATTCCGAATCTTGAACCAGCCCTCACCGTAGTGTCCGTTCTTCAGCTTGGCTACCCCAATTTACAGCCTGTTCCGGCGGGCTCCTGTCACGGAGAGTACGCTTCAGCAAAGTCGATCACGTATGATATTACGAATCGAGTAAATTCCAGGAATAATCAAAATCACCAGAATCGAGGTGTTCTTATGCGTCTCGGAAGGCGGCATTTCTTTCGACAATGGCCGTATCGACAAGCGGACCATTCGTTCGATTCGCAAATAGCGCTCCGTCGCAATCGAAACCTAGAATCGTCCTCCTGGCGCATGGTCTCTTTGGCTTTTCAAACGTGGGTCCAAAGCCATACTTCAATGGAGTGAAGGAGTGTTTTGATTCCGGCACTGTCTTCCATGCCCCGGCGGTCCCTCCCACGGGTAGCTTCATCGATCGAGGAAAAGCACTCAAGAAAGCGATCGCAGACGCCATTCCATCGGAGAGCGATCGGCATAAGGCAGTACACATCGTCGCTCACAGCATGGGTGGTCTCGACGCTCGATATCTGATCTCAAGTAAAGGATTGAATTGTAGTTCCTGGATTGCCTCCTTGACTACGATCTCCACTCCGCATAACGGAAGCCCGATTGCCGATTTCGCAACTGGGCAGCGGCACCTGCAATTTTCCGATCTCGCCGGATTGTCGAATTTGCCGGAGGATACGTTGGTCAGTGTTCTGGAGGCGATCAAGAAGCCCACACCTCTTGGAATTTCCGCCAGACTGTTCGCTCGGAAAGCGATTTGGGATACCGTGAGGGATCTGAGAGCGTACCTTGCCAATGTCCTGGGGACACCCCCTGAGGCGATTCCTGAGCTAACGACTAATGCAGCGGTCAGCTTCAACGAGAAGTATCAAAGTCTTGAGGGCATACCTTTCCTGTGCTGCGCCGCGCTTTCCGATCCGAGCAAAACGATGTCTCGGCTACTATTCCCTACCTGGGCGGTACTCAAGGCTGTTTCAAATGATAATGATGGTGTGGTTCCAGTTACTTCATCGCTCTGGAAACCGGCGGTTCCCCTAACCTTCATCGCAACTGCAGATCATCTCGAACTTGTTGGGCTCGGACAGTTGCTGGACGGCGTTCCCGTACGAAATCATTTTAATGTCTGCGATCTCTACAAAAAGATAAATGACTGGCAGAGGAGCTTGCCAACCTCATAAACTTCCGCGCGGCCCAAGTCTGGTTACGCGACCAGTCTGAATCCGTCCATCTTCAGCTCGAAGATGTAATGGTCATGATCGAATGCGGCGGGCCGGAGCGTGTTGCCGGGCGGGTGTGAACTGTTGGCGGTATTCTCTCATTTCACTGTAGATGGCAGGATCGGCCGAGCCCACGGGCGGCACACATCTAGATATACCGACGCCACGTCCAAGTGGATTATCTTTCCGAGTGACAGACCTTGGCCGTTTTCGCGACCAACTATCGAGGTGGGACTCGCGAGTTAGTCCACGAAGCGAGCGCCGATTCCGGCCCGTTTTTGAAACAGACTTACGAGACTGGCAAGCGTTTGATTTCAGGAAGGGCGCGTGGAGTCTAAAAACTGGTTGTGTTGCAACTTCCGCGGGCCCTGGCTGACAAGGTGAAAGAATCGTGAAATGGCTACGCGACCGACGATGTTCAAGTGGCGGCAAACGGAACCGGCGCTCATTCTCTGTGCGGTCCGCTGGTATCTTCGATATTCTCTGTCGCTGCGGGATGTTGAGGAGCTGTTGGAGGAACGCGGCCTGAAAGCCGATCATACGACGGTCTGGCGATGGGTGCAGCGTTACGTCCTGAACTGGAGCAGCGCATGCGACGTCATCTTAAGCCGACTGGCAAATCTTGGCGCGTGGACGAGACCTACATTCGTGTGCAGGGGCGCTGGTGCTACCTGTATCGAGCCATCGACTCGGCTGGCGCCACCATTGATTTTCTGCTTTCGGCATTGCGCGACGCCGATGCCGCCAAACGGCTGTTTCGCAGCGCGTTAAGTGATGTTTCTCATCCTCAACCTCGCGTTATCAACACGGATCTGGCACCGATCTACGGCTCGGCCATCGCAGATCTAAAGAGGGAAGGGATAATCCGCAGCCGGTGCCGCCATCGACCGGTCCAGTATCTGAACAACATAGTCGAACAAGACCATCGCGCGATCAAGCGGCGAGTGAACGCCAAGCAAGGGTTCCGCGAATTTCAGGCGGCGCGACGAACGATTCAAGGCTATGAGGCGATGAATACAATTCGGAAGGGCCAAGTGCGGTGGCTGAGTGGGAGTGGCGTCCAGCGTCAGAATCGGTTCATCAACGAACTGTTCGAAGTGGCCGCCTAAGGGTTCGGGAAACGACGCCCTCTCTGCGAACTCTTATTGCGCTCCGAAATTTGCAACACTGCCCTAAATACTGCCTATCCCGGGAGACCTCGGATCGGACGCGAGCTCAGCGAGCTAGTGGTCCGGATGGCGAGAGAGAATCCGTGTTGGGGTTATGACCGGATCGTGGGAGCCCTTTCCACTCTTGGAAAGAAACCCTCGGATCAGAGCGTGGGCAACAATCTTCGCCGGCACGGGATTCTTCCTGCCCGGAAACGGAGCGGGAACACGGCCTGGAAGCACTCCATCGCAGCGCACACGGCGGTGTTGAGCGGTGCCGACTTCTTCACCGTCGAGGTCCTGACGTGGCGAGGTCTGATCACCTACTATGTGCTGTTCTTCCTGCATGTGGAGACCCGACGTGTAAGCCTAGCCGGTATCACTCGGCATCCGACTGGAGAGTGGATGACGCAAATGGGCCGCAACGCGATTGACGCGACGTCCGGGGATTTGCGCCAATATCGGTACCTGATTCACGACCGGGATACGAAGTTCTGCCAGGAGTTCCGGGAGACGCTGGCGGCAGGAGGCGTGAAGTGTCTGCGACTTCCGCCGCGTAGCCCGAACCTGAATGCTTTTGCGGAACGGTGGGTGCGATTGGTTAAAAGAGGAGTGCCTGTCCGAGCTGATCCTGTTCGGCGAAGGTTCATTGAGGAGAGCGCTAACCCAACTCCAGAAACACTATCTGGACCCGCGCGTCCGTTCCCTCCAGCATCAGGTATGCGCGACCTGCGTTTTCATCCTCGCCATGCACTAAGATCCTGGCTTCCACCGTCGTCAGCTCGCGAAAGTCGAGGACCACTAACGGCAGCCGGTCATCGGACATCATTGCTCCGTGGGCTACCAAAGTCTTTTGCTGGTCAGTACTGCGCTGCATGGCTCGCAGAACATTTTCGAAGTCTCGGCGTACGCGCCAGTTCTTCGGACCGGTGGACTCGGCCAGCCCCATCGATTTGAGAACCATCAGCCGCTCAGCCGCACGGCGTTCCGTAAGCGATACCCTCGGCCCCAGTCCGGCTCGGCTTGGGTCCTTCGTGACCGTGAAGAACAGGGAGTCTGGCTCGCTGGCATTGTCTGCATCACGCTGGATAGTACGATCAAGCGATGTGTAGCGGTGCTGGTGGACTTCCCTTCGCTGTGCGTCGGCCGCGTCGAACTCGGTGCGATACCCAAGCTGGCGCGTGCATAGATTTTCTGCGACTTCGCGGATGCCTCCGCGGATGTAATCCCGGCTAAGACTAACGGATCGTCCTTCCGCTCCGACACCGCGCAGTGCAATATGAACATGCGGATGCTCGGTATTGTAGTGCGCTACCGCGATCCATTCGAGTGGCGTGCCGACGTCCGTCTGCATCTCTGACACCAGATCGCGGGTCAGTCGTTTCAGGTCCACCCGGTCGCCAAACTCCGGGGAGACGATCAACTTCCACATTCGCTCGTCGTTGGCCTTTTGCCATGCCTCGAGCCGCGTAGCGATATCGAGGCCCTCTTGGCTGGTACTAAAACCGGCGGCTGCTGGATCACCCTCCTGAGTGGCGCTCTCGCGGGCAACGTAGCACCCATGGGCTCGCCACTGTCCTTTACTAGTGTTCTTTGAATACAGGACACGCACCGCACAACGCTGGGAGTAAGGGCGAGCGTGCCTCTTCGCCATGCCGATCCCAACGACGCGGCCCATCCGCATGCCACTCATGCGGGCATGATGCATGATGATCTTGTAGGCTGACGCGTAAACTCGGCGCTCGCCTCGTGCTGCCGGCTTTCGTGGGCGAAGCCGGAACTCCCGCCCTTTGTCTTTATTTTTCCCCACGGCTGATCAGCTCCTCCATAGCCACGAGCGCGTCACTGAGCATCGCCTGGCCGGCAGTAGTGAGCAGCCGGGAGTGGCGGTTACGTGCTTCTGCAAGGGCTGGCTCCATTGCCGCCCCTCGGGGCTCGGGTACACAGGTGAGGAAGGCCTTCGCGAGGCTGTCCACCAAAGCGAATAAAGCCTGCTGCGCTCGTTCAAGCCGGCGCACATCTTGCTGGACCTCCCTGAAGCATCCGACAATCTGCTCCGCGCTGGAACCGATTCCCTCCGTGCGCTCGGCTAGTTCTTTCTTGATCGCCGCTCGAAGGAAGGCACTCGGGCTGGAGTAGCCTTGCAGCTTTGCGGCAGAGTCAATCCGCTCATCGATTGCGGCAGTAAGACGAATCGTTCGTCTCGGCATTTAGTCCCTCTAACTTTAAAGGAAATGGCGAGGGCTCTTCGGGACAATTTTTCTGCGGAAGCGCATGTCCGACGAGTGGCGAACGCACGCGTGAAAATGGCGGACGGCCTAAGTGCCAATGACTCGCGGAGCTACAAACAAAAAACAACCAACTCGTCAGCCTTTATGTTCCACTACCCGTGTTTGTTGGCGGAAAGTGGTCGTTGGGAGTGGTGCCCATGCCGCATTTCGCCACCTTTTGCCACCAATTGCCTCACTGGTGCCACCTGTCAGCGAAATTGCCACATGCTGCCACAATCTGCCGCCTTTCGCCGCTTTGCCGCCGTGGAGTGACCCCATGAAATGAGACAGAGGAAATTGCGGCACTCTGCAATCGCTGCAACTCTCGTCGCACCGCGCGCGGCGGGCTTGGAGCTCTCGATCGCGGCTCTGAGGAAGAGGATCGGGTTATAGCCCCTCACCTTTTTGAAGTCGTTCATCAGCATCTGTGCTCAACCGGATCGCTCGTCTTGGCATGATTGCCCGCTGACTTTGAAAGGGAATGGCGGAGGCATCTTAGGACACAATTTCGAAGACAAATGCATAGAGTCGGACGAATGGCAGACGATTTCGACAGTTGTCGGACGCATCCAAGTGACTTGGCATGAACCCAGTAAGAGCCAACACCAAACAACTCGTCAGACAATCCTTTATGTTCCACTACCCATGTTTGTTGTCTTCGCTGCGGTTGAAAAATGTCGAAGAATGTCGAACGGCCTATCGCGTTGTCGAAATCCGTTGAATTATGTCGAAAGGCAGCGCAAACTATTGGTGCTATGGCGAAAGGCGAGGAATACACCAAAGCCGAGCAACAGTGGATCGCTGAGACCAAAGACCGCCTCGCACAACGGCGCGGGAAAAAACCGGCCACGAAAGCCGGCCAGTTGCGCGCCCTGTGGCCTGAGATCCGAGCTGCCAAAGCCGAAGGTCAAAGCCTGGCGACGATCCGCCAGTGGCTCGAAGAGGAAGCCGGGATCATTCTCACTGTCCAAAGCCTAGGCTCCTACCTCACCCGCATCCGGCGTAAAGAACGAGTTACCCAGACCGCACCGACTCCGCCGCCAGCGCAAGTCCATTCGAAAGCGCCTGTTTCGAGCACGCGAGCGAAGAATCCGGTTAACGCCAATAAAACCCGTGGGTTCGAGTACCCTCCGGGACCTCCGGACGAGAGCAAACTCATCTGAGTTTGGACTGATCGAAAAATTTTACCGTCCCGCACCCCCTCCGCCATTTCCTTTATAAGGTGACAGCGCGGCTTTTATGATGAGACAGCCAGGAGCACTCGGCGCTCGTGTTCGCAAATAATATTTGCGTTTCCGCGTCCCGAACGGGCCTAGCCATTGCCTCAGAGGGTGGAAGGAGTCGAATTCAAGAAGGGAACTATGTCCAAGAACACTGAACATCTTGACGAACGAATCGCAGGCGTCTTGAAGACAGGATCTGCAGCGTCAACGATTCATCTCACACTACAAGGCAAGGGCGGCGTCGGCAAGAGCTTGGTCGCCAGCATTCTTGCCCAATACTTCCGCCATCACGGCAGGGAGATCCATTGCATTGACAGCGATCCGGTGAACCAGACCTTCTCACAATATGCCGAGTTGGGCGCCGAGCACCTAGCGCTGATGCGCGACGGCCGCATTGATTCCGGTGGCTTCGATATTTTGTTGCACCGGCTGCTCAACGAAGAGGGAACCTTCATCGTCGACAACGGTGCTTCCACCTTCGTTCCGCTCTGGAGCTACATCATGGAAAGCAACGCGCTGGAGATGCTTTCCGATGCTGGGCGAAAGCTGTACGTTCACACGATCATAACCGGCGGACAGGCGCTCGGAGACACGCTCAAGGGGTTCAAGAGTCTCGCCGATAGCAGCGCCGAGCGAAACATCGTGGTCTGGCTGAACGAGTATTTCGGCGTCATCCAGCGTGACGGCAAGACGTTCACCGACATGCAGGCCTACAGAGATAGCGAGTCTAAAGTCTTCGGCCTAGTTCAAATCGCGAAGAGGAATCAGGACACCTTTGGCCGTGACGTTGAAGAGGTCATCGCACGCAAGCGGACCTTCGAGGATGCCATCCGCAACGGAACGGCGACAGTCATGAGCAAACAGCGGCTCAAGATGGTCCAACGGGATCTGTTCGAACAGTTAGACCAGATTTCACTTTTGTAAGGAGAACAAGCGCATGCCCGACATAAAACAAATGATCAGCGAAGTCGCCGCCGAGAACGGCATTCGCATTGAGCCCTGCGACCCGCTCTTTGCACTGGTGACGATGAACCGCATGGTGTTTGAGGAATCGGCGCAAAGGTATTACGAATCGAACCAACAGCTCATTGCAGAATTCAATGAGTCGATGAAGAGGGCGGAAATGCGTGCCGGGAGTATGCTCGCCCAGATGGTGAAGGAATCAGCGGAGAAGATGCGGGAGGGTCTCCAGGGCGATATTCAAATCGCCGGCCTGAAGGCGCGCGAATACGTACACGAGGTGAACGAGGCCCACCGTCATCCTGCAATTGTACGTTGGGTCTCCGTTGGGTTAGTGGCCGCTGCAGCGATATTCGCCGCAGGAGTGTGGTTTGGACCATGTTTCCACTGATAGGTAGGGCTGGAAACTTTCCCTGCGCTGCCAGGCGAGGCGGTTAGCGACGTACTCGGGAGCACAATGTTCCGCCTCTGTGATCCGGCTTAGTTTCAGTAGCACGATTCGTAATGGAGCCTCCGCATGAACGGTCAACTACTAATCGACGTCAATGACCTATCCCGGCGTATCGGCATTCCCAAAGATACGCTTTACCAATGGGTATACCTGCGCCGAATGCCGTTCCTAAAGGGGGCCGCTCCCGGCGTTTCGGCGTTCAAGTCGAAGGCCGGCCGCCCACCATATGGTGCTGCTTGGCCGGCGCGCGCTTGTGTCGCCGCAAAACCCTTCAGCAATAGCTTCTGGTTCTGGAGCGGCAGGAACGGAAGGTCGCATCGCCACGGCCTCTCCGCCAGTCACCTTGATGAAGACTGGGAAAAGGTTGCAGATTGACGGCGGATTTTGAGGCCATAGCCATATGCCTGCTCCCCCAACCTTTGAACAGCTCGTCAGCGCCGAGGAAGCGGCGGTCTACTTAAGAATCCATGTAAAGACCTTGCGCCGTTTTGCCAGAGAAGGACGCCTGCCTTGCGCAAAGATCGGAAAGTACTACCGATTCCGCCTGTCGGAACTTGACCATTGGGTGGGCCAGAAGCACAATGAGATCAGCCGACCGTTCTGCGTGGAAACAGGAGATGATCTTGAAATTCACGCGTAACAGATATCAGGAGGGAAGCCTCCGCAAGGTGCAAAGGAGATCTGGCGCAGAAATGTGGGAATACCGCTATCGCAACCATGCCGAGCCCGGCAGTCCCATGCGACAGATAACCTTAAGCGTCCTTGAATACCCAACCGAAAGCAAAGCACGGCTTCGCCTGCAAAAAGAAGTGCTGCGCATTAACGGGCCGGAATCCTTCCGCGCCCATGTCAAACCAACCCTTGGAGTTGTCATCGAGAAGCTGAAAACCGACGAGCACTTTGAAGATATACTTCAAATGCCTCCCGGCGCAGAAGTTTCACCCGATGGCCTCTCCTACAGCACCGTCGCGGGTTACAGTTCCTATTTAACGAAGCACATTGAACCGCGATGGAGTTCCGTATTCCTTACCGACATCAAGCCATTGCACGTGAGCGAATGGCTTAAGAAGCTGCCTCTTTCGCCGAAGACCAAAGGGCATGTCCGCGCGCTCTTCCATATGCTGTTCGAGCGCGCCATGCTCTGGGGCCTTCTCGACCTGCAACGAAATCCTATCGAGCTGATAAAGCTTAAAGGGACTAGCCGCAGGCTGCGAAGGCCGCACATCATCACGCCTGAGAAGTTTCAGGAGTTGATAGCGATTCTGGAACAGCCGTACCGGACAATGGCTATCGTCGCCATCTGCACCGGATTAAGGGTTTCCGAAGTCCTGGCTTTGCGCTGGGAGCATATCGACTTTTCCGCAGGCCTGATTCTGGTTCAGCAGGGCGTTGTCAGCGGGCGCATCGGTAAAGTAAAAACCGAAGCTTCCAATGACGAAATCCCGCTCGATCCAGTATTCGCGCAGCTCTTGCTTACTTGGCGTGGAGATCGCACAAGCGGGCTTGTGTTTCCGTCCCACGTCACCGGGCGGTCTTATCATGCCGGGATTTTGCAGCAAAAAATCCTCCGTCCTAAAGGCGCTGAAATCGGCATTCCAAAGCTAGGCTGGCACACGTTCCGCCACACCTATCGCTCACTACTTGATGAAGCTGGCGCTCCGATAGGCGTTCAGCAGAAGCTCATGCGCCACAGCAATGTGGCCACCACCATGAATGTTTATGGCAACTCCACGCTGCGGGCGAAGCAGGACGCCAACAGCAAGGTTGTCAAAATCCTTATCAACCCCGAAAGAGACAAAGATGTAGCGTAATGTGGGGTTCTGTGGGGTTGAGACTTCAGAGCTTGCTCAGCAAGTCTTTGAAAGATTTGGCTCCTCAGGTAGGATTCGAACCTACAACCCTTCGGTTAACAGCCGAATGCTCTACCATTGAGCTACTGAGGAGTGCGGTGGGAACTTGCTTCCTCATCATTACATCAAACTGCCCTGAATCCTGTCAAATCCTGCGGAGCAACTTGCTCTGCTTGCTAAACTGGTAGTCTCCTCATGGAATTGGAAAAAACATACGAGCCGCAGCGCTTTGAGCCTCATTGGGCCGATTGGTGGGTGGAAAATAGCGTATTCCAGGCCGATGCGAACGCCCCTGGACCAACGTTTTCCATCGTCGTTCCTCCGCCCAACGTCACCGGTTCCATGCACATCGGCCACATGCTGGAACATTCGTTGATCGATACTGCCGTGCGCTGGCATCGCATGCGCGGCGACAACACATTGTTCCTGCCCGGAGTGGATCACGCCGGCATCGCTACTCAAATGCTGGTGGAACGGAGTTTGGCCGCCGACGGGATTTCTCGCCATCAGTTGGGACGGGAAGAGTTCGTCCGTCGCGTTTGGGAGTGGAAAGAAAAGTACGGCAGCCGCATCACGGGGCAGATGAAGCGCATCGGCGACAGCTGCGACTGGAGCCGGGAGCGCTTCACCCTGAGTCCGGAACTCTCGCGCGCAGTCACCGAAGCATTCGTGCGCCTGTATGAACGCGGATTGATTTATCGCGGCACCTATATGGTGAACTGGTGCCCGCGCTGCAACACCGCTCTGTCCGATCTGGAAGTGAAGCACGACGACGTCAACGGCCACCTTTGGCACATTCGCTATCCGGTGAAGGACAGTCCGCGCTCTCTTGTGGTGGCCACCACGCGGCCTGAGACCATGCTCGGCGACACTGCCGTGGCCGTGAATCCGAAAGACGCGCGTTATCAGGACCTGGCCGGCAAATCCGTGATTCTGCCGCTCATGAATCGCGAGATTCCCATCATCTTCGACGAACTCGCTGTTCCTGAATTCGGCACCGGTGTGGTGAAGGTAACGCCAGCGCACGATCCGAACGATCTCGAAGCCGGCAAGCGCCACAACCTGCCGCACATTCGTGTGATCGGCGAAGATGCGCGCATGACCGCGGATGCCGGTCCCTATGCAGGTCTCGACCGCTTTGAAGCCCGAAAACGCGTGGTCGCCGATCTCGAAAAATCCGGCGCTGCTCGAAAAGATCGAAGCATCACGTGCTATCCATCGGCAAGTGCGATCGCTGCGGAACCATCGTGGAACCGCTCGTCTCCACGCAGTGGTTCGTCAAAACCAAGCCCATGGCGGCGAAGGCCATGGCGGCGGTGCGCGATGGCCGCATCCGATTCGTCCCGGACAATTGGGAAAAGACGTTCTTCCATTGGATGGAAAACATTCGCGACTGGTGCATCTCGCGCCAACTTTGGTGGGGTCATCGGATTCCTGCGTGGCACTGCGCGGATTGCCAAAAAATCACCGTGGCGCGCGAAGCGCCCAAGGCCTGCGCGTATTGCGGATCGTCGCGCGTGGAGCAGGATCCCGATGTTCTCGATACCTGGTTCAGCTCCAGCCTCTGGCCATTTTCTACTCTGGGCTGGCCGGACGATACAGAAGATCTGCGGACTTACTATCCGACGTCGCTCATGATCACCGGCTTCGACATTCTGTTCTTCTGGGCGTCGCGCATGATGATGATGGGCTTGGAACTCACCGGCCAGGTTCCGTTCCGCGAAGTCCACATTCACGGCTTGGTGCGCGATCCCGACAAGCAGAAGATGTCGAAGACCAAGGGCAACGTGGTCGACCCGATGGATATCAACGACAAGTTCGGGACCGACGCCGTGCCGCCTGTCGCTGATGATGGCGGCTGCGCCCGGCACCGATATCGTTTATAACGGAAGATACGCTTGGCCGCCACGCGCCAGTTCGCCAACAAAATCTGGAATGCCGCGCGGATGATGCTGATGAACATGGAGGCGGCTGGGATTGAGCCTTCCTGCCGGAAGCCGGAGCAGGCGATTGAGCTCGAGGACCGCTGGATCTTCAGCCGGCTGCATCGCACCGCGGAATCGGTGAATCGTGCGCTCGAGCAGCATCGCTATCAACGAAGTTGCCGACGAACTCTGGCAATTCTCCTGGCACGATTTTTGCGACTGGTATCTCGAAATCAAGAAGCTGCGTTTCGCTCCGAATTCCGGGCTTACGAACGACTGGCGCAATCTGCTGGCGTCTTCAGAGCTTACCTGCGGCTGCAGCATCCCATCATGCCGTTCATCACCGAAGAACTGTGGCATCGCTTCGGACAAACGCATTCCATTGCGCTAGCCGCGTATCCGCAAGCCGGCGCGACGGATGAAGCCGCCGAACGCGAGATGGGGCTGCTGCAGGACATGGTCACGGCGGCGCGAAAACTGCGGCCGATCATGGCCTGGACGACAAGCTGGAGCTGGCCGGCGTGCTCTACTGCCGCAACGGATCGAAGAACGTGGAATTGGGCGTGATCGAGAAGCTTGGCGAAGTGAAGCTCGACATGCGCAACGAGCCGGCGCCGAAACTGAGCGGCGCCGTGCGCTCCACGCCGGATTTCGATCTGTTGCTGCAGCTTCCGGAAGTGGATCGCGAAGGGCAACGCGAGCGGCTGCAGAAAGAGATCGGACAGCTCGAAAAGCTGATCGTCGATATCGATCGCCAGCTCGAGAACGAAAAATTCCTGAACGGCGCTCCGCCGCATGTGGTGGATTCGTTGCGCGCGAAACGCGCCGACTATATCGCGCAGATCGAAAAGAACCGGGCCGCGCTCAGTGCATCTTAAATGACCTCGACATCGAGTGGCGTTCGATCGCGAACTGCCCGACCGCATCGTATCGATTGGCATGCCACCATCGGTTCCACCATGACCGAAGCCAGCCGCCTGGCCGCTGCAGGCTGCGACTTCGGGCACCGTGGTCGGCGCCGAAGAACAAACCGCCGGACAAGGCCGCTACGGACGCGTGTGGCATTCCGAACCCGGCTCCGGCCTGTACGTCTCCATCATTCTGCGACATCCGTTTCACGCCGGATTCACTGCCGGTGGTCACCCTCGCCTTGGGCTTGCCGTCAGCGAAGCGATCCTGAAGGCCACCGATCTGGCCTGCGATCTGCGCTGGCCCAACGACGTGCTGATTCAGTCCAGGAAATGCGCCGGATCCTCACCGCAACTGGAAGGCGTCAGGCTATCATTGCAGGCATCGGGATCAACGTGAATCATTCTTCGTTTCCCAGCCGAACTGAGCGCATCGCAACCTCGCTCCGCATCGCGAGCGGCCGCGTGCAGTCGCGCGAACGGCTGCTGGTGGAACTGCTCGCCAGCGTCGACACTTATTGCGTCGCTGCTCGAAAAAGAGGGCCGGGAACCGATCCTTGAAATGTTCGCGCGCGCATCCAGCTTCGTTTCACGGCCGCCGCGTCTATGTCGATCAAGGCGGATGCGATGCTGCACGGCACCACTGCCGGCCTGAACGATTCCGGCTTTCTGATTCTGCGCGGCGACGACGGCAAACAGAACGTGATCATCGCGGGAGGAGTGCGCGCCATGCTCCTAGCTCTGGACGCGGGCAACAGCAACATCACCATCGGCGCTTTCGAAGAGACCAAGCCCTGATCGGCCGCTGGCGGCTGCGCACCATTCATGAGCAGACCGCCGACGAATGGGGCGTGCTGATGCGCAATCTGTTTGCGCTGGCCTCGCTCGACCTGGCGAACGTGTGGACGGCATCATTATCGCGAGCGTGGTGCCCACGCTGGATGCTCCGCTCAGCTGCCATGGCGGAGCGCTATTTCCACACCACGCCGCTGTTCGTTACGCCGGACACCGACATCGGACTGAAGGTGCTCTACGACAACCCGCGGGAAGTGGGCGCGGATCGCGTGGTCAACGGCGTGGCGGCCTTCCATCGCTACGGCGGCCCGGCGGTGGTGGTGGATCTGGGCACCACCATTAACTTCGATGTCGTTTCCGCCAATGCGGAATACCTGGGCGGCATGATCTGCCCCGGCATCGGCATGTCCATCAGCGGGCTGTTCGCCAAGACCGCGCGTCTGCCCATGGTGGATTTTCGCGAGCCCGCCCAGCTCATCGGCAAGAACACGGTGGGCAGCATTCAATCCGGCCTGTACTACGGATTTGCGGGATTGATCGATGGGATTGTGGAACGCGTGATCGCGGAACTGGGCAGCCACACCAAAGTGATCGCCACCGGCGGGCAAGCCCAGTTGATCGCGCGCGCTGCGCGCTCGGTGAAAGAGTATCAACGAAGACCTGACGCTCGAAGGCCTGGAAATCATATGGCGGCGCAACCAGAAGAAGTAGGCCAGAAGAACCTGACGACGAAGGCGCCTGGCCCAGCAATTACTTCAACTATTTCACCGAAGTCGAAGAGCGATTTCAGAAAGCGCGCGGCACCGGCCTGTTTCCTGATGTCGCCGCTCGATTGGGCGCTGGTGGAAACCTGGAAAAACGCGGGCGTTCCGCTGGAACGCGGTCCTGCGCGGCATCGACGCGGCGTTTGAGAAATGGCGCAGCAAAAAGAAGTCGCGATCCAAATGGTGAACTCCGTGGCGTATTGCGCGCAGGCAGTTCTGGCTGAGGCGCAAGTCATGGCTGGAGTGGCGCCCCGCGCGGATCCCGCAAAGAAGCAGGCCGCGCCGTTTCAGCCTTCCTGGAAGATCTGGAGAGCTTATCTCCGCAGCAACGCCGCGGAAATCCGCAAGCAAAGTGGCTTCGAAGAGATCGCCGCCGCAGTGGATCGCCTGGCCGGCGACGCGGAAGCTGTCTATCGCGATCTGGAAGATCTGGAGCACCGGCTCACCGCGCTCGAAGATAAGATGATCGCGATTGCCCGGACCCGGCAAACCGAAGAAGAGCTGTTAGCGGGCCCGCCGCGAACTCGATCTGCAGCTTCGCGCCGTATCGCGGCAAAATGACAGCCGAGCAACTCACCATGCTGGAAAAACAGTACCTGGATCGGCAGCTTGTTGGAATCAGACGGCCTGCCGCGCCTGAGTTTGTTCTATCTGCGCTAAAGCACCGACTCCCTCACGGTCGCGGTTCGGAAGTGCGCCGCGACCGTGAGGGAGTCGGTGCTTTTTTGTGTTTGCTGTATTCTGTGAAGGTGGGCCTCCAGAGCGTTCTTTTCTTCGAATCTCCTCAGGAATTGTTCGCCCGAGTTTTTTCCGAGCTGAAACCGCGCACGGCCGTCCCAGCCATCCGGCTGGAATTCTGCAAATTCGCCAACGCCAACAGTTTTGTCCGCTGGGACGAGGACGGCCTGGCGTTCCGCATTACCGACGTCCTCGAAGGCGCACCGGCGCAAATCCTGGAGGCACTGGCACACATTTTGTTGTCGAAGTTATTTCGCCGCCCAACACCCAAAATGTACGCCGAGCGTTACCGTCGCTATCTGAACCGGAAGGAAATGCGCCGCAGCCTTCAATTGGTGAAGCAAGCGAGAGGACGTAAATACGTTTCCAGTCCCAAAGGCGATTGCTACGACTTGGAAGCCATCTTCGAGGATCTCAACACACGCTATTTCAATGGCCTGATCGCGCGACCGTTGCTCGGTTGGAGCCGCCAGCCGTCGCGCAGCATGCTGGGGCACTACGATCCCTCGCATAACGCAATCGTTCTGAGCCGGTTTCTGGACCGTCGCGCAGTGGCTCAGCTGGCGGTTGAGTATGTGATGTTCCACGAGATGCTGCACCTGCGTTTCCCAGTGGAACATCGCGGGGCGCGCCGGTGCGTCCACACGCCAGAGTTCAAGCAGGCGGAGAAGGGGTTCGCCAGCTATCGAGAGGCCAAGGAACTTCTGAAACGGATCTGCTCGGCTCAGTAGGCGGCGGTTTCGAGCGAAGCCAGCTCCCGAACCTGTTGCAGCATGCCTCGGAGCGGGTTCAACAGTTCCGGTCCTTCTACGTGAAAGCCGAGTGGGGCCAGGGCCAACTTGCAGCGGATGACGCACACCGTTAAATAAAATCTGTTCCTGTGCCGTCCCAGGGCCCGTGCGAATTCGGGCCGATCCACGTTCGAACCAATCAGCATGAGCCGGCCGATTTTGAGTAGCTGATTAAAGTCCGCTGTCATCAGCCATAGATAATCGATGAACGCTTTGTGCCGCTCCGCCCGCAGCCGTTTTGCGAGAGCCGGGCGGAATCCCGGTTGTTTTCCAAGGAACTCAAGGTCGCTCTGATCCAGCAACCGCCACATTGGCGCGTAGCCCTCCAGAGAAAATCCATCCAGCCATTCCGCCACTCCAGCCTCGGGATCGACGCGCGAGGCCAGCCGGTAAAACACAAAAGCGAATGCGGCCGCAAGGAATACGACTGCAATTGACAGCACTGGAAATGTCATTTCAGCCACCTTTCCCCAGTCGATCTAGAATATCGAATTTCCCAGCGCCATGCAATCCCCTGGGCGGACAATTTAACACTCTTATCGGATCATTCCTGGAATCTATTACTTTTTTCCGGCGGCAACCAGGTGGGCGTTGATGTCTTTTAATTTCGAAAGCAGACGCGCTTCGTCATCGCTCTTCCATTTATGGCCGATCACGACAGTCAAAAGCTCGCCCTGCCTGTTTAACGTCAGGATCCAAAATAACAGACAGACTGAGGAAACGATCAGCAACGCGGTGCCGATTTGCGGCGCTACATAGTGGCCCAGCGTACGTACAAAAAGAGCCGTGGCCTTTGTGAGGAAATAAACCGCGTAGCCAATGGAATAATAGACTACATTGCGGCTCAGACGCACGGGATAGTAAACCAGAAAACCGCTCACCAGCAGGATAAAAATAACCAAACTGAATACGATGGCACGATCAATGACAAAAGTTGCGGATACCAGGTTTTTGGGCGTTTCCTCCAGGCGAAGCAGCAGCAGCGAGCCCAGAGTTGCCACCACAAGCGTACTGGAAATGTAACGGCGTGAAGTTGTCGCGATGCCCGGAAGCTCCCGCAGCACTACCCGGTAAAGCTCCACTACGATGAGAGCGTAGAAGCAATCCACGATTAGCTCGGTGGCCACCCAGAAAGAGGGATACGCTGGACCTTTAAAGGGAACAAATCCCAAAATCACTGTTCGAAGCAGTTCGGCCAGTAAGTAGCCGAAGAAGAAGGGGTAGATACGGTATAAGTCCGCCGACCAAAGACGGGCAATGAGAACGATAAGCAGCGCCGCTTGCGCCAGTACAAGGATCAGTTGGTCGAGCGGGAGTTGGAACATGATCTAGGGATCGATAACCACGAGTGTAACATCCAACCCCGCTCGTCCGAACGCAATTGGCGCTTACTTCACAGTACACTTCGGATCGCAGGGCGGAGGCGGTATATCCGCTGGAATGATGGATGCCAACCCCAGCGCAAGGCTGACCAGCAACAGAATCTTTTTAATCATATGGGGAAATCTCCTTGTCGTTTTCGTGAATTTGAGTTCAAGAAACTCTCAGTCAGACTAAGGGCTTAGCCGACCTGACAAGACGGTTCCCCAGACTCTTTCTGGAACCAGAACATCCGCGCTTCGCGTTCTGGCGGAACGATCGTTTTATGCTGGTCTATCTAATGGATCTGGTGTATTATCTTAGTGTTGAGATGAAGAGTACGGAAGCGAACGAAAGCCTGGACCAGCGTGCGATCGCCGACGTCTGGCGTAACACTCTTTCGCAAATCCCGTCTGTTTTCGGCCGGCTGGTGTACCTGGCGGGCCTGCGAAATCCGAACAGCGGACGATACGATCATCATGGATTGGCGCTGGTATTTGGCGCCGAACACGCCAACCGCGCGCTCAAGAAAAGCCACAAGCAGGCCTTCGCGGAGTGGCTGACTTTCAACCTCGAGCACCAAATGGCCGACTTGAACCTGTATCTGATGGATCTACCAGAAGATAAGAAAACGGTGGTCCAGGCATGGACCAAGTTAAAGCCGTACCGGAACGTCCTGCCCTCCAACGCCAAAGGTGTGGAAAGACGGCTCTACTTAAACGAGATGGAGACCATGCTGGAATTGCTCAGGGCCGCAAGCGCCGGCGACGCCCCTGGTCCAGATTCATAGCCACGCCGGTCACTTGGCCGATGACATCGACTTCCTTCGGATATTCAAAAATTTGGGGCGGAGAAACGGATGCCGGGTGACCGTGCAGGATCATTTTGTCATCCGTCTGATGGCACCAACCGCACACATAACCTTGCCGATGTTCCAGAAAATAGATGGGCCTGTCGAACTCATTCGCCCAGCCGGAGTTGACCACTTTCCGCTTAGTTTCATCCAGCATCACCAGCGATCCTGGCTGTAAGAGAGGGTACATGAACCAATCGTCCAGACCGATAAAGCCGTAGCGGTGATCCTTCAAGTCCAATGCATCCAACAACATCAGGGGAAGCTTGCCCCAGCGTTGGATCATCCGGCTGAGATAGGTGGTCCGGCGGACGTCAATGCCGGGATCGAGCGAAATCGGCAGCAAAGCTTCGGCATGGATCGCCTTCGAGAAATTCACCAGGTGGCTGGTTGGGATCTCCGAGAAAACGGTGTCGGCCGGCATATTGGCCAACGGAACCCCGTACCACTCCAGAAGTTCTTGAAAATTGAGACGATAGATGGTGGCAAGTGAGTAGAGCTTAAAGATGTTGGGTAAGCAGTCCATGGTTTTCGATTTCGGAAAGGCGGTTGATCAGAACCGCGAACTCATCATTATGATATTTGTCGGCGATCTTCTGGCTGGCTTGCTCGACGTCGCGAAAACGCATGCTCAGGCGTTCGCGCACCCGTCTCAGCCTCTGTCCAGCGTCCTCCATGGTATGATGCTTTCCCAGCACACCCCGTGGGGCCGGGTATCCAGAAGAAACCATTTGGGAAAATGGTTCCACCAGGCTCGAATTATAGCGGTCGCGGGGTCAAAGAATCAAGCGACGAAAAGGAGTTTTGTTCGGCTTTCCGAACAAAGCTTGGCCTAAGGAGGTCTTTTGCGGTTGATAATCGGAGTCTCGGGCGCGAGTGGTTCCATCTACGGATACCGGCTGCTCGAAAGGCTGCGTCAGGCGCCAAAAGTGGAGACCCACCTCATCCTGACCAGATCCGCCGAGCGGACGGCGTTTCTCGAAAGCGGATACACCGCCGATCAATTCAAATCCCTGGCCGATTACAATTATCCGCTCGAGGATATTGGCAGCCGGCTGGCCAGCGGATCGTTCCTGACGCAAGGGATGGTAGTGGCGCCTTGCTCCATTCACAGCATGTCGGCGATTGCGGCTGGCCTCAGTTCGAATCTCCTGATCCGTGCCGCTGACGTTTGCCTCAAGGAGCGCCGCAAACTGATTCTTATGGTCAGAGAAACCCCTTTACACCTGGGACATTTGCGCACCATGGCCGCGCTCACGGAAATGGGAGCCATCATTTTGCCGCCGGTTCCCGGCTTCTACAACCAGCCGAAAACCATCCTTGATATCGTGGACCATAGCGTGGATCGCGTATTGGACCTGATGGATCTTTCCAGCCCCGGCGTTCGACGCTGGGATGGCGGCAAAAGCGCGCCAAAGAAAGGCCAGCGCGCTAGCGGGAAAGCATGAAAAAACAGCGAATCGGATTTCAAGGCGCATTGGGCGCATTCAGCCAGGAAGCCGTAGTTCAACTTCTGGGAGACGATGTAACCGTGGTTCCGCATGCACGATTCGAGGACGTTTTTCGCGCTTTGACTCGCGGCAAGATCGATGCCGCCGTAATTCCCATGGAAAATACGCTCGCCGGGTCGGTGCATGAGAACTACGATCACCTGCTGCATTTCGACGTGCGTATTGCGGCCGAGACCAACGTGCGGATCATCCACAATCTCATTGCCCCGCCAGGCGTGAAGCTGAAGGACATCCGGAAAGTCTATTCGCATCCGGTAGCGCTGAATCAATGCCTGCGCTTCTTTGCGCGCCATCGCAGGATGGAGAGCACACCGTTCTACGACACCGCGGGCAGCGTGGAAATGATTATGCAGCAGAAAGCGCCGGATGCCGCGGCCATCGCATCGTCGGTGGCGGCTTCCATCTATGGCGCGAACATCCTGCAGCGGTCCATTGAAGACGATCGGCGCAATTTCACGCGCTTCTTCTTGTTGTATCCGTCAAAGCGCACCCGGCTTCCCCGGCGCGAGGCGAAAGCGTGGAAAACCTCGTTGGTGTTCACAACTCGCAACATACCGGGGGCTTTGTTTCGTGCTCTGAGCGCTTTCGCTCTGCGCGATCTCAACATGACGAAAATCGAATCGCGTCCTTTGCACGGTAAGCCCTGGGAGTATCTGTTCTATCTTGATTTCCTGGACAAGGAAGACGATCCCAAGGTTCAAAACGCGCTGCGTCATCTGGGGGAGCTGGCGGATTTCATGCGAGTGCTGGGCACGTATCCCAAGGGGAACTGAATGCGATGAGATCAACGGCACCGGCTCCCTCACGGTCGCGGCTCGGTAACGCTCCTTCGTTCCGAACCGCGACCGTAAGGGAGTCGGTGCCGTTAGTGCGAGTATTATGCTAGGTCCAACCGGAGTCAGCCAATGACCTCCCCGAGAGCTTCAGCCCGCTACAAAGTTTCTCTTCCTCTGCAGGCCGTCAAGCTGGAACCTCATCCCGGGAGCACGCTGCGCGACCCTACCACCGAACTGATCGAAATCCCCGCCGATTCCATCATCGAATCCGAAGGTCAGGTGGCTGGCTCCGGATTGATCAATGTTCTTTGGAACGGCGACGCCTTCTCGGTGTTTTATGAAGATCTGCGCGAGAAGGCTGAGATCCTGACGGGGTGAATTTATCGGTGTTTCAGGCAGCCGCATCGGCCGGCGGGATGGTGAAACAAAACGTGGAACCAGCTCCCCGTTCGGACTCCACCCAGATCCGGCCGCCGTATCTTTCGACAATCCTTTGACAGATCGCCAGACCGATTCCGGTTCCTTCGTAATCCTGCCCGTGCAGACGCTTAAAGATTCCAAACACCTGCTGCGAATATTCGGGCTCGATTCCGATGCCGTTATCTCGAACGGAAAAAAGCCAGTCTCCTTCGCGGCGAGTCGCCGAAATGTGAATCTCGGGAACCTCTGCGGATCGGTACTTGATCGCATTTCCGATTAGATTCTGCAAAAGCTGCACCAGCCGGATCTCGTGCGCGTGTACGGTGGGTAGAACATCCCAGGTGACGCGGGCGGAGCTTTGTTCGATCGCCGCTTGCAGATTCAACATCACTTTTCGGATCGCCTGCTCGCACTCCACCGGTTTCGCCGGACCTTCGCTGGAGGAACCGGTTTGCGAATACGCCAGCAGATCCTTCAGAAGCATCTCCATGCGTCTGGCCCCGCTGATCACAAATCCGAACAATTCCTGGGCTTCCGCATCCAGGCGTTCGGCGTACTTCTTTTGAATGATCTGGCTGTAGAGCGCCACCATGCGTAAAGGCTCCTGCATATCGTGGCTGGCGGCGTACGCGAACTGATTTAAATCTTCGTTGGATCGCCGCAGCGCTTCGTTAGACCTCACCAGTTCCCGTGTTCGCTCCGCCACCCGCTGCTCTAACGTGTTGTTCAGCTCGCGGATCGCGGCATCGGCGCGTTTGCGCTCCGTGATGTCGCGAATTGCGGAGGTGAGCAACAGACCCTCTTCGGTTTGCAGCGGACTCAGGCTGATTTCCACCGGAAATTGATTCTGGTTCTTCCGCCGCGCCCAAAGTTCTTCCTGCGAACTCGGCCAAGAGGGCGACTCGGATTCGCCGGCGTGCCGGCCCGTCCAGCCCTGCGCCAGCATCCGGATGTTTTGTCCGATCAGTTCCTCGCGCGAATATCCGAACATCGCCTCGGCTTCGGAGTTCACCAGGCTGATGGTGCCCTCGGCAGAGCTGATGATCATGGCGTCCGGTGCGGCCTCCAGCAGCGAGCGGAACTTCTGCTCCGCTTTCCGCAGAACTTCCGCTTGACGCCGAAGCAGAGCCGTGTTCCGGCTCAGTTCCACGAAGACGCTTACTTTCGACCGCAGAATTTCCGGAACGATCGGCTTGAATAGAAAATCCACCGCGCCCAGGTCGTAACCCCGGAACAGATGCTCATCGCTCTTGTAGCCGGTTAAGAACAGAATGGGGATGTCCCGCGAGCGTTTGCGCGAACGGATCAACTCCGCAGTCTGGAATCCATCTATCTCAGGCATTTTCACGTCGAGAAGAATGGCCGCGAAATCATCCTCCAGCAAATGACGCAACGCTTCGGTGCCTGAGTTGGCCAGCACCAATTCCTGCCCCAAGCCATCTAATGCGGCTTCGAGCGAGATCAGATTCTCGGGCGTATCGTCCACCAGAAGGATCTTGATACGATCCGGGGACCGGTTGCGCCCGTGGTTTGCCTTGGTGTAGCCGTTGCCATTCTCCTCAATCAAACTACTGGGACGGCTGCTTGTTGCTGTTCATACCCACGGCTGACCGAAACGCGGAGCACCGAAAAAAGCTGCTCCAAGTCTACCGGTTTCGTAATGTAATCCGTGGCGCCGGCCTCGATGCACTTTGCACGGTCGCCCTTCATAGCTTTGGCGGTGAGGGCGATGATCGGCAACGAACGGAATCGGGCTTCCTCCCGGATGGCGCGCATGGTTTCGTAACCATCCATCTCCGGCATCATGATATCCATTAATACCAGGTCGATTTCGGGAGTCTTCTGCAGCATCTCGATTCCCGTCCTTCCGTTTTCGGCGTGGACCACCTTCAAGCGGTGATCCTCCAGCAGGCTGGTAAGCGCGAAGATGTTGCGAACATCATCATCAATCACCAGTACCGTCCTGCCCACCAGTGTTGCATCCGTTTCGCGCAGCTCCTCTACGATACGGCGCTGCAATGGTTCCAGATCGGCTTCCACGCGGTGTAACAGAAGCACGGATTCATCCAGCAGACGCTCATGGGTGTGAGCAAGTTTCACCACGCTGGTACGGGTCATGCGAACCCAGTCGGCTTCTTCGTCGGCGGTCAGCGGACGGTCGCAAAGCAGGACGATCGGCGGAACGTGCGGCCCGGTTTGCGTCTGCAATTCTTCCACCAGCGGTAGCGCGGCAAGCCCCTCCACTTGGAAGTGAATCACAATTCCGTCCAGATATTGCTGCTTGGCCACGGCCAATGCTTCGCCAGCAGTCCGGACGGGAATAATCTCGAGATCCGGCGCCGCTAACGTGTTTGTCACATCGGCCCGGTCCTGCTGTTCTCGCACAAACCAGCAGCAGCTTCTTCACCCTCTTCTGGGCGGAATGTTCGATGGTGTCAAAAGCCTCCGCCAGCGATTCGTTGGTCAACGATTTTTCGAGATAGCTCATGGCTCCCAGAGCGATTCCGCGGCGGCGATTGTCATCTCCGGAAATTACGTGCACAGGAATGTGGCGCGTGGCCGGATCGTGCTTCAGACCGATCCAAAATAGTCCAACCGGCCATATCCGGCAGATTGATGTCGAGCGTGATCGCGCCCGGCTTGAACTCGCGCGCGAGCGACATGGCCGCGCTGCCTCGAATCGCAACCAGAGCCTTCAGACTATGCTCGTGCGCCAGATCCACCAGGATTCGCGCAAAAGTGATGTCGTCTTCGACGATCAGAAGCACCGAGTCGCCCGGTTCGATCAAGTTACGGTCGTCGTCAATCACCAGATCCTCCACCATCGCCTCGGCGCCCAGGCTGGATGGAGTGAGAATGATGTCCACCTGGCCTTCGGGAATCGCAGCCGCCTTCTCCAGCAGCATGGGCGTGGTCTTCAGCGCTTCACTCTTGGGCGTGAGCGCCGGCGCGACATAGGTCTGCGGCAGGTACAGCGTGAAGATGCTGCCAACGCCGGGTGCACTCTGCAATCGGATTTCGCCGCCCAAGAGCCGCGCCAATTCGCGGCTGATGGAAAGCCCAAGTCCCGTGCCGCCGTACTTGCGGCTGGTGGTTCCGTCCGCTTGCTGGAATGCTTCAAAGATGATTCGCTGTTTATCGGCCGGGATGCCGATGCCCGTATCCTCCACCGAAAATGCAATGACCGACTTCCCGCGGCCGAGAATCATGTGATTCGCGCTCCAGCCGGAAGTCGCCTTGTCGATGGTAAAGTCGCACCGACCCGTGCTCGGTAAACTTGAGCGCGTTCGACAGCAGATTCTTCAAAACCTGCTGCAGCCGCTTGGCATCGGTGTGCATGATTTCGTTCGAAAGCGAAGCGCCCAGCTCCACCGTGAATTCCAGGCCCTTGCCGTCCGCCACATGCCGGAACGCCTTGCGAACAGTAATCGCCCAGCTCGGTGAACCGGACGCCGCCCACTTCCACATCCATCTTTCCCGACTCGATCTTGCTCAGGTCGAGAATATCGTTGATCAACGCCAATAGGTCCGTACCCGAGGTGTGGATGGTCTCGGCGAACTTCACCTGCTTCGGCGTCAGGTTCTTGTCCGAATTCTCGGACAGCATGCGCGCCAGAATCAGCAGGTTGTTGAGCGGAGTGCGGAGTTCGTGGCTCATATTGGCCAGAAATTCGCTCTTGTACTTGGATGTGATCTCAAGCTGCGCGGCCTTCTCTTCCAGCGCCTTCTTGGCTTGCTCCACTTCCTGATTCTTGGTTTCCACTTCGGTCTTCTGCTCGGCCAGCAACTGCGCTTTCTCCTGCAGTTCGGCGTTGGTGGTCTGCAATTGAAGCTGCTGGCTTTGCAGCTCTTCGGCCAAAGCCTGACTTTGTTGCAGCAGTTGCTCGGTCCGCATGGTGGCTGCGATGGTGTTCAACACAATGCCGATGGATTGCGTGAGCTGATCGAGAAACGCCAGGTGAATGTCGCTGAACTGCGCAAACGAAGCCAGTTCGATAGCCGCCTTCACATCGCCTTCGAACAACACCGGCAGCACCACGATGCTGACCGGCGCCAAGCCGCCCAGACTGGAGTTGATGCGGATGTAATCGCCCGGAACATCGGTCACCAGAATGCGCTCTTTCTCCTTGGCGCACTGGCCGACCAATCCTTGTCCGACCGGGAACTGATCGAAGCGCGTCGTTCGCGCTCGTCGATGGCGTATCCGGCCAGCAGCTTGAGAATCGCTTTGTCGTCCTGCGAGTCGGCGATGTAGAACGTGCCGTGCTGCGCGCCCACCAGCGGCGTCAGTTCCGAGAGCAGAAGCTGCGAAACGGTCAGCAGATCGCGCTGGCCCTGCATCATGCCGGTGAACTTCGCGATGTTGGTCTTCAGCCAGTCCTGCTCGTTGTTCTTGCGCGTGGTGGCCGCCAGGTTCACGATCATTTCGTTGATGTTGTCTTTGAGCGCCGCCACTTCGCCCTGCGCTTCCACCGCGATGGATCGCGTCAGATCGCCTTTGGTTACGGCCGTTGCCACTTCCGCGATGGCGCGGACCTGGTTGGTGAGATTGGCCGCGAGCTGATTGACGTTGTCCGTCAAATCGCGCCAGATTCCGGCGGCGCCGGGTACGCGAGCCTGGCCGCCCAGCTTTCCTTCGATGCCGACTTCGCGCGCCACGGTGGTCACCTGATCGGCGAATGTCGCCAGCGTATCGATCATTCCGTTGATGGTGTCGGCCAGCTCGGCGATTTCGCCCTTCGTCTCGAGCACCAGTTTCCGTTTCAAATCGCCGTTGGCGACCGCGGTAACCACCTTGGCGATGCCGCGCACCTGCGTGGTGAGGTTGGCGGCCATGAAGTTCACGTTGTCGGTGAGATCCTTCCAAGTTCCCGCGACGCCTTTCACTTCCGCCTGGCCGCCCAGCTTGCCGTCCGTACCCACTTCGCGCGCCACGCGCGTTACTTCCGATGCGAACGAATTGAGCTGATCCACCATGCGTATTGATGGTGTCCTTCAACTCCAGAATTTCGCCCTGCACATCCACCGTGATCTTGCGCGAGAGGTTGCCGTTTGCGACGGCGGTAGTGACCTGCGCGATGTTGCGGACTTGCGAAGTCAGGTTGCCGGCCATCGAGTTCACGCTATCCGTAAGATCCTTCCACGTTCCAGCGACGCCTCGGACTTCCGCGTGTCCGCCCAGCTTTCCCTCGGTACCCACTTCGCGCGCCACGCGCGTTACTTCGGATGCGAACGAGCTGAGCTGATCCACCATGGTGTTGATGGTGTTCTTCAGCTCCAGAATTTCGCCGCGCACGTCCACCGTGATCTTGCGCGAAAGATCTCCCTTGGCCACGGCGGTAGTGACTTCCGCGATGTTGCGCACCTGATTGGTCAGGTTACCGGCCATCGAGTTGACGCTCTCGGTAAGATCCTTCCAGGTACCGGCCACGCCTTTCACTTCCGCCTGGCCGCCCAGTTTGCCTTCGGTACCCACTTCGCGCGCCACGCGCGTTACTTCGGATGCGAAAGAGCTGAGCTGATCCACCATGGCGTTGATGGTGTTCTTCAATTCCAGAATTTCGCCGCGAGCGTCCACCGTGATCTTGGTAGTTAAGTCGCCGCGCGCCACGGCGGTTGTCACACCAGCGATGTTGCGAACCTGGTTGGTCAGGTTGCTGGCCATGTAGTTGACGCTATCCGTCAAATCCTTCCACGTACCGGCGACGCCGCGCACGTCGGCCTGTCCGCCCAGCTTGCCTTCGGTGCCCACTTCGCGCGCCACGCGCGTTACTTCCGATGCGAACGCGTTGAGCTGATCCACCATGGTGTTGATGGTGTTCTTCAACTCCAGAATTTCGCCGCGCGCGTCCACCGTGATCTTGGTCGAAAGATCGCCCTTCGCGACACCGGTGGTCACCTGCGCGATGTTGCGAACCTGCGACGTCAGGTTGCCGGCCATGAAGTTGACGCTGAATCGGTAAGATCCTTCCACACGCCGCCCACGCCCTTGACGTCGGCCTGGCCGCCCAGCTTGCCTTCGGTGCCGACTTCGCGCGCCACGCGCGTCACTTCGCTTGCGAACGCATTGAGCTGATCCACCATGGTGTTGACGGTGTTCTTCAGCTCCAGGATTTCGCCGCGCACATCCACCGTAATCTTGCGCGACAAATCGCCCTTCGCAACGGCGGTAGTTACCTCGGCGATGTTGCGGACCTGGCTAGTCAAGTTGCTCGCCATGGAGTTCACCGAATCCGTCAAATCCTTCCACGTTCCCGCCACGCCGTGCACGTCCGCCTGACCGCCCAGCTTGCCTTCGGTACCCACCTCGCGCGCCACGCGCGTCACTTCGGACGCGAACGAGCTGAGCTGATCCACCATCGTATTGATGGTGTTCTTCAACTCCAGAATTTCGCCGCGCACTTCCACCGTGATTTTGCGCGATAAATCGCCGGTGGCCACGGCCGTAGTCACTTCGGCGATGTTGCGCACCTGGTTGGTCAGGTTGCTCGCCATGGAGTTCACGGAATCCGTCAAATCCTTCCACGTTCCGGCCACTCCCTTCACCACAGCTTGTCCGCCCAGCTTGCCTTCGGTACCCACTTCGCGCGCCACGCGCGTCACTTCGCTCGCGAATCGCATTGAGCTGATCCACCATGATGTTGATGGTGTTCTTCAGCTCCAGAATTTCGCCGCGCACGTCCACCGTGATTTTGCGCGATAAGTCGCCGTTGGCCACAGCCGTAGTGACTTCCGCGATATTTCGGACCTGCGCCGTCAGGTTGCCGGCCATGAAGTTCACGGAATCCGTCAAATCCTTCCAGACGCCGCCCACGCCTTTCACCTGCGCCTGACCGCCCAGCTTTCCGTCCGTACCCACCTCGCGCGCCACGCGCGTTACTTCGGATGCGAACGAGTTCAACTGATCCACCATCGTGTTAATGGTGTTCTTCAGCTCCAGAATTTCGCCGCGCACGTCGGCGGTGATCTTTCGCGACAGATCGCCCTTCGCCACAGCGGTTGTTACTTCGGCGATGTTACGAACCTGCGCCGTCAGGTTTCCAGCCATGGAGTTTACGGAATCCGTCAGATCCTTCCACACGCCGCCCACGCCGCGCACTTGGGCCTGCCCGCCCAGTTTGCCTTCGGTACCCACTTCGCGCGCCACGCGCGTCACTTCGGACGCGAACGAGTTCAACTGATCCACCATGGTATTGATGGTGTTCTTCAACTCCAGAATTTCGCCGCGCGCGTCCACCGTGATCTTCGTGGAAAGATCGCCCTTCGCCACGGCCGTCGTCACACCGGCGATGTTGCGCACCTGATTGGTCAGGTTGCTGGCCATGTAGTTGACGCTATCCGTCAATCCGCGCCACGTTCCCGCCACGCCTTCCACTTCCGCCTGACCGCCCAGCCTGCCCTCCGTTCCCACTTCGCGCGCCACGCGCGTAACTTCGGATGCGAACGAACTAAGCTGATCCACCATCGTATTGATGGTGTTCTTCAACTCCAGAATTTCGCCGCGCACCTGCACGGTAATCTTGCGCGACAGATCGCCCTTCGCGACGGCCGTGGTAACTTCGGCGATGTTGCGAACCTGCGCCGTCAGGTTGCCCGCCATCGAGTTCACCGAATCCGTTAAATCTTTCCACGTGCCGCCGACTCCGGGCACGTCCGCCTGTCCGCCCAGGTTGCCTTCGGTACCCACTTCGCGCGCCACGCGCGTCACTTCGGCCGCGAACGAGCTGAGCTGATCCACCATGGTGTTGATGGTGTTCTTAAGCTGCAAAATTTCGCCGCGCGCGTCCACCGTGATGCGCGTGGATAAGTCGCCCTTGGCCACAGCAGTGGTAACTTCGGCGATGTTGCGAACCTGATTGGTCAGGTTGCCGCCCATGGAGTTGACGGAATCCGTCAGATCCTTCCAAACGCCGGCGATGCCCTTCACTTCCGCCTGGCCGCCCAACCGCCCTTCGGTACCCACTTCGCGCGCCACGCGCGTCACTTCGGCCGCGAACGAGCTGAGCTGATCCACCATGGTGTTGATGGTGTTCTTCAGCTCCAGAATTTCGCCGCGCGCATCCACCGTGATTCGCGTAGTCAAATCGCCGCGCGCCACGGCCGTAGTCACGCCCGCGATGTTGCGCACCTGATCGGTCAGGTTGCTGGCCATCGAGTTCACGCTCTCCGTCAGATCCTTCCAGGTTCCCGCGACGCCCGTCACCACCGCCTGGCCGCCCAGCTTGCCCTCAGTACCCACTTCGCGCGCCACGCGCGTTACTTCGCGACGCGAAGGAGTTCAACTGCTGCACCATGGTGTTGACCACGCGCGCCGTATGCAGGAACTCGCCGCGCAGCGGTCGTCCGTCCACTTCGAGCGCCATGGTCTGCGACAGGTCGCCCTTTGCCACCGCGCCGATCACGCGCGCCACCTCGGTGGAAGGCTGCACCAGATCGCCAATCAGGCTGTTCACCGATTCCACGCATTCGGCCCAGGATCCGGTGACCGAACCAATGGATGCCCGCTGGGTAATCTTGCCGTCCTTGCCCACCGCTTTGCTGATTCTGCCGAGCTCGCTCATCATCTTTCTGGTTGAGCTCGAGAATGTCGTTCAAAGCATCCGCGACTTTGCCCGCGACACCCGTCTCGTCCACCGGCATCCGAATGGAGAAGTCCCCTCTTTTGAAGGCGATAAGCGTCTTCAATAGAACATTGTTATCATTCTTTGCTTCGGCCTTTTTGGGTCCGTTTTGGGTGCCTGCCGCAGCTTTCATGGCTGGTTTGCTCCTTCAAATATCTGGACGATCTCAAATTAGACATTTGGGGTGAGAAGATGTTACAACTTTCTCAGCGCGTCCATCATACTTGAGGTAACCGTTGCCCTCCACATTCAGAATCTTGCTGGCGGAAGACAATCCTGGCGACGTTCGTCTTTTTCGTGAGGCGCTGGGCAGTCTCGCTCTCTCTTTTGAACTGATCGTGGCTGAGGATGGCCAAAAGGCCATCGCGATCATAAAGGACACGGCCAGTCCGCACGCGCTGGACTTGATCGTCTTGGACGTGAACCTCCCTCGGCACAAAGGCGACGAAGTGCTTCGTCAGGTTCGCGCGGAACCTTTGCTGGGGAACATTCCGGTGATCGTGATGACCTCGTCCGAAGCCCCAGCCGATAAAGCAGCAGCCACCTGGCTCGGGGCGGATCTCTACCTTCGCAAACCATCCGACCTAGAAGAATTACTAGAGGTGGCGGAGGTGATTGAAAAGGTGCTGAGAAGGAACGCTTCTTAATTTGCGATACTGAGCTTGTAGCGTTCCCCAAGTGGATCGGCGCGCAATATGAGCACGGATGGCACTAGCGCCGGAACCAAACCGGCCGCGATTGAGGAACTCAATCTGGAGAGTTTGCAAGCCGAGATCCAGGAATTGCGTGCGCGCATCCGGTCGGAAGAGGCGCGCCACTCGGCTGAGTTAACTCAGTTTGCACACGCCGCGTCCCATGATATCCGTGAACCTCTGCGTATGATCGCCAGTTATACGCAATTGCTGGACAGACGCTGTAGCGACAAGCTGGATGACGATGGGCGCGAGTTCATGCGTTATATCCTCGACGGTGTGCATAACATGGAGCGCCTGCTGGAGGATTTGCTGGCTTACTCGCTTCAGCTGCGCCCCCTGGAACAACCTCCATCCACCGTGGACTCGGACGCCGTGGCGCGCGGCGTGCTATTGAACCTCGAAAAGCTGATTCGGGAAAGCGGCGCGGAAATCACTTACGAGAACCTTCCGGCTGTGCAATCGAACTTCACGCATTTGAGCCAGGTGTTTCATCAATTGATCACGAATTCCATCCGGTTTCGGAGCGCCGAGCCTGCGCGCATTCAAATCTCCGCGACAAGATCGGACGATGAAGTCACCTTCTCGTTCCAAGACAACGGTCTTGGAATCGAGCCGCGCTTCCATCAGGAAATATTCCGCGCGTTCAAGCGCCTGCAGGGCCGCCAGTATCCGGGTACCGGCGTGGGCCTGGCAATTGCGAAGCGGATCGTCGAGCAATACGGCGGAAAAATCTGGGTGGAATCCGAGGCCGGCCACGGCGCCACATTCCGTTTCACCGTCCCGGTTTAACCAGAGAGCGTGACCGAACCGCGACCGCAAGGGAGCGTAACGTTTCCCGCTATTGTCGTGGTATCGCTCCCTTGCGGTCGCGGTTCGGTAACTATGATCCGCTCCCTGCCGCCCACGCTACTCATACCGCAGCGCCAATATCGGATCAATCCGGCTAGCCTTCCGCGCCGGAATAAATCCCGCCAGCGCCGCCACCACAATCAACACCACCATGCTGGCCACGGCAATAGAAGGATCGTTGGCTTTGATGCCGTAAAGCTGCGTCGCCACGAAATGCCCCAGCCCTATAGCCGCCGGAATCCCGACCGCCAATCCCAGAACCAACAGCAACAGGACATCCTTCATCACCAGCCAGATCACGGAACCCGCCTGCGCTCCAAGCGCCATCCGCACGCCCAATTCCTTGGTGCGCCGCGCCACCACGAATGCCATCACTCCATAAAGCCCCAGTGCGGCAAGCAATGTCGCGAGCAATCCGAACCCCGCCGATAACATCGCGATCAACCGGTCCGTCAGCAGAATTTCATCCAGTTGCGCCGAGAGAGTCTTGAGCTGATAAACCGGCATGGACGCATCCAGCTTCCTCACTTCGCTCCGCATCGCAGCGTACGCGGAACTCGATCCCAATCCCGCGCGGACGTAGAAGGCCACGCCGGCATTACCCCAATTGGGAACAAACACCTGCCGGTGAATGCCATCGCGCGGACCTTCATACAAAGAGTCGGCCACCACGCCCACGATTTCGGTTTCGTACTTCACCGAAGGACCGCCTCCGCCTCCCAGATGCCGCCCGATCGCGCTCTTATTCCCGAAGAAATGCCGCTCGAAATGCTCGTTAACGATCGCAACTTTCGAGTCCGACCGCATATCCCGCCGATCGAAGTCGCGGCCTTCCTTGATCGGAATGCCCATGGTTGCGAAATATCCGGGAGAAATCGAATTCATGAAGGCTTGCATGTCTTCGCTCTCCTTGGCGTTGTAGCCCTCCACCATGGTCTGGCTGTCCCACTCGTCGCCGCTCAGCAGCGACACCGCTGCGAGCGCTGCCGATCTCACTCCTGGGACGGCGCGGATATTATTCAACAGCTCTTCGTAAAAATGCACGGTTCGCGGAGCGTCGTATCCGCTCAACGCCGGCGCCACCTGGAAGGTAACCAAGTTATCGATGTCGCGGAATCCAGTGTCCACCGATTTCAAGTTTTGCAGGCTCCTCACGAACAGCCCCGCGCCGAACAGCAGTAAAAAGCTCAGCGCCACCTGCGCGGTGACCAATCCCTTGCGCAAGAACAGCGATCCACCGGTTCCCGCGATCGATCCCATCGCATCTTTCAACGTCGTCCACAAATCCGGACGGCTGGCGCGCAACGCCGGCACCAGTCCAAAAATCAGACCAGTAAGAAAAGTCAAAGCCAGCGTGAACCCCAGAATCCGCAAATCGGGCTCCGCGCGGATCAGCAATTGATTCCCCTCCACCGGGACCAGCGCCAGCAAGCCCTTGGTCATGGCCACCGCCAGCAGAACTCCCGCCGCTCCGCCGGCGAACGAGAGCAGCATGCTTTCCACCAAGAGTTGCCGCACCAGTTGCCCGCGCGACGCGCCCAGCGACAACCGGACTGCGATCTCCTTCTGCCGCGCGAACGCCCGCGCGATCAGCAAATTCGCCACATTGGCGCAAGCGATCAGCAGCACCAGCCCCACCATGCACATCAGCACGATCAGCGCAGTGGAGAAATCGTTGCGCAAATGCGAATATCCGGTAGCGGCTTTTTCCAAATGCAGCGTTCCGCGCAGGAACTCATCGCGCCCGTACGCCGACCAATCCTTCGCCTCCGGCAATGTCGTTTCATACTCGCGGATCTGGTGGAACAAAGTCTGCATCGGCGCCTGCGCGGACTCTACGGTATAGCCTGGTTTCAATCGCGCAAAAACCTGCACCCAGCGGGTGCGCCGGTCGGCCGGCTTCATCCAGCCCCATTGCGGCGCCATGGCCGGCTCCATCAGAATCGGAACCCGGATCTGCGGCGACTCCGCCGGATCCATCCCAGCGAACCCCTGCCCCGATACCCCCACAATCGTCATCGGATAGTTGTTGACCAGGATCTTTTTCCCCACCGCGTGCGGATCGCGCGCAAAACGCGTCTCCCAATAGTCGTAGCTCAGCACCACCACCGGATGCCCCATAAACACACGGTCGTCATCCTGTGAATTGAAAAGGCGCCCGGCTGCGGCTTTCACGCCCAGCAAGTCGAAATAGTTGCCCGATACCAGTTCGAGATCCACGCGCTCGGTCACATTGTCCACGCTGGTAGAAGCCGTCAGCATCCGCCGGCACAGGACTTCGGAGAAGGGCACAGCCCTCTTCTGGTAGTCCTGATAAATCGGATAGGAGTGCATCCGGTCGCCCATATTGTTCCCGTTGTTGGCGCCGCGCTGGAAGAGCATCACCAGTTGATCCGGATTTTTGATGGGCAGCTTCCGGAGCATGAGCTGATCCATGAGGCTGAAGATTGCGGTATTGGCGCCGATGCCGAGCGCGAGCGAAAGAATCGCAACGGAAGCGAAGAGCGGGCTGCGGCGAATCGCCCGAAGCGAGAATCGAATGTCCGGCCACAAGCTGGTCATGTTGGGCAATACTCCTCGATCGGGATATAGTTACAGCTAAGGATTGGACGCAGGACGCTGGGCCGCGGTTAGGCGGGAGAGGCCATCACGTCCCGGTAATATTCCTCATACTGCGGAATAATCAGCGACGTAGCGAATCGTTCCACCGCCGTTTTACGTGCCGCCAGCGCCATCCTCTGATGCAGACTCTCGTCCGTCAACAGCTCCACCACGCGCGCGGCTTGCGCTTCGATGTCGCCCACCTGTTCCAGGAATCCGTCCACGCCGTGCGTCACCAGCTCGGGAACTCCGCCCACCCGCGTCGCCACCGGAGGAACGCCGCACGCCATCCCTTCGAGCGCCGCCAGTCCGAACGATTCCATCTCGCTCGGCATCAGCAGCACGTGCATTTGCGGAAAGATGCGCTCCACATGGTCCTGCTTGCCCATGAATGTGACGTGCTTTTCCACTTGCAGCTCTTTCGCCAGCCGATGCGCCACCGGACGGTCCGGCCCATCGCCCACCATATAAAGATGCGCCGGTGTTTGCTTCACCACTTCCGCCAGAACCCGGATGCAATCCACCACGCGCTTCACCGGCCGGAAATTCGAGATGTGCATCAGCCGCTTTTCCTTGTTCGGACGCTCGGCCGCCGGTTTATACATGTCCGTATTCACGAAATTATGGATCACGCGGATCTCATTTGCCACGCCGAATGTTTCGTACGTATGGTGGCGCAGATCTTCGCTGATGCTGGTAATTCCGTCGGATTTCTCGATGGAGAATTTCGTGATCGGGAAATAAGAGCGGTCCATGCCCACCAGCGTGATGTCGGTCCCATGCAGCGTGGTGATGAACGGCAATCGGCGCTTTCCGGCCATCATCTGCTGGGCTAACATCGCGGAAATGGAATGCGGAATCGCATAGTGAACATGCAGCAGGTCTAACCCTTCGTTCTCGGCCACCTCCGCCATACGCGACGCCAGCGCCAGGCAGTATGGCGGATATTGGAACAGCGGGTAGTTGGAAACTTCCACCTCGTGATAGGAGATGCGCGGGATTCCCGAGTCCAGCCGGATCGGGTTCGCATAGGTGATGAAATGAATCTCGTGCCCGCGCGTGGCCAGTTCCAGCCCAAGCTCAGTCGCGACGATGCCGCTGCCGCCATAGGTGGGATAGCAGGTGATGCCGATCTTCATGCTGACGTGATTCTAGCCGAAAAAACCGGTGACAGGATACTCAATTCCCGATTTCTGTGCGCGGGAAATCGGGAATTGGGTATCCTGTCACCGTATTTCTGCTACGCCGATCTGCCCGTGGATGTTCTGGTCCGGACGCGCCACATCCCCGCCACCGAACCACACGGTCACCCGCTCGCCCTCATCCAGAACACTCGCGTCGCACAACACGCGAGAATTCCACGGCTGATCGCCGGCGAATACAGTTGACGACTTCTCCCACTTCACGCCATCGCGCGACCGCGCCAGCCCCAATCGCCGCAACTCATTCCGATCGCGACCGGTGTACAGCATCCAGTAATATCCGTGCGACGCCCAAACCGCCGGCTCGCCCAATCCGTTCTCATCGAACGCACCGTAGCCGCCCAGTTCCAGAATCGGATTCGAGCGCAGCTTGTACCAAATCTCGCCGTCATTCGACATCGCCACACCCAGCCGCTGCCTCCGCGCCCGATCTTGCCCGAGATAGAACATGTAATATTTCGATCCCGCTCGAATGACGTACGGATCGGCCACGCCCCGCTCATCCCAGCTTCCATTGGGACCGGCTTCCAGCACCGGCGATCCATTCTTCTGCCATTGATGGCCGTTGGCCGACCGCGCCAAACCAATCCGAACCACAGGATCGCCGGCCTGGTAGTAGTACAGAATTCCGCTCGGATCCGCCAGCGCCGAGCCGTTCGCCGCAATCGCATCGCCTTCCCAGGTTCGCGGATCCGGCGATAGGATTTTTCCTTCCTTGTGCCACGCGATGCCGTCCGCCGAGACCGCCAGGCCGGTATGCCAGGTCTTCCCGTCGAATCCGGAATACAGATTGTAGTAAGCGTCGCCTTGCCGGATGACTGAGGGATTCAACGCGTCGACAGAATCAAAATCGCCGGCAGTTCCGCGCGTCAATACCGGTTCCGGCCGCGCCGACCAGTGCCAGGAAACGGAAGGACCGCCGGATTGAGCGGGAAGCGTGAAATCCCGATACCGCCCGCAGCCGGCCAGCGCCAGGCAGGCGAAAGCCAGCGAAGCGAACGCGTTAGGTCGCAAGCCGGATCTTCAACCCCGCGCCTTGCCCCGGCCGCGAATCCAGCGTCAGATCGCCGCCCAGCGTCCGCACGCGGCGCTTGATGCTCATCGGCCCCAATCGCAGCAGCTCCAGTTCATCCAGCGAATACTTGCCGCTGAAGGGGAAGCCGCTGCCATTGTCTTCCACCGTGATTTCGAGCGCCTTGTCGGATTTCGCGATGCTCACCGCCACGCGTGTCGCTGCAGAGTGCTTCTGCACGTTGTACAAAGCTTCTCGGACAATCTGCAGCAGCTCGAGCGATACTTCCGGCTCGGCCGGTTCCAGAAATTCCGCACTCACGAAACTCGACGGGATGCCGCTGTCTTTCTGGAACTGCTCCACCACCCGCCGCAGCGTGGCGTTCAAACTGCCTTCCACATCCACCGGCCGCATGCTGCGCACGAACGAGCGCAATTCGTTTACCTGGTTCTTGCACAGATCCTGCAACTGCACCAACTCCTCGGTGGCGGACCCCACATCGCGCAACAGCAGCTTCCGGATAATCTCCAGCCGCATTTGAAAGCTGATGAAACTTTGCAGCGGACCGTCATGGAAATCCGCCGCGATCCTCTGCCGTTCCGTCTCGCGCGCCTTCTCGGCGTCGTAGCGATACAACACCGTCTGCCGCGAAGCGTTCGAAAGCCGCTCCTCCAGATATTCGCGCTGGATGGCCACTACGCAGCCTAGAATTCCCGCCGAGATCAAACCTGGACGCAAAACTTCCGCGTGCAGCGACGGCACCATATAAGCGAGAATCACCGCGCCCGCCGCCACCGCTACCGCTTTCCACCAGGTGTGCAGCATCACCGCGACAATCAACACATACGCATAGAAGACTGAGCTGATCCAATAGCTGTACGACGCGTTGCTGGTGGCCGAAAGGAAAAAGAAAACGAAGTCGACAATTAAAGCGAGCGTCGGATAACCGGAGTCTTCCAAACTCCGCCAAAACAGCGCCACGCAAGCATAAATGGTGTATCCGGCAAAGAGAATCGCGGTATCGGTCCAGGCGAAGCTGTAGGAAATGAGCTGGATGGTGAGACAGCTCATTCCGAGCAGGATTCGTATCAGACTCAGCAGCCGTCGCCAGGAAGTTGGGAGCATGGCATTGAACAGCTAGGGTTGGACGTACAGCCGAACCCGATTACTCTGCTGTCCCTCCGCCTCGAGCACCAGTTCCGCGGGACCCACGTTCACAATCTGCGGTAACTGAATCTCAATCAGATAAAAGCCGACATAACCCGGCGCAAGAGTCGCTTGCGTCACTTCCAGCGGAATGCCATCCAGGTTCGCTCGCACGGTTGCCATCACGCGCGGCGGATCCGCCAGCGGCGCCGCCAGGCCCGTGGGCCAATCCGGCTGCACGCGGCCGAAACCCGTCGCCAAAACCTGCACCCGCGTGTTGGCGCGCGCCGGTTTATTCGCATCCAGCAGAATGCCCGTCTCGGCATCCATAATCAGCGGCGTTCCTTCCGGATCCACGAAGATCGCCGGGGAAACATTTTGCAGCGGCAAGCCCACGGTGTAGCGTCCGGACGCCGCTTCGAGCGCGATCGACACGTTTGGACCCTTGGCTTCAAAAGGCACCTGGATCTGCGACGCAGTGTCGGACGCCGCCAATATCGGAACCACCTGCGTGGCGCTGTGCGCCGATTCCACTTTCGTTCCCAGCACGCTCAGCAGAGCGCCAGGCGCGGCAGCCCGTGAACTATAATCGGCGGCGCTCACCACGCGCGCATCGCGGAACCGATGCGGTGCGATGGTGGCATAAACGCCGTACCCGTCCAGCGCGACATACAACTGATTGGCGCCGGCATCCAACTTTACGTCCATCGCCGCGGCGGCCGGAAGATTTTCGCTCAGCGGCGTCCACGAAGTGGGACGTCCCGCCGCCGCGAGATCCGTCATGGTGAAAAACACGCCCGCCTCGGTGGCCGCATAAATCGCTCCGCTTACCCGATCCGCTGTCACTCCATGTGCGACGGCCGACGCCGGCAAATTCGCGGTGATGTCATCCCAATAGATGCCGCCGTTCATGGTCCGCAGAACGTAGGCCGGCTTGCTTTGCTCCGGCGCCGCACCCTGCCTTGCACCGAACACCGCAATTGCAATTCGCGCATCGTTCGGATCCACCCAGATCGCCGAAACGGCTCCCACTGGATCCGCCAGCTTGAATTGCTGCGGCCAGCTTGCTCCGCCATCCGGCGAAACCGCCAGCCGGCCCTCGGAATCTCCGGCATAAATAAATTCTTTTGCGGTCGCGATTGCCGTGGTGGATCGTTTTAATTCCAGCGATAATGCGCTCTTGGTCGCCAATTCCCGCTGGACTGCTGTGGAATCCACCAGCTTCCACGCCGTTTTCTCGCCGGGCGCCCACTCCACTTGTGCTACCCCAACCGCTAAAGCCAGTTGCACTCCGTGCGATCCGCTCGGAACGCTCACCAATCGGCCAGTGGGTAAATTCGGCAGGCTCTGATTCAGTCCGGTCCACGACAATCCGCCATCCAGCGACCGCCATACCCCGCTCGACGCAGCCACCACAACTTCATCCGGATCATGCGGCGATGCCGTCACATCCGAAAGCGGCCCGCCCAGGAGGGAGGCCTGCTTATATCCGGTGAGATTCGACCATGAAATTCCACCGTCCTCGGACCGGTAAGCATCGCGGCCCACTCCATACAAGCGGCTGGAACCGGCCACCTGCGCGGTAGCCCTGAGTTGCGGTTCCGGCAAACTCGCCGCCGGCGGATTCTCCCGGCTGGGCACGATAATCTTTGCGTCGGTCACGCGCTGCCACTGGTCAAAATTGCTGGTCTGGAAGATCCGGCCGGAAACCGTCCGCGCATACAGGACCGACCCATCGCCCGAGTACCAAACTCGATCCACCGGACCAGTTGCGACGGAAGGCAGGGGCAGGTCAATGGCAGCGTTCCCGATATGCCGCCAATCCAGACCGGCGGATTGGGCCCAGAGGTACCCTCCTGGTACTGCCGCCAGAATCCCTGTGGCGACGATGAGTCGTATTGTGGCCGGCCGACACATAAGACGAGTCTATTGTATCCTGTTTAAGCTTCTCTCTCCCCGGAAGCAGCTGAATCTACACATTAGTTTCACAAAAATGATGAACGGGTACCTTCTTGCTACGCACTTTTGATGGTAGACTGTACTCTAAGCGTGGGAGCATCTAGTACTATAGAATGGCATCGGCCAGACCGATAGATTTCTTTATGACACTCGGGGGCGTACGCGGGTTGGGAAGTGGGTTGCTCCTGGCAGCCACGCTCGCAGTTTGCCACGCCCAGATACTCCCCTCGTATCCCGAAGCAGCCGCCAAAGTTGTCTCCCAGACCGGGCAAGTTTCCGTGCTTCGAGACAATGAGCCTTGGGCGCTCAGTATCGGCGATTCCGTGCAGTCCCGGCAAGTCATCGTTACCGGTCCAGACGGCTTTGCGCAGTTCCAGGTTTCTGACGGAAGCACCTTCGACGTATATCCCAATTCCACCGTGGTCTTTCGTAAGAATCCGCCCAACTGGCGCGATCTGCTCGACATGTTGGCCGGTAAGGTCAGAATCCACATCGAGAAGCTGGGTGGGCAGCCGAACAATAATCGGATTATGACGCCCACGGCTGTGATTTCAGTCCGAGGGACCACCTTCGATGTCAGCGTGAATGATGAAGAAGCCACGCTGGTGGAAGTGCAAGAAGGAATCGTGGATGTGCGTCACGCCTTGAAGCCGGGCGACAGCAAGACCCTGAACGCCGGCGAATCGCTGCATGTGTATCGCGACCAGCCTCTTGCGCAGAATCTGATCGACAAAGGCGCCCTCGTGCAGCGCATATTGCATAGCCTGGCCGAAGCGGCTTTCATGATCACCAATCCCATGCGCGGGACTTCCATTCCCGGCCTCGGCGGAAAAGGCGGCGGCGGAACATTAGGCGGCGGAGCCGGCCAAGGTGGAGGCATTAAGCCCCCGCCACCACCGCCACCCCCGCCTCCACCCGGCCACTAGTCTCGTGGGGCAGGATGGAATCCTGCGCGGGGTTGTTAACCCCGCTCTTCTTTTCATGTGCCACACTAGCGTTAGGGAAAATTATTGATGAAGTTTGCTCTCTTACTCTGTCTCACGCTCATGCCGGCACTGCCCCAATCCACCCAGCCCAGCGGCGTAACTTCTGAATGGGACATCCGCAAAATGCTCGACAGCCTGGAACAGGAAGCGCAACGCCTGAAGCCCATCATCGATCAAGTCAAGCCCGAAGCCTGGACCGCCAAAGGCGCTTCCAGCACCTATATCGCGCAATGGAAGTCCGCCCAGGCCGAGGTGAAATATCTACTCTCCTCGAGTGACGCCCTTTCCCGCCAGCCAGAAAAACTAACCTCGGCGCTGGATACTTACTTCCGCATGCAGGCCATGGAATCCACCATGGGATCAGTCGTAGAAGGCGTCCGCAAGTACCAGAACCCCGCGCTCGCCAATCTCATGCAGAGCGTCCTGGGAGAAAACAACGCGAATCGGGACCGGCTCCGTCAATACGTCCAGGATCTGGCGGCGCAAAAAGAACAGGAGCTGCAAGTGGCGGATCGCGAAGCCCAGCGCTGCCGCGACACGCTGGTTCGCCAGCCCGCTTCGAAAAAGGCGGTGCAGAAATGACGGCCGGTATCGCGACGCTCCTTTGCAGCATCTGCGGTGAACCGTCGCACGACATCTGCGTCTACTGCACCAAAGACGCCTGCACCAATCACCGCTGCGACCGGTGCAAACGGTGCAGCGATTGCTGCGAATGCGATGTGCCCTTGTCCGCCGCTGAAGCAGCTCCGATAGAGGCGCCGCCGGTGGACGTCCCACCTGCCGCCGAGATCCCCATGGTTGCCGAAGAACCAGTCCTAGCCGCCGAGGCGGTGATCGTTGAGGATCCTGAGATCTCCATCTTCGCGCCGGAAACCGAGCCCACCGAGCCATCGGAAGAAACCAAGTCTGGCGATGTATTCCGGCCCTAGCGCCATCCCATGGCCACCCGACTGCTCGCTGCCTGCCTCCTGATCATGTCCGCCCACGCCGCACCTCGCATCCTGGTTCACGGCCATCGCGGCGCGCGCGCCCTGCGTCCCGAGAATACGATCCCCGCCTTCCAATACGCGATCGGCATCGGAGTCGACTTTCTCGAAATGGATGTCGCGGTCACCAAGGACAACGTGCTGGTGATCTCTCACGATCCGCACATCAACAAAGTAATCTGTCAGGGGCCGCATCCCGGAATCGCTATCCACGAACTCACGCTGGCCGAGCTGCGCGAATACGATTGTGGAGCTCTAAAGAATCCCCACTTTCCCAAACAGCAACCCGTGCCCGGAACCCGCATCCCGACGCTCGACGAAGTGCTCGACTTGGGGACGGGGAACAGCGTACAGTTCAACATCGAGACCAAAAGTTTTCCGGATCACCCGGAGCTGACGCCGCCGCCGGATGTGTTCGCGAAGATGATGCTCGATGTAATCCGAAAACACAAGATGGAATCGCGCTCCATCGTGCAGTCCTTCGATTTCCGGACCCTCCGCGCCATGCAGCAGCTCGCGCCCGAGCTTCGCTTAGCCGCTCTGTGGGAAGGCAAGAAACGTCCGTTCGTCGAGATCGCGCAGGAAGCCCTGGCGGGCATCATCTCGCCCGAGTTTAGTTTGGTCACCCCGGAACAAGTGAAAGCCGCCCACGCCGCAGGGTTAGAAGTAGTCCCGTGGACGGCCGACACACCCGAAGCCTGGCAGAAGCTAATCGACGCCGGCGTGGACGCCATCATCACCGACGACCCAGCCGCCCTAATCGCCTACCTGAAGCGCTAGAAGCAAAATCACCGGTCGCTCACGCTCGCGGTTCGGAATGGGGCATTCCCTCGTTACCGAGCCGCGACCCAAAGGGAGTCGGTGCCCTTTGCGTTTCCTCAACCAGCCTGCTTCTCCGCAATCGGTCCAATGATCGGCATCACAAACCGCTGGCCCTGATACGCCTTCACGGCCATGATCACCCATCCGACAAACAGGGCCAACTCAACCAACCGGCTGAGCAAAAGCCACAGCGTCCAGAGTGCACCGAGCGAGAGGAAAACCGTTCCAATAATACCCAGCACGATCCCGGCAGCAATCCACGCAATGCAATAGAACAGCGATTGCATGGCATGAAACTTGATGTTCCGGTTCTTGTTGTAAGGTTCCACCAGAAGGAAGATCAGCCCCACAATCGGGATGTAGCAAAGCGCAGCGGCAATGTTCTCATCCATGCCAAGCCCACCAGCGCCAGCCGGAGGCGGCGGAACCGGACTCGGAGGCACGGCTCCCGGAGCAGCTCCCGGAGGCGGGGCAGCAGGACCAGCCCCAACCGCCGCGCCGCATTTGGCGCAAAACTTTCCTTCCACCTGGGAACCGCAATTCGCGCAATAGGTCATTCTTCCTCCTGATTATCCTTTCGTCCTGCTGAGATTGGCGACCACCGAAATCCACGAACAAATCCAGATCAATGTTGCCAGCCCGCCGTACGCCAGCGCGCCGTTCTGCACCCACCGCTTCACTTGAGCCAACTGAGCCGGCGTACGCCGCCGCTCCAACGCCGCGAAAACGAGCAGCGCCAAACCCATTCCGAAAATCCCACCCGCCGCCAACGGACCAGTCGGGCTCAATTTCCACGCCTCATTCAAGCGCCCGTGGACCGTCAGCACGAATCCTCGGGTGAAACCGCACGTGGGGCAGGGAACGCCGTAATGTTGACGCGCCGCGCACACGATATTGATCCGGTGTCCAAACAAATACACAAACTCAGGATCGGCAGTAAAGGCAAGATTCGTGAGAACCAGCTCCAGGAGCAGCATCGCCCCCAGCATCGTCGCGGCAAATCCAGCTCGGGCCGTCATTTTAGTTTCAACACGTAGGAACCCACCGCTTTATCGTGCAGGGTCTGATGTTTGTCATCCCACAGGGGCCACAGCAGATCCAGCAGAGGACCCACCATCGGAACAAAGCTCAATCCCACTCGCGCCAGCAGCCGGATCAGCGCCGTCTGCGTCGTGAGCAGATTCCCGTTGATGTCCACAACCTTGAGGCTCATCAGACCTTGCCCGATCGAAGAACCCCGCTGCGCCACCAGGTACACGCCGTTGTAAAGGCCCACCAATAAACTGGCCACCGGAAACAGTACGGCCATCATGCAGCACATGCCGCCCGCAAGGTTCGAGCCCAACCCAGCCATCATCGCGAACAGCCCGCCCACAACGAGATAAAGGACGCCCATCCCGGCGCCCACCAGCAGCATATCGATAAGGAATCCAACCACACGGTCCGCCCACTGGGCGTAGGTCGCGCCCGGTGGCAGCGGCGGTCCAGCAGTCGTGTAAACCGCGGGAGCGGGTGGCGGCCCCGTCTCAACCGGCTGAACTGGGGACAGCTGTCCCGGCGGCGCCTGCGCCGTACGAATCGGCGATCCACATCCGGTGCAAAACTGCGCGGCGTCTTGGTTTTGCGCGCCACAATTGGTGCAGAAAGCCACGATTGTCCCCTCCGAGAAACTTCAATCAACTCTACTGTAACTTTCGCCGCTTGGCAACTGAACCGCTGTATTGTTCTAAGATTCTGTAAGGTGAACCTCTGACCTGCCGCGCCTGCCGCATCGCCATGAAAGAACTGAAAGGCCACATCTACCACAAGCAGCGCAAGTGGAAGTGCCCGAAATGCGGCCGCATCCGCATGCAAGCGCCGCGCGGCAAATAATGCTCATTGCTGTTCTGATCCTGGTCCTTATCACCAGCGGCGTGCTCTATCAACTCCTAGGCACGATTCGCGACCAGCGCCGCTTCCCTCCGCCCGGCCGCCTGATCGATATCGGATCCGCCCGTCTACACATCCGCGAATCCGGCCAAGGGCTTCCTCCCGTTCTTCTAGAAGCGGGCATCGGCGCATCCAGCCTGAATTGGATCAGCCATTCAATCAACGCTCTCCGCAATTCACCCGAGTATGCAGCTACGATCGAGCCGGTCTCGGATGGAGCGATCCTGCAGCTTCGCCGCGCACCATCTCGAACGCCGTAGAAGAACTGCACGCGCTGATTACCGCGGCTCAAATCCCGGCGCCGCTGGTTTTAGTTGGCCACTCCTTCGGCGGACTCCTGGCGCGCCGCTATGCCGCCCGATATCCGGATCAAATCGCCGGACTGGTATTGTTGGACCCGCTCGCAGTCACGGAATGGCTCGAACCCTCCCAATCCCAACAGGAACGTCTCAAACGAGGAGTAATGTTAGCGCGCCGTGGAGCGCTCCTGGCTCGACTGGGCATCGTCCGCTTCGGCCTCTCCCTGCTCTCCGGCGGTCTGCGGCGCATCCCGAAACTTGTCGCCCGAGCGGCCAGCCGCGGCGCCGGAGAATCCGCCATCTCGCGACTGGTTCGCGAAGTTCAAAAAATGCCGCCTGAAACCTGGCCGATGGTGCAAGCGCACTGGTGCCAGCCAAAAAGTTTTCTCGGGTTGGCGAACTATCTGGAATGCCTGCCCGCCAGCGCGGCGGAAGCGTCCGAGTGCGGCGATCTTCCGATCACAATTCTCTCCGCATCCAACTCCACCGCCGCCCAATTGGCGGAGCGCGACGCCCTGGTGCGGAACTCGCGAAAAGGGAAGCACGTCATGGCAAGCAAAAGCGGTCACTGGATCCATTTCGATGACCCGGAACTGGTGATCGAGTCCATCCGCGAAATGATCGCGTAAAACAGTCATCGGCTTCGGTTCGCAGAATCGGGCAACGGAGCTGAGACACGGGTCCACACGCCTTCCAATAGCGCACCCACTTTTCGGCGGGACAGCGGCTCCAACTCTGACTGAGGAAGACGAGGTCGCGATTCGCTGCGCCTTTGCTCGCGCTTCCCAGCCCAGGGATGAAGAGCGAGCCTCTTCTAAAGGGACAACCGCCGACCTCGCCGGAGGTTTTCGCCTGGCGTACAACGCTGGTTGGTGCCAAGAGGCATTCGTCCACGGCGGCACGCGACGATCGCAAAAACGGCCGGCCGGAGTCTCGGAGGAAGAACTCTCGGCCGGCCGTCGATCCCAGCGGCAACTACATTACACCGCCAGGAACATCGTGCTGCCGTTGCGGTCCACCAGCAGCAGGACCGGTTCGTCCTTTTTGGAGGCGCCGACAGCTTGGTTGTACTCCTTGACACTGGCTACTGACTGATGGTTCACCTGTTGGATTACGTCACCCGGCTTCAAACCAGCTTCGGCGGCGCGGCTGGATGGGTTTACCTCGTCCACCACCACTCCTTTGGTCGTGGCGGGCAGCTTCAATTCCTGAGCAGTTTCCGGCGTGAGATTTTCCACCGCAACACCCTGCAGGCTGTTGTCGGAGTTGCCATCTTGCACGCTGGCGCGTTCCTCTTTGGAGGGAAACTCGCCCAGCGTTACGGCAACGTCCTGCGTCTTGCCGTCACGCACCACCTTCAGCGTGACAGTCGTGTTCGGATCCATCATCCCGATCCTGGAACGCAACTGATTGGCGTCCGCGATCGGTCTGTCCGTTCACCGCGACGATGATGTCGCCCTGCTTCAGGCTCGCTGTGCGCGGCGGGACTGTCAGGCGTAATCTCGCCGACCAGAGCGCCGTTCGTTTCGCTGGTATTGAACGCCTTAGCCAGAGCCGGCGTCACATCCTGCGGAAGGATACCGAGATAGCCATGCTCCACTTTGCCGTGGGCGAGAATCTCGTCCATGTCATGGCGCGCCATGTTGATCGGGACTGCGAATCCGATTCCCTGGTTGCCGCCCGAATTACCAGAGAGAATGGCGGTATTGATGCCGATCAGATGGCCTTCGTCATCGACCAGCGCGCCGCCCGAGTTGCCAGGATTGATCGGCGCGTCCGTCTGAATAAAGTCTTCGACTTGCTCGATTCCGAGGTCCCCGCGGCCGGTTGCGCTGACAATTCCGGATGTGACGGTCTGGCCCACGCCGAACGGATCGCCGATGGCCAATACGATGTCACCGATTTCGACTTTGCTCGAGTCGGCCAGCGTAAGAACCGGGAAATTCGACCCTTCGATTTTGAGCACGGCAATGTCGGTGCGTGGATCGGTTCCTACCACGCGAGCCTTGAGCTCTCGCTTGTCATGCAGTGTTACGGTAACTTCCTTCGCGCCATCCACCACGTGATTGTTGGTCAGAATATAGCCTTCGGGGCTAACGATGACGCCCGATCCAAGAGCTTTCTCAGTTCGCTCCTGCGGCACATTGAATCGTTGCGCGAAGTCGTTGCCAAAGAACTGGCGAAAGAATGGATCAACGCCCTTCGGAGTTTCGAGCTGCTTGCTTCACCACTCTCGACGATGAAATGTTAACCACCGCGGGCAGGACGCGTTTCACGACCGCCGAGTAACCTCGCCCGGAAGCCGCCTCTGAGCGCGATGCCATTTTTATGGTTGGCGCCGGATTCTCGAACGGCAACGTTCCTACCGACGCCGCACGCAATCCGTAAAACCCAGTTACGGCGAGGACCGCCGCTAGGGAGACCGTCGCTAACCAGCGCCGGCCTTTGAACAAGTCAATTTTCATTTGTAGAACCTCCAGATCCAGGTTAGAGTTGATGGCCCTTTCTTCCTATAGCCTCCGTTGGCTAGATTGAATCCCGAACATCGGCTAGATGCGGCCGGATTCGCTCATCTCGCTTCAGTAGACTAGGACAGGGTAAAGACATGTCTGCCCTTAACATCCCCGCAATCGACCCGGCTGGGCCCGATCGTCCCGCCAAGGGCTTGCGACTTGCACTGATGGCCGGCTTTGGCGGCATGGCTCTCATCTTTCTGCTTGCGACAGTGGATGCGGTGCGGTTGCTGAGTGCAATGCGGGCGGAAAACCAGGCGCTGCGGAATGCGGCTATCCAGCGCACCAACCATCTGACAGTCGATTCGCTCCTCGGTCTTGCTTACCCACATGTACCTGGGCGACTATCTGCTTGATTCGGATCAAAACGATTCCCCGAACAACCTGGCGAAAATACAGGATGCCTGGTCCCACCTGTCAACCGATTTGGCGAGTTATCGATCCGCCACCGTGGATGAGCAGAGGCAGGTAAAACGTCTCGGAGACTTGCTGGAGCAGCACTGGAAGTACGTCCGTCGGGCCATTACTTCGTCCACGTCCGACAGGTCCGCCGCATCTTTCTACAATGACGAGGTGCTTCCGATCAGCGCTTCCGTCGTTGAGATCACGACGCAGTTGGAAAGTATCGACGCTAAGCAAGCGGCATCGTCGGAAATTCAGATCGAGGGCGATTTCGAGCGCCGTGGCGCCCGGCTGAGTATGGTGCTCAGCGTCGGATTGGGGGCGGCGCTTCTGCTTGCCGCCGGATGCTTGCTCTACATTTTCCGCATTGAGCGCCAGAACCGCCGCCGCTACCAGGAGGTTCTCAAGGCGCGCGGCGCTTTGGAGCAGCTATCGGCCAAGTTGGTGGATGCTCAGGAAATGGAGCGCCGTACCATCTCGCGCGAACTGCACGATCAAGTGGGCCAGACCTTGAACGCGGTGCTGGTGGAGGCCGCCAATCTGGCAAAACGGATCCCAGCGGACGATGCCGACAGTCTTCGACTATCTGGACAACATTCGAAAGTTTGCCGATTCAAGCGTGAACTCGATTCGGGATATCGCCCTTCTTCTGCGGCCTTCCATGCTGGACGATCTGGGTCTGGTGCCCGCGCTCGAGTGGCAAGCGCGCGAAGTATCGCGCCGCGGTGGGATAAAGGTCAACGTCAGAGCCGAAAATGTTGCGGATTCGCTTTCTGATGACATGCGCACTTGTATTTACCGCGTAGCGCAAGAGGCGCTTCACAATGTCCTGCGTCACTCCTCGGCGAAGAGCGCTGTGGTCACAGTGCGTCAAAACGCCGACTCGCTGTTCTTGATTGTCGAAGACGACGGAAGCGGATTCGAGCCCGAAAAAGCGCGGGGCCTGGGGATGCTGGGCATGGAAGAGCGAGTCAGACAACTGGGAGGAAGTTTCGAGGTACGTTCCGCGCCAGGAAAAGGAACCGCGCTGCGAGTCACGCTGCCGATACTGCTGCCCGCTGCTACTGAATAATCCCTTTCCTTACGGCGTAGAGAATCAGTTCGGGAACCCCGTGAAGATCCAGCTTTTGGAGAATATTGCCGCGGTGCGCATCCACCGTGTAGACGCTCAGCTGAAGCAGGTTGGCAACTTCCTTGTTGGTCCTGCCCTCCGCAACAAGCTGCAAGATCTCTCGTTCGCGTGGGGTGAGAAGATCGTAGCGATCTTCCACCTGCTTGTCGCGCATCTGGCGAACATAGTCATCCAGCAGCATTTTGCTGATCACCGGGCTGAAGAAGGATTTTCCGTCTGCAACCGTTCGGACCGCCCGAATCAGATCCGCCTCCGCCGAATTCTTCAGAATGTAAGCCCGAGCTCCTGCCTTCAGCGCCCGCAGCACATAGCCTTCATCCGCGTGCATGCTGAGAATCACCACCTGAGTCTGCGGTTCCTTGGAAGTGATCTGGCGGGTAGCTTCGATGCCATTGAGTTGCGGCATGCCGATATCTAAAACAGCAACTTCCGGATGTTGCTTGGATACGAGTTCGACGGCTTCCCGTCCATTGCTAGCCTCAGCCACGACTTTGAAATCTGGCTGCTGATCGAGCAGCAGACGCAAGCCCGAGCGAATGATAGTGTGATCGTCAGCGAGTAGGATACGAATCTGTGGCACGCGTTACGCAAAAGTGCGCAATGCCCTATAGTTTCCCAAAACTTGTGAGTGAAGTGGGGCGGACCCCCTGGCCCGCAGCCGACGCCCCCGTCGGCTTGCTCTGTTTCGATGAGTCTGATTTCTTTGGCGGAAGAGCGGGTCCAGGGGGACCCGCGCGGACCAGGGGTCCGCCCTACTTCCTAAGTGCGTGCGCTACGTGTGGCGCGAACACTCGTGTTTGCCGCGTTACCGGTTAGCATCTACGATTGTCTTGATCGCCCGGGACACCTGCGCCCGGGTCTGATTTGCGTTCACCTGTTTTATATTCACGTTCGGATAATAAACCTGGATGAACCCCATCTCTCGATGGTAATCTTCAATTGCCTGACTTAGCATAGGTTCGCGATCATTGGGGTTCCTGCTCTTCGCCAGCCGCTTCTTCGCAACTGCATCGGGCACATCCAACTGCAACACCAGCGGCGGCGGATAGAGCATCTGTTGCATGAGGCTGGCCAGAAAATCGGCTTGGTTCTTGGTCGCCGGGTAGCCGTCGAGGATGAAACCCTTGCTGGCGTCAATGGCTTTGAGCTTGGCCTGCACCAGTTGATTCATGATCGAGTCCTGACGGGGATCGATAGGTGGCACACCAATCGTCTGAATGCTCGCTACGGCATCCGGATTCGCTTTCACCAACTCATCGGCCGCAACAACTGGAATTCCGTACTCCTTCCGCAGGTAGGCGGACTGCGTATTCTTCCCGCTACCCGGCGAGCCGATGAGAATGAGGATCAGTGGTGTAGACGGCGCTGCACCCAAGGCCAAAACGAAAGCCCACCAAGGAGCCAGGAAGATCAACGATCTGCGCATGAGTTGAAGCATATAAGGCAGGGGCCAGCTACCAGGATTCCGCGTCTTTGGCCTCCACGACGACCCTACCAAATTGCAGTGCCGCGTAGTAGTCGTCGGCCGGGTATTCCGCGGTGTAGATGTGCAAACCTGGCTTGATATTGTTCAGTGCCAGGCTGGCCAGGGTCCCGTTGGCCGAAATACTTGCGCTGCCTACCAGGGTCAAGCCTTCGTAGAATTTGACGGCGTTCGTGAGTGCGGGGGAGCCGACTGCTACCAATCCCGGCTTGGAACCGAAAATGTTAGGCACATAGACTGTGGCCTGGGACATGCTAGGCTGCACCACCGCGTTCAGAGTAACAGCGCCGTCCTGGGTGGTTATATATTGCAGATTTGTCGAACTACCGGCGGGCGCGTTTCCGCTGGAAATGTAGAGATCGCCTGTCGTAAACGGGAGCTGGGATGGACAAGGATGCGCCAATGCCTCGGAGCTTGTGGATGTCATTGAAGTGTACGTATTGCCCGGTCCGATAGTATCCAAGCTGTTCAGCGTTGCAGGATAGACGTTGATCTCCGTGTTGATGGTATTGCCGATTGCGGTACTCTTCGGCAAGGACAGGGAGGAAACGCCTGGAGCGATATCATCGAAGACCACGTTTTCCAAACTGAACTGACTTATGAAACCAAGATCAGGATCCGCCTGGAAAACCAGCTTGTACGAGCCGGGCGCGGACGGATTTTCCGGATTTCTTGGGACTCCATGCAGCAGGTCGGGGAACTGCGCGGTGGGCGCGAGGACATGAATATCCCGGTAGACAATTTTGTCGACGGTAGGAACACTGCTGCTGGAATAGGCCGTTTGCGGAACTATGCTGAACGGGGTTTCGATGTCTTGCATGCAAATCGACTGGAAGGTCACGGAGGTGATGCTGGCGCCCGTCGCTGCATCCGCCACGGCATCGCCCGCGGGTGTGACATTGCGCGTAGGTTTGATGTTGACGCCGTGAATTTCACCAGTCGCGCTCGGAAGTGCCTGCGTATAGGTGAAGCTGCTGAGGTGAAACAGGCTCTTCACATCGGCTTCCGACATGCCATTTACGGTGGTCCCCACAACGCTGGGCACATCACCCGTCATCCTCGTGTTCTTGATCAACACCTTCGAGATAGGCTTCTCACTGGTGCCGTTACCCAGGAAAGTGATGCCGTCCCTGCCGTACACATGCAGATGATCGACCGTGATTTCAGACGTCGGACCTCCGCCTGAAGAGAAAGCGATATCGTCGTCTCCGTTGGAGATGCTGGTGTCATAGATTGTCACGCTCGACCCGTGGATGTCAAAGCCATCCGTATTCGTCACATTCCAGGGGGCCTGAATCTTGACACCCCATACGGTGAGGCCTGTTCCTCCCCAATTCACTGTGTGCCAGGGTGGATTGCGAATGGTGATCTTGTAAAGGGTGAAGTTGTCGCCGGCGGCAGCGATCATTTCCGGATTATTTTCATTGATGGATTTCTTTGTTTGACCGACCTTGGCTGCAATCAGATCCCACCAAGTTTTGCCGGACCCGTTGTTCATTATGCTGTTGCCTCGTCCGTCCAAAATGCCATATCCATAAACACCGCTGAAGTTGGTAAAGGACAGCAGAGGGATGCACCCATCGGCAGTGGCGGCGTCGGTGCCGCAGGTAGCGACGTTGCCCGAAACCTGGTAGTTCGCCGGAGTCCGTGAGGCAAACACGGTAACGCCGCCATCGACGATGAGCGAGACTCCATCGGGCACCGTGACCGGATTGATGATAAAAGCATTGAATGAACTATCCGGCCCTAGAGCCAATTCCACCGCTTGACCGGCCTTGCAATCCCTCAAGTCCTCTATCAGGGCGCTCGTCTCATTTGCAGACTCGGTGTCCTCGTCGCTGGCAATGGGTCCGGCCGCGTTGGATTGAAGAGGCGCGTTGAACACGGCGCAGGTTGCAGGGAAATGCGGCTCGAATACTCTTCGCATGTCTTGTGCTCGCAAAGACGTTGCGGCTCCACTTAAGAGAGCAATAAAGAGGACGAAGTAAAAATAATGTCTAAAACGCATGAGGCTCCGGTTTCGGTTCATTTGGTTTCCTTTCTCATCAGCAGGCTTAATTCCCCGCGGCGGCGGCCATCACTCGGGAGACCCCGCGTTTGCGCATTTTGTGAATCAATGTGGTCCGTGGAATACCCAGCCGCGCCGCGGCGCCGTCCGGCCCGCCAATCACGCCGTTGGTGGCGCGAATCGTTTTCTCGATATGCGCCCTCTCGACTTGTTCCAGCGTTACAGGCTCTGTTCTGGATTGGTCATCGTACGGAAGGGCGGACGGAAGGGCAGTAACGCTCAGCACATCGCCAAAAGTAAGAATTGTGGCTCGCTCGATCGCGTTCTGCAGTTCCCGGATGTTTCCCGGCCAGGGGTTCCGCTGCAAGGCCAGCATGCTTTCCACGGGAATGGTCCGGATCTCCTTGTTCATTCGTGCGGCATAGATCTTCACGAAGTGGGCTACCAGCAGCGGAATGTCTTCCACGCGGTCGCGCAGCGGCGGCAGGGAGATGGGAAACACGTTGAGGCGATAGTAGAGATCCATACGGAATTGCTTTTCGGCTATCAGCGCGGCCAAGTCCTGATTCGTCGCAGCCACCACTCGGACATTTACTTTGTGAGTCTGAACGCTGCCCAGCCGTTCGAATTCCTGTTCCTGCAAAACTCGCAGCAGTTTCGCCTGGAGTTCTAAAGGCATATCTCCGATTTCGTCCAGGAAAAGCGTGCCGCCGTCGGCGAGTTCGAAACGGCCCACCTTGCGCGCCACCGCCCCGGTGAAGGCGCCGCGCTCGTGCCCGAAAAGCTCGCTCTCCAGAAGCGCCGCTGGAATAGCCGCGCAATTCAACTTTACGAATGGCCGGTCGCGTCGCCGGCTAGAAGTGTGGATCGCGCGCGCGATGAGTTCCTTACCCGTGCCGGTCTCGCCCTGAATGAGAACCGTGGAATCCGTTCGCGCCACGATTCGAACCAGATCCACTATTTCCATGAGAGCCGCGCTGGAGCCGACGATCCCGTCGAAAGTGTGACCGGAGTTCTCGAGGCTCCATTGGTAGGAGCTGAAGTCCAGCAACTTGGATCGCGATTCAACAGCAGTGAGCCGGCGCGAAAAGCCATGGCGCGAGTCTGCCAGCGGTTTTTCAAGAACGATCACTTCGGCGCTGTGCATGCACTTCTAAAGGCAAGGCACGGGCCAGAGTCAGCAATATGAAACAGAAAGGGTTACCGCCATCGAGAGTCCCGAGATGGTCGAGGATTTCCGAAATCCCGCGAAGGTCAACGGTCCCCTAAGGCTATCTGCCTGACTATAAGATGCGCTTGGCGCAATCGCGGCAAATGCCGCCGAGCGAGTTCTCATGATCTGGTTCCAGCGGTAAATTTATTACTCCGGCACCACAGAGCACAACCGTTGCCCACCAACTTTTGAAAATAAAGCTGGCGGTGAGGGTGGGATTCGAACCCACGGGGGCCGTTGAAACGGCGCAAGTTAGTGATTTTGCGATTTGCTCTCTGTGCAGTTTTGGCCCGAGTTTCGAAATGTTGGTACGTATTGAGTACGTGAACCTATAACTCTTCCTGCTTTTCGTTGCCGCAGTTCGGACATCTGAAGTTGGCATTGCGGTCCTGCACCGATTCGATGAACATGCCGACATTGCATGAAGGACAAGGGTAGGGAATCGGCGCTCCACCATACCAAGCGTTTGATAACCAACTTCTCGATTCCAGAAACGGCTATGCCCGTCGCATACATAGGTCGGGTCAGGCAGGTGTGGAAGTGATCCGATTGCCATCCGCATTTTCCATAATCCGGCTTTCACGCACTGGTCGCAAATCACATTCGCCATCGGGAGAATTGTATCACCGACGAGTTTCAATTCGAAATAACTCACGCGGAAACTTAAAGGTTCCGGATCGCCGCACGCGAGTCACTCTATCGTCGTATTGCCGAATGTACAGTGATAGGTTGCTAAATCTTTTCCGCTCGTCGCATCTCGAACCACTACCGTAGGACACTTCCATCCGCCGAACTTGTCGCACCAATCCTTTCCGATGCTTTGGAGGATGCTCTTGCGGTCGAGATAACCAACCGATTCAAAGCTTTTCTTCGAGATCCATAGTTCAAGAGAGTATCCCCCAAGCTGCTTCAGCTGAACGTCGGTCGAAAAAGAGTTCGTAAGACGTGCGACGATAGCACTCCGCATTTCTCGCGTGTCGTGCATGTCATACTGGTCGGGCTCGAAATGGGGAATCGCATAGATAATCGCAAAGAACAGAATGCCCAACAAGATTACGCAGCCCATCTTCTCGTCGATGGAATCGTCGGACTTGCTTTTGGGCGATTCTGCCATTGGAGGCGACCTTCGGATGAGGTTATCATGCTTCGAGAAACTAAGTGGGGCTGTGTTACGATCTACGTTTCATGCCAACTGACCACATCATCGCGCTGCTGATCGCAGAGCGCGACAAATTGAACGTAGCGATCGAAGCTTTGCTTGGTAGGAAGCGTCGCGGCCGTCCAGCAAAGATGGAGCGCGGCGGTCCGTAAGTTCCGGCGCGCCCAAGCGAAGTGTATGGAGTGCCGCTCGGAAAAAAGCCCAAGCCGCTCGGATGAAAGCATACTGGTCGAAACGCAAGGCAAAGAAGTAATCTATAGTCCAAGAATTTCACGAATCCGGCGCCGCGCCATCTTATCTGCCGGAGTTCCGCCCGGACGATTCACCCACGTCTTCAACGCCGATTGGTTTTATGTCGCATAAGAATGGAAAACGGTAAGGTGGGCTCTGGGCTCTTTTCAAGCGTAGGTCTAAAGCCAGACGAGCTCGGCAAATCGGTAAGAGGACCAATTTCAAACAATATGTGGTCAAGCTTCTTGGGCGCAGAGTCATCGCTGGGTTTCGGAGGCAGCCATGCTAGTCGGTGTTCCTTTTGGTAGCTGAATCGAAAGTGTTTCCAAAAGTGCGGGACCATCTTGACGAACGTGGCAGAAGAACGGATCGAAATAGAGTACCGGTCCTGCGATGAACTTCCAACCAGGCAATTCCGCCGAAACGGCATTCCAGACGCGCACCTTGAATTCGTCTGGGCGTGTGATAACAACACAAGCATCGGCATCAGGAAAGTCATCAAATAACCGTGCGTCGGTCGATTCCGCCAAGCAGTATACGTAAAAATCTGTATTTGCCCGAATTGATATAGGAACGCTACCGAGATAGGGAACGTCAACGTCACTTCCAAAGCTGTGGCCTGGTTCATCGTTAATCACCATGAATCTGTGAGAGTCTGCGGGATCGAGGAACCCAGTTACACAAGATTCATTGTCAGCCCTGGCGTATCCCAGGGATTCGTCACCGTAGGATGTGGCTGGAGAAACGCGCCCGCGACCCGCCAGTAATAGGTCCGCCATGTACTTGCGTTTACCGAACTTCACAATGATGTTTTCTGGCCATTTGCGGCCCGCGAGAGTTTTTATTGCACGCATGACCTTGGGGGACTTGGGTTGTGGCACCCTCATCGCGTCGATGACTCTTTGATCTTGAGCATCAATGCCACGTAGAGCAATTTCCTCAAGAACGTGCGTGTATCGCTGAATGCCGGAGGAGTCGCCAATCAGATCGATCGCTTTCATAGCAACTCTTCCATCTTCTGCATGAACAAAGCTATTAGTCGAAAGGTGACCCGCTCGGGCCAAGAGTTGCTCGTTTGTCAGATCGCGCATATAGCGGTTGGAGTGGTATTCATGCCGCCATAACTCGTGTTGCTTCATTATTTGCTTCCAATCTTCAGCGTACCTGTAAACCTTCAACGTGGGCGCGTTGATGAACTTCAACCTATCCTGGAACGATCCGGTCCTCGGTGATCACCTCAATGGCCGGTTTTGAGTGTTCACCGATGTCCGGTTTCATCGTGTCATGCGCTACGCTGAGGACATGCGGTTGAGGGATGGCGGTGAAATACGGACGACCGCAGTTCGCCTCCAGAAGGAGCTCGGCAACGCTGTCCGCACGTGTACACAAAGGCATGGCAAAGAAGCCTGGTATCAGAATGTTTTACTCGGCCTAGCAACCGAAGCTCAGGTCAGTTGTGTGGAACTATTGGAGGGCGACTCGCAGCACCAGCTCACGCGAAGCGCCTGGGCAGCGCGGAACCTCTTCGAACTTCACTACCTGACTCGGTACGTTCTGGCGAACACGGACAACGCAAGGCGGTTCCATGAGGACATGATCTGCGACTATTGGGACCTAATGCGAAAGATCGAGCCGATCCAAGGGGCTGCTCCAATTGTTGCGGCAGCCAGGGTCCAGATCAGTGCCATAGCGAATGACCTAGAGCAAGTTAAGGCTGGCGATAAGTACTTATCTGTGGCGCTGATCGCAAAGGGTTTCGGGGAGACGGACCACCATGACGTCGTCAACAAGTTTCTCTCAAAGTTTGTGCATCCGACTTCATTGTCGATCCATCTTCGAATAAACGGCCAATTTCACATGCTCTTTGGCCCCATTGTCCTGCATACCGCAGCTTCGTACATCGATGCCGATTTTTCCACTTTTGACAGAGGAACTAAAAAACAACATACTCCGAGCCAGAGTTGACGGCCAGAGAAGGCAGGGACATTGATCTAGGAATGTTCTAGTTCTTCAGGAGAAGCGTCGAGGAAATATGCGCCGATCTTTCCCATGTCAATCATAAAAATACGCAGTCCCTCAATGGTAAAGATGTTCTTCCCTTTCCACACAGGTTTGGATCTCTTGAGGTTTTCTGGGAAGAATGCGTGGGCAAGCCCGTTGCGCATTGCGTTGAGCTTTTCGATGTCAGCTGCGATCCCCTTGGGCACTTTTGAAATGGATTTGACGAAGCGAAGTTTGGCCAGCAGGCTCAATTCTTCGAGAATGTGGTAGTTGAAGAACTTGAAGCGCTTCGTTTTCCAAAGACGGATGAAGCTCTTCTTTCGACCGAAGAAGTAGTAACAAAGGTGCATGTTCAGGTACTCATCCACGAGCGTGTAGCGCGTAATCACTTCGCCGACTATAAGCTTGCGCCGCATCATTTCCAGAAGAGGCTTGCGCGCGGCGCGTTCGTAGGATTTGATGTCCGGGAAATCGAGCTTAAGAAGAGAAGCGATCTCTTCGATCTCGGTCGCGAGCTCGTGCTGACGGGGCGTTAGCCGATCACGTCGTGTGCTGTTGGCCATGGGGAGTCCAGTTAACCGGGGACGGATTTGGGGGAATTGAGCTTACGGTGTAATGATGCGATACCACCTCTCAGGCCATCGCCAGACAATCTAACGAGGTCCCGTTCGACACCGCGAGGATTCTTCACGACGCCTGCGGGATCATAGACACCGTACGAGTGCCTTGCAATCGGGGTGTTCTCGGTATTTCGCGACGTCAACAACGGGGAGCCGTCGGAAATCTCTCGTCCCACAATGCTGTGCGCTATCTTAGCCTCGACCCCTATCCGTTCGGCTTTCAATAGAAAATCCATGCGGGATGCTCCGCCCCCATAGGATGGTGTCCACTCCTCAGGGCGGACATCTTCGAAGTGGAGGCGTAGCAGCGCATGCAGCAGATCCTGAACGTTGTACTCATCGCCAATCGTGAGCGTTGGCCGGTTCTCGCGCCGGTGCGCCAGCTGCTTTGCAACAACATGGAATCGATGGCAGATGAGCTTGACCAAGTGTATTGGCGCATCGATCGGTACCTGTGTTGGGTGGGTCTTCTCGGTTGGCCGCTGGCCTGAACTTGAACTTGTCTGAGCAAGCGTTCAGCGAGCTTCACAAATTCATCGATCGTCGTACAGCGAGAGCGATAGACATGAGCCGAGGCGTCGTAAGACACAAGCGCGGGCACTCTGATCTCTTGTGCCATGGCCTGGCTGTCACGGGTCATAAACGTCCCAGGCGTATTGGCGTGGGACAGACTCGCCTATTTTCCTTCTCCCACTCAAGCTGCTCCAACTGCTCCAGCAAAACCTTCTCACGATCGAATCCAAGCAGCATCGTGAAGCGAAGCAAGCTCGATCATGATATCGTTTGTATCCGCCTTCGCTTGTTTCACCAACTCCTTGGTTTTGGTGTCAATGACATCAAGGCGAGCTCCCGCCAAGCTCTCCACGCGGCTCTTCACTTCTTGCGAGTCGCGCGCCCGCCGAACCCCCCGGTTGCATGTCCATATACCACCCCATTCAGGACTGAAGCGATTGTGTAAAGGAGGTTTTTCAAATCTGCCGTAGTAAAATTCTGCGCCAGATATCCGGCATACGATCCGCTCCATTGTATTCCGCAACCTTCCAGGCAGCCTCGATGTGCTTTTCACTTTTGGCCTGAAGATCGCTTACTTCCGGAGTGAGTTTGGCCTCGAGTAGCCTTCACTTTAGTCAAAAGAGAGGCCGCCGTTTTCTGGAAGCGGCGTTAGAACCTCTGAACTCGGCGGAGAAGGGGTCTGGATGCTTTCGCTGCATGCTGTTGGCCTGTGGATCAGATCCTGATAAAACCTTTACAATTTATTAGCCCAGGCGGCGATTGCGA
>CAVZFZ010000001.1:0-647808 GCA_963774655.1 Bryobacterales bacterium | reverse complement strand
CCAACCGCCAACCTCATCCTCTTCCAAAATTATGCCGGTGTACCAGAAGTATCGCGATGGATATTTCGTCTCCATCAGCGACTCCGATCGAGCTCCCGGCCTGAATTACCTGGCGACGGTCTACAACGGAATTGATCTTTCACTCTACCCGCTGCGGGAATCGCGCGGCGAAGATCTAATCTTCCTCGGCCGCATTCACCCGGACAAAGGCGTCCATCTGGCCATCGCGGTGGCTCGCCTCAGCGGACTGCCGTTGCTCATCGCGGGCATCATCCAGGATCAGGCCTACTTCCGCGACCAGGTGGAACCGCACTTCGACGACACCATCCGCTACATCGGGCCCGTGGATGTGCCCGGCAAGAATGAGTTGTTCGGGCGCGCCCGCGCTCTGCTGCATTTGAATACCATTCCGGAACGATTCGGACTGGTGCTGGCGGAAGCCAATGCCGCCGGCGTGCCGGTGATCGCGATGGATTCGGGCTCCTGCGGCGAAGTGATTGAAGACGGGCGGACTGGATTTCTAGTCAACAACGTGCATGAGGCTGTGCGAGCCCTGGCGCGGCTTCCGAAATCGATAGCGCCGCCTGCCGCAGACGTGTCCACGATTATTTCTCAGTGGACACTATGGTCGCCGCCTATGAACGGGTGTACGCGACGATTTTCGAGAAGGAAGACAAGAGGCAGCATGAAGCGCGATATTGTTCGGCGATATAGCCAGAATCCGATTCTGACCAAGTCCGATATTCCCTACCCCGTGGAAACGGTTCACAACGCCGCGGTGGTGAAATATCAGGGTAAATACATCATGCTGTTCCGTTCGCATCTGCGCACCGGGCGCTCGATCATCGGATCGGCGCGCAGCTACGACGGATTCCGATTCACTGTGGATCCCGCGCCTTTTCTGACTCCGGCGCCGGATGGCCCGTTCGCCGCTTACGAAGAATTCGGCGTCGAGGATCCGCGCGTGACGCAAATCGAAGACGAGTACCTGATCACCTACAGCGCCTACTCGCGCAATGGCGTGCGCATCGCGTCTGGCCAAGACCAGAGACTTCCGCCAGGTGGAAAGATTCTGCCTCATCACGGAAGCCGACTATCGGAACGTGGTGATTTTCCCGAAAAGTTTGATGGCCTTTATGCGCGCCTGGACCGTCCGCATTCGGAGATCGCTCCCTGGTCCATCTGGATTTCCTACTCGCCGGACCTCCGCTATTGGGGCGAATCCCAGCTCATCATGCGGCCCGAACCTTATCACTGGGACGAAATGAAGATCGGTCCCGGCGCGCCGCCCATCAAGACGCCGCAGGGATGGCTCTCCATTTATCACGGCGTTTTCAAAACCATGGACGGATCCGTGTATCGCTTAGGAGTGGCGCTGCACGACTTACTGAATCCAGCCAAGATCATCGGAGTCAGCGACTCGTGGATCCTGCAGCCGGAAGATCCCTGGGAAATCACCGGATATGTCCACAACGTGGTGTTCACTTGCGGCGCAGTTGCAGAGCCGGATGGAACGGTGAAAATTTATTGGGGCGGCGCGGATACGGTGATGTGCGTGGGCGAAGCAAACATCGCCGACCTGGTCGCACTCTGCTTGGAACATGGTAGACCGGCGAAGTGAGCGCCCAAAACTCCGACACTGAAGCGAAAGACTTTCAGCGTGAGGCGAGACGCCGCAGGGCGGCATCGATTGGGAGGAACAAGCGCCGGCTCGCGCCGGGCAGAAGCGTAAAGCCATGGTGCTCGTAAAAGCTTTGAGCCGCTTCGTTCTCGGCATCTACAACCATTGCGAATACGCCCATCTCCGCCCGGGCCGAGCGCTTCAAGGCATCCGCCAGCATAACGCCGCCGAGCCCAAGCCCCTGCTGTGTGCGGCGAACGGCGAGTCGACCTAGCAACGCCGCCGGAACCACCGGATAGCGCGGCAGTTTCTTAATGATCTGCGGGGAAAGAGCATCCAAGGCGATGCTGGTTGCGCTCAAGGTGTAGTAGCCGGCGATTTGTCCCGAATCGTAGCGGACGGCGACAAAACAGGTCGCGATCCGGCGCCGGACATCCTGGGAGGCTTGCGTCTGAAAATATCGGTCGAGCGCAGCGGAGCCACTGATGAATCCGGTTCGGTCGTGCTCGTCCGTGAGCGGTTCAATACGAAAGGTCCCGCTCACTTATTCCCTGATGAGATTCCGGTGACGCGCGAAGGCTCTCTTCAATGCCGGGTTCAGTTTGGGCGGCTTCGTCAGAAGCTTGACGAACTGTTCCTGCGCCTCGCGCGCTAGCCGAATGACCTCGACTTCGGATACCGCTTTCTGCGCCGCCTCCTGGGCGGCCGCGACGACAAAATCGCTGACGGAACGCCCCTGGATTTCGGCGGCGCGACGGACGACGGCCAGCGCCTCGGGTGCGATGCGTGCCTCCAGGCGGGCGGTGCGGTTGGTGTGTTGCTCTGGCATACCTAAGCTCCAGTTCGGTTACCTTGAATGTACGTCGTTTCACCGTACAAGTCAAGTTATGCAGCGCAACGGACAGATCCAACTATTTTTGAAAATTGGTGAGCCGGGCGGGGATCGAACCCGCGACCACCGCATTAAAAGTGCGATGCTCTACCAACTGAGCTACCGGCCCGGAGCTACAACAGGAAGGTCTACTCAATCACGATAACATACAGCCGTGCCACAATAGCGACAAATGAGTGATCCTGTTTTTCTCATCGCCAGCGGCGATCTGCGTTTGTCCGCCAATCAGAAGTGCTGGCCGGCTCAGGAATCCGTCGAAGCATCCGTCATCGCCGCCATCCGCAACGCCGGACGCGACGTGCGGCGCGCCCATCCCTTCGATTCCGCCAAGCAGCACGGATTCATCGACAGCCAGAAGTACGGCATGCGGATTTTTCGCGACATCCCGCGCACCGCGCCGCTCCTCGTCGTCGAAGCCGTCTGGCAATACAGCCACCACGTTCTGCATGGACTCTTCACGCATCAAGGCCCCATCCTCACGGTTGCGAACTGGAGCGGCGAGTGGCCAGGCCTCGTAGGCATGCTCAATCTCAATGGATCGCTCACCAAAGCCGGCGTTCGCTACGAAACGCTGTGGAGCAAAGATTTCAAAGATTCGTTCTTCTTGACCGGATTGCAGCGCTGGCTCAACGCCGAGCCCATTGCTGCACGACGCAAGCCACGTACATCCGCTAACGAAGTTCCAATTGCCCGCCGCGGAAGAAGCGCTCGCGCGCGACATCGCGGAAACACCTGCAGCGCGACAAAGCCATTCTCGGAGTGTTCGACGAAGGCTGCATGGGGATGTACAACGCCATCCTCCCGGATGAACTGCTGCATCCCACCGGCGTGTTCAAAGAACGCCTCAGCCAATCGGCGCTCTTTGCCGAAATGCAGCGCACGCCCGGATTCCGAAGCCCAAGCCGTGCGCGATTGGCTCGACAAAAGCGGCATGAAATTCGTCACCGGCCCGAATCCCGAAACCGATCTCGTGGACCAACAAATCCTCGACCAGTGCAAGATGTACATCGCCGCGCTCCGCATCGCTGACGATTTCGGCTGCGATGCTATCGGCATTCAATACCAGCAAGGCCTCAAGGATCTCACTCCCGCATCGGACCTGGCTGAGGGTCTGCTCAACAATGTGGAACGCCCGCCGGTTCTCTCACACGATGGCCGCGAGCTTTACGCCGGCCACGCCCTCCCGCATTTCAACGAAGTAGACGAATGCGCCGGACTCGACGCCCTCATCACCAATCGCATCTGGACCAAGCTAGGCTTCGATCCCGAAACCACGCTACACGACATCCGTTATGGCGAAGAGTACAACGGCGAATTCGTGTGGGTGTTCGAAATCAGCGGCGCCGCTCCGCCCAAGCATTTCATCGACGAATACAAAGGAACAGTCAGCGAGCGCCAGCCACCCATGTATTTCCGGCTCGGAGGCGGCACCGTGAAAGGCATCAGCAAGCCCGGCGAAATCGTCTGGAGCCGCATCTTCGTCGACCACGGAAAACTCAAAGCCGACCTCGGACGCGCCGCGGTACGCGAACTCCCCTTTGCGGAAACCGAGCGCAGATGGCGCACCACCACGCCGCAATGGCCCATCATGCACGCCGTAACCTACGGCATCACGCGCGATCAAATGATGGCGCGCCACAAATCCAATCACATTCAAGTGGCCTACGCCCCCAATGCCGAAAGCGCAAATCGTGCCCTAGCGGCCAAAGCCGCAACCTTCCGCAATCTGGGTCTTGACGTAACAGTATGCGGAACAAACAACGGTCTCGTACAATAACGGAGAAGCCAGAAGTTAACCAGAAACCAGAAACGAGAAACCAGAAACGTCTTTATGCGGTTAGGAATGATAGGCACCGGGGCCATTTCGCACAAACATGCGCAGGCCTACGCGAACATTGGTTACGAACTAAAAGTCTGCACCGATATCAACGCCGAGAGCGGCCGCGCCTTCGCTGACAAGTACGGATGCCAATTCGTCCCCACCTATGAAGAAGTCTGCCGGCATCCGGACATCGATTATGTGGATGTCTGCACCTTCCCCGATTTTCGTCTGCAGCCGCTCTTGATTTGCGCCGAAACGAAGAAACATGTGCAGGTGCAGAAGCCGATGTCGACCAACCTTGAGACCGCGCGCAAGATGATCGATGTGGCGCGCAACGCGGGCATCCAGTTGAGCGTCGTCAGCCAGCATCGCTTTGACGATTCCATCCAGTTCCTGCGCCGCGCCATGGAGGCCGGACGCCTCGGCCGTATCCTCCAAGCCGACGCTTATGTGAAGTGGTACCGCTCGGCCGCCTATTATTCGCGCCCCATCAAAGGAAGCTGGGCCACCGAAGGCGGCGGTGCGTTGATCAACCAAGCCATCCATCAAGTGGATATTCTGCTGTGGCTCGCGGGCCCGGTCTCGGAAATCTTCGGCTACTGGCAGCTCGGCGCGCTGCACAAAATCGAATCCGAGGACGTTGTGGCAGCGTTAATGAAGTACCGCTCCGGCGCCACCGGCGTCATCCAATCCTCCACAGCATTTTGGCCGGGCTACACCGAGCGCATGGAGCTTCACGGAACCAAGGGAACGGCGGTCATCTCCGGCGACAAGCTCACAACATGGCACGTCGAAAATGATTCCGGAGAACCCGCGCCCGTGGATCATAACGTCGCCTCGGGCGCGTCCGATCCCATGGCCATTTCGCTCGCTCCCTTCGAACGCCAGTTCCTGGATTTCGGCGAAGCCATTCGCACCGGACGCAAGCCCGTCTCCTCCGGCGAAGATGGATATCGGGCGCTCGAAGTGGTCCTCTCTGTGTATGAATCGTGCCATCGGGGAACCGCGGTGAAGTTGTAACCGGACATCGGAATGCGAGTCCGCGTACCAGCTTCCAGCGCAAATCTCGGCCCCGGCTTCGACGCGTTGGGTCTGGCGCTCGGAGTCTATTTGACGTGTACCTTTGAACCGGCCGAGCGATTGACCATCCAGGTGCGCGGCCGCGATGCCAACAAAATTCCGGCCACCGAAGACAACCTCATCTGGCAGACCGCGCTGCGCGTGGCGCGCGACGTCGGCGAAACTCTGCCCCGCATCGCGCTCGAAATCGATAACGACATTCCCATCGAAAAAGGTCTAGGATCCAGCGCCGCCGCTCTCACCGCCGGCGTCGTGATCGCCGATCAGTTGCTCGGATTGCACTGGAAGCCGCACCGCATCTTGGATGAAGCGGCGCAAATTGAGGGGCATCCCGATAATGTCGCCGCCTGCGTGCTCGGATCCATTGTCGCCAGCGCCATTGACGCCGGCGGCGTAGCGCGCGCGGTGCGTCTCGAGCTTCCCGCCAGCTATGGAGTCGCCGTCGTTGTACCAAACTATGAGCTGCCCACCAGCCAGGCGCGTGCCGTCCTTCCCGCCGTGTATTCCAAGCAAGACGCCATATTCAACGTGCAGCGCAGCGCCTTGCTGATCGCCGCGCTCGCCACCGGAACCACCAGTGCATTTCCCGCCGCCTTCGAAGACCGGCTGCATCAACCGTATCGCTATTCTTTAGTTCCAGGCCTCGAGGAAATGGTGAAGCTGCGCGCGCCCGGTCTCTTAGGCTGCGCGCTAAGCGGCGCCGGTCCCTCCATTTTGGTCTTCTATGAAAAGGGCTGCGAACAGGTTTGCGACCTGGTGCGCCAGATCTTCGCCCTGCACGGAAGTGAAGCGGAGACGCTGTGGGTCAAAATCGCAACTCACGGCTACGAGTTGAGCTGATCAGTAGGTTATCTTCACCGCACTCAGTGCAACTCGGCGTGATAGGAAGCTGCAGACATTGCGTCTCTACAACACGCCTGCGATAATTGAACCCAAATCATGCAACGTTGGCAACGTTTGCTAGGATTCGCCGCATTGGCCTCCATTTCTATCGCCACGGCGCAAACCTCCAAGGTGCAAAGCGCCACCGAGCTGGAGGATTTTCTCTATGTTCTGGACCCCCACTTCAAGGGGCAGCCGGATGCCATCGATCTGATGTGGATTCCAAAGCCGGTAGAAAATCTTTGCCTGGGAAAACCATTCGAAAAGTGCAGCGCTATCGACTACTGCAGTCGCACTACCAACCAAAACGTATCGATGTGTCGGAACTTAGCTATGGACCTCTCGAAATTGCCGAAATACCCCACCGACGTCCGGCCCAAACGTGTCCTCAGCATCGTGTTTTACCGGGGAAGTCTGATCAAAGGTTGGCCCGCCCTTCGAAGCTACTACGACGGCCAGCCGCCCGGCACGTTTGATCGCGTATCCAAGAGCGCGCGCATCAAAGCCCGATTGAAACTAATCCGCTCCACCGATGACGATCAGTTTGAACTCCTCGAAGTCTTAGCGGTTCCGCCTCTGTAACCAAATGGTCTTCACCAAGCGTTTGCGCGACGGAGTTCGCCGCGGCACAATCACCTGCAGCGTCCGCATTTGGACCCGCCCCCACGTCAAAGCCGGCAACCGCTACAAAATGGAAGAAGGCGAGATCGAAGTGGATTCCATCGAACCCATCGGATTCCCGGACATCACGCCCCAGTTGGCCCGCGAGTCCGGATTCCTCGGCCTAATCGATCTCCTCAAAGTAGCCAAGCACGGCCGAGGTCAAAACATCTATCTGGTCCGCTTCCACTACATCCCCTAACCACTCTCACCGAACCGCGACCGCAAGGGAGCGCTACCACGACACCTGTCGGAACCAGTCGTGTCCCCGATTTTCTCCACAAATAACCCCAGAAAATCGGGGACATGACGGGCAAGCGTCCGGTCTGCTTCAACCTTCAAAGTAACCAGTCGTGTCCCCGATTTTCCCCCCGATACAACCGCTTACTTCCCCCCTGACGCCCTCACTCAACATCAACAGCGCCAAAGCCACATCAGTCCTTGGCGCAGGTACTCCTAGCCGGGTCGTCTCCATCCGTGTGCATCCGTGGCCAATGCCTTGGATTGCTATCCTGAAACAAAATGCCCTTCTCCCCCATCCCCGAAGCCATCGAGGACTTCCGCGCCGGCCGCATGCTGGTCATCGTGGATGACGAGGATCGCGAAAACGAAGGCGACGTCACCATCGCGGCCGAAAAAGTCACGCCCGATGTCATCAACTTCATGGCCAAGCACGCCCGCGGGCTCATCTGCCTTCCGCTGAGTCCCGAAATCTGCGACGCCTTGGCGCTGCCGCCCATGACCGCCCGGAACACCGCGCGTCTCGGAACCGCATTCACGGAGTCCATCGAAGCCGCCGAAGGAGTAACCACCGGAATCTCCGCCGCCGACCGTGCCCACACCATCCTGGTCGCCATGAATCCGGATAGCAAGCCGACCGATCTGGCACGTCCCGGCCATGTTTTTCCCTTGCGGGCTCGCGAAGGCGGCGTGCTGGTGCGAGCCGGACAGACCGAAGCCGTGGTGGATCTGGCGCGTCTCGCCGGACTGCGGCCCGGCGGCGTCATCTGCGAAATCATGAACGACGATGGCTCCATGGCCCGCGTTCCGCAGTTGCGCGAGTTCTGCCTTCAGCCACAACCTGAAGATGATTTCCGTGGCCGACCTCATCCGCCACCGCCTCCAAACCGAGCGTTTCGTCAGCCGGCAATCGGAAGGCTGCCTGCGCACCGAATTCGGCAACTTCAAGACCATCGTCTACGCCAGCAACATCCTTCCGGAAATGCATCTGGCGTTGGTGTTTGGCGAGATTGCCGGACGCGAAAACGTGCTGGTGCGCATGCACTCGCGCTGCGTCTATGGCGATGTCTTCGGATCGATGGAATGCGAGTGCCGCCAGGTGATGCAGAACTCGCTCCGGCGCATCGCCGAAGAAGGCGGCGTGCTGGTCTATCTGCATCAATCCGGCCCAGGCATCCGCAATCACGTTGGACTGGGTACTCCGGACGGCCAGCGCCAACTCCAGCACGAAAGCGGCCTGGGCGCGCAAATCCTCTCCGACCTTGGATTACACACCATCCGGCTGCTCACCAACCATCCGCGCAAAGTGGTCGGGCTGGACGCCTACGGCATCGAGATCGTTGAACAAGTTCCGGTGTGACGGTGATATAAGGAACCAATCCCGCATTCACGCTAAGCGTGGCGCACGCACTTTGCCTGCCGCGTCGCCACTCATGGCGACGCACGGGATTAAGCTTTGGTGTAGTTAAAAGCGCGTGATAAGGGTCTTAGAAGCGTCCTGCGAATGCATCAGATAATTCGACGCCCGAGGCTTTTCTTGTACCTCAAACTTATTTTTCCGTTTCTAGCTGCTCTCTGTGGTACTGCCCAAACGCCATGTCCACCAATCAATTTCCTGAATGCTAAAACAGTTAATCTGGATCCCACCAACACGTCGCACTTGGTGGTCCTCCGGCAGAGCGATGGTTCTTCCACCGCTTTCGAGATGGCGAACACGTCGCCGTACCGCGTTTTAAGTACGATCCCTCATTTCGAAAGGCAATTTTCGAGCTGTCTGGATCGCGCGCTGCCGGCCGCGCCGGGAAAAGTTTCTCTCCCCGCTCCCAATGCGCCAGGAGTAGCAGCGCAGCCGGCTGCTTTCACGGTCCTCGATTCGGGGAACTACCTGTTCGTATTACCGGTTGCTAACAGCTTGGATATTATCGTCTTCGACCACAATCTCGAACTTGTCTCGGAAACCCAAATCGGTGCTTTGACTGGACCCGGGTACCTCCAAAGTTATCTCTCAATGGTCCTGGCGGATATGAACGGCGATGGCAAGTTGGACGTGGTTGCTGAATACCAGGGATTATCCGGCGGAGGCGGGGTTCAGGTCTTCTACGGCGATGGGTCCGGTGGGTTTCAGCCGGGCGGCGGCTTCTCGCCGGATGGATTCCTCTACGGCTCAATGGCGGTTGCCGATCTCAATGGCGACGGCAAACCGGACGTCGTTGTAGGCACTGCAGGCCAGCCGGGCAAGCAGACCTCGTCCGGTGCCAGTTTGGTCATCGCGCTGAACAAGGGTGATGGAAACTTCGTGACGTCCACGCTCCCCACCCTGGACGTGGGTCCGGCTGCTATCGCCATTTCGGATCTCAACCGAGACGGAAACAACGATCTCGTTTACTTGACCAGCTTTGGAACAACCAATCCACCTACCTTGAATGAGGTCGTGGTGGCACTCGGCCATGGCGACGGGACTTTCTCCCCGCGGGCCGGCATTCCGGTGAATATTGCATCGTCGCCCGCACCCTATGGAAATATTGGAACGTCTGGCGCTATTGCGGTCGGGGATATGAACGGCGACGGAATTCCCGACATCGTCACCAACGGCATCTCTATTCTTCTCGGAGACGGGAAAGGAGGCTTTCCTACTCGGGAGGATTTCTTGAACACCGCCGGAGAGTCCGTCATCCTGGCCGATTTCGATGGAGACGGGAAGCTGGATGTCGTGATTGGCACGGGCAACCCTTTGGTCCTGAACGCTCTCGGTTTTGTGGAAGGCACTCTTACGGTTTTCCTTGGCGACGGAACGGGCAGTTTGGCGGCCGCGCCCATCGCTCCTTCGCCGATCCCCATTACCGAGAATCCTTCCCCCTTAAATTTCCCGGGTACCGTTCAGGACGCTTCCCTGGCTTCAGGAGATTTCAACCACGACGGCATCGCCGATCTGGCATTGGTCACTGCATTCCAATATCTGACGGTGTTTCTTGGGAACGCGAGCGGCACGCTAGTGCCCATTTTCAGCTACGATTTTTCCACCGTTGACCCAGCCGACTCCCCGACTTCCGTGGCCGCGGGAGATTTTAACGGCGATGGGATTCTCGATCTCGCCGTCACTGTTGCGCGTTCCACGATTGCGCGTCCCGTGGCTCCCGCTCGCATTATGGTTTTCCTCGGCAAGGGCGACGGAACATTCTTGGCGCCGGTTTCGAGCAATTCGCCAGTGGTCTCCATCTGGTCGCTCGTCACCGGCGATTTTAATAAGGATGGAAAAGCGGACGTCGCTGCCATCAACAGCAGTGGATCGCTGGCGCCAGATCAAGTTGTTGTTTTCCTAGGCAAAGGCGACGGGACCTTCGCGTCGGCGCAAACCTACCCGGCCGGTGTCGCGGCGGTTGCGCTCGCGGCCGGCGATCTCAATCAAGATGGTGCTGCCGACCTTGCCATCGCAAATCAAGCCGGCATCAGCTTGTTACTCGGAAACGCCGACGGAACGCTGGTCCCCGGGACCAGCATGCCTTTCCCTGCCCAGAGCTTGATAGCGGCGGATCTCAAGAGGGACGGCAAGCTGGACCTGGTGGCAGATCTTTACGGAGACGCTGGGATCGCGGTTCTGCTCGGAAACGGCGATGGGACGTTTGGCTCCGCGGCAATTTATCCAGGCGGAACGGGTCTCGCGATCGCGGCAGGAGATATCAATGGCGATGGAATTCCCGACATAGTCTCGATCGATGGCGGTCTTTTCATTGGCAACGGAGATGGTACATTTACGTTCCAACTCACAAACCTTGGGGACGGTATATTCACGTATCAACTGAATAACCTCTTCGCTACGTACGGCCCTCTAGTGGCTGCCGACTTCAACGGAGACGGCAAGTTGGACGTGGCAAGCGGCTTCTTCACAACCCCTAGTGGAGCGTCGCCCCTGGAAAACGGCGCTGCCGTCTTTTTCAATCTTTCGCCGCCAGGTGCGCTCTTGAGCATTGTTTCCGCAGCCGATTTCTCGAACGGACCACTGTCGCCACACTCGATCGTCTCTGCTTTCGGCAAGCATCTGGCACTGAGTACCGCTGCGGCCACCGCGCCACTGTTGCCTACTACGCTGGGGAGCTCTTTGGTAAGCGTCGAGGATCAGACCGGCACTGTAAGCCAAGCGGAAATCTACTACGCATCGCCCCAACAGGTGAATTTCGTTTTGCCGGCGGGGCTGGAACCTGGTACCGCCATCGTCACCATTAAAACTACGGACGGACAATCGGCAAGCACTGAAATTCAGATTGCGTCAAATCCCAAGATATTCCTCGTGGATCGGAGTGGAATCCCGGCGGGCTACGTCGTCCGAGTTGGCACGGACAACGTCCAAACGGTCGAGCCGATCTTCGCCCAGCAGGGCGGGCATGTCCAGGAAGTGCCAATTGATGTCTCGACCGGCGCCGTTTACCTGATTCTTTTTGGCACCGGCTTCGATTCGCCCGTGGATACCACCGCGTCTGGCTTCAGGAGTCCTTGCCCTCCCAACACGTCGACGCAGTGTGAGCATGACCTTTCCGTAACTTACGCCGGTCCGCAGGCTCAATTCCCTGGTCTCGATCAGGTCAACATCCTCCTGCCAAGCTCACTCGCGGGCATCGGCGTCTTGAACCTATCTTTTGGTTTTGAGACCAGTCAGCAGAATCTTTACATCACGATTCAGTGAGAAGTCGGAACATCCGCCATGCTACGCTCGTAATGTCGATAGAGAGGTTTTCATGATAAAGCGATGTATTCTTGGCCTTCTGATTTTTATCCTCCAAGCCACCGCCTTCGCGGCCGCCGATCCCGGACTCTTGCGGCTGGTAATGCCGGATGCCAAGGTCATCGCCGGACTCCAGGTCCAGCAGACCAAAAACTCGGCTTTCGGCCAATACGTGCTGTCCCATATGCAGGTGGAAGACGCCGGCTTCAAGAAGTTCATCGCGCAAACCGGATTCGATCCGCGCCGCGATGTCACTGAAATTGTCATGGCTTCCAACTGGGAGCAAGCCACGCCCCAGAGCCGCTGGCTGGTTGCCGCGCACGGTTCGTTCAACCTGCCGCAGATCGTTAGCGCTGCCAAGGCCAATGGTGGAACCGTCACCGACTTCCAAGGCGCCAGCATCTTGACGTACTCCGAACCAGGTAAACCCGAAGTAGAAAGTGGAATCGCCTTTTTTGACGGATCGAACGCAGTGATGGGCGATCTGGACTCCGTAAAGGCCGCCATCCAGCGCAAGCAGAGCAATGCGCCGGCGTCTGGCGATCTCTTGGCAAAAGTTCAGGAAGTCAGCGCCAAGAATGATTTCTGGTTCGTCACTGTTGTTCCCATCTCTGAGTTTGCCGGCGCCATGCCCAATCCCAACCTCAGCGGCGCCATGAAGGGCGACCTGCTGGCCGCGATTCATCAAGCTAGCGGCGGCATTCGCTTCGGCGAGACGGTCACAATATCCGGAGAAGCGGTCACGCGTTCCCCAAAAGACGCCCAGGCGCTGTCGGACGTCTTCCGCTTCCTCGCCAGCCTGATCCAGCTCAATAGCGAAAATAATAAAGTGGCCGGCCAGGTGTCCACCTTGCTGGATAACATGGACCTCAAGACCAGCGCCAACGTCATGACCATGTCCTTGGCCATTCCGGAGCAGCAACTGGAACAGTTGCTGAATACCATGCAGCAAGAGCGTCGCCAAGCCCACAAGAAGCCTCCTCAGACCAACTAACGCGCAAAAACAGCAGAGAAGAAATCCGCTCCGGCGACACTTCGCTTCCGTGCAGTGACAAGCATTCGGAATAAATTGCCGGACCGGGCGGTTCTGTAGGTAGCGCTGGTTGCCCAGCGCGGCAGTCCGCGTTTTAAACCGAAGTGCCATAAACTTTTGAGCCGTGAAGTCGATATGAGTCAAATGACCCCAGTATGGGTAGCCCGAAAAGGCTGGCACTTGAATTGCTCAGGCGTTGTGGTATGATCTTAGGAACCAAACAGTGGTTCGCTACCGGCGGTGCACAGGGCCGTCAGCTGTTAAGCCGTAGAGTACATTACGGTTTACTCATTTTATGTAACCTCTTGAACCTTTCTGGAGGTTTGTGCGTCTAAACGTGGTGAACCAGTAAGACACCAAAACAAGAAAGAGAGTTAAACCTATGACGAAGACCGAGTTAAACAAATTCAAAGAGATCCTGGAGAACAAACAGGCCGAGCTTGCGCATGTGTTGAGAAACCGTGAAGGAATCGCGATCGAAAAGAGCCCGGATGCCCTGGACGAGGTCCAGAATGCAGCCGAACGCGAACTGGCGATTCGAAATCTGGACCGGGAGTCCAACCTGCTTCGAAATGTCCGTGCGGCCTTGCACCGCATCGACGAAGGCACTTTCGGAGTCTGTGCGCATTGCGAAGAGGATATTAGTATCAAGCGGTTGAACGCTGTCCCGTGGGCCGCCTACTGCATCCAGTGCCAGGAAATCGCCGACAAGAACCAGGAAGAGGGTACCGATTCCCTCGACGACTTGCTGGTTCATGCAGCCTAAAGCGAAACTTCTGCCTGCCATTTCCTAGCGGGAGGCTTGATCCACAGTGTGGCCTAAGCCTCCCGCTTTTAGTTCCTAATCCCGATTACACTTACCATTCGGCCGGCCGCTTCCCGGTCCCGGCGATAGCTGTGGAACAAATCAGCCCGGCAGACTGTGCACATCCCGGCAGAGGCGAATTGTCGCCGCGTGCCGTCATTTCGTCCCATCTGACGGCGGAGCGTCTCCACCAAGTCGATTTTGATGCGTCCGGAAAGCCCGAACTGGGCTGCTACTTCCGGGCCCACTTCGAAGCAACAACCACCAATCCCTGGCCCAACCACCACCACCAGATCCTCAGGACGGCTGCCGAACTGTCCGTGCATGGCACGCACAGTCTCAGATGCGACATCGAGGACAGTTCCGCGCCAGCCCGAATGTACAGCGGCCACGGCTCGATTGCGAGGGTCGGCGATTAGAATAGGAAGGCAGTCGGCGGTACGAATCGCGAGCGTAATCCCAGGCTGGTTCGTAATCAGCGCGTCGCCTTCGCCGATCACGCCCGAACGGTCCGCCACCAGGACAGTATTCGAATGGATTTGCTTGACCGTGGCCAGTGCAGCGGCCGAAGGCCAATCTATACTGGAACGGGTCCCGAAACCATGCTCCAACCAGGACAGCTCTTCAAGCGGTTGTGCCAATAGGACACTGCGGTTGTCGATACGAAACAAGTCTAATTCTAGCTTGCCAGTGAGGTTCGCCCAGCCAGATGTCTTTCGACAGTCTGCACCAATTCTTTCGACTGCACCGGTTTAGCCAAGAATCCCTGCATTCCAGTCTGGATGCACCGGTCCCGGTAATCGCTGGAGCAGTTGGCAGTTACAGCAATGATCGGGGTCTTGGCGTAAGCGGGAATAGCCCGAATGTAGCGGGCGGTCTGAAAGCCGTCCATGCCCGGCATTTGCAGATCCAGCAGAATCAGGTCGAACGTAGCCCGGGAGGCTTTGTCAATTGCAGCCGGACCATTGCAGACGCACTCCACGTCGTACGAATGCCGCCGCAAAACGTGGCTGGCGATGGTCTGCGCCACCGAATCGTCGTCCACAACCAGCAGGTGCCCGCGGATTCGCTGGAAGTCCACCGGCCGAATATGCGCTTCAACAGGCAGACGGATCGGCAATCTCACCAGAAACGTGCTGCCCTTGCCGGGTTCGCTCGCCACCGAGATTTCGCCGCCCAGCAGAACTGCCAGTTTCTGGGCAACTGCCAGACCCAATCCCAAACCGGGATAATTTCGCGAGAGCCCGGTTTCCAACTGGCGAAACGATTCGAAAATGGTGCTGACATGGCTGGCTGGGATTCCGATGCCAGTGTCGCGGACACGGATCTCCAGATCGCCGCGGCCTCGCTCAGTCTCGGTCGCCGAGGCCCGGACTTCCACCTCGCCCTTGTTGGTGAATTTCACCGCGTTCGCCACCAGGTGCCAAACCAGTTGCCGCAGCCGCAAAGCGTCGCCCACCACGGCTTCGGGAAAGTCGCCGTCAAAAGTATGCGTCAGCAGCAAGCCTTTCGATTTCGCCTTGAAAGCGAACTGCGCCACCACGCCTTCCAACGTCTCACGCAGCGGATACTCCTCCTCTTCCAGGTGAATGTGATTCGCCGAAAGCGCGGAGTATTCAAGCGTGGCGTTCAAGATCTCCAGCAGGTTTTCCGCGCACAGGCGCGTCGCATCCACGTACTCTTTTTGTTCTTCGGTAAGAAGAGTTTCCAGCAGCAGATCGGACATGCCGAGGATGCCGCTGAGCGGAGTTCGGATTTCGTGATTCAGGCTGGCGAGAAACTGGCCTTTTAACTCGCTAAGCTCGTCGTTTTTCAGCACGATGCCCTAATCTCATCCATCGGCACCGCAGGCCATAGCTTTAGGGTATGCCGACGTCCGAGACAAAGAAATAGAGGGCGCGGCCGCCACTCAGTGGACGCACGGCGGGGCAATCGCAAGTCAGATCGAGCGCCAGCGAGCCCGAAGCCGGGAGTTCAAGAGTTCGGGTATAGCTTCCCACGGCCGTGGCGTGATCAATTCCTCCGGGAAAGGAGATCCGGATATCGTGCGGCTTCTGATCCGCGCTTTGCAGCTTCATCGAAAGAGTAATCTTGCGCGGCGCATCCAGCGGGTTCATCAGGGTGATCCGGCCACGGCGCAACGACCAGTGCCAAACGTGGCCATCGCCGCGCTCCTCATAATAGAACCCGCGCTCGAAAAGTACTTGTACCGGATCGCCGGCGAGGGGCTTTCGCGACGCGTAATTCCGAAGATCGAAGAACGCGAAGCGCCGGTCCGGGCTTTCCCGAGGCGCCGCGCCAAGCTCCTGCGCGATGGCTTGCTCGGGAGATGCTCCAGGATTGTAGCCGTCTTGATCCAGCCACAGGCCGGTGAATCCGCGCTGCGAAATCGCGCGCAGCATCTCCGGCACAGGCAACGAAGCGGCCAGACGGTTCCACTCGCCCGCAGTGGTGCCGCTGACGGCCGCAGCGCTCCATCGGTAGCTCAAAGAATGCAGGTACGGCCGCAGCGAATCGTTCAAGGTCAGTTTGGCTTGCGGAAGCTCATTGGGAAAATCCACATACGGCAGTTGGAACACTTCGGAGCTGGCGGGGAGCAGGGTCTCGATCTGGCGAACGAATTCGTCATCGCTTCTGTACAAGGCTTCCCTGTGATCGTTTGCGCGCGAGGGCACTGCCTGGTCGAAGCCCGCCAGTACCGTGATCGCGGTCAATACCAGAACTCTGGGGATCGGCGGCAGACGACGGTCCAGCCCGCGCAGCAAGGTTGCAGCCGCGATGATGCAGAAGAATCCGATGAAGGGAAAAATGCGGGTGTAACAGCGGATCTCGGGAGAGACGAACGCGCTGAAGAAGTCGCTGAATCCGCCTACCGTTGCGAAGAGAACGCAGAGCAAAGTCAGGCCTGCGCAGGGGCCCAAAAGTTCCTTTCTCGCGGCGAAGACCAACAGATAGAGCAAGCCGATCGATCCGAACGTGCCCAGGCGGCCGGCTTCGTTTTCGTTTGGAATTTGCGGATACTTGGTGGTTTCCAAGCGAGCCTCGGCGGCGCGGAACAGCGCGACTGGATGGTCCGGAACGGGAGTTATCAGATAGCGGATTTTCAATCCGTACAGTTCCGTCTCAGCCGGACTCTTGAACGCCATACTGGCATTCACTCCGTTGCGAGCCCAAAACAGCAGCGCCGGCGAGAGGTCGACCAATGCGGTGACGCCAACCCCTGCCGCGAGCGCGACCGCCAGAACCGGTGCGCGTAGATTCCGAAATTTAAGCGCCGCCAGAAAGCCGGCGGCAAGGAGTACGAATACGGCGAAGAATGCGGTGTAGGCATACGAGAGGCCCGCCAAAACGCAGCCGATCCAGGCGTACATCGGAACGTCGCGGGCCCTCGCCCACTTTCCGCGCACCAGTTGGATGGCGGCCAGCGCCACCAGCGGGATCGCATAGTAGAGGCAATGCAGATGGTGAGTAGCGCGGAAATAGACATAGGGCAGAAGCGCAAAAATCGCGCCGCAGGAAGCTGCAATCGTGAGGCTGAAATCCAGGCGAACGAAGGCGTAGGCCGCCAATGCCGCCGTAAGCGCGATCTCGATCATCCAATCCAGATTCACGATCAGCGGCGCGGAGTTGGTGAACCGGCTCAACAGCCACATCAGCGAGCTGTCGAAAGTGACGTTCATCGGAAAATCGTGGAAGTCCGCGCCGAAAGGCATTCCCAGGCGCGGATTCCACCAGATCCAATGCCCTTCTACGATGGTCTTCGCGCGCATCAGGAAAATGTTCGCGTCGGCCAGGTAGTTCAAAGGAAAGTGAAGGTCCACGCGGTCCAGCCGCAGCGTCAGCGACAACACAACCAGCGAGAGCAAGGCGGAGGCGGACGAAGCAAGCAGCGTTCGTCCCTTCGTTCGAGGCACTTCGGCCCTCCTTATGGCGTTACACGAATGGTGGTGCTGCGTCGCAATCCGCTTGGATCGAGAACGCTGTTCATGCCTTCCAGATCCACAAACACCGGCACATCGCCCGGTGGAACGTTGGCCGGAATCTTCACGTTGATCTGCCACACGCCCACTAATCCAGGCGCGAGTCCTGAGAATTGGATATCGCCCTGAGGTACAAAGTCCGAATTGATGAAAACCTTGAGCGAGGGGTTGGCAGGCAAGAGCGGCGCCGCTGGCGTTGGATTGCCATCGGCTGGCATGCCGCTGACCACGCCTTGACCGGTCCCGAACAGGGTAATGTAAGAACCTGCTTTGGCGGGATGCGTACCGTTGTTCACGCTTCCATCCTGATTCAAGGCTGCGATCTGGCCGCTGCCGCTACTATCCACGCTGAAGAGCGCCGGCGAAACCGCGTTAATCCGGAACAGCCAACTGGCGATCACTTCTCCAGTAGATGCGCGCACCACTTGAATTTCCTGCAATTCGCCGGTGGGCGTTGCGCCTGGAACTTGAAAATTAATCTGAGCGGGAGAAGCGTACAAAATTGAAGAAGGAACGCCCGCCACCAGCACTTGCACGTCGCCTAAAGTGGTCGGGATGGGCAACGGGTTCGCCAGACTGTTGAAGTTTGCAGTCTGGTCGCCCAAGGTCGAGTTCGGAAAAGGAAATATGCTGGCCAGCATACCAGGGGCGAAGCTCAGGAAATAGTTCGCCGCATTTCCGGAATTGGTGTAATCGATGGCCGGGAAGTAGAAGCCGACTCGGTTGATTCCTTCGGCCGTGACAGGATCGCCGAAGGGATCGAGAGAAACCGCGACCGGCGCTGCCAGCCCAATGGTCGCGGTAGGAGTTGAATTATTGATCACCTGCTGAAACTTCGGATAGCGCAAAAGTTGGTTCCCGTTGGTATTGGTGGCCCAGATTTCTCCGGTGGATTTGTCGACAGCCACGCCGTAGGGGCTGCTCAGGCCGGAGATGGAGAGCGTCACCGGAGGATTGTTGCCGGCCAGCGGGACATCGGGAAGAATGGCGATCCGGTTATTGCCTGTATCGGCGACATAAAGTTGATCGCTCGAATCGATTGCAATCAGGTGCGGCCCGGAAAGGAGCGTGGACGTGGTGGAGTTGAAATCCATCTGTCCGAAGACGCTGGTGGCGGAAGATCCCGATATAAAATCGCCCCCGGTGGGCTTGCTGAAGTAAAGGATCCGATTCGCGAGAGGATCGGAGACCACCAAGCTTCCATTCGATGTGAGAGCTAACCCATAAGAACTGCGCATGGTTTGGCTGCTGACGTCATAGATGGGCTGGCCGAAGAAAGTAGTCTGTCCCAAAACAAGACTCGCGGTAGGCATGCCGGCGGAAGCGGGTTGGGTGAACGGAGCGGGAAAACGCAGTACGCGGGCATTGCAGGTATCGGCTACATAGAGATTACCTTTGGAATCCACCACCAAACCCTCGGGCGACCATAAACCTTGGTTGTTCGCCTGAGTTGGATTATTGCTCGGAAAATTCAGCAGCGTGGTGCGCAAATCCGGCTGGCCGATCACCAGATCGGCGAACGATCCAGCATTCACTTTGCGGTAGTCTTTAAAGCCGAGCACGCGATTGTTTAACGGGTCGGCAATGTAGAGGTGCGGCGGATTGGACACGAGGTCAATCACAACATCGCCGCCTTGAGCGAAGGGGAACGCGCCGTTTATAGTGCAAGACCCGAAATTATTTGTGAATCCAAGTTCGCGACCTTCCACAAGATTGAGCGAGTTGTATTGAAAATCGAGTTGGCCGAGCAGCCGGTTCGCCGCGGGAAATGTGGCACCGGATAGCTGCGGAAAAACCAGCAGCCTCTGATTTCCGGCATCCACGACGTACAGATCGGAGCCGCCGAACGCGCCCGCCACAGGGTCACTTAGGGTAGAAGCGCTGGGCTGCGGCAGATTTTGATTGGCCAGGAACGCCTGGAAACTGGTTTGACCAATGACAACCGTTGCAGCAGGTGAAAAGGCCGTGGCTGGGTCCGGCCATTGGTCGAAGGAAGTGTATCCCAAAATCCTGGAGTTGCCCGTATCGATTACATAAGGAGTGACGCCGACGAAGAACACGCCTGACGGCGGTATTACGTTGCCGCCTGCAGTGATCACACCGAGCGTGCTTTCGTTGATCACCGGGCGGAACCGGCTGGGCGGTGGTTGGCAAAACAACCCCCATGATGCGCGCTATGAATTGGCCGGTGGAAAATGGCGGGGTGTAAACCACCACGCGGTTCAAATTGTCGGCGACAAAGAGCCGGCCGGCGGCATCGAAGCCCAATCCAGCCGGCTGAATCAGAAAATTGTCACCGCACCTTTGGCTGGTCACCGTGGCAGTGCCGCACTTGCTTTGGCTGGCCGTGGAAGGAGTCTGACTGGATACAAAATCGGCTTGGCCGAGAACCAGGTCGGCCGCGGGCTCGTTGCTTGGCTTTGTTCCCAGAAGGCCGGCGGGGAAACGCAGAATGCGATTGTTGCCGGCGTCAGAAACCCACAAATTCCCCTGCGCATCGAACGCCATGCCGGAGCGGAGGATGTTGCCACTGAGGGACACCGCAAGAGTCTTTGCGCTGGGCGCAGTCTGGCCCTCGTTGGCCGAAATGCCGTTCAGATCTTTTTGCCCGATGATGAGATCCACTGCCAGCAGAACGCCGGTCTGCGCCAGGGGCGGCGGATAGCGCAATATCCGGTTATTACCCGCATCCAGTACATAGAGGTTGCCGTGCTTGTCGACAGCGAGAGCATCCGGCGCGGCCAAGCCGGTACTCAAGTCGGAACCCGGACCCTTGGGGGAAGTGGAGAGAAAATCGCGCTGGCCGATCACCTGGTCGGCGAAGTTTCCTTTGCTGAACGCGGTGGCATTTTTCCACGCCAGAACACGATTGTTGCCGGTGTCGGCCACGTAGAGAATGGAAGGCGTGACGGAGCTATCCAGCGCCACGGCTTGCGGCCCATTGAACTCCCGGCCTTCCACCAGGTTCGGAGCGGTGGCGGTTAACACGCCTATTTGTTGTAAGACTGCTTGCCCGGCAATCCGGGAAGGAGCGGGATTGAATATGGTGGACGCGGGTATCTGCGCGTCCAGCACCGCAGCGACGGCGGCACAGACAGTACTCGAATGGAGAAGTCGCATTGCATTGTGAAAGGGAGACGCACGCGCCGGATACGTCTTGTTTATTGATAGCATACCGGCCGGTGGGCTGGTAGGAGAGGAGAAGCCAGTAAAACATTTGTTTGAGCGGGTGTTTGTGGAGATGGTGAAAGGCACCGACTCCCTTACGGTCGCGGCTCGGTAAGAAGTGGACGCGGCGGAACGGTAAGAGGGACCCAGACTTCCATTGGGGATGGGTCGCGGTTGGCCCAGGCGTAGTAGGGGATGAACGTGAGTTGGATTGGGTTCGTTTTGCGCTTTGCGGCTTGGTCTATTGGTACATACAGAGGTTCTTGGTCGAGCGAGCGCCGATAAGCATTTCCGGAATGCTTCAGAATTACTACGCCGCCGAATAAGTCCTTGCGGAATTCGCTTGCGAAATCGGATTTTGCGATTAGCGAGAGATCCGGGATTTTTGCGGATTGATCGGGTTGTTCCAGACAGTAGACTAAGGGGCCGCGTTGGACCGCTACCTTTCCCGTGTCCTCACTGATGCGCGGATTGGCCGTGATCAGGTGCGGCGTCATGTCCAGATGCAGGGTGAATTTGTCGCCGGGTTTCCAGGTTCGGCGCAACGCAAGATACTGGCCGGGCGTTACTGAAGTATTGGGTAAAGACACACTGGAGTTCTTCGACCAGGCGGGGATCCGGAGGAACAGGGTGAACTCGCGCGCGGCTTCCGGCGTCACGGTGAACTCGACGTCGCCGGACCAGGGGTAGTTGGTCTTTTGCGTGACTTTCAAGCCTTGCCAATCCAAAACGGAATCATGATAGAAATTCACGTAGAGGCCGTCTTTGCCGGTGGCATAGAAATAGCCGGGGAGCGCGGCGAGAGTGCGTTCCAGGTTGGGAGGGCAGCAAGTAGTGTCGTACCATTCGTTGCGGATTTTTTCGCCATCCGAAGCTAGCGGGTTGCGGTAGCAATATAAAGTTCCCTCCAGCGACATTCCGGAGTTGATGCCGTTGTAGAGAGCGCGCTCCATGACGTCGGCGAAGCGCGATTCGGCGGAGGCGGCTAGCATGCGGAAATTCCACATCATGTTTCCGATGGCGGCGCAGCTTTCGGTGTAGGCCTGGGAGTTGGGCAGCTCATAGGGATCGCCAAAAGCTTCGCCGTCAGAGCGCGATCCGACGCCGCCGGTGATGTACATTTTGCGATTGGTGAGATCGGCCCAGAGAGTGTCGAGCGTTTTGCGATATTGCGGGTCGCCGGTTTCGAGAAAATAATCGGTCGCGCCGCTGGAAGCGTACATGGCGCGCACGGCGTGGCCTTCGAAAATTGTTCGCGAGGTGAATGGAATGCCGCTGAACATGTAGCTGACTTGCGACGGCTTCAGGTGCAGGCGCTCGGTTTCGACGCCGCTCAGCAGATATCCGGCGAGATTGAGATAGGCGCGATTTCCGGTGGTGCGGTAGAGCTCGACTAACGCCATTTCGAGCTCGGGATGGCCGGTGAGCAAGGGGCGCTTGGTGGGTCCGAAATCGGCGACCAGATAATCCACGAAGCGGATGCCGATGTCGAGCAGCTTGCGATCGCCCGTGGCGCGATAATACGCGATGCCGGCTTGCAGCAGATGGCCGAGGCAATACAGCTCGTGCGAGCGGTACATTTCCGTGAAGCGCAGCGGGACTTTGTCGCCCACGTAGTTGGTGTTGAGATATCCACTGGGTTCCTGGGCTGCGGCGATGTCGGCGATCAGGGCGTCGAGAGTGGCGCGAAGTTTGGGATTGTCGCCGGACTGAAGAACGAACGCGACTGCTTCCATCCATTTATATAGGTCGGAGTCGGTGTAGAGCGGGCCTTTGCGCGGCGCGTCCTTTTTGTTGGCAAGGCGGCGGAAGTTGTCGACGATACCGTGCGCTTCGAGCAGTTCGAGCATGGTTGGGATGCTGCGCTCCACGTTGACGCGGCGGCGCGGCTGCCAGAATCCGTCGCCGAGCGTGACGGCGCGGACTGGGACTGGATGCATGGCCGCGTTTGGTGAATGGTCGAGATAAATGATGCCCTGGTCTTTGAAACTGCCGGGCCACTTATCCGCGGCGAACAGGCTGCAGGAGAGCAATGCAAGCACGGTGAATTTGATCATTCGAAATATCCAAGAGTTTTCAGGTGACGGTAGACGAGCGACATGGGGAGGCCGACGACGTTGAGATAATCGCCTTCCACGCGATCGATGCAGCGCGACGCGATGCCCTGGATGGCGTAAGCGCCGGCTTTGTCCATGGGCTCGCCAGTTGCGACGTAGGCGGAGATTTCCGATTCCGTAAGCTCGATGAAATGGACGCGGGTGCTGGCGCTGTCGATGATTTTTTGAGAATCGCGGCGAAGGCAGATTCCGGTGATGACGTGATGATCGCGGCCGGAGAGGAGGCGGAGCATGCGCAGGGCGTCCGCGTGGTCGACTGGCTTTTCGAGAATGTGCTGGTCGACTACCACAACGGTATCGCCGGCTAGAATTGTTTCGCCTGGATTCATGGGGACCGCGAAGGCTTTTTGTTCGGCGAGGCGGCGGACATAGGCGTCCGGGGATTCGTCGGGGGCGCGCTGTTCGGGGATGTTGGGCGGCGCGGATTTCGAACGCGATACCGGCTGCGGCTAGAATTTGTTGGCGGCGCGCGGAGGTGGAGGCCAGGACCAGCACACTAACACTTTAGTTGAAGCGTAGGAGCGGACTCAATTCCGGATTTAAGAGCCGATTGACAATCGGCTGCAGGTTGGCAACCTGCCCCACTGGCCAGGAGGCGTAGTAGGCGCTGTTCGCTTCGCGGAGGCGGTGAGTGCGGCGGATGGAGGTCTCGATTTCGTCATTTGAAAAAACGAAGCCATCTTCGGTGGGATCGTAGGGGAGGCCTTCCTCCTGATGCAACGCCAGGAGGCGGGCGGCTTTTTCCATTTGGCCCTTTTCTTTTTCGCGGCGCTCGGTTTGGATTTCGCGGAGTTGTTTCAGGGTTCGCTCGAATTGGCGGGAAAGGCGATTCTCATGCATGCTGAGGTTTGCGAGCGCGCGGGTCTGTTCCCGGATTGACGCAGCCATGGCGAGAGCGGCGTGGGCTTCCGGATGCTCGGTGTCGATGTTGGCGGATTGCTCATGAATGCCGAGGGCGAGGAGATTGGTTTCGAGCGAGGCGACGCGATTGATGCGCCAGGAGGTGTCCGTTAGAGATTGCACGAGCTGCTCTTCGAGCGCGCCTTTGGGCTGAAGATCGTCAAAGAGGCGGCGGGTGTGGTTTTCGTAGGCGGCGTGGTCCTCGGAGGGAAGGACTATGACGTGGCCGGTGAGTCCGTGACGGAGGGCGTTTAGGGAGGAGCGCTGTTTGCCGGCGGAGGTGCGTGGGCCGGTGGAGTGTTGGGCGTTGGCGCAGTTAACATCCACTCGATCAGGCGCAGTGCGGTCCGTCCTGTTGTTGTTTGCTGTGATTTCAGGCATTGGTTTCTTCTTCTGTTATTTAAGTAGCATCGCCATGGAGGCTGTCATATACACCAGACTGGAAGTTGTTGATTGGTAATGAGAAAATGAAGTACCCGACGCGTCACTGTTTCCGAGCGCCTTTGCCTAGCCGGTCGAATGCGAGGTTTTGGAAAGCCCCAATGAGTCATCGTAAAGCCAAGCGTCTGCGCCGCGCTGAGCGGGCGGAGAAGAGCGGGTTATTGCTCGATTACTGTACGATCCCCCTTGCGGTACTTCACAGTCAACTTGACATTCGAGAGTTTCCGACGCCGCACCCAATCCGCGTTGCATTCTGGCAGCTTTTACCGCCCGGAAATTACGCGGGATCACAGGCACGCGATATTCTCAATCGCTATCTTGAATCTATCGAACGCGAGCTTGCGGAGCAGCTTCGCGGAAACTCCATTGCTTACTTCTTACACCTGTATCGGAGACTCTCGCCGGGTCCTGCGGGGGGGAACGATACGCCCGTAACAATCGCAATCACCCGGTCCTCGCTTGAGGCCGCGTACCAGAAGTACGCTCAACCTGTCCTTTGCAATCGTGTGGCTAACTCGGACGAGGTTTCGGCAGAGGCCATCCTCCGTGGGCAATTTGTAAAGTACCATGCTAAGAAAGGCGTACCTGAACTCGTCCCGCAGCTTGTGTTAACTGAGTTTGGGCGGGAAGAACTAAAACAATTCTACTCTTTAGAGCGCCTCGCTTACGAGGTTTGGAAGACGATGGCAAATCTCCGTGCCGTCGGAAAGGGTTGCGGATTGGTTGTCACCGGCGATGATTTCCACGACACACGTTCGGACGAATTGGATTTCTTGATATCTCGTTACGACGAGCGGCAGCGTGTGTTTCTTTCGTCGGCGACGGGAACGGTGTTTGACTCTGCCCCTGGAACAAACGAAGGGTGGATCCTCCTACCTGCACTCAATTGCGCACGGACTCCTGTGTCGGCCTTTGATGGGCTACTTAAACACTGTTATGGCTTCGACATCTGCAGCGTCGTTCCCGATTCGGAACTTATAAGCAATTTTGTCTGGCATCCCTTTAACATCCGAAGTTTTTGGCTGGCGCACAAGCCGTTTGCTCCTTCGTTTCTGGCAGAACACGGCATTCGCCTGGAGGTATTACTTGCTTTAATCGCTACGATCACAGGGATCGCTATTTTTAGCTGGAAATCGGCACCAAATTGGTGGCGCCTTTGGCAGCGCGCATATGACGGCCCGATGAAACTGGATCTGCTCCGAGACGTATTCAAAAACACTTTGTCGTCTGGGTTTTCCACACTGGGCGTTGCCTCGAGAGCCGAAGAAGCTGAGCTTGACGCTGCTATTCGTTTTCTGTCGTTGCCGGCCAATCGAGAAGATGTGATCAGTGTGGGAAACCACGGCCCGCACTCCGTGTTCTTACCGTATGAAAAAGACCGCATTTTTATTGACTACGCGTTTATCGAGGCTCGGCTCTATTGGTTATTCCATAACCTCAATGTACCCGATCAAAATTTCAAAGGTTCAGCCTTGGAGTCGTACGTTCGCGATCGGCCATCAATTCTTCCCGTCAAGCCATGCAAAGCGGCTGATGGATCGTCACGACAGGTCGATGCTGCGTTCGCCGTCGGGAACGTGCTGGTCGTCGTCGAGTGCAAGGTAAAGGCGCAGTCGTTCGGATTTGAACGTGGCGATCCCGTTGCCATCGAGCAGCGGAATATGTTTGTGGACCAAGCGCTTCGCCAGGTGGACGACAAAGCTATCTGGCTCTCTCAGCATGCGCGAGGTCTGAATTATGACATCTCAAGATTCGACTGGATTCTACCTTTGGTTGTCACGCCTTTTGTGGAGTTTATTCGTGTGAAGGATGCGAACCACTGGCTAGATGACGTAACGCCGCGAGTAATTACACCCTGGGAGCTACGAGCTGGGTTGGCCGACGGGCTGTTCTCCAGAGTTGGCACACATCATCAGTTTGCCCAGCGAATACTGATGGTCGCATAACTGACCGATGGTTCTTGAGTGCGCCGACGAATGGGTCTCAGATTGAGCCGGTTTCGAGGCTATGGTGCTTTAGAGGTGATGGTAGAACACGGCTGCAATGTTGCGGGCGCCGTGGAGCACGCGGAGAATTTGGACGTCTTCGTTCACGATTCTGTAAATGATCACGTACTCGCCGACCGGAAAACTCCGAAGTCCAGGGCGCAAATCTTCATCACGGCTGCGACCTATGTTGGGATGGCGTGCCAGGAGAAAGAATCTATCTATTATCGAATCGATGGATCGGTCGGCGATATCGATGCTGTCGCTCTTGATGGCCACGTAGTACCAGATGTCGTCCAGATCGGAATCAGCTTGCGGAGTTCGAAGATGCGCCATCAGCGCAGGGCAGTTTTTTCGGCGGCGAGACGGGCACGGCCGCGCTGCTTTACCTTGCCGGCTAGCTCGCGCATGGATTCTTGGGTGATGACGAGGCCTTCGCCTCGGGATAGGGAAGCTTCCGCTTCATCCACTGCAGCTAGGATTTCGGCGCGGGTGCGCTCGCGTTCTTCCCATAAAGAGAGTGCTTCTTTGATTGCGTCTTCTTCGCGTAGAAGGCGACCGGTCTCGATGGCTTGTTGGACGAAGGCCTTTTGGTCGGGAGTTAGTTGCACTTCCATACTTTTCAGCGTAGGGAGTGGTGTGGCGGGTGTCAAGCTAGGTTGGTTCCCGCAGGTCATAAGGAGGCGTCGGGAGTCTCGGCCTGTGGGTCCGTGAAGGATTGACCAGGTGATCTGCGCAAATCGACCTAGCGACCGGGTTCACTCCATTGTTTTGCGACGTAGCAGATGGAGCTCGCTCCCTTCGGTCGCGTTCTTGGTTTGGGGTAGAGAAATCTCTGATCCCGACATCGGCGCCCCAACACCATCGAAGCCACTCAGGGCACATCGCAAAAGCCCAAGCAGATAATTTGGGACGCGTCCACGGCTCCGTTGAGTGGCTTCGATGCGCACTGCCGGGTCCCCGATTTTCCCACCAAATTAGGGGACACGACTGCTGTCGTTATCGCTTGAGGGCTTGTCGCTAGCCCGTCAGTCCTAATTTAAAATCAGCCCGTCATGTCCCCTAATTTTTTTTATTTTAGGAAGGTGCCTTGGTCTAGTTCGTCGAAGGCTTGGCGGAGTTGTTCCTGGGTGTTCATTACTATTGGGCCGTACCAGGCTACCGGTTCTTGTAACGGCTTGCCGCTGCACAGTAGGAAGCGGATGCCGTCTTCGCCGGCTTGGACTGTTAGTTCGTCACCTTGGTCGAAGAGGACTAGCGATCGGTTTTCGGCTTCCGACGGGGGCACTTTGTCCGCCCAGCCCAGGCTTTCGGTGGGAACCGCTAGCGGGCCTGAGGCGTTGCAGAATTTCCCGCTGCCCGCGAATACGTAGGCGAAGGCGTGACGGGTGGTCTCGATTGGAAGAGTACGGCGGCGGCCGGGTGGGACCGTCACGTCGAGGTACATTGGATCGGCGGCGATGCCGTCTACCGGGCCGCGCTTGCCCCAGAAGGTTCCGCAGACGATGCGGACTCCGGTGCCGTCGTCATCCGTTATTAGAGGAATTTCGGCGGCTTTTATTTCCTGATAGCGGGGCTCTGTCATCTTCATCGCTGAAGGGAGATTCGCCCAGAGTTGGAAGCCGTGCATGCGGCCCTCGGCGTCGCCCTTGGGCATTTCCTGGTGAATGATGCCCCGCCCTGCTGTCATCCACTGGACGTCGCCGCCGGCGATGGCGCCTCGGTTGCCCATGCTGTCGGCGTGCTCCACTGTTCCAGCCAATACATAGGTTATGGTTTCGATGCCCCGGTGGGGGTGCCAGGGGAAACCGGCCAGGTAATCGCCGGGGACATCGTTGCGGAAATCATCCAAAAGCAGGAAGGGGTCAAAATCCGAGGTATTTCCGAAGCCAAAGGCACGGCGCAGATGGACGCCGGCGCCTTCGAGAGTGGGTTTGGCTTTGATGAGGCGCTTTACAGGTCGAATGGACATAGCGGTTCCAATATTAATAATAGACTGAAAGATCAGGTTGACTTCGGGAACACTTTGCGCGCACGGAATCGCAGATTCCGAAGTCGCCGCTCAACTGATTGAGAAGGCTTTGCTGGTGGCTAGCAGCTTCGTGGTAGCGCTCCGTTGAAAGTCACCCTCCTTTGGTTAAGTTTGAATTGGTGTGAGCGCGACCTGATATCCCAGTTTGCGAAGCACCCGAGTGAGTTTTTGTGCTCGACGTTTCTTGGCCTCGGGCGTGGTTTCCTGGCCTTGTTCAATATAGCGGACACCGTCGTGGACAATCTTCCATAGCAAACGTCCGAGCCGGTGGGCGATGGCCCAAATGGCGCCTCGGTAACCGAGCTTGAGCAGGAGTCGGTGAAATAGAGTCCGGAAATACTCCCCTTCTTTTTGACCGCCGCCTGTGCCGCTTGAGTCAGGATGCGCCGCACAAAGCGGTTTCCTTTAGGCGAGCGCGAACTGTGGTTTTGTTCGGCGCTTTCGTGACGGCCCGGACACGTACCGGCCCAAGAACAGAACTGGGCCGCAGTCGGGAATGCAGCGGCGTCCACTCCGATTTCAGCGATGATCTGCTGCGCCGAATCCACTCCAAAGCCGGGTATCTCAGCGATGCGCAGCACCGCGGGCTGATGGCTTCTCAACTCCTTGGCCATCGCTGCATCCAGGATCAGGATCTGTTGGTCCAGCAGCTGCAAACGTTCTAGATACAGCTTCAGTACTTCCAGATGCAGCGGCTCCGGCGAACCAGTGAGCGCGTCGGTCAGTTCCCGCTTACTGCACTTCAACCGGTCATCGCCCAGTTCCGCCAGTTTGACTGGGTCTGTTTCTCCGTGCGCCAGCGCTGCCAGAATGCGCCGGCCACTGGCTCCCAGCAGATCACTGATCACGCTACTCAGCTTGATCCGCGCCTCTTCTAATAGAGCCTCCAACTGACTCTGCAACCTTACCCGATCTCGGATCAATTGATGTTTGCTTCGCGTTAGGGTTCTCCACATCCGTTGCTCGGCCTCCGGCACGAAGCTCAAAATCAGCTCATCGGCCAGCAGCCGTCGCGCCAGCCGCTTGGCATCGCGGAAGTCGTTCTTGCGCCCCCGCGGCGCTCGATTGGAATGGGCCTGCGCCAAATGCAGCTTCAAAAAATGCGGTTCCAGATCCATCCAAATCGGTTTCCAGTATTGCGCCGTCGATTCCATCACCACTTCCGAGACGCCTTGTTCTTGCAGCCAGCTCACCAGATGCTTGCGCTCGCTGCTGCCGGTTCCGAATCGGCGGCACTCAAACTCGATCGATTGCCCGGTTGTATCCGCCACCTCATCGGCCACCGTTGCCACCACTACCATCAACACCTTTTTGTGAATGTCAATCGCTGCTATCGTGTAAGACATGTCTTCCTTTCGGCGAGGAAGTGGTGGAACGCGCGACATCTCGAATACGCACCGTTACGCGCTATCGCCCTTCCTCATCGGAAGGGCAACGACACAATGATTGGTTCACAAACGCGCATTCCGGATCAGACTCCCTGACGGTCTCAACTTATCCAGAGCGCTATCGACCTCTTCCATTCCTCGCTGTGCCATATCCTACTGCTCTTGGCCAAAACTTTCATCACCTTTGGTGGGCCGCAGGCCCATGGTCACTCCCTTGCGGTCGCGGTTCGGTTAGCGGTTGGGAACCGTAAAAGCGATTTCCGATTCCCAACGAAAATTAGGGGACACGACTGTTTTCTACACGTTTGAGGCCGGCTTAAAGGTAGCCCGTCATGTCCCCTAATTTCTTACGGTAGACTTGACCTATGCAAAATGTAGGCGTCCGTCCCAGTCGCTACGGACTTTGCCGGCATGGAATCGCTGATTTCGAAGTCGCGCATTGGAACCTGGGCGCCGCTCAACTGATTGAGAAGGCTTTGCAACGCCAAGAGGGATTGCTGGCCGCGGATGGCGCGCTGGTGGTGGAGACGGGGCAGTTCACGGGGCGATCGCCCAAAGATAAATACATTGTTCGGGAGCCGGATACTGAAACCACCGTTGAGTGGGGGTCAGTCAACCAGCCGATGCCGGCGCAGATTTTCGACCAGATTTATGCGCGGCTGATGAAGTCGCTCGAGAGCGGCGAGCTGTTTGTGCAGGATTGTTTCGCCGGAGCGGACGCCGAGTATTCGCTTCCGATTCGCGTGGTGGCGCAGCGGGCGTGGCATGCGCTGTTCGCGCGGCAGCTTTTCATCCGGCCGGATCCGGAAAAGACGGAAGAGCATGTGCCGGAGTTCACGGTTTTTTTCGCTCCCGGTTTTTATGCCAATCCGGAAAAAGACGGTACGCGTTCCAAGACCTGCATCGCTATTAACTTCAAGAAGCGCGTGGTGATTATTGCCGGGACCGAGTATGCAGGGGAAGTGAAGAAATCGATTTTCACGGTGTTGAATTATCTGCTTCCGGCGCGGCGCGTGTTTCCGATGCATTGCTCGGCGAATGTGGGCGCGGATGGGCGGGTGGCGCTGTTCTTTGGACTCTCGGGCACAGGCAAGACGACGCTTTCGGCGGATCCGGCGCGGCGGTTGATTGGCGACGATGAACATGGCTGGTCGGCGCGAGGGGTGTTCAATTTCGAGGGCGGATGTTATGCGAAGTGCATCCGGCTGTCGCGCGAGAAGGAGCCGCAGATCTGGAATGCGATTCGTTTCGGAACGGTGCTGGAGAATGTGGTGATGGAGCCCACGACGCGGCGGCTGGATTTCGATTCGGAAGCACTGACGGAGAACACGCGGGCGGCTTATCCGATTGAGTTTATAGATAATGCGACGACCCCAGGAGTGGGCGGGCATCCGTCGCACATTTTGTTTTTAACGGCGGATGCGTTTGGGGTGCTGCCGCCGATTTCGCGGCTGAATCCGGAGCAGGCTATGTATCACTACTTAAGCGGATACACGGCGAAGTTGGCGGGAACGGAACGCGGGATGGGGAGCGAACCGCAGGCGACATTCAGTGCGTGTTTCGGCGCGCCGTTTTTGCCCCGGCGTCCGATGGAGTACGCGAAGATGCTGGGCGAACGGATGCGAGAGCATGACGTGAAATGCTACCTGGTGAATACCGGCTGGGTGGGCGGCGCGGCTGGCGGCGCACTGGGCGGTGCGGCGGGCGGCGCCGCGGGCGGCGCTGTGAGCTTGGGCCATCGCATGGAATTGAAATACACACGCGCGATGGTGAGCGCGGTGGTGGATGGAAAGCTGGATCATGTGGCCACGCATCCGCATCCGGTGTTTGAAGTGGGGGTTCCGGTGGAATGTCCCGGCGTGCCGGCAGAGATTTTGGATGCGCGGCGGCAGTGGGCGGATGGGGCTGCTTATGATTTGGCGGCGGAGGGACTCGAGGGGCGGTTTCGGAAGAACTACGAGAAGTTTGGGGTGACGGAAAAACCGTTTCTGGTTTCTCGTTTCTAGTTTCTGGTTTCTGGTTAGAAAATCGGGGACACGTCTGCGATCTCTGGGGTTGGGAGTGAGTTGAAGCTAGCCCGAAGTGTCCCCGATTTTAAAGTTTTTTCTACTTCTTCGGGGTGGAAGCCGAAGGGGCCTGCGGCGGTTTTGCGGCTATGCGGCCGTTGCGATCGATTACGTATAGGCGGTCGGGCCAGCCGGTGTAGGCTTTTTCGGTGGAGTCCGAGAAGTCGTCTAGCAAGGCTGGGATTTGGATGTGTAGGTTGCGGACGCAGGAATCGGCTACTGATTCACGCTCGCCCATGTTCTTTGGCGTCGCGAACACTACTCCCTGTTTTATGTTCGATTCCATCTGCCACACGTCGGCGGCGTGGGCTTCCAGAATATAAACCACGTAGAATGCCACGCGATCCTTGTATTGCTGGTATAGCTTGTTGAGCGCGGGAACCTCCCGGCGAAAGGGTGGTCAAGTATAGCTTCCGAAGATCAGTACCACCGGCTTCGATCCGCGGAAGGACGAGAGCGAAACTTCGGACGTTTTGTCTAGCGTGCGGAGATGGAAATCAGGGGCCTGGTCGCCGACGTGGAGCGTGCCGGATCGGGCGCGCAACCAGAGTGTCTCGAACGGGAAGAGCATGAACATTGGTCCGGGGAGTTTCGCGATGGCCGTGGCGAAGCGTTCCGGCGGCTGGCGCATGGTGATGTAAATGGCGGCCAGGAAGACCAGCCAGAGCGCGAGGAGCGAAACAACAATCCGGCCGAAATGTTCGCATCTATATAGCTAGGGTACTTTATTTGCGATGTTTGCGGCGGGGCGGTTCGGGTTCGATGAGCGAGAACGTCAGCTTGTGCTCGATGGGATCCACTTTCTCGAGCAGAACGTCGACGCTGTCGCCGATGGAGAATTGGCGGCGGGTGCGCTGGCCGATGATCTTGCGGACGTTTTCGTGAAACATGTAGCGATCGCCGGGGAGCGTGTCGATGGGGACCAGGCCTTCGACGAACAGGTGTTCCAGCTCGACGAAGAATCCGAAGCGGGTGGTGCTGACGATGAGGGCGCGGAACTCCTCGCCCACGCGGTCCTGCATGAATTTGGCTTTCTTCCACTCCACGAGCTCGCGCTCGGCATCGGCGGCGCGGCGTTCGGTGTCGGAGCACGAGTCGGCGATGGCGGTGAGTTGTTCGGGGGCAAAGGTGTCGCGCTGGCCATCGAGAAACGCGCCGAGGATCCGATGGACGATGAGATCGGGATAACGGCGGATGGGCGAAGTGAAATGCGTGTAGCTGGAGGCGGCGAGCGCGAAATGGCCGCGATTTTCGGCGCTGTAGCGGGCTTGCTTGAGCGAGCGGAGCATGAGGAAACTGAGGATGCGCTCTTCCGGCTTCCCTTCGATCTGCGTAATCAACTTTTGATAGTTGCGCGAGGTGAGGGACATGCTTTCGCCGGCAATGACGATGTTGGTGTGCATTTTGCGACCGTCGCGGCCGCGTTCCTTCACTTTGAAGCGTTTGACCGGCATGGAGCCGAGTCCGAGCGAGTAGCCGAAGTGGGAGGCGATCTCTTCGAATTCAAGGACTCGCTTGGGGTCGGGCTTTTCGTGGATGCGGAAGATGGAGGGGATTCCGGCTTTTTCGAGATGCGAGGCGACTGCTTCGTTAGCGGAGAGCATGAACTCTTCGATCAAGCGGTGCGCGATGTTCCGGGGGCTGCGCTTGACGCCGGTCATTTCGCCCACTTCGTCGAATTCGATCAGCGGCTCCGGCATGTCGAAATCGATGGCGCCGCGCTGGACGCGCTTCTTGTTCAGGATCAAAGCCAGTTCCTGCATCAGCTCGAAGCGGGGCACTAGACGTGCGTAGCGTTCGCGGAGAGTGGGGTCGCCTTCGAGCAATGCGTGGACGCTGGTGTAGGTCATGCGTTCGACGCTGCGGATAACTCCGCGATCGAACTTTTGGGAAATGACATCGCCGCGATGATCGATTTCCAGCAGGACGGAAAGCACCAGGCGATCGACACCGGGCTTGAGCGAGCAGATTTCGGTGGAAAGCTCGAGCGGCAGCATGGGGACGGCGCGGTCCGGAAAATAGACGCTGGTGCCGCGCAGTTCGGCTTCCGCATCGATGGGCGAGCCGGGCGTTACGTAGTGGCTGACGTCGGCGATGTGGACTTGCAGCGCGTAGTTGCCGTTGGGGAGGCGGTCCACCCAGACGGCATCGTCGAAGTCCCGCGCGGTTTCACCGTCGATGGTGACGATTTCGAGATCGCGGAAGTCCTGGCGCTTGGCGAGTTCGTCCTGGCGGATGGTGTTGGCGACGTTTTGGGCTTGTTCGAGGACCTGGGGCGGAAATTGATGCGGGATGTGGTGCTTGCGGATGACGATTTCGACGTCGACGCCGAAGTCATCCGGATGGCCCAGGATTTCGATGACGCGTCCGGTAGCGTGGCCGCCGTCTTCGGGAAATTCGAGGATTTCGACGTTCACCACCATGCCGTCGAGATCTTCGGGATTTTTGATGTCGAGCGGTTTGACGCCGACGCGGTCCCGGTTGGGCGTGGCGGGGGGAATTTCCATACCTTCGGGAATGTCGATCCACTGATTGATGCGTTCGTCGAAGGGGACGACGTAAGAGCCGCGTTTGCGGATTTTGAATTCGCCAACAACGGTGAGATGCGCGCGGCGGAGAATTTTGACGATTTCACCGTCGGCGCGGCCATCGCTTTCGATGCGGGAGATGTGAATGACGACCCGATCGCCATGCATGGCGGTTTGGGCGGATTCGCGGCCGATGTAGACATCGCCGCGCAGGCCTTCGACGGGACGGTCCGGGACCAGGAATCCGTAGCCATCGCGATGCATGTTGAGGCGTCCGACGGCGTAATCGCGGCTGGAGCGGGCGGCGACGAAATGGCCGGAGCGGACTTCGATGACGTCGCCTTTTTCCGTGAGGCGGTCAAGCGCGGCGTCCACATCTTCGCGAGAAACGCCGCGGGATCCGAGTTCGCGGACTAGCTGCTTGAAAGTGGCGCGGGCGTGGGGGAGCTTGGAGATGTGCTGGAGGATGGCCGGGTCGGTCACTTGGACAATTATAGTGGGGGAACGGCGTAGCCGGAACCAAACAAGCGTTGACGTATATGGCCGGACCGCGACCGAGAGAGAGCGCGGAGTAAAAGTGCGGCGTTCGTGGTAGCGCTCCCTCGCGGTCGCGGTTCGGAATGAAACTACCGCGCCCCGACTGTGAGGGAGTACGATGTGTTTATGCGTGGGTTGGTACTTTTGGTGGTCGCTGCGGGCGTGGTGTTGGCTCAGCACCGGAGCACTCGTAATCCAGCGGTTCCGCCGCCTTCGGCGACGCCTGAGTTCAAGGATCTGGTGGTTAAGTTTGTCGGCGCGCTGAAGAACATTTCCAAGAAAGAAATCATCATCGAAACCGACGAAACGCACGAGATTATGACGTTCCGGCGCGCCAAGGACACAAAATTCACCGAAGACGGTACTGAGGTGAAGGCCACCAAGCTGGATCTCGAAAGCCACGTCACGGTGGAAGCGAAGCAGGATCCGGATTCAAAATTGCGGGCGGTGGCCGTGAGAGTGACGCACGAGCAGACGCCTAACGAGCGGTGACGGTGAACGCGGCCGACGGTGCGATGGTTTGCGATCGATCGCCGTTTGCTACGTTGAAACGCAGCGTGTAGGAACCGTCGGCGAGATTCGCGAGCGAAATCCATTTCTTCAGGGTCAACTGGGAGGAGCCGGCGGCATTTTCGGTGTCGAGCAGCACTACGTCATCAGTTCCATTGCGTGTGATTTGATATTCGATGACACTGTTGGAGTCCAGATGGTAAAGCTGGATATAAGCTCCTAGCTTCTCGTCACGGTGGAAGACGGCGGTCACGCGCGGGCGGACTTTGGTGTCGCCGATGACGAATTGGCCGGAGCCGATTTCTTTGGTGGGAACAGGTTCCATGAGGTCGGCGAGGATGAGGGAACTGGCGGACAGTTTCACCTCCGGGAATGGAGGAACATCGAGCGCGGTTTCGTACGTGGCGGTGGTTCCGGTAGTGATGTCTTTGGCGGCGATGTTCAAGCGGTAGCGTCCGGGAGGGAGCGGAACGGTTTTCTGATAGAGGGAAGGCCCGACGCCGGAGACCACATCCTCAAACACCTTGACGACGCGGCGGGAGAGAGTGGTGATGCGTCCGTAGAGATTGACGGCGCCTTGTGCTTCGAGTTGCAGAGTGATGTTGGCGTAGATGGAAGCGGGAGTGACGGGAATGAAATCCGTTTGGACATGGATGGGTAGGGTGTTGTAGCGGACGGTAGTGTTCACCATGGCGAGCAGGTCTGGAAATTTGGTGGTGGGCGCCTTTCCCAGGTCGTGCAAGAGCTGCAAGGGAGCGAATTCGTCGCGCAGTGAGTTAGCGCCGGCGACAGACGGAGGCTGCGGAACGAGCGGAGTGTGGAGCAGCGCGTCTTTCTCCGTGGGATCGATGGTGAGATGATATTCGCCGCTCATGGTAGGGTCGACAAATTCGATTACGACATTGTTGCCAATGTTTTCGATGTAGCGATAGCGCCAGGTTTCGAAGGGGAAGGCCTGGCTTTGGCCGCCGCCATCCTGCTGGGCGCGCTGATACGTGCCGCCGGACGCGTGCGAATCTATTTCATCCGGCGGACCGAATTTGATGTAAATCATGCCGCGATCGGTTTTCCATCCGGGGATGCCGGAAGCAAAGCGCTCATTGGCATAGGCGATGCGGCGGTAATGTTCTTCCTTGAACTCGTTCTCTTCGGTGTCGGGAGTTGGGTCGCGACGGAGCCAGAACTGTTCGACGAAGCTCTGGCGTTCGTCGTCGGTGGAGAGGCGCTTGAAGGCCAGGCGCTCTGCATCGGTGATGATGTAGCGAACGTCTTCCGTGTACCAGGTTTTGTACGGTGTAGCTAGCTCGAGGCTCAGCTTTTGCTCGCGCTTTTTCTTCTGTTTTTCGGATAGGGGTTTGGCGATGGTGTCGCACGAAGGCGGTTGTGCGATCGCGAAGGAACTGAGAGAGAAGAAAACTGCCAAAACTTTGTCGCGCATAGTACTCCCTTTGAAGCAATCTTTGGGTAAGGACTCTGCGCGACCCCCGGCCCAGTTAGAGGTCCGACGTGCGTGGGAAGCGAGTGGTTACAGTGAAATGATGACTCGGAAACGCCGCATTGGTTGGGCACTGGCTCTGGCCGGGGTTGGTTCTGTACTGTGGCTGGCGGCGGGGATGGTGCTATGCGAAAACACCATGCATGTTCCAAAGAGGGCGACGCCTGACATACGCTTCCCGGGCGCGACTCGAAGGGACGTGCAAGTGGGTGCGAGCGACGGCGCGGTGCTGCGCGGATGGCTCTTTACTCCGGAAGCAAGCAATGGAAACGTGGTGTTGGTGTTGCATGGGATCTCCGATTCGCGCGGCGGGGTGATGGGGCTGGCGCGGCTTTTCGTGGAGAATCACTACACGGTTCTGGCGCCCGACAATCGGGGGCATGGCGAAAGCGGCGGAGAACTGGTGACGTACGGACTGCGCGAACGGGACGATGTCCGGCGTTGGGTGGATTGGTTGGAAGCTTCCGAACATCCACGCAACGTGTACGGGATGGGCGAATCGTTGGGCGCGGCGGTGCTGCTGCAGTCGCTCGAGCGAGAGACGCGGTTTAGCGCGGTGGTGGCGGAATGTCCGTTCGCGGACTTCGAGCGCGTGGCACTGGATCGGGTGGCGCAGCGCATTCCGGGGCCGCTGGCAGTGGGGCGGGCGCTTGCGGCGCCGATGGTTTGGTCGGCGTTCGTTTATGCGCGTGGGAAATATGGTGTGGATTTTCGGGGTGCGTCACCGGAGAAAGCGGTGGGTGGAACGCGGACGCCGGTGCTGTTGATTCATGGCTTGGCGGATACGAATATTTATCCGGCGCACGCTGAGACGCTGGCGGCGCGGAATCCAGTATTCATTACTTTGTGGATGGTGCCTGGGGCTCGGCATACGGCGGCGTTTGGGACTGCGCCGGAAGAGTTCTCTCGGCGGGTATTGGGGTGGTTTTCAGAGCATGGTTCAACTTGAGTATACTGATGCGGTGAATCAAGATAAGCTCAATCAATTTCTGGGACAGATGGTGGGTGAGTTGGGCGCGGCCATGAATGGCGCGCTGGTGCTCATCGGGGAAAAGCTGGGATTGTATAAGGCCATGGCTGGAGCGGGGCCAATGACCCCGGCTGAACTGGCTCGCAAAACTGGTACTGATGAACGCTATGTCCGGGAGTGGCTCTCGGCCCAGGCGGCTGGCGGGTACATGACCTACGATGCCGCGACGAAGAGCTTCACGCTGCCTGAGGAACAGGCGTTTGCGTTGGCGATGGAGGATTCGCCCGCGTATATGCCTGGCGCGTTCCACATTGTCAGCGCGATCATGAAGGACGAGCCGAAGTTGACCGAAGCTTTCCGCACGGGCGACGGCGTGGGTTGGGATGAGCACGATGCGTCGCTGTTTCTGGGAACCGAGAAGTTTTTCCGGCCGAATTACGCGGCCAACTTAGTGAGCGCGTGGATTCCGGCGCTGGATGGCGTGGAAGCGAAGTTGAAGACGGGCGTGCGCGTGGCGGACATAGGATGCGGGCACGGGGCGTCGACTATTCTGATGGCGCAGGCTTATCCGAACTCGCGTTTTGTGGGTTTCGATTATCACGGACCGTCCATTGGATTCGCGCGGCGCGCGGCGGAGAAGGCCGGTGTTAAGAATGCGAGCTTTGAAGTGGCTCGGGCGCAGGATTTTCATGGCGCGAAGTACGATTTTGTGACGTTCTTCGATTGCCTGCATGATATGGGCGATCCGGTGGGCGCGGCGAAACATGTGCTGGAGATGATGAATCCGGATGGCGTCTGGATGATTGTGGAGCCGTTCGCGCACGATACGCTGGAGAAGAATTTGAATCCGGTTGGAAGATTGTTTTACGCCGCGTCGACTATGATTTGCACGCCGGCCTCGCGGGCACAGGAGGTGGGGCTTTGTTTAGGCGCGCAGGCTGGTGAGCAGAGAATGCGCGACGTGGTGATTGGCGCGGGGTTTAAGAAATTCAGAAGAGCCACTGAGACTCCGTTTAACTTGATTTATGAGGTGAAGGCTTAGTTTCTGGTTTCTGGTTTTTAGTTACCACATTTTGCCTTCGGGCATCCAGGTTCTGGAGATGTAGTCGATGGCGACTTGGCCGAGAAGCAGGATCATCCAGAAGAAACCGGCGCCGGCGAATAGTTTGGTGAGCGGGCTCTCGGATTTCACGTTCATGAAGATCAGGACCACCAGCATCATCTTGAAGAAGGCGATCAAGAGCGCCACCACAATGTTCCATTCCCCCAAGTCGATGGTGGAGACATAGAACGTGACGAAGGTCATGATGGTCAGAGTGAGCCAGACCAGGACGTAGGTGCGGACTGAGGGTATCTGGTGCATATTAGATGAGGTTTTTGGTATGCCCGATCAAGTACAGGAGCGGGAACAGGAAGATCCAGACGATATCCACGAAGTGCCAGTATAGGCCGCTGATCTCAACTGGAGTGAAATAATTGGAGTCGAACTTGCCCTTCCTCGCCATGAAGAAAATGGTTAGCATCAGGACGACGCCGACGATCATGTGGACGGCGTGGAAGCCGGTCATGAAGAAGTAGAAGCAGAACAGAATCTGGGCCTGCTTCGCGTACTGCGCCTGATTCGGCTCATCCTTGGTGTTGCTGTAATCCCAGTGTCCGGCAAACAACGGGACTTTGTTATCTACCCAGTGCGCGTGGTATTCCACGGCCTTGACGCCCAGAAAGGCGAGCCCGAAAAAGATGGTCACCAGCAGAAGAAGTTGCAGGGCTTTCTGTTGTCCCATGCGCGCTGCGCGCACGGCCAGCGCCATGCTTAAGCTGCTGACAATCAGCACCGCGGTATTGATGGCGCCAAACAAAGGGTCCATGTGCTTGCTGGTGCTGGCAAACGCGCCCGGATACATGGAGCGATAGATCATGTAGGCGCAGAACATGCCGCCGAAGAACATGATTTCCGTCAGCAGGAAGACCCACATGCCGAGAGTGGCGGAGTCAAACTGCTGCTCCATGCTATCGAAATGGTGACGCAGGTTCGGATTGTGTTCGGCTACGGCGCCGTGAGGATCAGACAACGTCTCCCTCCTTTCCGTGTCCTGCATACGCGTACGCTTCTTCGGTCACTACCGGTGGTTCGTCGAAGTTAAACGTCGGCGGCGGAGACGTGGTTTCCCACTCGAGTCCCTTGGCCTTCCACGGATTGTTTCCGGCGGGCGGCCCGTACTTCAGCGACCACATGAAGTAGATGAACGGGATGATATATCCCAGAGCAAGAATGGTGGAGCCGGCGGTGGAGAGGACGTTGTACACCTGAAATTCGGGCGCGTAGGCATGATAGCGGCGCGGCTGGCCGAGGTAGCCGGCGATAAACTGCGGGAAGAAGGTGAGGTTGAAGCCGGCGAAAACCAGCAAGGCAGCGAACTTGGCCCAGCCTTCCGGATACATTTTTCCGGTCATCTTAGGCCACCAGAAATGCATTCCTCCCATGTAGGCCATCACCATGCCTCCCACCATCACATAGTGGAAGTGCGCGACTACGAAGTAGGTATCGGTGACGTGAACATCGACGGCCAGAGTGGCTAGAAAGAGTCCGGTGAGTCCGCCGATGGTGAACAGGCCGATGAAGCCGAAGGCATATAACATCGGCGTGGCATAACTAATGGACGCCCGGTACATGGTGGCGGTCCAATTGAAAATCTTGATGGCGGAGGGGACTGCGACCAGCATACTCAGTAGCGAAAAATAAAGGCTGGCGTACATGGACATGCCGGTGACGAACATGTGGTGACCCCAGACAAGGAAACCGATCACCGCGATTCCGATGCTGGATGCGGCGACGAAGGAATATCCGAACACGGCTTTGCGCGAGAAGCAGGAGACCAACTCGCTCATGACGCCCATGCCCGGCAGAATCATGATGTAGACCGCGGGATGCGAATAGAACCAGAACATGTGCTGGAACAGAATCGGATCGCCGCCGATGGCGGGATCGAAGATGCCGATGTGGAAGGCGCGTTCCAAGCCACCAGAGCCAGCGTGATGGCGACTACGGGAGTTCCGAGCACCTGAATCAGCGAGGTTGCGTAGTTGGCCCAAACGAACAGAGGCAGACGGCCCCAGGTCATGCCGGGGGCGCGCATTTTGTGAATGGTGACGATGAAATTGAGTCCGGTAAGAATGGAGGAGAATCCGGCGATGAACACGCCGCAAGCGGCTGTGATGACGAAGGTGTTCGAAAAAGTGCTGCTGAAGGGCGTGTAGAAAGTCCAGCCGGTATCGACGCCGCCCAAGACCACCGAAGTGAGGGCGAATAGTGCGCCGACGATGTAGATATACCAACTCAACAGATTGATGCGCGGAAACGCCAGATCTTTGGCGCCGATCATCATCGGAACGAAAAAGTTTCCGAGCGTGGCTGGGATGGAGGGGATCAGGAAGAAGAACACCATGATGATCCCATGCATGGTGAAGAACTTGTTGTAGGTGTCGGAATTGACCAGGTCGCCTTGCGGAGTGAGCAGCTCGAAGCGGATCAATCCGGCGAAGATGCCGCCGAGGAAGAACATCACCGTGATGGAGATGATGTATAGAATCGCGATGCGCTTATGGTCCTTGGTGAACAGCCAGGACTTCCAGCCGTACTCCGCGTTCAAGTAGTTCGGCGTTTCAACAGTCCGTGGATCTTGTAAAACGGTACTCATTTTTTAACACCATTGGGTAGAATTCTTTCGCGGGCCGGCTGCGTTCCAGGAGCCGCCACCTCACCCGGAGCTTTGTTGATGGCGAGAGACTTGATATAGACCACCAACTGCAACAAGCCTTCCTCGCTGATCTGGCCTTGGAATGCCGGCATCACGTCGGACTTATAGCCGGCGACGACCTTGGCATTTGGATTGAGGATGGATTCGCGAATATACGCGTCGTCCGCCAGCACGGTTTTTCCATCGTTCAACTGGACACGCGATCCGTAGACGCCGCGCAGGATGGGGCAGCGGCCTTGTTGATCGAGCTGATGGCAGCTGGAGCATCCAAACTGTCCGAACAGGCGCTCGCCTTGCTGCACCATGGTGCCTTCGGCGCCGCTATTGGCGAGCCAATTTTCATAATCCGGCTCGTTCATGACGGTGACCCAGCCGACCATGCCGGAATGCTCAGTTCCGCAATATTCGGCGCAGAACAGATGATAGCGGCCGGGCTTGGTGGCGGTGAACCACATCGTATCGTAGCGGCCGGGCACCACGTCGTGCTTCAGGCGGAAAGCCGGTACGAAAAAGCTGTGGATGACGTCTTCGGAAGCCAGAGTCAGTTTCACCGGACGGCCGATGGGAACGTGCAGTTCATTGATCTCGCGCTGGCCTTCGGGATATTGGATTTTCCACATCCATTGCTTGCCGACGGCGTAAACATCCATGGCGTCGGGCGGCGGGCTGGCGTTGGCGAAGTAGATTTGCGCTCCCCACCAGAAGAAGGTGAGCATGACAAGGAACGGAATCACGGACCAGGCGATTTCGAGCTTCAGCGATCCGTGGATGGGCGGTGGAATTTCATCTTCCGAACGTCGGCGGTATTTGATGGCAAAGAAGAAGACGGCCGCGAAGATGAGCGTGGTCATGATAACCGTCACCGCGGACAGATAGTAATAGAGATAGTCGACGCTATCGGCGGTGGATGAAGCGGATTCAGGAAATAATGGGATCTGCATTTTGCTTAGGCAGGCCTCCCCAAGGCGATATCGTTTCGATGACGATCGCGCCGGATGAGAATGAAGAGCAGCGCCCCCAGGCCAAGGACGGTGGCCGAACCGAGCGTCCGGATGACGTTCATGATGACGAAGCCATATTTACCGGTCATCGGATCGTAGTGATAGCAGAACAGCATGATGACGTCGACGGGCGATCCGATTTTGCGCTGCGAGGCTTCGACCAGGCCCAGGCGGAAGTCGCGCGGATTGTACTCGATTCCGTAGAAGTAGCGCGCGATGCGGCCATCGGGAGTAATCACCATGATGCCGCTGGCGTGGGCGAACTGCTTGGAGATGGGGTCGTACTTATAGTGGAATCCGGCAGCGTCGGCCAGTTTCTTGATGTTTTCTTCCTGTCCGGTGAGGAAGTGCCAGCCTTCCGGCGATCCGCTGCCTTTGTACTTTTCGATGTAGTTAGCTTTCTTCGCCGCGGCGAGCTGCCAGGTTTCGCGCGGGTTGAAGCTGACAGTAACTACTTCGTAGTCCTTGCCGAGATCGAGCGTGCTTTTCTCCATGCTGTGGGTGAGGCCGTTGAGGACCATGTTGCAGAGCATGGGGCACTCGTAATAAACCAGCGCCAGGATGACCGGCTTCTGGCGGAAGTATTGGCCGAGGCGGACGGTTTGGCCGGTTTCGTCTTTGAATGTGAGTTCGAGGGGGAGCTGGGCGTTTAGATTTTGATCGATGCCTACGCCGCGGACCATGGCGGGTAGGCCGTATTGTTGGGCTGGGGCGGGGGTGGTCAAAGCGGAGGCAAAAAGACAAAAACCTAAGATTCGTGCGCTGGAAAAATGGTGACAGGCACGATTTTCCGCAGGGGCGACACTTTTGTTTTTGCCAATTTTCCCTTGCGGAAATTCGAGCCCGTCACCACATTTCCGAACCGAGGTTTTACTTCGCATTTTGCTTCCTCAAGATGTCCGGGAGATAGTCGTGGGTTGGCAGGCCTTTTTTCGCCAGTGCGTCGATGGCTTGGTCGATTGGGATTCTGACGATGCCTTGTTGCTTGTCTACCCACGCGTAGGAGCTGAGAACATGATCTTCGCGGGCGTGGACGTCCAGGAGTTGCTGCCAGGGTTCCACTTCGATGCGCGGTTGCGGAGGAATTTGCTGCTGGCTCTGCTTGGCTGACTCTTGGGTTTGATAGGTATGGCTAAAAAACTGGAAGATCCCGATCACCAGCAGGGCGACCAGAAACGTTCCTACCAGCAGCACTCCCAGCGATATTACGATGAAGCGGACGCTTACTTCGCTTTTCTCGTGACCCGAACCATTTGTCGGAGTGATCCATTAGTGGGCGCCTCCCTTCACGGAGTAAGTGTTGCGGGGGTCATGCGGCACCAGCAACGGGCGCTTTTTCAAATTTGAAATGAAGTAGGCGAGCCAGATTCCGCCCATGCCAAGCAGAACGGAAACGTCGGTCCAGTAGACCGCGAATTCTCGTTGGCGGAATGCGGGCGCCACATACCAGAATATATCCATCAGGCGGACTAAGATGATCCAGAGGGCGAGCGCGCGCAGGCGTTCGGGATTCTTCTTGACGAAGCGCATCAAGAGCAAAAAGAACGGGACGCAGAAATGGAAGATGGAGAGGAACCATCCGAGATAGCCCCAGCCGCCGCTGAAGCGGCGAATGTACCAGGGAATTTCGTCCGGCAGGTTTTCCGCGTAAATGATCAGGAACTGCGCCAATCCCATGTAGGCCCAGAGCATGGTGAAGGCGAGCATCAAGTTGCCGAGATCGTGGAAGTGCTGGATTTTTACGAAGCTGGCAAAAGGCTCGTGCTTGGAGAACAGCACGAGCAGGGCGATCATGAATGCAAAGGTCAGCAGGATTTCGCCGACGGTGAAGAGCCAGGGATAGATGGTGGAATACCAGTCCGGCTCGAGCGACATCACCCAATCGATGAACGCGCAGCGTGGTGGTTACGACGAAGACCAGCAAGGCCGGGGCGCTTCGGCCTTTAATGCGCTTGAAGAGGGCTTTGTCTCCGGAACTCTCCTGATCATTCGCCATTTTCAAAATGCGGAAACCCACGATGATCCAGACGGCGAAATAAAAGACGGTTCGGCCGATGAAGAACGGCACGTTCATGTAGACGGCTTTGTGGCCGACTGCGAAGTTCGAGGCGCGATAGGCGGCGTCAGTCCATTTATAGAGAGAGCCGGTGGCGAAAAGAATCGGAATCACAAGAAGGGCGAAAAGCGGCAGGGTTTGGAGGCCGGATTCGATGAAGCGGCGAATGGCTACGCCCCAGTTACCGCCAACCACGTTGTGCAGCAGGAAAATCCCGAGACTGCCGATAGCGAGAGCGCTGATTGCGATGTAACCGTACAAATAAGATTGCCAGAAATGTGGTCTGTCCAGGAATGCGCCCACCAGCGTAGCAGCGAACGCGACAACGCCGACCACCAGGGCATTGCGCTGGATGCGATCGAGCTGCGGGCCGAGAGTGTTGGAGGGCGTCATTAACGATTTCCTTGTTGCGCCGGAGTTGCGGCACTCGGAGCGATTCCGCTGGGTGGAGGCTCGACGGGCAAATTCTGGCGCTGATCCGCTGGGACGTCCGCGAGCTTGGCGGACTCGCTGAACTGGAGGGCCCGGATGTAGGCGGTGATACGCCAACGGTCATCCGGCACGATTCGCGATGCGTAGCTGGGCATGGCGCCGAATCCGTTGGTGATCACGTCGAAGAAGTGGCCGACCGGGGCTTTCATCATTTTGTCCGAGTAATAGGAGGCAGCCTGGCGGTAACCACGAAGAACTACCATGCCGTTGCCGTCGCCGAGGCGTCCGTGGCACGGGCGTGCAGTAGATGTTGAAGCGGGTGCGTCCGCGCTCGATGTCGTCGCGAGAGATGGGGATCGGAAATTGATCGATGTCTTCGCCTGCGATTTTTCCGGTGTAGCGCGCTTCGTCGAGACGGAGGTGCCCGCGGGCTACGGTGCCTTCGACGGCGGGACGGGCGGAGCGATGGTCGGAGAAAAAATCGCTGGCGGCCAGCGGCTTGTAGCGCGGTTGGTCCTGCATGTCCTGGCGGCAGGCGGTTAGCCCTAGCAACGGAAGAAGAAAAAGCAAGGCTTTGCGATTACTTGTCAACTTCGGAGACCTCCTCGGGATTGAGTTCCAGGAGGAACGCCTTGGTTTTTTCGCGGTCGAATTTCGGATCGTTGGCCTCGATGCAGAGAAAGAATCGATCGACGGATGCGCGCTGGGCGAATTCAGTGACGTTGAAAACCGGGTGGTATGGCATCGGCAATTTATTCATCGCTAGCATGCCGACCACGGAGCTGAGAGCGGCTAACAAAACCGTGCACTCGAACGTGATGGGGATGAACATCGGCCAGCTATCGAAGGGACGGCCGCCGACATTGTGCGGATAGGCGATGACGGCGATCCACCAGAGCAGGCCGAAGCCGCCGACGCAGCCGCAGAGTCCGCCGACAGAGAACCACAAACGACACCCAGTTTCGTTTGAACCCGACGGCTTCCGCCAAGCCATCGATGGGCATGGGGGAGTAAGCTTCCATCTTGCGATAGCCGGCATCGTGGGCGCGCTGCGCCGCCGCCAAGATCTGCTCGGGCGTTTCGAACTGCGCCATGAGGCCGTAGAGGCCGTGTCTGTCCCAGAAGGTCTCGGTCATAGGCGAAAACCTTTATTGGCCGCTGATGAACGCAGATGAACGCGGATAGGGCGTCCGTTCTTATCGGCGTTTATCTGCGTTAATCTGCGGCTAAACATTCTTCTCTTAGTCTCCATGGGCCGGGGTTGGGGAGGGTTTGCCGTCATCCAGGATGTGCGGGGCTAGGTGGTGCAGCACTTCGCGCACTTCGAAGATTGAGATGGACGGCAGGGTTCGAACAAACAGGATCATTAACACCAGGAAGAATCCGATGGTGCCGGTGATCACTGCCCAGTCCCACATGGTTGGATAATACATGCCCCAGGATGAGGGCAAAAAGTCGCGGTGCAGGCTGGTGATGACGATTACGAAACGCTCCAGCCACATGCCGATATTGATGACGATCGAGACGAAAAATAGCGATTTGAGGTTCTGGCGTACTTTCGAAGACCACAGCGACTGCGGGATCAGAATATTGCACAGGATCAACATCACGAACGACAACGCGTATGGGCCCGTCGTTCGGTTCTTGTACATGAACATCTCGTATGGATTGCCGCTGTACCAGGACATGAAGGCTTCCATGGCATATCCGTAAGCCACGATGAGGCCGGTACCGAGCATCAGCTTGGCGCACGCGTCGAGATGGCGCGTGGTGATGAGATCTTCCAGGTGGAACCATTTGCGCGTTGGGATCGCGAGCGTCACGACCATCGCGAATCCGGAATAGATGGCGCCGGCGACGAAGTAGGGCGGGAAGATGGTGGTGTGCCATCCGGGGATCATGCTGATGGCGAAGTCGAAGCTGACTACGGTGTGAACCGAAACTACCAGCGGCGTGGCCAAGCCGCCTAACAACAAATAAGCCATTTGGTAGCGCGCCCAGTGGCGGGCGGATCCGCGCCAACCGAGGGCGAACATTCCGAACGTGATTTTCTGCCACTTCTTTTTGGCTGTATCGCGCATGGTGGCCAAGTCAGGCACCAAGCCGATGAACCAGAAAATGAGCGAGACGGTGAGGTAGGTGGTGACCGCGAACACGTCCCAGACCAATGGGCTGCGGGGTTGCGGCCAGATCCACATGGAACTGGGATAAGGAATCAGCCAGTAACCGAGCCAGGGGCGGCCCATGTGGAGAATCGGGAACATGCCCGCTTGCGCCACGGCGAAAAGCGTCATGGCTTCGGCGAATCGATTGATGGATGTGCGCCAGTCCTGTTTTAGGAGAAGAAGAATTGCTGAGATGAGCGTTCCGGCGTGGCCGATACCGATCCACCAAACGAAGTTGACGATGGCGAATCCCCAGCCGACGGGGATCATGATGCCCCACACGCCGACGCCTTTGTAGAGCAACCAGAATGCACCGGCCATCAGGCCCTGCATCAGGCAGAATGCGATGAATAAGCTGATCCACCACTGCTTGGGAGTGGTCTGAATGGGCTTCAGGACAACGCCGGCGATTTTGTCGGTGACGGTTTTGTAGGTGAAACCCGGGCGCGATTATCTTATCGGGCCCTGGATCAAACGCCTTTTCGTCGAGTTCCGTTTTCAAGCTCTAGCCTTTCTCAATCTCTGCGTTCGGATTCCGCAGGCGGCCGAGATAAGTGGTGCGGGGCCGCGTATTCAATTCTTCGAGCAAGCTGTAATTTCTGGCCTGGGCTTTGAGTTGCGCCACACGGCTCTTGGGATCGTTGATGTCGCCGAACACGATGGCTTGGGTGGGACAGGATTGCGCGCAGGCGGGCGTGATTTCGCCATCGGCGATGCGGCGGTTTTCCTTTTCCGAAGTTATTTTGGCGGCGTTGATGCGCTGGATGCAGTACGTGCACTTTTCCATGACGCCGCGGCTGCGCACGGTGACGTTCGGATTGCGAACGCCTTTGAGGCTTTCGGTATACCAATCCGAATAGAGCAGGAAATTGAAGCGGCGGACTTTGTAGGGACAGTTGTTGGAGCAGTAGCGCGTTCCGACGCAGCGGTTGTAGACCATCTGATTCAGCCCGTCGCCGCTGTGGACGGTGGCGGCCACCGGGCACACCAACTCGCAGGGCGCGTTCTCGCACTGCATGCAGGGGATGGGCTGATAGTACAGCTCGGGATTATCCCAATTGCCTTTGAAGTAACGGTCAACGCGAATCCAGTTCATGTGACGTCCGCGCGCTACTTCGATCTTGCCGACTACGGGAATATTATTTTCCGCCTGGCAAGCCACGATGCACGCGCTGCAACCGTTGCAGGCGTTGAGATCGATGGTCATGCCCCACTTGTAGCCTTGGTACCGGTAATCCGGATACAAGGTCATGTACTTGGGGAGGGGCTTGCCCTCTTCGTGATCGTCGACGTACTGCGGATTCTTTTTGTATTCGTCGAGCGTGGCGACGCGAACCAGGTCGCGCCCTTCCATGGTTTGGGTGTGCTGCGTGGAGGCGAACGGATATTTTCCGCTGACTTTTGAGATCTCCGCGCCTGCGCCGCCATCGGGTGCGGTTGATGTGCGGAGCAGATAGGCGTTGAAGCCGACGCCATCGCCTGTGTGGCCGGCGTGCGTTCTGCCGTAACCAAGGTGAACAGTCACGCTGTCGTTGGCGTGGCCGGGCATCACCCATACGGGAGCTTTCACGGTGCGGCCCTGATACTTGATCTCGATTTGATCTTCGGTATTGAGGTTGAGCTTTTGCGCGGTGGTGGGGCTGATCCACGCGGCGTTGTCCCAAGTCATTTTGTTGGCGGGCTTGGGAAGCTCCTGCAGCCAGCCATTGTTTGCCCAGGATCCGTCGAAGATGGTGGGATCGGGCCGGATCATGATTTCGATGCCCTGCGGCGATGCGGACGGTCCGGCGGCCGGGGCTTTGGCGGTGACGTTGAGCGCGGGGAGCGCGGTGTTCGGGACTACGCCGTCGTGCAGCGCCTTCTGCCAGAACATGTCGAAGTTGCCGTTGTTCTGGCTCTGCCAATTTTCCTGGACAATTTCATGAGCCGTTTTGTCGGGTTGTCCGGCGAGGGTTGCAATGACTTCGTGCGCGGTCTTGCCGCCGTAGAGCGGGGCGATGAGAGGCTGGACGAAGCTGACGGTTCCATCGAGAGCGCGGACATCGCTCCAGGATTCCAAATAATGCGCTTCCGGAATGTGCCAGTTTACGAGAGTGGCGGTTTCGTCCGGGAAAAGGCTGAGATAGGCGCGGAAATTTACTTTCTTCAGCGCGGCGGCGAAGTTGAGATCTACCGGCGAACTATAAACCGGATTGCCGCCCAGGATTACGATGGAATCCACTTTGCCGGCGTTCATATCGCTGACGAGCTCCGAGAGCGACTGGCGCTGGTCCACTGGATTCCCGTCGGTAGATTCCGTGTAGGTCACGGTTTTACCGACGTTGCCGAGCGTTTGATTCATGGCATGCGCGAGAGCATGCACGTTGGGAGGCTGATTCGCGCCGGCGACTACGACGCAGGCTCCGTGATGAGCCTGCAGATCGCGCGCGATGGCTGCCACTTCCTTGAATTTGGATGATGCCTGGCCGCCTCCACCGAGAGCAGCACCCAGCGCAAAGGCGAACTCTTCGATTTCTGAGGCGCGGAGAACGATGCGGTGATCGGCCATGCCGCCGGTGGTGGTGGGCGCGGGTTCCACAACGTACATGCGGTTCATGACGGTTTGATCCGCGGGCTTGCCTTCCGCCTGCACTTGCGGCGGAAGAACTACGGGGCCACGAGCCTCGGGCGCATACGACGCGGATTGATTCGCGCGGGGCGCCGAAGGGCCTTCCTGATAACCCTCCTGCCAATTTTCTTTGGGCTGCGGATTGTGCGTGACGTTGGTCATCACGCGGCGCTTGTCGGCGAACTGGCGCGCGTAGATGAGATTGCCGGGGCCGCACGAAAGGAAATCCGCGTCCAGCGAAACGATCACGTCCGCTTGATCGAAGTGGTAAATGGTGTTGACCGGGCGTCCGAACGCGAGCGTGGATCCGAGATAGGCGTTATGGCGACCGCAGGGTTCGTACTGATGCCACTTTGCGCCGGGCATATCCTTGAGCAGGGCTTTGATCTGCGCAGTGAGCGTGGGCGAGGTCACCGTTTCGGTGAGGATTCGGAATCCATCGCCATTCTTGATGGCGGCACTTTCACGAGCGCCGGCGAGAGCCACCTGAGCCGAAACCCAACTGCTGATGCGGCCGTTATTCGAGACCGCCTGCGCGCGGTCCGGATCGTACATGGTGAGAATCGAAGCCAGATTGAAATAGTCGGCGGCGCCGCGGCTCCATGGATGATCCGGGTTGCCTTCCATCTTCGTAGGACGGCCGAGATAACTGGTGGCGAGAAGTCCAGTGGCGACGCCGCCCATCTGCATGGCTGTGGCGTAGTAAAGAGGCATGCCGGGAACGAATTCCTCAGGCTGGCGGACGTAGGGGACGATGACTTCGGCCGGCTGCTTGGTACATGCGGTGACGCCGGCAAGAGCGAGCGATGCGCCCATTAACTTCAGAAAATAGCGGCGATTGGCGGGATTGTTCCAATCCGGCGTGCGGTCGGCGAATTCGTCTTCGGCGAATTTCTGGAACTCGGGAGTCTCGGCGAGTTCTTCGAGACTCTTCCAGTAGAGCGGTCCACGGGCCGATTCCAGGCGAGCCCGAATCTTGTCTAGGTCAAGTGCAGGCTTTTCAATCATCGGTGGCACGTGTAGCAATCAGTCAGACTTTGAATGTGGTACTCCTCGACGAGCTTTTTCCCCAACTCTTCCTGGTTGGCCGGCGGCTGGTAGGCCATGTTAAACACCTGGTCGCGCGGACGCACGTACTTTTCAGGATTGCGGTGACAAGTGATGCACCAGTTCATGTACAGAGTGTTTTCCTTGTACATGAGCGGCATCTGGTCTACGCGGCCGTGGCAGGTGGCGCAACCGACGCCTTTGTTGATGTGGATGCTGTGATTGAAGTACACGAAATCCGGCAGATCGTGAACGCGGGTCCATTCGAGCGACTCTCCGCTGCGGTAGCTGGCTCGGACCGGCTCCAGGATTTCGGCGTTGGCCCAGATCTGCGAATGACAGCTCATGCAGACTTCGGTGGCTGGGATTCCGGCGAAAGAAGACGTCTCAACCGAGGTATGGCAATAGCGGCAATCGATGCCGTCGTCGGTCACGTGGTGCTTGTGGCTGAAGGGGACCGGTTGCGGTTTGACGACTTTGACGTCGGTGATGTACGACCCGCGGTCCATGGCATAGGCGAAGGCAATGAGTCCGCCGGCTCCAAGTACAGCGCAGACAAGGCTTACTTTGGAAATTGTGTTCGTGCTTCGATGAAAGATCTGAGCCACGCGGCGTTAGTCCTGTATGACGTATTATGGTAAATCATATTGCGCCAAAGTGCAAAAAATATTATCAGACAGGATTTTAGAGTAAGGGATATTACGGTTTGGGCTGTCCGTCGAGGGGGCTCGGGGCTGGGGACTCGGGACTGGTGAGCACCCGTGGCTGGCTACCAGCAGCCAGCCACGGGCGCGCTGTTCTTTAGGCGGCGAAACGTTTGCCTACTGCGCGGCGGGCGCGGAGCAGGCGGATGCGTACGGCGGTTTCGGTCCAGCCGTGGGCTTTGGCGATTTCCTGGACTTTGTAGCCTTCGAGGTAGTGACGCTGGAGAACCATCCGGTCGTTCTTCTTGCAGGTTTTGAGAATGCGGCGGACGTCGATGCCGGCGAGATTGACTCGCGGCGGCGTGGAGAGTTCGGGAAGAGCCTGGAGGAATGGCTCACGACGCATGGAACTGCGGTGAATATTTAGCGCGATGCTGTTCATCCAGGTGAGCACCATGCTGCACTCGCGCAACTGACCCAGCCGTTCCCAGCCTCTCACCCAAGCGGCTTGCGCGGTCTCTTGCGCGCCGTCGTAAGTTAGTCCGCGTGACACCAAAAACCGGACAGTCAGGTGATATCCCTTTTTGTATGCTGCTCCGTATTCTTCGCTTGTCATGGCGATCGGAATGGCAAGTTTGGTTCCACGCGCGAAAAATGTTTTTGGGGATACCGACCGTAACCGCTAAGTTGTGCGTTCAGTTTGGTTAACGGACATTCCCGAATGGAACTCTCGAACTAGATCGGGGGATTCTTCGTAGGGCGCTGATTCGGCAAGATTTGCTGATCGTGCAAAAATTTCCGATCGGAGATGCACGAACATGTTTGCAAGATCGTCGTGAGTTACAGGTGATTCGTCGGCGTATCTTTGGGCTTTCGGTTTTGGTTTTGGTGGCGGTATTGCTGCCCATTCCCGCTGGAAGGGAAGTGTTTCGGGCAACCGAGATGGCGGCGATCCGAGACATGGTGATCATCGGCGCGATGGAGACCCAATATTTCTCGCAGTTCGGCAAATACGCAAGCTCGCTTGTGGAACTCGGTCCGCCAGCCAGTGGTGTCAATCCGGGGCCAACGGGTGCAGATCTAATTCCCGCAAACCTGGCGTCGGGCCGGAAGAATGGTTACGTGTTTACCGTGACAGGCATTCCCGCCGGTTACGCGGTCTGCGCGACTCCGATCCTGTTTGGCAAAACCGGACAGCGAACGTTCTACGTTGATCGGCGGATGATCATCCACCAGAACACGGGACCGGAGCCGGCATCGGCGGATAGTCCGGAGTTCCAATAGGGGGGCGTGATTATGCAACGTGGTTTTTCTCGAGTGGAGATATTGGTGGTTACTGCGATTGTGGGCGTCATTGTCGCGCTGGGTGCGCCGATGGTGAAGAACGGCGCGATTCCGGTTAGCGGCCGTGAACGGATGGCAGTGCGTGAGATGCAATCCATGGCGCAGGCGCAGGCGCTGTATCGGGGGCGCTTCGGCAGGTATGCGGCGTCGCTGGATCAATTGGGGATAGCGGAGAAGGGCGGCTATCTGTTCGCGATGGTATTGACGCGCACGGGATATGCGGTGGTGGCGAGCCCGAGGATTTATCTGATCGACGGGCGGCGGACGTTTTATGTGAACCAGAGCGGCGTGGTGCGGGAGAGCCGGGGAGAGCGTCCGGCGTCGGGGGAGAGTGCGGAGGTCCAGTGATGTCGTGGCCGTTGCTCGGTTCAAGACGCGGATGGGCAGCGGGACCCGAGTCGCGGCTGCGATTGCCGCGTATAGCTAAGCGATTCTGTCTGCATAGTTTTTGCGAATCCAGTCTTCTACTTCTTTCCGAATCCGGAATGCCATCTTGCCACAACTGTCGGCTTCGCCTTGCGAGATTAACCCGAAGTCATCGTACGATCCCGTGTTGCGCTTTTTGCGCAGCTTGTCGAGTGTCGGAATCAGTTTCTTCTGCGGATCGATAGAAAATTCCAGGGCCTCGATGGTTCGGTAATGTTCGCTGCCCCCTCGCATCACCCTATACCCCGCTGCCCGCAATGCGGCGGTGGCGCACGCGCGGATGACGTCATAGGCCAGCTCTAGTTGGAGATCGGAAGACAACTTTGCAGCAACCGCGCCTTGATAATCGTTCAGTCGCCCATCCGCGAGTGCCAGCAGGCGGCCAATCTCCTCCCGATCTGAGGGGCGCTTTTCGAGCCAGCTATTCTTGACCCAAGTCGCTAAGGTCATCCTTATCCCCAATAATGAAGAGCTTTTTTTCCAACACAACGTTCTTTAGGAAATTGCCACGCAGCTTCTTGATGAACTCTCGAATGGAATACACAGTTGGATTGATTTCCCTGTTCAAGACTTTCTCTGCTTCCCCGAGCCGCTCGACCACCTGGTCGAATTCCACTCTGCCGACAACCATCAAGTCCACGTCGCTATGTTCGGTTTCGCGCGAACGCGCCACCGAACCGTACACGAATGCAACGTTGATCTGGTCTTCCAAAGGTCTGAGTGCATCCGCGAGGATGTCATGCATTCCAACCGTTTTGGTCACCAAACCCTTTATTTCACTGAAAACAGGGCTGTGTATGTTCGCGCTGTACAAAGTTTGTGCGCCAACAGTCTTCTTTGTCACCAGGCCTGCCGCCACCAGTTGTCGCATTTCGCGCTGCACGGGCCCAAGAGAGGTATCTGTAAGGCGGGCAAGCTGCCTTAGATAATAGCTACTGCCAACGTGTCCATACAAAATCGAAAGAACGGCAGCGCGCGTCTGCCCGAAGAGTGTTTCGGATAGAATGCCCCTTGTACCCATTCTGGGGTCAATTGTACCCTAAAAGGGTACGGGGAGCAAGTGAACACGCGAAGGCCGTCATTACCCCAACCGTTGTCGCGTCTTAATCGATGCTGGAGGCACGCCCTCGTCGGCCGTTGAAGAGCGGGTCCGGGGGGACCCGCGCGGACCAGGGGGGTCCGCCCCACCATATTGATAGAATCGGTGCCGTGACGACTCACGAGGTGGTGAATCAACCGCCGCCGCTCGCAGACTACAACCTTTTCTCGACAGATGGCGCGCTGGTGGAAGCTGTGGAGCGCGAGGGCGCTGGTTGGGCTAAGCCGCGTCTTAAAGAATTTGGGCGGCTGACGGGCACTGAGGAAGCGATCCGTTGGGGATTTCAGGCGAACGAGAATCCGCCGACGCTGCGCACGCACGACCGGTTTGGGCATCGCATCGACGAAGTGGAGTTTCATCCCGCATGGCACTCCCTGATGCGGCTTTCGATCGAACACGGCTTGTCCAGTTTGCCGTGGACGGAGCCCAAGCAGGGCGCGCATGTGGCACGGGCGGCGTTGATGCTGCTGGCGTCCGAAAACGAAGCCGGGCATACGTGTCCGGTATCGATGACTTACGCGGCGGTTCCCGCATTGCGCAAGCAGCCGGAATTGGCGCGCGAGTGGGAGCCGCGATTGCATACCGCGCACTACGATTCGCGGGCAAGGCCGGTGGCTGAAAAATCCGGCGCGCTGATGGGCATGGCCATGACCGAGAAGCAAGGCGGGTCAGACGTGCGCGCCAACACCACGCTGGCCGAGCCCGACGGGAACGGCGCGTACGTCGTGACTGGTCACAAGTGGTTCTGTTCGGCGCCGATGTGCGACGCATTTTTGGTTCTCGCCCAGACTCTGGGCGGGCTGAGCTGCTTTTTGCTGCCGCGCTGGACTCCGGACGGCTTGCGCAACCGGTTTCACATCCAGCGGCTGAAATCGAAGTTGGGGAATCGGTCGAATGCGTCGTCGGAAGTGGAGTTCGATGGGGCTTGGGCGCAGCGCGTGGGCGAAGAGGGACGCGGCGTGGCCACCATCATCGACATGGTGCAGCACACGCGGCTGGATTGCGTGATCGGATCGGCATCACTGATGCGGCAGGCGCTGGTGCAGGCCATGCATCATGCGCGGCATCGCGCTGCGTTCGCCCGATATCTGGTGGATCAGCCGCTGATGCAAAATGTTTTGGCGGATCTGGCGCTGGAATCGGAAGCTGCGACGGTTTTGATGATGCGCCTGGCGCGAGCGTTCGATGCCCGGGAAACGGACGAAGGGGAACGCGGCATCGCGCGGCTGGGGACGGCGGTGGGAAAATATTGGGTAGCGAAACGCGGTCCGGCGCAGGTGAATGAGGCGCTGGAATGCCTGGGCGGCAACGGGTACGTGGAGGAAAGCATTCTTCCGCGGCTGTACCGGGAAGCTCCGCTGAACTCCATTTGGGAAGGTTCGGGCAATGTGATTTGCCTGGACATCCTGCGCGCCATGGACAAAGAACCGGATGCTCTGACCAGCCTATTGACTGAAATTCGTTTGGCGCGGGGGAGCGATCGCCGCTTCGATGCGTACATTAAGGTGCTTGAAAAAGATTTGAGAGAGCCGGTGGCGGAAGTAGAGGCGAGGTTGTTGGCGGAACGATTGGCACTGGCTTTCGAAGCATCGCTTCTGATTCGGCACAGCATCCCGGAAGTGGCGGATGCATTTTGCGTATCGCGACTGGGGGATGGGGGTGGCCGAGCGTTCGGGACTCTAGCGCCAGCCACGAATTTCGAGGCGATTCTCAACCGGGCTTTCGAGGGTTAGCTCGAAATTCGAGCTGCATGTAATTCTCGTCGATGAGTTGGTCGCCGATACGTAACGCTCCGCGCTCAAGACCGTAGGATTCGAAACCGAGCGAAGCGTACAGCTTTTGCGCAGGTGCTTGGCTGGCTGCAACCGACAGAAGGATTGCGTCGAGATCCGGCAGTTGTTTGGCGCGTTCGATGAGAGCGGCGAGCAGCGCTTTTCCGATGCCCTGCCCGCGCGCGGAATCTGCGACGTACATGCCCCATACGCGGCCTTTATGCTTCCGCTTGAGGGTCGCGTTGCGAAAGAAACCGGCGGTTCCGACGAGTTGATCCTCAAGGAAAGCGCCGAGAACGAAATTGTCCGGACTCGCGGCGGCAAGGCGGGCAGCTACCGTTTCGACTGAGGTGGCGCGATGTTCCTCTGCCGATTCGCCGAAGGCTTGCGGGTCGCGCTCGAGGGCCTGAAGGCGAAGTTGCCAGAATGCGCGGGCGTCTTCCGCGGTGAGAGCGCGAATCATCTGAGGCCAGTATAGTGGCATAGGATAGATGAAAATAGTTGAATATTAAGAAACCCACATAGAGAAACGCTGCGGCTTGGCGTTTCGTCTTCCGGGTTGGAGGAATCGAACATGAAACGGATCATCCTGACGATGTTGGCCGTCGCGCCGCTCTTTGCCCAGCAGCCGCCGCCGACGTTGCCGCCGCCTGAACTCGACCGCCTGGTTTCGCGGATCGCGCTTTATCCAGACCCGTTGCTGGCGCAAATTCTGGCTGCAGCCACTTATTCCAACGATATTCCGGACGCCGCGCGCTGGGCGGATCAACATCACTATTTGACCGGACCAGCGCTGGCGAGTGCGATTAGCGGCGATCAACTGCCGTGGGATCCGAGCGTGCAGGCGCTGCTGCCTTTTCCGTCCGTGCTGGACACGATGGCGTCCGACATGAACTGGACCACGCAGTTGGGGAATGCTTTTCTCGCGCAGCAGCAGGACGTGATGGACGCGGTGCAGAGAATGCGGCAGCAAGCCGCACAGTACGGATACCTGCGGAGTAACGGGTCGGTGGTGGTGAGCACGGGACCGTACATCGCGATTACGCCCGTGAATCCGGGGCTGATCTACGTCCCGTACTACGATCCGGCGGTAGTGTTTTACGCACCGCGGCCGGGATTCTTTGTGGGCGGCGCGGTCCGGTTCGGCTTCGGCATTAACATCGGCGTGGCGTTCCGGCCGTGGGGCTGGGGCTACAACCGGTTTGATTGGGGCGGGCACGTGGCGTTCATCAACAATGCGCCGTGGAGGCGAACCTGGGTGGATCGCGGGCACTACGTTCATCCCTATGAAGTTCACCGCTTTGAAGGCGCGCGTCCGGCGGAGCGGCATGAAGTGCACGAGCGTTCCGAGCGGGAGCGGACGGCGGCGCGGGAAAGCCGACCGCGGGTGGAGGAGCATCGGGGGCACGAGCGGGAGCGGGAGCATCACTAAAGGCGGCGAAAGGCACCGACTCCCTTACGGTCGCGGCTCGGTAATGCAACCGTTTCAGAACGAGAAACGAGAAACGGTTGCGTTAGATAAATGCGGTGGTCTTGACGCCGGAGACGTCGAAACGTTTCCGGCATCGCATGTTTTTGCACATCACTTTGTCGTCCAGCAGGACCATGTAGCTGGCGGCCTTTTTGAACTTGGCGCGATCGCGCTCATCCGCGTTGCCGGGCAGGCGATCCACTTTGGTGCGGACGAGCCATTTCAAGTCGTAGCTTTCCACGCTGCGGCACATGGGGCAGTTCAGCGTGATTGGCTTGGTGGTTTGAGACTCTTTGTAAAAGGCGCGTTCGTCCATACTTTAAGTGTAGGCCACGGCGCGTGGGGCTGAAACTTTCGCGAAACTGGCATCCAGCCGGCGCGCGAATTCGTCGACGTCGGATTTCGAGATGTTGAGCGGCGGGGAGATGCGCAGTACGTTGCCTGAGAAGCCACCTTTGCCGATCAGAATGCGATTTTCGCGGGATGCCTCAAGCAACGCAGCGGTTTGAGCGGTGGCGGGCTTTTTGGTTTCTCGATCCTCCACCAGTTCCATGGCCTGCAACAAGCCCATGCCGCGGACATCGCCGACGATGGGGTGCTTCTCTTTCAACTCCATTAATTTTCCGCGCAGGTAGGCGCCCACTTCGGCGGCGTTTATGGAAAGCTTGTGGTCCTCAATGAAGTCGATGACCGCTTTCGCGGCAGTTGCCGTGACAGGATTACCGCCGAAGGTGGAAATGGTGGCGCCTTTGAGCGAATCCGCAACCTCGGGACGGGCGATGGTGAGTCCGATGGGCGAGCCGTTGGCCAGGCCTTTCGCGCTGGTGATGATGTCCGGCTGCACGCCCCACTGCTCGATGCCAAACCATTTGCCGCCGGTGCGGCCCCATCCGGTTTGCACTTCGTCGCTGATGAACAGTCCGCCGTATTTCTTGACGGTTTCAGCGACGATGGGGAAATATTCCTTGGGTGGAGTGATGAAGCCGCCGACACCCTGGATGGGTTCGGCGATGAATCCGGCGATGCGGCCGGAGGTGGTGGTGCGGATCACTTCTTCCACATCCTGCGCGCACTTGACCTCGCAGCTTGGATAGGTGAGGCCGTAGGGGCAGCGATAGCAATACGCATTCACGGCGTGGACAATGCCAGCTTGCGAGACCGGGCCCAGCCGCCAATTGGATTGCGCGGTGAGGCCCATGGCAAGCGACGAGCGGCCGTGATAGGCGTAGCGCAGCGCCACAATTTCCGACGATCCGGTGTAGCAGCGGGCGGTGAGAATGGCGGTTTCGTTGGCCTCGGTTCCGCTGTTGGTGAAGAACGATTTGGTGAGCTTGCCGGCGGGCGTGATCTGGGCCAGCTTCTTTGCGAGCGCGGCCTGCGGCTCATTGGCGAAGACGGTGGATACGTGCTGCAGCTTGTCGATCTGCGCGTGCAGCTTTTTGTTCACCTCTTCGTTGCAATGGCCGACGCTGATGGTGACGATGCCGCCGAAGAAATCCAGATATTGATTGCCGTCCGCGTCCCACACGTATTGATCTTTGGCGTGCGAGACCACCAGCGGTTCTTTGTAGTAGTGGAAGACGGAGGGGAAGAGATGGTCGCGGTTGGCGAGCAGGATGTCTTCTTTGGTCATGTTTGATTTTAGTATGGGTGGTGGTGGTGGGTTGTAGGTGGTGGGTTGTAGGTGGTGGGTGGTGGGTGGTGGGTGGTGGGTGGTGGGTGGTGGGGGTGAGGTGGTGGGTTTAAAATCTGATAATATGATTATCATGGAATCACACTTGACGGCTACTGAGGCCGCGCGGAACTTCTCCGACCTGGTCAACCGCGTGCTCTATCGCGGAGAGGTTTTTGTCATCGAGCGCGGCGGACAACCGGTTTGCCGAATTGTACCCGCGAAGCCGGCGAAATTCACACTCCGCGATTTGGCTCAACTCCTGAAAACGATTCCCAAACCCGATCCTGGGTATTGGGACGTCATTCAGGATATAACCCGAAAACAGCCGCCACTGCCTAAGTCTCCATGGGAGCGCTAATAGACTCCAGCATTCTGATCGATGTCGAACGAGGTTCGTTGGACATGGACCAGCTTCTACTCAACTCGGCCGACATGGAGTTGGCAATCTCGGCAATTACGGCGTCTGAATTGCTGTACGGAGTTCACCGCGGGACGAAGAAGAGCCACAGGGCCAGTCGAGAGGTCTTCGTGGAACGGCTGCTGGAAGTCTGGCCTGTGCTTCCGTTCGACTTAACGGCCGCACGCCTGCATGGGAGACTGTGGGCCGATCTTGCCGCCAAAGGGATCTCGATAGGCGCTCACGATCTGCTGATCGGTGCGACTGCGTTGGCTAACGGCCTGTCCTTAGTAACGCGAGACAAGCGCAGTTTTCCAAAAATTCCTGGACTGCAGGTGGTGCTCTGGTAGCGATGGCGAAGATCGGGTTGGACGCTAGTCCTCTGGCCGTGGCGAGCGGGGGCGTGCGGCGCTATACGGAAGAGTTGAGCCGCGCGCTGGCGGAGAATTTTCCCGAGGACGAGTTTTGGCTGCTTTCCGATCAAGCCTTCGCGCTGCCTGGCGGGGCGCGGGGCAATTTGAAGATCGGCCGGGGCCCGCGCAATTTATTGGAACGGCGCTGGTGGTTGTGGGGATTGCAGGGCGAGATTTCGCGGACCGGGATCGAGCTTTTCCATGGCACGGATTTCGCCGTGCCTTATTTGCCGCTGCGTCCGAGCGTCATGACACTGCACGATCTATCGCCCTGGATGGATTCCGGCTGGCATGCGGAAGCCGATCGGGTTCGCAACCGCACTCCGCTACTGCTTCGGCTGGGTCTCGCGACGATGGTGATTACGCCGTCGGAAGCGGTGCGCGAACAGGCGATCCAACGTTTTCGTATCGAAGCAAGCCGCGTGGTTACGGTCCCGCACGCGGCGGGACGGAATTTTGTGCCCGTCGAGCCTGGGCCAGCAAGCGCGCCTTATCTGCTTTATGTGGGAACGCTCGAACCGCGAAAGAACCTGCCATTGTTACTGGACGCGTGGCGCGAAATCCGCAAGCGGCATCCCGTCGATCTGGTGCTGGCCGGGCGTCGGCGGGAGGATTTTCCGGAGCCGGCAGCCGAACCGGGGCTTCATTTATTGGGACTCACAGCAGAGGAGGAATTGCCGAAGCTTTATTCGGGAGCGCTGGTGGTGGTTTATCCTTCGTACTATGAAGGCTTCGGTTTGCCGGTACTGGAAGCGATGCAGTGCGGCGCGGCCGTGATCGCATCGCGCGACCCAGCGATTGCGGAAGTAGCGGGCGACGGCGTGATTTTGTTGGACGCGAAGGACCGGCGAGCGTGGGTGGAGGCGCTGACATCGCTATTCGAGCAACCGGAGCGGATCCGGATTTTGAAAGAAAAGGCGCTGGCTAGGGCTGGTGAGTTTTCCTGGAATAAGACGGCTCGGCTCACTCGAGAGGTTTATGGAGAGGCCGTCAAGCGGTTCCGGTCGAAGAAATAGTTTTTTTAGCGCTCCGAGGGGTTCGTGGTAGCGCTCCCTTGCGGTCGCGGTTCGGTTGGGGCAGACCCCCACTGGTCGGCCTGGTGATGATGACCGAACAGCGGGTCCAGAGGGTCCGCCCCACAAAAGTGTGTAGGAAAAAGTGAGACTGCATAAAGCGCTGTTTTTGTCGCCGGAGTCGCCTTATCCAATGGTTGGCGGAGGGCCGATTCGTTCGGCATCGCTACTCGAGTATTTGTCGAGGCGCTTTTCCGTGGATGCCATCTTTTTTCGTGAAGCGGGGGCTCCGGATCCAACGCTCGCAGTGCCGGCCGGCCGAGTGGACAGGCTGGACGTGTTGGAATTGCCGCGGCATTCCAAGAGCACGCTGGCGCGCGCCGCCCGCAACTCGATCAGGATAGTGCGGAATCGCCCGCCGCTGGTGGACCGATTTTCCGGATTTCAAGAGGCAATCGGGAAGCTGGCTGCGCGAGAACAATACCAGGCCGCGGTAGTGGAGCATTTCTGGTGTGCAACTTATGTGGAGCAGTTGGGTCCTAATTCAAAGCGCGTGATCCTGGATCTGCACAATATCGAATCAGCCTGGCACCACAGCCTGGCGGAGAGTGAGCAGGGGGCGCGGCGGGTTGCGTTGAGGCGATTTGCCACAGCCTGCGTGGCCTTGGAACGCGAGTGGCTGCCGAAGTTCGACCATTTACTGGTGACATCGGAGGAGGATGCAGGGATCGCGCGAGGGATCGCCCCGGGGGTGGGTACGACGGTCTATCCGAATGCGTTGCCGGAGATCCCCCAGCCGGTTAGAAAGGAGCGGGAAGAGATCGTTTTCAGCGGAAATCTGGAATATGCCCCCAATATTCTGGCGGTTCGCTACTTTCACGACCGCATTTGGCCGGTGTTGCGGGAGCGCTGGCCGACGCTGAAATGGAAAATAGTGGGGAAAAATCCGGAGGCGATTCGCAGTGTGGCTGGCGGAGATCCGCGCATCGAGCTGACCGGATTTGTGGAGGACGCGGTGGCGGCGCTGGCGACGTCCAAAGTCGCGGTAGTTCCCGTGCTGGCAGGAAGTGGAACCCGCGTAAAAATCCTGGAGGCTTGGGCGGCCGGAACGGCGGTTGTATCCACTACTCTGGGGGCGGAAGGTCTGGGATGCCGCGATGGAGAACATCTGCTGCTGGCGGATGACCCTGGCAGTTTTGCGGGGGCTGTGTCGCGCTTGCTGGAGTCCAGCGCGGCGCGCGGCAAAATAGGAGCCGCCGGCCGCAAGTTATTTGAGGACAGGTTCACTTGGCCTGCCGCATGGCGTAGTTTAGATGCTGTGTTTGGAAACGATATGGCCTCCGGATCGGTCTAAACAGTGACCGTGACGGACCCTTTGGCTCGCCGAAATGCACAAATCCGAAAACATAGACGTCTACATTGGTTGTGAAAATTTTGTGAAGGTCCCGAGTTGGACGGGAAACACACTATACTGGAGACGGTGATGCGCTTTTCCGTTGACGCCCATGCGATCGGGCAACACCTGACGGGCAACGAGACGTACATCAGGAATCTACTGAATTGTTTTGCGGCGTTGGACCGCAAAGCGGATTTCGTAACTTATGTCTCGCGCGAAGATGCGTTCGATGAGGTGCCCGAACGGTTTCATAAACGACGTGTGTCGGCAAATCCGTTTGTGCGGCTGGGCTACGATCTTCCGAAAAGATTGCGGCAGGATCGGCCTGACCTTCTGCACGTGCAATACACGGGTCCGATGTTTTGCCCGGCGCCGCTGGTGGTGAGCGTGCACGACGTGAGTTTTCTGGAGCATCCGGAGTACTTTTCCCCGTTCCGCTCGCTGCAATTACGCTGGACAGTAGCGCGTACGGTACAATCCGCGGCGCGAGTGCTGACGCCGAGCGAATTTTCGAAGCGCCGCATATTGGAATCCTACGGGCTGGATGAATCGAAGGTGGTCGTTATGCCCAACGGCGTGTGTTCCAGCTTCCATCCCATTTCGCGCGAGATTGCACAGCGCTGGGCGCAATCGGCGCTGGGATTGGCGGTTCCGTTCATACTTACCGTGGGCGATCTTCAGCCGCGCAAGAATCATGTCAGCCTGATTCAAGCTTTCGAGCAATTGGTGCGGGCTTATCCGCAGCTACCGCATCATCTGGTGATTGTTGGAAAGCCGACCTGGCATGCGCAGGCGATCCGCGAATTCGCCCGGAAATCCAGCGTCGCGGATCGGATTCACCTTACAGGTTTCGTATCGGACGAGGATCTGGTTAAGCTGTACGGAGCATGCGATCTTTTCGTATATCCGTCTTTTTACGAGGGATTCGGCCTACCGATTCTGGAAGCCATGGCGTGCGGCCGCGCAGTGGCGTGCTCGAATACTTCGGCGATGCCGGAAGTTGCCGACTCGGCGGCATTACTGTTCGATCCGCATTCGGTGGACGATATTCTGCTGACCATGCGGGATCTGCTGCTGAACACGGAATTGAGGTCGCGCATGGAGCGATTGGGCGCGCAGCGGGCGGCGATGTTTAGCTGGGAGAAAAGCGCCGCGAAGACGCTGGACTTGTACTATGAGGTGGCGGGCAAAGCCGGCGAAAAGCGGGTTCCTGCCATGGATCGCGTGTCGGCCGCGCGACGTTGAGGTTTTGAATGCTGAAATATTCGTTTCGAAAAGTCGCTGGCCTATTATTGTGCTGCGCGGCGCTGGCAAGTCCCGGAACGCCCATTGGTCCGCCGTCGTTTGAAAACGAGCAACTGCGTTACAACGTGAATTGGCCCAGCGGGTTGAGCCTGGGCGAGGCGCAATTGGGTGCATCGCGCGACAAGGGCAGTGCGGATGTTGCGCCGCGGCTGCATCTTGATTTCAGCCTGGACGCTTCAATTCCTGGATTCTCGGTTACCGATCGCTATCATTCCGAGGCGTCGCCCGAATTCTGTTCGGTGGAGTTCGATCGGAAGGCAACGCACGGGCCGAAGAAAACCGATGAGACCACCAAGTTCGACGGATCGGGAACCGCAACCCGCCAGACCGCCGGCGGCGGAAAATCCGAACTGAAGTCCGGGAGCTGCGGCAAGGATGCGCTGGCGTACCTCTACTTCGTGCGGCGCGAGTTGAGCCAGGGCCGCATTCCGGCGCCGCAAACGGTGTACTTTGGCGCGGCGTACGAAATCCGCTTGGCCTTTCTAGGAACGCAGACCATCAAGCTGGGCGACAAGCAAGTGGAGGCGGATCGCGTTTCCGCGTCGGTGAAAGGCGCGGCATCGGAAGTCGGCTTCGAAGTATTTTTCCTCAAGGATGCAGCCCGAACGCCCGTATTGGTACGCGTTCCACTGGCGCTCGGCACGTTCTCAATGGAGCTTGTAAGATAGTGTGGGGCAGGTTGATAACCTGCGCGCCGATTGGCAATCGGCGCAATCGCTGAATAATACGGCGCGGGTAACCAACCCGCGCGCAGGATGCCATCCTGCCCCACATACTGATTCGTGGCAACCAAGATCGCTTTCTTTTCTCCGCTGCCGCCTGCCCGTAGCGGAATCGCCGATTACTCCGCCGCCCTGCTGGACGAGTTGTGCAAATTAGCGGACGTACAGGTTTTTTCTTCCAAGCCAGCGCAATTCGACGCGGCTGCGTTCGATGTGATCCTCTATCAGATTGGCAATAACTCCTATCACGATTTTTGTTACGAGATGGCGCTGCAGCATCCGGGCGTGGTGGTGGTTCACGAAGCCAATTTGCATCATCTGATTGCGGACATCACCATCAAGCGCGGCGATTGGGACGAATACATGCGCGTGCTGGGCGAAGAAGGCGGGCCGGCGGCGCTGGAGCACGGAAAACGAGTGCGGTCACTCGAGATCCCGCCGGATTACGAAGGCGTTCCGATGCTGCGCGGATTGCTGGCGCGTTCCAAGGGAGCGATCGTGCATAGCGGCTGCGTGGAGGCGGAGCTGCGAACGGCCGGTTTTTCCGGACCAGTAGCGCGCATCCCGCATGGGGCGTGGAAACCGGAAAGCAGCCGCTTGAATTATCGGGGTCTGCTTGGTTTGGATGCCGATACACCACTGATCGGGATCTTCGGATTTCTAAAACCGTACAAGAGGATCGCGGAATCGCTGCGGGCGTTTCGCCGGTTGCTGACGGTAACGCCGGATGCCAAGATGATTCTGGTGGGCGAGCCGCATCCGGATTTTCCGCTGCACTCGATCATACAGTCGCTGGGTCTCGCGGCTAGCGTGCGGGTGCTGGGTTTTCAGGAGATCCAGGAATTTGTTGGAAATCTCGCCGCGTGCGACATCGTGTTGAATCTCCGCTATCCGACGGTGGGCGAGAATTCGGGAACCTTGATGCGAGCGCTCGGTTTGGGCAAAGCCGTGGTTGTTTCAGAGGTGGGATCGTTTCTGGAGTTACCGGACGAAATCTGTTTGAAGGTTCCGGTGGATGCGACGGAAGAAACCGTCCTCTTCGAATATCTGAATTTGCTGGTGAGCCGGCCGGATATTCGCCGGGCGATGGGCGCGGCGGCTCGGCGCTGGGTGGAAACCGAATGTGCCTGGCCGAAAGTGGCGCGCGAGTACGCGGATTTTCTGGAGTGCATCGCGAGGCCGGATTCGGCGCGGGCTTCCGCGGCTGCGGCATCCGCAGTTAGCGCAGATCCGCCGGCTGATGGAACGAGTGCAAGTGGAACCGGAATATATCGTCTCGTGGTCGCCGACGGAAGCCGCGCGGAACTATGCCGCCACACACCTGACGCGGTTGGAGAAGACGCTGGCGATCACGCCGCCAGGAGGTCCGAACGACCGGATTCTGGAGATGGGCGTGTATTTGCAAATTACGCCGGCGCTGAAAAATCGTCTGGGCTATGGCGAAGTACGCGGCTGCTACTACGGACCCGCCGGCCAGGTGGATCGCCGCAGCGTCACGTGCGGCGAGGAAGAGTTCTCGTGCGATGTGGATCTGTTCGACGCGGAAAAGGATCCGTTTCCGTACGCCGATGGCTACTTCTCCACTGTGCTGTGCTGCGAGCTGCTGGAGCATCTCACCGCGGATCCGATGCACATGATGTCGGAGATCAATCGGATTTTGAAGCCCGGCGGGCACGTACTGATTACGACGCCGAATCTGGGATCGCTGCGGGCGATTTCGGGGATTCTGCAGGGGTATCATCCCGGATTGTTTTCGGCTTATATTCGTCCGCGCGCGCCGGGCGAAGAGCCTGAGCCGCGCCACAATCGCGAATACATGACGCGGGAGGTGGCGCAGCTTCTGGAAGATTCCGGCTTCGAAGTAACGCTGCTGGAGACGGGGCCGTTTTTGGCACGGCCGGAGCCGGAGTACACCTGGGTTGCGCGACTGCTGGAACGGTATGAACTGCCGCACGGTCTGCATGGCGATGGGATTTATGCCGTAGGACGCAAGGCGGCCCCGGTGCGGGAACGTTTTCCGGGATGGTTGTACCAGTGATGATGTACAAATAAATGGACGCCGAATACAGCGACGTCGAACTGCGAGCGCTGCCAGATACGCTCGAAGTTCGGCTGGTGCTGGAAAACAAGTCGCGCGCCACCTGGACTTCGGCGAACTTTTCGCTGGGCTGGCAATTCTTCGATCCCGAAACGAATTTCTTTATTCTGGAAGGCGCGTGGGCTCCGGCGCCGCATGACGTGCCGCCGGGCCAGACAGTCAGGTTTGAGATTTTGATTCCCTTCCCTCCCGAAACGGGCGGCTATCAAATTTACGTGTCGCCGATTGAGCAGCCGGCGGGCTGGGCTTATCAGCGAGGGCAACCTTTTCTGCGGATCGTCGCGCATGCTTCGGGTGGCGAAGTGCAGATTTTGAAACGCGAGCTGGCCACCACGCGAAAATTGCGAGTGCGCCGGCTGCGGAGTGCGCTGCCGAAATTCTTCGTGGCGCCGGTGCGAGCCATCCTCGAAAACTATCGGTTGATCCGGTCGATGGCGCGGCGCGATATTCTGGCGCGCTATCGCGGTTCGTTTGGCGACGTGTTTTGGACGGTACTGAATCCGCTGCTGCTGATGGCGACCTACTTCTTCGTTTTCGGCGTGGTGCTGCATTCGCGATTCAGCCCGACCGATCGGAGTTCTACGGGCTTCGCCCTGTATTTTCTGGCCGGGATGCTGCCGTGGCTCGCCTTTTCTGAACCAGCCGGCCGTGCGCCCCACGTGGTGCTGGAGCATCGGAATTTTGTGAAGAAGTTGATTTTTCCGCTGGAGACGTTGCCGGTGAACCAGGTGGTGGCGGGATTGGTGACGGAATTGTTCGCCGCCGCGGTTTTTCTGGTGGCGTTGCTAGTGATTCGCGGCGCAATTCCGATCTCGGTGATTTGGCTGCCGGTTTTGCTGGCGCCGCAACTGCTGTTTACGTTGGGCGTGTGCTGGTTCCTGGCGGGTCTTGGCGTATTTGTGAGAGATCTGGGACAGATTATGGGATTCCTGCTGACCTTATGGTTTTTCGTCACGCCGATTTGCTATTCGGAAGCGAATTTGCCCGCGAATGCGCTTTTCATCCTGAGGAAGAATCCGATGTACGTGCTGGTGCACGGGTATCGCGCGATTCTGCTGGAGCAGCATGCGCCGGAGCTGCTGCCGTTGCTGAAATTGTGGCTCGTGGCGCTGGCGGTGTTTTTCCTGGGGCATGCTTGGTTCTATAAATTACGCAAGAGCTTTGCCGACGTGATTTGACATTACGCTCCCTTGCGGTCGCGGTTCGGAAAGGATGCTTGTGCGTGCTACAATCGCTTCCGCGATGCAGCGATACGAATGGAATCAGATCGAGAAAGAGCAGTTGAATCCGGCTTTCGCGCGACAAGTGATCCACGGGGAAAGCATGACGGTGGCGCGCGTGTATCTCAAGAAGGGATGCCAGGTGCCGGAGCACAGCCATCACAACGAGCAAATTTCCATGCTGGAACAAGGTACGCTGCGATTTGTGCTGGCGGGTAAGGAACTGATTTTAAAGGCGGGCGAGGTGTTGCGGATTCCGCCGAATGTTCCGCACAGTGCCGAGGCGCTGGAGGATTCCGTCGCGGTGGATCTATTTTCGCCGATTCGGGAGGACTGGATCCGCGGAGATGACGCTTATTTACGCAAGTGAATGGCGGCTTCAGGTACAATGAATCCAAGACCGGGGAATATTTGAAACAGTTTTCATTTCTCTGCGCGCTGCAATTGTGCGCCTGGATACCAAACGCTTGTGCGCAGGCTGCCGCGGATCAAACGCCTGCCGCGCAAGCACCTGCCGCCGCTCAAGCGCCAGCCGTCGCACCTGGGACTCCGGCGAAGCCGTCGGACGCGGACGACCATCGCATGTTCGGCGTGCTGCCGAATTTCAAGACGGTGAACGATCCGAATCAGCCGGTGGTATCCATTGGGCCGTCGGAGAAGTTCCAACTTGTGCTGCATTATTTCGACCCGTTCACGTTCGCCATCACCAGCATTCAAGCCGGAATCGAGCAGGACACCAACGCGAAAGCGTCATACGGCCAAGGAACGTTGGGTTACGCCAAGCGGTTCGGTGCGGATTTCACCGACGCCTTCACCAACGAGTTGTTTGTGGTGGGCGTTTATCCTTCCCTGCTGCACGAAGATCCTAGATATTTTCGCTTGGGCCACGGCAGCGGGTGGCACCGCACCGGTTATGCGCTCAGCCGAATTCTGATCGCGCGCACGGATTCCGGGGGGCATCGCTTCAATTGCTCCGAGTTTCTGGGCAACTTCACTTCCGGCTCGATTTCGCAGCTTTACTATCCGCATGATGAGCGCGGAATTGGAGGCGTGCTGACGCGGATGACGGTGCAGATCGGGTATGACTCGCTGTTCAATATCCTGAAGGAGTTTTACCCGGATTTGAAGCGGAAGCTGCACAGGAAGACCGGCTAAGAAGGCACCGACTCCCTCACGGTCGCGGCTCGGTAACGCCCCTTTCCGAACCGCGAGCGTAAGCGACCGGTACTAGAATTGGACAGTGGCTCCTCTTCTAATAGAACCTGTAAATCTTGAAGGCCGGCACATCCGGCTGGAACCCCTGACGCTGGATCATCATGCCGGGCTGTGCGAGATCGGGCTCGATCCGGAGTTGTGGCGCTGGATTCCGACGCAGGTGCGATCGCCGGAAGACATGACGGATTACATCCGGCTGGCGCTGCAGGGGCAGGCGGACGGAAACGCGCTGCCGTTCGCGAATGTGGAACGAAGCACCGGACGCGTGATAGGTTGCACGCGCTACATGAATATCGACAAGGCGAATCGTCACGTGGAGATCGGCTCCACCTGGATCGGGAAACCCTGGCAGCGCAGCGCGGTGAACACCGAGGCGAAATATCTGATGCTGCGGCATGCCTTTGAAACTCTGGGATGCTTTCGCGTGGAGTTGAAGACGGACGCGCTGAATCAGCAGTCGCGCAATGCGATTTTGCGCATCGGAGCGATCCAGGAAGGGATTTTTCGAAAGCACGTGCTGTGTTGGGACGGGCGGTTGCGCGATTCCGTTTACTTCAGCGTCATCGACTCGGAGTGGCCGGGAGTGAAGGCGCGGCTGGAAGAGAAGATGACGCGCCATTGAAGACGTTGGTCCGTGATTGAAACACAACGGCACCGACTCCCTCACGGTCGCGGTTCGGTTGGGGCCTAACTCTGTTTTTGGAACACCATGGTGTCGATCTTGTCGGACTGGGGCACGATTGGGGTGACTTCCACGGTCAACGTTTTGCCGTCCTCTGAAATCTTGATACGGAAGCGCGTGACATGTTCGCTTTTGGTTTCCATATCCACCAGCATGGGGCCGTTGAACCAGAACGAGTCTCTGCGGTCGCCGGGGAACTTACATTCCTTGCCGTCGGTGGTGCACTGCAACTCGGTTTTCTTGGACTTGCCGTTTTCCGATTCCGAGATGTGAATCGAATTATCGCCTTCTTCAATCACCCAGGTGGCGGTGGATACTTTGCCGGAATGCAGTTCGCTTTTCGCCGGGTCTAACTGCCAGGTGCCGTTGAGACTCGGATGGTCCTGAGCTCCCAGAAGAGTAAACAAAGAGAGGGTGCAAATCACTGTTCGCATCGTGACTGATACTCCTTTTCCATAACTCCGCGTGCTAGCATGAATCGGATAATGCCACCAGAACTATGAAGCTCTCTGACAAATATACACTCGAACGGGGCCGAGTGTATTTGACCGGCATTCAGGCACTGGTCCGGCTGCCCATCGACCAAATGCGCCGCGACCAGGCGGCGGGACTCAAAACCGGCACGTTCATTTCCGGTTACGAGGGATCGCCGTTGGGCGGCTACGACATGGCGCTGGCGCGATCCGGGAAATTATTAACTGAATATAACATCCACTTCCGCCCCGGCGTCAATGAGGATCTGGCGGCTACGGCGGTGATGGGCAGCCAGATTTACGAAGTGATCGGGAAGAACAAAGTGGATGGCGTGGTAGGCATCTGGTACGGCAAGGGACCGGGCGTGGATCGATCGGGCGACATTCTGCGCCATGCCAATTTAGGCGGCACGGGCAAAAACTGCGCGGCGCTGCTGCTGTGCGGCGACGATCCGATTTCGAAGAGCTCGACAATTCCTCATCAGAGCGATTTCAGCCTGTATAACCTCGGCATTCCGTTCCTGTATCCGGGCAACACGCAGGAGATTATCGACTACGGATTGCTGGCGATCGCGATGTCGCGTTTTTCGGGCGCGTGGGTGGGGATGAAGATGGTCACCGACGTTTGCGACGGCGGCGGCACCATGGATGCGGATCCGGATCTGCCCGCGATCCGATTGCCTGAGGGCTATCAAAAATATTCCGATCCGCGGCTGGTTCCGCCGATCACGCTGGCGCTCGAGAACGAAGTGAATGTACGGCGTTTGGAAGCCGTCAGCGCCAGTTTGCGCGACTGAACGCGGTGAACCGGCACAACGGCGCCGCGGCGCGCATCGGCATTCTGAGCACCGGGAAAAACTTATTACGACCTGATGCAGGCGCTGCGCGATCTGAAGGTACGCGACGGCGTCCGAATCGGGAAAGTGGGAATGCCCTTCCCGCTGGATGCGGAGTTCGTAAAGCAATTCGCCGAGGGCCTGGAAACGATTCTGGTGGTGGAGGAGAAGCGAAGCTTTCTCGAAATGCAACTTCGCGAGATCCTGTACGATCAGCCGTCGCATCCGGCGATCCTCGGCAAATCGCATTTCCCGCCGGTGGGCGAACTGGATCCGGACAAAATCGCAAAGGTTCTGTGCGACGCGCTAAACCTGAAGGATCACCGTCAGCCAGCCCCGAGCCCCCAGTCCCCAGTCCCGAAGCCAACGGCCGGGCGGCCGGCGGCTTTCTGCAGCGGCTGCCCGCACAACCGGTCGACACTGCTCTTAGAAGGGCAAATCGCCGGCGGCGGGATCGGCTGCCACACCATGGCGATGCGGCTGATGGATCCGACGCGCGCGATTTCGTTTCTCACGCACATGGGCGGCGAAGGCGCGCCGTGGATCGGGATGACGCCATTCGTGGATCATCCGCATATTTTCCAGAACATCGGCGATGGCACGCTGTTTCACTCGGGGTACCTGGCGATTGAGGCTTGCGTCGCGGCCAAGGTCAACATCACCTACAAGATCCTCTACAACGGCCACGTCGCCATGACAGGCGGGCAGGCGGCGATGGGCGCGCTTCCGATTCCGGAGCTGACGCGGAAATTGCAGGCTGAGGGCGTGCGGAAGATTGTGGTGCTGGCGGAGAACGTGGAGCAGTACACGGACCTGAGCGTGTTTGCATCGAATGCCGAGCTGCGATCGCGCGAGGAATTGCCGCGAACGCTGGGCGAACTTCCAAAGATCCCTGGCGTAACGGTGATTATTTACGACCAGGAATGCGCGGCGGAGAAACGCCGCAAGCGCTCGCGCGGTCAGCTGGCCGAGCCGACCATTCGCCTGGTGATCAACGAAGAAGTTTGCGAAGGCTGCGGCGATTGCGTGAAACAGGCCAACTGCATGAGCCTGGCGCCGGTGATGACCGAGCTGGGGCAGAAGATCCGCATCCATCAATCGTCGTGCAACAAGGATTACACCTGCGCGATGGGCGATTGTCCTTCGTTCGTGACCGTTCAAATCAAGGCTGGAACGGGACTGAAGAAACGGTCGCTGCCGAAACTTCCGCCGGCGGACGTTCCGCTGCCGCGCCACATGGTGAAGGCCGGGGATGGGTATCGCATTATTGGTCCGGGCATCGGCGGAACGGGAGTGGTGACCATCAATGCGCTGCTTGCCACCGCGGCGTGGATCGACGGACTTTCGGTGGCTACACTGGACCAGACCGGGACGGCGCAAAAGGGCGGCGCGGTGGTTTCGCATTTGCTGTTGAGCGAGCAGCCGATTGAAGCGCCCGCCAAAGTGAATGCCGGGAATGCCGATCTGATTCTGGGATTCGATCTGCTGGGCGTGGTGTATCCGGGGAATCTGAGCACCGCGAGCGCCGAGCGGACGGTGGCCATCGTGAACAGCGATGTGATGCCGACCATCGACAACATTCGCAATCGCGCACCGGTATCCGGACCTGGCCAGATGTTGGAGTTGGTGAATTCGGTGACCAATCGCGGCCGCAATATTTTCCTGGATGCCAATCGACTGGCCGAGGGATTGTTCGGCACCCACATGGCCGTGAATTTGTTCATGATGGGCGTGGCGTATCAGGGCGGCTTGATTCCGATTTCGCTGGAGGCGATGGAGAAGGCCATCGAGTGGAACGGCGTGGACATTGAGCGCAACCTGCAGACGTTTTCCTGGGGCCGCAAATATTATGAGGACGCAGCCTGGGTAGAATCCAACGCCGTTGCCTTACCGAACCGCGACCGCAAGGGAGCGCTACCACAACTGGACCGCGCAGCCGAACTCCGCGAATATCAGAACGAGTCTTATGCGCAGGCTTACTCGGATTTCCTGGGGAAGATTCCCGAACCAGCTCTAAAAGAAGTCGTAGCGAAGTACCTGTACAAGCTGATGGCGTACAAAGACGAGTACGAAGTGGCTCGTCTGTTGACCAAGCCGACGTTTGAGCGCGGCGTGCGGGACATGTGGGCGTCGGCCGAGTCGGTTTCTTACAATCTGCATCCACCGATGCTGCGACGTTTCGGAGTGAACAAAAAGCTGAAATTAGGCTCGTGGTTCCGGACGCCGTTGCTTGCGCTGAAACATCTGAAGATGCTGCGCGGAACGCCGCTGGATCTTTTCGGTTACGCGGCGCACCGGCGCATGGAACGGGGGTTGATCCAGTGGTATCGGGATTTGATTGAGCAGGTGCAGGCGAACCTGACGCCCGAGAATTTACCGCAGGCGCTGGAAATCGCGGCGCTGCCGGATCAGATCCGCGGTTACGAAAAGATCAAGGAACAGAATGTCGCGAAAGTGAAGCAGCAGGCGGTGGAGAAACTGGCGGCGTTCAAGGCGGCTGAGGCCGGTTTACTGGTTTCTGGTTCCTAGTTTCTGGTTCAGCTAACTAGAAACCAGAAACCAGAAACGGTGCTATTCGTACCTGAGCGCGATCATCGGATCTACTTTCGTCGCGCGACGGGCTGGGAGATAACTCGCTAGTAATGCGCTGCCGATTAACACCAGGAACACCGCGAAGTAGGTCAATGGGTCGGTCGGGCTGACGCCGTACAGCAAGCTGGCGACAAAACGGGTTAAGACCAGGGCGGCTAGCGTTCCGATTACTGCGCCGGTTCCTACCAGGATCACCGCTTGACCCAGCACCAACCGCAATACATCCCGGGCGCCGGCGCCTAGGGCTACGCGCACTCCGAACTCGTGGATGCGTTGCGTTACCGAGTGGTACATCACGCCGTAGATACCGATGGCAGCCAGCAGCAATGCGATTCCGGAGAAGAGACCGAGCAGCCACGTTTGGAAACGGCGCTGCGCCAGCGATTCTCCAAGCTGTTGGTCCAGCGTCGTCACTTTTTGGATCACCAGTTCCTTTTCGATGGCTCGCAGCTCGCTCTGGATGATTCCGGCCGCCTTCAAAGGATCGTCCGATGTGCGGATCACCAGGTTTAGGTCGGAGCGCGGTTGTTGAGATAAGGGCGAGAACGTTTCCACGCGCGCGGCTTTGTCCAAGCCTTGGCGGCGCATGTCGCCGACCACGCCAACTACGGTCAACCATTGCACGTCCGTGGTTCGCCAGCCGAAATGGAACCGCTTGCCGACGGGATCTTCGTTCGGCCAGAATCGTCGCGCCATGGTTTCGTTGATCAGCGCGACGGGCAATGAGCTGGCCTGATCGCGGTCATCCAAGAAACGTCCCGCGATCAACGGGACGCGCAGGGCCTTGAAATAGTTCGCGCTCACCGAGTCCGTGGTGGCTTCGATTCTTTGCTCGATAGGCGGAAGAGGTTTTCCTTCCACGGTGAAGCCGCCCGAGTTCGGCGTGGCACTCAAGAATATATCCGTGATGAGTCCGGCGGAGCGTACCAGGGAGAGAGCCTGCAGGCGATCCATTACGCGGCTATACAGCGCGGCGATCTGCACGCCCTTCGAGAATTTTGCTGAGGGCGCCGAAAGCTGCATAGTCAAAACGTTGGAGGAATCGAAGCCCGGATTCAGCGCGCGCAGATGGATCAGGCTGCGGACCATCAATCCCGCGCCCGCCAGCAGCACCATGGACAGCGCGACTTCGGCAATCAGCAGCGACGACCGCGCGAAGCTGGCGCGCACTCCGCCGGCCATACTCCGGCCGCCTTCCCGCAACGATTCGTTCAGATCACTGCGCGAAATGCGGAAGGCCGGGACCAATCCGAAGAAAAGCGCCGAAGCGAGCGACATTCCGAGCGTGAACCAAAGAACGCGTGCGTCCATGGCGATTTCATCAAGGCGAGGCATGTCGGCCGGCGCCAACGCGATCAGGGCGCGCAGGCTTGCATAAGCGACCAGCAATCCGGCAATTCCGGCGGGCACGCTGAACACGAAACTTTCAGTGAGCAGTTGGCGGATGAGACGCGCCCGTCCGGCTCCGAGAGCCGCTCGAACAGCGATCTCGCGTTCGCGTCCTGCGCCGCGGGCGAGAAACAGGTTGGCCACGTTCGCGCAAGCGATCAGCAGCACGAACCCGACCGCCCCGAATAGAACCAGTAGGCCGGTCCGCAGATTGCCTACAACTTGATTCAGGAGCGGAACCACCCATATTCCGTTGCCGGCATTGCTATTTGGATATTGCCGTTCCAAATTCGTTCCGAGGGTGATCATCTCGGCGCGGGCTTGTTCAAAGCTTACGCCCGGCTTCAACTTTCCGAGCACATGCAAAAACAGTGCACCGCGATTTGCTTTGGTTTGATCGGAGAGGGCCAGCGGCGTCCAGATTTCGGTGCGCTTGTCGGGGAACTGGAAGCTCGCGGGCATCACGCCGACAATCACGTATGGATTCCCATCCATGAGCAGCGTTCTTCCGAGGACTTTCGGATCCGCGCCGAACCGATCGCGCCACAGACCATCGCTCAGAATCACGACGGATGCGTGGCCGCGCTGTTCTTCCTGGCCGGTGAACGTGCGCCCAATGGCGGGCGAAACGCCGAGCATGGAAAACAGGTTGGCGCCCACCCGCCAGCCGAACACTTCATAGGGAACATCGATGCCGGTGACATCCGCACCGTTTTCGGAGAACGCCGCCATGTCTTCGAACAGCCGGCTTTGGCTGCGCCAATCCGCGAAATTCGCGTAGGACGTAAGATCCTCGTGCAAGTTGAGGCGCCGGTTGTCGTTCCAAAGCATGGCTAGACGATCCGGCGTGCGGTAAGGCAGCGGGCGGAGCAGCACGGAGTTTACGGCGCTGAAAATGGCCGTATTGGCGCCGATTCCGAGGGCCAGAGTCAAAATCGCGACCGTAGTGAAGCTGGGGCTCTTGCGCAGCATCCGCACGCCGAAACGGAGGTCGTCCAGAAAGGTTTTCATGGGCCAAATCCTTTGTTTGGAGTTAGACGACGGTCATGGCCGTTTCGTTGGTACTATATCCGAATTTATCCAGATTGCCTACACTCTAAGTGGAATGCGTCTCGCGCTTTGGACAATCTTGCTGTTTGCGGCGCCCGTGTTTGCGCAAACCCGCTACGCGGTGATTCTTAACGATCCGCCGGTGGAAGCCCGTCACGAGGCGCTGCGGAAAGAGCTGACGCGTCGCGCCTTCACCATCACGGGATCGGCAAAGATCCTGCTGAATGCGGTATTCGTGACCGCGCCGAAGGAACGTGTGGATGAGTTGAAAAGTCTTCCGGGCGTAAAAGGCGTGGTGGCGCTGCGGCGACGCAAGCTGAATCTGAATCGGGCGACGCAGTTGGTGAATGCTCCCGCGGCGTGGACGGCGCTGGGAGGCGTGGAGAACGCCGGGGCCGGGATCAAGATTGCGATTATCGATACGGGCATCGATCCAACGCATCCGGCTTTTCAAGATGCTTCGCTCGCGATGCCAGCGGGCTATCCAATCTGCAGCGGCGCGGATTGCGCGTTCACTAGTAACAAAGTGATCGTGGCGCGGAGTTATGTGCGGCTGGTGGCCGCTGGCACCGATCCGCAAAATCCGGCGGCGGACTCGCGGCCCGACGATTACTCGCCTCGCGATCGCATCGGGCATGGTACGGCGGTGGCATCCTGTGCGGCGGGGATGCCGGTGATGAGCCCGGCGGGACTTATGCTCACCGGAATCGCGCCCAAGGCTTACCTGGGCAACTACAAGATTTTCGGATCGCCGGAAGTGAACGAGACCACGCCGGACGATCCGATCATCATGGCGCTCGAAGACGCGCTGAACGACCACATGGATATTGCATCGCTGTCGCTCGGCTCGCCCGCGCTGACAGGACCGCTCGACACTGGCGCGACGTGCGGGAACGCGCCGGGCGTTCCGTGCGATGCGCTGGCGATGGCGGTGGAGAACGCGGTCAAGGCCGGAATGCTGGTGGTGATTGCGGCGGGAAATAGCGCGATCGGGCAATCGATTAATGCTCCGGCGTTCGGAACCGTGCAGTCACCTGGCAACGCTCCTTCCGCGATTGAAGTTGGCGCTACCACTAATTCGCACTTTCTGTCCGAAGGCGTTGAGGTGCCTGGGGACGATGTGCCAGCCGGCCTGCAGCGCATCGCCGGGATTTTTGGAGACGCGCCGATCCCGCCGGGCGCAGTTGCGGGAGTACTGCGCGATGTGATGGAGCTTGGGGACGATGGACACGCATGCTCTGGACTGCCCGCGGGGTCGCTCAACGGCGCATTTGCGCTTATCGAAAATGGGGGCTGCAGTTTTCTGGACAAAGCAGGCAATGCTGAGGACGCGGGCGCGGCCGGGGTGATCTTTTACCAGGCGGATTCTTCGGCACTGACTCCGCCGACTGGGCTCTTTTTTACTGCTAAGCCGGCGATCCTGATTTCGAATGGCGACGGGGTGGCGCTGAAATCGTTCCACGGACGCACGGCATTTATAGATCCTGCGACGATTGAACAAACTACATCCGTATTCAATAGGCTGGCCGCTTTTTCTTCACTCGGACCGAGCCTCGGGAACAACGGCCTGAAGCCGGATCTGGTGGCAGTCGGGGGGAGCACGGGGAACTACCTGAACCTGTACATGGCTGCGCAGTCGTACGATCCGCTGGGCGAATTGTATAGCGCGAATGGATTTGTTGCGGCGTCCGGCACCAGTTTTGCGACACCGCTGGTTGCAGGCGCGGGGGCGCTGGTAAAGCAGGCGCATCCGAAGTTCACGGCGATGCAAATCAAGTCGGCGTTGGTGAACACGGCTTCTGAGGACGTAATCGCGGATGAAGCAGGCAATCCGGTGGGCGTGCCGGGATTGGGAGGCGGCAAGCTGGATGTGGGCGCGGCGGTGGAATCGGTGGTTACGGTGAATCCACCCACCGTTTCGTTTGGATTGATCACGGCTACGCCGATTACCAAGTCGCTTCAGATTACGAATACGGGAACTTCCCGAGTCACGCTGGCATTGGCGGTTGCGGCATCCGGAAGCACTGCAGGTACGCGAGTTACTCTCGATCAAATCAGTATCACTTTGGCTGCGGGCGCGACTGGAATGGTGAACGTGGTTTTGTCCGGTGGCGTGCCTGCTCCTGGAATTTACTCGGGCGTGATCACGATGCAAGGCGGCGCGACGATGCTTCGCGTTCCTTATCTTTTTCTCGCGAGCGCCGCATATCCGGCTAACGTGATCCAGGTAAATGGCGGAGGCGATGGCGCGGTGGGACAAGATATCGGACCCATCAGCGTGGAGCTGACGGATCAGTTCGGTTTGCCGATTGCCGGCGTTCCGGTGACTTTTACCGCTACCGGTGGAACTCTGCGGAATGCCGATGCGAAAACCGATATCTATGGCATCGCCAGCGCGGATGCGGTTCTCGGAAGCCAGACGGGCAGATACGATTTCAACGTCACAGGGCTTGGGCTCTCGTGGGATTTTCTGGGGATGGCGCTGGCGCGTCCCACCATCACGCAGATTGTGGATGCGGCGAGCTTTGCGGCGGGCAAGCCGGTTGCGCCGGGATCTTACATCAGCATTTTCGGGAGCGCGCTGAGTTTGGGTTTGGGGTCCACGCCAAGCGCGACACTTCCGTTGGCGCTCAATTCCGTTCTGGTGAGCTTCGATATTCCCTCTGCGAAGATCAGCGCGCCGGGGCATCTGATTTATGTATCGCCTGGGCAGGTGAATGCGCAGGTTCCGTGGGAGCTGGAAGGACAAACTTCCGCGTTGGTCAAGGTAAGTATTAGCGCGGCCAACGGCGGCTACGCTTACGGAAATGTCTACACGCTTCCGCTTACGGGGTTTGCGCCAGCGTTTTTTACCCAGCCGCTCGCGGCCAAGCGCGGTGAGATCATCGAGCTTTATGCGAACGGATTGGGTCCGGTGAGTAACCAGCTGGCGAGCGGCGATCCGGCCGTTGCGGTTCCGCTATCAAAGACTACTTCGCCGGCCACGGTGCGGATTGGCGGCGTAGATGCTCCGGTTTCGTTCAGCGGCCTAGCGCCTGGTTATGCGGGACTGTATCAAGTGAACGCGATGGTTCCTGCGACGTTGGCGGCCGGGACTTATCCGATTACGATTTCCATCGGCAATCAGACTTCAAGAGCGACCACGATCACGATCCTGTGAACGCGATATACTTCGCCCATGTACCGTTACACCCTCGTTGCCGCCCTATTCACCATTAGCGCGTGGTCTGCCGAATTGCTGGAAAAGCCAACTTTGAGTGGGAGCTCTATCGTCTTTGTGTACGCGGACGATCTTTGGAACGTCCCGCGCGAGGGCGGGCAAGCCAAGCGGCTTACCGCGGGCGGCGGACAGAAAACGAATCCCAGGTTTTCTCCGGACGGTTCTCAAATCGCGTTCACCGCCGAATACGACGGCAATGTGGATGTGTTCACGGTTCCGGCGACAGGGGGTGTGCCTAAGCGCGTAACGTTCCATCCCTCGCCTGACACTGTGTTGGGCTGGACACCCAATGGGGCGCGGATCCTGTTCACTTCCAACCGCACCAGCTTTTCGCGATTCTCGGAACTTTTCACCGTTGCACCGGGCGCCGGCGGAATTCCGGATAAATTGCCGCTGCCGATGGGTTATGAAGGCGCGTATTCGCCCGACGGCTCGCACCTGGCCTACGTTCCGATCGGTCGCGCATTCACCGCTTGGAAGCGATATCGGGGCGGCGAAGCTACGCCGATCTGGATTGCGACGCTGGCCAGCGGACACGTGGAGAAGATCCCGCGCGAAGGTTCGAACGATTACAACCCGATGTGGGTGGGCGATAAAGTCTACTTTTTATCCGATCGCAATGGGCCGGTCTCGCTTTTTTCTTATGACACGCATTCGAAGCAGGTAAAGCAGGTGCTGGAGAATCAGGGACTGGATCTGAAATCGGCTTCGGCTGGTCCGGGCGCGATTGTTTATGAACAGTTCGGCGCGCTGCATCTTTTCGATTTGAAATCGGGTAAGAGCGCACCCGTGAGCGTTCACATCACAGGCGATCTGGTGGAAACGCGCGAGCACCTGGTGGACGTGAGCAAGCGGCTGCACAATGCGCATATCTCGCCCAGCGGCGCACGCGCGGTGTTTGAGGCGCGTGGCGAAATCCTCACGGTGCCGGCTGAAAAGGGCGATATCCGCAATCTCACCAATACAACGGCGGTGATGGAGCGCGATCCAGCATGGTCGCCGGATGGAAAAACCATCGCCTATTTCTCGGATGAATCGGGCGAGTATCAATTGCATTTGGCCCCGCAGAGCGGACTGGGAGAAGTGAAGAAGATCCGTTTGGGAGATCAGCCGGGATTCTATTTCTCGCCGCGCTGGTCGCCGGATAGCAAGAAGATCGCTTATGTCGACAGCCATCTGACCATTTGGTACATCGATCTCGAGCAAAAGAAGCCGGTCAAGGTGGATAAAGACCTGTATTGGACGTGGGCCGGCGCAGGCGAACTGACGCCCGTGTGGTCGCCTGACAGCAAATGGATCGCGTATGCGCGGCGGATTAAGAATTACATGGCGGCTGTTCATGTCTTTTCGCTGGCCGATGGCAAGGCCACGCAGGTGACCGATGGCATGAGCGACTGCCGTTATCCGGCGTTCGATAAAGATGGAAAATATCTCTACTTCACATCCAGCACCGACGCCGGAGCTTCGCTTGAGCCGGATATTCACAGCTTGTCGAGGCCCATGAGCCGGAGCGTCTACGTTGCCGTGCTATCGAAGTCGCAAGCTTCGCCGCTGGCGCCGGAAAGCGATGAGGAGAAGGCGGAGAAGAAGGAGGATTCGAAGAAGGCCGCTGAAGTGACAGTGGAAATCGACTTTGACAATATCAGCCAGCGGATTCTGGCGCTGCCGCTGCCTCCACGGCGCTACTTGGGGCTTCAGACCGGGAAGACCGGCGTGCTATTCGCCATCGAAGCGCCGACGCTGGTGCCCGGAACGCAGACCGGGCCGCCGGAACTGACGGTGCATCGCTTCGATCTGAAAACTCGGAAGTCCGACGTCGCGATCGGCGGGGTGCGCAGTTTCGAGATTTCGCAGAACGGCGAGAAGATGCTGTACCGGCAAGGCGACAAATGGGTGATTGCGGCGCCGAAGCCGATGGCGACCGGGAAGGAGGGTCCGCCGCCTCCAACTCCGCCAGCCGAGCGATGGCACGCTGAAGACCGAGGGGATTCAGGTGCGCGTGGATCCGCGGCTGGAATGGAAGCAGATGTATCACGAGGTGTGGCGGGTGGAACGGGATTTTTTCTACGATCCGAATTATCACGGGCTCAATCTCGAAGCCGCCGAGAAAAAGTATGAGCCGTATCTGGACTCGCTCGGCTCTCGCAGCGAGCTGAATTATCTGTTCCAGGAAATGCTGGGCGAACTTACCATCGGGCACCTGGGCGCGGGCGGCGGCGATACGCCGGATGTGAAAAAGGTCCCCACCGGATTGCTGGGCGCCGATTACAAGATCGAGAATGGCCGCTACCGTTTCGCGCGCGTCTACAATGGCGAGAACTGGAATCCGCAATTGAAGGCGCCGCTTACGCAGCCGGGCGTCAACGTGGTGGCGGGGGAGTATCTGCTGGCCGTGAATGGGCAAGAATTGCGTGCGAGCGATAACGTCTACAGCTTGTTCGAAGATACGTCGGGCAAGTCGGTGATTTTGAAAGTTGGCGCGGATCCGTCGGGCGCGGGCGCGCGCGAAGTTACGGTGGTGCCGGTTGCCGATGAAGGCCGTCTGCGAAACCTGGCATGGATTGAGGACAACCGCCGCAAGGTGGATCAAATGACCAACGGGCGCGTCGCTTACATCTACATGCCGGATACTTCGACGGGCGGTTATATCAATTTCAACCGGTACTTCTTCGCGCAGGTTGGGAAGGAAGCGGCCATCGTGGATGAACGCTTCAACGGCGGCGGCGCGCTGGCCACCGACATTATCGAATATCTGAAGCGTCCGCTGATGAGTTTAGTGGCTTCGCGGGACGGCGCGGACGAATCGCAGCCGCAAGGCGCCATCTTTGGACCGAAGGTGATGATCATCAATGAATTCGCGGGTTCGGGCGGCGATGCGATGCCGTGGTATTTCCATCGAGCAGGCGTCGGCAAGCTGATCGGAAAGCGCACTTGGGGCGGCTTAGTGGGACGCGCCGCGGCACCTGAGTTAATGGACGGCGGTTTCGCGACCGCACCGAGTTCCGGCGTATGGAATCCGAACGGCGAGTGGGAAGTGGAGAATCGCGGAATCACGCCGGATATCGAGGTGGATATGGATCCGGAGCTGGTGCTGGCGGGTCAAGATCCGCAGTTGGAGAAAGCGGTGCAGGTGGTGATGGAAGAGCTGGCGGCGCATCCGGTGCCGACGCCCAAGCGGCCGGCTTATCCGAACTATCACAAGACTGAGACGTCTACGCGGTGAGCAGGCTTGTCGTGGTAGCGCTCCCTTGCGGTCGCGGTTCGGTTTGAGGTGTTCGTTTATGATGGAATCATGAGGTTGCGCTGGCTCCTGGGACTGGCTGTGTCCGTACTGACGCCGGCGCAGGTCATCGATTTTGAATCGAACGGTCTGCGCTACAAGACCCTGACCAAAGGCGCGGTGACGGTGATGTTCGCCTATCTGCCACCGCACGTCAAAGATTATTCCATCGTGCAGGTTTCCATCTCCAACGGCTCGCCGGTTTCCTGGACGGTGAAGCCCGAAGATTTTACCTACCGCAGGCAGGACGGTGGCGATTTGCAGGCCTCACCCGCCATCTCAGTGGTGAATTCGTTGCTCGCGAAATCCAGCCGGCACGATGTGATCAAGCTGGTGACAACGTACGAGAACCAGCTCTACGGCAATATCAAAATGCAAGTCACCAACGGCTATGAGCGCCGGCGCGAGGACGCCCTGGCGGTGGGAATGCCGATCCGATTCAAGGCTGGCGCAGCGGCGGCGGCCATCGCGCTGGTTTCCACCAAGCTCGGCTCCGGCGAATCCACGGACGGGGCGGTCTTTTTCGTGAACAGCGGGAGACCGATCGGTCCGGGGATCATGCTGGTGCACACGGGCGGCGAGATTTTCGAATTCCCGAGCGAAGGCGAGCCGGTCCGCAGCCTCGAGTCACGCCGATAGGCTCGCGGATGGCGCCTGCGTTCGAGCTGCAACCCATCTTGAAAGGCGAACTCCTGGAGCTCAGACCGCTCCGGCCGGAAGACTTCGATTCGCTTTACGCTGTGGCATCCGACCCGTTGATCTGGGAACTGCATCCAGCGAGGAACCGCTATGAGAAGGGCGTGTTCCAGGAATTTTTTCGCGAGGCCATTGAATCCGGAGGAGCGTTGATCGCGCGAAATTCCAAAGATGGGAGCGTCATTGGATCGTCCCGATTCCATGGGTTCGATCCGCAAACAAGCGTGATCGAAATAGGATGGACTTTCCTGGCGAGAGCTTATTGGGGCGGCATCTACAACGGAGAGATGAAGCAACTGATGCTGCGCCACGCGTTCCAGTTCGTGAACAACGTTCTCTTCGTGATTGGCCCGCAGAATTTGCGATCGCGCCGGGCTGTGGAAAAAATTGGCGGAGTTCTTATTGGATCCAGGACCGATTCGAATGGCCGGGAGAGTGTGGTCTATCAAATCACGCGGGCCGTTTGATGCGATGGGCGCAAAACGCGAATATGCCGAAACCGATCGCAAGGATCGGCCATGTTCCCGGCTCAGGAACCGGCTGTATGTCAAATGCCGCGGCGAATCCGAGTTCCGGATCCAGCCGAAAAGCGTGCGATTGCCCATCGTACAATCCTTCACCCACGATCTCGCCCGAATTGTTGATTGCATAAGCTTCCAACAAGTCCCAGCCTGAATCGCTAGGGATCAGGGAGTTGAGATCCAGCATCGCGCCGTTCAGGTAGACAAACGCGTGAGAATCGCCATTGGCTAGAGAACTATAGCCGACTACCTCGCCGCTATCGTTGATTCCGTAGGCGTAGCTGTTTCCGCCGCCGAGGGTGCCGAGATCGGTCATCACTCCATCTATATCGAGGAACGCGTTTGCGTATCCGCTGGATAGAGAGGCTTGGCCCACCACTTCACCGCTATTGTTGATGGCCATGGCGTAACTGCTGTTCCCGCCGAATGTGCCGAGTTCCTGCATTCCCGAACTTGCGCTCCAGACAAAGCCGCGAAACATTCCATTCCCGGTGTTGCCGTAACCCACCACGGCTCCAGCGTTGTTGACGCCGTATGCCGCGCTCCAATTGCCGCCGGGTAAGACGCCCAGATCGCTGGATGTTCCGGCCTGAAGCAAAAATGCGTGGCCGTTGCCGCCTACGATTGCGCCCAGATCGTTCACACCCATGGCGAACACGCCGGTGCCCAAGTCCGTGACCAGTGCGCCATTCCACACGGCGCCATGCGCCTGGCCGTTGATGTACGACGTTCCCACGATTGTGCCCTGCGAGTTGATTGCGTATGCATCGCTATCGGTGCTTCCGGGAAGTCCGGGGAGTTTCTGAATCGAACCGCCGACCGGCGCTACGAACGCGCTTGGATCACCCGAAGGGGAATCGCCCCAACCGACCGCGGTTCCGGAATTGTTAATCCCGAATGCCACCGTGGAGGCTCCGCCGAGGGAACCGAGATCGGTGACGGAGTACAGGATGTCGGCTTGCAGTAGCCCGGCAAATGGAAGTAGAAGCATGACAGCTCGCATTGGGATGACCTCGTATGACTAGCGAAGTCCAAGTATCCCACGCAATTTTCCAAGTAAATACGCCTAATAGTTCTATTTTTTAGATTACAGATCTCCGGTACGGCTATGCTATTCCTGATTAATTTCGGTAATACCTCTCTTATGGGTGGGGGATGGATGGTTACTTCCGAGCTGCGCGGGTTAACAACCCGCTGCAGGATGACATCCTGCCCCACAAACGGATGTAAGCTAAATCACTCGCGGATGGTCAGTGAACCTCGCCCATGGATTCCCTACTCGAGCCTTTCCTAGCCGCCAACCCCGAAGCTACCGAGAGACTGCTTGAGGAACTACTGGTCCATGAGGTGGAACCGATTATCCGAAAAGTGATGTTGCGCAAACTCGGCCCAGACTGCCCGGATCTGGACGATGTTTGCGCGGAGGTATTGGTGCAAGCGACGGAGTGCCTGCGCGATTGGAAGGCAGTGACGGAAGTTTGCGCGGTGGAGAGGTTCGCAAACTACATCGCAAGCTGCTCCTTCAACGCGGCCAGCGAATACCTGCGCCGCAAGTATCCGCACTGGAGGCGCCTGCGGGATCGCATCCACTACCTGCTACGGCACGATTCGCGGTTGGCGGTCTGGGAGTCCGCGCAGAGCGGATGGTTGTGTGGACTCTCCAAGTGGAAGGGCCAGGATTCCACCGCACCGCTCACCCCGCCAGATCGCTGGAACGAAGCGCGCGGACTACGGCCGGCCGATTCCCTGCATACTATTTTTCAACTGGCCGGGGAACCGGTGGAATTTGATGCATTGGTGAGGCGAGGAAGTGGCGCCGGCCCCGCCTTTACCGCCCGCCAGGTTTCAGGTGCTGGATTCCAGCAGGGCGCAACAATTGGCGCGCCTGCCTCAATCGCACGTGGCGCGCGCCATTGTGTACGCGGATGCGGCCCTGCTGGACGATGCCATGCGGGAAGCCTATGCGGTGGTTGCGGAAAATCCAGGATCGCCAGCCGCACAGCAGCTGCTTCGCAAGAGCATCAGTCTTCGGCATTGAGAATCGCGGGGCGGGCTTTCCGCTCGGAACCCACCTGTTGTAGTGTGGTGCCATGCCCACGGACCCATCGATTCTGACAGAAGTTGCCCACTTGCGCGAGCTAAACGAGGTGGAGCGCGCTGCGTTGGCAGAGCGCATCGATCTGCTCCGTTTCGCCCCCGGAGATGCAATCTTCAACTTCGGCGATCCAGGCAACGCTCTCTACATTGTGCGTACGGGCGAGGTGGAGATCTTCGTGCGAAACCACGAGGGCGAGAAAATCGTACTGGAAACTTCGCAGCCGGGCGACATTTTTGGCGAGGTATCGATGTTGGATAACGGTCCCCGCACGGCGTGGGTGGCGGCCATCTCCGACGTCGAGTTGCTGCGCATCGACCGTGTGCACTTCCTGGATTACGTAAGCAAGTATCCACCCGCGGCGCTCAATTTACTGAGCGTTGCGGCACGGCGTCTCAGAAAGACCGATGAAGTGATTCGCCGCACGGTCACGCGCAATGTGAATGACGTAACCGAGGAACAGGCGACCATCATCACGCGAATGGCCGACGCTGTGCCCGCCCTTACTGGCAGTCTTCCATCGGTGCTGGTTCACTTGCTCTTCTTCGCGGCCTGGATCTTGATCAACCTGAGTATTTTTCGAAGCCTGAAGGTCTTCGACCCTTACCCGTTCGAGTTCATGGCGGTAATCGCTTCGCTCGAAGCCATCTTCCTGACACTGTTTGTGCTGACCAGCCAGAATCGCCAGCGCGCGCGCGACCGGATTCGTTCCGACATCGAGTTTCAGAGCAGCATGAACACGGAAACCAAGATCGCGTATTTGCACGAGAAGATCGATCGGCTGACCGAGGGCCACTATCAACTGCTGGAATATGCACGGAAGCTGATCGCGCGGGAGGATGAGCCGAGGCGGTGAGATCCAGGCTTGTTCGTTGCGCTCCCTTGCGGTCGCGGTTCGGTTACGGGACCCCGCCAAACGAGAAACGAGAAACGAGAAACGGGGAACGAGAAACGAGAAACGGTTACTTGTCCTTCCAGGGATCGTACGTGCCGACGCTCCAGACGTGCCCTTCCGGATCGCGGCAGGTAAAATCGCGGCCGCCGTAGCCCTGATCCTGGATCTGGCGAACGATCTCCACGCCGGATGCCTTGACGCGCTCGAATACCGCGTCGGCGTCCGGGACCACCAAATATTCGCTGCGGGTTTCCGATCCGCCAATCTCATCCGGGTGAGTCATATAGCGAGTCGCCTCATCTTTCCGGACAGATCCCAGCATGATCATTCCGCCGCCCAGCGTTAGCTCGGCATGCTGAATGGTACCGTCGGGGCCCGGATAAACGGCGTGCCGCGCAAACCCGAGAACGTTGCACAACCAATCTATAGCCGCTGAGGCGTTGCGGTAGCGCATGCCGGAAATCACCGAACTTCGCATTTCTTTGTTTTCGCTCATGCCGCAAGTATGCCAGAGCGTCGTGGACGCGTATTGTAAAAATCCGAAGTATTAGGCGACGGTCTTCTCGAGCGCCAGCGCCTGTTCGCGCTCGAAGCGCACGCGACCCTGCCATTCCTGGTAGAGGGTGCTGAAACCGGCCCAATAATATCCGGCTACGAACAGCAGCAGGAATGGGACCGCGGCAAAGTTCCAGGTGGCGATGGCGAACGCCACCATATACATGAAATAGCTTCCCACGGCCAGTTCCGCGTAGGGCAGCCAGCCGCTGCGACGGCGATAGCGGGCATGCTCGATCTTCACCTTGCGATCGCCCAGCGCGTACTTGGGAGTGCGGGCAAAAGCGGTCTGGATGCCGAATATCGCCTCAAAGAAAGCTTTCGTGTTGATCAAGGTCAGCGCAATTCCAGCCGCCATCAGCGCAGGCAGCAGCAGCAGCGATCGCTTCCAGCTCTTCGGATAAAGCTGTTGTTGCGCCACCAGGTAAAACGCGGAAATGGACCAGAACGATGCGATGATCAGAGGCATATCGATGGTCAGCATCTGGAACCATCCCATGTAAAACCGCACGATCATTACCGGAAGCATCAGAGCCGAGACGATCAGCATCAGAGGATACGAGACATTGGGCGTCAGGTGGAAAAACGCCTCCACCTTCACGCGCAATGGAATCTTTGCCCGGAGAATTTGGGGCAGCAGCTTGATGGCAACCTGCGTCAATCCCTTGGCCCAGCGGGATTGCTGCACCTGGAATCCGTAGGTATCTACCGGAAGTTCAGACGGGCAGTCAATGCTCGGAACATAGACAAACCGCCAGCCTTTGAGCTGCGCGCGATAACTCAAATCGGAATCTTCGGTCAGCGTGTCGTGCTGCCAGCCACCCGCGTCTTCGATCATTTTGGCTCGCAGGATGCCAGCGGTGCCGTTGAAATTGAAAAACAGGCCGCTGCCGCAGCGCGCGCCATGCTCGATTACGAAGTGCCCATCCAGCAGCATGGATTCCACTTCGGTCAGCAGGCTGTAATAGCGATTCAAATAGCTCCAACGCGTTTGCACCACGCCCACAGCGGGATCGGCAAAGTAGTGCACGGTCCGCGTCAGAAAATCTTTCGGCGGAATGAAGTCGGCGTCGAAGATCGCGATCAGTTCGCCTGTTGCGGTACGCATGCCTTCCTGCAGCGCGCCGGCTTTGAATCCGTTTCGATTGGTGCGATGCAGATATTCGATAGGCAGCCCCGCGGCTTGATACTCGCGAACCAGGCCTTCGGTGAAGGAGTGCGTATCGTCGGTGGAATCGTCCAGCACCTGGATCTGCAACAGGTGTTTCGGATATTCCATTTTGCTGACTTCTTCCAGCAGGCGCTCCACCACGTAACGCTCGTTATAAATCGGAAGCTGAACAGTGATCCGAGGAAGATTTTCGAAGAGGATGGGTGGAGCAGTGAGAATATCCTTCTTGTGCTTCATGTACCGGCGGATCATCTCATAGCGATGGCAACCGTACACGGAAAGGATCAAGAGCAGCAGGAAATACGGAACCAGCAGCGCCATATCGAAGAACTCGAGGTGATGCACGCCGGCGAAGGTGTCGTCGAAGAACGAATGTACGAACTGATTCGTTGTACTAGCTAAGATCATGGACGCAGCCCCAACGAACCTAAGACGTTGAATCCTATCCCACTGCTACAGTTCGTCCCCCATATTTTACCGCATTTCGGTGGAATGGGCTGGACCGTACGGTTGCTTACGTGACGGACGGGCGTAGAAAATGGGACACTGTCTCGCTCCCTCGCGGTCGCGGTTCGGTCGGAACAGCAACGAGAAACGACGAACGAGAAACGAGGAACGAGCAACCAGAAACCAGCAACCAGAAACCAGCAACCATGCACCCCCAGCTACAATGGAGTGTCCGTGCGCATCCTCACCTGGCTCTTACTTGCCCCCATCCTTCCGGCGCAGGATCGTCCACAATTTATTTGGCAAGGCGAAGTGGATGGCATCGATGTGCTTTATCTCCGAGGAGATCACCTGAACGTGAAGGCGCAAGAGGGAGGGCCGCCCACCCGCCAGCAGTTCCACTTTTACGACAAGCTTCCCGACTCTCGGCAAAATGCGCGGCTGGAAGTAAGGGAAGGGCGTGGATTCGTGCACATAATCGATCAACCTCGGATTGAGAATCAATACACGCTGGCCGTTTCCATTGAGGATCGCCAGCCGGGCAGCTCGCTCTATTCCATTGCTTTGTACTGGGACGCCTCGAATCAGGCGCTGGAACGCGGGTCCGGCAAGACGGACAAACTTGCGTGGAGCGGACGCGTGGACCAGCAAGCCATGGTGAGTTGCCAGAACAAAACGTGCAGCTCCGCCTCGGAGCGTGGCGCGGCGGTAGCCGAAGAGCAATTCAAGTTCTCGCGTGCTCTGCCCCAGCGCGATGTCGAGGTGAGGCTCGAAGGTGCGGAGGGTCGCGGCGAAATCCATCTGGTGGAACAGCCGCGCGCGAGCAATCAATACACGGCGCGGGTTTCGATTCGCGATCCGCAAAATGGCACCGGGGAATATTCGTTCACGCTGGTTTGGAAGCGCCCGACGGGGAAAGACCTGCTGGCTCCAGTAATCGAAGCGCAACGCGGGCTGATTTGGTCCGGCATCGTGGATCGGGGCGCGCGAGTCACAATCAAGGGCAGCTCTTCCATCTCCGAAATCCTGGGCGGCGCGCCCATCACGGCCGAGCGCGTAGACTTCCTGCGTCCGATGCCGGCACGCTCCGACATCAAGCCGGTGATCAAGAAGCTCAACGGCGCTGGAAGGGTTACGATTTCTGAATACCCCAGCGATAAGAACAACTATCGCCTGGTGTTTGAAATTACCAACTCAGAACCTTCGCCGTCCCGCTTCGAGATTGAGGTTGCCTGGTAATCGCGGGCGGCGGCGCTTAGGGAAACAGAATCTGTTCGAGGGCATTCGCGACTGCGCCCGCATTGCTTCTTTCGTTGTTCGACAGCACGATCACGACAGCATCGTCCGACGGATAGCGGCCGATGAACGTGGAGAATCCATTGATGCCGCCGCCGTGCGCCATCTGCTTGTGGTTCCGTACCTGCTTGATGCCCCAGCCGTAGCCGTAGTCGTTCATCACAGGCGTCCACATCTTTTCGCGCGATGCCTTGGTCAATACTTTGCCGGTGTAAAGAGCCCGGTCCCAGCGGTAGAGATCGCGAACAGTTGAATACAGCGACCCGGCCGCGTAAGGCAGAGACATATCCAGATAATCGGCGTTCCGAAATCCGTTGGGTCCCGAGCTATAGCCCGCTGCGCGGTTCTTGAGGATCTCAGCCGTATCGTCGTAGCCGCTGTCGCGCATCTCGAGCGGATCGAAGATGTGCTTCCGCAGATACGCGGCGTACTTTTCGCCCGAAACCTTCTCGATGATCACGCCCAGGAAAATGTAACCCGAGTTATCGTACCGCCACTTCTCGCCCGGCGGAAACTCCAGCGGCTTGTTGCGCGATAGCATCAGAATCTCGATCGGCGTGAGAGGAACCCGCATGAACTTTGGCTTCGGGAATTCCGGATCGTCTGTGTAGCTTGGAATTCCTGAAGTGTGGGATAGCAGTTGGTGGATGGTGACCGCATTCCAGGCGGCGGGACAATCCGCGATGTACTTACAGGCCGCATCCGTAACCGAGAGCTTGCCCTGCTCCTCAAGTTGCAGAATCGCCGTCGCGGTGAACTGCTTGGTGATGGATCCGAGCCGGAACTTTGTGTCCGGACCGTTGGGAACCTCCAGCTCGAAGCTGGCCATCCCGTAGCCTTTTTCGAGGACGACCTTGCCGCCTTTGGCGACCAGTACCGTTCCGATAAAGGAGTGATCTTTTTGAAAGCCGGATGCCACCTGATCGAGTTTCGCAGCGAGCTCCTGTGCGCGCGAAACGGGCGCCCAGATAGCGATGGCAAGGAGGATGCGAAAGGTGAGACGGATCATCGTTCTACTGTATCTTCTCCGGCTGTTTGATTGAAGTCGTGCAGAGTTCGAACCGTCCCCATTTTCTGCTCGCCCGAGCTTGGCCGCCCGCAGACATCCCGCCTCGACCCAAACTAGTCTGTTGCGATCCCAATCCGCCCATTCCCAGGTGGGGAATTGAAGTTTCAAGCCATGTTCGTGGTGCTCAATTTCGTACCTGTCACCCGAGATGGCGTCTTGTTTTGAACCGAACCGCGATCCGCGAGGGAGTCGTGTTCCAAAACGTGCGCCGCGTTCGTGGGTTAGCGCTCCCTCGCCCTCCATCGCGCTCCGGCCTGCGAAGAATTCAGCCGTTTGGGATCCCGGCCTTGATCCGTTCGCGGATAAGAAATGCGCTCCCTCGGCTTCCAGCCAGTAAGAACGGTTCGATGTGAACATCCCACCGCCACCCCAGGTGTCGCCTTGTCCCCAGAGCGCGATCGCGGTTAGCGAAGGAACTTGTGAGATAGCGGTCCATGTTCCGCGAGTGGCGGGAATCGCCCAGGCCACGCCTCCCATTGCGAAGTAGATCATGTATCGGCCATCCGGCGAGAGGTCCGATCGTTCGGGGTAAATTTTCCCTTTGAACCATTGGCATGGCTTGAACTTATCGCGCACACGATCCCACTGGTAGACGCGCACTAACCTGGTTGGGCCGCGGCGAAATACGATGCCAACCGGCGCTTCCGATGCGAGCAAAACACTCAGACGTGGCGGGATTTCTTTCACCACTCCATTCTCGCCGCTCGGGGCAGCCAACGAGAAACGAGGAACGAGAAACGAGCAACGGTCGTAATAAACTAAGACGTGCCTATCGTACCCGCGCGCGTGCGCCATCTTTGGAGCCGACTTAGTAACTGGCGGCGCCGCACTTGGACTAACATTCGCCCGGGCCCGGAAGCTCGCAAGGGCGCGGTCTGGGCCGTACTTGCGGCGGCGTTGTGGGCGGCGATTGTTGGAGGCATCTACCTTCAATCCGGATTCAGCCGCTGGATCGATTTTCCATTCGCCTTCGTGGTCGGCGCGATCGGGATTCCACTGGTCGCAGTCGTAGTGGCTTTTCTGCTCACGCTGCTTCGCAGACTTCCGCGCTTTGCGACTGGCTTTATCCTGGGCGGGTGCATTTTCATCGGATTGGCGTTTGACGCGGTCGGTCCGGTGTTTGGCGCCCTCGTCGGTCTGTTGGAAGGTGTGCTGGGCGCTACGATCGCGACATTCCTCTTCGGCAATTTCCGCCAAGCAGCGCTCAGCAAGAGGATTATCACCGGCGTACTTTTCGGCGCGGCGCTGGCCGGGAATGTCTGGCTCTACCTGTTTCTATCGAGCGAGGGCGAAATGGGGGAACTGCTGCGGCTAAAAGACAGTGCTTCACCTGTTCCCACGCAGCTGGCCGCACAAAACCCCGCGAACCCGGGACCCTACGCGGTCAAGTTCCTGACTTATGGAAGCGGCACGGATATTCGCCGTCCGGAATACGCGAAGTCCGTGGCCATAAAAACCGCAGCGGTGGACGCGTCCGCATTTTTCAAGGATTTCGAAGGATGGAAAGCCAATCTGCGAAAGCGCTACTGGGGTTTCGGCATGGACAAACTGCCTTTGAATGCCCGCGTCTGGTATCCCGACGGCCCCGGACCTTTTCCGCTCGCGCTCATCGTGCACGGCAATCACAACATGGCGGAATTTTCCGATCCCGGATATCAGTATCTCGGAGAACTTCTCGCCAGCCGCGGCTTCATTCTGGCTTCCATCGATGAGAATTTTCTCAACAGCGGCCTGTTCCACGATCCGCCGAAACAACAGGCCGTGCGCGGTTGGATGCTGCTGGAACATTTGAAGCTGTGGCACGGCTGGAACAACGCCGCGGGAAATGCGTTTTACAAAAAGGTGGATTTAGAAAACGTCGCCTTGCTGGGACACTCCCGCGGCGGAGAAGCGGTAGCCACCGCGGCGCTTTTCAATCAACTCGACTATTATCCGGACGACGCCAAGATCCGATTCCAATATCACTTTCCCATCAAGTCGCTGGTTGCGATTGCGCCGGTGGATGGCCAGTACAAGCCGGCCGGAGATTGGCGCTTCATCCGGAACGTAAATTATTTCACCATCCAGGGCGCGAACGATGGCGATGTGTCCTCGTTCAATGGCAGCCGGCAGTTCGATCACGTCCGCTATACAGAACCAGGACCGTGGTTCAAAACCGAGCTGTATATCTATCGAGCGAACCACGGTCAGTTCAATACGGTATGGGGACGATCCGATGCGGGCGAGCCGCTGGGATGGTTTCTGGATCTGAAACCGCTGCTCGATCCGGCGGATCAGCGAAAGATCGCCAAGGTCTACATCTCCGCGTTCCTCGAAGCCACTCTGCACAACCGGCGCGAGTATCTGCCGATGTTCCGCGATTACCGCCGGATTCGTTCGTGGCTTCCCGACACACTTTACATGAACCGGTATCTCGACGCGTCTTATCGCGTGATCAGCGATTTTTCGGAAGACGCCGACGTCACCACTACGACTGTTCCGGGCGGCCACTTACAAGGGGAGCATCTGTCTATTTGGCGCGAAGGGCGGATTCCCTATCGCCAAGGGGATCGCGGATACAACGGAGTGTTTCTGGGATGGAATCGCGCGGAGCAGAAGAAAGGCCACGCGGAGCCGACGCCCGTGTACTCCATTTCCCTGCCCGCGACATTGGCGAAAGACTGGAACCTCGGCGCCAAATCGGTCCTGACGATGTCGCTGGCGGTAACGGAAGACAAAGCGGATCCGCCCTGGAAGAAGCCGGGCGACAAATCGAAGGATGATGACGACAAGGACGCCAAAAAGAAGAAGCCGGAGCCAACCGATTTCACGGTGGAAATCGAAGGCACGGACGGCGCGGTGTCGCGCTTTCCGCTGAGTCACTTTGGACTACTGCCGCCGCCGTTCAAGGTGACATTCACCAAACTGGCGAAGCTGGACGAGATCGGTTACGAGAAAGAATCCGAGCCGATCTTCCAGACCATCGATCTTCCGCTGGCGGCTTTCGGCGTAGATCCGGCCAAAATCAAAACCATTCGGCTACGTTTTGACCGGACGCCGATGCGCGTGGTGATCCTGAGTCAGATCGCCGTGGGGCAAGTCTCCGACTTGCCAAGTCACTGACCTTGCCGAAAAATCCGGAATTCCCAAGCGCCCAGCGGTAGATCGGGCAGCCCTCCGCCGGATTTGCTTGGCGTGACTTCGTGCCAGGGCGCTCCAGCCGCTACTTGCACGTGTCCGCGAAAAGGCCGATTGGAACAGTTGATCGCGATCAGAAACTCCTCGCCACCGCCTCGCCGCACATAACTCAGGACGCGGTCCGAATCGCTGTTGCCTACCCATTCTGTTTCGCCCTGGCGCAGCGCCGCATGCGCGCGACGCAGAGGAATGATCATGCGATAAAATTCCGGAAATTCCGGACGCCGCTCGGCGATTTGCCAGAACACCGGAAGGCGTTCGAACAATGCCGGCGCGCCCGATTCCGTGGTATCGCCGACCTCCATGCCGTTGTAGAGCATGGGTACGCCGTCGAGAGTGAACATCAGCGCCGATGCAGCTAGCGCGCCGCGTTCACCGAACCGGGCGATGGCTCGCTTTTCATCATGGTTGTCGGAAAACCGCAGATGCAGAGCGCCCGGAGGATAGATGCGCCGCTCTTCGTCCCATTCTTTTCGAAGTTCGTAGGCCGGCGTCCCGTTCTCGAATACCTCAGTCAGCGTTTTATGCAAAGGCCAGGAATAATCCAGATCGAACGCTTTCGCGAGAAGATCCGGCGTGTGCCATTCGGCCAGCATCAGGATGTCCGGTTTCACTTTGTCGAGTTCCACGCGCGCCTGCTCCCAGAAATCCGTCGGGGACATTCCGGCCACGTCGCAGCGAAAACCATCCAGATCGAATTCGCGAATCCAGTAAACCAGCATGCCCGTCATATAGGCGCGCAGATCCGGATTGTTATAGTCCAGCCCCGCAACATCCGACCAATCAGGCACGGGCGAAATAATTTTGCCCGCCGCATCATGCTTGTAGAACGCGGGGGTCTTCAGCATGACGCTGTCCCAAGAGGTGTGATCGGCGACGATGTCGATGATCACCTTGAATCCGGCGCGATGCGCTTCCGTCACGAAGAGCTTGAAATCGTCGGCGGTACCGTAGTCGGGATGGATGGCGAAAAAATCGCGAACTGCATACGGGCTGCCGATGCTCCCCTTGCTGCGCTCCTTGCCGGATGGATGAATCGGCATCAGCCACAAAATATTGACGCCGAGTTCTTTGAGGCGCGGCAATTGATCCATCACGCCGCGGAAGTTGCCCGCCGCTGAGAATGCGCGCGGGTTCACTTCATAGATGATGCCGTCACGCAGCCAGTCAGGACTGTGACGCGCGGTGGTTTGGGCAGCCATAGTGAGAGCTACCAACAAGCTTAGATGGACTCGGGCTATCATCGTCAAAGGATACTTTCAAGCGTACATGGCGGGAGGAAATCATGTTTGGCAATTCACGCGGCTTACGAGCCGTATCATCAGCCGCATTTGGCATAGCGCTAGCGGTGCTGAGTGTCAGGGCCTTTTCCGCGCAGGACAAGTACACACTGCGCGTACCGAAAGGGCTCGCATTCGCTGACTTCAGAGGATACGAGAACTGGCAGGTTGTCGCCGTCAGTCAGACCGAAGATCTGCTGAAGGTGATGGTTGCAAATCCCACCATGATCGACGCCTACCGGGCCGGCATTCCAGGCAACGGCAAGCCTTTCCCCGACGGCTCCAAGATTGCAAAGATCGAGTGGAAACCCAAGAAGAGCACGGAAGCCCCATTCGCTGTGAGGATACCCGACACCCTGCAAGACCTCTTCTTCATCGAGAAGAACACCAAGAAATTCCCGGACACGAAGGGATGGGCATACGCGGTGTTTGATTATGAGCCCGCATCAGATACCTTCAAGCCCAATCCGACGGGCGTGGTCAATTGCGGCTTCGCGTGCCATACCAGAGTCGCGACCAAGGATTACATCTTCACGGCGTACGGCAAGCGATGAGTTAATACCGCCAGCTTGTCAGATCCGCGCCGGGTGGTGCGGTTTTCTGCATCCGCTCCAGAATCTTCGGCAGATACTGCGTGTTGTAATGCAGGCGTGAATACGCGTTGGACAGCGACGGATCGCCGTTCCAGCAATGCTCCGCGCGCTCGCCATATTTCACTTCTCCGTCATACGGCGGATCAGCTGTACCTTTGAGAAAATCCTCGATGGAGTAAACCGCATCGTTCAGGAAATAGTTATCCGCGCTGCCGACATAAATGTGGATCTTGCCTTTCAGCTTCGGCCCCAACGTGGACCAATCGCGTCTCAGAATGTAACTGAGGTCGTAATGCTCGCGCCAGTAACCGGCGATGTCGGGATGGATCTCGCCCGTCACTTTGTCCCAGATCTCGGCTGGGTAGCCGTCTTTTCCCATTGGCGAAAACACGGCCTGCCAAATATCCCACTGCTCGCCCGACCGGCCTTTCGATCCCAGCGCCAGCTCGTAATTGTTCAGATCCTGAAGAGTCACGCTAATGTGCCCCAGGTAATCCCGCATCCCCGGCTGCGCCACGCGCTTGTGCGGACCCTCGACGAAATACGCATTCTTGTCTTTGTAAATATCCACCACGGTGTAGGCGCGGAAATCCACTGGATCGGGGCACGCGGCGAACGTTCCATTGTAATGGTCCGGATAAAACATTTGGACCGCCAGCGCTTCCCAGCCTCCCGTGGATCCGCCGTATAAGAAGCGCGCCCAGCCCTGCCCGAGCCCTCGAAACCGTTTTTCGATGTACGGGATAAGCTCGGTTTCAATCGCGTCCCCATACGGACCCATGTTGGCGGAATTCACCGCGTAGGAATCGTCGTAATAGGGCGTGGGATGTTGGATCTCGATCACCAGGAAACGCGGGAACTTCGGAGAGATCCACTGTTGATAAAACGCGTAGGCTTCTTCCTGTTGGATGCGATTGTAGCCGCCCAAATGAAAACGATCGCTGTAATCCGGCTTTAGATTTGGATCCGGCGGCTCAGTGCGGAATCCGCTGAGATCGGAGGGGAAGTGGCCATGAAACACCGCCAGCGGATAGTGCGCTTCGGTATGTTCCTCGAAACCCTCCGGCACCAGAACGTGCGCGCCAAGGTACATGGGGCGTCCCCAGAATGCGCTCAGCAGCTCGCTCTTGATGCGGATGTGGCGGATGTATTTCGTATCTTTCGGCTCAGGAATCGGCGCGAATCTGCCTGATCCATCACGATCTTTACTGGCGTCGATGAGGAAGCATCCAGCGTTACTTCCTGGGGCTTCGAGTACAGATTCCCGGGAGCAAGATTCCAGTGCTGCCCCTCGCCGCGGTCCATGGGGAGCTTCACGGTGTTGCCGGTAGCGAGATGAAAAGTCTCGTAACGATGCAGCAGGGCCTGCACGTAATAATGGCCGGGCTTGAGTTCGGAGAGACTGCGCACCGGATAACCGAATGCATGATCATCCACGATGGTTTCCTGGCCGGGCTGCATACCGTCTACGTCCATGCCGAAGATCAGTTGCGTGTTGGGCGAAGCGTTGATCTGCGTGCGCGGCTCAGCGGAGGGATCGGTGGAGAGCATCAACAGCAGACGTCCATCCAGCGCCGAGGCGCTTTGTTCGCGCGCGAAGGACACCGAAAAAGTGGGCGCGGCCGCGAGCGGCACAATCGAAATGGTCAAAGTCAGCGCGAAGCGCTGCAGCATCTGCATAAGTCAGCTCCCCAGATAGAAGAATCTAGCAACAAACAACGCGGTCAACAGATATACCAGCCAATGCACGCTGCGGAACTCGCCGCGCGCGATCTTCAGAATAGCGTAAGCGGTGAATCCGAATGCCAGCCCGTTGGCGATGCTGAAAGTCAGCGGGATGGTCACGATGGTGAGAAAAGCCGGGATCGCGATTACCGGATTGCCCCACGGGATCTCTGTCGCATGAACGATCATCATAGATCCCACGACAATCAATGCCGGCGCAGTAGCAGCGCCCGGAATCGCGCCCACCAACGGCGCCACGAACAGGGCGGCGAAGAAAAGAATTCCGGTAACGATGGCGGTGACACCGGACCGGCCGCCCGCCGCGACGCCCGCCGCGCTTTCTACATAACTGGTCACGGTGGAAGTGCCCGCCAACGAGCCAAGCACCGTGGCCGTAGCGTCGGCATACAAGATTTGATTCATGCGCGGAATGCGGTTGGCCTGGTCAAACAGTTTGGCCTTCTTGCCGACAGCGACTAAGGTTCCGATGTTGTCGAACAGGTCGACAAACAGGAATACGAAGATGATTTCGACCAGTCCGTAACTGAGCGCGCCTCGAATATTCAGGTGAAACGCAGTCGCAGTGATGTCCCCGAACGAGTAACTTTGCGGCTGGAAGCGAACCAATCCGAAGAGCGCGCCCACAGCGGTGGTTCCCAGGATTCCGATCAGGATGGCGCCGCGAATCTCCCACGCCAGAAGCGCGGAGATGAACAGTAATCCGAAGATCGCCAGCAGCGTGTTCGAGTTTCGCAAATTCCCCATAGTCACCAGCGTTTCCTTGCTGGCTGTGATGATTCCAGAATTGTGGAGTCCGATGAGCGCTATGAAGAGCCCGATTCCAACCGCTACGGCGGAGTACAGCTCAACCGGAATGGACGCCACAATCATTTGCCGAAGTCCCACCGCGGTCAAAATCAGAAATGCGATTCCGGAGAGAAAGACAGCGCCAAGGGCCGTTTCCCACGGAACGCCCATGCCCTTGACCACGGTGTAAGTGAAATACGCGTTGAGTCCCATGCCAGGCGCAAGCGCGATGGGATAGCGCGCCACGATTCCCATCATCAGGCTGCCCAGCGCCGCGCAAAGGCAGGTGGCGGCCACCACCGCGGTGAATGGCATGCCGGTTTCGTGGAGAATCGCAGGGTTCACGAAGATGATGTACGCCATGGTGACGAAGGTGGTGGCCCCCGCCAGAATTTCAGTGCGCCAGTTAGTTTGAAGTTCGCGGAATTGGAAATAGCGCTCGAGGCGATTCTTCACTTAGAAAGATGCTACTACGAAAAAGTCAAAATCACCGGCCGCTTACGCTCGCGGCTCGGAATGCAGGCACCCGGTGCATTCGATACACTGGTTTCGTGTTAGTTGTTATGCGCGCGAATGCCACCGCGCAGGAGATCGCCGGCGTTTGCGAGAGAATTCAAAGCCTTGGATTCCGTGCCCATGTCATGCCTGGCGCTGAGCGGGCGGCCATCGGAATTACGGGCAACCACGGGCCGGTGCCGCGCTCGGAATTCGAGGATCTGCCCGGAGTCGCCGAGGCTATTCCGGTTTCGAAGCCATATAAACTGGTTAGCCGCGAGGTGAAGCCGGACAACACGGTGGTGAACGTGGCGGGCGTTTTGGTTGGCGGCGACGAGCTGGCGCTGTGCGCAGGTCCCTGTTCGGTGGAAAGCCGAGAACAGATTCTGGCATCCGCGCGGGCAGTGAAATCCGCCGGTGCGAAATTGTTGCGCGGCGGCGCGTATAAGCCTCGGACTTCGCCGTACGCATTCCAAGGGATGGGCGAAGAAGGTCTGCGCTATCTCTCGGACGCGCGCGACGAAACCGGATTGGGCATCGTAACAGAAGCAATCGACGTGGAGGTGTTCGACCTGGTGGAAGAGCACGCCGACTGCATTCAGATTGGCGCGCGCAACATGCAGAATTTCTCGTTGCTGCGCCGGGCAGGGCGCGCCCGCAAGCCAGTGTTGCTGAAACGAGGGATGTCCAACACGCTGGAAGAATTCCTGATGGCCGCCGAATATATACTTTCGGAAGGCAACTACCAAGTTATTCTGTGCGAGCGCGGCGTCAGAACTTTCGCGGATCACACGCGCAACACGCTGGATCTGAGCGTGGTTCCGGCCGTGCAGCGCCTCAGCCATTTGCCCATCATCGTGGATCCGAGCCACGGAACCGGCAAGCGCGACAAGGTGCATCCCATGGCGCTGGCGTCGGTGGCGGCGGGGGCGTCAGGATTGATCGTAGAAGTGCATCCGAATCCCGACAAAGCCCTGTCCGACGGATTCCAATCGCTCTATCCGCATCAATTCCAGGAGCTGGCTGACGACTGCCGCGCCATCTCGGAGCTATTGAGAAGCCGCCGCCTTGCCGCAGTATGACGGATTGGAAACAGCACGGCATCCGGATCGTACGTTCGGACCAGTTGGATTCGAACACGCCGCAAACTCCCGGCATGACGCGCGCGGCGGCCATCAATCACGCGCGTACCGGAGCGAGTAAACTGTGGGCCGGAACAGTGGTTGTCCAGCCGAACGCGAAAACCGGCGCGCATCATCACGGCGATCTCGAGACGGTGCTTTATGTGGTGAAAGGCCGCGCGCGATTCCGTTGGGGTGAAAATCTGGAGTTCGTGGAGGAAGCCGGCCCTGGCGATTTCATCTACGTTCCGCCGTACGTTCCGCATCAGGAGATCAACGCCGATCCGGCGAATCCGGTGGAGTGCGTGGTGGTGCGCAGCGGGCAGGAACCGATTGTCGTGAATCTGGATATTCCCAGTCCCGAGAGCGCGTCAGGGACGGACTGGCGGCATTAAAATCGGGGCTGGGGGCTAGGGACTCGGGGCTGTGGGCAGTGTCCATACGTAGACGCTGTCTTGAACTGCCGTGAGGACGTACTGTTTACCGCCTAATTCGTAGGTCATTGGCGAGCTTTCCATGCCGCCGCCGGCGTTTACGTGCCAGAGGGATTTCCCGGTGGCGGCGTCCAGCGCGAGCAGGTTCTGCGAATTGTCCGCAGTGAATAGCAGGCCGCCGGCCGTGGTCAGAACGCCGGCTACGTCAGAGCCCTCGCCGAGTTCGTGGCTCCAACGGATTTTCCCGGTTTGATAATCGATGGCTTGGAGGGCCGAGTTTTCCCATAGATTCCTATCCCGGCCGCCCCAGCCTTCGGGTTTGCCGCTTGAGGTGTCATAGAAAACGCTAAAAATCCGGCGCGCGCTGACGTAGAACAGTCCGGTATCCGGATCGAAGCTCGGCGCCATCCAGTTGGTGGAGCCGTCCGATGCGGGCTCGACGAGGGACCCGTCCGGCTTGGGATATTTATCCAATTTTGGGATGGGCCGGCCGATGTTGTCGATACCCGAGGCCCAGTTGCTTTCGATGAACGGAGCGGTCAGCAGGTTCTTGCCGGTGGCGCGATCCAGCACGAAGAAGTAGCCGTTGCGGCTGGCTTGCGCTAAGAGTTTGCGTTTCGTTCCCTGGAAGTCGGCGTCGAACAGAACCGGAGTTTGCACGGCATCCCAATCGTGAACGTCATGCGGCGAGGGCTGGAAATGCCAGACGAGTTTCCCGCTGTCCGGATTCAACGCCACAATGGTGCAGGTGTACAGATTGTCGCCCAGCCTTCCCTCGCCGGCGAGCACTGGGTTGGGATTGCCGGTACCCCAATACAGTAAATTCAGCTCCGGATCGTAGCTGCCGGTAATCCACGTCATGCCGCCGCCGTGCTCGATGGCGTCGGTATCTTTGGGCCACGTTTCCGATCCAGGCTCGCCTTTCTTCGGCTGGGTAAACCAGCGCCACTGCAGTTGGCCCGTTTCCGGATCCACCGATTCCAGGAATCCAGGAACGTCGGTCACATCACCCGATACGCCAACGATGATGTGGTTGCGAATAACGAGTGGGGCAACGGTGGCGAAATATCCGAGCTTCACGTCGGCCAGTTCTACTTTCCAGCGCAGCGTGCCGTCTTTGGCATTGAGCGAAACCAGGTACCCATCTGGAGCGGCAAAATACAGCCAATTCCCATACATACCGACGCCGCGATTTCCGATGTGGTCGCCGCCGTTGGAGTTGTAATGGTAGTGCCAAACCTGGTGGCCAGTTCGCGCATCCACGGCCCAGACATGATCGGGCACAGTGAAATAGAGAATCCCGTTCACCAGCAGCGGCGTGGATTTGACCGTGGCGGTGTGGGTGTTAAACACCCAACCCAAAGTGATGGCGCCGACGTTCGAGGTGTTGATCTGTTTCAAGGGGCTGTGGCGCTGCCCGGAGTAATCGCCGTTATACGTAGCCCAGGTATCGGTGGCGGGCTTGCTTGCAGCCGCTGGGTCGAGCGCTTGCGCGCTTAAGGCCAGCGCGGAAATAGCCAGGGAAGAAATGAGCTTCACTTCAAAGTCTCCAGGTAAGTAAATAGATTATGCATGTCGGCGTCTGAGTATTGATACAGCAACTCGCGATGCTTATCGAGCGGGTCTTTCACTTCCACCTTGACCTGATCGCGCGGCCAAGATTGATACCAGCCAGTGCCATCGCGCAGCGCTACATTAAACTCGTCGATCTGGGCGAGCGTTCCGGAAATTTGTTGGCCAGAGGGCAGTGTGACGGTGGCGGTACGGCGCGCACCGCGTGGATAGAGGAATCTCGACTCCAGATTGATGGGCGAATAACGCTTCGCGACGCCGGCCAGATCCCCGGTTGGAGAGTGGCAGGTATCGCAGTGCCCCGCGCCGAAGAAATATGCTTTGCCGGCAGCGACGGTACCGGTGGCCAATTTTTCCGCCGGATAATCGTGAGGAACGCTGGCGCTATCGAGCGCTGCTTTTACTTGTTGATGCAGGAACGCGGCGATGTCCGAAATTTGCGCGTCGGTGTAGGCGAACGCGGGCATGCCTTTGTCCGGACGGCCGTTTTTGACGGCAGGACCAATCAGTTTGCCGTCCTCGTCGCGATTGACCAGCGCGGACCGGACGAGATCGGGCCCGCGCGATCCGGTGGCATCGTTGCCGTGACAAAATCCGCAGGCTTGCACGAACTGCTGCTTGCCGCGCTCCGCCGCTTTGGGGTCGGCCGCGTAGGCGGAGAGAGCTAGAAGAACCGTAATGAGTGAGTACCGCATGGAAAGATCAGTGTACGATAACTACTTATGAAACGCATGGTTGTCGGAGTCGGTCTTGCAGCTCTGTTGGTTACCGGCTGGATGCTGGCGCAGCCGGTTGGCGATCCTTTGATTGAAGGATTCCGCATGGTGGAAGTCGCTTCCGTGGCCGACGCCATGGAGCAACTCTATGGACAGCGCGCTTACATGTCCCACGAGATGCGGCCGGTGTTCAAGACGAAATTCGCTGGACCTGCCGTCACTGTGCTTCTGAAAAAGGAGGAGCACAAGGACGGCGCGCCGGCTTCCGCGGGAATGTTGGATGCGATCGACAACGGGAAGCCGGGTTCCGTGTATGTGATGGTGCTGGATGACGGCGCGGATTTCGCCGGCATTGGTGGATTAATGGCCACTGCGATGAAGTACCGCGGATTTGCCGGTGCGGTGATCGATGCATCGGTGCGGGATACGCCGCAGATCCAGAAGCTGCAGTTTCCCGTATTCAGCCGTGGAGTTGTTCCTTCCACCACCATCAACCATTACCGATTCGTGGGCGCGAATGTTCCGGTGAAATGCGCGGGAGCAACTGTGAACGCCGGGGATATCGTGGTTGCGGATGCAGACGGGGTGGCGGTGGTTCCGCTGGCGCATGCGGCCGAGGTTCTGAAGAAAGCGCAGGATCTGGATAATACCGAGCACAGCATGATCCCGTTCATTGAGAAATTCCGGTCGATCAAGGAAGCGGTGGCGAAGTTTGGAAGGATTTAGTTTCAAAAGGCACCGACTCCCTTACGGTCGCGGTTCGGTAACGCATTATGCCGCATTCCGAACCGCGACCGTCAGGGAGTCGGTGCATTTTCAACGGAACTTTTTGGCCTTTTCGGCCTGGCCAAGATTGTCGTAGATGGTCGCCAGATCCTGGCGTGCGGATTTCAACCAACTGACGGATGGATTGGCCTGTTTGTTGACGATCTCATAACCGGCCAGGCTTTCGGGTTCGGCGTCCGCGTAACGATGCTCGCGCACCAGCGTTCTTCCCAGCTTTATATGCGCGATCCCCAGGAACATGTGGTTGGGAGGCAATGTTTCTGCGTAGCGATGAATGGCCTCGTGGAATAACTGCTCGGCGCGAGGGTAGTCTTTCTTCTCGATGTAAACGCTGGCCAAGTTCGACAACGCCAGACCGATTAGATAGTGCTTGTCATGGTACAGAGTTTTATAGATTTCCACCACGCGCGTGAATCTGGCGATGGCTTCGTCGTAATGTTGCCGTCGTAAAGCAGCGCCACCTAATTCGTTGAGAGCGGAAGCAACACGAGGATGCACCGGCCCATAGATGCGCTCTTGGATAGCGAGGGTGCCTTCGAATAGAGCCACTGCTTCGTCGTAATGGCCTTGAAACATGAGCGCCCGGCCCAGAATAGTCTGCGTGGATGCGGTTTCCGGATGATCCTTGCCGTACCAGGCTGTCACGATCGCCAGAGCTTTTCGTTCCAGCCGCTCGGCTTCGGCATAATTTCCTCGATCGAATTGGCTGCTTCCTAGATTGATCAAGGCATTGGCTACCTGTGGGTGATGTTCTCCGAATGCCGCGGTGTAAATTGTGAGAGCGCGCCGGTTGAGCTTATCCGCATCATCGTACTGACCGGCGTAGAAATGCGCGTCGGCGAGTTCGGTGAGCGCGGCAGCGAGATCCACTGGAGCGGTGGATGGCGTGGAGCGAAGCTGGACAACTTGTTCGAGCAGCGGAATGGCTTGTTTATAATCGCCGCGTCCGGCCAGGACTTTGCCTAGCGCGAGCGTCGCATTCGCGACATCCGGATGGTTGGGCGGAAGCTTTCGCTGGCTCATCGCGACGCCATCGCGCACCAGGCGCTCCGCGTCATCCCACTGAGCCTGATCGATACGAAGAAGACCCAGCGCGATCAGGCTCTCGGCTACCTGGCGACTGTCGGGGCCAAAAATCCGCTTGCGTTCGTCGAGCGAAGAATGCAGCAAAGAATCCGCCTGCTCGAATTTTCCGAGCTTGCGATAAATGCCGCCCAGGGTGAGATACAACTCCGCTTGAATTTCCGGCTCCGAATCCAAGGCGCGCGCTTCTTGCGCGCCGCGATCCACTAGCGTGACCACACGCAGGCTGTCGGCGGGTCCGGCTTCTTTATCGCCGCCTTCGAACAAGTTGGTCATGAAGCGCTGGACGCGTTGGGTGCGCGCCGCTTCCGCCAACGCGGCATTGCGAGCCGTGGCCAAACGGACAGTGAAGAAAATCACCATGCCGATTACAACCGCGAGCGCAAATGCCGAAACGGTGACCGAACGCCTGTTCCTGCGGACGAATTTGCCCAGTTTGTACGCCAGGTTGTCGGGCCGGGCTTCCAGCGGCTCGCTCTTCAGGAAATGATCGATGTCGCGGATCAGCGCTTCGACAGATCGGTAGCGGCGGACCAGATCCGTGTGCATCGCCGTGCGGCAAAGCACGTCGAGATCGGACCCGGAGGCGGCGCCTGGCCCGAGTAGCTCATGGAGAATCACGCCAAGCGAGTAAACATCGGTTTGTACGCCGGTCGGCTCCATACGGATTTGTTCCGGCGAGGCGTAGGCGGGCGTCATCAATCGGGCGCTGGTGCGTGTCCGATCGGCGGCCGTGTCGAGATCTTGCATTTGTTTCGCGATCCCGAAATCGAGCAGGCGGACGGCGCCGTCGCTTTTCACTAGGATGTTGGAGGGTTTGAGGTCGCGGTGAATGACGGCGTGCTGATGGGCGTATTGCACCGCTTCACAGACGGAGCGAAGCAGCGCCAGGCGCTCCCGGATGGAGCAATTTCGTTCCCGGCAATACTCGGTCAGCGGAACTCCGTCGACGTACTCCATGACAAACCAGGGCGTGCCGTCGGGCAATGTGTCCGCGTCATAGAGCCGCGCGATGGAGGGATGGTTCAACTGCGCCAGCATCCGCTGCTCGCTAAGGAAGCGCTCCCGGCGCACGGCCGAAACCCAGGCATCGCGCAGAATTTTGATTGCTACCAGGTTGCCGAGGTCTTGCCGTTCCGCGAGATAGACGGTCCCCATGCCGCCTTCGCCCAGCTCGCGCAGGATTTTGTACGGACCGAATTCCTGCGGCCCTTGCGGAGGAGGAATTGGTTGATCCAACAGATCGTTCGCGATGTGGGCGACATCGCGCTCCAGCAGCGAGCCGGATTGGGCGTCTTCGGCGAGCAGGGCTTCGACATCCGCCAGAAGCGTGGCATCGTCGAGGCAGGCGTTTTTCAAGAACGGATGCTGTTCGGGTTTCGAAAGTTCCAACGCCTCATGAAAAAGCGTTTGGATCCGTTCCCAGCGCGCGCTGTCCATGGCTCAATGCGCCTGGCGAAGTTCGTGAGCGAGCCAAGCCTTGGCGGCGCGCCAATCCCGCAGAATGGTGGCTTCGGACACTTCCAGAAGCGCCGCGGTTTCCGCTACGTCTAATCCGCCGAAAAAGCGGCTTTCCACCATCATGGCTTGCCGGGGATTCATGCGGGCCAGCTCTTCGAGCGCGGTATCCAGCGCGAGCAATTCCTTGCCGCACTCCGCGCTGGTGTCGGTGGCTTCATCGAAAGTGACCATGATGAGTCCCCAGCCTCCGCCGCGTTTCTGGGAGTGGCGGCGGCGGGCAGCTTCCACCAGAACCTGCCGCATGGCGCGCGCGGCGATTCGCTTGAAGTGTAGTTGGGATGTGGATGCAAAGCGCGGAGAACTGGCCAGCTTGAGCCAGGCCTCATTGACCAGCGTGGTGGGGCTGAGTGTGGCGCCGGGATCTCTGCGCTTCACGGTGGAGGCAAGCCGTCGCAGTTCCTCATAGGTGACGCTGAACAGGTAATCCAGCTCCTGTCGTTCGGCAGGGATGCCTTCCAGGTCGTCAGGCCAGAATTTGCGCGGATTTCTTAGCGGCATGACGGTTTCACGCCAGCGATTACGCAATGCGTGATGACGGACAGCTCGAATTTTAGCAGCGGAGGAAGCGAGCGTGCAAGTTTCGAAGATCGGCTGGATATCGGTGTTGGTGGCGTTCGGTATACCAGCCATGGCGCAGAAGTTGGCCTGGGAAAGCCAGTTCCGCTCCAGCGGCGGCGGAGACCAGTGTACGTCGACGGCTGTGGATTCTACCGGCGTTTACGTGGCCGGCTTCCTGGGCCAAGTAGGTACCTTGCCGGACCAAAAAGGCAGCGGAGGAGGGCCGGATTCCTTTATCCGCAAGTACGACACGAGTGGCAATGAGTTGTGGACAGCCCAGTTTGGGACGGGAAAACCCGTTTTCGCATTTGGCGTAGCGGCGGGCGGAGGCGGCGTTTACGCGGTGGGACAAGCCACTGGTACATTTCCGGGGCAGATGCAGAATCTCAACGAACAAGGCTTCGTGATTAAGTACGACACGAAAGGGAACCAGCAATGGGTCCGCGAGTTCGGGTCCACCACACCCAACACCAGTGTTTTCGCTAAGGCCGTGACGGCGGATTCTAGCGGCGTCTATGTGGTGGGCGTGGCGGACGGCGCGCTGCCGGGTCAAATGGGATTCGGAAATGGCAGTTGTCCCTGCGGATCCGCTTTTATCCGGAAATATAACCCCGACGGTACGGAATTGTGGACGCACGAGTTTAGCGTGACCGGAAATGAAGGCGCCTATGGGGTGGCGGTGAATTCCACCGGCGTCTATATGGTGGGCGAGGCAGCCGGAGTGTTTCCGAACGCGAATGTGGACAGCAGCGGTTTCTTCAATTTCTGGGTGCGGAAATACGACGCCAACGGTAATGAGCAGTGGACCAGCCAGTTCGGACCTGGCCAGCACATGCGGGCGGCAGCGGTGGACGGCACGGGTGTTTACGCAGTTGGCAACATGGGCGGTGGCGCGATGGCCGGCCAAACATCCAGCGGCGGTTACGACGCCTTCGTCAAAAAATTCGACCTGAACGGCAATCCGCTGTGGGTGCGTCAATTCGGCACCGGAGCATCCGATATTCCTTACGGAGCGGGGTCCGACGGGAATGGCGTTTTCCTGGTGGGAAACACCTTGGGGATTCTTCCAGGACAGACCAGCGCCGGCGGGTATGACGCCTACATCCGCAAGTACGATACCGACGGGAATGAAATTTGGACGCTCCAGTTCGGCCGCGTTTCGGACGACCGAGCGACCGGCGTGGCGGCGAACTCGAGCGGCGTTTATATGTCGGGCAATAGCTTTGCTATGGACTTTGCGGCGAAGATCGGCTTCGGCCCGGTGGTATTTGACGGAGGCGTGGTGAATAACGCGAGCTTTGCGCCTAGTCCGGCGCCAGTAGCGCCAGGATCGATGGCGGCTGTTTTCGGGACTGGTTTGAACGACGGGTCGATGGTGCTGTTTTCCAGCTTTGACAAGAACGGAAAACTGCTGACCACGTTGGGCGGCGCGAGCGTGAGCGTGAATGGCGTTCCAGCGCCCATGTTTTATTCCACGCCGGGACAGCTCGGTTTCCAGGTTCCGTTCGAGCTGGCGACGGCGAGTACAGCATCGTTGAAAGTGAGTATTGGCGGCCAAACCAGCGCTGCCATCACGGTACCGGTGGATGGACTTGCGCCGGGCCTTTTCAGCACTGGCCAAAATGGCAAGGGCGAAGCAGCCGCGCTGCACACCGACGGTGTGACGCCGATCACCACGGCGAAACCCGCCAAACCGAATGAAGTGATCGTGCTATTTGGGACTGGGCTGGGGTTGCTAACGCCAACTCTTCCGACTGGAGAAGCCGCGAAGAATAATTCGACGGCTGTGATTCCGACCGTCACCGTGGACGGAAAAAATGCGGACGTGCAGTTCACGGGCGCGGCGCCGGGATTTGTGGGATTGAATCAAGTGAATATCAAGATCCCAGCGGGGACCCGTTCGGCGCCGGACATTCCGATCGCGCTCAGCATCGGAGACAAGCAGAGCAATACGGTGACGATTGCGGTGTCGCAATGAGAATAGGTTGGGTAGAAAAGCACCGGCTCCCTTACGGTCGCGGTTCGGTAACAAGCTCTTCGTTCCGAGCCGCGAGCGTAAGCTACCGGTGGTTTCCCTTGCGCGGGATTTTGGCCGCACTGGTCTTCTGCGGCGCGGCGCTGGCGGACCTGACCGAAACCACGATACTGCAGACCAATATGACCCTGAATCTTGAAACCGGCGCGGTAGCTGGTTCTGGCGGCGACATTCTGTGGCAAGGAAGCGCCATTGCCCCACAGGGCAGCGCAAAACTGAAAAATGTCGGGAAATTGGGCATCACCAATTTCAACGGGCTGCCGCAATCGTATTTCACACCGCTCGCGGCGAGTGCGAAAGCAGCGCCGTTAGCGGCGACGTTGCTGGTTCCAGGCGATGCGTTCTTGGTGGTCACCAACAAAGGCGACATCGCGAAAGCGCTGGTGCTCGCGGATAGCGGCGGCGCCATCACGCTGCAATTCGTAGTTTTCGGAATATCAGCGCCACCCGGTGTTCCTCTTATCTCAAACGTGCTGAACAACGCGAGTTATGTTCCGGCGGGATTTCCCAACTACGGCATCGCGCCCAGCAGCGTGTTCGCCGTATTCGGCAGCGGCCTGGCGGATCCCGGCCAACCGGTACCGCAGGCCAGTAAAGCGCCTGGCCTTCCACTTACTCTCAATGGAACGAATATTACTGTTGTTGTCAATGGTGTCACAACGCATCCTGCGCTGTATTACACCAGCCCGGCGCAACTCGCCGCGGTTTTGCCGGCATCTACACCCGCGGGAACAGGCATACTTACCGTGACTTACAGAGGCAACACCAGCGCTCCGATGCCAATTCTGGTTGTGCCGAGCGCGTTGGGCATCAACACTTACAGCAACGGAGTAGGCGTTGTTACGGACGCCAGCACGTATGCGGTGTTGAGTTACACCAATTCCGGATCGCCCGGTCAGACCGTCGTGCTGTGGGGGACAGGGCTTGGCCCCGACAGCGCTGACAGCGACACCACTTACACTGCATCACCACACAGCGTACACACTCCTTTGCAGATTTATATCGGTGGAGTGCAGGCGTCCATCCTTTATCAAGGCTCATCCGGATATCCAGGGATTAATCAAGTCGATCTGGTGATCCCGAAATCGGTACCTACGGGCTGCTGGATCCCAGTCGCGGCAGTAGCGGGAGGCGTGATTAGCAACGTCGTCACCATCTCAATTCATTCCGGCGGCGGCGTGTGCGTGGACCCGGCTAGCGGTCTCACAGGCGATCAAATTACGCCGCCCAATGGAAAGGCGCTCAAGGCCGGATTGGTATCGCTGGTTCAAACCAATTCGCCGGGCAAAGGCACAGCGCGCGTGCTGACTAACAGCGCCAACGCAGCCTTTGAACAATATACCGGGCTCTATCCCAGCCGCAATCCGGTTTCGCCGGGCGGATGCATTCTGACACAAGATCCTACGCCGGTTCCATTTCCGAATATTGTGGGACTCGATACGGGCGCGATTACGATTACAGGACCAACGGAGCCCGCGGTGACACTGAAATCGCAGGGCATCCAGGGCGCCTTTTACGCAATTCTGCCGGCGGACGCGATTCCTTCGTCGGGTGGAACATTCACTTTCCAAGGCGCCGGCGGAAAGGACGTGGGTCCCTTCACTTCGACGCTCACACTGGCTAGCCCACTGCTGACCTGGACGAATCAAAACGACATCGCGACCATCGATAGAACCAAGGATTTGCGGATTACCTGGGCGGGTGGGAATCCGGGTACGTATGTCTACGTTACGGGGACTTCGCTGTCCGCTGGGTTGCAACACCTGGGAGGATATACATGTCTCGTCTCGGTGGATGCCGGACAGTTCACGGTGCCGTCCTATATTCTGTCAGGCCTGCCGGCAGGCACAGGCGGCGCGGCCTTGCAAAACGATATTCACGGAATGCTTACCCCTAGCGGCATCGATATCGGCGTGGCTGGGGCAGACATCTCCTATTCGGTACGCACAACAACTCAGTAAGGAAAGCGGGAATAATGCACAGACAATCTTGGCAACGCCTGGTTGGAATTTTGGCACTGGCTTGGTATCACAATCCGGCCGCTGCCCAAACCTTGCAATGGGCGCGCCAATTCGCATCGCCGTCGTCCGCGGCTTTTAGTATCGCGGCGGATTCCAGCGGCGTTTACATCGCCGGAGTCACGTACTCAGCGCTTCCGGGGCAAACCAAAATCTCGCCCACTGGCACTCAGACCGACGGCTTTTTGCGGAAGTATGATCCGTCGGGCGCATTATTGTGGACGCAGGAGTTTGCCGCTGTTGGCGATCGATTGGGCGGATTAACGGTAAACGGAATTGCTGTGGATTCCAGCGGCGTTTACGTTGCCGCGCAAAACAGGGACGTTGAACCGATACAACATCGGCAACGGCACGCTGGCGGTGGTGTTCAAATTTGACACGGATGGCAACCTCCTCTGGACGCACCAGACGACCACCAGCAAGGCCCTTCTTGCAGAATCCGCTTCCGGTATCGCTCTGAACGGCGGAGCGGTGTACGTAGCGGGCCTGACCAAGAGCGTAAGCGCTACCAGTGCGTACGTCCGCAAGCTGGATCCTTCCGCTGGTACGGAAGTATGGACCAGTACATTCGTGAACAGCAATGGCGTGAACGGCATGCACACGTACGGGGTGGCCGCCGACGCGACCGGCGCCTATGTCGTAGGCTCTACGCCAGGCCCGCTGTCGGGCCAACCAGTTGGGCCGAGTCAGGATCTTTTCATTCGCAAGTATGATCCCAGCGGTAACGCACTATGGACGAATCAGTTCGGTACGCCCAACGGCCCGGAATATGCGGAAGCGGTGAGTGTGAGCTCAAGCGGCGTTTACGTGGCAGGCACAACGCCTGGGTTGCTCGGAATTCAAACGCTGCCGACTTTTGCTTATGACGCGTACGTGCGCAAGTATGACGCGAGCGGTACGCTTCAATGGACTCGGCAGTTCGGCACGGCCGATAATGACGTAGCGTATGGCGCATTCGCCGACGCCACCGGAGTGTACGTCGTGGGCTACACAAAGGGCGTGCTTGGAACGGCTACTCTCGGTGGCGCGGATGTGTTTGTGAGAAGGTACGACTCGAACGGCAATGCGTTGTGGACCCTCCAGACCGGCTCGGTGGATGATGACTACGGTTACGGCGTCGCCGCGGATGCTTCCGGAATTTACATCGGCGGCTACACGGATCGCAATTCCATTCCCGAGAGCTTGACCAACGGCGCCGATCCGTTCTTGTACAAATATTCACCGCCCGCGCCAGGTGGCCCCGTGATTTCGGACGGCGGCATCGTAAACAACGCAAGTTTTGCCACCAGTCCGGCGCCGGTAGCGCCCGGATCGATTGCGGCGATCTTCGGGACCGGATTGAACGATGGCTCGCAGGTTTTGTTTTCCAGCTTCGGGCCGGATGGCACATTAGTAACGACGTTGGCGGGCGCCAGTGTTACCGTGGGCAACATTTCCGCGCCGATGTTTTACTCCACCTCCGGACAACTCGGCATTCAGATCCCGCTGGAATTGGACGGACAGTCTTCGGCGGACATTCTGGTAACCGTGGGAGGTCAGACCAGCCAGGTGGCGACCGTGAACATCACTTCAGTGAAACCGGGTCTGTTCACCGTCAGTCAGGACGGCAGGGGCACTGCGGTCTGCCTGCACACCGACGGAGTGACGCCGGTAAGCGCCGATCTACCGGCCAATCCGGGCGAGGTGGTGATTTTTTACGGAACCGGATTTGGTCCGGTGGATCCGCCGCTCGGGACCGGAGCGCCTTCGAGCGGCAACAAGATCACATTGAAGGCGAGCATGACGATCGATGGACTTCCGGCTGACATACAGTTCGCCGGCGTGGCGCCAGGATTCGTGGGCTTGAATCAGATCAACGTCGTCGTTCCCGGGCTGGCGCGCACCAATGGCGCGGATGCAGTGGTGCTCACCATCAATGGCGTGCCAGCGAATGCGGTGACGTTGCCAGTTGGTACGCAGTAAAAACCCAAGGCACCGACTCCCTTACGGTCGCGGTTCGGTAACGCGCATTGCCGCATTCCGAACCGCGACCGTTAGGGAGCCGGTGCCGTGTTGCGATAATTGACCAATGCGCTTGAACGACTATGCGCCCCGGCCCGCCCACCTCAAATGGCTCCTCGATTCTGACCCGTCCATCCGATGGCAGGTAATGCGGGACCTTACTGGTGAAACCCCCGGCGCGATTGCGGCCGAGCGGTTTCGCGTCGCAACCGAAGGCTGGGGCGCCCAACTTCTCGCTGCCCAATCTCCTGCCGGCGACTGGGGCGATGGACCCCGCGGGTGGAGAGAGGATTTGCCGAAGCAGGACCGGGGCATGCTGATTACCCTCTACACTCTCACTGTCTTGAAAGACCTCGGTCTTGACCCCGCCGCGAAGCAGGCTCGCAAAATGATCGATAGAGTGGCCAAGCGGCTGGTGTTCAAGCGACTCAACAAGCGACCATTCCTCGACGGTGAGACGGAGCCCTGCATCAACGGCAGAATCCTCGGCATCGGCGCGTATTTCAAGGAGCCGAACGATGCCCTGGCCCAACAACTCCTTAGCGAGCAGCTGGCAGACGGCGGCTGGAACTGCGAGGCGCCCAAAAGCCAGCGCTCTTCGTTCCATAGCACCATCTGCGTGCTTGAAGGGCTGCTCGATTACGAACGGGCAGGCCGCAAATCGGCGGCCGCCACTAAGGCCCGCAAAAGGGCGGAAAACTATCTGATGCAGCGCCGCATGTTCCGTTCGCTTCGAACCGGCGAAGTCATCGACAAACGCTGGCTTCGTTTCTCGTTCCCGCCGTTTTGGCACTATGACGTTTTGCGCGGACTCGATTATCTGCGGGATGCGGGAGTCAAGCCCGACGACCGCGTCCGTGAAGCGATCGAGATCGTAATTAAGCGCCGCCACCAGAACGGGCTTTGGCCGCTCAATCTACTGCATCCGGAATATATTCCATTGAAGATGGAGACCGATGTCAGCAGCCGAAGCCGCTGGAACACCCTGCGCGCTCTCCGAGTTCTCAGTTGGTACAACAATTCCCGGGCTCTCACCATTAAGTAACTCCCACACGCGAAACTCCGGTTCTGTTTCGGCAGTCTCATTGACAGGAAGTCAATTTCAGGGAGTTTACTTATGAAGAATATTGCTTTGCTATCTCTTTCTGGCCTCTTGGCTGTCGGTTCGTTGCACGCGCAATCGGAAGTACAGCGCTTTACGTTCGATCTGGGAGGCGGTTTTACGCAGCCGGTGGGGAACACCGGCAGGCATCTGGACGAGGGCTGGAACGTCGGGGGCGGAGTTGGTTATAACTTTTCGCAGTACGTCGGCGCCATGGTGGATCTCGGCTACAACTCGTTCGGAATCAACTCAACAACTTTAGACAACCTGGGATTTCCCGGCGGCGGCGTTCACATTTTCTCGGCGACGTTAGATCCTATCGTGCATCTGACTCCGCGCAGCCACTTCGACCTTTACATCATCGGCGGCGCAGGCGTGTATCATCGCAATCAGGATTTTACGCAGCCTGGCGTGGCGACAGTTACTGGTTTTGATCCATTTTTTGGATTCTTTCCAGTGTCAGTGCCAACGACGGAAGTCCTGTCGTCCTATTCAGTGACGAAACCCGGCGTCGATATTGGAGCGGGGATTGCGTTAGGAACCAAGTGGCATGGCAAGTTCTTTGCCGAGGCGCGCTATAACCGCATCTTCATGGGAAATAATCAGCACACGGATTACATTCCGGTCACTTTTGGTTTCCGTTGGTAGGGTAGGACGATTTTCCTGGGCCGGGCTGCAGTGGCGGCCCGGTCTATACGTTTATTTAATCCACCCGGTCTTGACGTGGATGATGTTGGATTCCGGTTGCTCCACGCCTTGCAGCCAGAAGATGCGCGATCCATCGCGCGATATTGCGAGCGGTGTGTCGCCGGCTATCGAGCCTGCGGGAATGCGTAATCCGGAAAATAATTTGACGGGAGCGCTAAAGCGCAATTCACTCCCAGACTTCTCGACCGTCACCGACATCAAACCATCCGGACCCAGATAGACGATCTCTTTGCCATCCCTCCGCCAAACGGCGGATCTACCCGACGCGGCGATTTGCCGGCGGGCACTCGATCCGTTGAGCGGCTGCACATATACGTCGTTCTCCCCGGAAGTTCGGTCTCCATACACAAACCACTGGCCATCCGGTGAAAATCGGGGGGTGAAACAGCGTGCGCAGTTTTGCACCAACACCCTGGGTGCGGTTTCTCCCGGTCTCTCTTCGACTGTAACTTCTACGATATTTTCATTCACTCCCAGAAGCTGCTTGCCGTCCGAGGACAGATCGGCGAGGCCTCGGAACAGATCGCCGGCGTAGGGCCGCAACACCGCGACGGCGCCGGAGCCGCTCGCGGACATGACCACCAAAGCGCCGTCGCGAATGCCGATTAGCTTGGATTTGTCCGTTGACCAGCCGAACCACACCACCTCGTCCGGCAGCGTCAATGATCCGGGCTGACCTATTTCCAGCAGCCGCGTACGTTCGGACCAAACCAACGCCTGCCGGTCGTCGGGCGAAAGCACCAAAGTTCCGAATGAGCCCACGGGACCAGTGGCGCCGAGCTGGTTGCCTTGCCGATCGAAAACGATGACTTGAGAAACCGCCGCAGTACCGGGACGCCACGCCACGGTTCCGTTTCGAGCCACCGAAAAATCGGCGGCGTGCACAGTCATGGATGGCTGTGAGGCTACACCCTGCGCTATCAGCTCGGCTTCCCCCTCCAATTTCCGAGTACTCCGGTTCAGCCGTTGCGAATAGAGATTATCGCCGCGGACGAACAGGATGCGGCCCCCGCCGGCCGGCGTGAAGTGCGCGGCTGTCTGGTTCTTCAGCAGCAACACTGCATCCACAGCTTTTCCGTCGCGCAGGGTGGCTAAGTAGATCCCCGCGTCCTCGGGGTTGCCGTCCGGCACGAAAAGCATCAGGAAATCTTCGCTGCCCGGCAGAAATTCCGGATTCGAAGTGCCCCCACGCTGCAAATGGCTGGGCATTTCCACCGCTTTGAGTTCGCCACCCGAAGCCGGCACGGTTTGGAGACCATGCGCGGCAAGCAAGATGGTTCCCTGGTCGCTCCAGCTTCCTCCGCGCGTTGGAGATTGAAGCTTCGCCACGACTACCGGCGATCCGTCCGGCATTCTTGTTTTCGTCAGTTGCGGAATGCCCGGAACCACGACAGTGGTCGAGTCCGCCGACCAGAAAGGCATGTTGCTGCCTGCTTCCGAGCCCGGAATCGGCTGGGAGAGAAGCGAATCCAACCTGCGCAAATAGGCGCGTCCCTTCGCTTCGAACAGGAGAGCCGAACCATCGGGCGAGAGTTCGGGCGCGGACCCTTGGCCACCAACGATACGCAACGTTAAGCCGGTTGGAGGGACGATGCTGAGGGTCATGGCCTGTTGCTCACTCACCGGCTTACCAGTCCTGAACCAGCCGAATACGGCCAGCAGCCCGAGCAGCGCGGCAGTTGCCCAAGCCCACCGGCCGGATCTCTTTTCGGGTACAGAGGTTGCTGGTGTTGCATCCATCAGACGCCAGACATCGCCGATGTCACGCAATCGCTTGCGTGGATCTTTCTCCAGGCAACTTCCAATCAATCGGCGTACTTCGAGAGGCACCCGGTTCAAATCCGGAAGGTCTTTCACGACACTTGCCAGAATTTCCGCCAGATCGTCGCCGCGGAAGGGTGGCGCTCCCACCAGCAGTTCGTAAAACACCACGCCGAATGCCCAGATGTCAGCGCGTTTATCCACTGCCTTGCCGCGGGCCTGTTCCGGGCTCATATATGCGGCGGTACCGAGGATGACGCCGGCTTGAGTGGCGCTCAGCGCCATTGTCGGGGAGTTCTCGGGACTCGAGTTTGCCGACTCACTGCGGAATTCCTTCGCGAGTCCGAAGTCAAGGACCTTCACGTTGCCATCCGGCGTGACCATGATGTTGGCCGGCTTCAAATCGCGATGGACGATTCCCTTTTCGTGCGCAGCTTCCAATGCAGTGGCGATCTGCGCGGCGTAGTGGATAGCGGTTTCAAGCGGCAGCGGACCGCGCAGTGTCTCGCCATCCACCAGTTCCATCACCAGCGCGCGCTCTTCGATGCCGTAAATTTGCGCGATGTTGGAGTGGTTCAGCGCCGCAAGCACTTTCGCTTCGCGCTCGAAGCGCGCCAACCGCTCCGGATTCTGCGCCAACGCTTCGGGAAGCGTCTTGATGGCAACATCGCGATCGAGCTTGGTGTCTCGCGCTCGATAGACCTCGCCCATCCCGCCGGCGCCGAGCGAAGCAAGGATCTCATAAGGGCCCAGCCGGTCTCCGGTCGCTAGCGGCATGTGATTAGCTAAGTCTACCCATTTATGTCGGCGCCAGTATTTTAAATTGAATCAAAAAAGCACTCGTACCCGGCCGGGGCTTGGTAAAGGGCTCTTTCAGAACCGCGACCGCGAGGGAGCGTGAGCAAAAGTGCTGCGTTCGTGGTAGCGCTCCCTCGCGGTCGCGGTTCGGTAAGAGGCTTTTTCCGAACCCAAACAGTGAGGGAGTCAGCGCCTTTATTCTACTTTGCTTTGGAAATTGGTTCGCGAAAAGAGCGTTCCAGCATATCCTTCGGATCAGTGGACACCGGCTGATCGCGCCAGAGCCAGCGCAGCATCTCGGGCAGCAGTACGCCACCCTGTTTCAGACCGTGCGTGCCCATGCTGAAGGTGTAGTTCAGTTCGTAACCTTTTTCCGTGAGCGCGTGCACCATCTGCACGTTCTGATAGAACCAATCGCGCTCCTGATTATAGCTTCCGTCTACCGCCAACGCCCGCAGATCGTTGCGGCCGTCCTGCAGAAAAATCCGGATCGGCTTTTTTTCGCTTTTGCGGATGATGTCCGGATACGCGTGGCCTCCGCGGATGTTCGTAAAACTGCCGACCATGCTGAAAACCTTGTGGAACTGAGTGGGCCGCTGCCAGGCAACCGTAAACGCCGCTATGGCGCCGGAACTTGCGCCGCCGATGGCGTGCTGGTCCGGATCTTTCGAGATGTTGTAGTCCTTATAAAGAGCGGGCAGCAGTTCATCCACGATCACGCTGGCGTATTTGTCGTCGAGCGTGTTGTATTCGGTGCCGCGATTGGTGGTTCCATCGCCCCAACTGGAAGGCGTTGGTTCCGGCTGATCCGGCCGGCGGCCTGGATTAATGAACACGGCAATCATCACCGGAATTTCGCGCCGGTAAATCAGATTGTCGAGCACGTTGACTGCGCGGGCGTCCCCCTCGGGAGCGATGTACGCTTGTCCATCGTTAAAGATGGTCAAGGCGGCGGGAATGGCCGGGTCATAGGATGCGGGCACGTAGATCCAGTAAGTGTGCTGCGTCCCCGGGTAAGCCTGGCTGGGCAGAACAAATGGACCGCGCAGCACGCCCTTCGCGACACCGTCGTGCGGTAGCGAATCCGGCCCAAGCTCGAAATAGGCGGTGGAATTCGAGATTGGCGGAGGCGCGCTCTTCGGGGGCTGTGCGGACAACATAAGTGTCGCGCTCAAAGCGACAAGTGAGATTCGAAATTTGTTAGCCACAGTTTTCTAAGTGAATTTGTAAACGCCCGGCACTGGCAGCGGAGGCACCGGCACGCTGGCCTTGTAGTCGAAGGTCTTCGGCAATAGATCGAGCTGCGAGTTCAGCATCATATCCCAGGTGACCTTTTGCCCGGAATAAGCGGCCTCCCGCGCCATGAGGCAAGTCATGGTGCTTTCCGCAACGGCCATCGCTTCGTTGATGTACGGTCCCTTGCCGAGGATGCTGTTCAGCATGTCGGTGTGCTCCTGCACATACGGATCCACCGGCAGCTTGACGCCGCGCAGCGACGCGCTATCGATCAGCCCTTTGGTTCCGACAATGCGTTCGCTCACGTTGCTGGGCGCGTTATTGTATTGCCGGCAGTGGCTCGCCATGTGGACGCCGTTGGGATAGACGAAGTCGGCGTGCAGGTGATCGTAGATGTTGCCGTACTCCTCTTCGCGCGGACGCCAGGCTGCGCCGCCGGACGCAATCACTTCCACCGGATGCGTGCCCATGAACCAGTTGCCAACATCGATGTTGTGCAGGTGCTGTTCCACAACTTGGTCGCCCGAGATCCAGACGAATGAATACCAGTTGCGATGCTGGAACTCCATGTCGCCCCAACGTGGATCGCGCTTGTGATCGGGAAACAGCGCGTCGTTCTTGAAGTTCAGCACCGGAGTACCCACCCAGTTGGCGTTGAGCGCAACGATCTCACCCAGCTCGCCATTCTGCACGCGCTTGTAATGATCGAGATACCAGGCCTGTGATCGGCGTTGCGCGCCCGACTTCACGGTGAGCTTCAACTCCTCCGACTTCTTCGCCGCCGCCATGAACCGGCGCAGATTCACCGGATCGGTCGCGAACGGCTTTTCGCAAAAGATGTGCTTCTTGGCTTCCACCGCCGCTTCAAAGTGCATCGGCCGATAGGCGGGATACGTGGCGAGCATGACGATATCCACCGAATCGATGACCTTTTTGTACGCATCGAAGCCGACGAAGTGGTGTTCGGGATCCACCTTGACGCGATCCGACAGTTCCGGCTTGAGCGCTTTGGATTTCCGCAGGCAGTCCTCCAGCCGGTCTTCGAAGACGTCCGCGAGCGCGACGATTTCGACATTGTCCGTGCCGGTGAGAAGATTCTGGATAGCTTGCGTGCCGCGTCCGCCGCACCCCACCAGGCCGGCGCGAAGTTTCTCATTGCCCGCGCCGCGCACCAGTTCCGGCTTTACGATTTGGAACGCCGTGGCGCCGACGGCTGAGGAGGTTAAGAACGATCTGCGGGAAACGTTGTTGTCTTGCATGGTGATCTCGGAACCAACTAATTATACGTCGGGTTGAAGCACCGACTCCCTCACGGTCGCGGTTCGGTAACATTTTTCTTTCTGAACCGCGACCGTCAGGGAGTTCCCATGGGCCTGCGGCCCACCAAAGCTGATGAAGACGCCAAGTGGGGCGGACCCCCTGGACCCGCTCTTCGGGCTTCGTCAATTCGTCTGGAAGCCGACGGGGGCGTCGGCTGCGGACCAGGGGGTCCGCCCCACAAGGCGTCTTCAACGGAGTCAGTGTTTCATCCGGCGTTCACTCGTCACGCAGCGCTTCTATCGGATTAACGCTCGAAGCTCGCCGCGCCGGCAGATACCCCGCAATCAAAGCTGTTCCCGCCAGGACGGCGGCGGCGGAAGCGAGCATCCACGGATCATTCGGCTGAATATCGTAGAGGAAGCTCGAGAGTAGCCTAGTGGCAGCCAATGCTCCGGCCAAGCCAATCGCAATGCCGATGCCGATCAGAACTGCGATCTCGCCCAGCACCATCCGCAACACGCGGAACTCTTCGGCGCCGAGCGCCATGCGTATGCCGATTTCGTTGCGCCGACGCGCCACGTTGTGGGACAACACTCCGTAAAGTCCGATCACCGCCAGCCCAAGAGCGAGCGCGCCGAAACATGCCGAGAGAGTGGCGAGTAACTTTTCTCGCTCAACCGAGCCATCCACCTTACTGGCGAGCGTTTCAAACTCCAGGGACACATCGCGGTTGACGTGGGCAATGGCGGATTTCACTCGAGGGATGAGCGCTATGGGAGCGCCACCGGAAACGCGCAGTTCAAAGCTGGTGAGTGGCCCAGCGATTCCGCCTTGGCTCCAGGGGATGAAGGCGTAGGGCGAAGGTTCGTCCCGCAGAGAACCGTATTTCGCGTCCTTCACCACGCCGACGATCTCCACCGGATCGCCAAGTTTTCCGTCCAGGACGCGGAAACGGCGTCCCACCGGGTTCACCGGTCCGAAATATTTTTGCGCCATCGATTCACTCACGATGGCGACCCTGGCTGACGTGGATGTGTCGTGGCTGTTGAAATCGCGGCCGGCGACGATGCGAGTGCCGATTGTTTCAAAATACTGATCAGTCACGTTGTTGAAGGAGGCCGTGGCGTCATCGCGCGATTTTGGTATGAAGCCTTCCACCACTACTTCCCCCGGCCAGCGGCAATGGCAGACCGGCGTTATGGAGGAAAGGCTGGCGGATCGAAGACCCGGAATCGAGCGCAGTCGCTCTAACATTTCCCGATATACGCCAGACCACCGCTCTCTCGGATAATTCCCATCGCGAAGATTGACCGTGACGAGCAGAACCGGATCGCGCAAGAAACCGGCATCGAGCGAAGTGAGCTTCCAAAAAGTCGACAGCATTAAGCCGGCGCCCACAACCAATACCAGCGAAAGAGCCACCTGCAGGATGACCAGCAATTTGCCCAGGCCAAATCGGGCGCCTTCTGTCAAACCGCGGCCGCTGGCCTTCAGTGCGGATTGCGGATCAACGCGAGTAGTTTGCCAAGCGGGCGCGATTCCAAAGCCGATGCCGGTGAGAAGCGCGACGCTTGCAGTAAACGTGAGGACTCGGACGTCTAGAGTGAGATCCAGGGAAGCATCCAGAAATCGAACCAGCAGGCGCGCGCACCATTGCGCGAGCAGAACGCCCAGCGCTGAACCAATACCCGACAGCAGCAGGCTTTCGGTGAGCAACTGACGAATCAACCGGCCACGCCCGCCGCCGAGCGCGATTCGGATGGCCATCTCGCGCCGTCTGGCAGTGCCGCGCGCGAGCAGCAGATTCGCGACATTGGCGCAAGCGATCAGCAGCACCACGCCGACCATGCTCATCAGAACGCTCAGCGCCATGCGATATTCCCTGCGCAGCCAGGAGATTCCGGTCGCAGCGGCCTTGGTGTCGAAGGTCCGCGTCAAATACTCATCGCGGTCCTGAAGCACCAGCTGGCGGCCATTTTCCTTTTCCAGCCCAGCTTGCTCGAAGGTCTCTTTATAAATTTGCGGCGCGAGCGCTTTCAAGCGGGCTGTTGCCTGAGTACCGGAGACGCCGGGCTTTAATCGCCCCATGACTTGCAGCCAACCCACTGGATAATAGTTCGTATTCAACATGCCTGGGTAGCCGCTCCCGATATGTGTCACGGCGCAGAGCGGCACCATTACGTCGGCTGACGAGCCTACTTCGGTTCCACTAAATCCGGGTTCGCTGACGCCGACGATCTGGATTGGATGTCTGTCGATCGAAATAGTCTTGCCAACAATGTCGGCACGCCCGCCGTATTCCCGCTGCCAGAAGCCGTAACTCAGAACCGCGCTTCCAGCGCATCCGCGCGTATCGTCGGCGGAATTTAGTGTTCTGCCAAGCACAGCGTGTACGCCTAACGTATCGAAATACTGTCCCGATACATAGACGCCATTTACCGAATGCGCTTCGCCGCCCGAGGCGAGATTGAATCCCCAACGCCCGTACGCGAAGATTCCCGAGAACACATCCTGGCGATCGCGGAGATGTTCCCAAGTGGGATTAGTGAAGCCCGTATAACTCTCGGCGCCCATCATCACCTGAAGCAACTGTTCGGGATGGCGCACCGGCAGTGACTTCAGGATCACAGCGTCGATGAGACTGAAAATGGCGGTGTTGGCTCCGATTCCGAGGGCCAATGAGAGAATTGCAACCGCAGCGAAACCAGGACTGGAACGGAGCGCGCGAATGGCGTAGCGGACGTCTCCCAGGAGAGCGTCGAGCATACTACGAGTATCTCATCACGCTACTGGCAAGGAGTGGCTCAGTTTCAGATTGTGGGGCAGGATGTCATCCTGCGCGCGGGTTGTTAACCCGCGCAGTTTGCGCCGATTGGCAATCGGCGCGCAGGTTAGCAACGGCAACCTGCCCCACAATCTGAACTCCCACTACTTACTGGCAGGAGCTTCCCCCGATGGACCTCTGAGCGTCCCGGAAAAGCTGCTCCACTTGTTCCGCCTTGGTGGGATTCCCCGCATAAATCCGGCTCAGAATCGGGCTCAGGAAACGGCTGTAGCGATCCACTGCCGGCCAATCCCCCTTCGCAATGGCCTCTTCCACCAGCCGCATTGTGTCTGGAGTAATCAATTCGATGCGGCCCACGAACACCCGCGCAATGGCCGAGGGAGCGGGTTCAATCTGCAGCGGGAGACTTTCGTCCACTGAGCGCACGGGCAAAATGTAGATCAAGCGCGAGCCTTCTTCGAACCACGAATCCCGCCAGGTCTCCAGCATGGCGTGAGCTTCTTTCGGAAACAAGCCTTGTGCGATCAGCGTCGCTTCGAGATCGTAAAGCAATTGCGGAAGAGAGCCGTCCAAGGAGGGAAACTCTACTGCGGAGGCGCCTACTACTTCACCGACGTTGCGAAATCCAATCCGTCCGGCGCGGTTTTCAAAAAGGATCGCGCTCGGAATCGGGACAGTGCTGCGATTCTCAAGCATGAGCTTGCCATCGCTCGCCAGGCGCGCTGACAGAGGAACGGGAAAGCGTCCCACTCCCCGATAGAACAGGAATTTTTCATGCTGATCGCCCACTGCGATTGGAGCTGAGTCTGTCTCGCGTGCCGCGTAGTACCGGCTTGGGCCGCTTTCGATTGCCAGTGCCGGTGACGTGTCCGGTAGCACCTGGATGTTCTTCCATTCGATTGTGCCGGCTAGTGTCTTTAGTGAAGTATCGATGCCGTTCAGATTCGCGGCCAGCGGTTTCATGCGCCCGTCGTTCCTGTCTTTCTGAAAAACCTGGTAGCCGGCCTGCGGATACCATTCCGTGATCAGCCCTTGCGGGAACGCGACCTTGACATGCGCATCCAGTGCGTGCTCGCTGTAAAAGTACAGCACCGGCGTCTCCATACGCACAGTTCCCTGCAGCCTCCACTTGAAGCCGCGATATCCGAAATCGTTCACGAAGTTCGGCAGATCGCTCTTGCAGCCCAGCGCGTTCCAATCTGCCGCGGAGCCATCGGCGCCGGCGACAGAGGTGAAAGTGCCCCACTCGTGCACGGTGAAATCCCGGAGTCCAGGCTGAGTCTCGTCGCCGGCAAAAATAGGCGCGATCAGCAGAATGGCTAGCGAAGCCTTGGTTAAAGACATCTCGGAGCCCTCCTCGGCTGAGTATTAGGACGGCACGGCAACGAAACCGTTAACGGCCGATTGTCAGTTTAAGTGTCCGGTTCCGTACGCTGTTGTTCGTTATTGGAGGGCTGAATTGTTGCTTTGCATTGCTTTTCAAGGTCATAATCCCTGGCCCTTCGGTTGCCGTGAGTGGATCTACGTTCAGATGAGGATCACTGGGATTTCCATCGCCGCGGCCGCTTGCCTGATCTTTGCGGGATGCACACGCTCGCTCTCGCAGCCGGCCGTGCATTCCGAAGAGGTTAGATTCTCGAGCGGCGAAGTGAAACTCGCCGGGACACTTTTCCTGCCCGGCAAATCTGGACGACATCCGGCAGTGGTGCTCTTTCACGGATCCGGCCCACAATCGCGCGACTTGGCCCGGGCGCGCTGGTTTGCGGAACTCGGAATAGCGGCGTTGGCGTACGACAAGCGCGGCGTCGGCGAATCGACCGGGGACTTCCGAAAAGTTCCGTTCCAGGATCTGGTGGAAGACGGCCTGTCTGGAATTTCTTTTCTCCAGAGCCGCAGCGACATGGATCCCAAGAAAATCGGCGTCTGGGGCTTGAGCCAGGGAGGGTGGCTCGGCCCGCTGGCGGCATCTAAGTCCAGCGATGTCGCCTTTGTGATCGCGGTTTCGGGGCCCGGCGTCAGTCCCGGCGAGCAGATGATCTTCTACTATGCGAGCGAGCTCCGCAATGCCGGATTCGTTGATGCCGACGTCGCGGAGGCGAGTGCACTGCGGCGGCTGATCTGGAATTACTTGTCCACCGGTTCCGGGTACGAAGAGGCGAAAGCCGCACTTGCTCGTGCTAAGACGAAGCGATGGTACACGGCGGTCCAAGGCCAGCAGGACGATCTGATCGGGAGTTTTGCGCACCCGCAGAAGGAGCGCATCAGCAACTGGTACAAAACCGAAATGAACTACGACCCGGTGGCGACGCTGCGTAAGCTCAAAGCCCCGGCGCTTTTCCTATTCGGCGCGGACGATCAATTGGTACCGGCGGCTAAGAGCGCCGAGATCATCCGGAAAACTCTGACAGATAGCGGCCACAGAGATTTCACCGTCAAGATCTTTCCCGGGGCGGACCATGGAATCTACGTGCGCGATGCGACGGGATCAATGGGGCTAGCGCCGGGTTACGAGGAGACGATGAAAGAGTGGGTGCTGAAGCGCTAAATCGGCTGCGCAGACGGAGACCGCGTTACCGAACCGCGACCGCAAGGGAGCGTGAACAAAAGCGCTGCGTTCGTGGTAGCGCTCCGTTGAAGACGCTAGGTCCCATCGTGGCGCACGCTCCTAAGCGTGCCGCGTTCACACTCGTGTGAACGCCTCTTTCTCGCAGCTTTGTGTTCGCAGGCGTGCGAACACGGCACGAGTGCGTGCGCCACGTCTTCATTACTTTTGGAGGGCCGCCGGCCCATGATCACTCCGTTGAAGACGTTGGTCCGTGATTGAAAGAAAACGGCACCGACTCCCTCACGGTCGCGGTTCGGTAGCCGCGAGTGGGGATTGTGCCTTAGCCCCGCATGAGATAAAGACCCACCGCCAGAAGATTGCTTACCAGCACTGTCCCCAAAATCTTCGCCGCATAAATCCCCGGACTCACTACATCCACAAACGGATAAGCGAACAGTGTGACGCTGAAGAGCGTTGCGAGGAACCCCATCCCCGCTACCCACGGCAGCCAGCGAGGCAGTTTCGCTCGCAGAGAAGCCGCGCCCGCAATCGGGATGGCAAACATCAGCAGATATGCCAGCCCATAGTGGATGCTGGCCGCATTCCCCAGTAATTGGTTCGACTCTTGCGCTTTTACGCCCAGGGCGCTGAGCGCGAGCAACGCGGCGATGAGTCCCGCTACGCACCAGATGGAGTGCACGGGCGTGCCCCATTTGGAGTGCTGCTTCACGAACCACTTGGGAGTCAGGTGGTCCCAACCTGCCGCCATCGGCAGCCGCGTAACGCCTGTCAACGTCAAACTGTTTTGCCCAATGGCGGAGAGCAATTGCATGGCGATCGCCACCGTAACCAACAAACTCGCGACTCCGGAATTTCCAAGCGCCATCCGCATGGTCTGCGGTATCGGCGAGATGAAGTTCACCTTGTTCGCACCCACAAACGCCACCACCGAACTGGTCCCCAAGATAAACATCGCGCAGATGATGGGAGACGCAACCACCACGCTTCTACTCACGGTGCGCGCAGGGGCTTTGCTTTCGCCCGCCAGAATAGCCACATATTCCAAGCCTGACTGCGCGCCAAACATCATCTGCGCGAAGATCGCCAGAAAAAACAGGTTGAACACGGGCTTCGCGAACGGCACTGGATCCCAATGCGTGAGCGAATGCCGGGATATCGCCCAGATGGGCAAAGCGATTAGAATCGCAAAGACGCTCATGTGGCACAGACCACCCAGATTGTGCAGCCACTTGCCCAGGCTGAGCCCGCGCACAGCCGCCAAAGAGAGCGCCAGAAGCAAACCGCATGAGACCGCAAACGCCGCGACCTTTTGCTCCGGCAACCAGGCAGCCGCCGGCCCTACCATGTACGCGACTGTGGTCGGCATCGTGTACAGGACCTCCGCGATGACAATCACCGCATAGGCCGCGACATTCCAGAAAACCAGAAATCCGACAAAATCTCCGAACGCCGTTCGCGCCCACCTGTAGATTCCGCCTTCGAGCGGAAGCACCCGGTTCAAATTGAAAACCGTGGCAGCCATTGGGAAATAAAACAGCAGCATGGCTGACATCCAGGTTACGGAGTGCGCCCGTCCCAAGGCGGCAGCCAAACCCACCCAAGTCGCGCCCACCACGGACAGAATCTGCGAGAACACCAGGTCACGAAGACTTAGCTGCCGGCGAAGATGATGCTCCTCAACCGCAACGTCGGCCGCCGGCGTGGACTCCACAGCCATAAGGGTCTGGCTATCATCGCACACCAAGCATCACGCTTGCGCTTGCATGGAAGTTCCAGTCGGGATACAATCCCTATCGTCATCAAAAATTAGGAGGGCTGCTTGCCTCGATCCACTGGACTGCTCAAAATTCTCGCTCCCTGCGCGCTTATGCTTCCGATTCTGGGCTGCGGAGGATCTCAACACAGCGCGGAAGAGAAGTACTACCTCATCGCGACAAACATCCAAGTCCCCTATTGGAAGTCCGCTTCCGCCGGCTTGGCCAAGGGAGCGCTTCAGATGCACGTGCGGACCGAATTCGCAGGGCCGGATACCTTTGACCCCAAGGCGGAGCAAGAAGCGTTTCGCAAGGCTGTGGCAGCCAAACCGATGGGGATTCTAATTTCGGCGGCCGATCCTGAGTTGCTGAAGGCCGACATTGATCAGGCCGTTGGACAAGGCATTCCCGTGATTACCATCGATTCCGACGCGCCATCCAGCAAACGGCTGCTCTTTATCGGGACCGACAACTTCAAAGCCGGACAAATGGGCGGAAACATATTGGCCAAGCAACTCAAGGGCAAGGGAAACGTGGTGGTGTTCACCATGCCGCAGCAAAGCAACTTGAAGGAACGGATGCGCGGTTATGAGGAGGCGCTTTCCGCTCACCCGGGTATCAAGATCACCGAAGTGGTGGACATCAAGGGCGACGCCCGTATTGCTTTCGACAAGACCATGGAAATCTTGAAGGCCGGCGCATCCAAGGTGGATGCCTTCGCTTGTCTCGAAGCAATTGCGTGTCCTGAAGTGGCGGATGTACTGGAGCGAAACAAGATCGACAAGATCGTGATCGCGATGGACACCGATCCGCGAACGCTGGATGGGATTCAGAAGGGCAAGATTTCGGCCACCATCGGCCAAAAGCCGTACACCATGGCTTATTACGGCCTCCGGATGGTGGACGACGTGTTCCACAACAAGCTCACTCCGCTGGACAGCAATTGGGCGCAGGATTCCTTCTCGCCGATCCCTACTTTTGTGGATACTGGTGCGACGTTGATTGACAAGAGTAACGTGGATTCTTTCTTGAAGGCGCGGGATTCGGCGCAGTCGCAGTAATTTAGTGGGACAAGTCTGAGACTTGTCCTACCGTGGTCAAGACGCCACCGAGCGATTGAAATTCGGAGAACATCTTTCGAGCGGTGGACTCATCGAGCGCTTGAACGGCGTCGATGACTATTTCCACGCGCTTGCCTCTTTGAAGCAAGCCGAAGGCTGCGAAACGCACACATAGTTCGGTCACCACGCCGTAAACCACAGCGCGCTCCGGCTGAATTTCGGCGAGCAGCGCGTCTAAACGCGGATTGGCGAAGCAGTTCAACTCCTGCTTCTGCAAAATTATTTGCCGCGCCGCATCGTTTTTGTCCAACAACGTGGCCGCCGGTTTCAGTTGTCCCGAAGTTCCGGCAACGCAGTGGTGCGGATAGAGCTTGAATTCAGGATCGTCCTCGGAGTGCGAGCACATGGTGGAAATCACCAGCGGAGCGCGGCGGTTGAGTTCTGCGACGTACCCAATGATCCGTTCCGCGCCGGGCACATACAAGGCTCCGGCGGGATACAGGAAGTCAATCTGTGTGTCGATATCGAAGAAGACCGTTTTCACTTTGCACCTTCTCGTAAAGCGCTATTAATTCCGGGCTGTGTTCCACGCGATATTTTTGATCCGTGTCGAACAGGCTGCGGATGGCGGTGGGCAATTTTTGAATGGATTCCGCGGCATACTTGCGCGCCGCCGTTACTTCGGGCAACTTGTCCACCAGCTTGCCGCCCAGCATCACGGGGCGCAGCAGCGCGCGCGCTTCGCCGTCGGCCTCGCCCGGCTCGCAGCCCAGGCACTCCCAGGAACATGCGACGCAATCGTAGGTCGCGAACCGAAATACTTGCTTCGCGCCCGGCAGCGTGTGCTTGTCCTCGCTGAATTTGGCTGTGGAACGTCCGTTCAGCTCCACCAGTTTGTAGACCACGCCGAGATTGGGCGAATCGGTGGATGTTGCCAGGTCGGTTCCAACACCGAACGCGTCGATGGGCGCGCGGGCGGCTGCGAATTCCAGGATCTTGTATTCGTTGAGATCGCTGGTGGCCATGATTTTCACGTCCGGCATGCCGGCATCATCCAGGATCTTGCGAACTGCGCGGGAAAGCTCCACCAGATTTCCGCTGTCCAGCCGCACGCCCCACAGCGGCCTGCCCAGGGACGCTGCCAGCCTGGCGCCCGCGATGGTATCGTACGTATCGATCAGATACACCGTCGCGTCGCCCAGTAGCTTCTGCAGGCGCTCATACGCCTCGCGCTCCGTGGCGAAAGCCTGTATCCAGGCGTGGGCCGCGGTTCCAAAAACGGGGATGCCGTAACGAAATCCGGTCTCGGTATTGCTGGTGCCGACGCAGCCTCCGATATAAGCAGCACGCCCGGCCAGCACGCCGGCTTCCGGCGAATGCGCGCGGCGCGTTCCGAAATCCACCACGGCGCGTCCGCCCGCCACCTCCACCATCCGCGCCGCTTTGGTGGCGATCAGCGATTGAAAACCGATGCTGGCCAGCAGGTACGTTTCGACGATTTGCGCTTCCAGCAGCGGCGCGCGAACCGTGAGGAATGGCTCGCCGGAAAAAACCGGCGTGCCCTCGCGCATCGCAAATAGATCGCCAGTGAAGCGAAGGTTGCGCAAGACATCGAAGAATTCCTGCGGCACGCTTTTGAACTGCGGCAGCGATTTCAGATAGCGGATTTGCTCATCGGTGAAGCAAAGATTCTGTAGATAATCCACCACCTGTTCCAGGCCTGCCGCCAGCACAAAATTGCGGTAGCGGGGCAGATGACGGAAAAAGAGCTCGAAGGTGGCGATCTCGTCGGCTTTCCCCGCCTCGAAATACCCGGCCGACATGGTCAGCTGGTAGAGGTCGGTGAGGAGTCCGGTCATTGGTTCAGGGCGTTCACATGAGTGTGAACGCGGCACGCAGGAGTGCGTGCGCTACTTCTTTTTGGGGACCTCTTTAACGTCGGACGCGGCCTTGGTGAGATCGTCCACGGACTTCGCGTCCATTCCATAGAGGGCAGGCTCATTTTCACGCTCGGCAAGATAGTCGTTGCCCTGCTTTGAGATTAGTACTTTCTCCACGCGCTTGCCGCTGTTCGAGGTAACGCTGATGTCCAGCATAGGAGCGCCGAACGTTCCCGAATCGATGAATTTGCCGGCAGCCAGATCGCGCAGCTTGTCCACGAAGGATTGCACGCTGGTGCTGTCCATCTTCTTGCCGTTTGAAAACCAATCTTCGCCGATTTTCTGGAAGCCGTAGGTTTTTCCCCCGGAATGCATTTCAATCTTGCTGGGATCGTTGAAGCCAAAGTCGAACAGCTTCTTATTGCGGAAATCGTCCACGCTTTTGTCGAGCGCGGTTCCGAGATCGGCCGTCATTTTGTGCGCGCCGTCCACGACGCTCGACTTCGCGTAGTAATCATCTTTCACCTTACGGACTTCAAGCTGCTGGGTTCCCGAGGGATCCGTCATCTTCACGGTAGCGACGGGCGTTCCCGTGCCGAAGGAAGCCGCGGCTTTCTTGGCATCCTCTTCAGAAACCGTCAGGTCCATCTTGGCGTCTTTGACCTTCCGGATCAGCTCTTCCACCTGCAGTCCGTCGGCGCGCAGCGGTTTGGGCTTCACAATCTGCCACTGATCTTTATCGCGGCCGAACTCGATGTCCTGTTTCTTGGCGAGCAGTTCCACGCGGCTGAGTTTATCCTGCTCGAACGTGAGCAGGCGCTTGTCACGCAGATCGTTCAACGATTTTTCGAGACTCGTTTTGGTGAAGCTGGCCACGGTGAAAACCCGCGGATCGCCATCCAGTGACACGTAGGTGCCGCCATTGGCCGGTGCATCGTCGCCAATGCGCAGCTTCTTGACCGCACCCTTCTTGGTGGTGATATCGATTTCGGCGTCGGGCGCCTTCAATCCAAAACCGGAAAGGTCGGACGCTTTATCTTCGATCAGCTTGTCCGCGGTAATTGTGCCTGCGGCGCTGGCCAGTTGGTTGGCTGTATCCTGATCGGCGCCGTACGCCTTCGGAAAAGTGATCTGCCATTTTCCAGCCGCGCCCTTTTCGAGGATAATCTCGTCGGCGTCATGCTTCTTGAGCGCGATCTTGGTAATATCGCCGTCCGGAAGCGCCAGGATCTTGGGCGGTGCGTCGGTAGGAGGCTTGGTCGCCTCCGCGGCTTTCTGCTTATCGGAAAAGTAAACTCCAGCAGCCAAAGCGACCAGCACCAACGTGCCCAACATCAAACCACGCAAGCGCATGTTATCTTCTCTTCCACCAGATCATGACTCCACCCACAATGACGATGAGAGGCAGCATAAACTGGCTCACCGCCCGCAGCAGGCGGAATTGTGCCTGGGTCAAACTGATGCGGCGGTCTTCCGGGTCCTTGGGGCGAATGGAAATAAGATCCTCATCGGAAGAGAGCCAGTTCAGCATGTTGAGCAACAGGTTCTTGTTGCCTTTGAATCGCAGGAAATTGTTGGCGGCCCAACGCGAGTTTCCCACCACAACGAAACGTCCTTGGCTGTTCTCTTTGCCGGTGCTATAAGTCCCTGCCGCGGCCAAGATAAACGGTCCGTGTTTGTCCTTGTTAGGATCGATGCGGATTTCAGGCGAGTCTAGCGTGGTAGTGGCGAAGCTATTGGCGGAGCTGGAGAAAAGTTTGGTGACCGTGGTTTTGTCGGCGTTCTTGGTCTCCAGCGACCGTGAAACAGGAAACCCAGTCTGAAGATTTGCCAACTCGTTCACAATCGGATGCGATTCGTAGCTTGAGACAACGACAACCTCCGGCCCCAAGCCGTACAACTGGCCCAGAATATTCTCGTCCAGGATCAGATTCTTACTCACCGTGATACCCCAGTTGCTCAGCAAATTGAGCAGAGCGTCATTGTCGCCGATCTCTTTGCGCCCAACTTTCAGCGGAGGATCCAGCATGATTAGCGCGCGGCCGCCGCCTTCGATGTACTTCTTGATCGCATCAACCACGGGCTGAACATAATCGCCGGATGGTCCAGCGATCACCAGCGTGGTGCAATCGGCTGGAACTTCCGCCTTCTCGAGAAAGCTAACGCTCTTCACCTTGTAATTGTCTTTTTGGACGGCGTTCTGAAACTCGCTCATGCCATCGGCGGTGGAATCTTCCAGGCGATGCTCGCCGCTTCCGCCAGCAACACAAACAGTGCGCTCGCCGCCTTTGAGCGTTCGGATCAGCGCGCCGGTGATGCCCTCTTCGTCGAAAGTCTTGGCTTCTTCCTTTTTAACCCCGTTGGTGATCACCGCCTCCCCTTCGCGCGAGATATTGGCAGCGCGCGCCAATTGCGGCTTCTTCAAATAGTCGACATACTCAACGTGGATTTTAGGAGACAGCAGCGCATAACGATCCAGCAGATCTTTGCCCGCCTGCATGCCGCTGGGCTTGTCGAAATACTGGATGGTAATGTCCTGCTTCAGCCCCTGAGCGATCTTCTTGGTCTGATCGGAAAGGCTGTAGCGCTTGTTCGAAGTGGCATCATACGTCTTGTTGTAGCGGTTGGCCAAAAAGTTAGCCACCACCAGCACCGCCAGGATGATCAGGATGTAAGTGGTCGCGTAGGCCGCGTACTTCGTTTGTCTAGTTTTCACCCACTCGGTATTCACGTTACGACCTCCACCGCAGCGATTCCATGGAGCGCGACGTCAGAAACAGCCCCAGGAAAATCAGCGAGACATAGTACAAAGCGTCTTTGGAATCCAGAACGCCTTTGGCGAACGATTCGAAATGCGTAATGACGGACATGTAAGCCAGCACTTTCGCCCAAGGCGCGGTTTCGTAACCGGCCACCCATTCCATCACCCACAGCATCAGGCAAACTCCGAATGTAGCCGCGCCGGCGATGATCTGATTCTTGGTGAGCGTGGAGATAAAGGTCCCCACCGCCAGCAATCCGCCAGCTTGCAGCAGCAGGCCCAGATAACCGATGGCCAGCGGGCGCCAATCGGGATTGCCGTATTTGAACAGAAACGCAAAGTTGATGGCGCTGAACGCCAGCATCACCACGTAGAGCATCACAGCCGCCAGCCACTTGCCGATGATTACTTCGATATCGCGGATCGGCGATGTCGCCAATAGCTCGATGGTTCCGGTGCGCTTTTCCTCGGCGAACAATCGCATGGTGATCATCGGAATGAAAAACAGGCCGATGACGCTGACGTTCGAGAGCAGCGGGCGAATGACATACTCATTCACGCTCATGGGGAAGCTCTGGCCGCGCATCTGCGATTCCAACCCCATCATGTTGAAATAGCCGACCGAGTTCCAAAAAAAGAATCCGAAAATCAGCGTGAACATGGTCAGCAACAGGTACGCAATAGGCGAAACGAAGTAACTGCTCAGTTCTTTCTTGCAAATGACCAGGATGTTTCTCATTGACTTTCCCCTTGCACAACGGGAGTAGCATTTTCTTCGACGGCCAGCGCCGCCGGATCGATTTTTTCAGCGCCGGTGAGTTGCAGGAAGACCTCTTCCAGGCTCATCGCGGACGGACGCAGCTCATTCAGATTCCAGCCGGCTTCTACGATGGCCCGCGCCAGATCGCCACGAATGAAACGGTCCTTCAAGCTTTCCACTTCAAAGAGGGACCGGTTGCCGCGTAATTCTTTGAACAGCACGCGGCTCACGCCCGAAACCATCTCCAGACGCTGCTGGATGATCTTGTCGTCGAGAGCGCCGTCGCGTCCTTCAATCTCGAGCAACACCGATTCGGCGCCGCGCGCCCGATCCTGCAGGTTCTGCACGGAATCCGTCGCCACCACTTTGCCCTTGTTGATGATGATCACCTGCTGGCAGATGTGTTCCACCTCAGGCAAAATATGTGTGCTGAGAATGATGGTGTGATCGCCTGCCAGAGCATGAATCAGATCGCGGGTTTCGATGATCTGCTTCGGGTCCAGCCCGGCCGTCGGTTCATCCAAAATCAGGACCTCGGGATTGTGGATGATCGCCTGCGCCAATCCCACGCGCTGGCGGTAGCCCTTGGATAGCTTTCCGATCAGCTTCTTGCGTACATCGGCGACGGCGCAGCGTTCGCAAACTTCGCCCACGCGTGTCGCCAGGCTCGGGCCTCTCATGCCCTTGAGATTTCCGACGAAAGTGAGATACTCTTCCACCTCCATTTCCGGATAAAGCGGAGGCGTTTCCGGCAGGTAGCCGATGCGCTTTTTCACTTCCATGGGCTGCTCCAGCACATCGAAGCCGGCCACATTGGCGCTGCCCTCCGAAGGCGGAAGAAAGCACGTCAGGATGCGCATGGTTGTAGTCTTCCCTGCCCCGTTCGGACCTAGGAAGCCCACAATCTGGCCCTTCTGAATTTCGAATGAAATGTGATCCACCGCGACAGTACGGGCGTATCTCTTCGTTAGGTTCTTGACCGTAATCATAGATAGACTCGGGGAACTGCGATCACCGTTCGGAATTGCCTCTCCTGGGGCAGCTTCTGAACAGGTTATTGAAATTCCATGTTAAGAAATGGCTTCGCGGATTGTCAATCCCTTGCGTTTGGGATGCTGGAAAGGCACCGGCTCCCTTACGGTCGCGGTTCGGTAACGACGGGGCGCCGCATTCCGAGCCGCGACCGTAAGGGAGCCGGTGATTTTGATTTCTTTCCTTCATCATGGCTCGGAACGGGCGAATCCCATGATCTGCATGCCGGCATCGACAAACAAGACATTTCCGGTCACGCCGCGTCCCAGATCGCTCGCCAGAAAAACAGCGGTATCAGCAACTTCCGCCGGATCGGTGTTCCGGCGCAACGGCGAAACATGCGCTGCTGCTTCCAACATTTTTGAAAAATCGCGAACGCCGCGGGCGGAAACCGTCTTCACCGCGCCCGCCGAAATTGCATTCACCCGAATGTTAGACGGACCAAGGTCGCTCGCCAGGTACCGCACGCTGGCTTCCAAAGCTGCTTTTGCAACGCCCATGACGTTGTAATTTTCGACCACGCGGGTGGCCCCCAAGTAACTCAGCGTTATAATTGACCCCCCGCCCTGCTCCTTGGCCGGCATAAAAGGCGCGACGGCGCGCGCCACGGCCACCAGCGAGTAAGCGCTGACATCCATGGCCACGCCAAAAGCATCCCGCGTAGTCTGGGCCACCGTTTTGCTCAAGTCGCCAAAGGCAATGCTGTGTACGACGGCGTTCAAAACTGTTCCCTGGCTCTTCAACTCGTTGGTGAGCTGGGCCAGCTCGTCGTCTTGAGTGACGTCGCAAGGCAGGGTTTGGTGAGCTTTGAGATCGGCAGCCAGTTCCTGGACGGTGACCTTTTGCCGATCGCCCTGATAGGTCAGGATCAGCTTGGCGCCCTCGCGCGTGAAGGCCTGGGCGATGGCGTAGGCCAGGCTCCAGCGATTGGACACTCCGAGAATCAGCGCCGTCTTGCCGGATAGCAGTTGGGACATGAGCTATTTATTGTAGCTCGGGGCTGGGGACTAGGGGCTCGGGGTTGCCGGCGGACGCGCCGATTTCTTCAGCTTGAGGTTGATGGTGACGGACTTCTTGCTGTTGAAAACACTGAGAGTTTTCTTGCCGCTGAAAGCTCCCTGGTATTCCGCCTTGAGCTGGTATTCCACGTTCGGGCTGAGGCCGGCGAAGTGGTAACTCCCGTCCGGATTCGTGATGAACGAGCGGATCTGGAGTGACTTGGTGTCCTTCAGTTGCACTACCGCCTTGGCGACGGGTTGGCCGGAAGCGTCGTTCACCATGCCATTCACGGATCGCGTGGCGATGCTGTCCTCTTTGGTCTTGCGCTCCTGGCCGGACAGCCCGCACGACAGGAGGGCAGTCATCAAATAGACCCAGGAAGCCGGTTTGCCCACCGCTTACCTGGATTCCTCATGAAGCTGAAATGTTACGTCCAACCGGTCTTCGCCCTGGACGGTTACGGATTTTTCCTCGCCACGGAAGCCCTTGGCGCTCACTTTGACGACGTAGTGCGCATTGCCAACGGGGAGCCGGAACGCGAACTCGCCGCGAGAGTCGGAAACGGCCTGCATCTTTTTGGCTTTCGAATGCTTCGTTTCGGGCGCTGCATCCTGCGTCACAACTACTTCGGCATTCGGGAGCGCGAAGCCGGTTTCCGTGAAGACCGTACCAGCCAGCAGCACGTAGGGCTCGGCCGCCGCCTTTTTTTTATCGGCCAGGGCTGGAAGAATTGAGGCGGCGGCCAGGGCCAGGAGGGTGATCCGGAGGCTAATAATCCTCGTCTTCCTTCTCCTCCTCATTCCCCTCTTCCTCCTCGTCTTCGTCGTAATCTACATCCTCGTCGTCGTCGTCCTCCTCCTCCTCTTCTTCATCCTCATCCTCGCTGGTTTCAAGCTCCAAAGGATCCAAGCCGGTCACGCTGACTTCGGCGCCGCATTCATCGCAGGTCAAGGTGTCTCCTTCGTCCAACTCTTCCACGTCCAGGTCCATCACAGCTTCGCAGTTTGGGCAGTTGACCATTTACCATTCCCTCCAAGGCACAGTTCTCTTATACAAAAAATCTCTCCGATCCGCTATGCTTTCGCCTTGGCCAGCCGCCGGCGCGTGGTGGGCGGCACAACACCATTCAATCGAAGATACATGAAAAGCTGCTGGCGATGCGTGAGCTCGTGTTCTTTGATGAGCTGCAGCATTTCCAGGCGCGTAACTTTTTGCCCGTCCATGCGGATGATCTCACCGGCGTAGAACTCGGGGGACTTCGAGGCGAGTTCCGCCACGCGCCGTTCCACATCGGCGCGAAGTTCCTGAGCCAGCGCGCCCGCGTCTTCGGTCTTCGGCAACTCCGCTACATGCTTTCCAATTTTTTCCCGAAACTCGGGCGTGGAAAAGTTCTCCTCGCCAGTGAGCAGCAGACCCGTCAGGCCGTGGCCGGCGTCGAGGATATGACGCGCAGTTGCGCCGAAACTCATCAGTTCGTCGCAGGGTTTGAAATCCAGTTTGTAAGGGGCGAAATCTTCCACAGCCTGTGCGGAGTCCTCGCGGACAGCCTTCCAGGAGCTGAGTATTGAATCAAGGCGTACCATGACTAATTATTAGCACGCTATTCGGCCTGGGGTTGTTCAGAGGGGAGGATCTAGCCGATGCCGAGCTTGGCTTCGATGCGGGTGACGCGATTGTCGAGATCGATGACTTTGCCGGTGAGGGTGTCGAATTTGAAGTCCAGTTTGACGTCCATGTTATTGAAGCGGGTATCAAGACTATTGAACCGCGCGTTCATCGCGTTCCACTGAATGACGTTCGTAAGGATTCCGAACAGCACGGCCAGCGTCGGTATCCCAATTGCCACGTAAAATTGAGAATCGGTCACTGAGTATATTGTACTGCGGCCGGGTGAAAGTTCTCAGGCGACTTTCGGCACACCTCGCCAATATCACGCGCTTCTCTTCTTCGCGCGAATCCTAAGACGCGATGCGGAAAGCCTAGCCGATGTGGAGCTTGGCTTCGATGCGGATCACCCGATTGTCCACATCGATGACTTTCCCGGTGAGGGTATCGAATTTGACGTCCAGACTATTGAAGCGCGCATCGAGGCTGCTAAATCGTGCGTCGACGCTGTTGAATCGAGAGTTTACGGCGTTGTGATGAATCACATTCGTCAGGATTTCGATCAATATTGCAAAGGTCGGGATGCCAATGGTCAAGAAGAGCTGAACGTCCGTCACTGAGCAGATTGTACCGCCGTCGGGTGAAAATTCTCAGGCAAGTTTATGGGCGGATGATCTGAGAACCAAAACACAGCGCACCACTACTTTGCTTAGGCTGCTTTGGCCCCGCACGTGCTTTGTGACACGCGGGAAGGGAGATTTCTAGTGCAGGAAGTGCACGAGGCCAAGACGAAACCGGCTGAAATCAAGTTATCCCCTTCGCCGGGAACACTGCGCGGCCTGGATTGGCTCAATTTCCTGCTGGCCGACGTGCAGACTGGAGTCGGACCATTCCTCGCGATCTACTTGGCAAGTTACAGATGGAACGAAGAGCGCGTCGGGCTGGCGCTCACGATAGGCGGAATCGCAGGAATTCTCACGCAAACACCTGCCGGGGCGCTGGTTGATTTCCTGCGCTCCAAGCGAGCTTTGGTCGCTACGGGCGTCGCCGGGTTGGCTGCCGGCGCGCTGCTGATCGCGCTGGTTCCGTCGTTCTGGCCCGTGATGGCTGCTCAAGTTCTGATTGGTGGCACGTCCAGTGTCTTCATTCCGGCCGTCTGCGCGATGTCTCTCGGGATCGTCGGGCGTGCGGACTTCGACATCCGCCAAGGCCGGAACCAGACCTTCAACTCGGCGGGGAATGTAGTTGCCGCTGTGTCGATGGGTCTTCTTGCCTATCTGGTATCCGACCGGAGCATCTTCTTCTTTGTCGTGGCTCTCTCGGTTCCCACCATTCTCATCCTGCTTCTGATCAAACCCGAGGAGATCGACTACGAAGTCGCGCGTGGCGCAACCGATGGCGAGACGGACGGCAAAGCGGAGAGCGTCTGGGTCCTCTTCAAGGATCGCCCAGTGGTGATCTTCCTTATATGCGCCGTGATGTTCCATTTTGCGAACGCCGCGATGCTCCCACTTTTGGGCGAGATGCTGGCAAAAGGCCACGGGCGAAGCTCGATGCTGTTCATGTCGGCCTGCGTGGTGACCACCCAACTTATCATTACCTTGTTAGCCGCCTGGTCCGGACGAGCGGCCGGATCCTGGGGTCGAAAGCCGCTCCTGTTGATCGCCTTCGGCGCACTCCCGATCCGCGGCGTTCTCTATACGCTGACGACGAATACAGTCCTGCTGGTGGGTATCCAGATTCTGGACGGCATCGCCGCGGCGATATTCGGTGTCGTGTCCGTGCTCGTGATTGCGGATCTGACGCGAGGCACGGGTCGATTCAATCTCACGCTGGGCGCCATTACGACCGCAGTCGGTATCGGAGCTGCGCTGAGCCAGGTTATCGCTGGTTCCATCGTGCATCACTTTGGTTCACATGCGGGCTTCCTTTTCCTTGCCGCAATTGCGTCTGCGGCATTCGGCATCCTCTGGCTCTTCATGCCTGAGACACGCGACAAACAAGTTCTGTACCCGTCAACCGAACGAGCACCGGCCACATGAGAACCGTTCTTCTGCTGTTTTTTTCAAATTGTTTCATGCCGTGCGCCCGGTACGAGCACCCGAAATACGTTCACACTTGGCCGCTCTGGAAAGTGATTGCGGTCTCCTGGGCAATTGCACTGTTTGAAATACTGCCGGGCGGTGCCGGCGAATCGCCTCGGCTATGGCGAGTTCTCAGGCTTCCAGCTGAAGGTTATTCAAGAGGTAGTCACGCTCCTCGTCTTCATGGTCTTCGCAATCACATTCTTGAACGAAAAGTAGCCTCGAATTATTTGGTGGCGTTTGCCTTTCTAGGAGTGGCGGCGTTCTTCGCTTTTTCGTTCAAGCCCTCCGGACCGGCGGCCTGAACCGGCGTCATGCTGGCACCGCTGCTTCTGATTGCCGCCGCGCCGTCTTCCCATCCTGCAGAATTGGCGGTTTTCTACGAGGCGATGACTAGTACGCTGGGTACCGTTTGCGTGAAGTCCCAGGTTTCGGGCTGGTAAATGTCGTGTACAATCGTTGCACAATGTCGAGACTTCGAACGCTGGTGATGGTTCTGGCCGCTACTCAAACCGCCATGGTCGCTCGCGCCGGCACTTTCACCCTGAGTGGATCTTTGAATGACCCTACAAACACCGCCTTGGTTGGATCTGATCTGGGCGCCCCTTTGTTCGACAACGACAATGACATCGCCAACAATGTGGCGCTCTATACGTTCTCGCTGACCACCGCAGGCACGGTGAACTTTCTCAGCGAGGGCTTTGCGCTCGGCGGCATTGACCCCTACTTCACGCTATTCAGTGGAACGGGGAACGCTGGGACTTTCGTCGACTCCAATTACTTCCAGGCTTTTACCACTGGAGGAGATTTCGATCTTGACGAGGCGCTCGGCGTGGGGGATTATACCGTCGCTATGGGTGTATTCGCCAACATGTCGTTCGCGGAAAACTCGGGCAGCGGCACTCTCGGCGACGGGTTCATTGGTCTCGGAGAGCCGGGTTCCCTCGGCGATTACTCCTATAAGCTGCAGATCACGTCCGCGGTACCGGAACCCTCGTACACGGCCTTGGCCGCACTGGGCGTTATGGCGCTCCTCGTACGCCTGCGGCGCGTCCATACGCAGTCCTCTTAGAACGCCGCCCGGCTGGCCCAGTAGCCTCTGTGCGCGACGGAAGTCTCGATTCGTCACGGTACCCCCAGTACAGAACACAAGTTTCGTGAGCCAAAATCCTGGGTAGTGCCTGTGAAAAAACCAGGAACGGCACCGGCTCCCTCACGGTCGCGGCTCGGTAACGCTCTCCAAGCATGGGAAATTCTTTCCGAACCGCGACCATGAGGGAGTCGGTGCCGTATCTATCATCGGCCGCAGCTTCAACGCACTTTTCAGGCACTACCAAATTCTGATGTCTCGCGTCTCCAACGGACTATAATGCTCCAGTACCCGCCCGGCTGATCGCCGAGCGCAGACGATTTTCCCATTCAAAGGAGACCCTCTATGACGCGAATAATCCGAAACATGGCCGTGGCTATGGCTTTTCTGATTGCTGGGAGCTTGCTACTGTCCTTGACCGCCCAGAAGGCGATCTCTCAGATCCGGGCGGCACTATCGAAAAACGTAGACGAACCCGGCAGGCTGCCGTATCAAGCCGAGGTGGACTTCGGAGGCTCGTGCTTCGGCGGCAACTCCTTTTGTATTGTCGCGTTTCCACCAGTTCCAGCGGGCAAACGCCTGGTAGTGGAGCATGTCACCGCGCTCGCCTTCGTGAGAAACGGTGGCCAGGTCAACCTGTTCGCATTCGGGGACGGGAACTCGACAAACACTGGCAACGTGGCGCTTCTGCAGCCGACTTTCAGCGCATTATATGCCGCCGACGCATTTGAATTCGCTTGGTCGATCGACAAACCGATTAAGCTCTACTATGAACCAGGCACGACGCCCAAGGTGAAGATACAAGCGTCCGTGGGGTTCGGTGCTTTCGCCTCGAACATGACCCTGCACGGCTACCTGATCGACGCCGCAAACTGACAACGCGAGAGTACTTATCCCGCAGCGCTCAGCTGTTCACGAGTGTACACTGCTCCTATGAAGAAATTCCTCTGCCTACTGGCCGCGCTGCCTCTGATCGCCGCCACGCCGGAACAGGAAATCCGCAAAGTTCTGGATACGCAAGTTGCCGCCTGGAATCGCGGAGACATTCCTGGATTCATGGAAGGCTACGACAAATCCGAATCCACCACATTCGTCGGCAAGGCTGTCACCAAAGGCCATGCGCAGGTGCTGGAGCGTTATTTGAAAACATATCCGACGCGCGAGAAAATGGGGACGCTGCGATTTTCCGATCTCGAGACGCGGATGCTCGGGACGGACTACGCGTCGGTCGTCGGCAAATTTCATCTGGATCGCACTGCCGACGCCGGCGGAGAAGCGGCGGGCATCTTCACTCTGCTGTTTCACAAAACCAGTCAAGGATGGAAGGTGATCCTGGATCACACCAGTTGAGCGCGATGCCTGCTGCTTTGGATGACGCGCTCTCGCTGTTCGATTTCGAATCGCTCGCGCGCAATCATATTTCGCATGGTGCTTGGGACCGCGTGCAGGGCGGCGCCGCGGATGAGCTGACGGTCCGCTGGAATCATGAAGCGTACGAGCGTATTCGATTGCGCCCGAGCGTCCTGGTAGACGTCTCGAAGCTGGATACGCGCGTCAAATTGTTCGGGCAGGAATTGCCGTTTCCCATTCTTCTCGCCCCCACCGGCGCGCAAGGCTTCGTGCATCCGGATGGCGATTTGGCCACGGCCCGCGGCGCTGGCGCGGCGCACGCGACGCTTGTGATTAGCGGCAGCGCATCGATGCGCGTGGAAGAGATCGCCAACGCGGCGACCGGTCCTGTGTGGTTCCAGCTTTACGTGCAGCGAGATCGCGGCTTCACGCGCGATGTGGTGCAACGCGCGGAAGCCGCCGGATGCCTCGCGCTCTGCGTGAGCGTGGATTCCCCTACGCACGGCGTGCGCAATCGCGAACAGCGCTCGCGCGCCGAACTGCCGGAGCGTCCGCTGCCGAATCTCCAGGGAAAAGATTATCTCGACCCTACGGTGACCTGGAAAGACATCGAGTGGCTGCAGTCCTTCGCCAAGACGCCCGTGTTGTTGAAGGGCATCTTGAATCCGGACGACGCGGCGATCGCGGTGAAGGCGGGAGTTTCGGGCATCATGGTCTCGAATCACGGCGGCCGAAATTTGGATACAGTTCCGGCCACTATCGACGCACTACCGCATGTTGCGGACAAAGTAGCAGGACGGATTCCTGTGATTGTGGATGGCGGCATCCGGCGCGGCACGGATGTTTTGAAGGCGCTGGCGCTGGGCGCGACCGCGGTTGGGATCGGGCGCCCTTATCTGTATGGCCTGGGAATAGCAGGCGCGGCAGGCGTCACTCGAGTGGTGGAGATTCTGCGCAAGGAATTCGAATTAGCGATGATGCTCACCGGACGGCCAACCATCGCGAGCATTGATCGCTCGGTGATTTGGGATCTCTAGCGCTGCGCCCAATATCGATCGCGCGCCTGCACCACCAAGCCCTTTTCCTTCAGCGACACCTGGATCTTGCGGAACTCCGAGATCCGCACCGGCGTGTCGGAATTATATCCGAGGCTGTATTGGCTGCGGAGCTCATCTTCAATGGAGGCGTAGATTTGATCGATGCCATGTTTCTTCGAAACTTCATAAAAGCCGCCGCCGGTTTCCCTGGCCATTCGCATCAGCCCCCGCGACCCGTCGGCGCCGCCAAATGAATAGAAGCCCGAGTCGGCGAACAGGATGGAATAAATCAGCGTGTCGGCGCGCTGCGCCGCTTCCGCCGCATCCGCCACGCTTGCGTCGCTGCCTACGTCCACGCCATCCGTTAGCAGCAGCAGCGCCTTGCGTCCGCTCTGCTTCTTCATGATCTCATTGGACGCTTTCACCACCGCGTCGTAAAGAACAGTCCCTTTGCTCCCTCCGATTTCCATCTCATTCCGGCTCGGCATGTCGATATATGAGAGCGCGTCGTTTAATTTTCCGAACGACGATGTCAGTCCCTGGCGCAGGATCACCGACGTGTCGAACTGCATGATGAATACCTGGTCCTTGGCCTGGCGCAGCACCTGATCCAGAAAGGTAAAGCTGGCCGTACGCTCGGATTCCAGAACGCGCCGCTGGCTCATGCTGGTGTCCACCATCAGCCCAAGGGTCAACGGAAGATCGGATTGGCGGGCGAAATACTTGATCGTTTGGGGCCGCCCGTCTTCCAAAATCGAGAAATCGTCTTTCGATTGAGATCACGAACGATTTCCCCTTTCTTAGTCCGCACGGAAGCCAGCACGTTCACAACCTTGATTTCGGCCTTGAAGGTGGCATCGTCCTGGGCCCGAACAACACAGGCGGAGGAGACTGCGGAGAACAAGAACTGGCGTCGGGAAGGGTACATCAAGTTATGTTAAACACCGTTTCTCGTTTCTCGTTTCTCGTTGGGGGCTGGACGGCGTTGGCTGCAGTAACGAGAAACGAGAAACGAGGAACGAGAAACGTATTTTCACCGCTTCACATCCCGATGCGTTTCCTTCACCTTAAACCCGGCTCGGGCTAATCGTTTTCGGATTTCGCTCGCGATCATCACCGAACGATGATGGCCGCCTGTGCATCCGAACGCGATGGTCAAGTAACTCTTGCCTTCCCGGATGTAATGCGGAATCAGATAGACCAATAACTCCGTGATGCGATCCATAAATTCCGCAGTCTGCGGGAACGAACGAATATAGCGAGCCACTCGCGGATGGCGTCCAGTGAGATGCTTGAACTCAGGAATATAGTTGGGATTCGGAAGGAACCGCACGTCAAACACCAGGTCGCTGTCAACCGGGACGCCGTGCCGGTAGCCGAAACTGGTGATGTCGATCCGGATATTCGATTGCTCGCGCCCGCCACGAAATTTATCTTCAATCACCTCGCGCAGCTCATGCACGTTGAACTTGGAGGTGTTGATAATGTGGTCGGCCATCTTCCGGATGGGCGCCAACTCATCGCGTTCTTCCCGGATGCTCCTCGAGACTGACTCTGTGATTCCCAGCGGATGCGGCCGGCGGGTCTCACTGAAGCGGCGGAGCAGCGTGCTGTCGTCCGCCTCCAGATACAACAGCGTCACCGGTACGCGCCGCTTGAGCTGCTTAAAGATCGCTGGGAATTGTTTGAGTCCACTGCCCTCGCGGATGTCCACCACTAATGCTGCGCGCCGGACGGTAGGCGCATCTTGAGTCAGCTCGGCAAATTTCTGGATCAGGCCGATGGGCAGATTGTCCACCGCATAGTAGCCGAGATCCTCGAACGCTTTCAGCACCGTGGCCTTGCCGGACCCACTGAGTCCGGTAATGATCACAAGTTGGGCGCCGGGTGAATCCGCGGGGTCCTTCTTACGCGGGGCCACTAGCTTTCAATCAGGTCGAAGTGCCCGTCGGCGCGCCGCATGAGGACGGTTACACGATCGGTGGTCGCGTCACGATACACCATATAATCCTGCGACGCCTCCATTTCGAGCATGGCCTCTTCCACGGTCATCGGCTTCTTGCCATCGCGATGGTTGACGCGAAAGATCTTCCTGGGATTCTTGCCGTTCACCATTGTTGCGGCCTTTTTCGAGCTTTTGGTCGAAACCGCGGCCGGTTCCGGCTCTTGCGCTCCTCCAGCCGTTTTGCCCTTGTATCGCGTAGTGTCGCGGAACTTGGCGCGCACTTTGAGCACCTGCTTCTCCAGCCGCTCGATCGCGCCATCGGCGGCGGTTACCAAATCCCGATCGGTTCCGACGCCCACCAGCGCGTGATCCCAGGCGTTCATGGTGATTTCCACTTTGCGTAGAAACCGCTCCTGGCTCAGAATCACGTGCGCTTCCTTTTCGCCGCGCCGTTCCACCAGCTTGGATAGTTTCTGAATTTTTGCTTCCAGCTTGATGCGTTGTTTCGGCGGGAACTCTTCGTGCCTGCCTGTATAGCTGATTTTCATGGGGAACCTCGCCTCCACGCGGGAGAATTTCGCTACTCGCGAACCCGTCGCTGGTGCGTGGACGGAATCTTCATATCTTCGCGATACTTCGCAACCGTTCTCCGCGTTACGTCTATGCCTTCCGATTTCAGCCGAGCGGTGATCTGCTCGTCCGTGAGGGGATGCTGCGTATCCTCCTCCTCAATCATTTTCTTCACTCTTCTCTTGAGGATCAGGAGCGGCGTGGCGCTGCCCGCCGAACCCTGCACCGCTTCCGAGAAGAAGTACCGCAGTTCGAACACGCCCTGCGGCGTATCGGCGTACTTGCTGGCCACCGCTCGGCTCACCGTGGATGGGTGAACGCCAATCTCCTCGGCTACTTCCTTGATCATCATCGGCTTCAACAAGTCGATGCCGTGCTCCAGGAAATCCAGCTGCCGCCGCACGATGGATTGGCACACTTTCAAAATGGTCTGCTTACGCTGTTCAATATTTTTTATTAATTGGATCGCCGCCGCGTAGCGGTCCTTCACATAATTCCGAATTTCTTTGCTCGGTACCTGATCGCGGTCCAGCATCTTCCGGTATTGCGCATTTAATCGAAGCTGCGGAAGATCGTCATCGTTAAGCTGGATGATGTACTCGTCGCCTTCTTTAAAAATGTAGACGTCCGGTTCAATCTGGCGCGACCCCCGATCGGAATAGCGCAGACCCGGATAGGGATCCAGATGGCGGATGACATCCAACGCGATCTGGACATGCTCCAGCGGCCTGCCCAGCACCTTGGCCAACTCCTTGAACTGCCGGGTCTCTACCAATTTCAAATGATTGGAAACGATCTGCCAGGCCACGCCGCCCTTGCCGTTGCGGCTTTCGATTTGCAGCAGCAGGCATTCGCGGACATTCTTCGCGCCCACGCCGGCCGGATCGAGCGATTGCACAATCCGCAATCCCTCCTGCATCTCTTCCATGGTGTGCTGGCCGGTGTCTGCGATTTCTTCCAGCGTCGTGGTCAGGTAACCGTTCTCATCCAAATTCCCGATGATGTTATCCGCCGCGTCGCGCACATCCTCCGACATCACCAGCACGCTCAACTGCGAGTTCAGGTGGTCGGCCAAGGTAACCGGCGACGATAGAAAAGTCTCGAAGGAGGGCTTTTCAACCGATTCCGACGCTGGACTTTTGTAGCCCGGGTCCAGGTAATCGTCGAAGAAGCTGCCGAAATCGATTTCGTCGAAGGGATCTTTGTCGGTTTTCTCTGCCGGGATTTCGGTCTCAGTGGCGGTCGCTGTGGCGGTTGGTTCAGAAGCCGTCTCGATGGAAGGCAGGGCGGGACCGTCGAAGTCGAATCCAGCATTCGCCTCCGTGCCATCCGCTGCAACACCTGGCTCGGCGGCCGCCGCTCCGTTCACCGTCTCAAGAATGGTTTGATCCGAAGGCTCCGAGGTCCGCTCCGATTCCAGGATTGCCTGCACCTCTTCCGGCGTCAGCTCTTCCACGCCGTCGAGCGATTCCTCAAGCATCGGATTCTCGGCGATTTCCTGCGTAATCATGTCCTTGAGCTCCAGGCGATTGAGCTGAAGGACCGTCACCATCTGGACGAGTCCCGGCGTCAGAATCTGCTTCTGCGCGACTCTCAGTTGCAGTCTGGGCGAAAGCATTGACATTCTGTAATCATCATAACACCCGAGTTGACGACCCCCGAGGCCTTATAATCACCTTCGATGGGCAGCTCTCCTTCATCCCGTGGGACCGATCGGCCGGCTCCCTACCTCTCCATTTATTTTGTGAACATTTATGTCCGCGATCAGGATCGAAGCCTGCGATTCTACGTGGATCAGCTTGGATTTGATCTGGCTTTCGACGCACGCCTGCAAGCCGATCGCCGTTGGGTGGCGGTGGCCCCTCCGGACGGTTCCACGGTGCTTTTGCTGATTCAACCCAAGCACGATTCGGCCGAGCATAAACTGATCGGCCGCGCCACGCAAGTAGTTCTAGTGACGGAAGACGTCACCAAGACCTATCGCGAATGGCGGAATCGCGGAGTCAAATTTGGTTTTACGCCACGCCTGAGGCGTGTAAAGTACGAGCGTCCGACGGCGGCGGCGGAAGGAGGCACGCCGGCCTGGGGCGGAGTATTCACGCGCTTCGAGGACATCGACGGAAATTCCTTCACGCTGGTCAGCATCGATGAAATGAGCCGGTCCATCCAGGCGCAACGCCAGGCGGCGGCTGAAAAACTCGAAGCCGAACGCCGCGCCGCCCAGGAATTGGAGATCGCGAAGGAAGTGCAGGCCCGGCTCTTTCCGCAAACGCAACCCGCATGCGGCACGCTGGATTATGCGGGCATCTGCATCCAGGCCCTGCAGGTAGGCGGCGATTATTACGATTTCCTGGATCTGGGCCGCGGGAAGTTGGGCCTGGTTGTTGGCGATATTGCCGGAAAAGGCATGGCCGCGGCGTTATTGATGGCCAATTTGCAAGCCAATTTGCGCAGCCAATATGCCTCCGCGCTGGATCAGCCGGAACTTTTGCTGCGTTCGGTGAACCAGCTTTTCTACGAAAATACCGGCGACAGCGCTTACGCTACGCTCTTCTTCGCTGAATATGACGGGCAAACCGAGCGCCTGCGCTACGTAAATTGCGGCCATCTTCCCGCTTTGCTTTTGCGAGCCGACGATACTTGCATCCGGCTGGGTTCCACTTGCACCGTGCTGGGATTGTTCAAAGAATGGGATTGTTCGCTCGGCGAAGACGAGTTCCACGCCGGCGACACACTGGTGCTCTACACCGATGGCGTAACCGAAGCGTTCAATCAAGCAGACGAAGAGTTCGGCGAAAAGCGCCTGGTGGAAGCGCTACGCCGCCACCGCCACCGGCCGTCCAAGGAGTTGCTCACGTCGATTGTGGATGAAGTCCGCCAATTCAGCCCACACGAGCAGCACGACGATATCACCCTGATTGTTGCCAAGTGCGGAGCCAATTCGATTTAACCGAACCGCGACCGCAAGGGAGCGCTACCACGAAAACCTGTCGGCACGAAAACCCTACCACGGCAAAGAAGTCTTCCTTCTCCTCGACAACCGCATAATCCACCGGCGGTTGAAACAGGCTCTCGTCCGGCGTGCTGCGAGAAATATTGGTCAACCTGAAATATTGGTCAACCTAACGACGTGCCCCCCGAACGCGGGTCGAGGGTTTTAATCAGCATCCGAACCTGCAATTCTGGCGATCTCCAACTTGACTGCTAAGGATGCCGGCCAGCGCGCGCAAATTCTCCCACCGGATTTCGAATTGCTTCATGGCCTGTAGGCTGCGGCCGGGGACCAGTCATCTGCATCGAGCGACGAATCCGGCTGCTTGCTGTACGCTTCACGCATGGCGCGGTACTCCGCTCGGCGGACCGCGTTACGAATCGCCTTTCGAATAAACTCAGACCGTTCGCGTTTTCCGGGCGGCGCAACGCGGTTCAGTGCGTGGAGAGTCGGCTCGTCCAGTCGAATCAGGATGGCCTTCGTATAGATCCATGATATGCATGGATCGTCATTACGCTCCCTTGCGGTCGCGGTTCGGTAACTAATAATCGTATCCCGGACGCGGCGGCGGCGGATTGATCCAACGATACAGAAACCGGATCAAATTGTAAGCCCGTGGCGCAGAGTCCGACGTGTAGGCGATCGTATCCGGCTCCGGCCGCTCCATCGTCGGCAGCATTTCGGCCAGCTCTGGCGTGAGAATATCGCGGAACCGGATCTTCACCCGAATCGATGCCGGATGCACCGGCTGTATCTTGTGCGCCCCCGCGACGGCCTCGCGCGCGGCCTCTGTGATCTTCGCGTGAACTTCATCCAGCGGAAATAGCTCGCCCGCGCGAGTATTGATGGCGCGCTTCACCACCACGCTCCGGACACTCGGCGCTTGCTCTTTGTATTGCTCCACCGCTACGTCGTCGCCTGTAATCAGGACCACGGGAACGCCATACCAGGCCGCCAACATCGCGTTCATACCGCTCTCGCCCACCGACCGCCCGTCGATTTCCAAATCCTTCACGTTGGAATCGCCCGTGTGCGCAAAGAACCCGCGCGTGCTGCCGGCTTTCGCGTGGTAGCCGATGAAAAGCACTGCGTCGAACGTCGCGTCCAGGCCCTCCATCATGCCGTAGCGCTTGAAAGAATTCGTGATCAGCCGCGCACCCGGCGCGAGGTCCTCCATCCGCAGGTTCGCGTGGGACCCATGCGAGTCATTCACCACAATCTCGCGCGCTCCGCCGGCCAGCGCTCCCCGGATCGCGGCGTTCGTATCGTCAGCCATTAATTTCCGTCCGCGATCGTACTCCGCTCCGGCAGCCGAAACCATGGTTTCGCTCGCCACTCCGCTGATACCTTCCAAGTCCACCGAAATGTAAACCTTCTTCGTGACCGGTTGCTGAGCCAGAGCCATCGTGATCGCGAAGAATCCGAGGAAGTGCTTCATATCATTGAAAGATAGCATGTTACCGAGGAGCCTTGACAATAATTAATTCATACGTATAATTGAAACAAACGTATGATTACACGGCCGTATGAACACTAAGACGCGCATCCTCGATACCGCCGAGCGTCTTTTCGCACATCAAGGAATCGAAGCCACCTCTCTCCGGACCATTACCGCGGAAGCAGGCGTGAATCTGGCGGCCGTCAACTATCATTTCCAGTCCAAGGAAGCTCTGATGCACGCCGTGATTGCCCGCCGACTGGATCCCATCAACCAACGCCGCCTCGCAATGCTGGATGCTTGCGAAGCCGAAGCCGGCGGCGGACCGGTCCCGCTCAATCAGCTTCTGGACGCGATGCTGCGCCCCATCTTTGAAATGCTGTCTACTCCAGCCAAGCCGTTTGCACCCATGATGAGCCGGATATTCACGGAATCCAGCGACCTCACCGAAAAGGTCTTCCAGAAACATATGGCGCATGTCTTGGCTCGATTCTTTCCCGCGCTGGAACGGTCGATCCCGCATCTCTCGCGGACCGAACTGCTCTGGCGCATGCAATTCATGATGGGCGCCGTCGCCCACACCATTGGCGGTGCCAGAGTGCTGGAGGTTCTCTCTGGTGGTCTGTGCGATTCCTCAGACGTGGAGGGCATCCTGCAGCGTCTGGAATCGTTTCTTGTTGGCGGGGCTGCAGGCGCCGGTGTCCGCGGAGGTGCGGCATGCAGTTCGCTAGAATCGCGCCGATCGCGCTCTGCAGTTCGCTGCTATTCGCCCAGACTCCCGTTTTGCAACTCAGTCTCAAGCAGGCGGTGGATCTCGCGCTGGCTCCGGATGGCAACACCCGCGTCAAACTGGCTGTAGAATCGATCCGGCAAGCAGAAGCGCGGTCGGCGGAAGCCCGTGCCGCGCTACTTCCCGATGTCGAAGGCGCGGTCTCCGAGCAGAGCCAAACCCGAAATCTGAAAGCATTCGGATTTGTTTTTCCGAACGTTCAGAATCTGGGCTTCAGCATTCCCACCTTCGTGGGACCGTTCGATGTTTTCGACGCGCGCGCCAGCGTCACGCAAAGCGTTTTCGATTTCAGCAGCATCCGCGGATACCAGGCTGCCAAAGTTGCGGTAGAGGCCGTGAAAGCGGACAACCAGGGCACGCGCGATCAGGTGACGGACCAGGTGGCGCGTGCCTATCTCGCCGGCCTTCGCGCGCAAGCCACGCTCGAAACCGCCCAGGCCAATGTGGAACTCTCCGATGCGTTGCTGAAGTTGTCGCAATCCTTGAAAAACGCTGGCACTGGAACCGGTATCGAAGTGACGCGCGCCCAAGTGCAGTTGGCGAACGACCGGCAGCAACTGATCGTCGCTGAAAACGGCGTGGAGCGCTCGCATCTGGAGTTGTTGAAGGTAATCGGGCTGAAGTTGGATCGGCCCGTGGAGCTTACCGGCGTCCTCGCTTATGTTCCGGTGGCGAATCTTGACCAGGCGCAGGCATTAGCCACCGCACGTGAAAGTCGTGCGGAGTTGAAAGCGCAGCAGGATCGCGAAAAAAGCGCCAAGCTGAGCTACAGCGGCGTGAAATTCGAGCGCCTGCCCTCCGTCGCGGCGTTCGGCGACTACGGATCCAGCGGCTCCGCCATCAACGATTCTGTCCCCACGCGTACCTACGGCGCCTCGCTCCGAATTCCTATCTTCGATGGCGGACGCCGCGAGGCGCGCCGCGCCGAGAGCGCTTCCCAATATCGTCAGGAACAAATCCGCACCGAAGACCTGCGCGATCAAATCGAACTGGATGTCAGGCTGGCTCTCCAAAGCTTGCGCTCGGCGGACGCCGAAGTGAAAGCCGCGGACGAAGGCTTGCAGCTATCCGAAAACGAGCTGGCGCAGGCGCAACGGCGCTACAAGGCAGGCGTCAGCAACAGCGTGGAAGTGACGGACGCGCAGACCCGCCTGCAACGCGCGCGCGACAACCGCATCAACGCGCTCTACAACTACAACGTCGCACGCATTGACCTCGGCACCGCGACAGGAACCATCCGCAACATGCTCCCGTAAAGGTAACCCATGAAAAGCAAAATTGTCATTCCGATCGTCCTGGTAATCGTGCTCGCAGGGGCAGCGGGAGTGGTGTGGTCCGGATGGCTCCGGCACGAGCATGACGGCCGTCTTGTCGTCTCGGGCAACATCGAGCTCACGCAAGTGGACATTTCGTTCAAGGTTCCCGGCAAGCTGATCGAGCGGACCGTGGACGAAGGCGCCGCGGTCCACAAAGGGATGCTGATCGCACGCATCGATCGCGATCAAATCGATTGGCAGCGCAGCCGCGACGAAGCCAGTTTACAATCCGCGCAGTCTCAATTCCAACAGACCCAAACATTGGTTCATTGGCAGCGCGCGACGCTGGATAGCGATATCGCACTGAAAAAGGCCCAGATTCGCGAAGCGCAGGCGCGTTTGGATGCATTGCTGGCCGGCTCGCGTCCGCAGGAAATCCAACAGGCGCGCTCGGCCGTTGCGGATGCCCGCGCGCAGTTCGAACAAGCCAAGCTCGATTGGGATCGCGGCCAGGAGCTGTTCAAGAACGACGATATCTCGAAGGCCCAATACGATCAATTCCGCGCGCGCAACGATAGCACCGGCGCCGCTCTGCGCCAGGCGGAAGAACACTTGGCGCTAGTGGTAGAAGGTCCGCGCAAGGAGGATATCGAAGCGGCTCGTGCGCAAGTAGCCACCGCGCAGGCGGCGCTGGGTGTGAGCGAAGCGAATCAAATGGAGTTGAAGCGGCGCGAAGAGGACGTGCAAGGCGCATGTTGCCGAAGTGAATCGCGCCCGCTCGCAGGTGGATATCACGCAATCGCAGATCAACGACACATCGGTTTATTCGCCCGATTGATGGCGTGGTGCTGGTGAAATCCGCCGAGGTTGGCGAAGTGCTGGCGGCGGGAACAACGGTGGTCACGATCGGCGATCTGGATCATCCCTGGCTGCGCGCTTACGTCAATGAAACCGATCTCGGCAAAGTGAAGCTGGGCGCTCGAGCCAAGCTCACCATCGATTCGTATCCGGGAAGCACGTACAACGGCCGCGTTTCGTTCATTGCATCCGAAGCGGAATTCACGCCCAAGCAAATCCAGACCAAGGAAGAGCGCGTGAAGCTGGTCTACCGCATCAAGATCGATGTGGACAATCCGAAGCACGAGCTGAAATCGAACATGCCGGTGGACGCGGAGATCGAACTCAATTGAACACCGACGCCATCATCCGTGCGACAGGCTTGACGCGCCGTTTCGGCGACGTTACCGCCGTGGATCATCTCAGCCTCGAAGTAACGAGGGGCGAAATCTTCGGATTGGTGGGTCCGGATGGCGCTGGGAAAACCACGACGCTGCGCCTGTTGTGCGGGCTGATGGATCCCACCGAAGGCGAGGCCTGGGTGGCCGGCCACAACGTCGCGCGGGAGCTCGAGGCGGTGAAGGATCAGATCGGCTACATGGCCCAGCGCTTCGGCCTGTACGGCGATCTCACCGTGGACGAGAACATGAATTTCTACGCCGACCTGTTCGGTATCTCGAAAACAGAACGCGCGCGCCTGTTGCCCGATCTGCTGCGGATGACGCGCATGGAGCCGTTCCGCGCGCGTCCGGCCGCGAATCTTTCCGGAGGCATGAAGCAGAAGCTGGCGCTTGATCTGCACGCTGCTGCATCATCCGCAGGTTTTGTTCCTGGATGAACCCACCAACGGCGTCGACCCGGTTTCCCGCCGCGATTTCTGGGCGATTCTCTATCAACTGGTGCGCGACGGCTTGACGGTTTTCGTCACCACTGCCTATCTGGATGAAGCCGAGCGCTGCAATCGCGTTGGACTGATGAACCAGGGCAGGATGATCCGCTGTGAATCGCCGCGCGAGCTGAAGCGTTCTCTCGCAGAGATCTGCTACGAGGTGCAAGCGCCGGATCAACGGGCAGCGAGAGAGTTTCTACAGTCGCAACCGGGCGTGCTGACCGTGGAGCCGGCCGGCGCGAAGCTGCACCTGTTCCTGGCGCCCGATCTTTCTCCCGAAGCGATTGAAGGACGCCGTCGGCGCCACCGAGTTCCGCGAGATTGTCCCGTCGCTGGAAGACGTGTTCATCGGCCTGGTAAGAAAATCGGAGGGCGCCCATGCCATCTAACCGACTCCCTCACGGTCGCGGCTCGGTAGGTCCTGATAAACCCGGAACACGATTCCGAACCGCGACCGTAAGGGAGTCGGTGCTTTAAATGAATAACGCCGTCGAAACCCGCGATCTAGTCAAACGCTTCGGCGACTTCGTCGCCGTAGACCATGTCACGCTCGACGTCCACCGCGGCGAAATTTTCGGATTCCTCGGGCCCAACGGCGCCGGCAAATCCACCACCATCCGCATGCTCTGCGGATTGTTGCTGCCGACCTCCGGAACCGCAACCGTGGGCGGCCTGGATGTCATGACGCAATCGGAAACCATCAAACATCACATCGGATACATGTCGCAGAAGTTCTCTCTCTACGACGATCTCACCGTGGAAGAGAACATCGATTTCTTCAGCGGCATTTACGGCGTTCCGAAAGCGCGCCGCGCCGAACGCAAAGCCTACGTGCTGAAAATGGCCGGCATCGAAGAACGCCGTTCCAGCCTCACTGGCCTGCTATCGGGCGGCTGGAAGCAGCGCCTCGCACTTGGGCTGCGCGATCCTGCATGAGCCTCCGATTCTGTTCCTCGACGAACCCACTTCGGGCGTCGATCCCATTGCTCGCCGCACTTTTTGGGACCTGATCTACCAGCTCTCCGCATGCCGGGCACACCATCTTCGTCAGCACGCACTATATGGATGAAGCCGAGTATTGCCATCGCCTGGCGCTGATGTATCGCGGCAAAATCATCGCGCTGGGAACGCCTGCCGAGTTGAAGAAATCGCTCGAAGGCCACTATCTGTTGCGCCTGGAAATCTCGGATATTTTCGGCAGCATGCAGGCGCTGGAAAAGTTGGCAGGAATCTCCGACGTGGCCGTGTTCGGCGGAGGCCTGCATGTCACGGTGTCCGACACCTCCGCCGCGATTCCGAAAATCCGGGAAACGCTCGAACGGGCGGGAATTACCGTAACTGTTCTGGAACCGATCGACCCCTCCATGGAAGACGTCTTCGTCGCCATGATCGAGCAGGAAGAGAAGAAGGCCGCATGAGTTTTCGCCGCCTCAAAACTGTAGCGAAGAAGGAGCTGCTGCACATTGTGCGCGATGTCCGAAGCCTCACGCTCGCGCTGGCTCTGCCGCTGGTCATGCTGCTGCTGTTCGGCTACGCGCTCACGCTCGACGTGGATCGAATCCCCACTTATGTCTACGATCAGGACCGCACTCCGCAAAGCCGCGAACTGATCGATCAGTTTCGCGGATCGACGCTATTTCCAGATTCTCGGTGTGGTGAACGATTACAAACCAGTGGATCGGGCTATCGATAAGAGCGCCATCTTGCTGAGCCTAACCGTGCCGCGGGACTACGCGCGGCATCTTCTCGCAGGCCAGGAGGCCGACGTCCAATTGCTCATCGATGGGAGCGACTCCAACACCGCATCCATCGCGCTCGGCTACGCACAAGCCGTCATTCAAGGCTACGCGCGCGCAGTTGCGATCGGATGCGCAAATCCGCAAAGGGCGGCCAACCGCTCCGTGTGCCTGTGGATCCGCGCATCCGCGTCTGGTACAACAGCGATCTCAAATCCAAAAACTTCATCGTCCCCGGGCTCATCGCCGTCACCATGATGATCATCGCGTCCATGCTCAGTTCGCTCACCATCGCGCGCGAATGGGAGAACGGCACCATGGAACAACTGCTGTCCACTCCGGTGCGGCCGCGCGAGTTGGTGCTGGGCAAGCTGCTCGCCTATTTCGCGCTTGGGATCACCGACATGCTGATCTGCGTCATCGTGGGCGTATTCATTTTCCAGGTTCCGTTCCGCGGCAGCGTCTGGTTTCTCTTTTTCACCAGTTGCCTGTTCCTGTTCGGCGCGCTGAGTTGGGGCATCTTCATCTCCGCCACGGCGCGCTCACAGTTGCTGGCGTATCAAATGGGCATGCTCAGCTCATTCCTGCCGGCTACCTGCTTTCCGGATTCATTTATTCCATCCAGAACATGCCCAAAGTGATTCAGGCGGTGAGCGCTATTGTACCCGCGCGCTATTTCGTGACTATCCTGAACGGCATCTTCTTGAAGGGCGTCGGCATCCGGATCCTGTGGGGCGAAGTCACGATGCTTGCGGTGTACGCGGGAATCGTGTTCGTTGCCGCATCGCGCAAAATGCGGCAGAAGGTGGCTTAAATGTGGGAACGGCTGATAGAAATCATTCGCAAAGAATTCCGGCAAACCTTTCGCGAGCCGCGCATGCGCACCATGCTGTTCCTGCCGCCCATCATTCAATTGCTGGTCTTCGGCTACGCTGTCAATCTCGACGTCACCACAGCAGCATGGCTTGGATGGATCAGGACCGCACGCCTCAGAGCCGCGAACTTCTTGCGGCGTTCCAAGGTTCCGGGCGATTCGATATTCGCGCCACGCCCGCGAACGATCGCGAAGTGCAAGCGCTGCTGGATGCCAACAAAGTGGACATGGTGGTGCGTGTGCTTCCCGGTTTCGAGCGGGATATTGAGCGTGGCCGGTCCACTGCCGTGCAGATCCTGATTAATGGGACCAACTCCAACACCGCGTCCATCGTCTCGGGTTACGCCTCCTCCATCGTCGCCAACTTCGCCGGCCAAGCCATGCAGGCGCAAAGCCGGAATCTCCTGACCGCCCGGATGGCGCCCGGTCCCGTTCATCCCGGCGTGCCGCAGTTGAATCTGCAGAGCCGGGCGTGGTTCAATCCCGATCTGCTCAGCCGCAATTACTTCGTCCCGGGCATCGTGGTGAATATCATCATGCAGATCACTTTGATGCTGACCGCTATGGCGATCGTGCGCGAAAAAGAAATCGGCACCATGGAGCAGTTGATGGTCACACCGATCCGGCCGATCGAGCTGATGCTCGGCAAAACACTGCCGTTCGCGCTGGTAGGCCTGGTGGACACAGCGCTCGTGATCCTGGTGTCGCTCTTGCTGTTCCATGTCCCGTTTCGCGGAAGCATCGTGCTGCTCTTCGCCTGCGCGATTCTCTTTTTGATGACCACTCTGGGCGCCGGCCTTTTCATCTCCACCATCTCGCGCACCCAGCAGCAGGCCATGATGACGACGTTTCTGTTCTTCCAGCCGTTCTTCCTGCTCAGCGGCTTCGCGTTCCCGATCCGCAACATGCCGCAACCCATCCAATATCTGACCCTGCTCGATCCCCTGCGCTACTTCATCGAAATTGTCCGCGGCCTGTTCCTGAAAGGCACGCGGCGTCGTCGGTGCTATGGCCGCAGATGGTGGCGCTGGCAGTCTTCGGAGTGGTGATTCTGTCGTTGAGCGCGCTCCGGTTCCGCAAGCGCTTGGATTAGAAAGTCCGTTTCTGGTTTCTCGTTTCTGGTTTCTGGTTGGTGGACTTTTGACTTATTTAAGTCGCTGCTGCCAAAATGAAAATGGATGAAGCCCAATAGTGTCCGCACCAGTATTGACATCCCGCGCAGCCTGCACCGCAAGCTCCGCGAGGAAGCTGCAAAGCGGGGATGTTCGGCACGCTCGCTGATCCTGGCGGCCATCGAGCAAACCGTCGCGTCTCCCCCTCCCAAGAAGAGCCGCTTGAGGCTTGATCGTCCAGTGTTGGTGGATCGATCTAGGAAGCCTTTCTCTCTCACCAACGAGGAAATCTATGAGCTTGGTTTTCCCTGATGTGAATGTCTGGATGGCGCTGACCGTCATTCACGTTCATCGAGCTATTGCTTTCGATTGGTGGCGGCGAGAACCGGGACCCATCGGCTTTTGCCGGCTAACCCAAATGAGCGTCCTTCGATTGCTTACGACATCAGCCACTATGGAAGGCGCGCCGCTCAACATGAAGCAAGCCTGGGACGCGTACGACGTCCTCGCGGGTGACGAACGCGTAGAATTCGTCCAGGAACCGACCTCACTGGAACGCGCATTTCGCGGATTGTCATCCAGCGCCCACGCCTCGCCCAAACTCTGGGCCGATGCCTACCTCACTGCCCTCGCCGCCGAATGCGGAGCATCCATCGTTACCTTCGACCGGTCGCTCGCACGCCGCAGCCGCAATGCGGTGTTTCTTCGCTAATTCCCCACTTCTCCCGCCATTCGGTGTAGCCTAAGACTTGGCGCCCCGCCCGCGCCCGTCAGTTTTGCTCAAACCAGGAGATCGAATATGATTCAACTCAAAGTCAACGGATCCGCGCGTCAGTTCGACGGCGATCCAGACATGCCGCTGCTGTGGTTTCTGCGCGACGTCCTCGAAATGACCGGCACCAAATATGGCTGCGGCATGGGGCTGTGCGGCGCTTGCACCGTCCATCTGGATGGCGCGGCCGCCCGCAGCTGCTCCACGCCGATGAAAGATGCCGCCGGCAAAAGCGTCACCACCATCGAAGGCTTGAGCGCGCATGGCGATCATCCGGTGCAGCAAGCCTGGATGCACAACAACGTCCCACAATGCGGCTATTGCCAGAGCGGGCAGATCATGCAGGCAGTGGCGCTGCTGAAGGACAAACCGAAGCCCACCGATCGCGACATCGACGAGATCATGCAGGGCAACATCTGCCGCTGCGGAACTTATCAACGGATCCGGGCGGCCATCAAGGAAGCCGCGGGGGTGAAAGCATGAACACCATTAACATCGTCAGCCGCCGTGGATTCCTGGAACGATTCGTTTCCGCGGGCGCGCTCATCATCGGCGTGCCTGTTCTACAGCAAGTCGCCGGGGGCGCCGATGTGGACAACGCCCCGTTCCATCCAAGCGTCTATCTCGGCATCGAACCCAACGGAACCGTTGTGATCATTGCCCACCGGTCCGAAATGGGCACCGGCATTCGCAGCGTGCTGCCCATGATAGCCGCCGACGAACTCGACGCCGATTGGAAGCGGGTCCGCGTGGAGCAGGCCATCGGCGACCCGAAGTATGGCGATCAAAATACTGATGGCTCCTGTTCTATTACGAATTTCTATACGGCGTTCCGCGAAGCCGGCGCCACTGCGCGCATGATGCTGGAAAATTCAGCAGCCGTGAAATGGAGTGTTCCGGCGTCGGAATGCAAGGTGAAGTTCCACGAAGTGATGCACACGCCATCCGGCCGCAAAGCCGGATTCGGCGAGCTCGTGGCAGCCGGAATCAAACAGCTTCCTCCCAAAAAGGAAGAGCTGAAATTCAAGGAGCCTTCCGAGTATCGCTACATCGGCAAGGACATGCCGACCATCGATCTCGAAGACCTCTGCACCGGCCGCGGAAAATTCGGAATCGACGCGAAAATGCCCGGCATGGTGTACGCTTCCATCGAACGTCCGCCAGTGTTCGGTGGAAAGTTAGTCTCCGTTGACGATACCGAAGCCCGCAAGATGCGCGGGGTCCAGGAAACGGTAACGCTGGACGGTTTGAAGCTGCCCTACGGTTTCCAGCCGCTGGGTGGAGTGGCCGTGATCGCCGACAACACGTGGACCGCGATGCAAGCCCGCAAAAAATTGAAGATCGAATGGGATCTCGGCCCCAACGCCGCCTATGAATCGGAAGCCTACAAGAAACAGTTGCTCGATACCGCTCGTAAGCCTTGCAAAGTAATCCGCAACGCTGGCGACGTGGATGCCGAGTTCGCCCGCGCCACCTCGAAGAACGAAAAGTTCCACGAAGCGGCCTATTACGTTCCCTTGTTGGCGCACGCGCCCATGGAACCGCCCGCCGCGGTCGTCGAATTCAAGGACGGCAAAGTGGTAGCGCATGCCGCCGTGCAGGATCCGCAAGCTGCGCAGGACATCGTGTCCAAAACGCTCGGCATCGACAAAAAAGATGTCACCTGCCATGTCACTCTACTGGGCGGTGGGTTCGGACGAAAGTCGAAGCCAGATTACGTAGCAGAGGCCGCGCTACTTTCGAAAAAACTCGGCAAGCCGGTCAAAGTAGCCTGGAGCCGTGAAGACGACCTACATTTCGATTACTATCACAGCGTCGCCGGCATGTACATGAAGGCCACCACCGACGCAGCCGGACGGCCTACCGCGTGGCTGCAGCGCAGCGTCTTCCCAAGCATCGGCAACATGTTCGCCCCGAACTCCGATTACGCCGCCGGATTCGAGATGGAAATGGGTTGGATCAACGTGCCCTACACCATTGCCAACCATCGCGCCGAAAATGGACCCGTGAAGAACCACGTGCGCATCGGCTGGCTGCGCTCGGTATCCAACATCTATCACGCGTTCGCCGTCCAATCCTTCACCGATGAACTGGCAGCCGCGGCCAATCGAGATCGCGTGGAGTACATGCTCGATCTGATTGGCGAACCGCGCAAGATGAACATGAAAGAGGACGGTCCGCATCTGGCCAAGCCCGGCGACAAAATGGATAACTTTCCGCTCGACACCGGCCGCTGGCGCAATGTGATCCAGCTCGCGGCGGAGCGCTCTGGGTGGGCCAACAAGAAATCAACCCCGGGTCACGGATTCGGCATTGCTTCCCACTGGTCCTTCAATACCTACGTCGCCGCCGTTGTCGAAGTGGAAGTGAACCAAAAGGGGCAACTCCATATCCCGCGCGTCGATATTGCTTTCGACGCCGGCCAGATTATCAATCCGGATCGCGCCAAAGCGCAGTTTGAAGGCGCTTCCGTATTCGGCACCAGCATCGCCCTAATGGGCGAGATCTCGGCCGTGGACGGCAAGATTCAGCAATCGAATTTTCACAACTACCCGGTTGCCCGCATCCAGGAAGCTCCGCTCAAGACGCACGTGCACATCGTCGCAAGCAATGAGACTCCGGCCGGAGTCGGCGAACCGGGTGTGCCCGTGATGGCCCCAGCCATCTGCAACGCGATCTTCGCGGCCACTGGTAAGCGAATCCGCGAGCTGCCGTTGAAAAAGACCAAGCTAGCGTAACGAACCTTCTAGCAGCCTGTGGCAGAAATGGTAGGTTCGGCAAATGTGGTGACAGGCTCGAATTTTCGCGTAAGCAAATACAAGAAGCCAGAGATCGGCGAACGCGAAAACTTCGTGCCTGTCACCGCATTTGCCAGCGTCCACACTTTCGCCATAAGCTGCTAGGGCTCGCGCACATCCAGACCTGCCGGCGCGATCGGCAGAAAATGCTTTGTGTTCCAAGTGAGCAGCACCGTTGCTCCAGCGTCCGCGACGGATTGCGAGATCGCTGCATCATACACGTGGCCGCCGCCGAGTCCCAGCCGGGATAACATCTCGATCATGCTCCAGACGCCCTCCGGTTTCATGCCTGCGATGATTGCTGTTTCGGCAAAGGTCCGTTCCAAAGCCACTCGCGCAGTCTCCGGCGTTAGCCGGTAAGGCGCGGGAAGCCGCGTAAGAACTGAAAAGCATTCAAGGATAGCGTGCGCGGGAATCACCGCTTCCGCGCCTTGCGCCAGAAATTTCTCGTAGGCACCTAGGGTTCTTCGATGTTGAGCGTGCCAATCGGAAAGCAGAGCGATCAAGCAACTCGAATCCAGACCGAATCGCACACGCCGCGCGGCCATGGGTCAGATTTCGCGATCGCGAGCTTTACGAATCCATTCGTTGGTCTCGTCTACGGACATCTTCGGCGCACCAGGGATGCTGACAACGATAACGGAACCTTTTGAAATCAGCCGGGTCTTGAGAGACTTGCGCTCGATTTCGATCTTTCCATCCCGATAATCGATTTGCAGACCAGTGCCGGGCTTGAGCCCGGCGGCCTCCCGGATCGGCTTTGGAATCACCACCCGGCCGGCCCGATCAATGGTAGTTTCCATACCATTAGAATACCATTTTAGATGGTAGATTAGCGCAATCCACTCAGCCACTCAACCACTGCGCTCTCCAGCGCAATCCGATGATCGGAATAGCTGTGATCGGTGGCCATGTGCAGCGCCGTGACCTTGTGCCCGCCCTTGGCTTCGATCGCTTTCACCAGCACGTCCGTCTGCGTCGCCAACCCGTCATCGGAAGTGATCGCCAATAGCGGCGTTGCGACAAGCCCTGCCGCGGAATTCTCCATCAGAAATTCTTTGGAATGCTCCCGTACCTCGCGCGCCATGGACTCAGCAGTCACGCCTGCGAGCGATTCCATGTCATCCGCCATCAAGGCCACAACTTTTTCAACCGGTAGCTGGCCCAAACCTCCCATGTCTCCGGCCGAAATGATCGCCGCTCCGAGCAACGCATGATCGTGCGACGCCGTGTGCGCCACCACCCATCCGCCCATGCTGTGCCCCGCGATCGCGATCCGCTTGGTATCGACTCCGAGCTGGCTGGCCGTCGCCGGATCGCGCAGATAAGCCAGCACCGCATCGGCATCCTCCAGATTCTGCGCGAATCGGAAAACGCCCGGGCTGCCCCAAGACCCGCGATAGTTGAACGTGACCGCGTTCCACCCCGCGCGCCGAACCGCCTGCGCCAGGTCGAGATTTTTTTCGTTCCCCGGCAATCCGTGACAAATAATCAGGGTAGGATGCGGCCCCGCTCCCGGAGGATGATAAACCAGACCGTTGATCAAAACACCGTGGCTCGGAATGTGGAGCACGGTCATCTTCGCTGGATGCGCCTTATCTACCGGCGGATCCGTGAAAATCGATGCGGGAACCTGCTGTCCAAAGGCGCCGAGCGCCGCAACGAAGAACGCAACACCGAGCCGCATCATACGGCTCGGATCGCCACCACCGTCATATCGTCGGCCTGTTCCGCTTCGCCCGCGAATGCATCCGTCATCTCTACCAGCCGGTCGATCATCTGCTTGGCCGAAAGCCCGCCGCAGGCCTGTGCGATCTTTTCCACTTCGGTCTCGTCCCACATTTCGCCCTTCGCGTTGGTGGCTTCGCTGATTCCATCGGAGAAACACAACACCGCATCGCCCGGTTGCATCACTACGGTCCCTTGTTCGTATTCGCAAGCATCCAACAAACCCACCGGCATTCCGCCGCAATCCAGCCGTTCGATTTGGCCGCCGCCGCAGCGCAGCAGAAGGGGACGAACTTGCCCGGCGTTCACGTAGGTCAACTTGCCGCTCGCGGTATTCAGCATTCCGCAAAACAGCGTGGAATACTTGTCCGAAGTGGAGAACGAATAGACCGCTTTGTTGAAATCGCCCATGAGATCCGCCAGCGAATCCGGCGGGCGCACCACTTGCGAACGCAAAGACGCTTGGATGCTCGCCATCAAAACCGCGGCCGCGATTCCCTTCCCGGAAACATCGCCCAGCGTGAAAAATAATCCACCATCGCGCATCGGCAGGAAATCGTAGTAATCGCCGCCCACGAATTTCGCCGACCGGCAATATCCAGCGAAATCCAATCCCGGAATCGCCGGCAGATCCTGAGGCAGCAGGTGCTGCTGCACATCGCGCGCGATCTCCAACTCCTGCAGGAACAGCTTGGCCGCCTCGGCGTCCTTGCGCAAACGCTGGCTCTCTAACGTGGATGCGGAGTATCCGCTGCAAAGTCCCAATATGTCCACGTCGTCTTGCGAGAATCCGTCCGGCTTGTTCAGCATCTGCAAGGCGCCCATGGGTTTTCCGTCCATGCCATGCAGCGGAAGCGTCAGAATTGACTTCGTCACGTACCCGCTCGCCTTGTCCACGGTCTTGAGAAATCGCGGATCGCTGGATGTGTCATTCACCAGGATGGTCTCGTTCCGCTCGACACACGCCCCCACCAGGCCCTGACCCATCGGGATATGCAGTTCGGTAACTCCGTGCGCTACTTTAGTCCACAGGCGATTGTTCTTGGCGTCCACCAGCCAGATACTGCAGCGGTCCGCGCCCACCAAGTCGCGCGCCATGCCGGCGTTGAGCTCCAGCACCGCATCCAAGTCCGCCGCCGCGCCAATCTTAGCTGCGTAGTCGAAGATTACCCGGGAGATGCGGTCCGTTGCGATCATTGCTCGTTCAGCCGAATGAGAACTCATTGTCGCACTGGAATCCAGTCTACCGCTCGGGCAGGCAGCTCAGCCAGTTGCATCCGTCTTCGGCTTCGGCGCATCCAAGCTGGAAGATGCCCAGCCCCGAACGCTATTTCGAAGATTATTTGCCCGGATCCGTCTACGAATTCGGTTCCTACACCATGAATGAGGCCGAGATTATCGACTTCGGGAAGCGCTTCGATCCACAGGACTTTCACACCGACCCTGCCGCCGCCGCCCACGGTCCTTTCGGCGGACTCATTGCAAGCGGCTGGCACACCGGCGCCATCATGATGCGCATGTTCGCCGGCGAGTTCCTCTCGAAAAGCTCCAGCCTCGGCTCGCCCGGCATCGATGAACTGCGCTGGCCGCGTCCCGTTCGTCCGGGCGACACCCTGCGCATTCGATGCACCGTGCTAGAAAGCAGAGTCTCCCGTTCCAAACCCGATCGCGGCATTGTGTGGACTCAGGCGGAAGTGCTCAACCAGAACGACGAAGTGGTGATGAGCATCAAAGCCATGACCCTGATCCGCTGCCGCCCGGCGTAACTGAACCGCGACCGCAAGGGAGCGCTACCACGAAAGCAGCAAGTTCGTGGTAGCGCTCCCTCGTGGTCGCGGTTCGGTTAAATTAGCCTCATGCCCAACTTCGATCTAAGCGCCATCTGGGAACAGCACACCGCGCACGAATTCTCCACCCGCGATACCGAAGCCACGCTCGATACCATGGTTCCGGACGCCTACGTCAATCACATCCCGGTGATGACCGGCGGTTATGGAAAAGAGGAACTCCGCCGCTTCTATTCCACCGACTTCATTCCAAAAATGCCGCCCGACACCAAGCTCACTCCAGTCTCGCGAACCATCGGGACGGATCAGCTAGTGGACGAAATGGTCTTCTCCTTCACCCACTCGATGGAAATGCCCTGGATGCTTCCAGGCGTAGCGCCCACCGGCAAGCACGTAGAAATCCCACTGGTAGTAATCGTGCATTTTCGTGACGGCAAGTTAGCCCACGAGCACATCTACTGGGACCAAGCGTCAGTGCTCAAACAAATCGGACTCCTCACCGATCCCAAGCTCCCCATCTACGGGGCCGAGACAGCCGAAAAGGTTCTCAGCCAGTCGCGCTAATCTAATCCGCGTTCATCAGCGTTCATCAGCGGCCAATAAAAATCCTCTTCGGGATCATCGCATGCACGCCCTTGTTCCCATCCACCAGTTGCGTGATCGAAAAATCCACCGCGACACTAGCCAGCATATAAGCGTCCTCCCGGCTCATATGCTTCTCATTCACCAGAAAATCGATAGCTTCCCGGACGGCCAGCTTCGTAGCCTCAGTCAAATCCTCATGCAGCCCCATGCAAATGTAATGCGTCGGCGTCTCAGCGCGCGGCCACCGGATATGCATGTCTTTGCGGACCACAAACTGAAACGTGCCGGTGAGCTGAGTCTCCATCGCCGTGATATCCACCTCGCCATTTCCCTGCCCCGCATGGCCGTCGCCCACTTCGAACAGCGCGCCCTTGGCATGCACCGGGATGTAAAGCGTGGTTCCCTCCACCAGTTCTCTGTTATCCAGATTTCCGGCGTGTACCCACGGCGGCGCGCTATTGATCCGTCCGTTCGCTTCCGGAGGCGCAACGCCCATGCTGCCAAAAAATGGCCGCAGTGGAATTTCCACCGAATCGCTGAAATGTCCCAGCATGCGGCTGCGGTCGAGCGGAATTATTTTCATCCGAGCGTATGGAAAATCATCGGGAAGAAACCCCGAGCCCGGCCGAAACCCGTTGTACGCAAATGGCGACGTCAGCTCGATCTTCAAAATCCGCAGCTCCAGAACATCGCCTGGCTCCGCGCCGTCCACGTAAATCGGACCCGTCAGAATATGGCCGCCCGGCCCTTTGTCCGTGACGTCCCGATAAATCGCCCGCAGCGCTTCCGGAATCTCTGCCGCGGGCATACCGGCCGCCTCCAGCCGCGCCGGATTCCCGGACACCGTTTCCACCCGCACCGTATCGCCCGAGTGAATGGTGAGTACTGGTTTGGCCGACGCCGAATAGTACCCCCACACAATCGTCTTGGGGGTCGCTTTCAATTCAAGGTCTTGGGCGTTACACCACAAAGTGGTGTTAATAAGGCAGAATAGAAGGAGTCTCGACATTGGCTCTGCTGATGATATCAGCTTGACCCGATAGATAACTTCGGATAGGCTTACAAGTTTGATGGGGTTGATAAGGGGGTTTTAGCTTTGGTCCTACTGCTCTTTGGGCCGCCAGGTAGCGGCAAAGGGACGCAGTCGCGACTGATCACGAACTGGTTGGGGATTCCGCCAATTTCCACAGGCGACATGCTGCGCTCTGAAATTCAGGCCGGCACGGAATTGGGCGAAGCTGTCCGCTGCATCATGACCAGTGGGGGATTGGTAGGTGACGATCTTGTTAACCAGATGCTGGCGCATCGGGTGGCGCAACCCGACTGTCTGAACGGCTTCCTGTTGGACGGCTATCCGCGGACCGTGTATCAAGCCGACTACCTGGATCGCTTGATTGAGGACCGAAATCTGCCCAAGCCCATCATCCTGCATCTGGATGTTCCGCTCGACGCGTTGATGGGAAGACTCACCTCGCGCCGCCAATGCCCCACCTGCGGGACCATCTACAACCTGCTGCACCAACCTCCGAAGAAAGCAGGATTCTGCGACGTCGAAGGTTCGGCGCTCATCATTCGCAAAGACGATCAGGAAGACGTAGTGCGCGAACGGCTGCGCACCTACGAAGCGCAGACGCGCCCGGTGCTGGCCCACTATCAGGATCGCAAGCACTTCTATCAGATCCGCGGCGATCGATCACCGCAGTATATCTTCGAAGTGATTACGGGGATCCTGGAACCGCTGTTGGCGGTAAGAACAGGAATTCAAGGATTCTAGGAATTCAAGAAGTCAAGGAAGAAGGTGCTTCGGACCTTCTCGACTCAAATCAGGAAGATCGGCAACCTTCTTCCTCGACTTCGTGAGGGATTCATGAATCCCTTGGATTCTTAATTTCTCCGGTAAATCGTACCCACCCAACTTGCGGATCCAAATATTCCGATACCGCACTTTGCAATCGTGATTCTGCAGCACCAGCACTTCCTCGGCCGGCTGCGGCGAGTAGTGCGCCACCTGCCGGTAAACCATCGGTCCCATCGATTCCTTGCGATTGTGCAGCAAAACGCCGTTCATGAACACCGTGATATAGGCGGGCTTCACCAACTTATCGCCTTCGAACTTGGGCGCCTCAAACACGATGTCGTAAACTTGCCACTCGCCCGGCTTGCGCCCCGGATTCGCCAGCGGCGGCCACTGCCCGTATAGCGCCCCGGCTTGGCCATCGGCGTAGGTCGGGTTGTTGTAGGGATCCAGCACCTGCACCTCGTAGCGATCCTGCAGAATCACGCCGCTGTTCCCGCGCGACTGGCTGCTGCCTACGATTTCAGCCGGCGCCGCCCACTCCACATGCAACTGGACGTCCCCGAATTTTTCTTTTGTCGCGATGTCGCCAGTGTGCGGCACCGCCTCCATGTATCCGTCCCCCAGCTTCCATTCCGGTGCGCCGGAAGTTCCGCCGCGCGTGATGTTGCTGTGATGCGAGGTCCACGCCGACATGTCTTTCCCGTCAAATAGCACGATGGCATCGGACGGCGCGCCGCCCGGCACGGATGCAGGTGTTATCACCTTCGGATGCGGACGCCGGTCGTCGTGAACATGCCACGGCAGTCCAGGCAGCATGGGCGTATCTTCAAAACCAAGGTCGTGATTGGGCTTCGCCGTTTGCGAAAAAGCCGTCGCGGCGATCAACGTGGATAAGGCTGCGGTTCTCAAGAGGAACATACCTAAGATTATATGTGCGGCAGACCTCTAACCGAACCGCGACCGCGAGGGAGCGCTACCACGACAGCAGCAGCAATGCGTTACGCTCCCTTGCGGTCGCGGTCCGGTTAGCGGCTTTCCACGTTAATCCACCCGCAACGCAGTCAACGGATCAATCCGCGATGCTCGCCGCGCCGGCAAGATATCCAGCCAGCGCCGCCGTCGCGATCAACAGAACACCCACCGCGAGAAATGTGATCGGATCGGTAGCCGCCACGCCATACAACAAACTGGTCAACATGCGAGTCAGCAGCAGCGATGCCGCAACACCCGCGGCAAGTCCAAAGAACACCATCCGCAAGCCCTGTCCCAGCACCATCCCGAAAACGCTGCTTCGCGTCGCACCCAGCGCCACGCGCACCCCGATTTCATAGGTCCTCTGCGTCGCCGAAAACGAAACCACGCCGTAAACTCCGATTGCAGCCAGGATCAGCGCCGAACCCGCAAAACTGACGAACAGCCACATAATTGATCGCGATTGTGACGTGGACGTCTCCACCACGCCCTCCATCGTCCGCACCTCGCCCACCGGAACATTCGGATTCAGACCCGCCACCAGCGCCCGAACCTCCATCGCCACTCGCCCAGCATCGGCCGTGGTCCGGAAAAGCAGATTCATAGTCGCCGGAACTTCCTCCGTCAAATCCACCGCCTGCGGATAAGGCATATAAATGGTGCCCTTGATCCAATCCGGCGTGTGATCGGCCAGGTCGTATTGCCGGACATCCGCCACCACGCCCACCACCGTGCGCCATTGCTGTTCCCACACCGTCTTAATGTGCTTTCCGACAGGATTTTCACCAGGCCAGTAGCGCCGCGCGGTAGCTGCGCTCACCAGCACCACACCCGGTGCCTTCATTCCGTCGGCATCGCTGAACACGCGCCCGGCGAGCAGTGGAATTCGCATCATCCGGAAGTAATCCGGCGTGACCGCGCCCGCCCAAGGCGTCGGCGCCAACGTTTCAGCCGCCTTCCTCGGATGGCCTTCCAGATCCACCACCACCGCCGGTACATCCGTGCTCAAAGGAACAGCGTTCACCGCCGCAACTTCGGATACCCCGCTGATCCCGCGCACGCGGCGCACCAGCTCATCGTAAAGCGCCACGCATGCAGCTCGCTCCTTGCAATACGCTTGGCTGGGCGAGATTCGAACCGTGAGAATCCGTTCCGGCTGAAATCCCGGATTCACTTGAGTCAGCCGCCACAGGCTCTTGATCAACAGCCCCGCTCCAACCACCAAAACAACGGTCAGCGCCACTTCCCCCGCCACCAGATAGCTGCGCAAGCGAACTCCGGCCGCGCCCCTCGATCTTTGCCCGCCGGTCTTAATAGTTCCCGTAAGATCCACCCGCGACGCGCTAAGCGCCGGTACCAATCCGGAAATCAGTCCGCTTGCGATCGCAAGCAGCGCCACAAATCCAAGCGACTGCCAATCGATGCCCGCTTCGGACAATCGGGGAGTCTCCACCGGCAAAGCGGATTTCAGCACCGTCAGAAAGACGAACGTCAGAGCCAGCCCCAAACCGCCGCCGGCCAGCGCCAACACTACGCTCTCGGTCAAAAGTTGCCGCAAAATTCTTCCACGGGATGCTCCGAGTGACACGCGCAGCGCGATTTCTTTCGCGCGCGCCGCCGAACGCGATAGCAACAGGCTGGCCACATTTGCGCACGCAATCAGCAATACGAATCCAACCGCGCACAACAGCAAAACCAGTTTTTGCCGGACGTCGTGCACCATATCTTCCTGCAGCGGCAGAACGGCCGCATTCGCGTTCCAGTTGCGCGCCATCGGAAACGGAAACCGCGTAATGGCCCGCGCGATCAGAGGACGCAATTCGTTCTGAGCCTGCGAAATGGTCGCGCCCGGTCGCAGCCGCGCAATCGCAGGCAGGAAGCCTTTCCCCCAAAAGTCCTCCGAGTCTCTGGAGTCCATGCGCAGCGGAATCCACATTTGCGCTTCGAACGAGGGAAACCCAAAGCTCGCTGGCATCACGCCCACAACTTCGCGGCTCACACCATCGATCGCGATCATGCGACCAACAATCGATACATCGCCCGCGAACTTCTTCTGCCACAAGGCGTGGCTCAGGATCACTGTGCGATCCGGACCCGGGACATCTTCACCTGGCTGAAACGTGCGCCCTACAGCAGGCTGAGCGCCCAGGATAGAAAAGAGATTGGCGGAGACCGTGCTCCCCTCGATGCGCATCGCGTCACCCTGTCCCGTAATGTTGAACTCGCTGCCCGGCACATAGCCGGCGATATCCATGCTGCGGCTGTCTTGCTGCAACACTTGCAACGCGCCCTTGGGATAATAGCCGCTCACCCGAACCAGTCGCTCCGGCGCCGGATAAGGCAAGGGCTGCAGCAAAACGCCGTTGACGATGCTGAACATCGCCGAGTTGCCGCCGATCCCGAGCGCGAGCGAAATCACCGCCACCGCCGTGAATCCAGGATTTCGCGCCAGAGTCCGGCAGCCGTAGCGCAGATCCTGCCACAAATTTTCGAGCAGCGATCCGATGCGCGCTGCGCGAACCTGCTCCTTCACCTGCTCCACGCCGCCCAGTTCGAGCACAGCCTCGCGCCGGGCCTCGGCTTGGCCCATGCCGGTGGTGATTTTGTCCGCCGCCAGCATATCCACATAACCGCGGACTTCCAGATCCAACTCGCGCTCTACCCTCTCCCGCCGGAACAGATTGCGCAACAAACTGGAAACACGCGAGAGCAATGACATATAGAGGCTCTATAGGAAGATTACCACTGAGCCCTATAGAATGTCAATAGGAACGGCTCCGCCCACCAACGGGCAACCAGAAACCAGCAACCAGAAACTAGAAACCAGCCGAATCCAGCCGAAAAGAACAACAAGAGGCCGTGTATCGAACCAGCGCTCCAACTCGACACCACCAAGCACCTCACCAAGGATGAGAAGCTCGATCTTTACGTCAAGCGCATCTTCCACGGCGGCGGCGTGCCTCCCTTCCGCGCTCACGCTAACGAAATCATGGTCCGCACCCTCGATGTCGAAGGCTGCAATTCCAAGGACCTGATTCAAATCATTCTTCGAGATCTCGGCCTTACAGCACAAGTTCTGCGAGTCGCGAACTCCATCCTGTACAACCATTCGGACCGGCCCATCCTGAGCATTGCGCACGCAACCACGCTGCTCGGCTGGCTGCAAGTCCGCGATTTGGCCGGTACTGTTCGCCAGATCGAGCAATTTGCGAACCGCTCGCCCGGCCTGCCCGAACTCCTGCTCGGATCCGTGCTCACCGCAGTGCAAAGTCGTGAGGTCGCTTCCCTGATCGGCTATCCGCGTCCCGAAGAAGCTTATATCTGCGGTCTATTCCGCAATCTTGGCGAGGTCCTTATCGGTTGCCACTTTCCGCACGAGTATTCCACCGTGCTGGTGGCCATGGAAAAGGATGAGATCCCGGAACGCGCCGCTTGCTTCCGTGTTCTCAACTTTTCTTGGGAAGACCTGGGGATCCGTGTGGCCACCGGTTGGAACATGCCCACTCAAGTCAAGCAGAGCATGCAATCTTCCGGAGTGGTTGGCTCGGCTCTCGACCGCTCCCTCGCTTCCATTGCCAACTACGGCCACAACCTGACAAGCGCGCTCTATCGCAAAGGCGCTTCCGCGAACTCTTTGCAGGGTGAGACGGTGATCGGCCCTAGCGGTAGGCCAATTATTCTCGCCGAGCGCGATCTAGGCCGCATCATCCACTCCGCGGCGATCGAAACCAGCCAGGCGTTCTCCGCCTTGCATCTCTCTACCGAGTGCTTGCGCTTCTCAAAACAAGCCGAGCGCGCTCGCGCAATCTTGGAATCTGCTCCTATTCTGAGCGGTGGATTCGCAAATCTGGATCGCGCCATTCAACAATCCGCCGCCGCTCTCAATCGGGCGAGCGTAGTAATCCCAGCCTTCATCTCGACGCTTCTGGACGCAGTGCAAGCCGTTGGATTCGACCGCGTCATTTTCGGACTCATGAATGAGAGCCTCACCTTCATCTCCGGCCGCTTGGCCAGCGGAGGCGAGCCGGCGGACAATTCATTGGATCGTTTCTACTTCCCTATGGATGGCGCCGATGGCCCCATCCGGACTGCCCTGCTGCGCAAGGAAGATCTTTATGTAGACCGTGCCCGTGACGGCCGTTTCGACCGTTCCGCCCTCGTCACCGCCTTCAACCCAGGCGGATTCGTATTGCTGCCCATCGTGGTGGAGCGCAAAACCGTCGCCTGCCTCTACGCCGATCTCCGCGGCTCCCTCCACCAACTCATCGGGGTTCGCCCCGCCCTAGGCCGCGTCCGCGACCTAATCGCCCAAGCCCTAGCCAAATCGGGGACATGACGGGCTAGCGAGCGGGCTCCCCCAAACGCGCACGACAACAGTCGTGTCTCCGATTTTTCCCACCCACTTCACAACCCAACTTGTTCTATGATCGATATGGCCACTTTATAAGGAGGTCTCAGCATGGCAAGCACCAGACGGCACTTCTTCTTCGGCTCACTATTAGCCGGCGCCATTCCATCCGCTGGATTCGGCAGCGTCCCCTCCCTCCGAACCCTCGGCTATAAATCACCCAACGAAAAGCTGAATATCGCCTCCATCGGCGCCGGAGGCAAGGCATCCAGCGACATCAGCGGCTGCTCCAGCGAGAATATCGTCGCTCTCTGCGATGTGGACGACGCGCGCGCCGCCGGCAAGTTCAAGCAATACGAAAAAGTTCCGAAGTACAAAGACTTCCGCAAGATGCTGGATGAGCAGGGCTCGTCGATCGACGCCGTGATCATCGCCATCCCGGATTTCATGCACGCCACCGCCGCCATGTGGGCCATGGAACGCGGCAAGCACGTTTACGTGCAGAAGCCTCTCACACGAACCATTTGGGAAGCCCGCCAACTCCAGGATGCAGCGAACAAATACCGCGTCGCCACCCAGATGGGCAATCAAGGCTATTCGAACGAAGGCACTCGCCAGGCGGCCGAAATGATTTGGGCCGGCGAGATCGGCGCCGTCGCCGAAGTCCACGCCTGGACCAACCGCCCCATCTGGCCCCAAGGCGTCACCGTGATTCCTCCTTCGGATGCGGTACCTCCAACTCTCGATTGGGATCTCTGGCTGGGCATCGCCGAAAAGCGGCCCTACGCCAGCGGCGGAGAAGATTACAAATCGCCGCTCGGCGGAAATTTCTATCTGCCCGGCAACTGGCGCGGTTTTTACGATTTCGGATGCGGCGCGCTCGGCGATATGGCCTGCCACATTTTGGGCGCCCCCAACATGGCGCTGCAGCTCGGCGCGCCCATCAGCGTCGAGTGCATCAAAAAGGAAGGCGTGAGCGATTTCATGTTCCCGGCGAAATCCGTCATCCGCTACGATTTCCCGGCGCGCGGATCCATGCCGCCCGTAAAACTGTTCTGGCACGACGGATTGACGGAAACGCCAACCATCCCGGGCGTTCCCGAAGGCGAACTGCTGGGCGACCTGCCCTCCGGCAAGCGACCCGAGGGATCGCCTCCGCCACCCACTCCGCCGCGCACCGGTTTTGTCGGCACCGTGTTCGATTTTGCGAAATACCAAGCCATGCTGAGCGCCGCCGAAAAGCGCGTCCCGCCGCCCGACGGCAGTTTGTTCATCGGCGACAAAGGCATGCTCACCACCGGCACCTACGGCGAAGAAACCCGGCTGATCCCCACCGCGAAGATGGAGGATTACCACTTCCCGCCGGAAGTTCTCACCCGCTCGCCCGGCCACTACCGCGATTGGATTCGCGCCTGCAAAGGCGGCGACGCGGCCTGTTCGAATTTCAACGTCGCCGTTCCGTTCGTCGAATGGATGCTGCTGGGCGCCATCGCATTGCGCTACGACGGCAAGCTGGAATGGGACGCCGCCAAGATGCGTTTCAGCAATAACCCCGATGCCAATAAGCATCTGAAGCCCACCTTCCGTAAAGGCTGGTCCTTCACTTAGGCCGAACCGCGGCCGGAAGGGTTTGTGAAAAACCTAAGGCACCGACTCCCTCACGGTCGCGGCTCGGAAAGAGCATTCGTATTTTGAGGACGTTACCGAACCGCGACCGTAAGGGAGTCGGTGCCTTTTTGGTTTTTCACAGACCCGCAAGGGAGCGTGATACAGGTCATCGTGTCGCCAGAACTTCTCTTCTACGACGGCCACTGCGGACTCTGCCACCGCGCAGTAGTCTTCGTCATAAACCACGACCCGGAAGGAAAGCTCTTCCGCTTCGCCCCGCTGCAAGGCGAAACCTTCCAATCCAGAATCCCCGAAAACCAGCGCGCCACGCTGCCCGACAGTATGGTCATCGAAACCGAAAATGGCGCTCTCCTCCTACGCTCCGATGCGTGGATTCACATCCTCCGGCGGCTAGGAGGCAAATGGAATTTCCTCGCCAACCTCCTATCCCCAACCCCACGACCAGTTCGCGATTTCTTCTACAACCGCATCGCCTCCATCCGCCACAAGCTGTTCCGCCGCCGCGACGATATCTGCCCGCTAGTCCCTCCCGAGCTAGGCGCTCGGTTCAACCCCTGATCCGTCACGCTAAAATGACGCTAAGGGTGATAGACAATGAATAAACTGCAGTTTCTTATGATGATGGGGATTTGTGCCTGGATGCTTCCTGGACATGCGCGAGCGCAGGAGCCGTGGGGCACCATGAGCGCGGAGCCGAATCCGTGCCGGATCGAGCCTGGCGAGAGCACTTGCACCAGCTTCATTCGCTGGGACACGCAAGGAGTGGAACGCGCCAAAGTTTTCGTAACCGCCGAGGGCCGGCGGAGCGAAACAGAACACGAGTTCAGCGCGAGTCGCTTCCTGCGAGACTCGCCGCTGCCGCGCGCCGTGGATCAGCGCCGACACCACTTATATATTCCAGTTAGTCGACTTTACTCGGGGTAACCGCGGCCACGTACTGGCATCCATCACGGTCACCGCCGGTCAGGGTGTTTGGGGCGCGCATCAACGCGGATCCGAATCCGTGCCGCGTCCGGCGTGGCGAACAAAATTGTACGACCACCCTTTCTTGGGAAACGCACGGTGTGGATCGCGCTAAGGTGTTCGTAACCGCCGAAGGCCGGCATCAAGAAACCGAACATGTCTTCAGCGAAAGCGCGAACTGCGAGCCGGGAAGATGCCGCGCTCCCTGGATCACTCCAGGCACGCGCTACATTTTCACGCTGGTGGATTTCACTAGAGGCAACCGAGGCCGCGTGCTAGGCAGCATTCTAGTCCGCGGTGACGACCGTTATTAGCAGTCGCTCTTAGCAATCCACGTGTCCGCGGAAGAATGTGTCCATCGCGACTTTGTGCTTCGCCGCCAAATCGTGCGATAGGTTCCGCATCTCTTCCTCGGGCATCGGTATGAAGCTCTTGGCTACGCGAACATTGTCTTCGATGAAATCCAGCTTCGGCATCCCAACAATGGCCGCCGCTACCGGCAGCGACATCGCATAGCGCACCAGTGTGTTCGGCGGAGCGGCGCCCGAAAGCTTCTCCTGACCGAACACCTTCATCGCCGTAATGCCCATGTTCTTGCTCCGCGCGACGGGCAGCGCAATGGTCTCGAAGCACTCATGGTAAGGATCCGAATAGCTCTTCCCCGGTCCCACCCGTGCGGCGTTCAGCGCCATCTGCGTGCAGTCGAAATCGTTGTGTTCCAGCGCCGTCTTGAGCACGTGCGGATCGTTGTGGCACGTCACTCCGATGAAGCGTGTCACTTTCTGATCGCGCAGCTTGTACAGCCGCGCCAGCACACCATCCTTCGCCTCCACCGCCGCCAGATCGTCGGCGTCCATCAACGCATGCACGTGGATCAAATCCAGATGATCGGTCTGCAAGCGTTTCAGGCTGCCTTCGATGATCCGCATGGCTTCCTCGCCATTGCGCACCTGAACTTTGGTGACCAGGAAAACTCCCTTGCGGCGCTGCTTCATCACGCCACCCACCCAGGTCTCGCTCACGCCGTCGCCATAGGCGTAAGCAGTGTCCACATAAGTAATTCCCAGATCCAGCGCGCGATTCAGCGCCTGGTGGGCCTTCTCTTCTTCCTTGTACATCAGCAGCCGGCTTCCGCACCCCAGCCCCAGGATGGATACGCGTTGTCCAGTGCGCCCCAGCACGCGAGTAGGCATCGGCCCATCTTCGGCATGAAGCGCGGTTCCAGCCGCCACCGCTGTCCCAATAAATGTTCGCCGTGAAATACCCATTTGCAGTTATAGTACCGTGTTCCCACCCCTAACCGAACCGCGACCGCAAGGGAGTGACCATGGGCCTGCGGCCCACCAAAGGTGATGAAGACGCCTAGTGGGGCGGACCCCCTGGTCCGCACGGGTCCCCCTACCCGCTCTTCAGGATTTCGTATTTCCTCAGCAGGCCGACGAGGGCGTCGGCCGCGGACCAGGGGGTCCGCCCTACTTGGCGTCTTCAACGGAGCGCTCCCACGACAGGAGCAGGCTTACGCTCCCTCGCGGGTCTGTGATAAAAATCAAAAAGGCACCGACTCCCTTACGGTCGCGGCTCGGTAAGGCCCTTTCCGTTCCGAGCCACGACCGTAAGGGAGTCGGTGCCGTTCGTTAGCTCATGCCATCCTAAAATCAGATGTCCGTCCTTCTCAGTTGCTCCGCAATCCGCAAGTCCTACGGGACCCGCGTCCTGTTCGAAGATCTCTCGCTCAGCCTATCCGGCGGCGAGCGCACTGGATTGATCGGACCTAACGGCAGCGGCAAAACCAGTCTGCTAGAAATCCTCGCGGGCAACGATGTCCCGGACGCCGGCGAACGCGCCATCCGGAAACACACCCGCCTTGCCTACGTGCCTCAGGATTCTCTCTTCACGCTCGAAGACACCGTCACATCCGTTCTCGAAGCCGCGTTAGCGGACGTCCACCTGGAAGACCGCGAAAAACAAACCCGCATAGAAATGATGCTCCGTCGGGCAGCCTTCGAAAATCCCACCGCGCCTGCAGCTTCACTTTCCGGCGGATGGCGCAAGCGCCTGGCCATCGCCGCCGCCCTCATCACGTCCCCCGATGTGCTGCTCCTCGACGAGCCCACCAATCACCTGGATCTCGATGGCATCCTGTGGCTCGAGAAGGCCATTGCCTCCGCCAACTCCTGCCTCGTCGTCACGCACGATCGCTATTTCCTCGAGAACGTCGCCACGCGAATGATCGAGATCAACCCCGCCTATCCGCAGAGCGCCTTCCAGGTGAACGGTAATTACAGTGAATTCCTGGAACGCCGCGAAGAGTACTTCGAAGCCGCCTCCAAGCAGCAGGAAGCGCTCGCGACGAAAGTAAAAAGAGAAGTGGAGTGGCTCCGCCGTGGACCCAAGGCCCGCACCGGAAAATCCAAAGCACGCATCGATTCCGCAGGCCGTCTGATCGAAGAATTCTCCGCCGTCAACGCCCGCGCCCGAACTGCAACCGCCAAGATCGATTTCACCGCGTCCGACCGCAAAACCAAAATGCTGATCGAGGCGGAAAACATCGCCAAGAATCTGGGTGGCCGCACGCTCTTCCGCGATCTTACCCTCACGCTTTCGCCCGGCGTCCGAATCGGCCTCGTTGGATCGAACGGCAGCGGAAAAACCACGTTGCTCAAAATCCTGGAAGGCCAACTCGCACCTGACCAAGGTACGATCCAGCGCGCCGATCTTCTAAAAATCGTCAGCTTCGCTCAGGACCGCACCGAGCGCCTGGACCTCGACCAAAGCCTGCGCCGGACTCTGTGCCCGGATGGCGATTCAGTGATTTATCGCGACCGTCCCATCCACGTCGCCGGATGGGCCAAGCGTTTTCTCTTCCGCGGCGATCAACTGGAGATGCCCGTCTCCAGCCTCTCCGGCGGCGAACGTGCTCGCGTCCTGATCGCGCGCCTCATGTTGCAAACCGCGGACGTGCTGCTGCTCGACGAGCCGGCGAACGACCTGGATATTCCCACGCTCGAAGTCCTCGAACAAAGCCTCCTCGAATTCCCGGGCGCAATCGTCCTGGTGAGCCATGATCGCTATTTGCTCGATCGCGTCTCCACCCTCGTGATTGGGCTGGATGGTTCCGCAGAAGTAGGCGTATTCGCCGACTACTCGCAGTGGGAAGCGACGCGAGAACCAAACCGAACCGCGACCGCAAGGGAGCGCTACCGCGAACCGTCCGCTCCGGCCCAGGCCTCACCACAAAAAAAGCTCTCCTACATCGACCAGCTCGAATGGGACAGCATGGAACAGAAAATCCTGGAAGCCGAGCAGGACGTAGCCTCCTGGCATAATGAAGTTCAAGATGCTTCCTCCGATGCCAATCGTTTGCCACAGGCTTTTGAGAAGCTTCAGCAAGCCCAAGCCCGTGTGGATGAACTGTACCAGCGCTGGGCCGACCTCGACGCGAAAGTCGCGAAGTAACTTGTCACTGACGATTGTTGTTCTGTGCGGCCCTGTCTTTCCGAACCGCGACCGCAAGGAAGCGTGTCAACAAGACGGTTTTCACAATCACTCCCACAAAGGTGTTACTCCCCCATCCCAAGCATTGGGGATTCAATCCAAGACCACATCCGTTACCCTGTAGTGGGAAGAGGGCGAAAAAACCTGGCATGGCCGATATGCAAAACATCAATCCCGCTGCGTTCCCGAAACTGGATGACGCGCAAATCGCCCGGGTCGCGAATTTCGGAACCGAGTTGCAGGCGAAAGCCGGTCAGATCCTCTTCGAGCAAGGCGACTCCGAGCGCGGCGTCTTCGTCGTGCTCCAGGGCAGCATCGAAATCCTCAACGTTTCGAACTCCGACGAAGCCGTCCTCCGCGTCCTCAACCGGGGCGATTTCACCGGCGAAGTAAATCAGCTTTCCGGACGCCGCAGCTTGGTTCGATGCCGCGCCCGCGAAGCCAGCCGCGTGATCGAAATCAACCGGGCCACCCTGCAGCACATGATGCAGACCGACGCAACGCTGGGCGAAATATTTCTCACCGCGTTCATTCTCCGGCGCGTGTTTCTCATCGCGAACTCAGTCGGCGATGCCATACTAATCGGCTCTAATCTTTCGAGCGACAGCCTGCGGCTTCGGGCTTTTCTTGCGCGCAACGGTCATCCTCACACCTATATCGATGTGGAGCGCGATCCGGACATCCAGAAAGTTCTGGACCACTTCGCGATTCGCGTCACCGATATCCCGGTCCTCATCTGCCGCGGCCAACTGGTGCTGCGCAATCCCACCAATGCCGAAGCCGCCGCTTGTTTCGGATTGAATGCCGGCATCGATGAAAGCGGCGTCTCGGACCTCATCGTAATTGGCGCCGGACCAAGCGGCTTGGCCGCGGCAGTCTACGGTGCGTCCGAAGGGCTCAATGTCCTGGTGATTGAGAGCAACGCTCCCGGTGGACAAGCCGGATCGAGTTCCCGCATCGAGAACTATCTCGGGTTTCCCACCGGAATCTCCGGCGAGTCCCTCGCCAATCGCGCCTTCCTGCAAGCGGAGAAATTCGGCGCCCGCATTTCCATTGCCCGCGCCGCCGCATCCCTCCAGTGCGGACGCTCGCCCTACACCGTGAAACTGGATGACGGCGGTTCCGTGCAGGCTCGCAGCATTATCGTCGCGTCCGGCGCTCAGTATCGGCGCTTGAGTCTCCCCAACCTTTCTCAATATGAAGGCGTGGGTATCTACTACGGCGCCACTCAGGTGGAATCCCAGCTTTGCCAGGATCAGGAAGTGGTCGTCGTAGGCGGAGGCAACTCAGCCGGACAAGCCGCCATGTATCTAGCCGGATTCGCCAAGCACGTGCACCTATCCGTCCGCGGCGCTGGCCTCAAAGACTCCATGTCGCGCTATCTGATCGCGCGCATCGAAGCGTGCCCAAATATCACGCTAAAGCCATTCACGGAAGTGGATGCGCTGGAAGGCAACGGCCACCTGGAGCATGTACGCTGCCGTAACACGAAGACTGGAGTTACCGAAGAGCACGAAGTCCGCCACCTGTTTCTGATGACCGGCGCTCTTCCAAACACGGCCTGGCTCGGCGGATGCCTGACGCTGGATGAGAAGCAATTCATCCGCACCGGCGCCGATGTCGGCTCTGAATGGCCGCTGAGTCGCAGCCCATTTATGCTCGAAACCAGCCGCCCCGGCATCTTCGCGGTGGGCGATGTCCGCTCGGGCAGCGTCAAACGCGTAGCCTCCGCGGTGGGCGAAGGATCCATGGCCGTCCAATTCGTCCACAAAGTCCTAGCCGAGTAAAGAAATTGAAATCACCGGTCGCTTACGCTCGCGGCTCGGATCGGAAAGGGGCAACCGAACCGCGACCGTAAGGGAGTCGGTGCTCTTTCAAAGCTACTTCCGATTCAACTTCGGATCCAACTGATAAGCCCGATCCAACTCCCTCTGCGCCTCCGCATCCTCCCCCACCTGATGCAGCGACAATGCCAAATTATAGTGCGCCACCGCATAATTCGGCTTCAACAGCACGGCATGTTTGAAAGCCTCTTTGGCCCTCCCCGGATCCCCAGCCTGCAACCAAACCAAACCTAAATTGTTGTAAGCCTCCGAGGATTTCGGTTGTCTGCGGATAGCCTCGCCATATACCGCCGCTGCTTCTTCATAATTCTTCCCTTGCATCAGCACCAATCCAAGCTGCATACGCGCCTCGAAATGATCCGGATCAATTGCGATCGCTTCCTTCAATTCTTTCGCGGCGCCATCCAGATCACCGGTGCCAGCCAGAACCAGCGCGTAGTTGTAGTGCGCATCCGCCGCGTCCGGATCGCTAAGCGTGGCTTGCCGCAATTGCTCGGCAGCCTGGATCGCATCTCCGCCGCGCGCATAAAGAATCCCGAGTGCCATATGCGCCGCCGCGGAATCCGGCATCAGATCCAGTGCCTGCTGGTACGCGGACTTCGCCTGCTCCGCTTTGTGTTGCTTCTCCAGTGCAGCCCCATCCAGAAGCAACTTCTGAACCTGGTCACGCAACACGCGCTGCTGATGCTGCTTCGACACCGTCTGCAACTGGGCCGCCGCGGCATCGCCCTGCCCTTCCCGCTTCAACGCCACGCCCAGCCCGTACTGCGCGCGTTCGTAATCCGGCTTCAAAGCCAGCGCGCGTCGAAACGCATCAATCGCGCCATGCGTGTCCCCACCGGATTTCAGCGACAATCCAAGATCGCACCACGCAATCGGATTATCCGGCATCAGCTTGGTGGCAGTTTTGAATTCCTCCAGCGCATGCGGCTCATCGCCGGTGCGCCGCAAGGCAACTCCTAGGCTTTGATGCGCGGGTCCGAACTCCGGTTGGATCGCAACCGCCTGCCGGAATTGCGCAACCGCTTCCTTGGCACTGCCCTCCTGTCCGAGAGCAATCCCATAGTAGTAACGCCCCTCCGCGTCTGTGGAACGCTGAGGCAGGCATTTGCGGAACTGCGCGATGGCATCGCCCGGCTGTCCACTCTGCAGATAAGCTCGCCCCAGCGAGCACTCGATCGCGGCATCCCCGGGTAGCAACTGATCCGCGGCGCGCAACTCCGCCAACGCATCCTTGATTTGGATCTGGGCCAGCAGAATCGCGCCCAAATTGTAGTGTGTCGCCGCGTCTTTGGGATCCAGCTCCAGCGCCTGCCGGTAGAGCGCGATCGCCTCCGGCCACTTCTGAGCCTGCGCCGCCTCGAGCGCGCCGCGCCCGATACTCCCCAGCCGTCTGCGCCCACAAGGCCCCACACACCAGAAGCATCAAAAACACACCGGCTCCCTTACGGTCGCGGCTCGGTATTTTCCTTCCGAGCCGCGACCGTGAGGGAGTCGGTGCCTTTCCCGCTTTTCTCAGCCAGCTTTTAGAACACAAACTTCAAGCTTAACTGCCCAATCCTCGGATCGCGAGCGCTAGTCACCACCCCGAAATTTCCGCTCGAGAAGTTCCCCGACGGATTGTTGAACTGCGTGTGGTTGAAGATGTTGAAAAACTCCGCGCGGAACTCCACTGCCGTGCGTTCCGTAATCGCGGTCGTTTTCTCCAGCGCGAAATCCGTGTTGCAGATTCCCGGCCCGCTAAAGAACCGCCGGTTAGCGCTGCCGAAAGTTCCCAGCGGTTGCGCCGCGAATGCGTCCGGCAGGAAATACGTATTCGCGCCATTCGGACCGGCCTTGTGCGGATCCTGCGTCTGCACCGGACCCACCAGGTTCGGAACGTCGATGGATCCGCTGCCCACCAGCGAGATATCCAATCCACCTTCATTCAAAGTGATCGGGAAGCCGGTGGTAAAGCGCGTAATCCCCACCAAGCTCCAGCCGTTCACCAGCCGGCGCGGCGCCGAGCTGAAAGCGCGTCCCAAAGGCAGCGCCCAGTTGTAGCTCACCACGAAATTACTCCTCAGATCGAATGACGACAACGAGCGGCTCAGACCGAAGTTCGTGAAGTTCACCCAATCGCCAAAGCCCGAAGCATTGTCAATCGACTTCGCGTAAGTATACGCCGCAAGGAAAGTCACGTCGCTGGCCTTGCGCTCCACGCTGATTTGCAGCGAATTGTAGTTGGAGTTGGAAATATTCGCGGTGTACGAGTTGCCGTAACCGAAATTCGGACCCAAAGCGTTTCGCGTCCCGAACACCTGCTTGCCGTTGGGAAGCGTAAACGTCTGTTGCTCCAGCCCGGGCCCGCACGTGGGCGTGGCCTTCTCTGCGATAAGCTGCAAACATTCGGAAGCATCTCCCGGATTCGCATCGTACTGCGCGATCAGCCGGTGCCCCTCCGTCCCGATGTAGGCCAGAGTCAGCACGGTGCTTCTGGACAACTCGCGCTGGATGGTGAAATTAAAATGCTCGGCGTACGGCAGCCGGTTGTGGATCGAGTAGCCCGGCGAGTACGAAATCGGCAGGTACTTCGAATAGTCCAAAGTCTTATTCGCAGCCGATCCTGGAGTCGGGAACACAAACGGGAACCGCTGCGTCTGCGAAGTCCCGTCCGATCGATTCTGGAACGGATCGGCGAACATGGTCGGCGTCGGGCTCACCCAATATTGGCCGAACGGCGCATCGCCCACTTCGTAAAACAGATTCAAATCTTCCACCGCGGTGTAGTAAATCCCATATGCGGCGCGGATGCTGGTCTTTCCCGGACCACCCGTCAGCTTCGCGAGAAAGCCATCCTTGAAATCCGGCGAATAAGCGATGCCAACTCGCGGCGCCCAGTTGTTGTACCGCGTGGGAGCGAGCGTACTCGGAATCCCCGGATCGCCTGGCACAACCCAACCGAGCGGAGCCGTCGGGAACTGCGTCGATTGTAAACCGGGAACAATCGTCTCGATCTTGCCCTGCGTGTCGTACCACGGCATGCTCACTTCCCAACGCGCGCCGAGATTGAGCGTGAAGTTCGGCTTTACTTTCCACACGTCCTGAACATAAGCGCCGCCGTAGCGTGTGCGCGAATCCAGGAACTGCTGGCTGCACTGGTTGTAGCTGGTGGGTGCGCCGATCAGGAAGTCCGCAAAATCCACGCCCGTTTCCAACCCGTCGAAAGTGAAGTCGCCGTTCGGTGCGCAGGTGTTGCGCTCATTCACCTGCAGATACCGGAACTCGCCGCCAAACTTCAGCGAATGCTTGCCCAACACCTTCGAGAAAGCATCCGAGAACTGCCACGTGTTATCCGGCTGCCCGGTGGTCAACGTGGGCACGCCGATGGAAAAGCTGTTGAAGTAAATCGGAGGCACGGTCTCCGGAAAACCCGCAGGTCCCGAAGGAATGATGCCCAATGTTCCCACGCCGGTGTCGAAGCCAAGGTCGGACAGTTTCGCGAAACTCCCGGCTGGCTTGGTGGTGGTGGTCACGGTCCGGAAGAAACTCACGCGGAACTCGTTCACCATCGTCGGACCGAACGTTTTCACATTGCTCATGGTCATCAGGTGCACGCTGGTGGGCGTGATCGCCGGAAAACCTGGAACGCTCGCGGCCGCCAATGGATCGTACACGTTCGACCAGTCGTTGTGATAGTAGAACGACCAGTTCCCGGTCATCTCGTTGTTGAAATCCACGCGCTGGCCGATCTTGTCGTCGTTAATTCTCTTCTTCTGGCTCGAGTCCGCAAACAGTCCGTCGCCCGCGTTCGGCGCCGGAATGTATGGCAAAATCCCGATGGCGGGCTTCGCCCAGGCCGATTGCGGAATCACGCCGTTCGGAAACACGGAATCGTACGGCTCGCCGTTTTGCACTGGCTTGCCCAATCGCTGAGAAAGAACCTGCGCCCAATAAGCGCCTTGCACCACCTCGGGATTTCCGTTCGCATCCACGAAGGCGCCTGGTCCGAAATTTCCGCCGCGCTGCGCCGTTGTGGGGACATTCACCAATCCGGTGCTAGCACCCGCTACTTGCCGCGTACCCTGATAGTCGGTGAACCAAAAAATCTTGTTCTTCCAGATGGGTCCGCCTACCGCGTAGCCGAATTGATTCCGGCGAAGTTCCGCTTTACTCGGATCAAAAAAATTGCGTGCGTCCAGTTTGTCGTTGCGCAGAAACTCGAACGCCGATCCGTGCACGCCGTTGGTGCCCGATTTTGTGATCGCGTTCATCACGCTGCCGCTGAAGCGCCCGTACTCGGCGTCGAAGCTATTCGTGATCAATCGGAATTCAGCGATCGAATCCAGGTTCGGAATCAATCCCGCACCCAGGTTTCGTCCTTCGCTCACGTCGCTGCCATTCACCAGAAATGCGTTCGCGGTTTCACGCTGGCCGTTTACCGAAACGTTGCCCGCGGAAAGATCGCCCGAAACCGGCCGATCCTGCTGCATCGACCCAGAAGTCACCGGAACCACGCCGGCTTGCAGCCCCAGCAGATCGATGTAGCTGCGTCCGTTCAGCGGCAGCGACAAAAGTTTCTTGGTCTCGATCACGTCGCCGAGCTGCGTGGATTCCGTCTCCACCTGCACCGCGTTCGCTTCCACGCTGACCGCTTGCTTGATGCTGCCCACCTCGAGCACCACGTCGATCTTCAGACGATCGTTCACCTTTACGTCGATCCCCGAAGTCTGGAAGTCTTGGAAGCCGGTCGCATTTCCCGTGATGGTGTAAGTCCCGGCCGGCAATGCCAGCAGCCGGTATTCACCATCTGGACCGGACGTGGTTTCCTTCGTTAGATTCGTCTCTATGTTGGTGGCAGTGACGTGCGCACCCGCAACAACTGCCTGTGACTTGTCTCGGACGATCCCAAATATGGACCCCGTAACATCCGCGCGCAACATGGCCGAGCAAAAAACGGCAAGTGCGGCAACTTTTAGAACATCCCCGTTTCGCATCTAGGAACACCCCTTTCCTGTGTTGGAGCGATTATGATATGACATACACCCTGATGTCAATCAAATTACGTTTCACTCTCTTTGCTCTGCTTTCGTTGCCGATCGTTTCGCTTTACGCCGCAACCATCAAAGCCGTATTCCCTCCCGGCACAAAAACCATCGGCCCGTACAGCCCAGGCATCGTCGCCGGCGATTATCTCTACGTCTCCGGCCAAGGCGCCAAGCTCGCCGATGGATCTTTTCCATCCGGCGCAACCGCGCAACTCCGCGAATGTCTCGCCAAGATCAAGACCATCGCCGACCAGGCCGGATTTCAAATGGCCGGCATTGTTTACGCCCAAGTCTACGTTCGCGATCACGCCGCGTTTCACGAAGTGGAGCGCGCCTGGGCCGAGTACTTCCCCAACAACGGACCGGCACGCTCCATGCTCGGCATCACCAGTCTTCCGGAAACGCCGCTCGAAGTGAACGCCGTAATCATCCGCGATCCAGCCGCGAAAAAATCCATCTTCGCCGACGCCGCCGCGCATGGCCCCGTGCCGGACATTGTTCTCACTCCCGAGCGTGCCTATGTTTCCGATTGCCGCGGAACCGGCGCGAGCGACATCGCCGCCGAAGTGAAGGCCGCTCTGGATCATATGGGCGCTGCCTTAAAAGCCGCCGGCCTGGATCATCGCCACATGGTCTTCATCAATCCGTACATGCTCGATTCCGTCGGCTACGACGTGATGGGCAAAGTGTACGCGCAATATTTCGAATTCGGAAACACGCCCGCGCGAGCCACCATCAACGTCGCCGCGCTCCCGGATGGCGCGCACATCGAGTTCACCGGCGTCGCGGTGCGCGATCTCTCGAAGCGCCTCGCGGTCCGTCCCAAGAACATGCCGCCCAGCCCCACCGCCAGCCCCTGCGTCTTCGCCGGCGACACGTTCTACTGTTCCGCCAAATCCGGATTCATCCCCGGTCCTCACAGCGGCATTTTCGCCGAGTCCGTGGAAGGCCAAACGCGCCAGACCATGCGCAATCTTCTAGACGGTCTAGAAGAAGCCGGCCTCGGATTCGAAAACGTAGTTGCAGCGAATGTCTATCTCGACGACATGGCGGACTTCTCGAAGATGAATAGCATCTACAAGCTCTTCTTCAGCGACACTCCGCCCGCCCGAACCACAATTCAACAGATCGCCGCGGGGGAGCGCAAAGCCAACAATCGAGAAGGCTGGCCCACATTAGAACAAATCTCCTTCGTCGCCGTGAGAGGCCCAGCGAAGTTCGAACTAAAAGCTAACTCGCCAAAATTCTGGGATCTCATCGCCCCCAACACCAAGCTGGAAACTATCGCCAACGGCTTCGGGTTCACCGAAGGCCCCGTGTGGGATGAGCGCGGCTTCCTCTACGTCAGCGACGAAGTTACCAATAAAATTTTCAAGCTGTTTCCGGACGGCCATCACGAGGACATCGTCAGCCTGGGCGATCCCGACGGCAACACCTACGACAAGCAGCACCGCTTAATCGATTGCGCCAGCGTCCTGCGCGCCATCATCGCCGTCGAGCCGGATGGAAAATACAAAGTCCTCGCCGATCGCTACCAGGGCAAGAAATTCAACAGCCCCAACGACGTCGTCCTAGGCCCCGATGGCGCGCTGTACTTCACCGATCCCACGCTCGATCTTGTCAAAGGCGAAAAGCAGGAGCTTCCCTATCAAGGCGTCTTCCGTCTCGGCACGGATGGAAAAGTCCGGCTGCTCATCAAAGACATGACCCAGCCCAACGGCCTCGCGTTCTCACCCGATGGCCACAAACTCTACGTGGATGACAGCGAGCGCAAAGAAATCCGCGTGTGGGATGTCACGCAGGACGGCGGCGTCCGCAACGGCCGCCTGTTCGCCAAGATGGATGGCCCGGGCGACCCCGACGGCATGCGCGTCGATACCCTCGGAAATCTCTACGTAACGGGCCAATCCGGCATCTGGGTTTTCGACCCCGCCGCGACGCACCTGGGCACCATCGTGCTGCCCGAACAAACCGCCAACCTAACCTGGGGCGACAAGGATTACGGAACCCTCTACATCACCTCCAGCACATCAGTGCTCAAACTCCGAACAAAGGTGACCGGCTTCGTCCCCTACCGGTGACGTGGCGCACGCAAGCGTGCGTGCCGCGTCGGCACTCATGCCCACGCCCGGCTAGGAACATTCACATGCTACTATCAGCCAGAAGAAGTTCAAAATCGCCCATGAAAACAGCTCTTTCGTTTTTTGTTCTTCAGCCTCACCCGCGCTATTCGCCCAATCGCAGGAAGTCTGCAAAGTCACCCAACCCACCGCCAGCTTCACCATCCACCATCTCGCCGGCGACCCGGATTTGAACACCGATCCGACTTCTCCCCTCTGGAGCTCAACCGCCAGCGCCACCATCGTGAAGGATTGCACCCACGTTATCGATTACCCAAAAGTCAGTTCCACCGTGCGCGGCTTCTGGACCGACAAGGATCTCTATCTCCTGTTCGAGTGCCCGTACACGGTGCTCAACCTTTGGGAGCCGCCGATGGGCGGAGGTCCTCGCAACAAACTATGGGATCGCGACGTTGTCGAAATGTTCCTCGGCGACGATTTCAAAAATATCCGCCACTATCGCGAGTTCGAAATCGCCCCCACCGGCGATTGGATCGATCTCGCCATCAACCTGGATAAAGAAAGCTACGACCAAAGCTGGCGCTCCGGCTGGAAAACCATGGCGCGCATCGACAAGAAAGCCAAAGTCTGGTACGCGGCCGCGCGCATTCCGCTCTCCGCCATCAGTGACCAGCATGTGAAGTCCGGCACCCAGTGGCGAGCAAATCTATATCGCATCGAAGGCGTAGGCGGCGATCCGCAGCGCCATTTCCTCTGCTGGCAACCCACCTGCGTAGTAAACCGCGATCCGAACCACGTGCCGGAAAACTTCGGAACCATCTTCTTCGCCCAATGAACACTCACTCCCGCACCTTGGCCGATCCCCGTACCGAACCGCGACCGCAAGGGAGCGTCCGAACAACCCGGTTGATCCTTACAGCCCCTCTCCTTGCCTTCATCCTCTCCGCCCAAGCCCCATCCGCCGCCCCGAACCCAATCGAAGCCGGACGCGAACGATTCAACGTACGATGCGCCGGCTGCCACGGCCAGGATGGTCTTGGAGGCGAGCGCGCCGCCGCCATCGGCCGCGCCTGGCGATCCCGGATGGAAAGCGAAGCTACCCTGCGCGACACCATCCTGCACGGCATCCCGGATGCAGGAATGCCCGCGTTCAACGTACCCTCAGAAGAACTCCAGCAATTAGTAGCGTTCCTGCAGTCGCGCGTCTCGCCGCTAGCAAAAACCGCCATTTCAGGCGACGCCCATTCCGGAGAAGCACTGTTTTTCGGGAAAGCGCGCTGCGCCGAATGCCACTCCGTATGGGGCCGAGGCTCGTTGAACGGTCCCGATCTCACCGAAGCCGCCGGCCGCCTTACGCTCGCAGAAGTAGAAACTGCACTGCGCAAACCCGGAAAGCGCGCTGCCGATGGATATCAAGTCGCGAGCATTCGTCTAAAAAAAGGCGCCGACCTTCGCGGTTTCGTCCGAAGCGAAAGTAACGAAGGCATCGCCCTGCAAGGTTTCGACAGCCGCCTGCACTTGCTCCGCAAGAGCGACATCGCGCGCATCGATCGCGATCCCGCGCCATATATGCCGCCCTTCACCGGCCCGCCCGCGGAAACTCGCGACCTCATCGCATTTCTTGCCCACGCCCGCGAATGGAAGCCCAGCCCCGATGCCAAGCCCATCGCCGACCTGCCTGGAGGAATTTCATGGCACGACGTCGCGCAGCCCAAGCCTGGAGAATGGCCCACCTACCACGGTCAGGAAAATGGCAATCGCTACACGGAGCTTACTCAGATCACTCCGGCGAACGTCCGCAATCTCGCCCCAAAATGGATCTACGCTCTAGGCCGCGGCCATTCGCTCGAAGTCACGCCCGTAGTAGTCGACGGCGTGATGTATGTCAGCAATGCAAATTCCGCCTACGCCCTGGATGCTCGAACCGGCCGCGAAATCTGGCGCTACTCCCGGCCGCAAACGAAAGACCTCACGGGCGATGCATCGGGCGGCATCAATCGCGGCGTCGCTGTATTGGGTGACCGCGTTTTCATCGTCACCGACAACGCGCACATGCTCGCCCTGCATCGTCTCAACGGCGCTCTGCTGTGGGATGTTGAAATGGCCGATTCGAACAAGAATTACGGATCCACCTCCGCGCCGCTCGTCGTCGGCGACCTGGTGATCACCGGCGTTTCCGGCGGCGACGAAGGCGTTCGCGGCCAACTCAACGCATTTCGCGCAACCACTGGAGAACATGTCTGGCGCTTCTGGTCCATCCCAGCGCCGGGCGATCCCGAAGCCAGCACCTGGGTCGGCCGCGCCATTGAACACGGCTGCGGCGCAACTTGGCTCACTGGAACCTATGATCGCGAGGCCGACACGCTGGTGTGGCCCATCGGAAATCCGTGTCCGGATTTCAATGGCGACGAACGCAAAGGCGACAATCTCTACACCGATTCCGTGGTAGCGCTCGATCCCGCCACCGGCAAATTGAAATGGCACTATCAATTCACGCCGCACGATTTGCATGATTGGGATGCCACCGAAACTCCCATGCTCGTCGACATGAATTACCACGGCGAGCCGCGCAAGCTGCTGCTGCAGGGCAATCGCAATGGATTCTTCTACGTCCTCGATCGCACCAACGGAAAATTTCTCTCCGCCAGTCCATTCGTGAAAAAACTGACCTGGGCCAAAGGCATCGGTCCGGACGGCCGCCCCATTCTCTCAGAAGCATGGCAGCCCACCATCGAAGGCACCGAGATCTGCCCATCCATGGACGGAGCCTCTAACTGGATGTCCACCACCTACAGTCCGGGAACCGGCCTTTTCTATCTGCTCGCGCTGGAAAAGTGCAACGTCTTCAGCAAGAATTCGGAATGGTGGAAGGCGGGTGAATCCTTCTACGGTGGATCGGCTAGGCCAGTCGCGGCCGAAGAACCGCACAAATTCTTGCGCGCCATGGATCCGCAAACCGGCAAAATTGTTTGGGAGTACGAACAAGCGGGACCCGGGGAAGCGTGGGGCGGATTGTTGGCCACGGCCAGCGGATTACTTTTTTCCTGCGATGACGACGGTTCGCTCAGTGTGCTCGATGCCAAAACCGGAAAGCCGCTCTGGAACATGCCGCTAAGCGCCAGCTGGCATGCTTCTCCCATGACATACGTGGTCGACGGCAAGCAGTACATCGCCATGGCAGTCAACTCCAGCATCATCGCGTTCAGCCTGGTGGAGTAAGATGTGGGGCAGGTTGCCAACCTGCGCGCCGATTGCCAATCGGCGCCACTAACGAATTGAGGGAATCATGAAACAATCCGCAACAAGACGCCGCTTTTTCAGCAACGCCCTGGCCACCGCGGCCGCGCTCGAAGTCTCCGCCGAAGCGGCCACCGACAACACGCACGCCGAAGGCGAAGACTACTACGACAAGCTCGGCGTCACCAAAATCATCAACGCCGCGGGCACGTACACCATGTTCACGGCATCCATCATGCCGCCGTCCGTGCAGGCCGCCGTAGCCAAAGCCGCGAAACATCCCGTGCGATTGGCCGAGCTCCAGAAAAAAGCCGGCGAGTATCTCGCAAAGAAATTGAAGTGCGAAGGCGCCCTTGTCAGCGCGGGCGCCGCCTCTGCCCTAACGCTAGGCGCAGCCGCCTGCATGACTGTGGGAAATCGAAAAGCTCCTGACCTGCTGCCCAACGACGTCTCCAGCCTGAAGAACGAAGTCATCGTCCAAAAGACCCACCGCTACGGCTACGATCACGCTCTGAAAAATTGCGGCCTTCGCTTCGTCGAAGTCGGAACGCAGGAAGAATACGAAAAGGCCTTCACCGACCGCACAGTGCTCTGCCACTTCTACAACGCCGCGGAGGAAACCGCCATCAGCCGCGAAGATTGGATCCGCATCGCCCATAAGCATGGCGTGCCCTGCTTCAACGACGCCGCTGCCGACGTCCCGCCCATCTCGAATCTTTGGAATTACACCGCGATGGGTTTCGACCTGGTGACGTTTTCCGGCGGCAAAGGAATGCGCGGACCTCAGAACGCCGGCCTGCTGCTCGGCCGCAAAGATCTAATCGAAGCCGCCGCTTGGAACAACAACCCGTTCGATGAAACCGTCGGCCGCGGCATGAAAGTCGCCAAGGAACAGATCGTCGGAATGGTCGCGGCAGTCGATTGGTTCCTCAGCCAGACCGACGAAGGCATGGAAGCCGAATTCCGCCGCCGCGCCAACCGCATCACCGCGCAGCTCAAAGGAATTCCGTCCCTCACCAGCGAGATTCACGTCCCGCCGGTCGCCAATCACATCCCGCACCTGGTCATCCGCTACGACCCGGCCCGTATCAAAAAGAGCCCGCGCGAAGTGGCGGAAATCCTGCGCACCGGATCGCCCGCCATCGAACTCAATCCGTCCACCGGCCACAAATCCGGCACCGCCGGATTGCCATCGGATGAAAACACCATCGTCGTCGGCGTCTGGATGCTTGAACCCGGCGAAGATCTCATCGTCGCCCGCCGCCTGCATGAAGTCCTGTCGAAAGCAGTCGTCTAGGCGCGCATGGTCCGCCGTGATTTTCTTGCAAGCGCCCTAGCCGGCGGCGGAGCCTTAGCCGCGCAAACAACCGCCACGGACGCGACAGTCGAGCGTCCCGCAATCGGAACTCCCCGCCAAGGGAAAGTCCTCGCCCTCATCACGCCGCACTTGGATGACGGACCCATCTTCGCCGGCGGCACCATCGCCAAGCTGCTGCGCGAAGGCGCTACCGGATATTTCATCCGCACCAGCAACGACGAAAAAGACTCATTCGATCTCTCGCTCGGCGAAACCGTTCTCGCCAACGAGCGCGACACCGCGGAAGTCATCCGCGCCCTCGGCCTCGCGAAATCGTTCGACCTGAGCTATCGCAACCATCGCATGGACGACATCGCTCCCACGGAGCTGCGCGCCCGCCTCATCTTTCTCTTCCGCTTGCTGAAAGTGGATACCGTGTTCAGCTACGATCCCTGGGGCCACTACGAAGAAAATCCCGATCACTACGTAACCGCACGCGCGGTCGAAGCTGCCTGCTGGATGTCCGGCGGCAAGCTGGACCTTCCGGAACACTTCGCCGCCGGACTGCATCCCCACAGCGTGAGCGAAAAATATTACTTCGCGCGCGGCCCTCAGTTGGTGAACCGCGTGGTCGACATCGGGCCTACTTTCGACACCAAACTGGCCGGCATCCGCGCCTGCCGCACCATGATCGATCACATGGTGCGCGATCTCGCAGCTTCGCTAGCCGAGCGCAAACTGCGGATCCCAACTCTCTCGAACAACGAATTCATCAAGGAAGCATTCGAGCAGCGCGACGCCAACACCGGAAAACGCCACGGCCTGCAATACGCCGAAGAGTTCCACTATATCGGCCCCGACACAAGCCTAGATCGCTACATACAACAAAACGCCGTACCGCTGTAACGCACGGAAAATCAAAAAAGGCACCCGCTCCCTCACGGTCGGAAAGAGCCCGTTACCGAACCGCGACCGCGAGGGAGCGCTACCACGAACGCGGCACTTGTGCTGACGCTCCGATCCTGACGGTCGGGGGTCGGAAAGAGCCCGTTACCGAACCGCGACCGTGAGGGAGTCGGTGCCGTTTGACTCTTTACCTCTGCCACAAAATCTCCCCCGCCTCCAACGGAACCGACGCATCCGGATGATCCGGCATAACCCGAACCGTAAAATCCCCAGCGCCCCGAGTAGCCGGAACCCGCGCAGAATACCAATCGCCATCGCCCCGCGACATACTCTGCCGGAAAGCCTCGCCGCCCCCAACCCCATCCGCGAACAACTCCACCCGCACCGCCCCCGGATCCAGCCCGCCCAAAAACACTTGCACCTCAAATATCAATTGCCCGCCCTCGGACTTCACCCGCAGCTCTCCAAAATGCACTTCGTTCCAATGTCGCGCCAACTGCGTCTGCCACTCCGCCAGCGCAATGCCCAGCTTTCCGCCATCCGCAGTCCGCCGCGCGTAAGCCTCCGCCGATTTCAAATAGTGACGTTCGGTATACTCCCGCACGCTCCGATTCGCCGAAAATGCCGGCGTCAGTTGCGCCATGCTCTCCCGCATTCTGTTCACCCACTTCTGCGGAATCCCGTGCGCATCGCGCGCGTAAAACTCCGGAACAATTTCGTGCTCCAGCAAATTGTAAAGCGCCTCCGCTTCCGCCGCATCCCAACCCGGATCCTCCCCGTGCTCACGGCCATCGCCCAGCGCCCAGCCCACTTGCGGGGTATACGCTTCCACCCACCAACCATCTAGCTCGGAGACATTCAACCCGCCATTCACCAGCACTTTCATTCCACTGGTACCGCTCGCCTCCCACGGCCGCCGCGGCGTATTGATCCAAAGATCCACGCCAGCCACCATCCGCTCGGTGAGCAGCATATCGTAATCCGGCAGAAAAACAGCGTGTTGGCGGACTTCCGGCCGCCGCAAGAATTCGTTCCATTGCCGGATCATCGCCTGTCCCGCCAAATCGGCCGGATGCGCCTTCCCCGCCAGCAGCAATTGCACCGGACGCTCGGCATTCGTCAGAATCCGAATCAACCGATCCGGATCGTGCAGTAGCAAATTGGGCCTCTTGTATGTGGCGAAGCGGCGCGCAAAACCCATGGTCAGCGTGTCGAAGTTGAAGATGCGTTCGGCCGCCGCGTTTTCTTCCGCGGATGCGCCCCAGCGTGCCACCTGCCTCACATGACGAACCCGCGCTTCCTCTACCAGCGCCCGCCGCTCCGTCGTACGCATGCCCCACAACTGCGCGTCACTGGCTTTGAGAACACCATCGCCGATGCCCTTCAAATCGCCCCGCCAACATCCAGTGCCGCAATGTTCCGTCCACAGCCGGTCCGCCTCGGTGGAGTCCCACGTCGCTACGTGGACACCGTTCGTAACGTGGCCCACTGGAACATCCGCTTCCGGCCACCTTGGAAACAGTGGTTGAAACAGTCTGCGGCTCACCTCGCCGTGCAAGCGGCTCACTCCGTTAATCGCCCCGCTCCCCCGGATCGCGAGATACGCCATGTTGAACGGCTCACCCGCGTCGTACCGGTTGCGCCGGCCCAACGCCATCAGATCGTCGAACGAAATATGCAGCCTGTCTTCCGCGTACGGCGCAAAGTAGGGCCGCATCAGCTCCGGCGAAAACCGATCGAACCCGGCTTCCACTGGCGTGTGCGTGGTGAATAGATTCCCTGCCCGCGTCACCGCCAACGCCGCCGCAAACGGCAGTCCCGTCTCCTCCATGTAGGCCCGCGCTCTCTCCAACACTGCAAATGCTGCGTGCCCCTCATTTAAGTGACAAACATCCGGCTGAATGTTCAATGCCCGCAACATGCGCCAGCCGCCAATTCCCAGAATTTGTTCCTGCCGGATCCGCAATTCCGGACCGCCGCCATACAATTCACTGGTAATTCCGCGATCTTTGGGAAGATTCGCCGGATCGTTCGAATCCATCAGGTATAGTTTCGTGACACCAACCTGCACCTCCCAACAACGCACCCACACCGGGAACCCAGGTAGCCCGATCCGCATCCGCAGCCAATCGCCCTGCGGATCGCGCAGTGGCTTGATCGGAAGTTGCCCCGGATCGTTATAAGGATAGAGCGCGATCTGGTTCCCATTCCCGTCGATCGCCTGCCGGAAGTAACCCTGTTGATACAGCAATCCCACGCCCACCACTGGCACACCCAAATCGTTCGCGGCTTTTAACTGATCGCCCGCCACATTGCCAAGCCCGCCCGAATAAATCGGAAGCGCCTCGCTCAACATATATTCCATGCTGAAGTACGCAACCGTCTTAAGCCGCGATCCGGGATGCGCGCTCTCGAACCAACGCGGCGCAGCCGGGGTGGTACGTGCTTCCTCAAACTCAGCCAGCATCTTCTGAAATTCCGGATCGGCCAATGCGGCGTCCAGTTTTTGTGATGAAACGGTCTGCAACACCACCCATGGATTGTGCGTCTGATCCCACAGCTCCGCATCCAACCGCTCCCACAGCTTGTCCGTGGAATGGTTCCAAGCCCAATGCACATCCAGCGCCAGGCGAATCAGCGGATCGTCCGCCCGCGTTTCCGAAGCTAGATTCGTATATTGTGGATTGCTCATACCCCAGCCTTGTTCAATACCGCGCCAACCATCGCCTGCGCCTCTTGCTGGATCCGCCGCAACTGCTCAGCGCCCCGGAAACTTTCCGCATAAATCTTGTACACATCCTCGGTGCCCGACGGCCGCGCCGCGAACCATCCGTTTTCTGAAATCACCTTGATCCCTCCAATCGGATTTCCGTCGCCCGGAGCCGTCGTCAGCACCTGCGTGATCTTTTCCCCCGCCAGCTCCGGCTCAGAAATATCCTGGGGCGACAATTTCCCCAACCTCGCTCGTTGTTCCGCGTTCGCCGGGGCATCGACCCGTTCATAAGTGGATTCGCCATGCTCCCGCGTCAACTGCGCATAAATTTCTCCCGGATCCGTCCCCGTCTTCGCCGTGATCTCCGCCGAGAGCAGCGCCGCAATCATCCCGTCTTTGTCCGTGCTCCACACCCCGCCATCGCGCGCCAGGAACGACGCCCCCGCGCTCTCCTCGCCGCCGAAGCCGAGCCACTTGTCGAACAATCCCTCCACGTACCACTTGAAACCCACCGGAACTTCGTACAACTTCCGCCCCAGCTTCTGGACCACACGATCGATCATGCTGCTCGATACCACGGTCTTCCCAACCGAACAATCCTGCGGCCAACCCGGTCGATTGCCAAATAAATAATGGATGCACACCGCAAGATAATGATTGGGCGGCAGCAATCCCACGCTTCGCGCCACAATCCCGTGCCGGTCATGATCCGTATCGCAGGCGAACGCGATATCGAACTTATCCTTTAAACCCACCAGCCGCCGCATCGCGTACGGCGAGGAGGGATCCATCCGGATTCTGCCGTCCCAATCCAGCGTCATGAAGCGGAACGTCGGATCCACATCCGGATTCAACACGGTCAGGTTCAACCCATAGCGCTCGCCGATCGGTCCCCAGTAATGCACTCCAGCGCCGCCCAGTGGATCCACTCCCATCTTGAGCTTCGAATCCCGGATCGCCTCCATATCGATCACGCTTCCGAGATCGCCTACATACTCGGCGATGAAATCATGCCGGCGCGTGCTACTCGCCTTCAGCGCCCGCTCCAGCAAAATGCGCTTCACTCCGTTCAGTCCCGCCGCCAGAAATTCGTTGGCCTTGGTTTCAATAGACTTTGTGGTCGCGCCGTCCGCCGGCCCGCCGTGCGGTGGATTGTACTTGAATCCGCCATCCTCAGGCGGATTATGTGACGGCGTCACCACAATGCCATCCGCCAGCCCCGTCTTGCGCCCCAGATTATATTTCAAAATCGCGTGAGAGACCGCCGGCGTCGGTGTGTACTCGCCATCCGGCGCAATCATCACCTCCACGTCATTCGCCGCCAGCACCTCCAGCGCGCTCCCCAGAGCCGGTTCCGATAGCGCATGCGTATCGATCCCCACAAATAATGGACCGTCAATTCCTTTCCCCGCCCGATACTCCACAATGGCCTGCGTGATGGCCAGAATGTGCCACTCGTTGAACGCCCGATGAAACGAAGACCCGCGATGTCCCGACGTCCCGAACGAAACCCGCTGTTCCGCAACAGAGGGGTCCGGCCGATCCGCGAAATAAGCCGTAATCAACCGCGGAACATTGACCAGATCCTTCGCCTGCGCCGCTTGCCCAGCATTCGGATTCACGCCCATAGATAAAATGCTCGCACACCCGCGCGTCGACATTGTTACATCTCGTCTTCTGCCATCGATGAACCCCTAACCGAACCGCGACCGCAAGGGAGCGCCACCAAGACCCGTCACCCACCGTCGACACCCCAAAAAGAGCTATGATTTATCAGGTTGACAAAGTCCGTCAATATCGTTTTCGTGTGCGCCAGTAGTGCATTCCTGGCATCTCACGGGCCTGCCTTAGCCGAAGAAAAATCCAAGATCGCAGAGCCCTTTACCGTAGCCGACGCGCAAAAACTCAAAAGCCCCATCCCCAACACCAAAAAGTCCATCGCCCAGGGACGATCCGTCTACATGCGCAACTGCACCGGATGCCATGGCGCGGACGGAAAAGCTACTGTCGACGTGGTCGCCGACGCCTCCGACCTTACCTTGCCCAAATTCTGGAAAAACGGAACCACAGAGGGCGAGATCTTCCGCAGTATTCGAGAAGGCCAGGGCTCCAGCATGCCCACTTTCAAGGCGCAGCTCTCCGAAGTTGAAATCTGGCATCTCGTGAACTACATTCGCAGCTTGTGGCCTGAGTCCGCGCGGCCCCCGATCCAAGAAGAAGAAAAAAGCAAAAGCAACTAGAGGAGTAACTCCATGAACGAGAAAACTGATTCGAAATCCGGCCAACCAAGTTCGCGCCGGAACTTCCTGATGACTCCAGCGGCAGCCGGCGCCATGGCCGCAGCCATCTCAACTCCCGGCCAGCTATTTGCCGCCACCTCGGCCAACGTTCCCACCATCCGCATCCCCAAGGAAATCCCGGCCACTCTCAGCGAATCGCCCAAGGTCGGAACTTTCGAAGGCCGCGGCATGACCGGCGCCGAAGTCTTTGCCAAGCTCTGCAAAGAGGAAGATCTCGCCGCCATGTTCTGCTGCCCGGGAAATTACACGGTCATCAACGCCATGGCCGCCGCCGGAATCCCGAGTTACGGAGGCCGCTCGGAAGGCCCCATGTGCGCCGCCGCCGACGGATTCTCGCGCGTCACCGGCGAAGCCACCGCCTGCTCCGGCACCGAAGGCCCCGGCTTCACGCACATGATCATGAACATCGCCTCCGCCCATGCCGCGCGCACGCCGCTTCTCGTGCTCGCCAGCAACATGCAAATCGCCGGAGACGATCGCGAAGCGTTCATTCAAACCGGATATCAGCAGCCCATCACCACCGGCATGAAGAAGTACGGCAAGCGCCTCACCGCGCCCGATCGCGTGTGGGAATACGGCGCATATGCTTTTCGGAATATGAAGTCCGGCGTCCCCGGCCCGGTCCATCTCGATTTTCCGGGCGAAGTTGCCCGCGCGCGCTTCACCGACGCGGCCAATCTCAAGGATTTCTACACCAAGGAAAAATATCGAACCGAATCCCGCCCGCAGCCTTCCAACAAAGAAGTCGCACGCGCCGTGGAAATGATCGCCAAAGCCGAGCGCCCCATCCTGGTGGCCGGCCAGGGCGTATTCCAGCGCAAAGCCTGCGAAGCTCTCATGCAAGCCGCCGAGAAGCATGAATTCGCCGTCGTTTCCTCAGGACCCATGCGCGGCCACTTCCCCGATGAGCATCGTCTCTCCGCCAACCTCGCGCCCGAAGCTCTCATGAGCGCCGATCTCGTAGTCTTCGTCGGCCAATACTCGCATGCCCAGCCCCGGCGAATATCGATTCAATCCGGATGTCAAAACCATTCGCGTGCATCCCGTGCAGGAAGACCTCGGCCGCAACTGGCCGCTCGATCTCGGCATCGTCAGCGACGAAAAGGTCTTCCTCGAGTCGCTCGCCAACGAACTGCCCGCCAAAAAGCGCGACGCCTGGGTCAACGAACTAGCCGCCGCCCGCAAGAAATTTGAAGACACCAACCTCGCTCACTACGCGCTCGGATTGAAGCACAGCGCCGCAACCGATCACATCCATCCCGCCGTGATGGCCAAAGAAGTTCACGACTTCCTCTACAAAGGGCGATATCGATCCGAAACAAACCGTTACCGGCATCGGCGGCTGGACCACCGGAATCTTCAGCGGCCGCTGGATGCGCGCCAACCGTCCCGGCCAAGGCCTGGCCTGCGGCTATCAGTACGGCGCCATCGGACCCGACCTCGCCATGACCATCGGCGCCGGAGCAGCCGTGCAGCGCGGCATCGGTCCCCAAGCTCCTTATAAAGGAGCGCCCGTTCTCTGCATCACTTCCGACGCCGGCATCGCCTACAGCATGTTCGAGCTGGATACCGCCGCGAAATACAAGATCCCGGTGATCGCCGTGGTCTACAACAACAATTGCTGGGGCATGTTCCCAGCCGCCATCGGATCCGCCCGTTCCATGCACCTGTATTTATTCCAGGAAAACCTCCGTTACGACAAAATGGCGGAAGGCCTGGGCGCGCGCGGCGAATATGTCCGGACACCTGAAGAGCTCCGCGCCGCATTGAAGCGGAGCTACGATGCCGCTTCCAAGGAAACCATTTCGTCGCTCATCAACGTGCAGGCGCTCAAGGAATTTACTTCGGGCAACCAGTATCCTCCGGGCATCGCCCTGCCTACCGAGCCAGGCGTCGGAGCTTTCGCCCACTGAAGACCATTGAACTGGTCGCCGGCATTTTAGAAAACTACGCGACCCGTGGAACGTTCAAAGGATTCGCGCGCTCGGGCACAGCCTCGTTCAAGATCCTGTGGCATCGGGACAGATTCTTCGACCTGATCGTCGATACCAGGAAAAAAACGCTGCGCTTCCCGCTAGTTCTTCCCGAAGTGCCCGCACCGATGTATCAACAGCTCAAAGAATTCCTGGAATCGCGCAAATCTCCAGACCTGCCAGACCACCGCCGCATCGATCCAAAGAAAGCAGTAGTTCGCCCCTCCATTCGCTCCGGCAACGTAGCCCTCACCCTAACCGTCAAGAACGGGGACTACGAATACGCAACGCGCAAACTAATCCACCTGGTCCACGAAATATTCCTGGTCTTCCTACACGAATCCCACTACGAATACATGGTGAAGGTTTTCGACCTAGACCCAGACCACCTCTAGTCCCCAGCCCCAGAGCCCCCAGCCCCGTTTTTTACTTCGAGGGCCAAACCGTAAAGTCTCTCAGCGCGAAGCGAACCGGCGTGTCGCCCATCCCCCGCACCGCCTCTTGCAGCTCCAGCAAATTCCCGCGCGACAAGGCCATGCCATGCTCCTCCGGCTGATACTTCGTCCCCACCGGATAATCCTTGTACGGAGTCGCCATCTCTTCAATGTGCGTGCCCAGCACGTGCGCCACGATCTTCCCTTTGGTAAACTCCACCAACCGATCGGTGCTGCGCACAAACGCTGGAAAATCGCGCACGTACAATCGCCCCGGATACAAACTATCGCCGGTCAGCAAAACGCCAGTCTCGCGATCGTAAAAAGCAAGGCTGAGCTTATCGTGACCCGGAATCGGAATGATATCGAGAACGCGCCCGCCCAGATCCACGTGGCCAATCCCCTCCGGCCACTTCTCGATCTGGAAGAACTCGCTCGTGCCTTCCACCGTGAGCGGAACCAGCGTCACGTGCGGAAGCCCGCGAAATCCGGCATCGCCCGCCACGTGATCGCCATGCGAGTGCGAATGCGTGACGATCAGCTCAATCGAAGTCCGCCCTTTCGCCTTCAGCCATTTTGCGACAACATCCGTTACCGCGCGCGCCGCATCGCTCGGCTGGGCGCCCGTATCCTCCAAAAGCGCCTTGTCCTTCCCGAACAGCAAATAGAGAAAGGGCTTCTCGTAGTTCACGCACCCCGATTGGCGCAGAATGTAGAAGTCTTCGTTGTAAGCATGCACCTGCCAATCCGGAACTTCCACGCAATCCGGACCGCCCGTCATCCAATGCGCCGGCAATGAGCCCGGCCGCACACCGCCTCCATTGGGCTCGGGGGCCTGCGCCAACGCCGATCCAATGCATACTATCCCGAGAAATACCAGCCGTCGAGTCACCTCACCATTCTAGTGCACCCCTTCTTGATCAACTCTCCGTTTCAACCCCAAGTCTGGATACGGCTCTCGACTTCCGCCCTTAACTCCTCCCGCTCACAGTGGAATCGCAACATCGCTCCCTCGGGAAGCTCGCCCAGCACGTCTCCGAAATCCAATGGATTGGGCTGTGCAATCACCGCGAAGCCTAATGCGTCCGCCATCCGATCCGACACCCGAATCAGATCCACCAACCGGAAAGGGCCCTCTCCAGGCGCGTCGTGGTGATGCGCAACCACCTCCGCTAACTCGGGCGGGAACGGCATCCGCCCCATCAGCCACTCCCCGGCCTGGCAATGATCCACATCGAACAGCTCCCGCTCCGTATGCATCAGATCGAAGGCGTGCTCGCTCGAAACCGCCAGCAGGTTCGCATAGGAATCCGGATACTTGACCAACAAAGCCAATCTGCCGATGTCACGCAGCAATCCCGCCACGTAAGCCACCTCCGGATCCATCTTGCACGCCCGCGCCAGCTTCTCGGCTAACAATGCACCCGCCAGGCTGTTTTGCCAGCATACTCGCAACGATCGGACGCTCAGCACTGGCGCCACGAAATCGCCCAGCGCGCGCGTTACCGTGATCGACTTTACGCGCGCCAGGCCCAGCACGACTATCGCGTGCGACAAGGTCTTCACCTGCGCTGTCAAAGCGAACAGCGGCGAGTTCGCCATCTGCAGTACTCGCGTCGCAAATACCGGCTCCGCCGATATCATTTTCCCCACTTCCGCAATGTCCGGATCCTCTTTGGCCAGCAATACCATCAGTCGGCTGGCAACCAGCGGAAACGGCGGCAGCTTGTCCAACGCCCAGGGCGCGTTATTCGTCGGCGGCTTCCGTTGGCTCCTTCGCACTTCCGTCACGGTCATGTCTTACCTCTGAGTCCTTATCGGAACCGGGTGCTTTTCTATGAGTCAGGCTCTTATATGTTTCAACCCGTCCGATATGGAAAGTGTCATGGTCCCTTTACTCCCCAATATCCCCGCCCGCTCCGAGATCCTTTTCCTCGAATACCGCCTCGAAGTCGTCCGCCACTGGCCCCCTTCTCCACGCAAGAAAGCCACTGCCGAAGCCATCTCCCGCCGCCTTACCTCCATCGCTCGCTCTACCTTAAGCCGCCCCGAAACAATCGACGTCCTCGACTCCAGTTGCCGGCTGCTCGATTGCGTCTTCTCCCCCGCCGAATAGCGGAGTGCTGAACGGTGCATTGTAGGCGCTTGAAAACCAAAATCACCGGTCGCTAACGCTCGCGGCTCGGATAGAGGGCGTTACCGAACCGCGACCGTGAGGGAGTCGGTGCTGTTCCGAATTTTTCAATCATCCGCCGTGTCCGCAACGCACAGGCACTACCCCGAATAGCGCCATCAAGCTTGCTATCTTGGTTCATACCATGCCGGCCAACACCGTCTTCCTCTTCGACGTCGACAACACCCTCCTCAATAATGACCACGTCACTGCCGACCTCAAACGTCATCTGCAAACCGAGGTTGGCCCCGAACGCGCCCAACGCTATTGGCAAATCTTCGAAATCCTTCGGACCGAGCTCGGCTACGCGGATTACCTCGGGGCCCTGCAGCGCTATCGCATCGAATACCCACGCGATCCCAAGCTCCTGGCCGTTTCCTATTTTTTAATCCGCTATCCGTTCGCCAACCGCCTGTTCCCCGGCTCTATCGACGCCGTGCAACACGTCGCGCAGTGGGGCCCGGCCGTGATCCTCTCGGATGGCGATGTGGTCTTCCAACCCCACAAAGTCTACCGATCAGGACTCTATGAAACTTTCAACGGCAACGTCCTGATCTATGTCCACAAGGAGCACGAGTTGGCAGACGTAGAGCAGCGCTACCCGGCCGATCACTATGTCCTGGTGGACGACAAACTCCGCATCCTCCACGCCATAAAAAAGATCTGGAATGAGCGTGTCACAACCGTCTTCGTCAAACAAGGCCACTACGCCCACGATCCGAAGGCGTTAGCCGAATATCCCCCCGCCGACCTGAGCATCGATCGCATCGGCGACCTAGTCAACCACAACTTCTAAAAATGGGGGACATGACGGGCTAGCGTCACGACAATTCCAAGCTTGAACACAGCAGTCGTGTCCCCCATTTCCCCTACCGCCCAATCGCAATCCTAACCGTACAAGGCACCGCCACAGGCGACCCATCCTTCACGCCCGGCTCAAACCGCCACGCCTTCACCGCATCCAGCACTTCGCCCTGCCACTTATCATCCGACGATTGATCCGCATGAACATTCGCGGGCTTCCCATGCTCGTCGACATCAAACGAAACAACCGCGAATGCATGCACGCCCTCCGACGCCTTCGGAAATTTGGTTCCCGTCAAGTGCGGCCGGTCACCCCCATCAGGAGGACGAAACGTGATGTTGTCCAAGTGCCAACCCCCCTTGCCGAACTTATCCAGCAATCGAAAATTGACCTCGATCGTCGCTTGCACCGCCACCGGCTGCCCGTCTTTCATACCGGGCTGAAATGTCCACTCGCGGACCGCTTCCAGAGCCGCTTCATCCAAACCCAATCCCAGCGGGCGCAGCACCTTCAAATCCCTCGGCCGGCCATTCGCATCCACCACAACGGAAAGGACGGCTGTCCCTTCGTACTTCGCCCGTTTGGCCTCCTCGGAATATTTCGGTTTCACTTTGCTGATCACCTGCGGCGGAGAAACATTGCCGCCGATCTTATAGGCATTTGTAGGCTCCGGCTTCTTCCCCATCGCGAAACTCAACGTGCACGGCGTCACCGTGGGCGGAACGCCCGGCCGGAATCGCCATTCGCGCAGCGCCCGAATCATATCCTCTTCCCGCTTCGGATCGGTCAGCTTCACCAAATGCAGATTCGTGGGGATACCCTGCTCATCCACATCCATCGAAATCGTCACGGACACCGTATCATCCGGACCGGGCAGCGCCGGATGCTCGCTCTTCAAAACAATCGGCCGCGCTACGCCCTCTGGCAACTGACACGCGAATCGTTGCATGTGCAGCGCATCGCGCCTTTCCGGAAGCGCGAAATTCACTTCGATCGTAGTTTGAACCGGAACCGCGACCCCATCCTTCATCCCTGGCTTGAATTTCCACTCGGCCGCAGTTCCGAGGGCCGCTTCATCCAAACCAAACCCGATCGGCCGCGTGACTTTCAGATTGGTCGGATTCCCCTCCGGATCCACCACCAACGACACCCGGACAGTGCCGTCGACACCGGCTTCTCGCGCTTCGTCCGGATATGCCGGCTCCGATTTCTGCGCAATCACCGGAGCGCTCACTCCGTTGCCCGCGCGGTACGGACCCTCTTGTGCCCAACAAATAGCACTTATTACCGCTAATAATCCTGCCAGGCGCATCCCGACCAGGATATATCAAAAGAATAGGTGCCAAAGCGACCCGCTGCGCTCAAAGCACCAATCACAATTGAATTCACAAGGTACTTGCGCACTCGCAATTTCACGTCCACGCGCTAAACCCAACAAATCGCTCAACGTTAGAAAATGTTACTGACGCCGTTTATCCTAACTAGTACTGAAGTAAGGTTGGATCCCCGATTGCAACGTTTATCATGGAGGTACGGATGCGAGCGGGTGCCCGGAGTTCTTTGACCATCGCGATCTTGCTTTTCGCTGCGACTCTCAACGCCGCGACCGCAGCCCGCACCATCGCTCCGCAAGATCGCGCTCTTCTCGAAGACCTGGAACGCCGCAGTGTCCAATATTTCTGGAACGAAAGCGACCCATCCACCGGACTGGTCCTCGATCGCGCGAGCGCCGATGGCGGCCGTGCCAAAGGTCCTAGCCGCGACATCGCCAGTATCGCCGCCACAGGTTTCGGTCTCACCGCCATCTGCATCGGCGCCGAACACCACTGGATCCCGCGCGACCAGGCTCAAACCCGCGTCCGCAACACCCTGCAGTTCCTGGCGTCGAAAGCCGCTCAGGAACACGGCTGGTTCTTTCACTGGATGGATGTCTCCACCGGCGAGCGCAAGTGGGACAGCGAAATGTCGTCCGTCGACACCTCCTTCCTGCTGGCCGGCGTGGTCGCCGCGGCGCAGTATTTCTCAAACGATCCCGATATCACCCGCCTCGCCAAACAAATCTACGATCGCGTGGATTTCGCCTGGATGCTCGATGGCGATTCGCTCCTGCTCTCCCACGGCTGGGTGCAGGGCAAAGGATTTCTGAAATACAAATGGGAATCCTACAGCGAGTTGCCCTTGCTCTATCTCCTCGCCATCGGATCTTCCACGCACCCGATTTCGCCGGAATCCTGGTACGCCTGGCAGCGCCCCGTTTATTCCTACGGACCCTACCATTTCATCAGCGGCGGACCTTTGTTCACGCATCAGTACTCGCAGGCTTGGGTGGATTTCCGCAATCGCCGCGATCGCGGCTTTGTCGATTTCTTTCAGAACTCCGTGAACGCGACGCGCGCCAACGATCTTTATTGCCTGGATCTCGCCAAACTGTTTCCGCTGAGCTTCGGCCCCGATATCTGGGGTATCACCGCCTCTGACAGCACCAAGGGCTACAAAGTCTACGGAGAGATCAAGCAGTTCGAAGCGGTGGATGGCACCGTCGCGCCCTGCGCCGCCGGCGGCTCGTTGATGTTCACACCCGATATCTCCATCCCCGCCCTGCGAGCCATGCGCGACCATTTCGAGGATCGCGTATATCGCAAATACGGATTCGTAGATGCCTTCAATCCCGCGCAGAAATGGTTCGATTCCGACGTGGTCGGCATCGATGTAGGCATCACTTTGTTGAGTTCGGAAAATCTATTGACCGGCAACGTCTGGCGCTGGTTCATGGCCAACAAAACCGTACCTCACGCCATGGATCTGGTTGGCTTCTCCGAGCCGGTGTCGGTAGTGCCAATCTCCACAGCGCCGCGGACTAAGCAGCCACATCGCCGCTCTCGCTCAACACCTCAACCAGTGCGGGCATCCGCTCCTGCAAAAGGAACTCCGTCGCCTGCACCAGCGGGTCCAAGTGAAACCGCTGCTGCATCTTCTCGCCGAGCAGCGCGTTATCCATCGCCAGCAGCCCCATCCCCTGATGGTGAGCCATAAAGCAGCGGATCACTTCCGGATCGTGGCCGCCTGAAGAATATTCAATCGATTCGCAGAATCCATATCGCGACAGGCAGCCCTTGGCCGCCAGAGCGCGCAGATTCGCGGTAGCCTGCCCGGGTTCCAGCATCAAGGCCAACATACTGGCATAAGGGGCAACTACCAGGCGCTCGGAGTTTGCCGAGCTCACGCTCATCGGCGGAACGCCGAATGCCCGGTATTGATATTGCATCCGCTCGTCGCGCAGGCCGTACGCTGCTTCAGAAATCCCCCACGGCAATCCGCGCTCTCTTGCATACAACTGTTGGATCGCCACCGCCCCCCGCGCGCCGCCGTCCAGCAGCGTGTTGTCATAACTGCGCATGTGCAGCAACGGCATCAGATATTCGAACATGGTGCCGCTCCAGGAAAGCAGCGTCCGCCGGTTGCGATACGCCGTGAGTTTTCGTCCCAACCGGAACCACGCGTCGCGCGGGATGTCGCCCTTGGCAATCGCCAGAAACACCGCCGTCCGCGCCTCCGACGCCAGCAAATCGTAATAGGATTCGGCCACCTGCCCGGAGCCGGCATCGTAGCCGATGTGCAGCAGTTTTCTCTTGGCGTCGAACAAGAAACTGAAGTCCATCTCCTCGAACATCCGCCCGGCGCGCTCCGCCAGCCGTTCCATTTCTTGGATCGAACTCAACGCCCGCGCACGCGCCGCAGGCAGCCGCATCAGCAGCGATTCCAGGGCCTGGTGGAGCGCGGGATAAAGCGTGTTTTCCTCGCCCAGCCTGTCGATTAACGCGGTGCGAATCCGCTCATACAATTCCGGAAGCGATTCGAGAGTGGGAATCGCGCACAGCTCAGCCAATAGCGGCGCCAAACGTGCATCCCGGATATTCAACCGCAGCTCCGGTTCAATCTCGGGACTGAGCCACGGCGCCAACCGGTACAACTCACCCAGCGCCGCTTCCATTCTCTCCGAAATCAGCGACTCCCAATAATGCAGCTCCTCGGACCGTTCCAGCTCGCCTTGCTTCTTCATCCGCTTGTGCATCGCCGCCAACGGGTCCTGCATTCTCCGCCAGCTATCCCGAGCGTCGGTCAACACTGCTTCCAGAAAGAAAAGATCTGCCGGGGTGTGCTCCAACTGGCGCAGCAGGCTCGCCACCGGACGCATCAAAGAACCGCTGCGAAACGCATACGGCAACTCCTCGCGCAGCCGCAGCACATGGTCCTTTAACCCATTCAGCACGGCCCCGCCGAAAACGGGCTCCTGCAACAAGCTCAACACACCCTGCCGCACCGCGCACAACGATGCCGCAAGGTTGCCGCTATCCACCGTGGAAACAAATACCGGCGCCTGCGGCTCCAGTGTCCGCGTGTCGTACCAGTTGAACAGATGCCCGCGATAGCGCTGCAGCTTCTCCGCGGTGCCGAGCACTCGCCCCAGCGAAATCCGGAATTCGTCCATGGTGGAATATCCGAAATCGAGCGCGGCCAGATGAGCTGTGGCCAGCAACCCGAGATTCGTCGGCGATATGTGATGCGCGGTCAGCGGCGGATCTTGCTGCACATTATCCGGAACCAGCCAATTCTCTTCCGCATCCGAATGATCGGCGAAGAATCGCCAGGTACCGAGCGCCGTGCCGCGCAAGAATTCCCGATCCTTTTCAGACAGTGCCCGCGGATTCGTAGGAGCTTGATTGAGCCATCCAATCACCCACGGCGAAGTGATCCAAGCCGAGCAGACCAACGCTACTAAGACGCTCGAATTCACGAGTCCCAGCAAGAGCAGTGAGATCCCGCATGAGAAATACAGATAGCGCGTCATCACGCTAATGCCCGACGCTTTCCTCGCTTCCGATTCCGCCATGGTTTCCCACTGCAGAAGATTTCGCTTGGTCACGAAGCGCCGGACCAGGGTACGCAGAATCGCATCCGTCATGACAAAAGCCTGATGCGGAATGAAGACCAATGTCAGGAACGCATCGCGATGGCTCTCGACAACTCGCTCGCCCACGTTTCGAAGAAACGCCGGCAATAATCGCCGCTCCGGTGCGGATCCGATGGTCAACATCAGATCCGCGTATGCGGCCAGTTGCAGCAGCGCCAGCACCGCAAACGTCCAGCGCGTGATATCCTCCAGCGTCATCCAACCGGCGACAAACAGCAGCAGAATGGAAATCTCAAACAAGCTGCGGCGCAGATTGTCGAACATCTTCCAGCGCGAAAGAAACGGCAGTGGATTACGTCCGAGCCACGGCAACAATTGCCAGTCGCCGCGCACCCAGCGATGTTTCCGTTTGGTGAAGGCTTCATACGTGGTGGGACTGTCCTCCACCAGCTCGACGCTCGAAAGCAGTCCCGTCCTTGCGTATTCGCCTTCAATCAAATCGTGGCTCAGGATCGCGTTCTCGGGGAAGCGGTCACCCACCGCCGCTTCGAATGCCCGCACATCATAAATTCCCTTGCCCGTAAAACTGGCGCGCCCATACAAGTCCTGATACACATCAGACACCGCTGTCGCATACGGATCGAACCCGGCCTTCCCGCTGAAAATTTGCGCGAGTCGCGACCGGCTGGACGATTCCATGCTCACGGCCACCCGTGGCCGCAGCAGCGCGTAGCCCGACTTCACCATCCCCGTTTCCGCATCCAGTACTGGACGATTCAACGGATGCGCGGCCGCCCCCACCATTTTCGCCGCCGTGTCGCGAGGCAATTGTGTATCCGTATCCAGCGTAATCACGTAACGGATCTCGCGAAGCAGCGACTGGTCCCCCACCACGGTCTCGAAGCAATTCCCGCGATCCAGCAGAAGCCGGTTAAAATCGTTCAGCTTTCCACGCTTCCGCTCGTGGCCCATCCACTTCGATTCAGCTTCATTCCATCGCCGGGGCCGGTGAAAAAGATAAAACGGGCCGGCGCCGTTCGATCCATATCTCGCGTTCAACCGGTGGATCCCTTCCACGCAACTCTGCAAAATGGAATCGTTCGGTGTCGCCTCGGAGGCCGCGTCTGCAAAATCGGTGAGCAGCGCAAAGGACAAATTAGCCTCGCGATTCGCCAAATAGCGGATTTCCAAATCCTCCAGCAGACGTCCGGCATTTGCTTCGGAAAGCAGCAGCGTCGGAACCACCACCATGGTCTTCAGATCATCTGGAATCCCATCGGAGAAATCCATGCTGGGAAGCGCCAGCGGACGCAGCAACCGGCTCACCAGCGCGTTGACGATCTCAAGTCCCGCCTGACTCGCGGGAATCACCAGCAGCAGCGCGATCCACCAGGGAAACGGACCCGTCACCCACTCGAACCCGGCAACGATGAGCGCCGTCAGCAATACGATGCTAGAAAAATAGAACGTGTTCGGCCAACGCTCCACCACCATCCGGACACCGAACCACCGCTTGCAACCGATACTCCGCCTAAACTCCTCCGCGCCAGCCCCAATCAACCAATACCCAACATGCGAAGCAGTGGCGCAGGCGCTTCCGCCTGCGAACAGCAATCGCCTTTTCCGCAACCTCCAGCTCCGTCAACGCTGACCGCCGCGCCATCTTCTCCACTTGATGCCGATATAGGTCGCGCGTCACGAAATCCATTCGCGCGTAAACTCCCACTGGATCGCGCTCCAACACCCGCTCCACTGCCGAAACGGATTCCACAAAGTCGCGCCAGCCAATCTGCTCCAGCGCCTTCAGCCCATTCACCATCAGCGAGACCACGCGCTCGGAATCCAGATTGGCGCATAGATGCTCAATTAGAACCAGCCGCAGCGCGCCACTGAAAGCCCACAACTCCACCAGCGCCAGGCTTTGGTCCTCTTTCAAAACGATCGCCACTCGCTCCACCGCAGCGGCATCGATCACCTCATCCGCCTGATCCAGCAAATCCGCGGCAAGTTTGAAAACACGCAGTTCCGCCGAGGCGCCTTCGCCGATCTTCGGCAGCAAACGAACGTAGCGCGCCGGCAAGGAACGCTGCGTTTCGCGAATCTGTGCCTGCAGGTACGAGTGATTTCCGATGAGCCACACCGCTGCGGGCGCTTTCGTTTCGCCCTGCGGCTGCAGCTTCTTCACGTGTTGCCGAAGTATGCGGGCGCATTCAGCCAGACGCCGCGTCGCGCTGTCGGCGCCTGTCAGTGGCCGTGGAAACCGCCGGCCCTCGCCCTCCATCGCGATAGTTGCTGTGCTCATCGGTAATTCGCCGCCTGTAGTTCGAAAAGCCTCGCGTACCGGCCCCGGATGGTCACCAGTTGCTCATGCGTTCCCTGCTCCCGGATCCTTCCGCCTTCCAGCACCACGATGCGGCCGGCCTTGCGCACCGTCGAGAAGCGGTGCGAAATCAGAATCGCGGTTCTGTTTTTCGCCAGCTCCGCAAATCGAGCGAAGACTTCCGCCTCTGCCACTGCGTCCAGCGCCGCGGTCGGTTCATCGAGAATCAAAACCTGCGCATCTCTCAGATACGCGCGCGCCAGCGCCACTTTCTGCCATTCGCCACCCGAGAGATCCACGCCGCCCTCAAAGCGCCGGCCCAGCATCTGATCCAATCCGCCCTCCAACCGCTCCAACGTGCGATCCGCGCGAGCCTTTTTCGCCGCCAGCCAGAGCGCATCATCGTGATCCGTCTCTTCAATGCGGCCCACGCCGATATTCATCCGCGCCGGCATGTCGTAGCGCACGAAGTCCTGAAAGATAACGCCGATTTCCCGCTGCAGATCTTCCACGTTGTACTCGCGCAGATCCACGCCGTCCAGCAGGATCGTGCCGCCCGTTGGATCGTAAAGCCGGGCCATCAACTTCACCAGTGTTGTCTTGCCTTGTCCGTTCTCACCCACCAGCGCGATATGCTCACCCGGTTCGATGCGGAAGTTCAGGTGATCCAGCACCAGGCGGCTCGCACCCGGGTACTGGAACGATACATCGCGAAATTCGAATCCCGTGCGAATCGGACGCGGCGCCAAAATGGCATTTGGCTTGGACTGAATGCGCGGCTTCACCGCCAGAAAGTCCACCAGGTCCGTCAGGAACAGCGCCTGATCGGAAATGCTGGAAAATAGCGAAAACACGCCTTGCAATTGAGCGCTCGATCCGGCAATCGCACCCGCCAAAAATGTCAAAGTCCCGATGCTGATTTCGCCCAGCAGCGTGCGCCACACCAGATACGCGAAGCTCGCGTAGTAGCCCACGGACCCCACAATGGCCAGCGCCGAACCCCACCACAACCGCTTCTTGGTCAGCTCACGGTTCTTTCGGATCACGCCATCCGTGAGCACGCTATACCGGTCCGTAAGATAACCGCCCAGGCCGAACATCTTTACTTCCTTGGCGCTATCTTTGCCGCTTCCGATGACGCGCAGATAATCCAGTTCGCGCCGCACCGGCGTCAGGCTGTGCGCGAGCGAATATCCGCGAAAGGCGAAATGGCTTTCCCCCGCAAACGCAGGCGTTACGCAAATCACCAGCACCGCGAACAACCAAGGCGAATAAACAATCACGCCGATTGACAGCGAAACCAGCGTGATGGTTTGCAGCAGCAGCCGTCCCATGGAATTCAACATTCCAATGCGATCGGTAGCTTGCAATCGCGCGCGCTCCAACTTGTCCTGGAACGCCGGATCTTCGAATGTTTCCAGATCCAGCCGCGCCGCATGAGTCATCACGCGCAGGCTCACTTCCCGCGTGAACTCGTCGGCTAACCGCGCATCTGTGTAATCGATGGCGCGGCCCAGAACATTGCCGATCGCCGCCACCCCGAATTCCGCAGCCAGCAGGAACCAAACCTGATGCGGCAGCGGACCCGGATGCTTGACCGCCGCAACAACAATATCGATGATGAATTTCGAAATGGCGAGCGCGGCCAACGGCGTGAGCGCGCTTACCACGCGCAGCGCCAACCCCGCAGCCACCACCTTGGGCGCAGCCTTCCAAACCAACTTCAGCACTGGCGGAACGTTTTTCAGGGCAGTAAACCGATCGCGCCAAACTGTTTTCTGCGACGAAGGGGACGACATTTCCCCTCAGAGCAAGCAACTAAGGGGCCGATGGTACTAGGGCGATGCGGTTCGCCCAAACGATTGACAAATCAGGCTTTCCAGCGTGATGCCGAAAGCCCTGCCAGCGTTCCATCCAGCAGGTGAGCTTGCAAATTATTCACGATACGGCAACTATGCTGCCGGGATTAACTTTACCTAACGCGACGTAACGGCGTCCGGCGGTCGCTAACGGCTCTTTGAAAAAACCAAAAAGGCACCGACTCCCTTACGGTCGCGGCTCGGTAACGTCCCCAAAATACGAATCACCTTCCGAACCGCGACCGTGAGGGAGTCGGTGCCTTTCGGTCTTTACTTCGCGGCTGCGAATCGCGTCCAGTCTCGCACTGCGCCGGGTCGCCGATCAGATCCCTGCATATTGAACATCCAGCCCGGATACTCCGGCGTGAGACGGCTGACTTCGTCCAACTCCTTCAGGTCTTCATGATCGAGTTTCAAATCCACCGCGCCCAGATTATCCTTCAACTGGCTGGTCTTCTTCGCTCCAATAATCACGCTCGTCACAGACGGCTGATGCAGCAGCCATCCAAGGGCAACCTGCGCGACCGTGGCATTCCGCCGCCCGGCGATTTTTTGCATCACTTCGACGATGTCGTATGTCTTTTCTTCATTCACCGGCGGGAAAGTGAACTTCGCGCGCCGCGCTTCGCTGTCCACAGTTCCGCCACGCGTAAACTTGCCGGACAACAAACCACCGGCCAGTGGACTCCACACCAACAGCCCCATTTTCTGATCCAACAGCATCGGAACGATTTCGCGCTCCAGCTCGCGCCCGGCCAGTGAATAATAAGCCTGCAGCGTCACGAATTTTTCCAGATGCCGCATCGCCGAAATCCCGAAGCACTTCATGATCTGCCAGGCAGCCAAGTTGGAACATCCGATATACCGGACCTTCCCATGCCTCACCAGATCAGTCAGTGCGCTTAATGTTTCTTCAAATGGAGTGACCGAATCGAACCCGTGAATCTGATACAGATCGATGTAATCGGTGTTCAGCCGCAGCAGGCTCGCCTCAGCTTCGTGCATGATGTTGAGCCGCGAAAGTCCAACATCATTGGGACCTTTGCCCATGCGACCGTAAACTTTAGTCGCCACCACCATATCCTTGCGCTTCGAGCCCAGTGCTTTGCCCAACATCGTTTCCGACTCACCCGCCGAATAGACATTAGCGGTGTCGAAGAAATTAATGCCGGCGTCGATGGAATTCTCCACCAGCGTATCCACATCGTGCTGGGGCAATCCACCGATGGTTTTGAAGATCCCTTCCGATCCGCCAAACGTCATCGCGCCCATGCAAAGCTTCGATACAAAGATTCCGGTATTCCCGAGCTGTTGATATTCCACAATGCCTCCTCATCCATTATCCGCCCTGCTTCTGACTTCACGCTCCCTTGCGGTCGCGGCTCGGTAGCGCAGTGCCTCATTCCGAGCCGCGAGCGTAAGCGACCGGTGATTTTGAATCTGATATAGAATAATTCTACGGATTGGGGTGGCTCTTCACCGGGCTTCAAAAGTTGGCTAAAGTCTCTCGAGAGGAGGAGTGTCTTGCCACACTTCACACGCCGTCTTCGATCTATCGCGCTCCTGTCACTTCTGCCCGCGACTTTAGCGCTCGCTGAACCCGTCGCGTCCAGCTTCACCGTTCCCATCACCTATTACAAACTCCCCAACGGCCTCAAAGTCGCCCTGTCGCGCGACACCACAGCGCCGCTGGTGGTGGTAGCCGTTTATTACAACATCGGCTTCCGCATTGAGCCAAAGAATCGCACCGGATTCGCGCACCTCTTCGAACACTTGATGTTCGAAGGCTCGAAGAACCTGCCGAAAGGCGAATTCGACAAACTCATCGAAGGCAACGGCGGCGTCTCCAACGGAAGCACGCGCTTCGACTTCACCAATTACTACGAAGTGGTGCCGTCGCATGTGCTGGAAGAAATGCTCTGGGGCGAAGCAGATCGCATGAAGAACCTGGCGCGTCACCGGCGAGAATCTCAAGAACCAGCAGGGCGTGGTCGGCAACGAAGTGAAAGTCAACGTCATCAATCAGCCCTACGGCGGATTCCCCTGGCTCGACATGCCGCAGTACGCCAACAAGAATTGGTTCAACGCGCACAATTTCTACGGCGACCTGGCCGACATCGAAGCTGCCACACTCAAAGACGCCACGGATTTCTCGCACACTTACTACTCGCCTAATAACGCCGCACTCGCCCTGGTGGGGGATTTCGACGAAGACCAGGCCAAAAAGTGGATCGAGAAGTATTTCTCTGCCATCCCATCCTCGAAGCTGCCGCCCAAGCCCGATCTCAGCGAGCCGCGGCAAACCGCCGAGCAGCGTTTCTCGAAAACCGACAAGCTCGCATCGAAACCCGCTCTCGCCGTGGCGTATCATATGCCGGATCGCGGCACGCCGGAAGATTACGCCATGGTGCTGCTCGATCAAATCCTGCTGCAAGGCGATGACAGCCTGCTGACGCAAGAGCTGGTGAAGAAACGTGGATTCACTGACTCGGTAGACGGCGGCATCAACCTTCTCGGAAATCAATTCAACTACCAGGGACCGATGTTGTGGATCGCGAATCTCGTTCACGATTCCAGCGTGAAGCCGGATCAGATACTGGCCGCTACGGACTCAGTGATCCAAAATGTCCGCGAGCATCCGGTCACACAAGATCAACTCAGTCGCGCTCTGGTGAAGTTCCGCGCACACTTTTACGAAGGCTTGACCCAATTCGGCGGACTCGGTCGCGCCGATCTGATGGCCAGTTACGCCCTGTTCGACGACAATCCAGCGCCGATCAACGACATTGAAACCAGTCTTCGAAACGTAACACCAGAGCTGATTCAGAAAACCGCACAAGACTTTCTGCGGCCTACCAATCGGACCATATTGACGATCGTGCCCGGCGCTTCGAATAAGGACGGTGCGAAATGAAAATCCGAATTCTCGCCGGTTTCGTCGCCGCGCTTTCGCTGATCGCCCAGGAACGCGAGACCCCGCCGCCGCTGGGCACACCCAAGCCGTTCGCCATCCCTGCCGGAGATACTTTCACGCTCCCCAACGGGATGAAAGTGACACTTTCCCAATACGGCGCCGTTCCGCTGGTCAGCGTCCGCGCCGACATCGCGTTCGGACATGGAAGCGAAAGCGCAGATCAAGTTTGGATCTCGGACTTCCTCACCGAAATGATGAAAGAAGGCACCGCCAGCCTGACCGCGCAACAGCTCGCCAACGAAGCGGCGCGCATGGGCGGCCAGTTCAACTTCAATCCTGGTACCGACGCGTCGTCCGCCGGAATCGACGTGCTCAGCGAATTCGCGTCCGATGCCGTAAAGCTGGTTGCGGACATTCTGCAACATCCAAAATTCCCTCCCCAAGAACTGGAACGCGTCCGCGCCAATCTACTGCGCCAGCTTTCTGTGCAACTGGCCACGCCGCAGGCGCAAGCGAACCAGGTATTCGCCGCGACTCTCTATCCGGATCACGCTTACGGGCGTCTGTTCCCTTCCGAAGCCCAGTTAAAGCATTACGGACTGGAAGACATCCGCAAATTCTATGCCGCGAATCTCGGCGCCCAGAAAACGCATCTTTATGTTGTCGGCCGGTTCGATCCCGCCATCAAGAAAACCATCGAAACGTTTTTTGTAAATTGGGGCGCTGGGCCGCCGCTCGAAAGAACTCCTCCGAAAGAGATTGCGAATGCGAAACTAGTGGTGATCGACCGGCCGGGCGCGGTTCAATCCACGCTGCGCATCGGGCTGCCGATCGCGGTCACTCCCACGGACAAGGACTACATTCCGCTGCAAGTCACCAACACGCTGCTGGGCGGCGCGTACACTTCGCGGATCACCAACAACATCCGCGAACAAAAAGGCTACACCTATTCGCCGTTCAGCCAGGTGCTCACGCGCTTTCACACGACGCGCTGGCAGGAATCGGCGGATGTAACTACCAAGTTCACGGCGGACTCGGTTCGCGAAATCGTGTTCGAAGTCAACCGGCTGCGCAAAGATCCGCCGGATGCGCAGGAGCTCAAGGGCACCCAGAATTTTCTCGGCGGATTATTCGTTCTTCAAAACTCCTCGAATCAGGGCATCATCGGACAACTTTCATTTCTGGAGGTGCACGGACTAACCGAGGATTACCTTCGGACATACATTCAGAAAGTGAATGCCGTGACGCGCAGCGACGTGCAGCGGATCACCGAGAGCTACCTCAATCCCAGCAAGATGACGCTGGTGGTGGTGGGCGACAAAGCGAAAATCGAGGATTCGCTAAAACCGTATCAGCCAAAGAACTAAACTACGGCTGGACGCGATCGGTGTAACTATCGCCGGTATACATTCGCACCACTTTTCCGTTCTCTTCTACAAATCGGACGGTCTCGCCGACCACGCCGCCGCCGGTGGGCGCGTCAAAGCGGAAGCGCCCGCCGCCGATGGGAATCAGGTTGACGGGAGTTTCAGGATTCGGATTCGCCGGATCGAACATCACTAACTTGTGATTCAGCTCTACAACTTCGGTGTCGCCGAATTGGGAGCGATAGAGGCCGGCGAAACGGCTCCATGTGGGATCCCACGGAATGGAATCGGTTTTCGGCGCCGAAGCTTTTGCAACGGCTTCGCCCACTGTCCCCATCAGACGCAATGCGATGTCAACTGGCGATGAGTCGTCACCATTGGTCAACACGATCACGGCCACTTTTTCATCCAACTGGATGGCGGTCTGGGTCCGGTATCCGAAATAAACGCCGCCATGGCCGACGTAGACTTTGCCTCCATCCCGAAGCACAGCGAAGCCGATGGCGTTCCCGCGCGTCCAGTTGCTTTCGAGCACTCGAACGCGGTGCATGTCGCGCAACGCCCCAGTGCTGAGAATCTGGCTGCCGCCTACTGGACCTTTGCGGAATTGCAGCGATACAAATTTCGCCATGTCCTCGACGGTAGATGTAATTCCAGTAGCGGGCGCCATGGCGCGTGCATCCACGAAAGGCATCTTGACGCGAGAACCGTCCGGCATTCTGCGGCCGTAGCCTGATGCTAAGCCAGCCACGTTCTTGTCCACACTCGAACTGGTCATCCCCAAGGGATCAAAGATATGCTTCTGCACGTAGTCCGCGTATTTTTCGCCGGAGACCGCTTCGACAATCATGCCCGCGACGGTGAATCCAAGATTCGAATATTTCCAGCGCACTTCGGGCGAGTACGGCGCCGGATGATCCAGCACGTATTTGCGCACGCCGTCACCGTTGGGAAACTCTTTCTCGGTCCAGTGCGGACCGGCTTCGCGCGGAAGTCCAGCGCTGTGCGTCAGCAGCTCTTCGATGGTGATGGGCGGATCGTCGGGCTCCGCGGGCTGCACCTTGAACCAGTCGAGATACTTCACCACCGGATCGTCTAAGCGCAGCTTTCCGGCATCGCGCAGTTGCATGATCGCGGTGGCAGTGAAGAGCTTGCTGTGCGAGGCCATGCGAAACTTGGTGGCCGGCGTCATGGGTGTGTGGCTTTCGACATCGGCAAAGCCGAAACCTTTCGCCCACACCAGCTCCTGATTGGAAACTACGCCGACGGCGATACCGGGCAGGCTGCGATAGGTGATCTGCGCACGAATCCAGCTCTCGAACAATCGTTCCTGGCCGGCTACGTCGGGGTTGTCGGCGACGCCGGCGCTAAGAGAAGAGACAACAATTACAACGAGACTCAAGCTTCGCATCGCACTCTAGTATATATTGCCCCTTATGGACGAATGCCCGCTCTACGCCGATCCCGAACTGTATGATTCGCTGTTTCCGAACACCGCCGATAGCGCGTCACTGCAAGATGCGGCGCGCCGGGAACGGCTGCTTGCGTCCGAGCGGTTCTATCTGGAGGAAGCGCGGAAGAGTGGCGGACGGGTTTTAGAGCTGGCTTGCGGAACGGGCCGTCTGACCATTCCGATCGCGCAAAGTGGAGTCGACATCACCGGGGCCGACCTGTCCGCATCCATGTTAGAAAGTGCTCGAGCCAAGGCGCTGCGGGCAGGCGTTGACGTTAGGTTCTTCAAGGCTGACATGCGAAGCTTCGAACTGCCTGGGCCGTTTTCGACCATTCTCATCGCGGGCAATTCGCTACTGCACTTGTTCACGGCGGATGAGCTGATTCAGTGCTTCCGGAACGTACGGCACCACCTGGTCGCGAACGGGCGGTTGATTTTCGACATTTCTAAATGGGATCTCGCAGCCCTGGCGCGAGATCCCGCGAGCTACGATGCCGCGAGCCAGATCTGGAATATGACCTGGTCTCTTGACTCGCGCACCATAGAATATCGTCTGCGCGTGATCTTTCCGCAGGAATTGTTACTGCTGTTGGATGTCGCTGGATTTCGGTTGGATGAACGCTATGGTGAGTTCACGCGGGTGCCGTTTCAGTCAAGCAGTCCGCGGCAGGTTTGTATTTGTTCGGCTAGAACCTTGTAGCGCTGGCAATCGACAAAGGCACCGACTCCCTCACGGTCGCGGTTCGGTAAGCCAATTTAGCATCCTTTGAAATTTGGCTTGCGCTTTTCGTGAAAGGCGGCGATGCCTTCTTTCACGTCATCCGTATAATTGGTCGCGATGGTGGAAAGAGCGGCGTCTTCCAAAGCATTTTCCAGGCTCATGGTTTGCTGCTTGTACATCATCCGTTTGGCGATTCGCATCGCGATGGGCGGACCATCGGCCAAGCGCTCGGCCCAGCGACGAGCCTCCGGCATCAGTTCGGCATCGGGGACGACTTCGGTCACCAATCCAAGTTCTTTGGCTTGCTCAGCCGGATAGACTTCGGAAAAGAGCGACATCTTGAGCGCGCGTTCCAGGCCCATGAATTTCGGAAACAGATACGCGCCGCCTTCGTCGGGGATCAGCGCGAAACGTAAGCTGGTATCTCCCAACTTCGCGCTCGTCGCGGCGATGCGGAAATCGCAAGCCAGTGCGAGCGTCAAGCCGCCAGCTACCGCAGGACCATTGACAGCGGCGATGACCGGTTTGTCGAAGCGCTGGAGGAATGTCACCAACTGATCCATGTTCTCGCGCATTTCGAGCATCGATTCCAAGCGATGCCCGCGATAGCGGCTGGGATATTGAAAATCGCGCGAGACGTCGCCGCCGGAACAGAAGCCACGGCCCGCGCCGGTGATAATTACAGCGCGGACCGCTTCGTCGTCACGGGCATCGGCGAGCGCGGCCAGAATTTCGTGGACCATCACTTCGGAATAGGCGTTGAGCTTCTCGGGACGGTTCAGCGTGATGGTGGCGACCCGGTTTTCTTTCGTGTAGAGGATCTGTTTCATTTGCCGGTGAATTTCGGTGCGCGCTTTTCGAGGAACGCCCGCACGCCTTCTTTGTGATCGTCCGTTTGGCCGCAGCGCAGATGGGTTTCCGCTTCGCGGTCAAGCAAAGTTCGGAAATCGGAATGCGTGGCGAGATTGACATTGGCTTTCATATACCGGAAACTGGTCAGCGGACCGGCCGCGACGCGAGTCGCCCAAGCTGTCACTTCGGCTTCAAATTGATCCTGCGCGACCACCCGATTGATCAGGCCGACGCGATGGGCCTCGGCGGCATCAATCTGATCGCCCAGGAAGAGCAGCTCCTTGGCTTTGGGCGCGCCGGCGTAGTGCGCGAGTAGCCAGGTGGTACCGAAATCGCCGCCGAATCCAACCTTGGCATACGCGGTTCCGAACTTGGCTTGATCGGATGCGATGCGGAGATCGCAGGCTAGGCAAACGCCTAATCCAGCGCCCATCGCAAAGCCGTTGACCGCGGCGATGGTGACTTTCGGAATGCTGTAGAGCAGCCAGGAAAGTTCCTGCCAGGAGCGCAGCCTATCGATACTTTCTTCGAGTGATTCGTTAGAATCTTTTGCCATCATCGATACATCGCCTCCGGCGCAGAACGCACGGCCGATTCCGGTGACGACAATCACTCCGATGGACGGATCGGTGCTCCAGCCGCGCAGGGTTTCGATGGAACTCGAGAGTAGCTCCGTATTCAGCGCGTTCAACTTTTCGGGCCGGTTGAAAGCGAGAGTGGCGATACGGTCTGTAACTTTTGTGAGGATCATGATCGAGACTAAGATACCAAACAGGCACCGACTCCCTCACGGTCGCGGCTCGGTAGCGATGGAGTCCGACGAAACCGTGAGCCAGTTCACGCGATGCAGTTTTTTCAAAGATTTGCTTGACGCGCATACGACTTTGGCGGTATAACTTTCTTTCCCCCTCATGAACGTTATGCTCGTTTTTTGGAATTCGATCATCGAGCGTACGGAAGGAACATTCCGAAGCCATGTCTGCTGCCGCCGTCCTTATTGAATCCCCCACTTATCGCGAAGCTCACTCCATGCCCGAGAGGGATGAAGTGGTTCGAGATTTTATTCACGATATGCGCCAACCACTCAGCTCCATAGAAGCGATCGCCTACTATCTGGAGATGACGCTGCCGGCTGAGCAGCTGCAAGCTCGACAGTACATGCGACGGTTGCAACAACTGGTGGACGAAGCGAATTCCATTTTGCACCACGCGGCGGTGGATGTTGGAGTGCGCGGTTAGGTTCGCTTGTAAATTCGGGGACACGACTGCTTCCGTTAAAGGTTGAAGTACCGCAAAAGCTAGCCCGTCATGTCCCCGAATTTCGAATTTCTCGCCTGATTTGCTAACTGTTTCAGGTACTGTTTGAGCGGGCGGGCCGGCGTTCCCCAGACTACTTGGCCTTTGCGAACGATTTTCGAAGTCAAGACTCCGCAACCCGAGCCTAACACGGCGCCCGTCTCGATTCGCGCTTTGTCTCCGATCCCTACCTGACCGCCGATCACGACATCGTCTTCCACCACCACGCCTCCCGAGAGGCCGGTCTGTGCTGCGATGACCACGTTTCGGCCGATGCTGCAGTTGTGTCCGATGTGAATCAAATTATCCAGTTTGGAGCCGTTGCCGATGGACGTGACTCCGAGCGCGGCGCGATCGATGCAGGTGTTGGCCCCGATCTCGACATCGTCCCCGATCTCGACCCGGCCGATCTGCGGGAACTTTTGGTAACCGTCGGCGGTGCGAACGAAACCGAAGCCGTCGGCGCCGAGGACGCAGCCGGAGTGGAGCACGGTTCGGTCTCCGATGGTTACGTGATCGTAGATCGTCACGTTCGGATGCAGATAAGCAATCATCGCCGATGCGGACATCCGCACCGATGGAACAGTTCGCTCCTATGCTGGAACGCTCGCCGATCAGCGCGCCTTCGCCGATGGTTGTGTAAGGACCAATGGCGGCGGAGGAAGCGATGCGGGCATCGGGAGCGATGACGGAATTTGGATGAACGCCGGGCTTGAGGGGACGCGGAGGATGAAGCAGACCGATGACGCGCGCGAAGGCGGCGCGAGGATCGGCGGCGCGGATGAGGGTACGGCCGGCGGGAAATTCGTCGGCGACCAGAAGGCAGCCTGCACTGGAATTCGCGGCTGCGGCGGTGGCTTTGCGATTCCCGACAAAGGAGATCTCATGCTGGCCGGCCGATTCGAGAGCCGCGACGCCGATAATTTCAAGCGATCCATCGCCTTCCCAGGCCGCTCTCAAATGATCCGCAATATCTGAGACCCGCATCACCCTGTATGATACAAACTTATGCCGGTTGATCCTTCGGCTCGAATCGCAGCCACAGCGCGCGTGCATCCGTTGGCCGATGTAGGAGCGGACGTTGCCATCGGTGAGTACGCGATTGTCGAAGAAGATGTAGTGATCGGCGCCGGCTGCCGGTTGGAGCCCTACGTTTACGTGAAGCGGTGGACGACGTTGGGCGAGCGCAACGAAATTTCGGCTGGAACGGTGCTGGGTACGGATCCTCTGGATAAGAATTTCAAAGGCGAGCGCAGTTATCTGCGGATCGGCGACGGCAACATCATCCGCGAGCATTATACGATCTCGCGCGGGACGCAGCCGGAGAGCGTGACGGAGATCGGCGACGGCAACTACATCATGACGTCGGGACACATCGCGCACAATTGCAAAATCGGAAACAACTGCGTGATCGCGAGCTGCGCGCTGGTGGCCGGGCACGTGGAGGTGGAGGACCAGGCTTTTATTTCGGGTGGTGTTGTTATCCATCAATATTCGAAGATCGGGCGGCTGGCGATGATCGGGGGAAATTCGCGGGTGAACAACGATGTTCCACCGTTCTTTCTGTATTCGGATTTCAATGTCGCGCCGAAAGGGTTGAATCTGGTGGGGCTGCGGCGGGCGGGTTTTTCGAAGGAAGAGATCGGCGCGTTGAAGAACGCGTATCGGATCCTGTATCGGAGCGGGTTGAAGCTGGAAGAGGCGTTGACGCAGATGGAAGCGCTGGGTACGGAGCATACGCGGCATTTGGTGAAGTTTATCCGGGGAAGCAAAAGGGGCATATGCAGAGAGTAAGGAAGCGCGTTGGCAGAGCATAAGACGGGGGAACTGGCGCGGACGCTGGGGCTGGCGGATGCGCTCGCAATTGTCGTAGGGATTGTCATCGGCGGCGGAATATTTCTGGTTCCGAATCTGGTGGCGCGCAATCTTTCGAGCACAACTTCCATCCTTTCGGTTTGGGTGGTGGCGGGAGTGGCGTCGTTCTTTGGGGCGCTGGCGTGCGCGGAGTTGGGAACTGCGTTGCCTGCCACGGGCGGCCAGTATGTATTCCTGCACAAAATTTACGGTCCGATGACGGCGTTTGTCTACGGCTGGACCATGTTTCTGGTGTGCCGGACCGCGCAGGCGGCTTGGCTTGCGGTTACATTCACGCTTTACGTTTCGTATTTCGTTCCGCTGAGCCCGCTGATTGCAAAGCTGATGGGCACGGGTTTGATCGTGATCCTGGGCGCGATCAACTATCGTGGCGTTTCGATCGGCGCGCTGGTGCAGAAGAGTTTTACTTCCGCGAAAGTGATTGGGCTGCTGATTATTATCGGCAGCGCTTTTCTTTGGCGCGGCAGCGCACCAGTGACGGCGGCTGTGGCAGCTCCATTTTCGTTCAGTCATTTCGGAATCGCGCTGATTGCGTGCGTGCTGGCTTACGACGGTTGGGTGCAGGTGGCGGATGTGGCGGGCGAGATGAAGAATCCGCAGCGAAACGTTTTGCTGGCGCTGACCTTTGGATTGGGCATCTGCATCGGCATTTATATGTTGGCGAACGTGGCTTACCTGCACGTATTGGGCGTCGGGGGGATCGCGGCGAGCGACCATGTGGGTGCGTCGGCGGCGGAGCGGGTGATGGGGCCGGCGGGCGGGACGTTGGTGGCGTTCATCATCCTACTGTCGATCGTGGGGGCGTTGAACGGATGTTTCATGACATCGCCTCGGGTTTATTTTGCGCAGGCGAACAGCGGATTGTTCTTCCAGAAGTTCGCGGAAGTGCATCCGCGGTTCCGGACGCCATCCTTTGCGATTTTGGCGCAAGGCGGGTGGGCGATCGTACTGCTGCTCAGCGGAAGCTACGAGACGCTGATGGATTACGCGATGTTCGCATTTTGGATTTTCTACGGGCTCATGGTGTTGGGTGTCATGGTGCTGCGGCGGAGCCAACCGGACTTGCCGCGTCCTTATAAGATGTGGGGATATCCGGTGACGCCGCTGTTGTTTTTGGCGGTGACGATTTGTTTCCTGATAAATACCGCGGTGAACAGACCCGGGCCGTCTGTCGCGGCGCTCGGGTTGATGGCGACGGGGGTTCCGGTTTATTTCGTTGGCGGAAGAGGGGATAGATCGTTTCTCGTTTCTGTTTCTCGTTTCTGGTTTCTCAAAAAATCTGGGGACACGTCTCGTGAGTTTCTGGCTTGAGATTGGGTTGCGCGCTTGCCCGAAGTGTCCCCAGATTTTTAGAGGACCGTGGCGGTTTTTTGCGATGCGTCATCGATTCTCGTGATGGTGAGGCGGTGACTGTTCGCGTCTCTTGTCTTTGTGATATGGACTCCGGCTACGTTGGCCAGGACTTGGGATAGGCCTTTGGAGGTGCTCGGTAAGGCGGCTAATGGAACGGTGACGCGGAGTTGGTTTAGGAGGTCCGTGGCTTCGCCGGTCCAGGAGCCGGTGGTTTCTAGGACGGCATGGACGGCTTCGCGGAGCGGATCGCCGCCGGACCACATGGATTTTTCGTCGGTGAATGCGCGGATGACATCGGTTTCCGTGAGGCCGAGCGAGGGTGCGGCGGCTGCGGTCCAAGTGGCGGAGTCCGGGAAGCGTGAGACGTTTCCCAGGTCGATATCGCGAACGCGGGCGAGGGCGGTTGCTACAGCATCCGACAACGAGGCTAGCGACTGGGGATGTAAAGTCTTGAAGGTGGACCAAATGGCGGCTTCGGGGCGTGGGAACGCGATGCGATCGAGATGGATGGTCATGGTGCGGTTGGCTAGAGTGCGCGGCGGTGTCCAGGCGCGCTGTGTTTCATCGTGAGGCGCGACCAGAATTATTGGACGGGCGACTTCGAAAACCAGCGGGTCGCGCAGATCGGGTTGAGTGATTTTGATGGCGTCGCCGGACGAGAGGGCGCAGAGGGTCTCGGAAATTTTGTTGGGGACGCGGTGCACCTGATCGAAGATGAGGATCCAGTTGTGGAGCGCGAGCTGGCAGAGATCGCGGTCACGGGCGGGCAGGCGGTGCGCGGGGGCGGCGGAAGGATCGATGAGGGAGCGCAGTACACGGGCGAGGACTGACTTGCCGCTGCCGGCGGGTCCATTGAGGACGAGGATTGGGTAGGGGCCGGTGGGGCGGAGGGCTGCCGTGATCCACGAGAGTGCCCGGTTCCAGGCGGCGGTGGGGAGATTCAGTAAATGCTGAAGAGGGGCTAGGGGCTTGGGGCTCGGGGCTGCGGGCTCGGGGACTGGGAGAGCACGCGTGGATGGGGATTGGCGGAAGGCAGTTTGCAGGTTATTTCTAATTTGCCAGCCGCGGGACGTGATTTCTAGAATGTCGCCGGAGGCGTTGGCTAGATCCAGGATGATTTTTGAGGGGTAGAACGGGTCGCCTTCGAAGCCGAGGCGTTGTTTTACGGGCTGCGCTGGAAATTCGCCGTAGCGGGCTTGCGCTTCTAGCGTTCGCAGTGCGGCGCGGAAGGCTTGTAGGGATGGGGCCGTCTTGTTTTGCTTGTAAAACTCCGAAGTGAGCCAGTCGCGGAAAGCCGCGGAGCGTAGGGGGACTACGGTACGGTGTTCCACACTCAGGGGGAGGCTGGCGCAGGCTTGTCCGTCATTGGAGCAGAACGGCGTTGCGGAGTGGGCAAGTTCTAAGAGCTCCTTGGGCTGGTGAGGCATACGGTCCGGCTTGAGGATAGCTGGTGGGTGGTGGGCGGTAGGGGGTGGGTGGTGGGAAGTGGTTGAGGGGGTGGGGGAAATTTTATGCGGGGATTCGTGATCCTTGGTTGAAACTGTGGAGGATTTGGGGTCAAATTTGGGTTCGTTCCTTCATTTTTTACAACGGCGGGAGTGGGGCGGCTGTAGGCGAACGGACGCGCGCAGGAGTATCCCGATACTCTTTTAGTTTATGGGGTGCGGCAAGGAAATCGGGGATTTTGGGGGAGAAGTTGATGAGGGGGTTGGGATTTGGGGGTTGTGATCGGCTTGGATGACTAAGGAAGGAAGAGTTCATCCTGGTCAGTTGGACTTTCGTGCGCGGCCGAAGAAAGCGGGTCCAGGGGGACCCGCGCGGACCAGGGGGTCCGCCCTACTTCCTAGCGCAAAACGCTGTGTGGGGAAACTCGGGACTAGCGGGCCAGCAGATTGGCGAAGCTGGTGCCGCCACGGGTTAGGGCGGTGTGACTCCAAGCAAGCGAGCGGCGTTCTGGTTATACACTTTGCGCAAGATCGGGTCCGGAAGCTGGATGCCATAGATGCGCCAGCGTCCCTGCGGCGGCACGCGCGCGGGCGCATAGTCGAAGTATTCGTCATCCGTTTCGAGGAACCGGAAGTAGATCTCGTATAACTTGTCGTTGAACACCTGCTGCGGAAACTCGTCGCCATGCGGTACCGCATCGGTACCGAACAGAATCCTATCCTGGTAACGCTCGAAAAACTTGCGCGAGGCGCGAGGTTGACGTCCCAGCTCGCCGATGCGCGCTCCAATCTCCACGCTCATGTTCGGAAACCGGTCGAGATTCTGTGAGACGTTCTCCAGATCCTCGGCGAAGTTTCCGACATGCAGCACGATGAACTGCGTCTTCGGATGCTTCGCCATCATCCGGTTCCGCGCCTCCAGGATCTGCGCGTTGCTGGGGAAATCCTTACCGTAAAACGACCAGTCCGGATGATTGTTCAGCTCTTCGTAGCGCTCGTTGAAGCGATCGGTCGGCGTGAAGAATGCCGCGGGATCGGAAACGTGGATTGCCACCGGCATATTCAACCGCCCGCAGGCATCCCACATCGGATCGAAGCGCGGATCATCCACGGTTACCAATTTTCCGGACGTGATGTTCTCTCTGAGATACAGTCCCAGCGTTTTCAGAATCTTCAATCCTTTGGCGCCGGCGCGGTGCGCCTGCTCAATTGCTTCGGCCTGGAACTTCGGATAATCCGGCTCCTTGAAACGGCTGTACCAGGGTTCGGTGAAGGTATAAAACCGGCCGGGAAACGCTTTGTCATAGCGGCCAATCGCGTCTTCCAGACCCTTGCCGTAGCCGCCGGTAAGATTCACCATGGCGCGGATATTCTTGCGGTCCATCACAGCGAGGATATCCTTGGGCGTGCCGGTGTAGCTGCGTTCCTCCGACATTTGGACGCCATTGGTCGCCACTTTCGAGAACGAGAGATGGGTGTGGATGTCGATCACTGGGAATTTCGCGCGCTCCACACGCGTTTCCTTCACGTGCAGCATGCTCTTCGGTTCGTATTTGGAAATGTCCAGCGGTTTGCCGGCGGGCTGCTGCGCGGACGCAGAGCCAGATGACATGTTCGCGGCCGCGAAACCGAACCCGGCGGACGTCAGGAATTTCCGGCGTCGTATTCCACTCATTTCCGTTCTCCGATCGGCTGAGCTTCCCGCTCCGCCAAAAAGCTGCGAGCTTGCCGCTCGGTGGGCTGCGCGCCGGTTCCTCCCGACGAGAGCGTGGAGAGCGCGCCACAGGCGGCCGCAAAGGTCATAACGTCGCGTAACTCGGAGCCGCGCAGCCACGCGTGCAGGAATCCCGCATTGAAAGAATCGCCCGCTCCGGTGGTATCGACGGGCGTCACCGGAAACCCAGGGACCGCCACGAATTTCCTGTCGTGCAGCGCCATACAGCCGTCGACGCCCAGCTTGACGACAGTGAGAGTACGGCCATTCGATAGGCTGCGCAGCGCCTCTTCGCGATTTTGCAAACCTGTCACTCCTTCCAGTTCCACTTCGTTGGGAAGAAAAACATCCACTTCGCTCAGCGCGTCTAGCAGATCCGCGCCCCATTTCTCATTTGGATCGAAGCCCGGATCGAGCGAGGTGGTTAACCCGCATTCGCTGGCCAGCGCGAGAAGCTGTTTGATCCCCGGCCGCAGCCCTTCCTGAATGAAGAATGACGAAATGTGCAGGTGCCGGAACCCGGCAAAACTGTCGCGATCAAAATCGCTCGCTTGCAAAGCGGTGCTCGCTCCCGGATAAGTGACCAGTGCGCGATCGGTGGGCGAAGTGATGGACACGGTGATACCGGTCTTCAGCGCGGGATCGGTCACAACTCTCGAAATGTCGATGCCAAACGCCGCGAGTTTGCTTTGGCAGAGTTCACCCCACGAATCAGCCCCTACTTTGCTGGTGAAAGTTACGGAGTTCCCGAGCCTGGCCAAACCGCACGCGCAAATTGCGGAGGCGCTGCCCATGGTGAGCGTGACGTCGTCCACCAGCACTTCGCGTCCCAGAGCCGGAAAGCTTCGATAATTTTGGAGAATGAGATCAAGGTTGAGTTCGCCGGCAATCAGGATCTTCAAGGCGCGGTCTCCATCCCGTGCAAAGCGAAATTCTGGACCACGCGCTGGATCACGCCGTCGCTCGATGGCGAATCAGGCTGCAGCCCTTCTTTGCGGCAGCGGGAGAACGCCAGCACCTGACCCACGATGACATCCAAAACGGGCCAATGCTCATCGCTAAGCGTGGTCGCGCCGGCGCAATCCACCACTGCGTCCGCAGGGCCAGCCAGATCGTGCGGGACATTTTCACCGAAAAGGAGCTTTCGCGATCCGAGTTGCTTGCGGCTCAGCTCGCGAATCAAGTCGGACTCGTAGCCGCGAATGTGAGGATCCGACGAGAGAAAACACACCACAAAAGTATCGGGATGCACTGAGCTCATCGGCCCGTGGCGTAATCCCAAGTAAGTCTCGTTCATTGACATCACGCGGCCGGCAGTCATCTCCAGCATCTTCAAAGCCGCTTCCCGCGCCGCGCCGCGCCGCGAGCCGCTTCCCAGAAACAACGCCCGGGTAAAATCTCCGCCCGCCAATCGCGCTAGAAGAGGAAAACTAGTTTCCAGCAGCTTTTTGGCTCTCTGGCTCAGATCCAGACAGAGTGCGCGATAGCGCTCGGGCTGCTGCAAGGAAGTCAATGCCAGCGCGGCTATCACCATGTTCGTAAAACTGCTGGTCATCACCAGACTACGATCGTTGGTACGCTCATCGAGAGCGACTACTTGCACCCGCGGATCATTCCTGTATGTGGTAGCCAGCCGGCCTTCGCGGTTGCAAGTGATTACCAGATGCCGCAATTGAGGCTCCGATTCGAGCATGAGCGAAACGGCTGCGACGCTCTCCGGACTGTCTCCTGATCGCGCCAACGAAATCATGAGGCCGGGACGATCCGACGGAATCATTCGCGCGCCGTGCGTGAGCAGTGCACCGCCAGCCACGGTTGCGGCGGTAATACCGAGCGCGTCTTGCAATGCCATTCGTACACAGGCGCCAGCGTACTCCGAACTGCCGGACCCGGTTAACACTAGCGATCGGATGCCTTCCACAAGCTGGGATAACTCCGCCGTTTTTCCCAGCATCCGTTCCGCGCTATCGAGCCAAGTGGAAGGTTGCTGGAGAATCTCCCGCAAGGTGTGGAAATACCCATCGCGTTCCTGTTGTTCCCGGCTTCGGCTTATCAAATCAGCGGAATGCAGGAACGCTTCGCCGATGTCTCCGGCACCGGTGGTAGTGACTTCGGGCAATTCATCCTCCAAGGAACAACGAAATCAAAAGACAATTTTAGCAAGAGATCGAAAGGAATGATAGGGTATAATCGCTGGACGTGGCCGCACAGCCGATGAAGGTTCCAGGAAATGCTTTAGTAGCACACGGAGGCGGACCGACCACGGTTTTGAATTCCAGTTTAGCTGGAATCGTGGAAGAATGCCGCGCGGCGGGAATTGGAAAACTTTTCGGCGCGGTTGGTGGAGCGACAGGCATCCTGAAAGAGTCTTTCTGCGACTTGCTGGCCGAGAGCGCGTCGTTTTGGGAGCAGGCGGCGTTATCGCCCGGATCCATCTTGGGATCGTCGCGCGCGAAAATCCAGGAATCCGATTTCGAAACCATGATCGAGGTTCTGCGCCGGCGCGAAATCCGTTATGTGTTCCTCAATGGCGGCAACGGAACCATGGAACTTGCGCTCCGGCTCTCGGAAGCCATATGCAGTTCCAGCCTGGAAGCGTTCGTGATCGGAGTGCCGAAAACTATCGACAACGACCTGGCGGGTACGGATCACAGCCCCGGCTACGCCTCGGCGGCACGATTCTTCGCATTTGCACTGCGAGACATCGGCGCGGACAATCGAGCGCTGCCGGGCATCACGGTGGTGGAAGTTCTGGGCCGCAACGCCGGGTGGCTGGCGGCTGCCACCATTCAAGCGCGGTGCCATGCCGACGACGCGCCGCATCTTATCTATATGCCGGAACGTCCTCTGCCATTCGAACAATTGGCGGCGGATGTGGAACGATGCCACGCGCGCTTGGGCCGAGTAGTGATTGCAGTTTGCGAGGGCCAACTGGATGAAAACGGCGAGCCGTTTGGAGCGGATACACGAGCATCCAGCCGCGCTCCGCTAGCGCTCAACCTGGCGCACGTTCTAGCGCAACGCCTGTCAAAGGCTTTGAAAATCAGCGCGCGCAGCGAGAAGCCCGGATTATTGGGGCGATCCAGTTCGGCGCTGGCCTCCGGCGTAGATCGGGCGGAAGCGCGAGCTTGTGGCCGCGCAGCGGTTCGCGCCGCGCTGGATGGGGTCTCTGGAAAAATGATTACATTGGATCGCCAGCCTGGCGCCGATTATGTTTGCACCACCGGGCTTATCGATCTGGCAAAAGTGGCGGCGCACGAGCGGCTATTCCCTCCGGCTTGGTTGCCGGCTGAAGCGACCAGCGATATGCCGGAATTTCGCGCCTGGCTCGCTCCGCTGACTGGGGAGATCCCGCCGCTGCCGCTACTGACTTACACTGAGAGACTGAATGTCCGGTAAACGCCCTCATCTACTCGCGGGAGAACGACGCCGCGAGATCGTAAAACTCCTGAAGAACGACGGCCGTGTTTCGGTGGGCGACTTGGTGCGCCGCTTCGGCGTTTCGGCTGTGACCCTGCGCGGCGATCTGGAACAGTTGGCGGAGAAAGGCATCCTGGTGCGTTCCTACGGAGGCGCCATGCTGCCGCAGGAGCCGCATCAGGATTTTCCGCTGAACATCAAGAAGACCATCTACCACGCCGAGAAGACGCGCATCGGAAAGGCCGCGGCGAAGCTGGTGGGACCGCATCAAACGGTGATCCTGGATTCGGGAACCACTACCGTTGAAGTGGCGCGCGCTCTCAAGCAAACCAGCCTGGAATCTCTCACCGTCATTACGCACGCGCTAAACATCGCGGATGAATTCATCGACGCGCCGGACATTTCGGTAATCATGATCGGCGGTGTGATGCGGCACGTGTCCGGGTCGTTTGTAGGCCCGCAGGCCGAGCGGTTCGTGTCGGAACTGCACGCGGATCATTTTTTCCTGGGTGTAGACGGGTTGGATCCGGAGATCGGATTCTCCACTCCCGATCTTCTCGAAGCTCTGCTCAATACGCACATGATGCGCAATTCCCAGGAGGTAACGGTGGTGGCGGACGCGAGCAAATTCGGACGCCGGAGCCTGTCGGTGATTGGCGCCATCGATAGCGTTCGGCGCATCGTCACCGATGATCGGGTGCGTCCGGAAACTTTGGAAGCGATCCGGAGCAAGGGCGTGGAAGTGATCGTCGCGTAAACGTTGAAACAACCGAACCGCGACCGCAAGGGAGCGCTACCACGAGACCTGACGGAACGCTCCCTCGCGGTCGCGGTTCAGTAAGGTATCTCCGTCCGCAAAGTGATTGGACCCAAGTCATACCATCCGTTCTTCATGCGGCCTGCGATGCCAAGCTGGATGGCCGGTTGGTGAGTTCGAGCGTCCAGAAGCGCGACCCGAATGCGATGTTCGCCCGCGGCGATCGCCGGAATGGAGATGTTCTCTTCCACCAGAGCATCGCCCGGAAGCCACTTTCGAATGTCGGCGGGAATTTCGATCACAGCGTCGTCTAGAGACAACGCGAGAATGTAGGGACGGTATACGGGCGCGACGCCGGAATTCACCCACCACATTTTTATTGGCATCGAGGCGGAAGGGTGAACCGTGGCCGGATATTCGAAACGGCGTAGTTCCAAGCGATAGCCCATTTGTTTTTGGAATTCGTCAAAAGCCGGCTTCCAATCGGCGGGGATGGCGCTCGATTTCACGTTCAACGAAGTCACGTGCCAGCGCAAAGCTTCGCGCAGAATATAGTGGACGTCCCAGCCTTGGCGCTTCCAGGATTCCGGCACTCCGCACGTTTCCATGGACACAGGTTCCTGCTTCCACACATCTTCTATTCCCGCGCGGACAATCTGCATGGGGTAAAAATCCAGCATGTGCGCCCACTTTTCACGGAGATCGCCGACACAATCGAATCGCCAGCCTGCGCCGTGCCGGGTGCCGTAATGCAATGCTTCCGGCTCGTCGAAATTCATCAACAGATGGGTGGTGGGAAAAGCCGCCAACCAAATGTCGATCAGTGTTTTCTGGACCGGCCACGCTGGCATGAAATCGCTCCAGCCTTCGCCCCAATAGCCGACCGAAGAAATATCCACCGTATCCAGATTCGGATTCCCGTCATAGCGCCGGCCGGCTTCTTTCACCAGCGCGCCCCAGTACTGAAGAAAAAGCGGATCGCTGAAGTCCGGCTCCCAGATAGCATCGCCTTCGTGATTGATGCGCTTGGCTCCGGAAGCCCGATACCACTGGGGCAGCGGGTGCTTTTGGTCATACGGCATCAGGCGAATGGCGAGTTGCTGGCCGTGCTTGGCCGCATCCGCCAGCGCGCGATCGAGAATTTCCCAGCGGACCTTGCCTGGCTCCGGCTGGATGGTCTCCCAGAACCAGCGGCAGTACGCGATGGTGCTGGGCGGAAAATCCACCGCGCTTGCGGATGCAGCGGGAGTTTCGATGGGACCTTCTTCGGACCATTTCACGCCGACGTTCAGTGCATCGCCGTTGTAGCGTTGGAATGTTTGGATGCCCATGCCGGGATTCACCAACACGTCGTCGATCAACTTTGGATGCACGACCACGGTCTGGGCCACAGCCAAATGCGCCAGTGTTAGAAACGCGATAAGACGTCCGGATCCCACGCGGCCTCCTCTCGAATTTCGATGTTGGGACTGGAGTACGCGCGCTTGGCATCCGGTACCGGAACAGGTTTACCGCCGCCATCCAGAACGCCCGCGAGGATGAGCTTGCGCGGCGTCAGCGTGCCCGCGATCTGCGGCAGATCCGTGGACCGGAGAACATCGGGAATAAAGTTCGCGAGAGGATGGCGGTAGTCTTCGGTCCCCGCCAGACTTCGCCAACTGATGAGATGATCCGCCAGATAAAGTCCAGCAACCTTGGACGAGAGAGATGCCGCCGAGAGAGCTGGAACGGTGAGTTGTCCGCGCGCGGCGAGCAGCGGCGTTCCGCCCCACTCGGCTGACGCAAGCGCTTCAATCACAGCCACGAGATCTGTCACGCGTTGTCCCAGTAAACTTCGGCCCAGCACGAGCGATGCCCAGGCGTAATCGTCTTCACTCTCGCGCGGGCCGGTGTAGCCCGGCGCACCGGCGCTATATTCGGGACGCATGTCGCCGATGCCGCGCAGATCGGGCGCGCACACCACCGTACCTTCGGCGGCAAGGCGCTGGTAGAGACCGCCTTCCTGCCAGGCGGAGTTGCGGCCTCGAGGATCGGCGACGATCAACAATCTCCGTACGGATTGCTTCGGCACGAAAATCCAGGCGGGCACCCAAACGCGATCGGCCGTGGGAACTTCCACCGCGAGTATTTCGCAATCGCGCGATGGCACGCGGCTCAATTGACGCAGACGTGGACTTGGCGCGCGGCGGGCCCATTCCAAACAGCTTTCGCAAGTCCGCGGGCTTCGATGGCGTTGTGATGGAACTCGCCTTTTCGTGGGACGATTGGAAAGGCGTCTTGCTGTTCAAAGAGCGAACCACGCTTCCCGATTCCGTCGCCCACAACGTGCGATCCGGCTCCGGCGCGACCGGCGGCTCCTGATCGACTTTCCGCCCGTCCTGCAACCAGCGCGTGAGCCATCGATAGGTTTCCAGCCTCATCACGTAGGACATCCCGTGAGGAAGAGGCGACTCGAATCGATGCAAGTGATTGGGCTTCCGCAGCACCCGGTAGGCGGCTTCCAGCCGGCCGTACTCCTCTAGCCCGTTGTCTTCGTAATTCGGCGAATAGGTTCCGAAGAAATCTTTGGCGCTGGTGAGAATCAGGAGAGGCTTGGGTGCGATGGGCCAGAGCAGATCCCAGCGATCGAATCCCAACGGGCCGGCGCCGACAAGATTCTGTTCCGCATCATCGACGGATCCGGGCGGATGGAAATTGGCACAGGCGAAATTTTCCGTGTTGCCGGAGGAGACCGCCGCGCAGGCCAAGCGATCGTCCACCGCGGCCAGCATCATGGTGATGGTTGCGCCCCCGGATTGTCCCGTGGACGCAAGACGCTTTGGATCCACCAGCGGATGCGACGCCAGCACATCGAGACTTCGCACGGCATCCCAAGTTTGCATGCGCGCCGCGGTGTCGCCCACCAAGAGCATTTGCTTCCCGGCCACGGTGTGTTCGTCGTCGGCGGATGGAAGGCGCGTGGAAGGAGCGTCGGCACTTAGATAATGGATACGTTCGCCTTGGCCCATCGGATCGAACGCCAGCACCACGAATCCGAGTTGCACCAACCCCTGGCAGCAGCGCTGATACGTATCGCCGGCTTTTCCATTGTCGGTGTGTCCCATCTGGAACAGAACGCCGGGGAACGGCGCTGTGCCGTTTTTCGGGATGTACAGATTGGCGGAAATCCACTCGTCGGGACGGCTTTGGTAAACCAGTTTCTCCACGCGATATTGTTCCCGTTCGAAAGCGCCAGTGGTGCGAGTATTGAGAGGCGTCCGCTCGGGCATGCCGCCGGTGATTTTCCAGAACGTCTCGCGCGCCCAGCGCTGGCGCTCTTGGATAGCAGCGGCGGTGGTCAATTTGCGGATCTGCGCAGAGCGGCGATTATAGGCCTCCTCCGCGAGAGCGCGAATCGCATCCGGCAGACATTTGGCGTATTCGCGATAGCCGACGATATTTGGCTTGGTTTGTTGAGCGCGGACCGGAAGCGCGGCGGCCGCGAGAGCCTGCAGTAGATTGCGCCTGGTCATTTATCCACCAACGTTGATGCATACGGCGGTGGGGCGGACCCCCTGGTCCGCGCGGGTGCCTCCTGGACCCGCTCTTCGAGCTCCGTTTTTCTCCTCGACAGGCCGACGAGGGCGTCGGCTGCGGACCTGGGGGTCCGCCCTACGAATTCTCATCACCGCCCTGGTTCCATTTCCGGCGTAGCAATGTCCACTGGACGCGCTACGCCATTCACTTGGCCGTGCCACACACTGCCGCCAAAGGTTGTCACGTAGATTTTGTTGGGATCCGCGGGATCTGGAATCACGCGATGACCCCACTTGAAATTGAAGCCGGGGATGCGCGCCCAATGTTCGCCGCGATCGGCCGATCGCCAGACAGAAGATTCAAATCCCGCCGCGTAGAGAACATTCGGATCGCGATCATCCACCGTTACATCGTACACGTGACGGTCCCGATCCAGAACTTGCCGCCAGCTTTTGCCGCCATCTTCGGAAAGATAAATTCCGCCGCCTTCGCCGTGCATTCCCTGTAGCGCGCGCCCAAGCCGCCAAATAAAGGCGCTGCGGAGTCTTTGGATCGATGGCCAATCCGTTCGGACCATTCACGCCCTCCGGCAATTGGATCGGCGACCAAGTCTCGGCGCCGTCCGTGGATTTATAGAGCGCGCCGTCTCCGGGACCACCGATGCTCCCATCCTCGGACCGGCGCGCCACCACCACGTACAATGTCCCCGAGACGTCGCGCGCCAGACGCCACGCAAAAGGCTCTTTTTGTTGTATGCCGTTATTCTTGAGCGTCCAGGATTTTCCGCCATCCACGCTCTTGTAAACGCCTCGGCCAAACGCTGCGACGTACAACACGCGAGCATCCGGCGGACTCGTCGGGTCCAGCAGAATGTGCGTGGGCGCGGTCGGCTCCATGCCGGTATTCGATTTCACCCACGTTTTGCCTCCATCGTCGCTGCGGCAGACGCCGCCCTTGTAATTCAGCACGGAATTGCGGCGGAACATTTTCGGGCGCGGCAGATCGTGCGTGTAGCTGTTCACGCTCCACATCCGTCCGCGTACTTTTGGATCGAAGGCCACCCAATATGTGGTGTTGACCCATTGCCGCGGAACACCTTCGGTGGAACCGGTCCAGGAGCGGCCGCCGTCTTCGCTGCGAAACAGGCCGATATCGGTGTAGGTAATAAACTGCCGCTTCGGGTCGAACGGATCGAAATGAATTCCGTAGGTCGTTGTTACATCCAGACCGGTTGTGGTCCAGGTTACGCCGGGTGTTGCGCCGGATTCTTCGCGAGAATACAGAGCCGCCCAAGTTGTGCCGCCATCCGACGTGCGCATGGTCCGGCCAAGATCGGTACCGTAACAGATGTTCGCATCCTGATCCGCGACGCCGAGCGTCAGCGGATTCTCGCCCCAGCCGGGTCCAAATCTCTTGTCCACCCAGGCATCGTGAACGTTCGGCGCGGAAACATTGGAGTCCTTCCAGACCAGCGCCCAGGTTCGTCCCGAATCCGTGGTTTTTGCCACGCCCATCCAGGTTTTTCCGTCCATCTTGAGGCTGTTGTAAGAGAGATAGGCGGTTTGCGGATGCTGCAGGCTGGTGGCAACGGCGCGCACCTCGGCTCCGGATCCAGGGAGTGTGCACTTCTGCCAGGTACGGCCGGAATCTGTGGAAACGAACCCACCCTGCTTTGAGGTGGCGTAGATCACCGGCTGCGGCGTTGGGTTGGAAACCCATGGAAATATCCGTAAACGGAGCGGGCGTGGCACGGTTGTCCACATTTCCGCCGGACACCAGAGCGACATTGTGCGGACCGCCGATGTAAACGGTTCGAGAATTCGGCGACGAATTCGGATCCAGCCAGATGTGCCGGGGAATTTCGGGCAGACCTGCTTCCCGTTGCCAGGTTTCTCCGGAATCGTGCGAGACGAACAACGAGGCTTGCTTGTTTTCGCCTGCTGCGGCGGCGTAGAGGGTTTTCGAATCGGCTGGATCGATCGCCAACGCTGCAATTACACCTAACGGGTTCGGATCGGCCACGATGGATTCATCCGCGTGGTCGTCCTCCATGCGGATTCCCCGCACCGTGGACGCTTTCGGATTGAGCAGTTTCCAGGTTGCGCCATCGTCCGTGCTGCGCCAAAGTCCGGTCACCTCGGCGTAGATGGTGGTCGGATGACTGGGGTCGAACGCAAAGAATTTCACTGTCCCGCGCAGGTTGAACATTCTCCAGGATCGTCCGCCGTCGTGGGTGATGTAGGCGCCGGTCATATCGCAGGAAACCAGAACTGTGTTGAGATCGTGCGGGCTGACGGTGGGATTGTACTGGGCGCCGCCTCCACCCGGCCCAATCACGCGGAAATCCCCGGGACGTTCCGCCCAGCACGTGATTGAAAGAGCAAGGACCAGCGCGGTTCGAAGGAAGGCGAGCATTTGACTCTTTCTTTTTCTTTCGATATGCTTCTTTTGATTACTTTCGGCCAAAACATCGCGAATGTCAATTCCAACGCCGATACACCAATGAAAAGACGAGATTTGCTCAAAGGCGCCGCGGCGCTTCCGGCGTTGTCCGCACGCGCTGACGTCCCTGCCCATCTGTGGCAAGGTTTCGATTTCGGCGCAGGACCGCCAGTGCGGGAACGGCTGAATCAAGGGCCATTCGACGTCGATCAGGACGCGGGCTGGCAAACCGTTCTGTTCACCACGCCGTCGGAAAAACCGCTGCGTAATCCGGGATTGGGATTGATCGGCTACACGTGGGAGGAGAGCGGTCCGTCACTGGCTGCCCGGGCCGGGCGCGAGACGCTGGAGCAGCATGTGGAGAAAATGGCGAGTCTGCCGTTTGTGGATGTTCTCTACATCCGGTGCGACTGGCGCAACGTGCAGAAACGTGCGGGCAGGTTGGATCTGGATCCGATCTGGGCGCTCACTCTCGCCGCCGCCAAACAGCACGGGTTGCGCGTGGCATTTCGAGTCCAACTCTCGAACCAGGCTTTTCAACCAGAGCAGCTGGCGCTTCCGGAGTTCCTTCGGTCTAAGATTCCGTTGGTGAAGATTGGGAAGATCCCGGGGCAGGCGGCTGGCGATTACATCGAGCCTCGCTACGATCATCCGGAATTTCAGAAAGCTTTTGCCGAACTGAACGATTTACTGGCTGCGAAGTTCGCAGGCGATCCGTTGATCGAGTGGATGGATCTTATGCAGTACGGCTTCTGGGGCGAGGGGCACACCAGCGACTATCCGAGTCCGTTCCCCGATTACAAAACGGCCGAGCGGACTTTCGTGAGCATGACCGCACGGCAGTTGGATAGCTGGAAACGCACGCCGCTCGCGGTAAACACGCAGCCGGACATCAGCAACGTGGGAAACCGGCAGGTGTTGGATAACGCAGTGCGAGCAGGCGCATGGCTGCGTTCCGACAGCATCATCGTGGAGGAGCCGATCCAAATTGAGGCGCTGGCGAACCGTCCGCCGTGGCTGGCTTCGATTCTGGAGGATGGTTATTTTCGAGAGTCCGACGCGTCGAAATTGAAGCTGGATGATGCCGGGGTCAACACGCTCGAAAACTACATGCTGCACGTGCTGGATATTAAGACCAACTACTGGGCGCTGTGGACCGAGGCCGACAATCTCGCCGCTTACAATCAAAAATTCCCGCGCGGGTTCGAACGTTTGCGGGCGAATCTCGGATACCGGCTGCGTCCGGCGTGGGTGTGGCAGCGCAAACGATATGGCGCGCCGGAATTGATTATCGCTGTGGCGAATCGAGGTGTGGCGCCGGTGCCGGGAGTGCTTTGGCTGCATCTGGAAAGTCCTGATGGGAAATTGAAGCTGCGCGGGGCTTTGGATGCGGGGCATCCGTATGGAGGAGGCATCCGGCAGGGTGCATTTGCGCTTCCGGCGGACTATGTGGGGAAAATTCTGCTGTCCGCGAAGCTTGAGATTCGTCCGGATGTGTGGCGGGATGTTGCATGGGCGGTGGAACAGCCGGTGAATCCCGATGGATCTATTTCGATTGACGTGAAAAGCAGCTCGGACCCGGGCTGGCGCAAGGGCGTTTGATCCTGGCAAACCTAAGGCACCGGCTCCCTGACGGTCGCGGCTCGGTTTAGAGACCTCGTGTTACTGAGCCGCGACCGTAAGGGAGTCGGTGCCTTGCTCCTCCACTTACCCCACGGTTCCGAACAATGCGCCGACCGCCGCGGTAATTCCCATTGCCAAAGCTCCCCAGAACGTCACCCGGACGGCGCCGGTGACAACGCTTGCGCCACCGGCGCGCGCGGCCAATCCGCCGAGCAGCGCGAGAAAGAGCAGCGAGGTTCCGGAGACCATGTACAGCAAAGCGGCCTGAGGAGTTAGCGCGGTGACCAGCAGCGGCAACGCTGCTCCCGCGGCGAATGCGGCAGCCGAAGCCGATGCAGCTTGAATGGGGCGGGCGCGGAGAGTCTTGGTAATCCCGAGTTCGTCGCGGGCATGCGCTTCCAGTGCGTTGTGTGCCATCAACTGATCCGCCACCTGTTTCGCCAGCGCGGGAGTGAGCCCGCGAGAGATGTAGATGTTCGCGAGTTCCTGATGCTCGCCTTTCGAGTCTGCCTTGAGTTCCTTGCGTTCCAACTCCAGGTCAGCTTTTTCAATATCTTTCTGGGAGTGCACGGACACATACTCACCGGCCGCCATCGACATGGCCCCGGCCACCAAGCCGGCAACCGCGGCGAGAATTGCGCTGCTTTTGTTGGCATGGGCGGCGCTTACGCCCAGCACCAGGCTCGCTGTGGATAAGATTCCGTCGTTCGCACCCAAAACCGCGGCGCGCAGCCAGCCACTGCGCATGGTTTTGTGCTTTTCCCGGCGCTTCATCTGAAACGCTAGGCTAACATAGGTATTTGGTAGCACTTCATGGATGACTCGCGTTCGGATGCACTTGTATTCTTCGGCGCCACCGGGGATCTCGCTTACAAGCAGATTTTTCCGGCGCTGCAAGCCTTGGTGAAGCGGCACAATCTCGATATCCCCATAGTCGGCGTGGCGAAAGCCGGGTGGAATCTGGATCAACTCAAAGCTCGCGCGCGCGACAGTGTCACCCAGCATGGCGGCTTGGATGAGGCAGCTTTTGCGAAGTTGTTGACGTTGCTACAGTATGTCGATGGCGATTATGCCGATCCAGACACCTTTACTAAACTGAAGCAGTTGCTGGGGCAAGCGCAACGGCCCTTGCATTACCTCGCGATACCGCCCAGCATGTTCGCCGCCGTAGCGGAAGGCCTGGCGCACTCGGGGTCGGCGAAAGACGCACGAGTGGTGGTGGAAAAACCATTCGGGCGCGATCTAGTTTCAGCGCGAGAGCTGCATAAAATATTGCACCAGTTTTTTCCTGAATCGGCGATCTTCCGGATCGATCATTACCTGGGTAAAGAGCCGGTGCAAAACATCCTGTATACGCGGTTTGCCAACCTGTTTTTGGAGCCGCTATGGAATCGCACCTACATCCGCTCAGTCCAAATCACCATGGCGGAAAACTTCGGCGTCCAGGGACGCGGGCAGTTTTACGAAGAAGCGGGCGCCATCCGGGATGTGATTCAGAATCATCTTTTCCAGGTGCTGGCGTTTCTTGCGATGGATCCGCCGACCGGAGAAGAATGCGATCCGATTCGCGACGAAAAAGCGCATATCCTGAAAGCCGTGAAACCGCTCGGGCCGTCCGACATCGTACGGGGTCAGTTCAAAGGCTATCGGCAGGAAAAAGGCGTGGCTGCGGATTCCAAGGTTGAGACCTATGCGGCCATGCGGCTGTTCATCGACACATGGCGGTGGGCGGGAGTGCCGTTTTATGTCCGCGCCGGCAAGTGCCTGCCGGTAACGGTGACCGAAGTGATTGTTAACTTCAAACGCCCGCCGCGCCAGACTTTCGACGAGAAAGATCCAGGAATACCCAATCGGTTGCGTTTACGACTAAGCCCCGAGGTTGTGATCGCGCTGGGTGTGCGGGTAAAACTGGTGGGCGAGCGCATGGAAGGCGAGGATGTGGAAATGATCGCGCGGCATCAACGTCCGGATGAAATGATGCCGTATGAGCGCTTGCTGGGGGACGCCTTGCGCGGCGACCAATCGCTATTCGCACGTGAAGATGGAATCGAAGCGCAATGGCGAATTGTGCAGGGGATTCTTGGCGATGTCACGCCGATTTACGAATATGAGCCGAACACCTGGGGGCCGGTGGAGGCGGAATCCATCATGAAAGATCCGATTGGATGGGTAAACCCGCAACCTTCCGGCCATTGATTTCGGAAAGGCACCGACTCCCTTACGGTCGCGGTTCGGTAACACCCTCTTTCCGAACCGCGAGCGTGAGCGACCGGTGATTTTGGCTCAAGCTTTCTTGCCGGCCGCTAACAGCACGACGCCACCGATGAGGGCTACCGCACCAAAGATCGGAGGCAACGGGACGGTGTGGGTCTTGTCGCGTGTGGCATGAATTGGTCCGACGTCGACGACTTTTTCGCGAGTAGTGTAGCTGAATCCACCCCAAGCAAGGCCGACCAGGCCGAGCGCGATGAGGACGATGCCAAGCGTTTTGTTCACACAGTCTCCCGTGAATTGCCCCGGCGCATTGCGGAACCGGCGAAAAATCCGATGCCTGCGGCAAGAAGCAGGAATCCGGCTGGATTTCTGCCAATGGCCAGCCGGACGTTGCCAAGCATACGTCCCACATCCTGACCGCGCATGTATTGAGCGGTAGAATCCAGCTTTTCGGCAGCTTGTTCCGAGATGGTTTCGATTTTCCTCGCGCCGTCGCGGCCGGTGGTTCGAACCGAGCCAGCCGCCGATTCGAGCGCGTCTGCTGTACCGACGCGGGCTTCGTCCAGCTTTTCCACGGCAGTTCTGCCTAGATCTTTCACTTGTTCCTGAGCGCGAGACAGAGTCTCGCCTGCTCGTGTAGCGGTTTCGGTTAGGCTCATTGGATACTCCTCTTTGGTTAGACGCGCTGGGTCCGTCAATCTTTCAGAATTCCTACCGCTACTTGCGCTCGAAGACCAGGTTGATCTGTTTCCGGTCCGGCCTGACGACGATGTCCAGCATTGTGCCGTCCGCGGCAAGAGAATAACTTTCGACAGTGACCGAGCCGGATTGCGTGGTGGTAACCTTCAAAACGTTGTGATCCCAATGAGTCTTGCTCTTGAGGTCTTTCCCGCTGTGAATCGTCGCGTTGTGTTCGCTGTCGGTGACATCGTTGTAGAAGAAGGTTTCGCTGGCGCCTTCGTACACGAAACTGCGCGACACGATGATGATGCCCTCCCGATCGGCGATGGTCACTGTGCCGGTTTGGACCACCGGCTGGCCGGCGAAGTCGCTCTTGGCGGGCGCCAGCGTCCACGTGCCATTGAGGACGTTGTGATCTCGCGCGAAAGCGGCGAACGCGCAGAGGAGAGTGGTCAAAACAGCTCCAGCAATCTTAGTTGGATATGTGCTCATATTTCGTTCTAGAGCACGCGTGGCGCCGATTAAGGCGACGACTCCGATGCTGTCGGCGGAGTAGGGTGTTTCTTAAGATATCTGGTTAGTCCGCTGCGGACCCAGCTGTCCTTATACCCGGATGCATGCAGATATAGCCAGGCGTCTTGCTCGGACATCCCCAGAAAATACATTTTGTACAGTGCGGCGATGAGGCTGGTTCGATCGCGACCGAGAGCGCAATGAAAATAGACTCCCTGATGACGTCTATCTCTCAGGATGGCCAATATGGAATCGACATGCTTTTCGGAAGGCGAGAAGATGGACGCATTCATACGAGCCGGGATAAACACAATGCCGTACCGTTTGGCCTTTTTCTGCTCCGACCAATGGAGGAACGGAAGAAACTGCAGATCCACAATGTATTTGATGTGCCGCGACTGAAGAAACTCGAAGTCGGCATTGGTTTTCGGCCTCGATCCTTTGTAGACGCCCTCGTCCACCAGCCCAAAATGAACAAGCGTGGTGCCGGCAGTTGTCTGCGCGCGGCTTGAATCGGGCGAGCCGGTTGCCGCGAGGACCTGGCCGGATGAACGGTACGCCCCTAGGAGTAGCAGCAATAGTGTCGCAACAAGAATTCCCGGAAACCGGCCAGCGCTTGCGTTTGTGTTTGTGGTGTGGGGCGTGCTGATCTAGAGGCAGTTTTAACGCCAGCAGAAAACAGGACAGGGTCAGCCTATGTGCGGATCGATTATCGACCGGATGCGGTCATGTGACCTTATGTGGTCGAATGAGTGGGCGCAAGCGTGGTGAACGGAGTCTATTCAGAGTGAAGCATGTCAGTCCGGTACCTCAGCCGAAGCGACGCGGGTTTGTAGGACGTTTTATTGCAAATCTAGGGCCCGGGCTAATTACTGGCGCCGCGGATGACGATCCATCCGGAATCTCCACTTACTCGGTAGCGGGCGCAGCATTCGGATATTCCTTTCTCTGGACAGCACTCATTTCTTTTCCATTCATGGCAGCGGTGCAGCTGATGTGCGCGCGGCTAGGCATGGTGACGGGGCGGGGATTGGGGGGAGCGATTCGAGCGCGCTATTCACGCTGGGTGCTGTGGCCGGCGTGCGTGCTGCTGATTGTCGCCAATGTGTTCAACATCGGCGCCGATCTGGGCGGCATGGCCAGCGCGATGGAGATGGGAACGGGCATCCCCGCGTATCTCTGGACGCCCTTCTTTGCGCTGCTCATCGCGGCGCTGTTGATCTGGACTTCTTACAATTGGATCGCGCGCGTCTTCAAGTGGCTGGCACTGGTTTTGTTCGCATACGTGATCACGGCGTTTCTGGCGCATCCGAATTGGAGCGAGGTTTTTCACGGAACTTTCGTGCCGCATATAGCGTGGACGCGATCGTACATGTCGGTACTCGTGGGAATCCTGGGAACCACGATTTCCCCGTACTTGTTCTTCTGGCAAGCGGCTCAGGAAGTGGAAGAAGATCGTAAGCAAGGGAGGACCACTTTGGCCCAGCGGCGTGGATCCACGGATCAGGAGCTGAGCGGCGCCACCGAAGACGTATTTACGGGAATGTTCTTTTCCAACATGGTGATGTTTTTCATCATTCTCACAACCGCGGCGACGCTCAACGCGCATGGCCTGAAGAATATTGAAACCGCAAAACAGGCTTCGGAAGCACTGCGGCCCTTGGCTGGGGCCGGCGCATACTGGCTCTTCACCTTAGGACTGATCGGGACCGGGATGCTCGGCGTTCCGGTGCTGGCGGGATCTTGCGCGTACGCGATTGCGGAAGCCGCGGCGTGGAAAGGCGCGTCGCTCAGCCGGAAGCCTCGTCAGGCGCGCCCGTTCTATCTGGTGTTGGCCGGATCGATGGCTGTCGGACTGGCTCTTGATTTCGCAGGATTGAATGCGGTGAAGATGCTGTTCTGGTCGGCCATCGTGAACGGAGTGCTGGCGCCTCCGCTGGTGGTATTGGTGGTGCTGCTCACGAGCGACAAGAAAGTGATGGGCAAGCGAACCAATTCGCGCGGCGCGGCGGTGTTGGGCTGGATCTGCGCGGCGGCGATGACGGCGGCTGCTGTGGCTCTGTTGATTCTCTAAGACATGTGAGAGTGCTCCTTAGGCGCGTTGCGGGGCTTGACGGCAAGCTTGAGGGGCTTGCGAGGCACCGGCTCCCTCATGGTCGCGGTTCGGAAAGCAGTTACCGAGCCGCGACCGTAAGGGAGCCGGTGCCGTTAAAATGCACGTTTGATAAACTCGTATTCCATGAACTTCCGGATTGTTCTCGGCTTGCTATTGGCGGTTTCCTCTTTTGCTCAAAAGCGGTTGCTCACTGTCGACGACATGCACAAGTTCCACGACGTGCGCGATGTGCAGATCTCGCCGGATGGCAAGTGGGTGGCCTACACGGTTAGCTCGGTGGATGCCGCCGCGGACAAGAGCGACACCGATGTGTGGATGACGAGTTGGGACGGGACCGAGCAGCTGCGTCTGACATCGAGTCCGGAGAGCGAGAACGCGCCGCGCTGGAGTCCGGACGGGCGCTACCTGGCGTTTCTTTCCAGCCGCCCGGGCAAGGCCAAAGGCACGCAGATCTGGCTGATGAATCGGATGGGCGGCGAGGCGCAGCAGTTTACTGATTTCAAGAACAAGCTATCGTCCTACGAGTGGTCGCCCGACTCGAAGCGATTGTTGCTGACGATGGCCGAGCGCGATCCCGCCGATTCGGACGACGAGAAGCCGGCACAAGGCGCGAATGCGAAGGCCCCGAAACCAATCGTGGTGGATCGCTACAAATTCAAGCAGGATATCCAAGGTTATCTGACGCAAAAGCCCGGCCGATTCTTCCTGTTTGATATGGCCACGAAGAAGCCGGAAGCGTTGACCGCGGAAGGACTGGAAGTGGCATCGCCAGCCTGGTCGCCCGACGGGCAATGGATCGCGTTCCTGGGCAAAGAAGGCAAGGACGCCGAGCGCTACAACACCTGGAACCTATACGTGGTGGAAGCGCACGCGGGCGCGACGCCGCGCAAGATCACCAACTATGACGGCGTGCATGCTACGGCCTCGCGCGCGCAGCCGGAGTGGAGCCCGGACGGAAAGCGACTGGTTTATCTCGAGAGTGGCAGTGCGAAGAACAGCGCCTACAATATGAGCCGCCTGGCCGTGATTGCGCTGGATGGCGGCGTGCCGAAGCTGCTGGCCGACAAACTGGACCGCGCGGTTTCTTCGCCGCGATTCACTCCCGATGGCGCATCCATTCTCTTTCTGGTTTCCGACGATCGCTCCGAGTACCCCGCGCGCATTTCGGCAAACGGCGGCGCGGTGGAACGGTTACTGCCGGGTCCGGGAATTGTTTCCGCGCTTGCGCAAGGCAAAGACGGGCGGCTGGCGGTGCTGGCTGCTAATGATGGATCGCATCTGGAGATTCACGCATTCGAAAACGGCAGCCTGCGCGCTTTGACGCATCAAAACGATGCGTTGATGGCGGAATTGAAATTGGGCGCAACCGAGGACTTCAGTTGCAAGGCGAAAGATGGAACGGAAGTCCACGGGCTGATCGTGAAACCGGTGGACTATGAACCCGGCCGCAAATATCCGACGCTGCTACGCATCCACGGCGGACCCAATGGTCAGGATTCCCACGCTTTCAATTTCGAGCGCCAGATTTTCGCGGCCAATGGTTACGTGGTGGTGAACGTGAATTATCGCGGCAGCTCCGGGCGCGGCGAGAAGTATCAAAGCGCGATCCTGGCGGATTGGGGCAACAAAGAGGTGATCGATCTGCAGGCTGCGATGGATCATGTGGTGGCAATCGGGCTGGCGGATCCGGACCGCTTAGGAGTGGGCGGCTGGAGCTACGGCGGGATTCTCACGGACGCCATCATCGCCAAGGACCATCGATTCAAGGCTGCCACCAGCGGCGCAGGCACAGCGTTTCCACTCGCGCTTTATGGCGTGGATCAGTACATCATGCAATATGAGGAAGAGATCGGTCCGCCGTGGAAGGTCGGATTGGATCCGTGGATCAAGCTTTCGTATCCCGTTCCTGCATGCGGATCAGATCACCACTCCGACGTTGTTCCTGGGCGGCGAAAAGGATTTCAACGTTCCCCTTCTGGGCGGGGAGCAGATGTACCAAGCATTGCGCAGCCTGGGAGTGCCGACGGAGCTGGTGGTTTATCCCGGCCAATTTCACGGAATCACGCGCCCGAGTTATCAAAAGGACCGGATCGAGCGTTACCTGGCCTGGTATGCGAAGTATTTGAAAACAGCGGAGGGGTCGACGCCGACGAGCAGCAGCCGGTGATCGGCTAGTAGCGGTCGACGGAGAATTCAAATTCAGGGCCACCGGGGCCGAGCCGAACAATGTCGCCCGGACAGGAGCTTAACTCGTCCGCTGACACGCTGTGTGTTGACGTAAGTTCCATTGCGGCTACCCAAATCGCCGATCCAGAAGTTGTCATCGCGCAGGCAAATTTTGGTGTGCGCGCGGCTGACCAATTCGTCCTTTTCCGGGTCGAACGCCACCTCGCATTTCGGATCGCGTCCAATGGTGACGTTCGGGAAATTTGTCGACCGGGATCTCCTGACAGGTGCCGGCCTTGCTGGAGTTTCGGAAGCGAAGGATGATCTTGCGCGCCATGGTGTTCGGGTCTATTGATGCAAGCGTAAACGGCGGGCCAAGTGCCTCATGCTATTTTGCAGGTCGCTTCGGCAAGGTACTACGCGTACTCAAGGCATTTGCCCAAATAGAGCTACGTAGAAGATAGTTCACTCGCCCGGGCCAAACACCAAGCGCGCAGCCCCAGCAGCCAATGGAAGGACCAGGCGCTGGCAAAAATGGTGACAGGCACGAAGTTTTCGCGATTACCGTTCTCGGGTTTTGGGAGATTTGACTCCGCGAAAATTCGAGCCTGTCACCACATTTGCCGAACCGCACAATTTTTCGATTACTGTCGTGAGTATCTTCGTGCATTGATTCAACTCGGCGATCGGCACAAACTCGCCGGTTTTGTGAGCGGTTTCCATGTTGCCAGGGCCGAAGACGATGATTTCGTCCGCAAGTGAACGAAGATGCGCGGCTTCTGTTCCGAAGGCTACTGTGGCTGGTTGACGGCGGGCGAGGGAGTGAACCAGCTTCGACAGGCCCGCGGTAGCCGATGGATCGAACACCGGATCCATGCGCTGCACATTGAGTTCGGCATGGAATCCGGGATAACGCCGGCTCAGTCCCGCCAGCTCTTCTCGAATTAGCGCTGCGGCACGCTTGGGATCGTCGCCCGGAACCGGACGCCACTCCACGGTGATGCGGCACTCGCCTGCCACGATATTCTTCGCGGTTCCGCCGCGAATCAGTCCCACGTTGAGCGTTGTATACGGCGGATCGAAAGCGGCGTTTTTGCGCGCGGCAAGTTTCTTCGCCACTTGTTCCAGCCTGGATACTACGCGGGCCGCATCGTAAATCGCGGAACGTCCGCGCGCGGGGAACGCGCTGTGCGCCTCCTTGCCGCGCACTACGATTTCGGCCACAGCGTAGCCTTTGCCTGCACGGACTGGGCGCAGACCGGTGGGTTCTCCGACGATCGCGTAGCGGGAACGGATCGCCTGTTTCCCGGCAATATACTTCGCGCCCACGCAGCCGATTTCTTCGTCGGCGGTCAGCAGAATCGCGAGCGGCTTGGCCAAGCTGCGCACATTTACGTTGGAAGCGGCCGCTAGAACGCACGCGAGAAAACCTTTTACATCGCAGCTCCCGCGTCCATACAATTTCCCCTTGCGGACTGTTGGATGTACCGCTTCGGTCCAGGCGGGATCGAAAGGCACTGTGTCGGTATGGCAGACCAGGAGCAGTTCGGATGCGGCACCGACTCCCTCACGGCCGCGGTTCGGTGACATCGTGGAGCTTCTCGCTACCAGATTCAGCTTGTCGATGCCGGCTGGATCGCGATACGGATAAAGCTGGGTGTTCCATGCCCTCGGATCCAACTGCCCGATGGCGTATTCGATCACCGGCCGATTGCTCATTGAAGAGACGGACGGGATGGCCACCAGATCCAGCAGATAGCCGGCCGCACTTTTCAAATCGCGCCCCACACGTCGCGCTGCACTTCGGCGAATTCGCGAATGATTTCTTCCTGTGACGCGTGGCGGCCTTCGCGGATCACGAATTCGCCGCCCACCGCAACCTCGCGGATCGCAGTGCGTTCGAGTGAAAAAACCACGTGGTTCAGAAGTGCGCCGCCCGCGCCGGCCACCGAAGGATCATCCAGATCCACTGTGAAGAAATCGGCTTCGCGCCCCACTTCGAGGGTTCCAGCCGGTGCGCCGAGGCTCTGAGCGCCGGTTTCCGTTGCACTCCGGAAAAGACGCTTGGCCAGCGCGTCCTGGTCCGATCCGGGAGCCAGCACCACGCGCTCCAACTTATTCATGCGGAGGTGATATTCCAGCAAACGCGCGTCTTCCAGCAGATCGATTTGTACGTTGCTGTCCGATCCGAAACAGATTCCCGCACCGGCCTTGAATAATCGATCCGCGGGGACTGCGCCATCCCCGAGGTTCCGCTCGGATGTGGGGCACGCGCAGACGCGCGACTTGGCTTCGCCCAAGGAAGTTGCTTCCTGGTCCGTGATGTGAATCGCGTGGATGGCGGTGAAGCGCGAATCCAGGATGCCGTGGTGACGAAGCAGGTCGACAGGACGTTGACCATACTCGCCCAAGCACGCCTCCACTTCGGCGGGTTGTTCCGCCACGTGCATATGGACTGGCAAGGTTTTGGCTCGGGCATAGGCAACCAGCTCCTGAAGATAATCCAGCGGAACTGCGCGCACGCTATGCGGAGCAACACCAACCCAAGCTCGGCCGGTACGCGAGATCTTGGGAATGGCGCTGCGCACGCCTTCCGTATCGCTGATGAAATCCTCAAAGTGAGGAGTCAAAAACCGCGCCTGCCCGGGGTCCGGCGGCTTGTGCCAACCGGCGCGAACATACGCTGTTCGCAATAACCCGATGCGGAGGCCGGTTTCACCAGCGGCTTCGAGAATCTGCCAGGCGAGAAGATTGCGATCGTCATAGGGCAATCCGCCTGGCGCGTGATGTAGGTAATGAAACTCGCCTACCGTGGTAATTCCCGAAAGCAGCATCTCGAGATACGCCATCCGGGCGGAATGGTAGATCGCTTCCGGTGACAGCTGGTTGGCGGCGTGGTACATCGCGACGCGCCAGGTCCAGAAGGTGTCGCGCTCGGCGCCGCTGCGATGTTCGGTGCGGCCACGGATCACTCGCTGGAAGGCGTGGGAGTGGACGTTCACCAGGCCCGGCAAAATGGCCCGATTTGGCAGCCGTTCGGCTTTCGCAAGATCGGCGGGTTCGCGGGAAAATCGCGTGATCCGGCCGCTCGCGTCGGCAAACATCGCGAGTCCGGTTTCAAACTGGCCGCCGGTGTAGATGAGATCGGCCAGCCAGCCCGTTTCGATTCTGGATTCAGGAGTTCCGGTCAGAGTTCGCCTCCAACCGATATGGTGGCATAGCCCGGAGGCCGGCTAGGTCTTGGGTAAGCGCGGAGGATTCAATTTCGCGTCTGTTTCCCCCAGGCGGATGCGGCATGCTTCGCACTCGATGAGATGTTCTCGCAACCGGATGATATCCGCGACCGCCAAACCCTTGCCTATCAGAAAGAAAGAAATTTCATCGGCGGAAATATGACCGCTGGACGCAGCCTGATCCTGAAAAACGTCTTGAATGAGCACGCCAGCATGATAAACCATCCCCGCGCGCCGGCAGTAGCGGATTTCGCCCAAGATCACCACTTGCCTGGGCAAGGTGATTTTCACCTGCTCGCCGCGTCCGACGGCAGCCGGGAGTTCGAGCCTGAGGCCGGAGCGCGACACGTCCACCACCATGGCGGGCATGCGCAGGATCTCTCCGTGCCGGACTTCCACTTCCGCCGCGTCTTCGGTGGGATAGCGGGTCTCGCGCCGTCTTTCGGCCGAACGGGCCCTGCGGAGCGCGAAAGCCGTTGAAATCTCGGACGATACGATGAATGTGCTCTTGAATTCGGAGACCATTTGTACTTAGCTGTCTATCGTCTGTTTGGGGTACGGACTTTATGTTCCAGCCGGCCCGGGTCGCTATTGAGACTAGCGGGCGAACATCCTCGCAACGAGCTCCACGAGTTCAGGCTGTTGACTCAGATGGTGACACCGGTCCATGATCTGGCCGAATTCGTGCACGGCCGGCAGATCGGCGCTGATTCCGAGTGTCTGTATGGTTTTGATTGCAGAAACCAGCCTCAAGTAGTGGTAGGCCGGCGGCTCTCCATATGTACTAACCCAGTTCTCTTCCAACTCTTGGCTACAAGTCTTTGCCCAGTAGCTTGCCTCGCGCCGAATGACCGAGTCGAGGCGAATGTCCCTCGCACCGATAATCGCGATGGTGTCTAGAATCTGAAAGTGTGCGTTTAGCAGACTATCATCCTCCAAGAAGGGCCGGAGCGCGTGAGCAGCCCCTGGTCCTTCGCCACTAAGTTTGGCAAGTGTACCCCGGACTACGACACTGTCACTTGATTTCACCAGTTGAGCGAGTTCCGTAGTCCGTACAGTAGAGTCTGGATTCGCAACCGCACGATCAAATGCTTCCCGCAACTGAACTAGTCGAGCAGTATCCGATCGCACCAGAGCCTCACTCTCCTGGGAAGGCATCCACTCCTTCCTTCCGTTCACGATCTGATTGCTTAGAAATGTCAAAGCGACGAGATGAGTGGGCCCCGGGTACGTTTGCCCGAAGGCGTACGCCAAGCCGTCTTGCAGCCAGATCGCGGATGTGAGCATTGTCAAGTTCGCGGGTTTGTCGCCAGGCCGCAAGAATACGATCAGCCTATCGACGTCTCGAATTGGAGGTGCACTCTGGTAGGCTCGACTATCTGGAAAATCGAAAGCCAGGTCCTTTAACAGAGATTGGTCACCCTTCGGCGGAGCTAATTCCGGAAGTACCTTAATAACTCCCGGTGGCGTTGAACCTCGAATAGTGCCAATTACACGAAAACCCGAATAGTCGGGCGCGATAGCTAATTCAACCACCTCCGTGGCTTCCCACGCGCAACGACTGAGCCAAAACGAAGGTCGGATACCGGCATGCGCGAGAGGCATGCAGATCAGCACCAGGAGGCAGTTCCCGATCTTCATCGCAGTGTCACCGCTCTCGACTCCTACAGCTTAACTCTAAGCCAGGATTTGTTTCACCACAGTACCTGCCACGTCGGTCAACCGGTAATCGCGGCCACCGTGGCGGAAGGTCAGCTTGGTGTGATCGAAGCCCAGGCATTGCAGGATGGTCGCGTGGAAATCGTGGACATGGCAGCCGTCTTCGAGGATGCTCGCCCCAAGGTCGTCCGTCTTTCCGTAAACCATGCCGCTTTGATGCCCCCGCCCGCCATCCAAGACGAATAAGCCTTGTTGAAATGGCCGCGTCCGAGCGCACCCTCGGCTCGCGGAGTGCGTCCGAATTCCGTGGTGAAGACCACCAGAGTGTCTTTCAACAAGCCGCGCGATTTTAGATCCGCCAGCAGGCCCGCGATCGGTTGGTCGATTTTCCGGGCCAGCGGCTCATGCGAGTGAACATCGGAGTGCGCATCCCAGTTCTTGCTCGATCCGGTGTCGATCAGCTCCACAAACCGGACGCCTTGCTCGATCATGCGGCGCGCTACGATGCATTGCCAGCCGAATCCCGTCGTCGTTCCGCGCTCCATGCCGTACAGCTTCAGCGTGGCATCGGTCTCCTTGCGAAGATCCAGCACTTGCGGCATGGTCATCTGCATCCCGAAGGCGGTCTCGTAGGATTTGATCCGCGCGTCGAGCATAGGATCTCCCGGATGTTCCCGCGCATGCCTGCGGTTGAATTTGTCGAGCAGACTCAATTCCAGTTTCTGCAGTTCGGGCGAAGGCGCGCGACGGTTGAGATCCGGAATCGGTTCGGGGCCGCTGGTGATGCGAGTTCCCGAATACACGCCTGGGAGAAAATCCGACGACCACACCTGGCTGCCGCAATACGGCATCTGCGGGGCCAGCACCACGTAACAGGGAAGATTCTGATTTTCGGTTCCCAGTCCGTAGGTCACCCAGGACCCGACGCTCGGACGTTGAAATGTTACCGATCCGGTGTGAATCCCGAGCGTGGCCTGAAAATGATCGTTGTGGTCGCCATGCATGGAGCGAATGATGCACAGATCGTCGACCGAATCGGCGATGTGCGGAAACAGATCCGTTACCTCGATACCGGATTTCCCGCGCGGCTTCGAAGCCCATTGCGAAGGCAGAAATTTCTTGCCGTTCTCGCCATCGGCAGCGGGTTTGGTCTTGGGATCAAAGGAATCGATGTGCGACATTCCGCCGCTCAGGTAGATGAATATGACGCGTTTCGCTGTACCGGGAAAATGCGGGGCCTTAGGAGCTAGCGGATTTTCCGTACCGGGCGCGGCGTCCTTCGCCAGCAGCTCGCTGAGCAGCGCCGGGAACAGGCTGGAGCCCAGAAACAGGGAGCGTAGAGTCTGCCGCCGAGTGATGGGGGAAAAGTCGATGTGCATCGTATTAATCCAACGTTAGAAATTCATTGCTGCTCAGCAGAACACGCATCAGGCTGGCCCAGGCTTCCCGGTACGTCCGGTCTTCCGGCAGCGAGGTCCCGGCCAGCGATTCGCGCCCGCTGCGTCAAAAATTGGCGGGCGTCGAGAATTTCATCCGGCGCCGGAGGCCTTCCATAGACGAGCATGTACGCATAACGGACGCGATCCTCATCGGTGCTATAGCGCATGGCGACTCGCACGGCCAACGCGTCCGCCTGTTCGTGGAAAAATGGATCGTTCATCGTATACAACGCTTGCAAAGCCGACGTGGTTACCGGACGAACTCCAGTGACGGCGTTTGGATCCGGGCCATCGAAGAGTTCCAGGAACGGCTGGCGGCGGATGCGCTGCTGCATCAAATACACGGAACGCTTGTTGGTGTCGTAGTTGGCCAGAAATGCTTCGTGCTGGGTGTACTTCCACTGCATCTCGGGCGGGAAGGGCTGTTCCTTGCCCGGCGTCATATCCAGGTTGCCGCTGATTGCGAGCAGCGCGTCCCGGATTTCCTCTGCATCCAATCTACGAGGATTGAACTTCCACAGGAATTTGTTGGCCGCATCTTTGGTGTCGTTCCGTGAATTGTCACCGGTCGCGGACTGATAAGTCCGCGTCAGCAGCATCAGCTTGTGCAGCTTCTTGATGGACCAGCCACCGGCGATGAACCTGCTGGTCAGATAATCCAGCAGCTCGGGATGCGAGGGCGCTTCGCCGCGGGTTCCGAAATCGTCCGGCGTGGCCACTAAGACCTCGGCCGAAATGCCACTGCCACACGCGATTCACGATCACGCGCGCGGTCAAGGGATTTTTCGGATCGGTGATCCACTGCGCCAGTTCCAGGCGTCCACTGCCCGGCTCTTCCGGCGGCACTTTCGCGCCACCGAGGATTTGGAGAAATCCACGCGGCACTTCCGGACCCAGCGCCTTCGGCTCGCCTTTGATAAAAACGTGGGCGTTTACCGGCGTGCCTTCGGCCATCGCGTAGGCTTTGTCGAAGTTCGGATAGAGCGCCGACAGCTTATGCAGTTTCTCCTTCGTCTCCTTTTCGGCAGCCTGCTTGGCGGCTTCGTTCTCGAATTTTTCCTTGCCGTCCTGGATGGCGTGAAGCCGATGGTCGATCCCCGATAGATCCGTTTCGAATTGCTTCAGCGTGGAAGCCAGTTCCGGTTTCAAAGCCACGAAACCAGTAGTGTGAGGGTAGATCTCGGTTCCAGGATGCGGATAAATTGTGCTCTGGAAGATTCCGTAGAGCGCGTAATAGTCCGCGTTGGGGATGGGATCGAATTTGTGATCGTGGCAGCGCGCGCAGCTGATGCTCAGGCCCAAAATTCCTTTACCCAGGTTGTCGATGGTGTCGTCGATGGTGAGGTGAAACTCGCCTACCGAGGATCCGAAGCGCCGCGAGTTGGCCAGGTAACCTGTGGCGATGATTTCCTGCTGCCACTTCTCTTTATTCTTAGTAACCAGGTCATCTTTGGATGCCAGAATGTCGCCGGCGATCTGTTCGCGCAGGAACTGGTTGTAGGGCTTGTCACTATTGAATGCCGCGATCACCCAATTGCGATAACGGTACATGGCAGGCACCGGAAAATCCGCATTGTCGCCGGCGGTGTCGGCGTAGCGCACCACATCCAGCCAGTGCCGGCCCCAGCGCTCGCCGTACTGCTGGGACGCGAGCAGGCGATCCACAACTTTTTCGAAAGCGCGCGGCCCGGTGTCCTTGAGGAAGGCGCTTACCTGGTCCGGTGTGGGCGGCAAACCAGTGAGATCGTAGGTCACGCGGCGAATGAGAGCGAGTTTACTGGCGCGAGGCTGCGGGATCAGCTTCTTCGCATCCAACTTGGCTTTGATGAAGTGGTCGACTGGAGATTGTTTCCACTCCGGCGCTGCAATGGCGGGAGGTTTTGGATCGCGAACAGGACGGAAGGCCCAGTGGCGGCGCGCTTTGTCCCAATCGTAGGCGGGTGCAGGAAGCGATGCAACGGGAACAGCGTCGGTTCGTGGATCGGGCGCGCCCATTTTGATCCACTCCACCAGATTGTCGATTTCGAAAGCCTCGAGCGCCTTTCCAGGAGGCATCTGGAGGTCGGCATTCACTCTGCGAACGGCGGTGATGAGCAGGCTTTCGTCCGGCTTCCCGGCGACAATTACTGGGATTCCTGTTTTGCCGCCACGCTGCATTCCTGACTGGGAATCCAGAAGCAGGCCACCCATGGACGGATTCGCCTTGGAACTGTGGCACTGGTAACAGTGGTTCGCGAGCAGCGGCCTTATGTTTTTTTCGAAGAATGCGATGCCATCGGTGCTGGTCTGCGCCGACGCCAAGACGGCGAGAAGAAACAATCCCGCAACGCGATAGATTGAGCCGCCCAGCATGCGCTTGTTACTTCAGAATAACAAGCCGGCACCCTTCCGAGCCGCGACCGCCAGGAAGCGCTACGAGACTGGACGGTCCTGCGATTGGCAGCTTCGTTACGTCCTCGTGGCGTAACTCTGGCGTGCCGCGTTCGCACTCTTGCGAAGACCTATTGACAGATCCGAGCGTTCACTGAGTGAACGCGGCACGCAAAAGTGCGTGCGCCACGAGGCGTCTTCATCAGCTTTGGTGGGCCGCAGGCCCATGATCACTCCGTTGAAAGACGTTTGTCCGTGATTGAAAGACAACGGCACCGACTCCCTCACGGTCGCGGCTCGGTAACGCCCTCTTTCCGAGCCGCGAGCGTAAGCGATCGGTGATTTGGATTTTCAGGCCCATGTTCACTCCGCTGCCGTCGCGGCTCAGTTCTCGGGTCTAGTGGGGGCCCATGTACAGCACGTGGACGTATGTGCCGAGACGTACGTTGTAAGCGAGATACCAGCCGGGATGATCCGGATCATCATAGATGACGATCTGGTCGGAATCCCACAGCCAGCCATCCACGAAGCCGATATCGTAAGGAGAAACGCTCCATCCGAACCCGCCGAACCAGAAACCGGAGGGTCCGCCGCCGCCCAGGTGCCATACGTGGCCTCTGCCGATGCCGCCGGTGAAGCGTCCATGTTCCCAGGGGTGATCGAGATGGTAGTGGGCATCGTTGCGACCGCTATCGTGTCCCACCCATTGCCCAGTGGTGTGGACGTGAGGCGCTTCCGGATGGCCTTCATGGTCGTTAAATTTGCGATTCTCGGCCGCAGGCGCGTGGTTTTCCGCAGGCGCGCGCTTGTCGACATGCGGAGCCTTCACGGGAGCTGGGCCCCGCTTGGGAATGTATCCGCCACCGACTTCTGGCTTTGCACCATGTTGTTGGCCTTCCCGCGGCTTACCTTGAGCAAAGGCGGCAACGGAGACCATTAAGAACATCGTTGCTATTCCAATGATTTTTTTCATAGACACCTTCGAGCATACCTTATCACGAAGTTTTGAGACGCTTCCTTTCTTCATTTTGCGCGATCCGCGCCTTCACTATCTTCTTCAAAAGAGCGGCTGGTAGAGGTGTGTCCAGCGGAAAGTGAATGGTGCCTTTGGATGTGGGGAAGTCTTTCAGCTCTTTTTTGAACGCCGCAACCACGGCCAAGCTCATGGGAAAAAGACTGCAATGGTTCTTGAAAGCCCCAAAGGCGAGCAGCGACCCTTTGTATTTGAACGTTGGCATTCCATAGGAAATTGCTTCGGTGGCTTCCGGCGGAACGGCGGATCGAATCGCAGCGCGAACTTTACTTAATGTGGTGCGGGCGGGTTCCGATACGCCGGTGAGGTATTCGTCGATGTCCTTGGGGACTTTCGAGCTCGACCTCATGGGTGAGATTCTATCACCTCTTCCGGCCTCCGCCCAGTGAACAAAAATAAATGGTGCGTTAAGAGCAGGTTAATGACACCCCACGTCGAAGAAGGTGAGGGCGATTGAATCGCACCTGAAGAAAGGGAATGGACAATATGAAAACTCTGACTAGCTTTATTTTGGGGACGGCGATGTTGATCGGGCCCGCCATGGCGGCTCAAACCAGCACGGCCGCGAAACCCGCTGCGAGCACGAGCTCCACCACCAAGAAGGCCGCCGTGAAGAAAGCGCCTGTGAAAAAGACGGCTGTGAAGAAAGTCGCGCACAGCAAGAAGGCGCATAGCAAGGCAACCAAGACTGTAGCGAAGAAAGCGGCTGTGCCGGTGACTCCGGTGGCTGCAAAGAAGTAATGTTGCAAAAAAGCACCGACTCCCTTACGGTCGCGGCTCGGTACACGCTGAGGGAGCCGGTGCAGTTTCTTTAGAAGGGCAGGATCTCTTCGCGCTGTGGATCGAAATCGATCCGGCGTTTCTCCATGTACGAGATGTTCCCCAGGTGCGAAGCCTGCGCCGAGCGATGCCCGATCAATACATCGGCATCCGGCCTCTGACGTGTCCTGACACATTCCAGGAAATTGCTGACGTGCGCGAACACCATATCCGGATCGTCGGTTTTGACGATCACGGGCTGGGCGTCCTTACCAATCGGGCGGAATTCGTAGTGTCCCCGATCAATCAGCAACCGTCCCTCGGTGCCGCACAGTTCCACTCCCTCGCCCTTAATCCCTGGTACTAAAGTCGCCTCAAATGTCGCCGTGAATTCGGCCGGATATTCCAAGAGCACGTTAATCGTGTCAGGCGCTGTGCGGCCGTCCTTATAGGCGTAGACGCCACCGGAGGCCGACGCCGCTTTGGGCACATCCGATCCGAGGAACATGTGCACGACGTCGATCCAATGGGTGAACAGATCAGTGACCTGGCCGCCGCCAAAATCGAGATAAGCGCGCCAGTTGTAGTACTGCTGCGGATCCCAATCGCGCCACTTCACTGGACCCAGGAAACGCGACCAATCCAAGTTAGAAGGTAGGGTCTGAAGCGATGCGGGGGCTTTGCGCAGGTGATAGCCGTTGCCATGCCACCAGGTTCTAGCGAGTGTGATTTTGCCGAGCTTTCCGGTGTCCACGTACAAGCGCTTGGCTTCGAGGTAATGCTTGCCGGAGCGCTGCTGCATGCCCACCTGACAAACCCGGTCGTTCACGCGAGCGGCTTTCACAATGCGCGGGCCTTCTTCGATGCGCCGGGTCAAGCGGTTTTTCCACATAAACATCCCGACCGGAATTCAGCGCATCGATGGTGCAGGTAGCGTGCCAATGATCGGGCGTGGCGATCAAAACGGCATCCAGACCTTTTTCCTCGAGCATTTTGCGATGGTCGCTGAAGCTCTTGGCATCGGGCGCTTTTTGCTTGGCGCGGTCGATGTGTTCGGCGTAGACATCGCAGAGCGCGGCTACATGGATGTGGGGATCCTGCTGGAAGCGCGTCATGACATATGTGCCGCGATCGCCGGGTCCGATTACACCCAATTGAATTGTGTCATTCGCCCCCAGGATTCGGGAATAGGATGCGGCGGTCAGCGCGGCGGCGCCGCCCCGCAGGAAACCGCGCCGGGCAAGCTTGTCATCATTCATGTGCGAATTATAGCGCTGAAACGCACTATTCCGGTATGAAGAGACTTTTCGCAATCGTTTCCCTACTGGTATGGTCCTGGGCAGCCTTCGCCGGTACCCTCACCAAATCGCATAGCCAAGGCAAATTCAGCGACGCCGAGATTGAGGCCACCATCAAGGCCAAGCTGGCCAATTCGAAGATCGGCAAAGACGGATTCCAGGTGCACGTCAAGAATCAGATCGCCACCTGGACCGGTAGCACCAACGTGATGCAGCACAAGGGCGCAGCCACGCGAATGGCCAAGGCGGCCGGAGCCATTCAGGTGGTGAACAACATCAAGGTATCCGACCAAGCCAAGGTGAAGGCGGCGGGAAACTTGAACGGGGAGCCGAGGCGGGCGCAGGTGAAAACGGATTGAAAGAAGGGGGTGGGGGGTAGGAGGTGGGTGGTAGGAAAAAGCACTCGCCACCACCTACCTCCCACCACCTACCCCCTGTTAAAATGCTTTTTGGTACGCACCAAGCCATTGGTTTTCGCAGCCGCCTGTTTCGCCGCCGCTGCGCTTGCTCAGGATCTCCGGATCACTACGGGTCCGGTGGACAACCAGGTACTCCAACGCAATGCCGACCAAGCCGTGGATCTGCGGTTGGCCGGAACTGCCGTCAACAAGAAAGCGAACGGCAAAGACATTGAGGCGCGACTCGTCGCCGCTGACAACAACGCTTTGCCCGGCTTCGATTGGGCCAGCATCGGGAAAGTTCAGAAGCTGAAATGGAGCGGCGAGGTGAAGCGCGTCCCCGCAGGCGGACCCTATCGCCTCGAAGTGCGCTTGCAAGGCGCGGAATCGACAATTTCCATTGCGAACCTGCTGGTGGGCGACCTGTGGGTGCTGGCGGGACAATCGAACATGGAAGGGCTCGGCGAACTGATCGAGGTGCAGCAGCCATCGCCGCAGGTCCACAGTTTTGATATGGCGGATCGCTGGGGCGTGGCCGAGGAGCCGCTGCACACTTTGGTGAACGCCGCAGATCCGGTCCACTGGCCTTTGAATGCCCAGCGTCAACCCGAGCGGCTCACTGGCGAACGTCTGGAAACTTACGTGGTCAGCCGCAAGAAGGGAGCGGGGCTGGGCTTACCGTTCGCGGTGGAAATGGTTCAGCGCACCGGCATCCCGATTGGATTAATTCCCTGCGCTCACGGTGGAACCTCGATGGATCAGTGGAACCCCGCGTTGAAAGATCGCGAGGGCGAGTCCCTTTATGGCGCCATGTATCGGCGCGTGCAAGCCGTTGGCGGACAGGTGAAGGGCGTGCTCTGGTACCAGGGCGAATCCGACGCGAATCCGACAGCGGCTCCGCAGTTTCTCGCAAAATTTGAGGCGTTCGTCAAAGCCATGCGAGCGGATTTCAATCAGCCTGACCTGCCCTGTTATTACGTCCAGATCGGCCGCCATATCGACAAGACCAATTTTGTGGAATGGAACAAGGTGCAAGAGGCGCAGCTCCGCGCCGAAGCAGAGATTCCGCACTCTGGCATGGTTGCCGCGGTGGATCTGCAATTAGACGATGCAATCCATATCAGCACGCAGGATTTGAAGCGGCTGGCAGCCCGGCTGGCGGATTTAGCCTGCCACGATCTTTTTCCACGCATCAAGAACTATGGCGAGTTGAAGCGCGGCCCCAGGCCAATCGCGGCGACATTCCAGGACGGCGTCGTGAAGGTGACGTTCTCGGGCGTGAATGGCCGGCTGCAATCGGACGGGCGGATCGCTGGATTCTCCATTCACGAAGGCGTCTCCGCCGAAGCCCCGATGATTTATAAATCCCGGGTGGATAGCGCCGAAGCGAGCACCGTGCTGCTGTACGTGCAAGGGAAGCTGCCGGCGAATCCCACGCTGTGGTACGGCTACGGAAAAGATCCGTACTGCAACCTGCGGGATGCGGAAGATATGGCGGTTCCCGTTTTTGAGCTGAAGATTGGCGCGCCCGTGCGTTAAGGATCAAAAAAGGCACCGACTCCCTTACGGTCGCGGTTCGGTAAAACGCTTTCCGTTCCGAACCGCGACCGTAAGGGAGTCGGTGATTTTAATCTAGTGAATGGTGGGACCGCGGCCGGAACCCTGTTTATTCAAATAAACCTGGAATTTCTTCCGGGCCCGCCGCAGCTTGTAGTCCTTATATTGACGCTGGATCGGCCCGAGCAAATCGAACTGCAGGTTCGGAGTCTTGAGGAAGAAATAACCGAACAACAAACCGCCGAGGTGCGCGAAAGCGCTTACACCGCTATTCACTTGGAAGGAACTGAGGAACGCGATCACACCGACAATCAGCACGAACCACTTCATCTGCATCGGGAAGATGAAGCCGAACAGGATTGGCCGGTCCGGGAACAGCATCGCGCAAGCCATCAGGATGCCGAAAATGGCGCCGGAGCTACCTATTGTGGGTATCACGGGATTTCCCCAGGGCAGCAGATAGTTCAGAGCCACAACGCAGATGCCGGCGCCTATACCGCAAAAGAAATAAAACTGGAGGAAACGGCGAGTTCCCCAAATTTTTTCCAGATCCGCGCCGAACATCCAAAGCGCCAGCATGTTCCAGATGATGTGCCCGAAGCCGGCATGCAGAAACATGTAGCTGGCAAGTTGCCAGACGTAAAAATCCTTGACCACGGAAACGGGGACCAGCGCAAGGAATCGCAGAGGCCCATCCAACTGAACCAGTTGAGCGAAAAATCCGATGAGAAAAACCGCGACGTTACTGATCAACAGCCACTTCACGCCCTTGGGGAAACCAGGAACGTAAAATACGCCCGTCGCTCGGGTTCTACTGCGGAAAGACATGAGGAGACCGCCCGCCTAGATACAGAATATCAAAATAGTGCTCTGTTATCGAAGAATTTTTCATCTTATAGGCTGGCAAGCCGGGGGCTTACCCTACGAGAGGCCGGTTTCTTGCAGGGGCTTCCGCTGGCGAGAGTTTCTCGGCTAGCGCCGACGCGCCGAACTTGAGGCCGATTGCGAGCGCGATCCAAACTATCCAATGCGAGAAGAATCCATTGGCGATGGGGAAGGTTTCTGTCCAGCCAAGATCCGCAGTGAGACGCCATAAACCCATGACGAACGCAATCACAGCCGAGGGAGTAACCAAGGCCACTAAAACATCGGCCGCTTGCGCGGATGTCTCCACTGTCCGCCTTGCCAGGGATTGCAGCCGGGTATCCGAAAGCGCGGACACGCCTCGGACCGAAACTGGCTGCATGACATCGTCAACTCTGGTCACTGACATTTCCTCACCACCTAACAAACTAGATGCAAGACGGCGGCCAAAGTTTTCAGAAAATCGCGGAGAGTGGTACTGCTGCTGTACGAAGGTGCTAAGTTGTTCGTACCAACAAACCTCCCGTTGGCTGAGTGGCGGTTGGCGATTCGTTTCAACGTCCAGCTATTTCAGAAAGATGCGGTCGCGCAGGGCACAGGGTGTGGCGCGACGCCACAATGAAGACGAAAGATCAGTATCGCGAATTGACTAATGTACGCTGAGGTTCGTTTTCTACCGAATTCTGGATCACGGATTCCGGGTTTCCATAGCGGTTCAGTACTACCGCGAACAGTTGCAGCACTGCAGCGCCACTCACCCACACTTGCCAGTGAGAAAACAGTCCGTCGGTAATTGGAAAGAGGTTTGTAACTTTCAGATCGGCGAAGAGACGCCAGAACGCCAGCACACAGGCCATCACCGCTGCCGGAGTGAGCAAAGACGCAAGCGCCAGTGCGACGTGCTGGTTCTTCCGCCCTTTTTGTCGGACCTTCGTTCCGCGGCTGAGTCGTATCCGAACTTGCATTCGATGTAGAATCTCTAGTTTACCAGTTTCACTCACTTCAACTATCGACACAAAGGACCAATCTCGTTATGAAAAAGTTAAAGACCGCCATCATCGGCACTGGTTTCATGGGCAAAGTTCACGCTGAGAATGTTCGCCGCCTGGGCAACGTGGAAATCGCGGCGGTGGCCGCATCCAGCGATGAAAAGGCGCGCCAGTTTGGCGAGAGCATCGGCGTCGACCGCACCACGGGCGATTACCGCACACTGCTGAAAGATCCGAATATTAACGCTGTGCACGTGTTGACTCCCAACGCTCTGCATTATTCGATGTGCAAAGCCGCGTTGGCCGCAGGCAAGCACGTGCTCTGCGAAAAACCGTTCACCATGACGTCGGCGGAAGCGAAGGAGTTGGTGAAACTAGCGGCCAAAGCGAAACTCGCGAACTGCATTCAGCACAACCTGAGATATTACCCGGTGGTGCAGCAAATCCGGCGCATGGTGGAAGCAGGCGACCTGGGCGAAATTCTGATCGCGCAAGGCACGTACTCGCAGGATTGGCTGCTTTATGACACGGATTGGAACTGGCGCATCGATTCCAAGGCCAACGGCGCGCTGCGCGCAATGGGCGACATCGGGTCCCACTGGATGGACATGGTGCAGCATCTTACCGGTCAAAAAATTACGGCGCTCTGTGCGGATCTAGCGACTTTCCATAAGACGCGCAAGCGGCCCAAGGGGTCCATTGAAACTTTTGCGGGAAAAACCCTGAAGCCGGAAGATTATCAGCCGGTGAAAATCGACACGGAAGATTTCGGCGCTGTGCTGCTACATCTGGGCAATCGCGCGCGGGGAGTCTTCACGGTGAGCCAGATGTCGGCCGGGCGAAAGAACATGTTCACGTTCGACATTTATGGAACCAAGGCCGGCGTGTCCTGGAATCAGGAGCGGCCGGACGAACTGTGGATCGGCCAGCGCAACACGTTGAACGGGATCATCGTGAAAGATCCGTCGCTGCTGTATCCGCAGGCGGCTGCGTACGCGGATCTTCCGGGCGGCCATAGCGAGGGCTACGACGACACACACAAGCAGGTGTTCAAGCATTTTTACGCGAAGGTGGCGGACGCGTCGGCGCCGGTGGATTATCCGACGTTTGAGGACGGGCTGAACGGCATGCAGTTGCTGGAGAAGGTGCTGGAGAGCTCGAAGAAGAACGGGTGGGTGACGGTTTAGTCGTACAATTAGGCTGTTGAGAAGGTGGTCCGGATTTTTAAGAGCTTTGAAGAGGCGGACGAACAGAGGCGCTCTTTGATACGAGCCTCACTCCTGAAGAACGCCTTCGCATCTTAATCGAACTTAGGGATCGCCGCCACCGGATGCCGCTCAGCAAGGACTTACGCGAGTTTGTCGCGTTGCTAAACTCGAACGAAGTTGACTACCTTGTCGTGGGCGCGTTTGCCGTCGCTTACCACGGATTTCCCCGCTATACGGCTGATCTCGACATCCTCGTCCGATCCTCCGCTGCTCGGAACGAAAGTGTCGTGGGCCACGGGCCGGGAAGCTGATCTTAATGACCTGCGCGGTGACGCCGAAGAATTGAACAAACGGCCCCCGCCAGAGCCCCAATAAACGCGCGGGAACACGGGGCGAACGGCTCACTAAGGCCTACTGAAATCATCTAGATCCGACGATAACGGGGTGTGGAGCGTACCCTGAAGGCCCGGCTGTACCTGCTGTTTTGCCTATCCGGTTTTGTTGGTGTTTTGGCCGAACAGGTTTTCGAAAAACTCTTGAGCGTGGTGGTGGGCGCCAGCACTCCGGCGGCGGCCACTGTTCTTGCGGTTTACTTCCTGGGGCTCAGCATCGGCGGATATCTGGCCACGCTGCTGATGAAGCGCGCGGTACCTGCTTTAGCCGGCTATGCGATAGCGGAACTTGGAGTGGCGCTCTGTTGCGGCTCGTTACTCCTGTTTTTCGATCCGGGATCGCGCTGGTATTCCGACCTTCTGGCTTGGGCCGGCGAGTCTTCCTGGAAGTTTATCGGCGCCCGCGCGATTGTCGCCAGCAGCATGATCCTGCCGACCGCCATCTGCCTGGGGTTCTCGTTTCCGTTCCTGAGTTCCGTAGCGGCCCGGGTAGAGGATAACGCGTCTTACTATCTGGCGAAGCTCTACTTCTCGAATCTTCTAGGAGCGGCGGCATGCGCGTTGGCGGCGCCATTCCTTATTTTCCCCTTCCTTGGATTGTCGGGGGCTCTCCTGATTTGTCTGGCAGTTGATTTGGCAGTGGCGCTCTACGCGTGGCGGTTGTCGCGCTCCAGCGTAAGCAGCTCTGCCGCCTCCCCGAGCGAAAAGGTCCAGTTCCGTTGGGAAGGCCGCGACGCGATGATCCTGGGGATAGCGTTCGTATCCGGCGTACTGTTCTTTGCGCTGGAGGTCATTTGGACGCATTTGGTTGGCGTGGTGATTGGAACTAGCGTGTACGCATTTTCCTTGATGTTGTTCGTGGTGCTGCTGGGCTTGGGGATTGGGTGCATGCGGATCGCGCGTAAGGCCCATCGGGGTGAACCCCCGGCTCGATTGCACGGATTATTCTTCCTGTGCGCCAGCGTGATGTTCGCCCAAATCGCGCTGTGGCGCTACGGACCGGAGGGCATTTTGCGGCTTGGGCGCTTTGCCTACAGCTTCTACGCTGGTGAACTGGTGCGCCTCACGGTGCTTCTGGTACTGCTGCTGCCTGCCACTTACGCGTTTGGCATGATTTATCCCTCGCTGTTTCAGGAAAACCGCTTCGAACGCAAGGGCGCCGGAGTTCTTATCGGCTATATGACCGGCGCTAACGCGATGGGATGCGTAGTGGGCGCGGCGCTGGCGACTTTCGTATTACTTCCGCGAGTTGGATCGGAATGGTCGCTGCGCTGGTTCACCGTGGCGCTTACTTTGTGCGGTATCGCTGTGCTTTGGGTGGAGCGGGATTGGAAAAATCTTCGTCAAGCCTTTGTCGCAGCGCCCATGCTCGCGGTAATGGCTCTCGGTATTCCAGCCTGGGACTGGCAGGCTCTTACCTGCGGCGCGAATGTCAACTTCGGACACATTATCCGGATCGCCGATGCGAGCGGCGCACCGGTGGCTTCGGCAGCCAATCCCGCCGACTTTACCACCAAGCTGATCTTCTTTCACGAGCACTCCTATGGCGGGGTTACCACCATAATCGAGAATCACGATGCCGGCCATCCCCCGGTCCATGTGCTACTCACCAACGGGAAGTTCCAGGGGGATGATTCAGACCAGCAGGATGCCCAGATTGCGTTCGCTTTGATTCCGGCAATACATCTGAAGAATCGAGACAGAGCGCTGGTTATCGGTTGCGGGACCGGGCAAACCGCCTCCGTTCTGAATGCGCTGGATTTCCACAGAATCGACCTGGCGGAGATCTCGCCAGGCATTCTATTGGCCGCGGGTGGGCAGTTCCGGCGATTGAACGAAGATGTTCTCCGGTCGCCCAAGCTCACAGTTCATTTAGAGGATGGGCGCAACGTCCTGCTTGCGCGGCCCACTCAATACGATCAAATCACGATAGAGCTCACCAGCGTCTGGTTCGCCGGCGCCACCAATCTTTACAGCCGCGAATTCTACGAGCTGGCGAAACGCCGGCTCAAGCCGCATGGCGTCTTCCAACAGTGGTATCAGCTGCATCATATCTCGCCCCGCGAAGTGGAATCGATCATGGGGACTGTACGCGCATCGTTTCCATACGTGAGTGCGTGGCTTTTCGGCGGTCAGGGCGTATTACTCGCAACCATGGAACCTCAACAGCTACAGCCGGAGGCTATCGCGCTGGCACTGGGCTACCTCAGGCGTCACAGCCCGGATGAGGAGACCGCGCAGCGCAAGATGCGAGAGGTGCTGTCCTCGCAATTGCTCGACACGCCGGCGGTCACTCGCCTGGCCACGGCCAAGTCGCCCATCATCAATACGGATTGGAATCGTTGGATTGAGTTTTCAACACCCCGTTACAATCTCACCGAGACAGACTGGATGAGCGTCAACCGGCGAAATCTTGAGTCGTACGCGCTTCTTTCCGGCCAGCGTTAGTTTCATATCCGAGCTTCGCCACTCCCGCAAAGGAGCGGATATAGTGGATGCATGCGAAATAGGAGCGCCCAATGAATCGCCGCCAGCTCTTGCGTACCTCCCTCTTTGGAGCCGTCGGGGCAACTGCGGCGGCAGCCCGGGAGTTTCCTGCGAACTATGACGAATCCAAGGAATTGGCGCGTTCCGATTGGAAGCCGGCGTTCTTCAGCGATCACCAGAACCAGACCGTGATCGTGCTCAGCGACCTGATCATTCCCGAAACCGATACTCCGGGGGCGAAAACGGCGCTGGTGAATCGATTTCTGGATCTTCTTCTGGCCGCCGAGACGCACGACAATCAGCAATCGTTCCTCAACAGCCTGGCATACCTGGATGGCGAGGCGCGCAGCCGGCACGGCAACGCTTTGATCTACCTTCCTCGCGAAACGCAGGTGCAGCTTTTGGAATTTTTCGCGTATCCGAATTCGCTCGATACCTGGGGCGAGGGACAAACGGGCGATCAAGCCGGCCACAATCACTTTCAGAACATGAAGGATTGGATCACGCGCATCTTCTATAGCTCAGAGGCCGGAATGAAGGCGCTGGGATGGAACGGGGAGCCGCCGCACGGCGCGCTGGGCGGCTGCGATCCGAGTGAGAAGAAAGCGCCCAGCCGGGCTTTTTAAAACAGGACCAGCATGCCGGATACAGATCTCTCTCAAACTTTCGACGCGATTGTGGTGGGCTCGGGCGCTACGGGCGGCTGGGCGGCGAAGCGGTTATCCGAAGCCGGTTTGACAGTAGCGCTGCTCGAAGCGGGGCGCAATATTTCGCCCTCGGAATTCACCGAGCACATGCCCGCCTACAAGCTGCACTTCCGCGATATGTCGCCCGAGATCGTCAAGACGCGGCCGATTCAGAAGCAATGCTATGCGTGCATGGAATACAACTACGATTGGTTCGTCAACGATCTGGAAAATCCGTACAGCACGCCGAAGGACAAGCCGTTCACCTGGCAGCGTCTGCGCATCGTAGGCGGCCGGACCATGGTGTGGGGCCGGCAGAGCTACCGGCTCAGCGATCTCGATTTCAAAGCTTACAGCCACGATGGATACGGGCAGGATTGGCCGATCTCTTACGCCGACCTCTCGCCTTACTACGACATCGCGGAAGATTACGTCGGGATCAGTGGATCGAAAGAAAACAACGCGGCGCTTCCCGATGGACATTTCTTGCCGCCTATGGCGATGACCTGCGGCGAGGAATACATGCGCGACCAGGTGAAGAAGACCCTAGGCCACACCATCACCATTGGACGCGTTGCGATGCTCACGCAAAACCACAATGGGCGTGCGGCCTGTCACTATTGCGGTCCCTGTGAGCGCGGTTGCATCACGAATTCCTATTTCAGCAGTCCTTTTACGACAGTCAAAGATGCGCTGAAGACCGGGAAGTGCACCCTGGTCCCCAACGCTGTGGTTGCGCACATCAATCGCGACAAGAGCGAGAATCGCGCCGCCGGCGTGACGTACGTCGATCGAATCACGCATCAGACCAAGGAAGTGAAAGCGAAAACGGTGATTCTGTGCGCGCAGGCGCTGGAATCGACGCGCATTTTGTTGAACTCCACCACGCGGGAAGGCAGTGCCGGGCTGGGAAATTCCAGCGGACTGCTGGGCCGCGGCTTGATGGATCACTCCACCGGAGGCGGCGCCACCGGCGAGCTGCCGGGTTTCGAAGTGAAACCGTCGATGAATGGGCCGCACCGCTCCAACGGGATCTACGTGATCCGTTTTCGCAATCTGATGACCGGGCCGCAGCAGAAGCGCTTCATCCGAGGTTACGGATACCAGGGAGGCGCCGGGCCGCAGTTCGATTTCAGCGCGGCAGGATTCGGCGCTGGCTACAAGCAAGCGGTGGTGCGCGGAAGCTACGGGATTTCCGTGGGCGCGTTCGGCGAATCGCTGGCGTATCACGACAACTTTGTCGCGATCGATCCGAATTTGAAAGATGCCTGGGGCATTCCGGCGCTGCACATCAGCATGACCCATCGCGACAACGAGAAAGCGATGCAGGAAGATGCGGCGGTGGCAGGGGCCGAGATGTTGGAAGCCTGCGGCGCAAAGAATATTCAGGTCAGTTCGCGGGTGGCTGAGCCCGGCATGGCGATCCACGAGTTGGGCATCGCGCGCATGGGGAACGATCCAAAGACGTCGGTCACGGACCAGTGGTGCCAGTTGCACGACGTCCCCAACGTATTCGCGACGGATGGGGCGTGCTTCGTTTCTTCCGGATGCCAGAATCCGACGCTGACCATGATGGCGATCACGATTCGGGCATGCGATCACTTGATTGACAGATTCAAGCGGAACGAGGTGTAAGCTACCGAACCGCGACCGCGAGGGAGCGCTTCCACGATAGTGCTGCTGTCGTGGTAGCGCTCCCTTGCGGTCGCGGTTCGGTTACGAGCTTCGTAGCGCGGACAGGGACACTGCCGCCAGAAGCAGTGACGCACCCACAAAGGTCGCAACCACTTCTCGAAGCTCGGTGGCTTGTTGTTTGAAATCCAGATATTCCGGATAGGAGAGGAGGCCTGAGCGATTCTGGTCAGTCACCGAGAAAATCCTGACGATCTCACCGGGGTTCGGAACCGCCAGTGGACGAAACCACATTGCGTCGATGAGGCCGAAGATTGCGGAGTTTGCGCCGATGCCTAAAGCGAGTGACAGCGCGGCAACGAACGTGAAAGCCGGACGGGACGCCAGGACACGGAATGCCAAGCGGAAATCGCGGAACATGTGAGGAATCGTAGCACTATAATCTTTGACATGGATCGTCGTGACTTCTTTTACAAGAGCCTGCTGCTTCTGCCGGCCGCTCGTGCCGCCTCCGGTCAGTCTTTCGATCTGGAAGAGGCCACGCTGGCCGACTTGGATCAGTGGATTCACTTCCGGAAACTTCACGGCTCGATCCGTCGCGGAGTGGTATTTAGCGCGCATCGATTTGCTGGATAAAAGAGGGCCGAAAGTGAATTCGGTGATCGAACTCAACCCCGATGCATTGTCGATCGCCGATGCGCTGGATCGTGAGCGTGCTGCGAAAGGGCCACGCGGTCCGTTGCATGGCGTGCCAGTGCTGATCAAGGACAACATCGACACAGCCGACCGCATGATGACCACCGCAGGGTCGCTGGCGCTGGAAGGATCCATCGCGGCGCGCGATTCCGCCGTAGCGGAACGGTTGCGCGCGGCTGGTGCGGTGATCCTGGGCAAAACCAACTTGAGCGAGTGGGCGAATTTCCGTTCGTCGCATTCCATCAGCGGATGGAGCGGACGGGGGCGGCAGACGCTGAATCCTTACGCGCTCGATCGGAATCCAAGCGGCTCCAGCTCCGGTTCTGGCGCCGCGGTGTCGGCCAGTTTTTGCGCGCTGGCGGTGGGCACCGAAACGGACGGATCGGTCACCGCGCCCGGTTCCACAAACGGCGTGGTTGGAATCAAGCCCACCGTTGGATTGGTGGGACAGGCCGGGATCGTTCCTATTTCGCACAGTCAGGACACGGCTGGACCCTTGGCGCGCACTGTGCGGGATGCGGCAATCTTATTGGCCGCGATGGCGGAACCCGGCAAGCTGAAAGAAGACTACACGAAGTTCCTGGATCCGAATGGGCTGAAAGGCGCGCGCCTGGGCGTAGAACGGAAATTCTTCGGCGCCAATGCCGAGATGGATCGACTGATGGAAGAGTGCCTGGCTGAGATGAAGCGTCAGGGCGCAGTGCTGGTGGATCCGGCCAATCTGCCATCGCACGGCAAATATGACGAAGATGAGATGGAAGTGCTGCTGTACGAGTTCAAGGCTGATTTGAACAAATACCTGAGCGCGCTAGGTCCAAAGGCGCGAGTGCATTCGCTGGCTGACGTGATTCAGTTCAATCGCGATCACAAGCACGAAGAGATGCCTTACTTCGAGCAGGAAATCATGGAGCGTGCGGAAAAGAAAGGTCCGCTGACCGAGAAAGCGTATCGTCGATGCCCGCGCAAAATGCGTCCGGCTCTCGCGCGCCGAGGGCATTGATGCGGTGATTGCGAAGTACAAAGTGCAGGCCATCGTTGCGCCAACATGCGCACCCGCGTCGCTCAACGATTTTGTATTGGGGGATGCTGGAGGCTTGCCTGCCTGCACCACGCCGGCTGCCGTCGCGGGTTATCCGCACATCACGGTACCCGCTGGATTTGTCCGCGGCCTGCCGGTAGGCATTTCCTTCTTCGGAACTGCTTATAGCGAGCCGGTGTTGCTGAAGCTGGCCTACAGCTTCGAACAAGCCACCAAGGCTCGACGCCGTCCGGGATTTCGCCCCACAGCAGAAGTAGGCTGACACTAGCGCGTTGCCTCGAAGCGCACAGGATACCCGCGGTGCAAGATTCCATCACCGGAAACTCCGGGATCGTCGCCTGCGTACCCATGCAGATGCATTCGCGGAAAGTAGAAGTGGATCATCGGAAGATCTCCTTGCGGAACCAGCAAGCGTCGCGTTTTCCAGTCGATTCTTCCGAATATCGTTCAAGATCGCCGGCGGCCGCGGATCCGGATTGCGGTTGCGAGTGAATTCCCGGTATTCGCCGATCCCGAGGAACGCGGAAATCACCACAACTGTCGCGGACAGAATTCTGGCGGGCGATGCGGCTAGAAATGGCGCCAGCGTCAGTGCAGCGAAAATGTCGAGAGCGGGCATGAAGAGCAGTGAATATCGGGTAGAGCTGGTGACGACGCGCGCTGTGCCACCAGCATCACCGAAACATATACCAACACCGGATATGTTTGACGCTCGCCGCTGTTTCGAAAAAACAAGTACAGGCTCACGGCGATCGCCGCCCACTCCAGCGGCGAATCCAGCACACGATGTCGCCACACGTCGAGAAATCCTTCGTTCCCCCAAGGAGATTGCCGAAACAGGCCGAGGTACGCCATGAACAGATAGCCCTTCACGAAAGACAACTTGTAGATTGCAGCCGGCCAGACAACCACCACCGTCGCAGCGAAGAACGCGATCGATCTCCAGGCAACGGGCCAATCAATCCGCAGGCGCCGTCGCTCCACGTAAGCGCAAATCCCAAGCGTGAGAATCAAAACGAATGCAACCTCAAGTGTGCAAAAAGCGAGACCGGCTACCACCACTGCCCCGTACCAATAAGCGCGCCGCCCAGTGGCGAGAAACTTCAAAACAAGAAAAAGGAAGACCACCGATAACAGTGCGAAGAGCTGGTGCGGAGCTAACTCGGTGGAGTCGGCCGCGGCGCTGCTGGATACAAACAGCAAGCTGCTCGTCAGGGCGGCGAATATTCCCGCGCGTCCCGGGATTAGCCAGAGGCAGCCGTAGTAAAGGGCTATGAGAGTAAGAGCCGGGACAGCCAGCAACACCGTTCGTGTTTGCCGCTCGGTGAGTCCCAGCCGTGAAACGGGAAGCAGCAAATATAAGTAAAGTGGACCGTGCCAGTGGCGATAGAAAACGACGTCGTCGCTGGCGCGAATTTGTTCGGAAAGCCCCTGGCGCTCGGACGGATCTTTCCCTCGCGATAGGCCGGTTCGAACAAAATCGGCGATCGGAAGCGTCGGAGAGTCGGTATAGTTAGCGGTAAATCCGAGAGACGCAGCGTACATGTAGTCCGCTTCGTCGTAAATATATGGATCAGGCGCAACGTTTCTAGCCATCAGCAACCACAACAGGGCCAACAGCAAGACGGTCGCCGGAACGTGCCGCAAACGTCCCAATGTATCATTTTGATAAGTGACCACGAACATCCCGAGCGCCGAACGGCCCGGCCTGCACAATCTCACTCGCCGCCAATTGGCTGGAACCCTCACTGGTCTCCTGCTCACTCTGCTTCTGGCCGCGCTGGATCAAACGATCGTCGGCACCGCGATGCCGCGGATCATCGCGCAACTGAATGGATTTGACCGTTATCCGTGGGTGACCACGGCATATCTGCTCACTTCCACAATCGCGGTTCCGATCTTCGCCAAGCTGTCCGACATTTACGGACGAAAATGGTTTTTTCTCGCGGGGACGTTCCTGTTCGTGGTCGCCTCGGCCTTTTGCGGCGGAGCGGGGCAATTCTCCTGGATCCCGGGCGACGGAATGACGCAGCTCATCGTATTTCGCGGCTTACAGGGATTGGGCGCAGGCATGATCGTCGGATTGCTCTTCACCATCATCGGCGATATTTTCGCTCCGGCGGAGCGTGCCAAATTCCAGGGATTATTTGCCGGCGTTTGGGGACTCGCGTCCATATTCGGCCCCACGCTCGGAGGCTGGATCACCGATCAGTTTTCCTGGCGCTGGACGTTTTGGGTGAACCTGCCCGTCGGAGTACTTGCGCTGGCCGCGATCCTGGTTGAGTTTCCTTATTTCCGGCCGCACGGCGTCCGGCGGCAGATCGATTGGTGGGGCGTGTTCACACTGACCTCATGCCTGGTGCCACTGCTGCTCGCGCTCACTTGGGTGACGAATTATGGATGGACCTCCGGGCGAGTGGTGGGGTTGCTGATTGCATCCACGATCATGCTGGCGGCGTTCTTAATCGCCGAGCATCGCGCGAAGGAACCGCTGCTGCCGCTGTGGCTATTCCTAGATCGCACCATAGCGGTCTCATCCATCGTCGTTTTCTTGCTGGGCATTGGAATGTTCGGGGTCATTCTGTACGTCCCACTTTTCATGCAAGGAGTGCTGGGGATCTCGGCCACCCGATCCGGATCGCTGCTGACACCGTTGCTGGTCGGCGCCGTGGTAGCCGCGATTGCGACCGGAAATATCATCAGCCGCACCGGCCGATATCGGATGCTGGCGGTGGGCGGTTCCGTTCTCGCAACCATCGGGATGTTTCTGATGGCGGCGATGAACGCCAGCACCACGCATTGGGAAGTGGTGCGCAATATGATCATCGCGGGCTTAGGCATCGGAATGATGCAGCCGATCTACACGCTGGTGGTGCAAAACGTAGCGCCGCCGGCCCACATGGGTGCGGCCACCGCCTCCACGCAGTTCTTCCGATCGATCGGCGCTACTGTGGGGGTCGCAGTTTTTGGATCCATCCTGTTGACCCGATACCACGATCGTTTCGCGCAAAGTATTCCGCCGGGCACTCCGGCGATCGCGCTGACTCCTTTCAAGGAGCCGCTGATGCTCATGCAGATCCGGCCGCGGTTGGAAGCGGTGTTCGGCCTGCAGCCGCATGGCACGGAGCTGCTTCACAAATTACTCGACAACGTTCGCGTGGCGTTATTGGATGGGCTGCACTATATTTTTCTGTCGGGCGCAATTCTCATGGTGATTGCGGTAGGGGCCAATCTCTTGCTGCGGGATATTCCTCTGCGGAAAAAGCACGCTGCTACTCCTGAAGTTTAGCTAAGGCACCGACTCCCTCACGGTCGCGGCTCGGAAACACTCCGTTACTGAGCCGCGACCGTGAGGGAGTCGGTGCTTCACATCTTCTTTCAGCGCTGTTTTTCACGACGCTCGGCCTCCTGCGCGTCCACCACTGCGATCGCCGCTACATTGACGATCTCGTTCACTTCCGCGCCGCGCTGCAGCACGTGCACCGGCTTCGAGAGTCCGTTCAAAATCGGCCCGATGGCTTCCGCGCCGCCCAATCTCGAAAGCAGTTTGTAAGCAACGTTGCCGGCTTCGAGATTCGGAAACACCAGGACATTCGCCCCGCCGCGCAGCGGACTGAATGCGTAATCATGCTCGATGATTTCCGGCGTGACAGCGGTGTCGGCTTGCATCTCGCCATCCACCATCAGTTCCGGCGCGCGCTTTTTCACCAGCTCCACGGCTTTGCGGACTTTGTCAGCCAGCGGATGACGCGTACTTCCGAAGTTGGAGAACGACAGCAGCGCCACGCGCGGCTTGACGTTGAATCGCTCTGCGGTTTCGGCGGCGGATATCGCAATCTCCGCCAGGTCTTCCGCGGAGGGTTCGATGTTCACCGTCGCGTCGGCGAAAAAGTAGATGCCGCGCTGGGTGATCATCAGGTAGATGCCGCACACACGCCGCAGTCCCTCGCGCACCGGGATCACCTCCAGGCCCGGCCGTATCGTGTCCGGATAATGCTGCGTCAACCCAGCCACTAGCGCATCGGCGTCGCCCATCGAGAGCATCACGGATGCGAAATAGTTGCGGTTTCGGATTAATGTGTTTGCTTCCGTTCGCGTGACACCTTTGCGCTGGCGCAATCGGTACAATTCCTCGGCATAGCGGGTCAGATGCGTCGATTTTGCGGGATCCACGATTGTCACCGAATCGAGCGTCAGATGAAGATAGGCCAGCCCCTCGCGAATGGCCGCCTCGTTGCCTAGCAGGATTGGCGTTGCGATTTTCTCGTCGATCAGAATCTGCGCCGCCCGCAGTATTTTGTGCTGCTCGCCCTCCGGGAACACGATGCGCTTGGGCGATTGCTGGGCTTTGTGGATCATGATCCGCATCACGCCTTGCACTTTGCCCAAGCGGCGTTCCAGTTGTTCGCGATATTCCAGAAGATCCACTGGCTCCTGCGCTACGCCGGAATCCATGGCGGCTTTTGCCACCGCGGCGGCCTCGCGCAGCAGAACGCGCGGATCAAAGGGCTTCGGGATGATGTATTCCGGGCCAAACTCCAGACGTTCCACGCCGTAAGTACGGCTGACGAAATCGGGGACCTCCTCGCGCGCCAGTTCCGCGAGCGCATGCGTGGCCGCCAGCTTCATCGCTTCGTTGATTGTGGTGGCCCGGACGTCCAAGCGCGCCGCGGAAGATAAACGGAAAACCCAGAACGTTGTTCACCTGGTTGGGATAATCCGAGCGGCCGGTGGCGACAATGGCATCCGGCCTGGTTTTCACCGCCAGCTCATAGGAAATCTCGGGATCCGGATTCGCTAGCGCGAATACAATCGGCCGCTCGGCCATCGCGAGCAGCATTTCCGGCGTCACGCAGTTGGCAACAGACAATCCGAAAAAGACGTCGGCGCCCGACATTGCTTCGTACAAAGTTCGCTTTTCCGTTTTCAGCATGAAGCGCGCCTTGTAGGGATTCATGTCTACCAGGCGGCCTTCGTAAATCACTCCGTGCAGGTCGCACATGTAGATGTTTTCGCGCTTCATCCCGAGCTGAATAGCGTGCTCGGCGCAGGCCAGCGCGCTCGCACCGGCGCCATTGAAAACTGCTACTACGTCGCCGATGTTTTTCTTTACGAGGATCAGCGCGTTGATCAGCGCCGCGCCTGAAATGATCGCGGTCCCGTGTTGATCGTCGTGAAAAACCGGAATGCGCATGGTGCGGCGCAGTTCTTCTTCAATCACGAAACAATCCGGCGCCTTGATGTCTTCCAGATTGATTCCGCCAAAAGTAGGCTCCAACATCTGGCAGGCGCGAATGACATCCTGAGGATCGCTGGCGGCCAATTCCAGATCGAAGACGTCGATATCGGCGAAGCGCTTGAAGAGCACGCCTTTGCCTTCCATGACGGGCTTGCCGGCCAGTGCACCGATGTTGCCCAGTCCGAGGACGGCGGTCCCGTTGGTCACCACCGCCACCAGATTTCCCTTCGCCGTGTATTTGTAGGCCAGATTCGGCTGCTTCTCGATTTCGAGACATGGAATCGCGACTCCAGGCGTATACGCCAGGCTCAAGTCGCGCTGCGTCGCGCAAGGCTTGGTCGGAGTGACGGAAATCTTTCCAGCGGGTGCAGAGGAGTGATACTCCAGCACGTCCTCTTTGCGAATGTTCATTTGACTCATTGTATTCTGGCTGTGATGAATGATTCCGAATCGTCAGCGGAACTCCGCTGGCATCCGTTGCTGCGACAGTGGGTAGGGGTGGCCGCCGCGCGCCAGGGCCGGCCACAACTTCCCGAGAACTGGTGCCCATTTTGTCCCGGCTCGGGACACGTGCCCGATCACTACGATGTACACCTTTATCCGAACGACTTCCCGGCGTTTCGCTTCGAAAATCCGCCGTTCGTCCCCTATGTCGAGCTGCCGGATGCCGAGCTTTTCACAACCACCGGTGCGCGCGGCGCTTGCGACGTGGTGCTGTATTCCTCCGACCATCGCAGGCTCCCCTCTGAGCTGACCGTGGACCAATGGGAAAAAGTAATCGAGCTGTGGACCAAGCGCAGTGTCGAGTTGTTCCAACAAGCCGACGTGCAGTATGTTTCGGTCTTCGAGAACACCGGCCTTGCGATCGGCGTCACCATGCCGCATCCGCATGGGCAGATCTACGCGTTCCCTTTCATTCCGCCACTGGTGCAGACGGAATTGGATTCGGCGGCAGCTTACCGGCACGAACATGGTTCCTGTTTGTATTGCCGGATTCTCGAAGGCGAAATCGAAGACAGCCGCCGGCTGGTGGCGTCGAATGATGCGTTCGTTGCGCTGCTGCCCTTCTTCGGCCGCTTCCCCACCGAGCTACAGATTTATTCGCGGCGGCATTTTCAAAGCCTGGCTGATCTGGACCATCACGAGCGAGGCCAGCTCGCGTCGATCCTCAAGATCGTACGCCAGAAGTTCGACAATCTTTACGGATTTCCCATGCCGCTGATGATGTTGGTGCGGCAAGCGCCTGCCAAAGGATCGCACGGCTATTTTCACTTTCACGTCGATTTTCTGCCGATTCAACGGAGTCCTACCAAGCTGAAGTATCTGGCGGCGGTTGAGAGCGGTTTGGGCACTTTTCTAAACGACACTCGCGCGGAGCAGCAAGCGGAGCTGATGCGAAACGCGGAACCGAGTACACGGCCGGGTGTATAATCTCCTGGTGGTCCCCCGCATGTCTCTGGAACCATCGAAAGTACCGGGGTCTTCCACCCATGAGCGCATTCTGCGCGTAGCCAAAACTTTGTTCGCCAACCGCGGCTACGAGCACACCAGCACGTCGGCGATCTCGCGTCAGGCCGGCACCAGCGAATCGCAACTGATGAAACATTTCGGCAGCAAAGCCGGATTGCTGGAAGCGATCTTCATTGAGGGATGGAGCCAGATCACCGAAGAAGCCCGCGTCGCCATCGAACCACTGAATGCGCCCATGGATCGCCTGCAGGCCATCACGGGCTGCGTGCTGGAACACTTGGAACACGATCCAGAATTGAAGCTTCTGCTTTTGCTGGAGGGGCGCAGGATTCGCAAAGAAGGGCAGATGGTGGCGCTCACCGAAGGCTTTATGAGCTTTGTGAGGCTGGTGGACGGCGTACTGCAGCAGATGGCGGACGCGCATATGTTGCGCCCGAATCTGAACCCGCAGGCCATTCGCTCCGCGCTGATGGGGATGCTCGAAGGCATGCTGCGAGATCGTTTTCTAGCGGACCGTCTGGGATTTCCAGCCCACTTCGATCTGAGCCAATTGCAGGAGATTCTCTCGCTCGCGTTAGGTTCGTTTCTTAGCCGCTGATGAACGCAGATAAACGCGGATAGCACTTCCGGATCTTATCCGCGTGCATCTGCGTTCATCCGCGGCCAAATTTCTTACTGAATATCCAGCGTAACCGGGATCTCAACCGTGCGCGGCGCCAGGCACTCTTTGTTATTGCAGGCTTGATAGCGGAGTTTGCCGTTCAGGATCGCCGGTCCGTTGCGGGCATCGGCGGGAGCTTTGAAGCGGGTCACGATCTCGAAGTTTCCGCTGAATACCGACAGAGGCGTGGGTGAGAAGTCGTACTTTTCCGATTGCGGCTTCGGATAGATCACCTGTTCGGCCTGCAGCGGTTCTTTGGCCCAAGTCAACTTCAACGGGATGAGATACTCTTCCGAAGGAGTGTTGCTGTTCACGTGATAGCCGGGCTGCAATTGCGCGGTAATCTTCACTTCACCCGACGCCCCACGCTGAATGGTCAGCTTGTCTACCGGGTTTACCGTCAACACACCCTTACTTTGCGGCAGCAAGCAGGGCGTCAGCGTGGCTATGAGAAGCGCTCGACGCGCCCAGCAGGTGATCGATGTCATCCCGGAATTCCTCTTTTCCTAAAGACAGGCCAATGTGGACCGATGCGATTTTCCCTTGCCGGTCGATCAGCAGCGTGGTGGGCAGCGAATCCAAGCCACCGTAAATATCGCTGACTTGTTCGTTCCCGAGCATCACCCGGTAGTTGATCTTGTGATCCTCAATGTACGGCTTCACCGCATCCCAACCGTCTTCATCCATGGATACACCCAGCACAGCGAACCCGCGATCCTTGAACTGCTGCTCAAATTCGATGAACCAGGGGATTTCAACTTTGCAAGGTCCGCACCACGTCGCCCAAAAATCCAGCAATACAACTTTGCCCTTGTAGTCGGTCAGATGCACGGTCTGGCCGTTGGAATCTTTGAGAGCAAACTCAGGAGCGTCCTTGCGATCTTTGTCCGGCTTCACGGCCGCTTTGACGGAGCGAGGCCCGAAGCCGGCTTCAGGGATGTTGGAGCAGGCAGTCCATAGCAGGAACCCACCCGCCGCGACACAAAGTCCCGCTGCACGAACCAGTTTGAGCAAGCCCGTCTCCTCACCTCAATTATATCGGGATTCGGCGGTTCCGAAAGTTGGCGTGAAACCATTCCGCCCGGCGCTTACGATGCCGCTGCGCGAGTGTAAATTCCGAATGCCGTGCGATGCCGGAATACAGCCACGCCGCGGTATCGCAGAAGCTTTCACAAGCGTAGTCGGACCAAAGAGGGTGGTGGGTGGTGGGAGGTGGGTGGTGGGGAAGCGCGGACTTTCGCGATTCGGCTGACCAGCCCAGTTCTCCTCGGGCGCGCTGCTTCCATTCGCGATACAACAGCTCTTCGAAGGACCAGCGCCTTTTATTTCCCAGCCGCGCCCAGACGAAGTGGAAAAGTTCATGCGTAAGGATGCGGACGAGCTCCTTCGGTTTGCCGGCTAGCTCCAGGTCCAGTACCATTCGACGTTTGCGGATGAAAGTTCCGGCATAGACCGGACTGCCGCACTCACGTTTGGAGTAAAGCCGGCCGCTGCCCGCACTCAAAGCCGGCAGGAAACGAATGCGAATTGCGCGCCCTTCGATGTCCGGCAGCCGCTTTCGCAGTGCTTCAACGGACCGTCTGGAGCTGCGCGGGACGCCGCGGGGTAAAGTAAGCCTGATTATCAACTTTCACCGTAAAACGAGTCTCAAGGCTCTTCATCCAATCCGTGAAGCGCGTCTGCTTCAGTTCTTCGATAATCTGCGGACGAACCTCTCCGAACGGTTGTATGACGATGGAATCTGCCCGGATGAGATAAAATCCGTTGGCTTGCTTCACCGGCTCACTCACTTCGCCTTCCTTCAGAGCGAATACCGCTTTCTTGACGGGCTCGGGGTACGGGCTGTTGTGGCTGATTGTTCCGAAATCCCCATCTTTGGCCGACGAGCTCTTATCATCCGAATTCTCGCGAGCCAGCTTGCCGAAGTCTCCGCCCGCCAGGATCTCCTTGCGCAGCTCGTCCGCTTTGGCTTTGGCCTCCGCCTCGCTCATCATTTTCTTTCCATCGGGACCGGGCTTATCCGGAGTGGCGCTAAAAGAAATGTGAATCACTTTGACTTTGACTTGTTTGAACCGATCGGGATTCTCCTGGTACATCTTGTCCTGGTCTTCCCTGGATACCGGGATTTGGTCCTTATACTCGTTGATCTCGGCCTGATAGAGGATGGCCATGCGCTGGAATTCCAGGGCGGCCTTCAAATCCGGCCGCTTGTCCAGATTCGCCTTCTCCGCTTCCTCCGCCAAGTAGCGGAACATGAGAATCTGCATTAAAGTTCGGGCGGGGTTCATCCGGGCGTTTTGTTGGTATTGCGGGGGCAATCCTGCGAAGATCTGGTCCACCTCCGCGGCAGTGAGTTTCTTGTCGCCGACTTCCGCAACCACTGTTTGGGGGGTAACCGGAGCGGGCGGCGGGGTTTCCGGGGGCGGGGCTTGCACAGTAGGAGCGGGCGTACCAGGAGCTACAGACGGTGGAGCCGTCTGGCCACACAGAAGCACCGAAAACAAAAGGGTGGTTGCAAAGTATTTCATTGAAGGTTTTCCTTGATGCGGAACCCACAAGTTTAACATGGGGACGGAGCCGCGACGGCTTGCTTACGGAACCGCGACCGCCAGGGAGTGACCATGGGCCTGCGGCCCACCAAAGCTAAAGAAGACCAAATCACCGGTCGCTTACGCTCGCGGCTCGGAAAGAGGGCGCTACCGAGCCGCGACCGTGAGGGAGTCGGTGCCGTTGTCTTCAACGGAGTGACCATGGGCCTGCTGGCCCAACAAAAGTGATGAAGACGCCTTGTGCATCCGCACATTGGTGGGGCAGGCAATCGTGCCTGCAGCCGCCTTTCAGGCGGCTCGTTTCTAAAGTTAGCTGGCTGAAAGCCGGCTGCAGCCAAGATTGGCTGCCCCACAATGTTCGTCAGCGTCTTCAACGGAGCGCCACGAGACATGCCTAAAAAGATACGGGCGCAAATGTGAAGAACCCTGAGCTATCGACCGCAGCTTCAACCGAGCACGGAGTCTGTCCTGTCGCGGTTCGGTTTCGAGCGACCGGCTTCCCGTAGCGGGGGTTAAAATGTATGCAGGCATGCGGGAAACTCGCGCTGCCGCTGGAACGTCATTATTGTTGATATAGTTCCCACAGGGTCTCTATGAAATACTTGAAAACCGCCGTGATGTTAACGCTTGTGTTGTTGCTGACCGGGATTCGTCTCCCAGTGGCCACCGCCCAGCAGGGTCCCCAGCCTCAATCGTCAGAAACCGTGGCCAAGCCGAAGAAAAAGGATGTCCCTGCGGACACCACCGACACCACCACCACGGACGCGGACCAGCCGAAAATTCCGACGCAATACAAAAAGGACAAGGAATCTCCTACCAATCTGCCGACGTTCCACAGCGACGTCACCGCGGTGCAAGTGGAAGTATCCGTGCTCGACAACAAGGGCCATTTCATCCCCAGCATTCCCAAAGACAAGTTCCGCGTCCTGGAAGACAACGTTCCGCAGCAGATTAGCACCTTCAGCACCAACGCGGATGCTCCCATGACCGTCGCGATGGTGGTTGAGTTCAGCAATCTGTTCCAGCGCTACTACAGCCAGGGCTGGTATGAAACCTTGCAGGCGTCCTACGGATTCGTCCAGACCTTGAAGCCCGACGATTACTTAGCCGTGATCGCGTTCGACATGCACCCCGAAATTCTTTCCGACTTCACGACGGACCGGATGAAGACGCAAGAAGCCATGCAGCGCCTGCGCATTCCAGGATTTTCGGAATCGAACATGTTCGACGCGGTGGTGGACACCGTCCAACGCATGAGCAATATCGAAGGACGCAAAGCCATCCTGCTGATCGCGACGGGCCGCGATACGTTCAGCAAGCTAACATTCGACAAAGCCCGCAAAGCCATCCAGGAAGGCGGAGTTCCCATCTATGCGATCAGCATCCTGCAGGCGCTTCGTATCATGGCGGAACAACGGATGGGGCCGATGCAGCGTATGGATTTCCTGCAAGCCGACAACGAGATGAACACCTTCGCCAGGGAGACCGGCGGCCAGGCGTTTTTTCCGCGCTTCCTCGCCGAGTATCCCGGCATCTACCAAACAATTTCCCAGGCGCTCCGCAATCAATACTCCATCGCTTACCACCCTTCCAATCAGGCCAAGGATGGAAAATTCCGCAAGATCAAAGTGGAGCTGGTGGATCCCCAGAACGGCGAGGCGCTGAAGATCGTCGACGAGAAGCACAAGCCGATCAAGTATTCGGTGATCGCCAAAGGCGGGTACACTGCGCCGCGCGAAGTTGAATAAAAAGTTGGCACACCTCACGCCTGCGAGTCAAGCTCTCGATCTCGCTTTTTTCCAAGCTGGTAGAAATTCGATTGACAGTCGTGTTACAGAGTGATATTTTCACTTTGTTCTTCTCGATGCCGACTTCACCTTCTTCTTCCAGCCTCAGCGGACGCATTCTTCTGCTCGACGACAATAGTTTAGGATTGGCAGCGCGACGTAGTGTGCTCGAGGAGCTGGGTCACAAGGTGATGACCTCGGGAGCGCCGCTGGATGCGCTCGAACTGTGCGGCAGACAACGGTTCGACGTCGTGGTCACCGATTACAAGATGCCGAAGATGAATGGCGTGGAGTTCATCGCCCGTTTGCGCAAGCAGCATCCGGCGATGAGCGTGATCTTGATTTCGGGATTCACCGACACTCTGGGGCTGAATGAAGCTAACACCGGCGCCGACGTGGTGATTCAGAAAAGCTCCCACGAAGTGAGCCATCTGGTGCGTTCCGTGAATCGCCTGCTGCGCAAGGGCCAGCAACCCGTCAAAAAGCCCGCGGCTTCACAGATTATCAGCAAGTAGCGGACAACAGCTAGTTTTCCGCTTCGGTTCTCGGTTCGTCAGTTCTGCGCGCGCCCACGCGTGCCGGGTTCGACACTCCTGCGAACCAACCGATTTTCCAAGCACGAAGACCCGTTACAGTAGAAGTGAATGGTCTCTTTCCTCCGCGCGGGCTTCGTTCTCATCCTTTGCTCGCTCGCGCTTGCCGCCGCAACTCCTAAAGCTCCCGTTAAGAAAACCAGCGTCACCAACTTCACCGTCCGCACCTGGCTGCGCACTATGACTCTGCGCGACAAGGTGGCGCAGCTTGTCATCATGCCGATTTACGGCGAGCCGTCCCACCGCCGCTCGGCTATGTCCAAAAAGTACGACCACTTCGTGCGCGATCTGCACGTCGGCGGGCTCATCGTCACCGGCCATTCCACGGCTTCCGGCATTAAGAACGCCGAGCCTTACGCCATGGCTGCTCTGCTCAACCGGATGCAGAAGATCTCCAAGCTTCCGCTTCTGGTGGGCGCGGATTTCGAGCGCGGCGCTTCCATGCGAGTCAATTCCACTACCGCATGGCCTTACAACATGGCGTTTGCCGCAGCTCAGGATGTGGACGGCGTGTTCGCCGAAGCTGCCGAGACAGCGCGCGAAGCCCGGGCTCTGGGCGTCAACTGGATCTTCGCTCCGGTGGCCGACGTGAACAACAACCCGGACAACCCCATCATCAACATCCGTTCCTACGGCGAGAATCCGGCGCAGGTTTCGAAGTTCGTGCGCGCCTATATTCTGGGCGCACATTCGGAAAGACTCAGCCCCGTTCTGGTAACCGCGAAACACTTTCCCGGCCATGGCGACAGCGCCGTGGACAGCCATATTGGTTTGGCCACGATCGACGCGGACCGTCAACGCATGGAGGCCGTGGAATTCGAACCCTTCCGCGCCGCCATCGCCGCCGGCGTGGACGCCATCATGACCGCGCACATCGCGGCGCCGGCATTAGAACCCGAGAATGAGCCCGCCACCGTGTCGTCCAAAATCATCACCGGTGTTCTCCGCGAAGAGTTAGGTTTTCATGGAATCACGATCACGGATGCCATGGACATGCAGGGATTGGCGGCGAATTTCAGTACCGCCGAAGCAGCGGTTCGAGCGATCGAAGCGGGAAACGACGTGCTATTGATGCCGAAGCGCGCCGAGGATGCCATTAACGGCGTGGTGGCTGCCGTTCAGAGCGGCCGAATCACCAAGCAGCGCCTGGAACAAAGTGTGACCAAGGTACTCACCGCCAAAGTGCAGCTTGGATTGCTGCGCAAGCGGGTGGTGGATCTGGATGCAATCGCGGATCAGGTGGATTCGCCGGAATCCGAGGAGCGGGCCCAACTGGTCTCCGATCGCGCCGTCACTTTGGTGAACGATCGAAAGGACCAGCTTCCCCTCCGCCATTCCGAGAGCGCGTGCCTGATTACGCTCAGCGAAAATCGGCACGGCCAGCAGGGGCAGCGATTGATCGAAGAAGTGAAGAAGCGCGCGCCGGGTATGACGACAACGGCCTTAGATCCAGGAATGAGCCCGGCGGACCTGGAGCAGGTCGCGCAGAAGACCGTGGGCTGCGATCAGATTATCGTGGCGGCATTCGTGAGCGTGAGCGCCTATCGCGGCAACGTTGCTTTGGCGGGCGCCTTTCCCGATTTCCTGAACGGCCTCATTGCCGGGAAGATTCCGGTAACGTTGGCCTCGCTTGGCAATCCATATCTGGCGCGCAGCTTTCCCAATGCCAGCGCTTACCTGACTACGTACAGCCCCACTCCCACCTCCGAGACCTCGCTCGCGAAAATCTTGTTCGGCGAGATACCAATCACGGGGCGGTTGCCCGTCTCCATTCCGGGCGTCGCAAAGTTCGGAGAAGGCATTCAACTTCCGGCGACGCACCCTCCGCAGAAAGGATTGTGAGATGGTTGAGATCACCTGGCTCGGTCATGGATGTTTCCAATTTCGCCTGGACTCCGGCGAAGTCCTGGTCATGGATCCTTGGGTGGAGGGGAATCCGATGTATCCCAAAGATCACAAATTCGATCGCATCGATGCGCTGCTGATCTCGCACGGGCACTTCGATCACATCCACGACGCGGTTCCCCTGGCCAAGAAATTCAAGCCAAAAGTGGTGGCGATCTTCGAAACGTGTGTGTGGCTGACATCGAAAGGCGTGGAGAATTGCAGCGGGATGAACAAAGGCGGTACGCAAGACGTTGGGCCGGTCAGAGTCACCATGACGCACGCCGTGCATAGCTGCGGCATCCAGGATGGGGATCAGATCATTTATGGCGGCGAGGCCGCGGGCTACGTGCTGCATCTAGCCGACGGACGCAAAATCTACTTTTCCGGCGACACCAACGTGTTTTCCGACATGCAGTTGATCGAGAAGCTGTATCAGCCGGACCTGGCGTTCCTGCCGATCGGCGATTTGTACACCATGGGTCCGCGCGAGGCCGCCTTAGCTTGCCGCCTGCTCCAAGCGAAAAAAGTTGTCCCGATGCACTTCGGGACGTTCCCCGCGCTGACTGGCCGGCCTGAAGAGCTGGCGAAATTATTGAAGGATTTCCCGCAGACGACCATCTGGCCGCTCGAAATTGGGACACCGGTGAAGTGGTAGATCGGTCCAACCGAACCGCGACCGCGAGGGAGCGCTACCACGAGCCCTGTCGGTACGCTCCCTCGCGGTCGCGGTTCGGTAAGCGGCGTCCTACAGCAATTCAATTGAGACGCGCCGCCCTACCAAGGCAGCAGCTCGCTGCAAGCTAGATAGCGTGATATCGTTCTTCGGATCAAGGAGCCGGTCAACTTGCGTGCGGCTGGTCTTGAGCAACAGGGCCATCTTGCTCTTCGAGATTTTCCTCTTCTTCATCGCCTCCGCTAGTTGCCATGCCACGACCTCTTTCACGGCTTGTGCTTGCGCCTCCTCGAAGATTCCTTCCTTCTTCAGAAAATCATCGATCCTCGAACCCATATGTTTCTTGCTCATCGTTCCAATTCCTTCTGGCGCTTTCGTGCCAATGCCAAATCGGCAACTGGCGTCGTCCGCGACTTCTTGATGAATCCGTGCAACGCGACCAGATGTTCGCGGTAAAAACACAGAAGCACACGTGCCGTCCGCTTTGTCGGCAGGTCTGTCCTGACCTCCCACAATCCGTTTCCAAGAGGCCGGCAAAGCGGCATCCCTACCGGCCAACGCCACTACGCGCGCATCAAATCCTTGCCGATGGCGTGGCGCTCTACTTCTTGCAATAGCTTGAGCCATTCGCGCACGGGTTCATGTCCCCCCTCTTGGCGGTAAAAAATGAGCGGCGTTTTGTGATGTCGAGAATCTTGCGCCACCGTCGCGTCCTACATACTACAACTGTACCTTAAAATGTACAGGTACGAGGTTCAAAAGACTCCGCGAAGCGGAATCCTCCTTCCTCGACTTCCCTGGCTTCTTGAATTCCTGGATTCGTTACTATAGATAATGAATGCGCCTTCTCATCGTCGACGACGACGTAGAGCTCTGCTCGCTCCTGAAGGAGTTTCTCGAGCGGGAAGGCTATGCCGTCCAGTGCGTTCATGAAGGCCATGCCGCGCTCGACCTGGCGCAGCAAGGCGGCTACGACCTGATTATTCTGGATGTCATGCTGCCCGGCCTCGACGGGTTCGAAATTCTTAAGCGACTCCGTCTCTCCGGTCGTGTTCCAGTACTTATGCTGACCGCTCGCGGCCAGGACGTCGACCGGATTGTGGGGCTGGAGCTCGGCGCCGACGATTATCTGCCCAAACCATTCAACCCACGCGAACTGAGCGCCCGCGTGAAGGCCATCCTCCGCAGAACGGAAACCAAAGGCACGCGCGGCCGCGTGGAAGTGAACGGCGTGTTGTTGGATCCTGGCACACGCGAAGTGATTTGCGACGGGAAAGCGGTGGATGTCACCACGCTTGAATTCGACATTCTGGAGCAGCTGATGCGCAACGCCGGCCGGGTGGTTTCGCGCGATGGACTGATGGAGAGCCTCTACAACCGCAAGTCCACGCCGTTCGATCGCTCCATCGACATGCATGTGAGCCATCTGCGGCGGAAGCTCGAGAGCAGCCGTCCCGTAATCAAGACCATTCGAGGCGTGGGTTATCAGTTCTGCCAAAGCCCGGAAGACGCGGTGGCCGGATGAGATCGCTTTTCGCGAAAACGTTGATCTGGTTCCTGGCCACCACCGTCATCGCCATGGCCGGCATCATCCTCACCACCGCTTTGACGTTCAGCGCCTCCGAGCCTCGCGGTCCAATTGGGACACTGCTGAACCTGCAGGTGGAGGAAGCCCGCAAGGCATATGAAACCGGCGGCCGCGCGGCGTTGGCGGCGATGATCGCTAAGCTCCAAAGCATCGCGCAGGTGCAGGCGGTGTTCACCGACGCACAAGGCACCGACCTGATTACGGGGCAGGCACGCCCGGAATTGCTGCGCAGGCCAACGCGCAGCCGTTGGCGGCTTCCCTTCCCGTTCACCACTCGGCGGCCAGTCATCGCGCGCGAGGATTCCAGCAAGCGGTACTGGCTGTTTCTGATCGACCAACGCCGCAATCTGACATTTTTCTTTTTGCAGCCGCAACATCTCTGGATCATCGGACTTGTGACCCTGCTCTGCTACGCCTTTTCCTATTACCTGACATCGCCCGTCCGCCGGCTGCGCACCGTGCAGGACCGCTTCGGAAAAGGCGACCTTAGCGCGCGCGCCGCCATCCGACGCAAGGACGAACTGGGCGAGTTGGGAGTCAGCTTCAACCAGATGGCAGACCGTATTCAGACGCTGCTTGCCGCCGAACGGCGTCTGCTGCTGGATATCTCGCACGAGCTGCGCAGCCCGCTGGCGCGCCTGGGAGTGGCAGTGGAGCTGGCTCGATCCGGTGAAGATCGCGACCATATGCTGGATCGGATTCAGAAGGAAGCCGACAGGTTAAACGAATTGGTGGGCGAACTTTTGCAGGTAACGCGTGTGGAAGGCGACCCGTCGATGCAGAAGTCGGAGACGGTACCGCTGGATGAGTTACTGGCCGATATCGTGTACGACTCGTTGTTAGAAGCAAAGGCCAAGGATTGCACGCTGCTGCTGAAGGCGCCCATCGCGGTGACTTTGTCGGGCGACGAAGAACTCATCCGTCGAGCGGTAGAAAACGTGATCCGCAACGCCATCCGCTACGCCCCGCCCGGATCCGCCATCGATATCGATCTGAAAAGAGTTGGCGACATGGCCGAGATCTGCGTTCGCGACCACGGGCCTGGCGTCCCGGAAGAATCGCTCCCGCGGATTTTCGATCCGTTTTATCGAGTGGATTCCGATCGCAATCGAGTCAGCGGCGGCCTGGGCCTGGGGCTCGCGATTGCCCGGCGTTCAGTTGAGCTGCACAAAGGCCGGCTCACGGCGCGAAACGCCAATCCCGGATTGCTGGTTTCCATCGATCTGCCTTTAGCCCCGGCATCGCGCAAAGTGGAACAGCGCGCGGCTACTCCGGTTTCAGCAGCTTGATATCCGCCGGGAGCTCGAACAGATTGTCCTGGACCTTGGGATCGTTGAACTTTACCGAATCCGCGAAGATCTCGAAAGTCTTTTCCCCATTCCGCTGGCGCTCCACCGCGAAAGGCCACTGAATGCCATCCACCACCCGGTACTTTGAAAAAAGAGTGATCTCTTCGTCCTTTTCCTTGGTTACCGCATTGCGGCGATAGAACACCTCGCGCACCGGCAGCTTGGTGATCTGATGAAAGTAGACCGTGGTGGTGCGGTTGTCGCCATCGGTAATGTCCACGATTTCCACGGGCGCGTTTTGCAGCACGTCGGCGCCGCGCGATTCGAAAATCAACGGCTCATGCATCCGGACGCGGAGGATGTAGAAAATGTCGCTGCGCGTGGTGTCCTTGTAGCGTTCGAAGCGGTCTTCCGGCAGCGGCTGCGCCCCGCGAAACGAAATGTTGTACGCGTCCTTTTCCTTGAACAGCGTCCCGTAGTCTTCCTTTTTGCCGAAATTTTGCCGCTCCCGGATAGCCAGATCATGCGCGGTATCCTTTACGTCCGGGTAAAACCGCGTATAAATTTTGGCAAGGCTTAAGCCGCTGAGTTTCTCGCGATAGAAAGAATAGGCACGGCCAGCCACTTCGCGATCCCGCATGTCCAAATAGCGTTGGCCTCCCAGTGCGTCCAGGCACTCATTGACAACGCGTTTACCCCGCTCCTGCATGGTTTCCGCCTGGAGAGCGATAGACAACGGCAAAACTGCGAATAGGAAACGGCGAGCGGGCTTCATGGCTTCTTGCTAATCTCTTCTTTCGTCAGTCCCGTATTGACCTTATACTCAGCCACTGTCACGCTGGCGAATTTCTTGCCCCCCTGCAGCACCGTCCACGCAAACGGCAATCGGATGCCACCCACCTCACGCCAGTCAGAATAAACCTGCTCGACGGCGCCTTGACCGCCCTGGTAAATGATTTTCGATGGTATACCGGTTTTTTCGTCCACCTCCAACTGCACGCTCTCCCCAGCCTTTTCGGAGATCTCGAGCTTTCCTTCGCCCAGGTAGTTGACGGTACGGTCCGGATCGCGATCGCTCATCACCAGTGGCGCAATTTGCCGAAACACTTCGCCGTGTACTTGCTTCAGCACTGCCGGCGACATCCCCATTGGCCCTTGCGGCGTGATCATCCATCCGGTGGCGCCATCGGAATAGACCGTTTGTTTCGCGAACGGCAGCTCAATCTCTTGACGCATGGAGGATGGCGCAAGGTACGAATTCGTTTGCTTCACCTTCATGGTGGCGCCGGGCGTTTCTATCGCAGCCTCGCCATGATAAACAACATCCTTCACCGCAGCCAGCTTGTCCGCGCCGCCCAACGCCTGCTGGACCCGCTGCAGCAGATCCTTGCCTTTCGTAAGGCTGGCGGGATCCGCCTTCGCGGCTTCCTGCTTCGGCTCTGGAATCGTGAGATCGATGTCATGCACCGGCAGACCGAGCGCGGAAAGCGGTGTTCCGAAATCCTTCGGATTGCCGGCCGCCACATACGTGATGTCGGACATCTTGAAGTATTTCTTCGCCACGCGCAAAATGTCGGCCTTGGTAACCGCGGCAATGGCTTTCTGATATTGGAAAAGAAAGTCGCGCGGATATCCAAAGTATTCATACAGCACCAGACGATTCAGAGTCTTACTGGGACGGTCGAAGTGAAACACGAAACCGTTCAGCACCGTGTCCTTGGCCACCTTCAACTCTTCATCGGTGACTTCCGACGTCTGAAATTTCTCCAACTCTTCTCGGACAGCTTTTAAGGTATCCACGGTGTGCGCGGATTGCGTGCTGCCTGAAATGCGGAAAACCCCGGGATGATCGTAATTGGCATCCCACGACGCTCCGATGTTGTAGGCCCAGCCCTCCTTGGTGCGGATGCGTTGCAGTAACCGGCTGGAGAATCCGCCACCCAGGATTTGAGCGGCAACTTCCAGCGCCGGATAGTCCGGATCGCGAAATTCGCCGCCCAGATGGCCGATATCGAAGAATGTTTGCGTGACATCCGTCTTGGTAGCCAGAAATACGCCGGGCACAGGCTTGGCTTCCACCTTCGGAAACGCGGGAACCGATGGCTGCGCGTACTTCCACGCACCCAACAACTGCTCTAGCTTCGTTTTCATGTCGGCGGCGGAGAAATCGCCGTACACTTCGAGAATCAGGTTAGCCGGAAAGTAGTAGCGATGATAAAAGTCCACCAGATCCTGGCGATGGATTGCATCTACATCGGCATATTCAATCCGCCAGCCGTAGGGAGTGTTGCGGTCATAAAGGATGTCGCTGAATTCGCGATCCGCGATTCCGCCGGCATCGTCGTTCCGCCTCGAAATCTCGCTGCGCAATTGCGTCTTGGACAGTTCTACTTTGTCCTCGCGGAATTCCGGGCTGGTAAGGAATTCCTTGAAGATATCCAACACACGGCCCGTATTCTCCTTGAGACAACTGAACGAAACGGATCCGCTGCCCTCGCCGATCTGGCTTTCGACGGAAGCCGCCATATTCTCCAGCTCTTCATCCATCTGATCGCCGGTCTTTGTCTTGGTGCCGCCCGAGCGCAAGACTTCTCCGGTCAGTTGCGCCACACCATGTTTATCCGCCGGGTCGAAAAGATTGCCGGTGCGGATCAGCATTCCTCCCGAAACCAGAGGCAGTTCGTGATCTTCCAAAAGGAAGACCTTAATGCCGTTCGACAGCGTGAATTCCACCGGCTTGGGTATCTCGAGCGGCGGCAGGGGCGGGAACTTGAGCTGTTTATAAGAAGGCAGATTCACCGGTCCGCGATGAACCTCGGTCTGCGCAATCGCGAGCGGCGCAAGAAGAAGCGTTAGAACGATCGGCGATTTCATTTCGCCTCCTTGCCCGTGGCGGGGGCTGTTGCGGGCGGCACAATCCACGTCACAGTGCGAGCGTCCGGAATCAGATATTGCTTCGCGACTCGCTGCACGTCGTCGGCGGTCACCTTGGCAATCTCGTCAATCCCGGTGAACATCTTGCGCCAATCCCCGTAGCCGACGTAGTAAGAGGTGAGCGCAGCGGCCATTCCCGAATTGCTGTCCAATCTGTGGATCAGGTCCGCCCGAACCTTGGTCTTGATTCGGTTCAGCGTGGCTTCATCGACTTTTTCAGTCTTCACCTGCTCGATAATCTTGTAACAGGCCTTCTCGTTCTCTTCCACCGTGTGCCCCATGTTCGGAACCAGAAAGAACAGCATCAGATTTGGATATTTGCCGCCTGGGAATGACGCCTGGCTGCCGGCCGCAAGCGCGATCTTCTGGTCGCGCACCAGTTCCTTGTAAAGCAATCCCGTTCGTTCACCCGATAAGATTTCGTTCAGGACATCGAACACCGGGTCGTCCTGGCTGGTCTGATCTGGCCGCTTATACGCGATGGCCATGAAGGGCTGCGCGGGCGATTCCACTTGTATCCGGCGTTCGCCTTTCTGTGGAGGTTCCCCAGTCCGTGGACCGCTCGGCAACTGCCCCGCGGGGAGGATCGAAAAGTACTTGTCCGCCATCCGTCGGCACTCTTTAGGATCTACGTCGCCCGCAATCCCGATCGTAATGTCCGCCGGAACGTAGTATTTCTTGTAGAAAGCAACGGCTTCCGTCTCGCGAAAATTTTCGATGTCACTGGCCCATCCGCCAGGCATGTTGTGATAGGGATGCGCTTCAAACGCACCGGCCAGCAGGCTCTCCACCAGCAATCCCTGCGGGCTGGATTCCACGCGCATCCGGCGTTCTTCCCGCACCACGTCCCGCTCCTTGTAGAACTCGCGGAACACGGGATCGTAAAAGCGCTGCGACTCCAGCAGGAACCAAAGCTCCAGACGATTGCGGGGGAAGTTGTAGTAGTAACTGGTGGAGTCCTCCGAAGTTCCCGCATTCAAACCCACGCCGCCATTTTCTTCGATGATTTGCGTGTAGGCATTCGGGATCACGTAGCTGTTCGCTTTCTCAATGGCCGCCTTTAACTCTTTTTGGAGGGAGGCCAGTTTGGCAGCATCCGCGTGCTCGCCCTTGTTGCGCTCACCGTCGTAGCGATCATAGACGCGCTCCACCTCAGCCAGCGCCAGTTTCTCCGCCGGCCAGTTCTTGGTTCCGATGGTCTCGGTTCCTTTGAACGCCATGTGCTCGAACATATGGGCGAGGCCGGTTTCGCCGCTCGGATCGTCCACGGAACCAGCGTTGACGTAGGAGTGGAACGACACCACCGGCGCGGCGTGGCGTTCAAAAATAATAAAGTGAATTCCATTCGGGAGCGTGAATTCGGTGATGCGCTTTTCAAATTCCTGTAGCGACTGCGCGCCCAGAAACAACGGGCAAAGTGAGAGAAGAACGAGTCGAAACTTCATGGGGGGTTTGTTAGATTTTCTAACTACTTCTATTGTAATAACTACTTGGCGCGGGTGAGAATCCGAACCAGGGAGTAAGCCGCAACCGGACAAATCACGAGTAGCGCTATCGCCACTTCGAACCGGCTGCTGGCAGGTGTGACAAACTGCATTTCAATAGCAAACACAATGGTACCGACCACTAAGGCGGCCAGCGCAGCCATCCAGCGGCTCTTAGTGGCCGGGCGCTCGGGCTCTGGGATCGTTGGAGAAAGCCAGGAGTCGGCCTCCCCTACCATCAGAAGTAGATAGCGATCTTCGTCGGCCAGCGTTTCCAGAGCGTCCGACCAGCCTTTAAACTCATCCTTGTTCTCGGCGCGAGCCTGCGCCCACGCACTCTGGATGAGTCCTTCGATCTTTTGTTCGTACTCGACGGCATTGTACTCTGCCTCGAATTTTTCGTTGACTTCGGTTATGTTGGGCAGAGTCCACGCTGTTTCCGAGAAATAAAGCATGTCCCGCTCCACATCAGACAGCGAAACGTTCTCACGCTTTGCCTCGGCTACGATTCTCGAAACCAGAAATTCCAGGGCAGCCCGCGAGTCGGCGAACCGATTCATTTGTGCAATTATACGACCGGACCAGCAGCATCCAACAAGACAATCGGGGATTGAGTATACTGTCACTAATTTCATGCAAGCCACTCTGACCTCGCCGGGCAGCGCGCAAAAGGCGATTCCAACGCAGCCCGTGGTACGGAACATCGCCGTGGACGCCTATCGCGGCTTCGTGATGCTGCTGATGATGGCGGAAGTGCTTGAGCTCGCGCGGGTAGCGGCAGCGTATCCAGGCAACTGGTTCTGGGCGATTCTCGGATTCAATCAAACCCACGTGGAGTGGTTCGGATGCTCGCTCCACGATCTGATTCAGCCATCGTTTTCATTTCTGGTTGGAGTGGCGTTGCCTTATTCGATCGCCAGCCGCCTGACTAAGGGCGGAACGTTCGGCAAGATGTGGGCGCATGCCATCTGGCGATCCATCATATTGGTGGCGCTCGGAGTCTTTCTGCGCTCCATGCACAGCCCGCAAACATACTTCACTTTTGAAGACACGCTGTCGCAGATCGGCCTCGGCTATCCAATCCTGTTCCTATTAGGATTCTGCCGTCCTCGCTGGCAGTGGACCGCTTTTGGATGCATCGTCTTCGGCTACTGGCTGGCTTGGGCGCTCTATCCGGCGCCGGGACCCGGCTACGATTACCAAGCCGTCGGTGTTCCCGCCGACTGGCACCATAATTTCTCGGGTTTCGCTTCGCATTGGAACAAAAATTCCAACCTTGGCAACGCCGTCGATCAGTGGTTCCTGAATCTGTTCCCGCGCGTCAGTCCGTTTGTCTTTAACAGCGGCGGATACCTCACGCTCAGCTTCATCCCCACCCTCGGCACCATGACTCTGGGACTCATCGCCGGACGGTGGCTGCGTGAGAGCGCTCCGCGCATTCCCATGAAGCGCTTTTTGATCGCGGGCGTCGTCGGGCTAGCCTCCGGCCTTTTGCTTCATTACGCCGGCATCGCCCCCATCGTGAAACGCATCTGGTCGCCGGGCTGGGTGTTGTTTAGCGGAGGCGCTTGCTTCCTGTTACTGGCCGCGTTCAGTTGGATCATCGAAGTGAAAGGCTATCGGAAGTGGGCTTTCCCCTTGGTCGTCATCGGAACGAACTCCATCGCGGCGTATTTGATTGCGCATCTGTTCCAGAACTTCTTTGTCAGCTCGTTCCGGATCAACCTTGGACCGAACGCCTTCAAAATTTTTGGCGACGGACTGGAGCCGCTCCTGTTAGGAACAGCGGTGCTGCTCTGCTACTGGCTGATTCTCTACTGGATGTACAAACGCAAAGTCTTCCTGAGAATTTGAGGTTCCGATGACCAGCTTCGGCTTCGGCCTGCTCTGTCTGATCAGCTTTACGCTGCCCGTGCCAATTCTGGCGTGGCTCGACCGCATACGGAGAAAGAGCTAGTGTACGCTGGCCACTATGCGGCCGGGCTCGCCATCAAAGCGAAGCAGCCGCAGGCGCCAACCTGGGCGCTGCTGTTAGGCGTCGGATTCCTGGATGTACTCTTCGGGATTTTCGTGATGCTCGGCATCGAACGCGTCACCGTCACGCCTGGCATCAGTCCAGGATTCTCGCTCGATTTCATCGATTGGTCCCACTCGCTCGCAATGTCGCTGGTGTGGGCGGTGCTGTTTTCCAGTTTCTTCTGGCGCCGCGGCGCTGCGGTTGCTCTGGCCACCGGATTCGCGGTGTTCTCGCATTTTCTTCTGGATTGGCCCATGCATCCGCACGATCTGGCGCTTTGGCCGCACTCCAGCATCCACATTGGATTGGGCCTGTGGACCAAGCTGCCGACCGGCTGGTGGTGGGTGGAACTGGCGTTCATCCTAGCGGGCTGCGCTTACTATGTAGTGCGAGCCCGCCATCTAGGAACCTTCGGAGGCCGCGCCATCTGGGCAAGCGCAGTGGTTGTGATTCTCCACATCGTGAACTCGCCGTGGCTGGCAGTAGCTAAATAACCCGAGTGGGGCGGACCCCCTGGACCCGCTCTTCGGCACTATCTATTCATCACCAGGCCGACGGGGGCGTCGGCCGCGGACCAGGGGGTCCGCCCCACAACTCATCTATCGCCACCGGAACAACTTGAGCGCCAGCGAGAAACAGACCACCAGCCAAAACCCCAACACTCCAATCTGCGGCGCCACTTGACCCAGACTCGCGCCCTGCAGCATGTTCAGTCGCAAGCCCATCGATGGCCGCAGTCAACGGCAGCGCCTTGATCACCGGCTGCACGAAATCGGGAAATCTCTGCGCGGAGAAAAACACTCCCGAGACAATCCACATCGGCATCATTATCGAATTCATCAAACCCGAAACCGCCTCAATGGTGCGCGCGCGGGACGCCAGAAGTAATCCCAAAGCGCTGAACGACATGGATGCCAAGCACACACAGCAACGCGAGATTCAAAAGCGATCCGCGGATCGGGACGCCAAAAGCCACCGATCCGAAACCTAGCACCACGCCTACTTCCACCACCAGCATCACCAGCCGCGACAGTACAAACGACAGCAGGAAGTAATGCCGCGGCATGGGCGTGGCGACCAAACGCTTCATCAACTTTCTGCGCCGCGCGTCAACAATCGCGAATCCCATGCCCCAAATCGCGCTGCCCATCAGGTTCATTCCCAATAATCCGGGAATCAGGAAATCGATATAACGGGAACCCGGCTCGCGCATCCACTGATCGCTCGAAGCCACCGGATCTACTCGCCCCGCCGCCCGCTGCACAGCGCGATCGGCCAGCATTCGCGCGGCGCGTCCCTCCGGATTCGTATCGTCATACTTGTAGACCACGTTCCCGGCGGATCCTGGCGCCGCAACCAGCGCTACCTTGCCGGTGCGCAGCGCAGCTTCGGCTGCCGCATCGGGCATTTGCGTCACATCCAGAAGTTTTTCCTGACGAAGCGATTGCGCCAGCTGCGGCGTAGTGGCGGCTATCTTCAGCACATCCGCCGGGCGATTGCGAAACGCGATGCCCAAACCTGCCGCTAGCAGGATGGGAAAGATAAATACCCAGAACAGCGCCTCGGGCTCGCGGATAAACTCCAGAAACCGCACCACCGTCATCTGCGCCAGCGGACCGTCGGTCCAGCGCCTCTCGTCACTCATCGCGCAGCCGCCTTCCCGTCAACGTGACAAAGACGTCCTCCAGCGAAGCGGAATGCGTACGCAGCTCGGTCAGCGGCAAGCCCTGCCGGTTGAGCTCGGCCAGCAGCGCCGGCACCGCGCGATGGAGTTCCGTCACCTGCAACTGCACGCTCCCGTTTTCCGCGGTCACTTCCCGCACGCCTTCGATTTCACGCAAGGCGGAAACCGTCAGCCCGGTCGATGACGCGCCGGCGGAAAATTCCACCACGTGCTCCACGCCGATGGAAGCGATCAACTCGCGCGGCGTTCCCAGCGCGATGATTTTGCCGTGGTCCATAATGGCCACGCGATCGCATAGCCGTTCGGCCTCGTCCATATAATGCGTGGTCAACAAAATCGTTCTTCCTGCCAGCTTGAATTGCTCGATCAAGTCCCAAAGCTGCCGGCGGGCCTGAGGATCTAAACCGGTGGTCGGTTCGTCCAGAAACAAAAATTCGGGATCGCCCACCAGCGCACACGCCATGGCCAGCCGCTGTTTCTGTCCGCCCGAAAGCGTGCCCACGCGCGCCTTCTGCTTCTCTTGCAATTGCACCAGCCCGATGGCTTCGGCGGCCGACGGCCCCCGGTGGTAGAAGCTACGAAACAGCCGAACAGTTTCCAACACCGTAAGCTTTTCGGAAAGCTGCGTGTCCTGAAGCTGAATCCCAAGGCGTTGCCGAAGCTTTCCGGCGTCGGTCTCCCAACGCATTCCCAGCATTTCCACGGAGCCGGAATCAGCCTCAATCAACCCTTCACAAATCTCGATGGTTGTGGTCTTCCCCGCCCCATTCGGACCCAGCAACCCAAAGCACTCCCCGGATCGCACCTCAAGCTGCAGCCCGTCTACCGCAACCACCTCTTTGTAGGTCTTGCGCAGATCCCGAACTTCCAAAGCGGCGGCCATGAGTCTATCCTACCCATCCGCGTTCATTCGCGTTCATTTGCGGCCAATTAATTTGCATTCGAATCACCCGGATGTGCGTGTTTGTAAGTGAGGTGAGATGATGCGAATCGCAAGTTTACTGTTGGCGGCCGGCCTGCTGCCCCTAATGGCCCAGGACATCAAGCTGCCGGCGAATCTGGACAAACTGGCGGCCAAAGCCGAGGAATCCGTGGATGTCACACTCGACGGGTCCCTGCTGAAGATGGCTGCCAGGTTCCTCTCCGATAAAGACGATCCGGATATCGCCAAAGTGAAAAGGATACTTGCCAAGCTGGAAGGCGTTTATGTCCGCAGCTACCAGTTCGCCGAAGAGGGCGAATACAGCCGGGCGGATGTGGAGTCTGTTCGGTCGCAGCTCCACACCCCAGACTGGGGCCGCATCGTGGGAGTGCGATCCCGGCGCGAGGGCGGCGACGTGGACGTATTCCTGAAGCTTCCCGGCAACGGCACGTTGGGAGGCGCAGTGATTATCGTTGCCGAACCGCGCCAGCTCACATTCGTGAATGTGGTGGGAACCATTGATCCCGATGACGTGACGAGTCTGAGCGGCCAATTCCACATCCCACGACTGCACGGCTCGGTCACGTACCACAGCCGGGAGGACAAATGACCTCGCGATTCCTGGCCGTTTTTCTGATTGCATCCGGGGCCGTCCTGGTGGCTGAATCTGAGTTCGATCACGTTGTGAAAGAGATCGAAGTTCACTACCACACCAAGCGGCAGCATATCCCATTCCTTGGCTTGGCCAACCTGGTGGTGAAAGTGGCGCATCCGGCCGGAACCAGCGAGTTCAAGCTGGCGGTATTTGAGGACCTGAAAGCCATCGACGAGGGTGATGAACAGGATCTCGACCGGTTTATGCATGACTTTTCGTCCCGCCGGCTGCGTCCGCTGGTCCGGGTGCATTCGCGGCGGGACGGTGAATCCATCTACATCTACGCAGACGATGACGACGCTCGGGCAACACGAATGTTGATTGCAACGTTCCAGCGCGACCAGGCTACCGTGGTGGAAGTCAAAGTGGACATGAACGCCCTGATCAAATGGATCGGGTCGCCGGACGAAGCCAGCCGCGTTTTCAGCAGCCACGACGATCGCTAGCAGACTGAAAACAGGTGAACCATTCGTGCCACTTCGCGCATCCATCTCCATTGAGGAGATTTGATGAGCACCAACACCTACGATATTGACCCGACACACTCCAGTGCGCACTTTAAGGCGCGCCACCTGATGATTTCATGGGTCCGCGGCGAATTTACCAAGGTCAGCGGAAAAGCGACATTCGATGACGCCAACCCGGCTGCGTCCAGCGTCACCGCCGAAATTGATGTCAATTCAATTAATACGCGCGAACCGGACCGGGACAAGCACCTGCTAAGCGCCGACTTTTTGGATGCCGCCAACTATCCGGCCATCAAGTTTCAATCCACCAGCGTAGTCCGCGATGGGAACGGCGAGTATAAACTGAACGGCGATCTCACCATCCGAGGCATCACCCATCCAGTGGAGCTGGAAGTGGATAGCGTGACCCCCGAGATCAAAGATCCCTGGGGCTTCTTCCGGCGCGGCGCCGCTGCCACCACCAAAATCAGCCGCAAGGAATTCGGGGCTGCGTTCCACCAGGTGCTCGAAACCGGCGGCGTTGTGGTGGGCGACGAAGTCCAGATTTCAATCGACGTGGAACTGGTCAGAAAAGCGTAGGCGGAATCACCGGCCCATCGCTTCCGGCGGCATAGTTGGGAAATTTTGGCGCTGGAAGCTGGGCCCAGGCCTCCTCAATGGGCGTGATGATGCGCCACTCGGCCTCCACCTCGTCGCGGCTGGTGAATAGAGTGGGATCGCCCAACATCGAATCCAGCAATAGCGTCTCGTAAGCCACCGGCGAGTTCGATCCAAACATGGCCCGATAGGAAAAGTCCGCCTGCACGGACACCGTGCGCATCTGGCTGCCCGGTCGCTTTGCGCCGAACGAGATGGAGATTCCCTCATTAGGCTGGATTCGAAGCGTGATGATATTTCGCTCCGCTTGGTCTTCGGGCGTGGTTGAAAACAAGGCTTGCGGCGTCCGCTTGAGATGAATGCGGATTTCCGTAAACGCACGCGCCAGATGCTTTCCGGTGCGAATGTGAAACGGAACACCGGCCCAACGCCAGTTATCGATATAAAGCTTCAGAGCCACAAACGTCTCGGTGACAGAATCGGGTTTCACCCCGGGTTCCTGCCTGTAGCCTGGCATCGGCTTGCCGCCCACTTGGCCCGGACCGTACTGTCCGCGCAGAGTTCTTTCCGCCACTTCCGCGACGGTCATCGGCCGGATAGACCGCAAGACTTGTACCTTTTGCTGGCGGATGGAATCGGCATCGAACGCCACCGGCGGTTCCATGGCTGTCAACGCGAGCAATTGAAGCAAGTGGTTGGCAACCATGTCGCGCAGCGCGCCGGTCTCTTCGTAGAATCCCGCGCGCCCTTCCACGCCCACTGTTTCAGCTCCGGTAATTTCCACGTAGTCGATGTAGTTGCGATTCCAGACCGGCTCATAGAGCGAGTTGGCGAAGCGGAACACCAAAATGTTCTGCACCGTCTCTTTGCCCAGGTAATGGTCGATGCGATAGACGTTCTGCTCATCGAAAACCTTGAGCACTGTTTGATTGAGCTCATGCGCCGAGGCGAGGTCGCGCCCGAACGGCTTCTCGAGAATCACGCGGGCCCATCCACCGTCACTTTGGTTTAATCCGGATGTGCCAAGGCCTTCGATAATGATGGGCGCTTGCGAGGCCGGAGTCGAAAGGTAAAACAAATGGTTCGGACTTGAGCCGGCGGGCGTCATCCCCTCCAAGCGCTCGCGCAGCTTGATGTAAAAGGCTGGATCGTTGATATCCCCGGTAAAGTAGTGCAGACGTTTTTCGAACTCTTGCCACGCCTCGTCGGAAAACTCTCGCGTATCGCTTGCCTTGGAAGCCGCCTCCCGCATCTTGGCGCGGAACTGTTCGTCCGTCATCGCCGTTCTACCCGTCCCAAGAACTTCGAAGGTAGGGTTCATGCATCCCACGCAGGCGAGATTATACAGACTGGGAATCAATTTCCGCTTGGCCAGGTCGCCCGATGCTCCGAAAATAATCAGGATGCACGAATCTCCCTGGGGTAACCTCGCCGGGGTCAAGCCCACGATCGGGTTTGCTTCTACAGTAGGCGTCATATTATTTAGATGCTAACCGAACCGCGACCGCAAGGGAGCGCTACCACGACAGCAGCAGTGCGTTACGCTCCGTTGAAGACGCCAAGTAGGGCGGACCCCCTGGTCCGCGGCCGACGCCCTCGTCGGCCTGCTGAGGAAATACGAAATCCTGAAGAGCGGGTCCAGGGGGACCCGTGCGGACCAGGGGGTCCGCCCCACTTGGCGTCTTCATCGACCTTTGGTGGGCCGCAGGCCCATGGTCACTCCCTTGAAGACGCTGGTCCTTGCTTGAAAAACAACGGCACCGACTCCCTCACGGTCGCGGCTCGGCAACGAGGGATCTCATTCCGAGCCGCGAGCGTAAGCAACCGGTGATTTGGTTTTTCAAGCGTCTTCACCACCTTTGGTGGCCGCAGGCCCATGGTCACTCCCTCACGGTCGCGGTTCGGTAGCGCCTGTTCATTTCGGCAGCGAGATGGTGATGTTTCTGTACTTCATCCCACCCGTGTGATCGCCCTGGATATACAACGGCCCCGGCTCGCCCTCCTGGCTATCAATCGCGCCTCCGGTGATTCCCGGGATTTCCTGGTTGTCGATCGTCTTCACGCCGTCGCGAATCACGGTGACGTGCCGGCCTACCAGCGTAATGTCGTACGACTCCCACTTACCGGGCCGCCCCGGAATATCCACCGCCGGCGCAATGAATCCGTAGATGGAACCCATGCCGTGAAATTTGTCATCGGTACCCGGCGCTTCGTATTCCACCTGCGTCTCATACCTGCCACGCAAGTACACGCCGCTGTTGCCCAGATCCGGACAGTTGTATTCGATGTGCAATTTGAAATCTTGGAATTTCCGCGTGGTGCGGATGTTCGCGCCGGCGCTCTCGTTCACCAACTCGCCGTTCTCCGCCTTCCAATGATTCGCCGGACCATCCGCTTCCCATCCGCTCAGATCCTTGCCGTTGAAGATAGCCTCGGGTTCGGACCATCCAGCAGGCGGTTGGCGATCGAGCGTGGGCGCGCGCTCCCCTGTGAAATCGCCCGTCACTCCGTCGGACCGCGCCTGCCGGCCCTTTAGCGTGTTCCCTTCCAGGCTCATCTTCCAAGTCACCGGAATCGATCGCCCGAACCATTCGGAGCTGGCGAAGGTCAACCGCGAGCCTTGCAGGCGGACGTCGTGCGCTGCGTGCACGCTCGATACTCGCCCCACGATCCGGACTTCCATCGCTCCGCTCTTGTCAGAAATTTCGAGCCACGAAGGATATGTGCCTTTGGAGGAAACAATGGTCAAATCCCATCGCCCAAGCAGCGGCGACGGTTTCCGTTTCGAGAACGCCGGAGTAAGAACAACCAACGCGAGGGTCAGAACCAAACAGAGTTGTCTCATCACAACTCAGTCTAGCGAACTACTCATAGCGCAGCGCAGTCATCGGATCCACGCGCATCGCCCTCCGCGCCGGAACATAACTCGCCACGAGCGCTACCAGCGCCACCAGCACGGGAACGAGGACCAGGATCAGCTTGGGGTCCACGGGAAGGCCCTCGAACATGCTTCCCAAAAGATTCGGGAGCGGGAGTGCCCCTAGCATGCCGAGCCCAACACCAAAACCAGTCAGCAAAGCGGATTGCCCCACCACCAGCCGCACTACAGCGCTCTTTCCGGCTCCCAACGCGATTCGGATTCCCATCTCGCGCGTTCGCTGCGACACGTTATACGCGATCACACCGAAAATTCCCACTCCGGCAAGCACCAGAGCCAAGCCAGAAAAAATGCCCATCAACCAACCCATTAGGCGGTCGCCCTTTCCCGCGTAGTCCACGATCTGATCCATGCTTTGGATCGCCCCAACCGGCTGATCCCGATCCACGGACCAAATGGATTGCCGAAGCAGCGGTGCGAGCGTAGCCGGATCGGCCTTCGTCCGCACGACAACGGTCATCTGATTTTGCGGCGCTTGAAGAAAGGGCTGGTAGAGTTGCGGTTCCGGCTTGCTCTGTCCCACAAAATCCGGAACCGGACCCACTACTCCAACAATCTCGCTCCAGGCTTTGTTCCCAGCCTGGCCAGGATCGATCAGGATCCGGTGACCAATGGGGTCCTGTTTCGGAAAGAATCGCCGGGCGAATGTTTCGTTGATCACAACCGCCAAGGGAGAGTTGCTGGAATCGGACGCAAGAAATCCCCGGCCTTTAATCTGAGGAATTCCCATGACCTGAAAATATCCAGGCGCGGCCACGTAGTGGCGCGTCTTTAGTTCCAAATCCTTGGGGAGCGTGGTTGCTCCCTCCAGACGAAAGTTCACTGGGCCAACCGAGCCCGTGGCCGGCAGTGCATTGGCGGCCGCAGCCAGCTCCACTCCGGGAAGTTGGGAAACGCTCAGCAGGAGTTTTTGAAAGAAGGAGGCCTGTGCGCTTGGCTCGGCATAGCGCATGCCTGTAACTCGAATCTCCGCAGTGAGAACGTGTTGGGAATTGAATCCGAGCGGATTCCGCGCCTCTCCCAGAATTGCTTGGATCATGATGCCGGCGCCAGTGAGCAGAATAATGGAAAGAGCAATTTCTCCCACCACCAGCGCACGTCGCAGCCGGCGCCGCTCCACGCCACCGGATCCGCCTCGCGCGCCTTCCGCCAGTCCCGCGCTCAAGCCCACTTTGGATGCCTGGATCGCCGGCAGTAAGCCGAAGAGTATTGCCGCCAGCATCGACACCACCGTGCAGAACACGAGAACCCGCCAATCCAGTACGATTTCGGAAGCCATCAACTGAACATAGTCGTTCCAGTTCAGGCTGGAACGTAGTAGGGCTGTTCCCCAAGTGGCGAGCAGGAATCCAATTCCCCCTCCTGCCGCCCCGATCAGAAGGCTTTCCACCAACAATTGTCTGACCAGGCGCCACCGGCCGGCGCCGATTGCCGCGCGAACCACCAACTCCCGCTGCCGGGTGGCGTTGCGAGCCAGCACCAGGTTGGCGATGTTCGTACAAGCGATCAACAGGACGAAAACAACTGCGCTCATCAACAGCAACATGGCCGGGCGATCGTTTGCATACTGAATGGTGAACTCCTGCATTGACATCACTCGCGCGGATCGATTCTTATTGGTCTGCGGATAGCTCTGCTCCAGCCGGTGCGCGATGGTTCGCATCTCCGCCTGGGCATGATCCGGTGAGACACCCGGCTTCAATCGCGCGACGACGCTCAAAGACCCATTGCTTGAGGGTTCAACGGCGAGCGGCATCCACAGGGAGCCGTTAAAAGCGTCCAGCCGGAATTGAGCCGGCATCACTCCAATCACGGTGTATCGCTCACCATCGATCGGAACATCCTTGCCGACCATCCCGGGGTCCGCATTAAAGCGGCTCTGCCAAAGTTTGTGACTGAGCACCACCACGTGCTCATGACCGGGCTCGGCTTCGCTGGGCAAGAAAGTCCGGCCCAACGCCGCCTGCATGTGCAGAACTCGAAAATAGTGTGCGGTTACAGCGACAGCCGGCACGCGTTGTGGCTCAGTTCCACCGGATAGCGTGACATCGCGATCCGCCGAGGCCGCTATATCTTCAAAGGAACGGGCTTGTTCGCGCCAAGCTATGTAATCCGGAACCGATACTTTTAAGAACGATCCAGGATCGGCCGTGTTGAGGCTGGAAATTACCATCAAACGGTCGGGATCTGGAACCGGCGGCTTCCGTAGCAGAACCGAGCTAACCAGGCTGAAGATTGTAGTGTTGGCTGCCACGCCCAAAGCCAGCGTGACAACCGCTACCGAAGTGAAGCCCGGGCTCTTCAGCAACGTCCGCAAACTGTATCCGAGATCCTGCAGCGTTGTCTCCAAAAACGGAACGCTGCGCCGGTCGCGATACAACTCCTTCGCCTGTTCCATGCCGCCCAGCTTGAGAAGCGCCTGGCAGCGGGCTTCTTCGGGCCGCATTCCGGATCGAAGATTGTCCTGAATATGCATTGCGAGATGGCTCTCCATCTCGTCCGACAGATCCCGTTCGTCTCCGCTCTTGCGAAATAATCCTCGCAGCCGGAGCAACCCGGCGCGCAAGCGTCTCGGTGTGTCGCTCATATTGGAAACCAATATCAGCATGCCACAGGCTCTATTGAAAATCAATAGTCAACGGCAACTGGATTGCACGTTCGCTATTGAGGAGCCTCTATGCGCCAAATTACGAGTAAAATTTTCCTGGGAACCGCCCTGGCATTGTTGATTGCAGGTTCTCTGCCGGCCGCGAACCACCACAGTCTCAACGGTACCTGGACCTTGGAACCCACCCGCAGCCACTTTGATGGCGAACCAGTGATTCAAACCGGATCGGTAACCATTAATGACCGTGAACATAACATCACCGTAACGCGCAGTTTTAGCTACGATGGCCCAGGCCAGTCCTTCGAATACAGCTTTAGCACCGACGGCCGCGAGAATTCCAACATTCATCAAGGCCGGTCCTTTAAAACTAAAGCCAAATGGGAAGGGAATGTGCTCCGGGTGACAACATTAGACAACGGAGCTTCCACGGTGGAGCGGTACAGCCTGGCACCGGACGGCGCGCTAATGCTGCTGGTGGAACGCGGAGAACACCGTCCCGTTACGCTCTTTTTTCAGCGACAATAGGGCGGAGGTATCGGCTATGACCCAAACACCCAAGACGTCCGTGGAATGGGACCCGAATAAAAAACAATGGCATGTGCGCCTGCAAATTGGAGAAGAAGTAATCAAGCGTCCGTTCCCCAAAACGGCTCAGGACGCGAATGAAGAATCTCTACGTTCCCAGGCCGTCGCCACTGCGAAGGATGAGGGCTACACGGTGGATGCATCCGCCGTTGCCATCGTACGGTAGGTTCTATAGCACCAGCTCGGCTTCCAAGGACTCCGCGTCACCCGTCTGTCTCAAGCGAAAGCCCAACCGCTCAAACACTTTCTGCATCGGCCGATTCTCGAACAAAACGGCCGCCGTGATGCGGGGTAGTTTTTCCGTGCGGGCGAAATCTACTAACTGGCGAACTACTTCGGTTCCGATGCCACGCTTCTGGAACCCATCGCTCACGATCACAGCCAGCTCCGCTTCCTCCGCAGTATGCGATTTCACCAGACGCCCCACCGCCACAATCTGGCCTTCCTCACTCTCCGCTACAAACGCCATCTGGCGGTCATAGTCGAGGAAGCACATCCGCGTCAGCCGTTCATGCGCCGTCCGTTGCTCTAGCTTCATCCAGTGGAAATAGCGCATGTAGACGGTACGCTCGGAAAGCGTGTGATGAAAGTTCACCAGCAACGGTTCATCTTCCGGACGAATCGGGCGCACCGTGATGGCGCTTCCATCTTTGAGCGTGATCTGTTTTTCATAGCGCGTTGGATAGGGCCGGATCGCGAGCTTGGGCAAATCCGCGCAATCCGTATCTTTGCCGTAAACCACTACTCTGGCGTCCAGCGCAATCAACCGTTCCGGGGACGCCAGCAGCGGATTGATATCGATTTCCTTGATCCAGCGCTGTTCCGTCACCAGCCGGCTGAACTTCACCAGCAACTCCTGCAACGCCGCGATGTTCACCGGTTTCCGTCCCCGCACGCCTTTGAGCGCGGTGAAGATCTTAGTCTGCTCAATGAAACGCCGCGCCAGCGTAGTATTCAACGGCGGCAGCGCCAGCGCGCGATCCTGAAAAACTTCCACCAGTTGGCCGCCCGCTCCGAACAACAGCACCGGACCGAATTGGGAATCAATGCTCGATCCCAAAATCAATTCGTATCCTTCGCCCGAAATCATCGCCTGCACACTCACGCCACCAAAATGTCCGCGGCCGGCCTTTTCTGCGACCGACTTCTCAATCTCCCGGAACGCTTGCCGCACCGCGGCTTCATCCGGTATGTTCAACTTCACTCCACCGACATCCGTTTTGTGCGTGATGGTCTTCGAATTGAGCTTCAGGGCCACCGGAAACCCAATGCGATGCGCCGCCGTTACCGCTTCTTCTTCGCTCGCGGCAACCTCGGTTTCGACCACCGGAATCCCGTAGGCCTTCAGCACTTGCTTCGATTCGAACTCCGTGAGAATTTCGCGATTCGCTTCGCGCGCTACATCAATTACTTGCGCCGCGGCCTCCGGCCGGATTGCGTCCGAATCCGGCAGCACCGGCGTTTCGTACAGCCCGCGGAGATTGTAGCTGTACTTCCACATGTAGTGGAATGCACGTACCGCCGTATCCGGAAACGGAAACGTTGGAATTCCGGCCCGGTTCAGGATGATTTCGCCTTGCGCGGCTGCGGCGCCGCCCATCCAACTCGTAAGAATGGGCTTGCCATCGATCTTGGCGAAACGCGTCAGCTTCTCCGCGATCAACGCCGGATTGGTCATGCCTTGCGGCGTCATGATCACCAACAACCCGTCCACGTTCGGATCCTTAGCGACCAGTTCTACGGCATTTTCGAAGCGCTCAGGACCGGCATCGCCGATGATGTCGATCGGATTATTGTGGCTCCAATGCGCCGGCAGGACTTTGTTGAGTTCCTCCGTGGTGGCTGTAGAAATCTCGGCCAGCTCGCCGCCGAGCGTAAGTAGCGCATCCGTCGCAATCACGCCAGGACCGCCGGCATTGGTGATAATCGCCAGCTTCGGTCCCTTGGGCCGCGGCTGATTGGCCAGCACCTCCGTCATATAGAAGATGTCGGCGATACTGTTCACGCGCAAAACGCCCACTCGCCGAAAAGCGGCTTCCAGGACATCGTCCGAACCCGCCATCGATCCTGTGTGAGATGCGGCGGCCTTGGCGGCCTGCGCTGTGCGCCCCGCTTTGATCACGATAATCGGCTTGTTCAGTGCTACTTCGCGCGCCGCCGACAAGAACGAACGCGCATCCCCAATGGACTCCATGTAAATCACGATGCTGCGCGTATTCGGATCGTCACCGAGATAGTCAATCAGCGCGCCCCAACCCACATCCAACATGGAGCCGGTGGAAATGAACGCGCTGAACCCAATCTGCTCCCGCAGGCTCCAATCGAGAATCGCCGTGCACATGGCCCCGCTCTGGCTGATCAGCGCCACCGTGCCCGGCCGTGCGATGGTATGCGCGAAGGTCGCGTTCAGACCCGTGACAGGACACATTACACCCAAACAGTTCGGCCCAATGATGCGCATTCCAGCCGGGCGCGCGGCGGAAAGAACCTGCCGCTCCAGTTCCAACCCGCGCTGGCCCGCTTCGCGGAATCCCGCTGAAATAATGACCGCGCCTTTCACGCCTGCCTGCGCGCATTCCTGGATGATCCCCGGCACAGTTTCCGCGGGCGTCATGATAACCGCCAACTCGGGAGCTTCGGGCAAGCTGGCCACGTTCGGATAGGCTCGGATCCCCAGCACGCTGCTCTTCTTCGCATTCACCGGGTAGACCGTACCGCCAAACGGGCTGCTGATCAAATTCCACAGCACAGAGCGCCCCACGTGCCCTGCCCGATCCGTAGCTCCAATAGCAGCCACCGATCGGGGCTTGAAGAAAACATCCAAATCCCGCCGGGTGCTTAGATCACCGGCACCATTCATACGAAACTCTCTCTTTCCAGAACCAAACAACCGAATAACTGAACACCCGAACAACCGGTCACACGCTAATCACCGGACACGGTGATTGGCGGATGATCGAATAAGCGTTCGCCTTCAGCCGTCCCAACATACCCTTCGCGACGCTCCTGCCAATCACCAGCAAATCCGCTTTTTCGCGTTCCGCGGCACTGCACACCGCGTGAGCTACTTCACCGGTGATAACCGAGATCTCCGCGCCCGATTCCACGCTGTCTTTCATCGCTTGAGCTCGCTCCTTCGTCAGGCCCTCCCCCGCCTCCGGCACCGCGTGCACCACTGTAAGCCCGGCGCCAAATTCCCCGGCGAATTCCGTCGCCCAGCGCAGCGTCGGACAGCTCTGTTCTCCCAAATCGATCGCGCATACAATTTTCCGGAACGCGATGTCTTCCAGGCGCGGCACCTGTTCCATATGTACACCAGTCCAAACCGGGCAATCTGCGTCATGCAATACTTTGGCCGCCACCGACCCCAGCATCAGGCGGCGAAAGCGCCCGTACCCATGCGTCGGCAGCATGATCAGATCAAAATTATTGGCATGTGCGAACGCAGTGATCTTAGTTGCGGATTCGCCCGCCAGCACCACGCGCTGCACATCGAAATGCTTCAACTCTTCGGCCAGGTAGCCGTTCAATTGTTGCCGCGTCAAGGCAGTAGCATCCACCGGAAGATCGTTATAGGTGAGCGGCTCCAAGACGTGCAGCAGAGTAAGCTCGGCCTGAAAGTGGCCGGCGAAGGTTTCCACCATCCTGGCAGCATCCGTACACCGCTCCGAGAAGTCCACGGGAAATAGGATTCGTTTCGGCGGGAACATTTGTAACACCTCCGCGAATACTCAGTGCAATCGCGCTGCCAGGATGGGTTACTTGCCGGCCCCGTTCGATGCCAAGGCTGGAGCTGGTTTCAATCCCAGATCGGTCAAAATCTTGGGATCTTTCTCACTCACAGCCAACAAATCATGGCAGGTGGCGCAATCGTTTGAGATGGTACGGCCATCCGCGGATGAGTGATTGCCGTCGTGGCAGCGGAAACAACCCGGTGCGTCGGTGTGCCCCAAGTCGTTGGGGTAAGTACCCCAGGTGACTTTCATTTCAGGAAACACATTCTGCGCATAAATGCCCTGCACATGCGCGATGGCAGTCTTGACCAGCGCTTGATCTTGCGCATAGGTCTGCGGATATTTCGCGCGATAGAAATTATCCAGCGTGGCGGCGATCTCACGTTGCGCCGTGTCGCGATCCGGATAAACATGCTTCAGCGCATCCAGCGCCTGTTTCTTGATGAACGGCAGTTTCGGACTTATGCTGCCTTGCGTCATGGCTAAATCCAAGGCGCGCTCGGGAATTTGAAATGTATGCGCCGGCCGATTGTGGCAATCCAGGCAATCCATATCGCGATGTTCGCCCGCAGCCAGCGCCGCAGGTTTCGCGGGAGCGTCGGTGGAATTGTATACCGTTACTTTTCCATCTGGCGCCGTATAAGTGACTTGCGCAATGACCTGCCGTTTTTCGTCAGTGGCTATGTACGAAATATGGCTGGCGCGGTTCACGTGCGCGCCATGAATTCCCACCGTACCGTTCCAGGTCCCGCCGCCGACTTTCAACAACGCCACGGTGGTGGCCGGGGCATTTTCTTCATCCGAACCGAATTCGGTATGAACGAAAAATTTCTGCCCTATGTAGACCTGCGGCGAGTGGCAATGTTGGCAGGTGTCGCGCGCCGGCCGCAGTGTTTTCACTGGGGCCGGGATGGGTGTCGAGTAGTTGTGGAACACCACACCGTACAGTTGCCTGGTACCTGAAATCTTCGCCTTGATTAAAGATGGAGCACCCGCCCCGATATGGCATTCCACGCAGCCCACCCGCGCATGCGGCGAATTCGAGTAAGCCGTAAATTCCGGTTCCATCACATGGCACGCTTTTCCGCAAAAGCTGTCGCTGTCCATATAGCTCACCGCGCTATAGAGAAACTGGCTTCCAATCACCAGATTGACGAAGCTGGTCAATCCTACGAAGATCAGCAGCTTTCGCAAGTCGCCGCCTTTCGGCAGCAATGCGCCCGCTTCTCCCGCCAGACGCCGCCGCCGGTCGTGATACCAGACTCCGATCGGAATCAGAGCCAAGCCGGCGAAACACACCAGCGGGAATACCACCGTTCCCAAGATCCCTGCGTAAGGGTTCGCGTCGCCCCGCCACCAGGAAGGCAGCAGCATCAGCCACAGAATGGCTCCCGTGGTGACCAGAACAACGCCTAGCAGACTGATCAGATTGCTGGCTAAATATGCGACTGGTGAACGGCGAATCATTCCATAGACCCCACGGGCAATCGCATCGCCAACTCAAATTGGCTGGATTCGATCTCAGCGATGACTTTCACGGCGTGAAAAGCCCCAATATCGACCAGAAGTGGGTAAAATGCCCCAGAAACGCCTGCACCCAAGTCTTGGGACCACATTTGCCGGACTAGCGAGACAAGCGCAATTCCGCGGCAATGATCGCCAGTTGAGTTGTGTGGGGCGAATCCCCCTCGAATACGACATGCCGGATGCCCGCCTCCCACATCTGCGAAAGCCGATCGGAGCCTTCGCCGGTTACGATTACGAATCGCTCCCAGTCCGAATTGTCATCCGCCAGATTTTGGAACGTGCGGTCATCCATCAGCACCACTCCGTCCAGATGCAAGTTTGGCTGATCTACTAAATGGACATCATGCGTGCCATCGCGCAAGAGCAGCTTGCGGACGGATCGCGCATAATCGGAATCGTGGATGGCTAACTGAACCGTCTTCATGACAACTGCTACACACCCTTGGCATGCAATCCGGAAACCAGTTTCAAACAGACCTACAAGTGCTTCCTTTTCAACGATTAAGAGGCGGATGTCAGGGCGATATCAAGGACACTGGGCTGAGTCCCTTGGGGCTTGTGCACCCAAAGACCCGCCCAACATCGAAGCACGGAACTCAACGTGCTTGTTCGTAAGCGAACGGATTCCTTCATGGCACCCGGTGTTCCACCCCAGCATCCGGTTTCGCATCTGGCAGCCGACTGGCGGCGGCCGGAGATCTTGGAAGCGATCTTCGGTCAGCTTTCGGACGCACTGTTCCTCTATGACAACAATCTCCACATCGTAGGTTTGAACCAGGCAGCCGAACGTCTATTCGGCATATCGGCTTCGGAAATAATCGGCAAGCACTGTCAGGAGCTTTTCCGCTGCACGGTATGCGAATCGGGCTGTGGCATTCGGCAAAGTCTCGGACCCTCCGCTTGTTTGCCGAATGGCGCGGTACGGATTCATCTGGCGAGTGGACGGGAGCGAATTGTGGTGATCCGAACCGTGCAACTGCAGGATGCCTCAGGCTCACTCGCTGGGGTGGTGGCGACGGTGCGAGACGTCACGGACGAAGCCGAGCCGGCCGGCGGCCAGATCATCGCCGAATCCCAGGCCATGCGCGACGTTCTGACTTTTGTCCGGCGCATCGCGATTAGCGAGGCTGGGTCCATCCTGATCGAAGGCGAGAATGGAACCGGCAAGGATCTGATTGCGAAAACGCTGCACTACCAGAGCCTGCGCCAGTCCGAACCTTTTCTCGCGATCAATTGTGCCGCCATACCGGAAACGCTGCTCGAAAGCGAACTGTTCGGATACGAAAAGGGCGCATTCACGGACGCTCGCACGCAGAAACGCGGATTGTTCGAGCTGGCCGACAAGGGCACGCTTTTCCTGGACGAAATCGGCGAGATCCCCCTGCTGTTGCAAGCGAAACTCCTGCGCGTGCTCGAGGACCAGTGCTTCCGGCGCCTGGGAGGGCTGGCCGACATTCGCATCGATGTGCGCATCATCGCCGCCACTAACAAGAATCTGCGTGAGGCAGTGCGCGAGGGCGCCTTCCGCCAGGATCTCTATTATCGGCTCAATGTAATCCAGCTCCTGGTCCCGCCGCTCCGCGAGCGGCCCCGGGATATTCTGCCGATGGCGCGATTCTTCATCGCTCACTACAACGCAAAGTTCAAACGGCAGATCGACGGTATTTCACCCGAAGCCGAGAGCCTGCTCCTTGCGCATAACTGGCCGGGAAATGTGCGGGAACTGAGGAACGCCGTGGAGCGCTCCATGATCCTCGAAGACACCGCCTATCTTCGTCCATCGAGCTTGCCCATCGCGGTCCGCGGTCCCGACCCCGCCCTGGCGGAGTCCGCCGGACTTGAACCGCCGGCCCATCCAGGCGATGCCATGTCGCTGGTGGAACAGGAACGCCGCTTGTTAGTGCAGGCCCTCGAAAGAACCGGCGGTAACCAAACCAAAGCCGCACTCCTGTTGCACATAACGCGCGATACCCTACGCTACAAGATGAAGAAATTCAACTTGAGGTAGCCGCGCTTCGCTATTGTGTTATTATGACGGCGCGCTCAGTCTAAATGATCGAGACGGACATCAATTCCCAAATCATTGTCCAGCGCGTTCTGAGTGCGGGACAGCCGGAGAAGATTGTTCTGTTCGGAAGCCGTGCCGGCAATACTCCCCACCCACAAAGCGACTACGATCTTCTCATCGTGCAATCCTCCGATCTTCCCCGTTCTGCGCGGTCGAGCGCCTATTACCGCGCATTGAGCGACTTGGCTGTCGAAGTGGACATCCTGGTAGTAACTCCGGAAGAGATTAGAGACTGGGAGTGCGTCCCGCAAGCGTTCATCACAACTGCCCTCCGGGAGGGACGAACGCTGTATGAAAGGCAAGCCTGACCTAGTCCGCGGCTGGCTGCGAAAAGCAGCTAGCGATTTGGTCGCGATGAAGGCGTCAGCCCAGGCCGGTTCCTTGGATGCGGCGTGCTTCCACGCACAACAAGCCGCGGAGAAGTTTTTGAAGGCGTATCTCATCGAGCAAGATCAGGCGATCCCGCGTACTCACAACCTGTATAAGTTATTGGCTCTCTCCTCCGAATTCGAATCTGCGTTTCAACAGTTGACCGATGCAGCGGACTTGCTGACACCGTTCGCGGTCGAGGCAAGATACGATACGGAATTTTGGCCGTCAACTGAGATTTTGGAGCAAGCTGAGGCTGCTGCAAACCGCATCGCCCAGTTTGTTTCGGCGCGCATGCGGTCGGCCAAGGCGCCCGCAATCGGGATCCACGAGGCGTGGAAGGCAGCGCGTGATCGGTTCGAGTGGCCAGTCGATCTCAGAAAATTCAAGGATGCCAAGAAGCACCCTGGATTCTTCGATCGAGTTGTTGAGTCCGATCAGATTGTCCGGTTCGAAGATGGGTTTCGCGCCTGCCTTACCCCGACAGGCCGCGTTGAGAGTGCTGCGGAAGTTGCCTATTGGAAGAACGGCAAGAATCACAAAGGTCGAGACCGTATCACCCGGGACCTTATGGAATGGATCCATAGCCCCGAGCGCTGGATGAAATTCGTGGAAACTCTGCGGGAGCTAGCCGACTCTCCTTCTTGGAAGTCCTTCCAGAACTTCATTGGTTCCAATGGCCAGGTTTCGGCATTCGCGGTGCCACTTACGTTTCTGTCCTTCTACGATCCCGTGAACTTCCCGATGGTCGACAAGCGAATCGGAAAGTGGTGGTCCACACGGTTTCCGCTCCAACCCCAATTCACTTGGGATACAAAGAGAACGCGAATAACGCCGACCATGAAGTCGTTCGAAGCATATATTGCTTGGACAGATTTTTGCCGCCACCAAGCCGCCGAACTCACCAGGGTAAGCGGCGAGCCGTGGCGCGCCCGCGACGTTGAAATGGCGGTTTGGTCCGACAAGGAAGCACAATTGCCGCTCAATAAGTGACAATGACCACTACCATGCAAGGTCTCATGATGTCCTACCCGCTGACGCTCACCCACATCCTCGAGCGGTCGGCCAAGCTTTTCCCCCGCCAGCAAATCGCAAGCAAAACCTCGGACGGAATGCACCGCTACTCCTTCGCCGACTACCACCGTCGCGTCCATGCGCTTGCGCACACGCTCGCCACGCTCGGCCTGAAACCGGGCGACCGCGTCGGAACGCTCTGCTGGAACAGCTTCCGCCATCTGGAGCTGTACTTCGCCATTCCTTGCTATGGCGCGGTGATCCACACGCTCAACCTCCGCCTGGCCTCGGATCAGCTCGCCTACATCATTAACCACGCCCAGGATCAGGTCATCTTCGCCGACGCCTCTCTCGCGCCTCTGCTCGATCCGATCCGCGATCAGATTCCTTGCGTCAAGCGCATCGTCATCCTACCCGATCAAGACGGCCCGCCCGCCGATTACGAGCAGCTGCTCGAATCCGCTCCCGCCGATCCTTACCCGTGGCCGCAGCTCGACGAAAATACCGCCGCCGCCACTTGCTACACATCCGGAACCACAGGCAATCCCAAAGGCGTTCTCTACACGCACCGCGCCCTGTTCCTGCACAGCTTCGCGCTCGCGATGGTGGACAACTTCGCAATTTGCGAGCGCGATACCATCCTCCAAGTGGTGCCCATGTTCCATGCCAACGGTTGGGGCATTCCGTTCGCCGCTGTGATGACCGGATCGCGCATCATTCTTCCCGGACGCGATCTTCAACCTGCTAATCTTGCGGATCTCATTCAGAACGAGCGCGTCACCTTCACCGGCGGAGTCCCGACGATTTGGATGGCCTTGTACGGCTACCTCGAAACTCACCCGCACGATCTTTCCTCATTGCGAGCGGTGGTAGCTGCGGGTTCCGCCATGCCGCGGCAGTTCATTGAGTGGTTCGAAACGAAGCACGGCGTCCATTTCCGCCTGGCCTGGGGGATGTCGGAAACCACCCCCATCGCGACCTTCATGGCGCTCAAGGAACACCTGGAAGATCTACCGCAGAAGGACCGCTTCGATCTGCTCGCCAGACACGGCCTTCCGGTCGCGGGAGTGGATATCCGCATCGTGGACGCCGAGGGCGTCGAGCTTCCCTGGGATGGCGCCACCATGGGCGAGCTGCAGACTCGCGGGCCTTGGGTCTGCAGCGGATACTACAACGATCCGCGCGGCGACGAATCGTTTTCCGAAGGTTGGTTCCGCACCGGCGATGTCGCCACTATCGATCCGGAAGGCTACCTGCAGATCATGGATCGCACCAAAGATCTCGTGAAAAGCGGCGGCGAATGGATCCCGAGCGTGGATCTCGAAAACGCCATCATGGCGCATCCCAAAGTGATGGAAGCGGCCGTGATTGCGGTATTTCATCCAAAGTGGCAGGAGCGGCCGCTCGCCTGCATCGCGCCTCTCGAACAGTATCGCGGTGAAATCACCAAGCAGGAGATCCTGGATTTCCTGGCGGGTAAGGTCGCCAAATGGTGGCTCCCCGACGACATCGTATTCATCGAAGCCGTTCCGAAGACCAGCGTCGGAAAATTCAACAAGCGCGCCCTACGCGAGCAGTTCAAAGACCACGTTCTTTAGGGTCTGTGAAAAACCAAAAGCACCGGCTCCCTCACGGTCGCGGCTCGGAAAAAACTTCTCATGCTTGGAGCAGCGTTACCGAACCGCGACCGTAAGGGAGTCGGTGCCTTTTTGGTTTTTTCACAAACCCTTTAGGGACCGGGCTTTTCCCCGAAATGATGCCACTTCCCGTCCCCGGCGTTCGCCGAGGATTGGTTTTGCGGATAAGCCGGGGCTTGATTTTGACCGTACTGCGCAGGAGGCGGATCGTCATAACCGTAAGCGTCGGACGAGTAGCCATACGACGGGGCGTACGAGTACCCATACGTGTACGGATAGTAGGCCGGATAACCGTACCCATAGGGATTGTAGTAATATCCAGGCCAATATCCGAAGCCAAACCCTAGCCCAAACCCATATCCGAAGCGCCCGTACCCGTAGCGACCACCATAAAATCCGCGGCTACCACCGGAAAAACCGCGGCCAGCGAACCCACCGCCGCTAAAGCCTCGGCCGCCACCACCAGAAACGGCACGTCCGCCACCCCCGCCGCCACGTCCTCCGCCGCCACCGTGTCCACCGCCGCGCTGAGCAAATGCGGTCCCGGCCAGAAGCAACGACAAAACCAAGATATGCAACTTGCGCATATAGTAGTACTCCTCGCCCACAGCATACCGCGTGCGACGGCGCGTTACCAGCCCCAAGTCCCAAGCCCCCAGCCCCGAGTGGAGGCGTTGCAACGCCTCCCCCCATCTGGCACACTCTAAGTTCATGCCAGCAAGCCCCGTCCCCCGCCTTGCATGCGCGTGTTCCATCTTCCTGGCAATTTCCCCAGGCTCGCTTCCGCAATCCAAAGCAGCCAGCGCGCCCTCCGTAGCGTTTCCATCCCAAGAAACCATTACGTACGACATAGAATGGCGCCTGATCTATGCCGGCAGCGCCAAGCTCAGCCTGGAACCGAAACTGTCGGCTGGCAAACAGGATTGGCAAACGAAGCTGCATCTGGAATCCGGCGGCCTCGTTTCCAAGCTCTATAAGCTGGAAGACAATTACGCGGTCCAGATGGAAAACCAGTTCTGCGCCATCAGCACGGATTTCAATTCGCTCGAAAAGAATCGCCATCACCAGACCACCGTGACTTACGACTCCGTACGCCGCAAAGCCACGTATCTCGAACGCGATCTCCTGAAAAACAGCCACCTTCAAGACTGCGGAAACCGATATCCCGCCCTGCGTGACGGATATTATCGGCGGTCTCTACAAGCTCAGAAGCATGAAGTTGGATCCAGGCCAGTCCATTCAGCTGCCCATCAGCGACGGCAAGAAGACCGTTTCCGCCCGCATCGAAGCGCAGCAGCGCGAACAGCTCAAAACCAAGGGCGGGACCTTCAACACCATCCGCTACGAAGTTTTTGTGTTCAATGGCGTACTGTATTCGCGAAAAGCCGAGTTATTTGTCTGGCTATCGGACGATGCCCGTCGCTTACCTGTGCAAATTCGTGCCAGAATGGGTTTTCCGATTGGGTCCATTACTTTTGAACTCCAAAAAGAAGAGCACTGGTAACGGTAGATCCTTTGCCCACGTCCTTCCGCCAGTGACGCGGAACTTCGCCAGTCTCGTCGTGTTCGCCTCGGTGCTGTGGGGCCAGTCCGCTGCTCCCACCAAACCGGGAAAAGTGGAAGGGACTGTTATTAATTCCGTCACCAACGATCCGGTAAAGAAAGCCGCCGTGATTCTGCAAGCGCTAGCCGGGCGCGCCAACTATTCCGCGGTTACCGACGCAACCGGTCATTTCCACTTCGAGAGCGTGGACCCAGGCCGGTACCAGGCCATAGGGATTCGCGATGGATTCAGGCCTCTAGAGGGCAATCGGTTCAACGCAATGGCGAAACCGGTCACCGTCTCCGCGGAGCAGGAAGTCAAGGACGTAGTGGTCAAGCTGCTCCCGCTCGCGGTGGTCAACGGACATGTGCTGGATGAAGATGGCGATCCTTTAGTCTGGTCCCAGGTGCAGGCGCTGCGCTATGTCTACGGCCAGGGTGGTGTCAGGCAACTGCAACCCACGGGATTTGCCACCACCAACGATCTCGGCGAATTTCAATTGCTGGATCTGGAGCCAGGCCGATATTACTTTCTGGCCGTCGCTCGACCTCGTTTGGAGCGCCTTCCCCCCAATACGAAGAGCGCCACGCCCGAACAAGCATATCCCAAAACGTTTTACCCGAGCGCGTCCGAAGCCGAGCAGTCCACCGCAACCGTGGTAGCCGCCGGCGCTCAAGTGAGCGGTATCGACTTCCATTTACGCGAAGCCCCGGCCTTCCATATTCGAGGAAAGGCCGTGGACATCCGCAATGGTGAGGTAATACGCAATGGGAATGTTCATGTCCAAACCCACATGAACATGTTTTTCCAGAATGCCCGTGTGCGGCAGAACGGAACCTTCGATCTGCCCGGCATGTCGAGCGGGTCGTACCTGCTGATTTTGCAAAGTCCCGACCGCCAACTTTCAGTCCGGCAAAATATCGAAGTGGGCGATCACGACATCAACGATGCTGTGCTGGTCCTGCGTCCGCAAGTGGAAATATCAGGCAGCATACGGCTGGAAAGTGCTCCCCCGCCGTCGGTGCACAGGGGCCCCATGCGTGTGAACTTGATGGCCTCCGGAATCGGTGCATCCGCCACCGAGGTCAATGCCGATGGAAGTTTTGCACTGAAGGCCACTCCCGCGGTATATGAGATCTATGCGTCCTGCGATGCCGGCGCCTATGTAAAGTCAATTCATTTCGGCGACCAGGATTTGACCGGCAGGGAAAATCGATCTGACCCAGCAATCCGCTGGCGCGCTAAATATTGTATGCGGCACCGACGTCGGCCAAATCCAAGGCACGGTTCAAAACGAAAACGGAGAGCCGGCCGCGCAGGCTTTGATCACCGTTACCCCGGACGACGAACACCTGGGCCGCTTGGACTTGCTCCACGTGCTAACCAGCGATCAGAACGGCAAGTTCGACTACCGGGATTTCGCGCCGGGCGAGTACAAAGTGTTCGCCTGGGAAGGCGCCGACGCGGACCCGCAGATGCTCCAGTCCACCGAATTTCGCAAGGCGTTCGAAAGCCGCGCTGCATCGGTAACCGTTCCGCCCAGCGGCAGCGCATCGGTGCAATTGAAGCTGATTTCTGCTGCCGATATCGAAGCCGAAAAGAACAAGCTGCAATGATAAGGATCCTGCTGTCAGCGGCCATCGTCGTTTGCGTGCTTGCTGCGCAGGAGCCACCGGCACGCCTATTTATTTCCGGCATTGTGATCTCCACCAGCGGAGAGCCGGTTCGAAAGGCCAGAGTGATCCTGCGCGCCAAGGACGAAACCGCGTTCAGCTACGCCGCCGCGAGTGACGCGAATGGTCGATTCGCGATTCAGGACGTGCAGCCCGGCGATTATTTTGTCGGCGCCGATCGGCCGGGATTCACGGCCGACGACAATGGCGTACCAGGTGCGCCTCCTCCCACCCTGAAAGTGGAAGCCGGGCGATCCGTAAGCGATCTCAAAATCAGGCTGATCCCTCTCGCGGTCGTCACAGGCCGGGTGCTGGATGACGACGGAGACCCGATCCGCGGCGCGCAAGTTGAAGCCATGGCATACGGCTATCAGACCGGCAAGAAGGAGTTGGATACCCAGGAACAGGCTTCAGCCAACGATAAGGGCGAATTCCGCCTGTTCGCGCTGACTCCCGGAACCATTTACCTTCGCGCTTCCGCCGAGAACCGGCCAAGGTTCACTTCAGATAATTCGGCTACGGTTTCGTTCACGCCTACATTCTTTCCCAGTACGACGAATGCGGCTCTCGCATCCGCCATCGATCTCTCGGCAGGCGCTCAACTCTCCGGATTCGATATTCGCCTGCGGCGCGAAAGGCATTATTCGGTGCGCGGAACGTTGCCGGATGTGTTTAAGCACGAAGGGGCGCAAACCATGTTGCAGATTCTCTCTCGGGATGGAAGCCGCGAGAGTACCGGTCTGCAACAGAACGAAGAGACCTTCGAATTCCAGGATGTGATTCCTGGATCCTACGTGATTATCGGCAACGTCATGCATGGCGGCAAGCGAAGTGTGCTCCGCCAGGCGGTGGAGGTAGGGAACGCGGATGTCGAGGGCGTCACTCTGAATTTCGCGCCACCCGTGAACGTCTCCGGTACCGTGCGGATCGAAGGCGCACTGTCACGCCCGCTCGAAAAAGTCCAGATCATCCTGGCCGGCGATATCTTTGGCCAACACACCGCGGAGGTGAAGTCCGACGGAACGTTTGCCATTCCTGAAGTCATGCCGGAAATGTATCGAGTCATCATCCGTTCCCAGCCTGGCGCTTACATGAAATCGATACGTCTCGGCGATGAGGATGTATCCGGCGGCCGCATCGACCTGACGAAAGAGTCTGGTAGCTTGACGATCGTCCTCGCAACCGACGTGGGCGACGTCGAAGGATCGGTAAAAAAGGCGAACGGCGATCCAGCCGTGCGCGTGCGAGTAACTTTGATTGCAGGGCGCTCGGATCTATCCCGCTACGAGTTTACCGACGAACAGGGCAAATTCCATATGCGCGAAGTCCCACCTGGCGAGTACAAAGCCTTCGCGTGGTCCGACGCTCCATTCGGCGCCCCGCAAGATCCCGATTTCCGGAAGCCGTTCGAGAAGCACGCAGTGGCAGTGAAGCTGGATCCGAACGGCCACGCCACCGTTGATTTGACCGCCATCTCTGTCAAAGCAGTGGTAACCGAACCGCGACCGTAAGGGAGTCGGTGCCTTAACCTAAAACCCCGGCGTAGCCGGCTCCAAACTCCGAGCCCGCGCCGCCGCTTTGCTATAGCCATACTTGATTCGAGCAATCGTCGCCACCAGCACCAAGAGCCCACAACCCTCCACCAACAGCTTCTCGCCATCCAGAAAATCCGTTGGCATATTCTTCAGATTCTGATCGATCAGCGTCCCATGCACATACACCAGCGCTGCGACACCATAAGCAATGTAGTGCAGCGCCTTCCAAAGCGGGCGTCCGATCCGCCGCCGAAAATAAGACGTAATCACAACCACTAAGAGCAGATAAAACGCGCAGGCTCCGAAACAGTTGTACAGCCGCTGTCCCGGCGAACGGAGAGGCCACAAAATGTCGAACCACTTGAAATTCGCCGTGGCGGAAAACAACAAAATGGTCGGATGCAGCCCTACCAACGTCAACGCGATATACGCGGTCCAGTTGTGGATATCGAACACCGAAATACGGCGATGCGGCCAGCTCCGCACCGGGCTGTAGCGCACCGAAATCAATAGTCCGAGCAAAATGTTGATGGTCAACAGCACCATGGCGCAGAGGCCGGCGTAACTGGAAAGATCGATGGCGGTCATGCAGTGAGGTCCAAAGGAACTTAGTCTACAATACCGTCGCAAGAACCGGATAGTTATAAAATCGCATTCCGCGTAGCATCAGTCTGTAGGAGGAATTGAAATGAGCGCAACCCAGACACTTACAATGATGGATGTCCAGGGCACAATGCCGAATCAGGAACAGGAATTCTGGCAGGCGAACTATTGGGACGCGGTAACCGGCCGCGACCGGCGCATGGATGGCGTTTTTCTATACGCCGTGCGAACCACCGGTGTCTACTGCAAGCCATCCTGTCCCTCGCGCCGGCCGCTGCCTGAAAACGTAGTCTTCTTTCGAACCCAGGAAGCTGCCCGGCTCGCGGGCTTCCGTGCTTGCAAACGCTGCAAGCCCGACTTGCTGCCGGCGTCAAACCCAAACCGGGATTTGGTGGAGAAAGTGTGCCGCTACATCGACGCAAATGCGGATGGTCCGGCAACGCTCGAAGCGTTGAGCCGAGCCATCGGCCTCAGTCCCTTTCATCTGCAGCGGACCTTCAAAGCGGTGACCGGCATCACGCCGCGCGCCTACGCCGATTCTCGCCGCTTGCAGGCCCTGAAGAATGGACTGCGCGACGGCCACTCCGTCACCCGTTCACTCTATGACGCAGGCTACGGATCCAGCAGCAGGCTCTACGAAGGAGCAACTTCCAAGCTGGGCATGACTCCGGCGCGTTATGGAAAACAAGGTTCCGGCGTTAACATCCGCTACTCCATCGCCAAAACACCCATCGGGCAAATGTTGCTCGCGGCCACTCCGAAAGGGGTGTGCTCCGTGCAGTTCGGCGAATCGGATTCGAAGCTCGAAAGCGAATTACGCCGCGAATATCCACGAGCGGAGATTGTACGGTCGGACAAAGCGCTGACTCCCTGGATCCGCGCGGTCCAGGGGCGCATTCGTGGCGAAGACGCCAAAACCCTGCCGCTCGATATCCAGGCCACTGCTTTCCAGCGCCTGGTGTGGGAGCAATTGAGAGCGATCCCCTATGGCGGCACGCGAAGCTATAGTGAAGTTGCCAAACGGATCGGCCGCCCCAAAGCAGCCAGAGCTGTAGCGCGCGCCTGCGCCACCAATCCGGTTGCTGTAGCAATCCCCTGCCATCGCGTAGTGCGCGAAAATGGCGACCCAGGCGGTTATCGCTGGGGCATGCGCCGCAAACAGAAGCTACTCACGATCGAAAAGACAGCGCGTGCAAAGCCGCGACCGTAAGGAAGTCGGTGCCTTTGGTCGGCCCACCTACTCATTCCTAGGCCGGGATTTCCAAAATTCCGGATCCGCGGAAGCGAAGTCGTCCGAAACATAGCTGTGGCTCGGATCAATCCGAAACAGGAACGACTCGTGCCCGATTTCCACTTCCGCCGCCAATTTCTGTTCCGCGGCGATTTCTCGCAAGCCCTCGGGGGTTTTCGCCAGACCGTCATCAAAAGTCTGGAGTGAAACCAGCGGCGTTATAAATAGGAAAGTACCGGACGGCATCCCGGACATTACCTGATACACAATCTCCGGCTGATCGAAATTGATGCTTTCGAAGCGCGAGGTGCGCAGCCTCACCAGATCCGCGAACCCGGCCTGGCTGCCGGGTCTTATTCGATACACCGAGACCAAGAAATAACGGGCCTTGGGGATCATCTTCGCGGCTTCGTCCCACCGATGGCTCAAATTGGGGCGATACAGGGCAATGAAGCTGCGCGCCGGCGGAAGTACATCATCGGAATAGGGAGCTCCGGAACTAACCATGGGAAGCAGTCGATCTAAATCTTCCAGGCTCGCGAACGAATCCAGCAGTTCAAAAGACCATGTTTCGGATGGCCCGGATGCGGCGGCAGCCCCCACGATTGTCACAGCATCTTTCGCCTCCACATAGCCTTGTCCACTGGCCCGGACAGCGTTTCTGATAACTCGAATGACCGTAGGGGGATCTGCGTGAGCGAGAGTGCCGAAAAAGGCAACAACCAGACATATTCTGCGCATATAAGCTATGACGTGACCGATCACGAGGCGTGCAACCGAACCGCGGCCGCAAGGGAGTGACCATGGGCCTGCGGCCCACCAAAGGTCATGAAGACGCTAGAAAGGCAAAATCACCGGTCGCTTACGCTCGCGGCTCGGAAAGAGGGCGCTACCGAACCGCGACCGCAAGGGAGCGCTACCACGACAGGCCCAGCCACTCGTTACGCTCCCTCGCGGTCGCGGTTCGGTTAGAAATGTAGTTAGTCGGTGGGATTCCGCGGGAACTTGATGTAAGGCAACCGCACGCCCTGATCGAAGACCTGATCCGCGCGCATGGCCATGGGCGCCTGGAAATTCACCGCACCACCCGCAGTCGCGAAGTCGTCCTGGTCCACGCCATCGCCGCTGACACCCAGCCCGCCCACTAGCGTTCCGTTCTTATACAACGGGAGCGCACCCGGGAAAAATACGATCCCATTTTGATTCTTGTTGGGCGCTTGCGATCCCTGCGTGCACGGATGCGTAGTGTCGTACTTGTAAAGATCGAAAAATGGGCCCGGTGTCGAATAATCAATGCCCGGCGGGAAAAAAGGCTGTGCACCGAATTCGATGGTTCGGTTGGTAACCGCGGTGCCCATCGGAACGCCCGGCAAATCGCCTGGCGTGCGATGTGTTCCGCTAAAGAAAATCACGTTGCGCGATTTTGCCACTGCGACGTCGATGCTGAACACGGTCGCATCCGGCATGCGATGCAGCGCAAGCAGCGTGCCGTCCAAATCTGCCACGGCGATGACGAAGCGCGCTCGCGAACCCAGCGGCAATCGAATAATCGCGCGCGTCTGGTTCCCAGTCGCGACCGTCTTGTTCACGATGCTTTCCACGTCCGCCTTCGTGAGACCGCCAGGCTTACCGGCCTGCGGGGCAATCAAATCGCCTTCCGGCGCCGGTCCCGGACTGGCTCTTCGGTGGAAAAATGTAACCGCCGTTGACCGACCCCGCTTTATATCCGGCAGGCATCGTGGTCTGGTTGACGAACGGAAGCGCGATTCCATCGATGAACACCACGCCCGGCGATGGGACCACCGGTCCAAATCCAGCTTCTCCGGAAAACGCCGCGAACTCCGCCACATTCGGATCCACGCCCGCCACACCCACGCCTCCCACCAGAATTCCGTTCTTGAATAACGGAACGCCGCCGGGATTCACAGCGTTCGGGTCGCTATCGTTCACATCCGCTTTGCCGGTGAGAATTCCCAGCCCCGGTTTCGATCCATCAATCGACCGCGACGGCGGCACGGATTGGCCCGGCAGAAACGTCGTATTAAAACCGCAGCCGCGGTTGGTGTTCTCGATTCCATACAGGGCGGCGTTTCCCGTGAACGGAATTCCCGGCGGAAAATGGATCCCGCTGATGTATCGCACCGTCCGCGAAGAAAGCGGCGCTTGGCTGTTGCTGAAGAAACTGGCGGTCCGAGCCAGCGCGATGGCAACTTCGTAGGTGAGAGCGGTGGTGCCGAAATTCGCCGTGGTGGTCACCGGAACTCCGGGCTTCATGAAAACGGCAAGAATGTCACCCTGCCGATCCGTAACCGCGATGGCCATCGGCACGTTCACCGAAGCCGCGGTATGCTCCACAACGGTCTCGACATCGCTCGCGCTCAACGTCGGCGGCGCCGTGGAGGCGCCTCGCGAACCGGCTGAAAACAGCGCTGCCGCCAGTACCGCTCCAGCCGCCGTGATCTTGATTTGCTTCGCGATCATTCGAATAGCGCGTTCAAGCTCTTCATCGCCTGAGCGAACTTAAAACCATTGTACGCGGATGGGTCTTCCAACTGCTGGAAAAGCCCGTGAATGCCTGCCTTGATCTGCGCATCCTTGTCTGTAGCTCTGTTCTTGCTATACGCGATGAACAGCGAATCCAAAGCCATGGTGGCTTGCTCGGCCGAACGCTCGCCTTGCTCCGCGATATCGTCGGCATCTCCCGAAATGCCTTTCAGCAAACGTAAGGTTGTGGGTTGGTCGAAATGCATCGCTGCCAGCCGCTGCGCCAGTCCGTCCGCCACCTGCGCCGCACTCGAAGCCTCAACCGCAATCTGTTTTCGATCGGAATTAATCGCAGTCACCAACGCATATACTTTATCCACGGAAGCGCGCAGTTGTTGCGAAGCGCCGGGGTCCGCCTCCTGAATCACGCGCCGGAAAACCACGAACCGCGACAGGTTCCACGGCGGATTTCCCGGACGCCGGCCGGGATAACCGCGCTCCTGCCGCCAACTGTCCTTCGCCGCAGTGAGGCTGTGGTGGCAGGCGAAGCAATCCAGTTCGGCGTACTCAGGCCAGATCCCGCCTTGCGATTCGCGCGCGATGCGCTTCAGTTGCTCGCGCAATTGCACGGCTTGTCCCACGCCCAGCGATCGAACGCCCAGCCACGGATCTTTGTCGAATTCTTTCCAATGCTGCGGCATCACGGACATGAATGAATCCAGCTCAAAATAGAGATCCGGATGCCCGGCCGCGATCAACTCGTGATCCACGGATTTATCGCCAGTGCCTAGATGGCAAGTGAGGCACTTCTCGCTGCGCTTAATCAGATCGCGCGTGTTGTACATCCCGAGATCGAGCGATTTTTCGTACTTCCAGTCGCGCGTCGTATGCGGACCCAGCCACGCTGACGCCGGTCCGTGACAATTCTCGCAACCCACGCCGTCGGTGAGATCGAAAGTTCGCGCCCGCATTTCCACCGGAACGTCCAGCGCGTGACAGGCCAGGCAGCGCGCCGCGGTGTCCGGCTTGCCCAAGCCCATGATCTTCGCGATGCGCGTCCCCACCGGATTGGTCAGATTGATGAACGCGTGTGCGTGCTTATCCCGCACCACCCACGTGCTGTATTCGTTTTGCAGGACCGACGTGATCTCGCGCGCCTGCACGCCCCCGTGACAACTGGGCGAACTGCACGATCCGGGACCGGTATATTTCGATGGTTCAGGAGCGTCGGCGCCAAGCAGGAATCCACTGACCGCGGCGAAGCTCAGTGCGCATGTTAGACCGAGTCTCATTACTAGTTTTCAATTTCACCACAATCTGTAGCGGCGTGGCTAGTCGTGCGGGTACCTGCTTGTCTATAATGAAACCTCACGCGATGTTGCGGCTGGAGGGCGGTTGATTTTCGACGATCTCAGAGCGATCCAGAGTCAATACGGGTATCTGCCGGGCGAGCAATTGGAAGCCATGTCCAAGCGAACGCAGATCCCGCTCTATCGCATCCACGGCGTGGCGGATTTTTATCCGCACTTCCATCTCAAGCCGCCGCCCAAAGTAAATCTGCGTGTCTGTTCGGACATGTCGTGCCACCTGCGCGGCGCGCCCGCGCTCGAGACTGGCTTGAAGCATCGTTTCCAATCGATGAGCGCAAGCGACGTTACCGTCGGCGTTTGTTCCTGCCTGGGGCAATGCGATGGCGCGCCTGCGATTTCCATCAACGATCACATCTATCGCGGCGTCACTCCGGCGCAAGCGGAAGCGCTGGTACTGACAGCTTTGGGAGGCAGCGAACTGCCGCATCTCCCATCGCAGCCGAACACCATGGCGCTCGCGTCCGACCCGTACCAAGGCGCGGAGCATTACGGCGCGCTGCGGCGCGTAATCCAAACGCGGGATTGGGACGGCGTGATCGCACAGTTGAAAGCCAGCGGACTCCCCGGCCTCGGCGGCGCTGGTTTCGTTACCGGATTGAAGTGGGAGTTGGTGCGCAAAGCGCCGGGTCCTGAGAAATATGTAGTGTGCAACGCCGACGAGAGCGAGCCGGGCACCATCAAGGATCGTTTCATCCTCGAGAATCTTCCCAACCTCGTGATCGAAGGAATGATTCTCGCGGGACTCGTCACCGGCGCGCACAAAGGCTTCCTCTATATCCGCCACGAGTATCAGGCGCAGGAACACATCCTGCAACATGAGATCGATCGTTGCTATGAGGAGGGCTTGCTCGGAGACAAAATCCTGGGAACCGATCTCGCGTTCGAACTCGAAATCTTTGTCAGCCCCGGTGGATATATTTGCGGCGAAGAAAGCGCCTTGATCGAAGCCATCGAAGGCAAGCGCGCGGAGCCCCGCAACAAGCCACCATTCCCCGTGATCAGCGGCGTCTTCAACAAGCCCACCGCGCTAAACAATGTGGAAACGTTCGCAAACGTGCCGCAGATTCTGATGAACGGCGTGGATTGGTACAAGGCCCAGGGCCAAGGTGGGGCGGCCGGATTAAAGTTTGTCGGCGTAAGTGGCGATGTGCGGAATCCGGGAATCTTCGAGATCCCCATGGGACTTCCGATGTCAGACGTGATCTACAATCGCGCAGGTGGAATCGTGGATGGAAAAGCTTTGAAAGCTTTCGCGCCTTCTGGGCCGTCTTCCGGTTATTTGCCAGCCTCCATGGTGGAGGTCCATCTGGATTTCAAATCGCTCGCCGCCGCGGGCTCCATGCTGGGATCGGGCGCCATAGTTGTTTGCGCGGAAGGCCGCTGCATGCTGGACATGGCGCTGAACGCGGTGACGTTTTTCCGCAACGAGTCCTGCGGAAAGTGCGTGCCCTGCCGCATGGGATCGCAGAAAATGGTTGACATCCTCACAGGTTGGACGCAGGGCAAAGGATCCCGCGCGGACATGGAACTAATTGACGAGCTGACCGACGCGCTGAAACTCACGTCCATCTGCGGCCTGGGTCAGTTCGCGCACGCGCCGCTAAGTTCCGTGCTGCAGCATTTTCGTCCCGAAATAGAAGCGCACATTTTACAGAAGCAATGTCCGGAAGGCGTGTGCCCCATGCGCGAGGAGTTCCAACAAAGCCGCGACCGCAAGGGAGCGTGACGAACCTATGAGCGACGTCCAACTCACTATCGACGGCATGGCGGTCACGGTCCCCGAAGGCACCACAGTTTTCGACGCCGCGCGCATGCAAGGCATCCCGATCCCCACGCTCTGCCACCAGCAAAACGAAACGCCGGTGGGCGTCTGCCGGGTTTGCGTTGTCGACGTGGGCGGCCGCGTCTTCGCGGCATCCTGCGTGCGCCCGGCGGAAAACAAAATGGTGGTAACCACCAATTCCGACAAAGTCCATCGCGCTCGCCGCACGCTGATCGAATTGCTGATGGCGGATCATCCCAGCCCTTGCGCCCGCCAGAGAAATTCCGGGCGATTGCGAGCTCGAAACCCTCGCCCACCTCGAAGGCCTGACGCAGCCTCGCTTCCCTCGCCGCTTGTCGCCGCGCGGTCAGGATAATTCTTCGCTGGTAATCGCGGTGGATCACGAAGCCTGCATCCTGTGCGACCGCTGCATCCGCGGATGCGATGAAATCCGCCACAACGATGTGCTCGGACGCCGCGGCAAGGGCTTCATGGCTGGCATCGCGTTCGATTACAACCTGCCTATGGGAAACTCCTCGTGCGTCTCGTGCGGGGAGTGCATGGTTTCGTGCCCCACTGGCGCGCTCACCAACAAGAGCGTAGTGAAAACGGTGCTGCCCGGCGAACCGGTGGATGTCGAAGAGCTGCTCGACCTGCCTTACTTCCAGAAAGTCTCCGGTACTTTCCTCGAGCTCAACAAAAGCGCCGTAGTCCGCCGCCATTTCAAGAAAGGCGAAATCGTTTGCCGCGAAGGCGAGTATGGATCCACCGCTTTCTACATTCTGGAAGGCACAGCGCAGGTTTATCTCTCCACGCCCATGGCGCACGTGAAAACCGAGGGCGGCGCACGCGGATTTCTGAGCAAACTCACCAGTTGCCTGGCTGGCAGCCACGAGGAGAAGCGCGATGGCGAAGTCCACCGCTTCAGCATTCCGATCGATGGGCCCGTGGATCTGCCCTACGATAATCCGGTCGCAACTTTACATCCAGGCGATCTCTTCGGCGAAATGACGTGCATGAGCCTGTATCCGCGCTCGGCCACGGTGCGCGCCGAAACGGATTGCGTGATGCTCGAAATGCTGCGCAACGTGCTGGACATCATCCAGCGCAACAAGACGCTCAAGGCACAGCTCGACGCAAACTACAAAAAGCGCGCCTTGGACGACCATCTACGCAGCGTTCCAATGTTCGCCTCGCTCACGCCGGATTTTATCGATCTGCTGCGCAGCAAAGTGGAGTTGGTCCGCTACGGCAAAGGCGATGTCATCTGCAACCAGGGCGATATCGCCGACAGTTTCTATCTGGTTCGTCTCGGGTTCGTGAAAGTAGCCGAACCGCACCCAGGTGGCGAGCTTGTACTAGCCTATTTAGGACGCGGCGGATACTTCGGCGAGATCGGATTGCTCGGCGGTGGACGCCGCACCGCCACCTGCACCGCGCTCGATCACGTAGAGCTGGTCCGCATCCACGCCGAAGAGTTCCACCAGATGATGGAACGGTTCCCCGAAGTTCGCCGTAGCCTGGAGGGTCTCGCTCGCGAGCGTCAGGAACAAAACCGGCAGCGTCTCTCCACCGCCACCAGCATGCCGCTGGATCATTTTCTGGCGCAAGGCTTGATGGAAGCCCAAAGCCTCCTGGTATTGGATCTGGAGCGCTGCACCCGCTGCGATGCTTGCGTGCGCGCCTGCGCGGACGCGCACGATGGCGTCACTCGATTGATCCGCGAGGGTCTGCGCTTCGAAAAATATCTGGTAGCAACATCCTGCCGCCAGTGCCGCGACCCGTTGTGCATGGTGGGCTGTCCGGTGGGCGCCATCCGCCGCCGCAATTCGCTCGAGGTGATCATCGAGAATTGGTGCATCGGATGCGGCCTGTGCGCCAAGAACTGCCCGTACGGAAATATCAACATGCATCCCTTCGAGATGATGGAGGGGCAAATCGCCGTAAAGAAACAGAAGGCCACATCCTGCGATCTGTGTACTGAACACGCGGAGCCGAGTTGCGTGTATGCTTGCCCGCATGACGCCGCGCATCGCGTGGAGCCGAACGAATTCTTCCGCTGGCTGGGCACCCCCCTAGAAACGGAGGCCCGCCGGTGACGCGACCTAACCCTTCGCACAAGGATGTGGGGCGGACCCCCCGGTCCGCAGCCGACGCCCCCGTCGGCATGCCCCTTGCCGGAAAAGCGGGTCCAGGGGGACCCGCGCGGACCAGGGGGTCCGCCCCACATTCAACGACATGAAGATCGATAAATCCCACCGGCCGTGGATTTTCACAACGCTCGCCCTATTTGTAGCGAGCCTCGCGATCTACATCATCTATGCCGTTGGATCGCCTTCCGGCCCACGCGGCGGCAGCGCGATCGGCCTCACGTTCGGAATCTCAGGCTACGCTCTGATGATCTACGCCGGACTGCTGGGCGCGCGCAAAAAAGTTCCAATCTGGCGCATCGGCCGAGCGCAAACCTGGATGCGCGGCCATATCTGGCTAGGCCTGCTCAGCCTGCCTCTGATCTTGTTCCATGGCGGTTTCGCCTTTCGCGGACCTCTCACCGCAGTCCTGATGTGGCTGTTCTTTATCGTGATCGGAAGCGGCATCATCGGCGCGTTAGTGCAACATTATCTCCCGCGCATCATGACCTCGCGCGTTCCCATGGAAACCATCTACGAGGAAATTCCGCACGTCCGCGCCCAGCTTCGTGAAGAAGCGGATCAACTGGTCGCCACGGTCTGTGGACCAATTGGGGAAGTCACCGACGACGGCAAAGTCATCACCGAGCATGCGTCGGGCGTCGCCACGCTAGTCGACATCGAACAGGAAGACCGCGCGCGCTTCCGCGAAATCTATTTGGGCAAAGTCCGGCCGTTTCTCAGCAATCCGGAAGCGAAAAATCTGGAGCTTTGCGATCCCCGCCGCTCCGCCGAAGTCTTCGAATCGCTGCGGCGTCTTTTGGTCGCGCCCGTGCATCCGGTCTTGAGAGATCTCGAAAATATCTGTGAGGAGGAGCACCAATTGAGCCGCCAGGCCCGGATTTATCATTGGTTGCACGCCTGGCTTCTGGTACATGTTCCGCTTTCCATCGCACTGCTGGTTTTAGGAGCGGTACATGCCGTGATGGCATTGCGTTATTAGGTGAAGATGGCGGGAAGAACACGCACCACCAAGAAACTCGCGCAGCGCATCAATCTTGATTACTTCAAGACCCTGCAGGGCATTCCGCGCTGGCGCCGCATTCTATCCGGCGTATTTGCGGTCCTGGGCCTCGGCTGGCTGGGCTGGCATGGATTGCGTGGAAGTCCCACGCCCTACAACGCCGGACCTGTGGCGCATGCGCACGCGATGTTGGGACACAAATGCTCCGCCTGCCACGTTTCCACCGCCAGTTTTCAGCAGGCCGTCAATGATAAAGCCTGCCTGTCGTGCCACGACGGCCCTCTCCACCATGCCGAGCAGACATTCGCCCCGGCCTGTGCGGATTGCCACGTAGAGCATAAAGGCGTGATGCGCCTCGCCAGCACCAGTGATCAAGCTTGCTCGCAATGCCACGCCAATCTCGCGGCGAAAGATAAGAACACTCCGCCGCGATTCGTGGCCGCCATCAGCACCTTCAATGGCAACCATCCGGAATTCGCACCGCTGCGCAGTGGCCAGCAGGATCCAGGCACCATCAAGTTCAATCACCAGGTTCATCTCAAGAAAGAGTTGCGCGCGCCAGACGGAACCACGGTCCAGCTCAAGTGCGTGGATTGTCATCGCCCGCCCGGCACTCAGGAAGCGTGGCCCTATGGCGATGCGGAGATCGTGCCAGCGACATTCCCGTTACCCAGCCGCGCTTACATGACTCCGGTGAATTATCAGAAGATGTGTTCCACCTGTCACACGCTGCAGTTTGACCGTCGCTTCCAGGAATCGGTTCCGCACAAAGAGCCGAAGGTGGTTTACGACTTCGTGGTGAAGAAGCTGACCGAATATATCGCCGCGCATCCGGATCAGATCCACACCGTGGACGAACCCGACAAGCGATTGCCCACTCGTCCAGTGCCGCCCATTCCACGCAATGCACAAGAGTGGATCGCACAGCGCTTGACGGACTCGCAGTTGCTGCTCTGGCGCAAAGCCTGCAAGGAATGCCATTCGCTTAGTTATCCCAACGGACCCGAGGCGCTGCCTGTTGTCGCGAAGTCCGCCGTCACCGCGCGCTGGCTGCCGCATGCCAGCTTCGACCATGAAGCGCATCAAATGCTGGACTGCGCGTCATGCCACGTGAAGGCCGCGAAGAGCAAGGAGACCTCGGACGTCCTGATCCCCGGCATCCAGGTTTGCCGAGAATGCCACCGCAGCGGCGCGAATTCAGCCGAAGCCCGCTGCTTCGAATGCCACAAGTATCACGACTGGAGCAAAGAAAAACAAGTGAACGCCGGCTACACCGTCCCGCAGTTGGTAGAGTAGGTCCAAAATTTTTCAACAACATCTCAAACAAAAGTGGGGCGGACCCCCTGGTCCGCTGCCGACGCCCGCGTCGGCATTCTTCTTTGAAGCGCAACAGCCGGACCAGGGGTCCGGCGCGGACGAGGGCGTCCGCCCTACCGCCAACGTTACATCTCACTCAACGCCGCCACCAACGCCCCTCTCGCCGTCGAATGCTGCGGACTCGCCCCCAGCCGCACCTCCGATATCGCCACCGGCAATTCCGTCTCACGCAGGATCTTCTCGAAGCGGTCCCGAAATCCAGCCGCCAGCACGCTGCCACCGCTCAACACCAACGGAATCGGCCGCGTCAACTTCGGCATGTTGTGCGCGCCGGCGAATGCATCCCGGATCGCGGCCACCAGCGCCTGCAACATGTCTTCGTAGTAGCTGTTCAACGCCTGATGAATCTTGTTCGCGAAATGCCCGTTAAGATGGAACGATTCCTCTTTAATAGTCCGGATGCGCGTGGCCGGCTCCCCCCTAAGATTTGCCACGCTCGAATCGATGAAGTCCCCTGCCTTGCCGATGGAGAAACTGAACACCGGCACCGACAGATAAGCGAGGCAAACGTTGCACAACCCGCCTCCGCAACTCACTCCAATCCCGGTGTAATTGGAATTCTCCATTTCCCCATAAATCACCGCCAAGCCCTCCTCAATGCTGCTGGATTCGTAACCCAAATCGTCCAGCATCCTCTTCAAATCGGCTTGGTGAGCGTTCACCTCAGACGTAGCACCCAACGGAGCCGCCGGAACGCTGAAACAGAGCTTTTGCCCGACGCCCGGCGTCTCAGCTGTCATCAACACCACGATTTCCCGAACCAGTTTCAGGTTACTTGACTCGTCCGGATTCAGCACGCCGCGCAACATTGGACGGCGAGTCTCTCTGTGGAACAAATTGGCGAAGCGTTCCGATTCATCGCCATACACGGTGATTTCGGAACCCTGTACCAGGTGCGGAATTCGCTCCTTCTTCAAAACGCCTTGGGTTAATTTCGAGAACGGGAGTGTGACGAAGGCATTGAGTTGCGCCTGGTATTGCGTGGTCTTGTCCAGGCGTTGGGCGGTGACGATGCGGCTGGTGCCAACGTCGAGCCCGACGGCGGAGGCCGTCGACTTAGTATTGGTATTTGACATTTGTTGATCTCCCCACAGACGCGATGGCGTCCTTGTATCTTCTTTGCAAAACTTCGCGATAGCGCTGGGGCGGCATGCCGTGCGCTGCCGCGTCGCGCCGGATCAGGTCTTCGGCCGCCTGGAGCGCTGGACCCAATGCGTCTCCCGTTCCCAATCCGTCGGCGGTAAAACCGAACAACGCCACGCTCGGCAATGGGCGCTGGTAGTTGTCGGTTAGTCCCAAGTCGTGGAATGGCAGGTTCGCAGCCCAGTCCGTGTGATAACCGGCCCGTCGGTTCGTTGGATTTACGGAAACTTGTGCGTGTGTCACGCAATTCGCGGCCGCGATCTTATAACGGGCCCGCAACATTTCCACTAAGATACGTCCCGCGTGCACTTGTGCCGCATTCACAGGCGGGCCGTCGCCCGGACGGCTGGTGGCCTCGAAAGCCACGCCAATAAAACTTTGATTCAGATTCAGATAGATCCAGCTTTGGTCGGCCCACACCGAATGCCCGGCGTGATTGGCGTAGTCGCCCTCGCGCACAATCGCGGAACACGCGGCCAAATCGATCAATCACGAAGTGATAGGAGTGATTCCGGCGTACGAATTCCAGCAATCCCTCGCCCGCCCGCCGCAAGGTCCCGTTCTGACCCTCTTCGAAAGGCGCCATGTGACTCTCGGTGGTATGGAAAACGATCCCGGCCGGGTCAAAACGCAACCGGGCCGGGTTCGTCTCCATGCTGTCGCGGGCAAGACACAAATATGCTCTGGGCTGCGTGCTGGTCTGAAATTGATTCTCTACTTGTAGCCCGTTGCTGAATAGCTCAAAGCGATCCGTCGCCTCCACCAGCCAAACACGCCCAGGCAAAGCCTCCGGCGCCGGGGCAATAAAATGCCGGACGGGTTGAGGAGCGGGCATCCGTCTAAATGCGGGCTGTAATAAAGCAGTGGCGCTAGCCAGGACGATCGGAATCGCCACCAGCGGCCACCATCGGGTGGAGCGCGCAGGACTAGCCCGGGCGCGCTGAAGGAACCTCAGCCGTTTTACAGGGTCGGAGCACCAAGCCGCTCGCCACTCTAGCACGCGCGCGGAGAACGGGACCATGCCCACAAAGCACTAGTGCCGCCATGTCCCGAACCCTCTCAATAAATAAATCCGGTGACAGGATACTCAATTCCCGATTTCCCTACCGGATAATCGGGGAATGAGTATCCTGCCACCGGATTTTCTACTCGTACCGCAGGGCGTTCATCGCATCCACCCGGCTCGCCCGCAACGCCGGAATATATCCGGCCGCGCATGCTACCGCAGCCAATCCAAGCGCAGCCAACCCAAGCGTCATCGGATCCGACGGCGTGACCCCATATAGTTGAGCCTGCACCAAGCGGGTCAGCGCCAGCGCCGCGCCCAACCCCGCCACGATCCCTAGAGCAACCAGCGCCAGCACTTCCCGCATCACCATCCAGATCACATGCTTCTGGAACGCCCCCAGTGCCATGCGAATCCCGATCTCGCGCGTCCGCCGCGCCACAGTGTAAGCCATCACCCCATAAAGCCCGATGACTGCCAGCAGCGTAGCAAGGAAACCGAAAACGGCGGACAAGCTCGCGATCAGCCGTTCCACCAGCAGCGAGTTCGAAATGTGCTCCTCGGTGGTCCGCATGCCATAAACCGGCAGGTTGGAATCCAGCGATCGGATCTTGGCGCGAATCGCCGGGAACAATTGCTCGGGAACCACTGCAGTCCTCAAGTAGACGGTCATGTCGCCAACGTAATCGGACGCCATATAAGGAGTGCACATCTGCACGGGAATTGCTTCGCGAAGATCTGTGTATTTGATATCTTTGAACACGCCCACGATTTCCATATCCACCTTGGTGTTCGGATCCGTGCCGAACCCCACGCGGCGGCCAAGGGCGTTGCTCGCGGAACCAAAATAGCGCCTCGCGAATTTTTCGTTCACCAGCGTGACGGCCGGCACTCTGTTATCCGGTGCATGATGCAGCACCATCGCAGTATCTTTGGACGTGAAATCGCGGCCGGCCACAATCGGCACACCCAGCGTCTTCAGATACCCCGGACCAATCGAATTCATGTAGGCATTCGGTATCTCGTTCGGTTTGGGGCGGTAGCCTTCCACCGTGATCCAGTTGTCCCACTCGCTGCCATCCAATATCAATTTCGCGGCTAACCCCACCGAGTCCACGCCAGGCACCGATTTCAGCGCATCGGCCAATTGTCCATAAAAGAGTTTGGCTTTCTCGGTCCCATAGCCATTCATCGAGGGATCCAGATTGAACGAAACCAGATTGCTCGTGGGAAAGCCGGGTCCGAGATCGCGCAGATTTCGTAGGCTGCGAATGAACAAGCCCGCGCCAACCAGCAGCAACAGGGATAACGATACCTGGGCCACCACCATTCCCTTGCGGATGCGCACCTGCGATCCGCCGCCTACAATTCCACCCACCTGATCTTTCAGCGTTGGCGCTACGTCGGGCCGAGTGCTCTGCAGCGCCGGTAACAATCCGAAAAGGATCCCAGTCGCGAGCGAGACCCCGATCGTAAATCCTAAAATGCGCAGATCTGGAGTAGTAGAAAGATTGAGCGAAATGGTATCCGCTGGAAGCAGCGCCAGCAGCAACCGATCGGTCCAAAGCGCAAGCAGCAATCCCAAGCCGCCGCCCAACCCGGAAAGCAGCAGGCTCTCCACGCCAAGCTGGCGCAGGATCCGCGCGCGGCCGGCGCCCATGGCCAGGCGAATGGCGATCTCCTTCTGCCGCGATGCCGCTCGCGCAATCAAAAGACCCGCCACATTGGCGCACGCGATCAACAATACACCGGCTGTAATGGCCATCAAGGCCCATAACGGAGTACTCAGCATCCCGCGCAATTCGGACCGGCCTTGTGAGGCTGGCACTACGTCGATAATGTTCTTCAGAAATCGCTCGCGCATTTCGGCCGTCGCATCGTTGAATGCCGCCTCCCTCACCTCCATCTCCAGGATGCCGTGGAAGAATGGCTGCAGCGCAGCTTTGGCTTGCTCGCGCGTGACGCCTGGTTTCAGGCGCGCAAACGTGTGGACCCAGCGCGTGCGGCGATCCGTGAGATTGGGCTGGTCAAGCAGCGGCATGGCATCGGCGCGCATCATGATGGGGATGAACAATTTGGTGGAATAGCCCAGCACTACACCGTCGAAACCCTTTTGCGCCACGCCAATCACAGTGTAATTGTGACCGTTCATGGCCACTTGTTTTCCCACGATCGCTGGATCGCCCGCGAAGCGCGTTTTCCAATACGAGTAGCTCAACATCAGTACCGGATGGCCGTTCGGCGTCCGGTCATCATCCGGCGTCAAGGTACGTCCCACGGCCGCGCCCACCCCCAACACGGGGAAGTAGCTGCCGGAAACCAGGTCGCTATCCACACGCTCGGTCTGTCCGTTGAAGCCCAAATTGACGGGGTGCTGAAAGCGGCAGAACGCGCCCGAGAAAACGGTGGTGTAATCTTTGAAATCGCGATACATCGGATACGACAACGCGTTGTCGGCCCAGTTCCCGCCATAATGAAAGCCCTTCATCGTCAACAACATCAGTTGCTGCGGATCTTTCACCGGCAGTGTCCGCAGCAGAACCTGATCCAGGAAGCTGAAGATCGCTGTGTTGGCGCCGATCCCGAGCGCCAGCGAAAGCACCGCGACAATGGTGAAAACCGGCGATTTCCAAAGAGTTCGCAATGCGTAGCGAAAATCGCTATTCATAGCGCAAAGCTTCCATCGCATCCACACGGCTGGCGCGCAGAGCGGGGATGTAGCCAGCCGCGCACGCCACCACTGCAAGCGCCACCGTAGCAGCAGCCAGCGTTACCGGATCATAGGCCGTGATTCCATAGAGCTGCGCTTGCACGAACCGGGTGAGCGCCAATGACGCGCCCAAGCCTGCTGCAATTCCAATCGCAACCAGCACCAGCACTTCCCGCATCACCAGCCAGATCACATCTTTCGGAAATGCACCCAACGCCATCCGCACCCCGATCTCGCGCGTGCGCCGTGCCACCGTATAAGCCATTACTCCATAAAGCCCGATCGTCGCTAGCAGCGTGGCGAGGAATCCGAACACCGCCGATAAACTCGCGATCAGCCGTTCGGTGAGCAACGAAGCGGAGATCTGTTGATCCAGGGTTCGGATATTGTAGAGCGGCAGGTTCGAATCCAAGTCGTGCACTTTTGCCCGTAGCGCGGTGAAGAGCTGTTCGGCAGGTAGTGCGGCTTTGACATACACCGTCATATCATTCACAAACTGGGTAGCCATGTATGGAATGAACATCTGAACCGGGATTTCGTCGCGTACCGCCGTGTACTTAATGTCCTTCACCACGCCGATGATTTCCATATCGGTCTTGATATCCGGATCCGATCCGAATCCCACGTGATGCCCAACGGCGTTTCCTCCAGGAAAATACTTCTTCGCGAATTTCTCGTTGACCATCACCACCGTGGGCACGTCGAATGGCGGATGATGGGCCGTCGCGGTGTCGTTGGACCGGAAGTCGCGGCCCGCCAGCACAGGCACTCCCAGCGCTGCGAAATATCCGGGACTGACGGAATTCATGTACGGATGCGCCGCTTCTCCCGGTTTGAAAGAGAAACCCTCCACCTTCACCGCGCTGTCCCACTCGTTATCCGCAAGAATTCGCTCCTCCGCCAGACCCGCTTCTCGAACGCCCGGGATTGCCCGGATCTCCTCCGTCAGCCGGCGATAAAAACTCTTTGCCTTGTTGCTGTCGTAACCGTTCAGTCCCGGATCAATCGAGAAAGCAATCAGATTCTCCGTAGGAAACCCGGGCCCGAGATTCGTCAAATTACGCAGGCTGCGGATGAAGAGCCCCGCCCCCACCAGCAACAGAAGTGAGAGTGTTACTTGCGCTGCCACTAGCCCCTTGCGAAGATTCACCTGCCCGCTCGCTCCGACAATTCCAACCACTTGATCCTTCAACGTGGGCGCCAGATCCGGCCGGGTGCTCTGTAGCGCCGGCGCCATCCCGAAAATAATCCCGGTCAGGAAAGCAACCGCGACAGTGAAGAGCAAAACCCGCAAATCAGGACTCACGGACACCGCCAACTCCGGAGTGTCGAGGGGCAAGAACGGCACTAGCAAGCGATTCGTCCAGAGCGCGAAGAGCAACCCAAGCGCGCCGCCGATCACCGAAAGCAGCAGGCTCTCCACCAAAAGCTGCCGGATGATCCGCCCGCGTCCCGCTCCCATCGCCAGACGAATGGCAATCTCCTTCTGCCGCGAAGTGGCGCGTGCGATCAGCAGGCTGGCCACGTTCGCGCAGGCGATCAACAAAACGCCGCCGGTGACCGCCATCAGCACCCACAAAGGCGTAGCCATCCGCTGACGGAAGTAAGAACGGCCCTGCGCTGCCGGTAAAACATCGATAGTATTTCGCAGAAACTCCGCGCGGACGTCCGGAGCGGCGTTGCGAAACGCTTCTTCCTTCACTTCGGTCTCGATCACGCTGTGATAAATCGGCTGCAGCGACGCTTTGGCCTGTTGAATCGTGACGCCCGGTTTCAGCCGCCCAAAAGCATTCGCCCAACGCCAGCGCCGGTCTTTGAGAGCGTCCCAATTCGGAGTGATTTGCGGTTTCATCATCATCGGCACAAAAACCTGAGGAGAGCGGCCCAGTTCGATGCCGTTGAAATCCTTTTGCGCCACTCCGATCACCGTGTAGTTGTGCGCATTCACCACGATGGTCTTCCCCACGATATTCGGATCGCCGCCGAACCTCGCCTTCCAGTACGCGTAATTGAGCATCGCCACCGGATGGCCGTTCGGAACACGATCGTCCTCCGGCGTAAACGTGCGGCCAATCGCCGCTCCCACGCCCAGCACAGGAAAATAAGTGCCGGAAACCAGCTCGCCATCCACGCGCTCGGTCCTGCCGCTGAAGCTCACGTTCATGGTGAAGGCAAACCGCACGAACATCCCGCTAAACACCGTATTGCGCTCGCTGAAATCGCGGTACAGCGGGTAGGACATGGCGTTTCCACCGGAGTTGTTGCCATACTCCATTCCCCGGATGGTCAGCAACGCCAGTTGCTGCGGATTCTTCACCGGCAGCAGCCGCAGCAGAATCTGGTCCAGCAGCGTGAAGATGGAGGTATTCGCCCCAATCCCGAGAGCCAGGGAGAGCACGGCTACCGCGGTGAAAACCGGCGACTTCCGAAGAGTTCGGAGCGCATAGCGAAGGTCGTTCCAGAGCTGGTTCATAGCGAATTTAGACTCCTTGCTTAGGACGTGGTTAGCCATGCATTACTGGCCGGGGATGAAAAGGTTACTCGTGCCTCTAGACCGGGCACCGACGTCGCTGTCTTTGAGGGCGTTACCGAACCGCGACCGCAAGGGAGCGTCGGAGTGGCGTTATTACCGGAATCTTGCTGCAAGAGGAATTGATTAGCTTGAGGAGCTAGTTGTCTTCCACTATCTCTACCTCGAAATAGCTGCCAGGCGTCGCAGCGCTGAGTGCCGCAACAATCCGATCAGTGCAGCGTTCAACAGCGGGCCGCTGCGGATTGCCAAGAACGACAATGGCGAGACGATGGCCCTTCAAGTTTTGCTGATAGCGTATGTTTTTATCCGTGGTTAGCAAAACGTCAAAACCGGCTTCTTCGGCAGCCTTAAGTAATTCGCCATTCGATAAGTGATCCCAGCCCCGCGCCATCGCTTCAACCACGGTGAACTCGAAGCCAACGAGCGATACTGCGCGGTGTACCGTGGTCAAAGAGAATGAGCATCGGCGGGCAGAGATGCCTGCGTATGGAGGGGCCTCGCCAAGCTCTCAGCGGCAAAATGCAGTACGGCGTTAATCTGTTCGCGCGTAACGCCGAATTCCTCCATGACTTCTTCCACCGTCAGGCCAGCTTCCAAATTTTCGAATACAGTAGCCACCGGCATACGGGTGCCTTTAAAGACCCACGCACCGCTGCGTTTGCCGGGGATGCTCTCCACCGCTGGGCACTGCGACCAATCGAGGTTTGCCATATTTATAACCCTCCTTTCGTCGTAGCCTTTTACCCTTCAAGCTAACGAACCCGCTTCCGCCGCTCCATCGCCTCAGCCCAAGTCGTCACAATAAACCCCTGCTCCTTCAAAAAGGCCTGGAACTTCGGATCCAGCATCGCCAGCATATCCGCCTTGCGCAGAGTGCCCGATCCGCTGATCTTCGCGAACACTTCCGTCGGCGCGGTGCAATGCATGATGACCATCGTCAGCCCCGGCTTCAGCTCAGCCAACGTTGTCATATATCGCTCGGTCCGCCAAGTGCGCAATTTCTCATCATCGTTCGACACACCCGCCGGGATTTCCCACCCATAGCTGGTATTGTGCAAGTCATCCAATACCGGCAGACCCGCGTCCCAGAGTTTGGCGCCGAGCGCTCGCACCGGCGCAAGCGCTGGATCCACCGGCAGCGTCATCCCCTCGCGGTATTTGCCCTGCTGCTTGAGTTCCATCAGACGCGTACTGTCGCGATCCGCTTGCAAATAAGTATCGTGCCCGCCCGGCACCATCACCGGAATATGTTTCTCAATCCCGAGTTGCACGTAGCGCTGAAGAAATTCGGGACTGCCATACACGGTTCCCATGTGCGTATCCAGGTGAGTCGGATGAAATCCCATACGCTCCGCCCGATCGAGCTGTGCCCGCATCTCGCGATCCACTTCATCCGCCTTCGCGTGCTTCACCACTGCTGGAACCGAGCTCCACATCGCCCCTTCGGGATCCACCAATCCTGGAACGGCGGGCTGACCTGCCAACGGTCCCCAGCGGTATTCCTGCCACTCGGAGGTCAGCGTCAGGTGCAGCCCTGCATCGGTTCCCGGATGCGCCTTGATGTAATGCACAATCTCCGGGACCCACGGTGTCGGCATCATCACGCTGAGCGACTTCGCCGCGCCCTTTTCCAATACCTGTTCGATCCCCAAATTCGAATCGTGCGACATCCCAGCATCGTCCATGTGAAGGATCAGGACGCGGTCGCCTTTGTTCCAGCCGAGACGTTCGGCATACGTGGGGCCGGTTTGGGCAAAGCAAACGCAGCTAGCCAGCGAGGCAACGAGAAGTTTCTTGAACATGCAAACTTAGTTTAATTGACGAGCAAGCCTTCTAACACGGCAGCCTTGCCCGGCTTCGGCGCGATCTTCAACTGAACGATATGCGTGGACACCGCGAGATCCGTCCGGAGCACGTAGTTCAAGAACCACTCTCGAGCGATCGGTACATCGGACCATGGGCCGTCGTCCACCCGGTAGCTGATTTTTCCGGGGACACCTGCGAATTGGAACAGCAGCCCCAGGAACGATCCACTGAACTTCTGCGTGACGGCCTGTTCGCCAGAGAATTTCAACGCGTACCCCAGACCATCGAACAGTCTCGGCGCCACACGCTCTGCTCGCGTGTCCAGCACCAACGGATGGAAGTGGATCCCGGAAAGGTCGGGCCCGTACATTCGATTCGGTATTGAATCCGCCGGTCTCTCAACTCCCGCCGCTTTCAGCCGTTCCTCAAATGCATCGGCGATCAACGCTTGCCCTTGGTCGTTAGGATGGCATCCGTCGCTCGAAATCTTGTTCAATGCCGCCCCACGTTTCGAATCGTAGGAAACCATGTCGATCACTTCATCTCCATACAGCGCACCCAAGTTGTGCAATCCATCCCGCGAAACTGGGGTAGAGGTGTACGGATAAAGCGCAATCAAAGGCACGTGAGCGCTGTAGGCTAGACGCAGAACGGCTTCCATCGACGAGAGCGAAATGGATTTGTAGAGCTCGTCCAGCGTGCCCAGTTCGGCGATCACCAGATCCGGCTTCCAAGGCAGCACGGAAGTTTTGAGCGCAGCGATTTGCAGCAGGGAGTGTGCCCCGCCGATACAGAAATTTCGCGAGAGAACCTTCGCGCCGGTCTGCCGCTCGAAAAGCTGGTTCACCTTGGTGGTAAACCGCGCGGCCTCGCTGCTAGCCCCCAATCCGCAAGTGATCGACGTGCCCATCCACGCGATGCGCAGGGTCCCTCTGGCGTGCGCCTGCTTCATAACCGCAGGCAAAGAAGAACCCCAGGCACTTATGCCTATCAGCACCAACAGGCTCTTCACCACGCACATCCAGTGTGCCCAAACCGAACCGCGACCGCAAGGGAGCGCTACCGTCATGGTCCTGTCGTGGTAGCGCTCCCTCGCGGTCGCGGTTCAGTTTTGTTTCTCTTCGAAACCAGTCACCGCAATAAACGGACCAAGCTGACTACCTGGCGCCGCCGTATTCGTAAACACCCGCACCAATACCACGGGAGCCATGCAAGTAGCCGGCACCGTAATCTTCGCCTCGATCTCCGCCCGTCCCGTTGTGCTCAACGGCACGCCATCGGTACTCGCCGCCACCACGCCGCCGCTGCCTCCGCAAACCAGGCTCGCCGCGACCATTTGCACCGGACCAACAGTACCCACAAGATTCGCAGGCGCACCAGGCCCAAGCAATAACCCACGCACATCCACTTCAATCTTGCCGGACCCGGACACCGACGCTTCTCCGCGCGCCACCGTCCAGGGAGCGCCCCCACTCATCACGCCGCCAATCGTCGCGCCGGGCGTCGACCCCACCACGCTCGATTCGAACCCCCCATTCGCGTCATTGTTCGCGTTGTTGTTATTGTTGTTCCCTCCGTGATCCGCCAGCGCGACAAGAGGAAGAAAAGCGCTAATCGCGCCGAGTGTGATCCATTTGTTGAATTGCATTCCGTTACTCCTTTGAAGAGAAGTATGGCTGCGTACGCCCCGAACAGGGTTGAAATTTTGTAAACCCTTGGTAAAGATGTTCGGCTCTCACGGTGACACATTACGGATGCGCTATCTTTGACCTTATGCGACGCCTCTCCCTCGCGTAGTCGCCTTCGCGGCATCGCTCTCCGCGCAAATTCCCGGCAATCTTTTCGACGGACTGCGCTGGCGCCTCATCGGACCTTTTCGCGGCGGCCGCGCTGTCACCGCCGCAGGCATTCCCGGCGATCCGAACACCTATTACTTCGGCGCAGTGGGCGGCGGAATCTGGAAAACCACCGACGGCGGAATGGTTTGGACGCCCATCTTTGACGATCAACACGTCGCTTCCATCGGCGCCATCGCACTTGCGCCATCCGATCCGAATATTATTTACGCAGGCACCGGAGAAGCGGATATCCGTTCGTCGCTTTCCTCCGGCGACGGCGTCTACAAATCCATCGACGCCGGGAAAACCTGGCGCAACGTCGGCCTGCGCGATTCCAAACAAATCGGCACGATTCTCGTGGATCCCAAAAACCCGGACATCGTGTTCGTCGCAGTACTCGGTCACGCCTACGGCCCGAATCCCGAGCGCGGTGTTTATCGGTCGCGCGACGGCGGCCAAACCTGGCAGAAAGTTCTGGATAAGGGTCCGGAAATCGGCGCAGTGGACCTCGCGTTCGAACCTGAGAATTCCCAAGTAATTTACGCCACTACCTGGCAAACGTTCCGGCCTCCGTGGAGCCAGTATGGTCCCGTGGAACGCCCCGGTGGCGGACTCTTCAAATCTACCGACGGTGGCGATCATTGGTCGCAAATCACAGGCCACGGACTGCCCATGGGAGGCTGGAAGAGATCCGGCGTCGCGGTCGCGCGCGGAACCGCAGGCCGTCGCGTGTACGCATTAATCGATTCCGCTACCGGCACCGGACTCTATCGCTCCGACGATTCCGGCGCAACCTGGACAGCGCCCTTCCAACGACACCCGCATCGACGGCCGCTCCTGGTATTTCAGCAGCGTCACCGTGGATCCGAATAACCCGGACATCGTCTATCTTCCGAACACCGGCATCTACAAAACCGTGGACGGCGGCAAGACATTCACGGTGTTCAAAGGCGCGCCCGGAGGCGACGACTACCATTCCATCTGGATCGATCCCAACGATTCCCGCCGCATGATTCAAGCTTCGGACCAGGGCGCGACCATCACCGTGGATGGCGGCAAAACCTGGGGCTCATGGTACAACCAGCCGACCGCGCAGTTCTACCACGTCGTCACCGACAATCAGTTTCCCTATCACATCTACGGATCGCAGCAGGACAGCGGAACCGTCGCTCTGCCCAGCCGCACCGATCATGGATTCATCACCGAATATGACCGATCGAACGTGGGCGACGCCGAAAGCGGCTACATCATGCCCGATCCGCAGGACCCCAATATTTCCTACGTCAGCAATACATACGGAACGTTGAAGCGTTTCGACAAGCGAACCTCACAAGGCCAGATCATCACGCCATGGCCGGCTCCCGCTTTTGGTTTGGATATCTCGCAGCGCAAATACCGTTTTCCCTGGACCGCTCCTCTGATATTTTCTCCCGTGGACCATGCGCTCTATTACGGCGCGCAGTACGTGTTGAAAACCACCGATGGCGGACTGAGCTGGCAAGAAATCAGCCCTGATCTTACGGGTGCCGACAAGAACACGATGACCGGGGAAGTGACCGTTCAGAATGCGAAGCTGCGCGGTTACGGCGTGATTTATTCCATCGCACCGTCGCCCTCCGTCGCGACAGAAGTTTGGGCAGGCAGCGACACCGGGCTGATTCATCTCACGCGCGACGGCGGCAAAACCTGGGCGAACGTCACGCCGCCGGGCTTGGGCGACTGGAGCAAGATCACTCACATCGAAGCGTCACGCTTCCACGCTGGGACCGCCTTCGCCGCCGTCGATCGTCACCGCATCGACGATTATCAACCGTATCTCTTTCGCACCCGCGATTACGGAAAAAGCTGGACGCGCATTGTTGAAGGAATCCCTGACGGCGCTTTTCTCAATGCCATCCGCGAAGATCCGGAGCGCCAGGGCTTGCTCTACGCGGCCACCGAATCCGGTGTGTATGTATCATTTCGACGAAGGCGATCATTGGCAATCGCTGCAGTTGAATCTGCCGCCCGGCTCCGTGCGCGATCTGGTGATCCACCAGGATGACTTGGTGATTGCAACCTTCGGACGATCGTTTTGGATTCTCGACGACATGACGCCGCTGCGGCAAATCGATTCTAAGGTTGCTGCATCCAGCGCATTTCTCTACAAGCCTGCCACCGCGATCCGGATGAACCGTGAATCGTTTCAGGGCACACCTCTGCCGCCTGAAATTCCGAAGACGCCGAATCCTCCGGACGGCGCAATTCTGGATTACTATCTGCAATCGGCCGCTTCGGAAGTGACGCTGGAAATCCTGGATTCTCAGAACCAGATTGTCCGACGCTACTCGAGTAACGATCCATCCAGCGCCGCGCGCACCCGGCAAGCCATCGCCGATATCTGGATCGTCCCGCCGCCGCATCTGACCGCGCGCGCCGGTATGAACCGCTTCGTATGGGACCTCCGCTATTCCATCGCAGCCGCTGCCGGAGAAGCCGACGACGAAAACGGCATGGCCGCGCAAGGTCCTCAGGTTCTTCCCGGAATGTATCAGGTGCGGCTCAGCGTTGGCGGGTCAAGCAGTACACGCAGCCGCTGAAAGTGATGCTCGATCCGCGCTCGGCAGGCTCACCAGCCGACTTGTCCCAGCAACTGGATCTCGCATTGAAAGTCGCTCGCCAAATGGCTAAATGCGTGCAGTTGTCGCGCCTGGGAACATCGTTGCGCGAGCAGCTCAGTGCTGCGAAGAACAAGACGTCCGACGCCGCGATGGTTTCTCAAATCGTCTCGATGGAAGCCGATGTCGAACGAATCTTCGGCGCCGCGGGCGGCTGGGACGCTCCAGCTTCCGCATCGGGCGTGGGCGCAGTTCTCGCCGATCTGGCCGCGATCAACGGTGTTCTGGACAGCGCCGACCGCATGCCCCCGGAACCCGCCAATGCATTATACGAGCAAGCCAGCACGGCGCTCGCCACCCATCAAGCCGAGTGGGAAAAGCTGAAGACCGGCAAACTCGCCGACCTGAACCGAGCCTTGCGCGCTAAAAACCAGAAGGAAATCAATTGAGCGCGGGTAGCCTTCTTCATCGCATCGCTCTTCCTGGCCGCCTTTCCTGCCTATCCCTGGGGACCCTCGGGCCATCGCATCGTAGCCATCATCGCCGAGCAGCGCCTCTCTTCCGGCGCACGTACGAAAATCCACAAGCTTCTGCTCGACGGGAAATATTCCATCGTGGATATCGCAAGCTGCGCCGATACCATCCGATCCAATCGAACACCGCCCGACGACATGTGCCGAACGCTTGCCGGCGACGTCCCTTCATCCAACGGCCTCTGGCACTACATCGATATTCCCGTTCCCACCAAAGCCAAAGCGCTGGAGGCATTCTGTCCCGAAGGAAATTGCGCGCCTGCAAAAATCAAAAGTTTCTCCGAAACTCTGCGGACGTCGAAAGACGACGCGCAACGTCGGCAGGCCCTGCTATTCCTGGTGCATTTCGTTGGCGACATCCACCAGCCTTTGCACGCCGCCGAGCGCGGCTGCGATAAAGGCGGTAATTCAGAACACGTGAACTTCTCTGCTGACGGCTTAAAGGAGTCGAATGTCGCGCTCCACCATGTCTGGGATAGCTCCGAGCTCGATCTGCTTATGAAGCACTCCAACATCACAGACGACCGCGTGTTCGCCGGCGTCCTCATGGCCGGCATTAAGCCAGCGGAAGCAGACAAATGGGCGCGCGCGACGCCGGATCAAATGGCCTGGGAATCTTACAAACTGGCCGTGGCCAAAGTTTATCGCGGCATCCCGTTTCAGAATTTCTGCGACAACCAAAAGCCCGCCCCGATCATGACGGATCTGACGCGCAGCATACGAAAACGAAGGAACCAAAGTAGTCCGCCAGCAGCTCATGAAAGCCGGAGTGCGCCTGGCGGCTATCCTGGAATCGGATCTCAACCCATGAAGATACTCGCTCTGTGGATTGCTCTTGTCCTGCCAACCTGCGCCGAGATCAAGGTGCTGAAAAACTTCACCCTGATCGATGGAACCGGCAACCCGGCTATCGCCAGCGTGGCCATGGTGATCGAGAACGGCCGCATCGTGCGCATCGGCTCCGCGCAACGAGTGACGCCGCCGCCCGGCGCGCAGGTGATCGATCTCGACGGCAAATTCGTCATGCCCGGCATCATCAACGCCCACGGCCACATCGGCAACACAGTGGACCTCACGCAAGATCCCAAATTCTACACGCGCGAAAACATCGAGAAGAATCTGCGCACGTACGCCTCCTACGGCGTTACGACGGTGCTGAGCCTCGGCACCGATCAAGACCTGATCTTCAAAATCCGCGACGAGCAGCGCGCCGGCCGCCCCACCTACACGCGAGTCTTCACCGCAGGCCGTGGCTTCACGCTCAAGGGCGGAGTGGGCGGCATGCCTTCCGTCACCTACAATCTCGAAAACGCCGATGAAATCCGTAGGGACGTGGATGCGCTCGCGGCGAAGAAAGTGGATATCGTCAAAGTCTGGGTGGACGATTCGCTCGGCCATCGCCCGAAGATTCCCTTCGAATTCTCGAAAGCCATCATTGACAACGCCCATCGCGACAAGCTGCGCGTGGACGCGCACATCTTTTACTTGGCCGACGCCAAACAACTGGTCAATGCGGGTCTGGACGCACTAGCCCACAGCGTTCGCGACCAGCCGGTGGATCAGGAACTGATCGACAGCATGAAGCAGCACGGAACCTGGCAATCCGCCGCCACGCTCACGCGCGAGGCTTCCATGTTCGTCTACGCGAAGCCGCCCGCGTTCCTCACCGATCCATTTTTCACGCGTTCCGTCTCTCCCGCCGCGATCGCAACCTTGAGCGATCCGGAATATCAAAAGAAAATCGCAGCCGATCCGGATTTCCCGAAATACGCCGCCGCTGCTCGAAATGGCCCAGAAGAATCTGAAGCGCCTGGCCGACGCCGGAATCCCGTATGGGATGGGAACCGACACCGGCCCTCCCGGCCGCTTCCCCGGTTTCTTCGAACACTGGGAAATGGAGCTGATGGTGGATGCCGGCCTGACGCCTTCACAGGTAGTCACCGCGGCAACAAAAGGCTCGGCCGAATTCCTGCACGCGAAAGATCTAGGCACGCTGGAGGTTGGCAAATGGGCCGACCTGATCGTCCTAACCGCCGACCCGCGCGTCAACATCCGCAATACACGGACAATCGAAGCAGTCTATATCGCAGGCAACCAAATTGCTACCGAACCGCGACCGTGAGGGAGTCGGTGCTTTCGCCCAAACTGCGCTAACTAGCAGTTTTCACGGCGTGTATGGCCAGTGCTTTCGGAACCCTGCGGCCTTCTTGCGGTGTCCCACAGAATCACAAAGGATAAAGAAATACCGCGACGCTCAACACGAACGCGCCGATCCACATCAGCCATCTGCCGGTCGTTCGCGTCCGCGGTTGGACTGCGGTTCCGAGTAACAGGAAAGCTCCTACGATCGGGTGACGTCGCGCTGACAATTCACGCGGTCAAAACGCGCAGGACGACCGAAGTCAATGCGAACCAGCCGGGCCCGGTTCCTTCGGCTTTTCCTTCACCGTCCCCGCTTTGATCGGACTAATCAGCACGTGCGCGTTGCGCCCTTCCAGGCGCGGCTGCCCTTCCACCAGACCATGCGTCGCAAGGTCCTGCGCGAAATCGCAGCAGCAGCTTCTTGCCGATATCCACGTGAGCGATCTCGCGCCCGCGGAACTGCACCACAGCCTTCACGCGATTGCCTTCGCCAAGAAACCGGATGGCATGGTTCTTCTTGAATTCGTAATCGTGGTCATCCGTGTTGGGCCGGAACTTAAGCTCCTTCACCTGGATGATGTGCTGCTTTCTTTTCGCTTCGTGCTGCTTCTTCTTGTTCTCGTACTGCCACTGGCCGTAGTCCATCGCCTTGGCGACGGGCGGCTCCGCGGTGGGAGCAATTAAAATCAGGTCGAGCCCCATTTCCTGCGCTTTGCGAACGGCTGCCAGCGTAGGCATAATCTCTACGGATCCATCGGGAAAAACTGCGCGTACTTCGCGAACGCGAATCGCTTCGTTTACGTTTTCCCGAACTTTGGGGCGACGGGGAGGAAAGTTTCTCGGAGGGATCATTGAGAAACTGGAGCGAAGATGTCAAAAGGCATAGATAACAGGAAACTCCCTAAAGGTTCCAAAAAACCACTAACTTCAGCCTACCAGACTCCGGCCAAGGGTGGGGCAGGCGCTTTCGCCCGCCAACTACCCGCTCAGCGCAATTCCGCAACCGCCGCGCCGGTGATCTTATACGAATCCCGCTCCTGCACAAACACCACCGCCCGCAGATTCTCGCGCTTCCATTCGCGCGGCAGGCGCAGCGTGCTGGTGATCGCGCCGGCGTTCGAGCCTTTCGAATCGATCTTGCCGATCACACCGAAACTTCGCACCACCGGCGCGTGATGCAGCAAACGCCCGGAGTTCTCGCCGCGCGAAACATTCGTGGATAGATCGCTTTCCGTCACCGCCAGGTACACATTGGAATTGCGCACCTTACCGGCGTTCGCAGACCTGCACCGAAAGATCCATCAGATCCGGATCGGCGGGCTTCGCAGAAGCCTTCAACTTCCACCACCGTCGTCTGACTCTGCGCCGCTTTGCCGATCTCTTGCGCCGCCCGCTCCCCGTCGTTGCCCACAAATGCCGCCTGCCCGTTCACGATCATCTGCGGTGTATAGATGTTCTCGTCAAAAAACTTACGCCCGTAATCGTTCTGCCGCCCGCGGTATTGCGCCGAAGAAAATGGATCCACCCAGCCCAGCGAATTCCAGTAATCGACATGCTCTTCCAGCGCAATCACGCGAGCGCCTGCGATCGGCTGGCTCCGATCCATGCGTGACAAAAGCTGGTCCGCCGGCGGACAACTGGAGCAGCCTTCGCTGGTGAACAATTCCACAATCACCGGCACGCGCCGGTCCTGCGCACTCACTAAGCCAAGCAGAGCAAAGATCGCAAGGTAACGCATAATGTTCCCACTCACCATTATTACGCGATGCCGCTAACCGAACCGCGACCGCAAGGGAGCGCTACCACGAACGCAGAACTTTCGTGGTGGCGCTCCCTTGCGGTCGCGGTTCGGTCAGAAGCAGTGGAACCCGCGCCTAACATCCCAACCGCGCCTTAAACTCGCGCGCCCGATCCCGCGCCACGATTAAATCCGTGCTCTTTGCATCCTTCAGCCGGATATTCAACCCACCACCCGGCAGCGGCGCCACTTCCTTGATCCACTCCACATTCACCAGCGTGCTGCGGTGAATTCGCACGAATTTGCGCGGATCCAGCTTCTTCTCCAACTCCGCGATGGCGTAATCCACGCAGTAAGGCTTGCCCTCCGATACCGCGTAAGTCAGCTTGTCCTCGGCAAAGAAATGCGTGACACGCGGCAGATCCAGGAACCATAACCGGTCGCCCAGCCGCGACGCGATGCGGTCCAGATATTCCGGTTTGTTCTCGCGCAGCAACTCCGTGATGTTTTTCAGCGCGGCCGCCAAGTCCGGCTGCCCGGACGAAGCGCCCCGCAACCGCTCCACCTTTTGTAGAGCTCGTTCCAGCAGCTCCGGATCCACCGGCTTCAACAAATAGTCCACCGAGTTCACGCCAAAAGCCTGCAGCGCGTACTGATCGTAAGCAGTGGTGAAGATAACAAATGGCTGGTTCGAGAGTCGCGCCAAAACATCGAAGCCCGTAAGACCCGGCATCTGGATATCCAGGAAACAAACATCCGGCGGATGGAGCGTCAACGCCTTCACTGCTTCCTCCGGTTCCGTGGTGCTGCCGGTCACTTCCACCCGTCCGATGCTCTCCAGCAACCGCCGCAGACGCTCCAGAGCGAGTGGTTCATCATCCACCAGATAGGCACGCAGTTTCATACGCGCGGCAAAACCATCTCCACCACCGAGCATCCATCTCGCCGAGTCACGTTGAGATGCGCGTGCGTACCGAACAGCGCATCCAACCGCTGCACCAGGCTGTCCAGGCCATGGCCGGGGCGGATCGCGGTTAAATCGAAACCCGGTCCTGAATCGCAAACCTCAATCCGCAAACTGCCGTTCTCCACGCACGCATCCACCCACACTTCTCCGCCGGCGCTGTGCGAAGTGATCCCATGCTTCACGGCATTCTCCACCAGCGACTGTACGGACATCGGCGGCACCTTCGCATCATCCAACTCCGTCGGGACATCCACGCTCGCGATCAGTTTGTCGCCAAACCGAACTCTCTCAATATCGATATAGCTCTTCACCATCGCCAATTCCTGCCGCAAAGGAATCAGCGGCTGCTGTCCCGAATCCAGCGACGCGCGCAGCAGCACCGCCAACTGCCCCACGGTCTGTTCCGCCCGTGTGGGATTCACTGAAATCAGCGAGCTGATGGAGTTCAGCGTGTTAAACAGGAAATGCGGATGGATTCGCGACTCGAGCGATTGCAGCCGCGCTTCCGCCGCAAGTTTCCTCGCCCGCTCTTCAGCGATCTCCTTCTCATGCAGCTTCTCTTCCATGATCTGGACGCGTCCCCGCAGCGCGCCATGCATCAAGGCTCCGAACCCGAATACCACACCGAGCGGCATTCCGATGCGGAGCGTGTTGAAATAGCCGCGCCAGAAGGATTGGGCATCCACGTACCCAATCCCGAGCAAAAGCGCTTGCGCAACCAGACATCCGATCGGAATAAACACGACAATGCCTGCCGCCACCACGGCCATTAGCGGAAACCCGCAGACCCTCAACCGTTCGGCAAGTCCGCCGATCACCAGCGTGCCCAGAACTCCGGTTGTGTTCGCATAAATCAGCGCGTAGACCACAATATGCAGGAATTCCCGCACGTTCGAAACTGGATTCGCGACCACTTCGATGAGCACCACCACCGCCACGGCGAGATTGATCCATAGCAGCGAGAATGCCCAGTTGTTCCTGGTGGGGCGGACGCCCCCGTCCGCGCCGGACCCCCAGGTCCGGCTCTTTGCGTTACTTCCCACTCACCAGCTCCAGCGTCCCGCTCCGCAGAATATTCAGCACCATCATAGTGTCTTGCCCGGGCGGTTTCATGTCTCCCACTACGCTCTCATAAAGGGTGGCGTATTCAATCTGCTTGGTCGCGAGCGACACCCAAATCTCGCCCCAATAGTCGCTTCGCCCCTTCAAACTCATCCCGCCCGCTTCCACCAGCAGCCGGTTGAAGAACGACTGGTAGCGAATCAAGGCGCACTCCTGCCCATTCCTTTGTGACCGTCCAATCCATTCCAGCACGATATCGCGGTTGTGAAACACGCCAACCCCCGCCATCGCTATATCCTCGTCCGCCGCTGTATGGATCGGCTCATTCAACTTCAAACTCTTGAAAAAGTTCTGGCCGAAGGATTCTATCATCCCCGTGTCCCAAACCAGATTCCGCTCCAACACGGCCATCGGAGGAAACTTCTTATAGAAGTCCGGCTTGAAGGTGGCCGCCAGATCGTTCGGATAGCGAAAGCCTTCCATAAAGTCACGCTTCTGTGGCGGCCCAAAGGGAGCCGTCGGACCATCCGCGTCCGCCTCCGCGACGTTCTTCCACATCACTTCTCCATCCGGCAGCCCGCGCGTGTACTCCGCGGTGAGCCGCTGCCGCCGCATGGTCTCGCCTTTGCTATTCGCGGTGTTGTACTCAACGGTAAATCGATAAACGCGGGGGCCAGAGTCCTTCACCGTAGTTCCCTGCGGAAGAGTCCACGTTTGGGCGCATAAACACTGGCCAAGAACCAATCCGCAACCCATCCAGATATTTTGCATTCGCATGTGACTGATATCTCCTTGATTTGGAGTTTGCCACTGCGATAAAGGAATGCCATCTCCTGAGCGACGAAGGGCAACCATTCCCGACCACGGGCGGATACCCACCGACGAACCGGGCCGCTAGAGAGAATTCAAGGATTCGAGGAATTCGTGAAGTCAAGGAAGAAGGTGCTTCGGTCTTCTTCGATTTTTCAAATCAGAAAGCTCGGCTACCTGCTTCCTCGACTCCTTGAATTCATAGATCCCTCGAATTCTTGGTTACTTGATCACCGGAATCGGATACCGGTATTGCCCACGAAACACTTCCTCGAACACGCTGAGCATCCCCGGATGCACCGTGCCATTGGTCGCGAGCAAGTGAGGATTCCGAAGCTTCACAGGCCCTCCGTGCATATCGGAGCATTTGCCGCCCGCTTCTTCGATCAGAAGGATTCCCGCCGCCATGTCCCACGGATTCAGCCCAAATTCCCAGAAACCGTCCAGCCGGCCGCTGGCCACATACGCCAGATCCAGCGCGGCGGATCCTGCGCGGCGAACCCCGTGCGTCACCATCGCCAGTTGATAGTAGAAATGCACGTTGACGTTTTCATGCCGCTTCAGGCTCGGAAATCCGGTCGCGACCAGCGTCTCTTCAACGCGCGCGACCTTCGACACATGAATCGGCCGATCGTTCAAATACGCTCCGCCACCGCGCTCCGTCGAGAACATCTCATTCCGCGTGGGATCGAAGATGACACCTGCGATCAACTGCCCAGCCTGTTCCAGCGCCATGGTCACATTGAACATCGGAAAGCCATGCGCAAAATTCGTGGTGCCGTCCAGCGGATCCACATACCAGCAAAAATCGGAAGATCCCGTATGCCCGCCGCCCTCTTCCGCCACAATCGAGTGAGTCGGAAAATGCGATCGCAGGCGCTCCACCACCAGGCGTTCGGACGCGCGATCAGCTTCCGTAACCAGGTCGAACTCGCCTTTGAGTTCAAACCCGATGTGGCGTTCGAAGTAGGAAGCGAGCAGCGCACCGGCCTCGCGTCCAATTTCCGCACTAATCTCCAAATAAGATGGCATAGTAGCGCACGCACTCGTGCGTGCCGCGTTCACACTCGTGTAAACGCCATTAAATAATCACTCTTCGTACAAATATTTAATATCGTGCTTGAACAGAAACAGGTTCGGTGCGTTATGACGTGTCAGTCGGATGAAGTTGGCATCGTAGAATTCGATCAGCCCCTCCACCTCTTCATTGCTGCTCAACCGGATGCGAACGGGGATCTCGTTGTCGATCAGATAACGCAGATACTTTACTTCTTCGAATGTTTGCTCCGGGGCCTTGGTCTTCGCTTTGCTCATAGCTTCGCCAGTCTTATCGGCCCATTCCTTTGGTGGACTCATTGGATTCCCCATAATAGCCGCTACGTGTGAGCACTCGCAAATTCTTGCCTCGTACATCCACCTTCAGAGTGTGGAAGCGGTCTTTGGAAAGCGGAACATCTCGCGGATAGTAACCAATCAGGTATTGCGTCCTCAATTCGCGCAGGATGTCTTCGAAAGCGCGATCCAGTTCGGCCGAAGCGCTGGGAGTGAACACCCGGCCGCCAGTTCCCGCAGCTAGGGTGGTCAGCGCGTTCTCGCCGCCGATGTTGCGCCCGGCATCATTCGTGATAGGCATCACCAGCACCGGATACATCACTACATCCGACATCTGGGCGGTCTGCAGCGCCTGATGATAACTCTTGACGCTGGTGGTGTCGCCGCCATCGGTCACGATCACGATCACGTGCCGGCCATCGCGAAGTTCGATATCGCGCGACGCCAGAAAGATGGCGTCGTACATCGAGGTGCCACCTTCCGAATGCAACTGCTTCAAGCTCGAATCCAGCCTCGCGAAGCGTCGCGTATAGCTGCTCATCTGGGTCACCACCCAGTTGAAGCTATAGAGCGACGCCGTGTCTCGTGGATTGCCCCCTTGCAAAAGCGCTTTGAAAAACTTCCGCACGGAATCCAGCTCGTAGTGCACCTGGATTCCCGTCGATGCGCTCGAATCCACCAGCACCGCAATCGATAGCGGCTGCTCGGTCTGCCGGTCGAAAACCGCAATCTCCTGCGGAACGCCGTTATCGTAGACCGTAAAATCGTTCTTGTTGAGCGACCCCATCAGTTGCCCGTTCGCGTCTTTCACCGTCGCGAGCAACCGCACCAGGCGCACATTCACGCGGATGGTAGGGCTTTCCTGCGGCCAGCCGGGAGCGCTGAGGCACACTGCTGAAAGAAGGAAGCAAACAGTGCGGCGGATCACTTTTTTAGCACGGACTCGTCCCACTCCCCCTCCACCCAAATCTCGCCGTCGGTAAAATGCTCCTTTTTCCAAATCGGAACCGTCCGCTTCAGCCGGTTGATTCCATCCAGCGCGGCTTCGAATGCGGCCTTGCGATGCGGTGCCGTCGCGATCACTGCCACGCTGGTTTCACCCACCTGCATCCGCCCCAGCCGGTGGACCATTGCGATCCGGCTGATGGCATGGGCCGCAGCCAGCTCCCGCCCAATCTCAGCGAGCATCTTGATCGCCATCGGCTCATAACATTCGTAATCCAAATACTCAGTCGCCCGACCTTTGGTGTTATTGCGCACCACACCTTCGAAATTCACGATCGCCCCGTCCAGGCCTTGCAGCAATTGTTTTGCTATGGCCGCGGTATCGATGGGCTCCCGCGTGAGAGCGAAAAAATGGCCCGGTTCAGCATCGAAAATCTGCTGCGTATAGCGTCCGGACCCACCGCTCACTGGAGGCAGAAACGCAATCTCGTCATTCTCGCGCACGATTTCCGAGCGATCGCAAAACTGATGATTCGCGGCCAATACGATGCTGGATGAGAGCGCTTTGAGACGTGGAAACTCGCCCGCGTAACGCTCGAAAATGGACTCGAGCCGCGCACCCGGATCCACCTCGATGGCCTCCTCGGAGCGGCCCGTAATATCCCGCAACATGCCGAAAAACAAGACTCTTACGCGCACTTGATGTCATAGTAACAGACGGTTAGCGCGCGAACCGGTTTCAGCCAAACAGCGCGTCCTGCCACTTCCGAACCACCGATGTATGATGGACCCATGCCGTGGCGCGAACGAATTGTCGCTGATCCGGAGATCCTCGCTGGCAAGCCTGTAATCCGCGGTACGCGCATCGCTGTGGAGCTCATCCTAGAGTTGCTAGCGGCGGGTCAGCCGGCCACGGAGATTCTAGAAAACTATCCCGGCCTCACCAAGGATGACGTCCTCGCCTGCCTCGCATACGCAAGTTAACTGACCGACTCTGTCAGCTCAGAGTTGGCAGACGAAAGCGTCTGCCCCACAGTGGCGCAGGCGCTTTCGCCTGCGAACCATTTTTCCGACCAGCGCGTACGACTGGTCGATTCCACCTGTGACATCATCGTTCTGATCGGCATGCAATCCAATCTCCTCGACCGACTCGAAGCCGCCAAGCGGCAATTCGATCCAAGCATCGCGAAACTACTGACCACCGTCGGCCGGCAAAAACTCCTCGACGCACCATCGCTGATCCGCTTTCACGAAGCTCTGCTCTTCTTCCGCGCCTATCCGGCAAATGAAGAAATTCGCCGCTTGGCCACAGCGCTACTCGCTAACTTCCAGCAACGCATCGCGAAGCTAGCAGATCTAGACCCTTTCGAAGAGCCCGACGTTTCCGGTATATCCGGCACCGCCTTCTCCGCCATCTTCACTTACGACATCGCGCGCTGGCTCGCCGCCCGCCACCCCACTCGGGTCGATATTGACTGGGACTCCACCGAGCCCGCGCTGCTCGGCCCGTTGCTACGCCGTCTGCATCCTTATTTCAACGAGGATTTGCTGGTAGAAGCCAACATCCCTTATATGGATTGGTTTCGCGCGGCCAAAAAAGGCCGCGCCACCGATCTTCAGTGGCTGCTCTCGCGCATTGAAGAATTCCCGATGACGCCCGAAGACCGCGCCGAGCTGTACGCCGGAGCCAAGATTGCCATCCACTGGAATCTCGGCCACGGTCCCATGACACGCTCCAATATCCACCTTGCGGGCGCGCGCAAGTATTTCTATCACGACGGCCCCTTGCTGCGACGGGCGGACGTCTCGCTCGCCAAGGAACTTGAGTCGCCCAAGATTCGCACCGAGAAAGTCAGCCGTGCACGAGGCGAACAATTCCTGGATCTCGCGCGTGAAACCTCCGCCATGCGCTATCGCGAATTGCACGGATTCACTTATGGCGACCCCTCGCACGTGATTCACGCGGAGCTGGGCCGAGGCGTCGAAGTGTTCGTCGCTGGCGTTCCCGCCGAGCACCGCCTTCCGCTCCGGACTTACCACTCCGGAATGTACTTCAAGAACGGCATTCCCATCGGTTACATCGAATGTCTCACGCTCTTCGACCGCATGGAGGTCGGCTTCAATCTGTATTACACATTCCGCGAAGGCGAGACGGCTTGGCTCTACGGCCGCCTGCTCCACTTGTTCCGGCAAGTGGTGGGCGTGAACTATTTCGCCGTGGACCCCTATCAGATCGGGCTGCACAATCAGGAAGCCATCGATAGCGGTGCATTTTGGTTCTATCGCAAACTCGGATTCCGCCCTACTGATCCAAAGGTAGCGAAGCTGCTGGCTTCAGAAGAAAAAAAGCTGAAAGCCGATCCGGAGTATCGAACCAGGCCCAGCGCACTACGCCGACTAGCCGCTGGCTGGATGATCTACGAAACCGCGGGAGCGAAGCCCGGTAAGTATGACAACTTCGAAGTCCGCCGATTGGCCATGCGCCGCGGACTGTGAGTGATGTGGGGCGGACCCCTGGTCCGCAGCCGACGCCCTCGTCGGCTTGTCTTTCGATTAGGAAGAGCGGGTCCAGGGGGACCCGCGCGGACCCGGGGGTCCGCCCTACTTCCTAAAGCTTACTCATGTCGGAGGGCCACTAGCGGATCAATCCGTGCCGCGCGCCACGCTGGTGCGAATCCGGCCACACCTGCGGCCACTAGCAGTAGCAGAACCGCACCCGCCAACACTTCCGGATCGTGCTGCTTCATTCCGAATAAGTACGACTCCACGAATCGCGACGTCGCCCAGGCCGCGCCCAATCCGGCCACCACGCCAACCGCCGCCACCGCCAGCACTTCGCGCAGCACCATCCACACAATCTGCCCGCGCATCGCTCCGAGCGCCATGCGGATTCCGATCGCGCTGGTCCGCCGCGCCACCGTGTAAGCCATGGTCCCGTACAATCCCACGCACGCGATCCCCAGGGCCAGGGCCGCAAATCCGCTGCACAATTGCGCGAAGGTCCGCTCCTGGCTGATGGTCTGATCCAATAGCGCTGCCTGGGTCTTGATTTCCGTTACCGGCACGTTCGGACCCGCCTCATGCACAATGCGCCGCACCGTAGGCGCCAGCGCCAGCGGATCGCCTGCGACACGGAGTTCGAAGAACACGCCACCCAGCGACTTCAGATTCTGCGTGTAAGGAATATACACCAAGGCCGGCGGGTCTGTCTCCTTCACCGAATTGTAAAGCGACGTGCGCGACACTCCGATAATTTCAATGTCCACAGGGTCGTCCTTTCCGAGTCCGAATCTGCGCCCCACCGGATTCTGGTTTGGAAAAAACTTCTTGGCGAGCAGTTCGTTCACCACGGCCACGCGCGGTGAACTTACATCGCGCTCTTCCAGGCCTCGTCCCAACAAAATGGGAATCTGCATGGTCGGCAGAAAGCCCGGGTCCACGATGGAGAGTGCAACATCCTGCCCCTTCGTTGGAACCCCCGGAATCCGGATTTCCTCCGAGTCCCAGTAAGAAGCCACCAGCGGGAATTGGGACAGCCCTGCGCTGGTCACGCCGGGAATCTGCCGGAAGCGGTCCATAAGCTCGCCGTAGAAATGCGCCAGCGCGGCATCCTTATATCCAGCCTGTTTTGCGTCCAGATTGAATAGCAACAAATTCTCGCGATTGAATCCCAGATTCACGGCGTGCAGATTCGCGACGGTACGGTCAAACAATCCGGCGCCCACCACCAGCAGCAGCGATAGCGCGATTTGCGCGGTGACCAGAGCCTGTCCCAATCCGAATCGCCTGGCGTGGCCGCCCGCCTCGTTCGCGCGTACCTGCTTCAACGCCGAGGTCAAATCCACGCGCGTGGATTGCAGCGCCGGCGCCAAACCAAAAAGCGTGCCCGTGATCACCGCCAGCGCGAGGGTGAACAACAGCACCTGCCAATTCAAAGTTGCATGCAGGGCGAAGCGTTCCTGGCCGTTCGCCAGCAGCCAGGTCAACGAGCGGATTCCCCACATCGCCACTAGCAATCCCGCCGCGCCTCCGGTGAGCGACAACAGCAGGCTTTCCGTCAGCAACTGCCGGATCACACGCGCCCGCCCCGCGCCCATGCTCAGCCGCACCGCGATCTCGCGCCGCCGCGCCGCCGTCCGCGCCAGCAACAGGCTCGCGATGTTCGCGCACGCAATGATGAGGATCAGCCCCACCATCCCCATCAGCACCAGAAGGGGCTTCGAGTATTCTCTCCGCAGCGAGTCTAACCCGCCGGCGCCGTCCTCCAGCCAAAGCGCCGGATATTCCTCGCGTTCTTTCGCCGTCGAAGCCGTGCTCACCGCGAACTGCCGGAACTTCGTAGCGAGCGTGGCTTCCGCTTGCTGCCTGGTCACGCCTGGGCGCAACCGGCCCATCATTTCCACCCAGTAAAAGTTGGCGTCGAAAAAATCGCGTCGTTCGGTTTCCTCCTGCCTCATGGTTAGGGGAGGCTTGGCATGCAGCGGAACATAGACTTCCGGCCGCATGCCCGGATTCACTCCGAAGAACTCCGGCCCCGAGACCCCAATAATCGTGAAGGGTTGATTGTTGATCAGGATCGATTGCCCCAGCGCGGCCGGATTCGCATTGAATCGCCGCTGCCAATAAGCCCAACTCAGCACCGTCACTGGCGGCGCTCCGGAACGGTCGTCTTGGTCGCCAATGAGCCGGCCAACAGCGGGTGTCACTCCAAGCCCGCTGTAGAATCCGCCCGAAACGTACATGCCTTGGGCATGTTCCGCTTGCTTTTGCGCCACGATGTTGAAGCCAAATGCCTCAGCGTAGGCAAACAAAGTGGACAGCACTTCCGGATCCGCGCGCAACGCGAGAAACCCCGGGTACGCGAAGTTCGGGCTGGTTCGGCCGTGCTCGTTGTCGCGGTGCATGCTGCCGGTCAAGCTGTGGATCACGCCCGGCTCTCCCTTGGCGCGCCAATGAAGAATCACCAACTCGTGTGGATTCTTCACCGCCAGGCTTCGCAGCAGAATCGTGTCCATGAAGCTGAAGATCGCCGTGTTCGCGCCGATGCCGAGCGCGAGCGAAATGGCCGCAATCGCGGTGAACAGCGGATTCGCAGCCATGGTCCGCAAACCATAGCGCAGGTCTTGCAAGAACTGCTCCCAAAGTGTCCAGGTCCACATGGATCGGCTTTCCTCCCGTAACAAAGTTATGTTTCCGAACTGACGGCTGGCCGCGCTCACGCTGCCGCGCTGTTCCGCGGTCATGGCCAGATGATGTTGCATCTCCTCGGCCAGTTCGCTCTCGAACTTATCTCGATGCAGCCGGTATCGAAGTTTCCGCCATAGCGCTCGCATAGTTATTACGCCGGACGGATGACGCGGACGATCGCAGCCATCACCCGTTCGAACTCCTTCACTTCTTGCGCGAGTTGTTTTCGCCCATCCGGCGTCAATTGATAAAACCGCGCCCGCCGGTTGCTGTCGGATTGTTTCCACTCCGCCACCACCCAGCCTTTGATGAGCATCCGCTGCAGCGCCGGATAGAGCGATCCCTCTTCGACTTGCAGTACGTCGTCGGAAATCTGCTGGATATGCTGCGCGATGCCATACCCGTGCATCTCGCCCAATCGCGCGAGTGTCTTGAGGACGAGCATGTAGAGGGTCCCGGGCGGGATTTCGGAGCGATCTTCCATAGTAAGACTATACATTATCAAACTACGGATGGTTAGACTATGAAGGGACGCGGCGGTTAGGCGGCTGGATAGAATCGAAAGGGTCGGTGGGCACGTAGGCCATATTTAACCGGTCGTGTATCGGTCGATCAGTTTCGTAGCAAATTACCGCGTGGCGGAAATCATAACCCACGCCGCATGCGTCAGGATGTATCATAGTCGCAACACGAGAACGTGCCGCTATTGACGAAAGGCTTTAATCCAGGTGAACTGCACAGGCATTTCGTGAAGCACGTTCAGCAACGTGGAAATATCTCAGCCGTGGACGAAACCGCTTACGAAGTAATGGCTGACCGTTTCTTGGGAGGAACCAGGAAGCCAAGTACTTTGGAGTGCACGCGAGCAGGTGGTGACATCGTGAGGTTCGATTGCAAGACTGACGAGTACGGGATTTGCGATTCGAGCGGCTTTATTAGAACCTACTTTAGACCCGATCCAAGGCATCATGGGCTTTCGAGCAACTTTCATTACTTATGCCGAGAGTGCAGGACGCTTTTTTTAGCCACGGGAGGAACAAAGGTCATATGATTGTTTGTCCAGTCTGCGGATACCCCTCTCTCCCAGAAGGCGTCTTCAATCATGGTATTTGCCCATCATGTGGAACCGAGTTCGGGTACGATGACATTGCGTGTAGCCACGAGATCCTTCGTAGTGGATGGCTTTTGCATGGTGGCGAATGGTTCGACAAGTTGGTTGGTCCACCCGCTGGTTGGAACGCCATCCAGCAAGTAATAGCGGCATTCCCAACCGTCCGGTTCGTTGCTAAAACTGCACGTAAACCCATAACTAGCGAGTTTCAACTAGATCTGCCGCTGACTCCATTGAGCTGCGGATCATTGCGTGTGGCTGGCTGATACAATGCCCGAACCCGTATTATTTGCAGCATGCGCGAGCGTGGTCATCGACAGCGAGGGGCTGGTTTCGCTAAATACTCTAATTGAGCGATTGGAAGTGACCGTTCCGTCAGGAATTCAACTGCCCCCGAATGCTGCTATAGCTCAAAGCTGGCAAGCAATTGCAATCTGGCGTCTGGAGGATGCCGAGATAGGGCAATATGAACAAATGACAGATCTGGTCTTTCCGGACGGATCCGTCGCGATGCACACTGAGCCCAGAACCATAGAATCTTCAATTCGCGAGAGAACGGGAGCGAGGATCGTTTCCACACTCACGATGGTTCCAATCACGGAAGGGTCGTTACGGTTGAGACTTTCTTACAGAAGGATCGGTGAACAGCCGTGGACACAGGTAGCAACCTATCCCGTCGACGTTGTTTTAGTACGACAATGAGGCAGGCACGCATGCTGTGGCCGTTTCCGCTATCGCGAAGTCCGAAGTTGGGATTGATCACCGTCACGTGATACGAAATAGTTAGGCCTGTCCCCAACTTGTAACGACTGCGTGAAACCTTGGCATACTCGCCTTCAGAAATGCCCGTCTGCCGCCAGTCTGTTAAAACGCGAAATGTGAGTGGGTGAGAGGTGTCCGGAGTGGGCGTGGGATTGGGTTCAGGTTGTGCAGGAGAGCGGCGTGCCTTGCAAGACCATGTGTCTCTCCGACCCCTGCCTGCACTATAAATATTGGTGTCGAGAATCGCAATTTTTTCAACCCGACGCCGTGGGGGCTCAAGCTCCACACGACAAGGCGCGCAATCCTCAGCCCAAGTGAGGACGCACCGGGTTTACGCCGGGAAGAGATTCGTCATCCACGCGGTCCAGGCGGACTCGTCGCGCGCCACGACGGCCGCTGCCGTGTCGCCGTAGAGATAGAAGCTCACTGTGACGAACGCTTTCTCGCCGGCGGGGCACACGCTGGCAAACACCGCACCCGGAGCGGGCAGATCGACGCGTAACAGGGTGTGTGGCACTTCCTGCCGCATTGACTGACTCCACGATGCCGCTCAATGGCGGAGCACCGTTGCCCGCATGGCGCCGCTCGCCCGCCGCTGCACCCGCGAGATTCAGGGCACCCGCAAGCTTCTCCCATGCGCCGGAGGCTGGCGGCATCGCCAGGAGTTGGATTTGCGAACTCGGCTGGCCGGGGAAGTGGTCCAGATACAACCGCAGAATGCTGAAGAATGACGGCCAGCCGGATTCGACACCGGTCAGTTGACCGTCCCAATCATCGGTGTCGGCGAAGAGGCTGTGCACCACGCGGACCAGGCACTTGCCGCCGCCGCGGGCCTCCACAATCCATTCGGTGGCCATGGCGGGTTCGTTCGGCTCCGCGGACCCTTCCTTCACGAAGCGATGCGGCGCATCCCAGACGGTGATCGTGGCGTCGGAGTCCATGCCCGCTCCGAAGTGGTGAGTGACGGTGCCGCCGACGCGGCCGTCCATCTCCGTGGGCACAAACCATGCGCTTATACCCGGACCGGTTGCGATTGCCTGCCACACCTGTTCCGGGGTGCCCGGTACTTCCACTTCCACCTGCACCGAACGGCGTCCGTTCGCTTCTTTCTTTACGCTCATACTGAGGTCTCCTTATTTTTTTGGGGTAACGGGTGCGCCACCAGAACCAGGCGGTGCGGGCGTCCGCCCAGGACGGAAGCGTCATGATAACGGGCCGCGAGCTGAGTGATCGCGGCGGTGAGTTCGCTGCTGAATTGCGCGCGCTCGGCGGCTGAGCGGAAGCGGATCTCGGTGTCGATGGAAAGCGTGGCGAGGCGCTTGCCAGTTTCGCGCGCGCGGGTGGCGAGTTCGCTGACTTCGCGGACAACACGGGCGGCCAGGGCGATCAGATAGCCCGCCGAAAGGCGGTCGCGGCTGCGCCCAGGGTCGGACGCAGCGGGTCCCATGGCGGCGGGCGACACTACGTAAGACGACGCGGTGGCTTCCACCAGGCGCTCTGTGATGCCGCCCCACTTGCGTTGGCTGGTAGGGCGCACCAGGTGGTGGCTCTCCAGGGCGCGCAGGTGGTAGTTCACTTTTTGGCGTGGAAGGGAGAGGCGCGCGGCCAAGGTGGCAGCCGACGCAGGCTCCGACAATTCGGCCAGGAGCCGCGCGCGGACCGGGTCCAGCGCGGCGGCAGCGGCCTGCGGAGACTGTATGACCTCGACATCCAGCACGAGAATATTAGAGCATTGACAAATTAATTTGTCAAGGGAAAAAGCGCGACAATGGGTTGGCAAGCGGAAGCGCCTGCGCCCACGATGCTAAGAGTTGGGTTGGTATATCTGAATCAGGTTGCCGCAGCCATCCGAAAAAACAGCGATCGTCACTGGACCCATCGGGGTCGGCTGTTGGGTAAACGTCACGCCCAGTTCTTTTAGCCTCGCGTACTCCGTGGCGACGCTGTCCACTTCGAAAGCCGCCAGCGGAATGCTTTGTGCAAACATCGCTTCCTGAAAAGTCTTGCCCGCAGGATTCGCATTGGGTTCCAGAGAGAGTTCGATGTTGTCCGGCCCTTCCGGGGACGTCACAGTCAGCCACTTGTAAGCGCCAACAGGGATCTCGTGCTTCTTGCAGAAGCCTAGCACGCCGGTATAAAACTTCAGCGCTTTATCCTGGTCGTTGACCATGATGCTGGTGAGCTTGATTCGCATGCAGGCATTCTAGCCGAGCCTTGCGGCATCACGCTTCTTGAAAATTGCGAAATGCGGACGCCGGAAGCTGGCCCATCAGGCTGAGGCAGCCGGGAAACATCACAGGAGGGAAGCCTGCTGGCATGTAGACGACTGCGCGTGCGCTGCGTTGGTACGCGGAGGGCGTCATTCCCACGCGACGGGCAAAAAGATCGCTGAAGGTCCCCAAACTCTCGAAACCCACTTCCAGGCAAACTTCGGTGACATTGTGCTGCCCGCGCGCCAGCAGGAGCTTGGCATCGTCCAAGCGAGCCTGAATCCGAAACTGGTGCGGCGTCACGCCGAACAGCGCCTCAAAACGCCGGATGAAATGGAACGGCGAGATCCCGGCTTCGCGGGCGATGTCAGCAATCGATAGCCGCTCCTCGCGGACTTCGCGCAACATTTCCCGAGCCCGGCAAAGACGGCCGAAAGCATCGTGGGCCAGCAGCATATCGACTTAGTTTACATTCTACTATGTAACGACAAGGTCATTACGCCATGCTATACTCGTTACATATGCCTGCCACATCGAAGCGCGAAGCGTTGAACATCCGCATTCAGCCGGAAGTGCGCGAATTGATTGACCGGGCCGCGCGCCTGGCGGGCAAGAACCGGACCGATTTTGTATTGGAAGCCGCGCGCCAGGCTGCTGAGAACACTTTGCTGGACCGGACGGTGATTTCCTTGAACGCCCAGGCCTATCGGGAGTTCCTGGCACGCCTGGACGCCCCACCGCGGCCGAATAGACGGCTGGTCAAGACCATGCGCACGCCCCCGCCGTGGAAGTGACAAGGATTCTTTCGTCTCCTCAGCCGCTGAGCTCGGAGCATACAACGGAATCGTTCGATTCCGGACAAGTTTTGCTGGATGACTGGCTGAGACGCCGCGCGCTTGCCAACCAATCCACCGGCGCGTCACGAACGTTCGTCGTGTGCGAACAGAAGCGCGTGGTTGCCTTCTACGCGCTCGCGTCGGGAGCAATCATCCAAGCGGGTGCGACTGGGAACTTCCGAAGAAATATGCCGGAACCCATCCCCGTGGTGGTACTCGCCCGCTTGGCTGTGGATCGCGCATATCAGGGCCGGGGGCTCGGGCGCGGGATGTTCCGTGACGCAGCGCACCGCGTGGCTGGAGCAGCCGAAACCATCGGGATTCGCGGAATCATTGTCCACGCCATTTCCGAGGAGGCTCGGCAATTCTACATCGCCCTCGGCTTCGATCCGTCCCCCGCGGATCCCTTGACGCTCTTGGTCACCTTGAAGGATCTTTCCCGCGCTTGAAACACGGCTATTCAACCTTGCGGGCGTATGCGGTTCTTGCTGTGTCGAGGAAGAGCCAGCGGCAGGTTCGCTGGCGCAGCTGCGGAGTTGTGCGGACCGTTCCGCGAGCAGGAAATCTTCGGTCGCTTGCGCGAGCAGCCACACGGATGCCGTAGTGTTCGAGTGGAGGCCGCGCCAGCGCCACACGGGTCGATGCTGGTCCGCGGTGAGATGGCGGTGGAGGCTGGCTTGTTTGAAGGAGTGATCGAGACTGGCTAGGTTCGAAGCTGACAGGGACTTGCCGTCCAGATGCGCATAGGCGATCCGGCTAGAGATTCGCGTAGTTCTTTGGCTTGGATCCTGGGAGCAGTCCGGACTGTGTGCAGAATCTGAGAAGATCGTCGTAGCTCGCCAGCAATTCATCCGGAACGTGTAACCATTCATGACATCTTTACAGGTTAGAATGCCCCTGGCATTCTTCGCGATTTATGTAATTTGGGGATCTACCTTTCTGGCGATTCGGATCGCAGTCCTGGCGGCGCCGCCCTGGTTTTGCGCAGGCGTGAGATTTTTTGTCGCGGGTACGATCCTGTTCATCTTCGCGCTCCTGCGCGGGATGCGAATGCCGACCTTGCGGGAGTGGCGCAGCCTGGGGATCCTCGCCACGCTGATGTTCTCCATGACCTACGGGGCGCTCTTCTGGGGCGAGCAGTATGTGCCGTCCGGGATCACGTCGATCCTGGAAAGCACGCTGCCGCTGATGACCGTTGTGCTCGAGGTCTTTGTGCTGCGCCAGCAAAAATTTCGCTGGAGCGTCCTTCTGGCCATGACGCTCGGGATTTGTGGCGTGGCCTTAACGATGTTCAAGGGTGCTCAATCCAGTTTGGAGTTGCTTCCGTGCCTGGTGATTCTCGGCGGATCAGCCAGCTGGTCCTTAGGCGCGGTGTTATCGCGATCGCTACCGCTTCCAAAATCGCGCGTCGTGACGGCTGGAGCGGAAATGATGCTGGGCGGCGGGATGCTTTTGCTCCTCTCGCTCGCTGCAGGAGAGCTGCATCCTTTTCCTGTGATTCCCCCGAAAGCGGTGATTGCGTTGCTCTACCTGATCGTCGCCGGATCGCTGGTGGGCTTCACGGCGTTTGTGTGGCTCCTGGCCCGGATGCCGGCCAGCCGCGTAGCAAGCCACGCATTCGTGAATCCGATTGTCGCGGTGGCGCTGGGATATTTCGTAGCTTCCGAAGAAATCACTGCCAGAACTTTGCTGGGCGCAGCTCTGGTGATAGGAAGCGTTATTTTGACCCTCAGAAACCCAGAACCCGTCTAAAATCAGCAACCTGCCGATAACCAGAAACGAGAAACCAGAAACCAGAAACGTTCGGTCTGTAATAATGAACCGAAACCCCTGTCCTTAGGTATGCACGAACAGGAGGTGCCCTCTGCAACTCGCGATTCGGGAGGAACCCGTTACTCCGATACCAGATGATCTCGAGCGGATGTTCCAGGCTCACCATAGCCTGGTGTTCCGCACTGCCTATCGCATCACGGGCAATGCGGCGGACGCCGAAGATGTGCTGCAAACGGTATTTCTGCGGATGCTGCGGCGCGACCAGGCGGCTCGAGCGCTGGAACGGCAGGAAAGCTACTTCCGGCGGGCGGCCATCAACGTCTCGCTCGACGTGGTCCGCTCCGGCAAGGATGCCCGCAGCGTTCCGATCGACGAAGTCGCACCCGGCGACCTGCCGCACGGCAGGCAGCAGCCGGAAGCCCGCGAGCTGCGCGATCATCTGCGCGGAGCGCTGGCGCGGTTGAATCCGCGGGAGGCCGAGATCTTCGCCATGCGGTTCTTCGAAGATCTCTCCAACCAGGAGATCGCGAAAATATTGGGCATTTCCCAGATTCATGTAGCGGTGATTTTGCACAGGTCGCGCACGCGGCTGCAGAAAGAGCTCGGTTCTTACTTAGGAGACAGGTCATGAAAAAAGACAGACTGGATCAGATCATCGACGAAATCCGCAACGAGCCAGTGGATGCGGCCGCCATGGAACAAGCCGCCGCACGGGTCCGCTCGCGCATTCTTCCGCGCGAAGGATTCGGGCGCGACGCTCGAACTGTTGCGCAGTTGCGCCGATTTCCAGAGCCTCATCCCGGCCTATCTGGCGAAGACGCTCTCGGAATCGCGCACGCTGCTGGTGGAGGATCATATCCATCAATGCGTGGACTGCCGGCATGCCTTCCAAGCCGCACGCTTCGGAAAAGTGAGAACGCTGCCGCGTCCCAAAGTTGTGGTACGCCCGTTTCCCGTGGTCGCGAAATGGGCCATCGCGGCCGCCGTCACAGTAGGCGTTGGACTCAGCACTTGGGGAGTGATCCGGAACGTGATCCCACCTCCCGGAACGCGGGCCACCGTGCAAACGGTGAACGGCATCCTCTATCAGGTTGCCGACAACCACAGCACGCCTGTCTTTTCCGGCAAGGAACTTTCGGAGCGCCAGGCGGTGCGGACGGCCAAGGGGTCGACCGCGGTTTTGCGGCTCACCGATGGCTCGCTGGTGGAGTTGAACGAACGGTCGCAAGTATTTCTGACCCGCGCCGCTCGCGGCACCACCATCCACCTGGATCGCGGCAATGTGGTGGTGCAAGCTGCCAAACAACACAATGGCAAGCTGTACGTCGCCACTGCGGATTGTCTGGTCTCGGTGAAGGGAACCGTCTTCGCCGTATCCAAAGGCACCAAGGGATCGCGAGTTTCCGTTGTGGAAGGCACAGTTACTGTCGACGAGAACAATCACACCGATACACTCCACAGAGGCGATCAGGTGACTACCGACGCCAGCATCGCGAAAATCCCTGTGGAAGACGACGTGGCGTGGAGCAAGAACGCCGCGCAGTATGTGGCTGTGTTGGGTGAACTGTCCAATATCCAGAAGCAACTGGATGCGATGCCGTCGCCCGGATTGCGCTACAAATCGAATCTTACGAAATTCGTCCCGCACGACGCGGTGATCTACGCCGCCATCCCGAATATCGGGCCGACCATCACGGAAGGCTATCGGCTACTTCAGCAACGCATGGAGCAGAGCGAAGTGCTGAAGCAATGGTGGAGCGAGCACCAACCGGGTCCGAACGAGCCGTCGGTGGACGACATCGTGCAAAGAATCAAAACTTTCACGGATGGCTTGGGCAACGAAATCGTCTTCGCCATGACCGTGGATGAGAGTGGCAAGAAAGGAACCGCTGTTCCTGGCTGAAGTGACGCAACCCGGCTTGAAAGCGACGTTGCAAGCGCAATTCCAGGCCTTGAATACGACCCAGCACGGATTGGCGCTAACGATTCACGAAAGTGCGGCGACCATGACGGCTGCGCCTCCCAAGGGCTTGCAAGCTTACATCAAGAACAACATCATCGCGCTCTCGGCCGCCACGCATCCGCTGCAGGAAGTGGCGGGAATCGTGGAAGGGCAATCAGGTGTGGAGAACTTCGAGGACACGCGCCTCTATAGCGACGTGATGCAGAGCTATCAATCCGGAGCCGGCTGGCTGCTTGCGATTGATACGGAACAAATGTTCAATGATTCCGTAGAAGCAAGAGAGCGCGCGCGGTCTATGCGAGGATCCACTCAAGAAGAACAAACCGGAATCAAGGACTTGCGCTACCTGCTGTTCGAGCGCAAGGAAACCAGCGGCCAGGTGGAGAATCAGGTATCGCTGACCTTCAATCGCGAACGCAGCGGCGTGGCATCCTGGCTGGCTGCTCCGGCGCCCATCGGATCGCTCAACTTCGTCTCTCCCGACGCCAGCATGGCGGCCGGGTTCGTCATCAAGAATCCGCGGGCTTTGTTACAAGACATAATGAATTCCGCCCAGACGCAAAGCGACGCGGGCAATCAGGCGCTCTCCGATCTGAATAGCCAGGGCTACCAGATCATCAACAATATCGCGAATGCCCTGGGCGGCGATGTCGCGTTTGCGATCGATGGCCCCATTCTGCCGGTCCCGAGCTGGGAGTTCGCGGTGGAAGTGAATAGTCCGGATCAGTTGCAATCCGCGATTGAAGCGGCCGTCAACTACGCCAATCAACAACCCAACACTCCATCCAAGCTGACCTTGACCAAAGGCCAGTCCGGATCGCTGACCATCTACACGGTGAAGCCGGATATCGGGATGTTCGAAGCCGATTACACCTATGTGAACGGATATCTGGTGGCCGCGGCAAATCAAACTCTGCTGCAGCGCGCCATCCAGAATCAGGCCACGGGATACACACTGACCAGTTCTGTGAATTTCCGGAACCAACTACCGCGCAACTCGAGCACGAATATGTCCGGTGTGATTTATCACAACCTGGGATCGGTGCTCGGCACGCTGGCCGATGGTCTGAACGCTACCAGCGCGGTATCGCCATCGCAACGGGCGGCCATCGCGCAACTACAAGCCAACAGCACGCCGGGCGTGATTTGCGCCTACGGCGAGCCGAATCGGATTCTGGTGTCATCCACCGGAACGTTCTTCGGACTGAATCTGGATACCTTAGCTGTACCGCAAATCCTGGGAAATGCCATGCTGGTACAGAAGAAACTCGGATCGCAAGTCAGGAAATGACACCGGTAATTGAACTCGAAGGATTGGGAGTACGGTTCGGCAAGAGAGAAATTCTCAAAGGCCTCACTTGCTCCCTATCTGGACGAACCATCGGACTTCTCGGCCCTAACGGCGCCGGGAAGTCCACTCTCATTAATACCCTGCTCGGTTTCTATCAGCCTTCCAAAGGTACCGCGCGCATTTTCGGCCACGATATCCGAACCCAAACCAAACAGATCCGCAGCGTGGTGGGCTACATGCCTGAGAATGATGCGTTTATCGCTAACATGACAGCGGTTGCGTTCATCCGCTTTATGGGCGAGTTATCCGGATTGCCTTCGGAAGCGGCGCTGGAGCGGGCGCACGAGTCGCTCTTTTACGTTGGCCTCGGGGAATCGCGCTACCGCAAGGTCGGGACTTATTCGCTCGGCATGAAGCAGCTCGCTAAGCTGGCGCAGGCCATCGTGCACGGGCCGAAGCTGATCATTCTGGATGAACCGACCAACGGGCTGGATCCGCCCGCGCGTCAGCGGATGATCCGCATGATCAAGGAAATGCGCCAGGTGCATGACGTGCATATTGTGCTGTGCTCGCACCTGCTGCGCGATGTGGAAGAGATTTGCGAAGAGGTCCTGATTTTGAAGGACGGCCGCATCGTGCACTATTCGAACCTGGAAGAGGAACGCAAAGCCAATCGCCACTTTGTAGAGATGGAACCGGTGGGCGACAGCGCGGCCTTCGCGCAGGCGTTGGAGGCGATGGGCTGCGAGTGCGCCCTGTCGGCGAATCGCCTGAAAGCGGTGCTCTCGAACGGCATGGAAATTCGCGACATTTATCGGCTGGCCGCCGAGCGCGACGTGCAGTTGCGGCGGCTCAACTACCGGCGCGATACGCTTGGAAGATATTTTCCTCAAAGCCATGGAGACCAATACCAATGGCAGTTTATAAACGCAGCTATCGCTCTTATACGGGCCGGTTGACGCCGGCGTGGTCGCGCTTCTTTGTGCTCACGCGCTACGCTATGCGCGGCATGTTCAAATCGAAGTTCCTGACCGCGATATTCGTGCTGAGCTTTTTCAGCCCGCTCATCTGTGCGCTTTTGATTTACCTGAATCACAATCCGACGATTCTGACGATGATGCACGCGCGACACAACGAAGTGGTTAGCGTCAACGGTGAGTTTTTCCTGGGATTTCTCGGCGTGCAAGGCGGCATCGCGTTCTTTCTCACAGCTTTCATCGGCCCCAACACCATCGCACCCGATCTTGCCAACGGTGCGCTGCCCCTTTATTTCTGCCGCCCCTTCTCGCGCGCCGAATACGTGCTCGGAAAACTGTGCTCGCTCTTTTACCTTTTGTCGTTCATCACCTGGGTTCCAGCCCTGGCGCTGTTTGCAATTGAAGCCAATCTTTCCGGACCCGGTTGGATGTGGGAACACCGGTCACTCGCCATCGGAAGCATGTTGAGTTCCTGGATTTATATTTTGATGATCTCGCTCATTGCCATGGCGCTCTCGGCCTGGGTGAAGTGGCGGATCGCGGCGGGCGCCTTGATCCTGGCCGTCATGTTCTTCCTTTCCGGATTCGGCGCGGCCATCAATGGCGTGCTGCATTCCAACATCGGGTATTACATCGCGCCTGGTGCACTTATCACGCGGGTGAGTTCGCAGCTTTTTGGAGTGGATGCTCGGGTGGATATCCCGGTTACGGGCGCCTGGATAGCATTGCTCGTGATGTGCGGCGTCTGTCTGGCGCTTTTGGCTAAAAAGGTCCGCGCTTACGAGGTAGTCAGCTAATGCGCGCGAACGATCAGGTGGTGTTCGAGAATGTCTCCAAATTCTATGGCGATGTTCTCGGGGTGAATCGCGTGAATCTGTCGATTCCGCCCGGCATCACCAGCCTGGTTGGACCCAACGGATCCGGCAAAACGACATTGATGAACTTGATGACCGGCCTGATCCGTCCCTCGCGCGGCGCGATCCGTGTGCTTGGGATCCGCACCGATAATCCGGAAGAGTTGTTCCGCTACGTCGGCTACTGCACGCAGTTCGATTCGTTTCCCAAAGGCTTCACCGGATACCAGTTCGTCTATTCGTATCTGCGGCTGTATGGCTGCGCGCACGGTGAAGCGGAAGATCTGACATGGAAAGCCATCGAGCGAGTGGGCTTGATGGAACCGGCGCGCCGCAAAATCGCCGGATACAGCAAGGGCATGCGGCAGCGCATCAAACTGGCCCAATCCATCTGCCATGGGCCCAGCGTCCTGGTGCTGGATGAACCTTTGAACGGCCTGGATCCGCTGGTGCGCGCCGAAACCATCGCGCTGTTTCGCACTCTGGCAGACGACGGTATGCACGTCATCATCTCCAGCCACATCCTGCATGAAGTGGACCAGATCTCCGACCAGGTGATTCTGTTGAGCAACGGCTACGTAGTCGCCGAAGGCAAGATCCGCGGCGTCCGCAGCGAGATGCAGGAACATCCCATGCAGATCCTGGTGCGCTGCAATCGCCCGGGCGCGCTGGCCGCCAAAGTCTTCGAGCAGGATTCGGTGGTGGAAGCGCAGATTCACAAAGACGGCCTGGGTGTGCTGGTGAAGACCAAGGATCCGGATAAGTTCTATCTGCTGCTGAATCATATTGCGCAGAACGGTGTGACCATTGAATCCGTGGCGCCCGCCGATGACGACGTAAATTCGGTCTACGAATACCTGATCGGTTCCGAGGAGGCCGGACGATGAACCCGCTGTGGATCACGCAGATCCTGGCCGTGCTTCGGCTGGAGATGCGCAAGACCTTCCTCTCCAAGCGCGGCTTCTGGATTTATCTATTGGCATTTTTGCCGGTGATTCTTTTCACCGCGAAATCGATCGTGGAAATGAAGCTGCAGCACACTCCCGATTTCGGGCAGGACACCAACGTGTTCGCCACCACGTTCCAGCTTTTCTTTCTACGGCTGGCGGTTTTCTTCGGATGCCTGGGGATCTTCATGAACCTGTTTCGCGGCGAGATTCTGGATCGGAGCTTGCACTATTATTTCCTGGCGCCCATCCGCCGCGAAGTGCTGCTGGCTGGGAAATTCCTCGCCGGCGTCATCGCCACTAGCCTCATCTTTACGACGAGTGTCGTGCTCCAGATTGCCGGAATGTATTGGTCCAACGGCTGGCGGGTTTTTTCGGACTATTTGGTCAACGGCAACGGCTGGTCGCACATGGCCGGATATCTGGGCGCCACCATCCTTGCGTGCATCGGCTACGGCAGCATTTTTCTGACGGCGGGCGTGCTGTTCCGCAATCCGCTGATTCCCGCGGCGGTGATTCTGGTGTGGGAGTCGATCAATAGTTTTCTGCCGTCTCTGCTGCAGAAGTTCAGCGTGATCTACTATCTGAAATCGCTGTGCCCGATTCAGATTGTTCCCGAAGCGGGCACCTTCTTCGCGATGTTGTCGATCAATACGGATCCGTTGCCGGTTTATATCGCCGTGCCTGGCCTGTTGCTGTTTTCAGCCGCCGTGCTGGTCGCGGCCAGCTTCCAGGTCCGGCGGTTGGAAATTAATTACGCCACGGAATAAGGCACCGACTCCCTTACGGTCGCGGCTCGGGAGGAAGGGAAGACGCAAGGGAGCGTGCCAAATCCTGATAAGAATAAGCAGTCTCGATGTTGGCATAAGGTTTGCCGTCCACTTCCGCATAAGGATACACGAAGTAGTTCAACGGATCGCCCTGCTGCTTCGGCGTCAGCACCTCATCGCGGCCTTTGGAAAGCTCTACGCGATTCTCATCGTGAGCGCCGAAAAAGTATTCGCGCTTGGCCGGATTCTTCGCGGCTTCCGATGCATCCACCGGCACCCAGCCGATTCCTTTGGCATAGAACTCCGCCCAGCAATGATACCCGCCGATCTTCCCCGCCCCGCGATCGGCCGGTAGCGGGAACCCGATGGCGAAGCGCGCCGGAATGCCCATGGCGCGCGCGTATCCGATGAAGATGGCGTGAAAATCGGTGCAGTTGCCGCGCCGGGCATCGCAGGCATAGTAGATGTCGCCGCGTCCCCAGCCTTTGCCGGTTTTGTCGTACTTCACCGACGAGACAACGTGGTTGTAAATCGCGCGCGCCATTTCAAGATCGGTCTGCGCATGAGCCGCGTCCACAACTTCTTGCGCCCACGTTCGGATCTGGCCATCGATGGGAACCAATCGGTCTGGTTTCAACCAGCGGCTAAGCTCGCCTTCCTTCACGACGTTCGCTTTCGTCAGAACAACCGGCTGAATCCGCTCCAGCCGCACCGCGTGGAACGTCATCGTCACCGGCACGCTGGATTCTTTCGGCTGCGCGATCTCCAGATGCAACATTGTATTGCCTTGGTCGCCGGTCAGGATCTGGTGCGGATACGGCGTGTCCACGTGAACATCGGTGATGCGCTGATACGGATCGTCGTGCGGAACCGGAATCCAGAGTTCGAGTTTCTGCGTGCCGGCGGGGATGTCTTTTACAGTGGCCTTGTACTCGAAAGTGAAGTCTCTTTGGTGGCTGGGTTCGCCGGCGATCACAAGGCACGGCAACAGCAGTAAAGCAGAGCGCATAGGCTTATTGTAGCCAGCCGTTCGGACTGCCGGCCAATCTCCAACTCCACATCAGGAATGATGTTGCAGTGAGATCGATCGCAGGCTCCGTGGTGCTGTACGACTGCACGTTGTCTTTATAGATGGCCGGAATCGACGGGTCGTCGAAAATCTTAAACGCATTGCCGCCATCCGGTGGACACTTCAGCATTCCATCCAGCGATCCCGATGTTGCTCCGTAGGCCGGGCCTTCCGACGCCGCGCCCCACAAAACGGGAGTGCCGCCGGATGTTCCGTCCAGCGCGCCCGCCAGGTTCGCCACCTGATGTTGAATGCAGTTCGGGAAGGTGGAACCGTTGCCGACAATGAATGACGATCCCCAGGCATTCGCTCCCAAAATATTCGCCAGCCAGCGTTGGGAGTAAGTGTCGTACTGGGCGGAGTTAGTCAGGTAATGCGCTTGACTCGCCATGACGGAAATTCCAGCGCCGTGTGACGTGGTGTCGCCATTCCAAGAATTCCCAAAACCCCACGGATCACTTCCAGCGTGCGTGATGGCGTCGCCCACTTGCTTCAAGAACTGATTCTTGATTGCTGCCTGTCCGATAGCCAGGCCACTCGGATTTCCCGCCAGCTTGATGGCGCGAAACAGTTCGAAATGCGCGAGGCCGCTCACGTCGTAGAGATTGAGCGTATCGGCGCCGCCAATATTGTAGACCTTGTTGACGTAGTTTTGCGCGTACTGGGCGGCCTGCTTCAGATAGAACATGGGATTCGTTTGAGGCAATCCGGCAGGCAGATTGGCGGGCTTGCCGGCGCATTCCAGCGCCAGGTATAACTCTGCCGCGCCCAATTCCATGTCGTCCGACCAAACGGTTTCGCCGTAACCATCGAACGGCATAATGGTGAGCAGGCAGCCTGTGGTGCAGGTGCCGCCATCCACCGACGGGGCGGGCTCGGCGAAGGAAGTATCCGCAAGTGCGAAAATATCCTCGGCGCTCTTGAGGCACTGATTGGCGAGATTCTGATTCGATGTACGGTTTAACTGATAGCAGACCGCGAAATCCGCAGCCAATCGCCCAGCCAGGTTCGGACTGATGGGCGATCCAGCAGGACCTGCGACGAAGACAGGCCGGTGGCAGATGAACGTCGCGTCCGAGCTGCAACCATCGAAGTTGTCGTCGGCTTGCGGAAGACGCCAGATATCGTAATCACTCAGGTAGCTGAAATTGTCCCAATCCTGGCTGTTTCCGACTTGATAGTAAAGCGTGCTGGACTTGTCGTCCCACATCTTCAGCAGGAATCGGATGCCGAACTCCGCTTCGGCGGTGAAATCCGGCGAGGATGGCGGGCCGGCCGCGTTTCCCGAGTATGAAACGGAAGCGGGAGGCGCGGGTGGATTGTGCGGCGCGCTGGGGCCCATCTGGTTGGGGAAATCACGAACTCCGATCTCCTGCAGCGCGACGGTGTAACTGATGGTTTCCACATACTTCATGTAATCGCCCGCGTCCCACCAGCCGCCGGATGCGTCGATCACCTTACCGGTGGGAGTAAGTGGGGTTCCGGTGGTAGTAATTGAGTCGTCGCTGTCGAGCGGTGGTGTTAGATAGACTGTTGCGTTTTGGTCATTTAGGTGGCCAGGTGCTGTGCGTAACGCGTTTGCGATGTAGTTCGGACCGTCGCGCTGCGTTTGATAAAAGAATTTCGAATTCAACAAGAGGCCGGGATAAAGGACTGAGGGCGCATTCACGGCGAACACTGGCGAGGTAGCCGCGGGATGCCCGGGAATGGAAATGGTGTAAGTGTCGCCGCCCGGGACGGTGAAATCAAGCGCGTAAATATTGTAAGTCAGAGTGGCACTATTAGTCCAGGTGCCGAGAAGAGCGCCAATGGGCGAAGTAACTAATGTCTGGCCAGCCGAGTTCACCACTTTGAAGTTGGTGGACGATGTTCCCGACTTCGACATGAGAAAAGCACGAAAGGGGCCCTTGCCGGTCTCATATCCGACCTGGCTCACTCGGACATAAACGGACTCGGCGTGAACAATGGGCGCGGCGGCTAGGAGGGCGGCTAGAGCGAAAAGTTTGCGGAATCGCATGCATGGGAAGTATACAACTTCCTGTGGGGCAGCTTGGTAAGCTGCGGCCGATTGTCAATCGGCCAACTCGGGCGGCGGTAGGCACCCGCCGCGCAGGCTGGCAGCCTGCCCCACATCAAACCGGCAGGGTTCGAAAGGCTCTGAGTTTCCCCATGAGCGGGTGCTTCGAAACTTTCGGGTGCTCGGTGAGGATCACGGAATGGCCCTGTTTGAGCAGGCGCTGGATCAACCTTTGTTCGCTCGCAAACCATCCAGGGTGTTGGTGACCGGAAATCAGAACCGTCTCCGGACCGAGCGCAGCGTGCAGGGTCTCGAGTACATCGCGGCCGAAGAAGATTTGGATCTCGATAGGCATGCCGGCCTGATCCGCGACGCTGCGCAGGCGGTGAGAGAGAAATTGGACGTCCACGGGAGAGTGGTCAAGCGGCAGTGGATACGGAACCACTTGCACGTAAATAAGACTGATGCGGGCGTCGAGTTCGGCGGCCATAGTTTGCGCCATTTTCAGCGCGCGCAATGTTTCGGTGGATGAAGAGAACAGAACGCCGACTTCGAATCCGGTCACACATCGAGACTAACGGCAAAGGGATAAGGAAGGCATAAAGATGGGGTGAGGATTTCGTAAGTGAAAAAGCACCGGCTCCCTAACCCGGCATAGCCGGAACCAAAACCGAACCGCGACCGCAAGGAAGCGTAACGCAATACAGCGGAGCTCGTGGTAGCGCTCCCTCGCGGTCGCGGTTCGGTAACAGGTTCGTTCCCAGCCGCGAGTGTAAGCGGCCGGTTGTCGCCAGTTTTCCCAATCCCGTCCGACGGACTGTAAACCACTGGGCGAAATGCCTACCACCAAAAATATTCTGCCAGAAACGGCAAGAATCCTACGATGTAGGTACTCACGGTCGCGGTTCGGTAATCGGATTCCAGGCGTCCACACGTGCTACATATAGCCCTTCGGCGGAACAAACCCGCCAACCACATCCGCAATTAGCCGAGCGAACTCGATGGGCGTGGCATCTTCCAAATATGGACCCATGATCTGGATGCCCACCGGTAATCCAGCGGCAGTGCGGCCGGCGGGAGCTACCGTCGCCGGGCAGCCGGTCAATGTAGGAGCCATGATCCAGGGAGTGATGTCGCCATAGGGGCGCTTGCCTTCCGGCGTGTCCAAGGTGCGACGGTCGAAGGGCTCGCTATGATCGTGCGGGAAGGCGGGAACAAAGGCCACCGGCATCAGAAAAATGTCGTGATCCTTGAAATATTCTTCCCACACCGTGCGAGCGGCCAGTCGCTTGGCCGTTTCTGCAGCCCAACGGGCGTGCGGTTCCACCAGCGCCGCGCCGGGGATATTTTTCGGATCGGCGCGATAGGCCGCGCGCAGCGCTTCCTGAACTTCGGAAGGAAAGCGAGGCGCCATCACGGCGTTCAACAGGAAAAGATAGGTATTCAGTTGCTCGCCAAAATTCACTCCAGCCGGCCAGCCGCGCGACACCTGCACGCCGGACTTCTCGATTCTTCCGACGGCGTTTTCCAAAACTGCGCGAACATCTGACCCAACTGGACAGAGCGGATCGTCCAAAATGCAGCCGACTCGAAAATCGGCGAGGCGTGTCCGGCGCGGAGCGGGTAGAGACCAGCGTAAAGCTTTGGCATCGGGACCAGCAGGTCCACCGAGCGCCTCTAGCGCCGCGCGAAGATCTTCGGCGGAGCGCGCCATGGGTCCGCACACGGAAAGATCCACGAACTTGGCGGGCGCTGGATCGACAAACGGAGGCACATGCCCGATGGTGGGGACCAGTTCGAGGGTGGGCTTGTGGCCGTAGATGCCGCAAAAGTGGGAGGGAATGCGAATGGATCCGCCGATGTCGCTGCCGAGCGTCAGGTGGCCGAGTCCCGCAGCCAGGGCAGCAGCGCCACCGCCGGTGGAACCTCCGGGAGTTCGCGCAAGATCCCATGGATTGCTGGACGTTCCGTAGATGGGGTTATAGCTCTGCAAATCGCCCAGCATCACCGGGACATTGGTTTTGCCGATCACGATGGCCCCGGCGCGCGAGATGCGATCCACCGCGATGGCATTTTGATGGGGCCGGAAATCCTTGTATTGAGGGACGCCGGCCGTGGTGGGCACGTCTTTCATGCCGTAGCTCTCTTTGACGGTGATGGGCACGCCGTGGAAGGCGCCCCACCAGTCCTTTTTGGCGAGAGCCTGATCCGCCTGGCGGGCTCGCGCCATGGATGCGTCGCGGAATTCCAGGATTACGGCGTTGATTTTCGGGTTGTAGCGATCCATGCGCCGGAAGGCCAGCTCGGTAAGCTCCACCGAAGAAATCCGCTTGGCTCGAATGGCGGCTGCGGCATCGAGAGCAGTCGCGAAATCAGGGGAAACCGAAGTCGGCGCGGCAGCGGCGGCCGCTGTGGAGATGGCCGCGCCCAGGAATTGCCGGCGAGTGGGAGTCATGGACTGTCATTTTACTCCGATCTATAGGGTCTGTGAAGAAACCAAAAAAGGCACCGACTCCCTTACGGTCGCGACTCGGTAACGTCCTCTAAATAGGAATCCTCTTTCCGAGGCTAGGTTTTTTCACAAGCCCTATAGCAAGGGGAAGCTGTTCGTACCATACTCTCGTTTCCTGTAGTGCCGATATAGTAAACGTGCCTCGGGTCACAGCCAGACTGCAGCGTGTAACTGCGTTAGCAGCACTTGCGCTCGCGTGCCTTGCGACTCCTGGGAAAGCCCTCCCCGTACTGAGGCAAGTATCTGAAATAAGGAAACTTAACGTCACCGAAGCGCGTCAGGGATTCCCCGTTCAACTGCGCGGCGTAGTCACGTATTTTGACACCATCGGTCCGGACTTCTTCTTTCAGGACGCAACCGGCGGGATTTGGGTTCACTGGACTCCCGGGCTCCCGACTCCTGAGCAAGGAGACCTGCTGGAGTTGGGGGGGTTCACCACACAGTCCGATTTCGCGCCGGATATCTCTCAGCCCCGCTGGCGGGTGATCGGGAAGGGCGCGATGCCTGCCCCCGTCCGTCCCTCCTATGAGCAATTGGCTTCCGCGGTGGAGGATAGTACCTGGGTAGAAATCGACGCGATCGTCCGTGCAGTCTCCCTGGACGCAAATGGTGGATACCTCCGTTTGAAATTGGCGGTAGATGGGGGGAAAGCGTTGGCCCTACTTCCACCGCCGCACGATCGCATTCCGACCGACCTGGTGGAGTCGAGGGTCCGGTTTCGTGGTGTTGCGGCTGCGGTTTTTAACCGGAAAAACCAGATTCTGAGTCCGCTGCTGCATATCTCGACACTTGCCGATATCACGGTGCTGGAGCGGGCGTCCAGTGGGCCGTTTGAGGCGCCGGTGGAGTCCATCGAGAATCTGCAGCGATTCAGCTACAAAGGCGCTTCCACGCGCCGGGTGCATGTGCGGGGGACGGTAACCGCGGTGATGGGGGAGAGCGGTTTCTTTGTCCAGGATCCAACCGGAAGTATTTATGTCAGCGGCGGAGAAACAGCGTCTTTGAAGCCCGGAACGGTTGTGGACGTAGCGGGCTTTCCTGGAGTAGTGGACAATCGGCCGGCGCTCGAAGAGCCGGACCTCCGGATGGTGGGCACGGTTCCCACGCGGACTCCACCACTCATTACACACGCGGACGCGCTGAGCGGAACCTACGATTCGGCGCTGGTGAGCATGGAGGGCCAGGTGGAAGGGGTAGCGCAACTTCCCGGCGAAACTGACCTGGTGCTGCACGATGCGCAGGGCATGTTCACGGCGATCTCGAAGAATCAGGCGCAAAGCGTGGATCTTAATGCACTCCGGCATGGCAGCCGTATCCGGCTTACCGGAATCTGTCTGGTGGAATCCGATCCGCTGGGAAATCCAGTTTCCTTCCATATTCGCTTCCGTTCGGGGCAAGACATCGCGGTTTTGGAAACGCCGCCCTGGTTGACGCCGGAGCGGGCTGCATCGATTGTCTCGGTTTTGGCTTTCGCAATTTTAGGCGCTCTGGCCTGGGTGGGGATCTTGCGGCGCCGCGTACAAAGCCAGACGGAAATTATCCGCACAACTTTGGAATCCACGGCGGACGGAATTCTGGTTGTGGACGCGGATAATCAGACCGTACTCTGGAATCAGAAATTCGCCGAAATGTGGCGCATTCCAGCCGAGGCATTGCGCGCGCGTAGTTCGCAAAAGCGGCTGGAACATGTGGTGGATCAGCTCAAGAACCCGCAGGAGTTTAGCGCGCAGATGGAATCGCTGGCGCAGAGCCCGGGCGACCAGAGCGATGATGTGGTGGAGTTCAAAGATGGCCGGGCGTTCGAGCGTCACTCGGAACCGCGGCGCGTGGGCGGACGAACGGAGGGCCGCGTCTGGGGTTTCCGTGATGTGACGGATCGCAAGCGGGCGGAAAATGCCCTGCGAGTTCGTTCGGAGCAGCAGGCGGCGGTGGCGGTGCTGGGGCAATCCGCGCTTACAGAAACCAAGCTCGATTCGGTGCTGGAGACCGCCAGCGTTCTGGTGATGCGCACGTTAGGCGTGGACCGCTGCAATATTCTGGAACTGAGCGAGGATGGGAAATGGTTCCTGACGCGAGCCGGCGCCGGGAGCGGAGCGAGCCAACTGGGAAGGCGTACACCAGCGGAGGGATCGCAAGAATCCTACACGCTGCAGGCGGACGCCCCGGTGGTGGTGGAAGACTTCCGGAACGACCCACGGTTTCGCGGCTGGAGTTTTCTGGAATCCAGTGTGATCAGCGCGGCGAGCGTTACTATCGCGGGTGACCGGCAAGCTTGGGGCGTGCTGAGCGCCGGGTCCCAGACCCAACGCCAATTCAGCAGCGAGGACATGAACTTCCTGCAGGCCATGGCCAACGTTCTGGCATCGGCCGCGGCGCGCCAGAGGGTGGAAGCCAAACTCAGCCTGGCGAAAGACGCCGCCGAGGCGGCCAATCGGGCGAAGAGCGAATTCCTGGCCAACATGAGCCACGAAGTACGCACGCCGATGAACGGCATCCTCGGCATGACGGAACTGATTCTCGATACCGATCTTACGCCCGAACAACGCGAGAACATTCATATCGTGCGAACGTCTGCGGAAGCGTTGCTGACGGTGATTAACGACGTGCTGGACTTCTCGAAGATCGAAGCCGGGCGGTTGGAGCTGGACGAGACGGCGTTCAACCTGCGCGACTTTATCGACGAAGTAATGCGGTCGTTCGCGCTGCCGGCGCATCAGAAAGACCTGGAACTGGCCTGCGACGTGAAATCCAGCGTGCCGACTATTTGCGAAGGCGATCCCACGCGGCTGCGGCAGGTACTGAATAACCTGATCGGAAACGCGCTGAAGTTTACCGAAAAGGGCGAAGTGGTGCTGGAAGTGGACGCGCCGCTCGCGCCATCCGGCGGTAAAGTAATGCTGCACTTCGTGGTGCGGGACACGGGCATCGGCATCGCGCAGGAAAAGCAACAGCTGATTTTCGATCCATTCTGCCAGGCCGATTCCTCCACCACCAGAAAGTACGGCGGCACCGGACTGGGGCTGACGGTATCCGGACGTCTGGTGCATATGATGGGCGGCGAAATCACGGTGCGCAGCGAGCCCGGCAAGGGTAGCGCCTTCCGCTTCACGGCACTGGTGGGGCTGGCATCGGCGGCGGCGGTTCCAGAAAACGGCGACAGCGTGCAACTGGCGGGCAAGCGCGCGCTGATTGTGGACGACAACGCGACCAACCGGCGCATTTTGGATGACATCCTGCGGGGCTGGGGATTGGAAGTGGTTACGGTGGACGGAGCGCGCGGCGCTCTGGTGGCGCTGGATGAGTACCGGAGGCTGGGCTGCCCGTTCGACCTGATGATCACCGACGGGCAGATGCCGGAAACCGACGGATTCCAGTTGGTGGCGAAGGTGAAACTGAATCCACACTTCGGATCGCTGGTGGTGATCATGCTGACATCGAGCGGCCAACGCGGCGATGTTCAAAAATGCCGGGAGATGGACATTGCCGCCTACCTGACCAAGCCCGTGCGGCAGTCCGAGTTGAGGGAGGCTACTTGTGCCGCGATCGGACGCCGGATGGCTGGATTGCCCGGTCCGGCAGTGGTAACCCAGCATGTGTTGAGAGAAGCCAGGGCGGCCGCCAGCCGTCGGATCTTGCTGGCTGAGGACAATCACGTAAATCAGATCCTGGCGGTGCGGCTGTTGGAGCGGCGCGGGCATCGCGTGGTGGTGGCGCAAAATGGCCGGGAGGCGGTAGACCTCATGGCAACGGATCAGTTCGATCTGATCCTGATGGATGTGCAGATGCCGGAGATGGACGGCTTCGAGGCCACGGCGGTGATCCGGCAGAGGGAAGAAGAGAGCGGGCGGCGCACCCGGATTCTGGCGATGACCGCACGAGCCATGAAAGGCGACGAGGAAAAGTGCCTGGCGGCGGGAATGGATGGCTACATCTCGAAGCCGATCCATGCCGAAGAGCTGTATCGATTGCTGGAGCAGACTACCGACGGGGTGCCGGTTACCGGGTTGTCGTAAGCACTCGCAAAAAAAGCACCGGCTCCCTCACGGTCGCGGTTCGGTAACACACAGATGCCGCATTCCGAACCGCGAGCGTAAGCGACCGGTGATTTTTAATTTCAACTAATGTTTCGGAAGGAGGTTCTCCAGGCGGTCCGTTCCAAATTGAACTGAGTCGGCGCTCTTTGGTTGAAACGCCGGGTCATGGATGGCGTAGAGGTTCCAGACCCCCGGGGAATCGCCGATTATCGATTTCATGGTTCGTATCTCGACCTGGCGGCCGCCTGCTTCAAACGAGAACACATTGTCGCGGATTTCACCCGCCTTGCTGAAGCCATCGTGGGGAATCAGCGACAGAATATAGCGACCCTCGCCAGGGTAATAAAACCACAAGGTAGCGCCAGGCTGGGAGTCAGACCCGTTGGAGCCCGAATACTTCTCGCCGCCGATCCAAATGGTGTAGTCATCCAAGTCGAACTTGATAGGACCGTCGTCCGGCGTGTAGTCTTTCGCCAGCCCTTTGCTGGTGGCGGCGGGCGGTTCCTGTAGCGGTTTGTACCGGACCTGAATGTAGTCGGCTACCTTTTGTTTCCCGTCGGAAGTTGTCAGGAGATCGAGTTGTAAGGTGTCGCTTTCGTTCATGATCTGTGGTTCCGGATACTTTGGCAGGAGCAGTGGTACAAGAGAGCTCTGCTCTTTTGGCGGGATCCAAGTGAGCGGGGCCACCGTGACACGGTACTGTCCGGGAACCGAGGTTGCCTCCGCCGAGATATCGTAACCGAAATAGCGATGGTGCACTTTGTCGATCACGTAGCGGTTCACCGCGGTTCCATCGTTCATGGTGATTCCGTTCGCGCCAAGCAAAGCATCCAAGCCATCGCGATTTGGTTCAGCCATAAAGGCAATCCGGAGCCGGATTTGTGCGGCATTCCCGGCATCGAAGGAATTTATGAAGCCGGGCTTCTGCTGCCAGGACTCCTGCGCAAGCGCGGTGCAGGCGCTCATGAATAGAAGGAAACTAGTTCTTCGCATCTCCGCTCCTTATGATTCTCGGCCGCAACTCCGCGACCGGCTTGAGTCCATGAATGTCAAAGCTCGATGGTTCTTGCCGGTAGACATACTTCGTAACCACTTTCGTCACGATGCGTTCCTGAACTACGGGGACTTCCACGCGCTCGGTCTTCACTACGATTTGGGGCGCGGGCGGCTGGGCGACGCGCCACACGGCGACTGCGATCGCGAGCAGCAATACGCACGCTACTGGCACTGGGATGCGGATCGATCGATATCCACAATCGCTTCCACCATGACGCGCTCGATTCCGGAAAAATCGCGGCGCGCAGCCGGGCCGGAGCTTCAGAAGCGGTCCAACCCTCTAACAGCCGATCCAATTCACCTTCAGTCAACTCGTCCTGCTCAAACGGTTCCATGAACACCTCCTACTTTTCGAAACAACGCCAATTCTTTTCGTAAACGTTCGCGCGCCCGATGCAGACGGGATTTCACCGTGCCCACGTCGGTCCCTACAATTTGCGCGATCTCTTCGAGCGTCAAGCCTTCGTACTGGAACAACACCAACGCCTCCTGCTGCAGGTGCGGCAATCCGGCGACGGCGTTCTCGACAGCGGAAGATACTTCGAGCGCCGAGCGGGGATCCGTACTGGGGCTTTCGCTCGATTCGATGGACTCAGTGGCGCGCCTATCGCGATAGTTCTTGAGCACCAGGTTCCGGGCGATCGCGAACAGGTACGTCTTCATCGGCCCGCGGTCTGGGTTAAAGCGCTCGGGAGCTCGCACCAGCGCCAGAAAACATTCTTGCGTGGTGTCCTCCGCCAGGTCCGCGCAACGGGTGAGACGGTATACAAAGTCGAAGACTGCTTGATGATAATTGTCGAATGCGGCTTCGATCTTCACTTTCGCCCTCATCTACTATTACCCGGAGGGGGCGCGGAAGATACGGCGCTACATCACACCGGGACGCGCTGCAGGGCTTGACCGACTGCGCGATGGGCTTCGAGGATGGACGTCCGGTGATCCATTATGCCGGCCAGGTCGGAATTGGCGAAGCTGATTCTGTCGAACGGCGTGTTGCGCAGAATCTCTCCTGGTCCAGGCTTGCCATCCTTGCCAAAGAAGAATCCGGGCTGCGCGCTCAGATAGGCGTGTCCCCAACGGTTCAAAATGATGCCGGCAATGTCGCGGCGGGCGTCAAATCCCAAGCCGCCGAACATCAGGCTGAACTGTTCGCGGATTCTCTTTTCGTAGGCGCGAAAGGGCGTTCCGATCAATTCCGCGCGGCCGCGGCTCACCTGTTCGCCGATGTTCAGCTCCGGATTCGAGAACAGAATCTTGAGCGTGAGCACCACCGGAGAATCAGGCGATAACGTAGGTGACACGTCGCCGAATGTTGCGAGCTTGCGAACCGCTGTGTAGTTGCCGATGCCTTCAAACCACTGGCATTCGCTGATTCCGAGCTTGTACAGAAAGCGCCAGTTGCGGAGAGCCACGTTGGCCATGAGGCAGGGCGCGCGATAGAATTGCGCGTACGCGTCGCGATGGGATGCGGGCAGATCCTTCACGATGTGTTTCGCGGTCCAGCTTCCACCGGCTACGATGACGCTACGCGCTCGGACGCTGGTGAGCTTTCCCTCGCGCGCGTAAATTATTTTAACTGCTCCGGCTTCGTGCTGAACCGAAATTACGGTGGTGCGCAACCGGATACGCGCGGCTCCAGGGCGGTCCAACGCAGCGAAATCCACTGGTGTTCGCGATATGGATTCAAGCGTCGCTGGACCAGGAATCGCATCCGGAATCAGCGATTTCACAATGTGGCGCGCGACTCCGGCATTTCCGCCGGGAAACATCTGCACGCCTTTCTCGTGATCCCACGGAAGCAGCACGTCGGCCGCATAGTCCGCGTAGCCCGACAGCGCGTCCGCGCCTAGTCCAGAACCACCGCCGCTTACTGGAGAGAGAAAAGTTCGAACCGTCTCGCGGCTGAGTCCGAATTTTTCCATCAAGTGCTGCTCGAATGTCATGCCGTCCAGCCGGCGCGAGATTTCGTCGCCATGCGTCTTGGGGGGCTGGAAATCGGCGGCGCCCGATTGCATCTTCAGCAATTCGCGCCGGGCTTGCGCGGAGATGGGCGCGCCCTCCAGATTCTTTCCCCATGGATCGGTCAGCAACAGGCCCGGAGTTTTTCCAAAGCGCGGTCCGAAAAAGAATGCGGAGTTGCGGCCACCTTCGGGATACGGAGTCTTGGCGACGGGCAGCGCGGGATCTTTGCCGGTCCAAGTCTGGTAGGAGAATGCATCGGGACCAATGCCGATCGACTGATAGAAATCCGCCAGGAATGTGCCGGGAAAGCAAGGAAAGTACATGGCCGAACCTTGGTGCGCGATCACGCGCTGGCCATCCACCAGGAACTCATTGCCCTTGGCTTCGCCTCCGAAGATGGGATGATTCTCCAGCACCAAACAAGTTTTCTTGCCACCGCTGTCGCGCGTGAAGAAGAGCGCCGCGGCCAATCCGCTGATGCCGCCGCCCACCACCACGCAATCGTACTGCTCGCCAGAATCCGGAATGCCGGCCGGAAGCGGTTCGAAAACGTGGTCGCGGATTTTGTGCGCCTCCGTCATCACTTCGAAAGTGTTGCCGTTTGAATTGCTGTATTCGCCGACGCCGCCGTAGCCGTTCCAATCGGACTGCGCGAGCAACTCCATGGGGCAGGCTCCGGAGAGCAGCAATCCACCGGACGCGACGAGCGTGGAGTTCAGATAATCGCGGCGCGTGATGCCCTCATTCATGCCAAGCTTCTCGTCATCGGCCATACGCGTATGATACTTTTTTCAACCGAACCGCGACCGCGAGGGAGCGCTACCACGATCGTGCGGATACCGCGATATCGCAGGCTCGTTGAAGATGCTGGCCCTCAACCTGCCAACGGCATCGACTACCACGATCGTGCGGACACCGCGATATTCGCACGCTCCCTTGCAGTCGCGGTTCGGTTGGCTAGCCGGTAGGCGGACGTATAATGACTGCTTGCCGATCCGAAAACTCCTGATCGCGAACCGGGGCGAAATTGCGGTTCGCATTGCGAACACTTGCCGGGCGATGGGGATTTCTCCGGTGGTTGTGTTTTCGGATGTGGATCGTGACGCTCCCCACGTTCACGCGGGCGATGCAGCGGTCGCGATCGGCCCGTCCTATTTAAACATCGACCGGATCATCGACGCGGCGAGCAAGACCAGCGCGGATGCGATTCATCCCGGCTACGGCTTTCTTGCCGAGAATGCCGATTTCGCCGATGCATGCGATCGGGCAGGCATCGTATTCATTGGCCCTTCGCCGGGCGCGATCCGCAAGATGGGCTTGAAGACGGGCGGCCGTGAGATCGCTGCGGTGGCCGGCGTTCCGGTGGTTCCGTCGTATGATCCCAGCGCCAAGGACATGCGGTTTCCGGTGCTGATCAAAGCTTCGGCGGGCGGCGGCGGACGCGGAATGCGGATTGTCCGCCAAGCTTCCGAGCTTGCGGAAGCGCTGGAATCCGCGCGGCGCGAGGCCGAGCGATCGTTCGGCGACGGTTCTCTACTCATTGAGCGCTATATCGAAAATGCGCGGCACATCGAATTCCAGATCTTCGGCGATTCACACGGCAACCTGATCCATCTGTTCGAGCGCGATTGTTCGGTGCAGCGGCGCCATCAAAAGATCATCGAGGAAACTCCCTCGCCCGCACTCAACGACGATCTGCGCCGCCGCATGGGCGAAGCCGCGGTGGCGATTGGCCGGGCGATTGGATACACCAACGCGGGGACCGTTGAATTTCTGCTCGCGCCCTCCGGCGATTTTTATTTCATCGAGGTGAACACGCGCATTCAGGTGGAGCATCCGGTGACGGAACTGGTTACCGGGCTCGATCTGGTGCGATTGCAGATCGACATCGCGGAGGGCAAAAAGGTTCCCCAGAATCCTCGCTCCATCGGGCACGCGATCGAAGCCCGGCTCAATGCCGAAGATCCGGCCAACGATTTTCTGCCATCTACCGGGACCGTGCATCGTTGGCGAGCGCCAGAACATGTGCGCGTGGACACGGCGCTGCGGGACGGCACTGAGGTGGGAGTTCACTACGATTCGCTGCTCGCCAAAGTGGTCGGCTACGGAATGGATCGTGACACGGCGCTGCGAAAGCTGGTGTACGCGCTGAAGTCCACCGCCGCTCTGGGCCTTTCGACGAATCGCCAGTACCTGATCCAAATCTTGGAGAGCGCCGAGTTTCGCGAAGGGCGCGCGCATACCGCGTTTCTGCCTGCGCCGATTGTCAGGGAAGTTGGCGATTCCATCGCCGCCGCTGTGCTGTACCTGGAAACTACGCGCAAAACGCCGTTTCAGAATTATCGGAACAATCCGTACCGCAATCCATCGATTAAGCTGCGGGTTGCCGGCAAAGATCTCACTGTCGAAATCCGGAGCCTGGGCCAGAATCGGTTTCAAGTGGATTCGCGCGAGGTGCAGGTGATCGGGGTTCAGCCCGGCGAAATCGCGATTGAGATCGACAGCGTTATCGAAACCTACGAGATCGCCGAGGCCGCCGATCACATCTTCGTGCATTCGGCCAACCACGACACAGCCATCCAGCGCCTTCCGCGCCACCCTCGTCCGGCCAGTGCGAGCCAGCATGAGACGGCAAATTCGCCCATGCCGGGGCAGGTTCTACGCATTCTAGTGCAGGTCGGTCAACAGGTAAAGACAGGTGACTCGCTGGTGGTTCTGGAAGCGATGAAAATGGAACAGACAATCCGAACTACAATCAACGGTAGAGTCCAATCTGTCCTGGTGAAAACTGGACAGGTTGTCGCGCCCGGACAAATGTTGGTGGAGATCGGCGCGGAGGAGAAGGAATCATGAGCGACGTTGCGGTTGCCGCCGAAACCAAGCAGGACTTTCCGTACTTCACCGAAGAGCACGAGATGATCCGGCAGACCGTGAAGCGGTTTTGCCGCGAAGAAATCGCGCCCTACGCCGAAGAGTGGGACCACGCCGGCATTTTCCCGAAAGAGCTTTTCAAGAAGGCCGCGAATTTAGGCTTGTTCGGAATCCGCATCGATCCCGAATGGGGCGGCCTGGGCCTGGATTGGTGGGCCAGTGCCGCGTATCTGGAATCCATGGCGCATGCCGATAGCGGCAGCATCGCGATGGCGATGATGGTGCAGTCCGAGATCACGCTGCCGGTGCTGGATGAGCTTGGTACGCGCGAACAAAAGGAAGAGTTCCTGCGTCCGGCTGTGGCTGGCGACACGATCGCGGCGTTGGGCATCTGCGAACCTGGCGGCGGGTCGGACGTGGCCGCGCTCAAAACCCGCGCGCGAATCGAGGGCGATGAACTGGTTATCTCCGGGCAAAAACTTTGGATCACCAACGGCACTCGCGCCGATTTCATCATTCTTGCTGTGCGAACGGGCGCGGAGGGTCACAAGGGCGTGTCGCTGGTTTTGTTTCCCGACCAAGACCAAGGGCTTTTCAGTCGGAAAGAAGCTGGAAAAAGTCGGCAACATGGCGTCCGACACGGCGGAACTGTTCTTCGACGAATGCCGCATTCCGGCGCGCTACGTGTTGGGCGAATTGAACAAAGGTTTTTACTACATCATGCACAACTTCCAGGGTGAGCGGCTGGCGGCTGCGCTGGGAGCAATGTCGAGCATGGAAAAATCGGTGCGCTATGCGCTGGATTATGGAGCTGAGCGGACCGCATTCGGCCAACCGATCCGGCATTACCAGGTTTGGCGCCACCGTTTCGCCGAGCATCTCACCAACATCGAGGCCGGCAAGTGGCTGACGTATCGCGCGCTCGATCTGATGAATCGCGGCCAGAAATGCGTGCGCGAAGTGACCATGGCCAAGCTCTACACATCCGATCTTTCGCAGAAGGTCACCTACGATTGCATGCAGATGTTCGGCGGTTTCGGCTACACCACCGAATATCCCATCGGCCGTGCCTGGCGCGACGTTCGGCTGAACACCATCGGCGCGGGGACCTCGGAAATCATGAAAGAGATTATTGCCAAGGAAGAGAAGATTTGATTCAAGCACCGACTCCCTTACGGTCGCGGCTCGGTACGGAGTGTCTCTTTCCGAGCCGCGACCGTAAGGGAGTCGGTGCTTGTATGGACTGTAAACAATGATCCGCATCGCTAACGGCCAAGGCTTTTGGGGCGATTCGCTGGAAGCGCCGCTGGAACAAATCCGCCGCGGCCCGCTCGATTATCTGACGCTCGACTATCTGGCCGAAGTCACCATGTCGATCCTGCAGAAGCAGCGCTCGCGGGATCCACGCGCCGGCTACGCGCGCGATTTTGTGGAGATGATCGGACGCGGCGCCGTGGATATCGCATCCAGCGGCATCAAGATCGTGGCCAACGCGGGCGGCGTGAATCCGGATGCCTGCCGGGACGCCGTGGCCAAGGCCCTCAACCGGCGCGGAACCAGAATCGGCGTGGTGTCTGGCGACAATATTCTGGATCGCCTGGATGACTTGATCGAGCGCGGCGTGGCGCTGAAGAGTATGGACACGGGAGAACCGCTGGAATCCATCCGGCCGCGCGTGCAGAGCGCGAATGTCTATTTCGGCGGAGAAGCAATCGCGTACACGCTGGCGCAGGGCGCGCAGATCGTGATCACGGGACGAACCACGGACACTGGATTGGTGCTGGGTCCGATGTTGTACGAATTCGGATGGAGAGCGGACGACTGGGACAAGCTTGCGGCCGGCACCATCGCGGGACACACGGTGGAATGCGGCGCGCAATGCACCGGCGGAAATTGCCAAGTGGATTGGCAGACGATTCCCAACATGGCCGACATCGGCTATCCCATCGTCGAAGCGGAATCCGACGGAACATTCGTCATCACGAAGCACCCGGGAACCGGCGGCCGCGTCACAGTGGCGTCCATCAAAGAGCAGCTTCTGTATGAAATGGGCGATCCGCGCGAATACATCACGCCGGATTGCATCGCCGATTTCACCAGCATCCATTTAGAGCAAGCCGGTCCGGATCGCGTGCGATTCTCAGGGATTCGCGGCAAGCCGGCCACGGACCTGTATAAGGTTTCCATCAGCTATTCGGCGGGATTCAAGGCGATTGGGACTTTGATGTACTCGTGGCCGGACGCTTATGCGAAGGCCAAGGCGGCGGATGCGATTCTGCGCCAAAGATTAGAGAGGCTGGGTCTGCGCTTCGATGCCATCCGCACGGAATTCGGAGGCGTGAACGCGTGCCATGGATCGCTCGCCGGCGAGCCGGCGCCCGATATCGCGGAAGTGATTCTGCGCGTGGGCGTGCGCTCACAGGATAAGGCAGCGGTGGAGCGATTCACAAAGGAGATCGCACCGCTGGCGTTGAACGGGCCGCCGACGGTCACTGGACTTGGCAGCGGCCGTCCGAAAGTGGAAGAAATTGTCGCGTATTGGCCGGCGCTGATCCCAAAGACGGAAGCCTCGCCAATCATTTCGGTGCAGGAGACCTGATGGCTCGAGTGAAACTGGTTCAGATCGCGCATGCGCGTTCCGGGGACAAGGGCGATACCTCAAACGTTGGTTTGATCGCGCTGAAACCCGAATATTATCCGTTGTTGGCGGAAAAAGTAACCGCGGAACGCGTGAAGAAACACTTCGCCGAGATCTGCTTAGGCCAGGTGAAACGTTTTGAGCTGCCCAATCTTGGCGCGCTCAACTTCCTGCTGTACGAGAGCCTGGACGGCGGCGGCACGCTCTCGCTCAAAGCCGACGCGCAGGGAAAAACCTACAGCGCCGCGCTGCTCAGAATGGAGATCGAAATACCAGATGAGCTCCTATCAAAAGATTCTCTACGCGGTTGAGCAGGGCGTCGCCCGGCTCACGCTGAATCGTCCGGAAAAGCGCAACGCACTGGACGCCGAATTGATTTCAGAAGTTAGAGATGCGCTGCGAGTTTCCGCGCGCGACGAGGCGGTCCGCGTGATCCTGATCCGGGGAGCCGGCGCCGATTTCTGTTCGGGCGCCGACCTGAGCGGCTTAGAAAAAACATTCAACGCCGGCGTGCTGGATCATATGGCGGACGCGCGCAACATGGCTGATTTGTTCGTCGAGATGCGGCATCATCCGCGGCCGATTGTCGCGGCGGTGCAAGGACGCGCGCTGGCCGGCGGATGCGGATTGGCGACGGCGTGCGATTTGGTGGTGGCGGCGGAATCCGCGAAGTTTGGATATCCGGAAGTGAACATCGGATTCGTTCCCGCCATGGTGATGGCCATTCTGCGGCGGTCCATGAGCGAGAAACGCGCGTTTGAAATGATCGCGAGCGGCGAGATTATCACTGCGCGGACGGCGCTCGATTTCGATTTGATCAATGCGGTCTTCGCTGACGAGACGTTCGATATCGATGTGAAAGCCTTTGTGTCGCAGGTGGCAGCAAAGTCTCCGTCTGCGATTACACTGGCCAAGCGGCTGCTCTATCACATGGACGGGATGACTTTTGAGAGCGCGATTGAAGCGGGCGTGGAGACGAATGCCATCGCGCGCATGACGGAAGATATGAAGCGCGGCGTGGAGAAGTTTTTGAAGAAGTAGCTGCAACCGACTCCCTAACCCGGCGTAGCCGGAACCAAAACCGAACCGCGACCGCAAGGAAGCGTAACGTAATACAGCAGCGCTCGTGGTAGCGCTCCCTCGCGGTCGCGGTTCGGTAACAGGTTCGTTTCCAGCCGCGAGTGTAAGCGGCCGGTTGTCGCCAGTTTTCCCAATCCCGTCCGACGGACTGTAAACACTGGGTGAAATGCACGGCAAGAATCCTACGATGTAGGTACTTACGGTCGCGGCTCGGTATGAGGCCGTCTTCCGAACCGCGACCGTGAGGGAGTCGGTGCCGTGCCGGTCTAGTGCCGCGAGACGCCCCACTCCATGGTCCCCTCCACCGCGCGATTGTAGGCGGCGGATAACGAAATCCCCAGCACCGTGCGAGTGTCGCGCGGATCGATGATGCCGTCGTCCCACAGGCGCGCCGTCGCGAAGTAGCAATCCGATTCCTTCTGGATCTGGCTTTCCAGAGCCACCCGGGAAGCCGTGAGCTTCTCTTCATCCACCGGCATTCCGGCTTTGATCAGCGACTCGCGCTTGATAATGTCCATCACACCCGAAAGCTGCTGCGGACCCATCACCGCAATCCGATGGTTCGGCCAGGTGAATAGAAAGCGCGGCTCATAAGCGCGTCCGCACATCGCGTAATTCCCCGCCCCGTATGATCCGCCGATCATGATGGTGATGGCAGGCACGGTGGAGTTCGAAACCGCGTTGATCAGCTTCGCACCGTTTCGAATGATTCCTTGCTCCTCGTACGTTTTGCCCACCATGAAGCCGGTGATGTTTTGCAGAAACACCAGCGGGATGTCCTGCTGATTGCACAGCTCGATGAACTGCGCGCCTTTGGCCGCCGATTCCGACATCAGCACGCCGTTGTTGCCTAAAATCCCCACGGGGAATCCGTGGATATGCGCGAATCCGGTGACCAGCGTGGGTCCGTATTCGCTCTTGAATTCCGAAAAGCGCGATCCGTCCACGATGCGCGCAATTACTTCGCGGACATCAAACGGAACGCGCACGTCGGCCGAAGCGATGCCCAGCAGTTCCTCGCTGTCATACAGGGGCTCGTCGAAATTCGGCTCTTGCGGCGTGGCCGGCTTTTTCAAATTGAAATTGGCCACAATCTCGCGCGCGATGCGGATGCCGTCCAGTTCGTCTTCAGCCAGATAGTCCGAGAGACCGGAGACACGCGAATGCATTTCGGCGCCGCCCAGCTCCTCTTCGCTCGAAATCTCGCCGGTGGCCATCTTCACCAGCGGCGGACCGGCCAAAAACACCTGCGCCTGCTTTTTCACCATCACCACGTAATCCGACATGCCGGGCAGATAAGCGCCGCCGGCGGTGGAACTGCCGAACACAACCGAGATGCTGGGAATCCGCAGCTTGGAGCGCCGGGTGATCTCGCGGAATCCGCGCCCGCCCGGAACGAAGATTTTGCTCTGCACAGGCAGATCGGCGCCCGCCGATTCCACCAGCATGATCGAAGTCAGATGATTCTCGCGAGCGATGTCGGCCAGGCGCGCGTTCTTCCATAGGCCCGCCTCGCCCGTGGATCCGCCTTTCACAGTCGCTTCGTTGGCGATGATGATGCACTCGCGGCCGGACACCAGGCCGATGCCGCCAATGACCCGCGCGCCGGGAACTTCGTCATCCAATCCGATGCCGGCCAGCGGAGCGATTTCTAGAAAGTACGAACCTTCGTCCAGCAATAGTTCTACGCGCTCGCGCGGCAGCAGCTTGCCGCGTTCGACGTGACGCTGCACATATTTTTCGCCGCCGCCCACGGTGGAACGTTTCAGCTCCGTGCGCAGACGCTCCACCATGGCGGACATAGCTGCGTGATTCGCGCGGTAGGAATCGGACTCGCGGTCAATTGCGGTGCGGAGTTCCACGGGAATATTGTAGCTGGTGGCTGGTTGCTGGTTGCTGGCCACCAGTTACTTGCCACCAACTACCAGCAACTAATCCACCGGATTTGTAGCGAACACCGAGAGCTCCGGCGTGAAGCCGCGATCATCCATTTCGAGAATCGCTTTCACGGCGAAGGCGATTTCTTCGGCGCGCAGTTTGGATTCGTTGGCTTTTTGCGGGTGTCCGGCCGTGGCGGCGAAATTCGTCAGCACTTCGCTCGGATTCACCAGCATCACCCGGACGTTGTATTTCCGCAGTTCGGCGCGCCAACATTCGGTCATGCCTCGCAGTGCGAACTTGCTGGCATAGTACGCCGTGCCGTTGGCTGCGCCGCGCAAGCCCGCCGTGGAGGAGATATTGATGATATTTCCGCGATTGCGCTTGATGAAGACTTTGGCGGCTTCGCGCGCCATCAACATCGCACCTGTGACATTGGTTGCGAAAACAGCTTCGAAACTCGCGCGGTCGAAATCCACCAGGTTCTTGAACACGCCGAATCCGGCATTGTTCACCAGGATGTCCAAATCACCGAACTTTTCATGGAGTTCGCGATAAGTCCGTTCCACATCGGCTTCCTTCGAAACATCCGCGTGAATCGGAACTACTCCCAAGGTTCGCGCGGCGGTTTCCAGACGCGCTTTGTCGCGGCCAGTGATCGCCACGCGAGCGCCCGCCGCTTTGAGCAGCTCAGCGATGGAATATCCGATGCCGACGCTGCCGCCGGTGATCAATGCTACTGAGTTTTTGAGATCCACTCGTCGAGTATACCGGACGGACTGTGGGGCAGGTTGCCAACCGCCAACCTGCCGCCGATTGTCAATCGGCGCTGGGCGGGTTGGCAACCCGCCGCAGGATGGCATCCTGCCCCACAATGTCTAAATAAATTCCAGACCCGCCTGGAACGTGCCGTCTGGTTTTTCTTCGCACCAGTTCACCCGAACACGGCGCGGCGCATTCACTCGCTTTGGATCCAGATTGGTGCGAATGGTAAGGGAAGCACCGGCTTCGAGCGGGGCCCTCAAAGAAACTCCCAGGCCAATGTCCGAACTGTCCAGAAGATCCGCAGTAATGTAGCGGGGGTTACCAAGATAATCCTTGGTCTCCACCCGGACCACACGACGGTCGCCTGCCTTACGGTTCGCCTTCCGGCGCTGCGTAGGAGTGATTGACACGATGCGCTCTCGCCTTGTCCATCGGCCATTACGGAGGTAGACTTTAGCAGGGTGAATTCGGTAGCGTGAGATTTTAATGGCAAAGAAAAAGGTCGCTAAGAAGGTTCCTACTCTTGCTAAGAAACGTGAAATACCGCCCGCGTTGTCCCCCACACCTCAGCCGTCGTTGACTCCTCTCATGGCGGAGGAGCCCGACGAATCGGCAGACGGTATTTTCCCCATCGTGGGAATCGGAGCCTCGGCCGGCGGCCTGGAGGCATTTACGGAATTGCTTCAGACGTTGCCTTCCGACACCGGCATGGCGTTTGTCTTCATCCAGCATCTGGATCCCAAACACGTCAGCCTTCTCACGGAACTGTTGCAGCGCCAGACCAAGATGCGCGTGGTGGAAGCCACAAACGGAGTCAAGGTAGAACCGGATCACGTTTATGTGATCCCGCGAAACACACACATGAGCCTGGTACGCGGCGTTCTCACCCTCACGCCGCGTGTCACCGCGCCCATTCCGCACATGCCCATCGATCCTTTCCTGCGTTCCCTGGCGGTGGAGCAAAGGAGCCGCGCTATTGGCGTGATCCTTTCCGGAAATGCCTCCGATGGCGCGCTGGGGATGCTGGCGATCAAGGCCGGTGGCGGAATCACCTTCGCCCAAAGCCCGGAAAGCTGCAAGCACGACAGCATGCCGCGCAGCGCCGTGGCGGCAGGCTGCGTGGATTTTGTTCTGGCGCCCGTGGACATTGGAAAAGAGCTGGGCCGGCTGGGGAGGCATCCCTACATTCAGCCTTCCCATCCCCAGCAGGAAGTTGAATCGGCCGCCACGCAAGCAGGCCTGAATCGAATTCTGGCCATGTTGTGGAAGCACACCGGGGTGGATTTCGCGCAATATAAACCCAACACCATCCGCCGGCGGATTCTTCGCCGCATGGCGCTGCGGCGCGCGGACGGCCTGGACACGTATGTAACCAAGTTGCGTGCGGACTCGGGCGAGCTGCAGGCGCTCTATGAAGACATTCTGATCAACGTTACCGAGTTCTTTCGCGATCCGGAAACATTTGACGCCCTGAAGAAAACGGTATTCCCGAAGATTATGGCCAACCGCCGGGATGGCGATCCCATTCGCATTTGGGTTCCCGGCTGTTCCAGCGGCGAGGAAGTGTATTCCATCGCCATTGCGCTGCTGGAGTTCCTGGAAGATAGGAGCCAGCACACCAGCATTCAGATTTTCGGTACCGATATCAGCGAAATCGCTCTGGAAAAAGCACGCAGCGGCGTTTATTCACCCAGCATCGTGCAGGACCTGACGGCCGAGCGTCTGCGCCGTTTCTTCTCGAAGGCGGATTCCAACTACCAGATCAGCAAACGCGTGCGCGAAGTATGCGTCTTCGCGAAACAGAACATGGTGAAAGACCCGCCCTTTTCCAAACTCGACCTCATCAGTTGCCGCAACGTGCTCATCTACCTGGGGCCGGTGCTGCAGAAACGCCTATTTCCTATCTTCCATTACGCTCTGAAGCCGACCGGGTTTCTGATGCTCGGCACATCCGAGACTGTGGGCGGATTCACCGATCTGTTCGACCCGGCGGACAAGGCCGCCAAAATTTACTCGAAACTCGAGATCACAGGCCGCAAGGCCTTGGAGTTTCCGGTGCCGGATCGAGGTCCGGAGAAGTCGCAGCCCGAAAAACCGGGCACCGCGTGGACGGACGCCGAGGTACAACGCGAAGCCGATCGGATTGTATTGGGAAAGTACGCGCCTGCCGGCGTTGTAGTGGACGACGATTTGAACATTTTGCAGTTCCGTGGACGAGTCAGCGCATACCTGCAGCCATTTTCCGGCATGGCCAGTCTCAATCTCCTAAAGATGACCGGCGAGGGGCTGTCCTCTCAACTCAGGGACGCGGTGCAAAAGGCCCGCAAGGAAGACAACCCGGTGCGACGCGAGGCCTTGCGCGTCCGTAGCGATTCGGGCGTAATTGAGCTGAACTTCGAAGTGGTCCCTTTCAAGGCGCTCAGCGGCCGCGCCCGGCGCTACCTGATTCTTTTTGAAGAAGCGCGCGGCGAGCGGCCGGCCGCGCCGGTTGCGCGGACATCCACGAAACGTCCCAGCATGTCTACGCTGGAGCGGGAAAATGCCCAGCTTCGAGAGGAGTCCGCCGCTACCAAGCGCTACTTGCAGACCATCATGGAAGAGCATGAGTCTGCCAACGAAGAGCTGCGCTCGGCCAATGAAGAGATCCAGTCCAGCAACGAAGAGCTACAAAGCACCAATGAGGAGTTGGAAACCGCCAAGGAGGAATTGCAGTCCACCAATGAGGAATTGAACACCGTCAACGATGAGTTGCAGACCCGCAATTTGCAACTGGCTCAAGCCGGCAACGATCTTCAAAACCTGCTCAGCAGCGTAAACATCCCGATTGTGATGTTGAGTAACGACCTTCGCATCCGAAGATTCACTCCGGTATCGCAGCGGGCCCTGAATTTGATTCCCACCGACGTGGGCCGGCCCATCAGCGATATTAATCTCAATTTGGAATTGCCCAAGCTGGATCGCCTGCTGGCCGAAGTGATTGAAACGCTCACGCCCAAGATTATGGACGTGAAGGATCTCAGCGGCCGGGTGCATTCTCTGCGGCTGCGTCCGTATCGCACGGAAGACAACAAGATCGAAGGCGTAGTGATGGTGCTGGTGGATCAGGATCTGCTCCGAATCCCCGAAGTTCTAGGCGATCCCATGGACGGCGGCGCGCCGGCATCGGATGAATCAAGCGGCGCACTGCGCGCCTTCAGCGCCGGGCTGCTGGTGGCCCAGGAGCGCGAACGCTATCATTTGTCGCGCGAGCTGCATGACGACTTGACGCAGCGGCTGGCCCTGCTGGAACTGAACCTGGAAACGCTGCAGCGCAAGGAGCCGACCAAGCATCAACTAGCGGAGAATCTGCAATCGTTCCGCGAGCAGGTCACCGCGCTATCCGAGGATTTGCGGCGCATCGCCTATCGCCTGCACCCGTCCGTTCTGGACGATCTGGGACTGGTGGTGGCCACCGAGACTTACGTCCGCTATTTCAGCGAGCAACAGAATATCCAGGTTACTTTCCACCACAGCAACGTCCCAGCTATTGTGGATGCGGATGCGGCGCTGTGCCTGTATCGCGTGTTGCAGGAAAGCCTGCATAATGTTTTGAAGCATTCCGGCGCGCACACGGCGCAAGTGAATCTGTCGGGAACCGACGGCAACCTACGATTATCCATCAAAGATTCGGGCTCCGGATTTGACTACAAGACCATCCGGGGCAAGGGCGGGCTGGGTTTGCGCAGCATGGAAGAGCGCGCAAATTTGCTGGGCGGGAAATTCCGGATCACCTCCAGCGCCGGAGGCAGCGAAGTCGTAGTGGAAGTTCCCAACTCCGCACAGACGGGATAGGAACGTGGGGCAGGCAATTCTGCCTGCAGCCGCCTTTCCAGGCGGCGATCTTGAACAAGCACGCCGGATAAAATCCGGCTGCAGCCAATCATGGCTGCCCCACCTCAACCGCTCAGGCTATTGGCGATGCGGTGTTCCAGAGCGTAGCGGGTGAGTTCGGCGGTGGAATGCAGGTCCAGCTTCTTCATGATCCAGCCCTTGTGAAACTCCACGGTTTTCGGTGAAATTCCCAGGATTTCCGCGATCTCCTTAGCCGAATGACCTTCCGCCACCAGTTGCAGCACCTCGCGCTGCCGTGTGGACAACAGCGGACCCCGCTTTTCTGCAACCTTCAGGATCCCGTCCAGCGCGCTTTTGGCGATCAGGGGCGTGACGTACAAATTTCCGTTGAGTACCTCACGAATGGCCGCCGCCAGTTCCGAGGCCGCCGATCGTTTCAACACATAACCGGAAGCACCTGCGCGAAACGCCTCTACCACATAGGGAGAATCCGAATGCACGGTGACGAAAATCAATTTCGCGTTGGGAACAGCAACCTGGAGCTGCCGCGCCGCTTCCACGCCGTTGAGCAACGGCATGGAAATATCCAGCAGAATCACGTCCGGCTGTTCTCTCTTCGCCAGAGCGATCAGCGCGCGACCGTCTTCCACTGCTCCTACCAGGTCGAACTCCTCTTCCAGGAGTTTGCACAGTCCCGCCGCAACCAGGGCGTGATCGTCAGCCAGTAGGATTCGAGCCCGTTTGGTTTGCGTCATATTTACCGCACGAACGATTCCAATTGACTAGATGAGCAATTAGGAGTCCACGTTGTGTTGGCCTATGAAGTGATCATACTCTCTTCCATGAGACTAAAGAATGCAGCGCTGCTGGGACTGGTTGTGAAAGAACCTAAGGCACCGGCTCCCTCACCGTCGCGGCTCGGAAAAGATTTCGATGACGTTACCGAACCGCGACCGTAAGGGAGTCGGTGCCTTTTTGGTTTTTTTACAGACCCGCGAGGGAGACTCCGGGTCAGGAATCGGCGCCTGCGTGCTTCTGCAGCGTGGGCTTCAAGTTGAGATTGCGGATTAAGCGATGCAGATAATTCGGATGCAAGCCCAATATCCGTGCGGCTTCCGTATAGTTCCCGGAGGCCTGCTCCACCGCGCTGATGATGAGCTGTTTCTTCGACTCGCGCACCGCATCGTGAAATGCTTCCGAAGTTGTACCGGACGGAGCGGCCTTGTCGAGAAGCGACTCCGGCAGGTCTTCGGGCAGGATCAAATCGGAGCTGCCCAGCACCACGGCGCGCTCAATGGCATTTTCCAGCTCCCGCACATTGCCTGGCCATTCGTAGTTCAACAGGCAGGCTCGGGCGCGCGGCGAGATTCCCACCACGCTCCGGCCACTCCGCTTGCCATACTTGGCGGCGAAGTAGCTGGCCAGCAGCGAAATGTCCTCGCGGCGCTCGCGCAGGGCGGGCATCCGGACGGACACAACGTTGAGCCGATAGTATAGATCTTCCCGAAAACCCCCCTTTTTTACCTCTTCCTCCAGATCGCGATTGGTAGCGGCGATCAGCCGCACATCCAGCTTGATGGTGCGCGTCCCGCCCACGCGCTCAAACTCGCGCTCCTGCAGGACCCGCAGGAGTTTGGCTTGCAGCGACGGCGCCAGCTCGCCGATTTCATCCAGGAAAACAGTGCCGCCCTCGGCGATTTCCAGCTTTCCCTTCTTTTGCATGATGGCGCCCGTGAAGGCGCCCTTCTCGTGGCCGAAAAGTTCGCTCTCGAGCAGGGATTCCGCCAAGGCCGCGCAATTGATGGCCACGCATGGTTTGTTCGCGCGGCCGCTGTTTTGGTGGATCGCGCGCGCCACCAGCTCCTTGCCTGTGCCGCTTTCTCCGAAAACCAGCACCGTGGAATCGCTCGAGGCCACCCGGCCAATAAACTGATACACGTCGCGCATGCGCGGGCTTTCACCCACCATATTGTGCTCGACGTTCATTTCCGCTTGCAGCCGGCGATTTTCCTCCTCCAGCCACTCCATGCGGCGGGCATTGTCTAATGCCGCGGCCGCGATGCCGCCGATGGCCGTCAAAAGCTGGAGATGATCTTCATCGAACCGCACCGCCGGATCGCTGGCATCCAGATAAATAACACCTAGAACGCGATCGAAAATTTCGAGCGGCACGGCCAGCACGCTACGGATATGCCGGTCTACCACGCTCGCGGTATCCGAAAAGGCCTCGGCCGCCGGAAGGTCGTTGCACAGCAGTGCTACTCCTTCCTGAAGCACTTTCGAGACGATAGTGCGGCTGACCTGCACCGCTGGATTCGCTCCGCTGCGGCGATCCCATCCATAAACTGAGCTGCACTCTTCCAGGCCCTGATCGCAGAGCAGAATGGCGGCGCGGTCCGCCGGCGCGACTTCGAAAATCGATTCCAGGATCCGCCGTTCCAGCGCTTCCAGGCCGCGTACCGAATTCACCGCCTTGCTGATTCGCAGCAGCGCGTTCAGATCCCGCACCGTGCGGCCAGTGGGCGTGATCTTATCCAGGTCCCGTAAATAACGCGCGTCCTGCGTCCGCAGGATGATGGTGGATCCTCCGCCGGTGTCGTCTTTGTCGAACTCCACGGACGGCGCGGTTTGACTTTCCTCGTCCGGCTTCACAAACAGGAACAGGGAATTCCCAATCTTGATCTCGTCGCCCGAGGACAGCAGCTTTTCGGTCACCGGAACGCCGTTGACGAAAGTGCAGTTGCGGCTGTTCAGATCCTGGATCTTGAAACCACCCGATTCGCGCCGGATGAGGCAGTGGCGGCGCGAAACCGAGGCATCCAGGATGGGCATCTGGTTGGAAGGTTCCCGCCCAATCGACGTCTCCGGATCAGACAAAGGAAAGGTATTTCCCTTGAGGGGACCCGCTAGAGCTTCGAGTTCCGGATAGGTCTCAGACATCCGCGCTTTGGATAAAAGTATATCCGATCGAGCCGGACCATTGTTAATCGTTGTTCCTCACGCTATCTCAGGCGTTAGCCTTACTATCCGAAAAGATAGGTCAAATTTCATCGCGAGCGAGCTTAAATGCGGCAATTCGTTGATTCCTTGCTGAATTACCGGCGTCATCGACCACCGCAAGGCGCATAATTCCATGGCCACGCGATTGCAAACCTTAGACGCAGGTTAGGGAGAACACCTTAGTCGTCGCACTGCAGGTGAGAAGGAGAAAAACCATGAGGACCAAGACCAAAATCCAGGCTGGAATCGCGGTTTGGGGTACCTAAGAATTCAACGAGCCACACTCCCCCAACATCCCCATCGGAAAGGGCCGCATTCCGGCCTGGATCGCGGCCTTTTTCGAATGATCCTTCCTTAAGCGAAGTCTGTCTGCGGCGCGCGCGGGCTGCTTCGCTTCGGATCGAGAAGCACCGGCGCTTCTCGATCCGCTTGCCAACTGAACCGGTGGAACCGCAGCGCGGCCGCGAGGGAGCGTGACGGATCGCAGTCTAAGGGGAACACCCTATCCGGATAGATAGGGTCTCTATCCGATTAGATAGCATAAATCTACCTTAGAAGCCCTAGGCGCGCGTGGCAAGACCTTGAGGAATCATACATAATCCTTTCTGTTTCAGATGTTTGCGCCTACTTAGTACATGACACTCCGAGGTCATGGTACTCTTGGCATCGCAGTTGCACTTAGAGGAAGCGTTAAGTAAGGCCAATCAAAGCAAGGAGGATCGAAATGAAGACCAAGACCAAGATCAAAGCCGGTATCGCTGTTTGGGGCACCTAGGCATTTAGGCCGCGTGGCAACACCCTACCGGTTGTCACGCGGCACTTTCAGCCAGAGGCACAAATAAAAAAGGAGAAAAGGCCATGAAGACCAAAACTAAGATCAAAGCTGGAATCGCCGTTTGGGGAACCTAGTCTTAAAACGTAAACTCATTCAATTGCTAAACGACAGCGGACCGCAAGAGCGACCAGGGCAAAGCTTGGTGGCTGATGCGGTCCGTTTCGTTTTGTGGACAGTCCCCAATCTCCAGCCCCGCGAAGCGCATAGCGCAAGCACACCCCGCTCTCCGGATATACAATGTAGGATTCATCACAAGCATCCATGGGTGCTCTGATTAACGACGTTCGGTATGGCCTGCGGATGTTGCTCAAGAGTCCCGCGTCAACGCTGGTCGCGTTGCTCACCCTGAGCGTCGGAATCGGAGCCAATAGCGCCATTTTCAGCGTAGTGAACGGCGTCCTGCTGCGGCCCCTTCCCTATCCGGATCCCGAGCGCCTGGTAGTGATCTGGGAAACCAAGTTAAGCCGCGGCATACGGCAGGAATTGGTTTCTCCGGCGCAGTTCCGGGCCTGGACCATCGAGAATCGGGTGTTCGATCAGATGGCCGCGTTGCGGGCGGAGCCTCGCGTGTTGACGGGCGGCGAGTTGCCGGAGCGCGTGGAGACAATCCTGATTTCTCCCGGCGCGTTTGAGATGTTGGGTACGAAGCCCGCCGTGGGCCGTACTTTTTTTCCCGAAGAGAGCCAGCCGGGCAAGAATCTGGTGGCTGTTTTGAGCTACGGATTATGGCAGCGCCGTTTTGCGGGCGATCAGTCCGTTCTCGGAAAAGCCATTACGCTCGGTGGTATTAGCTACACGGTGGTGGGCGTGGCGCCTCAGGATTTCCATTTGCTGGATTCGCCCTCCGACCTGTGGATTCCCTACACGCTGGATTCGAAGGAACTGAATCCCAGCACCCGTGCAGTCCGGACGCTGCGCGTGCTGGCGCACTTGAAGCCGGGGGTAACTTTGGATCTGGCGCTGACCGACATGCAAGCGATCGCCCTCCGCCTGGAGCGGCAGGACCCGGATGCCAACGCCGGGTACAGCGCAACGGTGGTATCGCTGCGCGATCAACTGCTGGGCAACGTGCGCACCACACTGTGGGTGTTGATCGGCGCTGTTGTATTCGTGCTGCTGATCGCTTCGACGAACGTGGCGAACCTGCTGCTGGCACGCGCGGGCGGCCGCGAAAAGGAGATCGCCCTGCGATCCGCACTCGGGGCCAAACCCAGCCGGCTGGCGCTGCAGTTGTTCACCGAGAGCATGCTGCTGGCGCTCGGCGGTGGAGTGCTGGGGCTACTGCTCGCGGCCTGGAGCATTTCCCTGCTGAAGCGGCTGGGACCCGCAACGCTGCCGCGTCTGCAGGAGATCGGTCTGGATTGGCGCGTTCTGGCTTTCACGCTGCTGGTGACGCTGGCTACTGGAATTGTGTTTGGATTGGCGCCGGCGCTTGGCAGCATGCGGAGCGATCTGAATTCGCTGCTCCGATCCAGCGGCCGGAGCGCCGCCAACGGTCCAGGCGGGGCATTTTTTCGCAATGCGCTGGTTGTTTCCGAGATCGCCGCCTGCGTGGTGCTGTTGAGCGGGGCGGGTTTGCTGATCCGCAGTTTTTCCAGGCTCGAAAGCGTGAACCCCGGTTTCCGTCCGGATCACGTGCTGACCATGCAGATTGAGCTGCCCGAGAGCCGCTACTCCGAACGGCAGGTCACGTCGTTTTACAAACAGCTCCTGGAGGGTCTTCGGACACTGCCGGGCGTCCGGTTCGCGGCCATCGCGCGCAAGGCGCCGTTGAGCGCCGGCGACGATGCCAGCCTGAATTTCGTCATTGAAAATCGGCCGGTGGAGCGTCTCAGCGCTGCCCAGCCGCGTGCGCAGTATCGTGCCGTGAGCGGGGAATACTTCGATGCCATGGGTATCCCGCTGATCCGTGGCCGGCATTTCCTCCACACGGATGGAGAGAATACTCCGGGCGTGGCAATGATCAATGAGACTTTGGCGCGAACTTTCTTTCCTGGCGAGGACGCCATCGGGAAGCGCATCCAATCCGGCCTCCCGGGCAGCGCCTGGTGCACGATTGTAGGCATCGTGCGCGACGTGAAGCACGCCGGTTTAGACGCCAAGGACCAGCCTGAAACGTATTACAGCTATCTGCAGGTTCCGCCCGCGTGGCTCAGTTTTGTGGAGGGCACCATGACCGCCGTGATCCGCACCGGCGCCGAACCCTCGTCAGTGGCCTCTGCCGCGCGGGCCGAAGTGCACAAGCTGGACAGCAGCCTGGCTGTGTTCAACGTCTTCACCATGGACGCCCTGGTGGATTCCTCGCTCGCACGGCCGCGTTTTCGAACCACGCTGCTGGGTGCTTTCGCCGGCCTGGCCTTGATTCTCGCGGCCATCGGATTATATGGAGTGACAGCCTACTCGGTGGAGCGCCGCACCAACGAACTGGGTGTACGATTGGCACTGGGCGCGCAAAAAAGCGATGTACTCAAGCTGGTGATGGGACAAGGCGCGCTGCTGGCCGGCATCGGCATCTGCATCGGACTCGGCTTCGCCTTCGGCCTCAAGCGCGTGATCTCGAATCTGCTCTTCGATGTGAGTGCGACCGATCCGTGGACGTTGGCCCTAACGTCGTTACTGATTCTCGCGGTAGCGCTCACCGCCAGCCTCATTCCAGCGCTACGCGCGATCAAACTAGATCCCGTGGTAGCTTTGCGATATGAATAAGAAAAGTCCGTTTCTGGTTTCTCGTTTCTGGTTTCTAGTTACCCGGCTCGCTTCTCAACGAGAAACGAGAAACGAGAAACGGCCGTTCCGAACGCTCCTCGCATTCCTAACCGTTGCTACCGTTCTAACCGCCGCTCCCGCGCCGAAAATCGTTGTCGCCATCGTGATCGATCAGTTCCGCTACGATTATCTGCTTCGATTCCGTGCGGATTACAACTCCGGACTCGCGCGGCTGCTGGAAAAAGGCGCTGTGTTCACCGATGCCCACTATCTGCACGCTTTCACTGTGACCGCGGTGGGCCACAGCACTTTCTTGACCGGCGCGACTCCTTCTATCAGCGGCATCATCGCCAACCAGTGGTTCGACCGCGAAACCGGGCAACCGGTCACCAGTGTGTCCGATCCAACTACAAAACTGGTCGGAGGAGCTGCAGGCCGCTCCGGATCGTCGCCGCGCCGTTTGCTGGTGAGTACCGTGGGCGATGAGTTGAAAGTTCGAAATCCGGAATCCAAGGTGGTGAGCGTTTCCATCAAGGACCGCAGCGCGATCCTGCCCGGCGGCCACAGCGCCGATGGCGCATATTGGTACGACAACGACGCAGGCGCGTGGGTGACCAGCACGTATTACCACGCCGAGCTACCGGATTGGGCCAAGAAGCTGAACCAAGAAAATCCGCAAGCGCGTTACCTGGGGGCAAAGTGGCTGCCTTTCGACGCCAAGAATGATAAGGCAAAGGCGTTCTGCACGATGGTGGCGGGCACCGGCGATCGCTTTTGTGGATCCATTGAAGCCACGCCGTGGGGCAATGAACTGATCGAAGAATTCGCCGAGCGCGCCCTGGATGGGGAGAATCTGGGTAAGCATGCCGCCACCGATGTGCTGGCCGTCAGCTTTTCGTCGAACGACTATGTCGGCCACGCAGTGGGACCGGACGATCCGGCGGTGCGCGATATTTCGATCCGTACCGACAGACTGCTGGGCAAGCTGTTCGATGCCGTGGAGCGGCGCGTAGGCGCGGGCAATATGCTGGTGGTGCTGACCGCCGACCACGGAGTGGCGCCGGTTCCGGAAGTGAATGAGCGGCGCAAAATGCCGGGCGGACGTCTGAGTGCCGCCGAGTACTCGAAGAAGATCGCGGATGCACTCAACAAGCGCTTTGGCGAGGGCAAATGGTTCACCAGCTCAGACGGCACGTTGTACTTCAACCGGGATCTGATGCGCAGCCAGAAATTGGATCCCGCCGAAGTGGAGCGCGTAGCGGCTGAAGCCGCGATGGAACAGCCGCACATCGCGCGCGTCTACACGCGTAGCCAGTTGGCCAGCGGGCAGGTGCAGCAGGATTCCATCAGCCGCGCGTTCACTCTCGGATTTTTCCCGCGGCGATCCGGCGATTTGTTCACGCTGCAGGAGCCGTACTACTTGTTCGATGCCTCCGGCACCACGCACGGCACGCCCTACGATTACGACAATCATGTTCCGGTGATTTTTCTCGGGCCCGGAATCAAGGCAGGGAGCTACTCCACGCGAATCGCCGTGAACGACATCGCGCCGACGCTGGCGGAGATCCTGAAAGTAGAGCAGCCGTCCGGATCGATCGGAAGGATCCTGAGCGAGATCCTGCAGTAGAGTGGGGCGGACCCCCTGGACCCGCTCTTCGTCTCTTTTCTCAGCAGGCCGACGAGGGCGTCGACCGCGGACCAGGGGGTCCGCCCCACGCGGGGTCTGCTAACGCTGGGGGCTACCTCGGTTGGTATCGTAGCCCCGCGCGTCAGTAAGGGTCAGTATCGCTACTGCCCTACCGCTACCGAAATAACCGCATTGGATTGCGTTTTTGCTCCGCCACCCAGATCGATTACTACGGGAACATCGATGTTCGGGGTCGTTCCAGGCGTCAATCCTTTTGGAACAACCACGTTGAACTGATAGAGCCCGGCTTCCGAGACGCCCGCAAACTGCACCTCGGCGTTTTGTCCCCCGATGGTCACCGTCGGAGTAGTAGCCAGATTCGCGGCGGTGGTGATCAATTTTCCGTTCGGAACCGGAGGATTCGTGGGGCCGAACCCGGTGCCGTAGAGAATGATGATTTCGCCTTCGGTGAAGGGTGTGCTGTTGACGCCAGTGACATAATTCGGCGGCCCTCCCGGAGTACCGTCGGCATGCGTGGCGGCGATGTATTGGTTGCCCGCCGCATTCACCGGACCGAAATCGAAGAAAGCCGGCGCCACCGCAGCCATGGTGGCCGAGATAATCGCGCTTTCGAGGCCATTGTTCGTCACCTGGATCTGCACCGGACCCGCGGGCACGTCGGCAGGAACCAGGATATCGATCTGCAATGCACTGATGAAATCGATATAAGCAGGCTCTCCGTTGATACTCACGCTCACGCCCTGCAAGGATGTAGGCAGCGCGTTGTTCACGAAATCGCTGCCGCCCCATTTGTGCGTGGTCGCGGCTAATCCACCGCCGAAAATTGCCACAAAGGAGTTCGGCGCTATCGTCGGACCCGCGCTTGCGGCGTTTTGAATTCCAGCCGACGTGAAGGACGGCGCCCCCTGGATGCTGCCAAATAAACCGTGCGTCTCAGCTTGAATCCCGGCGGTGAAATAGAGGGTAGCGGGATCCGACGCGGCGCCGTTCCCGAAGTTCAACGACCACAGTCCATCGATTGCGATTGACTTGCCCGACTCATCCTCCAGAGTCCCCATGAATGCACCCGATTTCGGATCGAACGCGCGGATGGTTCCATCTCCGAAGTTTCCGACCAGCGCCATGTTGGCGTACTTTCCAAAAGTGGTCGGCGCGATCGCGATGCCCCAGGGAGCGTTGAGCACTCCGGTGCCACTTAAGTTGCCGAGCAGCGCTCCGTTCATGTCATAGGTGGAAACATACCCACCAGCCGCGGTTGAACCCGGCTGTGCGGCGTACGTCACATACATAGTGCCGCTAAGATTCTGGATATTGAACGGCGCAAATCCGGCTGGGATTGCCGAGTTGACGAAGCCAGTCACAACGGGCTTGAGGTTGATGTCCCATACCGAGACCTTCGCGTTGCCGACGTCGGCAGCGTACAGCAGGGGCGCGGCCAGGGTTCCACCCACTGCGCAACCTGTATAGTGTGCGCCAGTGGACGAGTTGTCGATCATGATTTTCGCGTTCGTCATGTCCACCTTCGGGCTCCATCCGGAAATTGTTCCGTCCACGGTGCAGAAGATGAACAACGGCGTTTGACCGCTGATCAGAAATGAATTTGCGTTTCCATTGAAAATTACACCGGTAACTTTGCCTGGTGTGGTGGCGCCTGCGCCCGCGGGTATCTTCACCACCAGCGGAATCGCCGTGCCGGTATCGTTGTAGAGTGTCGAGGTCCCAGTTCCGTTATTCGCGATCCAGAACGGACTGGTTGCGCTGAAGGCGTTCCCCCATGGATTTACCAGATTGGGGTCGACGTGGTCCGCCATACCCGCGACGTCGGAGACTAAATTATGAACAAAGTAATTGTTCTGAGCTGAGAGAGAAGCAACGAACACGAGCAGACACAGTTTGTGCATGCCGCATTGACGACAGGGTATCGTTGAATGTTTCCGCTCGGATGTAAAAGCGGTGTAAACAGATTGTGCGGGATTTTTCTTTTAATTTAGACCGGCACGCCTGCGCGAATATTTTTCTCCGTAACACAGGCCCGATCGCACTCGTAGCAATATCTCGGATCCCTGCTCTTGTAGCCTTCCGGACGTTGTGGATCCTTAGCGTCGCATTGCAGGCATTTGCCGTGTCTCCGGCTTCTACCCTTCGGGTAGTATTCGCACCGCTTGGTCTCGGTTTTGCAGATATCGCAAGGTTCGGAAGTTACTAGGCTCACAGTCTCCTTATCGGCAGCTCTTTCTCTAATCGTCAGAAATGCTGAGAAGGGATAGGGCCCCGAGCGAGCGCATCTGATGCGCGCCCTAGGCATGGCCGCGAGAGAGTGATCATAAAAACCAAAACGGCACCGACTCCGCTACGGTCGCGGTTGGGAACGGAAAGAGTGTTACCGAGCCGCGACCGTAAGGGAGTCGGTCGCGCTTCGGAACTATGGTGGTTGGTGGGCGCGCAGGGACTCGAACCCCGGACCCCCTCGGTGTAAACGAGGTGCTCTAACCAACTGAGCTACGCGCCCGATGCGGAAACTTCATTCTAGCCCAATGTTGACAGCGGCATACAGTTGGCGCTACCGTCGCACCATGGCCCTCGAACATTTTGACTGGGAAGTGGGGGACGTCCTCGTCGTGAATCTTACCGGCCCCATCACTCTTGGCCCTGGAACTCGTGAGTTCCGCCAACTAATTACCGACACGCTCGAGAGTGGCAGGAAGAATATCCTGTTGAACATGGCCGAAGTTTATTACATCGATTCCAGCGGGTTAGGCGAATTGGTTGCCGCTTATACGGCATCCACCCGTCGGGGCGGCAAGCTGAAGCTGATGAAGCTCACCCAGCGAGTTCAGGATGTGGTGCAACTCACCAAGGTCTATCGTATCTTCGAAGTCTTCGACGACGAGGCTACGGCGGTCCGCAGTTTCGAGGTAATCCAAGACCCGAAGATCGAACCAGGTCCTGGGACCGGTCCCGTCGCTTGACACCTGCTGTAAAATGAAATTCCGCGTCTAAGGAATTCATGACTCAACCCGCACCCGGCCTCAAGGCCACTCCGCTCAACGCGGCGCATCGTAAGCTGGGCGCCCGGATGGTCGACTTTGGCGGCTGGGACATGCCCGTGCAATACTCCGGGATCCTCGAGGAACACCACGCTGTCCGCAAAAATGTCGGACTGTTCGACGTCAGCCATATGGGCGAGATCGAAATTCACGGCCCGGATGCGTTCGCACTCACCGATTCGGTAACCACCAACGCCGTCTCGAAATTGAACATCGGCCAGGCGCAGTACTCCGGACTTCTGTATGAGCATGGCGGCTTTGTCGACGACATCCTGGTGCACAAAGTCGCCGACGATCATTACTTCATCTGCGTCAATGCTTCGAATCAGGAAAAAGATTTCGAACACATCGCCAAGGCAAATAGGCTCAACGCGACAGTGGATTTCGCCAGCGATCGTTACGCGCAGTTGGCGATCCAGGGTCCCAAGGGCCTGGCCACGCTGCAAAAACTCACCTCGACCGACCTCGCACCCATTCAGTATTATCACTTCACCGATGGCGTGGTCTGCGGGACTCCCGCCCGCATCGCGCGCACTGGTTACACCGGCGAGGATGGTTTTGAGATTTACATCGCGCCTTCCGAAGCCGAGCGCATCTGGTTCGAAATTCTGGATGCCGGCGCGGAATTCGGCATCAAGCCGTGCGGACTTGGAGCTCGCAATACGCTGCGCCTGGAGTCCAAGATGGCGCTCTATGGCCACGAGATCCACGCCACCATCACGCCCTATGAAGCGGACCTGAGTTGGATCGTGAAGCTCGATAAAGGCGATTTTACGGGCAAAGCGGCGCTCGCCAGTCAGAAACAGCAAGGCGTCACACGCAAGCTGGCCGGTTTCGAGATGACCGGCCGCGGAATCGGCCGCGACGGTTACGAAGTGTATGTCGAGGGAACTCCCGCCGGCTGGGTCACTAGCGGCGGCCCTTCACCCACGCTCGGCAAAAATATCGGGCTGTGCTATCTTCCATCCGGCAAAGCCAAGCCCGGCCAACAAATTCAGATCATGATTCGCAACCAACCGGTGGAAGCCGTCACGGTTCCAACCCCATTCTATAAGCGAGCCAAATAAAATCCATGTATCCAGCAAATTTTCACTTCACCAAGGAACACGAGTGGGTCAGCGTCGAAGGCGGCATCGGAGTGATCGGAATCAGCGATCACGCGCAGAAGGAACTCGGCGATATCGTCTATGTGGAGCTTCCCAAAGTGGGCGCGCACCTGGAGCAAGGCAAGAATCTAGGCTCGGTGGAGTCCGTCAAAGCGGTTTCCGACATCTACGCACCGGTATCCGGCGAGGTGGTGGAAGTGAACCCGCTGCTTGCCACCGCACCAGAAAGACTAAACGAAGATCCACACGGCGACGCATGGCTTGTTAAAATTAAATTGTCTTCCCCCGACGAAATTAAGAGTCTGCTCTCCGCCGAAGATTATCAGAAATACTTAGGAGCCGAATAGGATCTTGGTGGTGGGTGGTAGGAGGTAGGTGGTGGGTTTTCCTACCACCCACCACCCACCACCTACCCCCTGCACGAATGCGTTATCTACCAAAGTCAGATCTCGAGCGCCGCGAGATGCTGTCCGCTATCGGCGCGACCACTCTCGAAGATTTGTTTTCGCATTTACCGGCTGAAGTCCGATTGAATCGGCCGCTCGACATTCCTGGTGGAAAATCCGAGTACGAGATCGTGGATTACTTCCGCGCGCGCGGCGAAGAAAATGCCAATGGATTCGCGTCTTTCCTCGGCGCCGGTGTTTATCATCATTACCGGCCGGTCCTGGTAGACACCGTCGTATCCCGCGGCGAGTTTCTTACTTCCTACACGCCCTATCAAGCCGAAATCGCGCAAGGCACGCTCACCACCATCTTCGAATTCCAGACCATGATCTGCCAGTTGACCGGCATGGAAGTGGCCAACGCGTCGATGTACGACGGGTCCACCGCCGTTCCGGAAGCAGCCATGATGGCCATGCGCGTCACCGGCCGCGACCGGATTCTGGTTTCGCGCACCGTGCATCCGGAGTATCGCGAAGTTCTGCTCACCTACGCGCAGCACCAGGGAATGCCGGTGGCCGAATTCGGCTATGTCAGCGAATCCGGAACGCTCGACACTGCGGATCTTGAAAGCAAAATCACTAAAGAGACCGCGGCCGTAATCATCCAATCGCCGAACTTCTTCGGAATCGTGGAGAACGTTAAGCAGGCGGCGGAAATCGCGCACAAGCATGGCGCGCTGCTGATCTTTGTTTTCGCCGAAGCCGTCTCGCTGGGACTTCTCGAACCGCCGCGCGATGCCGACATCGTAGCGGGCGAGCTGCAATCCTTCGCGATTTCTCCAGTGTATGGCGGACCTTTCGCGGGCATCATCGCAACCAAGGAAAAGTTCATGCGCCAGATCCCGGGACGCCTGGTGGGCGAAACCAAGGACACGCGCGGGAATCGGGCATTTTGTTTGACGCTGGCTACTCGAGAGCAGCACATCCGCCGTGAGAAAGCGACATCGAACATCTGCACGAATCAAGCCCTGATCGCCCTGATGGCTACCGTTTTCATGACCGTCTACGGCAAAGAAGGCTTGCGCGAATTGGCCCAGCAGAATCTGGCAAAGGCTCATTACCTGGCCGGAAAACTTCCGCTGCGCTTTTCTGGCCCGTTCTTCAACGAATTCGTGGCATCCACAGGCGGCCGGGCGCCGGATCAGCTCAACCAGACTCTGCTCGGGAAACAGATCATCGGAGGATTGCCGCTGGAGCGCTATTATCCGGAACTGAAGAACACTATGCTGCTGTGCGCTACAGAGATGACGCGGCGCGAAAAGCTCGACGCCGTTGCGGAGGTGTTCGCGAAATGATCAAGAAAGTCCGCCAGCACATTAATCAGAATGAGCCGCTGCTGTTTGAAAACAGCTCGCCCGGCAAGCGCGGCTATCAACTTCCTCCTTTGGATGTTCCGCCAGTCGATGCCGCAGCCGCTCTCGGCGCTGCTAACACACGCCCGGAAATCGAAGGCTTTCCGGAAGTGAGCGAAGTGGAGGCCATTCGTCACTTCACCCGCCTCTCCACGCAAAACTACGCGATCGATCTGGGCCTTTATCCGCTCGGCTCCTGCACCATGAAGTACAATCCGCGCGTGAATGAACAGGTGGCCCGCATTGAGGGATTGGCGTGGGCGCATCCGTATCAGCCGGAACCGCTGTCGCAAGGCATTCTCGAAGTGATGGGGACGCTCGAAACGATTCTCGCGGAAATCACCGGCATGGACGCGGTGACGCTGCAGCCCGCGGCCGGCGCGCACGGCGAGTTCACAGGCATCCTGATGATCCGGGCGCTGCTCGAATCGCAGGGCAATCCGCGCAAGAAATTGCTGATCCCGGATTCCGCGCATGGCACCAATCCAGCCACGGCAACCATGGCAGGATACAAGGTTGAAAATATCAAGTCGAACGAGCGCGGCATGGTGGATGTGGAATCGCTCGCGCGCGCGGTGGATGAAGATGTCGCCGCGCTGATGATCACCAATCCCAATACACTTGGAGTGTTCGAAGAAAACATCACGCGCATTGCGGAGATTTTACACGCTAAAGGTGCGCAGGTTTACATGGACGGCGCGAACATGAACGCGCTCGTAGGCGTCGCGCGGCCGGGCGATTTCGGCATCGATGTCATGCATCTCAATCTGCACAAGACATTTTCCACGCCGCATGGCGGAGGTGGCCCCGGTTCCGGACCCGTTGCGATTAAGAAGCACCTGATTCCGTTTCTACCGAAGCCGCGCCTGGAGCGCGTGAACAACCGCTGGACCTGGAATTACGATCGTCCGCAATCTGTCGGCCGCGTGCGCGCCTTCTACGGAAATATCGGCATGCACGTCCGCGCGCTCGCTTACATCATGGCCCATGGCGGCCCCGGATTGCGAAATGCGACGCTCGACGCAGTGCTGAACGCCAACTATATCCGCGCGTTGATCCAACCGTATTACGACCTGCCGCATCAAGCGCCCACGATGCACGAATGCGTCTTCAGCGACGAGCGTCAAACCAAGCAGGGCGTCCACACCGGAGACATCGCCAAGCGGCTGATCGATTATGGATTCCATCCCTACACCGTCAGCTTCCCGCTGATCGTGCACGGCGCCATGATGATCGAGCCGACCGAAACGGAAAGCAAAGCCGAGCTCGACCTATTCGTCGACGCGATGATTTCCATCGCCGCCGAAATAGAGCAGAATCCGGAGCTGGTTTTGAAAGCGCCGCATCACACTCGCACCAGCCGCGTGGACGAAGTCACGGCCGCGAGAAAACCGATCGTCCGCTGGAAACCGTAGGCACCTCAGCCCCAGTCCCTAACCCCCAGCCCCTCCTCGACACCCCTTGACATTCTACCGGAGTGCCTGTACCATTCCCATAGAATGTCTACCCAGCAAGACCGCGACAAGCTCGAGCTGCTGCAAGGCACGCTCGATATGCTGATCCTCCGCACGCTCCTTTTCGGCCCCGCGCACGGCCACGCCATCGCCCACGCCATTGAGAGCGGCTCCGACGATGTCCTCCAAATCGAACATGGATCCTTGTACCCCGCCCTCCATCGGCTGGTGAAACAGCGCTTCATCGCGGCCAAAGACGGGCTCTCGGAAAACAACCGCAAGGCGAAGTATTACAGCCTGACCGCGCTGGGACGCAAACATCTCACTGCCGAAAACTCCAAGTGGGACCGTCTGGCACAGGCCATCGCACGCATCATGCGCCCGGCAGGAGAGGAGGGCCAGCTATGAAACTCTGGCGCCGCCGTGAACAAAGCCTGGATAACGAGATCCGCGATTATCTGGACCGCGAAACACAGTGGAACATAGAGGCCGGCATGTCGCCCGAAGACGCCCGCTACGCCGCGCAACGCAAGCTGGGATCGACGTCCCTGGTGAAAGAAAATACTCGCGCAGCTTGGGGCTGGACCTCGCTCGAGCGTTTCTGGCAGGACATCCAGTACGGCTTTCGGATGTTAATCAAGAATCCGGGATTCACGTTCGTCGCCGTCATCTCGCTTGCCATCGGCATCGGCGCGAATTCGGCGATGTTCAGTCTCGCCGACGGATTGATTCTGCGGCCCCTGCCCGTGCCGCATCCGAATGAAATTGTGACAGCCGGCTACGACACCTCCGTCGGCGGCTTCGGTTCCATCAGCGCGTCCTATCGCGACTTTCTCGATTTCCGAAGCACCAGTAAGAGCTTCGACGGCTTGCTGGCCTACACCAGTTATTCCTTTGGATTCAGTAAAGGGCCGGATGCCCCCGCCCAGTTGAAAATGGGCATGCTGGTCACCGGAAACTTCTTCCGCGTGCTGGGCGTGGAACCCGACCAGGGCCGTGGCTTTGGTGACGAAGAGGACCAGGTCCCCGGACGTGATGCCGTGGTGGTTCTCGGCCACGATTTGTGGGAAAAAGATTTTGCCGCGGACCCCGCGATCCTCGGCAAGAAGATCAGGCTCAGCGGAATTGAGTTCACCGTGATCGGCGTCGCGCCCGAGCGCTTCACCGGCTTGGACAACTATTTCCGGCCTGCCTTATTTGTGCCGATCGCCATGTGGCCCAGGTTTCTGAGCGATCCGAAACTCAAGCCGCTCGATGCCCGCGATTATCGCCAGCTCACTCTGAGAGGCCGCCTGAAACCCGGAATATCCGTGCAGCAGGCTCAAGCCGAGTTCACTGGAATCGCCAAAGCTTTGGAACGCGCTTATCCCGAGACCAATCGCAATCGCGTGGCGCAAGTACGCACGGAGTTTCAGAGAAGACTGGAGCGCTCGCCGCCCGACGCTCAGGTCGCCGCGATGCTGGTGGTATTGGCGATGGCCGTGCTATTGGTCGCCTGTGCCAACGTAGCGGGCTTGCTGTTGAGCCGCGCTCCGGTGCGGGCGCGCGAGATGGCTCTACGTCTCGCCATCGGCGCCGGACGGCCGCGCTTGATCCGCCAGTTGCTGACGGAAAGTTTGCTGGTCGCGATCGCTGGCGGACTCTTAGGTCTGGCGATCGGTTATGCGGGCGTGGGATTCCTGAGCCACTTGCAGCCGCCCACCGATTTCCCATCCCAGATTTCCGTCACGCTCGACCAACGGGCGCTGCTTTTCAGTCTGACGATCTCGCTGCTTAGCGCCATTTTTTTCGGCCTCGCGCCGGCCATGCAAACCACCCGTACCGATGTCATCAGCGGCCTTCGGACCGCAGGCGCCGAAACTCCCCATCGCCGCCGTCTCTTCGGCCGGAATGCTCTGGTGGCCGGACAAGTGGCGCTTTCGCTCGTGCTGCTGATGGTCTCTACATTTATTTATCGTGGATTCCGGCAGACGCTCGGCGCGGGTCCCGGCTTCCGCACCGATCATTTGTTGATGCTCAGCTTCGATCCAACGCTGCTGCGCTACAACGAAACACAGACCCAGCAGTTCTACCGTCAGGTGGTGGAGCGAGCGGGCACCGTGCCCGGAGTAAAATCGGCCGCCCTGGCTTCCGGGGTTCCCATGGATGGAAGCAACTTGGGTTCCGTGAGCATTCTGCCGGAGGGTTTTCAGATTCCAAAAGGCCAGGATACTCCCTCAATCTTCGGAACAACGGTGGATGAACATTATTTCGACACCATGGATTTGAGCGTCGTGCGCGGACGTGGATTCCGCTCGTCCGATACCGCAAGCTCGCCGCGGGTGGCGGTGGTGAACGAACAACTGGCTAAGCATTATTGGCCATCGAAAGACGCCATCGGCAAGCGTTTTCGCCTGGATTCACCCGATGGCCCCTGGGTGGAAATTGTCGGCGTAGCCAAAACTACGAAATATTTGTGGATCGCCGAGTCGCCCATGGATTTCGTCTATCTTCCGCTGGCGCAGCATCCGCAAACGCAAATGACTCTGTTGGCCCAGTCCTCGGGCGATGCCGCAGGCCTCGCTCAGCCTCTGCGCCAAATGATTCGTGAATTGGACGCGAACCAACCCGTTTTCGACGTGCGCACGTTTGACGATTTCTACCAGTTCCGCGCCGTGGGCCAACCGAACATCGTCATAAGAACCGTGGGCATGATGGGGTTGATGGGACTGGTGCTCGCATTAGTTGGCCTGTACGGCTTGGTGTCGTACGCCGCCACACGTCGCAGCCGCGAAATCGGAATCCGCATGGCCATCGGCGCCGCCCGAGGCACGGTGCTGAGAATGGTGCTGCGCCAAGGAGTGGTGCTGGCGCTAATCGGCATCGCCATCGGACTAGCTGCCAGTTTCGGCGCGGAACGATTGTTGAACACAGTATTCACGGGCGATGACGTGGACTTCGTAACGTATCTGATGGTTGCGCCCGCGCTGCTAGCAGTCACCGCGCTAGCCGTCTACATCCCAGCCCGCCGCGCATCGCGAATCGATCCAATGCGAGTGTTGAGGTATGAATAAAAGAGCACCGACTCCCTGACGGTCGCGGCTCGGGACGGAAAAAGCGTTACCGAACCGCGACCGTGAGGGAGTCGGTTGGCGGGTACTGCGTCGACGCCCAACAGACAAGCGGACACGCCCGCAACAGAACCGATGAACTGAATAACCGAAGAACGCGCAGCGAAGCGGCGCTTATTTCCCTTCGAGAATAAAGGTCGGGGCGACGCCTGAAACAGTGGAAAATCCCGACGGACCCACCGCCGTCAGCCAACTCGAACAGCCCTGCACTTTACCCAGATAGGAATGCGGATGCACGTCCACGCGCATCTTCTGCATTTCGAGATGCCCGTATTGCAGCAGCGGGAAGGTGTCCACCACCGGCTCCATCGCTTCCTGCACCACGTATGGATTGCGTAGCGCGGTCTTCAGCGCTTTCTCCCACCCGGCTTCATCCGTCTCCGAGCCACGGAAAGAGTGCTGATCCACGCCGTCGTCATTGGGACGCAACACCAGCTTGTTGCGATTGTGCAGGATGAACTCCGGCAGATCGATGGTCTTGTTGCGATATTTCGTCTTAGTTTCGTGCACCACGCGCGTCCATGGCACAAATTCCTTGATGGCGTGACGTTCCGCGGCGGGAAATCCAGCCGTGATGGTTTCGTCGGTGAGTAAATCGAAGATGGCCTTCTTCTGAGCCAACTCTGAGCGGAAATTGTTCACCACGCAAACCGCCCGATCGCGATAAGCGCGCAGCAAAGGATGCGTGAGATCGAACCGGATCAGAAACTCCTGCACTTTGATGCGGCGGAAAACCAGATCAATGGCGAAATCGCCGCGCCTCAGTACATCGTTCCGGTATTCGAGCTGGTCGGGCGAAACCACTTCCACCTGCAATCCTTCCTTGCGGAAAAGATCTGCGATCAGCGCATTCTCGCCTGACTCGGTAGTCTGAAAAGGCTGCCGGAATTCCAGAATCGCGACGTTCGGTTTTTTATTTTTGCCGCCCCACTCTTTGTACGCTTTGAGAATCGCTTGCAGCAGGTGCTTCGCGCCCGGCAGTTTCTCCACGTGGTAGCGCTTGCGGAGCTGCTTCACCGGCGGCGAGTCATAGAAAAGATCCGAGAGCGCCTCGCCATAAGCCACACCCGTGGGCGTGTCCGGGATGTAACGCGCGAAACGCATGGTCCCATTGTTCAGATGCGTGTCAATTAAAGAGGTCACGGTCAGCGACGCATAGCCAGGATCCACCGCGGCCAGCATTTTCTCAGCCGGCAGCAATTCCATGCGCGCCAGCATCGCCGGGCTTCCAATCGCCAGGTTCTCGATCCGTTCAATGGCGCTCGAGAACGACTCCACCGCCTTCACTAATCCGGTGTACTGCCGGCGCGTGATAAAATGCGGACGTAGGACTGGAGAGACGGGTCTCCCGCTGACGGCGAGATTGCGCGCCTTCATGCGATCCTGGAGTTCGTGTGCCCAGGAAAGATCCTTGTATGGATCAGCCTCGAGCATCTTGTGGTAGCGGGCAATTGCCTCGCTCAACTGCGTCATTTTTCGACCGTTTCTTTCTGACTTCAGTATTGCACGGCAGACCTTGAAAAGTGAAGCAAGGCGATTACTTACTTAGCTATTTAGTACTTTAGTTTGTTAACTTTAGGGAGATTTTTTCATGTTCCTTCGACCCCTCTGTTTTGGGTTCGTTTTTGCGATTTGCGCCTTGGCTGACGATGGGATGTGGCTTTTTGACCACTTCCCCAAGGAACAAGTTTTGAAGACCTACGGCTTCACCGTCACAGACGATTTTCTGCGCCACCTGGAGCGCGCCTCCGTGCGATTCAACAATGGCGGATCGGGTTCCTTCGTGTCGCCGCGCGGTCTACTGTTCACCAATCATCACGTCGGACAGGATTGTATCCAGAAGTTAAGCACCGCCGAACACGACTACATGGCCAACGGATTTTCCTCGGCGAACGACGCCGGCGAGAAGGCTTGCCCTGACCTGGAAGTAGACGCACTGCTCTCCACCGCCGACGTGACGGCAAAGGTCAACGAAGGAATTGCGGCGGACGCTCCCGGCGCCGATGCCAACCGAATGCGCAAAGCGTCCATCGCGAAAATCGAAAAGGAATGCACCACATCCACCGGCAATCGCTGCGATGTGGTGACGCTTTACTCGGGCGGCGAGTACAGCCTCTATCAATATAAGAAGTACACCGACGTGCGCCTGGTGTTTGCGCCGGAATTCAGCATTGCGCAGTTCGGAGGCGATCCGGATAACTTCACCTACCCGCGCTATTGCCTGGATTTTTCGCTGTTCCGAGCTTATGAAAATGGCCAACCCGTGAAACCCGCGGACTATCTTCGTTGGAGCCACGAGGGTGTGAAGGACGGCGAGCTCACCTTTGTATCCGGCAATCCCGGATCCACCGGCCGCTTGCAGACGGTCGCGCAAATGCAGTTCAGCCGCGATGTGTCATATCCCATGATTCTTCGCATGCTGAAAGAAGACATCGACGATCTGCTGGCTTTCGGTGCAAAAAGCGCAGAGAACAAACGCGTGGCGCAGGATGATTTGGATTCTGACCAGAACTCATTCAAAGCCCTCACCGGTTTTGAACAGGGGCTGAAAGATCCCAAGCTGATGTCTCGCAAACAAGACGAGGAGCGCAAGTTGCGAGCCGCTCTTGATGACGATCCGGCAAAGAAAAAGAAGTACGGCAAGCTGTGGGATGAAATCTCCGCGGCTTACCAGGAATACACTGGCTTCTACAAGCCGAATTTTCTGTTGGAAGCGGCACCGAACGGCGTTGACAGTCTGGCCCTCGCGCGCACAGTGGTGCGTTACGCCGAAGAATCACACAAGCCCAATGAGCAGCGCCTGCGCGAGTATCAGGATGCGGGGCTCCCATCGCTAGAACAGCAGATGTATTCGTCCGCTCCGCTTTCGAACGCGCTCGAAGAGCAGAAGCTCGCCACGTTATTCCACGTGCAACAGCGCGAACTCGGCGCGGACAATCCCACCGTGAAGGCCATTCTGGCCGGCCGGACTCCCGAAGAAGCTGCTCATCAATATGTCATAACCAGCAAGATTCAGGATGTGGCGGAGCGAAAGCGCCTGGCGCATGACCTGGATGCGGTGAAGAAATCCAAAGACGGGATGATCCAGCTTGCGTTGATCCTGGAGGGGCCGGCGCGGAAGTCTCGCAAAGAATTTGAAGACAAGGTGGAATCCGTGATTACCTCCAGCGCCGCCAAGATCGCGCAGGCGCGCTTCGCGGTATATGGCGAAAACGAATATCCGGATGCGACCTTCACGCCGCGGCTGACCTACGGTCCGGTGAAAGGGTATCTCGATGCGGCGGGCAATCCGGTGCCTTATGCCACCACGTTCGCCGGACTTTATAAGCACGCCACCGGCGTGGACCCTTTCAAGCTTCCGCCAACCTGGATTGAAGCGAAGCCGTCGCTCGACTTGAACACTCCGTTCGATTTTGTCACCACCACCGACACGCACGGCGGAAATTCCGGCAGCCCGACAGTGAACACCAAGGGCGAGTTGATCGGAATCTTGTTTGATGGAAATATCGAGGGTCTGCAGAATCGCTACCTATATACGGAGGAGCAGGCGCGTTCCGTGCATGTGGCAAGCAACGCCATTGTCGAAGCGCTGCGCAAGGTGTACCACGCCGACCGCATTGTCACCGAACTCGGTTTCTAGTGGTCGCCGTTGTTCTTACCGAACCGCGACCGCAAGGGAGCGTAACGGATCGCTATTTGGACGCAGGTGACTGATACCCATATCCCTGCAGGATGGTCTTCCCGGCTCCCGTCAGCAAGAACTTCACAAACTTCTGCGCCGCTTCCTGCCGATTCGACTTCGCAACAATGCCGAGTTCCTGATCGATCGGTTTGTGCAGGCTTTCGTCCACCTGGATGACCCGGCCGGCTTCATGCAGCACCAGCGAATAAGCCGTGAACACCGCGTCGGCATTCTTCGACCTGCCATACTGTTTGGCCATGCTGATGTTTTCCGCATACACAACTTTGGATTTCACCTGCTCCCATATACCCAGTTTCTGCAGCGCGTCCACGCTCGCCTGTCCGTAAGGCGCAAGCTCCGGCTTCGCGATGGCGATCACTCGAACGCCGGGCAGCGTTAGATCCTGAATCCGCTGCACTGCCGCTTTACTGCTCTCGGGAATCCACAAAGCCAGCGTGCCTCGCGCATAAACGGCACGGCTCCCTGCTGTGAGCAGCCCTTTCTGTTCCAGCTCGGCAATGTGCTCCGAATCGGCGGCGGTGAAGACGTCGAAGGGCGCGGCGTTTTCGATCTGCTGGGTCAGCTGCGCGGTGGATGCGAAGCTGAACACCGGATGAATTCCGGTGTCTGCTTCAAAGCGCTTGCCCACGCGTCCGAATACGTCGGTGAGGTTGGCCGCGGCGGCAATGGTCAGCTCCGGTTTCGCCGGAGGCTGGTCCGAACGGCAACCGGAAAGCAGAGCCAGAGCCAGAATGACAACGAGCCGCGTCATGTAAACGATTCCAGATAGATTGCAGCCAGGCTCTCGCACCCGGCGCGATCGTCTTCACCGAAGCGCCCCGGCGTCGGACTATCCAGATCCAGAACGCCAATCAGCGCGCCGTTCTTCATCAGCGGAACCACCAGCTCGGACCGCGACGCGGTATCGCACGCAATATGGCCGGGAAACGCGTCGACATCCGGAACCACGATGGATTGCCGGCGTTCAGCCGCAGCGCCGCACACGCCTTTTCCAATCGGGATCCGCACACAAGCCGGCTTGCCCTGGAATGGGCCGAGCACCAACTCGCCATCCTTCAGGAAATAAAACCCGACCCAATTCACATCCGGCAGCGAATGATACAGCAGCGCGGCCGTATTCGCGGCATTGGCGATCAAATCCGGCTCGCCGTCGAGTAGACCACTGAGTTGGGCCCGCAGCTCTGGATAATCCACTTGCCTTCAGCTTATCCGAATCGATCGGACCCGGTGAGAACGTTATCATGGTGCTATGTCCACTGCTTCCACGGTGCCTGAACGAAGCCGCCGCGCTCGACGGGATTCGAGCGCTTGAAAGCCAATACCTGCTGCAGAATTACGCGCGCTATCCGCTGCTTCTGGAGCGCGGAAAGGGCTGCTATGTCTTCGATTCATCCGGAAAGCGCTACTTGGATTTGCTGGCCGGCATCGGCGTAAGCGCTCTCGGCCACGCGCATCCCCGGCTCACCAAAATCATTCGCGAACAGGCCGGCCTGCTGCTGCACACATCCAATCTTTATTACCACCAGTATCAAGGGCCGCTCGCGGAACGTCTGGCCAAAGTGAGCGGACTGCAGCGGACCTTCTTCTGCAACTCCGGCGCCGAGTCCATGGAAGGCGCGCTCAAGATGATCCACTCGCACGGGCGCAAGATCAATCCGGAAAAGTACGAGATCGTCGCGCTGCAAAATTCTTTCCACGGCCGGACGCTGGGCGCGCTCTCCATCACCGGCCAGGAAAAATACCGCAGGGATTTCGAGCCGCTGGTACCAGGCGCGCGGTTCATCCCACACAACGACGTGGTCGCGCTGGAACAAACCGTGTGCGAACACACCGCCGGCATTGTCTTCGAATGGATCCAGGGCGAGGGCGGCATCAATCCCATTTCGGACGAATTCGCCCGCAAGGCGCGCGAGCTGGCGGATCGCTACGACGCGCTTCTGGTGTTCGACGAAATTCAGTGCGGTGTGGGACGCCCGGGTACTTATTTCGCTTATCAACTGGCGGACCCGCAGGTTTTGCCTGACATCATGGTTGCGGCGAAACCGCTGGCCTGCGGCATTCCGCTGGGCGTGATTGTGGCGAACGAAAAAGCCGCTCAATCGATTGCGCCCGGAATGCATGGATCCACATTCGGCGGCGGACCGCTGGCCTGCCGCGTCGCCATTGAGTTCATGGATATTCTGGAAGGCCTGCTGCCGCACATCCAACAGATGGGCGCTTACTTCCAAATGAAGTTGGAGGAGTTGGCCAAGCGTTACAAATTTATTAAAGAAGTCCGCGGCCGCGGCCTCATGCTCGGCGTGGAACTGAACATTCCCGGTAAACAAATTGTGCTGGATGCCATGCAGGAAGGAGTGCTGCTCAATTGCACGCATGACACGGTGCTGCGCATGCTTCCGCCCTACATCATCACGGAAAAGGAAATCGACCGCGGCATTCGAATCCTGAACAAAGTTTTCAAAGCGGCCGCCAAGCAGAACAAAGCCAGTTGAGTATCGAGACCTGGAACCAGCGCTACCTCGCTGGCCAACATCTCTTTGATGCGCCCTCGCCGTTGGTGGTGCGCTTCACTGCGGAGTTAGCTCCCGGCGCGGCGCTTGATCTTGCTTCTGGTCCCGGGCGCAATGCGGTGTACCTCGCGGAGCGCGGCTGGCAGGTCACGGCTGTGGACGGATCGCCCGTCGCTATCGCAACGCTGCGCGAGCGAAACGCGGCGATTGATGCACGCGTCGCGGATCTGGAACGCGGCGAGTTTCAGATCGCGCCCGATGCTTACGACTTGATCTGCGATTGTCTGTACTTTCAGCGCGATCTTTTCGCGGCCATGAAAATGGGCATCCGTCGCGGAGGAATTGCGATCATCACTGCGCTTCGGACGCGTGCGCATCCCGGTGAATTGCGCTGGCATTTCGCGGATTGGAACATCTTGCACGATCTGGAAGCGGGCGATGTTGCCGAGCTTGTGGCTGTGCGGTAGGACGGTGTGTGCGTTACGCTCCCTTGCGGTCGCGGTTCGGTGACAGACAGCTGCTAACCGAACCGCGACCGCAAGGGAGCGTAACGAATATCCAAAGAACGCGTCCATCCCAGGTAGTGATGAGATCCATTTTTTATTGGCTTTAAGCTGCGCACTCTACCAGGTGAATTTCCTGGCACCCGCGCCTCCCATGCCGTTTGGCTCCGGCGACTGCATTGCCGCGGATGCACCAAACGGGAATGTCGCGCTGACGATTTTGGGCGACTCCACCGACCGTGCCATTTTCTGTGTTACTCCATAACCTTCTACCTGGCGATCGACTTGATCTGAAAATATTCCTCCAGCCCGAACATCCCCAACTCCCGCCCGATTCCGGAATGTTTGTAGCCGCCGAACGGCGCCAGCGGATTGTACTTCCCGCCGTTCACGTCCACTTGTCCCGTCCGCATCCGGCGCGCCACGCGCATGCGCACGCTCGGGATCGCCCGACCAAACGCCGCCCGCCAATCCGTAAATGGTATCGTTCGCGATCTTCACCGCCTCGTCCTCCGTGTCGTAAGGCAAAACCGAAAGCACCGGCCCGAAAATCTCCTCCTGGGCGATGGTCATCTTAGACTGAACATCGGCGAAGATGGTCGGCTCCACGTAATAGCCTTTCGCGAAACCCGCGGGCCGCCCGCCGCCCATCACCACGCGCGCACCCTCCTGCTTGCCTTTCGCGATGTAGCCTTCCACGCGCTCGCGCTGCGTCGCGGAGATCAATGGGCCCAACCGCGTCGCGGCATCCATCGGATCGCCTACCTTCAGCGATCCAATCGCTTGCGCCGCCAACTCCAGCGCTTTCGGATAGAGACTACGCGGCACCACCATGCGCGTCCACGCCGAACAGGTTTGACCGGAATTCAACATGGCGTTGCGCGCGCCCGCAGGGATCGCTTTTTCGAGTGGCGCATCGTCCAACACCACAAATGCCGATTTTCCGCCCAGCTCGAGCGTCACCTTCTTAATGGATTCCCCGGCCAGCGCCGCCACGCGCTTTCCCGCGCGCACCGATCCGGTGAAGCTCACCATATCCACTTGCCGGTGCGACGCAATCGCTTCGCCCACCACCGGCCCATATCCGGTGACGATATTGAGCACGCCCGGCGGCAATCCAATCGCCTCGCACGCTTCCGCAAGCAGCAATGCGTTGAGTGGAGCAACTTCACTCGGCTTCAACACCACGGTGCATCCGGCCCCGAGCGCGGGCGCAACTTTCGCCATGATCTGATGCAGCGGATAATTCCAGGGAGTGATCGCGCCCACCACGCCGAACGGCTCGCGCACCACCAGCGAATTGCCGATTTCCTGTTCCAGTTTCAGCTCACCGATCAACTGCGCGTAGGAATTCGTCACCAGAACCGGCAATCCGGCCTGAATGTTGGTGGACATCTGGATGGGCGAGCCGACTTCCTGGCTGATGGTCTTTGCGATCTGTTCGGCGCGCTGCTTCAGAGCATCGGCCAGCTTGCGCAGCCAATCCGCGCGCTCCTGCACGGTGGTTTGACCCCACTGGCCCTCGAAAGCTGTCGCGCGCAGCGCGAACCGCGCGATCCACATCCGCGGGCGTCCCTTCCGGAACCGTGCCGATCACTTCTTCAGTAGAAGCCGAAAGTACGTCAATGGATCCGGTTCCGGACTGCGCTTCCCAGCGGCCGCCGATATAGAACTCGCGAGTATGCATGCTCGCTACATTTTAACCTCGGGCGGTTTTCGAAAAGCACCGACTCCCTTACGGTCGCGGCTCGGTAACGCTTTCCGAACCGCGACCGTGAGGGAGTCGGTGCTTTAGGTTTTTTCACAGACCCGTAATCGACCGGTGATTTGTCCAACTAACGCGAATTCAGATAGGCAATCAGGTTCGCCATGTCGCTCTGCGAAAGCTGCGGCCAGGCGATGTTCCGCGCCTGCATTTTCTCGAGCATGCCCGGCCCATGCTTCCACAGAATCGCGACCATCGAAATCGCCGAGTACGGCTCGGCTGGTTTCCCCAAAGCCGGCGCACCCGAGGATGCATCCGCGTGGCAGGTCACGCATTTCCTGGATTCGAAGACCTTCTTACCCCGCGCGCCGTCCCCCCGAGTATAGAAAAACTGCTTGGCCCACACATAGCCGAGCAACTGGCGCATCTCCGGCAGCGTAATTTCCGGATGCGGCTTCTGCATCTGCGGGTTGTGATTCCACATTGCCGCCGCGACGCTGGTCAGCGTGCTGTCGCCCAGCCGGTACTCCAACGCCAGCGCACCTTTATGGCAATTGGCGCAGCCTTTCTCCTGAAAGATCGCCTCGCCGCCTTCCCCGGAAGGCAGCATGAATGCGAGCTTGGCGCCGCGCGTCTCGGGCAGGTTTTGGAGATAAACCAAAAGATCGTCCAGATCCTGCGCGGTTAGCTCAGGCCACTGGATATTCCGGCTGGCCAGCTCGCCTTTCATCATGTCGGAGTGATTCCACATCCGCTCCACCAGCACGGTGGGATCCGCGAGCGATTCCCAGCGCTCCACCGGCGTTCCCGGACCCTTGCCGCCCGCCGCGGTCAACGAGTGGCAATCGCCGCAGTGCTTCGACTGGAAGATTCGTTTGCCGCGCTCCGCCTCCGCCGGTTTTTCGAAGTAGCGAACCGAGTAGAAGAACGCGAACAGATCGGCAGCCTGCTCCGTGGTAATGCTGGGAAGCGGAATCTTCTGCTGGCTCATGGCCTGCCACATCACCGGCGCATGATCCCACATTCGGCTCGCGATGCCGGCCGGCGTATAGTTCCGGTCATAACGCTGGCCCAGATCGGGAGCCACTTTCCCTCCCTCTCCACCCACAGCGTGGCAGTTGACGCAAAACTGAGTGCGGAAGAATTCCGAGCCGCGCCGTGCGTCGGCCACCGGCCCAGCGCTGAGACAGATAGGAACGCCAAGGGTCGCGAGCAGGGCGACGCGATTCATAGGCAGAGTTCTCCTATCCTTAGCAGATCAAGCGCCGCAGAGCGCTCTCGACGATTATCAAGGACTTATCCTGTTCATTCTTCCTCACGGCGTTGGGGGAAAGCGGTTCACTTGGGGGATATCACGCAGCGGTTGGGCGGCCAAACAAGGTGGCACTTCAAAATGCGATGGGATCACACGCTGGGAGGACGGCATGACCCCTGGCGAAAGGGCGTCCTGTTCAGGAACATCCTCGCCACATGCGCTCTCCCAGCGTTTGCTAGAATATAGCCGTTCACAACCATTAGCGCAAGTACCGACTGGGCTATCCAGTTTGGTTTTGCGCTATCCGAAAGTGACCTACGAAACAGTCCAGCTCCAGAACCGTGTGCGCTGGATTACTATCACTGGTTGGTTTGCGAAAATCGCGGTACCTATCTTTTGGCCCACCGTACTTATCTTTCGGCTAAGTAGATAGACTGCCCGAAATAGGCAGAGTAGGGTAATACAAGAAGCGCCGCGAGACTCCGAATCTCCGGTTCCTTCTTGAAGAGACCCGTCCTTTCAAGGTAGGACGGGTTTTTCTTGTCATCGCAGTGAGGCTCAAGGAACCTCGCCGTTGTAAGGCAGGTTGGTAACCTGCGCGCCGATTACCAATCGGCGCAAACTGCGCGTGTTAACAACCCGCTGCAGGATGACATCCTGCCCCACATTCTGAAACGCACCCGCCACCCGGTGATTATGGTGTCAGGTTATATTCGTAAGGTGGGTCGGCGGGTTAAAACAAGACTTTGCCCCAGCGACCGTGTTCTACATATCGATCATGAAAAACTCCGTGACTGTTGCGGTTGAAGCGAAGCTTTGGCAGAGGTTCCAAGCCGCCTGCGAAGTCGCTGGGACCACGCCAGACGGCGTGATTGAGCAGTTAGTAGCAGCGTGGACGGATGCTCAAGAAGTCGTACCCTAGGTACGCTTAAATTCAAATCCTAACGACCGACGGACTAATCAACATTTTGCCCAGACTTTGAGGTAGTGTCCCGGATGCAAGCAGGACACTACCTGACCGGAATGAGGACTTCTAATCACTCTTCGGGCGCCCATCAGATGATCCGATAACAATATGAGACTTAATTTATTTGTGCTTGGGCTTAGGCCCGAGTAGAAGCGAAATGCCGGTCGTGATGATTCCGACCCAATGTCTGAATAAACAAACCAACAAAACCTTCCAACACTACCCGTAAAGGGCTAGTGGCTCCAGGTTGCATTGCTGCTTCTGGGATGTACATCGGACGTACGAGCCGAAATTAAATGCATTCGGAGTACGCCGGAGGAATCTCTACAAAGAGAAACCCGACATGCCACAGGCTACACCAACAAAAGATCCCGTGACCACAGTCCGCGAGTACATCGACGCGTTCAACAATGGTGACGTTAAGGCAATGGCGGCGTGTTTCGCCGTTCCCGGATCTATCCTGGATGGACTAGCACCGCACGTGTGGCACGGAGCAACCGCCTGTGAGGATTGGTATAGGGATGTACTGGTTGCCGCCGAGCACGAAGGGGCTACCGATTACTCGGTCGCGATTGGGAGTCCATCGCATGCCAACGTCACCGGAGATAGTGCATATGTGGTGGTCCCTGCAAGCATGGCCTTCAAAATACGGGGCCAACAGGTCACGCAATCCGGTGCGATTTTTACGATCGCACTTCGGAAGCATGAAGACGGTTGGCGCATTAGGGCTTGGGCATGGGGCAAAGGCAATCCGGTGAATCTAGACGATGCCGCCCCAATCTGACCGTTAGGTGTCAGGCGAGGCTTCCACCGAAATAGCCAGGGACGTCGAAGGTAACCGGGAATGCTCAGCCCGATGGAGATTCAGGAGCGCCAGAAGAAGATTCGCCGCACGCATCATATCCAGCGCGGGTTGTCGTCCCACTCCATCAGCCGATCACAGAACTCGCAGGATACCAGTCAGGAGAATTAAATTAGCGAACGCAGGATTACAATCAGGGATTTCCCGAGGTGTGCGTCCGCTGATGTTGGTGCAATGCTGTTATGGCATTGTCTCGGCTTAGGGACGCATCCTCAAGTCCCGCTCGTAGGGGGAACACAGTTTGGATCTGGTTGCGAAGATGCGCCTTTTCCAGAGCCTCCAAGCAATAGTGATACGCATGGGAGTATTCGAGCGCGGCTTGTAATAGGTCGGCGCATTGAGAGCAGGCTGCGAGGTCGTGCGGGGGCACTCAGTAAAGTATCACGATACTAGGCGTACTACCAAGAAGTAATAGTAGTGAATTGCCTTATCTTTCGACCCAGGTGATTTCCCTGGGGAATGCTGCTGATTTTGATAGTATTTTTTCGAACGCTTGTGTCCGAGTTGCGAAGATCGGCGAAATACCCGGCTAAATCCAGGGTAATGGCTCCAGGTTGTGTTGGTCCGGCCCGCCTGGCTCAGCGTTAGGATTGGATTATGGCGGGCGTGGCGAAACACCCCCTTCGAAAGCAAGCGATTATTATTGCCATCGTGGTGTTTGTGGTCATGGCGTGCGTCGTCGTCCTGTGTTGGATTGGAATCCGCATGGGTAACGGCGGCGTCTAGCCGATCAACCAATCGGTGACGCTTGGATTTTCGTGGCTATCGAACACAACACAAAGCTAGTCCTCGCCCATGAACTTGGAAACCCTATCATTAAGAGCGCCACTCGATTCATTCACAAGATTGCGCGTGCTACCGATCCTGCGCAACAATTTCAACTCACGACTGATGGACCGATGGCTTACAACATCGCCGTTGGCAACGTGCTTGCGCACTAGGGCGAGCGCGTCGATTACGCGCAACTCGTGAAAATCTACACCGAAGAAGTTCCCGAGGAAGTTCGCCGCTACAGCCCTCCGCGCTTGGCTGAAGCCATTCCCACGCCGATCTACGGTTACCCAGACGACAAGAAAATTTGCACGTCTCACGTCGAGCGACAGAACCTCACGATGCGGATGTGCATGCGCAGGCTGACCCGTCTGACGAACGCGTTCAGCAAGAAGTGGAGCAACCTGAGAGCCGCGCTATCGCTTCACTTCGCGTATTACAACTTTTGCAGGAAGCACATCAGTCTTAAGGGCGCGACTCCGGCTATGGCTGCGGGTTTGACGGATAAAGTTTGGAATCTTGCGGAACTTTTAAGCGCCTGATATTGATATTTTCACGCTTCTAAGGTCTTGCGCTGCGAGTAGCGAATGAATAAATTTCTGCCCTGGCGCTGCTGGTGGCTGCTTGACCAATAATTCAAAAGAGCAATCAACAAAGCGCCAGTACCCGCCTTCCGGAAATGCAAACTGGCCGCCACGATATATTACCGTGCAGTTCCGAAACTCTACTAGCCTAAGAAAGAAGTTCTTTTTCATAGCCGCCTCCACCGAATCTAACTCGATTTGACAGTTCTGATAGACAGCCGGAAAATCCGTGATTGGTATCGTCGGAGGTGGAGTTGATGGGGTTACCGATGGTGGAGTCGCTAAACAGTCCGGGAGCGCATCGGACCCTGGGCCAGATTGGTACGTGATAACCGCCCCAGCCGCACCCCAGAATCCAGGACTTTGTGGTTTGCTTCTCACAAGATTGGCTCGAATGGCATTGAGCGTCAGGTCTGGTCTAGGAACATTCTCGGTTGTTGCCACCGTTAGGACTGTACTCACCTCGGGCAATGCGGTATCAAAATCGCTTGGTTTCAAATTCGCCACTCGCCTAATTTCATTTTGGGTAACAACAGTCAACATGGCTCCGATACCTTCAAGGCGGCCATCCATTTTTGCGATGCTCTTGTCCTGTTCTGTTATTCGCGCCAATGGACTTGTCAACTTGGTGTCTATTCGATGGTCAATGATCAGACCTGCGACATAGGCTACAGCACCAGAACCGAATATGAGCGTAGCAAGCGGTGCAACCCAGTAGACGTTTCTTTTAAGCCAATTGTCTTTCTTAGACTTGTTTTCTTCGAGCTTTTTAACACGTTCATTAAGCCCTTCAAATCGCGGATCTCTGACCTTCGCCACCTCGGGCAAGTATACTACTTCGGTGAGTTCATCAGAGTTGACAAGTGTATCGGGCATCGGCGATCATACCTCCAGATCGCCGCGCGGCAGCGGCATTCAAATTTTGTGGGAACCCGGCCCTGGCAGGAAGAGTTCCCCTTCGCCCCCAGTCTACACCCATCTGTCAAGTGCTCAGTGAATAAACAACCAACACAACCTTCCACCACTACCCCGAACAGGTAGTGGTATAATTATTCATACGAGTGAATAATTAACCATGCGCTCCCCCATCGGCATCGTCGGCTTCCGTGGCTACAGTGGCGCTGAACTCGTCCGCCTGCTCGACCACCACCCTCACGCCGAGCCGGTGCTGCTCGAACATCGCCAGGATTCCCCGGCGGACCCTCAGCCGCTCTCCGCCAAACCCATCCGCCGCATTCCCGCCACGGCCGAGGCCGTGCAGGCCGAGAAACTCGCGCTCGTGTTTCTTGCCACGCCCCCCGATGTCTCCATGGAACTCGCACCCGCCCTGCTCCACACCGGCGCCAAGGTCATCGATCTCAGCGGGGCTTTCCGCCTGCGCGATTCCGCCGCCTACTCGCGCTGGTACAAGGAAAACCACACCGCGCCGCAGCTCCTGGCCGAGGCCGTTTACGGATTGCCGGAATTTTGCCGGGACCGCATCACCTCGGCGCGCGCCTCATCTCGAATCCCGGATGCTATCCCACCGCCGCCAATCTCGCCATTCAACCGCTGGTCGCGGCCGGCGTCATCGATCGCGCCTGCGGAATCGTGTGCGATGCGAAATCCGGCGTCAGCGGCGCGGGACGCAAGCCCAGCCTCAAAACCAGTTTTTGCGAAGTCACGGAAAACTTCTCGGCGTATTCGGTGCTCGATCATCGGCACGTTCCCGAAATTCTGATGGTCTCGGGAATCGAAGAAGCGGAGCTCAGCTTCACGGCGCAGTTGCTGCCCATCCACCGCGGGATTCTCGAGACCATCTATTTCCGCGCGCGCGGCCTCGCCAGCGTCGAGGAGCTGCTGAATATTTATATCCGCAGATATGAGAAGGAACCGTTCGTCCGTCTCTATCCCGCCGGAACCATGCCCGACATTCGCGGCGTGGAGCGAACCAATTTTTGCGACATCGGCGTTCGGTTCGATGCCGCTTCGGGACGCGCCGTGGTGGTGAGCGCCATCGACAACCTGGTGAAAGGCGCAGCCGGACAAGCCGTGCAGAACATGAATCTCGCGCTCGGCTTCGAAGAGACCGAGGGACTGCTGTGATCACGCTCATCAAACTCGGCGGCACTCTTCTCGATGCCGCGGATTCGCGCGAACGCCTGGCGCGCGAAATCGGGAGGGCCGCGGAAGATGGCCTCGAAGCGGTTGTAGTGCACGGCGGCGGAAAGCAGATGACGCGGTTCCTGGCCGAGCGCGGCATCGAAAGCCATTTCGTGAATGGACTGCGCGTCACCACGCCCGAAGTTCTGGACGCAGTGCTCAAAATATTAGCCGGATCGGTGAATCAGGAATTGGTCGCGGCGTTTCTCGCTGCCGGCTCGCGCCCCGTGGGACTCACTGGGATGGACGCGCTGATTACCGAAGCGCGCCAGATGAATCCGGATCTGGGATCGGTGGGCCAGCCCGTGCAGTCCAACACCGGGCTGCTCACACTGCTGATCGAACACGGATATCTTCCCGTTGTCGCGTGCGTGGCCGGCGATCGCGAGGGGCGATTCTACAACGTCAATGCCGATCAGATGGCCGCCTCCATCGCCGGGGCATTTCCAGCGGAACGACTCATTTTCCTGACGGATGTGGATGGCGTGCGCGGTCCCGCGAACAACACGCTCCGAACCATCAGCACGGCCGAATGCGCGGATTTGATTGCGCGGGGAATCGCCACCGGGGGAATGCAGGCGAAGCTGGAGGCGGCATCCGGCGCGCTCCGAGCGGGTGTGGGAGAAGTGGTGATCGCACCCGGCGCTCACCGGGGAATCATCCGTGCGCTACTGGCAGGAGAACGAATTGGCACCAGGTTGGTGTCGGAAGTAGGAGTGTCGAAGAATGGCTAGCTTGAGTTTGCTGTCTCCGCCCGAGTTGCTGGATGCAGCCAGTTTGACGGTTCGAAAGGCCAGCATGGCCGACATTGGCGCGCTGCTGGAGCTGATCAACGGCTATGCGGCCAACGGAATCATGCTGCCGCGCACCGAGTTCGAAATGTCGGAGAACATCCGCGATTTCATGGTGGCGTACGCGGAATCCCGCTTGGTGGGATGCGGCGCTCTGCACTTTTATTCGCCCACTTCGGGCGAGGTTCGCTCGCTCGCGGTGGATCCCAGCGTGAAGACGCGCGGCGTGGGACGCCGGATTGTCGCGGCTTTGGAAGAAGAAGCGCTGCAGAACAACCTGCATGCTCTGTTCGCCTTCACTTACGTGCCGGAATTTTTTCGCAAAGTGGGATTCCGGGAAGTGGAGCGCGGCGAGCTGCCGCTGAAGGTGTGGAAGGACTGCCTGCGCTGCCCGAAGTTCCAATGCTGCGACGAAATCGCGGTAGTGAAGGCGCTGCGCGCCGATCCGGTTCTGGATACCGGGTTCGAACCGGAGACCAGTTTGATTCAACTCCCGCAATTGAAGAAGCAATAAGGCACCGGCTCCCTCACGGTCGCGGCTCGGAAGCGCAGAGAGGGTTACCGAGCCGCGACCGTAAGGGAGTCGGATTCTTTACTCGTTGCGCAGCGCCGTCATGGGATCAATCCGCGCCGCGCGATAAGCGGGAATGTACCCAGCAAGCAAAGCCGCTCCCGCCAGCAGCGCCGTCAGCACCACGAATGTCATCGGCTCCACAGCCACAACATTAAAGAGAGCGTGCGACATCGCTACCGTCATCGCGATGGCGAGCGTCAGCCCGGCCGCCAAACCTATTGCCGTCATGCGCGCGGTCTGGCTTAGCACCATGCGCAGGATGTTGCTCCGCGTGGCGCCCAGCGTCATCCGGATGCCGATCTCGTGAGTCCTGCGCGCAGCCGAAAATGCACCCACCGCGTAACAGCCCATTACCGCAAGCAGCAGCGAGATGGCGGCGTAGATGCTCATTCTCGACGCCGCCATCCGGACGCCCGAGGTTTCGTCGGCCAACGCCGTCTCTTCCGAGTTGACGTTGTAGACCGGTTGGTTGGGATCCACCCGCCGCACTTGCATCCGAACGGCGGAAGCGGATTGCATGGGATCGTGCGTGGTTCTTGTCAGCAGTCGCATGTAAGGCGTCGGCCACTGTTGATACGAAACGTATGCGGCGGGCTGCGCTTCTCCGCTGAACCAATCCTTGCGATCGCCGCACACTCCCGCAATGGTCAGCCACGGAGAATTCGGCCGCAACTGGATTCTGCGGCCGATCGGATTCACAGCAGGCCAATAATGCTTGACCACGGCCTCGCTCACCACGGCCACGCCCGGGGCGTTTGCGCCATCCTGGGTGCCGATGGATCGCCCGGCGAGGATGGGAATTCGCAAAGTGCGAAAGTAATCCGCGCTAATGGCGCTTACGTTAGGGCGCGGCTCACCGGGCAGCAATTCGGGTTGTCCTTCGATACGGAACGTGGACGCGCCACCCACGTCGCCGCCGGCCGCAGCGGTTTCCACGCCCGGAAGAGTGCGGACACCAGCAAGTACCTGGTCAAAGAATCGCGCCATGGCCGGATCGTCGCGATAATTATTTGCGGATAACCAGACGTCCGCAATCAGAACGTTCTTCGGATCGAAGCCGAGATTGAGTGCCAGATGCGCTGGAACGTTCGCACCAGAAGGCCGGCCCCCACCAGCAGTACCAGCGAAAGCGCTACTTCCACCACCACCAGTGTGCTGCGAGCGCGGCTGCGCGATGTTCCGGAAGTCGAGGCGCGTCCGCCTTCCTTCAACACATCGTTCAATCCGGCGCGATCCTGCTGGCGCAACAACTGGTAGATGGCGGGAAACGAACAGATGACGCCGGCTGCGACCGAGAGCGCGAATCCGAACGCAATCACGCTCGCATCCATGTGCATCTTGCGCAAACCTGCCACCCACTGGAACACCTCAGCCGGAATCGCGGCTTTGGTGACGGTAAGATCCCAGTTCGCCAGCAGCATCCCCACCGTTCCGCCAAAAACCCCGATCACGATACTCTCAGTCAACAACTCGCGCGCGATGCGAAACCGGCTGGCGCCCAGCGCCGCACGCAGACCAATCTCGCGTTGCCGCGCGGTGGAGCGCGCGAGTTGCAGATTCGCGACGTTGGCGCACGCCAGCAGCAGCACAAACGTGGCCGCGCCCAGCAGGATTAGAGTGAAGCGGTCCGTCACCTCGTCCATGGTTTCGCGCAGCGGTTTGATCAGTACGCCATGTCCCAGATTCGTTTTCGGGTAGCGGCGCTGCAGTTCCACGTTCAAGGCGGTAATTTCCTCGCGAGCCTGCCCGATTGGCATGCCCGGCTTCAGCCGTCCCATCACATGAAGATCTGCAAGGTCTCGACGGCTTTTTTCCTCCGGAGTGAGCGCGAGCGGCGTCCACACTTCCGTCACCAGGGGATATTCAAAATCATCCGGCATCACGCCGATCACGGTGTAGGCCCGTTTATCCAGTGCGATGGTTCTTCCCAACGGATCGGCGACGGATGCAAGCTGGCTCTTCCAGAATGCCTCGCTGACAATCGCCACCGCGTCGCGGCCGGGCTCGCAGTCGGCTTCCGAAAACCCGCGGCCCAAGCGCGGAAACATGGCGAACGTGTGGAAGAAGTCCGCGGACACTTGGGTAGCCTGCAAGCGGCGCGGCTCATCCACGCCGGTCAATGTGGCGTTCCAGCCCCGGTAGGCAGACAAATATTCAAACGTGCCGCTGTTCTTTTTCCAATCGAGGAAGTTGCCGGGCGCGAGGCGGGTGCGCGGAGCCGCGAGTTTCACATCGGTGGCCCAAACAGCCATCACGCGATCCAGGTTGGGATAAGGGAAGGGATGCAGAACGATCGCATTGACCGAGGTGAATGCCGAAGTGTTCACGCCGATTCCGAGCGCGAGCGAAAACACCGCGGCGAGCGTGAATCCGGGATTCATGCGCAGTGTTCGCAGCGTGTAGCGGAGATTGCCGCGCAGCTCGTCGAACCAGGCCAGCCCACTCGCTTCGCGGCAGCTTTCTTTATACGATTCGACCGCCCCGAACTCGATGCGCGCCAACCGCTCCGCCTCCTCAGGGGAATGTCCGGCGCGGAGGAAATGCTCAGTCCGGCTCTGGATATGGAAGCGCAACTCCTCGGACAAGTCGCTCTCCATGTGGGAGCGCCGAAACAGTGCGGCCAGCAGGTGGCGTGGGGATCGCATGACAGTCTCCTAACCTATCTAGGAGAAGTATGCGACCTCTCTCCTAACTTGTCAAGGGGAGCGGCAGCGCCGCTCCCCTTGGCAAGTTAGTCGGTTATTCGGTTGTTCAGTTATTCGGTTGATCGGTTCTGAGGACGGTCCAGTCCCGCACGACTGCGGCTGTCAACAGAACCGAAGAACCGAACAACAGAATAACGGACCAACTGAAAAAGAAGAACAACTTCAGTTGTTCTTCTTTTTCATTTCTCCGAGAGGCGTATCCAGGGTCCCGTTACTGTTGATGCCCATCACAAAATCCTGATCCGCGGATGTTCCCGCCGTGTGCAGATACATCTTGCCGCCGCCGGTCCAGCATTCTACCTCTTCGTCGCCCTCCACCGACGCTTTACCCAGATGAAAGACGATGCTCGGATATCCGCTCGGACCCAGGTACGTGCCATCGATTTTTCCCGCACAGCTCGTCAGGCCGGGTTTGGGCGGCCGGCCTGCGGGGATAGCCGGCGCCTCAATGTGACACTGTCGCAAGGAAATCAGCAGAGCTTTCCGTTTTACCTTCTTCCGTTCCGCAGGCGTCCTCTTTCCCGCGGCATACGCCTCCACTTCGCAAACTGCTTCATCCGCAAAACCATCGCAGCTCAGCACTTTCAATCGCTGGTCATGGCATTGATAAAACACGCTCAGTTGCAAAGCCGGCGAGCCCGCCAATAGCAGGGCGGCGAGCCCGCATACCCAATTCAAGGATCGCAATTTCACTCTTTGTTACATGCGTATTACATAATGAAATCCGCGAAAACAGTACCTTTGCTCTAGCAGGCCACGCGGCCTTCCAAGTAAAATAGGAACTGCATGTCTGCTGTCCTGCCAGTTACCCAACTTCCGGATTTGCGCGATCCTTCCCTTTACCTCAATCGAGAATTGAGCCATTTGGAATTTCAGCGCCGCGTACTTGAAGAGGCGCGCGATGCGCGGAATCCCCTGCTGGAGCGGGTCAAGTTCCTGGCAATCCTGGGCGCGAATATCGACGAATTCTTCATGGTGCGCGTCGCCGGATTGATGCAGCAGATCGAAAACAAGGTGCAGGAGCCGGGGATCGACGGCCGCTGCGCCGCCGAGATCCTGGAAGCCATCCGCATTGAAGTGGACAGTCTGATGAACGAGGCGTACACCTTTTACCGGGAGGAACTGGTTCCCGAGTTGGCGGCCGCAAATATCCGGTTGCTGGATCTTTCGGAGATAGCCGCCGAGCAGCGCGCCCAACTGGACAACCTGTTTCTGGAAAAAGTTTTCCCCGTGCTCACGCCGCTGGCCTTCGATCAAGGCCGGCCGTTTCCGCACATCTCGAACCTCAGTCTCAACATCGCAGTCGTGGTTCGCGATCCGGATGGCTTGGAGCATTTCGCGCGCGTGAAGATTCCAGATTCCCTGCCCCAATTCCTGCCGGTGTGCATGGCCGGCGATAGCACGCCGGGGCATTTCGCTTTTGTTCTCATCGAGCAATTGGTGATGGCCAATCTCCAGCACCTGTTTCCAGGTCTCGAAATCGTCAGCGCCCATGTCTTCCACGTCACCCGCGACGCCGATTTCGCCATTAAGGAATTGGAGACCGACGATCTTCTGGAAAGCATCGAAGAAGCCGTGTGGCAGCGTCGATTTCGCGACGCCGTCCGCTTGCAAGTGGATTTCAACATGCCGGATTCCATGATGGACATCCTGGCCAGCAATCTGGAAGTGGAAGCGGCCAGCGTTTACCGCGTGGATGGTCCGCTGGATCTCAGCCGCATGCGGTATCTGGCAGCGCTCGACCGTCCGGATCTCAAGGACAAGCCGTTTCTGCCCGCCACGCCGACGGGTTTTGGCGCGAAAGAAGACGATGTCTTCGGATTGATCCGCCATCAGAGCCAGCTTCTGCATCATCCGTACGATTCGTTCCAGCCTGTAATTGAATTTCTGCGCAAGGCCGCCAAGGATCCCGATGTAGTGGCGATCAAAATGACGCTGTACCGGCTGGGCCGCAACTCGCCCAATCGTGGAGGCGCTGCTCGAAGCGGTGGAACACGGCAAGCAGGTAGCCGTGCTGGTGGAACTGAAAGCGCGTTTCGACGAAGAGAGCAACATCGAATGGGCACGGGCGTTGGAGCGTGAAGGCGTCCACGTGGTTTATGGATTATTGGGGCTGAAGGTGCATTCGAAAGTAGCGCTGGTGCTGCGCCGCGAGGGCGATGTCATCCGCCGCTACTGTCACTTGGCCACCGGCAACTACAACCCCACCACGGCACGGCTCTACACTGATCTTGGCTTCTTCACCAGTGACGATCAGATCGGCGCGGATGCCACCGACCTGTTCAATTATTTAACCGGCTACTCGCAAAAAAAGACCTTTCGGAAATTGTTGGTGGCTCCGCTCAATCTGCGTCAGCGGATGGAGGAGTTGATCCAGCGCGAGATCGACGTGCAGCGCAACGGCGGACAGGGCCGGATGATTTTCAAAACCAACGCCATCGAAGACGGCCCCATGATCCGCTTGCTCTATCAGGCTTCCCAGGCGGGCGTCCAGACGGATCTGATCGTGCGGGGAGCCTGCTGCCTGCGGCCGAATGTGCACGGCGTGAGCGAGCACATTCACGTATCCAGCATCGTCGGGCGATTCCTGGAGCATAGCCGCATCTACTATTTCGGCAACAACGGCGCCGAGGAGTGTTATTTGGGCAGCGCGGACCTAATGCCGCGCAACCTAAATAGACGCGTGGAGGTGATCTTTCCCGTGGAGCGTCCGCAACTGGTGCAGCGTTTGAAGGACGAGATCCTGCACGCCTATTTGCAAGACAACCGCAACGCGCGCCGCATGCACAAGGATGGTTCTTACAAACACAAATCCCTGGATGGCGGACACGACAGCCAAGCCTGGTTTCTAGCCCAGCGCGCCGCGAAATAGTCAGGCCTTCAAGGATTGCCGGCTCTCGAAAAATCCCTCCCACGGATCTTTCCCTGCGAGCCGCTTTTTATAATTCCCCAAATTAAAAGTGGAAGGGTCGAGCCCCGGTTTTACCTCGCTCCAAGCGAGCGGCATGGAAAAAGGCGCCTTCTCCCGGCGCCTTACCGAATAAGGCGCCACCACCGTCGCACCATACCCGTTCCGGAAAGAATCCAGGTAGACGCGATCTTTGCGCGCCTCAATCCGCTGTTCCACCGATAACGTATCGCGATGTTCCGACGCCAGCCGCGCGCACAGCCCACTGGCAAACGTCCGCACTTCGTCGAAATCCGGCCCCACGCGCAAAGGCACGAACACGTGCAATCCACGGCTGCCGGATGTCTTGGGAAAGCTCTTGAGCTTCAGCTCGTCCAACGCTTTTTTCACCAGCAGCGCTGCTTTGGCGGCATCGGCGAATCCGCCCGATCCCGGATCCAGATCGAACACCATCCAATCCGGCTGATTTGGTTTCGAGGCCCGGCTGCCCCACACATGCACCGGGATGCATCCAAAATTCACCAGGACGATTTCGGTTTCTAGCGCGCCTCCCACCACATAGTTCACATCTTTTTTCTGGTGTTTGATTAGCTTAGTCGGCGTGCCCTCAGGCATCCCCTTGGGCGCTTGCTTCTGATAGAAGCACTGCCCGCTCATGCCATCCGGACAGCGCTCGAGCGATAACATCCGGTTGGCGACATATGGCTTGAGCTTAGGAAAAACGGCTTCGTAAAAGCGCGCCAGGTCGAGTTTCGTGTAGCCCTCTTCCGGCCAAAACACTTTATCGGGATGCGTGAGCAGTTTCTCGATATTCATTTCGCCTCCGGCAGCTTCACATCTTGTGGGCTCTTGTCGTCGCGCAGGCCGAGAAACACGGGTTGCCTAAGTTTGCGGTCCTGCGTCAATTCGCTATACGCGATCTGGGCCACCAGGCGCGGCGCAAGAAAGGTCACATCCCGTTCCCGCGGCGGATCCATCACTGCGGATTTCGCCCGGACCAAAGGCTGAAACTTTCGATAAAGGCTCGCGAGCGATTTCTGATCAAATCCGGTTCCCACCTTGCCCACGTAGCGCAGCTCTCCGCCCGCATAGGCTGCCAACAGCAGCGCGCCAAAATGGTTGCGCGCGCCTTCCGGCCTGGTGTAGCCCACAATCAGAAATTCGTCCTCCTGATGCACCTTCACCTTGAGCCACTTTTTAGATCGGCCCGAGACGTACGGCGCGGAAACGTCCTTCGCCACCAAGCCTTCGTAACCCTTCTTCTTGGCCACTTCAAAAGCCTTCAATCCATTGCTTGCCAGAAAGACGGAAGTAAATATTCGATCGCGCGTTCCGCTGGTTTTGCCCAGCAGGTGATCCAACGCTGCGCGCCGCGCCGACAAAGGCTCGCGCCGCAAGTCGCGGCCATCTTGATACAGGCAATCGAACACGCCATAAGAAGGTTCCGCGCCGGAATTCTGCAGTAGCTGGAAGCGCGAAACCCACTTGGAATCGAAGATCACCACTTCGCCGTCCAGGAGCAGCGTTCGCGCGGGAAGTTTGGCTACCGCGCTGGCAATGGGAGCGAACGTGCGGGTCCGATCGTTGCCATTGCGCGACAACAGCGTTACCTCGCGTCCTTCCTTGTACGCGAGAATCCGGTAGCCGTCGTACTTTTCCTCATACACCCAGCCCGGTTCATTAAACGGCTCCTTCACCAGCGAGGCCAGCATTGGCTTCACGCGAAACGGAATGCGATCGCTCATCGACCTCGAGTCCCGGCCGCGATCTCAGGCAGCAGCCGGTTCGACAACACTGACTTCGGCTTCTTCTCCAGCACATCTTCGGTGGACGCGTAGCGGTCCCGATGCTTGATCAGCAGCCAGCTCTCCTTCTTCGATCCGCCGTAACCTTTGGTCCGAACCAGCACCCACGATCCTTTCAGCTTTTTGCCGTTGAGCGTGAATTTCAGATCGCCCTTGGTCATTGCAGCATCCACGTCGGGAACTTCGGGTTTCCACGTCCCGCGATCCCACAGCATCACCGTGCCGCCTCCATATTCGCCCTCGGGAATGGTGCCTTCGAATCCGCCATACTCCACTGGATGATCCTCCACGCGCGCCGCGAGGCGTTTCACCGAGGGATCGAGCGACGGCCCCTTGGGAACTGCCCACGAAAGCAGCACACCGCGCCATTCCAGCCGGAAATCGTAGTGCAGTTGTGATGCGTCGTGCTTTTGGATCACGTACAGCAACTCGTCCGAGGCGCCGTTCGATCGTTCGGAACCTTGCGGCTCCGCGGTAACCTCAAAATCGCGCTTGCTACGATATTTCTTCAGACTTGTTGTGGTCTTTTTCATGAGAAGCCGCAGCCTTTGATAGAATGATGCCTAGCCGCATCAGGCGTTACATCAATCTTGACGGAAAATCAGGGAGGATCAATTTCATGCGTTATCTCGTAGTCGGCTTACTCTGCTGCATGTGCCTTATGGCCGCAACCAGCCTTTACGATTTCAGCCTCAATTCCATCGATGGCCAACCCGCTCCGCTAGCCGCTTACAAGGGCAAAGTGCTTCTGGTGGTCAACGTGGCCAGCAAATGCGGGTTCACGCCGCAATATAAAGCTCTTGAAGCGCTGTATGAGAAGTACAAGGACCAAGGCCTGGTGGTGGTCGGATTCCCCGCCAACAATTTCATGGCGCAGGAGCCGGGCACCAACGAAGAGATCAAGACATTCTGCTCGCGCACCTACAACGTGACCTTCCCGATGTACACGAAGATTTCCGTGAAGGGCGACGACAAGGCGCCAATTTACCAGTATCTGACCGATAAAACCGCCAATCCAAACACGGGCGGCGAGATTCAGTGGAACTTCACGAAATTCCTGGTGGCGCGCGACGGCACGGTAATCGGCCGCTTCGAACCCAAAGTAAAACCGGATTCGCCCGAAGTTATTTCGGCTATCGAAAAAGCCCTGCAGTAAGTGGGGCGGACCCCCGGTCCGCGCGGGTCCCCCAGGACCCGCTTTTCAGTGCGCAGTGTTCCTCATCCCGTACCGTTGGTTCTGGATCACCTCGCCGCTCACCGAGGACGAGGTGAAGCGCCACATTTTGGCTCATGTCGACCTGACAAGCCCGAACAATTTCTTCGCCATCTACGACCACAAATATGGCGGGAGTGTCACCCCGAAAGGCTTCTCGCTAAAGCCGCGCTGGCACAATAGCACCACCAGCATCGAGGTGGAATGGCACGAAACCGGAAGCCGGTGGGCGTCATGATCGCCGCCCCGGAGTTTATGGGTTTTCTTGTTTGCTTGCCCCTGATCGCCGCCGTTCTAACGGTCCAAATGGGATACCTAGCTGGTGCCGCGGCTGCGGCGGGTAGCGTCGTAACGTGCCTCGGGTATTTCTTCGAACAAGGAAGACTGGTCAAAGACCTGCAACGAATGCTCTCCGGCGCACCAAGCCTTTAAGCATGTACCGGGCGCGCATCCGCGTGCACTCGGATCTTTACTTCCACCCGCGAACCAAGCCGGTTCAGGATCGACATCAGACGATCCACGGTGAATCGACCCAGATCCGCATTGCGGATGCGCGAGAAATCGGCTGCCGCGATGCCTGTGCGGCCGTGGGCTGCACGTACGGTCAAACGCTCGCGGTCGAGCGCCTTGATAATATGCGCAGCCAGGATGGCCTTGAACTGTTCGGCATCGGAATTCTCATGCCCCAGATCGCGGAACACATTGCCGCTTCCTCGTACTACGTCAAGTTTTTCACTTTTCATCGCAACATTTCTCTCAGTCGCTTTAATCTGTCTTTTATTAGGTCGATCTCGCGTTGCGGCGTCTTAATCCCCTGCGTCGATTTCTTTTGGAACGCATGAAGTACCCACACTTCGGCAGCCAGCTGTAACGTGTAAACCACTCGGTACGCATCGCCATGGAACGCCACTCTAAGTTCGAACACACCGGACCCCAGTCCATGCATCGGCGCTGCGATGTCGGCTTTTCCACCTTCAGCGGCAATGGTGAGCGCCGCAAGGCAAATCGACCGCTTGCTCCGGAAACTTCTCGAACTCCTTAAGCGCAGCCTTGATCCACGAAACCGGGCGAGACTTTCGAGTCATGAAGGCTCCGCTGCGACACTACAATGTTGTCATATTTGACAACATCTGTCAATTGCGGCCCGCTAGGGCGAATGCCAAACGGACTTTACCCCTGCACCGCGATGGTCACCGTGTCCGAACTTCCATCCGGCATCGTCACTTTCAACGGCACGCTATCCCCGGCCGCGACTCCGCTCGGTATCTCGACGTTGAGCTGATACTGCCCCGCATTGCCTGGCGCGATTCCGGAAAAACTCACCACCGCCGGCATCCCACCTATGCTGACTGCCGGAGGCTGCACGGTTTTGTACAGCACGCTGCCATCGGACGGCGCGAGCGATCCCGTAGGCAGCACTTTTCCGTTCGGATCGCCATTCGGTGTCGCTCTCCCAAGTCCGGTGAGATAAATCTGTACCTGGTCGCCCACCTTGGCCGGCTGTCCGCACACGGATTCCGTGGTTACGCTCGCGCAGCTGGGCAGACCCAGCGCCGCCGCCATGGATAGCGGCATCACCTTCCACGCCGTATTGGCGAACAACACCGCACCGTTCATGCGCCCTGGGTTCGATGGATCGGCAATGCGGAAGATCCCCACCGAGTAAGGCGCCAGCGCCAACAGATACGATTGCCCGGTTCCTTGCGCATTCGTCACCTGAACAAACGCAGTACCTGTCTCGGTGAGTTCAGACGGCAGAACGATATTGATCTGCCCGGTGGATCCAATCACGCTGTACAACGGCGTCTGAATCCCATTGACCGCCACCGAAACCGGCCCGAACGTGGTCGCCGGGAAAATATTCGCCGTCGTGTCCGCGTCTCCGAAGCTCGATCCAAAAATGCTCACGAACGAATTCGGCGCCGCGGTGCCTGCCTTAAAGGTCGCGCCATTCACGATCGCTCGAACCTGCGGCAAAGCGATCCCCACCAGCAGCGTCACCGTGTTGCTGGTCACGCCACCCACGGTGATCGTCACTGGTTGCGCCGCCGCCGGAGTGTCCAGCGGAATCGTGAACGTGACTTGATAATCGGTCACGGATCCCACTTCCAGACCCGCAAAGGACGCAACTACCGGCGTCGTCCCCACCATCACTTGCACCGGTGAAGTAGTCGGATTGGCCGTAGTGGCCGCGATTCCCGTCAGCATCGGCGGATTGGTTGGTCCCAGTCCGATGGCCGAGCAAGTGACCGCGGTTCCCGGAATCGCTTGATGCGCCGTCGTGATCGGATTACCCGCGCTATCGTTGAACGCGGATGTTCCCGGATAATAAATCGCCGGAGCGAATGGCGCCACGGTCACTCCAATGGCTGCTGAGGTCATGCCGCTGTGGGTTACCGTGACCGCGGTTGGTCCCGGCGGAAAATCCACCGGAACTTGCGCCAGCAGGGTGCTGGAGTTAAGAAAACTGATTACCGGCGCGGATTCCCCGCCGCCAGATTGACTGCCAATTGTTACCGTCGCTACGTCGCTCGGCCCGGTTCCCAGGTTCGTTCCAGTGATCAGCATCGGCGCGCCCGGCGAAAATCGCACCGTGTTGCCGATTGGCAAAATTACCGACGAGAGTGTCGGCGTCAACACCGGCGGCGTGGCCACCGCGATGGTCACATAATCCAAGCCCAGTTCGGATCCCTGCTCCACGATGGAAAACACCAGCTGCGCGCGATCCGCTGTGGCCAGGAAGTTCATCTGCTTTTGTTCCCACGTCCCCCAATAAGCCAGCGAGAACGGCGACACCATAAAAACCTGCGCCGGCGTGGAAGAACCCGACAGGAAACTTACCGTCACCGTGGTTGCAATGCGCGGAAGCTGCGAGGCCATCAGGAATCCCAGCGAGTAAGTAACGCCGGGGGTGAGCCCGGTGATGGTGGTGGACCAAGTGGCATCCCCGTGGATCGGGGGGCCGCTGCCCAGCAGCAGAAATTGCTTTCCGTGTCCGGCGCCGCCCACGTTCCCTACGCCGTCCGCGTAGCCGATTCTGCAGAGATTGCCGATGCCCGTCGCGCCCGTGTGCGTCCATCCTGGTACCGCGACCACGGAAACAAACGGCGGGCCAATCAGGGGCATTTCAAAATCGTTGTTCTGGATGGTGGGCGTATCGGCGAACGCGCAAGCGGCCAACAGAAACGCGAAAAGCCTCATAGCTAATTGAACCACAAGCCAAAGCAAAAACGAATAGAAATGTTTGTGAAGCAGGATGCCATCCTGCAGCGGGTTGCCAACCCGCTTTTAGCTAGCCTGTACAGCAATCGTGACCGTGTCCGTGCTCCCGTCCGGCATAGTCACAACCAGCGGAACATCGTCGCCCGGCTTAACTCCGCTCGGAATTTCCAGATTGATCTGGTATTGCCCGGCATTCCCCGGCGCAATCCCGGAAAAACTCACGTCGGCCGGAACCCCGCCCACGGTGACAGTGGGCATCGCGACGGTCTTATACAGCACGCTGCCGTCGGTCGGCGCGAGCGATCCGGTGGGCAGCACTTTGCCATTCGGATCACCATTGGGTGTCGCCTTCCCCAGGCCCGTAAGATAAATCTGAACCTGGTCGTTCGCCTTGGCCGGCTTGCCGCAAATCGACGCGGTGGTTACTGTGGAACAGAGCGGGAAACCCAGCGCGGCCGCCATCGACAGCGGCATCACCTTCCACGCCGTGTTCGAAAATAGGACCGCGCCGTTCATCCGCGTGGGCTTCGATGGATCCGTGATCCTGAAGATCCCCACCGATGTCGGCCCCAGCGGCAGGTTGAATATCGCACTGGTCCCCGCCGCGCTCATCACCTGCACTTGCGCGGTGCCGGACTCCGGCAGCTCGGACGGCAGCACAATATTGATCTGCCCGCCCGTGCCCGCTACAACATAGAGCGGGATTACCGTTTCATTCACCAGTACCGAAATACCCTTGAAACTGGTCGCCGGAAAAATATTGCCTGCTGTATTCTCCGATCCGAAATTCGATCCGAACAAGCTCACAAACGAATTGGCAGCCGCGGCGCCGGCTTTAAACGTCGCGCCGTTGACAATCGCATTGATTATCGGGATCGGCGGACCCACATCCAGCGTTGCCACGTTGCTGGTCACTCCGCCTACCGTCACCGTAACCTGCTGCGGTCCCATCGCGACATCCGCCGGAATCGTGAAAAGCACTTGGTAGAATCCGGAAAAACTGCCAACCGACAGCCCTGCGTAGTCCGGCATCACCATTTTGTTCCCCACCATCACCGTCACCGGCATCGTGGTAGCCGCCTTTGTCGTGGTATTCGTATTCGGCGGCACCACAGGATTCGTAGGCCCCAGGCCCAGTGCCGCCGCCGAGACCTGCATGTTGGCCGCGGCCTGATTCGTCGACGTGATCGGGTTGCCGCCCGGATCGGTGAAGGTACTCTTGATGCTCCCGCCCGGAACTGCCAACACCGGCGCGAAGGAGACAATGGTCACCGGAAACGCCGTGGACGCCACGCCACCAGCCGTCACCGTCAGAGTGGTTGCACCCGGCGCGAGATCATCCGGCAAGAAAGCCAGGAGTTGTGTCCCGCCCGGCGGAAATAACCAGAGCGCCACTGCCTCGCCATTCATCTTGATCGCCGGCGGATTGGTTGGATCGGTGCCAAAACCCGTACCCGTAATCGTAATGGGCATGCCCGCCGTGAGCTTCGTCCCCACCCCGAATTGGTCCATAACCGATGTGATGGTCGGCCCAGCCGGCGCCGCGCTCACCGTGAAAGTGAAGGTCACGGTACTGGCAGACGATACCATGAGCACCCCGGCGCTGGTGTTGAACGCCGCCCCGCCGATGAACGGCGTCCCGGTGACGGGTCCCAGGCTTTTGTTCAGTTGGTAGCCGGCGAAAGCCGCGTTATCCAGGTCGATCATGTCGCCGTCGTTGGCATGCGCCAAACCCGCCGTGCCGCTGGGATCGATAAATACTACCTGGGTGTCCATCAACGTCCCGGATCCAATGCCAGTGATGCTAAACGTGGTGGGCGAGCCCTGTGCCGTCTCAATGTCGTTAGGGCAGCAGGTCGGGTTCACCAGCATCCCGGTATCGCCTGTCATGACGAACTTGAACGTCACATTGGTGAATCTTGTGCTCCCCAAAGTGCCGCTGCCGGCGCCCGTAATCGTGATGGTAAGTGGATTCGCGCAGGCAATCCCCACCAATAACGCTCCCAGCGCCAGCAATCGCATGAATAGTCACCCCACCTGCATAGCGCAAAGGGGCGCCAAAACGCCTCATGCTTCCAGTTGCGAACCAGAAACCAGAAACGAGAAACCAGAAACGGTTCTATTTTCCAATCATCGCGAGAATGGCCGTGGTGAACGCCTTCACGTAATCCGCCCCGTTATTCAACAGGTTCGATGTCGTCATATAGTCGCTCTCAATGTCTGCCTGCACGCCCACGTTTTCATACAGGTTTGTGGTCGGATAGCCGGCCACCGACGCGGAATTCTGCCGGATGATCAAGCCGTACGTCACCGAGGTTTGCCCTTCCGAGTAGTAACCCGCCGCGTTGCCATCCGAAACCACTCCGCCCGCCCCCATGGTTCGCGTGCCGAAGTTTTTACCCCGCTTCGCATCTTGGAACATGGAAGCGAACAACTCCGCGGCCGAAGCGCTGAACAGATCGGTCAGCAGAAGCACCGGTTTGCTATAAATGGCCAGCTTTCCGTTTTCATCCCGGTTGGGAGGGCGCGTGGCCCCCAGTTGGCAAATTGGAATCTGGCCCGTCAATCCGCCGCCTTGATAAGCTTTCGTCACAATACGCGTCTGCTGCTGCAGGATTTCGATCACGTAAGTCGGCTGCTGGTCCGAAATCGCCTGGACCGTCGCGTCCTGATAGGCCTGCACATCTGCCAGCAGCGGACGAAACTCAAAAACCGCATCGTGGAACGACTTCGTCATCAGCCGGCTCTCCAGATCCTCCGTATAGCAAACGTCGCCGCCCGGATTGCGCATTACATCCACCACCAACCCATCGGTATTGCTCTGCATGTACGCGATCTCGGTATCGAACGCCGCCTCCGCCCCCACTTCGTCGTCCGGCTCGAAATCCGCAATGCGGATGTATCCGAGGGTCTTTCCGCCGGACTTATAAGTCCCGGTGAAGAATGCATCGTCCGCTCCGTTGCCCAGCCGCTGCACAAAACCCGCCGGAAGACTGAACACAGGCGGTAGCGCGTCGAAATTCAGCACCGATTTTTTCATCGGCAGCCGGCTGTGCTGCAAATACACCAGAGGCTGCCGGTAAGCGGGCACTTGGGGACGAGTAACGTTCCGCGCGGCCAGCCTGGGCCGGGCGATTTGCGGATTCGGCGAGGGGCCGATCTTGGTCAGCGGCGTCCCCGTTTTCACCCAGGGCACGATGTAAGTCTGCAGATTTCCAGCCTGGCGCCGGATCACTACTGTCGCTGTCGCGCCCAATTCCTCCGCCCGCGGATCGATGATCTGGGCTCGAAACGGAATGTACCCGGCCGCATCGCGGCTGGTGGACGCCGGATTTGCGTCGCTGAAAAACTGCGACAGATTCGTAATGATTTCCGAACTGGTTTGATTGTCCACCATCACCAACTCATCGCCGATCTGGAACGAGTACTTGCTGGCCGGCAGCGAATCCCGGTCAATGAAGTCGATCAGTACTTTGCCGTCGTAAATGTCGGCTGAGAATTTCAGATCCGCGAAGAAATCCGAAGGATTGAAGTAGACCGAATGCGCATCGTTCAGCGCCGCGACGTATTCGGACATGATCTCGTAAAACCCAATGTCGTCCGTGGTCTGTTGCACCTGCGCAATCCAAGGGCTGATTTTATACAGGTTGTAGTCGAATAGCTGCATCTTCCATTGAAAAGGTGCGTACTGCTTCACATACAAACTTGCCAGATTTTGAAAGTCCGCAAGCTTTTGTGCAGGCGTCAGTTGCCCAAAGCAGGTTGCAGCGGCGCCCAGAAGAAGGAGGATAAGTGGTGGTGTTCTTTTCACGGAAATTTACCTCGGGTTGGCTGAATAAAACGGAACTCTAATAACTTATCACGTCGTGGCGCGGAGTTTTGGTCGGCTAACTTGAGGATCTAAAGAGAAACGGAGGACCCGTCTCGGCCACGGACTCCATCGGGCCACGCGCGCTGCCCTTCGTCCGCCCGTTCCAGTACACCAGCGCGACCGCCACGACCAACAAGCTGGCGCCCGCGCCAAAATCGGCGCTCGCGGTCACCAGGTGTTTGAGCAGCGCTTTGAACTCCGGCTTGGCGCCATAATTTCCGGATTCCACTGCCGGCCCAAAGAGCGAACCCGCCTTTGCAGTCAGCCCCGCGACCAGCGCGAAAAGTGCCACCGAGGAGTAGGCCCCGATCAGGAGGTACTCGGTGAGCCTGCGGTCGGGTAATCCGTACCAAGCCACCGCACTCTGCCAAAGCTTCCGTAGCCAATCCATCCGGGTTCCTTCCCCTGGACAGTTATCGGACCCAACCTGCTGATGGGAATATGCGGACATCCGCCTAGCAGGTCTACATTAAACCTTAGCTGGCGCCGGATAAATGCGCTTACGCTTAGCGTACGCCAGTACTAATCGATTCCAGCAGTTTCCGGCTCGCTTCCGCGACTTCCGCCACCGCCTTTTCGAAAGATTCCTGGTTGGCCTTGGACGGCTTTTGAAACCCGCTAATCTTCCGCACGAACTGCAGCGCGGCCGCGTTGAACTCGTCAGGCGTAGCGGGCTGCTCCGGATTGCGCAGACGTTTGATGCTTCGGCACATTCCTTGATTTTAGCGATCGGGGCTGGGGGCTGGGAAGTGGGGCTGGGGACTCGGGACTCGGGACTGGTCAACAGTCGCAGCCACCAGCAACTGCCCACCAGCCCCGAGTCCCTAGCCCCCAGCCCCGACTTTAACTCCCAGCCCCCAGGAATGCGAGCTTCGCGGCGCCAAAATTCGGGAAGTTGGGAAACACCGTCGGCAACGCGCTGTCTGCCACGCCGAACCACGAGCACAAGGTTGCGCCGTACTGATCGATGGACGTCGTGGGAATCCACCGTCCCCTTACGTCCGCATCGTCCGGACCACCCAGCTCAAAAGTTGGAAACTTGCCGAAAATCTGCCCGCCCTGCACTGCTCCTCCCAGCACCAGATGATGGCTGCCCCATGCATGATCGCTGCCATCTTCGGTGGTGGGCTGGAACGTCCGGCTGAAGTCGGACTCGGTAAACGTGGTCACGCTCTGCGCCACGCCCATTTCCTGCGTCGCATCGTAAAATGCCGCCAGCGCCGGACTTAACTGCGGATAAAGATTATTGTGAGTGGTCAGCTCGTTCGCGTGCGTATCGAACCCGCCCAGCGAGCAAAAGAAAATTTGCCGCCGCATTCCCAGATAATTCTGCACCTGGATAATCTGCGCCACTTGCTGAAGCTGGGCCCCAATGTCGGTGGTGGGAAACTGCGTCTTCAGAGGAGTGGCTTTGGTGAGCGCGGCTTCCAGAGTCTTCGCGTCGCTGATGCCATTCGCCAGCGTGTTGTTCGCCGCCTGCACCAGCGATACTCCGGTATCCGTGGTCAACAGGCTATTCAACGCAGTCAATCGCGCGCCGGACCCCGCCAGTCCCAGGGCTTGCCCTGGCGCGATCGCCGCCGGCTGCGTCTGAACGCCCGCGCCTTCCAGAGAATTCCCCGCCATCGAAAGGAACACCGGAAATTTCCCCGTGTTGATTCCTTGTCCAGCGATATAGTCGGCCGCGCGTCCGGCCCATCCCGTGGGACTGTGCCCCTGCGCCAACGCCGTCTGCCATTGCAACTGTTGATCGGAATGCGAAAACAAATTCAACGGAATCGGCAACTGCTGGCTCTGATATTGGACTCTGGTAAGGGGTTGCACCAGCGACCCAACGTTCGCCACCACCGCCAGCTCCTTCGAGGCGAACAAACTCGCCACTTCCGCCAGCTTCGAATGAAACGCGTAAGGCGCGCCCGAAACGCTGGTCACCGGCGCCGTCAAGTCACTACTCGCCAAACCCAAGCTCCCCCGGATCGACATGTAAGCTTTGTAGTTCACGTCGTCCATCGGGATCACGGTGTTGTTCGAATCATTGCCGCCAAAAAGGAACACGCACACCAGCGCGCGATAATCGCCGCCGCCCTGAGCGAGCGCAGGCAGCAATCCGAAAGGGCGCAGCGCTAGCGACCCCACTGTAGCCGCTCCAACCCGGATAAATCCACGCCGTGAAACCATTACTCCTCCTAACGGATAATCTGATACTCGCCCGACGTCAACGCCACATAAAGCCCAGCCCGAGCCATCGCCTGAGGATTCCCCGCGCTACTTTCGGCCGCCGCATTCACCGCATTCATGACAGCTTGTTCTAAACCGGATGACATCGAGCCATGGAAAAATATCTCGCTGATATAGTTCACCAGCCAGGTAGGACCCGCCGCGGTCCGCTCAAATGGCGATAGATCTACCACGGTGGACTTGTCCAGCTTCGCGTAAATCGCTGCGTTCACCAGGTTCGCCCGCGCCGTGGATGTAGCCGTCGAATAAACCTGGAACTCCGGACCCAGCAATCCCCCGGCAATCCGATACTGTGGCGAAAAATAGCTGAACACGCTGGGTGCGTGGAACAAGCTCTCGCCCGTCAGCGACGCATCCGCGTAAATCGCACTCTTGGGACCCAGCTTCGCGTTCAACCCGCGCAGGATATTCGTCATGAACAGAATCGGCTCCCGCATATGCCCGAACGCCGGACTCGCCGCCGCATTCGGATCGTCCCCAGCCCGCGCCTCCGGATCCAGCAAGATCGCGGTGATCACCGCCTTCAGATTTCCCCGCACACCCGTCCCGTCGTTCGAAAACACATTCGAAACCCGCTCGATATACTGCGGGCTCGGATTGCTGGTCACCAGATGCTCAATCAGTTGCTGGGACACAAACGGAGCCATAGTCGGCTGGGCCATCAGCGCATCCAGCACGGATTCCAGATCCTGTTCGGCGGTCTGACCGGCCGGAATCGATATGTTCGCGAAAATCGTCTTCGCAGAAGTGTCATGTTCGGATTCCACCGCGAACATCTGCCCGAAGTAGTACGGCGGATTCGCCCGCCGCGCTCGCGCCCCAGGCGCCGTAGGATAAGTCCAACCCGTAAGCGCCTTGGCCATGTTCGTGACCACCGACTGGTCATATGTAGCCGCAGGCAGCGTGCTTCCATCCGGATTCACCTGCGTCAACCCCAGCGTGAACAACTGCATCAACTCGCGCGCATAATTCTCATTCGCCGAAGTGTTCTTCGCCGGATCGCCTTTCACGTTGTTCGCCATGTCCAAATAGCGACCCATGGCGGGGTTCAGCGTGATGTTCTTTATAATGTCCCGGTAATTCCCAAAAGCGTTATCGCGAAAGATACGCCAGTAAGGCGGAAACGCATAAGCATGGTTGACGCCGGAAGTCTCGGAAACCACCCAAATCTGGCTCAGGACAAAGGCAACGCGCTGCCGAAGCTGATCCGAGCCCATCACGGCATTCGAGAAAAACGCCTGCTCCACCGGAGCCAACTGGCCGTTCGGCTTCCCTGCGGCATTCAGTATCGGCTGATCCGGCAAATCAGAAGTATTCAGGGCAAACTGCGCGGCCAGCCAATCGGGGATCCCGAGAGCCTGCACCTGCGCAATGGAAGCCGGAGTAGGCCCCCAAGTAGCCTGATCCAGCAACCGAGCCGCCGCCCGCGCTGTAGTAACCTGCGCATGACCTTGGACGGCAACGAAGGCGAAAATCAGAACGCGTAAAGGTCCCACCCCACTAAGAACCCACTTAGCGGCCAAGAGTGTCGGAAAAGAACGGTAACAATCGTTGGAATTCTTTTTTACCCTTCTTATCGAGCCATTTACCACCCGATAAAAGTCCGGCCCGGACTGCCAGGCTGTAGGTTAGGCCCGTGGATGCTAAATCGTCCTGCAAAACCGCACCACTCCTGGAGTCCCCAGTCCCAAGTCCCCAACCCCCTTCCCTTGACCCCGAGACCAAACTCCTTTACAATCAATATTTAGGACCAGAAATGACCGGCCGCGAACAGGACATCCTGCATTCCATCGTCGAATCCTACATCCAGGACGGCGAACCTGTAGCCTCGCGTACCATCTCGCGGCGCCGCCGGGACGACCTGAGCCCCGCAACGATCCGTAACGTCATGGCCGACCTGTGCGACGAGGGCTATCTCGCCCAACCCCACACCTCCGCCGGCCGCGTCCCAACCGAAAAAGCATTCCGCAGCTACGTGCAGTCGCTCGCCCCCGGCCGCCTGCTGCTGGCTGAGCTCCAGCGACTGCGTAACGAGTTGTCACAGCTGAGCACCATGGAAGCGCGCGTCGAGCGCTCCTCCCACATGCTCACCGAAATGACGCGCAGCATCGGCATCACCGCCGCCATACCGACATCGAGTCAAACACTGGATCAAATCGAACTCATCGCCCTCGCCGACCAACGCGTTCTCATGATCGTCGTCACGCGCGATCAAGTGGTCCACAACCGCGTGGTGCCTTTCGTCGAGCCGGTCTCGCAGGACGAGCTCACTTCCATTCGCAATTACATCAACCGCAACTTCGCTGGATGGACCCTGGTCGACATCCATGCGGATCTGAAGCGCCGCTTCGAGCAGCAAAGCGCCGCCTACGACGCGTTGCTCAAGAAACTCACGCTGCTCTATGCGAAGGGCCTGCTCGACATCGAACTCGCGCCCGAGATCCATATGGAAGGCGCCAGCAACCTGGTGGGCCTGGATCTGCATCTCACGCGCGAAAAGCTCCGCGACCTCTTCCAGACTCTGGAAGAGAAAAAAAGAATCTTGCAGTTGCTGGATCGATTTCTGGAACAGCCCGACGGTGAGTTGGCCGTCCAAGTAGGCTTGGCCGACGCGCACCCGAGCATGGGCCAGCTATCTTTGATTGGCGTCTCTATCCCGCTAGCCGGCGGCGTGTTCGCCAAAATCGCCGTATTGGGACCCATGCGCATGAACTACGGAAAGGCCATCTCGGCAGTCCACCACGTAGGCCAAGCCTTCCGAGGATTGATGTAGCGCACGCACTTTTGCGTGCCGCGTTCACACTCGTGTGAACGCATTTAAGACGATAAACTGTAACTATGAACCCGAAAGAACCGCTAGTCGACTCCAACGAAAAAACCGAGTCAACCGGCGTAGCCGATCCGCCCTCGTCCCCGCTCCAGTCCCTCATTGCCGAGCGCGACCGTCTGCAGGAAGAGAAAGCCGAACTCACCGATCGCCTGCTCCGCCGCCAGGCCGAATTCGATAATTTCCGCCGCCGCGCTGAGCGCGAACGGGCCGACGTTCTGGAATACGCCAACACCGAAACCGTGCGGTCTATCCTGCCGATTCTCGACGATTTCGAGCGCGCCCTCAAAGTGGAATGCACGGGCAACAAGGAATACATCCGCGGCATGGAGCTGATCTACCAGCGGCTCTCGGACACACTAAAGAAGTTAGGCGTGGAGCCGATTAGTGCGAAGGGACTGAAATTCGATCCGCACATCCATCACGCCGTCGAGATGTCCGAGACCGATGATGTCGAAGACCACACCATCCTCGAGGAGTACCAGCGCGGTTATAATTTCCGTGGGAAGCTGCTTCGGCCCGCCATGGTCAAAGTAGCGGTGAAGAAGCAATAACAATGAACGCCACCAAGCGCGACTATTACGAAGTCCTCGGCGTCGGTCGCGATTGCGACACGCCGACGTTAAAGAGCGCCTATAAGAAGATGGCGATGAAGTACCATCCCGATCGCAACCCGAACGATCAGTCGGCCGAGGAGAATTTCAAAGAGGCCGCTGAAGCTTATAGCGTCCTGAGCGATCCTCAAAAACGCGCCGCCTATGATCGCTATGGCCACAAGGGATTGCAGGGCATGGGCGCAAGCCAGGGTTTCGATCCGAACGCCTTCACCGATTTCAGCGATATCCTGGGCGACCTGTTCGGCATGGGCGATCTGTTCGGAGGCGGCCAGCGCCGCTCCCGGACGCAGGCTCAGCGCGGCGAAGATCTCCGCTACGACATCGAGCTCAATCTGGAAGATGTCATGAAGGGCATGAGCGTGGACATTCAGGTGCCGCGCCTCGATCTCTGCACCCGCTGCCAGGGAACCGGCGCCGAAAAGAACGACGGCATCGTGACTTGTCCTATGTGCCACGGCCGGGGCGAAGTGATCTACCAGCAAAGTTTCTTACAGATTCGCCGCACCTGCAATCAATGCGGCGGACGCGGCCAGATCATTCGCCGTCCCTGCACGCAATGCCGGGGTGAACGTTACGTAAAGAACGAGCGGAAATTGAAAGTGAACATCCCCGCCGGCGTGGATACCGGAACCCGTCTGCGTTTGCAAAATGAAGGACAACCTGGCCTGAACGCCGGCCCTCCTGGCGATCTTTATGTGGTGATCAAGCTGAAGGAGCATCCCGATTTTCGAGCGCCAAGGCGACGAGCTCCACTGCACCATTCCAGTGAATGTGGCGCAGGCTGCGTTGGGAACCCAGGTCGATCTGCTCACCTTCGATGGCCTGGAAACGGTGAAAATAGCCGAAGGCACCCAGAACGGCGCCCATATCCGATTGCGCAATCTTGGAATCCCGCGCCTGCAAGGCTCCGGCCGCGGCGATCTCTTTGTCCACATCGACGTCCGCGTCCCCGCGAAACTAACCCGCGAGCAGCGCAAACTTTTCGAATCCCTGCGCGAGACGTTACCGGCCGAAAACGAACCCCACGAAAAAGGCCTGATGGACAAAGTCAAAGACTACTTCATGTAAAGCACCCGCTCCCTCACGGTCGGGGCTCGGTAATTTCCTTCCAAACCGCGACCGTAAGGGAGTCGGTGCCTTTCTGCAACAGCTATTGGCTCCAAGGCGGCGTGATCCCATTCATCCGCGCATAAGCAATCGCCTGTCCCAGATGTTCCGCAATATGCACATCTAAACTCACAAAAACTCCTCTTCTCGTAGTAGCCGTCCCAAAAAAATCCGCCGGCTGCGCCAATTGCCCAGGCCGCGCGCTCTCCAACGATTTCCGGATCGCCGCGAAACTCTCGGCCAGCATTGCCACAATCCTATCCTTAGAGAGCGTCTGTTTCTCCAGCTTGGTCTGCTCTTCAAAAGCGGCCTTCATCTCGTCAGCCGAAGGCGCTGACGTAGCCAGCTTCAGATGCAGCTGACTCGCGGAAATAATATGCACGAAGACTTCCCCGAACGACCGTGCATCTTTCGCCGGACGCCACGAATATTTCTCTTCCGGAACAACTTTGGCCAGCGCGAGCACTTTATGCTCCGAATCCGAGAACGACAACAGAATATCGGCGGCAACCGGCGCCGCCGGTACATCGGTCACGCCCAACAATTCCACATCGAAGATCAATTCGGCCTTGGGCGGAATCTTATCTCGCCCGGCTTCGCCATACGCCAGTTGATAAGGGATGAACAAGCGCCGCTTGCCACCCACTTTCATTCCTTCGAAACCCGCTTCCCATCCCGCGATTACCAGCCGCTTGCCCTGCACGAATTTGAGCGGCTCCTTGCGGTCCACTGAAGAATCGAACTTGGTTCCATCGCGCAGCCAGCCGGTGTAATGGACGGTATACTCTTTGCCGGGCGCCGCGGGCGCGCCGGCGCCCACCGCGATATCAATGTAGTGCATGCTGAAGTTTTCCACCACGGTCCCATTCACTTCAGCAACCGAAGGCGGCATCTTAGGATCAAACTGCGCGAGCGCGGGCAGCGCGAAAATCAATGCGGGAAGAAAGCGCAACATCACTCGATTATTGCACCTGCGCTTTCAGCGCTTCATACGACTTCATCAGATCCTTGATTCGATCCTTCTTCACATACGGCGTGCGGAAGAAGCGTTCCACAGTGGAGTTGAACAGCTCCGACTCATCGAAAGGAACCATGTGCGTCGCATTCGGAAAGATACAGAGTTCGCCGTTCGGCAGGTGATGGTAGATCTCAAGCGTGTGTTCGTCGAGGATCATGTCATGATCACTCGCCAGCACCAACGTGGGTGCGGTGATCGCCTCCAGCGCTTTGGGTTCAATGCGCGGCTCGTCCAGCATCATACTCGTGACCTTCAGCTCGCGTTTGCCTTCGGGAGTTTCTTTTTCGGAAGGCGAAACTGAGGCCAGCATCGTTTTCACCAGTTCCAGAGCTTCGCGGTGAAGACCCTCCGGATACAGGTTAGCGGCCATGGCCGCAATCTTCTTCACCCTCTCCGGATGCCGGATGCCGAGCAGCAGCCCTTCAATACCCCCATCGCTCCAGCCCAGGACATACACAGGCGGAGCATTCAGGTGGACGAGAAGCGCGGCCAAGTCGTCCGTCATCTTCTCGTAAGTGATCTTGTCCGAACTGTCGGCGGACTTGCCCTGGTCGCGGCTGTCCATCGCGATCACCTGGTAACGCTTGCGAAAATAGTCGATCTGCGCTTTGAACGTACCGATGCTGCTTCCATTTCCGTGGATAAGAAGCACGGGTTCGCCAGTTCCATAGACTTCGTAGTAGAGCCGGACCCCATCGTGCATAAACGTCTTACCGGCGGCGGGATTCGCCCCGTAGTGCACCGTTTGTGCATCCAGCCAAACAATGGCGATGAATAACGTGAGAATCGCTTTCGAAAACACTCTAGGCCTTCTCTCCGCGCCGCAAATAAGCGTCATCCTTTTTCAACCAGTCCTTTCGGATCGGCGAGAAGATATCCAGGTCGAGCGTGTCTTCGAGCGCCACCGCGCGATGCGGCACGTTGGAGGGAATATGCAGCACTTCTCCCTTTTTCACAATCACTTCTTTCCCTTCCAGCTCGAACTTCAGCGCGCCTTCCAGGATATAAGTGAGCTGCTCGCTTTCATGCTGGTGCTCCGGCACCACGGCGTCCTTCTTCAGAAAGACCTGCGCCACCATGGCCTTCTCGCCGCTGATCACCTTGCGCGAGATCACCTCGCTCATCACTTCCATCGGAACGCCATCCCAAGTGTAATGTTGCATCGCGCACCATTGTACTCGGTTGCGCTCACCCTTACGAGACTCCAACCGAACCGCGACCGCAAGGGAGCGTAACGCAAGCCTCTGCAACCCGAGTGACCACTGAATCCAGAAACCGTTCCGCCCCCAAGTCATTGAATTTCCGTGGCCCGGTTCCCCAACCTCCGCCAACAACGAGTAATTCTTCGCCGCCTGTGCAACGATAGTAGAGAAAGTGCCGATAAGCTAAAGATGACGCAGAAGATCCGCCTGTGGTTTGACGACCCACTTCCGCATACCGAGCTTTCGGGACAGCGAACCCTCGCCCAGAGGTTCGCCATCCCGCACGACTTTCCGCCGAATCTGACTCTTCCGGAAGCTCTGATCCGCGTCGCCGGAGCCCTTGCCCGGATCCTTCTCGGATCTACGCTGTTTGCCTTTTGGGCTCTTTTTAGCGCTCGTGCCTGGAACGCTATCGTGAGCCCGTTCTGGCACGCCGCCGTGATCCTGCCTCTCGCGCTCCTGTTTCTTGTGCCGCTCACTGGCTTGATGCTGGGCATTTCCGCCATGGTACGGGCCATCTCACCCAAGCGTCACTGATTCGCGATTCACTCCAAAACGTAGCTGAACCGTAATACGTTCGTAACATCCATGTCGTAGCCTAGGGATTCATTTTTTCTCGGGGAGCGTGGATGGAACTATTTGGAGAGACCCTCTCGACCGGCAATGCCATCTTTCTGTTACTGGCGCTCGGTCTCGCGTTGAGTTTTGAGTTTGTAAACGGATTTCACGACACCGCAAATGCGGTGGCAACCGTAATCTACACCCACAGCCTCAAGCCAATGGTTGCGGTAGTCTGGTCCGGCTGTTGGAACCTCATCGGCGTTTTGACTTCGAGCGGCGCCGTCGCATTCGGCGTGCTGGCTTTGCTTCCGGTGGAACTGGTGCTCAATGTCGGATCGGGCGCCGGCTTCGCCATGGTCTTCGCGCTTTTGACCGCCGCCATTATCTGGAACCTCGGCACCTGGTACCTCGGCTTGCCGGCCTCGAGTTCGCACGCATTGATCGGCTCCATCATGGGCGTCGGTTTGGCCAACTCGCTCCTGGCGAAAGGGCACGAGTTCGGTGAAGGCGTCAATTGGGTGAAGGCCAGGGAAGTCGGCATCTCCCTTTTGGTTTCGCCGTTGGTCGGCTTTGTCTGCGCGGCAGGGCTTTTGCTGCTGATGAAAGTCATCATCAAGAACAAAGAACTATACATGTCGCCCGAGAAGGACAAAGCCCCACCACTGTGGATTCGCGGCCTGCTGGTCCTCACCTGCACGGGCGTTAGCTTCGGGCATGGATCGAACGATGGCCAAAAGGGCATGGGCTTGATCATGCTCATCCTCATTGGCATCCTGCCGGCCACCTACGCCGTCGATCAAACCACCACCCAGGCTTCCATCCAGTCGCTGGCCGCGGATGCGCAAACTATTTCGTTCCAAATGGACCGCCATGCCATCGGGGTCGCAATAGCCGGAATGCAATCGGCGTCCGACGATTTGTCTAACTACCTGAAAACATCCGGGAAACTTGAAGAGCGAACATTTGGAGCTATCGGAGCCAAGTGCCGCGAGATCTCGGACACCCTGGCAGGCAAAACCAGCCTTTCGGAACTGACCAAACCGCAGCGCACTCTTTTGCGCAGCGATCTGTATTTGACGTCAGAAGCGCTCGGAAAGATTATCAAAGCGCATAAGCTCGAGGACCCGGCGGAGCAGAAATCGGCCGCCGCGCTAAAGAGTCACATGGATAAGCTGACCAAGTTCATTCCCCCTTGGGTCAAGGTTGCCGTGGCGCTCGCGCTGGGCCTTGGCACCATGATCGGTTGGAAGCGCATCGTGGTTACAGTGGGCGAAAAGATCGGCAAAACCCACCTGACCTATGCGCAAGGCGCTGCGGCGGAAATGGTTGCCGCGTGCACAATTCTTGCCGCCGATAAATTCGGTCTCCCCGTGAGCACCACGCACGTATTGTCGTCCGGCGTCGCTGGAACCATGGCGGCCAATCGCTCCGGCTTGCAAATGGAGACGCTGCGTAATCTCCTGCTGGCCTGGGTCTTGACACTGCCTGTTACCGTATTGCTGGGCGCCGGACTTTTCGCTTTCGTACTAAACGTCCTGATCCGGCTTGGAATCAAGTAATCGGTTAAACCGCCATAGCCGGAACCGAACCGCGACCGCAAGGGAGCGTGGGCAAAACTGCTGCGTTTTCGTGGTAGCGCTCCCTCGCCGTCGCGGTTCGGTAAACAGGCTCTTTCCGAGCCGCGAGCGTAAACGACCGGTGCCTTGGTTTATTCTGTAACATACGTGCGCGTTATAACCGCAATGTTCGTGCTTTGCTTTTCGAGCTTACTGCACGCTCAACTGCCTTTTTATACCGACGATCCGGCCGTCACGGAAAGAGGGAAGTGGCATTTCGAATTCTTCAACGAGATGGACGCACTGCAGTCCCCGCAGTATCCCAACATCCGCCAGAACACCGCCAATTACAAAATCAACTACGGGCTCCCGCACCATCTCGAACTGGATTTCGATGCGCCTTACCTCGCCATCTACCGCGACTTAATCGCGTCGCCCCGAAGCTCCACCGGAATCGGCGATACCAATCTCGGCGTCAAATGGAACTTCCACAGTGAATCGCCTAACTCTCGCATTCCCGCTCTGAGCGCATCTTTCTACCTGGAATTTCCCACCGGCGATTCGAAGAACGACTTAGGTTCCGGACTGGCCGATTATTGGTTGAACATCATCTATCAGAAACATCTCGCCGAAAAAGTCCGGCTGACGGGGAACACCGGCATTCTCTTCGCCGGCAATACCAGCACAGGCGTAGTGGGCATCACCACCACGCGCGGGCGCGTTTACACGGTAGGTCTGTCCCTGCTTCGCGATTTCAATCCCAGGCTGACGCTGGGTGTGGAAGTATACGGAGGCTACGCGCCCGACGCGGGAGTACCCCGCAGCCAGCTGCAGTTCTTGAGTGGCGGACAGTTTCTGATCCGGAAAGGCTTCAGCTTCGATTTCGGATTGCTGGGCGGCATATACGTCGCCAGCCCGAGAATTGGCGGCCAGGTGGGATTCTCGGTAGACTTTCCAGATATCGTGCAGCACTGATGAAGTACTTAGATTCAACTAAAACACGGGGTGATGAATGGCTTGCGATCCGGAAGTATTGAAAAACGTTCCTCTCTTTGCCTTGCTCGACGAGGACGAGCTGGCTGTTTTGGCGGCGCAGGTGGAACTCAAGAAGTTCGTTGCGCGGCAGCGCATTTATAAGATGGGCGACCCACCCGGGCCCGCTTACGTTATGATCTCCGGAAAAGTCCGCCTCACAACCATCGACGAAGATCAGCAGGAAGTGGTGGTGGACGAACCGGAGCACGGCGCGTTCTTCGGATTTGCCTCCATGTTGGATCAGACGGCGCATCAAACCACTGCGATGGCCGAGGAAGAAACGGTTTGCGTGGATGTGGACCGCAACGACATCACAACGTTGATCCAGCGGAAACCACTCGCGGGCTTGGACATGATGACCGTGCTGAGCCGCCAGTTCCACGCTTCGCAGCGGCTGATCCGGCTGCGCGCCATGCGCAACGCGAACGAGGTAATTGAGGAACAGGAAACCACCGGCGAACACGTCGCCGATGAGGTGGCCCGGTTCGGCGGATCGTGGGCGTTCATCATTTTGTTCGCCGCGGTCCTGATCGTTTACTCCACCGTCAATGTGCTGCTGCGCGGAAACGCCTGGGATCCCTATCCGTTCATTCTTCTCAATCTGTTTCTTTCCATGCTCGCCGCGATTCAGGCGCCGGTGATCATGATGAGCCAGAATCGGCAGGACAAAAAGGACCGGGTCCGCAGCGAGCTGGATTTCGATGTGAACCGCCGCGCGGAATCCGAAATCCAAGGCCTCGCGAGCAAGCTGCATTTGCTGGATGACAAGATCGGCGATCTGGAAGACCTGATTCGCGGCAAGATCCCCGACGACCGTGCATCGGCGCACCCTCCGCAGTGAAAAAAGCGAAAAGGCACCGGCTCCCTTACGGTCGCGGCTCGGTAAACATGAAATATTCTTTCCGAACCGCGACCGTGAGGGAGTCGGTGCTGTTCCGATTTTTCAAATCATACACCGCGTCAATCCGTCTAGCTGACCACTCGCTTGTAGAAGGTTCGCGTCCCGAGAATTACCGTGCCCAGGACGCTGGCGCCCAGGGCCAGAAGCACCCAGGCCAGGCCTAACGTCGGCATGACGTGGCCATTGACAGCCGGCACCATGGAATAGCGCAGGCCTTCAGACGCATACGTGAGCGGATTGAAAAGCGTCAGGATCTGAAACCAGCGAATGGTTCCGAGCGCGCCCCACGGATAGTACGTGCAGCCGGTGAAGAGCAGCGGCGTAAAGATCAGCGTGAACATCAGGCTGATCTGCTCCGGTTTTACGATGGTTCCCATCACCAGACCGATTCCTGCCGCGGCGCACGCGGTAAGCACCAGCATTCCGCAGAGCAGCAGAATACGATCTGAGCGGACGGCGTAGTTGTTGCCGAGAATCCAGAGGGCGAGGGGAAAAATGACGCCGCCAGCAATGACGCCGCGCACGGTGGCGAACAAAACTTTTTCGATTACTACCAGCCAGACCGGCAGCGGCGCCAGCAACCGGTCGTCAATCTCGCGCGCGTATCCAAGATCCAGCACCAGTGGAAGCGTGACGCCCTGGATCGCGGCCAGCAGCGTAGTGAGAGCGACGATTCCGGGAAGCATCAGCGCCACGAAATTTCCAGCGGCCAGGCCGATGTTCGGCAGCACCTTGCCGAAAATGAACAGGAAGAACAGCGGCTGCATCAACGCTTGCAGAAGAAAAACCACGAATTCGCGGCCGGTGACCACCATGTCGCGCTCGAAGATGGCGAGCAGCGCAGTTACGGCCAGCGAGAATTTGGATCGCGAACGCATCAGCGGAGGTGTCTCCCGGTTAAGTAAATGAAAACTTCTTCGAGCGTCGCCTGCTTCAAATGCAGATCGCGAACTTCGGCTCCGGCGGAAAGCACGGCCTGCGCGGCCGATCCCACCAACGATCCGGCGCTTTGCGCGTAGAGACGATAGGTAATCACGCCGAGTTCGGGCTCGGGCGGTGCGGCTGCAGCGGGACCAAATTTCGCCCAAGGCCCGGCAGGCGGTCCGGTCGCCGGCCCGGCAGCCGGCTTCGCGGGTGCGTTGTTGTCTACCAGCTCCACTTTGCTCACGCCGGGCAGAGTTTGGAGACTGGCACGCAGAGTTTCGTTCGCGCTAGTGTCGCCGGTATCCGGAATTTTTACGCGGATCTCGAGCGCGTTGCCGCCGGGAATCATTTTCTTCAATTCAGCCGGTGTGTTGTTGACCAGAATCTTGCCTTGATCCATGATGGCGACGCGCTCGCACAAACGATCGGCTTCGTCCATGTCGTGCGTGGTGAGCAGGATGGTCAGTCCCTGCTCGTTCAAGGCGCGGATGCGGTCCCACAGGAACAGGCGCGATTGCGGGTCGAGATTATTAGTCGGCTCGTCGAGGAACAGAACATCCGGCGAATGCATCAGCGCGCGAGCGATCATCAGGCGCTGGGCCATGCCTCCGGAAAACCGGCTGACCTTGTCGTTCTTGCGCTCGCCGAGGCCGAGTTCCTCCAGAAGTATATCCGCTTTGGTCTCGCGCTCCTTGCGCGAGATGCCGTGATAGGCGGCGTGGAAGGTGAGAATCTCGCGCACTTTGAGACTGCGGTCGAGATTGCTCATCTGCGGAACCACGGCGATACGCTGCTTGATTCCTATGGGATCTTCGGCGACATTGAGACCCATGATGGCGGCGGATCCAGCGGTGGGGATCACGCTGGTGATGAGCACGCCGATGCAAGTGGTTTTGCCGGCGCCATTGGGCCCAAGCAGTCCGAAGATCTCGCCCCGGCGGACTTCGAAGGTCACGCCATCCACGGCGTTGGTTTTGGACTTCTGGTAGCGCTTGACCAGGTCGCGCACTTCAATCGCAGGACGGGTTTGGAGGGGAGCTGCCACGATGCGTAATTTTCTATCGTGACACAGAAAAGAGAGCGCGCGCAGCTTGGCGCGCGTACGCGGAATTCAGGATTCAAGAATTCAGGAAGTCGAGGAATGGTGGATGCGGATTTCTGATCTCTGTAAGGCGGCTCTCGCATGTTAATCTTCCCTCAGTAGTTGAGAAAAGTTCCTCAAGGAGAAAAACATGAAAGCGATTAGTGCGCTCCTGGCATGTTCGGCGTTTGCGGCCGTGCTCACGGCTCAGCAGATTACCCCGCCAAAGACCAATCTGAAAATAGGCGATGAGGCGCCGGATTTCACGCTGCCCGACGCCGAGACCAACAAGCCCGTGAAGCTGTCCGATTTTCGCGGGAAGAAAGTAGTTGTAGTGGCCTTCTTCCCGGCCGCGTTCACCGGTGGTTGAACGAAGGAAATTACCGCGTACCAGTCTGGTATCGCAAAATTCAACGAAATGGATGTTCAGGTATTGGCAATCAGCACCGATTTCGGGCCGACTCTAGCGCACTGGAAGAAGGAACTCAACGTCAGCTATCCAATGCTCAGCGACCACATGCGAAAGGTCTCTGAGCTGTATGGCGTGTTGATCCCGGAAATGGGGATTGCCAATCGCACCACGTTCATTGTGGATACGGATGGGAAGATCGTGGATATACAAGAGGGTAAGGCGGCGCTGGATCCGACGGGGGCGGAGACGGCTTGCAGCCGGTTGAAGCATAAATAACCGACGGCTGTGGGGCGGACCCCCTGGTCCGCGGCCGACGCCCTCGTCGGCCTGCTGGCTAAACAAGAGCGGGTCCAGGGGGACCCGCGCGGACCAGGGGGTCCGCCCCACCCGTCCAACGAAATATCTGCTCGGTCAGGGTATTCAGACTGTTGGTCATCCGGTCCGCTTCGATTAGGAGCAATGGATCGGAGCGGTCGAGACGATTGTGGTCCTCGCGGAGATCCGGCAGAGCGTTGGGTTCTAGCGGCGATCCGCGTAGACGCGCGGCTAACAAATAAAGAGTCAATTCCAGGTCGTGGGAAAAGGTCTGGAAGGACTCGGTGGGATGTGGGGCGGAAGTTAATCCAGCTTCGAGCGCCATGGCGGCGTGAATGAAGCGATGACAACTGGCCAACGCTGCGTTGACAACTCGCACTTGTGACGGATCGGCGAAAGGCTCGGCGCCCAAACGGTCCACCGAGGTCTCTGCATTGGAGCGCGCCCGGCGTCCTTCGATCCGCAGGCGATCGAGTTGATGAGGTTCGGCCAGTCCCTCCCGGTACGCGCGGGCGACGCCCTGGAAGTAGAGGCGGTAGGAGTCCAGCATACTAGCCATCGCTTGCGGCGCTTGCGTCCGTTCGCGCGTAGGCCAAATCAAATAGATGACAAGCGCCAGCGTTCCGCCGATGGTGGAGTTCATCGCGCGGCTGCTTATGACATCCTTCGGAGTTATGCCGATGAGAGAAAAAAGAAAAACAACGAGCGCGCTGAGGACAGTGACCAGCACGCCATAATTCGCGCGTCCAAATGAGCGCATCAGAAACGCCAGGATCCCGACACCCACAACCAACGCCACGGAAGTGGGCGATATGAGATGGAATAAAACGGTGGCGAGCATCAGCCCGCAGTAAGTGCCCGCCAGACGCAGAACGCCGCGGCTGAAGGTACTCCCGAAATCGGGCTTGAGCACCAGGGCCACGGTCATGTTCAGCCAGTAGGATCGGGGCAGAGAGAAAGAGTGCGTGATGAAGTCGCCGATGGCGATACAAACGGCCAGACGAACGGCATGGCGGCAGGCGGAGGAATCGAACGAGAGATTGGCGCGCAGTGTTGCCAGCCATCCGGTGAGTTGCAGATTCCAGGGTGTGCGCGCTTGCCGCGCCGCGAAGGCGTCCTCACCGGCGGGAGTGGAGCTTCCGGCAAGTTCCACGGCCGCGCGCAACTGGCCGGCGAGTGCATCCATCTGAGCGCAGGCCTCGGAAAGATGGGGCGCCGCCGAATCCCGCATCAGAGTCGCAGGGTGGTTCAAGCTCTTCGAGCCGCGCGAATACGTCGTCAACCAGAGGTTCGCCTTTCAGTGCTCCGCCGATTGCGGCGAGCAGGCTGGTGGTGAGTTCCAGAAATTTCCGGATCGCGGCCACAGCGGGCTCGCCACCTTCCTCTCGGCTCACGCGAACCAGGCTGCGGCCGAGCGCGAAGAGCGTGAGACGGATGCGTTCGCCCTGGCTGACTAGCGCGAAGAGGCGCTCCACTTCCACGCGATGGTCGCCGGCCAGCGGAGACAGCGCTTCCTGCGCCTGCGTACTCTGCAGGCTGGCCAGCGGCGCGCCGTACGGGTTGGGCTGGATGGTGGCGGAGCGCGACAGCTCTAAGTAGAAATCCCCGATCACACGGCGCTCCGGCAGAGCGCCACGAAATGGCCAGAGGGCAATGGAAAGACCAGTCTGCAACAAGCCTGCCGCGAGAGCGATTAATCCCGACCAGGCCGCATGGCTCGGCGTCATGTTTTGCGCGCTGTAGATTACGAACACAACCAAGCTGATCATGCCGATGTCGGCGGCGGCGGTCCCCAGGCAGACCATCAGACCGGCGGCGAATGCCCAGCACACTCCGACGCTGGTTGAAGCGAGATCGTTGTGGGCGGAGAGAGCTCCGATGAATACGGCGGCGCCGCCGATCACGCTGGACGTTAACATTCGCGCGCCGCGCTTGCGATAGGAATCCTCACCGTCGGCGGCGGCGACGTTCAAGGCGCCAGTGGCAGCTACGAGTCCGCTGGATGGATAACCCAAGCGGACTCCGATGGCCAGCGGAAGCGCGATGCCGAGCGCGTTGCGAAAACCCATCCACAGGTTGACCTGCTTGCGGTCAAAGTGAATCAGCGTGCGCCAGAAGGTGGTGAGCGGCTGGCTCATTCGGTACGGGACAGAATTGGAGCGACGACAGGCGCTAAAGCCTCTCCCAGCAGGATGTGCTGATCCTCGTCGAGATGGATTCCGTCCACGCGGCTGGATGGCGTTGCGCTCCCGGCATCGAAGAAGTGACAGGCAAGATCGGAACTGATCTGGCGATAGACGTCGGCCAGGCCGATGCATCTTTTGTCGGCCCCTGAGAATTTTTGAGCGAGGACGCCTTGGGGCTGACCCACCGGAGGCGGCGCGATCAGCAGGATGGGAGGAACGGGCATACCAGGCTCGATGGGCGCTTCGCGAATTTCTTCGATGAGAGTAATGATGCCTTGGCCGGCCGACCAGGCGTTATTGTAGGGATGGCAAAACTGAAAATCGTTGGTGCCGAGCATCAGGATCACGAGAGCCAACGGGGATTGCGCTTCGATCCGCTGGGCCAAGCCGTCGATGCCATTTCGGCCGGGTTTGAACGGATCTTCCCAGACGGTCCGGCGTCCGTTCAGGCAGTCTTCCGTGATTCGGACTGGCTGGCCGAGATCGTTCAGTTTCTTTTCGAGCACGCCGGGCCAGCGTTGTTCGAAGGGCAGACGCTGGCGGGTGTTCGGGATGATTCCCCAGGTGAGGGAGTCGGAGTAGACGAGGACGTGGAGCACGTTGTTATTCTAGCGGGGGGCTGGGATTGGCTAGGGACTCGGGGCTGGTGACTGGTCGTTAGTGATCTTGGCTTGAAACGAGATGCTAGCGATTCGGAGAGCATTCGCTGATGGTGAATCGGGACACTAGAATCCCGAGCTCACGCCTGGAAAACACGACATGACTTGCGTGCTCCATTCTTCGTAGACCTGGTCGAAGTGATGACAGGATCGGCCAGACTCGGGATGTGAGAGGCACGAAATTTCGCGATGGCGGATCGACAGGTTTTGTGGTATTCGCGTGCGCGAAAATTCGAGCCGGTCACCGCATTTGCCGATCCGACCACTTCTTCCCCAGGCTGACGTCAGGACCGGCGTCGCTTGCAACATGCTGCACCGTATATAGATATAATCCTTGACGCCCCACTACATATTGGGGCATGATTACAGACAGCCGCAAAAACTGGGTTGGTTTTGTGACAATAGGATTAACGGCCCACCCAGGAGCGTATATGCGGCGAGTCAATACAACAAGATAGAGGAGAAACAGATGGCCCACCCCAGCGTCGCTCTCAGCAGCGGTAAAATCGTAGACTTGGAGAACAAAACTAGCAAAAAGCCCCTTCCCGTTGCCCAACGCAAGGGGGTCAGCTTCCCGAAGTACTTCACTCAGAAGCTGGAACCAGGAAGAACCCCCTACGATGAGATTGCGTGGGAGTTGCGCACTGCCGCCATTGGGAACGACAAAGGCGCCATCATCTTTGAGCAAAACGATGTGGAAGTGCCGGTCGACTGGTCGCAGACGGCTACTAACATTGTTGTAAGCAAGTATTTCCATGGTCGGATGGGATCGCCCGAGCGCGAGACCAGCGTCCGGCAGTTGGTGCATCGCGTTGTCGACAATATTGCCGATTGGGGCGCGGCCGGCCGGTATTTCAAAACTCCCGAAGACGCAACGAATTTTCGCAATGAGTTGGCCCACCTGATGTTGACCCAAAAGGCGTGCTTCAATTCGCCGGTCTGGTTCAACGTGGGCGTGGACGAAGCGCGCGGCTACGGTTTCTATTACGACGAAGCGCTGGATAAAGTTGTGAAGCTGAAGAAGGGCGAATCGCGCCCGCAGTGCTCGGCGTGTTTCATCAACTCGGTGCGGGATTCGCTGGAATCCATTCTCGATCTGGCCAAGACCGAAGGCATGCTGTTCAAGTGGGGATCGGGCACCGGGACAAATTTATCACCGTTGCGCGAGGAGAATGCCGGGTTGGCCGGCGGTGGAAGCGCATCGGGTCCGCTGAGCTTCATGAAGGGTTTCGATGCGTTCGCGGGCGTGATCAAGTCTGGCGGCAAAACGCGGCGAGCGGCCAAGATGGTGATTTTGAATATCGACCATCCGGACGTGGATTCATTCATCTGGTGCAAGGCCAAGGAAGAGAAGAAGGCTCACACGCTGATCGATGCCGGCTACGATTCCACGCTGGATGGCGAAGCGTACGGATCGATATTTTTCCAGAACGCGAACAACTCGGTGCGTGTGACCGACGAATTCATGGAAGCGGTGGCGGCGAACGGCGATTGGTGGACTCGCTCGGTGTCGAACGGCCAGCCGGTGAAGCGCTACGTCGCGAAGGACCTGCTGCGCGAGATCGCCGAAGCGACTCATCAATGTGGTGATCCTGGAATGCAGTACGACACCACGATCAATCGCTGGCACACTTCGAAGGCGACCGCGCGGATCAATGCGTCGAACCCCTGCTCGGAATACATGTTCCTGGACGATTCGGCGTGCAACCTGGCGTCCTTGAACCTGATGAAGTTCGTGGGACCGGGCGGCGATTTCGATGTGGAAGCGTTCCGGCATGCCTGCGACACCGTGATCATGGCGCAGGAGATCATTGTGGATAGCGCCAGCTATCCGACGGAAAAGATCGCCAAGAATTCGCACGATTACCGTCCGCTGGGCCTCGGCTACGCGAACCTGGGTGCCCTGCTGATGTCGATGGGCATTCCGTATGACAGTCCTGCTGGCCGCAATTGGGCTGGTGCGATTACATCAGTGATGTGCGGACAGGCTTATCTGACTAGCGCAAGGATCGCGGAAGCGGTGGGTCCGTGCGTGGGCTACGAAGCCAACGAAGAATCGTTTCTGGATGTGATTTTGATGCACGGCAGAGCGGTGAGCGGCATCGACAGCAAGCGCGTTCCCGAGGATTTGTATCTCGCGGCCGCCGAATGCTGGGGAGATGCCTACAAGCTGGGCGAGCAGGCGGGATTCCGCAACGCGCAGACCACGGTGCTGGCGCCGACCGGCACCATCGGCTTCATGATGGATTGCGATACCACGGGTATCGAGCCGGATCTCGCGCTGGTGAAATACAAGAAGCTGGTGGGCGGCGGGATTATCAAGATCGTGAACAACACGGTTCCGCAAGCGCTGATCAAGTTGGGTTATAGCCCGGAGCAAGTGGAACTGATTGTGACCCACATCGATGCGACGGGGACGATCGAAGGCGCGCCGGGGTTGAAGGATGAGGATCTGGCGGTTTTCGATTGCAGCTTCCGGCCGCAAAATGGCAAGCGGTCCATTCACTATATGGGCCACGTGCGGATGATGGCGGCGGTGCAGCCGTTTATTTCCGGCGCGATTTCGAAGACCATCAACATGCCGGAAGAGTGCACGGTGGAAGAAGTAATGGACGCCTACATGGAAAGCTGGCGGCTGGGTCTGAAGGCGGTGGCGATTTATCGCGATGGATCGAAGCGCTCGCAGCCGCTGAGTTCCTCGACCGGCAAGGGCGAGAAGAAATCGGTGTCGATGTTGGCGAGTGCGCCGACCACGGTGGAGAAAGTTGTGTATCGCCCGATCCGGCGGAAGCTGCCGGATGAGCGGCAATCGGTGACGCACAAATTCTCGATTGGCGGGCACGAAGGCTACATCACGGTGGGCATGTATGAGGACGGCACGCCGGGTGAAGTTTTCATTTCGATGGCCAAGGAAGGCTCAACCATCAGCGGATTGATGGACAGCTTCGCCACCAGCATCAGCTACGCGCTGCAATACGGCGTGCCGCTGAAGTTCTTCGTGGACAAATTCAGCCACGTGCGATTCGAGCCGAGCGGATGGACCGGGAATCAGCAGGTGCCGTACGCGAAATCCATCATGGATTATATTTTCCGCTGGATGGGGATCAAGTTCCTGGGCCCGGATTACGCGGTGACAGAAGCAGGCGATGCCCCGGTGCTGCGTCCTACGGAGCCGCAACCGCAGCAGGCGCTGCCGTTCGGTCAAGTGAGCGACGCTCCGCTGTGTTCGGAGTGCGGCGGGCTGATGACGCGTAACGGAAGCTGCTACAAGTGTGAGAACTGTGGAGGGACTAGCGGGTGTAGTTAAGTTTTTTGGTGGGCGATAGATCTCTTCTGGATTGTGAGGCGGTCCGTGAGGGCCGCCTTTTTGGTCTGGAAGCCTTTGAAAGATGCTGGATTTCTGTGATGAAGACAGCCGTAATGTTCGCCCTCAGTTTCTCGGTCGCCGTACTCAGCGCTGACCAGATCCCCCCATTCTTTGTCGACGCCGTCGCCGCGCTCGGAAGGATCGATGTTAGAACCCCTGGGCAGCCGCCCGAGTGGATTACCGAAGCCTCAGGATTCCTTTATGGCTACCTTGTAAAGGACGATCCCGACGTTGCCAAACGCATGTACGAATTGTATTTGGTCACTAACCGGCACGTCCTAGCTAATCACACACATATTTTTGTTCGGCTGAACCCTGAGAAGTCAAATGACGCGGTAAAGCAGTTCCCTTTGGCCCTTAAGGACGACAAGGGCCAAGATCAATGGTTTTCTCATCCTACAGCAACGATAGACATTTCCGTCCTTCCATTGAATGTTCCGTACCTCCGCGAACAAGGAGTGAAGTGTCCTTACTTCGCCAGCGATCGACATGCTGCGGATAGGGCAAAGATCAGGGAGATTGGATTAGCTGCGGGAGACGGAGTGTTTGTTCTAGGCTTTCCTATGGGAATCTCGGGCGTCCAAAGGAACTACGTTATTGCTCGCCGGGGTTCTATCGCACGCATCAGTGACTTACTGGATTCGGTTGATAACACATTTCTGATTGATGCCCTCGTGTTCCCGGGTAACAGCGGCGGACCTGTTGTGTCAGCAATCAGCATGTTTTCCATTGACGGCACTAAATCGCAAAGCAATGTTTATTTGATAGGAGTGGTGATGGGCTACCTCCCCTACAATGATATGGCCGTTAGCCAACAAACTGGACAGCTGCGAACCATCTTTCAGGAAAACTCTGGGTTGGCAGAAGTCGTTCCAATCGACTACGTGAACGAAACAATCCAGGCTTGGCACCTGGTTCGAGATAAGCGGCCGGCCTCATCCAAATGAGATGATGGAGTTCTCGGTCCAAATGTCCTCTCGTGAAGAAAAAGTCGTTGTCGTTTCCACATTTGAAAAGAGTGGGCCGGAGACAGCACTGCCGCATGTACAAATCGACTGGACGGAGAAAGAGCTAGTTAGCTTGACGAAACTTCTCAGTTCCAAGCCAGCCAAGCCAACTGCTGCTCTCATTCGCGCGATGAAGAGCTAGTCAACAACGCCCTGCGGCGATCTCAGCGAGCATCTGATCAATATCAACCGTCGGGGCGTTCAACTTCGCGAGGCGCGCAACTGGGTCGCGGGTTGGTCCTTCGCTATGTAAGGACTGCTCCAAGGCGCGCAGCACCCATTCATGCTTCGATATGTGGCCACGTTCGGCGGCCGCGCTGATTTTTGAATCCAGTTCCGCGGAGATCAGCACGTGCAATCGATGGCTCATAGGAGCAATGCTAACAGCATCGCAAGCCAGAGACTTGCGCCACGGTATCCTGAAGACATGGGCGCCCGGACGCTAGTGACATTCGAGCAGTTCGAAAAGTTCCCCGACGATGGAATGAAGCATGAGCTCGTCAAGGGAGAACACATCGTCGTGTAGCCGCCGAAATCGCGCCATACGCGCATTCAGCAGAAGATTCAGAATGTTCTCAGGCCGTTCGTGCATCTCGCGGATCGCAGTGTCCGAGCCGTCGGCGTCGAGCTGCGGTCGGACTTGTTGCCGGGCTGGTCGGTTTCGGTTGAAGCTCTTTTTGAGGCGTAGCCGACATGAATCACCTGGCGCGGGCAATCATTCGTGATCCCGAGATCATGCACGGCACACCCGTGTTTCGTGGAACGCGCGTTCCTGTCAGGAATCTGTTCGATTACTTGGAAGGTGGAGAGAGCCTGGATGAGTTCCTCGACGGATTCCCTACTGTTTCACGCGAGGTTGCGATCCAGACGCTGGAGGAAGCCATGCGGCTGCTTCTTGCGCGAATTTGAGTCTGGCCGGACTCGAATAATTTTGCATCATTGTTTAACAGTCTCGACACGAGTGTCGAGACGGCACGCAAAGTGCGTGCGCTACGTTGCATCGGTTGGCGAGCCGACGCTGAATAACTAGAAAAGCACCGGCTCCCTTACGGTCGCGGTTCGGAACGAGTGAGGAGCGGGTGCAAGTATTGCGCAGGATGGGCCGTGCTATCATCCGCTTTCTCATGCGTTTTCTCGACTGGGGCACTATCGCCGCCTATCTGCTTGCGATCACCTGGTTTGGGGCGCGCTTTCGCAAAAGCCAACGTAGCCTGAAAGATTATTTTCTCGGTGGACACGCCGCGCCCTGGTGGGCCATCGCGCTCTCCATTGTTTCGGCGGAAACCAGTACGCTCACCGTCATCGGGACGCCGGTGCTGGCGTTCAATGGAAATTTTCAGTTTCTGCAGCTCATCCTGGGATACTTGCTGGGGCGGATCGTGATCTCCGTGCTGTTTCTGCCGCAGTATTTTCGCGGCGAGATGTTCACCGCTTATGAGCTGATGCGCCGGCGCTTTGGGGAGCGCATCCGAAAACTTACCGCCGGAACATTTTTGCTGCTGCGCGCGCTGGCTGAGGGTGTGCGGGTGTTCGCCGTCTCCATAGTCATTTCCACCATTCTCGGAACGGGCGAAGTGGTTTCCATCTTCGCCATCGTTTGCCTCACGCTGTTCTACACGTTTGAAGGCGGCATGACGGCCGTCATCTGGACCGACGTGGTGCAGATGTTTCTTTATGTGTCGGGCGCGATCCTGAGTTTCTTTGTCATCCTGCATCAGATTCCGGGCGGCTGGGCACACGTGCAGCAGGTGGCCGATGCCTCGCATAAATTCCAGATGTTCGATTTCCGCTTTTCCTGGACGCCCGAGTTCTTCTCGCGCAGCTACAGCTTCTGGGCCGGCTTGATCGGCGGATGTTTTCTCACCACCGCAAGCCACGGCACCGAACAGTTGCTGGTGCAGCGGCTACTGGCGGCGAAGAATGAAGGGCAAAGCAGGGCGGCTCTATTTTCCAGTTGGATCGTGATCTTCTTCCAGTTCGCGCTGTTTCTTGTTCATCGGGCTGCTGCTGTTCGTCCACTATTCGGATCAACACCTGGCTGCGCCCAAACCGGCAGACGCACTGTATCCGAACTTTGTCTGGAACAATCTGCCGGCGGGCGTGGCGGGTCTGGTGATTGCCGCGATCCTGGCGGCGGGAATGTCGAACCTCAGCGCCGCGTTGAATGCGCTGTCGTCTACCACCGTGATGGATTTCTACAAGCCACTCAGGGCCGGCCGCCCGGAATCGCATTATCTGGCAATGGCGCGGCGAGCCACGGTGGTCTGGGCCGCATCTCTGTTCCTGATCGGATTGGTGGCGCGCCACTGGGGATCGGTGCTCGAAGCCGGCCTCACCATCGCTTCCATCTTGTACGGGTCGCTGTTGGGAGTGTTTCTGCTGGGCCTGCTCACAAAATCCGTGCAGGAGAATTCCGCCATGGTGGCCATGGCCGCGGGGCTGCTGCTCATGCTGGCGATCAAACAATGGACGCACATCGCGTTCACCTGGTATGTGCTGATTGGATCCACCGCAACATTTTTGACTGGCTGTGTTGTTTCACTGATCCTAGGAGAATCTTCGAATGCCCGAAAACTTGCCTGAAGCCGGAAGCGGCCGCGTGGAGCTCAAGCGCGAACTTGGAATCTGGACGGCGGCATCCATCGTGGTGGGCACCGTCATCGGAAGCGCCATTTTTCTGGTGCCCAACGATATGGTGAAGAGCGTCGGCTCGCCTTTCATGGTGTTCGCGGTGTGGATCTTCGGAGGAATGCTCTCGCTGTTCGGCGCGTTGAGTTATGCCGAGCTCGCCGCGATGCTGCCGCAAGCCGGCGGAGAATACGTTTACCTGCGCGAAGCGTATGGTCCGCTGTGGGCGTTTATTTATGGCTGGACGCAGATGTGGGTTGCCAAGAGCGGCTCAATTGCGACTCTTGCGACAGGTTTTTTTATATACCTTGCGAACTTTCGGCCGGAGATGAACGGCGTGTGGGTGGTAGTGCCACTGCCGTTGGGGGAAGCTGGTCAGCCGCTTGAAATCCGCTACGGGCAGTTGCTTGCGATGGGCGTGATCGTGGTGCTGGCGTTCATCAATTATTTTGGTGTGAAGGTGGGCGGCGACCTTCAGGTGGTTGTCACCCTCTTGAAGGTGGGTCTGATCGCGGGAATAATCATAATCGGATTGACGACAGGGCATGGAACGGTGGCGAATTATCACACCTCCATTCCAGCGCCTGGCGGTATTATGGGATTTTTCGCGGCGCTGGTGGCGGCGCTCTGGGCGTATGACGGCTGGAACAACGTCAGCTTGGTATCGTCCGAAATAAAGAATCCGCAGCGAGATCTGCCGCGCGCGCTCATCGCGGGTACCATCGTTGTCATCGTGATCTACCTGCTGGCGAATCTTGCGTACTTCTACGTGCTGCCTGCCTCCGATGTTGCGTCCAGCGCGCGTGTGGCGGCGGAGACGATGCGCCGCATTTTTGGCACTCCAGGCGCAAACGCAGTCAGCATCGTGGCGATGATCTCTATTTTCGCGGCGCTCAATGGCTCCATCCTTTCGGGATCCCGCGTTCCGTTCGCCATGGCGCGCGACGGGCTATTCTTCCGCAGCGTCGCTCACGTCAATCCGAAGCATCGAACGCCGAGCGTGTCGATTCTGGCATTGAGCGCGTGGGGCGCGTTCCTGGTGCTGAGCGGACGATACAACCAGCTATATACGTACGTTATATTCGCCAGCGTTATCCTTTATGGGATGGCGACTGCTGCGGTGATCGTACTGCGAATCAAGCGGCCGGACCTGCCTAGACCGTATCGAACGTTAGGCTACCCTTTTGTTCCGGTGGTTTTTGTACTAGCCGTTACCTGCCTGGTGATATCGACTTTGTTAAAGTCGCCCCGGGAGTCGCTTATGGGTTTGGGATTGGTATCGCTAGGTTTACCATTCTATTTCTTCTGGAAAAGGCGCCGTCCGGAGTGATTCCTTAACCTTGAAAACTCGGTGAAGTGTGAGGTACCATAAACTTTCTGTTCGGCTTCCCGAACAAAACACTTGAACGGCGATCAAAAATAAGGTACAACTTTTATTACAAGATTAGTAACTTACACAGGTCTTGTTCGCCTTTCAGAACAGAAGGCACCTTTCAGAGTAAATTTTTAGGGGGAAAAAGGTTAGGAATGGACATCAACAAGATGTTGGCGGATTTACGCTCGGAGCGTGAGCAGATTGAAGAAGCGATCATGACCCTGGAGCGCTTGGCTCGGGGGCGTGGGCGCCGGCGTGGACGGCCACCAGCCTGGATGTCCACCATCAAGCGGCGTGGGCGTCCGCCAGGGAGCAAGAACCGGCCCAAGAGTGAGGGCAAGGCGTCTGCGAAGTCGGCTGTCGCTTAGTTGGCGAAATCGGTTGCCGCTCTGGGGGCGTTAACCGAAAGTCGCTTGGGTTGGCGGCAGTCTAACCACGGGCCGGTAGTCTTATCGGCTTGGGAGGCGGGCACTCATGCCCGCTGGAGCTTCGAACTTAAAATTTTTGGCTCGGGCTGCCACCTACCTATACAACAGATATTTCTCTCGCCGCTTGACGAAGGCAGCGAGAGCGTCCTCGATTTCCTCAACTGTTTTCCTTGGATCAGCGGCATTTTTCCCAGATGCGACAATGTTGCGATCCCCAATCAGGAATCGGTTCACTTCCCACGGAATCTTCCCCGGATACAGTTTTTCCATGGCGTAACCCAGCTCCAGACCAAACCTCGTGCTATCGAATGCGTTGCGATCCGTCACCACGAATCGGACGCCTTCGATGAGTTGTCCCGCGAAATTGGAACTGCTAGGCCGAAAGCGCGTGGGATAAACTCGTACGCCAGGAATATAGCGGCCATTTAGAAACGCAGCGAGTTCGCGCCCGCGAATCCAATCCGCGCCCACTTGCTCGAAGGGAGAATCCGTACCGCGGCCCACGGAATAATTCTTGGAGAATTCAAGCATCGCGACACCCGGATAAAGTGTTGCGGCGTTGAGACTTCGCAGGTTAGGCGAGAGATTGAGCCATGCCAGGCCGGTGGAATCGAACCAATCGCCGCGATCCCAGCCGCGCATTGGAATCACGTGCAGGTCTAGTCCAAGATTTCGCTCGCTATTCGCCATATTGGCCAATTCCCCATAGGTCATGCCGTGGCGCAATGGAATTTCAAGGCATCCGACGAACGATTCCAGATCGCGGTCGAGCATAGGCCCTTCCACATGCACGCCCGTGACGGGATTTGGCCGGTCTAGAAGGTAGAAAGGCAAATGCTGCCTGGCAGCCTCCTCCATGCTGGAAAGCATTGTGCAGGAATAGGTGTAAAAGCGCGCGCCGACGTCCTGGATGTCGAAAACCAGGCCATCGATCGCAGCCAGCATCTTGGGAGTGAGGCGGCGTGTTGGCCCGGCATAAAGGCTGGTTACGGGAATTCCGGTGGCCGGATCCTTGGTATCCGCGACATTTTCCTGATCCTCTGTGCCGGACAAGCCGTGTTCGGGTGTAAACACCGCGCTGATCTTGATTCCCGCTGCCAGCATCAAATCGATGTTGCGCTTTCCATCGCGGCTTAATCCGGTGTGATTGGTGATGAGCCCGATTCTTTTCCCGGCTAGCGGAGCGAAATTCTCTTCCGCCAGGACATCCAGACCGGTCAGAACCGCGCCTTTGGGCTCCACGACGCGATGCAATCCGGGCCCCACAATGGTTTCGTTGTAACCGGTAAGACTAACGCCCGGCGCGAGGATTCCGAAGGAGGCGGCGGCCATAGTAGCAATCCGACTTCGCAAGGAAGTTAGCGATTTTCCTCGGTGCGGATGGACGGAGTTTGCCAGTAAAATCACATAGCTGCGGCTGGTTGGATCGATCCAGAGAGACGTGCCGGTGAAGCCGGTGTGGCCATAGGAACCGATGGGGAACAGTTCGCCGCGATTGCTGGAAAAGGGCGAGTCGATGTCCCAGCCAAGACCTCGCAGAATAGGTTGATCTGGCGGAGATTGGGGCGTGGTGAACTTTTCAATGGTCAAGGGGGAAAAGAGCTGGATGCCATTGGCGAGGCCGTGATCCAGCATCATTTGGGCGAACTTGGCCAAGTCGTCGGCTGTGGTGAATAGACCCGCATGGCCGGCCACGCCGCCCATGTAGCGCGAAGTATCGTCATGAACCTCGCCCCGAAGCGGTTGCCCGGTCCGTTTGTCCAGTTCAGTGGGGGCGATTCGGGGTTTTAAGTCGGCAGAGGGCAAAAACGTAGTTTCGTTCATGCCAAGAGGGTCAAAAACGTTTTCGCGGGCGAATTCAGATAGGGTTTCGCCACTTAATCGACGAACAATCTCTCCCATCAGGATGAAATTAATATCGCTATAAACGAAACGGACACCCGGAGGTCCGGCGGGTTTATCGATTAAAGCGCGCTGGATTCCGGTCTCATAACCGGACCATGGAGGTTCTAAATCGAGGTCCGGACGGAGTCCGGAAAAGTGCGTCATCAGGTTCCGGATGGTGATGTCGCTGTGACCGCCCTGAAACTCCGGAAGATATTTCGTGACGGGATCGTTGAGCCGGATCTTGCCCTGTTCGAAGAGCTTCATGACGGACGACGTGGTGGCGATTACTTTGGTCAACGAAGCCGCGTCGAACACCGTGTCGACGGTCATGGGCTCGCGCTTGGGGAACAGCGCCCGTTCGCCATAAGCTTTCCGGAAGACGATTTTTCCGTCGTGGCCGATCAGCAGCACAGCGCCGGGAATCAGCCCGTCCTTGACCGCCTGCTCGATCGGCGCGTCGTAATTTGGCTGGGCGGTGAGGGCTCCAGCCGCGCAGCCCAGCAGCAGGAGCGCTCCAAAGGTGATTCTCATTGGAGCTTGGCGGCGTTGGCGTCGAGTAGTTTCGCCAGCGCGACATCTTTGGAGGTGATTCCGCCGGCGTCGTGCGTTGAGAGGTCCACGGTGACGCGGTTGTAGACATTGAACCACTCGGGATGATGATTCATCTTCTCGATTCCGAGCGCGGAGGTGGCCATGAATCCGAAAGCGTGAATGAAGTCGGTGAACTTGTACTCTTTGTGCAGCTTTCCATCGGCGACGGTCCAGCCGGGCAGGCCGGCGAGGGCGTCTTTGAGTTCGGGACCGGAAAATTTACTCATAACGACATTATCGGCGCATTCGCGCCGATGGGGGTGGGTGGTGGGAGGTGGGGGGTGGGTCTGGCGGATGGGACAATTCACTTATGAAGATTGGTCTTGCGTTGCGGACGTTGGCAAGATCGCCGGGTTTTGCGACTGTGGTGATCCTGACTTTGGCGCTTGGGATCGGCGCGAACACGGCCATCTTTAGCGTGGTTGAGGCGGTGGTGCTGGCTCCGCTGCCCTTCCAGCAGCCCGATCAACTGGTTTGGGTGCGCGAGAACAATTTGAAGTTGAATCGGGAGATGTCGCTCTCTTACCCCGATTTTCTCGATTGGCAGCGCAGTGCGAAATCCTTCCAGCAAATGGTCGGGATCAAGTTTCAAGGTTTTGATCTGACGAATCCGGGAACGCCGGCGCATTTGGAGGGGGGCGGGATCTCGGCGGGATTTTTCAGCGCGCTCGGCGTGAAGCTGGTTCTCGGGCGCGAGTTCTCGCCCGAGGAGGATCGGCAGAACGGAACTCCCGCAGTGATCCTGAGCAATCGGATTTGGCGAGATCGGTTCGGCGGCAGCGCTAAGGCCCTGGAACAGTCGGTAACCTTGGACGGCGTGAATTACAGGATCCTGGGAGTGCTTCCAACGGGATTTCGGTTGATGGATTCCAATGTGGCTGTCTATACGCCGCTAGCGCAAGGCGATCCGCTGATCATTCACGATCGCAGCATTCATCCGGGAATCGGTTGCATCGCTCGACTGAAGCCGGGCGTGACATTGGAGCAGGCGCGAGCGGAGATGCGCGCGATTCAGGATCATCTCGATGACATCTATCCCGCCGCGAATCGAGGCTTGGGAACCGACGTAGTGCCTCTTCAGCAGGAAATCGTCGGAGATGTCCCGCGAATGCTATTTCTGCTGTTGGGTGCGGTGGGGCTGGTGCTGCTGATCGCATGTGCCAACGTTGCCAATCTGGTGTTGGCTCGAGCGGTGGGCCGGACGCGTGAGTTTGCGATTCGCACGGCGCTGGGGGCCAGCCGTGCCCGGATCGCGGGGCAGCTCGTCACGGAGAACGTCTTCTTTCGCTAGCGGGCGGGATTCTTGGGTTGGGAATTGCAAAATGGGGAGTTCATCCGGTGCTGGCCGCGGCGGCGGAAAATTTGCCGCGCAGCGAGAGCGTGGGCGTGAACCTGCCGGTGCTGGCATTTGCATTTGGAGTTTCCATCGTGGTGGGAATTTTGTTTGGCCTGGCGCCCGCGTTCAAAAGCTGGAACGCGGATTTGCAGGAATCGCTCAAAGAAGGGGCGAGAGGCTCGACGGGCAGCCAGCATCGCGCTCAGCGTGTTCTCGTGGTCGCACAAATGGCTTTCACGTTGGTGTTGTTGACCGGAACAAGCCTGCTGCTGCGCACCATCCACAATTTATGGCAGGTGAATCCGGGTTTCAATACCACGCAGATTGTCACCTTCAAGACCGCTCTGTCATCCTCGTTGACCAAGACGGCTTCCGACGCGCGAATCGCCTATCAGCAGATGATGGAGCGCATCCGGAATATTTCCGGCGTACAGGCGGCGGACTTCACGGCGCTGATCCCGCTGAGCAAAAGCGGGAATGCGGGACCGTTCCTGGTGGGATCGGAGATGCCCAAGTCGCTATCCGAAGCGCCGCGGGCGGAATTCTTCTGGACCGGCCCTGATTATGCGCGGACCATGCAGATCCCAGTCCTGCGCGGGCGCTATCTCTCGCGTGAGGACACGGCGAAGTCCCAGCCGGTTGTGGTGATCGATAGCGTACTGGCGAGCAGCTATTTCCCGAACAGCGATCCGGTGGGGAAGACGATCATGATCCCGCATTGGGGTCCGGCGCGGGTGGCGGGCGTGGTGGAGCACGTCCGGCATTGGGGGATGGACGATTCCAACCTGTATACGCAAAATCAGATTTACGCTTCCTTTTACCAACTGGCGGAGGCGTTTGTGCCGTTGTTCCTGAGCGACCTCTCGGTGATTGTTCGGACGCCGCTGGCCGTTCCGGAAATCATGCCTTCCCTCAATGCGGCGGTTTACGGAGGCGGCAGCGCTCAGCCGGTCTACTCAGTCCGAAAGATGCAGCAACTGGTTTCAGAATCGATGTCGGCGCAGCGCTTTCCCCTGATCCTGCTGGGTGCATTCGCGGCGCTGGCTCTGTTGCTGACCACGCTGGGAATTTACGGCGTGATTTCGTATTCCATGAGCCAGCGCGTGCGCGAGATGGGAATTCGAATGGCGCTGGGCGCGGAGAAAAGGGATGTCTTGCGAATCGTGATTGGACAGGGTGTCCGACTTGCGGTTGCCGGTGTGGCGATAGGGGCCGTGGCGGCGCTCATTCTGATCCGCGTGTTGTCCAGCTTTTCGCATTTGCTGTATGGAGTGCGGGCGAGCGATCCGTTGACGTTTCTCGGAGTGTCGCTGGTTTTGCTGAGCGCAGCGGTTTTGGCTTGCTACATTCCGGCGCGGCATGCGGCGAAAGTGGATCCGATGGTGGCGTTGAGGTACGAATAAATCGTGCGGTACGCAATCCGGATCCTCTGCTCCGCCGGCCTGGATTTGCGCTTGCCGCGATTTTATCCTTAGCGCTCGGTATTGGCGTTACTACCGCGATCTTTTCCGTTTTGAACGCCGTCGCGTTAAGGCCTCTGCCGTACGCGAATCCTGACAGGCTGGTGTGGATGACGCAGCTTCTGCACGGCAGCAGCACCGATGAAGTGACGTTTACTCCGCATTTTCTCGAGTGGAGACGGCAGAATCATACATTCGAAGGACTGGCCGCGTATAACTATCAGACACGCAATCTCACTGGGCTGGACCAGCCGATGGAGTTGCATACGGCGCGTGTGTCGGCCGCGTTGCTGCCACTGTTGGAGATCCAGCCGTCCATCGGGCGCAATTTCACTCGGCAGGAAGATTCCAAAGGCAACGGACAAGTAGCCATCTTGAGCGATGCGCTGTGGCGCGGCCAGTTTTCCGCCGATCCAAGAATTGCGGGCCGGCCGATGCTGCTGGACGGGCAGCAGTTCCGGATTATCGGCGTGTTGCCGCGCGGATTTGTTTTTCCTGGCGAGGATGCGGTGGATCTGCTGACGCCGCTCGCGAAGGATGAGGCCGCGGAACTGGCGTTTCGAGACGTTACCATCATCCGCAATGTGGTGGGACGCTTGAAGCCCGGCGTGACGCGCGAGTTGGCCAACAGCGATTTGATGGTGATCCAGTCGCACCTGCCGCATCCTCCTTGGACTACTTCGATCACCATCCAAATGCTGGCTCTGCGGGATTATCTTTACGGAAACGCGAAGACCGCCAGCCTGATATTGCTGGCCGCGGCGGGATTCCTGTTGTGGATCGCCTGCGCCAACGTCAGCAATCTCCTGCTGGCGCGATTGACCGAGCGCGATCGCGAATTGGCAGTCCGTGCAGTGTTGGGCGCATCGCGGGCGCGTTTGATAGGACAGTTATTGATAGAAAGCATGCTCTTGAGTTTCGCGGCATGCAGTGTAGGCATTGGCATCGCATGGGTCTTGCGCAGCCAGATTCTTAGATTCAGTCCGTATCGGCTGGCTGGGCTCGAGGATCTACCCTTCGACGGCCGCGTCCTGGCATTCGCGGTGGCGTGCGGCGTTATGACGGTGGTTCTGTTTGGGTTGCTGCCAGCGTTTCGCGCGACAGAGGTTCGCCTGTCCGAGTCAGTAAAGGCGGGTGAAGCCGCGGTGATCGGCGGGCGAGGGTCGCTGCGAATTCTTTCGACGATTGCCGCGTTAGAGATCGCGACTCTCCTGGTGCTCTCGACCGGCGCGGGCGTCATGTTGAAAAGCTTTTGGAAAATGCGCCACCAGAATCTGGGCTTCGCGCCGGATCATTTGATTGCAGCCACACTGACGCTACCCGGCCAACCCGGCGCCACGCAGCTCGCGTTTCTGGACCAACTGCTGGATCGGGCGCAACATCTTCCGGGCGTGGAAGCGGCGGCGATTACGAGTGCGGGCGAAATTCCGCCCGGAACGTGGCATGCTACCAATGTTTTTTACGTGGAGGGCCGGAGCGAACCCGTGGCGGGACATCGGCCGATCGCCCGGTTCCAACCTGCCAGCTCCGAGATCTTCAGCATCCTCGAAATTCCGCTGTGGAAAGGCAGGCTGTTCGGCTCGACGAGTGGCGTTGTTGTCAATCGCGCACTGGCGGACAAGTATTTCCGGGATGAAAACGTCATCGGGAAACGGATTCGCTTCGGATCGAATTCCGCACCGTGGCGTGAAATCGTCGGGGTGGTCGGCAACGTGAAGACTTCGGGTCTCGCGGCGGCGCCGGAGCCCGCGGTTTACTATCCTTATCGCCAGTCCGATGGATTCAACGACGTCGGAGTGATCTTGCGGTCGCCGTTGGATGTGGGTGTGATCGCGCGTGAGCTCCGCAAGGCAGTGGCTGGCATCAATCCCGGACAGCCTGTGGCGAAAGTGGAATCGCTGGACGCGCGCTTGACCGAGTCGGTCTCGAAGCCACGCTTCACGGCAGCTCTTCTGTGCGTCTTCGCCGCGTTGGCCGCGATTCTCGGCATCATCGGCGTTTATGGCGTGGTATCGTGCCGGGTGCGCTGGCAGATGCGGGAACTGGCGGTTCGGATGGCACTCGGCGCGCAATCGCGCGACTTGATTCGGCGGGTGTTGGCGCAAGGTCTGTTCATGATCGCGGCTGGAATTGTCGTTGGAGTTGCCGGATCGCTGGCGCTTGGCCGGTTGCTATCCGGGATGCTGTACGAAGTTCGGGCAAACGATCCGCTGACGTTGGCCGGCGCTGTGTTGTTGCTCGGTGTGGTAGCGCTCGCGGCGTGCTGGATTCCCGCGCGGCGGGCGGCGCGGGTGGATCCGTTGGAGCTGCTTCGGTATGAATGAACCAAAAGCACCGACTCCCTGACGGTCGCGGTTCGGTAACGCACAACATCTTTCCGAACCGCGACCGTCAGGGAGTCGGTGCACTTATGCGCGGCCGTAGATTGGGATGGCTGCGCCGCTCACGTTGCCTGCGGCGTCCGACGCCAGCCAGACCAACAGGTCGGCGATGGACTGGGGTGTCACCCATTTGGATGGGTCGGCCGTCGGCATGGCGGCGCGGTTTCCGGGAGTATCGATCACGCTGGGCAGGACGACGTTGGCGGTAATACCGGAATCCTTCACTTCCAACGCGACTGTTTTCACCAAAGCAACTAAGGCTGTCTTGGTCACGCTGTAGGCCGCGAAATTCGCCATCGGATCCAGCGCGGCTCGTGCGCCCACGGCAACGATCCGGCCTTTTCCGGCTTTCATCATTCCGGGTAAGACAGCGCGAAAGATAGTGTAGGCCGAACGTAGATTCAGGTCCAGCATCTTATCCCAAATTTCATCGCTAGTTTCCGCCACAGGTTGGCCGCCGCCGAAACCGCCCACCAGATGCAGCAAGGTATCCACGGGTGCTGCTAGCTTGGCAGCTTCGATTAAATTCGCCTCAATGGGATGGAACCGAGGATTGGAGTGCGGCTGACGTTTCCACGAGAGATCCGCGCCGTATACTGTTGCGCCGGTCGCGAGAAACGCCTCGACGACGGCATTGCCTAAGCCCCCGGCAGCTCCTGTAATTAATACTGACATGAGTTTTAGTATCTCCAATCGCAGAGAGCATTGACATACTCGGCGGAGCCATCGCGCCACCAGCCGTCCAGCTGCGCGGGCTCTTTGAGTTGTTGCCCACGGAATCGCGGAACAGCAACAAACGCGCAGCGCAGTCCGTCGAGCGCGGTGATGTCACCCCACAGTTTTTCGTACTGCGTGACGGGGAAAACGTCCTCCTGCCCCTTGCCCCATCTCTTTTTCACATCTTTAATGGTGATGTAGGTGGGCATGCGCGCCGCCAGGTTGCGAATGGCTTTGGACACCTTGGCTCGATCCGTCAAATCGGCGCGTTTCAAAGAAAACGTGGCCAGCAGTTGATCGATGTCGATCCAAGTGGAACTGGAATTGTAGTAGGAAAGCGAGGCTTCCAGCTCTTCGGCGGGAAGCGCCAATCCTTCAATCAAGCGGACGCGTCCATCCACACGAGCCAGCCCGCCGCCGCGATCGTCCGCATGCCGGGCAATCACTTCGGCGGTCATCGCCTTACCTTGTTTGATGTGGATTCCGAGCAGGCCGGGATCCAGATCCACGCCCAAGGTATCTACGTTGTGAACCATCAGGTAGCGAAGCTGCGGCCGGATTTCGAACAGCTTCAGCAGAACGCCGTTCCGCAGCATGTTAGGGATCTCGTACCAGTGCCCGGTGGGATGGATGCATTGGGACGGGATGTTGTCCGTATAATCGTTGCCCTCGCCGCTACTTTGCGCCCAACCGATGAGCGCGGCATGCTCGCTCTCGCGAACTTTTTGCTTCTGGACATCCAGAACTTGCTGCGTGAGCGCGTCCCAGTGAAAGCGGAGATCGCGCGCCATCGGAATCAGCCGCAGACCGATACTCTGCCCTTGCGATGAAAACACGGGATTCGAAACACGGTCGCGCACTCCATCCAGATAGGACTCAATCGCGTCATGCGTTAAATAACTCGTGGTGATGACGTGTGGAACGCCGATGCCGAAGCGTTGGCTGGTGCGGCGGCTCTTGGCCAGATGAATGTCGATGAAGTTACGGAACTGTCCGGCTAATTTGCAAAACGGATTCAGCGCTTTCACCACGCCCGCGCCGCGCGTCCAGCGGCTGCCCGCCCCGCCTGCCAGCGAAACCACCGCAACCTGCCCCGCCGCGAGGGCCGCTTCGCCAATCTTGCCGAACTCGGGATCCAAAGGATCGCGAGCGTCAAGAACATCGCCCGGCTTTACGTCCTCCACCTGAACGCTGGCCGGAATGCGATTCTGCGCTAACCCGATGCGGCCGCTCCGCAAGTCGGCTTGAATCTGATCGTGCTGCACGCGATCGAACCCATAATCGAGCAGGAGATCCTGCAACGTCTGCAACTTTCCGCTGGTCTCCGACGCAGTTTGCGGCAGCAGCCGGTCGAACAAAGTTTGCATCATTCCGGGCAGCTCCGGCCGGGTTCGGCAGGCATCGCCGAAATTCGCCAGTTCCGCGCGACGGGAAGCAGGCAGGGATTTCGGTTCCAGCCGAAGCAGGCCCGGGACAATCAGCTCATAGTATCCGGGCGGCATGAGAGCAGCGGCGCCCGTCAGCAGTTCGGCGGAGGTGCCCACCTCATTGATATCGAAATCGTAGACTACGGGTTCCATTGCAAACGGAACCGCGCGTTCCATGCCGCGTTTGGTCTGCTGCATGATGGCGTGCAGACGGTCCTGGCCCTCCCGCTTTCTTTCCGGGCTGAAAATGAAACCCATGCCTCCGCCGGACATTCCGCCGAGCATCCAAAATCCCCAGAAGTCCGCGCCCATTTCGTCGCGCACCCGCTGGATCAGAGTTTCCGTGTAGAGATTGCTGGCCCACGGGATGATGGCCTGGATTGGTCCGAGAAAGTTCCGCTCGGTAGCCGCTGCGAGAGACTTCACGTCGCCGGAGCGCAGGTCTGCGAAGATTTCGTCCAAAGTGCGGATGGCTTTTCCGCGAGCATCCCATTCCGATTCCGAGCGCAGCAGATATTTTTCGGTGACCATTTCAAGAATGGGCCCGACATCCTGCGCCATGCCGCCATGCACCAGCACCAGGCTCTGTTGCAACTTCTCCCGGGTTTTCGCGGATACTTCGCCTGTCGAAATAACCTGATGTTGCGGAAGCAAGCGGCCGTGGCTGATGCCGAACTCCGGATCGCCTTCAGCCGACCGCACCCCCTGAATCAACTTGATTCCGGGCCAAACGCCGCCCGAATCCTGCCAGCCGCCGCCGGATCCTCCCAACCACTCGCCGAGGATGGCGCGCGAAGCGACGATCCGGCGATCGCTTTCTTCCAGCGGTCCGGTGAGCGCATGAATCTGATTCGTCGCTCGCATGCACACCGAAATCAAGCAGGCCAGCAGGTTGGTGGAGACGGCCAGGCGCGAGCCTTTGGGAATGTCGCACACGCGGCTGACCACTTCGATGCCACGCCCTGTTCCGGCCAACCGGCGAAGCAGTTCGCTCAGCGGTTCCGAGGAAACTTCCATCGCTTGCGGAACCAGGCCGGACGCGATAACCGCGGCTTTCAAGAGTCCCAGATAATCGCGTGCGAAATCGGCCAACTCGGCAAATGCTGGTCACGTCGGCGGATAAACCGAGATCGACGCTGGTAAGCCGGAGCACCGGTTCGTCGATCACACGCAAATACGCTTCGACCGGCGGTTTGGGCGCGCCGGATCCGGAACCGCGCACAGCGAGATCGATGGAGACATTCAGGACGCGCGCGCCTTCCGGAAAATCCATGCCCAAAAAGAAGATGTCGCTCCAGGCGCTGTGCGAGAGATCCATCCGGACGGGCGTGGTCTCGCGCAAGATCGGATACAGTCCGTTGGAATGTTTTTGTAAAAGCTCGGGCCGGAGGGAGAGCGAATAATCCGCTGGATGGCTGATGCGCGACATCCACTGATTTCCGCGCACCGACTTTACGCTCTTGCGCACCTGGTCCGCGAGCGTTTGAAAGCCCAAGCCGTGGTAAGCGGCGGCGAGTCCGCTGGAGAGAGTGGCGCTGGGGCCGTTCTCTTTTTGCGCATGCAACAGAATTTCGATCGCCTCTTCGAAACGGCGTTTGAGAATGCTGACGGTTGCGGAGAACGGAATCAGGCCATCCAATTGCACGCCCGGTTTCATGGGCAGATGGAAGCGATGAATGGCGTAAAGGAAGAAGTGCGCGCGCACGCGCCAATAAAGATTGCCCTGGTTTCGGCGGAAGTGATCCAGCTCCTGAGATTCTTTCAGCAGCGTGGCGGCATCGGCGCGGCGCGCGAACGCATCCAAAGAACGATTGCGGATTTCGGGGTCTTCCGAGCAGATGATGTCTACCAGAGCGCTCATTCCGCGTGCCCGCTGCGGCTGTCCAAATTCTGTACGGCCAACGCTTCCAGGATTTGCGACAGCACTTCCACGCGATCGCGTCCGCTCAAGGCCAGGGCCACTTGCGCGCGCAGCAATCCGTACCGGACGCCAACGTCATAGCGGCGGCCGGGGCTATCCAGCGCGAGATACTTTTCCTCGAGGGCCAATCGGGCCAGGACGCTGGATAGCGTTACGCCGCGCCTGGTTTGCAATTCCTGTTCCAGAATCTGCATGACCGCCGGTGTGAGCACGTGCATCCCGAAAAAACAAAGATAGTGGCCCACGCGCATGCCGGATACATTCAGTTTTTGCTCGGCCTCGGTAGGCGTCGGCTTTTCGATTACGTTTTCCACGCGGTACAAGTCGGGGGTTCCGGAGATGCGCTGCCCGCCTAGCGCGCCGTAGTTGTGCAGAAGACTTTCGGGGAGAGGCTGAACGGCGGATACGGCGCATTCCTGCGCTTCCGCGGCCCGCACCAAGTGTTGCGCGCAACTCTCGCCGGGGGAGCCGACGTACAAGTGATCCCCGACCAGATGCAGGAAAGGCTCGTCTTGGATAAAAGACTTCGCGCAATACACAGCGTGTCCATACCCGAGCGCCTCGGTCTGATGCACGAATTGTGTGGCGCTGCCGCGGTCGCCTGCCGCGCGGAGGTAAGCGGCTTCGTCGCCGGGAGAGATGACGATGCAGATTTCCTCAATGTTCGCGGTCAAGACTTCGTCCAGAATGATCCGGAGCACTTGTTTCTCAGTGCCATCGCGGTCGATGAGAGTTTGGAGCGGGAGCGTCCGCTGATTCTTGCCCGCGGCGGTGATGACTGCTTTTCTGATTCGCATGAGTTACGGCCGGAATGCAGGGGGTCGCGCCCCGGCCAGACCTTCATCGTAATACGCGGGTTCGTGGTATCGCTCCCTTGCGGTCGCGGTTCGGTTAGGGGTATTCGCGAATGTTAGGGATGTGGGATGGCTGGGAGAATTACCCCTCGGCATTCGCCTAAGCCGATGCGGCGGAATCCGGGGGCCTCGCAAAAGCCTCGCAGGATTACTTCATCGCCATCCTCTAGGAACCGGCGAATCTCGCCATCGGGAAACTGCACGGGCTCGGTGCCGCGAGAGGTGATTTCTAGCAGGCATCCGCGATTGGCTTTGTCGGGCCCCGAAACGGTGCCGCTACCAATTAGATCGCCCGCACGAAGGGGGCAACCGTTCGAGCTGTGGTGGGCCACCATCTGGGCCAGCGTCCAATACATCGACGAGAACTCGCCGCTGCTCAGGCGAATCGAGCGCAGCCAGACTTCGAGCGTGATGCGGAATGCCTGGTCACTGGACGAGGCAAGGTGGGGCAGAGGGCTTGGATCGCCCGCGGGACGAGCCGGCGCAGCGCTGCGGAACGGCTCCAGGGCTTGCAGCGTAACGATCCAAGGTGAAATGGACGTCGCGAAATTCTTCGACAAGAACGGACCCAGCGGCTGATACTCCCAACTTTGGATATCGCGCGCCGACCAGTCGTTCAGTAAACAAACTCCGAACAGATGGTCCTCCGCTTGGGCCATTGGGATCGGCTCGCCCATCGGATTGCCCGGACCGAGGAACGCGCCTAGTTCCACTTCGTAATCCAGCATGCGGCAAGGCGCATATGTTGGAGGACCAGCGGGATCGGAAACGATTTGTCCCCACGGGCGGCGAATGGGCGCGCCACTGACCACAACTGACGAAGCGCGGCCGTGATACGCGATGGGCATCCATTTGTAGTTCGGCGGCAACGGATTGTCGGGACGGAACAGGCGTCCGACATTGGTTGCGTGATGGATGGATGCGTAGAAATCCGTGTAATCGGGAATATCGGTGGGAAGCAGAAGATCCACTTCGGAGATGGGATGCAAAAAGCGATCGGCGCCGGTGGAATATTTCGCCAGGAGCGCGCTCGCGTTTCGCCTGACATCGGCACGGGAAGCCGGCGACATCGACATCAGGCTGCGCATGGACTGAATACCGAAAGCTTCGGTGGCATCCAGCAGCAGGACGCCGATTGCAATTCCCACGCGCGAGCGCTCGTCACCTTTTAGGCGAAATGTAGCGTAGGGAAGATTCTGAATTGGGAAATCGGTGTCGGGGAGGTTCGCGGATTCCACCCAGCTTTGGAGCGACGGATCGTGAGTCTGGTCGATCATTCGATGTGGGGCAGGCATTATTGCCTGCGGCCGGCATTCGTGCCGGCTTGCGCGGTGCCGGCTAAAAAGCCGGCTGCAGGCAAAATTGCCTGCCCCACATTATCGCACCAGAGTCGCGTAGCGCGGATCTTTGCGTAGATTCGCCAACGCTGGCTCGCGGCGGACTTCCTCCAGCGGCTGGCCCGCTTGAATGGCCGCTTTCAGCGCACCCAATGCCTGGTCGCGCTGTCCGGCCAGCTCATACACCAAGACGGCGTTCCAGAGAACATCTCTGTTTCCGGGGGCAAGCTGGCGGGCTTTTCGGATCTCGGCTTGGGCTTCCGATTTATTTCCGAGCCGGGCGCGATATAGGGCCACTCGGCTCAATACATCGGAATCCTTGGGGTTCACCGCAGCCACTGTTTGCGCCAGTTGCACGGCTCGCTTGTAAGCGTCCACGGCATCGTTTTTCATTCCCGGAAGGCACGCGTAGGCATCGCCCAGATTGCCCCACAATTGATCGCGCTTAGGCAGAAGATCCACCGCCTTCCGCATTTCTGGCACAGCATCCGCACAGCGGCCCATGAAGAAATACACGGTCCCCAAACTCGTGTAAGCGGAAGCGGTGGGACGAAGGTCCAACGATTTCTTAAAATTGGCCGCCGCGTTTTCGTACTGCCCTTGCATCCAGTAAACGGCGCCGAGGCCCGTGTATCCGGAATTGTTGTCGGGCGCGAGTTCCGTTACGCGCTGCAAATGGGGAACAGCTTCCGGATAGCGCCCCTGGCGGTAGTAGAACATGCCGAGATCGTAGAGACTGGTCCAATCGCCAGGCCGGAGCGCGAGTCCTTTTTTGAGAGTGGATTCCGCGTCGTCAAATTTTCCCTGCGATTCATAAACGGAAGCGAGTTCGCGGCCAGCGCTGGGATTAATCGGTTCCAGATCGAGCGCTGTCTCTAACGCCTGCACCGCTTCTTCCGGATGGCCGGTGCCTGCCTGAATGATTCCCCGCGTCACATAAACAGCCGGTAGTTTGCCATTCAGCTCCAGCGCTTTTTTGCTGTTTTCCTGCGCCGGAAGCACCGATGCCGTGTCGCCAGTGAAGCGATAATTCCACCAGTAAGCCTCGCTCAATCCGGCGTATGCAAGCGCGTATTTAGGATCCTGCCGGATGGCTTGCTTGAACAGCTCGATCGCTTGATCCACATCGGCGCGATTGCGGCGCTGCAGATGGCCCCGCGCCTGCAAATAAAAATCGTACGCGCCGGAAGCACTGGTGTTGCCCGCTGTGAGTGCCTGGCGATCCTTGGCGCCCAATTCCAACTGCAGCATCCCGGCCACTTCCTGAACCACCGCTTCCTGCATGTCCGCAACCTCGCCGATGGGGCGCGTAATCTCGCGCGCCCGCAGTTGCCGCAGCGTCTTCGCATCTACCAGATTCGCGGTGAGATGGATGTGATCGGCATCGCGCTGCACGCTGCCGCTAATCACCAGGTTGACTCCCAACTGGCGCTTGGCGTCCTTGGCGCTGGTGAGCGCTTCGCGCCGGACTTCGGTGGCAGGAACCACCCAGAGCGAATTGTGGAACTGCGAAAGCTCAGTGAGTTCAGTGGTCAGCGCTTCCATCAATCCATCGCGGAAGGCTTCGGTCTCGCGGTTCTTATCTACCATGCGGAACGGCAGTACCGCGATTTTCTTTTCGGCGGGTACCAGCGAGATCCAACGCGGAGCGACTTTCCAGAGGACCACGGCAATTAGTAGGGCCAACGAAACCACGAACGCGGTAATTTCGAGCGGCCTTCGCCAGCTTCGCTTCTTTGTACGAACCCCAAAGGCCGCTGTGGGCGGCGCTCCGCCTTCGATTTCGCGGCTGACATGGCGGAGATCCGCGAGCAGGCTATCCATGTTCGGATAGCGGAGTTGGGGATCTTTTTGCAGCGCGGTGGATAGCACCCGATCCAGAGCCGGCGGCAGATCGCGGCGAACTTCGGAAGCCGAAGGCGTGGGTCCGTGGACGATCTCGTACATCAATCCCACTTCCGAGTTCGAATGGAACGGCAACTCGCCGGTCAACATTTGATACAGCACGATGCCGAATGAGAATATGTCGGACCGTTGGTCCATCTCCTTGGCTTGCGCCTGTTCAGGCGACATGTAAGCCGCCGTCCCGAGAATGGTGCCAGGCTTGGTGAGGAACGCCGGGCCCATGGTTCCGGTGGAAGCGGACTCGCTGAACTGCGCCTCCTCCATTTGCGCCAGGCCAAAATCCAGCAGCTTCACCAATCCCGATTTGGTGACCATGATATTGGCGGGCTTGATATCGCGATGGACGATGCCTGCGCCATGCGCGGCCGCCAGTCCGGCGGCGATCTGATTGGCGTAATTGAGCGCATCGGCCAGATTCATCCCGCCGGGCGGAATGAGCTCGCGCAGCGTGCTGCCGCGCACGAATTCCATGGCGATGTAATCCACGCCATCGACCGTTTCAATTTCGTGGATGGTGACGATGTTGGGATGGTTCAGGCCGGAGGCTGCTTTGGCTTCGCGCTCAAAACGCCCGCGCCGGTGAGGGTTGGCGATCTGTTCCGGCGGTAAAATTTTGAGGGCCACCAGGCGATCCAGCCGCAGGTCGCGAGCGCAATAGACCACACCCATGCCGCCTTCGCCGAGCTTTTCAAGAATCTCGAAATGCGAAATGGTGCGGCCGAGCATGTCTATGTGATGCGTGCCAGGAACAAAATCGGGGACACGACTGTGCCCGTTAAAGCTGGAACAGTTGAAAAGCTAGCCCGTCATGTCCCCGATTTTGCCTATTTCTTACGGATCTACTACGATGTGCGGATCCTGCATAGAGGCCGTGGCGCCGGTAGCGCTGTTGTAGGAGTACGCGCGGCATCCCTGGTCGCCTTTCGCGTGGCAGGCAACCTTGATGGTGCAGCTTTTCGCGCGATCCGATCCGAACTCTTTGCCCTCGGCGCAGGGGCTGTCATCGAACTTCGCATACCACGCCTTCGTCGCGCCCGTGTGCCGCACCCAGGTTACTTTGTGGCCATTTTTGACATGGATCTCCTGGTGCTTTTTCAGCACCGTTCCGGTGTCGTCAATATGCAGCGTATGCACCTGCTGGGCAAAACTTGGAACACAGCAGAGCAGGAGAGTGCCAAAGAGATAAGTTTTCATTCCGGATGAGCTCCCACACAGTATATCGCACCGGAATCGAGACGCCGCTTCCCAGAAGTGGACACCGGCGATTGGCCATCTCACGTGGCTGCTATAAGTTATGCTCGGAACGCAAGCTGCACTGGTGTCTTCATGTCCACCCTTTGGCAGGATCTCCGTTACGCTGCCCGCATGCTCCGAAAATCGCCTGGATTCACGTTGGTTGTGGTGCTTTCGCTGGCGCTCGGAATCGGGGCGAATACCGCGATTTTTTCCATCGTCAACGCGTACGTGCTGCGGCCCATGCCGGTGGACGATCCGAACCGGCTGGTGGCGGTCTACTTTACCGCGCCGCGCCTGGGAAACGAGATGGTGGGTCTCTCCTATCCCGACCTCGTGGATTACCGGAAGCAGGACACTGGCCTCGCGGACATTATGGGTTCCACAGGAATCCCGCTGAGCATGGCGGACGGCGCGGAGTCCGAGCTGATCTGGGGCGAGATCGTTACTGGAAATTACTTCTCGGGGTTGGGTGTGCATCCGATAGTAGGCCGCGGATTTCTGCCTGAGGAGGATAAAGCGCCGGGACAGCATCCGGTCTGCGTCCTGAACTACAACTTCTGGCAGCGGCGATTCCAAGCCAATCCGAACATCGTCGGAAAAACCATCAAGATCAACGATCATTCTTTGACAGTTGTGGGAGTGGCTCCGCACGGATTCATCGGTACGCAGCTATTCAATTTCGTGCCGGATGTGTGGGTACCGGCCACGATGCAGAAGACCATTGAACCGGCGTATGGAAATTACCTCGAGGGACGAGACAATCGTTGGATCAGCGCGCGGGCGCGGCTGAAGCCGGGCGTGAGCTTGAAGCAGGCGGAGGCGGCGCTGAACGTCACAGCCCAGCAGCTTGCGCGCCAGTATCCGCGGGAAGACAAGGATCTGCGGGCGCACTTGATCCCCGGCGGGACTCGGACGCAACCGTTCCTGGTGGCAAACGGTGTGCTTTCCGCGATCACGGGCATCCTGGCGGCGGTGGTGCTTCTGGTGTTACTGGTGGCATGCGCGAATGTCGCGAACCTGTTGCTGGCGCGCGCATCGAGCCGCGGCCGGGAGATGGCTATCCGAATCGCGGTGGGGGCGAGCCGGATCCGTTTGATCCGGCAATTGCTGACTGAAAGCGTGCTGCTTGCGCTCGCCGCCGGTGCACTGGGATTGCTGTTCGCGCTCTGGTTCAACGATCAGTCCCGGCGCTTTTATCCGACGCTGGATTTTCAAACAGCGGACCTGGATTACGACACCAAGTTCGATCTGCGCCTGCTGCCGTTCACTTTCCTGATTTCGCTTGCGACATCCGTCTTCTTCGGACTCTTCCCCGCCCTGCGTGCGAGCAAGGTGGATCAGGTTTCCGCGATGAAAGGCGAAGCTACTTCGGTGCAGGTGGGACGATTCCGCATCGGCCGCGGCAATTTACTGGTGATGCTGCAGGTGGCGCTCTCCTGTGTGCTGCTCATCTGCGGCGGCCTGTTTTTGCGAAGCATGCAGTTTGCGAACAACACCGATCCGGGATTCTACCGCAATGGCATCACGTTGTTCTCCGTCAATCTGGATCTGCGGCACTACGATGCGGCGCACGGCCACGCATTTCAACGCGACCTGATGGATCGGCTGCGTACCGTCGCCGGAGTGGATGCCGTCAGCCTGGCTTTTCCTTTACCACTGGACGCTTATAATTACTCATCGGCAGTGCTGCCGGAGGGCTACGTTCCGCGCAGAGATCGCGAGGAGAATCAGGCCGGGCTCAGCGTAGTGGGACCGGGCTATTTCGAAACTATGGGCACGCGCATCCTAGCCGGCCGTGCGATCAACCATACCGATACTGAGTCGTCACCCAAAGTAGCAGTGATCAACGAGACCATGGCGCGCCGGTATTGGCAGACGCCGGAACGGGCTATCGGGCGCAAGTTCGCAGCGGGCCGCGGCGAGCCGCTGATCGAAGTGGCTGGAGTGGCTAGAAATGGCACGTACACGGTTTTCGGCGAGGCTGCGCGTTCTTACTACTTCACGCCGCTGGCGCAGAACTATCAGGGTCGCGTGACGGTTTTGGTTCGTTCCAAGCAGAGTCCGGAAACACTGATGCCGGCGCTGCGCCGCGAGCTCAGTGCGCTGGATCCCACAGTGCCCGCGTTCGGTGTCCGGAGCATGCCGCAATTCCTGAACCGTATTACGTCGCTCTACGACATGGGCGCATCGCTGATTGGAACCTTCGCGATCATGGCGCTCGCACTGGCCGCGGTGGGAATCTATGGCGTGCTGCACTTCACGGTGGCGCGCAGGACGCGTGAAATCGGAATTCGCATGGCCTTGGGCGCGCCGCGTTCGCAAGTATTGAGTTTAGTGCTGGGGCGATCGTTGCTCTGGGTGAGCCTGGGGTTGGCCATCGGAGTCGGGATTGCTTTTTCGGTGGCGCGAATCACTGGCCGGCTGCTGGCTGGCGTCAGCGGGTCGGATCCTTTGACGATTGGCGCGGTGGTGGCGCTTTTCGGACTGATCGCGTTTCTGGCAAGCGTGGTGCCGGCGCGGCGCGCCTCGCGGGTGGATCCGACGCAGGCTTTGCGGTACGAGTAATCTGTTTTTATGGCAATAGATGATCCGCAACGTCAGATGCTGCGCCACACAGTAGCGACGCTGGCTTATCGCGGCGCAAAATCCATGCGTGGCGCTCCCGCCCACTTCGCCGAATTTCAAGCTCCGGAAAAAGCCAGAACGCCCGGCCAATTGTTGGCGCATATCGGGGATCTGTTGGACTGGGCTCTCGCGATGGCGCAAGGAAAACCGGCCTGGCACGATTCGCCGGCGCTTCAGTGGGAGGCTGGGGTCCAGCGCTTCCACCAGGCGCTGCAGGCCTTCGATGCCTACCTGGCTTCGGATCAGCCGGTGCACGTTTCGGCGGAGAAACTGTTCCAAGGTCCCATCGCGGACGCACTCACGCATGTTGGGCAGCTAATGATCCTGCGCCGCCTGGCGGGCGCTCCGGTCCGCGCCGAGAACTACTTCAAGGCCGATATCGCCGCGGGACGCGTGGGGGCGGAGCAGAAGGCCGCCGTGTTGGAGTTTTGATGAAAAAACGAAAGTGCACCGACTCCCTCACGGTCGCGGTTCGGTAACGGAGTGTCGCACTCCGAGCCGCGACCGTGAGGGAGTCGGTGCCTTTTCGGTTTATGACGGCGGTTCCGTAGCACCCTTGATTTTTCCCGCGGCGTCTAGCTTCAGACGGCGACCGCGCCATTCTACCGTGTCGCCGAATAGGCCGGCAGCCCAGATCGCCACGCCCCACAGATCGCGGAGTGGGATCAGATAGAAATATCTCAAGACATCGGCGCTGCGGAGGACAAACCAACCGCTCGTAATAGCCATCGCGAATCGGATGGCGAGCAAAGCCAATGCAAGCCGCCATTCACCACACGCGGCCGCGATCACGGCCCAGAGAGTTGCGTATGTGACTGGGAGCCCGACGTACGCGCCGCGCGACAGGCGGATGGTCCGCGCCCAGCGCAACTGGTGCTTCCATGCAGCGCTCCAGGAACTGGCGGAAAGCCGCGTGCTCACCACTACTTTTGAGATGAGATTGCGCAACCCAAGTGAATGCAGCTTGCGGCCGAGTTGATAATCGTCAGCCAGGTAATCGGCGACGGCTGCGAATCCACCGATGCGTTCCAGATCCGCGCGGCGGAACGCGAGCGTCGAGCCCAATCCGAATTCGGATATGCCGACGAAGGGCGCGACAAGTGTACTGGGCGCGAAATCCGTTGCGATGGCCAAGGCTTCAAAGCGGCTGGGCAAGTTGTCCGCTTCCGCCCGGTAGAGGCAAGTGACCAGGCCAATTGCGGGATCCGCTAGCGGCGCTGTGACATCGGCGAGATAGCGTGCTGGAACGGTGATGTCGCTATCGCTGACGATGAGCAGCGGATATCGAGCTTCACGCGCCAGATCCATCAGTACGCCAACTTTGCGGTTGGGCGCGTCTGTGGGGCACACAATCAGACGGATCGAGGCAGTGGGAAAGTCCTGAATCAGACGCTGGATTTCTGGCGCCGCGGGATCGGCTGCATCGCGGATTCCGAACAGGATTTCGAATTGAGGATACTCCTGATCCGCTTGGGAACGGATTGCCGCGTAAAAGCCGGGATCAGCGCCGCGGATTGGTTTTAGGATCGAGACTGGCGAATTCACAGGCCTAGGGCCTGCACCACGCCGGAGGTGCCAGAGGCAGGCTGCGATGGCGAAAAGCTGATAGCCGCCGGCCACCGCTCCCACCACCCACCACCCACCGCCCACCACCTAAACAGCCAGCAGCGCGACGCCGCAGGCGACGCAGAAGGCGCCGGCCCAGCGCAGAGGATTTACCTTTTCCTTGAGCAGCAGCCGGGCGAGAACCGTCTCCAGCACCACGCTGGCGGCGGTCACCGGAACGGCGAAGCTGAGATCGGCGATCGAAAGCAGCTTCATGAAAGCGAAAAAGGAGACCGCCATGAAGCAGACCGCGAGAATCAGCGGACCGCGTTGAGCCAGGCCGCTGAGCAAGCGTCCGATTTTTCCGGGACGCAGGTCTTCCACCGCAACCACGTTGCGCTTCATCTCGAAGCTTTGCAGCAGATCCGCGAACACGGTGGAACCGACGATAATGGCGACCATCCACCACTTCATCGCCGGACCTCGGACGCGCACGCGGTTGTGTTTGGCGTGGTTATACCCACCAGGATCATGCCGATCATGATCGCGAGCGTTCCCAGCCAGCGCTGCCAGGTGATTTGCTCGGCGAAGAAATATTTTCCGAGGAACGCCGTAAACACGTAGCCGATGGAAGTGACCGGCAGGACGTAGCTGAGATCGGCCCAGCTCAGCAAAGTCATGCGGGCCAGCAGCCACAAAATGAGGAGCGCTGTCCCGAGTAGAACCCAAGGGCTGAAGATGGTTTGAATGTAAACCAGTGGCGAATCCACCAGCTTGACCGGCTGATGCTTCATTCCCCAGGAGAGAGAGAAGTTTCCAAGAACGTTGGCCAGCACCACGACGGCTGTCAACAACTTGGTCTTGAAATCAAGGCGCCGGGGAGGGACAACCGTCTCTGAGCGCTCGGCTACCATCCGGCCGGCAGCCATCTACGATGCGCTTTCCTCCGCGCCTTGCAAGGCGGTGGCGGCTTTTTGTTCCTTGATGTATTGCTTGCGCTTGGAACTGACGTTCAGATATTCGCGAGCTTCTTTGTACAGCCGGGGAAGATCGTTGTTCTTGATGGCCTTGGTCACCACGCGCCAGGCGGCTTTCGGACGGAAATAATATTCGTTGTAGAATCGCTCTACCCATTCCATCAGCTCGCCGCGATCGAAGCCCGGATAGACGGCGTTCGGCAGTTGATGTCCAGTGGAATCCGCCATGCCGACGATGTTGACCAATCCGTTGGCTTTGGCGTGTTCGTAGAACTCGGTGCCGGGGTATGCATGGCCAAGCGAAACCTGAATGGTCTCGACGTCCAGCTTCTTCGCAAAGTCGATGCTCTTGCGCAGAGTCTCGCGCGTTTCGCCCGGCAGACCGACGATGAAATCGCCGTGGATCACCAAGCCCAGCTTGTGGCAGTTCTCGGTGAAGCGCATGGCCATGTCGATGGTGGCGCCCTTCTTGATGTTGCGCAGGATCTGCTCGTCGCCGGATTCATAGCCGACAATCAGCAAGCGGCAGCCGGCGTCTTTCATCGCCTTGAGAGTTTCGTAGTCGGTAGTGACGCGCGAAGTGCAGCTCCAGGTGAAGTTGAGCGGGCCCAATTTGTTCGAAAGCTCAATGGCGCGCGCTTTGCGGTAGTTGAACGTGTCGTCGTCGAAGAAGATTTCCTTCAAGCCCGGGAAATCCTGAAGTGCCTGCTTGCACTCGGCGGCCACGTCGTCGGAGGAGCGCAGCCGCCAACGGTGGCCGGAATGGGTCTGCGGCCATAGGCAGAAAGTACACATGGCCGGACATCCGCGCGTGGTGTAAAACGAAATGAAAGGATTCAGCAGGAAGGGAACGTTGTAACGGCGGAAATCCAAATCGCGCTTGTAGACTTTGGTAACCCACGGGAGCTCATCGAGGTTCTCGATAACGCCGCCTTCCGGATTGTTGACGATGTCTCCGTCTTTCCAGAAGCTGACGCCGGGCAGTTCTGAAAGCGGAGTGCCTTTGGCGTACTTGGCGATCTGATGGTCGAATTCGCGTCGGACCACGAAATCGATGGCTCTGGATGCCTTCAACGATTTTTCAGGCTCGATGGTGACCGGCGGTCCGACGAACCCTACTTTCATCTTCGGGTTGACATCCTTCATCATCTCGGCGATCTTGACGTCTACGTGGAAACCGGGGCTCGAAGTGAACAGGACCAACAGTTCGAAATCGTTGGCCATGGCGACGGTTTGGTCAATCGTAATCTTGTGCGGAGGCGCGTCGACTACTTTGCTATCATCCAGCATCCCGGCCGGATAGCAGAGCCATACGGGGTACCAATACGACTCAATCTCGCGGGAGGCCGGCCAGCGCGAGCCAGCGCCGCCATCAAAACCTTCGAAGGAAGGTGGATTCAGGAATAAAGTTCGCATGGATCCTTTGGGATGCCTTTTCTTAAGAATACCAGTAAAAAGCACCGACTCCCTTACGGTCGCGGCTCAGTTGGGAGTCGGTGCTGCACTCACTGTTGGGGATCGCTGGCCCCGGCTGCTGCTGTGTCCGGCTCTTCTTTAGAGAATTTGAAGTAGTCGACACTCAGCTCAATGGGTCCGTAGAACCGCGCATCCGCTTTGCTTTCCATGCGCTGCGGCACAGCCACACCGTTCTGGATTTCGTACTCACGAACGAACTGCATCTTCTTCAGGAAGAAGGACGGGGTTTTTACAAATGATCCCGACTCACGGACCGGCAGGTAGGTTTGGGCATCCAACCACAGTTCACCCTTGAACAGCCCAACTTTCTTTTGCCTCGGAGTCACGTGCAGGACGTAGACATCGCGCCCTTCGCGCGCTTCCATGCCCTTGTATTTGAACTTATAGTTCACCGGCGTGACAGAAAAATTCTGGCCATTCTGCGCAGCGTCCACCTCTGCTTTGAGGTAACGGGCGATCACTTCGGTTTTCACGCTGTTGTCACCGCTGAAACCCAGGGCATGGTAGGTAATCTTGCCCAACTTCGAGATACTCTTCAGCGCGTGCAACTTGCCTTGAGTCTTCATTTTTGGAACGTTGGCGTTGATATCCACTTCCATCGTTCCGCCGCGTAAGGCGCTCTGCTGTTGTTGGGTGGCGTCGATATAACGGCTCACCATTTCGTCCTCGGGAACTGGCGGTTTGGAAGGATTCCCAAACGCGGATCCGGCACCAAGTCCAATGCACACAACACCAGCGAGCAAACCTGTGAGAGATCTTCTCAAAATACTCCTTTCCCTGGATGGGAAGAGATACAGCTCAACCTCCGAACCTTGCTTATCCATATAATCTACCAATTACATCTGTAAAACACAATCCCTACTTATCCTTAACCTTTTGCTGTCTTAATACCTTAGATTCCTCCCGCGGGGCTGGGGATACGGATATAAGTGGTTCAGAATCAACGCATTACGCATTCGTTTCCAGCTTCTCGTTTCTCGTTGCTGGTTCCTGAACATCCAGCCGGAACTCGCCATTGCCCCAGCCGCAGTGGCGACCGATGCCCGTCCACTGGGCGGCTTCGAGACAGGGGAGGAACTCGGTCAGGGCGCCTTCGTATTCCGCTGCGCCAACGAAGCCGCCGATGCCGTGGATTTGTCCGGTCCGGCTGCTGTGCCTTTCCACTTTCACCTGGCGCAAGTCGCAGCGGGTCATCCGGATTGCGGCGGCGCGCTCCCCCATCTCCCGAAAGTCAATTTCGAGGGGCCCTGAGCCGTAAAAAGTGCGAAGAGCGCTGACGCGATCGCGTGCCCGCGCAAAGAGCATCTCGAATTCCGGCCGTTCCGCCAACCGATCGCCGGTTTTCAACTCCGTGGGAGTCAGAAATTCCACGCGCAAGAAGCGCGCTGCCTGACCAGTCGCCTCCAGCGCAATCGAGATGGGACGTTGTTCCACGGATACCAGGTCAGCACGGCCGCGTAGTGGACCCAGGCCCTCCTTCGCCAGTCGCCCGAAGGCCAGCGAGAGAGGTTCAAGCGGAGGATTCCGGGTCTCGAACAAGTGAACGTCGAACCAGAATTGGTCCCCGACCTGAATTGTTTTTCCATCCAGATACGAAGCCCGAAAGACGAATGGGCGGGGCCGATCCCGAAGGCCGCTGGGTCCGCCAGCAGAGGCAGCCGGCTCAAAAATTCGCGCGTAATCGCAGGACTCCCGCGATGAGCACTCCCGGGCGCCGGGACAATCCGGGGAACAAACAATTCCACGGAAGGAATTGCCGAACGCGCCGCGCAAGATGTTGCCGGGCTGGCCGAGTGGGAAGTGGATCGGATCGAGCGCGGAGAATACAAAGCGGAAGGAGTGGAAATCAAACGTCATGCCTAAGAAAGCCTGACTACTCCGGATCGCGCAGAACCTCGCGGATCTTCAGCGCGAGTTCGTCGGTAGTGAAAGGCTTTTGGAGAAAGGCGGCGTCGGAATCGATGGATTCGCCGTAGCCGGAGACATAGAGCACTTTCATCCCCGGACGATGCTGCAACATGGATTCGGCCATCTTCTTACCGCTCAGGCCCGGCATTACCACGTCGGTAATCAGCAGATCGATAGCGCCAGCCACACCTTCCGCCAGCGCCAGCGCATCCGACGAAGAAGACGAAGATAGCACCTGATACCCGTGCCGCTTCAACATCGTTTCCACGACATGCCGGACTCCGTCCTCATCCTCCACCAGCAGAATGCTCTCCGTGCCACGCAGTACCGGGCTCTGCGGATGCACACTCAACTCGTCGGCTGCTTGCTCCACCACCGGCAAATAAATTCGAAAGGTTGTTCCGGAGCCAGGCTTGGATTCCGCCCAAATTTCGCCCCCATTTTGCTTGACGATGCCGTAGCTGGTGGAAAGCCCGAGCCCGGTGCCATGTTCTTTGGTGGTGAAGAAAGGCTCGAATACTCGCGCCAGCACCCGGGCATCCATGCCGATTCCAGTATCGGCCAGGGATAACACCGCATACTCGCCGGCGGACGGCGAGGGGCGATGCGCTTCGATTTCCTCCGTAACCGATCCGTTTGCGGTCTCGATTGTAAGCGTGCCGCCGTTCAGCATGGCATCCCGCGCATTCACCGCGATGTTCAGGATGACCTGTTCCATCTGACCAGGATCCACCCGCACAGTTTTCAGAGCAGGCGTGAAATGGGTGATCAACTCGATGGCGTCGCCGAGGACCCGTCGCAGCATGCGGTCCATATCCTGCACCAGCGCGCTCAGGTTAATGAGCATGGGACGCGCCACTTGACGGCGGCTGAATGCCAGCAACTGATGCGTGAGATCGGTGGCGCGCCGGGCGGCTTTCGCCACTTGCTGCATGTCGTCGCGCGCCGGATCGCCCGGGAGCATGCTTTCCAAAAGCATCTCCGAGTATCCGGTGATCACCATCAGAAGATTGTTGAAGTCGTGCGCCACGCCGCCCGCCAGCCGCCCCACCGCTTCCAGACGCTGCGAATGATGGAGCTGTTCTTCCAGCCGCTTGCGATCGGTGATGTCGCGCGAATTGATCACGAGCCCGCATACGCCGGGCAGATGGGATAAATTCCGGCCAAACGCTTCGAGGACTCGCCACGATTCGTCTTTGTGGCGGAAGCGGCACTCGAGCGAAGCGGACGCGTTGGACCTAGCGAGAGCCGCGCGAGCGATCGGGAGATCGTCCGGATGGATGAACGAAAATGCGTTCTGCCCGACCAGATCCTCCAGCGGATAACCCAGAATCCGCTCGTGCGACGGGCTGGCATAGCGAATGGTGCCATCGAAGTTGAGGATGCTCACCAAGTCGAGCGAATTCTCGATCAAGGATCGATAGTGTTCCTCGCGGCGCTCCAGCGCTTCCAAGCCGCGCGCCCGTTCCGTGGCATATCGCATGGAGCGCACCAGCAGGTCGCCATCCACACGTCCCTTCACCAGATAATCCTGCGCGCCGGCGCGAACTGCTTTGACGGCCAACGCTTCGTCATCCAGGCCCGTGAGAACCACAATGGGAACACTCGGCGCGTGGGCGTGCGTGCGGATGAGAGTGGTGAGGCCCTGCTCGTCAGGCAGCGACAGGTCGAGCAACACGACGTCGAACTTCGCGTGGCTCAGCCGATCCAGAGCCGTGGACAAACGCGTGACATGCTCCAGTTTCAAGTGGCCGGCCCCGGTGTCTCGAACCAGCTCCTGAAACAGCCTGGCGTCGCCCGGATTATCCTCGACCAGCAGGACGTGGATGCCTTCGAGGTTCATAAATGCACACCAGATTCTACCACCGGCGAGAAAGAGTTACCGACTCGCGACTGCAACGGAGCGCAACGTTGCTCTTGTCGTGGTAGCGCTCCCTCGCGGTCGCGGTTCGGTTACTCATTCCGAACCGCGACCGTTAGGGAGTCGGTGCCCTTTTACTGCTGCTGTTGCTCCGCAGCCTCGCGATCCGACTCTGCGTGATTCTCGTGCAGCACTTCCGACCAGTCTTCCGATTCCATCTCAGTTTCCGGAGGCGGCGGTTTATCCGACGGCGCCACTCGCACCGCCACGGTCAATTCGCTGGATGCCTCGCCCTTAAAAACGCCGCGCGTGGGCGGAACGTCGGCATAATCGCGGCCCACACCGGTGCGGACATGATTTTCGCCGGCCAGGATGTTGTTGGTGGGATCAAATCCCGCCCAGCCGATTCCCGGCAAGTACGCTTCCACCCAGGCATGCGTGGCGCCTTCGGTGGACCGGACCTGATCGCCGGCTTTGTGAAATAGGTAGCCGCTTACGTAGCGGCACGGGATCCCCATGCGCCGCACCAGCGCCAGCATGATGTGCGAATAATCCTGGCAGACACCTTGCCGGTTCAGCAACGCTTCGTCGATGGGCGAATCCACGCGCGTACTTTTCGGCACGTACTCGATGGCGTCGAAAATGGCGGAGTTCGCTTGCATGACCAATTCCAAAGGATCGCGCTGCCGCGCTTCCTCAGCAGCGGGCACGCCCAGCTCGTCCGCGAAGCCGTCCATCGATTCGTTCCATTGCGCGAATTGGCTGGGTGTCAACATCTCCCAGAAATCGCCGCTGCCGAGCTGTGTGTCCAAATGCCGCCAGGCATCGTCGTCTAAACGCGCAGGCAGGCTGAGAGCAGGCGCGACATCCACGGTTGCTTCCGCCACGATGGTCAAATGCCGGTGCGCGCTCGGAACGTCGAAATGATGCACCAGGTTGCCGAGATAATCGCGGTACTGTTGCACGCGCGTACGCGGCGTGACGGTAACTTGAAAACTCAGGCAGCGCTGCAATCCCTCCGAGCGCGGCTGCATGCGCAGCTCCATGGTGCTTTCGCTCACGGGCGACGAATAGCGGAAGCGGGTGAGATGGCGAATGGAATAGAACATGGTATGTCAGTTTTCGAGCGCCGCCTCGATCGGATAAGTGATGTAGACTTGGTAAATCCCAGAGTTGATATTGCCGCACAGCCGCCGGATGTTCAGCGAGAACTCGTGCAGGTTGCTCATGATTTCCTCGAGCGGCGTGTAGCTGAGCGCGGCCGTCAACCGCCCAGCCAATTTATCCAGGCGATCCGGTTTGCGGCCGGTGGATTCATGGATGGCGCCCAGAGATCTTCTCAAATGATCGACGGCGAAACGAATCGAATGCGGAAACTCCGCGTTCAACAGTAAAAATTCGGCCACGCGCTCCGGACGCAGGTCCGCCGTATAGACACGGCAGTAGGCTTCGAACGCCGTGCAACTGCGCAGCAGCCCGATCCATTCCATGTGCTCTGAAGCGTTCATGGTTTCGGACGTGGGACGGAAGAATTCCGCGAAGTGCAGATCGATCAACCGGGCGGTGGCCTGCACGCGCTCCATGAAGCGGCCCATCTGGATGAATTGCCAGCCCTCGCCGTGCGACATGGTGGAATCCGTGATGCCCTGAAACAGATGCGACGCTTTGCGTGGCCGTCAACAAGAGATCGTGCGGCTGGGCGCCCCAAACATCGGGCATACTCATGCGCTTGGACTCATGATAGAGCCGGTTCAACTGCTCCCACATCTCGGAGCTGATCTGTTCGCGGACCTGCCGGGCATTCTCACGCGCCTCCGCGATGGAAGACACAATCTGATTCAGCGCGAATGTTTGGGCTGCAGCGAAAGCATCGCCTTCCACGGCCTCGGCCGAGCCCAGGGCGGCCAGCACTCGCTGCCAACGACGATCTTGCGAAGCGGGTTCGTGCTCCAGCATCAGGTTCAGATGAACGCCATCGATGCGCGCGGCGTGTTCGGCGCGCTCGAGATAGCGGCTCATCCAATACAGGTTGTCTGCAACGCGCGACAGCATCAGGCGAGTCCGATCAATGCAATACCCAGGTGTCTTTACTGCCGCCGCCCTGGGACGAGTTCACTACCAGCGATCCTTTTTTCAAAGCGACGCGCGTCAATCCGCCGGGGACGATTCGCACCTGGTCGCCATAAAGAATGTACGGGCGCAGATCCACGTGGCGCGGCTCCACTTTGCCATCGATAAAACAAGGGGCGCGGGAGAGCGCAAGCGTCGGTTGGGCGATGTAGTTCCTGGGATCGGCGAGAATTCGTAGGCGGAAATCTTCGCGCTCCTCGGCCGTGCTGTAGGGACCAATCAACATCCCGTAGCCGCCGGATTCGCCCACCGCTTTCACCACGTATTGATCCAAGCGGCTGAGGACATGCTGGCGCTGCACCGGATCGCTGCAAACGAAGGTGTGGATGTTGTTCAGAATGGGCTCTTCGTTTAGAAAATATTTAATGATGGCGGGCACGAAAGCGTAAAGCGCCTTGTCGTCGGCGACGCCGGTTCCGAGAGCGTTGGCCAAGGCCACGTTGCCGGAGCGGTAAGCGTTGAAGAGGCCAGCGACGCCGAGCGAAGAATCCGGCCGAAATGCCAGCGGATCGATAAAGTCGTCATCCACGCGGCGGTAGATCACATCCACGCGGCGGAGTCCGGCTGTAGTCCGCATATAGACGATGTTGTCGTGGACCGCCAGGTCGCGGCCTTCCACCAGCTCGATGCCCATCTGGCGCGCGAGAAATGCATGCTCGAAGTAGGCGGAGTTGAACACGCCGGGAGTGAGCAGCACGATGTTCGGGCTCCGGCCGGTCTTCCGGCGCAAGCGCGCGTAGTGTGGAAAGCAATGTCTCGCTGTAATGATCGATGGAGCGGACGCCCGCCATGCGGAACAGTTCCGGGAAGACGCGCTTCATCACGGTGCGCGACGTCAGCATGTACGACACGCCGCTCGGGACGCGCAGATTGTCTTCGAGTACGGCGAAAGATCCGTCGGGAAGACGGACCAGATCCGAACCGACCACGGTGATATAGATATTTTTCGGGACTTTGAATTCCCGCATCTGCCGGCGGAAATGGCGGCAGGAATAAACGATCTCGCCGGGGACGACGCCGGCTTTCACGGATCGGCCTTCGTGATAGATATCGCGCAGAAAAAGATTCAGCGCGGTGATGCGCTGGATCAGGCCGCGCTCGATGGTTTCCCATTCGGCGCTGGTGATGATGCGCGGCAGAAGATCGTTGGGGAAGATGCGTTCGGTGCCCTCTTCGCGGCCGTACACGGTGAACGTAATGCCTTGATGCAGAAAGGAGATATCGGCGGCTTGCTTCCTGCGGCGCATCTCTTCCACCGGCAGGCTGAGCAGCATTTCGTACAGCGCGCGGTAATGCGGGCGAGGTACACCTTCCGCTTCGAACATTTCGTCATACGAGCCATTGAGCCAGTAGTTCTGAAAGCGCGTCTTCAGCAGCGGCGGGATTTCAATTCCGGGGGTTCCCATAAGTATCCGCTTCTTCGACGTGGAAGGTTTTCAAATTTTAGCACGGCGGTTGGTGAGTCGGATTTATGGTTGGGCGGATTGGTTTGCCCGCGCTGACATCTGGCGGCTCGCATCATCAAGCCACCGCTCGTACCAATCCAAGAAACCCAGATGTCGGCCGTCCTCCCCACACTCCGGCACGACGCCGGTATCGTCCGCTTGCGAATCCCTCCACACTTCGCCAACGCATTTTCCATTAACAACCAGGAAGAATCGGATCGCGCAACCGAAATGGCAGATATACAGCGCACCCGGAACATTCAAGATTATCTGGGGATTCTCGCTTCCTGCGCATCGTCGCACATACATCCTCATGGTGCAAGGATCTTGCCAGTCGTATGGATTAAACGCTTCCGACCAACGAAATGGTTTGCGGACGCATTCGGGATTCGTTATGTCTTCCAGAGTCCTCCCCATTCAATGTGAATAGTCCGTAAAAGGGACCTGCGCCGCCCTCGCCAAGGTGGGCCAAGAAGAGTCGGTACTCTTTCGGCAAGCGAACTCCTAACCGCTGTTCGACGGCGACGAGGTCACGCTCCTTCAGTTTCGGTCCTAGGAAATAGCCATGGGAATCCGAACCAAACACTGAGAATGCTCCATCCGCCGCGCGCAAATGATCTAGCTTGTGGGCGATACGATCGAGTTGTGCAATGAGTTGGAGTTCAGTTTCATCACTCATCTCCGGCTGGCCTTATGAGTCCAGAATAGCAGTGGAACATTGGTCCCTTCTCATTTGAACCCCAGACCGGGCGTTGATGGCGGGGCGTGTCGTCGAATGACGGCACAGGATATCGGACCGGTTCAGGGAGCGTACGAAACCGGCCATCCTATGGAAGAATATTGTCATGAAGCGACAGTTCCCAGCTACCGTCTGGCCTGAGGGAACTGGTATGTCTCTCAGTGCATCGAAGTAGACGTGGCCAGCCAATGGTGAGAGCGAAGAAGAGGCACCCGCCAACTTGAAGGAAGCGCTGAAACTTCACTTCCAGCCGCCGCAAGCCACGCGACCCTCGAAGGTCCGCACTATTGAGGTTGAGGTTGGGGCGGCTTAAGACAGAAAATGACGGCGGCCAAGTCGAGTCGACGTCAAAGAACATCCAGCGTCAACCACCTGGAAATGATCCAGGTCACCGCAAGGCAGCGGCGGATGGGGTGAGGTTTGGTTTTCTTTACGCTTCCTAGCCTTTGATTGGACGACGCCGGTATACAATGGCGCAAGGGGAGCTAAAATGCCTGCAGCCCATGGCTCACTGCTAGAACGGATCACGATCGATCCTGAGGTGCGGTTCGGCAAACCATGCATTCGGGGCCACCGGATTACCGTTCAGGAGATTCTGGAATGGCTTTCCAGTGGGGCATCCCAGCAGCAAATCCTGGCCGACTATCCCCAACTAGAGCCGGATGACTTCCGCGCCGTGTACGCGTATGCCGCCGAGTTGGCGGCGCGGGCCAAAGTTTCCAGCGGATGAAGCTCCTCTTTGACGAAAGCCTGTCGCCGCGGCTGGTTCCGTTATTAAGCGACCGGTTCCCTGAATCGGAGAGCGCTCTTCGAAATGGGCTAGCCCGTCTGGCGATCGGCAGATTCTGGAATACGCCGTAGCGCACGATTTCGTTCTGGTCTCGACCGACAACGACTTCGAACGCCTGTTGAAGCAGTTCCCCGCGGCTAAAGTCGTCATTCTCCGTTCCTGCAATTATCCAACCGAGATTGCGGAAAATGTGCTTCGGCGTAATGCGATCCGGATCGTTGAACTGGCCACTTCGCAAGACCAATTGATCTTCATCGAGCGGTAAAATCGTCTGTGGGCCCGTCTGGGGCGGCCACTTGGCCATAACACGGCCAAACCGCGCAGTTGATCGCCGCGTGTGTCGCCGAATGACGGCTCAGAATATCGGACCGGTTCAGTTATGGAAGCCGCGGCAGTGGCACCTCGTACGGGCTGTTCCTCCGCTGAGTGGTGAGAGGCGCGTATAAGACGAGAGATCGCGGCGGGTCGGGATCTTGGCGGGAGACAATGACGATAGGGCGCGTTTTCGCGGCGAGTCCCAAGTCTGCCAGCCAGATCTCACCGGGCAGGGGGTTCATCGAGCAGGTCGAGGACGTTCTGTTCGGCCGCACGCGAGCGCGCGACATCGAGGAGATCTTGATCGGCGAGTTCTATCACTTCCATGATGCGCTCCCTCGCCTCTGCCGCCGTATCGGGCTTCCACCGGCGCAATCGCTCATCCAGCCTTTCCGCCAATGCATCCATGATGGTCTCCCGCTCTTGTTGCTAGTTTAACGCGTGATCCAGCGGATGCAATCAAGACCTCAGAAGGTCCCGGGACAAAGCCTATGATGCGGATGATACTAAGCTTGATACATCATGAGCATCAGAACCACTGTTTCTCTGGATGACGATGTGTGTGGCGCGCGTTAAACGGGAGAGCCTGTCCAGGGGAGCTTCGTTCCGGGATACCCTCAATGATCTACTGCGAGCGGCACTGTTGGGGATCGACTACACGCCGCGCCGTCGTGCGCTCAAAATTCTACCCACCCACATGGGGCACAAACCAGGGCTGAACTATGACAGCATCGAGTCGCTCCTGGAGTACGGCGAGGGCGATCGCCACCGTTGACCATCTTCGACGCCAACTTGCTTCTGTACGCCTATAACTCCGATGCGCCGCAGTAGAAGGCCTCCGCACAGTGGCTTCAGCAACTGCTCAAAAGCGGCGGAATAATCGGCCTGCCTTGGGTAACGTTGTGGGCATTTATTCGCATCAGCACCAATTCCAGAATCTGGGCGAATCCGAAATCTGCCGAGGAAGCATTTGCAATCGTTGGCGAATGGCTGAGGCAACCCGGCGTCGTTCCATTTTGCATCCTGGACCACTGCATGCTGAGATTCTGGAAAAACTGGTTCGTGCAGGAGCTCCTGTGGTTGAACCCTCTCGGGACTTAACAGTGCGCGCTGGCTTGTCACTGCAGTGAGCGTGCGAAAACCGGCCATCCCGTGGACTAAGTCAGCGACCAGCCTTTACGGAAAGTCGGTTTGAGGTATTTATTCGCCTCGGCATTGTTGGTAAACCGCATCTTCACCGCGTCCCACTCCAACTTGCCTTCCACCCGCAGCGCGATCGCGCCCAGCAGCATCCATTCCACGAAAGGAGCGGCGACGTTGAAATTGGAACATGCCGCATCGCCTCCCTTGCAGGCGCGAATCCAATCGTGATAATGGCCGGGGGACCGGGTGATGAACTGGTGCGGGAATCGATGGTCCCGCATTTTCTCCACCGGAATCAGCCGCGTGTTCTCGCCATAGGTGCCGGTGGTGATCATGCCTTTCTCGCCAATGAATAAGCTGCCATCCGGAGCGGGTATTTCGGCATCGGGCGTTCTGAGCACGACTTGGAATTTTTCGTAATCGAAAACTTCGCCGACGAATCCGCCAAACGGAGGCGGCGGGCCCGGCGCGGGCGCAATCCAGCGGCGCGGCAAATCGCCCAGAAATTCGCCATCGGGTACCCCTGCGATCTTTGGTGTTTCTTTCATTCCGTCGTGCCAGAACAGCTTCACTGGCGGCATGGAGCCGCGCGCGGGAAAATCGTAACGGATTACCGACTTCGCCGGAAACATGAAATCGCTGGGACGTTCTTTTTGGATGCATTCGACACTGGCCGGGGCACCCAATCGCAAGGCCATGTTCGGCGCACCCAGAATATGACACGCCATATCGCCCAGTGCGCCACACCCAAAATCGTAGAACCCGCGCCAGTTTTCGGGCAAGTAGAAATGTCCGCCGACAGGCGATCTGTAACCAGGCCCGCCGGAAGTGTACGGCCGATTGTCGGCGATGCCCAGCCAAAGGTCCCAATCGAGCGTAGCCGGAACGGGATCGGGAGCTGGAATTTGGGACAATCCCTGCGGCCAAATCGGACGATTGGTCCAGGCGTGAACCTCGGCGACGTTGCCGATCTCGCCGGCCCAGATCATTTCGGCGGCCTGCCGCGTGCCCTCGTTCGAATATCCCTGGTTGCCCATCTGGGTGGCGACTTTGTATTTGTTGGCTGCTTCCAGTAGTTGACGCGCTTCCCAAACAGTGCGAGTCAGCGGTTTCTGGACGTACACATGCTTGCCGCGTTCCATGCACCACATGGCCGCCGTGGCGTGCATGAAATCGGGAATGCTGACGATGACGGCGTCGATATTACTGGCTTGCTCATCCAGCATCTTGCGAAAGTCTTTGTATTTCGGAACTTTTTCGTGGCGCTTGAAGGTTTCAGCGGCGCGCGCATCGTCGACATCGCAAAGCGCAACGATGTTCTCGCTGGCGCACCCGTTAATGTCGCTCTCACCCTTACCCCCCGCCCCGATCGCAGCGATATTCAACTTCTCGTTGGGGGATTTGTAGCCCAGCGCTTTCAGGGAAGGTACACTGCCAAATCCAGCGATCGGAAGTGCGCCGGCTAGCAATGGGCCGAAGAAGAAATGACGTCGACTGCAGTCGTTTGCCAAATTAAGTCCTCAAAACTGGATGTGAATAACGATTATCAAGACTATATCAGGGTGACACGCGCCAAATCAGCCCACGTTGGTGGCGCGCCTCGCGTCAATCCAATATATGACCTCGAAACCAGCGGCGCAATTGCCTCGATATGTGCTCGTGGCACTTATAATCTTGATCATCCTTGTGATTCCGGCGTTTCGGAGAGCGCTTGTTCGCTCCAAAGAATTCACGCTGAAGAATCAGCTATACACGCTTCGCGTGACCATTGATGAGTACACTTTTGATAAGAAACGAGCGCCGCAAAAGCTGGAAGATCTGGTTCAGTCAGGCTACCTGCGTGAGGTTCCGATTGATCCGATGACGGCCAGTAACCAGAGTTGGCGCGCTACTATAAGGGCAAGCAACTGGTCGAACGTGCCCGGTATTTTCGATATCCGTAGCGGGTCAGGCGCAATCGGCCTGGACGGCGCTCCTTATTCTGAGTGGTAGCGCATAGCTTTTCTACGAGCTTGGACGCTGGCAGGAAAGGATCCGGCGCTCGCCCGTCTCGATTTGGTTTGCAAACGTAAGCCCGCAAAAATCGTGGTCCGTTCTCGGCGCAAGGCAGGGGCGGATCGGGTGAGCTTGGGCCCTCTTTACGCTTCCTTGCGGTCGCGGTTCGGTTTGCTGTATCATAAGGGTTTGCGGCTCCAGCTTGCCTGATTAGCCCCATTTCTAGCTCAACGAAGGACAGTTATGTACGCAGTGATTGAAACCGGTGGTAAACAGTACCGCGTCGCGCCGGGCGATGTGATTGAAGTGGAAACCGTTGCGGGCGACATTGGCGCTGAGATCGAACTCGGACGCGTGCTGGCCGTGATGAACGATTCAAACGAGCTGGTTACCGGCTCCGCGCTCAGCGACGCTCGCGTGAAGTGCACCATCGCCGGACAGGGCCGCGGCAACAAGGTGATTGTGTTCAAGTTCAAGCGCAAGAAGCAGTACAAGCGGACCATCGGACACCGGCAGAACTACACGCAGGTGAAGGTGAGCGAGATTCTGGCATAGGTGCAATATGGCGCATAAAAAAGGTTTAGGCAGTTCCAAGAACGGGCGCGATTCGAACGCGCAACGCCTCGGCGTAAAGGCTTTCGGCGGCGAACTGGTGACGGGCGGATCCATCCTGGTGCGGCAGCGCGGCTCGCGTTTTAAGCCCGGCGAAAACGTAGGGCGCGGCAAGGACGACACCCTTTTCGCAAAAGTGCAAGGCATCGTGGTTTTTCGCGATCGCGGACGCAGCGGAAAATTCATCTCCATCAAAGAAGGGGACTAGGGACTTGGGGCTCGGGACTCGAGAGAGTCTCTAGCTTGCAAGATCCAGTCTTTCAGCCCCCAGTCCCGAGTCCCCAGCCCCAATGTTCATAGATGAAGTAAGAATCCGCGTAAAGGCCGGGGATGGCGGCAACGGCTGTCTGGCGTTCCGGCGCGAGAAGTATGTGCCGCGCGGAGGGCCCAGCGGTGGCGATGGCGGGCGCGGCGGCGACATCACCATGGTCGCCAGCACGCACTACAACACGCTGCTGCACTTTCGCTTCAATCCGGAACACACTGCGCAGCGCGGACGGCATGGCGAGGGCAGCAATCGCACCGGGCGCGAGGGCAAATCCATTGAGCTTTCCGTCCCGGTGGGAACTATTCTCTACGATGCCGATTCGGGCGAGCTGCTGCACGATTTCGACCATGCGGGCGACCGGTTTCTGGTGGCCAAGGGCGGAAAGGGCGGCCGCGGCAACCAGCACTTTGCCACATCCACGCATCAGGCGCCCACCGAACATGAGCCGGGGTTTCCCGGCGACGCCAAGTATCTGCGGCTGGAGCTGAAGCTGCTGGCCGACGTTGGATTGGTGGGATTCCCGAATGCGGGGAAGTCCACTTTGATTTCGCGCATTTCGGCGGCGCGCCCGAAGATCGCCGATTATCCGTTCACCACCATCGAGCCGAATCTCGGCGTTGTGAGCGTGGATGATAGTACTTTCGTGGTGGCCGATATTCCGGGGCTGATCGAAGGCGCGCATCTTGGACATGGCCTGGGCGTTCAATTCCTGAAACACATCGAGCGCACACGTTTGCTTGTGCATCTGGTGGACGTTTCCGAGAATTCGGGACGCGAGCCTGTGGAAGATTTCCGTGTGGTGATGGAGGAGCTGGCGGGATTCAGCGAGGATCTACCGAAGAAGCCGATGTTCGTAGTGGCGTCCAAAGTGGATGTCGCTCAAGATCCGGAACGCGTTGAGAGTCTGCGAGCGCTGGCGGCCAACGAAAAACTGCCGTTCTTTGAGATATCCAGCGTAACGGGTCTGGGAATTGAGGCATTGAAGCGCGCCATGGCTCAAGAAATCGTAAAACCTGCCGAAAAGGAAATTGAGCAAACCAATTAGTCTACGTGGAGGTTTCCATGATAGGTCTGATACAGCCCCTGGACGGGTTACAGCACGCAGCAGCGCAGTTTAATCAAGCAGCCGGCAATATCGCTCGCGCAACTCTGCCTTCTTCAACCGGTCAAGATTCCGTGGATTTGAGCACCGCCGCAGTATCGATGATCCAAGCCCGGAACAGCTTCGACGCCAACACCAAGGTAATTAAAACCGTGGATGAAATGGCCAAGACGTTGATCCATGCCGTGGGATGACGGCGCTGTATCCTGAGTTGTAGTGATTGCCCGCCACTATATCCCGCGGCCGCCGCTTTCGAACTTCGTGGAGCTGCTTTGGCTTTACGATGGCTACAGCCAGCCTCACGACAAAGAGCGCCTGCTTCCGAACGGCGCGATGGAACTGGTCATCAACCTGAAAGACGATGCGTCGAGGGTTTACGATCGGCGGGATCCCAGCAAGTTTCAATCCACGCGCGGAGCGTTGCTGGTCGGCGTGCAGTCTGAGTATTTCGTGATCGACACCGCCGAACAGCAATCTGTCATCGGAGTGCATTTCAAGCCGGGCGGCGCTTTTCCGTTCTTCAAGATGCCCGCCGGCGAATTTCACAATCAACATTTGTCGCTGGATCATTTGTGGGGGAACGCGGCGGGCGAGTTGCGGGAGCGGTTACTCGAAGCTTCCACACCGGAGAGCAAATTTCAGATTCTCGAAGAGAGTTTGCTGGCGCATGCCAGGAAACCGTTGTCGCGCCATCCGGCGGTGGATTTCGCGATCCAGGAATTTGGAGACTCGCGGCGCGCGGTTTCCGTTGCGCAAGTGTGCGGGCAGATCGGATTAAGTTCGCGCCGGTTCATCGATGTTTTCAATGACCAGGTTGGATTGACTCCGAAATTGTACTGTCGAGTGCGGCGATTTCAGAATGTGCTGCGGCGCATCGGGATGCGCGGCAAGGTGGACTGGACCGATCTGGCATTGTCTTGCGGATACTTCGATCAGGCGCATTTTATACATGATTTCCGGGCGTTCTCGGGGCTCAGCCCCACGGCTTACGCGGCGCATCGGACCGAGCATTTGAATCACGTGCCGATTTTGGATTAAGTGGGAAAAGGCACCGACTCCCTCACGGTCGCGGCTCGGTGACTGGGTGTCTCATTCCGAACCGCGACCGTAAGGGAGTCGGTGATTTTCACTCGTAACGGAGAGCGACCATCGGATCCACCTTTGGTGGCCCGGCGGGCGGGAATGTAGCTGGCCATGAGAGCGATGGACAACAAGAGGAGCGGCACGGCCACGAACGCCACCGGATCGTACGCGCTGAGACCGAAGAGCATGCTCTTCAGAACTTGCGAAACTGCGGCGCAGCCAGCGATCCCGATGAGACCGCCAATCACCACCGGCAGCATGGCCTGGCGCAGAATCAGTTTGCGCACGTCGCGTGCGTCAGCGCCCAGCGTCATGCGAATTCCGATCTCACGAATCCGGCGGCTCACTGCATAGGAAACCACACCGTACACCCCGACACATGCCAGCAGCATTCCCAATGCACCGAGGGAACCAGCCAGAATCGCGACAATGCGCGATGGAGCCCGCCAGAATTCGAGATTGTCTTCCAGCCGGCCGACGTCCGCCACCAGATCCGGATCGAGAGAATGGATCGCGGATCGAATTCCAGAGGCGGTGTTGGCAAAGCCGGCGGCGCTGCGCACCAATAACTGCAAACGAAGTTGCTCCTTGGGCCCAGCGGGCAGGTACAAATACGTTTCGTTGGATCGGGCAAGATGCGAAACCTGGGCATCTTTGACCACTCCGATTACTTGCATGTCGCCCTCGCCCTCCATATGGAGAGTCTTGCCCAGCGGATCCTGATTCGGCCAGAACCGCCGCACCGTGGATTCGGTGGCAATTGCGACAGGCGCGCCAGTGTGCCCTTCCGTCCCCGTGAAATTGCGGCCACGCACGATCGGGAGGCCCAGCAGCGAGAAGAACTCCGGCGAGACCTCGTTGAATTCCACTTGATATTTTTCGGGCTTACCAGGAAGGGAGAATTCGCTGCCGCGATGGCTATCGCTCAGTGGCGTGTTCCCGGCCTGGGACACGGCTTCGACGCCGGGGAGCGCCACGAGACGATCCATCAGTTGACGCTGGAAGATTCCGGCGCGCGCATCGTCATAGCCTTGTCCCCGTAGATCGAAGGAAACGCTGGCGACGTTCTTCATCTCGAAACCTGGATCGATGGTCTGAGCCTGGTATAACCCACGCAACAACAATCCCGCAGCTATCAGAAGCACCATGGAAACGGCGACCTGGGTACCAACCAATGCATGCCGCAGGAAACCGTCGCCGGTCCGGCCATCGGCGCCGGAGGCTTGCTTCAGAGCGGTATTCACGTCCGGACGAGAGGCCTGCAATGCCGGGATCAGTCCAAAAACAATTCCCGTGAGGAATGTAAGAACCATCGCATAACTCAAGACGCGGATGTCCGGACCGACGCCGACCGCGATCGGGGGTGTCCCATGCGGAAGATGAGTGACGATGAAGTTCATGATCGCTTCGAACGACCAAACAGCGATCAGCGAACCGAGCGCGCCGCCGAGTAGCGCGATCAGCATGCTTTCCGTCAGCAATTGCCGGATCAGCCGGCCGCGGCTTGCGCCCACGGATAAGCGGATGGCGATTTCTTTCTGGCGCCCGGCCGCGCGCGCCAGCAACAGATTCGCGACGTTGGCGCAGGCGATCAACAGCACCATTCCGACGGCGGCCAAGAGTATCGCACCCACCGTGGTGACCATCTGCCGCGCTTCCGGCATGGAAAGAAATGTCCCGGTTTCGATTTGGAGCGTGGTCTTGCGGCCAGGAGTTTGCTGATCAATCCGGCCGGCGATCACGGCCATGTCGGCACGGACCTGTGAGCGCGAGACGCTTGGTTTCGTACGGCCGAGAAGCACCAGCCAACTGATATTCGGTTTTTCGAACCAATCCATATCGCGTTCCAGGACAAATTGCATCGTGACAGGCGCCCAGAAAGCGGAAGGGACTGGTTCGGTTCCCTGGAAACCCGGTTTCGCTACGCCGATGACGGTGAAAGGTAGGCGATTGAGCACGATCTTGCGGCCTACGACGGATGGATCCCCGGCAAACGCGCTGCGCCACAGATTATCGCTCAACACGGCAACGGCGCCTTCATGGGCTACCGCGCAGTCCCCTGCGGAAAATGCCCGGCCCAGCGCGGGCGGCGAGTTCAGCACGTCGAAATAGTTGCAGGACGCGAGTTGTCCGAAAAGCTGCTGCGGCCGATCGCCACCGAGCGTGACGGATAGAAACGGTTTGTAGGCCGCCAATCCCGAGAGAACGTGGTTCTGGTCGCGATAAGTTTTGTATTCCGGCCAGGAGAAAAAACTTTCTGCACCGTTTACATTGCGGTCTTTCAATCCGCGCATGGTTTGATAGACGCTGACCACCTCGGTGGCGCCAGGCACCGGCAGCGGGCGCAACGCCACGCCATTCAACACGGTGAAGATTCCGGTGTTGACGCCGATGCCCAGTGCGATGGCAAGGACGGCGATGACGGTGAAACCGGGATTATTGCGCAACGTGCGTGCAGCGTAGCGAAGATCGCTCCAAAAGGCGGGTATGAGATTCATGGGGTTGTTCCGTGTGCTCCTATCTGGATACGGATTGCGAGGCCGGCCTGTTCCAGGCCAAATCATGCTGAACGCCTGACGCCAGAGCCAGCGGCGCGAGCGGGCTCCAGAATTCGATTCCTCAATGAGGTCGCCCAAAGCGAAGTCGGCCGAATGGCCGAATCTCAGACGAAAGAGCAACACGAGCAAGCCTGAAACTTTAGGAGCCATGCAGCGCCTTCGGCAACTCCACGCCTTCCCACATCGCGGCGAGTTCTTGCCGGCTTTGACGAAGGGCGCGAATGCCTAACGGCTCCACGCGAAAATATCGCTTGGAGCGTCCGCCGCGCTCGGGAACCGGATCGGAGAACCAGGAAGCCACGTACCCTTTGTCTTCCAGACGATCCAGCGTGCGGTAGAGGGCGCCGACGGTCAGCGAGCGTTGGGTTCGTTTCTCAATTTCCTGACGAACCGGCACGCCATAGGCATTTTCACCCAGGCGAAGAACAGCCAGCAGGACAATCTGCTCGAATTCTCCCAGATGTTCGCGAGAAGGCATCTATGTTCTGCATAGTAGAACATAGAGGGAAGGAAGTCAATAGAAATCACCGGCGTCCGGCTAAGCGTTAGATTTGCTTGACCGGGAGTTCTCGCAGCTGGTTCAGGATGGCGTATCGGGTGATCTCGGCGTTGGTTTTCATTCTCATTTTCTCCAAAGCGCGCGCCCGGTAAGTTTGAACTGTCTTGTCGCTGAGTCCCAGTTGGTCGGCAATTTCGCCCAGAGTCTTGCCGGAAGCGATCAGGCACACCAGTTCCATCTCCCGGTAGGAAAGATGGCTGGTGACACGGCTCGCCGGCACTTCGTTGGAGGTCCGCCGCGAGACCTTCCGCGATGGCGGCGCTGACGTACCCGCGCCCGTCGCTTACGTACGAGATGGCCTTCACCAGTTCTTCCCTCGGACTGTCCTTGCTGATGTAGCCGGCGGCACCCGCCTGATATACCCGAATGGCGTCATCTATTTCGGAATATATACTGAGAATCAGAACCGGCAAGCCGGGCTGGACACGCTTCAGTTCTTTGAGAACCTCCAGGACGCTTTGTTCGCCGGGAACGGAGCCGATTACCGCCACGTTCCAATCCTGTCCGGTTGCCAGGCTCAGGGCTTCGCTTACGTTTGCAGCTTCGCCAAAAACGCTTCCGGAAAATCGGCAATTGATGAAGTATTCAAGGCCCTCGCGAACAACTTGGTGGCTCTCCAAAATGAGTACCCGCTTCATATCAGCCTCATTGGTAAGTAAAACGATACTGGCAACAGAGCCCATGGCGTATCATGATTGGCCCTGGGGGCGGTCGTGGATTCCGCTGGGACGCCGTGTCATCGAGCTCCCTCGCCAAGGCCTCTCCCAGCCATCCAGTTCTAGCCTAGGAGTATGCCCAGTGCTGGCGGAAGTAAGCGCAGGCTAACTAACGGTTAGGAGATGCTAGAGCTCCTCGACAAAGTAAGCTGCATTTCGACGGATTTTCCGTAGCGAAAGGTAGGGACGTAGCTGCCGGCGTGAAACTCCACAATAACCGGGTCGTTCTTGCCGGAAGAGTCATAATACTCGCGCAATTTCCGCCGAAGCCGCTGCGCTTCCACGCGAACGATGGAGTCCGCGCGGGGGTCGTATTCTTCACCCCGATTGAACACGTCGCGGCCTAGCGCATATTCCTTGAGTTCCTCCGGACGTCCCAGGAGGGTGCGTTCCACGGCTAGCGTAAGAAATCGTTCCATGCGGGCGGATCGTCGGAAGCCTTCGCTTTGAACGATTCGTTGGACCTGTTGGCGAACTTCGACGTCGCTGACGGCTGGCCCGACCTCAGCGCCGGCCAACAGGGGGTTCTCCGCGGCCGGTTCCTGGCGGTCCCCAAGCATGAGGATGAAACCGAAGGACCAGCAGACCACACCGAGCGAAGTAGCCGCAAAAAACACCGCGTTCACCGGCGAAGGAGCAAAAAGGTCACCCCCGGGGGTAAAGATATAGAGGTATATTCCTCGGGAAAAGTGAGCCGCTCCGGCCAATATAAAGACGATTCCAGTGAACCAGGTGCTGAATCCACGGCCAGCCGGAGCTGTCCGCAGCAAGGTAATTCCATTCACCAAACCGAAGCACCCTATCATGAGGCTGAGCGCAAGAATCCGGAAATCTATGTTGTTATTGAAGTACCTGAAGTAAATAACAACCAATACGGTAAACGAGCCAGCCAGATACTCGGGCCATCCATAAAGCCGCAACCCACCGTAATGTCGAACGCCTTGGAAGTATAGGATGGTAGCGCTGACGGCTAGGGTATTTGAGAGGACCAGTGTGATCCAATCCGGCGCCACGCCCCGGAGGCTCAGGAAAAACATTGCCAGCGTCCCGAGTAGATTCGCCAGGGTCCAGCGTCCGAAGCCTGGATAGGTTGCCCGGGTATACCAAAGCGAGACGCTGATCAGAGTGGGAACAATCGCCACGAAGGTGGCAACAATGACCAGCGTCCTGGTGTCAAGGTGCATCCGACCGGCCTCCCAGTTCAGTTTACGTCAAAAACAACCGCCGGGTGGACCGGCTATTTCAACAAGGCACTGGAACTGGTGGCAAAATTGAGCAACAAAGAGGGGAAAATGCCCAGGATTAACGTCCCGAGGGCGGCTGCCCAAAGTGTGGTCCGGATGCCGGGGCTCAGCGGTTCGAGCGTGACCATCGATTCGCCGGGCTCATGCATATACATCACTACTAGTATACGTAGGTAATAATAGGCCGCTACGGCGCCGTTCAATAGACCTAAGATTGCGAGCCAAACCAGGTTCGCATCCAGGGCGGCTTTAAAGATATAGAATTTGCCGAAGAATCCGCCGGTGAGTGGAACGCCAATGAGCGACAGGAGAAAAATGGAAAACAACGCAGCAGTGGCGGGCTGTTTCCAGCCCAAGCCGGCCAGATCTTCCACGTTCACGTACTTCTCGCCTTGCCGCGAAAAATGGGTGATGATGGCGAATGCGCCGATGTTCATGAGAGCGTACGCGGCCAGGTAGAACATCGCGGCCGCGATACCGACTTGATTGTGGGCGGCGATGGCCACCATCACATAACCAGCGTGCGCGATGGAGCTATAGGCGAGCAGCCGTTTGATATTGGTCTGCATCAGCGCGGCAAAATTTCCGATCACCATTGTGAGCAGCGCCGAGGACCAGACGAACGGCTCCCAACGATAGGTGATGGGGAAGAATGCGGTCATGAAAACGCGCAGGAAAACCGCAAAGGCAGCAGCCTTAGGACCGGCGGACATGAACAGGGTGACGGGAGCGGGCGCGCCCTGATAGACATCCGGCGCCCAAATCTGGAATGGCGCGGCGGAGACCTTGAAGGCAAACCCCACAAACATGAGCGCGGCCGCGGTGCCCGCGAGGGTGAGGCTATGAGCGCCGGCGCCGCCGGTCAAGAGAGTGCTGCGGATTTCCGCGAGATTGGTGGTTCCGGTACTTCCATAAATCCACGCGATTCCATAAAGCAAGAAGGCCGTCGCGAAAGAGCCGAGCAGGAAATATTTCAGAGCGGCTTCATTGTTGCGTTTGTCGTCGCGCAGGTAGCCGGCCAAGATGTAGGTCGCGATAGAGGAGATCTCCAGACCGATGAAGATCATGATCAACTCATTGGCCGTCGCCATCACGCATTGCCCTGAGATGGAAAACAGGAGCAGGGCATAGTATTCCGCCGAGGCAGCATGCTCGCGCCGCAAATACGCGGATGAGGAGAGAACTGTGAAGATACCCACGCCGATCACCAGCACGCGGAAGAACGTGGCGAAGCCATCCACGATCAACATGTTCGAAAACGAAAGACCGGGATGATCGTTGGCCGCGATGGCGGCCACGAGCGCCGCAATCAATCCCACCAGCGTGATCGAACTGAAAGTGTTTCTTTTGTTATCGCCCAGCAGCGGCTCCATCACCATGATCAGAGTGCCGAACACGATCAGCAGGATTTCCGGCAGAAATCGAAGATAATCGATCGCGGTGGGCGCGAAGTTAGCGGGCATCCGCAGTCTCCTTCGCTGAGAGAGGGTTCTGTTGGGCGTGCAGCGCGCCATGCATCACGTTGCGGACATGAACGTCGCGCTTGGCGTCCACGGGACCCAGAATCACCGCGGTGGATTGGGAAATGGACGGAATGAAGCTTTGCGTGAAGGTACCCATCCAGACCATCAGCAGAATGAGCGGGATGCTAATGGCGTATTCGCGCAGATTCAGATCCTGGAATGCATTCACTTCCGGAGTGGGCTTTCCAAAGCAAACGCGTTGATACAGCCACAACATATAGCAAGCCGACAGGATGACGCCGACAGCGGCGAAAGCCGTCCACTGCAAATTGATCAAGGCCGTCCCTTGCAACACTAGAAACTCGCCGACGAAATTGTTGAGCATCGGGAGGCCGATGCTGGCCAGCATGGTGATCATGAATACGATGGCCAGGCGCGGCGCAGGCGTAGCAACTCCGCTGTATGCGTCGATTTCGAGCGAATGGCGCCGTTCATAGAGGAATCCAACCATGATGAACAGGGCGCCGGTGGAGATGCCATGGTTCAGCATCTGGTACACCGCGCCATCAAATCCTTGCTGTGTAAAGCTGAAAATCCCGAGCACCACGAAACCAAGATGGCTGACCGAGGAATAAGCCACCAGCTTCTTCATGTTGGGCTGCACCAGGGCCACCAGCGCACCGTAGACGATTCCGATGATGGCCAGCGTCACAATCCAACCCGAGCAGTTGCGCGCGGCCACAGGAAACATCGGGACGCAGAAACGCAGCAGTCCGTAGGTGCCCATTTTCAGCATCACGGAAGCCAGCATCACGGAACCGGCGGTGGGCGCTTCCACGTGCGCATCGGGCAGCCAGGTGTGCAGCGGGAAAATCGGAACCTTGATGGCGAACGCGATGAAGAAGGCGAGGAACAGCAGCAACTGTTCCTGAGAACTGGGAGCGATGGAGCCATTCTGCAATCCGGCGAGGATTCTCGCGTAGTCGAACGTTCCAGCCTGGTTGTAGAGATAGATGATGCCGACCAGCATCAGCGCCGATCCGGCCATGGTGTACAGGAAGAATTTGACGGCCGCGTAGATTCGGCGTTCGTGGCCCCAGACGCCGATCAGGAAATACATGGGAACCAGCGAAACTTCCCAGAAGACGAAGAACAGGAAGAGGTCGAAGGAGCAGAACACGCCGATCAATCCGAATTCAAGCAGCAGAAGGAAAGCAAAGAATTCTTTGACTCGCTTCTGGACGGATTTCCATGACACCAAGACGCAGATGGGCGTGAGCAGCGTGGTGAGCAGCACCAGCCAGAGACTGATGCCATCGATAGCGACATGATAACGGATATTCGGCGAGGTAACCCACTGGATATCCGTTTCGAAGACAAATTTCCCGGGGTTCGCGAACCAGTAGGGCGCGAGCAATCCGAGCGAGGCGGCAAAAATGGCCAGCGAAGCCACCAGGCTGAAGCGGCGGATTCCCTCCTCATGCTCCTTCGGGAGGAAAAGAATCAGCAGGAACGCCGCCAGCGGCAGGAAGATCACCAAGTCGAGAAGCGTCATCGGCGGCCTCCGGCGAATCCGATCGCGATGAGCGCTACAATCGATCCCAGCACCACCCAAGCTGCATAAGTACGAATATTCCCGGATTGCAGCAGACGCAAAATACCTCCGATACCGCGCGAGCGCGTTCCCACACCGTTCACCGTGCCATCGATCAAGCCGGCATCCACGCCTTTCCAGAGCACGACGCGGGAAATGCTGAGTAGCGGCCGGACCACCACGGCGTCGTAAATCTCGTCGACGTAATATTTGTTGAGGACCAGTGTGTAGAATCCGTTCATGGCCTTGGCGAACGAGTCCGCCAGGCCACGCTTGGCGACATAGAACACGTACGCGAGCAAGATGCCTGCGACGCCGACGCCGGCTGAAATCCAAGCCAGCGTTTGATTCTCAGCCTTCTCGGCAAACATCGGCTCCAGCCAGTGCGGGATGTTGATAAAGCCACCGCCCAGAGAAAGAACCGCCAGAATCATCAGCGGCCCGGTCATCACCAGCGGCGATTCATGCGGATGCGCGTGGCCGCGATAATCGCCCGTGAAGGCCAGGAACCAGGCGCGGAAAACGTAGAACGCGGTCATGCCCGCAGTGAGAACGCCCACCCAGTACATCCACGGCGCGCGCTCATAGGCCGCCACGAGAATTGCATCTTTGCTGAAGAATCCGGAGGTGAATGGGAAACCGCTGATCGCGAACGAAGCGCAGAGCAGCGTGATGGCGGTGATTCGCATGTGCTTGAACAGGCCGCCCATCTGGCGCAGGTCTTGCTCGCCGTGCAATCCGTGGATCACCGCGCCCGCGCCCAGGAAGAGCAGCGCTTTAAAGAACGCGTGCGTCATCAGGTGGAAGACTCCGGCCGAGAATGCTCCCACTCCCAAGCCGACAAACATGTATCCGAGCTGCGAGACCGTGGAATAAGCGAAGACCTTTTTGATATCGGTCTGCGCCAGGCCGATGGTTGCTGCGATGAATGCAGTCGCTAGGCCGATGATTGCGACCCAATCCATGGCGATGGGCGCGTGCGTGAAGAACACCGCCGAGCGCGCGGTCATGTAGACGCCCGCCGTGACCATGGTCGCAGCGTGAATAAGAGCAGACACTGGAGTGGGGCCAGCCATCGCGTCCGGCAGCCAGACATACAAAGGAATCTGCGCGGACTTACCCGCCGCGCCCACCAGCAACAGCAGACTGATGACGGTCAGCGTTCCGTAACCGGCTTCAGTGGGCATGGACTTCGCGGAGTCGAAGACCTTGCTGAAATCCAGCGATCCAAATTGCCGGAAGATCATGAACATCGCGATCGAAAATCCGAAGTCGCCAATGCGGTTGACGATGAATGCCTTGTTCCCGGCGGTGGTGGCGAAGTTCTCCAGGAAGTAGAATCCGATCAGCAAATAACTGCAGAGTCCCACACCTTCCCAGCCGACGAACAGCAGCAGGAAATTCTGCGCCAGCACCAGAACCAGCATGAAGAACATGAACAGGTTCAGATAGGCGAAGAAGCGATAGTAGCCGCCTTCGTGCGCCATGTATCCGACGGAATAAATGTGGATCAGCAGTCCCACCCCGGTGACCACCATCAGCATCACGGCGGTGAGCCGGTCCACGGCGAAGTCGATGTTGATCTGCAGCGGACCGCTTTGAATCCAGGTGAAGCAATGCTCCACGTATTTGGTTTCGAGCGGACCCAGCGCCAGAAGTGTTTTCACCACCCAGGCAAACGACAGCGCCACGGAGCCGATGGCGAACAAGTTCACCATGCTCTTCGGCATGCGACGGCCGAAGAGGCCGTTCAGCAGGAAGCCGAGGAGCGGGAAGACCGGTATGAGCCAGAGATTCATTTTTTGGCCGCAAATGAACGCGGATGAACGCAAATAAGCATCTTCATATCAATTTTTCATCGAGCTGACATCGTCAATCATCAACGTTTGGCGATTCTTGAATACGGTCAAGATGATCGCCAATCCCACAGCAGCCTCCGCAGCGGCGACTACCATCACGAAGAAGCTGAAAATGTGCCCGTCTATTTTCTTCAGGGTGTATGAGAACGTGATGAAGGTCAGGTTCACCGCATTGAGCATCAGCTCGATGGACATGAACACGGTAATGATGTTGCGGCGATAGATAAAGCCCGCCACGCCAAGTCCGAAAAGAATGGCGCTCAGAATCAGGTACCAGCTAATGGGAACGCTTGCCGGCATTCTTCAGACCTCCCGCCGCGCCAGAACGATGGCGCCCAGAATGGCGATCAGGATCAGGACCGACGTTACTTCGAAGGGGAGCAAATACTCCGTGAACAGTTTTCTACCGATAGCCAGCGCCGTTCCGCCTTGAAAAGCGCCGAACACCACGCCTTCGGTCTTCGGCAGCATGGCCTGGATGATAAAGCTGATCAATCCCAAGAACGCGGCCAGCAAGAGCATCCCCATATATCTGGTGAAGAGCGGGATGGATCGCGAAGTGGCTTCCGCGCCGGCGTTCAGCAGCATGATGACGAAAATGAAGAGCACCATGATGGCCCCCGCGTAGACGATCATCTGGGCCATCGCGATAAACTCGCCGCCAAGTTGCAGGTAGAGCACAGCCAACGAACCCATCACGCCGATCAGCGAGAGCGCGCTTGCGATGGGATGGGTCTGGGCCACCAGACTGATGCCGCACAATACGGCGATGGCGGCGAAGATGAGGAAGATCAGCGGATTCATGTTTTTATTTCGATGTGAGCGCCACCACGAGTCCAGTGGCCAGCAAGTTAACGATCGCGAGCGGGAACATCACGATCCAGGCGAATCGCATCAACTGGTCGTATCGAAAGCGGGGCAGCGTTCCCCGCACCCAAATAAATAGGAATAGAAGTATGCCGACTTTTCCGCAGAACCAGAACAGCGCCATCAGTATGGTCTTCAGTACCGGCACGAAGAAGGAGACGCCAAACAGCGCGGCGATTCCGAGAAATACCAAGCCAGCCGCGGGCAGCGTGAATTTATCCATGCGGCGCGCCGGATGCAGCCCATGAAAAACGGCGATCAGTCCGCCGAATGCGAAAACCGCGATGGGAACGAAGTCGGAGTAGGGCGCCGGAAAAGGCGGCTGCCATCCGCCGAGAAACAGAAGAGTGGCGACCGCGGTGACGGTGACCATGTTGGCGTATTCGGCCATGAAGAACGCCGCGAAGCTCATGCTGCTGTATTCGGTATGAAATCCCGCCACCAACTCGTTTTCAGCTTCCGGCAAATCGAATGGCACGCGATTGGTTTCGGCAAACGCGGCGATCAGGAAAATAACGAATCCGACAATCTCGGGGAATACGTTCCAGCGCGGAATGAAGCCCAGCCAGTAGCCGTCCTGATAATTCACCATCTCGCGGAAACTCAGCGTATTGGCTAACAGCAGGGGAGCGGCGATGGCGAGGGCGAGCGGCAATTCGTAGCTGATCATCTGAGCCGAGCTGCGCAGGCCGCCCAACAGCGAGTATTTATTGTTCGACGCCCAGCCTCCCAGCGCAACCCCGTAGACGCCTACCGACGAGATCGCCAGCACGAACAGAATCCCGATGCTCAGGTCAGTAAGCTGCATCCAAGTTGTTACCGGACCGATTTTGATTTCGGGGCCAAACGGGATGACGGAAATCGAAATCAGGGCGAGCACCACGGCGATAAACGGCGCCAGCAAGTAGAAGAACTTATTTACGTGCGAAGGCATCACGCCTTCTTTGGTGATGAGCTTCACCACGTCGGCCAGCGGCTGCAGCAGCCCGTGCGGGCCCACGCGGTACGGCCCCACGCGAAGCTGAATGTGCCCGATCACTTTGCGCTCGATCCACTGCAGGTAGGCAAGCGTAGTGAGCAGGATGAAGGCGATCAGCGCCACCTTGATGAGGCTAAGAATGAAGAAGTTCTGTAAGAAATTCATCCGTGACTCTACGGCCGCTCGCCGGAGTACAACCCGCCCGGCGCTTCCAGCACGGAGCGGAGCGTCTTGGAATAACGTCCCAATGAGCCAGAGGTAAAGAGGGTATCGCGCGACGACTGAATCAAATCCGGACGCGAACCGGCCGGCACGCGGCCATTCACTGGCATGGTTTGCGCTGCTCCCCCCGATGCGACGATTGGCAAAGGAATATTATAACCATGCACGCTGGCGCGAATCTCGTCAAAAACTTTGTCGGGCGACCAGATGCCGATGTTGATTCCCATTTCCTTGGACACCAGACCGATGATCTCCAGGTCCGGCTTGGTTCCCATCACTTGCAGGCCTGCTTTGAGACGCTGCACTTCTCCGCAGACATTTGTGACGGTGCCGTTCTTTTCATAAGCCGATGCCGCGGGAAACACCACGTCGGCGCGTTGCGCGGTTTCTGTGAGGAACATTTCATTCACCACCACAAAAGCCTTGCTTGCCGCGAGCGCGCTCTGCTTCAACGGATTCGCGCCGACCACCCACAGGACGTCGAGATCCGGCGCGGCGAGAATTTCGTCGTAGGCCAATCCCGATTCCGTTACGGCCCGGTAACCGGGAGCATGCTTGGGCGAAAGGCCCAAGTCGGATGCGCCGCGCGAATTTGAATAATCCACCAGGCAGACGTACTTCACCGGAATGCCGAGCGAATCGCCGAAAGCTACCAACTTCGAAACCTCAGCCCCCTTGATGGAATCCCCGAACAGGATCACCAATTCGGACTCCGCCTTCAGTTGATCGCGCAGCGATTCCACATCCGCCAATTCCCTGCCGGGGACGGTGATGATGCTGCGGACCGACTGCTTCTGTTCGCGCACCGGGCCGGGCGTCACGGTGTAGATGTGCGCGTTGTGATGGCGATAATTAGCGCGAATCTGGAAGGCCAGGAACGGATGCTGTTGCGAGAGATCGCTGCCTATTACGAGAATCGCTTTTCGATTGTAGAGATCGTCCGTGGTGGCGAGCGCCGCGGTCTTTCCACTCAGCGCGTCCAAAAGGCCGGGCACATCGCCGGTACGATGATGATCGATGCTCGCGGTCCCTAACCCTTCTCGCGCGAACTTCTGCAGATAATAATTCTCTTCGTTAGTGGTGTGATTGGAACCGATCACGGCGAACTTACCGCCGCGCGTTTTTGCTTCTTTGAACTTCGACGCAACGGCGGAGAGAGCTTCGGCCCACGAAACAGGCTCCAGCGCTCCGTTCTTGCGCAGCATGGGCGATTGCAGCCGCTCCGGATGATGCACGAAATCGAAAGCGTAGCGTCCCTTGACGCACAGAAACTCGCCGTTGATGCCCGAGTGATCGCGATTGTTCCCCCGGATGATCTCATTGTTGCGAACGCCCAGCGTGGTTTTGCAGCCGTTCGAACAATGGGTACAAATGGTGCCCACGTGGTGCATTTCCCAGGGCCGCGTCTTGTAGCGATACATGCCGCTGGTCAGTGCGCCCACCGGGCAGATATCGATGCACATGCCGCATTCGTCGCACTCCAGGTGGTCGAAATGGTTGGGAGCGATTTCCGCATGCGCGCCGCGATTGATTACACCCAACGCGTTCACGCCCATTCCCTCATCGCAGACGCGAACGCAGCGGTAACACAGAATGCAGCGCGGGGCGTCGAAGAACACCACGGGCGACCATTGCTGCTCATCCACGTGCAGCTTCTGTTCCACGTACCGGCTTTCGCCCGCTCCGTAGCGGAAGGTCATGTCCTGCAGTTCGCATTCGCCGCCCTTATCGCACACCGGGCAATCCAACGGATGATTGGTCAGCAGGAATTCGATAGTGCCTTTGCGCGCCTCACGGACTGTTGCCGATTCTGTGTGCACCACCATCCCTTCAGCCACTGGCATGGTGCAGGCTACTTGTAGCTTCGGCGTCTTCTCAACTTCCACCAGGCACATGCGGCAAGCGGCGACCGACGCCAATCCGTCGTAATAGCAAAAGGAGGGGATCTCAATGCCCACCTGCTTGGCGGCGTTGATGACCAAAGTCCCCGGCGCGGATTTCACGGCCTTGCCGTCGATCGTAAGATTGATAATTTCGCTCATCGTGATTGAACTAAATGGGCTCTCATGCGAACACCGGCTCGGCTGCGTGCGCGTAGGGACAAGGGCGTCCATTCAAGTGCGCCTCAAAATCCTCCGGAAATTTCTCAACGATGGAGATGGTGGGCATGGCGGCCGCATCTCCCAGCGCGCAGAAGGTCCGGCCCAGCATATTCTTCGAAAGCTCGCCGATCAAAGCAATGTCGCTCTTTTGGCCGCCGCCATCATTCATCCGCTGCAGCATCTTTTTCAACCAAGTGGTGCCTTCGCGGCAGGGAATGCACCAGCCGCAGCTTTCATGCGCATAAAATTTCATGATGCGCAGCGCGAATCGGACCATGCACGTGTTTTCATCCAGGACCACCGTGCCGCCGGAACCAAGCATGCTTTTTACCTTGGCGAGCGTGTCGAAATCCATCGAAATATCGCACTCGTCGGCTTTCAGCAGCGGGCACGACGAACCGCCTGGAACCACAGCCTTCAGCTTCTTGCCATTGCGCATTCCGCCGCCGACTTCGTAAATCATGCGGAGCAAATTGAAACCGACCGGCAATTCATACACACCCGGCTTGTTGACATGGCCGGAGAGGCAAATCATGCGCGTGCCGCCATTCTTGGGCGGTCCGAGCGCGGCAAAGGCCGCACCGCCGTCGCGGATGATGGCCGGAATGGAGGACAGCGTCTCCACATTGTTAATGAGCGACGGCGATTGCCATGCGCCCACCACCGCGGGAAACGGAGGCTTCATGCGCGGAATGCCGCGCTTGCCTTCGATGGAATCCAGCAGCGCAGTCTCTTCACCGCATTCGTAAGCACCAGCGCCGGAGTGGGTATAGATATCGAAATCGAATCCGGTACCTTGAATATTCTTGCCGAGGTAACCGCGCGCGTAGGCTTCCGAGATAGCGCGGTCCATGGATTCGATCAGGTAGCGATACTCGCCGCGGATATAGATGTAGCCCTTCTGTGCACCAATCGCGCGGCCGGCGATCAGGATGCCTTCCAGCAACTGATGCGGATCGTTCTCCATCAGCAGCCGGTCTTTGCAGGTTCCGGGCTCGCTTTCGTCGGCGTTGATGATGACGTATTTCGGTTTCGGCGACGTGCGTGGGACAAAACTCCACTTCAGTCCGGCCGGGAATCCGGCGCCGCCGCGTCCACGCAAAGCCGACGCCTTCACTTCCTCGATGATCTGCTCGGGCGTCATTTCCATGGCCTTGCGAAAGGCTTTGAAGCCGTCCGTGGCGAGATAGGTATCGAGCGAAGCCGAGTTCGGCAGACCGAATCGCTTGGTGACGATCTTTACTTCGAGCGGATGAGGTTCGTTATAGAGCATCAAAAACCCGTTCTTCAGTTCTTCGGTTATTCGGTTCTTCGGTTTTGGGTTCCGCGGGTTCCACACACCAGGGGTGATTACCTAAGCCGATCAGCAGGAACCGATGAACCGAAGAACCGATGAACTGATGAACCCTTATCATTTCTTCCTCAAATCTTCAATCAGCTTGTCTAGTTTTTCCGGCGTCACATGATGATGGAAATCGTAGTTCAACTGAATCGCCGGCGCCCAACTGCAGGCTCCCATGCATTCCACTTCTTCCAGCGAAAATTGGCCGTCCGGCGTGGTCTCTTTGTTTCCGATCCCCAACTTCTTCGAGGCGTGCTGATACAGCTCTTCGCCCCCATCGATCAGGCAACTGATATTGGTGCAAACCTGCACGTGAACCTTGCCTTGCGGCTTCTTGTGCAGCATGGAGTAGTAACCAACCACTTCATCCACCTGCAGCGGCGTTACTTTGCAGCGCCTGGCCACCTCTTCAATCAATTCGTGCGAGATGTGGCCTACTTCATCCTGTGCGTAGAGCAGCATCGGAACCACAGCCGAACGCGTCCGGCCGGGCGGATAGCTTTCCAGCATTTTTGCGAATCTGGCTTCGAGTTCCGGCGAGAAAGTCATCAGCGATCCACGTCCCCCAACACAAAATCCATGCTGCCCAATGCGGCGATAGAATCCGCCAGCAGCCGTCCTTCCAGCAGCGCCGGCAGCGCTTGCAAGTTTCCAAAACTCGGCGTGCGCATGAAGAGGCGATACGGTTTCGATGTTCCGTCGCTCACTATGTAGTATCCAATTTCGCCGCGCGGCGATTCCACCGCCTGATAAACTTCGCCTGCTGGAACGCGGAAGCCTTCGGTCACGATCTTAAAATGATAAATGAGCGCTTCCATCTGCGTCTTCATTTTTTCGCGCTCCGGCAGAACGATTTTCGGCGAATCCGCCTGCCAGGCGCCTTCCGGCATGCCTTCCAAAGCTTGCGTAATGATGCGTGCGCTCTGCCGCATCTCGCCCAAGCGCACACGATAGCGGGCGTAGACGTCGTTCTCGGTCCGCGTGGGGATTTCGAAGTCGAATTTGTCGTAGCTCGAATAGGGCTCTGCTTTCCGGATGTCCCACTTCACTCCGGCGGCGCGGATCATCGGACCGGTAACTCCCAGGTCGAGAAGATCTTCCAGCGGCGCGATCCCCACTCCCTGAGTTCGGCGCGTCCAGATCGGATTGGTATCCAACAGCTCTTCGTACTCGTCCACTTTACTGGGGAAGGCCCGGATGAATTTGCCCACTACTTGCTGCCAGCCGCGCGGCGGTTCCAAAGCCAAGCCGCCGATGCGGATGTAGCTGGTCATCATGCGCTGGCCGGAGAACATCTCGAGAATCCTGAGAATGTCCTCGCGCTCGCGGAAACAATAGAAGAAGACGCTCATGGCGCCGATGTCGAGCGCGTGCGTGCCCAGCCATACCAAGTGGCTGTTCAAACGCGAAAACTCCGCCATCATCACGCGTGTCCATTGCGCGCGCGGTGGAATCTCGATATCGCCGATCAGTTTTTCCACGGCCAGCGCGTATACCAGGTTGTTTGAAAGATTCGCCAGGTAATCTACGCGATCCGTCAGCGTGACCACTTGCTGCCAGGTCTTGACCTCGCACTCCTTCTCAATGCCGGTGTGCAGGAAACCGATGTCCGGAACCGCCGTCAGGATGGTCTCGCCGTCCAATTCCAAAACCACGCGCAAAACTCCGTGCGTGGAGGGATGCTGCGGACCCATGTTCAGGGTCATCCGCCGGCTGCTGGATTCAGGCGCCGCGCCGGCGGTCTTTTCCGCATCCAGCGCGGAAATCGTGCCTGTATGTAATGTGCCTTCGCGCATACCGATTCCTATTCGTCCTGGTAGCTGTATTTGTAGCCGTGCACCGGATAATCCTTGCGCAGCGGGCTTCCTTCCCAATCGCTCGGCATCAGAATGCGGCGTAGATCAGCGTGCCCGCGAAAGCGAATGCCAAACATGTCGAACACTTCGCGCTCGTACCAATTCGCGGCGCGCCACACGCCGGTTATCGAATCGATTTCGGGGTCGGAGTCCGATACCCAACACTTCAGGCGAAAGCGCAAATTCCGATCCAGCGAGTGCAGCAGATACACCACCTCAAAGCGCGGGTCGGCGGGATTCCAATCCACCGCCGTGATGCCGCTCAGGCGAACGAAACTTTGCTCTGCCTTTAAGAAGCGGCAAACTTCCACAATCCGCGAGGGCGCAATGAATAAAGTTGGCTCGCTCCGCTCGGCGTGTCCGCCCGTGATGGCGTCCGGAAAACGCGCTTCGAGCGCGGCGGCAACCGCATCTGTTTTCAGTTGATCTGGCAGCATCTTGATTTGGTCACGAATTGGGAGTCCGCCGGCTGGTGACGACGGGGATTTCACTCGACCAGTCTAGCGCGCCCTTCTTCCAAACGTAAAAGAACCCGCACACCACGAGGGCGATGAACAAAAGCATTTCGACGAATGCGAACATCTTCAACTCCCGGTAGACCATTGCCCATGGGTAGAGAAACACAGCTTCAATGTCGAAGAGGATGAAGACAATCGCCACCAGGTAGAACTTCACGCTGAAACGTTCTCGCGCGCTTCCGGTGGGCGCCATCCCGCACTCGTAGGGAGAATCCTTAACTCGGTTCTTCACCCGCTTGCCCAGAACGAAGGAAAGCGTGATCAGCGCACCAGCCACCAGTACGGCTAGTATGGTTTGCACCACTACTGGAAAATACGTGTCGGAATACGAAGTTGGCATCGGATTGAGATTGTGAAACCGTAAACTCTACAATTTGACTATAATGAGATCCGGCCTTCGGAGGCAAGTTTTTCAAGTCGCCGGTTGCCGGTTCTCCAGAAAAAAGCATGGCGGACGTAAGAACAAAAGACATACAAATTGTTGTAAACGGACAAGTTCGCATGGTTCCGGAAGGCCGGACACTGGCCCAGATTCTGGCGTGGCTCGAAATCGCGCCGGATCGCGTGGCGGTGGAGCTGAACCGGCGGATTGTCCGGCGGCCGGACTGGGACGAAACCAACGTGGATCCCGGCGCGGCTTTGGAGATAGTACAATTCGTCGGAGGCGGGTAACGGCGAAGACAGTTTATTTTCCTATTGAATGCGTGTAGCATGTCGGGTAGAATTTTAGAGGCCGTCCACATCCAAACGTTACCGGGGGATCATGTTCAAAACAAAGAAAACGCGTTCTGAGAGCGAAGATGGCGCTCGGACCTATACCAGCAGTGACGTTTCCGACATTGCCCAGGTGAGCCTGCGGCAGTTGCAGTGGTGGGACGAGCGCAAGGTTGTTTCCCCGCAACATGAAGGACACAAGCGCGTCTACCAGTCGGCCGAAGTAATCGAAATTACGGTGATCGCGGAATTGCGCCGCAAGGGATTCTCGCTCCAGAAAATCCGCCGGGTTCTCCGGTTTCTGCAGCGCGAGATGGGCAAACGCCTGAGCGAAGTTCTGCAGTCGGATTCCGATCTCCATCTGGTCACGGACGGCAAATCCATTTATCTGGAAGACCAGAAGGAACGAATCATCGATATTCTGAAGAACGCCAAGCAACCGATGTTTCTGGTTTGCGTGAGCGACCAGGTTCGGCGCTTGAACGAAAACCCGCGCAAGCCTGTGAAGGCGGAAGCCGCGGCGGCAAGTTCGCGCCGTTCAGCCCGCGGCGCTTAACGGGCGGCGAACGCATACACGCCCGAACATTCTCCTTTTCATCAATGCCCCTCAGTTTCCCGACGTAGGGCGGACCCCCTGGTCCGCAGCCGACGCCCTCGTCGGCTTGTCCGTCGCTCGAGCCTGATTTCGTCGGTGAAAGAGCGGGTCCAGGGGGACCCGCGCGGACCGGGGGTCCGCCCCACATTGAAAGACTAAGAAGATGGATCCTTGCGTCGTGTAGCTGCCACGCCAGACAGAATTCCGAATCCCACCAACACTACCACCCCCGTACCAATCCAGTGCGCCGGAATGTGCAAGTAGTAGGCTCCCAGCGCCAAACCGATTATCATCACGACAAAGCCGCAAACATAGAGTCCAAAGGACATGGCTACATTCCTCCTTCTATAAGTGGTGCAATCCCTCTTCCATCCTGGAAACGTTGCGACTGTAATAGATTGGGGCTCAACAGGCCAGAGGAATTACTCGTTCGGGAAAGAAATCCATGTGCCGTCCGGATGTAACTTGGCGGAGCGTGAGCACGCTAACTCCGGTTGTGCTACATTATTAGGAGCTTTTGAGACACTTGCGCGTCCATTTGAACCAGCTAGAGGAAGCACCCCGTAGACCCCTCGTTCCCCGCCTCCTTACTGCCCTCAATCCAGACGTCAGGAACTTTAATCGCTAGAAAGAGACCAGAGAAGAGAGAAAGTTACAATGAAAGAAACAGGTACAGTGAAGTGGTTTAACGCCGGTAAAGGCTTTGGATTCATCCAGCGCGAGAACGGCGAGGACGTGTTCGTCCATTTTTCCGCCATCGAGGCAAGCGGCTATCGCACGCTGGACGAGGGCGCCCGGGTAACATTTGTCGTAAAAAGAGGTCCCAAGGGCCTGCAAGCAGAACAAGTCAGCTTAGCGTAGACATTCTGGAGCGGCGTTTACCGAGCGCCGCTCCCTCCATTCAAACCCGGTGCAACAGGCACCGGCCAGGGCCGGTACACGCCAGGGTCGGTACTCGGATGTTGTCCGGCCGAATTCCTCCGAACACGCGACACCGCTTGAAGGTGCGGTACACATGCAGTTTCTATACATGGGTTTCAGCCAGAATGCAAACGTCCGAAATTTTCGCTTTCAAGGCGTTGTTTCGCGGGAGCGCCCGTCAAAGGTGGCCAAGAACCTGGAATTTCTCTTGAGTGCTGACATGGCGCTGTTAGCCCGGCACCGGATTCGCGTGCAAGACGGTCCTACCTTGTGTCTCCAGATCCTGGGCGCCGCGTTCACCAGCGCCGAAGACCAGGTCATGCAGTTCGCAAGTTATGCAATTACGAATGCGGATGTAACGGCGTTCGCATCAGCCAGAAGCGCGCTGGAAGAAACCAAAGCCGCCCGCCGCAAACATCGGCCTCCCTTCAAACCGTCGCCTTCGTCGCAATTGAAGTGGCCGCAGACGAAGTAGAGTTACGCTTCCAACGCAGGCACATCCATCCAGGCGCGCTTGCGCCACGATTCCAATCCCTTTTCGGCTAGCTGAACCCCCTTCGCGCCTTCGAGCAAAGTCCAGCGGAACGGCTCGCCCGCCACAACGTGCCGCAGAAAAAGTTCCCACTGGCTCTTGAACGCGTTGTCGAACTGCTCGCCCGCAGCTTCGGAATGCCAATCCGCAAAGTAATTGTGCGGATTTTCCACGTCCGGGTTCCATACGGGACGCGGCGTTTGATCGGCCGGCTGCGTCCAACAATTTCGCAGGCCGGCAACCGCGGATCCCTTGGTTCCTTCCACCTGAATGGTGAGCAAATCGTCGCGCCGCACGCGCACGCACCAGGATGAGTTGAAGTGCGCCACCACGCCGCCTTCCAGTTGGAAGGAGGCGTAGGCTGCATCGTCGGCGGTGGCGTCATAGGGACGGCCGGATTCATCCCAGCGACGCGGGATGTGCGTTGCTCCCAGGCAGGAAACCGCTTCGACAGATCCAAACAGATCATCCAGAACATAGCGCCAGTGGCACAACATGTCCATGATGATTCCGCCGCCATCTTCTTTCCGGTAATTCCAGGAAGGGCGCTGCGCCTGCGTAGTTTCGCCATCGAATACCCAATATCCAAATTCACCGCGCACCGAAAGGATCCGGCCAAAGAAGCCGCGATCGCGCAGCGCCCGCAACTTTAGCAATCCGGGAAGCCACAGCTTGTCCTGCACCACGCCATGTTTTACACCGGCTTTTTGGGCGAGATGATACAGCTCCAAGGCGGCTTCCAGACTATCCGCGCTCGGTTTCTCGCAATAGATGTGCTTCCCGGCGGCGATGGCTTTCCGCACGCACTCGCTTCGGCGATCGGTGGTCTGCGCGTCGAAATAGATCGAGTAATCCGGATCGGCGAGCGCCGCATCCAAATCGGTAGTCCAAGGCAGACCGCCATGTTCGCGCGCGAGCGTCTCTACTTTCGCGGCGTTGCGTCCCACTAACATTGGCCGCGGCATGATGGATTCGTCCGGCGACAGCTTGACGCCGCCTTGCGCGATGATCGCGAGAAGGGAACGTTCCAGGTGCTGGTTGGTGCCCATGCGTCCGGTGACGCCGTTCATAACAATACCGATGGAATGAATCTTCAAGACCGTTCCTCGTTTCTCGTTTCTCGGTTGCCGACTGCCTTGCTGGGGTCTTGCGCCTTGCGGGAGAGGCGGGGCTTCTAGGCCGGCGCGTGGGAGGGTTCCGTCCAGCTCCTGGCGCCAGTGAGCGACGTCGCCGGCTGGTCCATAGCAATAGATCATTCGCAGTGGAGTGGCGCCAATATTTGTAAGTTGATGAAACACGCGCGGCGGAATATATACCGCTTGACCGCTGGTTAGCGTGGTCTTCTCGTCGCCCAGGCACATCTCGCCCTGGCCTTCCAGGACGAAGTAAATTTCTTCCTGCTCCTGGTTATGCCACGGCACCTGCCCTCCGTTTGGTTCGAGCGTGACGTGACCAAGTGAAAAGGCGGCCGCCTGAATGGGACTCGCGCCGCCCACTACATTTTGCGTGCGCCGCCTGGCTGGATAGGTTCTTCCGGCGATTTGTGCGAGATCCGCAATGGTCATCAGAGCACCGGACCGATCCGCCACGGCACGAATTCTTTGTGGCCCAAGCGTTCGCTGGAAGTTTTTTCGCCAGAAGCCACGCGCAGCATCAGATCGTAGATCTCTTGCCCCACTTCGGCGATGGTGCCGTCGCCATCCGCGATGCGTCCTGCATTGACGTCCATGTTGTCGCGCATTCGTTTGTAGATGGCGGTATTGCTCGCGATCTTGATGACCGGGATTGTCGGAAAGCCGATGGCGCTGCCGCGGCCGGTGGTGAACGCGATCAGGTTGACGCCGCCAGCGGCTAATCCGGTCAGCGATACCGGATCGTAGCCGGGCGTATTCATAAAAACGAACCCGGGTGAGCCGATTCGCTCCGCATAATCCACCACGTCCATCAGCGGCGATGTGCCGGCTTTGGCTACGGCGCCCAGCGACTTCTCCAGAATGTTGGTCAGTCCGCCCTCTTTGTTGCCAGGCGACGGATTGTCGTCGAAGCTGCCGCCGAACCGTTTCAGATAGGTTTTATAACCGGCGACGAATCCGAGCAGTTTCTCGGCGACCTGGCGATTGCGCGCACGCCGGACGAGAAGATGTTCCGCGCCGAAGATTTCGGTGGTCTCGGCTAAAACCGCGGTCCCGCCAAGTGCAGCCAATTGATCGCAACAAGCGCCCAGCGCCGGATTGGCAGTGATTCCCGAAAATGAGTCTGAGCCGCCGCAGTTCAGGCCCAGAACAATTTTGGATGCCGGCGTTGCCACCCGTTTCTCCGCCGATGCCCGATCCATCATGCCGGCGATGGCCTTGCGCGCGGCCTCCACGGTGGCGCGCGTGCCGCCGCTGCCTTGTACCGTCAGGCCCACCAGACGGTCCGTGCGAGGAGTTCCCTGCCCCATGTAATGATCGATCTGATTCACTTCGCAGCCGAGTCCAAGAATGATGGCGGCAGCGACGTTCGGATGGTTCAACACGCCGCCCAGAGTGCGCTGGAGTTGCTCGGTATCCGGACCGATGGTGTGCCCGCAGCCTTCGCCGTGGGGAAATGCCGCGACGCCGTCAATGTTGGGCGGCAGAGTCTGGTCCTCGAAGCTCTCGGCGATCAGCTCGGCGGTGTGCGCCGCGCAATTGCTGGCCGCGACCACTGCAATGTAGTTGCGCGTTCCTACTCGCCCGTCTTCCCGCGGGTAGCCGAGGAAGGTGGGAACGTTTTGGCTGCGCCGCGCGATGGAAACTTCGCCAGCCGGAAAATCGTAGGCGAAAGAAAGTTCCTCGAACGCCACGTTGTGCGTATGCACGTGTCGGCCGGGTTCAATCCGGATGCGTGCACGGCCCATCACTTGTCCATAGCGGACGATGTGCTCTCCGGCGCCAATGGCCGCGAGAGCGACCTTGTGGCCGGCTGGAATGGGATCTTCCACCGCGATGGTTCTTCCTTCCACATGAACCTGCTGTCCCGGGGAGAGCGACAGCCGCGCAATCGCGATGTTGTCGGACGGATGCAAATGAATCACGGCATTTTCCGCCGTTGGAAGCTTGGTGATTTCGAGTAGACCCATTTCTTACCTTTCGCGGCTACCTTTCTAGAACCGTTTCGGTGACTTGTTCGCCGGTGTGGACGTGGAACAGATTGCCCTGCGGATGAATCCAAAATCCTTCGCCCTTGGGAGGCGCAGTGATCTCATCGATCTTGGTCGCTGTGAAGAACTGGTTCGTCTCCACTCCGGGAATCAGTTTACCGATGTGCAAATGAACGTGGCACTGCGTCTGGACGCTGGGCGCATTGTAGGCGATGGCCCATTCGTCTCCGAACAGCGCTTTCGCCTTTTCCACGGCGGCGGCCAGCAAGTCCGCGCGTTGTTCGTCGCTCAGCAAGTCGATGGAACGTTCATGCGAGCGTGGCAGCGCCAGCCAACGCTTGGGCTTGCTGGGATTGGCGTCTTTCAGGAAGAAAACCTTGACGCCGCCGGGTTGCTTTTCCGCTTCGCGGCACAAACCGCATTGGCGCGCTTCCAGAGTTTCCGGTTTCGATGCATCGCACGCGCAGGTTACGATGTCGCCGCGCAGGCAGAGTGCGAACACCGCGGCGATCAGGAGACGATGCATCAATTCGATTATAAGGCTCACTATACTGGGAATTGCTTTCCGATACAGTCTGGAAACGCCGTACGATTCTGCTCGTCTCGGCCGTCGCTCTGTTCTTTCTGTACCTCTTTGGGTTGACACGCACGGGTTTGATTGGTCCGGACGAACCTCGCTACGCAGCCATCGGCCAAGCCATGGCGCAATCCGGCGATTGGATCACGCCCAAGCTGTGGGGAAATTCCTGGTTCGAGAAACCGCCGCTTCTTTACTGGATGACCGCAGTCGGGTTCCAAGCCGGACTCGGCGAGGATCTTGCTCCCCGGCTTCCGGTGGCCCTCATCAGCGTGGGCTTTCTGATTTATTTTTTTCTCGTGCTTCGACGAGAATTTGACGAGCGAGTCGGCATTTTACTCGACTACGATTCTTGCGACGTCCGCCGGATGGTTAGCATTCAGCCACGTCGCGGTAACCGATCTTCCGATGTCAGCGGCGCTCGGCGCGGCAATGTTGGAAGCGATAAGAACTGCACCGACTCCCTCACGGTCGCGGTTCGGTAACACTCCCCTCATACCCGGGATTTTGCTGGGTCTCGCGATCCTCGCGAAAGGACTGGTGCCACTGGTACTCTTCCTCCCGGTGATTTGGTTTCTGCGGCAACAAATGCGTGTGGTACTCGTGATTTTCAGCACTGCGGCAGTGATCGCAATCCCCTGGTACTTGGCAGTCACGTGGATCAACGGCGCCGCTTTCCTCCAAGAATTTTTCTGGAAGCATCACCTGGAGCGCTTCCTGTCGGGCGCGCTGCTGCATGAACGTCCGTTTTGGTTCTACCTGCCCGTGCTGCTGGCAGGCCTCTTTCCATGGAGCCCGCTGCTGTTTCTCTTGTTCTCGAAACCGATTTACGACGATCGACGCGCCCGGTTTCTCGCGGCATGGTTCGCCTGGGGGTTAATCTTCTTTTCGCTTTCGCGCAACAAACTCCCGGGCTACTTGCTGCCGCTGCTTCCGCCCTTGGCTCTGCTCCTTGGGCTGGCGATTCAGAAAGCGCAAGCGCGAGCAGCAAAAGTGGTGGCGCTTCTGGTAGCCAGCGCGGCGCTGCTATGGTTCGTTCCGGCAATTCAGGATGTGCTTCCGCAAGCGCTCCGTCACGGCTTTTCGCGGGCGCAGTTCCATCTGCCCGTCGTATGGATTCTTCCCGCAATCGCCCTGGCTTTGGTGTGCGCTGTGCTGGAGCGAACCGGCCATCGTCCGCCAGCCATCGGACTCATTGCGATGGGAGTGCTCCTATCCGTGATTCGGCTTGTATGGCAAACCTACCCTCAGCTGGATCAACAGGTATCACCGCGAAGCTTCTGGCTTTCACACTCCGGATCGGTCACTTGCAGTTCCGAGAAGGACCGTTCCTGGCGATACGGGCTGAATTACTACGCAGGCAGGGATGTACCCGATTGTAATTAAGTCCTGAATATAGTAATCTCTATCTAGATAGGGGTCATCGTGATCACCACCGAAGAGACCTTGCAACAACAGATCGAAACGGAGTACGACGCCACCGTTCGCGCCGACATTGAGCTGTTCCGCTCGTACGCGGAAAAGTTCGTGGCCGGCGAAATCAATGACGACCAGTTTCGCGCGCAACGGCTGCGGCGCGGCGTTTACAGCCAGCGGCAAGCCGGCGTGCACATGATCCGCACCAAGGTGCCGGGCGGAAATCATGACCGCCGATCAAATGGACCAGCTGGCGCAGATCGCCGATGAATTCTGCGGGCGGCAAAGGTCACCTCACCACCCGGCAGAACATCCAGTATCATTTCGTTCCGCTCGCCCAAGTTCCGCCGTTGCTGCACCGGCTGGCCGACGTCCGCATGACCACGCGCGAGGCCTGCTACAACACGGTCCGCAATGTCACCGCTTGCCCGCTGAGCGGCCTGCTGGAAGACGAAGTTTTCGACGTTCATCCTTACGCGCAGCGCATCGCGTTCGCGTTCCTGCACAAGGAACTGACCGACAGCCTGCCGCGCAAATTCAAGATCGCGTTTTCCGGGCTGCAAGGAAGATTGCATGTTGGGATCGATCCACGATGTAGGTCTGCGCGCAGTAATGCGCGACGGCAAACGAGGATTCCGCATGGTGGTGGGCGGGCGGCCTGGGTCCGCTGCCGGTGGAAGCTCAGCTTCTGGACGAATTTGTTCCGGTGGAACGCCTGGTGAACCGAATCGAAGCCGTGATTCGCGTGTTCAACAAGTACGGCAACCGCAAGAACAAGAACAAGGCGAGATTAAAGTTTGTTGTTCGCGAGCGCGGTTTCGACTGGGTGAAGGAACAGATCGAGAAAGAGTACCAGGACATCCTCGCAAATGGCGGGATTCCGACGCCGGAAGCCGTTCCCGAGAGCTTCGGTGGTTTTCAATCAGCACCACCACCACTCGGCATCGGGCGACCTGCTTCCGATCGTGCAAGACCAACGGGCATGCGGACCCGGAATATGAACGCTGGCTCCGACACCAACATGCGCGAGCAAAAGCAGGCCGGCTACGCCATGGTTACGGTAAAAGTTCCACAAGGCAACCTGATCGGGAAGCCAGATGCACGGGTTGGCCAGCATCGCCAGAGACGCCGGTGACGGGCTGTTGCGCGTGACGGTGGATCAAAATCTCGTGCTGGCATTTCATGCCGCTGCGCAACTCTCCGCGAATCTACGCCGCTCTTCAGGCGATCGACCTGGCGGACGCGGGCGCCGAGGAGATCGACGATATTACGACGTGCCCAGGCGCTTACAGTTGCAATCTTGCACTCACCAAGTCGATGAACCTGGGTGCGGCTTTGGCCGAGGAAGTGAAGGATCATCCGGATTCCGCTGGTGCGCAAGTTGAAGATCAAGATCAGCGGCTGCCCGAACTCGTGCGGACAGCACTGGATCGGCGATCTGGGGTTCTACGGAAACGCCCGGAAGATCGATGGCAAGGAAGTCCCGTATTATCAGATGCTGCTAGGCGGCGGCTATGATGACGCGGGGATGCTGCGCTTTGGCGCCGCGGTGCAGAGCATTCCAGCGCGGCTGGCCCCGGAAGCGGTGCGCAGGGTGTTGGATCATTTCGTGGCGAATCGCCAGCAGGATGAGACATTCCGCGACTACGTGCTACGGCACAAGGTGGAAACCTTCCGGGTGATGACGAACGATCTGGCCAAGCCGGCCGAGCTGTTTCCCTGAGATGTATCAGGATTGGGGCGACGACGTAGGGTATTCGCTGAAGCTCGGCCGCGGCGAGTGCGCTAGTTAGTCTGGGAAACGGCACCGACTCCCTTACGGTCGCGGCTCGGTAACTCTTTCCGAACCGCGACCGTAAGGAAGTCGGTGCTTTTTAGACGTTACGAGCGCCTGGAAGACCGTGCGCTCTGCGTTTTGGCGGCTTCGATCAGCGCGCCGTTGGCCATCGCGAAAGCTGGGATCGAAATGGACCGATCCACCAGATCCGCCATGGCATGCACGGCCAAGCCTTCGGCTTCCTTCACGAACGTCAGTGTCTTGCGTTCCGCATCGAAGTCCACCTGTACACAATCGCCGCCGCGGACCTGATCGGTCGCGATGAGATTGGACATGGGCTGAACCAGCAGCCGCTCAATGGCGCGCTTCAGATGGCGGGCGCCGTACTTCAGATCGGTTCCTTCTTGCAACAGGAAGCCTTTGGCCTCATCGGTTGCTTTGAAGACAAACGATTTCTCGGGCGAGGTGTTGAAGATCCTCTGCTGCACCATGTTCAGTTCGATGTCGAGAATCTTCTTCAGTTCGGAAGAGCCGAGCGGCCGGAATGTTACGATCTTGTCCAGCCGATTGATGAACTCGGGAGTGAACTTCCGGCGCGCGGCTTCCGTGCCGCTACGAGCCATCTTGCCGTTCATCTTCTCGTCCACTACACCGCTCTGCGCCTGACGCGCTGCGTCCACCGCATGGAACCCGAGCCGCGGATTGGTGAGCGCGCTCATTTCGGTGGCTCCCAGATTGCTGGTCATGAAGATCAGCGCGCGGGAGAAATCCACTTTGCGATTGTCGCCCAGGGTCAGCGTTCCTTTGTCCAGGATGCCGAGCAGCAGGTTCCACAATGCATCGCTGGCCTTTTCGATCTCGTCGAACAATACGAAGCTCAGTTTGCAGGTCTCGGTGTGATACTGGCTCAGCACTTCCTGGCTCAACAACGGATGGGTTTCGCGATGTCCCAGATATCCGGGAGGCGAACCGATCAACTTGGCAATCTCGTGGCTGTGCTGGAACTCGGCGCAATCAATCTTGATGACCGCGCGGGGATTCTTCAACATGGATTCAGCAGTAGCTTCCACAATGCGAGTCTTACCGGATCCCGTGGGTCCCAGGAACAGGAAATTTCCGATCGGACGCCCTGGCGCGGTCATGCCGGTCAGGTACATCTGATAGATGTTCACGATCTGCTCAATGGCTTCATCCTGGCCGACGATCAGCCGGCCCAGGCTTACTTCCAGGGCTTCCGCCTCTCGCCCTGTCCTGCGTCGGATCTAATGGAACATTTACCCGTAACATTTTCTTGGCCCTTCTTTCACTACTACTTCCACCGCTACTACTTCCGCTCCCATTACTACTTCCAATTCCCAACCTGCTTAGAGCAACTTGCATGCCAAATTTGAACCCGCCCTACTTTTGCGGTTTCGACGGTCTCACTTCCACTCGGCTTATTAGCGTTCTGACCGGCGTTTTCAACAGCATGAGAACAATCTCCGCAACATCCTCGGACGCGATCTTCCAATCCGCTCCCGGCTGAGCTCGCCTTCCAAATTCGGTATCAACGCTCCCTGGCATGACACAACTTACTCTCACTCCCTCATATCGGTGATCCAGCATCATCGCTTCACTAAAACCGTTTAATCCAAACTTCGAAGCGTTGTATGCCGCACCACCCGCAAACGCGTTCTTTCCAGCCAGGCTACCTATATTGATGATGTAACCGGCTCCCCGGTTCCGCATCCTCGGCAAAGCTTCCTTGGAACAGTAGAACGCACCTGACAGGTTCGTCTCCAACGTTTTGGTCCAATCGTCCACACTCAACTCCGCCGTACTCTTGAAAACTCCGATCCCTGCATTGTTCACAAGGATGTCGAGCCCTCCGAGTTCGCTCTCTACAAACTGAAAAAAGTTCACTACCTCTGTGCTACTCCTTACATCGGCAGCTTTTCCTACCACTTTACTTTTCGACGCTTTGGACAGTTGTGTGATGGCATTTTCGACGGTTGTGTGGCCTCGGCCACAGATCGCCACCCCCGCACCTGCGCCAGCCAACGCTTGCGCGATCGCGAAACCGATACCCCGCGTACCGCCGGTCACCACTGCATTCTTGCCTTCGAGAAATTGTTCCATGCTCCCATGCTAAGCCCGTTATAGAGCGCGCTGATACTACGTTTGCCTGCAGACATGGCTCCGCGCTTGCGGCTCGCGCTATCATGGATGTTTTGAAGGGAGTTTTTACGAATGCACAATTCCGTGCTGGTGCCGATGGTGGTGGAGCAAACCTCACGAGGCGAGCGCGCTTTCGACATCTACTCGCGTCTGCTGAAGGAGAACATCATTTTCCTCGGGACGCCGATCGACGACAACGTGGCGAACCTGGTGATCGCCCAGATGCTATTCCTGGCGGCCGAAGATCCCGAGAAGGACATTTCGCTCTACCTGAATTCGCCCGGCGGTTCCATCACGGCCGGTCTGGCCATCCTCGATACGATGAACCTCGTAGAACCGGACATCGTCACGTACTGCCTGGGTCAGGCGGCGTCCATGGCTGCAGTTCTTTTAGCTTGCGGAACTAAGGGCAAACGCTACAGCCTGCCGCATTCGCGCATCCTGATTCACCAACCGTCCATGAGCGGATTGGGTGGTCAAGCGGCGGATATCGATATTTACGCCCGCGAGATCCTGCGCATGCGTGAATCGCTGAACCAGATTCTCGCCAACGCCACCAACCAGCCGGTAGACCGGATCGCGCGCGACGTGGACCGCGATTACATCCTGGATCCGAACCAGGCGCTCGAATACGGCATGATCGATCGCGTGATTGTGAGCCGGGATCTGCAGCCGGTTCCTACAAGATAGCGGCGCCGCATTCGCGGCGGCGCGGGGCTCGGGGCTGGGGACTCGGGACTACGCTCCGAACATTTTCGGTAACTGCGACAGCTCTTCATCGGCGCTGTCGTTTGGTACTGAGCAGCCCGGCGTAAGGATGAACTTCGCGCCGGCCGATTTTTTGGCGTCCGCCCATTGGCGCTTGAGGTCCGACGGTTTTAGCTTGCGGTAGTTTACTTCGTCGAGCCCGCCCAGGATCACGCCCGAATACTTGGCGCGCACTTGCGCGATCGGCACTCCGGTGCCGTGCATGGAATAGTTGATCGCCTGGGCCGCCCAGCCTTGATAGAAGCGATCCAAATAAACTTTGTCGCCGTGCAGGTGCAGAGTATTCAGCGGTGCATTGCGCACGGCGTCAAAGACCATCTTGTCGAACGGCTCGCTGAACTTGGCGTAATCCGCAGGCGTCATGTATCCGTCTTGCGCGTTGGCGATTGCCACAAACACTCCGGCGGCTCCGGCGGCGATGGATCGGCGAGCGTGATTTGCTTCGGATTTGGCGATCACCTCCAGCGCGTCCAACAGCGCTTGTGGCTTCTCGCGCTGCAACTTCCGGACTTCGTCCACCGAAGAGAGGTTTTCGGCCACCTTCCAGGGATTGAAGAGCGTTTCCACGAAGTACGCTTGCCCCTTCAAGCCATCGCGTATCTTTTCGAGCGCAACGATCTGTTGGGGAAACGGATTCTTCTCTTCGCGCAGCGCGTACCATTCCGCCTTCGGCTTAGGATACGGATAGTCGCTCATCACCTTCACCAGATCGGTGTGGAACTTTTCGTGAAACGCGAGCGTGGATTGCGCGTGCTGTTCGCCGGGCGCCGTGGTGTCCAGAAAATGATGCCAGAAACTGAAGGGCGTCCGGTCTACATCTTGGCCCTTGAGCGCCCGGTCGACACGCTCTTTGGATGTCATTGTCGCGCCGCGTAGGGCGAGTGCGGCGGCCGAGCCGAGCAGCAGGTTGCGTCGAGTGACCATCTATATAGATTAGCCGCTGATGAACGCAGATGAACGCCGATAAGATTTTATCCGCGTTTATCTGCGTTCATCCGCGGCCAATAGTTTTCTCCCCGCCAACGCATACACCTGCGCGCACTCCACGATGTTCGCTACCGGCACAAACTCATTCGGCCCGTGCGAGACGGTCAACAATCCAGGACCATACGCGAATGCCGGAATGCCCTGCTCGGCGTAGAATCGGATCTCCAGCAGTCCGGGACACATCTCGAATTTAGCGGCGCGGCCCGTGATTTCTTCCAAGGCTTGCGCCAGCGCGCGCCCTACAGGGTTGTCTTCCGCAACCCGGCAGGATCGGCCTTCTTGTATAACTTCCACTTCCAGATCGATGCCTGCGGCCCGTTCCTTCTCCAGCACGTCCAGCAATCGCCGCTTCTCTCTGTCGAAATCCTCGTCCGGATTGATCCGCCGGTCCACCGTGAAGGAACAGTATTCCGGCACCACGTTAAAATTTGCGCCGCCTTCGGTGCGGCCGCCCAGCATCAAGATGGAGCGCTGCGCAGTTTCCACCGCGGACTTCAACGTTTGAAGCGCACGCGCGACGGTGAGCATTCGCTCAAATGCGTTGATGCCCTCGTGCTGCCTGCCGACGTGCGCGGATTTTCCCTTCACCGTGATCTGGAGCGTGATGGCGCCTCGATTGGCGTTCCAAATCACGCCACCGGTGGGCTCAGGTGTGAGCATCCCGATTGCATCTCGACCCAACAATCCGCGGTCCGCAAGATAACGCGATCCGCGCGGACCGGCGGTTTCCTCATCCGGTACGAACATCAAACCGATCCGGCCTTCCTTCAGGTATCCTGCATCTCGGAGTGCCAGCGCGGCATAAGTCATGGCCGCGAGACCGCTTTTCATGTCCGAGGATCCGCGTCCAAATAGGTTCGCGCCCTTCACCTCCGGCTCGAATTGAGAGCGCGACTGCGCCGGAACGACATCGTAGTGGCCGCTGAAATAGAGTGTCCGCGTGCCTTCGCCCACGAAGCTTAAAACGCAGTCGCCTTCGATGCGAGTGTCCTCGAATCCAAGTTCGCGCAGCCGGCGGACAAGAAGCTCGACGGTTTCCGGATAGCAATTTCCCGGCGGATTTTCGCTGGGAATTGCCACGAGATCGCGTGTCAACGCGATCATCGCATCGCTGAGGGAGGCAACCCTTTCGCGCGTGTCGTTTAACATATTGAGAGTGTGCCACAGGTTTCGTGGCATCCTTGTTGCAAGGTTCATCCGATATGCTGAAAGACCTGCTGTACGGTTTACGCATGCTCGCCAAAAGCCCCGGATTCACGGTCGTCGCGCTGCTTTCGCTCGCGCTCGGAATCGGCGCGAATACCGCGATCTTCAGCGTCGTCCATCGCGTTCTATTGCATCCGGTAGCCTATCCGGATCCCAACAGATTATTGGCGGTTTGGAACACCAACCCCAGTCTTGGGATTCGGCAGTCGGTGGCGTCCGTTCCGGATTTCGAGGATTGGAAGGCGCAGAACCACGTCTTCGAACAAATGGCCGCGCTACAGAGCGGGAGCGCGAACATCACCGGGATTCACACCCCGGAGCGAGTGCAAGTGTTCGAAGCTACACCGAATGTTTTCTCGATGTTCGGCATGCAGCCCGGACTGGGACGCGGGTTCGTTCCGGAAGATCAGCGGGAGGGCCGGCGCGTGGTGGTGCTCGATTACACTTTTTGGCAGCGAAGTTTCGGTGGTGATAAGAATGTTCTTTCTAAGACGGTCACGCTGGACGGCGAAAACTTCGACATCATAGGCGTTTTGCCGAAGAACTTTTTCTCATTCGGGCGCGATCTGTGGAAGCCGTTGGTATTCCCGCCAACCCTGGTCAACGCGCGTGCTTCTCACAATGAGTTGGTTGTGGCGCGGCTCAAGCCGCAAGTTACTTTGGAAGCCGCTCAAGCCGAGATGAGCACCATCGCGAAAAGGATCGAGCTGGCGCATCCCGAAACCAATACCGGCAACGGCGTGAAGCTAATGGTCTTGACAGAGCTATTCGTGGGAAGCATCCGGCCGGCCATGCTGATTATGTTCGCGGCGGTGGGATTCGTGCTGCTAATCGCGTGCGCCAATGTTGCAAATCTGATGCTGGTGCGCTCCAGCGGACGCCGTCGTGAAGTGGCCGTTCGGATCGCGTTGGGCGGCAGCCGCGGTCGTATTATCCGCCAACTGTTGACCGAAAGCCTGCTGCTTTCCTGTATGGCCGGCGCTGCGGGTTTACTGCTCGCGATGTGGGGTACCGCTGGTCTGATGAAACTGCTTCCGGGGGAGCTTAGCCAGAATTTCGAAGTGTCTGTGTTGAGCGCTCCGGTGCTCGGGTTCTCGCTTTTCCTATCGCTCGGGATTGGCTTATTATTTGGTCTCGCGCCGGCGGTGCAAAGTTCCAAACTCAATCTGAATGAATCGCTGCGCGAAGGCGGAAGGGCTGGGACGGCAGGGACTGCGCGCCAGCGTTTTCGGAACATATTGGCAGTCGCCGAAGTGGCTTTGTCCTTGGTGCTGTTGGCCGGCGCGGGATTGTTGATCGAGAGTTTCGTGCGCCTGGAGAAATCGAATCCGGGTTTTCAGCCCGACAATACTTTGACCCTGGAGCTTTCGCTCCCCTATGGCAGCTACGGTAGAGATGAGCAACAAATACTTTTCTACGATCGGCTTCTCGCCAAGCTTGGCACGCTGCCCGGGTTATCCGAGGCCGCACTGATCTCGAACCTCCCCTTGCAGGGCCACAGCGGCCACAATAGCTTCCAGGTGGAAGGGCATCCGCCAGTCAAGAGTCTAAATGACCTACCCATCGCCGACCAACGGGAGGTCAGCGCCGAATATTTTAGCTTGATGGGGATTCCGGTACTCCGCGGCCGTGGATTTACCCGTCGCGATAACGCGAATGCGCCAGGAGTAGCAATTGTGGATGATGCCACCGCGAAACAATACTGGCCCAATCAGGATCCGATCGGAAAACGGATCCACTACTTCTCCTCGGAGGCCGAAGCCCTTCCATGGCTCACTGTGGTGGGAGTGGTGGGAAGCGTCAAACAGAATCGCATTGAAGAGTCCGCCAGCCCCAGTGTCTACCTTCCCTTAGCGCAATCGCCGTCGCCCGATATCGCCCTTGCGGTGCGTGGGACTGTCAACGCTTCTTCCATGACAGCAGCCATCCACTCTGTGGATCCCGATCTGCCGGTCGGCCGGATCAGGACCATGCAGGAAATCGTGGACCAGTCTACCGGCCTTGAGCGTATCGCGGCGCAGCTGGTGGCAATCTTCGCCGCAGTGGCGCTGGCTCTGGCGGTAATCGGAACTTACGGCGTGATGGCTTACTCGGTGGCGCAGCGCACCCAGGAATTCGGTATCAGGCTCGCACTCGGAGCCGGCCGCGCCGACGTATTAAAGCTAGTGCTGCGTCAGGGCCTGATCCTCACCGCCGCGGGAATTGCGCTGGGATTGATTGCGACCCTTGGCGTGACGCGTTTGATGAGTAGCGTGTTATTTGAAGTGCAGCCGGGCGATCCGGTGATCTTGGGATTGGCGGCTCTTATTTTGGGAGCAGTCGCGATGCTGGCCTGTTATCTGCCCGCGCGGCGCGCTACGAAGGTGGATCCAATGCTTGCCTTGCGCTGTGAATAATCGGACTCACGCACTGAGATTATGAGCAAAAGGCACCCACTCCCTGACGGTCGGGGTTCGGAAGTCTCTTTCCGAACCGCGACCGTGAGGGAGTCGGTGCCGTTTGGTTCTTCAGTAGGTGGCTGCCGCACTCATCGAAGTCCGCGCATTGACATCGGCGGACGATCAGCGCCTTCATCCGGCGAATGCGGTCCGACAGAGCATCCAGTTCCATGATTTTTGTCTTCGCCGACTGCTGCCAGCGTTCGGAAGGGCTCCCCGGCTCATTGAAGAGCTGCCGGACTTCATCCAAAGTGAATCCGCAATTCTTGGCGCGCGCGAGAACCGCCAATCGGCGAAGAACGCGCGCATCGTAGCGCCGTTGTCCGCCGGATCGCGCTGCTTTGGGCAGCAGGCCTACGCGCTCGTAGTATCGGATCGCCGACGTCCGCAAACCGGATTGTTTCGCAACCTCACCGATGGTCATGACCAAAGGCTATCACTCGCGAAACCATCGGCTAAAGTCGGCGCGGATGAACTGCTTCACGCCTTCTCTTCCGCTGAGCCGCAACCAAAATGCGCCATGCTCGCGCTCCAGGCGGAGATCGATGTCGAAGAACGGACAGCAAGCGTGCTCGCCGGCGGCCCATTCCGAGACTAATTGGAAGGTCGTAGGGTCGGATGGAAATTGAAACTCGTAGCCATTGGGCAGCTCGCGAGCGGCATTCGTTAGAGAACGCAGTTGTGGGCCCAACTCATCGAAGTGCCGTTTGCGCTGCTCGGGCGTGAGCGCGGATCGATCGCAAGCAAAGGGAGAAAGCGTTACGGCAAGGAACAAGAGTGTCTTCATATCCAGATGCTACGGGTTGAAGTTGACTTTAAGTCAAGAAGAAAATAGCTTACCGAACCGCGACCGCGAGGGAGCGTAACGGTTGCCGCTGTCGTGGGAGCGCTCCCTTGCGGTCGCGGTTCGGTTAGAGCACCATGCCCTTTGGCTGCCGGATCTCCATGCAGCCTTTTCCGGTGGGAAGCATTTTCCCCGGATTCAGCCGGCACCCCGGATCGAACAACCTTTTGAACCGCCCGATCAGGTCCAGCGTCGCATCGGGGAACTGTTCGCCCACTAGTTCCATCTTCTCCATCCCCACGCCGTGTTCGCCTGTGATGGAACCGCCCTCCGCGATACAGAATCTCAGAATTTCGTCGCCGGCCGCCTTGGCGCGCTCCAGCTCGCCGGGCTTGTGATGGTCGAACAGAATGATGGGATGCATGTTGCCATCGCCCGCATGAAAAATATTGCTGATGGTCAGTCCGTACTTCTCAGACACTTGATGAATGTGGCGCAACGTGGGCGCCACTTTGGTGCGCGGCACCACTCCGTCTTGCACATAATACGACGGGCTCACTCGTCCCACCGCGCCGAACGCGTTCTTGCGGCCCTTCCACAGCAGTTCGCGCTCGGCGGCCGACCGCGCAATCCGGACTTCCCGCGCGCGGCATCCGATGCAGGAGCGCTCAATCTGCCCCACCTGCTCTTCCACCGCTTCGCGCAATCCTTCCAGCTCGATCAGCAGCACCGCCGCGGCATCCATCGGATATCCGGCGTGCGTGGCTTCCTCCACCATGCGCAGCATCACGCCGTCCAACATCTCGATCGCGGCGGGCGTGATGGATCGCGCGGTGATTTCAGCCACGGAATCGGCGCAGTCTCCCGGAGCATCGTAGATCGCGAGAATCGTTTTCACTAGCTCGGGCTGGCGCATCAGCCGCACCGTGATGCTGGTGGTCAGCGCCATGGTGCCTTCCGAGCCGGTCAGCAGGCCCGTGAGATCGTAGCCCGGCTGATCCGGTGCGACGCCGCCAGTTTCGATCACACTTCCGTCCGGCAGCACCGCCTGAATGCCCATCACATGATTCGTTGTAACGCCATACGCCAGCGTGTGCGGACCACCGGCGTTCTCCGCAACATTGCCTCCAATGGTGCAGGCGCGTTGGCTGGAAGGATCCGGGGCATAGAAATATCCCTGGCGCTCCACGGCTTGCGTGATTTCGAGATTTACCACTCCCGGCTCCAGCACCGCGCGTTCGTTCTCAAGATCGAGCTTCACGATCCGATTCATGCGCGCGAACGAAATTACGATGCCGCCGGCGCGCGGGATGGCCCCACCGCTCAGCCCGGTGCCGGCGCCGCGTCCTACAATCGGGATGCTGAACTGGTTGGAGATTCGGACGATGGCGGCAACGTCTTCCGCCGACTCCGGGAAGACCACTAACTCCGGCCGCGCTTTGTCAACGCTGCCGTCGTACTCGTAGAGGGCCAGATCCTGGGGTTGATTCAAATACCCACGCGCGCCGAGCAGATCGTGGATGTTCTTTTGAGCAGCAGGATTCAAAAAGCACCGACTCCCTTACGGTCGCGGCTCAGTAACCCTGCGATCACAGTAACGACCGGACGTAGTTCACGATTTCCGGGTCGGTCCACGGCTTCCACTCGCCATTTACTTCCGGCAGGCCGGCGTATTTCTGCAACACCTTACCGTTGCGGTCGATGATGTAGCTTTCCGGAATCTTGTACGTGCCGTAGCGGTAATTGATGTTCTCCTCGGGATCGCGAACGTTTTGGAATGTCACCTGAAACCGGTTGAGCATGTTGCGGTAGGCGTCTTCCTTGCGATCCACGTTGATGCCCAGCACCACCACACCTTGCGACGCGAACATTTTCTGGAACTGGTTGAGAGACGGCATCTCTTGCACGCAAGGTGCGCACCAGCTAGCCCAGAAATTCAAGACCAGCACCTTACCGCCAAAATCCTTTGGCGTAATCACGGCTCCGCTGTCCGTTTTCACGCGGAAGTTCGGCGCGGAATCCCCCACGCCTACCACGTGATCCTGCACCGAATACACGATCACGAAGGCCAACGCGACCAGTAAAACCGCAGTGACGGCCTTGATTGCCAGATCGATCCTATTTCGTTTCATCGAATATAATCTAAGGGTATCCTATCGGGAACCCGCCGCATCTAATCCTTGGGCTATGTTGATCACCCGAAAAGCCGAGTTTTCCGCGTCGCACGTCTGCGCACAGGCCGCGCTTACGCCTGAGCAGAATCGTGCCCTTTATGGCGTGGCAGCCAACCCGAACGGGCATGGACATAACTACGTTGTGGAAGTGACGCTTGAGGGCGACCCCGATCCGGTCACGGGCATGGTGTTCGATCTCAAGCAGCTCAAGGAGATCATCCAAAAAGCTGTCGTCGAACCCATGGATCATCGCTTCCTGAATTACGAAGTGCCTCCGTTCGATAAAGTGGTGCCTACCACGGAGAACGTGGCCGTGGAGATCTGGAGTCGCCTGCAGCCTGCCTTTCACGGCACACGGGCTCACTTACACAACGTGCGGTTGTACGAAACCGAGGACCTGTACGTGGATTACAGCGGAGAGCGGCTATGACTCTGACCCGCCGGTATAAATTCGCGGCTTCGCATCGGCTGCACTCCACACGATTTTCGGACAGCGAGAACCGCGAGCTCTATGGCAAATGCAATAATCCGCACGGCCATGGGCACGATTACATCCTGGAAGTGCGTGTTTCAGGGCCGCTCGATCCGGTGTCGGGGCAAGTGGTGAATGTGGGAGCGTTGGATCGCCTGGTGGCAAAGCAGGTGATTGAGGATTTCGATTACAAATATCTGAACGCCGATGTGCGCGAGTTCCAGAGCGTGATTCCGACTTCCGAAAATATTCTTAGCGTGATTGAGGATCGCCTGGCCGCGTGCTGGCGGTCCGTTTTCCCAGGCGAGCGGCCGCGCCTGGAAGCCATAGGGCTGCGAGAGACCAGGCGCAATTTATTCGAGTTGAAGGCGAGCTGAGAGATGAAGAAAAGTAGAGCAGTTGTGAAAGTGATGCAACCCAAGCAGGACCAGGAGTCCATTGCATCGTTGATGAAAACCCTGTTATCCAAGGTCGGCGAAGATCCGGAGCGGGAAGGCTTGGTGCGCACGCCCGAGCGGGCAGAGAAAGCTTTCCGCTTTCTGACCAGCGGCTATGAGACCGATATTCAGAGCATCGTCAACGGCGCGATGTTTTCCACCGGCAAGTCCGATGGGATGGTGGTGGTGAAGGACATTGAGTTCTTCAGCATGTGCGAACATCACCTGTTACCATTTTTCGGCAAGATGCACGTGGCTTATTTGCCCAAGGACAAGCTGATCGGGTTGAGCAAGATTCCACGGATCGTGGACACGTTCGCACGGCGTCTGCAGATTCAGGAACGGCTCACGCAGCAAGTGGCCGAGACGATTCAGGATGTGCTGCAGCCGCGAGGCGTGGGGGTGATTTGCGAGGCGCGTCATTTTTGCATGATGATGCGCGGCGTGGAGAAGCAGCAATCCGGAACCGTCACCAGCGCCATGCTCGGAGCATTTCGAGCGCGCAAGGAGACTCGGGACGAGTTTCTCTCGTTGGTGGCGGCGAAGAATCATCCGTTCTATTGAGAGTCTGTGCTCAATGAAAGTTTCCGTGCCCAAAACGCTCCGCGAATTCGTCGAATCTCAGGTTCGGCATGGCCATTTCAGTACTCCCAGCGAATATCTCTGTTCGTTGATCCATGAAGAGCAAAAGCGCAAAGCTGTTGGAAGTATCGAGGCGCTCTTGCTCGGAGGGCTTACTTCCAGTGCATCGATCAAGGTCAACCAAGCCTTTTGGGACAAGAAACGCCTGGCTCTGAATTCACGCTGCCCTAATGAGCCGATAGCGACTGGCAGAATCCGCATTCGGCTGGCGACCAATTGCGACCCTGTGCAACCTTCCACGGCTTCTATGACGTGGCCGACGAAACCTTCCGGCTTCTCTCCTCCCATCCCCAACTTGGGCGGGCCACGCGAATTCAAAATCCGCAGCTGGCGAACACCCGAATGTTTCCGCTGATAGACTTTGGCGACGTTCTGGTCTTTTACCGTCCCCGCGGCAAAGGGATCGAAATCGTAAGGGTTTTACACGGCGCGCGAGATTTGCCGCGGTTGCGAGAATAGGGCTTTCTCAATCGGCTACAATCGACCTAGATGCTCGAAAACTTCCGCGAATTCCAAGCCGGGCCTGATCCCTTCGGACGCATGTGGCAGGTGCACCTCAATTGGCTGCAGACCGGCATCTCCATACGTCACGCCGATACTGTGGATGTGAAGTTCGGAATCTCGACCGCCGGCGAGCCCTTTGAAGAGCGCGTCATTGCGTTGCCCAATCCGCTGCTATTGGTTCTCAGCAAGAACACAGGCCATCCGATCACCGACGCGTGGTGCTTGAAACTGGCGGCGCTGCATCTCAAGCACATGCTGGAAAACGGCGAGGACATGGAAAAGACGTTGGTGACGGTTCAGGCGGAGCAAATGGATCGCTACGCGCGGGAGCTGCAGAAGGCGGCGGCGTAGCGCAGCGATAAACGCGCAAAGAAGTATATTAAGATACGTCGCCGATTACCGATCCGGACGGAGGAGCTTCGATGCGCATTGTTCTGGTTGTGATGGCCGCGACATCCCTCTTGGCCGCCGATCCCAACCGAATCCTGTTCAACCGCATCGGCCCCTACGAAATGACGCTCTACGTCTCACAGGCGGACGGTAGCGGCGAACGTCCGCTGCTGAAGTCTCCGGGGCTCGACTACAATCCCGCGTGGTCGCCCGATGGGCGTTCGATCATCTTCACTTCGGAGCGAAATGGCTCGGCCGATCTCTATCTGGTCAAGTCCGACGGAACCGCGATCGAGCGCCTGACCGAGGACCCAGCTTACGACGACCAGGCGGCATTCTCGCCGGATTCGAAACAGATCGTTTTCGTCACGACGCGCGCGGGTGGGACGGCCGATCTGTGGACTCTTGATCTTGGTACCCGCAAAGCCCGTCCGCTTACGTCCGGCCCGGGCGGCGATTTCCGCCCCGCTTGGTCACCGGATGGAAAATGGATTGCGTTCTCGTCTGACCGCGAAAGCAATTTGCCGATGCGAAAAGGTGCGTGGGAACATTTGCATCTGGTGGACATCTATTTAATTCATCCGGACGGTTCCGGACTGAAGCGGCTCACCGAGCATGGCGATTTCTGCGGCAGCCCCAAATGGTCCGCCGATAGCCGCCGCGTGTTGTCCTATTGCATGTCCGCTGAGGATACTTGGAGTTACCGGACGGGCAAGCCCAAATCTGGGGACACGCGGCTGGTGTCCATTGATATAGCGACCGGCGCAGCCAGCAACGCTTCCGCCGGACCCGGAGTCAAAATGTCGCCGGCCTGGCTGCCATCGGGCGAGATCGGTTATGTTCGCAAAGATCTTGGCGCGCCCGGCATTTTCTATGCTGAAGGCAAACCGGGACCTCCTGGAGCGGTACGCTCGCCGTCCTGGTCGCCCGATGGGTCGCGCGTCGTCTATCACAAGATCATCTCCGCCGTCGCGCGTGACTGGCAAAAGACTTGGAGCCGCGACCTGCAATACGAACTGGTATTCACACGCTGGCTCCCGGCATTCCATCCTTCGGGCGAACGCTTTGTCGCTTCCTCCACACCGGATGCCGACGGCCATACCGAGCTGCGGCTGGCGGAAGCTGGGGCGAACTCATCCAGCCCACTCTTCCGTCAACCGGGTAAAAGCGTAATGGCGGCGCAATGGTCGCCCACCGGCGACGCCATCCTGTTTGGAGTGGGGACGTTCTTCGCGAATCGCGACCGCGGAGCGCAGGTTGCCACGATCAAACCGGACGGCTCCGGCTTTCGCGAGCTCACTTCGGGCGCGAACAACAACGGCTTCCCTTCCCCATCACCGGACGGCAAGCGCTTTGTCTATCGCACGGTAGGTCAAGATGGGCAGGGGCTGCGCATCATGAATATTGAGGACCGATCCATCACCACGCTCACCACGGAGTACGACAACTTCCCGCTGTGGTCGCCACGCGGGGACATCATTATTCTGACGCGGAAAATCGATGGCGATTTTGAGATATTCTCTATCCGCCCCGACGGCACGGATCTTCGCCGCCTCACCAACTCTCCTGGGAACGACGGGCACTGCGCCTGGTCGCCGGACGGAGAATGGATCGTGTTTTCCAGCTCACGCATGGGGTTCAAGGACGAAGCGCCTTATACCGACAGCCCGCAACCATACGGCGAATTGTTCGTGATGCGGTACGATGGCACGCACGTCCAGCAGCTCACCGACAATCAATGGGAAGATGCCACGGCCGCGTGGCAGCCCACGCCGAAGCTCCGCTCCAGCCGGTGACAGCGTTCAGAAGGCTATCGCGGCGTCTGCTGTAGACAGGCATCCATTTTGTGCAGAGCGCGGACGGGTCCGGCCGCGCCCGCGGATCCGGCGCCGAAAAGGGCCGTCGCGATTTTCAGCGCGCGTTCTGCCTCTGTGCAGGCGTCCGACATGTTCCCCTGTTTGGCGCTGATCTGTGCGAGCAATCCAAGAGCTTGGACCATGTCCTGGTGTTGCTCTCCGAACAGCCGAGCGGTAATCTGGACGTTTTTATCGGCTGCTTGGCGGCTACGCGTAAGGTCGCCGGCTTCTAAATACGCTTCGGCCAGCGCGAGATAGCCCAGCGACAAATCGCGATTCTCGCGCTTCCACTGTTGCGCGATTTCGAGGCCGCGACGGCAATACTCTTCGGCATCCGCGAATTTCTCCTGATGGCTGGCAACCAGGCACGCCGTGTAGAGGATTCGGGGAGCGAAAACAAAATACTTGCCCGCTTTCTTCGGACAGGCTTTCACCGCCTTCAGCGAAAGTAACTCCGCGTCGGCGGGTTTGCCGAGACGAAGCAACGCCAGGGCTTCAAGACTGCGACAGTAGCCCACGCGAATTCTTTCCTGGTTCTGGTCATCCGCAAGGTGAGCTGCTTTGGCTGCCGTGTTGGCCGCAGCCTGGTACTCGCCCGCCTGCAACTGAAGAACAGCCGTTTCGCGAAACAATGCCGGATCGTAAGAATTGTTCGGAATCGTCGGCGCGAGTGCATTTGCCTGGCCGAGCACCTTTACCGCATCGGCTAATCGGCCCACTTCAACTTGTGACCTGCCGATATGGGTCAGGACCAAAACCGATTCACGATCGGGCCCCCAGGTCTGCAGCCGTTCCAGCAGCGACGACGCGAACCGGGAGGCATTCACGTATTCTCCCTGATCTACCAAGTCATCCAGCTTCGCGACTTCCTCAACCCTCGGACGGTCCTGCGCGGGTGCGCTGATAATACCAGGACCAACGGCAATCGCGATCCAAAAAATATTACGGGCGTTTGGCAAACTGCGCATACGCCGCTGCGACATCGAAGTCGCCGATCTGGCCGTGATGGATCAGCACACGGTACGTGAATGAGATCGACTTTCCCTCCGGCACGGTCCAGCTTCCATCCTGCATCGGATCGCGCGAAAATTCCCGGAGTCCAAAAGGATTCACCGCAAATAACCCGTACGCGCGCGCATGCCAGGTCTCGGGATGCCGGAGGTTTTCGTTTCCATCGAAAATCGCGACGCCCAGCGGCTCTCCGTTGATGACGCCCGAATAATCCACCCAGTTCGCTTTGCGGCCCCAGATATTTTTTTCGCCCTGAGCGCCCTCGGAATTCGTCATGCGCGCGTGCGACCCACTCAGTTCCTGGGCCAGGCGGATGGCGAAGCTTCCTTCCTTGGTATCGCCGAATGTTATCGGTCCATAAGCTGCTTCGATGGTGATGCGCACATCGATCACGCGAGTATCGGAGGTTCCGCTGAAGGCGAATTCCTGAATCTCTTTGGCGACCGGTAAATCCTTTCCACCGATCAGATCGAAACTCGCGCGAACAGTTCCAGCCGGAGAACCGGAATGGATCTCTTCCACTTTTTTCAACACCATCCGGCCATACGGCTGCCGGGCATGGTCATTATAAAAGCGATCGAAAGATTGCTCACCCCAGAAATCGAATCCGTTGATGTTTCCGTGCCCCCAATAAAGAGGACGCTGATGCGGTTCGAAGGCATTCTCTTTCGGATTCCCGGCGCTCACGTCGTTGACCACTGGGAATCCGCGAGTGACGATGGTTCCCTGCGCCGTGCGCAGCGGCATCAGATACGATTTGTTGGTTTCCGGCGAAACGTAATACGTCGTGAATGGCTTGCTGTCCACAGTGACGTCAATGTGGCTGTCGCTTTGGGTCAAATTCACCTGTTGTCCAACGGCGACCGATGCGGCCAGAGTGATCCCGGCAAGAGCGGAAAGAAGTTTCATGCAGCCTTTCAAAGCTAATTTAGAAAATACGTCCGGTACAACGTATCCCGCTGCTTTGGAATGAATCCGGCGTCTCGAATCAGCCGGCGCAGCTCCTCTTCGCTGGCGCGATTGTGAGCGCCCGCGGCCGAGACCACGTTCTCTTCAATCATGATGCTGCCCACGTCGTTTCCACCGAAGCGCAACCCTACCTGGCATGTCTTCAATCCGGGCGTTACCCAGGACGACTGGATGTTCAGAATATTCTCCAGATACAGCCGCGAGATCGCCAGCGTCTTGAGATACTCAACGCCCGTGGCTTCTTCCTTGACGAACCGCCCCAGCGAAGTATTTTCGCGCTGGAACGACCATGGGATGAAGGCGGTGAAGCCGCCGGTCTCCTCTTGAATCTCGCGCACGATGTCGAAATGATTCATGCGCTGCTCTACCGTCTCGCCGCAGCCGAACATCATGGTGGCCGTGGTCCGCATGCCGAGCGCGTGCGCAGTTCGATGCACATCGATCCAATCCTGGGTAGACGATTTCAGGCGGCTGATTCTGCGCCGGACTTCGTTGTCCAAAATCTCGGCCCCGCCTCCGGGAATGGATTGCAATCCCGCATCGCGCAGGCGTGCGATGGTGTCGTGCAGCGTCAAACCGCTCACTTCGGCGATGTTCACGATCTCGGGCGCGGAAAAACAGTGGTTCCAAATCTGATCGCCGAATTGAGTTTTGATGGATCGCAACAGATCTTCGTACCACTCGATCTTCAACTCCGGATGCAGACCGCCCTGCATCAAAATCCCGGTGCCGCCCAGCTCGATGGTCTCCCGAATCTTGTCGAAGATCACTTCCTTGGAGTGGATGTAGCCTTCCTGATGGCCCATGGGCCGGTAGAAGGCGCAGAAGCTGCAATATTCGGTGCAGAAATTGGTGTAGTTGATATTGCGGTCGATGATATAGCTGACAATGCCGTGCGGATGCAGCTTGCGGCGCACGGCGTCGGCCGCCATTCCGATTCCGATCAAATCATCGCTGCGATACAGGTCGATCGCTTCTTCGCGCGTCAGCATACCGTTACCTTCTTCATTTCCACAGGACTCTCCAGCTCCGAAGCATATTGTAAGAAAGTCGCGAGGCCCTTGTACTCGCGGTCGCCCAGCTCGAAAACGATATTGCGAGTAAGATACTCGCGCGCCAGGGCTTCTGAAATCCCGAGCTTCGGGTGCTCCTGGCGAACGATTTCATCCATGTGCGCCATTCCAAAACGAAGCGATGCCTGGAATGGCGCCGGATCTTGTGTGAGCACTTCTGCGCGTGCTGCCCACACGGCGAACACCATCGGCAGGCCGGTCATTGCAGTCCATTCGGCGCCCAGATCCAGTACATGAAAGGGAAGATCGGCCGGATCTAAAACCAGGGCAGCATCGCCGATGATCAGCGCGGCGTCGCACTGTTCCAGCATCTTCCCCAAATGCGGGGGCTGAGAATACAGCCGGGGCGTGACGCCGTATTTCTTCGCCAGCAAAATCCGGCTGAGCGCTACCGAAGTCCGCGAACTGGCGTCGGTAGCCAAGGTGCGAATTTCCTGGAACGGGACTTTCGAGATCAGCAGAATACTGCGTACCGGTCCCTCGCAAGCGATGCCGGTTCCGCGAATCACGCGCAGGTTTTGGCGATTCAACTCCACGGCTGGTACGATGCCGATGTCAGCGCGACCGTCTGCCAACCGGTCGGCGCACTCAGCGGGAATCGCAAAGGAGAGGTCGAACAGGTCGCGCTCATCGCCGTGCAACATGCCCCAAACGAGCGGGACTGTGTTCAAATAGCTGACTACCGATACACGAGGTTTCAACCCTCCAGTTTATCGCATAGGATGCTTACCGGATCGTTCCAGGTGCCGTCGTGGTATCGCTCCGTTGAAGACGTTGGGCACATGGCTGCAAGAAAGGCACCGACGCCCTTACGGTCGCGGTTCGGTAACGGGGAACCTCATTCCGAGCCGCGACCGTGAGGGAGTCGGTGCCTTGCTTGCAGTCAAGTGCCAACGTCTTCAGCGGAGCGCTACCACGACAGCGGCTTAGCGCGGCTCGAAGCTCAGCAGAAAATCCATCACGTTCTCGCCTGCGCCTTTCTGCGAGGTCACGTTGAACTTCTTGAACTGGCGCGAATCCACCGAGCGGAAAAAAGCCGGAAAGAAGTCTTTGGGATAGTCGTAGTCGAACACATTACCTGGAGTCAGCGCCCACAACTTTCGAGCTTGCGCTTCGAGGTTGGGCGGAAGACCCGTGATCCGGAGCTGCCCGAAGGTATAGAAGGCGCCCAGAACAAACGGGATTTTGACGTCCAGCACGTGTTGGTCGTCGCGAAGTATTCGTTCCGGCTTAGCTGCCGCGTGCAGATAGCCCATTCGTCGCACAGGCTTTTCCAATTCCCAGATGGATTTCTGAATCTCGGTCCAATTGGCAATCTCGCCTTTGCGGAATTTCGCGACCTTGAGCATGGGGTCCACAGGGAGCTTGTCTCCCACGATCTGTACGTCGCCCAGCCTGAATTTCGCGCCTTCCTCAATCGTGGTCGCAACCGAAACCGCCCACCCCGATTCACGTTGCACCGTGATAATGGGAAAGCGCACGCGATACATGCCGCGCTCCTCGTAGGCGCGCCGGAAATTCAACTCGACCGCCTGCCGAAACGCGCGGTCCGTATATCCCTGTTCCCTTACGTCTTTGGGTATGAGCGCTACCAGCTCCTGGGAGCTCAACTCACTCTGACCCGTAAAAGTCATCGACGCGATTCGTGGAAGCGGATCCGGCTGAAATGAGATGGCGGATTTTCCGGTTGCCAACACCGTTTCCAACCGTCCTACTATATGGTGGCCTTCGAGCGTCGCGCTAAGATGCTCTTCCAGCTTTCGAGCGAGGAATTGCTGCGCGGCGTCGTTGGCCGGCACTTTGTGATCGAGCGAAGGATAGCGCGACGCCAGCCACTGCCACGTTTCGTCCTCATTCACACCTGGGATATCGATGGTCGCTTTGAAAAGTGCGTGCGGATCGGCGAGTTTCAGAGTCAGTGCGTAGCCATGCTTGGCGCCAGACGCGTAGCTATAATTCACGGATTCGAACATCCCGCTGTCATTGAGTTTTTGAGAAGCGGTTTGCATGGCTGCCTGGTCGATTGGCGCGCCAAGCCGCAGCCCTGCCAGGTCCAACACCACCTCTTTGGACAATGCCGTGCCCTCCACGGAAACCGATTCCAGTGGAAACGAGTCACCCTGAGCCTGGATTCGACAAATAAGTGCGATCGAAATCAGCAGCGTTCGCGACATAAGGGAAGAGTATGCCACATAATATGCGACCGTTTCTCATTCACCTTCTTCCGGCTCGGCCAACAATTCGCCTAGCCGGTCCAAACGCCGTTCCCACTTCGATCGCCGATCGACGATCCACTGCTCGGCGGCCGAAAACCCGGCGGATTCGATGCGGCAAGTGCGCACCCTCCCGATCTTTTCCGTCTGCACCAGGCCGCTTTCTTCCAAGATTTGCAAGTGTTGAACCACCGCGGCCAGCGTGATGGCGAGCGGATCAGCTAACTTCGAAACCGAGACCGGTCCGTCGCTCAGTTTTTCGAGGATCGCCCGGCGCGTGGGATCACCGAGCGCATGAAAGATGCGCCCGATGTCCGCTTTCTTCTTCTGCATGCTAGCCGGTGAACTCTGTCGCCAGCTTGTCGAGCATCTTTTCCCAGCCCTCTTTCCGCATTTCCGGGCCATCGGAGTTTTCGAAGAACGCGCCCTGATGCGTGCAGATGAGATCGGTCCCTTTGGCCGAGGGCAGAAACTCGAAAGTCACGAGCGATGCCGAAAAACATTTGCCGTTCAAGCTCATGGTCGAAGCCAGCACCACGCGCTGATTGGGGACAATGTCCTGATAGACGGTGTCGTTCGTACACAGCATCCCCGCTACTGGAGTGCCCTCACCCAACCGAAAGCGAGCCTGTTCTTTCCCGCCTACCCGAAAGTCCATTTCGAAGTGCTCTACTTTGTGATGGTCGTCGTCTACGAACCAGCGGCGTTTCTGAGCCGGATCGGCGAACGCGCGGAATACGCGTTCCGGCTTGGCGGGATAAGTGCGTTCGATGACGAACGTGCTGTGAATGGTGGATTGCTCTGCCATAGTTTTCATTGCTGCGCTCCTTAAACTTAATAGTTAAGCCTACGCTTTAGTATTGCGCGGCAGTCCGCAATTGTCAAGTGAATACTTAAGTGATTCGGCGGCCTAACCGTTTTGATACCCAGACGTCTATATACTAAGAAGTCGGAGTATCTGCGAGGACGGAGCGCTATGTCATTGTGGTCGCGGATCGGGAACGCGTTGCGCGGGGTCGATCCAAAGCGTGAGATTGAGGAAGAGCTGCAATCGCATCTCGCGGAAGCTATGGAACAGGGCCGCGATCCCGCCGAAGCACGGCGAGCGTTCGGCTCTCCGCTGCGGCATCGGGAACAAAGCCGCGATGTCCGGCTGATCGGCTGGTTGGATTCACTCCGCGCCGATGCGATTTTCGGCTGGCGCCAGCTTTGGAAGAAAAAAGTCACGTCGGCCGCCGCCATTCTGTCGCTCGCCTTGGCGATTGGCGCATGTACTGCCGCATTCCGACTCATCGATGCATTGTTGCTGCGGCCGTTGCCGGTGGCGAATCCCGAACGTTTGTACGCGGTAGTGTTCGAAGGGCCAGGCGCCGACGGCAAAGTCAATGTTTACGACAGCTGCTCTTATCCCATGTTTCTTCAGTGGCGATCCGTGGTGAAGGATCAAGGGGAATCCGTCGCGGTTTCATTCACGGACCGGATCGATCTGACCTACGGTTCGGATCCGGAAATGGAAAAGGCGTACCGGCAATATGTTTCGGGTTGGATGTTTTCCACATTCGGACTTCAGCCGGCGCTCGGCCGCTTGCTCACCGCGAATGACGATGGCAAGCAGGGCGCGCATCCTTACGCGGTACTCTCTTACGACTATTGGTCGCGAGCGGTTCGCGCGCGATCCAAAAGTGATAGGGCGGACATTTCGGATGGGCAACGATCTTTTCGAAATCGTGGGGGTCGCCGCCGAAGGTTTTACCGGAACCGAGACCGGCACCATGACCGACGTCTTTGTTCCGATGGCGATGAAGACGCCATCCACGCTGGCCAGCGCCAATAATTTCTGGATGCGAACCTTCGTGCAATTGAAACCGGGCGTGGCGCCGGAACCCGTTCACCAGAAGCTGAGCGCGACGTTTCACGCGTTCGAAACAGAGCGTGCGAAGACCATCCCGGGCCTCACGAAATATCGCTATGAACAGTTCTTCAACCAGAAGCTGCTGTTCGAGCCCGCGGGCGCCGGCCGATCGAACCTGCAGCGCGATTACCGCGAGCCGCTTCTCGCTCTCTGCGTGTTGGTGGCTCTGGTGTTGCTGATTGCGTGCGCAAACGTCGCCAACTTGATGACCGCGCAGGCAGCCGCTCGGGCGCGAGAGATGGCATTGCGAGTCTCCATTGGCGCGGGACGCTGGCGGCTGGTGCAACTGGTGCTGGTGGAGAGCGCTTTGCTTGCGCTGCTGGCCGCAGCCATTGGCGGATTGTTCGCGTGGGAATCCGCGCCGTTCATCGTCGGGATGATCAACCCGCCGGACAATCCGGCTCGCTTGATTCTCTCTGCCGATTGGCGCGTTCTGACGTTCGGCTTGGCGCTCGCGTTCAGCGTGACGATCCTCTTCGGCCTGGCGCCGGCATTGCGCGCTTCTTCCGTCAAGCCTGTGACTGCGCTCAAAGGCGGCGAAGATCCACACTCGCGCCGCCGCTTGATGCATGCGCTGGTCGCGCTCCAGGTGGCTTTTTGCTTTGTGGTGCTTTTCGTGGCCGGCATGTTTGTCGCAACATTCGATCGGCTGTCGAATCAGCCCAACGGATTTTCTTCCGAGCGGATTCTGAATCTCGAAACCATCACGGTGCGCCCGCAGCCGACGGCTTTCTGGAATCAGATCGCGGATCATCTGCGCGAGATGCCCGGAGTGGAAAAAGTCGCGCTCACTACTTGGCCGCTGTTGAGTGGAGAGAGCGCGGTGGACTACATCTCCATCAACGGCGCGCCTCCCACGGATGTGTTTTCCGACTTCCTGTACATTTCCCCCGGTTGGATTGACACAATGAAGATTCGCTTGATGGACGGGCGTGAATTCCGGCCCAGTGATACTTCCCCGGGAGTCGTGATTGTCAACGAAGCGTTTGCGAAACAGTTTTTCAACGGCGAGAATCCAGTGGGGAGATCGTTCGAGCGAGGCGGCACAAAAGGCGCTCATTGCGAAATCGTAGGCCTGGTGCGCGACGCCCGCTCGCGGGATCGCATGCGGCGGCCGATTCTGCCGACAGCATACGTCCCATTTGATTCGCCCGTGGCGCAAGGACGCGGAACATTCGTGGTCCGCACGGCCAGCGGCAGTCCGGTCGCGCTTGCGTCAACCTTGCGCCAGGAAGTATCGCGCGCGCGTGCCGAATTCCGCGTGAGCAATGTCCGCACTCAAACGGAAATCAATCAGGCCACCACAATCCGCGAACGATTGCTGGCAACTCTGGCGCTGTTCTTCGCGATTGTCGCGCTGGCGCTGGCAGGCGTCGGTCTTTATGGCGTGCTCGATTACTCGGTGATCCAACGCCGCCGCGAAATCGGTATCCGGATGGCGATCGGTGCGCGAGCCGGAAATATCGCCTGGCAGGTAACGGCGGAAGTGTTCGCCATGGTCCTGGTGGGATCGGCGGTAGGCTTAGTACTCGGATTGGTATCGGTACGATACGTGGAGTCCCTGCTTTTCCAAGTGAAAGGCGCTAGCTTGAGCGCGCTCGCGGTCCCGTCGCTCACAATCCTCGTCGTGGCGTTGCTCGCCGCGCTTCCCAGTGTGGTCCGCGCCGTGCGGATCGATCCGGCCAACATATTGCGTTCCGAATAAAGGAATTTCCAGTCATGTCACTTTGGTCACGCATCGCAAATGTATTCCGCGGCGAAGGTCCGAGCCGTGAGATTGACGAAGAATTGCAGTCGCACCTTGCGGAAGCTCTGGAACACGGCCGCGATCCCGCCGAAGCCCGCCGATCGTTCGGTTCGCCGATCCGCCACGCGGAGAGAAGCCGCGACGTCCGCCTGGTTGCCTGGCTCGACTCGCTACGCGCCGACGCCGTCTTCGGATGGCGGCAACTCAGCAAGAAAAAGGTAACCTCCGCGGCGGCGATCTTGTCGCTCGGCCTGGCCATCGGATCCTGCACCTCCGCCTTCCGGCTGATCGACGCGCTGCTGCTGCGCCCGCTTGCCGGTGGCGAACCCTGAGCGCCTCTACGTTCTCTCGCGCCAGGCAATGGTGGACGACAAGCCCGCGACGTTTCAACGAATTCGCCTACGTGGGATTTGAGCAGATGCGCGACGCGGTGAAAGATCAAGCCGAGCTGCTGGCAATCTCGTATGCGACACGCACGGATCTCACCTTCAAGTCGGATCCGGAGATCGAGAAAGCGAGTGTTCAATATGTTTCAGGCCGGATGTTCCCCGCGTTCGGTCTGCAACCGGCGTTGGGACGGCTGCTCAGTGCCAGCGACGATCTGCAAGCCGGGCGCGCATCCGTACGCGGTGCTCTCCTACGATTATTGGGCGCGCCGTTTAGCGAGCGATCCCAAGGTCATCGGACGCACGTTTCGGCTGGACGGAAGCTTGTACCAGATCGTAGGAGTGGGTCCGCAACCCTTCACCGGCACGGAAACCGGCACCGTAACCGACATTTTTGTTCCAACGATGATGCATCCCGGCGTCACTGCTGACGACTGGACCTGGCATCGGATCCTGGCAATGGTTCAGCCTGGTGTCGCGATCGAACCTCTTCGCCAGAAACTCGACGCCACTTCTCTGGCGTTCGAACGGGAACGGGCCAAGGGATTCACGGGCATGCCCCAGAAGTTCATCGAAATGTTCCTGGCGCAGAAACTCCTAATGGAACCGGCCGCCGCGGGCGCTTCGGGCCTGCAGCAGGAGTATCGCTCTTCCCTTGCGATTCTGGGCGTGTTAGTAGCTCTGGTATTGCTGATTGCTTGCGCGAACGTGGCAAACCTGATGACGGCCCAGGCGGCCGCACGCGCCCGCGAAATGGCGCTACGGGTTTCCATCGGCGCCGGAAGATTTCGCTTGGTGCAACTGGTGCTGGTGGAAAGCGCCTGGCTGGCGATCCTGGCGGCGGCAATGGGCGTGCTGTTCGCCTGGTGGTCCGCGCCGTTTGTGGTGAGCAGAATCAATCCGCCGGATCATCCCGCGCGCCTGGCTCTTCCGGCGGACTGGCGGGTGCTGGCGTTCGGACTGGCGCTCACGATTGGCGTGACGCTGCTGTTCGGTCTGGCGCCCGGCTCTGCGTGCATCTTCGGTAAAACCGGCGAGCGCGCTCAAAGGCGGAGAAGATCCGCACTCGCGCCGCCGCTTGATGCACGCGCTGATCGCCGCGCAAGTGGCGTTCTGTTTTGTCGTGCTCTTCATCGCGGGGCTGTTCGCCGCCACATTCGAACCGGTTGTCCCATCGCCCCTTGGGCTTTTCCGCGGAGCGGATTCTCACTCTCGATACGATTGCCTCAAGTCCGCAATCCCCGGTGGTCTGGGAACAAGTGGCCGAACAAATCCGCTCGGTTCCGGGTGTCCAGAAGGTCGCACTCGCTATGTGGCCTTTGCTGAGCGGCGGAGGCTGGAACGGATTCATTTCCGTCAACGGCGCGCCTCCCGGTCCTGAGCTGGCGTTTTTCCTGGGAGTATCTCCCGGTTGGATCGACACAATGAAGATTCGCCTCATCCAGGGGACGGATTTCCGTCCAACCGGCACGTCTTCAGGTGTCGCGCTGGTCAACGAAACATTCGCCCGGCACTTCTTCGGACGCGAGAATCCGATCGGAAAGTTGTTCGCGAGAGGCGATTTTCACTTCAAGGTTGTGGGCTTGGTCGCCGACGCCGCCTACCAAGGCATCCGCCAGAAGATACCTCCAGTTGCTTATGTGCCGTTCCAGGGCGCGTTGGGCCCGATCGACTCAGGAACTTTTATCGTTCGGACCGCCAGCGAAAATCCGCTCACCTTGGCTTCCGTTCTCCGCCGGGACATTTCGGGCGCCCGATCCGAATTCCGCGTCAGCAATATTCTGACGCAACAGGAAATCAACGACGCGCAGACCGTGCGCGAGCGATTGCTCTCCATGCTGGCGCTCTTCTTCGCCGGCGTGGCGCTGGTGCTGGCGGGCGTGGGTCTATACGGCGTGTTGGATTACACGGTGCTGCAGCGGCGCCGCGAAATCGGCATTCGCATGGCGCTGGGCGCGCGTGCCGCTCACGTCGCCCGTAGCGTGACAGTGGAGGTTCTAGCCATGGTGGTCCTCGGCGCGGGCGCTGGTCTTGCGCTTGGCCTGGCATCGGCGCGCTACATCTCTTCCCTGCTCTACCAGGTAAAGGCTTCGGATCTCGGCATTCTCGCGACCCCGATGCTTGCGATTTTCAGCTTCGCGCTGCTGGCCGCTCTGCCCGCGGTGATTCGCGCCGTGCGGATTGATCCAGCCACAACGCTGCGCTCGGAATAAAACGCCATGTCACTTTGGTCCCGCATCACAAACGTATTCCGCGGCGATGGTCCGAGCCGTGAGATCGAAGAAGAGCTGCAGGTCGCACCTCGCCGAAGCTGTGGAACAAGGCCGCGATTCCGCCGAAGCCCGTCGTTCCTTCGGTTCGCCGATTCGACATGCGGAGCGCAGCCGGGACGTCCGGCTGGTGGCCTGGCTGGATTCGCTGCGCGCTGACGCTGTCTTCGGATGGCGGCAGCTCGCGAAAAGAAAAGTTACTTCGGCGGCGGCGATTCTGTCGCTCGGCTTGGGCATTGGAGCATGTATATCGGCCTTCCGCCTGATCGACGCTCTGCTGCTGCGGCCTCTGCCAATTGCTACGCCGGAACGTCTATACGATCTGTATCGCGAAGAAATCGATTGGGACGGCAAGCCAGGAACATTCGACGGATGGGCGTATCCGGACTTTCGCCTGATGCGCGCCGCTGCAAAGGGCCAAGCGGAATTGATCGCGATCTCGTACGCGGAGCGCACCGACCTGACCTATCGGTCCGATGAGGAGATGGAAAAAGCGCACGTGCAATATGTTTCCGGATGGATGTTTCCCGCGTTCGGAATCCGGCCGGTGCGCGGCCGCCTATTCACCGAAAACGACGATCTGCAACCGGGCGCGCACCCATACGCTGTCATCTCTCACGATTATTGGACACGGCGTTTTGGGCAGGACCCAAAAATCATCGAGCGAGACCTTTCGCATGGGCTCTCACGTTTACCAGATCGTCGGCGTAGCCGAAGAAGGTTTCACCGGAGTAGAGCCTGGAACCATCGTGGACATCTTCGTGCCCACCATGATGAAACGGCAGGTCACGCGAGCGGATTCCACCTGGCATCGTACGCTGGCGGTGTTGAAGCCGGGTGCCCCTATCGAACCATTGCGCCAGAAGCTAAACGCAGTTTCTCTGGCATTTGAAAGAGAGCGGTCCAAGGGATTCACGGAGTCCAAGCAGAGTATCGAGCGGTATTTGCAGCAGACGGTGAGGCTGACACCGGCGCCCGCCGGCGTCTCAGACCTGCAGGGCTCAAACCGCAAATCGCTCGCGGCTCTCGGTGTCTTGGTGGCGCTGGTGCTGCTGATCGCCTGTGCCAATGTGGCAAATCTCATGACCGCGCAAGCAGCCTCGCGGGCGCGCGAAATGGCGCTCCGAGTCTCCATCGGCGCGGGACGCTGGCGGCTGGTTCAACTGGTGCTGGTGGAAAGCGCGCTGCTTGCGTTGCTCGCGGCTACGGTCGGCGCATTCTTCGCAGGGTGGTCCGCGCCGTTGGTAGTCGGCATGATCAATCCGCCGGATGATCCTGCCCGGCTGTTTCTTCCGCTGGATTGGCGTGTGCTCGGATTCGGCGTAGCGCTGACGACGACCGTGATCCTGCTGTTCGGTTTGACTCCCGCGTTGCGTGCGTCCGGCGTGAAACCGGTGAGCGCGCTCAAAGGCGGCGACGATCCGCATTCCCGGCGGCGATTGATGCACGCGCTGATCGCCGTGCAGGTAGCGTTCTGTTTTCTGGTGCTCTTCGTCGCCGGACTCTTTGTCCGAACGTTTGACCGGCTGGCCAACGAACCCACCGGTTTTTCAGCGGATCGGCTGCTCAATCTCGAAACCGAGGCAGCGCACCCTCAGCCGACGGCGCTGTGGGAACAAACCGCAGAACATTTGCGCGCTGTTCCAGGCGTTCAGACGGTCACCATCGCCAGCCGCACCATGCTGGGCGGCGACAGTTGGAACGACGAAATCTCCATCGATGGCGGACCTCCCAGCAATGACGTGACATATTTCATGAAAGTCTCGCCGGGATGGTTCGATGTTATGAAGGTCCCGCTCGTTCAGGGGAGAGACTTCATCGCTACGGATAGGTATCCGGGCGCCGCTATCGTGAGCGAGACTTTCGCGAAGCGGTACTTCCCCGGCCAGAATGCCCTGGGACGAAGTTTTGACCAGGCCAGTGACGGCCCACGGATTCACTTGCGCATCGTCGGCATCGCCCGCGACGCGCGCTACCGCGGACTGCGGGATGTAAATCCACCGGTGGCTTATGTTGCCTTCCGGTCGCTCACGGACCTGGGAGCGGATCAAGCGGTTCGTGGCGCAACGCTTGTCGTACGCACATCCGGACCGAATCCGCTCGCGCTTACGCAGACTTTGCGCAAGGAAGTCCATCGCGCGCAACCCGAATTCCGCGTAAGCAACGTGCGCAGCCAGGTGGAAGTGAATCAGGCGCTCACGGTCCGGGAACGGCTGCTGGCGACCTTGGCTTTGTTTTTCGCAGTGGTGGCATTGTTGCTGGCCGGCGTTGGATTATATGGGGTTCTGGATTATTCCGTGCTCCAGAGGAGGCGCGAGATCGGCATTCGGCTAGCCGTCGGAGCCCAAGCCGGACACATAGCGCGCCGCGTGACGGCGGATATCTTCGCCATGGTTCTAGTTGGTGCAATCGCGGGCATCTGGCTGGGGACAACCTCGGCGCGCTATCTAGAAACTCTGCTCTACCAGGTGAAACCGACCGACCTCGGCGTGCTCGCGTTGCCGGCTCTGGCGATTTGCGCCGCAGCATTCCTTGCAGCGGTTCCGGCCGTGATTCGGGCCATCCGAATTGATCCAGTCACCATGCTGCGCGCGGAATAATTCCAGCCCACGCTGTCAGTTGCGGATGTATCGAGGTGTTCTTCAACGCGTCACGGTTTAAGCTGACGTCGGATGATTCCACTACGCAACCAGCCACCAGCCACCAGTCCCCAGTCCCCTGTCCGCATCCTCTCCATCGATGGCGGCGGAATCCGCGGCATCATTCCCGCACTGGTGCTAGCCCGGATCGAGAAACTAACCAAACGCCCCATCGCCAAGCTCTTTGACCTGGTGGCCGGCACCTCCACCGGAGGCATTCTGGCGCTGGGCTTAACCATTCCAAAATTCCCTGGCCGGCCGCTTTACGCGGCTCAGGAGTTCGTCGAGATGTTCGAGCGGGAGGGTCCGCGAATTTTTTCGCGCTCGCTGCTTCGAACGTTCGTTACCAGCGATAGCCTGGTCTGGAAGAAATACTCGTCGCAGGGAATCGAGCAGGTTCTTTTCGAGTACTTCGACGATTCAAAGCTCAGTGACGCAGCCACGGACGTGCTCATCCCGAGCTATGAGATCTCGCGGCGGTTCCCATTCTTCTTCAAAAGCGCCAACGCACGACGGCGCAGAGACTATGACTTTCGGGCGCGCGACATCGCACGCGCCACGTCCGCCGCTCCCAGTTACTTCGAGCCTATGCGAATCCCCACTGGCACGAATTCGGATTTTTACACGCTGATCGACGGCGGGGTTTTCGCCAACAATCCGGCGGCGTGTGCGCTGGTGGAGGCGCAATGCACGCTTCCGCATCCTGCCGGATATCTGGTGGTCTCGTTGGGAACGGGTTCGCTGATGCAAACGGTTCCTGAGGGGCAGGCACGAAATTGGGGCTGCCTGCAATGGGCCAAACCGCTGCTGAACGCGATGTTCGACGGAGTCAGCAGCACGGTGGATTTCCAGCTTCGCCAACTCATGCCCACCGGCTACCATCGCTTCCAGCCCGCGCTGAATGCCGCGAACCGCAGCTTGGACAACACCAGCCCCGGCAACATGGCGGCCTTGAAAGCGCTGGCCAACCGCATGATCGAAGAGAAATCCGCGGAATTGGAAGAGGTGTGCGGCCAGCTAACCGCGTCACGACGAATGACACCAGCAACCAACAACTAGAAACCAACCACAACCATCCGGCCATCCGTCTCGATCTTGTCCCCGGTTGCGTTGGACAGGCTGACTGGCACTCCCGGACGACCCACCAGCGAAAGCCCGGTCACCAATCCGGTGAACAGAAGATCGTTGACTACTTTGGCGCGCTCGCGGTCGATCTGGCTGTCTATTTTGTGGACGAACGTTCGATTCTCCTCTGAAAAATCGATGCCGGTATCGTGCGTGGCGGAACATACCCAGACGTATCTACCGTGGAACTGCTCGGGACGCTGCCAGATGCGCAAATGGTGGCGCAGGTTGAACGTGTTGTTTTGCTTTTGAAAAACCAGATCGGGCGGACGTCCATTCAGAAACAAAACGGAGACGGGAGCTTCTTTGTAACCGCGCTGTTCCGACATGGCACGGAACGTTTCCAGTTTCGATTTCGCGCTCAACTGCTCCGCCGTGGACCAACCCGCCGCTTGAAACGCATTCTCCAAATCGTGCCGGCTGCCCAAAAACATAATATTGGTGATGTCGGATTCCTTAGGCGGTTTGGCTGCGCTGGTTCGGAACGGTTGCCGATTCACCAGATCCGCCAGTTCGTCCCGCGGTTCCACTGGATTCACATTGGGAGCGCTCGCGCTACCGGCCCAGGAAAGCGGCTTGGTGAGCTCGATGGTCATCTCCACACCGGGCTCGTAATCAATGTTGGCGTCCGTCTCCTTTAAGACAGCCTGTTTGATGGTGCCCAACAGTTCGCCCAAGCCTGAATATTTCTCGGTTACTTTATTGATGCCCTGGTCCAACCTTCCGGACCCTGTTTGAGACGCGACGATCCCGAGGATGCGGCCATCCTTATCCACCGATTCCCGCGCGTTATCCACGCCCACCAAACGTGCCGACAGATTCGCCTTCTTTCCGTTTGCATCGGTAATCTGGTCGAACGCCAATCCAAGCACGGCTTGATCATCCGGATTTACGGCCGCTTTGACCTCTTTGATATGTCCCTTCAACTTGGCGCCCGCGGCAATCACAATTTGATTCGAGGCAACGGCGGGCGCGATCACAACAGCCTCAAACGCCTGATCCACCTTGGCATTCGCCGCATTGACAGCGGAAGTAAGCCGAATTTCCATCCGCGTTCCATTCGGAATTTCGGCTGCGGATGCAACCGCAACAACGGCCACCCAGATGATTCCCGACCTCATGCCAATATCCTAACGCGCTGCCTCAACCCCCAGAACCAAAAAACCGAACAACCGAATAACGCTTAGCGCCGCCGCAAGCGGCGCGCTAAGCTCCTCCAAGCATCCCCCCCGCCGCCAGTGTTACAGTAATTAGCCATAGAACGGTAGGGAAAGGAAGAATCCCATGCGTACCGTCGTAACGGCATTCATATCTGTAAGTTTCTTAAGTTGGGCCGCAGCCGCGGATGACTTGAATCTGCATGCCCTGCAGATGGAGACCAAAGGGGACCCTGCGGGGGCGCGCGAATTCCTGGAGCGAAGCGCGCAGAACGGCGCCGCGGACTCGCTCGAAGCCTACGCGCAGTTTCTGGATCGGCATCACGATCCGGCGGCCCGCGAAGTCTACGAGAAGCTGCTGAAGACGGCCCAGGGCGATCAGCGCCTTTACGCCGCCAGCCGCTTGGCCATTCTTGATTTGATAGCGGGCGATCGCGACGCCGCCGCGCGTCATCTGGAACAATACCGGGCTGCCGGCGGCCGCGATCTGACTCTTGCCCCGCCCACAACGCCCGCGCCCGAAAAGCGGCAAACCGTCCCCATCCCCGGCCCCTTGCGATCCTTCGCCCGCATGGCCGCTCTTTCGCCGGACCTTGGGCCGGACGACGTGATTCCCGCGCTGGCGCGCAATGTGGTGACCAACGGCTATCAGGCCGCCAGCAGCAACGAAGCGCTGGAACAGACCGAGTACCTGAAGTTGGTGATCCGGTATCTCTCTCAGGCGCGCGAGCTGGAAAAACTCAGCGGCGCCGAAAAGGTAATCAAAATCGAGACCTGCGATTCCTCGCAGACTGCCGAACTGCTGCGCGTGCTGGGATATCGCATGCGCGGAGCCTGTGGCAGTGAAGTTGTCCTTGAAACAGTCAACGCCACGCGCGCCTTTCTCACCATCGATTCCGGATTTCCGCTGGCCGAACTGGAACAAAGCCTGCGCATCAATCGCCCATTCTCCTACGATTACAAACCTACGCAGGCGCTGGTGCTTTACGGTCCTGATTATTGGCTTTCGGCGAAAGATCGTGAAGGCTCCGATTTTATCGATTCTTTTTTGGGCGATCCCTCTTTGTGCCGCCTGTACCTCGGGCTCTCTAAGTTAGACCCCGCCACCGCGGACGAGTTGCGCAAGAACACCACGGTTCAGAAAATTCGCGCCTATGCGCATGTTCTGGATTATTACGGTGGAATGTTCCAGATCCGAAACGGTCACGCCGTGGTGCCGGGCGGCCAGGGCAACGAAAAGATCTGGACCGAGCTGGTGGGTGTCGCGCCGGATAAAGGCAGCGCATTTTTCGAGCGTCTGGTAGCGAAGGACGATGGCTGGCTGGCTAGTTACTTCGATGCTTTGTTGCGGATCACCCCTGGTTCCGCCAACGGCCCAGTGCTGAAGTATCTCAGCGATCCGGACCGTTTACGCAGGTTCTACCAGGCGATCAAAGGCAAAGTCACCAGCCCCGGCCCAGCTCGGCCGGTTTTCCGATCCAACACGGACATGATGCTGCTCACCGCGCGGTTGCGTCTGGATCCGGATGGCAAGCCGCACATTCCGGGCGGACTCGAGGTATGGCGCACGCTCTTCATCGAACACCCGCAGGGTAGCGGCAAATACGACGCCAAGCTGAGCAAAGCCGCGCCCAGTTGGAAAGATCCCGACGACGTGCTGGAAGCGCTGTTCGCGCTCTGTAGAAAATCGGTGGAGAACGAGCCGCTGAAGATCTTCATGGCGCTGAGCGACGTCGACCGTCATCGCAAGACCGTGCTGGACGCTCACACCGCGGATCGTTTGGCGCGCGAATACCGGCAATTCGGCGCGCAGTATTCTCTGTTTGCCGAAGCGCCCGAAGCATCCAACGCCAGCATCCAGCAGTTTTTGGACGTCGGCACAAACATTAATCAAATCCACGATCAGGCTGTGCGCGCAGACGCCGCGGGTACTCTGCAGGCACTGGTAGGACTATGGCAGATTTTTTATCGCCAGGGTTCCATTGCGCCGGCTGAAGCGGACCATTCGCTCTCCACCGTGCTGGCGCCTTTCGCCAAGGTGAAGAGCGAGCGTGAAGTATTCGAGGGAGGCCGCGAGGGCGTTAAGACCCTGCTCAGTTCAACGCATTCCGCCGCTGGAGTATCGCCGCAGGATCGCATGATCGACCTGCTGGCCGGCACAGCTGTATCCGATACTTCGGACGCCCACACGCAGCTGGTGGAAGACATGATCCGCATTTTCGAATCGCAGCGGCTCATTTCGCTGGCCGACATTTTCGGATTGGTGGATCATCTGGAGAATCTCGCCAAGGGCGAGAAAGTAAACAATGCACTGATTACCAAGACCGCAGCGCGGATTGCCGAGATTCAACTGCCGCGCGCGCCCCTGAGCGGACTGGAAAAGAACGCGCTGAGTTTCGGCTACTGGTCTGAGAAGCACATTGAGCTGCAAAGAAAGCTGAACCTTCGGGCCTTGATCGACCACGCCGCCAGCGATCCCAAGAAGCTGGACGAGATCCGGGGATTGATGGCGCCGTTCCTGCGCGATTCCCTGGTGGGCCTGACCTATGTTCATTACGCCCCGCCCGGCGCACAGGTTCTTTACACCAACCCGCTTTTCGTTCGCAGCCACGACTTCATGGGTTTATCCGGCTCCAACCAGCTCTGGAAAGCGACCGAGGTTGCGGGCACTGGTTGGCCATCCAGCGCCGGCGGCAAACTGATTGGATCGCTGGCCAACTTACCCTACGCGCTGGCGGAAGCGGAGCAGAATTTCTTGATTCCATCGCGCGAGCAGGCGCTCATCTGGGGAGATTTAGTGCCGCAGTTGATGCTTTCCGCCACCATCCAGCGCTGGTGGAATGTGACTCCAGGGCAATTGCATTGGGTGGGCTTGCACATGGATTACGCTGAGACCCTGCTGGCCGAAGCCGCATTGAATCCGGAGCGGCGGCAAGCAGTACTGGAAGCGCTGTCCAATTACGCGCCACCGGCTCGGGTGGAAAAGGTGGCGGCGTTAATCGCGGATGGACAGGTGAAGGCGGCGCTCGAGAACGTCATGCCGTCGGAGCTATTCGCTATCGCGCGCGATATGCCCGCCACCAACAAACCCAGCGATCTCCCGTTGGCTGCGGAGATCCGGCGCGAGGCCAGCGAATCGCCGCAGGAGCTGAACTACGACATCATCTCGCACGACTTCGGCACCCCAAAGCCCACGCTGGCGAACTCCTATTCGCCGGAGCTGCTGAATCTCCGGACGTTCCCCACGCTGATGGGATATTCCAGCAGAATCATGGCCGAGAGCTGGGAATCGAACATGCTTTATTACGGCGCGCTGGCAGATCAGTTGCACCTGGCGCCGGCGCAGCTGAACGTTTTGGTACCGGAGTGGACGCGAGACACAGTGGAACGAATCTTCGCCACGCACTTGGAGGATTGGCCGGCGCTGCTACGGTCGCTCAGGCTGGTAGGCGAGGACGTGCGCCAGAAAACACGCAAGCAGGCTGCGGCCGGTGGTGGCGGTTTTTAATTGAGGAGGGGATCCTTGACGCTATTGAAAAAGACAATCTTGGCCGGAAGCGCGATGTTGGTCTCAGGAGCGCTATGGCTGCTGGCCCAGGAGCGGCCGACTTTCCGGATCAAAGTAGACATGGTGGTGTTGAGCTTTACTGTGACCGACAGTAAAGGCCACTACATCAACGGACTGAAGCCGGCCGATTTTAAGGTAACCGAAGACAGCATCGCGCAAAAGATCAATACGTTCGGGGAAGGAAACAAGGCTCCCGTGCAGGTGATGGAGGACGGGACCACACGTCCGCTAAACCCGGCCGCCGCCAACGCCGAAGCGGAAGCCAAGGGCAGCGAGATCCGGACCGATTCTTTTGTGGGTACCAACGTGTTCGTGCTCTTCGACACCAGCAACTATATGTATCGCGGGTTCGTCTACGCATCCGATGCCATTGCCGACTTTGTACGCGGCCTGGACCGCAGCGATTCCGTAGCGGTCTACACGTTCAGCCGAAACCTGAAGCGAGACGCGCCGCTCACGCGCGATCGGAACGATGCCATCTTCGGGCTGCGCAAAGCCGTGGCCGGCGACGATGCCGCCCTTTACAACGGCCTGCTGCTGGCCTTGCGGGATGCGGCGAAGGTTCCCGGCCGCAAAGTAATTATTGTGTTTTCCAACGGTCCGGATAACGCTAGCATGGTGGCGCCGGACGATGTCCGCGCCGTGGCGGAAGACGAAGGCATTCCGATTTACGTCATTTCGACCAACGACGTGAACAAGGATCCCATGTCGAGCGCGGTCTTCAAGCGCATTTCCAACCGCACGGGCGGCAAAGCGTATTTCGCCAAGACCTGGCAGCGGCAAGTGGAAGCCTTCGAATCCATTCGCGAGGATTTGGGCAACAGCTACACGATCACTTACTATCCGCAAGCCAACAACAATGAGGGATTCCGCAAGATCAACGTCGAGATCGTCTCGGACGTGGGCAAGAAGTACCGCGTGCGTGCCCGCCCGGGCTACCGGCCGCGCGGGGGATTCAACTAGAACATCGTCAGGTCACCACCGCAATTGCACTAACCGAACCGCGACCGCCAGGAAGCGCTACCGCACTGGAGGGGGTCTACAATCTGTTCACGCTCCGTTGAAGTTGCTGGACCACCGACGCGGCGCCCGCTCTTTTAACAAATTCCGGGCGTTCCCATGAGTGTGAACGCGGCACGCAAGAGTGCGCGCGCCACGTCGGCGTCTTCATCACCTTTGATGACACGCGTTACAATGAACTTCGGAGGCGTATCATCGTCAAAATTTGTGTGCTCGCCAGCAGCAGCTCGGGGAACTCGGCTTTCATCCGCACCGAGCGCACGCGCATCCTGGTGGATGCCGGGCTCAGCAAGCGCGATCTTTTCGGGCGCCTCGCTGCGATCGGCGAACAATGCGAGACCCTGGACGCGATCCTGATTACGCATGAGCATTCCGATCATGTGAGTGGCTTGGTTTCTCTGGCGCGGAACCTGAACGCGCCCATTTTCATCACACGTCTCACGGCGCCTGCTATACCCTGGGGCGAGTACACGCCGAAGCTCGATTGCTTTCAGGCCGGGACTACCTTCACCATCGGCGATATTGAAGTGGACAGCTTCACCATCCCGCACGACGCCATTGATCCGGTGGGATTCTGCTTCCGGACTCAGGGGATCAAGATCGGCATCGTGACGGACTTAGGATATCTGCCGGATTCCATCAAGTTCCATTTGCGCGGTACGGATCTTCTGGTTCTGGAATCCAATCACGATCTCGAAATGCTAAAAGTTGGGCCCTATCCATGGTCGGTGAAGCAGCGGGTGATGGGACGCAAGGGCCATTTGTCGAACGATGTGGTTTCGGATTTCATCCGCATCGATCTGGATTCCACCATCAGCACGCTGGTGCTGGGACATTTGAGCGAGCACAACAATCATCCGGAGATCGTGCGCAACACCGCCGGCCGCGCGCTGGATCGTGCCGGGCGGGCGCTGTTCACCCGTCTGGTGGTGGCTGAGCCGAAACAGGCAACCGAGGTTTTCACTTACTAATGCACCTACTCCGAAATTTTAGTGGGGCGGACCCCCTGGTCCGCGGCCGACGCCCTCGTCGGCCTGCTAGTGATGTAAACAAAGCTTCGAACAGCGGGTCCAGGGGGACCCGCGCGGACCAGGGGGTCCGCCCTACATGATTCAAAAACACTATGATTGACCGTTACACGCTGCCCGAAATGGGCCGGATCTGGAACGAGGAAAGCAAGTATCGCGCGTGGCTTGAAGTGGAGCTGGCTACTGCGGAAGCTCTCGCGGAAACCGGCGAGGTGCCAGTTGAGGCGGCGCAGCTTTTGCGCAAGCATGCAACCTTTCAAGTCGCTAGGATCCAGGAAATTGAGCGGACGGTAAAGCACGACGTGATCGCGTTCACCACCGCGGTGGCGGAATGCATGGCTGCGGCGGGACATGCGGAGGCGTCGCGCTGGTTCCACTACGGCCTAACGTCGAATGATGTCGTGGACACCGCGCAGGCGCTGCTGATTCGAAATGCGTCGGAGATCGTGTCCAAAGGCGTAGGTAAGTTGGCGGAATCCCTTAAGACCCGCGCGTTCGAGTTCAAAAATACTGTGCAAATCGGGCGGACGCACGGCATCCACGCGGAGCCGATCACGTTCGGGCTGAAGTTGGCGCTTTGGTACGACGAAATGCGGCGAAACCTCGGACGGTTTGCCGCAGCTTCGGAAGAAATGCGCGTGGGCAAAATATCGGGAGCGGTGGGTACGTTCGGACACATCGGACCGGAAGCGGAGGAAGAGATCTGCAAGCGCCTGGGATTGCGTCCCGCTCCGATCGCGTCACAGGTGATCTCGCGCGACCGGCACGCCAACTACGTCTCGGCGCTGGCCCTGATCGCCGCTACGCTGGAGAAGATCGCCATCGAGATTCGCCACCTGCAGCGCACGGAAGTTCGCGAGGCGGAGGAGCCCTTCGCCGCCGGTCAAAAAGGCTCGTCCGCCATGCCGCACAAGCGCAATCCGGTGACATGCGAACAGATTGCAGGATTGGCCCGCGTGGTGCGAGCGAACGTCCAGGCGGCCTTCGAGAACGTGGCCCTGTGGCATGAGCGCGACATCTCTCATTCGTCCGTGGAGAGAATCATCTTGCCGGATTCCACCATTCTGGTGGATTACATGCTCGCAAAGACGGACTGGCTCATCTCCGGACTCCGGGTTTACCCTGAGAGAATGCTCAAGAACCTTGGCCTGACCCAAGGATTAGTGTTTTCTGGCCAACTACTTCTGGACCTGGCTGCCTCCGGCATGCTGCGGGAGGATGCCTATAAGCTGGTCCAGGGTCACGCCATGAAAGCCTGGGAGTACGACCAGGACTTCCAGTCCGCGATCGAAGCCGATCCGGAGGTGACCAAGAGGTTAAGTAAGGTGAAACTTGCGGAAAGCTTCTCTGTTTCCAGACAGTTAGCTAACGTGGATCGCATCTTTGAGCGTGTGTTTTCAGAGTCCTAGGACGCTTCTACCCACGTAGTTTTCATTTAGCCTCAAATCTCCGCTTCCATTTCGGCACTGTTCGATTACACTATACCTAGGAGACGGGCTGTATCGAATGCGGAAGTTTACTGATTCAGACCGGTGTTTGGAGCTCGAAATGGCCAGGGTACTCCTGGTAGATGACGACCCAACTTCGCGTTTAACCTTACAAACAGTGCTACAAGCTGGTGGATATCATGTAGATGCGGCCGCGTCGTTCGCTGAAGCGGTCGGCAAGCTGGAGGAGCAGGAATACCAGTTGGTTCTGAGCGACCTGCAGCTCGAATCCCCAGAAGCGGGCCTCAAAGTGCTGGCACACGCCAAAATGATGGATTACAAGCCTGCAACCGCCATTGTGACCACCTATCAGGCTTCCAAGCCGCTCCCTTCCAAGGCGCACATGCTCATTAAGCCTGAGGACATCCCAGAGCTGTTGGGCAAGGTTGCCAACTTGATTAGCGACCGCGCTGCGCGCAAGATGCGCCGTGAAATGCGGCACGCCACCACCTCCGGATAACTGCTTCTGATTCAGCTCGATAGAATTGAAGCGGCAGCGCGCTCCATCGATCCGGTTTTCCTCAATAGTCCCCAATTTGAAAGCGAGCCGATTGGCGCCTGCCTGGGCCTGCGGGTGGTTCTCAAGGTGGAGACCATCAATCCGATTCGGTGCTTCAAGGGTCGGGGCACGGATTTCCTGGTATCGAGTCTTCCCCACGGATCGCCGCCGGTTGTTTGTGCCTCTGCTGGAAATTTTGGACAAGGGATGGCCTACGCGGCACGAAAAAGGGGCATTCCGTTGGTGGTGTTTGCCGCGGAATCGGCCAATCGGCTGAAGCTAGACCGGATGCGGGAGCTGGGAGCCGAGGTGCGGCTGGCTGGCCGCGACTTTGATGAAGCCAAGGACCATGGGGAGGCATTTGCCGCCGAGACCGGAGCGCGCTGGATCGTGGATGGACGCGAGCCCGCCATCGCGGAAGGCGCGGGCACGATTGCCGTGGAACTGTGCCGATGGCCGCATGCTTTCGATGTCGCGCTGATCCCGCTGGGCAATGGCGCACTGCTGGGCGGCATCGCGACTTGGATGAAGGCGAAGTCGCCCGCGACGCGAGTCATCGGGGTTTGCGCGGCGGGCGCTCCTTCGATGGCGCTTTCGCTGAAGAATGGCCGCGCGGAATCCACCGAGTCCATGGCAACCATTGCCGACGGAATCGGCGTGCGCGTTCCGGTTCCGGAAGCATTGGCCGATTTGGCGGACGTGGTGGACGAGGTTTTATTGGTGGAAGACCAGGCCATGACCGAGGCAATGCAACTGGTTTTCCGACAGCATGGATTGATAGTGGAACCTGCTGGAGTGGCCGGCCTCGCAGCCGCAATCACATTCCGCGATCGATTTCGAGGCGCTTCTGTGGTGACGCCGTTGTGCGGAGGAAATTTGACAGCGGAGCAGATGGGAGAGTGGCTGTCGGTCTAAGACGCCACGCGGAACACTGCTTCTTCAAACTCGTTCAGCGCGTCGGCGAAGAAGTGGTCGCACGCTGCTACCCAGATCAGTTCTTTTGGACCGGTGAGCGTTGCGAAGTAGGATTCCATCGTATCGCGGGGTCCAAACTGATCGTTGGTGCTTTGGATAAAAACTCGGGGAATCTCGCAGACGCCGAGTGTGCGGCTGGCGGCGTCGCCGGAGGGGAATCCGACGGCAAGTAAGCGCGTCGCGACTGGAATTTCGCAGCCGAGTCTGAGGATGATTCTCGATCCGAAGGAAAATCCGGCCAAGGAAAATGGCAATTCGGGATAACGCGATCGCAGAAGTTCGAGAGCGGCGCGGGCATCTTCCACTTCGCCGATGCCGTTATCGTAGGTTCCCTCGCTCATGTTTACGCCGCGATAGTTGAAGCGCAGAGCCACCGCGCCCGCTCGGCGCATAGCTCGCGCGATGCGATAGACCACTTTGTTGTGCATCGTTCCGCCGAACTTCGGATGGGGATGGCAGATTAGCACCGCTTCTTTCGGCGCTTGATCCTCCGGCTCTTCGAGCAGTGCTTCCAAACGGCCGGCGGGTCCGGGAATAAAAAGCGATTCGATGCGCCGAGGCATCAGTTGGTGCGGTAGTTGGTGAACTGCATGTCGATCCCGAAGTCGTGGCCGCGCAGCAGCGCCATTACTTCCTGGAGTGCATCGCGGTCGCGCCCGGAAACGCGCACCAAGTCGGCATTGATAGAGGCCTGCACCTTTTTCTTGCTGTCCTTAATTAATTTCACGATGTCGCGGGCCTTTTCGATGGGGATGCCCTGTTGTAGCGTGACTTCCTGCCGTACGGAAGACCCAGCCGCGGGAGTGATGGGTCCGAACACCAAACCCTTCAGCGACACCTTGCGCTTGGTAAGTTTCAACTCGAAGACTTCGGTGACGGCTTTCAGCTTGAACTCATCTTCGCTGGTGAGAATGATCTTGTGGTCCTTCTCGATCAATTGAATGTCGGATTTGGAGTTCTTCAGATCGTAACGCTGCTGAATCTCCTTCATGGCTTGCTGGAGGGCGTTGTTCACTTCAGCCAGATCGATTTTGGAGACGATGTCGAATGTATTGTCAGGCATGGCTCAATCTCCCAATGCTATCAAGACCCGCTCGGTAATTTCACGGATCAAGGTGGGGAGAGCGGCGTCAAGAGCCAGAGTGACTGCGGCGCGGATTCGCTCGGGATCGACGCCCGGTGGAAGCGGGGTGGTCGCACCTGGCGGCGCCGAGGCGGCTGCGGCGGCGGCCAGGCTTTCTGCATAAACGGCGCGAGCTACCTGCGCTTCCTTCACCAGCGGATGGATGGTCTCCATCACCTTGGACGCTTCAAACGGCTTCTTGAGGATGGCGTCGCAGCCGGCGCGCGTGGCTTCCGCTTCGTCGAACGGCTCCAGGAGACCAGCCGTTAGAACCACGCGGATGTGTCGCTGGCTGGGAGTGTTTTTGATGTGGCGGCACAGATCTAAACCGGATTTTCCTGGCAGAAAAACATCCGCCAGGATAAGATCGGGATCTACGTCAGCCAGCCGCAACAGAGCGGCTTCGCCATCGGTGAGGCTGACCACTTCAAAGCCCTCTTCGCGCAGAATGCGCTCGCCCATCCGCTGTGCGTGCGGGCTATCGTCCGCCAGCAGAATGCGGCTCATCAGGGCTGGCCGGGAGGATTCTGCGGCGTGGGAGTCGTCGTGGCTGGGGGATCGGCAGCCGGCGGATTCGCGGCGGGCTGCGGCTTCACCTTTTTTTCCTTCTTTTTCTTCTTGGCCTTCGGATCGGCTGTTTGAGCCTGCTGGCTGATCGGTGGTGGCAGCAGCATTTGCATCGGCGGGCTTGGCGGGAGCGTTCGCGTCAGCAGGCTTGGCGTCTTCCGGCTTCAGCATCGGCCGGTTTCGCTTCCGTCCCTGCCGCAGGCGGATTTGTCCGCGCGTCTGGCAGCTTGTCGAGCGCAGAAGGGTCGCCGCCCACCGTGGTCGCGGTTACTTCGCCTGTGAATCCTGGTGTACCGCGCGTCATCGGAACGCTCACCGGAACGGTGCCGCGCAGAGTGGTCATGGCCGGCTCGCCCGATTTTGCCGCGGAGCTCACATCCGGACCACGCTTGAGAATGCTCAGGGGCTTCGAAATCATGCTTGGCTTGGTGCGGTTCTCCGCCTCCCACTTCATGCGGTTGTAGGCCACCGGATCAGCCTGAGGAACGGGCATCTCGAGTTCCCCCAGCCTCTTCTTGGCCGCATCGGCGTATCCGGACAGCGGATAATCCCTCACGATACGTGCGTAGGCGTCGCCGGCGTCTTTGCGAAAACGGGTTCCCATCCGCGTGTAGGAATCGCCTAGCTCCATCAGGGCCAGGTCGGCTTTGCTGTAAAGCGGAAACTGATCCACCAGTCGGCTGAAACGATTCGCCGCGGATGGATTCGAGCCGCGCTTGTAATAAAAATCGCCGACCAAAAACTCGCCTTCCGCAAGCGCTTCTTGAGTGTTTCGCAGTATCTGCTGCGCTTCAGGGATGAACTGGCTGTTGGGGAATTGGACAATCAACTGGCGGCATTCGTCCTGAGTTCGGAGCGCCTGCACCGAATCGCGATCCGCCTTCTCCATTTGCTTGTAGTGGATCTGGCAGATCTTTTCCTGGGATTCCGCGGCTTCCGCCATGGTGGGATAGAACAGGATGAAGTCCTTGTATTCGGCTTCCGCCTGTGCGAATCCCTGGGTGCCACCCTCGCGGAACCAACTATCCGCGATAGCGAGCTTGGCTTTCGCCATGAACTCGCTTTGGTCGTAGGTGTTGATCAGCGTGTTGAGGGTGATGCGGGCGACTTCGTAGCGGCTATGCTCAATGTCGTTGATGGCCCGGTCGTAGAGGACCTTATCCGGCTGCTTGGTGTCTTTGGTGATGGGATTGTCGTACTTCTTGCGTTTGAAGCCACAGCTGGTGGTCACCAGACCACCGATCATGATTGCGATGAAAAAATATCGAGCCATAGTAATATTCAACCTAAGAGGTTCACCTTACAATTTTAACCTATGCTTTCGCGAGGGTGGCCTCGCGTGCCGTCCGCTCCAGTTCCCGGAAGGCCGCACCTGCGTCCGGAGTGTGAAATACCGACGTCCCTGCAACCAACCAGTCACACCCTGCACGGGCGATATCGGCCACGTTCTCCAGTGCCACTCCCCCATCGATTTCAATGGCGAAATCCAGCCCTAACTCCTTGCGTTTCCATGCCAAAGCCTGAATCTTGCGAAGGGCATTGGGAATGAAGTGCTGCCCTCCGAATCCCGGATTCACACTCATGACTAGCACCTGATCCACCAAATCAAGCACCTCGCTCAAAGTCGCGATTGGAGTGGCTGGATTCAGTACAACGCCCGCCAAAGCACCTTCCGCCCGGATCATGCGAAGCGTGCGATCCAGGTGGGGGCAAGCTTCCTGATGCACCAAGACATGGTCGGCACCGGCTTTGACAAAATCCGGGATATAACGGTCCGGGTCACTAATCATGAGATGTACATCCAACTTCAATCGAGTGATCTTCCGGATGGCAGCCACCACCGGCGTTCCGATGGCAAAGTTGGGGACGAAATGCCCATCCATGACATCGACATGCAGCATGGATGCTCCGGCACGTTCGACTTTGGCGATTTCCTCGCCCAAATGCGCAAAATCCGCCGCGAGAAGGGATGGAAGGATTTCAACCATTGCGGACTATTTAAGATGTTAACACAGCCACGAAAAAGCCATCCCCGGGGTCGACACCCGGGATTCGCTCGGTCAATTGCCAGTGTCCGGGAACAGCTTGGATCACCAGCCGATTCTCTTCCTCTTCGAGCGAACAGGTGGCGTAGACCAGGCGGCCGCCGGGCTTCAGGTAGTGCAGCGCGTTTTTCAGCATGGCGACCTGTTTGCGATGCAAATGCAACAGATCGGAGGATTGGAGGCGCCATTTGATCTCGGGATTGCGGCCCAGGGTTCCGGTGCCCGAGCAGGGGGCATCCAGCAAAATTCGATCGAACCTGGTGTTGAAGGGTAGCGGCTGGGTGGCATCCAGCACCACGCGCGGACAATCCAGGTCTTGCATATCCTTCAACCGATGCGAGTGGATATCGCAAGCGATGGCGCGGACACCGTACTCCAGCGCTTGGGCTGTCTTATTACCAGGCGCGGCGCAAAGGTCGAGGAACGTCATTCCCGGCTGCAGATCGAGATGCGGGACCACGGATTGCGCCGAGATGTCCTGGATGCGTCCGGTGCTGGCCCGGTGGGTTTCAACAGGCTTGAGGAACGTGGTGGCGATTTTTTCCGTTGCCTCGGCGCCGAACTGGCGCTCCCATTTTTCAACCAGCCACGCAGGCATGGACAATTCAGTGGGCTGATCGGGCCAGGCAAGGGGCTGGCGATCCACTTTTCGGAGGACTGCGTTGACCAAACCGGAAGCGACCTGCTTGCGAGCGCGCTTGGCCAGCTCGACACTTTCGCCGACGGCGGCGTGCGGAGGAATGCGATCCAGGTAGCGAAGCTGATAGATGCCCATGCGCAAGATCATGCGGATGTCGGGATCGGGCGGGCGCGGTACGAAGCAGCTGATCAAGTGGTCGAGCTGGGCTTGGTAGCGGAGGCATCCGAAGACGATTTCCGAAGCCAGGCCGGCGTCGCGAGGGTCGAGCGCGGCGGTTTGTTTGAGCAGCAGATCGGACGCGTAACCGCCTTGGGCAACTTTCCGAAGAACATCAAAGGCGACTTGGCGGGCGGGCGAGACCAAATACTAGTTTAGTTCTTCGATTTGTGGGGCAGGATGTCATCCTGCAGCGGGTTGTTAACCCGCGCAGTTTGCGCCGATTGGCAATCGGCGGCAGGTTAGCAACCTGCCCCACAATTCTGTTCCCTGTTGACAGGCTAAAGGAAGGCGTTATACACTCCTGTAGGCTACCGAAAGGTAATTCCGGATGACCAAAGACAAGACCGACGTACTCCACGGATCGCTGGCTTTCATGGTGCTGCGCACGTTGGACACGCTTGGTCCGCAACATGGATGGGGCATCGCGCGGCGCATTGAGCAGATCAGCGGCGACGCGCTGGAGTTGAACCAGGGATCGTTATATCCGGCGCTCCTGCGGCTGCAGCAGATGGGTTGGATCACTTCCAAGTGGGGCGCCTCCGATAACAACCGGCGCGCCAAGTTTTATTCGATTACGCGCGCGGGCAAGAAGCAGCTCGCCGCTGAAGCCGCCAATTGGGCGCAGGTGTCGAGAATCCTGGCGCGCTTTGCATCGTCATGACGAACTGGCGTGTGGTTTTCTCCCGGCTCGCCGGTGCCTTTCGCAAACCCGATATCGAGGAAGAGGTGGACTTTCATCTGCAAATGGAGGTCGCGGAAAATGTCCGCAAGGGCATGACGACGGACGAGGCGCGATCCGCGGCCTTGCGCCGATTCGGGGGAGTAGCGCGGGTGAAAGAGACCTACCGCGAAACGCACTCGTTACCAATGTTCCAAGTGCTGTGGCAGGACGTGCGCTACGGGTTGCGAATGTTGCGCAGAAGTCCGGGCTTTTCTCTTTTGGCGATTCTGTGCCTGACCCTGGGGATCGGCTCCAACGCGGCGGTGTTCAGTTGGATCGAAGGAATCCTGCTGCGACCGTTTCCCTTGGTCGCAAATCAGGACCGAATGATGGCCATAGCCGGATGGAGCCGCGACGTCCCCGGAGATCCCGATGTCTCCTGGCCCGACTTCCAGGACTTCGAGAAAAACTGCACCCTCTTCGACGCGTTTATTGTCGACCGCATCACAGGGGTCTCGCTCAACATCGGGGACCGCGCCGAGAATGCGACATCCAGCATAGTGTCGGCCAACTATTTCGACGCGCTCGGAGTCCGGCCAATCCTGGGGCGCGGATTCGAACCATCGGAAAACATCGGGCGCAACGCTCATCCGGTGACCGTGATCAGCTATCAATTGTGGCAATCGCGCTTCAAGAGCGATCCGAACATCATCGGCAAAACGCAAATGCTGAACGGCATGCCGCACACCATCATCGGAGTTGCGCCGGAAGGTTTTTATGGGACCTTCGTGGGCTGGGCCATGCAGTTCTGGCTTCCGTTGTCGATGCAGGAAAAATTCGATCCGGGCGGATACAAACTGGAAGATCGCGGCGAGCGCTGGATTGAAGGCTTCGTGCGGCTCAAGCCGGGCGTCACCGAGCAACAGGCGCGGGCAGAGATTTCGGCCGTGGCGAAACGGCTGGAAACGGCTTATCCGGCGACGAACCGGAATCACGGAGTCAATTTGTTTCCGCTGTGGCGCACTCCTTTCAACAATGCGCGCACGCTGTTCCCGACGCTTGGAATCGCACTCGCGGTGGTTGTTTCCGTCCTGCTGATTGCCTGCGCGAACGTGGGAAATTTGCTGCTGGTCCGTGCCTTCGCACGCCGTCACGAAATGACCGTCCGTCTTGCGATCGGCGCGGGGCGCGGCCGATTATTGAAGCAGCTTCTCACTGAGGGAATGCTCCTCTCCTCGATCGCCACGGCCGGCGGATTCCTGCTTGCATACTGGTGCCGCAATTTGTTCGTGCTCCTGCTGCCGGCGCGCGGCGGCCGGCGGATGAATTTGCCGGGTGAAATCGATTGGCGCGTGCTCGCCCTGAGCACCGGCGTTTGCGTGATTGCCACGCTGCTGTTCGGACTGGTGCCTGCAATTCAATCGAGCAAGGTGGATCTCACGTCCGCGCTGAAATCCGAAGCGGGCGGCGTGGTGGGTGGACGCCGGCGAGGCCTGTTCCGGTCTGGTTTGGTGCTGGTGCAGGTGGCACTCAGTTTTGTGTTGCTGGTGGGAGCCGGTCTGTTGTTTCTGAGCCTGCGTGGGATTCAGAATATCAGCCCGGGTTTCTCCACCGCGACGCTCACCACCGGGGTGGATTTGAGAGTAGCCGGGTACGATGCGCGGCGCACCAACGATTTTCAGGATACGCTGATCGATCGTCTGCAAGGGCTGGGCGCGGTGCAATCGGTTGCGGTGGAGCGGACCACGCCATTCGGCTATCGCAGCTATTCTTCCGCGCCTATCGCGGTGGAAGGCTATGAGACCGCGCCGGATCAAAAGCTCATCGTGGATTACAACGAGGTGGGTCCAGCTTATCTCGCCACCATGGGCATTCCTCTGGTTTCCGGCCGTGAGTTTACTCGCGCGGATAATGAGACCGCGCTGCCCGTGACGGTTGTGAACGAGGCGATGGCGGCTCAATACTGGCGTGGCCGGGATCCGGTGGGGAGCCGAGTGCAGGTGAAAGGAAAGTGGCTGCAGGTGGTGGGTGTGGCAAGAGTGTCGAAGTATGAGCGACTGCTCGAAACACCCAAGCCGTTTTTTTACGTGCCGGTCCGGCAAAGCACGCCTGGATTAGGACTGGTGATCCGTACGTCGCTCCCGCCGGCTGTGATGGCGAGGACGTTGGCCCGCGAAGTGAAGGCGCTGGACGAGAATCTTGCGCCCGGGGAAGTGATCACGATGCAGGAGCAGGTGGACCGGACCACGGCCGTGCAACGACTGGCGGTAATGATGCTCGCCCTGTTCGGCGGACTCGCGTTGGCGCTGGCCGCCATCGGACTCTATGGCGTCATGTCGTACACGGTTTCGCAGAGCACGCGCGAATTGGGATTGCGCATGGCGTTGGGCGCTGACGCGGGAAATCTCGTACGGCTGATCCTGTCGAACGGACTTGCGTTGACTTTACTTGGCGTTGCAGTGGGCGCTGCGGCTGCACTGGGATTGACTCGGTTGATCGAGACACTGCTGTATAAGGTGAGTCCGCGCGATCCGCTGGTATTTGCTTCGGCGTTCCTGATCATGCTGATTGCGGCCTCTGCGGCATGCTTTCTACCGGCATGGCGGGCGACGCGGACCGATCCGGTACAGGCGCTGCGGGATTAGCGCGGAATCACGGGCAGCACCAGGGCCGATGGATGCTTCGCGTCGTGATAGATCTTCTGGTTCGCTTTCACCATACGCGTGGAGCCTAGAATCGGCTCGCCGGTGTTCAGGTTCCGATTGAAGCGCGGAAAATTGCTGCTCGAAATATACAGGCGAATGCGGTGACCTGACTTGAACACATTACTCGAGGCCCACATATCGATGTTGTAGCGATAGATTTCGCCTGGCGTGATGGGCTCGGCCTTCACTGTTGAATTCCGATAGCGAGCGCGGATGATTCCGTCGGTGAGAAAGCGCGCGTAGCCGGAGGGATCCACGTCGGCGAGTAGCGCCGTGAAATCGGTGTCGACGGCGGACGTCGCGGCTTCAAGTTCAGCGTGAATCCAGCCGGTCACTTCCACGTCGTGATCGAGCGGGGGCGTGGAAAAGATTAATACGTCCGGACGGCCTTCGTTGGGACGTTGATCCGCGGGACCGGGCGGGATCTGATTGCCGCAGCAGAGCCGTCCGCCGATGGTGGGCACGGGATTGGCCGGATCGTATTCGTAGGCGTCAGGGTGGTCGCCTTCGGGAGCAGTTGTGCTTAACGTGTGGGAAGAATGCAGAAAGTATTTGGTGTAGCGGGTTCGTGCGAGGGGAAATTCCTTTTCGTCACGCCACTTGTTTTCTCCCATCACGAAAATCCGTACCGGCGCGCCGGTTGCGTATTCATTCTGAACGCCTTTCAAGGCGTAATCGAACCAGTGCAGCGCAGTTCCTGTCATATCCAGCACAGCGTCTTTGCCGAAAGTCACGTCGCCAATTTTCCCTTCCGGTGAAGTAGCGGCGTGAGCCCAGGGTCCGAGGAGCAACCGCTGATCCGCGCGCGCAGGCGATAGCTTGTGCATGCCTTCGTAATTGCGAATGGAGCCGCCGAGGAAAATGTCGTGCCAACCGCCGCTGTGCAGCGCTTTCACTTTCATCTCCGGATAATGATCGGAAATTTTCCAGGGCTTCCAGTAATCGTCATTGCGCTCGTGCGTGACCCAATCCTGGAAGTAGGGCGCGAGTCCGGAAACTGGTGGAAGGTCGGTCTCACGGTACGCTTCCACGGGAAGCGTCGCGGTCCATTCCTTGGGCTGCTGGCGGGCAGTCGCTTGGCGAGTGAGCGTGTCGATGGTCAGTCCCGATGACCAGGAACTGGCGAACCACTGCATCAGGCTGCCGCCCTGATAGGTCCAGCCTTCGTAATATTCGGCAGCGGTCACGTAGGGAAATATCGCATCGAGATGCGGGGGCACGGCGATAGCGGCCAGCATCTGCGTGGCGCCCACGTAGGATCCGCCGAACATACCGACATGACCGTTGGAATTGGGCAACGCGGCTGCCCACTCGACAGTATCGAAGCCGTCGGCACTTTCGTTGCGGAACGGATAGAAATCGCCCTCCGACGCAAAGCGTCCGCGTACATCCTGGATGATGACCACGTAACCGTGGGAGGCGAGTTCGGAAGCGGTGCTGGTGTCGCCGGCGCGATTGTACGGCGTGCGTTCCAGGATCACGGGGAACTTTCCGGGGTCATCCGGACGGAAGACGTCTGCCCGCAGAGTTACGCCATCGCGCATCTTGGCCGGTACGCCGGTGTGGATGATGACGCGATACGGTTGGGCGAAGAGCGGGACGGCGAGGAAGAGGAGGAGTGGGCGCATAGAAAATTAATGATAGTGTATCGTGAGCCGGTCTGAGCTGGACGACAGCTTGCGCACGCCGGTGCACGCCTATTGCGAGAGCAGATAGGCACTTAGTGGCGGTTGCCCGCGTCCTGCGGCAACTTCCAAGATGAGATTGTGAAGATTGGCTATTAAGGTCAGCACTTCCGTGTGGTCATCGTCACCAGATACTATTTCTCTCAGTTTGTTATTAAGGGGCTCCGCGTTGAATGTGAAATACTTTTGGGTCGGCAAGTCGTAAACAACCCGCTGGGTAGGCCCAAACAATCCTCTCCCCACTATGCAAATGCCGCTGATCAAATGAACGTCTTCGCACATTTCCGCAAGTCGATCCACTTCGTTCTTGCCTACAGATGAGAGGTCCGAATCTAACGCGAAGACGAAGGAGGTGGGTCCCGAGGCGTGATGGATGGGCGCATCCGCTAATGGTTTCCCTTCTGCGTCAAATAGCCTTGGGTCTACATAGTTTCCAGTTCTGTCTTTGAAACCACTTAGCAACTGCAACTTTCTAACGCTCAATGCATTTTGTTGCGCGCCTCGCCACTCGGTTGCTGTCAATCGACTCTTGATCTCGATCGTGGCAAGCGCAGCTTCAACGGGAATTATTGCCGGACCCTGGAATAGAAGTGGAGGCAGAATCCGCCGGTCGAAAACTACAATATCCTGCTGGGCTGATTGAACCTCGTCGACCGAGATCAGAATGCCAGTGGCTAGCCCAAAGTCGCCGGGTAGTAGTGGAACCGAAAAGATCTGCAATCAACGCTTCACGTAGAGCACCCTTCACGCCGGCGTGCTCCAGACCTGCGGCTGCTCTCGCCGACGCCAAAGCAAAGCGCACCCGTTCCAGAACTAGATTTCTATAAAGGGTATTCAATCTCCCGTCTCGTTGCTGAGCATATTGTCACGAGAAGGTCTTTGGACGTTAGTACCGGAGGCGGTAACTGCAATTACCGCAACTGGCGCGTACATTCTAGACTCTCGATCGCGATGCTGTCCGACGCGACCGATGTTTCTGAATAATTCCAGCCAGTGCGCGCAGTGCCTCATTGGCCTCTGTGGAGCTGGGGAAGGCAGCGGCGACGTCGGGCTCAAGAACCACCACGGTACTTCCCGCAGCATAGCGCGAGGCGTACTTGTTGCGCGAACCCCGGCTGAAGTCGTATTCGGGGAGGATCTCGTCGATATCAGTCTGACGAGCGGCCGAAAGTTTAGTGCGCGTTTTCTTCATAGTTCCTTTGCTCACGTTTTGTTGCCCGACGCGCACTGATGATTCTAATGGTATGTTCCCTTTCAACGAACATCACCGCCAGTAGGCGTCGGCCCGACGAAAGACCAAGCGGCACATATCGTTGTTCCAAGATCGAATGACGCGGGTCACCCACAATCCACCCCAATGGATCGGCGAAGACTGTCGCTGCATCTTCGAAAGATGTTTTGTGTTTGGCCAGATTCGCGATAGCTTTTGTCGGATCCCACTCAAAGTCCAACACTCATTATACTTTCCGCAAAGACCGCTACGGACGAATCCGGCCCTACTGGATTGCCCGTGGACGCGCTCGGACCAAAGACGGGAGAATGATCTGGATCATGATCTTGTTCGGCGGCGCGCCATTCGAGTTGTAATCGCCGGCGGTGAAGACGGCGACCAGATCGTATTGCGGGAGGAGATAAATCTTCTGGCCGCCATTTCCCTGGGCTGCGAACATATCGACGCGCTGATTTTCCACATTCAAATAAGGACGCCACCAGAAATATCCGTAGCTGGTGTCGTCCACCTGGCTCTGTTCCGCGAGCGAGGCTTTTACCCAGGAGGAGGAGATCACTTGGCGATCTTGCCAACGCCCGCCGCCAGCGAATAGGATCCCGAGCTTCAGCATGTCGCGCGGACGCAGGTGGATTTGCGAGTACTCTTTGTTGGCATTAGTCAGGTTGTAATTCCAGATCCAATCGGCGCGTGAGATTCCAAGGGGTCCGAAAAGGTTTGCCTGCGCGAAATCCGGAAGCTGCATGTGCACGGCATTTTCGGTGATGCGGCCGACTACCGCGACACCACCGGAGCAATAGTAGCCTTTGCTTCCAGGATTGTTGATCATCGGAAGATCGAGCGTTGCTTTTACCCAGTCCGGCGCTTCGTCGATCACGGTCTCGCGGCCGGGCGAGGTGGAGCTGTGGTCATTGCAATCCAGGCCCGAGGTCATCGATAGGAAATTGCCGAGCGTCATGCTGGCTTTGCGCGGGTCGGGATTGGCGTAGCTCGAATAGTTCATGTGCGGAAGCACCCGCACATCGACGCCGGGTATGGCTCCGCGATCAATGGCGATCCCGGCGAGCGCACTGACAACCGATTTCGTCGCCGACCGGAGCTGATGTGGGCGCGAAACGCCGTAGCCATAAAAATACTCTTCCAAGACAAGCTTGCCGTGCTGGTAGAGAAGGACACTGTGGACGTCTTTATAAGTGCCATCGAGAATGGCACGGACGATCGCATTTGCCGTGGCCACGCCGAGTTCGGATCCGGTGATGTCGCCGACCGGGACGCCGTCGTGGAGATCGGCTGGTGGGTGATAGTGATAATCCGAGTTTTCGGCGGGACGCGGACGGGCTAGCGCGGCAGATTCTGGCGTAACGGTGAGCGACAGGCGAGCGTGCAGTTTGCCGCGCTGCTGAAATCCGGTCACCTTGCCCGAAGAGTCGCGTGGAAAAGAGATCTTCTCTCCATAGGGGAGGGTGAATTCGTCGGCATTGGCACGTTGCAGCCGGTACTTTGCCTCGTCCTGGACGGCGAAGAGTTCATCGCCGGCTACGATTTCGATGGTTCGCCCCGGTTCGTCGGCGTAGGTTCCGGCATAGTCAGAGAGTGGGTGGTCAGGTGGCGCGGCCACAGCGATGGTCGCAATCAGGCTGAGTAGTAGATGTGTGCGAATCATGAAACAATCCCAGGCGCCTCATGCCCTAGCGTCTGCACGTATTCCACATACGACCCTGGATACACCACCGGCTCGCGCTCGGTGCCGCTTTCGCCGCCTAGTTCCAGTACGCGAGAGCCAAGGCCGCGCAGGAACATACGATCGTGCGACACGAAAATCATGGTGCCTTCGAAATCTTTCAGCGCATCCACAAGCATTTCTTTAGTGGCCAGGTCGAGGTGATTGGTCGGCTCGTCTAGCACCAGGAAATTCGGCGGATTGTAGAGCATTCGCGCCATCGCGAGGCGCGACTTTTCGCCTCCGGACAAAGCCCGGATCTTTTTATCCACATCGTCGCCTGAAAACTGAAACGCACCCGCCAGCGAACGCAGCGAGCCAATGCCGTCTTGCGGAAAATCGCGTTGGAGCTGCTCGAAAATTGTTAGATCTGGATTGAGCACATCCAGAGATTGCTGCGCGAAATATCCCATGTTGAGGCTCGCGCCCAACCGGACGCTGCCGGAATCGGGCGCGCTCACGCCGGCGATCATTTTCAGCAGCGTGGTCTTCCCCGCTCCATTCCTTCCCATCACAGCCCATCGTTCGCCACGGCGGATGGTCAGGCTGAATCCGTCGTAGATGACGCGCGGTCCATAGCTCTTGTGCAGATCCTCGATCACTGCAACCTGATCGCCGGAGCGGGGCGGGATACGGAATTCAAACTTGACGACATGGCGCTGCTTGGGCAGCTCGATCTTTTCGATCTTGTCCAGCGCTTTGATGCGGCTCTGCACTTGCGCGGCTTTGGCGGCGTGGGTCCGGAAACGGTCGATGAAGCGCTGCTCTTTGGCCAGCATGGATTGCTGGCGCGCGAACGCGGCTTGCTGATTGGTCTCGCGGATGGCGCGCTCGCGCTCATAGAAATCGTAGTTGCCTGAGTAGGCGATGATTTCGCCGGCGTCGATTTCGGCGATCCTCGAAACAATCCGGTTCATGAACTCGCGATCGTGCGAGGTCATCAGAAGCGCACCGTTGAACGACTTGAGGAATTGTTCGAGCCAGATGATGGATTCGATGTCCAAGTGATTGGTGGGCTCGTCCATCAACAGCACGTCGGGACGGCCGAGCAGCACCCGCGCCAGAGCGACGCGCATTTTCCAGCCGCCGGAGAGAGCGCCGACATCGCCGTCAATCTGGTCGTCCTTAAAACCCAGCCCGTGCAATACTTCTCGCGCTTGCGCTTCGAGAGAGTAGCCACCCAGATGCTCGTACTCCTCCTGCACTTCGCCGAAGCGAGCCAGGATTTTGTCCATCTCGCCGGCGCGCTCCGGATCTTCCATAGCGTGATGCAGAGATTCCAGCTCATGGTGCAGATCGCCCGCGCGGCCGCTGCCGGCGATAGCTTCATCCAGCACGGACCGGCCCTGCATCTCCTCTTCGTCCTGGCGGAAGTAGCCGATGGTCAGGCGTTTTGGAACCGAGACTTCGCCGTCATCAGGAGCCTCTTCCCCCACCACCATGCGGAAGAGCGTGGTTTTGCCGGCTCCGTTGGGTCCAACCAGGCCGACCTTTTCGCCAGGGTTCAATTGGAAAGACGCGTCGACAAAAACCAACTGCTTGCCATACTGCTTATTGATATTCGAGAAAGAAATCATCCGAACTTGTGAGTGTAGCGCACGCGCATTCGCGTACCGCGTTCACAATCTTGTGAACGCATTGGACGGCGTTCTTCCTGATTTGAAAGGCGTTCACACGAGTGTGAACGCGGCACGCACGAGTGCGTGCGCCACGGGTCTGCGATAATGACCTGCGTGATTCGTTTTTGCCTGCTTTTTTCGCTGACCATAGCGGCTACTTCGAGCGCAACCGGCCGATCTTGTGCTGCGCAACGGGAAGATTGTTACGCTCGAAGCGAGCGCGCCTCAGGTGCAGGCTCTGGCTGCGCGCGGCGGCAAGATCGTCGCGCTCGGAACCGATCAGCAGATGCAGCGCTACATCGGCGCATCTACCAAAGTGGTGGATCTCGCCGGACGGTTGGCCACGCCCGGATTCATCGAGGGACACGGCCATTTCACCAGCCTTGGCTCGTCCAAGATGATGCTCAACCTGCACGACGCCAAGAATTGGGACCAGATTGTCGCGATGGTGGCCGCGGCGGCGCGCGAAGCTAAGCCCGGCACTTGGATTTTGGGACGCGGCTGGCATCAAGCCAAGTGGGATCCGCCGCCTTCGCCCAACGTGCAAGGATTTCCGCTGCATGAAGCGCTCAGCAAAGTTTCACCGAACAATCCGGTGTGGCTGACGCATGCGAGCGGCCATGCGGGATTCGCGAATGCCGAAGCGATGCGGCTGGCGGGAGTCCACAAGAACACGCCTAATCCGCCGGGCGGCGAAATTTTGAAAGATGAGCAGGGGAATCCGACGGGATTGTTCAACGAGCAGTCGCAGAGTTTGATCTGGCACGCGCTGACCACTTATCGAGAGCATCTGCCGCCTGCAGAGGTCGCGGCGGAAGCGCGCCAGCAGGTGGAGCTGGCGTCTCGCGAATGCCTTTCAAAAGGCATCACCACTTTTCAGGATGCCGGCTCACCGCTCCCGACTGTGGATTTGCTGAAGAGCATGGCCGTGGAAAACAAGCTGGGATTGCGGTTGTGGGTGATGCTGCGAACCAGCAATGCGATTCTCGAGCCGAATCTGCGGAAATACTATATGACCGGGGTGGGCGACAATCATCTGACGGTTCGTGCGATCAAACGCATGATGGATGGCGCGTTAGGTTCGCGCGGCGCTTGGATGCTGGAGCCCTATTCGGATCTGCCGAGCTCTTCGGGACTCACCACCGAAGATCCGGCCGAAATCCGGAAGACCGCCGAACTCGCCATCGCAAACGGCTATCAGCTCTGCGTGCACGCCATCGGCGATCGCGCGAATCGTGAAGTGCTGAATATTTTTGAAGCGGTTTTTCAGGAACATCCGGAGAAAAACAATCTGCGCTGGCGGATTGAGCATGCCCAGCACATCAATGCCGCCGATATCCCTCGCTTTGCAAAGCTGGGCGTGATTGCATCCATGCAAGGAATCCATTGCACGTCCGACGCGCCTTTTGTGATTTTGAGGCTGGGGCCCAAGCGCGCGGAAGAGGGCGCGTATGTTTGGCAGAAACTCATGAAGTCGGGCGCGATGGTGACCAATGGAACGGACACGCCGGTGGAAGACGTGGATCCGATTGCGTGTTTCTATGCTTCGGTGAGCCGGAAATTGAAGGATGGCTCAGTGTTTTTTCCGGATCAGCGGATGAGCCGGATGGAGGCGCTGCGGTCGTACACGGTGAATAATGCTTACTCGGCGTTTGAAGAATCGAGCAAGGGATCGCTCGCGGTGGGTAAGCTGGCGGATGTCACTGTGTTTTCAAAAGACATCTTGACGATTGCGGAAGACGAGATTCCGCTCGCGCAGGCGGACTATACGATTGTGGGTGGAAAAGTGATGTACCAGCGCGTTCGGTAAGGCACCGACTCCCTTACGGTCGCGGCTCGGAAACGCAAGACCGGCTCAGTAAACTGGGCCCCAATCGCGTCGCAGGTCCCGGCGCATTTCGCGCAGCGCTTCGCGTTCGGCGCGCACGCTTTCTCGGATCGCGTTGCGAATCTCATGGGCGGCTTCGCGCTCCACTTCGCGGTTGGCGCGCGCCAGATCGCGGACTTGCCGCGCCTGCTCGCGAGCCTGGTCGCGTGCTTCCCGGGCAATCTCTCGCGCATGTTCGCGTGCTTCCCGGGCAATCTCGCGGGCTTCCGAGCGGTCCCGCCAGTCGTAATCCTCCGTCACGTACGCAAAGGCGCCACCCGCCGCAAGTACGCCGACCAGCAACACGCCACCTATTGTCTTAGCCGTCATACGCGGCCCTCCTTCTTCAAGGTACAGACGAAGAAATTTTCATTTTGTTCCGAAAATTTCCACTAATTTCGAGAGGTCGATATTGCCGCCGGAGACTATGCAAGCGACCTTGCCATTGGGCGGGCTGTTGAGCGCGCACGCCACTGGCGCGGCGCCCGCCCCTTCCGCGATGATCCGGTTGCGTTCGGCCATCAGGCGCAGGGCGGCAGCAACGTCGTCAGGCGAGGCCACCAGGACCCCATCTAGCAATCGCTTGGCAAGCTCAAACATCTGCGGAAACACAGACTTACCACCGATTCCGTCTACGAAGGAACGCTCGGGTTCGATGAACTGAGGGGAGCCGGCTTTCCAAGAAACGCTCAGCGGCGCTGCAGTCGCAACTTCGGCGGCGAAGATTTTCGTGGAGGGCTTCAATTCGCGGATGGCGCACGCGATCCCACACGCCAGGCCACCGCCGCCCCAGGGAATGATAATTGTGTGGACGTCCGGCAGGTCTTCGAGAATCTCCAGGCCGATGGTTCCGTTTCCCGCCAAGACATTTATATCGTCGAACGCATGGATGAAGGCGCCCTTGACGCCTGGATAGCGACGCTCTTCGAAGGCGCGCCACCAGGCGTCGTAGGGGACTTTCAGTACTCGCCCGCCCAGCCGTTCGATGGCTCGGATTTTCGTCTCAGGCGCAGTTTCCGGTGCGATCACGGTGCAGGGAACGTTCAACTCGCGCGCGCGCCAGGCCACTCCTTGCGCCATGTTCCCCGCGGATGCTGTGACCACTCCGTTGCGGAGATCATCCGCGGACATGTGTGCGATGGCATTGGTTGCGCCTCGGATTTTGAAGGATCCGATGGGTTGCAGGTTTTCCAGCTTGAGATAAATTTCGCCGGGCGCGTTCAGACGTACCAGCGGCGTTCGGATTGCGGATCCGGCGATGGCCTGGCGCGCTGCGCGAATGGCGCTGAGATCCGGACAGCCGGCTGGCATGGAGCTTTGATTCTAGCTGAGCCCTACCGGTTGGGGTTCGGGCGCGGTGGCGCGCCACACGCTCGATTCCTGGAGCGCGGCTTTGGCGAGCGTTCCGCGCCTGCCGGTCGGATCGAATTCCACGGCTCGGCGGAAGTGCTCCTTGGCCTCCGTTAGGTTGCCCAACACTTGCAGCGCTCGTCCGGCGCGGTAGTGCGTGGTCGCTAGATCCGGCAGGCATTGCTGGCTGGTGGCTTTCAACGCTTTCTCGATCGCGGCGGCAACTTCGGACGATCGGCCTACGCTGGCCAGCGCCCAAGCCTTGAGCGCCCAATAATCGTCTTGCGGACGTCCGTTGTTCTTGATCTGGAGCTGGGAGAGTCCGGCGAAATCGATGATCTTCTCGACGGATTCCAACGCCTTTTGCGGATCGCTGCCTCGGCGCAGCGATAATTCCGACAAACCACGGTACGGCCTGCGCATCCAGCTAAACGTGTGAAGAGCAGCTTCGTAACACTTTGTGGATTCGTCGTATCGGCCTTGCTCCATCAAAGCGTCGCCCAGGTATTCCAATGCCGTGCCATAGGTGGGGCCGGCGCTCGAACTCGAGAACGAACGGCGCAGAGCGTCCGCGGCTTCGCGGTAGCGACCAGCCAAAAGAAGGATATAGCCGGACATCTCCATTGCCTCCGAGCCCGATGGATTGTAGAAATGGAACCATCGGATGATGCGTAGCGCGCCGTCGTAATCGCCGCGCCGCAGAGCTTTGTTCATCTGGCTGATGCCGAGAGATTTGTAACCGATAACAACCGCAACTATGGCCCAGAATGTGTAGCCGCGCAGAAAGTGTAAGGCTGGAAAGCGATTCGCATTCAAAACCGCCAGGAAGAATGCTGCGGCGCCGACGGATTTGAGAGTCTTCGCCCAGTCGTATCGGGAGGGCGCGCCCGGACCGATGGGGTCCCACGCCTGCGGCTTCCGCTTCACCAGCGATTGTTGAAAAGTGACGGCCAGGTGCAGCGCGATAAATATGACGGGAACCATCCACACCGGCGCCTGCGGCCAAACACGGCGCAGAATGTAGTATCCGATGAAGCTTCCAAAAAGCTGGAGACCCCAGACCCAACCGGCGCCAGCCAGTTGCCTTTGCCCAATTTCGAGTTCCAGTGGGACTGCACCGGTGGCATGCTGCACAGCCTGTGTCACGCGCTGGTGTTGTTGAAGTTGCCGGCTGCGAGCGCGCTTGAAGAGCCAGCCCAACGAAAACAGTGTGCCGAGCGGGATCAGAAATGCGAGGTAGATGAGATAGCGGGCGTTTTTGAATACACCGCCGGGAATTGTCCCGATGGCCCACAGCGTTCCGTCCGGCGCGGCCGCGACAACGTGGACACCCGGCGCTCGATCAGTGGGACGCGGGATCTGCCGCCAGTGGGAACCGTCGAATTCGTAAAGACCTGAGTTGGTAGCGAACCAAGTAAGTTTCCCAACGGACGCGACATCGTTGACTGAAAGTTCGTCCGGAATGCCTGTCTCCGCCGAAGCATACGATTGGCCTTCGGTGTCCTTCGAAATCCAGCGGATGCCTGAAGCGTCCGACAACCAGAGACGGTCGCCCGCCACGCCAATCAGCGTCACTTCATTAAGCAGCTTCCCATCTGCGATCACAGGCAGCCCGATATCGCCATGCAGACGCCACAACCGCTCGGAGACCAGCCACACCGTGCCATCGGCAGTGCGGGCAAGCTCAGGACTGCCAGCTTCCGCATCCGGACCGGATCGCATTCCAGGCAGCGACAGTTTCCTGGTAGTCCACTTACCTTTTTCAAAGTGGAATAGGTTGCCGGTGTCGTCGGCGATCCACACCTGACCATCGCCAGCGACAATCGAAGCGCCTTGGGCGGGCTTCACATCGGTGTAGGAATTCCAGTGCTGACCGTCCCAGTGCAGCACGCACTGTTCGGAGGGCATCCACACCTGGTCGCCATCCAAAGCGAAAGTGCCGTCGCGGAATACGGTTTTGGTCCCGCGAACCGTTTCCTTGTCAAGGCGCCAGTGCGATCCATCCCAGTGGCTCATCGCAGTGCGGCCCCAGGTCAGCAGCCAAACCGTTCCGTTCGCCGAGACGCGCATTTCTGCGGCGAACCGGCCGGCGAGGGCAGGTGCTGCCATCCGGATTTGGTTTGGTGGAGTATCGGGCTGGCAGACTGCGCCAGTGAACGCACCCATCGGATGCCGATCGCTCCCAACGTGACCATGACTGCGAGGAGAATCAGCGGTGCTGCGAGCGACGGCTTGCGTGGCGTTTCGAGGGACGGAGGAAACGGATTCGTCGACATGCAGGGACCGCCTTTCGTCCTGCTATCGGACGAACCGGGCGGCTCCCTTTATAGGACGGCGGTTTCCTCAATTGCGCGGCCTTCGGCAAAGCGCTGGACGTTGAGTTCGCGCGCGTCGATCACCTCAGTTGTTCCACTGAGGATCAAGTCGGAAACAATCCTGCCTGTTGCTGGAGAATGCATTACACCGTGACCGCTGAATCCGTTGGCGAAGAACAGGCCGCGGACGTTGGGCGCCGGACCCAGGATGGAATGATGATCCGGCGACATCTCGTAGCAGCCGGCCCAGCAGCGGCGCGGATTCACGGCCAGATCCGCGAAACTGGGCACTCGATTGGCGGCGCGCGTTAAGACCTGCTCGACGTATGCGGGGTCGAAATTCATCCGGAGACCCGGTGTCTCCTCGTGCGCCCAGGACAATATTAATCCGACGCCTTCCTGGCGGAAATGGAATCCGTTGCTCATGTCGATCATCATCGGCAGATGCTCGGGCAGGCCTGGAAACGGCTCAGTGGGAACCAGCATGCGACGCAGCGGCTCCACAGGCAAATCTTCGCCGGCCAATTTTGCGACGCCAGCGGCCCAGGGCCCAGCCGCGTTCACTACGGTGCGAGTGGATATCGGACCCTTGTTGGTTTCCACCGCCGCGATTTCGCCGCGCTCGACCTGGATGCCGGTGGCTTCGGTGGCGCGCCACAGCTTGACGCCGCGCTCCATCGCGCGAGACATAAAGCCGGTCATGACGCTGTTCGGATCCACGAAGCCGTCGGTAGGACAGAAGCTGCCGCCGATGATATCGTCCGCGCGCATCTGGGGCAAAATTTTCGCCACGTCCGCGGCTTTCAATATTTCCGCGCCTTTCAATCCGAGCGCGGACTGGCGCGCGTGATTGGTGCGGAGATACTCCATGTGCGGCTCAGTGGTGGCCATGAAGAGATACCCGTGCGGCTTGTAGCCGGACGGGTGCCCGGTGGCTTCTTCGAAACGATTCAGGAATGGAATTGAGTACAGCGACATCCGGATGTTGACGTCGGTAGAGAACTGCGCCCGCACGCCGCCCATGCTCTTGCCGGTGGATCCGGTTCCTTGCCGGGTTTCGCGTTCCAGCACCACCACATTGGTGCAGCCGGCTTCGGCGAGATGGAAGGCAATGCTGGAGCCGACAATTCCGGCCCCAATGATGACAACGTCGGCTGATTCCGGCATGAAGTTTTGATTCTACCAGCGAAGCCGCAGAACCTTTGGGATGAGCTGTGCAAAAGAGTTTCGTAGCGCGCCCGTTCTGCAGGAAGCGTCGCGAAAGTTTGATTCCTATCTGTACGCTCCGTTGAAGACGCTTCAAGTCCAGTGGCTGTGAAACCCTGGTCCGGCGGCCGACGCCCTCGTCGGTCCTGCTCAGGTAGCGAAATCCTGAAGAGCGGGTCCAGGGGGACCCGTAGCGGACCGGGGGGTCCGCCCCACTTGGCGTCTTCATCACCTTTGGTGGGCCGCAGGCCCATGGTCACTCCCTTGAAGACGTTGGTCCGTGATTGAAAGACAACGGCACCGACTCCCTCACGGTCGCGGCTCGGTAACACGCTCATTCCGGGCCGTGAGCGTAAGCGACCGGTGATTTCCATGAAACTAGTCGCGATTGGAGATGTCGACGAATGCGCCGTTCAGATTTACTTTGGAAAAGCCGGCAGGGGCTTCGCCTTGGGTGGCGTAGCGATAAAGAGCAACGGCGAAAATCCCTTTCACCGCGCTCATCAGTGCGCCCAGCATCAGGAAATAAAAGAGCGCCAGCGCGAGCAGCAACGGCTGAGTGCGCGCTGCAAACACCAGCAGGATTCCAGGAATGGAGAGCATGAGAAACGGCAGACCAAATCCGATATTGCCTGAGAGCTGTTCGCCCCAGGTCTTTCGCAGTAGCTGGCTGGATCGTTTGATGGCGCCGAAAACGTTCTCCTGTTCGAAGACAATCACTGGAACCATGAGATAAGTGACGATGGCCCAAGCGGCGCCGACCAGGGAGCTGAAGATTTTTCCGACCGATTCCGAACGGTCTTCAATGACCCGGATGATCAGGCCCACCGTGCTCGCCACCAACGCCCATAGCATGATGTCGAGGAGTTTCGCGCTCGCCTGACTCATTCCGGCGCCAAGCGTTGGTTCTCCGCCGGAGAAGCGGATCTGGGCGCAAGCCGCCAGCGCGCAGCTAAAGAAAAAGATGACGAAATAGTTGGTGCAATACCAAAGAAACATCCAGGCGTAGGCCGTGGGATCGATATGGTGTTGCGACGTGTACTGCTGCACGAGACCGAGTTGCAACAGCGGAATAAAGTAGAGAGCTGCGACGGCCAATACCGAGAAACCGCTCAGAATTGGGAAGACGATCAGTTTCTTGTCCTTGCGAATGACCTGGAAGCTTTCCGAGATCAGGTCCCAGGACCGGGAGAAGGTACCCATGGTGGACTCCTTTTGCGCTATGCGGCTTAATCGAAGGTCGGCGGAGGACCGTGGGAACTTCAGTCCGAAATCACCGGTCGCTTACGGGTCTGGGAAAAACCAAAAAGGCACCGACTCCCTTACGGTCGCGGCTCGGTAGCGTCCTCAATATAGGAATCCTCTTTCCGAGCCGCGACCGTGAGGGAGTCGGTGCCTTAGGTTTTTTCACAGACCCTTACGCTCGCGGTTCGGCTGTGGGAGCGTTCCGACAGGTTTCGTGGTAGCGCTCCCTTGCGGTCGCGGTTCGGTAACGCTCTCCATGCACGGGGCATTAAGCGTTTTTCCCAGCGTCGGGTAGAGTGAAGAAAAACGTGGATCCACGGCCTTCCTCGGACTCCACCCAGATCCGGCCGCCGTAACGCTCCACCACTTTTTGACAAATGGCAAGGCCGATCCCAGTGCCGGGATATTCATGCCGTCCGTGCAGGCGTTTGAAGATTCCAAAGATTTGCTCGTGAAATTGCTTGGAGATGCCTATCCCGTTGTCGCGGACCGCAAAGCACCAGAATTCCGGATGCTTTTCCGCTGTGATCCTCACGTCGGGCGGCGCTTGGCCCCGGTATTTCAGAGCATTGGAAACCAGATTCTGAAAGACGTGCATCAGAGGCACCGCGTCGCCGTAAACCACGGGTAGATTCACGGTGGTGACGGTGGCTCCCGTTTCCGCGATCCGGGTGGCCAGATTTTTCTTCACCGTTTCCAGTACCTCGTGGGTGTCCACTCGTTGAGGGGCTGAATCGAAAAGGCGGGCGGTCTGCGAGTATGCCAGAAGATCGCTGATGAGCATCTCCATCCGCTGCGCGCCTTCCACGCAGAACGCCAGATACTCGGAGGCATCGCCGTCCAACCGGGAAGCATACTTGCGCTCCAGCAACTGGCTGTAGATGGCGACCTGCCGGAGCGGTTCCTGAAGGTCGTGGCTGGCGGAATACGCGAACTGCTCCAAATCGGTGTTGGCTCGCCGTAGCTCGTCATTGGATCGCCGCAGCAAGTCTTCCTGTTTTTTCCGCGCGGTGATGTCTTCCGCTAGAAAACTGAAGCGGGGCCGGCCGCTGGGGCCGCTTCCGAGATAATTCACGTTGGCACTGAGCCAGATGTTACCCGACTCTCGAGGGTGCTCGTATTCGAATTGAACCGAGCCGCCTTCCCGCTGGCTCTGCCGGTAGTGCAAGATCCACAGATCGTCAATTTCGGGTGGAATGCGCAGATCCTGGCTGGTTTGCGCTGGAAACGTATCCAGATCCACGCCGAAGAAGATCGCGGTGGCAGCGTTGCAATACACCGGAACAATTTCGTCGTCAACGATCTCGATAACACCCATCAGAAACGGCGAGCTGTCATAAAAGCTCTGCAGAGTAGCTTGGCTTTCCTTGAGTGCCTGCTCGGCTTCCCGCCGACGCCGGCTCATGGATAGGTGCGACGCTACCCGCGCCAACAGCTCGCGAGCCGTGAACGGCTTGATGAGATAGTCGTCAGCGCCCGCGCCCAACCCCTCTACGCGGCTCTCTTCTCCCGCCCGGGCCGAGACCAGGACAACTGGAATAGTTCTCGTTTCCGGCCGAGCGCGCAATCGTGTGAGGAGCTGGAATCCGTCCAATCCGGGCATCATAACGTCGCTTAAGATCAAATCCGGCGGATCGGAAACGGCGGCATTCAGCGCCTCTTCGCCGTTCGACACAGCCACTACTTGATAGCGCGCGCTCAGCAGGCGGGTGACATACTCCCGCATATCTGGATTGTCGTCCGCCAGCAGAACTCGCTCCGCTCCATTGCTCGGGCTCGTCTTTGCGACTTCGCTGGCGCGCCCGTCTTCCAGCCAGCGCAACGCCTCTCGAACAAATGTGTCCGCACGCAGCGCGGTGGACGAAAGGCCCGGCTCCTGCAACTTCTCTTTCGGAAGGTGTTCGGCGCCAAGCGGAATCCTGACCTTAAACGTGGTACCTTGCGCGACCTCACTCTCCACCTGGATGGAGCCTCCGTGAAGTTTGACCAGCTCCTGGACCAAAGCTAGGCCGATGCCGGTGCCTTCGATGCTTCTCCCACGCGCGCCCTCCACACGGTGAAAGCGCTCGAAAATGTGGGCCAATTCCGAGGCCGGAATGCCGGTGCCTGTGTCTCGGACGGCCAGTTCCACCCAACCGTCCGAGCCGCTCAAGGTCACCTGCACACTTCCTTCGAAGGTAAATTTCAGCGCGTTCGAGAGTAGATTGAGAACAATCTTCTCCCACATATCGCGATCCACATAAACGGGCGGTAGCAGCTGGCTACATTCCACGCGAAATTCGAGCCCGGCCTTCTCCATGGCGGAACGAAAACTCCCGGCCAGCTCCGATGTATAGCGGGACAAGTCAGTCGGCTCGTAAATGGCCTGTACCCGGCCGGCTTCAATCCGGGAGAAATCGAGTAGCGTATTCACCAGGCGCTGCAGCCGTAGTCCGTTGCGATGGACTAATTCGAGCAGTCCGCGCTGCTCCGGATCCACCGTTTCCCGCTCTTGCGCCAGAAGCTCTTCCACCGGACTCAGCAATAGCGTCAGCGGCGTTCGAAGCTCATGACTCACATTCGAGAAGAAGGTCGTCTTAGCCCGATCGATTTCGGCTAGCGACTCCGCCCGCTGGCGTTCGGCTTCGTAGGCACGCGCATTCGCGAGCCCGGCGGCGATCTGTCCGGCCAGTAGATCGACAAAATCGCTGTAAGCCGCGTCGTAGCGGCGATACGGATTGATCCCCACAACCAGGAAACCAGCCGGCTGCTCCTGCCCTTGTTGCCGGATGGGAACCACTACCGCCTGTTCCACAGGTTTGTTCCATTCACCTTGCGGTGCAGCGGTTTCCCCACACCGCTCTGATAGTCCTACGATTCGGGGTGTCGCGCGAACCAGGATTTCCTGGACAGGCCAGGGTTGAACGGAGTCCTGCCCGAGCTGCTCGGTTGCCAACGGATGATCCGGTGAAATACCTGTGGAAGACGCCAGCCTCGCCTGTCCCTGTTGGCCAAAAAGGTAGGTAAGCGTGAACGGCAAATCTTTCTTATTCCGGCTTAACTGGTCTCTGAGCGCCAGTAGAACCTCCTCTTCCGTGTTGGTGCTGGCAAGCGCCGAAGCCACATCGCGCAGCGTCTCTACGCGCCGTTTGCCCAACAGCCGTTCGGTTTCTTCGGTGACCACACAGAGCATGCCGTTGATTCGGCCATGGTCGTCAGCCAGGGGGCTATAGGAGAAGGTGTGATAAGTCTCTTCCGGAAAACCGCTGCGTTCCAAGAACAAAAGCAGGCCTTCGTCGTAGGTGGCCTCGCCCGTGGTAAGAACCGTCTCGATGCGAGGTCCGATATCCGGCCAAATCTCCGCCCACACGCGATCAGCGCGCGCTCCCAGGGCCCACGGATCTTTAATCCCGAGCGTAGGACGATAAGCGTCGTTGCACAGGAACGTCAGCTCCGGTCCCCAAGCCATCCACATTGCGTAGCGCGACGACAGCAGGATATTGACCACCGTGCGGAGGCTCTGGGGCCACTGGTCCATGGGACCGAGAGGGGTTAGGGACCAATCGAATGAGCGAATCCGCTTCCCCATTTCCCCGCCGCTTTGGCCGATCGGCACCCCAGGCTGCTGGGTAGCACCGGACGTTGTCATCTCACTCGAATTCATGGCTAGTAATTCCCCTAGGTGAGCTCGAAACGCTTTCCAGGAGGACGTGTGCATCGATTATCGCGTCAATCGATGGATGATAAAACTTCTTTTTCTGTTTCATTGCGTGGATGCCGCCGGATCGCGCTTGCGTCGACTGGCTACATGCGGTATAACAGCAATCGACTGAGGGAGGGACCATGAAGTTATCCATCACCCTGGCGCGCCCCGCTGCCTTGTTGGTTGCAATGCCACTCGCGTCCATATTGCTGTGCTCTTGCGCCCGAAAATCCGGGATTGAGGCCGGACCCGAATTCCAGAAGCGGGCTCAGGAAGCATTGATCCTGGCTAAGCCAGGAGACGTGATCGAATTGCCCGAAGGGAAGCTCGATCTCACTGCTACGCTTTCGCTTTCCGTAGAAAATGTAACGATCCGCGGCAAGGGTATGGATAAAACCATCCTCTCTTTTAAAGATCAGAAAACCGGTTCCGCGGGAATGTTGGTTACCGCCGGCGGATTTACCCTGGAAGACCTCGCGATTGAGGACACCAAGGGCGATGGCCTGAAGATCAACGGCGCAACTGGCGTGACCATCCGCCGCGTGCGCGCTGAATGGACCGGGGGACCAAAGGACAGCAACGGATCCTACGGGCTTTATCCAGTGCAGTGCAAGAACGTGTTGATCGAGGATTCCGTGGTAAAAGGCGCCTCCGATGCCGGTATATATGTTGGACAATCCAAGAACATTATTGTTCGGCGCAATCGGGCGGAATATAATGTCGCGGGCATAGAAATCGAGAATTCGCAGGATGCCGACGTCTATCAGAACACCAGCACCAACAATACCGGCGGACTTCTGGCTTTCAATCTCCCCGATCTACCGGTGAAGGATGGCCGCAACGCGCGGTTGTTCGAGAACAACGTGTACGGCAACAACACGGCGAATTTCGCGCCCAAGGGCACCATGGTAGCCAAGGTTCCGGCGGGAACCGGCGTGATCATCCTGGCCACCAATCATATTGACGTGTACAAAAACACCATCAAGGATAATGCCACGGCCAACATTTCCATCATCAGTTATCTGACCACCGGTAATCCCATGAACGATGCCACCTACGATCCGTACACCGACGATATTTACATTCACGACAACACCATCTCTGGTGGCGGCGACAATCCCACAGGTAGAATCGCGGAAGATCTAACCCCCTTGCTTGGAAAGCCGCTGCCGGGCATTCTCTACGACGGCGTGGTGGATCCGAAAAAGAAGACTGCCACCATTTGTGCACAGAACAACGGCGGAGCGATTCTGGTGAATTACGATGCGGCCGGCGGACTCAAGCATCTGCTGAAGAACGCGAGCGCGAACAATTGCGCATTGCCGCCACTGACGGCGGTGGCTGGGTTCGGGGGAAATTAGTATTGGGTGGTGGGTTGTGGGCGGTAGGTGGTGGGTGAGAAGTATCGGCGTTCATTCGCGTTCATTCGCGGCCATAATTTTGATCGGCGTTCTGGGCGCGTGCAGTAAGCAAGTCCATCGGCACATTGAGGGGCCTTATCCCACCAAACTTTCCGCGTGGCGTCTCTTCACAGGCACTCCGGCCGAATTGCATCCGAATCAAGGCGTAGTTCCCTACGATCTGATCACACCGCTGTTTTCCGACTACGCAACAAAATACCGGTTCGTGTGGATGCCGGCTGGCACGTCCGCGGTTTACAACGACGCGCAGGCTTTCGAGTTTCCCGTAGGTACGATTTTCTCGAAGACATTCGCGTATCCGGATTCCGAGCATGGCGGGAAGCAGCGATTGATCGAGACACGTTTGTTGGTTCATGGCAGCACGGGTTGGACGGCGTTACCCTACGTCTGGAACGAAAGCCAAACGGAGGCTGATCTGCAAGTAGCGGCCGATCCGACGGTGGTCCACTGGACACATCCATCGGGCCAGGCGTACACCATCGATTACGTCATTCCCAATCAGAATCAGTGCAAAGAGTGTCACGAGAAATCGAAGACCACCATTCCGATCGGGCCCAAGGCGCGCAATCTGAATAAGGACTTCAACTATGCCGGCGGCCGGGAGAATCAACTCGCCTATTGGACGCGCATCGGATATCTCAAAGGCGCGCCGGCTCCTGAGGAAGCGCCGCGCGCGGTGGTTTGGGACGATCCGCGGAGCGGCTCACTCGAAGCGCGGGCCAAAACCTATTTGGATGTTAATTGCGCTCACTGCCACAATGCCGGCGGCACTGCGAACACATCCGGTCTCTATTTGGATGCCGGACAAGCCGATCTCATGCGGCTGGGTGTTTGCAAAGTCCCGGTTTCCGCCGGGCACGGCGCTGGGGACCTGCTGTTCGACATCGTGGATGGAAAGCCGGAGGAATCCATATTGATCCGCCGCATGGATTCCGCTCTTCCCAAAGTCATGATGCCGGAACTCGGCCGAACGGTGATTCATCGGGAAGGCGTGGCGTTGATCCGCGAATGGATTCGATCCATGCAAGGCACGTGTACAGCGAAACCCGGCAATCTGTAAGGAGTTGGCAGGCGAAAGCGCCTGCCCCACTTTCAGCCACAAACTTTTGATCAGCTATAAGGGAATGATATGAAAGAGAATGAAGCGCTTCGCAAACATGTGGTGGATCTCCTCGCCGCCGGGAACGCACACGTCAATCTGGAAGGCTCCCTAAAGGGTTTGCCCGCCAAACTGCGCGGCACGAAGCCAAAGGGCGCTGAACACACAGCGTGGCAATTGCTGGAACACATCCGGATCGCCCAGTGGGACATCCTGGAGTTCAGCCGGAATTCGAAGCACGTTTCGCCCGCCTGGCCGGAAGGTTATTGGCCGAAAACGGAAGCGCCGCCCAGCCCGGCTGCCTGGAACAAAAGCATGCAACAAGTGCGCGCGGATTTAAAGGCCATGCAGACGCTAGTTACCGGACAAAAGAGCGATTTGTTTCGGGCTATTCCGCACGGCGACGGTCAAACCCTGCTGCGCGAGGCGCTATTGCTGGCCGATCACAATGCTTATCATGCCGGACAAATTGTTTATCTACGCCGGCTGCTGAAAGCTTGGCCTTAATAACTCCCTGGCAGGGCGACAGTTCGTGCTAAACTAGGCGCTCTATTTAAATATGCGCAATCGAACGCCTGCCATCTCGTTCGTTTTTTTCTGCCTTGGCTTTTCCGCTTGGTCGCAACCTTACACCATCAGCACCGTCGCGGGAACCGACCGCCTGCTGGATGGCCATCTCGCCAACACCGTCCCGCTGCGCGCCCCAATCGGGGTAGCCGTAGACGCCAATGGCAACTTATATATCGCGGACGTCGCAGACAACCGCATCCGCAAAGTAGATGCCTCGGGTATTATCAGCACTTACGCGGGAACCGGGGCGCCCGGCTACAACGGCGATCGAATTAAGGCGACCAATGCGGAACTGAACTCTCCGGAGTCCATCGCCATGGACGGCGCAGGCAATCTTTACGTCGCGGATTCGGGTAATTTCAGGATCCGCGTGATTTCTCCCGACGGAACCATTAATACAGTTGCGGGGAACGGCTCGCCAGGTATTTTGGGTGATAATGGTCCGGCAATCCAAGCACAGCTCGATCCGATCGCCGTCGCGGTGGATACCCAGGGAAATCTATTTATCTCCACCGGGGACAGCTACATCCGAAAGGTCGACGCCAACGGAATTATTACAACCATCGCGGGCACTGGAATTTCTGCGTATAGCGGTGACAATGGTCCAGCCAAGATCGCTGCCGTCAGTTTCGTCGTAGCCATGGTTGCTGATGCGAAAGGGAATCTTTATCTGGCGGATTATTACAACGGGTATGTGCGGATGATCGATGCCACAGGCAACATTCATCCGATTGCAGGCACCGGGCAGTCCGGCGGGTTTAATAGCCTTTCCGATTACATTCCGGCTCTACAAGCGCTCATGGTGCCCAGCGGTTTGGCCCTCGACCGAACCGGCACAGGCCTTTACATCGCGGATGGCGATCTGATCCACACGGTGGTCGACCGGTTGGATCTCACGTCCGGACTGATTCACATAGTCGCTGGGAACGGCAACCCCGGTTTCCTCGGCGATGGCGGCCAGCCTCTGGCAGCGGAATTTAGCTCGCCTACGGCCGTGGCTGTGGATAGCGCAAGTGACGTTTACGTCGCCGATTTCTTAAATCAACGAATCCGGAAAGTGATAGGCAACAGCGTCACAACAGTGGCGGGAACCAGTGATGGCGATGGGATGCCGGCCACAGCCGCTTTCCTGAATTTCCCACAAGGGTTGGCAGTAGACGCCGCGAACAACCTGGTGGTGGCGGATACAGGCAACTCTATTGCCCGGCGCGTCATACTCGGCGGCGCGATCAATACGTTTGGCAACCTACATGGGGCGCCGGCGGCGGTGACGGTGGATGGCGTGGGAAGCTTCTACATTGCCGACAACGAGCCACTGGTGCTGAAGATTACGAAAGCCGGCAACACTTCCGTCGTCGCCGGCGATGCGCAAACCGGATACAGCGGGGATAACGGCGCCGCCACCAGCGCCATGATTACCGATCCTACCGGCGTGGCGGTGGATACCGCGGGAAATGTCTACTTCACAGATGACATGAATAACAAAATTCGCAAAGTCACCGCTTCCACCGGAGTAATCACAACGATTGCCGGCAGCGGCAATTTCAACTTCTCGGGGGACAACGGTCCAGCGCTGAATGCCGGTTTCGACCCGTTGGATATAGCGGTGGACGGGCCAGGCAATCTGTACATCGCGGACAATCTAAACAACCGCGTCCGCAAGATTGGATTGGACGGGAACATCACCACCGTAGCCGGCACAGGCGTTGCGGGGTACACCGGCGACGGTGGACCAGCCGCCGCGGCCGAACTCGCTTTTCCCACCGGCGTAGCCGTTGATTCCGGGGGCAATCTCTATATCGCCGATTTTGGAAACGACGTCATCCGCCGTGTCACTCCCAACGGACTGATCACCACGATCGCCGGTACGCCTGGAGTTTATACGCCGAGTAGCGGCGATGGCGGACCGGCCGTGGGCGCGCAAGTGGATGCGTTCCGAATAGCGGTAGATGGGGCGGGAAACCTATACGTCTCGGATTCGTTGAACGATCGAATCCGGAAACTCACGCCGTTGGCGGTGGCGCCGGCTAGCCTCGGGGTGGTGAGTGGCGACAAGCAGAGCGCAACGGTGGGAACGACGTTCGGAGATCCGCTGGTGGTAAAGGTGGCTGATTCCAGTGGCGCGGGCGTCCCAGGAGTGATTGTGAATTTCACGGTGACCCCGGCGGGCGCTGCAAACGTGACCCCCACGCCCGCGATTACGTTGAACGACGGAACTGCGGCAGTGAACGTCACCCTTGGTATGGCGGCGGGTAGTTTCACTGTTACCGCGTCGGCGAGTGGAGTAGCGAGTGTGTCGTTCTCGGGAACCGCGAATCCCGCCGTCTCACCTACCGCTCCTGTGATTTCAGACGCGGGGATCGTTAGTGGAGGCTTGAGCGGTCCACCGCTGGCAACTGTTGCTCCGAACGCGATCGCGACCATCTTCGGAGACAAGTTCGCTCCCGCGGGTACGGCCAGGCAAGTGGGTCAGCAAGATCTGGTGGACGGCAAGATCCCCACCAATCTGGCCGGCGCTTGCGCTGTGTTCGGAACACAACTCGCGCCCATCTTGGGAGTCTATCCGGGCCAGCTCAATGTGCAGGTGCCGCAACTTCCGTCCGGGGAAATCCAGGTGCAGGTGATCACCAAGTGTGGAACGCCGCAAGCGGAGACAAGCAATAGCGAGACCGTCAAGGTGCAAGCCACTTCTCCGGAATTTTTCTATTTCGTGCACACTGCGAGCGGGCAAAACCCGATCGCGGCTATTAACGCAATGACGAAAGGGAACATAGGAGCTGCGGGCCTTGTCGCCGGTGGCGCTTTCACGCCTGCCAAGCGCGGCGACCTGCTCACGCTGTTCGGAACCGGCTTCGGCGCGACCAATCCGTCGTTCGGTCCCGGCGTTTTGCCGGGCGGCGCCGCGCAGGTGACGGCACCGGACAGCATCACTTTCGGCGGGGTGAAGTTGGCCGCCACCGATATTTTGTACGTGGGGGTGACGGAAAACGCTGGCCTCTATCAAGTGAATCTGCGAGTACCTGAGGGCGTTCCCGATGGAGACCAGTCGTTGGTAATTACGGTGGGCGGCGTGAAGTCGCCTGCTGGGGGTTTTATCACGGTGAAGGGCGGGACGGCTGAGGCGAGGGACTCGGGACTGGGGACTCGGGACTAAAGGCCGGACCTAACAAGTTCCGCAGCGGGTTTCCAGCCCCGAGTCCCTAGCCCCCAGCCCCGAATTTCCGTCCCGAGTCGCTAGTCCCCGGCCCCGACGCGCCTTCCGGCTAGGAAGGTCTCTAAAACCTGAATCTCCCCCGTGGCGCCGTCCATCCGAAAGCGCACCAGGTCCGCGCGTTCCCCGGGGTTCAGGCCGCGCTGGCGGGAGGCGATGCGGCCGATGCGGGCGGGATTGCGGGTAGCCAACGCGATCGCCTCCCTGAGACTGAGGCCCGCTGTCCGCATCACATTCTCCAAAGCGCGATCCATGCGCAAGGCAGAGCCGGCTAGCCGGGTTCCTCCCGCTAAGCGCACGCTTCCATCGGAGTGCAGCTCGACATCCACTTCGCCCAACTTATACGGGCCCGGCGGGCATTCGGCCGGCATCACTGCATCGGTCACCAGAATTGCCCGCTCCAGTCCCTTGGCGCGCAGTGCGACCTTGAGAAACGAGGGGGCCAGATGAATCCCGTCCACGATGAAGCTGGCGGCCAGCCGATCCTCCGCGAGTTGATCCCAAATATAGTTGGGATGGCGCGGCAGCGTGGCATGCGCGCCGTTCCCGATATGCGTGGAAAGCGTCGCACCCGCGCTCACAGCGGCGGTGATTTCGCTTGAGGTGGCCCGTGTGTGTCCAATGCTCGCCACCACGCCTTCCCGAGTCAAGGCTTCGATGAAGCGCGTCGCGTCTGGCCACTCGGGCGACAACGTCACCAGGCGGATGTTTCCGCGCGCGGCTTCCTGGAAGCGGTGGAACTCCTCCAGATCGGGTGGACGCACCCAGCGCGCTGGATGCGCCCCGCGCGGCCCATCTTCGGGCGAAATGTAAGGCCCCTCCACGTGGAATGCTTCCATGGCCGAGCCTTCCCAAGATGCCTCCTTGGCGCGAGCAAGATTGTCGAGCGCGCCCAGCATGTCCTCCGGCGATCCGGTGATGACAGTGGGGTAGAAACGAGTGACACCAGTTCGTAAAATGACGCGAATGGAACGCGCGATTTCTTCGTGGCTCGAGGCTGGCGCGTTGTAATCCACGCCGGCGAATCCGTTCACCTGAAGATCGATCCATCCGGGCGTGACGAAAGTGGAATCGCCGGTTGGCGAGATCAGTGGATCGACACTTTCAATCGAATCCTCGAAGCGAATCTCCACTTCATCGCCGGAAGCGGGATCTATGCCGTTACATTTCATGGGTTCACCGGTTTATGCACAAGTTTCCCACAGGGCGAGCACGCTAAGCGCAAGAACCTACGAAGAAAGGAAACTGTTGAAAACTTCTGAAGAGTTTGAGAAATTGGTAGCGTTTCTTTTCAAGGCCTGCTAAAAAGGAACAGATCCCCTGCGAGTGCGATCCAGGCGGGTAATCTCGGGGGAGGTGGCCGTCGGGATCGCACTTGCGGATCGTAATCCTCGCAGACGCCTTTCTGCGAATCCGTGAAAAAATCAAAATCACCGGTCGCTTACGCTCGCGGTTCGGAATGAGGCATCCCGTTACCGAGCGCGACCGTCAGGGAGTCGATGCCTTCGCTCAGACCGCGACCGGGACGTTCTTCCCCACCGGCATCAGCCAACCGAACCGGTCCGGAACGTTGCCGTTCACGATGTCGAAGAACGCCTTCTGCAGCTTCTCCGTCACGGGGCCGCGTGAGCCTTTTCCGATTTCGATGCGGTCCACCGAACGAATCGGAGTGATCTCGGCTGCGGTTCCCGAGAAAAATACTTCGTCGGCGATGTAGAGCATCTCGCGCGGGATGATGGTCTCCACTACGGGAATCCCGAGCGACGCGGCCAGTTCAATCACCGTATCGCGCGTGATGCCCGGCAATACGGAAGCTCCCAGCGGCGGTGTCAGGATCTTTCCATCGCGCACCACGAAAACGTTCTCGCCCGAACCTTCGCTCACATAGCCGGATTGATCCAGCGCAATGCCCTCCGCATAACCGTTGGTATGCGCCTCCATCCGGATCAGTTGCGAGTTCATGTAATTGGCGCCGGCTTTGGCCAAGGCGGGAAGCGTGTTGGGGGCGATGCGGGTCCAGCTCGAAACACACACGTCGACGCCCTTCGCCAGCGCTTCTTCGCCGAGATACTTGCCCCATTCCCAGCACGCGATATAAACTTCGGTGGGATTGTTGGGCAGAACTCCGACGTCGCCGTAACCGCGCAGCGCGATGGGACGAAAATAGCAGGAGCCCATCCGATTGATGCGCACCAGCTCCACCATGGCATCCGCCAGCTCGGCGATTTCATACTTTACATCGATGCGGTAAATCTTGGCGGAATCAAGCAGGCGGCGCAGGTGCTCCCGGACGCGGAAGATGGCCGGTCCCGAAGTGGTGGCATAGCAGCGGACGCCTTCAAATACCGAGCTGCCGTAGCTGGTGACGTGCGAGAGGACGTGGATCTTGGCATCATCCCAGGCGATAAAGCGGCCGTTGTGCCAGATCTTTTCCGTGGGCTTCAACATACTGTAATTATAAAGTACCGTGAAACAAATACAAAAGGCGCCGGCTCCCTCACGGTCGCGGCTCGGTAACACTCTTTCCGTTCCGAGCCGCGAGCGTAAGCGACCGGTGACTGAAGTCATACGGAAGTTCTGTTGGCTATTGGCGCCCGCGCTGGGTCTGGCGCAGTTGCAGCAACTGCAGCCGGGCTGGAATCTGTTCTCTCCGCAACAGGACGTGCAGCTTGGCAAAGAAGCGTCTGTCGAAGTGGAAAGACAGCGAGCCGTGGTGCATAACCGCGAGCTCGACGACTACCTGAATGTCATTCTTCACAAGCTGGCGCAATCGCCTTATAGCTCGCGCGGCGAACAATTTCCTTTCCGAATTCAGGTGATCCAGGACAAGACGGTCAACGCTTTCGCGCTTCCCGGCGGACCCGTCTTTATCCACACCGGACTCATCGAAGCCGCCGAAAATGAAGCGCAGTTGGCGGGCGTGATCGGCCATGAAATGTCGCACGTGGTGTTGCGCCACTCCACCAATCAAGCTTCAAAACAAAATCTGGTAGCGCTGCCGGCGCTGCTTGCGGGTGCGCTCATCGGAAACAGCATGCTGGGACAATTGGCGAAAATCGGGCTGAGCTTCGGCGCCAATTCGGTGTTCCTGAAGTTTTCCCGGACCAACGAAGCAGAGGCCGATTACAACGGCGCGGAAATAGTTGCCGACGCGGGGTACGATCCGCGGCAGCTCGCGGCTTTCTTTCAAAAATTGGAGGCGAAGCACGGCGGTGAGAGCGAGCTGATGCAGTTCCTCTCCGACCATCCGAATCCGGGCAATCGCGTGGCCGCGGTGAACGACGAAGCCCGGTATCTGCCGCGGCGAAATTATGTATTGGACGAGACCGGGAAGTTTCACGCGATGCAGACTCTCGTTCGCCAGTTACCCGCTCGGGAAGCTGATGTCGAAGAGCGGCGGGAACCATCTATACCGGGCGCGCGCCCGAGCAGCAGGCTGATGGATTACCGGGGCCAATCCTTTTCCATCGCGTATCCGGATAACTGGCAAGCCTTTGGCGATCGGCAGGCGAATGCGGTTACCATTGCGCCGCGCGATGGAATTTTGCAAACCGCAAATGGAAAAACGCAGATCGGATATGGATTGGAAGTGAGCTACTACCATCCGAAAGCGCCAGGCGTGGATCTGAATCGCGATACGGAAGCGCTGGTCCGGCAGCTCAAACAGGCGAATGAAGGAATGCGTACCGGCCGCGAGGCGCGTGCCATTCAAGTGGGCGATCAAACCAGCGCTGTTGACCACGCTCTACGCAACATTCGCCCTATCGCGGCGAGCAGGAAGTGGATGTGCTGGTGACCGTCGCCCGTCCGGAGGGGCTCTTCTACGCGATCTTCATCGCGCCCGAAAGCGAATTCGATTCCGTGCAGAAAATCTTCGAAGAGATGCTTCGCTCCGTGCGATTTTTCTAGCGAGCCTCGCTCTGTGGACCCTTCGAGACCCAATTGGGCGCCGAATTGGTCCGCTGGCGCAGCAGCAGGTTCAGTTGTGCTGCGTGATGCTGGACGTGCCGCATGTTGTAGAGCAGCAACTCTCCATTACTCATCTTGCGATACGGGAAGGGACAGGATTCCGCAACCCAGGCTTCCGTCATGCCCGCCATCACGGCGTCCAGCTTCCTGCGGCAGTGATCGACATAGCCGAGCAGTTCGTCTTTTGTGTAAACGCGCTCCGGCGGAGTTGATTCTTCCTCCAGTTCCGTGCGACCGAACGGCGCTGGCGGTTGGAATTCGGGTTCGTCTTCCGAAGAGAGATAAAGGTCGAGGAAAATGAGGACGTGGTAGGCGAGGTACCAAAACGCGCGGCCTTCGCCGGTCCAGGCTGAATCCGGGCAGGCTTTGATCGCGTTGGCGAGCATGTCGATAGAGGCATGGAATTGCCGCCGTATTGCGGATCTCCAAAAGTTGATCATGAAACAGCACCGACTCCCTCACGGTCGCGGTTCGGTAACTTCTTTCTGTTCCGAGCCGCGAGGGTTAGCGACCGGTGATTTTGGTTTTCCCGTACCAAGTCTGCCAGGATAACATGGGCGAGTTGGCAATTCTCTATACTCAAAGCGTGCGCACCGCTGTTTTCCTGGTATTCGTGCTGCCGCTGGTTGCAGAAGACACTTCGCCTCGTTCCAAGGCGTCCGACTATCCCGCTCATGCGTCTCTTCCCGGAATGGACATCGCGGCGGAATATCTGCTGCACAGCATCCCGACCGAGCAGGGGTTTTACGTGACGCGCGATTATCTTGTGATCGACGTGGGCGTGTTTCCGGCAGCACATGGAACCGTCCAGATTTCCTCCGGCCAGTTCCGGCTGCGGATCAATCATAAAACGCTCGATCTTCCGCCCGATTCGCCCGGAACGGTCGCGGCCGACGTAAAGTATCCCGATTGGGAGCAGCATCCGACCGTCGTCGGACAGGCAGGGCCGGTGACTGTGGGAGATCCGACGGTCCCGCGATTTCCCGGCGACCCCAATGCGCCGCCTCCGATTGCGCCGCCTTTGCCGCCGCAGCAGGATCCGAGCGGGATCAATCAGGAGATTCGAAAAACCATTGATGAATCGGTTGCCAACGCGGCCCTTCCCGAGGGAGCCAGCAGCAAGCCGATGAAAGGCTGCCTGTTTTTCCGGTTCCGGGGCAAGACGAAATCGATTAAGTCGCTCGAGTTGGTCTATGACGGAGGCGACGGCGGGGCGAAAGCTACGATCCCGCTGTTTTGATATCCGCCAGGCCGCTTAATTTGGCTTCCAGCATGATCAGCAACACCAATACGAAAACCATGCAGGTACCGAGCAGCGGAAGAATCATGACTGCCTGAATCCCCCAGTTCTGCGCGAAGTATCCTAGCAGCCAAGGCGCGATGAATCCGCCGGTAATCGCAAACGAGAAGATCCCGTTGTAGAAACCGGGATGGTAGTAAGGAAAGCGGTGCGCAATTTTTTCAACCACCAGTGGATAAATGGAAGCAAAGCCGCCGCCTACAAAAAGGATGCCCATGATGGCGCCGAACTGATTATTGGTGGATACCAGAACCAGCGTTCCCAAGAGCGCTGAAACGATGGAGCTGATCAGCAATAATCCGTGGCTCATCCGCTTCAGCAGCAATTGGGATAAGATGCGGCCCACCAGCAGCGCAGTCCAATAAAGCGCCAACATGAGCAACGAATCCGCGGGACTGATCCCGAGACGTCGAATTAAGAACAGGGGCAGCCAGCCCGCAATCGACCACTCGTTGCCGAACTGGAAGAAGAGCAGCAGGCTGAACAGGATTGCGCCAGGATTCCGGAAGTCGCGCAGAAGCTGCGCGAGCGGAACTTGCTGCAGCATCGGTCGAGGAGTAATTTTCGCCTTCGCATAATTCACCGCGAAGAAACCGGGCAGGATGGCGAATAACATCAGGATGCTAGGGACCGTATAGACAAAGTAGGTGCCGGCTACCAGAAGCGATGTCAGAAGGCAGCCTAGCCCGAACATCACTCCGGCCAGGTTCATGGTTGCGGCGCGATCGTGGCGGTATTGCGGCGAGATTGCTTGAAAGACGCCGGCATTGAGGAGCCCGGCACTGACACCGATCCACAGCACCCCGAACAATCGCCATGTCGCCGAAATCGGAGGGGAGGTAAGAGCGAGGAAAAGGAACCCGGTACACGCCATGGCGTTGGCTACGATCAGTACGAACTTCACGCCTTTGCGGGGCAGTAGCGCATGGGCCGCAGCCACAGAAAGCAGGAACCCAAGATTCAAGCTGAGGAAGTAGTAGCCGACCTCTTTGAAATCCGCGCTTAGGTGATAACGCCAGGCGGGCAGGATCGCGCCCAGGAACGACATTAGGATTCCCGAGATAAGAAACGCGGTGAGCGACCGGCGGCCTTCGGAAGCGTCCAGGGCCAGGGTCTCCACAGGCTCTTCGATCCGCCAGGGAGCAGTACTCGACATCAGTGGATATTGTACCCCTGTTTGGAACGCACGAACCCGTCACTTTTCCGAATCTGGGATCTGTAGGAGCCCCGCTTCTTCCATAAAAGGGATTCTCTCGGCTTCTTCTCTTGATTCTTCAATCACTTACCGCTTGGCTTTGCGATTGCTTATGTGGGAGCAAGGGTTGATCAGGGTTTTCTGGGGAGTTGCCTAGGTTTAGGTTGGTTTTTGTCGGGCCCCGCACCAGGATGCGGGGCTTTTTCTTGTCTCCACTGCAACTGCTAGTAGTATTCGTAGCGAAGACTACCACATATCGTATTCCAACAGAAACTGTTTGACAGCACCCAAATCGGGATTTAATATGGTTTTATCACTGAGAAAGGAGGTGGTCCAGTCTAACATGAGTAATTGTAGTGACTGTAGCTTTAATACCCCGCGCGAGGTGGCCGACTGTTAAAGTCGCCGTCGTTTTGAACGTTCAGGTTTCGTTCAGTGACGAAGCCGCTGCTCCTGTGGACCGGCCGCTTCACTGCGCGACATAGCTGTACCCCCGCATCGCCCTTCCGGTGGTGCGGGGGTTTGTATTTAAGGCACCGACTCCCTTACGGTCGCGGCTGACAGGAACGCTATGAGTCGGTGCCTTGCGCTATACTAGGGACAAATACCGAAAGGACTCTCGTTCTCCAATGAAAGCCGCGATCCATCCCGTCTACGAGGAACTCAACGTCACCTGCGCCTGCGGAAATACGTTCCGCACCCGCTCCACCCACAAGGGCGATATCCGTGTGGAAATCTGCTCCAGCTGCCACCCGTTCTTCACGGGCCGTCAGAAGCTGGTGGACACTGAGGGACGCGTAGACCGGTTCCAGAAGAAGATTCTGAAGTCGAAGGAAATGCAGCAAGAGAAGGCCGACCGCACGAAGAAGCAGTTGGTGGCGAAGTAGTTCTACTTCTTAGAAGCTTTCATCCGTGCGTCGAGTTCCGTTCGGAACTGCTCGTATTTTGGTAACTGGTCGGCGGTAAGGATAGCGCGCACCTTCGCGCGGTGATCTTCCTTGATTTTTTCGATCTGCTGGTGATGATTCTCACGGGCTTGGTTGAAGCTGTGCATGGTCCGCATCCATGATCGCGTTTACTTTCTCCATCTGGTCCGGCGTCAAAGTGACGCGGGCGCGCAACTCATCCAGATACTGTTTCCGCCACGCCTCCGGACTCACATGCGGCTCGCTGTGGGCTGACGGAGGACTGTACATTCGATATCCGAGCGCGCCTACCACCCCTCCGCTTACGAAGACGAGAAACAGGTAGACCGCGATCGGTAGATTCCAGCGCTTCATTTTGTTCTCGGGTCAGTGGTGTCTTTCGGAACTATTCCGAGCGCGGCTAAATTGTCGGCGGGATGGGCAGCGGCCAATGCATCCACATAAGTGGCGGGCACTTCGGGACGCGATCCACCCGGAATGACCTGGATCATGGCGAAGAGCAGACAAGCCGCCGCTGCCGCGCCGACGAACACCTGGGTGAGTTTGCGGACACGCAGCATCAAGGTTTGGCGAGCCTGGATGCGCCGCCATAACTCGGGCATGAAGTTCGCACTCGCATCCGGATCCGGCACAGCGGTACGGTAACTTGCGAAAAGCGTTTTCAGTTCACTGTTGAATTGATCCATTTCCTAATCCTTCCGCTCGCCGCCGGCGCGTGGCTTCGAATGCGTTGAGAACCCGCTGCCGGGCGCGAAACAATCTCACCTTCAAAGCATTTTCGTTCACGGAATAAATCTTTTCAACTCCTTCAACGAGAGCCCTTCCACTTCTTTCAAGGTCAGCAAAATGCGATCCTGCTCGGAAACCGCGCCGAGCAAAGAATCCACCAGTTCCTTCACCTGCTTCTGGCGCTGCTCTTCATTCGAAACTTTGCCGCCAGCCGCGGCATCCGCCAGCATGACCTGTTGCTCACTCAGGTCCGACATCCGCGACTCGCTGCGGCGGCGCTGCTTTCGCAGATAATCATACGAAGCGTTCACCGTCAGCCGGTACAACCACGGCTCAAAAACTTCCGGAGTCCGCAGTTGATCCAGCGAATAATACAATCGCAGGAACACTTCCTGCGCTACGTCTTCCACATCCTCCGGGCCGCCCAATCAAGCCGGGCGATAGTCCCCAAAATCCTTTTCCGATAAGCCACTACAACCTGGTTGAAAGCGACATCATCACCCTGTTGCGCCTTCTCGATCTGTTCGAATTCAACCAGCATGCGGCCTTAAAAGCCGGCCGCCATTTGTACATCTATAAAGGCGTACCGGCAAACTGTTAGGTTACAAGGGGTTGTGCCAGTAGTACAAGCCCGGAAGTGCGAAAAGATTCAAAACGATAGGCCCTTTGGCATCAACATGCTAAAATCCGAAGTACCCCCCTTACATGGACTTTCTCCAGGGTCTAAATCCGCAACAACAAGCGGCTGTCAAGCACGTCGAAGGTCCGCTGCTGCTGCTGGCCGGCGCCGGAAGCGGCAAAACGCGGGTGATCACGCACCGCATGGCGCATCTCATTGACGTCCATCGGGTGCCCGGGCCCGCCATTGTCGCAGTCACGTTCACCAATAAGGCGGCGGACGAAATGCGCCAGCGCGTCAAGAATTTGCTGGAGGGGTTGAACCAACGCGAGAGTCCACTGGTTTCCACGTTTCATTCGTTTTGCGTGCGGCTGCTGCGGCGCGATGGCGCGCGGCTGGCCGATATCCGCTCCGGCTTCACGAATCGGTTCACCATCTACGATGAGGACGATCAGCTGGCGGTGATCAAATCCATTTTCCGGGCTGCTGGTTTGGACGAAAAGTTCATGCCGTATCGGGCCATGAGTTCCTGGATCAGCCATCAGAAGAGCCACAAGCAATCGCCGGAAGATTCTACGGAGGTTCCACCGACGATAAAACCGAGCGGCTGGCTTCGATGTACAAACAGTACGAAGACCGCCTGCGGCAGGCCAATGCACTGGACTTTGACGACCTGCTGCTGGAATCCGTGCGGCTGCTTGGCGCATGACGAGGACCTGCGCCGCCAGTACAACCGCCGTTTCGAATTCGTGATGATCGACGAATATCAGGACACCAATCGCAGCCAGTATGAACTGATGCGGTTGTTGACCGAAGCAGCGCAAAAACGTCACCGTGGTGGGCGACGAGGATCAATCGATTTACGGCTGGCGCGGCGCCGATATCCGCAACATTCTGGATTTCGAGCGCGATTATCCTAATGCCAAGGTCATCCGGCTGGAGCAGAATTATCGATCGACCAAGAACATTCTGGAAGCCGCCAGCGCCGTAGTCGCGAACAACAAAGAGCGCAAAGGCAAGTGGCTGTGGACCGAATCCGGCGCGGGCGAAAAGATCGGCCGCTACGAAGCTTTCGATGGCGAGCAGGAAGCGCTGTTCATCGCCGATACCATCGAGCGGCTGCTTTCGGCGAATCCGAACCATCGCGTGGCCGTGCTGTATCGCACCAACTTCCAATCGCGGCAGATTGAAGAAGCGCTGCGCCGCTATCGGCGGCAATATATCGTGGTCGGCGGATTGAGCTTTTATCAGCGCGCCGAGGTGAAGGATGCGCTGTCGTACCTCAAGGCCGTCGTAAGCCCGCAAGATTCCGTCAGCCTGCTGCGAATCATTAATACGCCGGCGCGCGGGATCGGAAAAGCACCATCGAGCAGATCGAGCAGTATGCAAACGAGCGCCAGATCACCGTATGGTCGGCAATCGGGCAGATGCTGGAGGAGAGAATCTTTCCGGCGCGCGCGGAAGCGGCTCTGGTAATTTTCCGCAGATTGATCCAGGAATTATCCTCCTTCGCTGAATCTCAGCCAGTGCATGAAACCTTGAAGGAAATCCTGGACCGCACCGGATATCGCAGGATGCTGGAAGCCGACAACGATCCGGAATCGGAATCGCGGCTGGCGAACCTGGCGGAGTTGGTGAATGCGGCGTCGGAAGCCGCCGAACGCGGCGAGAGCATCTCGGAATTTCTGGATCATGCGGCGCTGGTTGCCGACAGCGACTCGCTCGATGATACGCGCGCAGGTTTCGCTACTGACGCTGCACAATGCCAAGGGCCTGGAGTTTCCCATCGTGTTCCTGGCGGGACTGGAAGAAGGCTTGTTCCCGCACTCGCGATCGCTGGATTCCAAAGCCGCCATGGAAGAAGAGCGGCGGCTCTGCTACGTGGGCATGACGCGCGCCGAGCAACGGCTATTCCTGACGAATGCGCGTTACCGCAGGCGTTATGGAGGCGGCCAGCCGGAAGCGTCCATCCCATCGCGATTCCTGAAAGAAGTTCCCGCAGCGCTGGTGCAGGATCTGAATCCGAAGCAAGCAGTGTATCCGGACGCCGCGCGCGAGTGCGCGAAGCGCCGAAGCCCAATCCATACCACGGGCAAGACGTACAACTCGGTGGAAAACATCCAGCAGTTCTTCGCGGAGCGCGGCAAAGGATCGCCTCAAGTTCCCACCAGGGCCGAACCTATAACGAAAGCGGTTCCCACCACCCACCGCCCACCACCCACCACCCCCGCAGGCAAGCGAGGCTTCGCGTACGGGGGCCACGATCCGGCATCCCAAATATGGCCTCGGGACGGTGCTGCGTCGCGAAGGGGAGGGCGACGATGCTAAGCTCACTGTAAGCTTTCAGGGTTACGGACTGAAGAAGCTGGTTGAAAAATACGCAGGAATCACAGAAGAGTAAAACACGACGAATGAATACAAAGAAAATTACTGACAAAACAGAGCGCAAGAAGCTGAAGCGCGCATCCCGCAAGAAAGCGGCCCCCAAAGCAAAGCGGGCAGCCGGCGTAGCGCGCGGCTCCCTGAAGAAGAGAGTGAAGAAAATAACGAAGGGTCAGAGAAAACGTTAGCGAAGCTAACGTTTTCGGTGGTGGGTTGTGGGAGGTAGGCGTGGGTTTCCTACCGCCCGCCACCTACCTCCCACTTCTCAGCAATGAGCCAACTCTTTCGCACCAAGAGCATCGATGCGCTGATCGCTTCTTCCGAGGAGCCGGGCAAGGCTCTGAAGAAGTCGCTTGGGGTTTGGAGCCTGATCGCGCTTGGCATTGGCGCGGTGATCGGCTCGGGCATTTTCACGGTCACCGGAACGGCTGCCGCCGGCGAGCATTTTGCTAGGCAAGTCCATCTTCAAAGCTCCGGTGCTGGATTTGTTGCTGAACGGCGGCAAGCGCGGCCACTTTGAGCGGCCGGGCGGGCGCTGGTCCGGCCATTTCCGTTTCGTTTGTGCTGGTGGCGATCGCGTGCGGATTCGCGGCCATCTGTTATGCCGAGCTCGCTTCCATGATCCCGATCGCGGGCAGCGCCTACACGTACTCCTACGCAACGCTGGGCGAGATCTTCGCCTGGATCATCGGCTGGGACTTGATCCTGGAGTATGCGTTCTCAAACATGAGCGTCGCGGTGGGATTCTCGGCCTACTTCAACGATATTCTGGATAACCTGTTCGGCTTCCATCTGCCGAAGCAGTTGTCGCAACCGATTTTCGAGGAGGGCCAGCGCACCGGCGCGTGGTTCAATCTCTCGGCGTTCGTGGTTCTCATGCTGCTCACCTGCGTCCTGGTGCGCGGCGTCCGCGAAAGCGCGGAGACCAATAACGCGATGGTGCTGGTCAAGCTGGTGGCGATTCTGTTCTTCGTTTTCGGCGCCGCGAAGGCGGTAAACACCGGCAACTGGCATCCGTTCATGCCCAACGGCTACTCGGGAGTGCTTGACCGGCGGCGCGATCGTCTTCTTCACTTACATTGGATTCGATTCGGTATCTACCGCGGCGGAGGAGTGTCAGTCGCCCGCAGCGTGATATGCCGATCGGAATTTTCGCGACGCTTGGCGATTTGCGCAGTGCTGTATGGTTCGGTGGCGCTTGGTGCTGACCGGCATCGCGCACTGGGACACGCTGAACAACGATGCGCCGGTGGCCAACGCGCTCAAAGCAATCGGCATGAACCGGCTGCGGCTGATCGTCACCGCCGGCGCGCTGGTCGGTATGTTGTCGTCGCTGCTGGTTTTCCAATATGGCCAGGCGCGCGTTTGGTTCGCGATGTCGCGCGACCGGCTGCTGCCGGACGTTTTTTCGCGCATCCATCCCAAATACAAGACGCCGTATATCAGCACCTGGGTGGCGGGATTCCTGGTCGGGATCCCGCTCAGGCATATTCGATGTCAGTTGGTTCTCCGATCTTTCGAATATCGGAACGCTGTTCGCTTTCATTCTGGTTTCGGCCGGCGTGATCGTGCTGCGGAAGAAGCAGCCGGAGCGCAAGCGCGGGTTCCGCGTCCCCTGGGTTCCGCTGTTGCCGGGGATCTCGATCGCCTGCTGCCTGGTGCTGATGCTGAGCCTGCCGCTCGAAACGTGGATCCGCTTTTTCGTGTGGCTGGTGATTGGGTTGTTTATTTACTTCCTTTACGGACAGAAGCGCACGCGCGATTTCGCGTAAACTTCCGGGCGTCGCGCAGGAGTGGCGACGCGGCACGCACGAGTGCGTGCGCTACTGGATTGCGATCGTCACTCCCGCTGGGCTAATGCCCTTTCCGATGGTGACTTGAACCTGAGCATTCCCGGACGCTACGCCGTCCGGAATCTCGGCGTTGATTTGCATTAAGCCGAACGCCTCGCCTGGAGCGCGTCCAGCGTAGGTTGTTTTGGCCTTGATACCCCCGATCGTCACAGTCACTGGAGTATTGTTCGGCGCAGCGCCGGCCGCGATCCTGCCATCTAACGCTTCGGGATCCGCCTTCCCTTCCCCGGTCAAATAGAGGATGACGTTGTCGCCCGGCTTGGCGGGATGCGTGGAGGAAATGAGTTGATAGTTTTGATCGAGAATCGCCCCGGGACCCGTGCCCGTTGGTGGATAAGTGAATATGGCGGGCGACGTGGCAGCCACCTGCAACGAAAGTGGGGCGCTGAACGATCCAAAGTATTCCACCTGCATGGACGTGCTGCTCTGACCCGCCACAGCATAGGGAACGAGGGCGGAAATCTGCAGAGCGCTTTCGTAAATCAGCGCGGCCGGAACACCGTCGAAGAGCACACGCGCGCCCGCCAGAGAATTTGCCAGAAATCCGGGTACGTTTAACTGCGCGCCATAGGCTTGGGCCGGCCCCATGTTCTCTCCGAAGATGGTGACTAATTCGCCCGGAGCGACGGGGCCGTTTTTGTAACTCGCTGCGTTCACCACAGCCCCAACCTTAGGCAGAGCTTGGTTGAGCTTGAAAAATACCACGCCGTAACCGGGCAAGAGACGCTTGGAGATGGGACAGGAACGCGGAAGTTTGCGGCTGCGGCCCAGCGGCAGGATCGGTATTTTCGTCGATTTGGATTTGAGTGACTGATAAAAATGTGCCGAGCGCGGATACATCCAGCGAAAACGTATTCGCGACGCCCTTTCCGTTGTTGTCCGCGGGCGATGCGATCTGATGATTGATCAGCATCACCACCACGGACCCATCGTCATTCTTCACCGCGAACGCATCGGTGTTGCCGGCCTTATCGCTCGACGTGAGCTGCAGGATATCCGCGCCGGGAGGGGCCGGGAACAAATGAGCCAGCCAGTAATCCACCCAGTAGCTGAGGTATTTCTTGCCGGTGACTTGGTCCACTTCGCCGAACGTGCCGTCCGCCTGATAAGCCCAATGATTGATACCTTGCACGCCGTTCTCGGCCCATCTCTGGAACAACAGCGGATAGAACGCGGCATAAAATGGGCTGCTCTCGCGCAGGTCCGCCACGTAGCTCTGGCCTGAGAGACAGGCGCTCATTCCGTTGTTGTCATAATCGGCGTCCACATTGTTTTCAGTCATCCAGATCGGAGTCTTCGCCAATGCAGGATAGGCGGCGAGAGCAGCTCGCGCGGACGGCAAGGTCATGGATGAACCAGAACCGCTGGCAGTTCCAGTGGCGTAGTAGTTCAGATCGCCGAACACCTGCGCATCCGTGGACGCCTGCCCGCCGCAAGATCCATAAAAGTGCATGGCGATGACATCCACCGGCGCTTTCACGTTCTTTAGAAATTCCGGAAGGTAGTCGTACAGATAGGCCAGCTCCAGCGCCACGAATTTGATATTCGGATCCACGGCCTTCATCGCGGGAACTACGGTGTTGTAGAGGGTCGGGTAGTCGGAGGCAGAAACATTGTTGACGTCCGGCTCGTTGAAAATCCCCCAGTAGGTCACCTGATAGGGAGACGGCGATTGGAAATGCTTGCCACCCGCTTCAAAACCGCCAGTGTTGAAGTAGCGCACCAGGTTGGCGGAGTATCCGGCGAACTGCTGGAAATTCGCCGGTGCGAGAACGCCGTTGGTCTGCAGGAACCCGGGCGCGGAGGCAACCTGATAGATCGGGTTGTGGTCGCCCACGCTCAAGATCGGCTGCACCATGCTGTCGTTTAGCGAAAAGTCCCAGGCATCGGGTCCGGTTTGAGCCAGACCTTGACTCTGGGGCTGGATGTTGACGTGCATCGGCGCCAATTCGCCGAGAACTTTCGTTTGTCCGGGAAGATTCGTGAAGAAGGTGTTGTCCCACTCGGCCGGCTGGAACGCCGTGGACAGAAAAAGATTAACGCGTCCGTCGAGCCCTACTGTGACGTTCTTTTGGTTTGAAACCGTAATTTGCACTGGAGTAGCGGCGGACAGGGCGCCACGGGCGAGGCAAAAGACGGCGCACAGGCAAATTTTGACGGCCATGAGAGCATTCTCTCAAACCGAACCGCGACCGCAAGGGAGCGATACCACGACAGGCCGATCGTGGTAGCGCTCCCTTGCGGTCGCGGTTCGGTTTGAGCCGGTTCGGTAGCTACTGCTTCTTTTCTTTGGTCTTGTCGTCCGGCAGCGGATCCGGAGTCTCGAACTTAATGGTGCTCTCGGTGCCGAACTTGCGATATAAGCGGAACTCAATTTCGTTCCGGGTTCGGTAGCGCGCGCGATTTGACGAGTTTGCGGATTTGAGCGGCAGCAGAAATTCCTGGTCGCCGACTTTGATGAAATCATAATCCAGCGATAATTCCACGTTTTGGATTGGGAACGTCTCAGGCATGTTGTAGGGGATCTGGGTGAGCTTGGTGACCATCCCGATGTCCGTATCTTTGTCGATATACACCAGCCCGCGATAAGCTGGCACAATGTCCAACGTCTTTTCCGCTGTGACGTGGAATTGAGAATATTGTTGCTCAATGTCGTACGAGAAAACGTAGGCCGGCCTGCCGCGCAGCGTTGCCCAATGGTCCCACTCGAACTGGGCGTGGGCTTCCGGTGAGAAAATTTGGCTCATCATACTGCCGAATTCGCCGAACGACACGGTTCCTCCCAGTTTTTCCATGGTGGTTCCAGGAGCCGCGGTAGTGTTGTTGACCAGGACCACCTGATAATCCTCGTGTCCTTCGTTATAGGAAAGCTTCGTGGTGATAGTGTCGAGATGACGCCACGCATTTCCCGTGCCCGTGGGATCTGCATCGCGCCGCGTCACCTGTACGCAGAGGAAGTTCGGAAGGTTCTTGGTGTAGTTCCTCACGTACTCGCGCGCCTGCTGGATGATTTTCCCTTGCTCGATGGAATCGGGCGGTGGTGGCTGCACATATGCCGCCTTGGGAGGCGGCGGTGGAGCGGCTTTCGCCAGGTTTTGTGAGGCAGTGCCAAGGTCCTTCAGAACAGCGACTGTCTTCGGCCCCGCGCCTTGGCTCTGCAAGTCTTCGATGGTCTGATCGTCGAGCTTCTCACGCATCTTGACATGCTTCAGGTATTCGGCGACCTGCTTATCCGTCTGCTTGAGATCGTGGACAGCGGAGTGGATAAATTTCAGGAGTTGGTCGACAGTGAGGCTCATTTCCGCGGACGCGGCGAATCCCACGGCGGTCACCAGGTAAAGAATCCACTTCATAGTTTCATTGTGCCTCAGATTCCTCATGATGTAGCGCACGCATTTGCACGCCGCGTTCCCACTCTCCAGAAATTCGCACGCAAGTTATTGATTCCGTTCGGGCATGTATTTGCGAATTTCTGCCTCTTAAGCCGGCGCGCAGCGGCGTTAGGTACTCGTGTGAACGCCATTTCTTTTTCGCAGCTTTGTGTTCGCAAGAGTGCGAACACGGCACGCACGAGTGCGTGCGCTACGTCCCTATGAGACGTCGCAGGGCGGGGCCGAGTTTCGGGTGTTGGAACTGAAAGCCGGCTTTTTTCGCGGCTTCGGGGGTGACGCGCTGGCTGGCCAGGAGCATTCCGGCCATTTCGCCGAACAGAAGTTTCAGCGCGAGTTTGGGGACTGGGAAGATTGCAGGGCGATGAACTGCCGACGCGAGTTCCTTGGTGAACTCGGCGTTCGTCGCCGGTTCGGGGGCAGTGGCATTCACCGCGCCGTTTATTGAAGGGCTGGTCAAGGCGAAGAGGATCAGATTTACCAAATCGTCGATGTGGATCCAGGCGGACCATTGCCGGCCGGAGCCGAGCCGTCCGCCAACGCCGAACCGGAACGGCGGAAGCATCTTCGCCAGTGCCCCGCCCTCTTTGCCGAGCACCATGCCGAAGCGCATCCGCACAACCCGGATGCCTAACGATTCGGCCAGCACAGCGGCTTTCTCCCAATCCACCACGACGTGCGCGAGGAAATCGTCGCCGGGGCGGATTTTTCGGTCAATATTTCATCGCCGCGTGATCCGTAGTATCCGATGGCCGAAGCGCAGATCAGTACGCTTCGGTCGGCGCGATTGAGTGGATAGTGCGTTCACAAGATGGCGCGTTCCGTCCACGCGGCTACTGTAAATCTTCTTCTTCACTTCCGGAGTCCAGCGCTGGGCTACAGGCTCGCCTGCCAAATGGATGATGGCGTCAGCGCCGGCCAAAGCTTCTTGCGGCGGTTCTTGCTCGTCGGATCGCCACTCCGTGCGCCCTAGCGCGCGAACGCCGTGTCCCGCATCGACCGAGCGCGCGAGTCAGGCGCGTGCCGATGAATCCGGTGGCTCCGGTGACTGTAACGTTCATGCCCACTCACATTCTATGCCGCGGATGTAGCTGTCTACATCGGTCTTTCGGCGCATCCCCAGATAAGACATGTATCGAACCTGTCCGAAAATCGGCCGCTCGATCCAGGGACGGTCATGCAGCCCGAAGCACCACAGGATATTTGTGTATCCGTTCGGATCCCGTCCATCCAGAGCATAGCGATCGTTCAGATAGATCATGGTGCGCAGCGCTTCCTCCGGCGACTTCGACCATTCGATGATCTTTTTGCCCCAGTACATCCGGTAGTATCCATGGATCTTCCCGCGGAGCAGCAGCTCTTTTTGTGCAGCGTTCCAAAGCGGATCATGCGTCAGGGCGCGTTCGAATTGGTCCGCCGAGTAGACAGGATCCCGCTTATCGCGCGCGTGTTTCTTGAGCGTCGCCTGGGCCCAGCGCGGCAGATTCTCGAACGATTCCACGTCGTCGCTGAATCGGGCGAAGTTGAAGGCCAGTTCCCGGCGCACGATCAACTCTTCCAGAAACTCATCGGTCATTAGTTTGTGCTTGCGCGCGTAGTCCTCCACCGCCAGCGCTACCTGGAGAGAAGAAAGATGTCCGAAGTGGAGATACGGACTCAACGACGACGTTGCGTGAGCAGATGGCTCGTTATGAAATGTCGAGTAGCGGCTGAGATTCTTGCGCAGAAACATCTTCAGCCCCCGTTCCGCTTCTCTCGCGCCTCCATGAATACCAGGCACCGGCCGGACGCTGTGATCTATCTCGCAAGAGGCGGCCAGCTCGGCGATATTCCCCGGAGTCACGTCTGTGTGAAACCTCGGGAGCGGCAAATTGAATTTGCGGCGCACTCGGACCGCCGGAACGGGCTTCAGATACCGCGGCAGGAGCTTGCGGATTTTCGGCCGGATGGTATACGCGGCGTACTCGCGCTTTTCCATTTGGCTCATGGGCACGATGCAACTCGAATCCACCGCGTAATAAGGGATGGCAAGCTTCGAAGGCACGCGCGCATTGTGTTGACGTGCGACGAACGCCGGATAATCGTCGGTGACAACCGCGGCGGCATCTTGAGCTAACCGGTAGAGAACGTCGTCAGGATCGCTGCGCTTGCGGCGCAAGTAAAACAGATATCCGATCCCGAGTTTTCGCAGCCGGGCTTGGGTGTCAGGAATGCCTTCCAGAACAAAGGTGTGCAACCTGTCGCTGGCGTATGGATAGGTAGAGGTCAAACCTTCATAGGCCAACAGCGGAAGTCCGGCGCGATTCGCGAGCTCAGCGGCGTAGGACAGCGCATGGTTCCAACCAACACGCCGATTCATCTGCGCCCAATAAAGCACATACTTCGCCTCGGATAGAAACGGCGCATGATTCAGGCATCGGACGCGATCTTGCACCCTCCCATCATGACGGTTTGGAGCAGGTGGCTACAATAAAGTTTATTGAACATGCGGGCCTGGAACCGTGCCAAGTTGCTGTGGGGGTACCTGCGGCACAAATCGGTGTTGAACGCGCTGCCGGTGGAGTATATCATCGAGACCACGGCGAAGTGCAACCTGTATTGCCCCATGTGTCCGCGCGAAACGCACAAGCAGCCGAAGGAAGACATGCGGGACGAGATCTTCAATCGGCTGGTGGAAGAATCGGGCCGGAGCGCCGAGCACGTGATGTTGATCGGCCTGGGCGAGCCGTTCATGGACCGCAAGATTTTCGATCGCATCGAATACTGCGAGAAGCACCACATCTCAACATTGCTCTCCACCAACGGCACATTCTTCGACGAGAAGACCTGCGCACGGGTGCTGGACACCCCTCTCGAACACATCACACTGAGCTTTGACGGCGCGACCAAAGAATCCTACGAGTATTACCGCAAGGGCGCGAATTTCGAAAAGGTGCGCGACAACTTCGTCCGCTTTGCCAGGATGAAGCACGAACGCGGCGCGAAAGTGCAGGTGGTGGTCCAGATGGTCCGGATGGAACGGAACTCCGGCGAAGTGGACGATTTCATCCGCTTCTGGAGCGCGATTCCTGGCGTGGATCAAGTGCGCGTGAAAGCCGATGAAACAAATCTTCTGCAGCCGGAGGCCGGGCACACCTCGCAGGATTGGAAACATCCCTGCCACTATCTCTGGCGCGGCCCTATGTATGTGAAACACTCTGGAGACGTGTATCCGTGCTGCCAGAGCTATATGCTGGATGGCCGACCGGTGGGAAATATCGGCGCGCAGCCACTGACGGAAATCTGGAACTCGGACGAAATGCAGCGGATGCGCCGATTGCATGTCGCGAAGCGCGCCAACGAGATCGACATCTGCTCGCGCTGCTGCACCACTATTCCGCATCCCTTGCTGGTAGCAGGAAGCCTGATGCTGCATGGCAAGACGGTGCGGAAGTTTCTACCGTGGGTGGAGCGCCTGGTCTACTTCTCCAAACTCCCCCGAGCCTTACTGACTCCGCCAAAAAAAGCCGCAACCGCAAGCGAGTTGGTACAAATTGATCGCAAGTAGAACCAGAAACCAGAAACCGTCTTACCAGTTCTTGGCTAACTCCACAAACGTCCGCACGCAAATTCCCGTCGCGCCCTTCACCATGTACGGCTTGCTGTCTTCCAGCCACGCGGTACCGGCGATGTCCAAATGGACCCACGGAATATCGTTCACGAAGTCTTTGATGAACATGGCTGCCGTGATCGCTCCGCCAGGGCGTCCGCCGATGTTATGCAGATCGGCGAACTCGCTTTCGAGAGCTTTCTTGTAATCCTCATCCAGCGGGAACTGCCACATTTTCTCGCCCTCGGTCTTGGCCGCGGCGAGCAGCTTGTCGAGGAACGCCTGGTTGTTGGTGAAAGCCCCTGAATAGTGATGCCCCAGCGCCACCACCACAGCGCCTGTCAATGTCGCGGCGTCCACCAAGTGCGTGCAACCCAGCCGCCCGGCGTAGGTGAGCGCGTCGATCAAAATCAAGCGGCCCTCGGCGTCGGTATTCAAAACTTCAACGGTCTTGCCGGATAGGGAAGTGACGATATCACCCGGACGTTGCGCGCGGCTGCCGGGCATGTTTTCGACGGTGGGGATAATGCCGGTGACCGGAATCGACGGTTTCAACTGCGCGATGGCGCGCATGGCTCCCAGCACGGCCGCGCCGCCTGCCATGTCGTAGCGCATCTGATCCATATCCTGGGCCGGTTTGATGGAGATTCCGCCAGTATCGAATGTGACGCCCTTGCCGACCAGACCGAGGTGATCTTTGGACGATGGCGCAGTGGGCGGCTGATACCGGAGCACGATCAGCGCGGGAGGCTCGGCGCTTCCCTGCGCGACACCAAGCAGCGCGCCCATTCCAAGCTGGCGCATGCGATCCTGGTCCAGAATTTCGCAGCCGAGAACAAACTCGGCCGCCAGTTCTCGCGCGCGTTCAGCCAGACGCATGGGGGTTAATAAATTCGGCGGATCGTTGGCCAGACTGCGCGTAAAATTTTGCGCTTCGGCCAGAATCCGGCCGCGATCCACCGCAGCCTGCGAAGCGCCAACGACGGCGAATGAGTCCACTTGCTTCTCGGTTTTCTTCGGATCGGTCTTGTAGCGATCCGATTCGAAATCGCCTAGAATCGCCCCTTCCACCGCAGCGGCCGCGTATTCGTCTGAGCGAAACCCCTCATCCAAGGCGAGCGTAACGCTGCGAAGTTTCTTGTTCTTGAGCGAGCGCAACACAGCGCCGGACACCTTGCGCAACTCAGCCGAGTTGAACTTTTCGCGCTTGCCGCCACCCGCCAGCACCAGGCGTTTCGCCTTCAACCCGGCAGGCCGATGCAGCACGGAAATATCGCTGCTCTTTCCGCCGAACTCGCCGCTGTCGTACAGCTCCTTTACTTGATCGGCGGCGCCAGCGGGCGGGCCGCCTTCAAACCCCACCATTACCAGCGCGTCGGCTTCCACATCCGCAATCGGCCTTACTTCCAGGTTTATCTTCATGTCTCTCCGTGATTATGATCTATGCCGGCCAATCGCCGCGCGGGCTTCGGATTCCATCTCGCGCTTGCGTTCGGACTCGCGCTTGTCGTGCAGTTTTTTGCCCTTGGCCACCGCAAATTCCACTTTGATGCGCCCGTTCTTGAGGTACATCTTGGTGGGAATCAGCGTGAGCCCTTTTTCCCGGGTCTTGCCTAACAGCTTATCGATTTCCGCCCGATGCAGCAGCAGTTTGCGCCGCCGGGTTGGCTCGTGGTTTTCACGATTTCCATGCGAGTACTGGCTGATATGAGCGTTCAACAGCCAGGCTTCGTTCCCCGCGACTTCCGCAAAACTGTCCTTGAGTTGGATCTTGCCGTCCTTGGCCGCTTTCACCTCGGTACCGGTGAGCGCCAGGCCCGCTTCAAATCGCTCCAGCAAATGGTAGTTATGCCCGGCCTGGCGGTTGTCGCTCAAGACTTTGATCTTAGACTCCATGGATTCGAGCTTTTGTACTCAACGCGCGGAAAGCTCACTGCGTCAAGCGTTTATGTGGTGCAGTGTCAGCTACGCGAGTCTAGCAGTGGTGTCGTCCAATGCAGCTTAATTTTAGCATAAGGTCCGGCAAGGAATAAGATGATTGCCATCAATCGGTTACGTGGTTTGGCGCTGGTCGCCTCGGCGCTGCTCGTAATGCCGGACAGCGTGGATGCCCATACTCGCAAAGGCGACAAGCTCTTGAAACTTGGGCAGCTGGCTGAGGGTCGCAAAGAGTGGGATAAGGCCATCGATTATTATGACAAGGCGGTGGGTGAGGACCCGCAAGACGCAGCCTATCAGTTGGCCTCGCGGCGGGCGCATTTCGCCGGCAGTCAAGTGCACGTCCAGGCGGGCTTGAAACTGAAGAAGGCTGGTGAACTGGAACAGGCCCTGGTGGAATTTCAAAAAGGGTTCAATGTAGATGCAAGCTCGTCCATCGCGCTGCAGGAACTGAAAGAGACCACGGCGATGCTGGACGAGAAGCGAAAAGGAAACCTGCCGCCGGGACAAGTTCCGCTCAGCCCGTTGGAAAAATCGCGCAAGGAAAGCATCGCGATGATCGAATCGATGCTCCCGGTCCCCGAGTTGAAACCGGTGACCAACCAAATCACCCTGCTCAAGATGAACAATCAACCGCCCAAGGTTCTGTATGAGACGGTGGGGAAGCTAGCGGGGATCAATGTGTTGTTCGATCCGTCGTATCAGGCGGGCAAGAACGCGAATCTCGATCTCAACAACGTGACGCTGTCGGAAGCGCTCGATTATATCGCCCTGTTGACCAAAACCTATTGGAAGGCAGTGGGATCGAACGCGATTTTCGTGACGGACGACAATGTCACCAAGCGCCGCGATTATGAAGACGAAGTGGTGAAGGTGTTCTATCTGAAGAATCCGACCACGGTGCAGGAATTTCAGGAAATCATTACCGCGGTGCGTTCCGTGACCGATGTTCGCCGCATGTTCACCTACAACGCCCAGAATGCGGTGATGGTGCGAGACACGGTGGACAAAGTCGCTTTGGTGGAGAAGCTGCTGCGCGACATGGATAAGCCCAAAGCCGAAGTTGTGGTGGACATGATCGTCATGGAAGTGAATAGCGACCGGTCGCGTACCATCGCGGCTGGAATAGTATCCGGCGGGACCAATGGCCTGGCTGTGCCCATCTCTTTCTCTCCACGCAATCCGGTGCTGCAGGGAACAGGAACTTCAACTGGGACCGGGACCACCAACACCGGTACGACGAACGGAACTGGCACTAGCAACACGGGTCTGACCAACGCGACCGGAACCGGAACGACAGGAACCACTACCGGCTCCAGCTTCGTAGCACTGGGACAGATTGGCAAGATCGGATTCAACGATTTTTCCACCAGTTTGCCTGGAGCCATGCTGCAAGCGGTGATGTCGGACACTTCCACCAAAGTGATGCAGTCGCCGGAAATCCGGGTTTCCGATGGACAGAAGGCCGAGTTGAAGATCGGCGACAGAATCCCGTATGCCAGCGGCAGTTTCCAGCCGGGAATTGGAACAGTGGGCGTAAGTCCGCTGGTGAGCACGCAGTTCCAGTTTGCGGACACCGGCGTAAACCTGACCATCACGCCGCACGTCCACGGAAATGACGAACTGACGCTGGACATTACTGCGGATATCTCGAACGTCAGCAGCAACGTGACAATCGGCGGGTTAACGCAGCCGGTGATTTCGCAGCGCAAAACCGACGCGCACATTCGCGTGCGGGATGGCGAAGTGAGCCTGCTGGGAGGATTGATGCAAACCCAGGATTCGAATACTACAACCGGTATCCCCGGCCTGGTAAACATTCCAATCCTCGGAAAATACCTCTTCGGAAGCAACTCGAAAGACAAATCCCGCAGCGAGCTGCTGGTGGCTGTGATTCCGCATATTGTGCGCAAGCCGGATATCGATGAGCTGAATCTGCGCGGCATCGCGGTAGGGCAGGACCAAAATCTGAAGCTGCGGATGGGAACCAGAAGCGAGGAGACGCCGGCAGCGGCAGCCGTAGCCGCAACTGCGCCGGCTACGACCACTCAGGCACCGCCGACTTCCGGCAGTGGGCTTTCCTTTAACCCTGCCGTTACGGAAGCGCGGTTGAGCGGCCCGGTGGTGGTGACATTGGACGGCACGAACGTTACGGATTTGGCAGCGGTTCCGGTAAAGCTTCACTGGGATCCGAAGATTCTGCGTTTGAATCTGGCGACTGCAGCGGTGTTGTTCACCAAGGACGGCAACGTCAATCCAGCAACGCTGGATATACGCAACGATTCCGGGGAAGCCACGGTCGAGATCAGCCGTACTGCAGGCGCGGCGGGCGTCAATGGATCCGGACCACTCCTGCAGTTCACGTTCGTCGCGGTGGGTAAGGGGTCTACCAATATCACGATGACGGATGTGAATCTGAGAAACTCAAAGAAAGAGCCTGTGGCTGTTACAGCGCCATCGGCTGTGGTAAACGTGCAGTAGGTGGAACCAATGAGACGCGCTCGACAACGCGGCATGACGCTGGTGGAGCTGATTGTGGCCTTCACCATCCTGATGCTGCTCTCCACCATGGCGGTACCTTTGGCGCGCTATAAAGTGCAGCGCGACAAGGAGCGGGACCTGCAACGGGCTTTGGACGACATCCACAAAGCGATCGACAAGTTCAAAGACGACATGGATGCCGGAAAGATCGGGCCGCCCAAGATCGATTCCGACAATTATCCGGAATCGCTGGAACAGTTGGTGGAAGGCGTGAAAGCGACCGGCGCGGTGGACAAGAAAATCAGATATCTGCGGCGCGTCCCGAAGGATCCGATGACTAACTCCAAGGACTGGGGATTGCGCAGCACGCGCGACGATCCGAAAGCGCTGGCCTGGGGCGGGCAAAATGTTTTCGACGTCTACACTAAGAGTTCGGATAAGGCCAAGGACGGCACTCCGTATTCGGAGTGGTGAGCTTTTTATGACCACTCCGGTACCAAAACAGCGCCAATCCGGCTTCACGCTGATCGAGATGATGGTGGTGATGGCCATCATTGCGGTGTTGATGTCGGTGGCGATTCCGATCTATACCCGCTCGATCATTCGGGCCAAGGAGAGCGTGCTCAAGAACAATCTGTTCACCTTGCGCACCGTGATCGACGAGTACACCTACGATAAACAGAAGGCGCCGCAGAGTTTGGAGGATCTGGTGAGCGACGGCTATCTGCGGCAAGTACCGTTGGATCCGATGACCGGCGCAGCGGATTGGAAAGTGGTCATGGAAGACGCCACCAATACCGTAAATCAGACCGAGCCGGGGATTTACAATGTGCTCAGCGCATCCGACAAGACCAGCATGGAAGGCAATCCATATTCGGATTGGTGAACCCAGATGTCTAGGCTGACTCTGAGTGTAGACCAGCACGTTGTCTCTCGCGCGAAGCGCTACGCGAAACGCCGCGGTATCTCGTTATCGGCAATGGTGGAGGCCTACCTGGCGTCGGTTGCCGAGGCGACAGATAAGAGCCCACAGGACTCTCCTCCGATTCTGCGTTCGCTCCGGGGCGTCCTCAAAAAGGCCGACTTGGGGACATACAAAAAGCATCTGACTGCCAAGTATCGATGAAGAAGGTGCTCGTGTCGATACGAATGTGACGACGCGAGCGTTGCCGTATGCAGGGATTGAAACGGGTTCCGTCGAGGGAGTCTTGGCTTGGATCCGAAGAAACCTTGGGAATGCCCGAGCGAAACGAAGGATCGCGGCTATGCTCCGGGTCTTCGGTTTCGCGCCCGTGGACGGGCCGGTCATTCGACTTGCGATGGATCTCCCGTTATCCAATTTCGAAGACGCGGTTACCGCGGCTGTTGCGCAAGTGGCTGCCTGCGACTATATCGTGACGAGAGACCCGAAAGGATTTCGTGGATGCGGGGTAAGATCGCTCATGCCGGAAGCGGCTTTACCGCTCCTCGAAAATCCGTAAGACATTATTTCGCGGGCGAATCGGCCGGTAGCCAATGCGCTGGATCGAGTGTATGGAGGTTAGAACAAGAATAAGCTTTGGTGATACATTGGAAGTACGGAGTTACGTATGATCAAGAAGCTCACGAAGCACGGTAACAGCCTCGCACTGGTAATTGATCGCCCGATTCTTGATCTCCTTCGGATCGATCCTGACACTCCTCTCGATTCAGCACCGACGGCAAGCGTTTGATTGTTTCACGAGCGGAGGCTTCCGATCGACGAAAGAAGTTTGCAGCGGCTCAGGCCTGGGCGCACAAGCGATATGGCAAGGCGTTCAAGAAACTCGCGGAATGATTTGCTCGCGCTAAGCGCATGGACCCGTTGTTTCTTCGATCGATGAGATTCTGGAGATTCACGATCAACAAATTCAGTTTTACGGCGGATCTAACAACCTTCGGGACGTGAACGGACTGGAATCGGCCGTAGCCATGCCCCAGGCGACATTTGGTGGAGAATTCCTGCACCTTTCGATCCCCGCGATGGCTGCAACTTATCTATTTCATATCTGCCAAAATCATCCCTTCATTGACGGGAACAAGCGTACAGGCGCAAACGCGGCGATCACCTTCTTGTTGATGAACAGTTGGGAACCACGTTTTGAGGAGGATCAACTGGTCAATATCGTCCTTTCCGTCGCCGAAGGAAGGACCCTGAAGCCAGAACTAATTCAATTCTTCGAGTTGCATTGCCATCCTGCGTAAGCGATGGCGCCACTTGCGGTGCTATTTCGCCGGCGCATCGGCCGGTACCGGCCGCACCACCGCCCCGGAAGTGAGTGAGTCCGCGGGATTCATGATGATCCAATCGTCCGGACGAATCCCGGAGAGCACTTCGACTTCGGTGCCGTAATCTTTGCCTAAAACCGCTGGGACCAGCTCCACCGTTTTTCCATTCCGAACCACCCCAAGCCTTACACCTTCGCTGCGGAACAAAATCGAACCCACGGGAACAATCACCGATGGCGCGCCCGTAGGAATGGTCAGGTGAACCTCCGCATAAGCGCCGGGCTTCAACTCGCCGGTGGGATTCTCCACGTCCACTTCCGTCAGCAGTGTTCGGGTAGCGGAATCCATGGCATCCGCGGTCCGCACCAGTTTTCCGTGGAAGCGCCGGCCGGGAAATTCCGAGAGCGTCAATTCGGCTGGAATTCCCGGAACCGCGGCCTGGGAATACGTCTGGGGAACATTGACGTAAACTCGCAATTTCGCGGTTGCGGCAATGTGGAAAAGTTCCTGCGCCGCACCGCCCATCCCCGCGTTCACCAACGCGCCGATGTCTGTATTGCGCGCCGTGATGACTCCATCAAACGGCGCCTTCACGGTTTTGTAGCCTTGCAGTTCCTCGAGCCGCGAGAGATCCGCTTCCGCCGCTCCCACATTTCCTCGCGCCGCGGCAATGGCTTTTCCCAAGGCATCCACATTGGCTTGCTGCGCCTGATACTGCGCCTGATACTGATCGTTCTCTTGTTTCGAAACCACGCCTTTGGCCACCAGATTACTCCAGCGCTGTGCGGTGACTCGCGCGAGTTCCGCGTTTGCCTTGCCTTGCACTAAATTCGCCAACGTCTGATCCACAGCAGCCTTGGCCTGTTCCACCGCGGACTGGGCTTGACGAACCTGCTGATCCAGCTCAGGCGCGTCTATGTCAGCCAAGACCTGGCCGGCTTTCACGCGCGTTCCAATATCGGCATACCATTTCTTGAGATAGCCGCTGGCACGAGCAAAGATCGGCGCGTCGATAAAAGCCTGGATGTTGCCAGGCAGCACCACTTCGTTCTGCAACGCTCCCATTTTTGGATGGGCTACAGCCACGGTTGGCGTCGCCAGCTCCAGCGGTTTCCTGCTTCACTGCCGCAGCGGTTTTGATGCGGGCATCGATGCCCCAGACGATCACGGCTCCCACCACCAGGACGGTGATCAACAGCACCAGCGTCACTTTGACAGCGCGCGGAAATCCGCGCGAAGTGCCGGGCTCGCTATGCTTTGGGGCGGTAGTTATTTCAGGCATCTTACTCAAGCAAGCAGTCTCATCTAACAGGATCGTTCGTAAGCCGTCTCCGGTGCAACAAGCTAAAGACAGTGGGAACAAAAAACAGAGTCGCGATCGTGGCAAAAATTAAGCCGCCGATGACCGCGCGGCCCAGAGGGGCATTTTGTTCGCCGCCTTCCCCGAGTCCCAGCGCCATGGGAACCATGCCGATGATCATGGCGAGCGCGGTCATCAAGACGGGGCGGAAGCGTGTGAAACCGGCTTCGACCGCGGCCAGCACCGGATCGCCCTGCGCGGCCAGATGTTCCTTGGCGAAACTGACAATCAGAATACTGTTCGCCGTTGCCACTCCCACGCTCATGATGGAGCCCATCATCGCGGGAACGCTTAGCGTGGTCCTGGTCAAGAACAGAAAAATAATGATTCCCGCCATGGCCGCCGGCAACGACGTGAGAATGATGAAAGGATCCAGCCAGGATTGGAAGTTCACTACGATCAACAAATAAACCAGCACGATGGAGAGCAGCAATCCCGACAGAAGTCCTTGAAACGAGGTTCGCATTGTTTCGATCTGACCGCGAACGGAAAGCTGAGCGCCTCGGGGCAACTTCGAGCGGTTGGCATCCACGATGCGATTGATGTCTGTCGCAACGCCGCCCAGGTCCCGATCCTGAACCGAGCCAAATATATCGACGGCGCGCTGGATGTTGTAGTGGGAGACCAAGGCCAAGCCTGCCGCCCGATGCGGGCTTCCCACATCTCCGAGAATCTCGTGGCGTGTGCCTTGCACGATGGGAATGTTTTCCAGATCGCTTAGCGATGCCGCCGCATATTGCGGGGTCTGAGCCACCACGCTATAAGTAACCCCGGTTTTCGGATCAAGCCAGAAGGACGGCGTGGTTTGAAAACTCCCGCTCAAAGAAATCAGCAGGTTGTTCGCAACATTGAGCTGCGTGAATCCACTTTCAATGGCTTTTGTACGATTCACGTCTACCTCGATGCGAGGCTGATCGAACAACTGATGCACGCGCAAGTCCACCGCACCGGGTATGCCTCGAAGCTGTCCTAATAGATTCGTCGCGAACACATGGTTGGCGACGACGTTAGGCCCTGAGATCTGAATGTCGATCGGGGCGGGCAAGCCGAAGTTCAGAATCTGGCTAATAATATCGGCGGGCAGAAAATAGAACGCGACGCCGGGAAACTGGCGCGGCAACTCGCGCCGGAGTTGACGAACGTAGTCGTCCGTAGGCCGGTGGCCTTCGTTCAGCGTGACCAGAACGTCGGCATCCATGCTTCCGATCGGGGCAGACGTGCTGTACGCCATGTTGATGGAGCTGTACGGCAGGCCGATATTATCGATGATGCTGGATCTTTCCGAAGCGGGAATCACGCGCTTGATCGCGCCTTCGATGAGATCCCCCAGCCGCGCAGTCTCTTCGATCCGGGTGCCGGTTTTCGCACGGAAGTGCAGATTGAATCGTCCGCCGTCGGAAGTGGGGAAGAAGTCGCGCCCCAGCCAAGGCAATAGCAGGAATGCCAGAGCGCAGAGACCCAGAAATACCGGAACAAACAATCCGCGGCGGCGAATGCAGCCGGTCAGGATGCCTCGATATGCCATACGGGATGCCTCAAAGGTCCGTTCGAAGGCTCGTTGAAACTTGCCTGCGATGTTCCAAGCAGCGGGTTCGCCGGGATGATGCAAATGTGTTTTGAGCAGGTACATTGCAAGCGTGGGAACCAACGTGCGCGAGAGCACATAGGAAGCGAGCATCGCAAACACAACGGCCTCAGCCAGCGGGATAAACAGGAAACGCGCGACGCCGGTGAGGAAGAACATTGGCAAAAATACGATGCAGATGCACAGCGTGGAGACCAGCGCGGGAAGAGCGATCTGCGCCGCGCCATCCAGAATGCCGGTGTGCAGGTCTTTCCCCTGATCGAAATTGCGATCGATGTTCTCGATGGTTACGGTGGCGTCGTCCACCAGGATTCCCACCGCCAGCGCCAGACCGCCCAAGGTCATGATGTTGATGGTTTCTCCCAGCGCGCTCAACACACAGATGGAGGCGAGAATAGAAAGCGGAATTGAGATGGCGATGATCAGGGTGCTGCGCCAGCTTCCCAGGAACAAAAGAATCATGATGGCCGTAAGGCAGGCCGCCGTGATGGCTTCCTTCACCACACCGCTCACCGCGGCGCGCACATAGATGGACTGATCGGAAATCGGATCGATATTGAGCTCGGGCGGAAGCGTGGCCTTGATCTGCGGCAACATATCGCGGATCTGCTGCACAATCTCGAGCGTGGAGGAGCTGCCGATTTTCAGCACCGTCAGCAGCGCGCTACGCTGTCCATCCCGGCGGACGATGTTGGTTTGCGGAGAATAGCCGTCGCGGACGTGAGCGACGTCGTGAATATAGATGGTGTTGTTTCCTACCGCCTCGATGGGAAGATCATTGAGCTCTTGCACCGTGGTTGGGCTGGCGTTGAGCCCCACATCGTACTCGAATTGGCCGATCTTGGAGGTTCCAACCGGAAGAATCAGATTCTGCGCGGTGATGGCGTTTACGACGTCGGCGGGGGAGAGCCCCTTGGCTTGCAGCATCGACGGTTGAAGATCCACCATCACCTGCCGCTGCTTTCCGCCGTACGGCCACGGGATGGCGGCGCCCGGAACGCGGATCAATTGAGTACGAACGGAGTTGGCCGCGAAGTCGAAGAGTTGCTGCTCCGATAGCCCTTCGCCGGACATTGCCAGCTGCAGGATGGGAACGCTGGAAGCGCTGTAGATCAGCAGGAACGGAGGAGTGGTCCCGGGCGGCATCTGCCGGACTGCCCCCTGCGCGGCGGCTGTCATCTGCGACATCGCGATGTCCACCTTGGCGCCGGGATGGAAAAAGACTTTGGTGATACTGCGGCCTTCCACAGTCTGCGACTCGATGTGCTCAATATCGGCGACCGCGGTAGTGAGAAAGCGTTCGTATTGGGAACCGATGCGCGTTTCCATGTCCTCGGCGCCGAGACCGCTGTAATTCCAAAGAACCGCAATGACGGGAATGTTGACGTTGGGGAAGATGTCGACGGGAGTGCGCACGATCACCAACGGGCTGATCAACAGAATCAGCAGCGCCAATACGATAAACGTATAGGGGCGTTCGAGGGCAACCTTAACGATCCACACAGAGAGTTGTTCCTTTAGATGTGAAGAGAAGCCCAGCGATCCATCGATTCCGATGGCCCTTTTGAGTAGCTGACATCGTGTGTACTTCTACTGTGCCAAAACCGCGAGCGGGGCGGTGGAACGAGTCGGCGAGATGCTAAACTAGCGGTGTCGTTCCAATAATCCCCGGTCGTCTAATGGTAGGACAGCGGCCTTTGGAGCCGTGAATCGTGGTTCGAATCCATGCCGGGGA